>CAWFWL010000004.1:1075000-1239162 GCA_963819535.1 uncultured Actinomycetes bacterium | reverse complement strand
TACCTCGACAGAAGCACGAACAGCACGTTTCCGGGGCGTCCGAGAGGGCGCCTCGGCCGTTTCCAGGGACGTCCGACGACTGCGGGATTTTGGGGATGGCGGAACCCCCACCGCGGGCGCATGCTGAGCAGGGCGGCAGGAAGACTGCGGCGCGCCCGGCGGGACGCCGGGACCACAACCGAGGGGGGTACGAGAGATGAGCAGGTCAGGCAGGCGCGCGCTCCGACTGGGCGCGCTCACGGTGGCGCTCGCGGTTTTATCGGTGGCCGGGGCGCTGGTCGGCGGCGCCCGTGGCGCAGCTGCCGACTACACGGCCGGCTTCAGCGACCCGAGCGGCGACGCGGTCTCGCCGGGCGGCGGCGCCGCCCCGGCAGGCTCGCCGGACATCGTCACCGTCAACGTGCATGACGACGGCAACCTCGTCCAGTTCAGCGTCGGTATGGCCGCGGCGCTCCAGCCGTACCAGATCTTCCTGATCCTGATCGACTCCGATATGTCTGTCTCGACCGGCGACAGCAGCGGCATCGACACCGAACTGGTCGCGCTGATTCAGCCCGACGGCAGCCTCTTCAACCAGCTCGGTCGGTGGAATCCGGCGAGCGGCAAGATGGAGCCGCTCAGTTCGCCGACGGCGACCGCGAGCGCCGACTCGACCCACATCACGTGGCAGGCAAGCCGGGCCGACCTGGGCGGCAACGGCAGCCTCACCCTCACCTTCGGCGCGGTCGGATCGGACGCGAACGGCGGCCTGCTCTCGATCGACGCCGCCCCGAGCGGCGGCAGCTGGCCCTACCAGATCGGCGGGCCCGCGACGACGACCACCACCGCCACCACCACGACCACGACGACCACGACGCCTCCTCCGGTCACGAAGCCCGCGCATGCGACCCTCGGCACCGGATCCGCCACGCCGCACACGCTGCGCGCAGGCACGAAGGCAACGGTCAGCTTCTCGATCGGGATGAGCGACGGCTCCGCCTTCAGCGGCACCCGCGCCGTCCACGCGACGGCGACCCTGGCAGGGAAGACGGTCGTGCACACGACCACCGTTCGCGGCGGCAAGCTGCTCGTCTCGCTGAAGCTGCCCGCGACCGCCAAGGGCAAGCGGCTCGTCGTCGCGGCGACGGTCAGCCGGGGAACGACTGTCAAGCGGAGCGTCAGCTTCACGATCCACTAGCGCACAAACGACCGGGGTTTTCCCCGCCAGGATTGCCGCAGACTACGGAAGCTAGGCGGGCCAGACTGATGCTTGCTGCGTCAGATGGCCCTGCGGCTCCTTCCCCTGCGCGCTCAAAGCGGTAGACCCGCCGGAGTCTCCGAGCGCCGGAGCCCGGTCGGGTCGGTCGGCTGGCGGCAGCGACTCAGGCTGCAAACGACGCGTTCTCGCCTCGCGGCCGGTGCGTTCGTGGCCTACCTGGCGATCTACGCGCTCTGGCAGCTGATCCATTTCGGCCCTGCCGACCAGCAGCAGCTCCTCTCGAACGTCTTCTTCTTCCCGATCGACGCGGCCGCGATCCTCGCCTGCTGGCAGGCGTCGCGTCGCTCGCTCGCGTCCCCGAGGCTTCGCCGGTCCTGGCAGGTGCTCGCAGTCGCTGTCTCGTGCCAGTTCCTCGGGGACCTGGTGTATACCGCGTACGAGCTCGCGGGAGCCTCGGCGTACCCGTCGGTGGCCGACGCCTTCTACCTCTCGTTCTATCCGTTCGTACTGGTGGCGCTGCTGCGGCTTCCCGTGGCCAGGCTGCATGCAGGGGCTCGCATGCGGATGTGGGTCGATCTCGCGCTCACATCCCTCGGCGGCGCGGCGGCCTTCTCGTACGTGGTGCTCGGCCCCACAGCGCTGGCGGACAACGGCAATACGCTGCAGTCCATCTTCACGGTCGCCTATCCGGTCGGCGATCTGGTGCTGCTCGTCGGGCTGGCCGCGCTGCTCCTTCGCGGCAGCGCACCATCTGCCCGCCGCTCGCTGTCGCTGATCACGACGGGCCTCGCGTTCTTCGTCACCGCCGATCTGATCTACGGCTACCAGACGCTGCACGCCGGATACGTCGACGGCAGCTGGCTCGATGCGCTGTGGTTCAGCGCGATCGTGCTCTTCGCAGTCGCGGGTCTCGCCCAGGGCCCGGTCGACGGCCCGGAGCTGATCGCGCCGTCTCGGGAGCGGATCTCCTGGCTGCCGTACGCCGCCGTGGCCGGCGGGTTCGGCCTCCTGATCTTCGCGAACCGGCATGACCATCTCTTCCCGAGCCTGCTGATGGCGCTCGTCGCGATCACCCTGGCAGGTCTCGTCAGCATCCGGCAGTTCCTGACCCAGCGCGACGCGCTTCGAGCGCAGGCCCGAATCGCCTTCCAGGCCGTTCACGACGGGTTGACGTTGCTGCCGAACCGAACGCTCCTGCTCGAACGACTGGCGCAGGTGCTCGACCGGCGCAAACGACTCGGAACCCATGTCGCCGTTCTGCTCCTCGACGTCGATGACTTCAAGTTGATCAACGACACCCTCGGCCACGCCGCCGGCGACGAGTTGCTGGTCGCGCTCGCGACCCGGCTGACCGCCGTGACCCGCGCCGGCGAGACGGTCGGCCGGCTGGGTGGCGACGAGTTCTGTCTCGTCGCCGAGGGCGAGTTCGCCGACGGCCAGGAGAGCGCCCTCGCCGAGCGGGTGCTCGCGGTCTTTGCCGAACCGTTCACGATTCACGACCAGCACCGGACGCTGTCGGGCTCGGTCGGAATCGCGCTTTCGAACGGGGGCGCAACGCGGCCCGAGGATCTCGTCCGCGACGCGGACACCGCCATGTACCGCGCGAAGGAGTCGGGCAAGAACCGCCACGACCTGTTCGACGACGACCTGCGCTCGGAGCTGCTGCGCCACGTCGCGCTCTCCGAGGCGCTGGGGCGGACGCTGCAAGCAGGGCGGCTGACGCTCGAGTTCCAGCCGATCTGCGTCCAGCCGATCGTCGACGCGAGCGACGGCTCGGTCCTGGCCGTCGAAGCACTCGCCCGGTGGACCGAGGACACGTTCGGCAGCGTGCCTCCGGCGGAGTTCATTCCCCTGGCCGAGAAGAACGGCCTGATCGTGCCGCTCGGCCGCGCCGTCCTCGATCAGGCGTGCGCCGAATTGGCGCGGCGCCGAGCAATCGATCCGACCGACCTGCCGCTCGGGATCTTCGTCAACTGCTCACCGCGCGAGCTGCACGAGCCCGACTACTGCGCCGTCGTGCTCGAAACGCTCGCGGCGCACGACCTGCAGCCGGGCGACCTGGCGATCGAGTTGACGGAGCGGGTGTTCATCGACGAGCACGACCGCCAGACCGGAGCCAGCCTCGACGAGCTCACGGCGAGCGGCGTGCGCCTCGTGCTCGACGACTTCGGGACCGGCTACTCCGCGCTCGCGTCGCTGAAGCGCTTCCCGCTCGCGGCGCTCAAGATCGATCGCTTCTTCATCCAGTCGATCGAACGGACGCACGACGAGGCTCCCGTGACGCGCTCGATCGTCGCGCTCGGCCAGGCGCTCGGGATGCTCGTGATCGCCGAAGGCGTCGAGAGTGAGTTCCAGCTCTCGTTCCTGCGCTCGATCGGGTGCGAGGCGGTGCAGGGATACCTGACGGGCCGCCCCGAGCCCGCCGGCGGGCAGGCCGGAGCGACCTCGTTCGGCAAAGCGCGGGCTCAGGCCGAGCGCCTGTTCGCGTAGAGGCGGCGCGACCAGAGGTAGGAGCCGAGGGCGATGCCGACGATCCAGGCAGCCGTCGCAACCGCGTTCGTCGTTCCGATCGGCGTTCCCGTGAGGAGCCCTCGCAGGGTCTCGGTCGTCGGTGTGAAGGGCTGGTAGCGGGCGAACTGCTCGAGCCCGACCGGCATCGAGGCGGCGGGGACGAAGCCGCTGCCGAGAAACGGGAGCAGCGTGAGGAACATCGGCGTGTTGCTCGCGGTCTCGACACTCTTGGCGGCGAGGCCGAGGGCGGTCGCGAGCCAGGTGAGAGCGAACGCGAACAGCGCCAGCAGACCGATCGCTCCCAGCCACTCGAGCGGGCCGGCGTCGGGGCGGAAGCCGAGTGCGACCGCAACGCCGAGCACGATGACGGTGCCGACGAGGCTCTGGATCAGGCTGGCGAGGACGTGGCCGGTGAGGACGGCGGAGCGGGCGATCGCCATCGTCCGAAAGCGGTCGATGATCCCTCCGGTCATGTCCATCGCGACGACGATCGCGGTGCCTTGCACGGCTGCGGCCAGGGTCATCAGCAGGATTCCGGGCGTCACGTAGTTGAGGTAGCCGTCGCGCCCTGTGTGACCGCCGACGTACGCCTGTCCGAGGCCGTGGCTCAGCTGGCCGCCGAAGACGTAGACGAACAGGAGCAGGAACACGATCGGCATGCCGACGAGGAGCAATGTCATCGACGGGTAGCGCCGCAGGCGCCGAAGGTTACGGCGCAGCATTGTCCTGGAATCGCTGACGGTGTAGGCGAGAGTGCTCATCACGCTGCCTCCTTGACAAGCGTCGGTTGGCCGGTGACGGCGAAGAAGACGTCGTCGAGGTCCGGGCTGTGGATCGAGAGCTCCTCGACCGCGATTCGTGCGTCGTCGAGCTGGGCGAGAAGCTGACGGAGCGACGCGACGTCGCCGCTGCCGCGCACGCGGAGGACGAGCCGCTCCTCGTCGGGTATCGCGCCGTCGAACAGGGCGGCTGCCGCGCGCAGAGCCGGTGGATCGGTGAACCGGAGGCGGACGTGGCCGCCGGGAATCCGCCGCTTCAGCTCTTCGGGCGTTCCCTCGGCGACGATGCGGCCGTGGTCGAGCACGGCGATCCGATCCGCCAGCTCGTCGGCCTCGTCGAGGTACTGGGTGGTGAGGAAGATGGTGACGCCGCCGGTCGAGAGCTCGCGGATGTCGTCCCACATCAGCCGTCGGCTGCGGGGATCGAGGCCGGTCGTGGGCTCGTCGAGGAAGATCAGGCGGGGCGACCCGATCAGCGTCATCGCCAGGTCGAGGCGGCGGCGCATCCCGCCCGAGTACGTCGAGACCGGCCTCGCGGCTGCGTCGGTGAGGCCGAACCGGTCGAGGAGCTCCTCGACGCGGGCCTTCCCGTCGGCGCGGCCGAGGTGGTTCAGGTCCGCCATCAGCTGCAGGTTCTCCCGGCCCCTCAGCAGCTCGTCCACCGCCGAGAACTGGCCGGTGACGCCGATCGCCGCGCGCACGCCGTCCGGGTCGGCGGCGACGTCGCGGCCCGCCACGCGCATGTCGCCCGCGTCGGCGGGAATCAGGGTGGAGAGGATCCGCACGATCGTCGTCTTGCCGGCTCCGTTCGGGCCGAGGAGCGCGTAGATTGTCCCTCCGGTCACCGTCAGGTCGACGCCGTCGAGCACGACGGTCTCGCCGAAGGACTTCCGCATTCCGGTCACGACGACGGCGGGCTCACGTGAATGGGTCATGGGTGCCTCCGTTGGTCAGGGCGCTCCTTGGGCAAGTCGCCTGACGCGACGAGCGCCTGGCGCCGCGCCTCCCATTCCTGTTTGAGCCGCGGGAGCTCCTCGACGAGGAACTCCGCGAACGCCGACATTTCGAGCAGCGCCGCGCGCCGCTCGGGGGGAGCGTCCCCGAGAACCTCGAGGCCCTCGCGCGCCAGCTCTCGCATCTCCTCGTACTCCGAGACGTCCATCTGCATGGACTGCTGCGCGGTGATGCGGACGCGGTCCATCCGCTCGCCAGCGACACGCGAGCGTTGGACGACGTGGATCGTCTCGAGTGTCTTCACCGCTCCCGCGATCGCGCTGCGACTGGCGAGCAGTGCCTCGGCCAGCTCGCCGATCGTCGGATCCGGCGGGTCGCAGACGGCGAGATAGCCGATCAGGCGGCCCACCATCGGTGGGAAGGAGAAGCGGCGGGCGTAGAACCGGCCCATGTGGTCTGCGAACGTGATCTCGGCATCGGTTGGCATGACGACAATATACACACATATCCGAGATCACAGAGATTTGTGGTATTTGAGGGCAGTGGAGGATCACTTCACTTCGGCTGTGCAGAGATGCGAGCGGTCGCCGAAGGTCAGCGAGTGATCTCGAGGTACCGCTTGTCGAAGCCGGAGTACTTCGACTTGTGGCGGATGCCGAACCACCGGGCGGGGAACCACCAGCGGAACGCTCGCCCGAGCGTGGTGGTCTTGCACCAGCAGTTGTCGGCGCAGCCGCAGGTCCTGTTGCGTGGGTTGTGGATGCGCGCGAGGAGACTGCGGCTCACGATCTGCTCAGTCTACGACCCGCCTGGTTCATGCGCGGCGGCGGCGACCTCCGTGAGCCGGGTCAGCTTCGGCCGAGCCGGGTGCGAGCAAGCCGAACGGCTGCCACCGCAGCGTCGTCGAGGCGCCCGCCGCCAGCGCGGGGGGTAGCGCGTTCGATGCGACGAGGTGGGCGATCAGTCCCCGCGCGACCGTGCCGGTGTGGTTCGTGATCGTCGAGTGGAGGCTCAGCGAGAGGCTGAGCCGGTTCGACGAAGAGAACCCGGTGATCGGGATCCCGAACGACGCGAGGAAGACCGAGAGCAGTCTCCCGACGCCGACTCCACGTCCGACGAACCAGACGTACCCGATCGTGATCGAGAAGGCGGCGGGCCAGAGCGAGAGCGCCGCGACGAGCTTGCCGGCGTACTCCTCGCCTGTCTGGCGGCCCGGGTAGCCGGCGCTCTCCGGCAGGACCCCCGTGCGACTGCGGATCTCGGCGGGCGACCTGAACGAGGGCTCGCCGCCGCGCTCGGCGGCACGACTGCCCTGACGAGCCACGCTACGAAGGCGAGCCTGCGCCTCGCAGTCAACGCCTCACCCGAGCCTTTATCGAATATCGCGATCAGCCTCTCCGAGGACTCTGCCGTCGTCGCCGTTCTGCTGCTCGCAATCCACCATCCGTGGCCCGCTGCGGTCGTTGCACTCAGCATCCTGGCGGCCTGCGTGCTGCTCGTCACGCCGCTCGTCCGACGGATCCGGCGCGGGCTGGCGCGCGCGCTGCAACGGCGACCCGGCACCACCGCCGCCACGTAACATCGAGGCGTGCCCGGTTCGCCGCCAACGGTCACCGCCGATATCGAGGCGCAGCTCGAGACCTACCGCGTCGAGCTGACCGGTTACTGCTACCGCATGCTCGGCTCGTCCGAGGCGGAAGACGCGGTGCAGGAGACGATGATCCGCGCCTGGCGGAACATCGATCGTTTCGAAGGCCGCGCGGCGCTTCGCTCGTGGCTGTACCGGATCGCGACGAACGTCTGCTTCGACATGCTCAGCGGTCGCGAACGGCGCGCGCGGCCGATGGACCTCGGCCCGGCGCGCGAGCCGATCGCGGCGAACCTGAACACACTCCCCGAGGCGACCTGGATCCAGCCGCTGCCCGACAGCCTCGTGCTGACCGAGGCCGACCCGGCGGAGTCGGCGGTCGCCCGCGAGACGATCAGGCTTGCCTTCGTCGCCGCCCTGCAGCAGCTGCCAGCGAAGCAACGCGCCGCGCTGATCCTCTGCGAGGTGCTGCACTGGCAGGCCAGCGAGGCAGCCGAGTTGCTCGACACGACCGTCGCCTCGGTCAACAGCGCGCTCCAGCGTGCGCGGGCGACACTCGCGGCGGTGGAGCCGTCCTCGACCGAGCAGGTGCCGCTCGACGAGCCGGGGCGCGCGCTTCTCGACCGGTACGTGACCGCGTTCGAGAACTACGACATGCAGGCGTTGACGTCGCTGATCCAGGAGGACGCGACCCAGTCGATGCCGCCGTTCGACCTGTGGCTGCGCGGTCGCGACGACATCCTCACGTGGTGGTTCGGCCCGGGTGCGGGCTGCCGTGGCTCGAAGCTCGTGCCCACCGTCGCGGCGAACGGCTCGCCCGCCTACGGCCAGTACAAGCCGGCCGAGGGCGGGGGCTACGAGCCGTGGGCGCTGCAGGTGATCGAGCTAGACGCCGGACGGATCGTCGAGTTCAGCTTCTTCCTCGACACCGAGCGGCTGTTCCCGATCTTCGGTCTGCCGTTGCAGTACGACGGGTAGGACGTCGCCCAGCCCGGCGAGCGTGATCAGCTCGACCAGCTCGCTCGAGGCGCCGCACAGGCGCACCTCGCAGCCGTGGCGGTGGGCGCCGAGTTGGAGACGGGCGAGCACGCCGATCGTCCCGACGTCGGGAGCCTCGATCGCACCCGCATCGCAGACGATGGTGCTCCGGCGACGCACGGCCATGTGCAAGATTGGACCGGTTCCGGCTCCCGAACTCATCGGCACGTCAGCGATGAATTCGCGCTTGCCGTCCGGTCTAAGGGTTTCGAGACCGAACGAAAGGATCACCTAAATGGCAATGGACAACCGCACCCGCTGGTTCGCACTGATCGTTCTCTGCCTCGGCGACCTGATGATCGTGCTCGACACGACGATCGTGAACGTCGCGCTGCCGTCGATCAGGCAGGACCTCGGCTTCTCGCAGACCTCGCTTGCCTGGGTGGTCAATGCCTACCTGCTCACCTTCGGCGGCTTCCTGCTGCTCGGCGGCAGGCTCGGCGACCTGCTCGGCCACCGGCGGTTGTTCGTGTTCGGGATCACGCTCTTCACGCTCTCGTCGCTCGCGTGCGGCCTCTCGAACTCGAAGGGGCTCCTCATCGGCGCACGTGCCGTGCAGGGGCTCGGCGGCGCGGTCGTCTCGGCGGTCGCGTTCTCGCTGATCATGGTGCTCTTCACCGAGCCGGCAGAGCGGGCGAAGGCGATGGGCGTGTTCGGCTTCGTGCTGGCCGGCGGCGGCAGCATCGGCGTGCTGCTCGGCGGCGTGCTGACGAACTCGCTCGACTGGCACTGGATCTTCCTCGTCAACATCCCGATCGGCGTCGGCGTCGTGCTGCTCTCGCTGCGGCTCCTGCCCGCCGCCGACCAGGCGCGCGCGACCGGCGCGCGTCGACGTCGCCGGCGCGGTCACGGTGACGGCGTCGCTGATCCTCGCCGTCTACGCGATCGTCAACGGCAACCAGCAGGGCTGGCTCTCCGCGCAGACGCTCGGGCTGCTCGGCGTCTCGGTGGCGCTGCTCGGGGTCTTCCTGACGATCGAGTCGCGCATCGCCGAGCCGCTGATGCCGCTCGCCCTGTTCCGCCTGCGGAACGTCGCGACCGCGAACGTCGTCGGCGTCCTCTGGGCCGCGGCCATGTTCGCGTGGTTCTTCGTCTCGGCGCTGTACCTGCAGCTGGTGCTCGGGTACACCCCGCTCCAGGTGGGTCTCGCGTTCCTGCCCGCCAACCTGATCATGGGCGCCTTCTCGATCGGGCTGTCGGCGAAGCTCGTCATGCGCTACGGCATCCGGCTGCCGCTCGTCGCCGGCCTCCTGTTCGCAGCCGTCGGGCTCGTGCTGTTCGCGCGGGCGCCGGTCGACGGCAACTTCGTGGTCGACATCCTGCCGAGCATGATCCTGCTCGGGATCGGCGCCGGAATGGCGTTCAACCCGGTGCTGCTCGCCGCGATGAGCGACGTCACGCCCGAACAGTCGGGACTGGCGTCTGGCCTCGTCAACACGGCCTTCATGATGGGCGGTGCGCTCGGACTGGCGGTCCTCGCCAGCCTGGCGGCCTCGCGCACGGACAGCCTGACCGCGTCCGGCGACGCGCACCTCGTGGCGCTCAACGGCGGCTATCACGCCGCGTTCCTCGGCGGCGCGATCTTCGCCGCCGCGGCAGCGTCGGTCGGGGCGGCGTTCTTCCGGATCAGGATGCCCGCGGCCGAGCAGGCACCCGCCGGCGAGGCGGTGCAGGTAACGAGCGGCTGAGCGCTCGGTTAGCGTCTGCGGCGAGATGGGTCTCGCCGACTTCGAGCGCGTGCCGCTGCTCTTCGGTCCGTCGCCGGTGCACCGGCTCGACCGGCTCGGCGAGCACCTCGGCGGCGAGGTCGAGCTCTGGGCGAAGCGCGAGGACTGCAACTCGGGCCTTGCCTACGGCGGCAACAAGGTGCGCAAGCTCGAGTTTCTCGTCGCCGAGGCGCTCGCGCAGGGCTGCGACACGCTGGTCTCGATCGGCGGCGTCCAGTCGAACCACACGCGCCAGGTCGCGGCGGTGGCAGCGCGGCTCGGGCTGGCGTGCGTACTCGTCTGCGAGCACTGGGTCGACTGGCCCGACGTCGTCTACGACCGCGTCGGCAACATCCTGCTCTCGCGGATCATGGGCGCCGACGTGCGGCTCGTCTCCGCCGGCTTCGACATCGGGATGCGGCCGAGCTTCGACGAGGCACTCGCGTCGGTGGTGGAGCGTGGCGGCACGCCGTACGCGATCCCTGCCGGGGCGTCCGATCATCCGCTCGGCGGCCTCGGGTTCGCCCGCTGGGCCGACGAGGTGGCCGAGCAGGAGCGCGAGCTCGGCATCTTCTTCGACACGATCGTCGTCTGCTCGGTCACCGGCTCGACGCAGGCGGGCATGATCGCCGGCTTCGCGGGGCAGGAGCGACCGCGCGACGTGCTCGGCATCGACGGCTCGGCGACGGTCGAGCAGACCTGGGAGCAGATCGCGCGCATCGCCCGGCGGACTGCCGACGCGATCGGCCTCGGCCGCCCGCTGCTGGACGACGAGATCGTGCTGCTCGACGAATGGCACGCCGGCACCTACGGCATCCCGGACGCGAAGACGCTCGACGCGATTCGCCTCTGCGCCCGCCTTGAGGGCATGCTGACCGACCCCGTCTACGAGGGGAAGTCGATGGCCGCGCTGATCGACCTCGTGCGCTCCCGCCGCATCGCGCCCGGCTCGCGCGTGCTGTACGCCCACCTCGGCGGGCAGCCGGCGCTGAACGCGTACGCCGGCGCCTTCTGAGCGGACGCGTGCGCTCCCGGCTCGTCGTCGCGTCGGTCGCCGCCGTCGTCGCGGCCGCCTCGGCGGACTCGTCGATCGTCGCGCTCGCACTCCCGCAGCTCTACGGGCGGTTCAACACGACGGTCGTCGGTGTCAGCTGGGTCCTGACCGCGTACAACGCAGCCGTCGCCGTGACGGCGGTCGCGCTGCTGCTCGTCGGCGTCGCGACCCGAGGAATGCGCGCCTACGCTCTCGGTGTCGGCCTCTTCCTCGTTGCGTCCACGTCCTGCGCGGTCGCGACCGGCCTGACGGTGCTGATCGCGGCGCGCTGCGTGCAGGGCGTCGGCGCGGCGCTCGTGCTGGCGAGCTCGATCGGCGTGCTCCGGGCCGTCACCGGCTCGCCACGGAGTGCGGTGACGGCGTGGACGCTCGCGGCCGGGCTGGGCGTGGCCGCCGGCCCCGCGCTCGGCGGGGTGCTGACCGAGCTGTTCGACTGGCGGGCGATCTTCCTGCTGCAGGTGCCGGTGGCGGCGTTCGGCCTCGTTGCGTGCCGCACCAGGGTGGCGCCGCCCGCGGCCGACGAGCACCTGCCGGCAACGAGCGGTGCCCTGGTCGCCGACCTGGGGATCGGCCTGCTGTTCGGCGCGCTCGTCGGAGCGCTCTTCCTCTCCGTGTTGCTGCTGATCCCAGCCTGGGGCTACTCGCCCGTTCGTGGCGCCGCGATCGTCAGCGTGCTGCCGCTCGCGAGCCTCGCCGCCGGCCGATTCGGCCGGAGACTCGACGACGCGACCGCCACGATCGCAGGCTCGGGACTGCTGGCGCTGGGGCTCGTCGCGCTGTCGCTGCTGCCCCGGGTCGGGCCGCTGCTGCCATCGTGCGCCCTGGCTGTCTGCGGCGTCGGCCTCGGGCTGGCGCTGCCCGTGCTGTCGCGGCGCGCGCTCGCCGGGGTCGATCTGTCGCGCAGCACGCTCCGAACGGTTGCGGCCCGCCACCTCGGCCTCGTTGCCGCGCTCGCGCTGGCGGCGCCGCTGCTCTCGGACGGTCTGCCCGCAGCGGCGGATCGCGCGAAGCTGCAGGCCGCGAAGATCGTGCTCGACGCGCCGGTTGGGCTGTCGACGAAGATCGCCGTCGCGCTCGACCTCGGTCGCGCCTTCGCCCGCGCGCAGGCCGGCGACCTGCCCGACCTGAGCGCGCCGTTCGACGCACACGGCGCGCGGAGCGACGCGCAGCTCGCCCGCACCCGCGACGACCTCGTCGGCACGGTCGGCCGCACCGCGGCGGCTGCGTTCCGCTCGTCGTTCGCGCTCTGTGCGGCCTTCGCGGCTGCGGCCTGTGCGATCGGGCTCCTCGGCCGCAGGCGGCGCGGATGAGACGGCGCCTGGTCGCCGGGCTGCTCTGCGCGGCGCTGGCGCTGATCGCCGTCGAGGGCGCGATGCTCGCCACGGCATCGCCGGTGAGGATCCCGCCGCCGTGCGGCTCGCACCCCTTGTTCGCGGGCCACGGAGTCGATGCAGCGACGCAACGCGTCGTGCTCGACGGCCTTGCCCGTGCGGCCTGCCGGCTCGGCATGACGCGCGAGGCGCTCGTCCTCTCGTTCGCCGGGTCGAGCGGCGACCGGCTCAAGCAGCCGAGCGCTCAGCGTCGAACGAGCGGTGCGCACCGGGCTCGAGCAGGCGCTCGACGATGCTGCGAAGCGCGGCGAATTCCCGCAACTCGTTGCGACGATCCTGCGCCTGGCGATCGAGCACGCGCCGATCGACAGGCTGATCTCGGGGCAGCTGCTCTGACGGGCTACATGCTCTGGTCGAACAGCACCTCATAGACGTCGACCGAGACCCGGTTGCCGCGTACCTCGGCGGGGATCTCGTCGCCCATCGCCTCGAACCGCGCCTCGGCGGCCGCGACCTGCTCCTCCGTGTCGAAGAAGGTGATGAAGAGGCGGCGGTTCGCGCCGCGATCGGCGAGCAGGGTGGCCCGCCGCACGCCTTCCGGTGGTTTCATGTCGCCGCTCGCCATGCGCTCGTCGTTCAGCGCCTGCAGGCGATCGCTGTCGCCGCCTTCGAACGCTGCAATCCGTGCAAACATCGAGGGACCTCCAGCTCGGGAACGCAGGCAGATTCCGCCAGCGCGGCTGGAAAGTCAAGGAATGGCGTTAGGCTTCGGTCGTGACTGCGCTCGAAGAGACGACGGCCGAGCCGCGCGCGGAGCGCGACCTTCAGGGCGTCTACCGCTACTACGAGCTCGCCAAGCGTGCCGAGTGGCAGGTGCGCGATCTGCCCTGGAGCGATTTGCCGCCGATCCCCGAGTACAAGGGCTCGCCGCAGAAGCTCGCCCGGCGCCGCGACCTCTGGCGCTCGGTCGTCACGCAGCAGCTTCAGGCCGACGAGCTCGCGGTCGAGATGGCGACCCAGCTCTTCGCGATCGCGCCCGATCACGAGGCGAAGCTCTATTACACGACGATGGTGCAGGACGAGGCGCGGCACACCGAGGCCTGGCTGAAGCTGATTCACGAGGCGGGCGGGATGGCCGAGCGCGACCCGTACCTCGACGACCTCGCGCGCATGACGCTGGACGCGGACACGATCGAGGAGAAGGTCTTCCTGATGCAGGTGTTCTACGAGCGCCTGATCATCCCGCGCTTCCGCATGATCGCCCGTTCGTCGCGCGGCACGGTGCTCGAGGACCTCTGCAACCGGCTCGCGATCGACGACGGCATTCATCACGGCGCGGGCATGGCCTACGAGCGGGTGCTGCTCGAGGGCGCGGGCCGGGGCGTGACCACACGGCTCGTCGACGCCGCCAACAGGCTGCTGCCGGTGTTCGCGAAGCATGCTCTCTGGCGGCCGAAGGCGCGCGAGTTCATCGGCGCCCTGATGCGCGAGACCGACCTCCGCATGCTGAAGGACGACCTCGAGAACGGTGTCCGGCTGGCCCGGTCGCTCGGGATCGATGTCAGCGGCATCGAGATGCCGTACTGACCTCGGCCCATCAGTAGGCTCAGTCCCATGCCGGCGTTCCCGCTCACCGGCGGCTGCCTCTGCGGCGGCGTCCGTTACGAGATCGACGCACCACCCGTCTCGGCGTCGTACTGCCACTGCACGCGCTGCCAGCGCCGCACGGGCACGGCGGCTTCGGCGCAGGCGCGCGTGGCCCCAGGCTCGTTCCGGGTCGTCGCGGGCGCCGAGCTCGTCGCCGAGTGGGCGCCGCCGGACGGCGGCTTCGCGAAGTGCTTTTGCTCCGTGTGCGGCGGCGCGCTCTGGAGCCGCAGCCCGACGGATGCCGACGTCGTCAGCGTGCGGCTCGGGACGTTCGACGCCGATCCGGGCGTCCGGCCGGAGTGGCGTCAGTTCGTCGCCTACGCGGTTGCCTGGGAGCCGATCCCGGACGACGGGCTGCCGCGCTACGAGGAGCGACCGCCCGCCTGATGGCGAGGGCGCGGTCGGCAAGACGCCCGCGGTCGGCCGCGGGGCTGCGCGAGCGGATCAACGAGCTCGAGCGTGAGCGCGACCTCCTGAACGCGATCGCGAACTACGCGCCGAGCCTGATCTGCCTCGTCGACGACGTCGGACGAGTGCGGCCCTACGCGACGAATCAGGCGTTCGAGCGGACCCTCGGCTACGAACCGCACGAGACCGGGGGCGCCCTCTTCTGGGAGAAATACGTGCCGGACGGCGAGCGAGCCGCCGCGCGCGACTGCATCGAGGCGGCGATCCGCATCCGGGGCCGGGCCGAGCACGAGGGGCGCTGGGTGCAACGGGACGGAACCGAGTTCGAGGTTGCGTGGTCGTGCACGCCGCTGCCGCGGATCCCGAGTGGCCCCGTCTTCCTCGTCAGCGGGACCGACGTCACCGACCGCAAGCGCCACGAGGCGGAGGTGCGCCAGTCGCGGGCGCGCATCCTGGCCGCCGCCGACGATGCCCGCCGCAGGCTCGAGCGGAATCTCCACGACGGGGCGCAGCAACGGCTGATCACGCTGCTGCTGCAGCTGCGCGGCGCGCAGCGGGGGCTCACCGATCCAGCTGCTGCGCTGCGGGTGGCCGTCGACGAGCTCGCCGCGGCGGTCAAAGAGCTGCGCGAGCTCGCCCAGGGCATCCATCCGTCGGCGCTCAGCGAGCGCGGGCTCGGGCCGGCACTGCGGATGGTCGCCGCACGCGCGCCGATCCCCGTCGAGCTCGACGTCACCGATACCTGGCTCGACCCACCGATCGCGGCGGCCGCGTACTACATCGTCTCCGAATCGCTCACCAATGTCGCGAAGTACGCCGAGGCAACCCGCGCCGCGGTGCGCGTGCGCGAGACGGGTGACAAGCTCGTGGTCGTCGTCGAGGACGACGGCAAGGGCGGCGCGCATCCCGTTTACCGGCTCGGGGCTGCCCGGCCTCGGCGACCGCGTTGCGGCGCTCGAGGGGTCGTTCTTCGTCGACAGTCCGCCGGGCGCCGGCACGCGCATCCGCGCCGAGCTGCCGATCTAAAGTGGGTGATCGGTAATTGAGTTGCCGATCACCCATCTAAACTCGCCGCATGTGCTTCGACCTCGACTCCGAGCCGCCGATCCCGCGGATCGCCGGCGCGGCCGTCTCGCACGAGTCGCTGACACTCGGCGCTGCCGACGGGAACGAGTTCGCCGCCTTCCTCGCGACGCCCGAGGACGACACGCCGACCGGCGTCGTCATCTTCCCGGACGTGCGCGGTCTCTACCACTTCTACGAAGAGCTGGCGCTTCGCTTCGCCGAGCGCGGCCACGCGGCGATCGCGTTCGACTACTTCGGGCGCACCGCAGGCGCCGCGACACGCGACGATGAGTTCGAGTACCCGCCGCACGTCGACGAGACGACCGACGCCGGCGTCCAGGCCGACGCTGCCGCGGCGATCGCCGAGCTGCGGGCACGAGGCGTGTCGTCGGTGTTCAGCATCGGCTTCTGCTTCGGCGGCCGCGCCTCGTGGGTGGCGGCCGCGTCCGGTCACGGACTGGCGGGCGCGGTCGGCCTCTACGGCTCACCCACACGTCAGCGTGGCGGCCCGAGCGTGATCGAGCGCATCAACGCGATCGAGTGCCCGATTCTCGCCCTGCAGGCCGGCGACGACGGCGGCATCACTGCCGAGGACAACGCCGCGTTCGAGCAGGCGCTCACCGGTGCGGGCGTCGAGCATGAGCTGGTCGTCTACGACGGCGCGCCGCACAGCTTCTTCGACCGCAAGCAGGCCGACTTCGCCGACGCGTCCGACGACGCGTGGCGCCGCACGCTCGCGTTCATCGCTGCACACGCGTGATCCTCGCGATCGACCAGGGCACGACGGGAACGACGTGCCTGGTCGTCGACGACGAGCTGCGCGTGCTCGGTCGCGGCTACCGCGAGCTCGCGCAGCGGTTTCCGCGGCCCGGCTGGGTCGAGCAGGATCCGGAAGCGATCTGGCAGAGCGTCCTCGACTCGGCGGAGGACGCGCTCCGAGCCGCCGGGATCACGGCGCACGAGCTCGACGCGCTCGCGCTCGCGAACCAGCGCGAGACGACCGTCGTCTGGGAGCGGCGGAGCGGCCGGCCGGTCGCGCCGGCGATCGTCTGGCAGGACCGCCGGACCGCCGAGCGCTGCCGCGAGCTCGACAGCGAGTTGCTCCGCGAGCGGACCGGCCTCGTGGCCGATCCCTACTTCTCCGCCACCAAGCTCGAGTGGCTGTTCCGCGACCGGCCGCAGGCGGGGCTCGCAGCCGGAACGGTCGACAGCTGGCTCGTCTGGAAGCTGACCGGCGGCGCACAGCACGTGACCGACCCGACGAACGCCTCGCGCACGCTGCTCTGCGGGCTCGCGACGCTCGACTGGGACGACGAGCTGCTGGCGCTGTTCGGGGTCGAGCGCGACGTGCTGCCGCAGATCGTCCCGTCCGTCGAGGAGATCGGCGAGGCCGAGCTCTTCGGAGCGCGCGTGCCGATTCGGGGTCGTGCCGGCGACCAGCAGGCGGCGCTCTACGGACAGGCGTGCCACCGCGCCGGCGACGGCAAGGCGACGTACGGCACCGGGACGCTTCGTGCTCGTCCACGCCGGCGATGCGGTCCCCATTCCGGCGCACGGGCTGCTCGCAACGGCAGCCGCAGACGGCTATGCGCTCGAGGGCGCGGTGCTCGTCAGCGGCGCCGCGGTGCAGTGGCTCCGCGACGGGCTCGGCGTTCTGGCCGATGCGGCCGAGAGCGAGAGCCTCGCGCGCAGCGTCGACTCGACCGGCGGCGTCGTCTTCGTGCCGGCGCTCACCGGTCTCGGGTCGCCGTGGTGGGACGCCGACGCGCGCGGCCTCGTCGCGGGCATCACGCGCGGCACGACCCGGGCGCACCTCGTGCGCGCTGCGCTCGAGGCGATCGCCCACCAGGTCGCAGACGTGGTCGACACCCTGCCACAGCGCCCGCTCGCGCTCCGCGCCGACGGTGGCGCGACGGCAAACGGCTTCCTGATGCAGCATCAGGCCGACCTGCTCGGGATCCCGGTCGAGGTGGCCGCCGAGGCCGAGACGACGGCGCTCGGCGCCGCCGCGCTCGCAGCCGGGCGAGATGTCAGCGTGCGGGTGGGGGCGACGTATGAGCCGCAGCTGGCCGGGGACGAGGTGGCGGCCCGGCGGGCTGCCTGGCTGGCTGCTGTGAACCGAACACGCTCTTAACGGGAAGTTCTTAGGTGGGGGAGGCATCCTTAGGGCTTCAACCGAGCGAGGAGGCGGGCGTGGAAGAGAGCGGTGGCTCACTCGAGCAGGCGCTGTTCGAGATCCGGAGGGTGATTGCCGGCCAGGAGGAGATGCTCGAGCGCGTGCTCGTCTGCCTCCTCGCAGGTGGGCATGTCCTGATCGAGGGCGTCCCCGGGCTCGCGAAGACGCTGACGATCAAGACGGCCGCGGCGGTGCTCGGCGGGTCGTTCCAGCGTGTGCAGTTCACACCCGACCTCGTGCCGTCGGATCTCGTCGGCACGCGCGTCTTCCGCCCCGACCGCACCGACTTCGAGACCGAGCTCGGCCCCGTCTTCTGCAACTTCCTGCTCGCCGACGAGATCAACCGCGCCCCGGCGAAGGTGCAGTCGGCGCTGCTCGAGGTGATGCAGGAACGGCAGGTGACGATCGGCCACACCACCTACCCGGTTCCCGATCCGTTCCTCGTCCTCGCGACGCAGAACCCGATCGAGTCCGAAGGCACGTACCCGCTGCCCGAGGCCCAGGTCGACCGCTTCATGCTGAAGGTGCTCGTCGACTACCCGGCGCACGACGAGGAGCTGACGGTCGTCGCCCGCTCGCTCCAGCCGGCGCCCGAGCTGCAGCAGGCGCTGTCGCTCGACGAGCTGAAGGCGCTGCAGCAGCAGGCGGCGGCGGTGTACGTCGACCCGGCGCTGATCAGCTGGACGGTCGAGGTCGCCACCGCGACCCGCCGCCCGAACGAGCACGGTCTCGGCGAGATTGCGGACTACGTCGCCTACGGTGCAAGCCCGCGCGGCCCGATCAGCCTCGTCGCCGCCGGGCGCGCACTCGCGTTGATCCGCGGGCGCGACTACGTCGTCCCCGCCGACCTGGACGCGCTCGTGCGCGACGCGTTCCGGCACCGCCTCGTGCTCTCGTACCGCGCACTCGCCGAGGAGGTGGCGCCGGACGCGATCCTCGACACCGTGCTCGCGTCGATGCCGGCGCCGCAGATCGACCTGGGACGGCGGTCGGCAGTCGCGTAGATGGCGACGGCTGCAGTCACCGATCCGTTTGCCCCCACGCGGACCCCGGCGCGTCCGGGCCCGGGCGCCCTCTCGACCTCCTCGCTCCGCGCGCTCGAGCTCTCGGTCGGGCGTCGCGTCGACGGCCTGCTCGCCGGCGACTACCGCTCTGCGTTCGCCGGTATCGGGAGCGAGCTCTGGCAGGTGCGTCCCTACGAGCCGGGCGACGACGTGCGCCGGATCGAGTGGAACGTCACCGCCCGCACCGGGGTGCCGCACGTCGGGTCGAGCTCGCCGAGCGTGTGCTCGTGACCTGGCTCGTGCTCGACGCGTCGGCGTCGATGGCCTTCGGCACGGGTGACCGCCGCAAGGCCGACGTCGCGGAAGGGGTCGCTGTCGCGGTCGGCTATGCGGCGACCAGACGCGGCAACCGCCTGGGCACGATCGCGTTTGGCGCGAACGCCAGCGTCGAGCGACCGCGGCAGGGCAGGCGCGCGCTGCTCGAGGTGCTGCGGCTGCTGCGCGAGCTGCCGCCCGGCGGCAGCGGCACGCTGAACCAGGCGCTCGAGCTGGCCGACCGCCTGACGACGCAGCGTTCGCTGGTGATCGTCGTCTCCGACTTCCGTGGGCCGCCCGACTGGCGGCCGCCGCTCCTCCGGCTCGCCGGACGGCACACGGTGCTCGCGGTCGAGGTGCGCGACCCGCGCGAGCAGGAGCTCGCCGACGTGGGCGAGCTGCGGCTCGTCGATCCCGAGACCGGCCGGCAGCTGCGCGTCGACACCGGCGACCGTCGTCTGCGCGAACGCTTCGCCGCCGCCGCGGCCGGCGAGCGGGCCGCGCTCCAGGCAGGGCTCGCCACGGCCGGCGTCTCGCACGTCGCGCTCTCGACCGACAGTGACTGGCTGCGCCCGCTCGCTGCGTTCCTACGTCGCGGGAGGCGGACCCGCTGAGCTTCTCGCATCCGATCCTGCTGCTCTGCCTGCTCGCCGTGCCGGCTGCCGCCGCCGGCTACCTGTGGCTCGACGGGCAGCGCGACCGGCGCGCAGCCGCGTGGGCGCCGCCCTCGCTGCTGCCGAACATGGTCAACCGGCCGCCGGCCTGGCGGCGCCACCTGCCGACGGCGCTGCTGCTGGTCGGCGCGGCGCTGCTGCTCGTCGGGTTCGCCCGGCCGCAGACGTCGATCCGCGTCAAGCGGCAGGACGCGACGGTGATCGTCGTCCTCGATGTGTCGGGATCGATGGCCGCCAAGGACGCGCAGCCGACACGGCTCCGCGCCGCGCGCGCAGCTGTGCGACGGTACATCGACAAGCTGCCGAAGGGGTACCGGATGGCGCTGATCACGTTCTCCGACCACACGACGCTCTCTGCCGCGCCGACACACGACCTCTCGCTCGTGCGCGCAGCCCTCGACCGCGCGCACACAGGCCCGCAGGGCACTGCGCTCTCGGACGCGGTCGTGCGTGCCGTCACGGTCGGCCGTGCGGTGCCGACGAGCAAGGGCAAGCGGCCGCCGGCGGCGATCGTCGTCTTCTCCGACGGGGGCCAGACGGCGGGGCGCGTGTCGCCGCAACAGGCGGCCAAGCAGGCGGCGAATGCCCACATCCCGGTGACGGCGGTCGCTGTCGGCACACCCGACGGGATCGTCACGCAGCCCGTCCAGGGCGGATTCACCGAGCGGATCCAGGTCCCGATGCAGCCGGCGGTGCTGCAGTCGATTGCCAAGGCGAGCGGCGGGCGGTTCGTCGGCGGGCTGGGTGCGGTCGACGTGAAGACGACGTACGGAGAGCTCGGCTCGCGGGTCGGACACACGCACAAGACCGTCGAGGTGACGAGCGCAGCCGCTGCGGGTGGCCTCGTGTTCATGCTCGCCGGCGCGTTCGTGTCGGGGTTCTGGTTCCGGAGGCTCGTATGAGGCTGATCGGTGTCACGGTCGCCGCAGCGCTGGCGGTTGCCGCGGCGACGACGGCCGGCGGGAGCCGCGACGAACGAGTGCCGCGGCATCCAGACGTGCATCCCGGTACCGGGGCCGTGGGTGCTCGTGCCCGCACACGGGCAGGCGACCTATCTGCTCGCATGCCCGCGTGGCCGGAGTGTCGTCGGCGGCCTCGACGCGCAGGCCAGCTCCCGTGACGTGCGCGTCTCGTTCGACGGTCGCCTCGGGGCGCCCGTCGGGCCGGGCGTGACGACGACCCGGTACGCGCTCTTCCACGCGATCTCGATCTCCGGGAGCGCGCAGACCTTCCAGCCGCGGCTCGGCTGCATTCCGACGCAGGGGGGCGGCGGCAGGTCGACCGTCTCGGCCCGCGTCACGCCGGCCGGGCCGGCGCTCGAGCTGCGCTCGCGGATCGTGATCATCGGACCCGGGCAGGTGCGGTTCGCGAAGGTGGCGTGCCTGGCCAGCGAGCACCTCGTCGGCGCTTGGCACGCGACGGCGTTCCGCGTCAAGCTGCCGCCGAAGATCGGTGCGAGCACGTTCGTCGACGTGACGCGCACCGTCAGCGGGAGGCGGGTCGTCGCGACCGCGACCGCGACCGACGGCCTCTCGATCGACGTGCACCCGGTGGTGCAGGTCGGGGCGGAGTGTGCACCGTGAGCTTCCTCTGGCCGGGTTTTCTCGCTGTCCTCGCCGCGGCGCCGCTCGTCCTTGCACTGGCGCTCTGGCTCGACCGGCGCCGGTCGAAGTACGCGGTCGCGTTCACCAACCTCGACGTGCTCGCGTCGGTCGCCACCACGCCGCGGCGGCCGTGGCGCTGGCTGCCGCTCGCCCTGTTCCTGCTCGCGCTGGTCTCGGCGTCGGCCGCGCTCGCCCGTCCGACCGCAAAGGTCTCCGTGCCCGCCGACCGCGCGACGATCGTCCTGCTGGTCGACGTCTCGGGCTCGATGCGCGCCGCCGACGTGAAGCCGACCCGGCTCGGAGCGGCACAAACGGCGATGGGCATCTTCGCCGACAAGGTACCGAAGGGCGTGAAGCTCGGGCTCGTCTCCTTCAGCAGCTCGTCCGACCTGCTCGTGATCCCGACCACGGACAGGACGCTGCTGCACGAAGGGATCGACTTGCTCACGCCCGAGGCGGGAACCGCGATCGGCGACGGGCTCGCGCAGGCGGTGCAGGTCGCCCGGACAGCGCTCGGCGGCGTGCCGAAGGGCAAGGACGGCAAGCGTCCGGGAGCGATCGTGCTTCTCTCCGACGGCGCGCAGACCCGTGGTGTGTTGACCCCGCTTCAGGGCGCGGCCCGCGCGCGCGACGCCGGCATCCGCGTCTTCACGGTCGCGCTCGGCACGAAGAACGGCACGCTCAACGGATTCGGCGGCGGCCCGCTGGGCGGCTACGGCGGCGGCCTCGGCCCAGGACGATTCCCGGTCCGGCCCGACCCGGTGACGCTCGCCGCGATCGCCCGCGTCACCGGCGGCAAGACCTACCAGGCGAGGTCGGCGGCGAAGGTGCAGAACGTCTACAAGGAGCTCGGGGCGAGCATCGCCACCCGTTCGACGACGCGGGAGATCTCGTCGTGGTTCGTCGGCCTCGCCGCGCTGCTGATCTTCGGTTCGCTCGGCGCGGCTCGTATAACGGGCGAGCGCCTCCCTTAACTCATCGCGGAGGGAAACCGACGGTTTCCCTCCGCGACAGCGAGCTCGTCTAGGACAGGCCGTTCGCCTTCAGGAAGGCCTTTGCGATCTTCGCCGCGGGCTGCTTGTCGACGTAGAACGCCTTGTTCATCGCGATGATCGCCGGCAGCGTCAGCTTCGCCGAGACCGCGTTCACCGTCGAGGTGAACCTGGATCCCAGTGCCGTCGCGACCGACGCCTTGACGATCGGGGCGACGTTCTGGAAGCCCGTCACGTGCTTCGGATCGGAGAGGACCGTGTACTTCGAAGGCTTCGCGAGCGGGGGGTCGGTCGAGAACACGTCCGCTGCGAGCACCTTGCCGGCGTCGAGCGCCGCGTAGGCCGAGATCCCGGCGAGCGGCACGAACGTGACGCGCGTCAGGCCGTACGCCTTCTTGTACCCCGGTAGGCAGGTGTTCCGGGTCTTGCACTCGGGGAAGCCGCCGAACTTGACGTTCCCGGCCTTCTTCAGGTCGCTGATCACCTTCAGGCCGTACTTCTTCGCAGTCGCGTTCGTGACCGCGACCTGGTCCGTGTCGAAGAAGGGAGTCTCCTTCAACAGCGTGAAGCCCTTGGTCGCCTCGAGCCGTTTGGCGAGTGCATACGTCGCTGCGGCCGTCTTCGGGGAGGTCTTGTGGAAGACGTCCTGCACGATCACGCCCGTGTACTCGGGGTACATGTTGATCTTGCCGCTGGTGAGCGAGGTCTGGATCAGCTCGGTCGAACCGATGTTCTCCTTGTAGGTGACCGAGAAGCCCTTCGCTTCGAGCGCCTGCTTGTACAGCTGGCCGAGGATGTACTCCTCGCCGAAGTTCTTGGTGCCGAGGACGACAGTCGTCCCTGCCGAATGCGCCGGCCGCGCGAACGCGGCCGCGAACAAGCCGATCACGATCGCGACACCGAGGGAAATCGCGAAGGCCGCCTTGGCGGCACGACGCGTGTGCTTACGAATCACTTCAACTCCTTTCGGATGGGTCACCGATGACACTAGTCCTGCGAAGCCCTCTGGGCGTTACGGCGATCTGCAACCCGAGTAGCCCGATGAAGACGAGGGCCGAGAGCAGCATCACGCAGAGTGATGCTCCGATCACGCCTGAGAGGCGATAGCTGGCCTGGTTGACGATGATGTCGCCGAGGCCTCCGCCCCCGGCAATCGCTGCGATCGGGGCCGTCGCGACGACCGTCACGGCGGCGACCCGGATCCCGGTGAAGAGCAGGGGAATCGCCAGTGGGAGCTCGACGCGTCGCAGGATCTGCACGCCCGTCATGCCCATCCCGCGGGCGGCCTCGACGGCGTCGCGATCAACCCCTTCGACACTGTCGAATGCATTCGTGAGGATCGGCCCGGTCGCAAGCACGGCGAGCGCGACCATGTTGTTGACGAAACCGATCCCGAGCACCGTCAGGAACGCGGCGATCAGCACGAGGCTCGGCAGGGCGCGGCCGACGATCGAGGCGGTGATCGCGACGCCGGAGCCGCGGTGCAGGTGGCCGAGCACGACTCCGAGCGGCAGGGCGACGCCGATCGCGATCCCGAGCGCGGCGCCCGACAGCTCGAGCTGCTCGAGTGCCTTCTGCGCCAGGAAGCCGGGGTGGTCGCCGATGAAGCGCACGGCGTCGACGAACGTGTGCAGGTTGGCAGCGTCCGCGAATGTCATACGCGGTTCCACCGCACCAGGCGCGCGCCGAAGCGTGACAAGCGCGAGGTCGCAGGCGATCGCGAGGCGCGACGGCGAGGGCACCAGCAGAATAGATCTCGGTCTTGAACGGTGTCGGCGCCGCGAGCGCGAGGAAGATCGGGTAGCCGAGGCCAGTCGGGGAGGAGGAAGCGCGGCGATCGTCGCGATCGAGATCGTCGAGACGACGGCGATGCGCAGTCCGCCGATGATCGCCGGCACCGCCAGCGGCAGCTCGACGCGCATCAGCGATCTGCAGCGGCGTCAGGCCCATGCCGCGCGCCGCCTCGAGCACGTCGGCCGGTGCGCTCGCTGAGCCCGGCGACGATGTTCGGGAAGAGGATCACGAGGGTGTAGGCGACGAGCGCGATCTCGACCGTCGTCCAGGTCAGCCCGGTGAACGGGACCAGCAGCTGGAAGAGCGCCAGGCTCGGGATCGTGTAGAGGAGCGCCGAGATGATCGCCGAGCGGCTGCTCGAGCCGCCGCATGCGGTGCGCGAGCAGCGCGAGCGCGAACGCGAGCGACGAAGCCGATCCCGACCGCGATCGCGGTCAGCTCGACGTGCTGCGACGAGCGCCGGGCCGAGCGTGTCGCCCCAGTGAGCGCTGCACCCAGTCCCAGCAGAAGGTGTGGTCGCCGCGTGACGCACGAGCTGCCCTCGCCGAAGTTCGGGATCACCGGCCCGGCGGCGACGACGCTCACAGCAGCTCGCTCCGGCGTCGCTGAGGTGGAAGCACGCCGAGCACGCGCGTCGCCGTCCTTCACGAGCAACGCGTCGGTCTCCCGCTCGAGCATCAGCGAGACCGCGTTCCGCAGCGTCGTCGTCGGATGCGCGGTCAGCTCCGGCTCCAGGCCCGCGACGTCGGGCTGCAGGTCGACGTCCGCCGAGCGTGTCGCAGCGCGAGGCGCCGCAAGTGCGCGGTCCTCGCCGATGAACTCCGCGACGAACTCGTCCGCGGGGTGAGCGAGGATCGCGTCCGGCGTGTCGTACTGCGCGAGCACGCCGCCCTCGCGCAGGATCGCGATGCGGTCACCCATCCGGATCGCCTCGTCGATGTCGTGCGTGACGAAGATGACCGTCTTCGCGACCTCGCGGTGCAGGCGGCGCAGCTCGTTCTGGAGCCGGAAGCGTGTGATCGGGTCGAGCGCGCCGAACGGCTCGTCCATCAGCAGCACGGGCGGGTCGGCGGCCAGGGCCCGGGCGAGCCCGACGCGCTGGCGCTGGCCGCCCGAGAGCTGCGCGGGGTAGCGGCCTGCATCGGCCGGCTCGAGCCCGACGAGCTCGAGCAGCTCCGTCGTGCGCGTCGCGCGTCCGCAGCCTTCGCCAGCCGAGCAGGCGCGGCACGGTGGCGATGTTCTCGCCGACCGTCATGTGCGGGAAGAGGCCGACCTGCTGGATCACGTAGCCGATGCCGCGGCGCAGCTCGACCAGCGGCAGGTCGCGCGATCGCTGCGGCCGTCGATCCGGATGTCGCCCGAGTCGAACGGGATCAGCCGGTTGACCATCTTGAGCGCGGTCGTCTTGCCGCCGCCCGACGGGCCGACGAGCACGCAGAACGTGCCGGCCGGGATCTCGAGCGAGAGGTCGTCGAGCGCAGCGTCGTCGCGGCCCGCGTACCGCTTCGTCACGTGGTCGAAGACGATCTCGGCGGCTCGTGATCGGTGCTCATGGCGGTTCCGGATCCCGGCGAGGCCGACGACGCCGCCGGCGCCGACGAGGGCGGCGGTGATCGCCATCGCGAGCCGGAACCCTGCCAGGTCGAGCGTGTTGCCGCGCACCGGCGACCGCCGCGCCGACGACGGCGATCCCGAGCAGGCCGGCGACGCGCGCGACCGCGTTGTTGACGCCGCTCGCGATGCCGGCGTCGCGCTCGCCGGCGTCCGCGAGCACGGTCGCCGTCAGCGGCGCGACGATCATCGAGAGGCCGACCGAGAAGACGAGCAGCGGCGGCAAGCAGCTCCGTACCAGTACGAGAAGCCGGGTGCCGAGCCGCACGAGCCGGCAGCGAGCGCCGCGGCGGCGACGAGCGGCCCGACGCCCATGAAGAGCCGCGGCCCGAGCCGCATCGACAGGCGTCCGACGCGCGGCGAGAGGAAGAACATGACGACGGTGATCGGCAGGAGTGCGAGCCCGCTTCGGAGCGGCGAGTAGCCGGCGAGCTGCTGCAGGAAGAGGACGAGGAAGAAGGTGAGCGTCGAGAGCCCGGCGTAGACGGTCGAGCGTCTCGAGGTTCGCGAAGGAGAAGTTGCGGCGCGGAAGAGCCGCGAGCGGCAGCATCGGCTGCGGCGTCCGGCGCTCCCAGAGCGACGAACGCGGCGAGCAGCGGCGACGCCGCCGACGAGCGGCGCCGAGGATCAACGGGTCGCCGAAGCCGCGGCGCGGCTCCTCGATCAGCGCGAAGACGGGCCCGCCGAGCCCGAGCACGCAGAGCACGCCGCCGACGACGTCGACCCGCGCGCCGCTTGCCCTCGGTGGCGCGCGCTTCGGGACGGCGTACGCGACGAGCGCGGCCGTCGCGATCGCGAACGGCACGTTGATGATGAAGACCCAGCGCCACGACGCGTGCGTGACGAGCCAGCCGCCGACGAGCGGGCCGATCACGAACGCGATCCCGGTCCACGCCGTCCACGTGCCGATCGCCGCGCCGCGCTCCTCGCCGCTGAAGGTCGCCGCGATCACCGCGAGCCCGGCCGGCGTGAGCAGCGCGCCGGCGATCGCCCTGCAGCCGCGGGCGAGGATCAGCAGCGTGCCGTCGGGCGCGGCCGCGCAGAGCGACCGACGTGAGCCCGAACGCGACGATCCCGATCAGGAACACCCGCCGCGCCGCCGAACAGGTCGCCGAGCGAGCCGCCGACGAGCAGCAGCGAGCCGAGCGTCAGCAGGTAGGCGTCGACGACCCACTGCTGGAGCGCGAGGCCGCCGCCGAGGTCGCGCTGGATCGCCGGCAGCGCGACGTTGACGACCGTCGAGTCGACGAACACGATGACGGAGCCGAGGATGCACGCGACGAGCACGAGCGCGGTTGCGGGGCGCGCTCGGCGTCAGGTGTTCGATACTCGCAGAGCAGCGAAGGAGGACGCAGGCAGGATGAGCGGACTACCAGATCGTGAGCTCGAGGACGTCGACGACTGGCTCGGCGACTACCCGGGCGAGATGCGCGGGATCACCTACGCGATCGGCGCCGAGCAGGTCGCGCTCACGCACCGGCGGATGCCGCAGCACACGGGCAGCAAAGGCTCGTACGGGCATCGGCACCAGACGCAGGAGGAGCTCTACTTCGTGCTCGCGGGAAGCTGCAGTTCAAGCTCGGCGACGAGATCGTCGAGCTCGGCGCGTCACGAGGCGATGCGGGTCCCGCCGGAGACCTGGCGGGGCGTCTGGAACGACGAGCCCGAGGACGCCGAGCTGGTGATCGTCTCGATGCGGATCGACGACCCGACCGGGGACACCGAGACGGTCGACGGCTTCTGGCCGGAGTAGCCGGCGCCGGCTCGAGTTCGAGCGCGGCCGAGCCGCGGCCGCCGGGGCAAGCCGCGCGGCCGCGCAGCGTGCTCGATGTGAGCATCGCTCGTGACGACTTGGTGTGACAGATCGGGGTCTGAGTCACTCCGCATCCGTCCCCGGTCTCTCACCTCATCTCTGCGTCGAGTATCTCGATATCAAAAGACTAGCAGATGGATACCTCTTGACGTCAAGAGATTTGATGTCAAGACTGTGCGCGTGCCTGAAGACCACGTCGACCACTTGCTGGAGCGGCTTGCGACGCTGGCGACGTCGACATCGATCTCGAGGTCGAGGGCGATCGTCGACCGGATCGGCGGCATCAACCGGCGGATCAAACGGGCGATGGAGGTGACGCTCGCCGAGCTACGACCTGACGCACCCGGACTGGCAGGTGCTGACGACGCTCCGGCTCTCGCTGCGGCAGGACGCACCGCGAGCTCGCCCGGCGACCTCGCGGCGCGATCTCGAGCTCTCGAGCGGGGCGATGACGAGCCGGCTCGACCGGCTCGAGCAGCCGGGTCTCGTCCGCCGGCTTCCCGATCCCGGGCGACCGGCGCGGCGTGGTCGTCGAGCTGACGCCCGAGGGGCGAAGGCGTGGGACCCCGCGGCGAGATCCAGGGCCGCAAGGAAGCGTTCTTCGCCTCGGCTCTCTCGAAGACCGAGCAGCAGCAAGCTGAACGCGCTGCTGCGCAAGCTGATGCTCGCGTTCGAGGCGAACGAGCCGCCGTCCGAGCGCTAGCAAGCACTAGGAGGCTTGGCTACACCTCCGCGGTGCGCAGCCCGGCGTTGCCGGTGCGCGGGCCGAGCGCGTGGAACGGCTCGGGCTCGCGGCGGCCCTCGACGCAGTCCGCGATGTACTCGCGCGAGCGCGGGGCCGTGCTTGAACCCGTGGCCCGAGCCGCCGCCGAGCAGCCACCACGAGTCGCGCTCGGGGTGGCGTCGCGAACAGGAAGTGGCGTGTCGCGCGTCAGGTCGTACTGGCAGACGCGCGCGCCGACGATCGGCGCGTCGGCGAGCGCGGGGAAGCGCCGTGCGGTGTACTCGCGCGCCCGCTGTTCGAGCGCAGGGAGGGGCAGCCGCTCGAGCCGTGTCGGGGTCGATCTCGTCGCCGCGGCCGTCCGGTGCGACCTTCGCGCCGAGCCCGCCGACCTCGCCGTGGCCGTAGAACCGCTCGTCGTACTCGCAGAACCCCGGCGTGCCGCGCCAGGCGCCGTCGGCGGCGAAGAAGAAGACGTCGCGCCGCGAGATGCGAATGTCGACGAGCTCCGGGAAATAGCTTCGGCAGCCACGCCCCGCAGGCCCAGACGACGACGTCGGCGCGGGGCTCGTCGGCGACGCGTCGCCTGCCCGGTCTGGAACCGGACGCCGTGACGCACGCCGTCGTCGACGAGCAGTTGCGTCGCGCGACGCGCGTAGAGAACGCCCGCGTCGGGCTCGCAGAGCACGCCGTGCAGGTCGTCGACGCCGAGTGACGGATAGAGACGACGGCCGTCGTCGGGCGAGAGCCACTCGCAGGCAATGCCTGCCGCCTCCAGCGTCCGTCGGCTCGCCGCCTCGAAGCCGTCCTCACGCTGGGCGAACCACGCGACCCCGACGGGCTCCCAGATGTGCGTGCGCGTCTCGGCCTGCAGCTCGAGCCAGAGCCTCCGGGCGCGCTGCGACGAGGAGCGTGTACCACTCGACGTCGCCGTGCGCTGCGCGCGACAGTCGTGTGTCGCCGCCGGAGCCGGAGCGCACCGAGCCGGGTGTGTACTGCTCGACCAGCGTCACGTCGAGACCTCGCAACGCGAGCTCCCGCGCCGTCGAGGCGCCGAAGACACCGGCGCCGACCACAGTCACGGAGGTCATGTGGGACGGTTGACCGAGAGCGAGAGCACGTCGGGTCGGTGGTAGTGACCGGCCGGGTCGAACCGCTGGCGTGCCGCGTGCAGCAGCGACGGATCGAGATCGGCGTAGATGATCCCCTCCTCGTCCCACAGGGGACCGGCGAGGTACGAGCCGTCGGGCGCGAGGATCGCCGAGCCACCTCGATCGATCAGCTCGTCGCCGTCGGCCAGCGGTACGTCGGCCGGGTAGCTCGACGCCCGCTGGAACGAGCACGACGAGAGCACGAACGCACGCGACTCGCGCGCGATGTGGCGCAGCGAGGCGTGCCACGCGTCGCTGTCGTCCGCGGTCGGGGCGAGGTAGATCTCGACCCCCTGCTCGTAGAGCGCAAAGCGCGCGAGCGGCATCAGGTTCTCCCAGCAGATCAGTCCGCCGACGAGCGCGGCTCCCGTATCGGTCGTCTCGAGGCCGCGGCCGTCGCCCTGGCCCCACACGAGGCGCTCGTGGTTCGTCGGCACGAGCTTGCGGTGATGCAGTGCCAGGCGGCCGTCGGGCGCGAACAGGAGCAGCGCGTTGTAGATCGTGCCGCGCTCGCGCTCGTTGACGCCGACCGCGAGCCACACGCTGTGCTCACGCGCGGCCGCGCCGAGCCGGTCGGTGTCGGGACCGGGGACGTCGACCGATTGCTCGAGCAGTCGCGCGAACAGGCCGGTGTCGGACCCCGCTGCGAGGTGTCGCACCCAGCGGTTCGTCGGGTACACGGGCAGGAACGTCTCCGGGAAGAGCACGAGCTCGGCCCGTTCACCCGCCGCTTCGGCGACCAGCCGTTCGAGCTTCGCGAGCGATCCGTCGCGGTCGAACAGCACGGGCTCGGCCTGGATGCAGGCGACACGGACTGGTGCGCGCACGCGAACAGGCTATGCGCTGTCGAGTGCCGCGCGGAGCGACCCGACGAACCGGCCGAGCTCGGCGGCGCCCTGCTCGGCGGCCTCGACCGCGCGCGAGCCGACGACGATTCCGTCGACGTGCTCGGCCGCGGCGCGCGCGTGCTCGCCGGTCGAGATCCCGAAGCCGGCGTACAGCGGCAGCGTCGTTGCGGCGCGGGCACGCGCCGCGAGCGGTGCGAGCGTGGGGGCGAGGTCGGCACGCGCGCCTGTCGTCCCCGTCACCGTGACGAGGTAGAGCCACCCGTCGGTCGCAGCGGCAGCGAGCCGCAGACGCTCGTCGGTGGACGTCGGCGCGACGAGCTGGATGCGCCTGGTCTCGGGACGGACGTCGGCCGGCAGGTCGGCCACGATCAGCGAGGTCGCCCCGGCGGCGGCCGCGTCGCCGGCGAAGCGCTCCCAGCCGTACGCGTCGAGGATCGACGAGTACGTCATCGGGACCAGCGGCACCGTGACGCGCCCGCGCAGTCTCGGCGAGCAGCTCGAAGCAGCGCGCCGTCCGCATCCCCGCCGCGAGCGCGCGCTCGCCCGCGCGGCGGATCACCGGGCCGTCGGCGAGCGGGTCGGAGAACGGGAAGCCGACCTCGCACGATGTCGGCACCGGCGTGCGACCGCCGCCTCGGCGAGCTCGGGCGTCTCCGGCATCGCCATCAGGTAGACGACGAGCGTCTTCGTCATCGACCCGCGAGAACTTCGGCGAGATCCTTGTCGCCACGGCCCGAGAGACACACGGCGATCAGCTCGGCGCCGCAGTCGAGTGCCCGGGCGAGTGCGTGCGACGACTCGAGCGCGGGCACGATCCCTTCGGTCCGGCAGAGCCGGTGGAACGCCGCGAGCGCCTCGTCGTCGGTGCAGGCGACGTATCGCGCGCGGCCGCTGTCGCGCAGGAAGGCGTGCTCCGGGCCGACGCCGGGGTAGTCGAGCCCGGCGGAGATCGAATGTGCGTCCATGATCTGCCCGTCCTCGTCGGCGAGCAGCGACGAACGTGCGCCGTGCAGCACACCGGCGCGACCCGCGCCGAGCGACGCTGCCCCCGCCGCCTCGACGCCGAGCAGCTGCACGCCCTCGTCCGGGACGAAGTCGGTAGAACATGCCGATCGCGTTCGAGCCGCCGCCGACGCACGCGATCACCGACTTCGGGCAGCCGCCCTTCGACGGCGAGGATCTGCTCGCGCGCCTCGCGGCCGATCACGCGCTGCAGCTCGCGCACGAGCTCGGGATACGGCGCAGGCCCGACGCACGAGCCGATCAGGTAGTAGGTCGTCTCGACGTTCGCGATCCAGTCGCGGATCGCCTCGCTCGTCGCCTCCTTCAGCGTGCGCGTGCCGAACTCGACCGGGCGCACCTCGGCGCCGAGCAGGCCGCATCCGCTCGACGTTCGGCGCCTGGCGCCGCATGTCCTCGCTGCCCATGTAGACGATGCACTCGAGTCCGAAATGCGCGCAGACGGTCGCGGTCGCGACGCCGTGCTGGCCGGCGCCGGTCTCGGCGATGATCCGCTGCTTGCCGAGCCGCCGGGCGACGACGCGCCTGGCCGAGCGCGTTGTTGATCTTGTGCGCGCCGGTGTGCAGGAGGTCCTCGCGCTTCAGGTAGACGCGTTTGTCGGGCGCGAACCGCTCCGCGCGCGTCAGCGGCGTGGGGCGGCCGGCGTACGTGGCGAGCAGCTCGTCCAGCTCCGCGCGGAACGCCGCGTCGTCGCGCAGCGACTCCCACGCGCTCGTCAGCTCGTCGAGCGCCGGAATCAGCGTCTCCGGGACGTAGCGGCCGCCGTAGTCGCCGAACGTGACGCGGTCATCGTGCGCCGCCTCGACCCAGCGCGCGCACCGCGTCATGATCCTTCACGCCGGGGCTCAGCTCGGTCGAGCGCGCAGAGTCGACCGCCCAGGGCCGGACCGCGGCGATCGCCTCGCGACGTTCCCGGCGCCGAGCCCGCCCGCCAGCATCACGCGGCCCGGTGTCGCGCGGGCGCGCTCGAGGTGCGTCGGGTCGCCTTCCTCCCAGGGGAGGTCGACGACGGTTCCGACGCGCTCGCCGCCGCGCAGCAGCACGGCGTCGCGCGAGCGGTGGCCGTTCTCGCGGCCGTAGAACTGGACGAGATCCGCGTCGGTGTCGTGCTCGCTCGCCGACGAACACCGCGACGCGCAGCACCGTCTCCGGCGCGTCGAGCAGCGCGTCGGTCCGGCGCGGGCTCTCCTGCGCGAGGATGAACCCGACCAGGTCGGCCCCGGCCGTCGACGGCGGCGTCGACGTCGTCCTGGCGCGTGAGCCCGCACACCTTGACGAGCGGCCGCGAGACGAGCTCGGCGAGCTTCGCGCCCGGGTCCGGCGCGCGCATCAGCGTCGAGCCGACGAGCACCGCGTTCGCGCCGGCGAGCTCCGCGGCCGCGGCCTGCGCGCGCGAGGCTCGATCCCGCTCTCGGCGATCACGATGCGGTCGCGCAGGCGCCGTGGCCAGCAGCTCGAGCTGGGCTGTGACGGTCGATGCGAAACGTCGCCAGGTCGCGCGCGTTGACACCGATCACCGGCGCGTCGAGCGCGGTCGCGCGCGCGAGCTCGTCGGCGTCGTGCGCTTCGACGAGCGTGTCGAGCCCGAGTGCGCGCGCCTCGGTGAGCAGCGCGGCGGTGCGTCGCGTCGTCGAGGTCGCGCAGGATCAGGAGCGCCGCGTCGGCGCCCGCGTCGCGCGACGGCGCGAGGTCGGCGGCGGTCGAGAAGAAGCCCTTCGCGAGCAGCGGCAAGCGACGTCGCCGCGCGCGCGGCGCGCAGGTCGTCGAGCGTGCCGGCGAAGCGCTCGTCGACGAGCACCGACATCGCGCGGGCGCCTGCGGTTTCGTAGCCGCGTGCGACCGCGGCGACGTCGCCGTCGGGGCGCAGGTCGCCGGCCGACGGCGAGCGCCGCTTGAACTCGGCGATCGGCGCCGAACCCGGGCGCCGCGAGTGCGTCTTCGAACCTCATCGTGCCCAGCCTGCCTGGAGAACGCGACCAGCTGCTCGAGTCGCTCCGCAGCCGCGCCCGAGTCGAGCGTCTCGCGGGCGAGCGCCGAGCCCCTCGCGCAGGTCGGCGCGCGTGCCCCGCCGCGGCGATCGCACCGGCGGCGTTCGAGCAGGATCGCCGAGCGGCGGCCGCCGTCGCCGCCCGCGAACACCTCGCGGATGCCCTGCGCGTTCTCGTCGGCGGTGCCGCCGCGCAGCTCGGCCGGGTCGCAGCGGGGAATGCCGAGCTCGAGCGGGTCGATCTCGCGCCGCCGGACGCCACCGTCGACGACCTCGCAGACGAGGTTCGGGCCTGCCGGCGACAGCTCGTCGATCCCACCGGCGCCGTGCACGACGAACGCGCGACGCGCGCCGAGCTGCGGCGAGCACGTCGGCGATCACCGGCACGAGCTCCGCGCGAGTAGACGCCGACCACCTGCGCGCGCGCGCCGGCAGGGTTCGTCAGCGGCCCGAGCACGTTGAACACCGTGCGGGTCGCGAGCTCGCTGCGGACCGGGCCGGCGTGCTTCATCGCCGGATGGTGCGCCGGCGCGAACATGAAGCCGAAGCCGAGCTCGTCGATCGACTCGGCGATCCGCTCGGGCGTCAGGTCGAGCGTCGAAGCCGAGGCACTCGAGCACGTCGGCGCTGCCCGAGAGCGAGGAGACGGCGCGGTTGCCGTGCTTCGCGACGCCGGCTCCGGCCGCTGCCGCGACGAGTGCTGCTGCGGTCGAGATGTTGAACGTCCGGCCGCCGTCGCCTCCTGTGCCTGCCGTGTCGACGAGGTCGTCGCGTTTCGGGTGCACGGCGACGACGTGCGCGCGCATCGCTTCCGCCGCGCCCGGCGATCTCGTCGGCGGTCTCGCCCTTCAGGCGGAGCGCGACGAGGAAGCCGCCGATCTGCGCCGGCGTCGCCTCGCCCGCCATGATCGAGTCCATCACGCGCCGCGACTCGTCCCGGCTCAGGTCGACGCCGTCGAGCAGCTGTGCGAGCGTCGTACTGGATCATCCGAGGAAGTTCCTCACCAGGTCGAGGCCGGTCGGTGTCAGCACCGACTCCGGGTGGAACTGCACGCCGTCGACCGGCAGCTCGCGATGACGGACCGCCATCACCTCGCCGTCGCCGGCGGTCGCCGAGATCTCGAACACGTCCGGCACCGCCGTCGCCGCGAGCGAGTGGTAGCGGCCCGCTGCGAAGCCGTCGGGCAGGCCGGCGAAGATGCCGCGGCCGTCGTGGGTGACCGCCGTCGCCTTGCCGTGGACGAGCTCGCGGGCGGCGCCGACCTCGCCGCCGAAGAGCTGCACGATCGCCTGGTGGCCGAGGCAGACGCCGAGCGTCGGCACGCGTGTCGCGAGCCGTTCCAGGATCGCCGGCGTCTCGCCTGCGTCCTCCGGGCGTCCCGGGCCCGGCGAGATGACGAGGTGCGACGGCGCGAACCGCTCGGCCTCGTCGGCCGAGAGCTCGTCGTTCCGGCGCACGAGCACCTCGGCGCCGAGCTCGCCGAAGAGATGGGCGAGGTTGTAGGTGAACGAGTCGTAGTTGTCGACGAGCAGGATCACGCGTGGCTGCTCCGCGGCGTCGAGCGCCGCCTCGAGGGCGGCGAGCTTGTTCAGGCACTCGCGGTGCTCGTCGGCCGGGTCCGAGTCGACGATGATCCCGCCTCCCGCCTGCAGGTACGCGCGCCCGTCGCGCAGAAGCACCGTGCGGATCGCGATGCACGTGTCGAGCCCGAGGCCCGGGGCGTGGTAGCCGACGACGCCGGCGTACGTGGCCGCGCCGGTAGCCCTCGAGCTCCGAGATGATCTGCATCGCGCGCACCTTCGGCGCGCCGGAGACGGTGCCGGCAGGGAACGTCGCGCGCAGGACGTCGAAGGGCGTCACGCCGTCTTGTAGCTCGCCGGCCACCTCCGAGACGAGGTGCGTGACGTGCGAGAAGCGCTCCGGCTCGAGGAACCGCTCGACCGTGACCGTCCCGGGGAGGCACACCCGCGAAAGGTCGTTGCGGCCGAGGTCGACGAGCATGACGTGCTCGGCCCGGTCCTTCTCGGAGGCGAGCAGCCGCTCGGCGTCGCCGGGCGCGCGTGGCGTCGTGCCGGCGATCGGGTTGAGGCTCGCACGTCTGCCTTCGACCTTCACGTGCGTCTCCGGCGAGGAGCCGACGAGGGCGAGGTCGCCGAGCTCGAGCAGGAACAGGTACGGCGATGGGTTGATGCGGCGGAGTGCGCGGTAGACGGCGAGCGGCGACGCCGAGGTCGGCCGCTCCGCTCGCTGCGAGAGCACGATCTGGAAGGCGTCGCCGGCACGGATGTGCTCCTGCGCGCGGCGCACCCGCCGTTCGTGCTCCGCCTGGTCGGGCGTACGCGTCGTCACGCCCGCCGCGCTGCTCGCGGCTCCTCGCCGATGTCGCCGGTGCCCGCGAGCACCGTGGCGATCTCGTCACCGTCGCCGTGCGAGCACGTCGGCCGTGCCGGTCACGTGGTCGAAGCGCAGGAAGACGTCGGCCACGACGAAGCGGCTCTCGGGCAGCCGTCCGGGCCGTCCTCCGGCAGCGCGACGGTGGGCTCGAGCCGTGCGACGTAGTCGTAGCCGACGTAGCCGACGACCGGCGCGTCGACCGTCTCCGCCTCAGCGAGCGAGACGAGCCGCGTGCCGCAGCCGACGAAGGAGTGGCGTCCCAGACGGCCCTGGTCGACCGACTCGAGCAGGAACGACGCCGCGCCGCGTGAGCGCAGGCGCACGTAGGCGGCGAGCGGCGTGATCAGGTCGGTGTCGATCGAGGCGAGTACGGCTGCGGTGCTCCTGCTTGAATGCTCAAGCGTATGCAGGCCCCCGACCTCTTGCTGGCGCTCCTCGCGGCGCCGGGCCCATCCGGACACGAGGAGGAGCCGGCCCGCATCTGGCGCGACGCGGCCGCGTCGTTCGCAGAGGTCACGTCGGACACGCTCGGCACGTCGTTCGCGCGCGTTCGCGCCGGGGAGGGCGCTGCGACGCTTGCGCTCGTCGGGCACATCGACGAGGTCGGCGTGGCGATCACGAACATCGAGGAGGACGGGCTGCTCTCGTTCACCACGCTAGGGGGGATCTCGCCCGAGACGCTGACCGGGCAGCGCATCGAGTTCCTGGCGCGTGGGGGCCGCGTGCCCGGGGCGATCGCGCGCAAGCGGATCCCGCCCGAGCAGCGGCGCGACGCCCCGCGCACCGAGTTGGCCGACCTGCACATCGACATCGGCGCGCAACTCGCGCGAGGACGCGGAGGCGCTCGTCCGCGTCGGCGACGCAGCCGTCTGGAACGGCGCGCCGGTCGAGCTTCCGAACGGCCGGCTGATGTCGCGCTCGCTCGACAACCGGCTGGGCTCGTACGTCGTCCTCGAAGCGGCACGGCGGATCGCCGAGGCGAACGACGTGCAGGTCGACGCGGTCGCGGTCGCCGCGACGCAGGAGGAGCTCGGCAGCTACGGCGCGCGCGCAGCCGCGTTCGGGCTCGACCCGGCGGTTTCGATCGCGGTCGACGTGACGCCGGCGACCGACTATCCGGGCGGCGACGCGCGCCGCGCCGGCCGCGTGGAGCTCGGGATGGGGGCGATGATCGCGCGTGGGCCGACGCTCAACAAGCAGGTGGTCGAGCTGCTCGCCGACACCGCCGAGGCCGAGGGAATCGCGCACGGGTTCGAGGTCTACACACGGTCGACGCAAACGGATGCGGACGAATTCCACGCCGCGCGCGCCGGTGTCCCGACGGGTCTGATCTCGATCCCGATGCGCTACCTGCACACGCCGAACGAGCTGTCAGCCCTCGAGGACGTCGAGGCCGCGATCAGGCTGCTCGTCGCCGTCGCGACGCGGCTCGAGCGCGGCGCCTCGTTCGTCCGCTGAGGCGCTGCCGCTACCCTCAGGCCGTGACCTCCGAGTCGCAGAGAAGCGTGATCGTCAGCGCCGTGCGCACGCCGTTCGGGCGGCTCGGCGGTGGGCTGGCCGGGTACGAGGCGACGCAGCTCGGCGCGATCGTGATCGCCGCGGCACTCGAGCGCATCGGGCTCGAGGCGCACGAGCCGCAGTACGCGATCATGGGGCAGGTACTGCAGGGCGGCGCCGGTCAGGCGCCCGCGCGCCAGGCGGCGATCGGGGCCGGGCTGCCGAAGGAGACGCCGGCCGACACGATCAACAAGGTGTGCGCCTCGTCGATCCGCGCGATCGAGATCGCCGACTCGATGATCCGCGCAGGCGACGTCGATGTGGTCGTCACGGGCGGCATGGAGTCGATGAGCAACGCGCCATACGTGCTCAAGAAGGCCCGCTTCGGCTACCGCCTCGGCGACGGCGCACTGATCGACTCGATGGTCTACGACGGCCTCACCTCGACGTTCGATCAGCTGCACATGGTCGCGCAGAACTCGAAGGTCGCCCGCGAGCTCGGGATCTCCCGTGAGCTGCAGGACGAGTGGGCGGCGCGCTCGCAGGCGCGCGCGGCGGCCGCGCAGGACGCGGGCCGCTTCGACGACGAGATCGTCGCCGTCGGCGACGTGACGGCCGACGAGTCGATTCGCCGCGACACGACCGTCGAGAAGCTTGCGGCGCTGAAGCCGGTCTTCGACCCCGACGGCACGACCACCGCCGGCAACGCACCCGGCGTCAACGACGGAGCGAGCTGCGTCGTCGTCTGCTCCGAGGCGTGGGCGAAGCAGCGCGGGCTCGAGCCGCTCGCGACGATCCTCTCGCAGGGGTACGTCGCGGACGATTTCGCCTACCTGGCGCGCACGCCGGCGAACGCCGGCGCGATCGCGCTCGAGCGCGCCGGCAAGACGATCGGCGACGTCGACCGTGTCGAGATCAACGAGGCGTTCGCGTCGGTGGCGTGGAACTCGACGCGGCTGCTCGGCGCCGACGAGGAGCAGGTGAACGTGAACGGCGGCGCGATCGCGCTCGGCCACCCGATCGGCGCGTCGGGCGGGCGGATCGTCGGGACGATGGTGCACGAGCTGAGGCGCTCCGGCGGCGGGCTCGGCCTGGCCGCGATCTGCTCGGGCGGCGGCCAGGGCGACGCGCTCCTGCTCGCGGTTTGATCCGCGCAGCCGGCGGCGTCGTGCTGCACGACGAGCGCGTGCTGGTCGTGCACCGCGCCCGCTACGACGACTGGTCGCTGCCGAAGGGAAAGCTCGAGCCCGGGGAGAGCTGGCAGGACGCCGCGCTCCGCGAGGTACGCGAGGAGACCGGCTACGACTGCACGCTCGGACGGCTGCTCGGCTCGACGCTCTACGACCACCGCGGCAAGCAGAAGGAGGTGCGGTGGTTCGCCATGGAGCCGACCGGCGAGCCCGGCGACCGCGACGGTGAAGTGGACGAGCTGCGCTGGCTGACGCGCGACGAGGCCAGCGAGCTGCTGAGCTACGACGGCGAGCGCGAGCTCCTCGGGCGCTTGTAGGCTCGCCGCCGATGGACTTCGAGCACGTACTCGTCGTCGGCGCAGGGCAGATGGGCGCCGGCATCGCGCAGGTCGTCGCCGGGTCGGGCCGCAGGGTCAGTCTCCACGACCCGTATCCCGGAGCCGTCGAGCGCGGGGTGGCCGCGATGCGCACCAGCCTGACGAAGCTCGCCGCGAAGGGCGGTCCCGACCCGGACGAGACCCTCGCGCGCGTCGCGCCGGCGGACGAGCTCGTCCCGGCCGACCTCCTGATCGAGGCGATCACCGAGGATGCCGCGGCGAAGGAAGCGCTGTTCCGCGAGGCCGACCGCGTGCTCCCCGCCGGCGCGATCCTCGCCTCGAACACGAGCTCGATCCCGATCACCTCCCTCGCGGCCGTCACCGCACGGCCCGAGCTCGTGATCGGGATGCACTTCTTCAACCCGGTGCCGGTGTTGAAGCTGGTCGAGGTGATCCGCGCCGTCCAGACGTCGGACGAGACGGCCGCCGCGATCGTGCAGCTCGCGCGCGACCTCGGCAAGGAGCCGGCCGAGGCCAACGACTTCCCCGGCTTCGTCTCGAACCGGATCCTGATGCCGTTCATCAACGAGGCGGCATACGCGCTGCTCGAGGGCGTCGCCGACGCCGAGGCGATCGACACGATCGCGCGGCTCGGGTTCGCGCATCCGCTGGGGCCGCTCGCGCTCGCCGACCTGATCGGGCTCGACACGTGCGTCGCGATCATGGACGTGCTGCACCGCGGCCTCGGCGACCCGAAGTACGCACCGTGCCCACTCCTGCGCCAGTACGTGCAGGCGGGGCGCCTCGGCCGGAAGTCAGGCCGCGGGTTCTTCGCGTACTAGCGCGCGCGAGCCGAGCGCGCGCCGTGCTTCGTCGTAGACGTCGTCCACGAGCGAGTACGTGGCGTTGAAGTCGACGGCGCCGTTCACCTCGAGCACGACCCAGGTCCCGAGGTCCGACGGCAGCAGATCGACGCCGACGAGGTCGCCGCCGACCGCCGCTGCGGCGCCGAGCGCGATCGCGCGCGCCTCGTCGGGCGGGTTGACCGGCTCGCGGCGCGCCCCGAGCGCGACGTTCGTCCGCCACTCGCCGGGCGGCGCGACGCGGCGCACCGCGCCGATCACGCGGCCGCCGGCGACGACCAGCCTGAGGTCGTAGCCCCGCGGGGCGACGAGCTTCTGCGCCAGTGCCCCGGTAGCGTCGTACCAGGAGCGTGTGCGCAGCAGCTCGAGGCCGCGCTCGACTGCCGCCTCGTCGTCGCAGCGGATCACGTCCTCGCCCCACGAGCCGAACCGCGGCTTGAGCACGAGCGGCGGTTCGAGCTCGGGCGGGTCGAGCCACGGAGCGACGAGCACGGTGCGCGGGTGCGGCAGGCTCTGAACGGCGAGTGCGGCGGACGTCGCGAGCTTGTCGTGGGCGGCCACGAGCGCCCGCCGCGGGTTCAGCACGGTGACGCCGAGCGCCGCGAGCCGGTCGAGCGCCCACAGCCCCGGCTCGACGCCGTCGAGCGACGGCAGCACGTCGAGGCGCCCGAGCGCGATGTCGCCCGGGCCGAGCCGGGACAGCGCCTGGGCGGGCGAGAGGATCGAGCCGAGCCGCGTGTTCGTCGTGGACCGTCGGTGCGCGATGATGGCAAAGGTGCACATACGGGGATGGTGCGTGCACCCGGGCCTGGGCGAAAGAGCTGTCTGCCAGGCCGTGGCCGGACTGTTTCCGGTTCGTAACCCTTATTTCGGCGACCTGGGCGTAGCTTGGCAGGACCGCCGTGGCGCCCTGCGGATGTGGGCCTCGAAGCGGGTGTGGTGGGGGTACGCGCCGTTCGGTCCGGGAGGAGGGGAGAGCGATTCTCCCGGACCGAACGACAAGCGCCGGTCAGGTCTCTGACAGGCAGCCGTCGACCCCGGTCCGTATGCTGCCGTCCGATGCGGAACGACCGTCTCCTTGCGCTGCTCGCCGTCGTGGCCGGCCTCGTCCTGATCGTGATCGCGATCGTCTACTGGGCGGAACCGGCGCGGTCGCTGCCCGGCTTCTTCCCGGGGCACGAGGCAGGGTCGGGGCATCACCACACGAAGCACGGGATCGCGGCGTTCCTCGTCGGGCTCGCCTGCCTCGTCTTCGCGTGGTTCAGAACCGGTCCCAAGCGGCCGGCGACGCCGGCCGCGTGATCCTCGGCGCACTGATCTCGTACCCCCAGGCGATCATCCTGGGGCTCCTCCAGGGCGTCTCCGAGCTCTTTCCCGTCTCGAGCCTCGGCCACAGCGTGATCCTGCCGAAGCTGCTCGGCTGGAACATCCACCAGAACGACAAGTACTTCCTGACCTTCCTGATCGCCACCCACCTCGCGACCGCGATCGTGCTCTTCGGCTTCTTCTGGCGCGACTGGGTGCGCATCCTGCGGGGGCTCGGACGGTCGCTCCGCGACCGCGGGATCGACCCGGACGACGCCGACGCGAAACTCGGCTGGCTGCTCGTGGTGGGCTCGATCCCCGCCGGCATCCTCGGCCTCCTGCTCGAGCACTCGCTGCGCAAGGTGTTCGCCTCGCCGCAGAGCGCGGCGCTGTTCCTGGCGCTGAACGGCCTCGTGCTCTACGGCGCCGAGCTGCTCCGGCGGCGCGCGCCCGCGACCGACGAGGAGGACGACACGCGCATCGCCCACACGGTGACGTGGCGCGGTGCGTTCTTCGTCGGCGCCGCGCAGGCGATCGCGCTGATCCCGGGCTTCTCGCGTTCGGGAGCGACGATCGGCGGCGGCCTCGTCACCGGTCTCTCGCACAAGGACGCGGCGCGGTTCGCCTTCCTGCTGGCGACGCCGATCATCGCCGCGGCGGCGCTGCTGAAGCTGCCGGAGTTCGTCGGGCCTGACGGCGACGGCGTTCGTGGCCAGGCGCTCGCGGGCGCGGTCTGCTCCGGCATCACCGCCTATCTGGCGGTCCGTTTCCTGATGCGGTTCTTCGAGACGCGCACGCTGACGCCGTTCGCCATCTACTGCTTCGTGGCCGGGATCGCGTGTTCTGCTTCTGGTTCCTCGTCGACGCTGACCTGCTAGAACCCGCGCGTGCCGTTGCGCCTCACCCCACAGCGGCGCGGCTTCTTCGATCTCTTCACGCAGGCCTCCGCGAACGCCCGCAACATCGCCCGCGCGCTCGTCGAGATGCTGGAGGAGTGGCCCGAGAGCCGGGAGAAGCTGCGCGACATCCGCGAGCTCGAGCACGAGGGCGACCGCCTCACGCACGAGGTGATCAACCTGCTCAACCGGACGTTCGTGACCCCGTTCGACCGTGACGACATGTACCGGCTCGCGTCGGTGATCGACGACGTCTGCGACCACGTCGACGAGGCTGCCGACAACATCGACGCCTACGAGGTCGCGGCTGGTCCCGCAGCGGGCGCACCAGCAGGCCGAGGTGATCCACCGCGCGGCGTCGCGGCTGCACGAGGCGGTCGAGCGTCTCGAAGGCTTCAAGGACTCCTCACGGCAGCTCGCCGCGCTGCGCGAGCTCGAGGACGAGGGCGACCGCCTCTCGCGCGAGGCGATTGCCGAGCTGTTCCGGTCGGAATCGGATCCGCTGACGATCATCCGCTGGAAGGACATCCACGAGCAGCTCGAAGAGGCGGTCGACGCCTGCGAGAACGCCGCCGACGTGCTCGAGGCGATCCTCGTCAAGAACCGGTAGCGATGACGCTGCTCGTCGTCACGATCGTCGTCGCGCTCGCGTTCGATTTCACGAACGGCTTCCACGACACGGCCAACGCCGTCGCCACGTCGGTCTCGACGCGGGCGCTCTCGCCGCGGCTCGCAGTGCTGATCGCGGCCATCGCGAACCTGGCGGGCGCGTTCGTGACGACGGCGGTCGCGAAGACCGTCGGCAAGGGCATCATCGACACGGGTCTCGCGACCCCGAAGACGGTGCTCGCAGCCGTCCTCGGCGCGATCGTCTGGAACCTGCTCACCTGGTGGCTCGGCCTGCCCTCGTCCTCCTCGCACGCGCTCATCGGCGGGCTGATCGGCGCGGCGCTCGCGCAGTCGGGCGAGCATGGGGTCGAGTGGCACGGGGTCGACGCACAAGGTGATCATCCCGGCGCTCTGGGCCCCGACGGTCGCGTTCGTCGGCGCCTTCGTGCTGCTGCTCGCGATCTACTGGCTCTTCCAGTGGATGACGCCGGGGCTCGCGAACCGGTCGTTCCGGCTCGGGCAGCTGGTCACCGGCACGTGGGTCGCGTTCACGCACGGCGCGAACGACGCGCAGAAGACGATGGGCGTGATCGCGCTCGCGCTCTACGCGAACGGCTCGATCGACACCTTCTACATCCCGACCTGGGTGAAGATCGCGGCCGGTCTCGCGATCGCCGCCGGTACCTACGTCGGCGGGTGGCGGATCATGCGCACGCTCGGCCAGCGGGTCTTCCAGATGGATCCGCCGGCGGGGTTCGCGGCGCAGGCCGCGTCGGGCGCCGTCATCTTCGCGTCGACCCACTACGGCTATCCGCTCTCGACGACCCACGTCGTCTCGGGCGCCGTCATGGGCGCCGGCGCGACGAAGCGGCTCTCCGCGGTTCGCTGGGGCGTCGCGGGCAACATCGTGTTCGCGTGGATCCTGACGATCCCGGCCTCCGCCGCCGTCGCCGCGCTCGTCTGGTGGCCGATCAAGGGCATCTTCGGGGTATGAGGCTCGGCGTCGGCACCGGCTCGGCCATCGTCTACGTCCTGCTGGCGCAAGCCGGTGAGGCTGTGCTCGAGGTCGCCCGTGCCGTCGACCGCCGGATCGCCGAGTGGCCCGCCGGGCCGACGCAGGACGAGGTGAAGGCGCTCGAGCATCTCACCGACAGCATCGTCTCGGAGCTGCTGAGCCAGACGAACACCCTCTTCGTGACGCCGTTCGACCGCGAGGACGTGATCACGCTCGCGTTCGCCGTCGACGACGTCGCGGACGCGGCCGAGAACGCAGCGGAGCTGTTCGGCCTCTACGGCGTGGAGACCCCGACGAAGCAGTCGCTGCAGTTGAGCGGTCTGCTCGTGCAGGCCGCCGAGCACCTCGCGGTGCTGCTCGGCGGCCTCAAGGGCATGCACGGCTCCTCCGACGAGATCCTGCGGATCAAGGCGATCGAGGACGAGGCCGACACCGTCGCCCGCGCCGCGCGAGCGAGCCTCTTCAAGGACGACCGCATCGACCCGGTCGATCGTGATCCGGTGGAAGGACATCTACGAGGCGCTCGAGGATGCCGTCGACGCGTGCGAGACCGCCGCTCACCGAGTCGGCAACATCCTGGTGAAGAACGCGTAGCGGTGCGGTGACGGCGCCCCGAAAACGCCATTTGCACGCGAAACTGCGAGTGTGCCGACCAAGCCGAGCCCGCTCCTCTGCGAATTCCACGCCCACACGACGTGGAGCGACGGCGCGCTCACACTGCGCGAGTTCGGTCGACCTCTACGGCCGCCGCGGGTTCGACGTCCTCGCGGTCACCGACCATGCAGCGCGCGAGCGGGCGCGAGATCAACGCCGCGAACTACGACGCCTACCTCGCCGCCGTCGAGGCGGAGGCCGAGCGGGCGCGTCGCGTCTATCGCCTGCTGGTCATCCCGGGCCTCGAGCTGACCTACGACGATCCCGATCCGGCCGAATCCGCACACGCGGTCGCGGTCGGGCTGCGCTCGTTCGTCGACGTCGCCGAAGGTGTCGAGCCCATGCTGCGCGCAGCACGCGCGCACGGGGCGGCGCTCGTCGCCGCCCACCCGTATCCGCTCGCCGCTGCGGCGACGTCGCACCGTCGCACGGCGCGCTTCGAGGCCGACCGCGAGCGGCTCGCGGCGCTCGTCGACCGGTACGAGCTCTTCAACCGCGAGACGCTGTTCGGTTGGGTCGCCGAGGCGGGGTTGCCGACGGTCGCGAACGGCGACTTCCACCGGCCCGAGCATCTCGGCGGGTGGAAGACGATGCTGCCGTGCCCGAAGGAGGAAGCCGCGGTCGTCGCATATCTGCGCTCGGCTCGCCCGGCCTACCTCGTGCGCCTCGACGCGCGGCCGCAACTGCGCGCCGCCTGAGCGCTCAGCACCGACGTGTCGCGGTCGCGCCTACGCCGGGTGCGAAGCGTCCGTGAACTCGCGGAACTCGCCGGTGACGAGGTAGGCGACCTGCTCGCCGATGTCGACGGCGTGGTCGCCGATCCGCTCGACGCACCGTGAGACGACCAGCATCCGCAGGCCGTACTCGCGCTCGTCGGGAGAGTCGCCCAGCGAAAGGACGTCCTCGATCGCGCCGCGGTTCGCTCGGTCGATCAGTTCGTCGAGGTCGACGAGGGTCTGGGCCTTCTCGGCATCCCGCGACGCGAACGCGTCCATCGCGACGCGGATCATCTGCTCGGCGCGCTGGCCCATGTCCTCGATCGAGCGGCTGATCGTCTCGCCGCTGACGCTCAGGTTGCCCATCAGCTTCGTCAGCTTGGCGACCGTGACGCAGTAGTCGGCCATGCGCTCGAGATGCAGGTTGACGCGGAGGATCGCGAGCACGAGCCGGAGGTCGGCGGCGACGGGCGTCTGCCGCGCGAGCAGCGACTGCACGCCCTCCTCGATCGCGACGTAGCGACGGTCGACCTCGTCGTCGAAGCGGATCACCTCGTCGGCGAGCTCCTCGTCGCCGCGCGCGAGCGCGTTCAGCGCCGAGCGCAGCGCGCGCAGAACGAGGTCGCCCTCCTCCTGCAGCGACGCCTCGAGCTGCGCGAGCTCCTCGGTGAACGAGAGCCGCATCATCCGAACCGTCCGGTGACGTAGCCCTCGGTCCGCTCGTCGGACGGTCTGCGTGAAGATCTTCTCGGTCGCGTCGTACTCGACGAGGATGCCGTGGCGCGAGCCGTCGTCGTGTCACGTCGAGGCTGAAGAACGCCGTCATCTCGGCGACGCGCGCAGCCTGCTGCATGTTGTGCGTGACGATCACGAGCGTGTAGTCGCGCTTCAACTCGTGCATCAGGTCCTCGATCGCCGAGGTCGAGATCGGGTCGAGCGCCGAGGCCGGCTCGTCGAGCAGGATCACGTCCGGCTCGACGGCGATCGCGCGCGCGATGCAGAGGCGCTGCTGCTGCCCGCCGGAGAGGCCGAGCGCCGACTTCTTGAGCCGGCCCTTCACCTCGTCCCAGAGCGCGGCGCCGCGTAAGGCCTGCTCCACGCGCTCGTCCATGTCTCCCGGCAAGCCCGAGCTTCCTGGGCGCGAAGGCGACGTTGTCGTAGATCGACTTCGGGAAACGGGTTCGGGCGCTGGAACACCATCCCGATCCGCCGCCGCACCTCGACCGGGTCCACGTCGGGCGCCGTAGAGGTCGACGCCGTGGTAGAGGATCTTCCCGCCGACCTTCACGCCCGGGACGAGGTCGTTCATCCGGTTCAGACAGCGGATGAACGTGCTCTTGCCGCAACCGGATGGGCCGATCATCGCCGTGATCACGTTCTTGTAGGATCGTCCAGGTTGACGCCGGCGAGGGCGAGCGACGAGCCGTACGAGACGCTCAGGTCCTGGACGCCGAAGACGACCTCCCGCCCGGCGGTGGGCTCACCGCGCCTTCACGCTCGCAGAGAGGTCAACCGACGCTGACTTCGACGTCGACGACGACATGCCGGCGAGTGTCTGCGCGACGCCTCGCAGAGCCGGGTGTTGGAGGTGTGAACATCTCGTGGCGATCCGGTGAACGGGCTCGCGGCGCTGTCGGAACTGGAAGGCTTGCGACGCGCCGATGGACGTCTCGACCGTCAAGCCGCTGCAGGACAGTCTCGAGTCGCGGCGCTCGTTGCTCGATCGCATCGGAGACTTCGCGCTGCGCTGGATCTCGGCGCTGGCCGCGATCGGGGTCGTTGCGCTGATCGTCCTGATCATCTACGAGGTGATCGAGCAGGCCGAGCCGGCGATCAGAGCTTTCGGGCTCGGCTTCATCTGGCACCAGACCTGGAACGCCGTCACCAACCAGTTCGGCGCGCTCGACTTCCTGGTTGCGACGCTCTACGTCACCAGTCTCGCCGTCCTGCTCGCAGCACCGGTCTCGATCGCGATCGGCCTCTATCTGAGCGAGCTCGCGCCCGGGGGTGTGCGCGGCGTCGTCGGCTCGCTCGTCGAGATGCTCGCGGCGATCCCGAGCGTGGTGCTCGGGCTCTGGGGCATCCTCGTCCTCGGCCCGGTCGTGCACAACGAGTTCGGCCCGTGGCTGAACGACGCGCTCGGCTGGACGCCGTTCTTCGCGACGAGGCCGATCTCCGGCAGCACGATGTTCACCGCGGTGCTCGTGCTGGCGATCATGATCGTGCCGATCACCGCCGCGATCAGCCGCGACCTCTTCCTGCAGGTGCCGGCGGACATCAAGGAAGGCGCCATCGGTCTCGGGCTGACGCGCTGGGAGATGGTGCGGGGCGTCGTCGCTTCCCGTACACGCGCGGCGGCCTGATCTCCGCGGTTCTGCTCGGCGGCGGCCGTGCGCTCGGAGAGGCGATCGCGGTCACGCAGGTGATCGGGACGACCGCGCACCTCACCGCGAACCTCTTCGACACCGGCGACACGCTCGCAAGCCGGATCGCCGCCCAGTACCAGGCCGCAGCCTCCAACCTCCAGGTCGCGTCGCTGTTCTACCTGGGCGTGATCCTGCTCGTCATCTCGCTGGTCGTGAACTTCGCCGCGCTGCTGATCGTGCGGCGCTACGACATCGCGCAAAGGGTCTGAGATGGAAGCATCGGGTCTCACCCCTACGATTTCGCTGACAGGCGACCGGCCGGTCCCGTCGACGCCGGCGGGCGAACCGGATCGCGGAGGGCGTCTCCGTCTTCTGCGGCGTTCCTCGCGATCGGGGTGCTCGCGCTCGTCGTCATCTCTGTGTTCCTGCGCGGAATCAAGGCGCTGAACCTCGACTTCTTCACGCAGAACCAGGTGACGTTCGGCGAGACCGGCGGCGGTATCGCCAACGGCCTCGTCGGAACGGCGATCATGGTCGCGATTGCGACAGCGATCGCGCTGCCGGTCGGCATCCTCGTTGCCGTCTACGTCGCCGAGTTCGGCGGGCCGAGGTTTCACGCGCTGATCAGGCTGGCGCTCGACGTCCTGAACGGCGTGCCCTCGATCGTCGTCGGCATCTTCGCCTATGCCCTGCTCGTAGTCGGGTCGGGCTACGCCGCGTGGAAAGGCTCGGTGGCGCTCGCGATCGTGATGCTGCCGGTCGTCGCGCGCATCGACGATCGAGGTGCTCGGCCTCGTGCCGGACTCGCTTCGCTACGGCAGCTACGCGCTCGGCATCAGCAAGTGGCGCACCGTGCTCTTCGTCGTGATGCCGTCGGCGATCGGCTCGATTCTGACCGGAGCGACGCTGGCCGTCGCGCAGGGCCGCCGGCGAGACCGCGCCGCTCCTGTTCACGACGTCGATCTTTCTTGCCGAACCAGGTGGTCACCGATCCCCAGCCACGCGATGGCTGCAGTCCCGTTGCTCATCCTGTTCGACTCGGAGTCGCCGGACGCGAGCCTGAACGACCAGGCATGGGCGGCGGCGTTCGTCCTGATGATCTTCGTGCTCGTCCTCAGCCTGACCGCGCGTTATGTCCTGTCGCGGCGCGAGCGGAAGCTGCGCGCCCGGTAGTCGTGCGCGTCACCACCTCGTAACCAAACCGTCACTGAGGGTATTCCCACGCGCTCGAGGAAGCGGGCGACACTGGCGCCAGAAACAGTCGAACGTGAAAACCCCCCGGGGAAAACAGCGAAGGGAGAAGCTCTCAGATGAGTTTCAGTGTCACGAGGCGGACCGCGTCGACGCTTGTCGCGGCGGCGCTGCTCACAGGTTGCGTGGCCGCAAGTGCCACCGCGGGCCAGAGCAAGCGCACAGCCGGCCAGCTCGTCGGCGCGGGCAGCACGTTCGTGCAGCCGCTGGTGTCCCAGTGGCAGGCGGCGTACCCCTCCATCTCCGGCGTCAACATCGTCTACCAGCCGATCGGCTCGGGCGGCGGGATTCAGGCGATCACGAACCGCACGGTCGATTTCGGCGCCTCCGATGCGCCCCTGACGGCGGATCAGTTCGCAAACTGCAAGGGATGCGACCAGATTCCGTGGGCGCTCGGCGGCACGTCGGTGATGGTGAACCTGAAGACGAACGCACACGCACCGCTGCACATCACGGGCCCGGTGCTCGCGAAGATCTACCTCGGCGAGATCACGCAGTGGGACGACGCGGCGATCAAGGCTCTCAACCCGAGCATCTCGCTCCCGAGCGAGAAGATCACGCCGGTCTACCGCTCCGACGGTTCGGGCACGTCGTACAACTTCGTCGACTACCTGTCCAGCGTGAGCCCGGCGTTCAAGTCGAAGATCGGCGTCTCGACGCAGCCGCCGTTCCCGGTCGGCGTCGGTGGCAAAGGCTCGTCGGGCGTGGCTGGCGTCGTCAAGAACACGGATGGCGCGATCGGCTACGCCGACATCGCGTACGCAGTGACGAACCACATCCAGGTGATGGCGGTCCGGAATGCCGCTGGCAAGTACACGACTCCGGGCATCAAGTCGATCTCGGCCGCCGCCGCGGCCTTCAAGACGGTCCCGGCGAACGGTGAGCTGCACATCGTCAACCCGCCCAAGTCGGCGCCGTTCGCCTACCCGATCTCCACGTACACCTATGTCATCGTCCCCGAGACCACGAACAACGCGTCAGATCTCCGGAAGTTCATCTTCTGGGCCCTGACGAGTGGTCAGAAGTCCGGGGTGAAGCTCCGCTACGTGCCGATCCCGAAGCAGGTGCTGGTCGCCTCGGAGAAGACCCTGAAGAAGGTCCACAGTTAACCGTTAGATAGAGAACACACAACGAATCTCGAGGCCCGCTCCACGTGTGGAGCGGGCCTCAACCGTTCCGCCGGCGGCCGTGACGATGTGCTTCACGATCGCCAGGCCGAGGCCCGTGCCGCGTGAGGTCCGCGCCGCGTCGGAGCGATAGAAGCGCTCGAACAGGCGGGGGAGGTCGCGCTCTGCGACGCCGATCCCGTCGTCGCGCGCGGCCAGCAGCCCCGGCCCGAGCTCGAACGCCAGCGCGGCGCCGTGCCCGGCGTAGCGGATCGCGTTCTCGGCCAGGTTCTCGCCGACGATGCGGACCATGCGGGGCCGTAGCGGGAGCGTCGTCTCGCCCGTCACGGAAAGCTCGACGCCGGCCCGCGCGGCCGTGTCGTCGAGACGCTCGACGACAAGGTCGAGGATCGGCCGCGCCTCGGTCGGCGTCAGGGCGACCACCTCGCGCCCACTCTCGAGCTCGGACAGGAACAGGATCTCGTCGATCAGCTCGCCCGCGCTCTCGACCTCGGCGCGGGCCTGGTCGATCAGCGCATGGACGTCGGCGTCCGGCAGCGCGGCGTTGTCGAGCAGCGCCAGGATCCGGGCGAGCGGCGTCCGCAGCTCGTGCGAGACGGCGGCCGTGAAACCCGTGCGCAGCTCATGAAAGCTCGGTTCGCTGTTCACCACATCGTCACCATTTCGAAACCGGGGCAGTACCGGGGTCGGGTCTATGGTACGGCCGTGGCGCGTGTCCTGATTGTCGAAGACGACAACGTCATCGCAGACGGTATGGCACGCCACCTCGTCGCCGCCGGCTTCGACCCCGTCGTCGTCGGACGCGGAGAGCTCGGGCTCGCCCGCCTGCGCTACGAGAACCCCGACGTCTGCGTGCTCGACCTGATGCTGCCGGAGCTGGACGGCTGGAAGCTGATCGAGATGGCGCGCGCGGAGGGAATCGGCACGCCGATCGTCGTCGTCTCGGCGCGCGGCACCGAGCACGACCGCGTGCACGCGCTCGAGATCGGAGCCGACGACTACCTGGTCAAGCCGTTCTCGATGCGTGAGCTGGTCGCCCGGGTCGGCGCCGCTGCCCGCCGCGGTGTGCGGCCGGCCGAGGATCGGCGCGGCGACGCGATCGAGATCGAAGAGCTGCGCATCGACCCCCGCGAGGTGCAGGCGTTCGTCGACGGGAAGAGTGCGGGCCTGACGCCGACCGAGTTCAAGCTGCTGTACACGCTCGCGCTCGATCGCGGCCGCGTCGTGACGCGCGACGAGCTGCTGCAGAAGGTGTGGGGCCGGCGCGAGACGCACCGCGACCGCACCGTCGACGTGTTCGTGCGGCGCCTGCGCCAGAAGATCGACCGGCCCGCGCAGACCCACTCGTTCATCCAGACGCGGTTCGGCGTCGGCTACAAGCTCGAGCCCGAGCCCAAGTAGTCACAGCAGTTTCACGGGACCGTTACCCACGCCGGTCCGGCGCGCGCGCAGATTGGATCGCGACACGTCAGGAACCCGGACGAAGGGGAGGATCTCTTGAGGTACAAGGCACTCTTGCCGCTGGTCGCGCTGGGCGCGGTCGCGGTCTTCGCAGCGGTCGGCGGCGCGGCGTCGCCCAACGGCCCGCAGCTCTCGAACATCCCGGCAAACACAAAGGCGACGGGCTACGCGCCCGCGTCACGGCTGTCGGCAGGGCTCTGGCAGACGGTCGTCGCTCAGGGTTCGATGAAGCTCGAGAACCCGTCGGGGATCATCACGAATTACGGCTACGAGAACGACAGCCCGAGCCCAACGGACGCGACCGTGCCCCTGATGGTCGGGCTCGGCACGGGACCGGAGGCGCAGAAGACGGAGCCGGACAAGAACACCTACCTCGCCTTCAAGCAGAGCCAGACTGGGCCCGATGCGACGTACGACTACGGCACGCACTTCCTCTACCAGGGCCACGAGGGCGCGGCCAGCGTCAACGGGCTGAAGCAGGGCTACATCACGCGGATCAACCTCGACGCGGATTCCGCGCACCGCGTGACGCTGCTCGCATCGACCGACAAGGCCGGCAACCCGATTCAGACGATCGACGGCTCGACGTGGGATCCGTGGGCCCAGCGGCTGCTACTCACAACGGAGAACGCGAGTGCGCCGACCTACGCCGCCACGGCGTCCTATCCGTCGACGGTCGAGGACATCTCGGGCGCAATCGGTCGCGGCGGCTACGAGGGCATCCAGAACGACAGTGACGGAAACATCTGGATCGTCGAGGACATCGGCGGCACGATCAAGGCGGGCACGACAGCCGCGAAGATCCCGAACAGCTTCATCTACCGCTACGTGCCGGCGAAGCCCGGTGACCTGGCGCACGGCAAGCTGCAGGTGCTCCAGGCGTGGAACGACAAGCACCCGATCACGATCGAGTCGCAGACCGTGCTCAACGCGGCCGATCAGGTCGCGCTGCACAGCTACGGCACGTCCTTCGCGACCAGGTGGGTGACGATTCACAACACGGCGGTCGACGGCAACGCGCCGTTCAACGCCAATACGCTGGCGAAGGCCGCCCACGGGACGCCGTTCAAGCGGCCCGAGAACGGCGTCTTCCGGCCCGGCTCGTCGTTCCGCTCGTTCTTCTTCACCGAGACCGGCGACACGAGCTCGTCGAGCGAGGAGAACGCCACCGCAGGTGGTTGGGGCGGTCTCTTCTCACTCGAGCAGGCGAGCCCGTCGGCGGATACCGGGAAGCTCTCGGTCTTCTTCAAGGGGAGCGCGCCTTTCTCAGGCTTCGACAACCTCAACCTTCCTCTCGAAGAACCAGCTCGGGGTCGTCGAGGACGCGGGCGACGGGCTGCACGCCTCGAGGAACGCGCTCGACTCCGGCTACTCGTTCGACGTGACGGCCGACTACTCGAACGCCCAGAACCAGCCGGTGCGCTGGCTGGCCGAGGGCCGCGATCCGTCGGCGACGATCGACTCCGCCAACGGCGGCTTCGGGAAGAACGACGGTGACAACGAGATCACCGGCCTGCTCGTCTCGAACGGCGATCCCGGTGCCGAGGGGATCCTCGGCGCCAAGGTGCCCGAGCTCGGCGACGGGAGCTGGCGGTGGTTCTACACGCAGCAGCACGGTGACAACCCGACCTACGAGGTTCTCGTCAAGTAGCTCGTGCGCTAGACGATCGTGCCGCCCGAATCCGCGGGCGGCACGGTCGTCTGGTGCCAGAGCACGATTCGGCCGCCGCGCACGCGGAAGAGCGCTGCCGCCTGGGCACCGGGGCCGTCGCAGTTGTGACCGGGGCGGCCGGCGAGACGGAAGACGACGAGCACGTCCGTCTTCCCTCGCGGCTCCACCGAGACGATCTTCCCGCCGCACGGGAGCGAGGCGTTCCACTGCACGGCCGCGGCGTGATCCGGCAGCACGATCTCCCCGTTCTGGACGACACGGGCGCCGTCGGCGAACAGCCACGCGGCCGCCTCGTTGTCGTTCCGGTCGAGAGCGGCGCTCCAGCTGCGCGCGACCGACTCCGGTGAGCGCGCCCGGTGGCCACCGCAGCCGGCCAGGGCGACGGCGGCCAGGATGATCCCTGCCGCGACCTTCACGCCGTTAGTGTGCCCGCCGTGGACTTCGAGCTCACGGCGGAGCAGCGCGAGATCCAGGCGCTCGCCCACGACTTCGCCCGGGCCGAGATCGAGCCGAACGCCGCAGCCTGGGATCGCGAGCACGGGTTTCCGCGGGACCTGATCGGGTCAGCTCGCCGAGCTCGGGTCTGATGGGCGTGTGCGTCCCCGACGAGTACGGCGGCGCCGGCGCGGACTTCCTCTCGTACATTCTCGTGCTCGAGGAACTGTCGCGCGGCGATGCCGGTGTCGGCGTGACCGTCGCGGTGCACACGTCCGCATGCACCCTGCCGCTGCTGCAGTTCGGTACCGACGAGCAGCGCGCACGCTTCGTGCCACCGCTCGCTCGGGGCGAACGCGTCGGCTGCTTCGCGCTCACCGAGTCGGGCTCGGGCTCCGACGCGGGCGCGCTCGTCACGCGGGCGGAGCGCAGCGATGCGCGGTTGGCAGATCACCGGCGCGAAGCAGTGGATCACGAACGCCGTCGCTCGGCGGCACGGTCCTGCTGTTCGCGCGCACCGACAGTGCGACGCGCAGCGGCGCGCGGCGTTTCGGCGTTCGTCCTCGACACCGAGCAGGTGACGATCACGCGCACCGAGGAGAAGCTCGGGCTCAACTCGTCGGCGACGAACGACATCGCGATCGATTCGGTCGTCGACGCCGATCGGCTGCTCGGCGAGCTGCACCACGGGTTCCGGATCGCGATGGCGACGCTCGACGGCGGCCGGATCGGGATCGCGGCGCAGGCGGTCGGGATCGCGCAGGCGGCTTTCGACGTCGCGCTGCGCTACGCGCAGGAGCGCCGTGCGTTCGGGCAGCGCATCGCGCGACTTCCAGGCGATCCAGCACAAGCTCGCGAACATGTCGATGGAGATCGACGCGGCCCGGCTGCTCGTCTACCGCGCCGCGTGGCTGAAGGACCAGGGCCGGCCGCACACCGAGGCGGGCGCGAAGGCGAAGCTGTTCGCGTCCGAGATGGCGCGCCGCCAGACCGCCGAGGCGATCCAGGTGCTCGGCGGCTACGGCTACACGAAGGAGTTCCCGGTCGAGCGCTACTACCGCGACGCGAAAGTGACGGAGATCTACGAAGGCACGAGCGAGATCCAGCGCCTCGTGATCGCCGCGCGCAGACCTCGGACGAGCGCCAGCCGGTCGCGACGTGACTGCCCGCGCAAGCGCGACGAGCCGGTCCGGCTGACGCGGATCTACACGCGTGGCGGCGACGCGGGGGAGACGTCGCTCGGCGACGGGTCGCGGGTCTCGAAGCTCGCATCCGCTCGTGCGCGCCTACGGCGCCGTCGACGAGCTCAACTCCGTGCTCGGCTGGGCGCGGCTCGAGGCTGCGAGACGTGCGGTCTCGAGCGGATCCAGAACGAGCTCTTCGACCTCGGCGCCGACCTCTCGGTGCCGTTCGAGCCGGACGACGGAAAGCTGCGCATCGACGCAGGCGTCGATCGACCGGCTCGAACGCGACTGCGACGAGGCGAACGCGCCGCTGCCCGAGCTCAAGAGCTTCGTCCTGCCGGGCGGCACCGAGGCGGCCGCGCGGCTGCACATCGCCCGCGCGACCTGCAGGCGGGCCGAGCGCGAAGTGCTCGCCTGCGCGCGCGAGACCGGGCTCAACCCGCTCGCCGCGGTCTATCTGAACCGGCTCAGCGACCTGCTCTTCATCCTCGCCCGCGCCGCGAACGGCGGCGGCGCCGAGCCGCTCTGGACGCCCGGCGGCGACCGCTAGCCCGAGCGGGCAGAATTCAGGAGATGGCGACGACCGAGGAGCCGCCGCAGACGACGCCGACCGATCGCTGGCGCGACGAGCAGTACGGCCGGCGCCCGAGCGCCGGGGCGAGCTGTTCTCGACGATCTCGGGGATCGAGAACGAGCCGCTCGTGACGCCCGGACGTCGGTCGGATCGACTACGAGCGCGACCTCGGCTATCCGGGTGAGTTCCCGTTCACGCGCGGTGTGTACCCGTCGATGTACCGCGGGCGGCTGTGGACGATGCGCCAGTTCGCGGGGTTCGGGACGGCGGAGGAGACGAACGAGCGCTTCCGCTACCTGCTCGAGCACGGCCAGACGGGGCTCTCGACGGCGTTCGACATGCCGACGCTGATGGGCTACGACTCGGACCATCCGCGTTCGCTGGGCGAGGTCGGCCGCGAGGGGGTCGCGATCGACTCGCTGGAGGACATGGAGACGCTGTTCGGCGGGATCCCGCTCGGCGAGGTGTCGACGTCGATGACGATCAACTCGCCGGCGGCGATCCTGCTCGCCTTCTACGTGTGCGTCGGCGAGGAGCAGGGCGTGTCGCGCGACCGGCTGCGCGGGACGGTCCAGACGGACATCCTCAAGGAGTACATCGCGCAGAAGGAGTACATCTTCCCGCCGGAGCCGTCGATGCGGCTGGTGACGGACATGGTCGAGTTCTGCGCGCGCGAGATGCCGCTGTGGCATCCGATCTCGATCTCCGGCTACCACATCCGCGAGGCGGGCTCGACCGCGGCGCAGGAGCTGGCGTTCACGCTCGCGGACGGGTTCACCGTACGTGGAGTGGGCGCGTCGAGCGCGGCCTCGACGTCGACGAGTTCGCGCCCGCGGCTGTCGTTCTTCTTCAACGCGCATCTCGACTTCTTCGAGGAGATCGCGAAGTACCGCGCCGCGCGGCGGATCTGGGCGCGCGTGATGCGCGACCGCTACGGCGCGCAAGAACCCGACGCTCGTGGCTGATGCGCTTCCACACGCAGACGGCCGGCGTGTCGCTGACGGCGCAGCAGCCGGAGGTGAACATCGTGCGCACCGCGATCGAGGCGCTCGCCGCCGTGCTCGGCGGCACGCAGTCGCTGCACACGAACTCGCTTCGACGAGGCGCTCGCGCTGCCGACCGAGGACGCGGTGCGGATCGCGCTGCGCACGCAGCAGGTGATCGCGCACGAGACCGGCGTCGTGAACACGATCGACCCGCTCGGCGGCTCCTACTACCTCGAGCAGCTGACGAACGAGCTCGAGCGGCAGGCGTACGACTACTTCGACCGGATCGAGAAGCTCGGCGGCGTGGTCGCCGCGATCAAGGAGAACTTCTTCCAGCGCGAGATCGCCGAGGCGTCGTTCCGCTACCAGTCCGAGGTCGAGGCGCGAGCAGCGGATCGTCGTCGGCGTCAACCGCTACCAGCTGGCCGACGAGCAGCCGATCGCCGATCCTCCGCGATCGACCCCGCGCTCGAGACGCAAGCAGATCGCGCGCGTCCAGGCGCTCCGCGGCGCGCCGCGACAGCGCCGCGGTCGAGGCCGCGCTCGCGCGGCTGCGCGACGGACGCCGCCGACGACGACCGCAACCTGATGCCCGCGATCGTCGACGCCGCCCGCGCCTACGTGACGATGGGCGAGATGTGCGACGCCTTCCGCGACGTCTGGGGCACCTGGCGCGAGACGCCGGTCTTCTGACCGGCGTGCGTTAACACTCGCTCAACAGAGGGGCCTAACGACCCGTCGGATCGGGCGTCTACTCTGACGTGGCGATGAACGCTGACACGATCTTCGAGCACCGCGACCCGGTTCGGAAGCCCGGCTGGCAGAAGGCGCTGCCCTGGATCGCCGGCGTCGTGGCGATCGGCGCGGTGCTCGGATACGTCGGGCTACCACTACTCGAACACCGGGAATTCGACGGCGACGCCGCTGTCGAACAAGCCGGCCGACGACCGTTCGGCTGTGCCGAGGACGGTGAAGCTGACGCCGGGCGCGACGATGGTCGCGCGGCGTTTCATCAATACCGCGGTCGCCCGCAAGAACCTTCCGGATGCGTACAAGCTCGTCACCGAGGCGATCCGCCAGGGCCAGACGCTCGCCGAGTGGAAGACCGGCAACATCGCCGTCATCCCGTACCCGGTCGACGCCGTCAAGTACGCGCCGATGAAGATCGACTTCTCGTACCCGAAGGAAGCGCTGGTCGAGATCGCGCTGCTGCCAAAGGCGAACGCGAAGATCAAGGCGCAGCTCTTCCAGATGGACCTGGTCAAGCGGAACGGCAAGTGGCTCGTCAACGGCTGGTATCCGAAATCGAGCCCGCCGGTCCCGAACGGTTCGGAAAACAACGGCGCCGGTACTAGACCGCCGAGCGCGAGGCAGGCAAACGTCGGAAGGCGATGACCGGTCGCCTCCAGTCGCACCGCTTCCGTCGCCGTCTGTTCTGGGGCACCGGCATCCTCTCCGTGCTCGCCGGCCTCGCGATCGGTGCGATTCTCGTCGGCAACACCGGCCGCTCGAACGAGACGCCGATCTTCGACCGGCCGGCGCAGGTCTATCGCGAGCCGGCGAAGCAGCGACCTGACCGACTCGGACCGGCAGCAGTTGTTCGCGACCGCGAGTCAGTTCATCAAGACGGCGGTCGCGCGCAAGCACCTCGACTCTGCCTGGGACATGCTCGGGCCGGAGATGAAGGCCGGCCAGACGCGGAAGTCGTGGAACACCGGCAACAACAACGTGATCCCGTTCCCCGCGGTCGGGATCGCGAACTGGAGCGTCCTCTATTCCTACCGCGACGACGTCGCGCTCGATCTGGGTGTGGTCGGTCGACCCACACAGTGACTGGGCCGGCAAGACGTTCACGATCGAGTTCAAGCGCTACAAGGCGCATCCCGGGAACTGGCTGGTCGCCGCGTGGGTGCCGAAGGGCATCGGCGGCGCCGGGCAGATCAAGAGCGTCGCGTCGGCGCCGGTCGCACCGCCGACCGTCGCGACGGTGTCGGCCAAGTGGCTGCTCGCGCCGCTCAGCTTCCTGGCCGCGCTCGTGCTCGGGCTCACCGTCTGGGGCCTCCGGAACGCCGTCAGGTCGCGCCGCGCCGCGAAGCGCTACGCCGAGCTCCTCGGCTACAACTCGAGCTCGAACCCGTCGTAGACGAGGTCGTCGACCGGGTGCTCGGCGGCCCGGTGCGTGAGGAGCAGCCGCCGCACGTTGGCTTTCCGCGCCGCCGAGCGGGCCTCGTCGGGCGTCATGTGACCGTGCGGGTCGTTCTCCGGCTCGAGCAGCGTCGCCTCGCAGAGGAAGACGTCGGCGTCGCGAGCGAGGCTGATGAGCGCAGGCGTCGGGCCCGTGTCGCCTGAATAGGCCAGCACCGAGGCGCCGTGCTCGACCCGGAACCCGTAGGCGGGCTCGACGTAGTGCGAGACGGCGCGCGGGGTGATCGTGTGACCGGCCGCGGTGAACGCCACGCCGTCGGCGTACTCGTGCACGTCGAAGACCTGCAGGAACCGACCGAGCGGCGCAAAGGTCGAGATCCGCGCCAGGCCTGCCGGGTGGCACGTGCAGCTCCGGCCGCCGGCTTGCCGATCGCGGGTCCGAGCGACGTGGCCCCAGAGCCAGGGCACGAGATCGCCGCAGTGGTCGAGATGCAGGTGCGAGATCGACGATCGCTTCGATTCGGGCCACGGCTCGCTCTCGCGCAGCCGGGCGAGCACGCCGGGACCGCAGTCGAGCAGCAGGCGACGCCCCTCGCTCGCGATCAGGTACCCGGAATGCGCTCCGCCGGCGTTCGGCCACGCCGGTGAGCAGCCGACGACGGTCAGCTTCACGTTCCTATACTGACCGACCGTGGCAGCGAAGATCAGAGTGGTGATCGCGAAGCCCGGTCTCGACGGCCACGACCGTGGCGCGAAGATCATCGCGCGCGCGCTCCGGGATGCCGGCATGGAGGTGATCTACACCGGCCTGCACCAGACGCCGGAGCAGATCGTCGAGACCGCGATCCAGGAGGACGCCGACGCCGTCGGCATCTCGATCCTCTCCGGCGCGCACATGACGCTCGTGCCACGCATCCTGGAGCTGCTGAGGGCGCAGGGCGCCGAAGACCTGCTGGTCGTCGTCGGCGGGACGATCCCGGCTGACGACGTGACCGAGCTGAAGCGGCAGGGCGTCGCCGCGGTGTTCACACCGGGAGCGCCGACGAGCGAGATCGTCGACTTCCTGCAGGCGCGCGTCCCGGTCTAAAGGACCTGCACGCGATCGAGGGCGATCGCGTTGGGGGCGCCGGTCAACGCCTCGACAGTGCCGGGAGCCGGTCGCGTCCAGACGACGACCCGGTCGCCGACCGCCGTCACGGCGAACGTGGGATCGGTGACCGCGAGGGTGAGCGAGCGGTTCAGCTTCTTCAGCTTCATGTGTGACGGCCACGCCGCCAGCGTGTCGACGGTGAGCGTCAGATCGGTCGCCTCGGTGCTGACGACGGTCCCGGTGAGCTTCAGCGTGAAGGCGACTCCCGCCGGCGGTGCCGCGACCAGCAGGTGCGGGGCCTTCTTGATGTACGCGAACGGGTCGACGGCCTTGCCGCCGTTCGGGTGCACCTCGAAGTGCAGGTGCGGGTGGATGCCGTTTGCATCGCCGGAATCGCCGAGGTAGCCGATCACCTGGCCCGCGTCGACGTGGGCCCCGTCGGCGACCGCGTACGAGACACCCTGAACGCACCTGCCGCGGTTGTCGTTCGCGGCGGTGAGGTCGTTGTTCAGGTGGATGTACTCGTACATCGTCCCGCTGGCGCCGTAGAGATAGAGCATGCAGCCGGCGCTCGCCGACGTCGTCCAGTACGAGACCTTGCCGGCCTCGACCGCGACGACGAGCGCACGCTTGTCGCCGACGAGGTCGTTCCCCTGGTGCTTGAGCGCGCCGCGAGGCTCGCCGAAGTCGTCGTGGAAGACGACGGTGCCGACGACCGGGAAGAGGATTCGCGGGACGGCGCTGGTCGCAGCGGACGCGCTTCCTGCAAGCAGCGCCACTGCCGCGACGGCGGGGGCGAAAACACGCATCGCGGTCGCACCGTAGCCGTGTGTTCGCCCGGTGCCAAGCCGCGCTCGCTGGGTAGAGTCCGCGCGTCATGAAGATCGCCGTCTGTGTCAAGGCAGTTCCCGACGCGGCAGCCGGGCGCCGGATCGACCCCGCAACGAACCGGCTCGACCGGTCCGGCGAGCTGACGATCTCGGAGTGGGACACGTACGCGATCGAGGAGGCGCTTCGGCTGAAGGAGAAGGCGGGCGACGGCGAGGTCGTCGTCGTCTCGATGGGGCCGGAGCGGGCCTTGGACGCGCTGCGCAAGGCGCTCGCGATGGGTGCCGACCGCGCGGTGCTCGTGTCGGACCCTGCGCTCGTGGGCGCCGATCTGCTCGCGACCGCGAAGGCGCTTGCAGGTGCGCTCGATCGGGAGAGCGCCGAGTCTCGTGCTGTTCGGGCAACAGTCGGCAGACGGCGGCGGCGCCTGTCTTTGGGCTGCGGTCGCCGAGAGGTTGCAGGCACCCGTCGTCTCGCAGGTCAGCGAGCTCGTGGTCGACGGCAGCGCGCTGACCGGCAAGCGACAGACCGAGTTCGGCTACGACACGATTCGCGCACCGCTGCCGGCGGTCGTCGCGGTGGCCGACTCGATCAACACGCCGCGGTACCCGTCGCTGAAGGGGATCATGGGCGCGAAGAAGAAGCCGCAGGAGACGATCGGCGCCGCCGACGTCGGCGGCGCAGAGTCCGCCGCGACGACGGTCGTCGCGCTGAACCCACCACCGCCACGCGGCGAGTCGCAGAAAATCGACGACGACGGTTCCGGCGCCGAGCAGATCGTCGAGTTCCTCGTCGCGAAGCGACTGATCTGATGGCGAAGACCCTCGTCTTCCTCGAGCACCACGGCGACGCGCTCGCGAAGGGCTCGCTCGGCGTCCTCAGCAAGGCGGCGCAGCTCGGCGGCGATGTCGCAGGCGTCGTGGCCGGTGCCGGCGTGCGCGACGCGGCGGCGGCCGCCGGCGCCTACGGCGCGACGGCGGTGTGGGTCGCGGACGACGACGCGGCTCGCCGCGCCGCTGCCGCAGCCGCGCGTCGACGTCCTCGCAAAGCTCGTGCGCGACGAGGGGTACGACACCGTGCTGTTCGCGCAATCGGTGCTCGCCGCCGACGTCGCCGCGGGTCTCGCCGCGCGGCTCGACGCCGGCCTCAACTGGGGCCTGGTCGACTTCGACGGCGACAGCGGGCAAGGCGCCGCAGCTCTCGGACACCGTGTTCGTCGACGTCGGCTGGTCGAGTCCGGTCAGGCTCGCGATCTTCCGCGCGGGTGCATTCGATGCGACCGAGACCGGCGGCACAGCGGAGGTGAAGGACGCTTCCCGTCGAGCTGGAGGACTTCTCGACGCGCGCCGAGATGGTCGAGCAGGCGCACGCCGAGCAACAAGGTCCGTCGATCGAGGACGCAGACGTGATCGTCGCGGGCGGCCGCGGTCTCGGCGAGCCGGAGAAGTTCTCGCTCGCCGAGGAGCTGGCGCAGGCGCTCGGCGGCGCCGTGGCCGCGACCCGTGCGGTCGTCGACGCGGGTTGGTACCCGTACTCGGCGCAGGTCGGCCAGACCGGCAAGACGGTGTCGCCCAAGCTGTACGTCGCGCTCGGCATCTCGGGGGCGATCCAGCACAAGGTCGGGATGCAGGGCTCGAACGTGATCGTCGCCGATCAACAAGGACGCGAACGCGCCGATTTTCGAGTTCTCCGACCTCGGCGTCGTGGGTGACCTCCACGAGATCGTCCCGAAGCTCACCGAGCTCGTCCGCGCGCGGCGGTCGTGAGCGTCCGCCCGTCCGAGTTTCCGCCGCCGTGGACGTCTGCGGAGGCGATCGGCGTCCCGACCGATCCGGTCGACGAGCGCATCGAGGTCGGGTTCCTGATCGTCGGCGCCGGGCCGGCCGGCCTCGCGGCCGCGATCCGGCTCGGGCAGCTGATCGAGGAGGACCCCGAGACCGCGGAGCGGCTCGGCGACGTCCCGGTCGCCGTGCTCGAGAAGGGCAAGTCGCCCGGCTCGCATCTGCTCTCGGGTGCCGTCGTCAACCCGCGCGGGCTGCAGCGGCTGTTCAGGGGCCGCAAGCGCATGGACGAGCTGCCGTTCTACGGCGAGGTCGACGCCGAGTCGGTGCTGTACATGACGAAGTGGCGGGCGTACCGCATCCCGACGCCGCCGACGATGGTCAACGACCGCAACTACATCGCCTCGCTCTCGCAGCTCGGCCGGTTCCTGGCCGAGGAGGCGGAGAGCCTCGGCGCGACGATCCTGCCGGAGACGTCCGCCGAACGGCTGCTGGTCGACGGCGGTCGAGTGGTCGGGGTGCGGACCGGCGACCGCGGCCGGGGGCGGAGCGGCGAGAAGCTCGGCAACTTCGAGGCCGGCTCCGACATCACCGCGCGTGTGACGATCCTCGCCGAGGGGACGCAGGGTCACCTGACCGGGGCGGCGCTCGACCACTTCGGCCTTCGCGAGCGACAACCCGCAGGTGTGGGCGCTCGGGGTCAAGGAGGTCTGGAAGGTCGCGAAGCCGCTCGACCGCGTCATCCACACGATGGGCTGGCCGCTCCGGCCCGGGAAGAAGTACCGCGAGTTCGGCGGCTCGTTCATCTACCCGCTGGGCGACGACATGGTCACGGTCGGGATGGTGGTCGGGCTCGACTACACGCGACACGGAGCTGTCGGTGCACGACCTGCTGCAGCAGCTGAAGACGCATCCGCGCATCCGCCGGATCCTCGACGGCGGCGAGCGCGTGCAGTGGGGGGCGAAGACGATTCCCGAGGGCGGGTTCGTCGCGCTGCCGACGCGCTTCCACGCGCCCGGGCCTCTTGCTCACCGGCGACGGCGTCGGGCTCGTCAACGTGCCGGCGCTGAAGGGCATTCACTACGCGATCGAATCCGGCCGGCTCGCGGCGGAGGCCGCGTGGGGCACACTCGCCCGCGGCGCGTCACCGCGCACGGCCCTTGCGGCGTACGACGATTCGCTGCGCGAGTCGTTCATCTGGCGCGACCTGCAGGAGGTGCGGAACATGCGCCAGGCGTTCGGGCGCGGGTTCTACGTCGGCGGCGCGCTCGCCGGCGCGATGACGGCGACGAAGGGGAAGTTCCCGCCCGGCGACCTGCCGACGGAGCGCGATGCCGAACAGTCGCTCCGCACGACCGACCGCGCGCGGTCGTATCCCGGCGCCGGACGGGAAGCTCACGTTCGACAAGCTGTCGAGCGTTTTCGCGTCCGGCAACAGGACGCGCGACGACCAGCCGAACCACATTCGCATCCAGACGAAGGTGCCCCGTGAGCTCGCCGAGTTGTGGGTGCAGCTCTGCCCCGCGCAGGTCTACGAGATCGGCGACGCCGACGGCGACGGCACCGTCGAGGTGAAGCTCGCCCCCTCGAACTGCGTCCAGTGCGGCGCGATCACCGCCAAGGGCGGCCGCCTGACCCCGCCCGAGGGCGGCAGCGGCCCCGAGTACACGCTTACCTAACCCCGGTGTCTGACACCGGACGTGTCTCGAGCAGCGCCTCCTTCACGAACAGGTCGTAAGCGTCCATGGCCAGGCGAGGTTGCTCGTCGAACCGGGACCAGATTTCGTCCGGGCTGTGACACGGGTCCGGCCTCGCGAGGCCGACCGCGGCTCGATGGCTGCTCCAGCGCCAGTCCTCCGGGACCTCGATCAGTCCCTTGCGAACCGGGTTGAGCTCGATGTACCGGCTCGTCTCGAGCAGGTCGCCGTCGTCCTCGAGCTCGCGGCTCCAGAAGCGCCGGCCGAACAGGTGATCGCGCCGCGCATACCGTGCGTTGAAGGCAATTGCGTAGCCGCCGTTCAACGACCGCATTCCGTCCGACATGCCGCGCTCCCCGAGTTTGAGGATCAGGTGGTAGTGGTTCGTCATCAGGCAGTACGCCGCTACCTTCCAATCGAAGCGGCGCGCGACGATGCCCAGGCGCACGAGAAACATGATCCGCGAGCCCGCATCGCGGTAGATCGGCTGCTGGTTGTTCCCTCGCGTGCCGACGTGGTAGTAGCAACCCGGGTGCTCTTCGCGGATGGGGTAGCCCATGCCTCGAACGTAGAGCCGCGAGCCGCTCGCCGCATCGTCTGTTTTGGCTCTCGTGACACTCTTGGCGCACTTTGGTTTCCGTGTCTGACACCGGACGTGGCTGGTCGAGACAGTGATCACGTCGTTGGAGAATCCGCGCGTCAAGGAGGTGCTCCGGCTGCGGAAGGGGCGGGAGCGCAGGAGGGCCGGGTTGTTCGTGGCGGAGGGGCGGCGTGAGGTGGAGCGGGCGATCGGCGCCGGGCTCGCGATCAGGAGCATCTACGTCGCGCCCGAGTTGCTGCCGGACTGGCGCGGGGGCGGGGAGGAGGTGAGCGCTCGCGTGCTCGCCCGGATGAGCTACCGCGCCGAGCCGGAAGGGGTGCTCGCCGTCGTCGAGGTCCCGCAGCGCGACGTGCCCGACGACGCGACGCTGCTGCTCGTCGCGGTCGGGATCGAGAAGCCCGGCAACCTCGGTGCGATGGCACGCACCGCCGACGCGGCCGGTGCCGATGCGCTCGTCGTCGCCGACGCGACGGCCGATCCCTGGAACCCGAACGCGATCCGCGCCTCGACGGGCGCCGTCTTCACGCTCCCGATCGTCACGATGACGCGGGACGAGATCGCCGCGCTCCCGCACGCGAAGGTCGCCGCCGTGCTTGGCGCGTCACGACGACACACCGACGCCGACTACACGCAGCCGACCGCCTTCCTGATCGGCGCCGAAGACGGCGGCCTCGACCAGACCTGGCGCGCGCTCGCCGACACCGAGGTCGAGATCCCGATGAACGACGAAGCGGCCACGGACTCCCTGAACGCGAGTACCGCCGCCGCCGTACTGCTCTTCGAGGCCGTGCGTCAGCGCGCGGGCGCACGCGCCTAGTCGGCGAGTACGGTTCGATCGATGCTTCCGACCCGCGACGACGTCGAGCGCGCACGCGCCACGATCGGCACGAGCCTCGCGCGCACGCCGCTGCTGCAGAACCGCACGCTCGGCGCACGCCTGAAATGCGAGCTCTTCCAGCGGACCGGCTCGTTCAAGGTGCGCGGTGCGCTGAACAAGATCCGCTCGCTCACCGAGGAGGAGAAGCGCCGCGGCGTGATCGCGATCAGCGCCGGCAACCACGCGCAGGCGGTCGCGTACGCCGCCGCGGCCGAGCAGCTCGACGCGCTCGTCGTCATGTGGCAGGGCGCGTCGGCGCAGAAGATCGAGGCGACGCGTGGCGTACGGCGCGACGGTCGACCTCGAAGCCGCGGGTCCCGCCGCCGCGTTCGAGCGCCTGTCCGAGCTGCAGGAGCAGACCGGTCGCACGCTCGTGCATCCGTTCGAGGATCCGCTCGTGCTGTGCGGCGCCGGCACCGTCGGCCTCGAGATCGAGGAGGACGCGCCGGACGTCGACGCGGTGGTCGTGCCGGTCGGCGGCGGCGGTCTGATCAGCGGCATCCAGACCGCGCTCGGCGACCGCGTTCGCGTGATCGCGGTCGAGCCGGAGCTGAGTCGCGCGCTGCACGTCGGGATCGAGCACGGACGTGCCGACGCCCGTCGAGCCTACGTCGATCGCCGACGGCCTGAACGCGCCGTTCGCCGGCGGTCTGCCGATCGAGATCTGCTCCGGGCTGGAGCGCGTGCTCGTCACGGAGGACGAGATCGAGGCCGGGTTCAGGTTCCTCTACGAGCGCGCCAAGCTCGCATGCGAACCCGCGGGTGCGGCCGCCACGGCGGCCTGGCTGGCGGGCAAGATCGAGGCCGAACGACCCGTCGTGCTCGTCTCCGGGCGGCAACGTCGCAGCCGAAACGGCCGCTGCTATCCTGGCCCGGCGATGAAGGCCGACATTCACCCCGAGTACGTCCTCGCAACCGTGCACTGCAGCTGCGGGAACACGTTCACGACGCGTTCCACGCGCCCCGAGTTGCACGTCGAGATCTGCTCGAACTGCCACCCGTTCTACACCGGCAAGCAGAAGCTCGTCGACACGGGCGGCCGGGTGGAGCGGTTCCAGCGGCGGCTCGAAAAGGCCGAGCGCGCTGCGCGCTCGTCCTCCTAAGGCCATGTCGCAGGCCGTCGGCGGCCAGGCGGTCCTCGAAGGGCGTGATGATGCGCGGCCCGCGCAACTGGGCGGTCGCGGTCCGCAAGCCCGACGGTGAGATCGCGCACGTCTCGAAGGGCGATCGATCCGCTCGCCGCGCGCCACTGGACGCTGCGCCTGCCGGTCGTGCGCGGCGTCATTGCGCTCGGCGAGAGCCTTGCGATCGGGTTCCGTGCGCTGAGCGTCAGCGCCAACTACGCCGCCGCCGAGGAGGCGGAGGGAGACGAGGAGCCGGCCGAGATCGGCCGCTGGGCGCTCGCCTTCGCGTTCCTCGTTGCGATCGGCTTCGCCGTGATGGTCTTCAAGGTCGGCCCGGCGCTGCTCACCGACCTGCTCCCGATCTCGAGCGGCGGCTGGTTCGTGCTCGTCGAGGGCATCGTGCGCGTCTGCGTCTTCGTCGTGTATCTGACCGTGCTCAGCTTCATCCCGTCGCTGCGGCGCGTCTTCCAGTACCACGCCGCCGAGCACAAGGCGATCAACGCCTACGAAGCCGGTGATGAGCTGACGCCCGAGAACGCGCAGCGACACTCGCTGATCCACCCGCGCTGCGGTACCGCGTTCCTGCTCTGGGTGATGGTCGTCGGCGTGTTTGTCTACGCGCTGCTCGGACGACCTGCGTGGTACTGGCTGATCGTCAGCCGCATCGTCCTGCTGCCCGTGATCGCCGGCATCGCCTACGAACTGATCCGCTTCGCGGGCAAGCACTCGTCGAACCGCATCCTGATGACGCTGCTCGCGCCCGGTCTGTGGCTGCAGCGGCTGACGACCCGTGAGCCGACGCTCGATCAGCTCGAGGTTTCGATCCGCGCGCTGAAGGAAGTGCTCGATCTCGAGGGCCGGGCAGGACCGGCCGACCGACGCGTGGAGGTGATGGCATGACAGAGCGGACCGCGAGTGCTGTCTGGCACGGCGACCTGCTGAGCGGTAGCGGGACGATTGCGGCGGCGCCGAGCGGCGCCTTCGGGCCGCTCGACGTCACGTGGGCGTCGCGCGCCGAGGAGCCGGACGGCCGCACGAGCCCGGAGGAGCTGATCGCCGTCGGCGTGGGCGGCGTGCTTCGCGATGGCGCTGGCGAACGTGCTCGCCAAGGCCGGCACGCCGCCGGAACGGCTCGAGACGTCGGCCGACAGTGACGTTCCAGCCGGGCGAGGGGATCATCAAGGGCGCGCTCAGCGTTCGCGGCACCGTGCCCGGCCTCGACGCCGACGGCTTCGCAGCCGCCGCCGACGATGCCAAGCAGAACTGCCCCGTCTCGAAGGCGCTCGCCGGGATCCCGGACGTGAGCCTCGAAGCAACGCTCGCCTGAGCGCGGCATGGCGGCGCTCGACGACCTCGTAGCCGAGCTCGACCGCTCCCACGCCGAAGCACAGGAGCGGATGTCGGATCCTGCCGTCTACAACGACCATCGCGAGGCGGCCGACGTCGGCCGGCAGGCTGAAGGAGCTCGAAGGCCCCTGGAAGCTCGCACAGGCGTGGAAGCAGGCGCGCGCCGATCTCGACGCCGCCCGTGGAGACGCCGAGCTCGGCGAGATGGTCGCCGACTACGAAGCCGACGTCGCGCGCCTCGAGGAGGAGCTCAAGCTCGCACTGGCCGAGCGCGACCCCGCCGACGACAAGGACGTGATCGTCGAGATCCGCGGCGGCGAGGGCGGCGAGGAGGGCAAGCTCTGGGCGGGCGACCTGGCGAAGCTGCTGCAGCGCTACGCCGAGCGCCGCGGCTACAGGTGGGAGGAGCTCGAGGTCGCGCCGAGCGACACCGGCGGTCTCAAGGAGGGCACGTTCGCGATCAAGGGTGACGGCGCATACTCGATCTTCAAGTTCGAGGGCGGCACCCACCGTGTCCAGCGCGTTCCCGAGACCGAGTCCCAGGGGCGGATCCACACGTCGACCGCGACCGTCGCGGTGATGCCGGAGGCCGAGGACGTCGACGTCGACATCGAGGAGAGCGACCTGAAGATCGACGTGTACCGCTCGTCCGGCCCGGGCGGCCAGTCGGTGAACACGACGGACTCGGCGGTCCGCATCACGCACGTGCCGACGGGGATCGTCGTCGCGATGCAGGACGAACGCTCGCAGCTCCAGAACCGCGAGAAGGCGATGCGGGTCCTGCGGGCGCGCATCTACGAGGCCGAGCGCGAACGGCAGGCGGCCGAGCAGGCCGCCGTCCGGAGCGCGCAGGTCGGCTCGGGTGCGCGCGCCGAGAAGATCCGCACGTACAACTTTCCGCAGAGCCGCGTCACCGACCATCGCGTGAAGCTGAACGTGCCGCTCGAGCAGGTGCTCGCCGGTTCGCTCGACGACTTCACCGACGCGCTCACCGCCGACGAGCAACGCCGCGCGCTCGAGCGGTGAACCTGGGCGAGGTGCTCGCCGGGGCGACCGGCTATCTCGGCGAGCGCGGCGTCGACAGCCCGCGGCTCGATGCCGAGCATCTCGTCTCGCGCGCGCTCGGCCTGTCCCGCATCGAGCTCTACACCCAGTACGACCGTCCGCTCACCGAGTCCGAGCGGGCCGCCGCGCGCGACCTGGTCGGCCGCCGCGGCCGACGTGAGCCGCTCGCCTACGTGCTCGGCGACTGGGACTTTCGACATCTCACGCTCAAGACCGACGCGCGTGCACTCGTCCCGCGGCCCGAGACCGAGCTGGTGGTCGAGCGAACTCTCGAGCTCCTCGAGAACGTCGCGAGGCCTCGTGTCGTCGACGTCGGCACGGGCTCCGGCGCGATCGCGCTTGCGATCGCGCACGAGCTGCCGGATGCCATCGTGACCGCGACCGATATCTCCGGCGACGCACTCGCGCTCGCCCGCGAGAACGCGATCGCGAACGAGCTGGACGTGACGTTCGTCGAGAGTGACCTGCTCGCGGCGGTCGACGGCCGCTTCGAGCTCGTCGTCTCGAACCCGCCGTACGTGCTGGCGACCGAGCTCGACGAGCTCGAGCCCGAGGTGCGCGACTGGGAGCCGCGCGGCGCGCTCGTCGACGCCGGCCAGACGGCCCGGCTGGCGGACGAGGCGCGTGCGTGTCTCGACGGCTGGCTCGTGCTCGAGGTGCATGCCGACCATGCGGCGGACGTCGCGGCGACGCTCGAGTCGCTCGGGTACGACGATCCGTCGATCAGGTTCGACCTGGCGGGCAGACAGCGGGTGGTGGAGGCGCGGTGGCGGAACGGGTGATCGAGGCAGCTGAGGGCGGGCCGTCCGGTCCTGCTGCCGACCGACACCGTCTACGGGCTTGTTCTCGCTGCCGGACGAGCCGGAGGTCGAACGGCTCTACGCACTGAAGGGACGGCGGCCCGAGCAGCCCACCGCGCTGCTGGCGTCGTCGATCGAGCAGCTGCTCGGCTGCTTCCCGGAGGCGAGCGCCGACGCGCTCGTGCTCGAGGCGCTGCTGCCGGGGCCGTACACGCTGGTGCTCGCGAACCCCGCTCACCGCTTCCCGTGGCTGGCGGGCGAGCGTGCCGACGCGACTCGGCGTGCGTGTGCCCGCGCTGCCGGCCGAGACGCGCCGGGTGCTCGCCGAAACCGGCTGCCTCGCCGCGACCAGCGCCAACGAGCCGGGCGGCCCCGATCCCCGCACGCTCGACGGCGTCCCCGAGCGGCTGCGCAGCGTCTGCGCGTCGCTCGACGCCGGGCCGTTGCCGGGAACCCCCTCGACCGTGCTCGATTTCACCGGCGCAGATCCGCGCGTGCTGCGGGAGGGCGCCGCGCCGTCGACCGAGGCGATCGCCCGCGTCCGGAGGGCCCGAGTACGATCCACGTGATGGCGGTGGCGCACCAGACGTTCGACGAGCTGAAGACGCTCGGCCTGGGGGAGATCGACCCTGAGATCGCCGAGCTGCTCGGACGTGAGCTCGACCGGCAGCGCGGTCAGATCGAGCTGATCGCGTCGGAGAACTTCACCTGGCCGAGCGTGCTGGAAGCGGTCGGCTCGGTGCCGACGAACAAGTACGCCGAGGGATACCCGGGGAAGCGCTACTACGGTGGCTGCGAGGTCGTCGACGAGATCGAGGAGCTCGCACGGAACCGTGCAACCGAGCTCTTCGGCGCCGAGCACGCGAACGTGCAGGCGCACGCGGGTGCGCAGGCGAACATGGCGGTCTACTTCGCGGTGCTCAAGCCGGGCGACCGGGTGCTCGGGCTCTCGCTCGATCACGGCGGTCACCTGACGCACGGGTTGAAGGTCAACTTCTCGGGGAAGCTCTACGAGTTCCACCACTACGGCGTCTCGCGCGAGACGATGCTCGTCGACTACGACGAGGTGCTGACACAGGCGAAGGAGGTCCGGCCGAAGCTGATCGTCTGCGGCGGCTCTGCCTATCCGCGCACGGTCGAGGCCGATCGGTTCCGCGAGATCGCCGACGAGGTCGGCGCGTTGCTGATGTGCGACATGGCGCACTTCTCGGGGCTCGTCGCCGCAGGGATCCACCCGAGCCCGGTCCCGCACTGCGATTTCGTCACGTCGACGACCCACAAGACGCTCGCCGGTCCGCGCGCCGGTTTCGTGCTCTGTCGCGAGGAGTACGCGACGAAGGTCGACCGCGCGAACTTCCCGGGCATGCAAGGCGGCCCGCTGATGCACACGATCGCCGCGAAGGCGGCCTGCTTCAAGATTGCCATGAGCGGCGCGTTCCGCGACTACCAGCGGCAGGTGCGCGCGAACGCCGATGCGCTCGCTGCGGGCCTGCTCGAGGGCGGCCACGACGTGCTGACAGGCGGCACCGACACGCACCTCGTGCAACTCGACCTGCGCGCCACCGAGTGGACAGGGCTCGCCGCGCAGGAGCGGATGGAGGAGTGCAAGCTGACCGCGAACCGCAACACGGTGCCGTTCGACGAGCGGCCGCCGATGGTCGCCTCGGGTGTCCGGCTCGGCTCGCCGGCCGCGACGATGCGCGGCTTCGACGAGGCCGACTTCGGCGAGGTCGCGGCGATCATCGTCGACTCGCTGCACGACGACGCCGACGTCGCCGGCGCTGCGCGCGCGGGCAGAGGCGCTGTGCGAGAAGCGGCCGCTCTACCCGGGGTTCCGCGGGTACACGAGCTACGTGGCGTGAGCGTCACTGAGGTCACGCACCCGCTCGTCCAGCACAAGCTCTCGTACCTCCGCGACAAGGACACGCCGACCGTCCACTTCCGCAAGCTCGTCGAGGAGGTGACGTTGCTCCTCACGTACGAGGCGACGAAGGACCTACCGACCGAGGACGTCCAGATCGACGACGCCGCTCGAGACGACGCCCTCGCCGCGGATCTCGGGCAAGAAGGTCGCCGTCTGCCCGATCCTGCGTGCCGGCCTCGGCATGCTCGACGGCGTGCTGACGTTGATCTCCGGCGCGCGCGTCGGCTTCATCGGCCTCTACCGCGACGAGGAGACGCTGCATCCGGTCGAGTACTACGTGAAGCTGCCGCAGGACGTCGCCGATCGCGACGTGATCCTGCTCGACCCGATGCTCGCAACCGGTAACTCGACCGTCCATGCGGTGAAGCTGGTCAAGGACGCCGGCGCGACGAGCGTTCGGCTGATCTCGATCATCGCCGCGCCGGAGGGCATCGCGAACGTCGAGCGGAACCACCCGGACGTGCAGATCGTCGTCGCGGCGATCGACCGGCAGCTGAACGAGCGCGGCTACATCGTTCCCGGCCTGGGCGATGCGGGAGACCGGCTCTACGGGACGAAGTAGGCGACCGGCATGGTCTGGAGCCAGTTCACAGACCACCTCGAGGTCCTCTGGGGCGCGCTCGGCGCCCTCGCGATCGTGCTCGTGCTGACCCCGGCGGTCGGTAGTGCGGCGCGGCACCTCCGCCTCGTCTCTCGACCCCCGGAAGGTGAACGGGTGCAGCGGGAGGTCCCGCGACTCGGGGGCCTGGCGCTCTTCCTCGGCGTGTTCGTGCCCTCACTCGCGTTCCTGCCGCTGAACGGCGAGCTCCGTGGCGTGCTCCTCGGGGCGAGCGTCGCGACCACCGTGGGCGCGATCGACGACTTCCGCGGCCTCACCTGGTGGCAGAAGCTCGGCGGCCAGGTGCTCGCCGCCTCGATCCCCACGGGGTTCGGCGTGTGGGTGCAGCGCTTCACGTTCCCGATCGTCGGCATCCACCAGGTGCCCTCGTGGGTCGGTGTGCCGCTGACCGTGCTCGCGATCGTCGCGGTCATGAACATGGTCAACTTCCTGGACGGCCTCGACGGGCTCGCAGCCGGCGTCTGCGCGATCTCGGGCGCGACGTTCTCGATCATCGAGCTGTCGCTCGGCCGCATCGGCGCCGCGGTGCTCGCGGCGATCGTCTGCGGCGCCTGCCTCGGCTTCCTGCGGCACAACTTCTACCCGGCGCGGATCTTCATGGGCGACTCGGGGGCGCTCCTGCTCGGCTTCACGCTCGCGGCGGTGTCGGTCCAGGGCCTGCTCAAGACCGCCGCTCTCGCGACCCTGCTGCTGCCGTTGCTCGTCCTCGCCGTGCCGGTGCTCGACACCTCGTTCGTCGTCGCGAAACGGCTGCGGAGCGGCGAGCCCGTGTACAAGGCGGACGCGCGTCACCTGCACCACCGCTTCATGCGGCTCGGCTTCTCGCAGCGGCGCGCCGTGACGTACCTCTGGGGCTGGTGCGCGACGCTCGCGGCTGCGGCGCTCGCGACGCACTTCGCGCCCCCGCATCACCGCGGCGACTGGAACGTCGCCAACGTTCTGATCGACGTGGTCGCCGGTGTGCTGGCGGTCGCCTTCTCGCTCTACGTGGTCTACGTGCTCGAGCTCGTCAAGCTGACGAGCCCCCGGGCGAGGCGCCGCGACGCGGCCCGCAAGGCCGCCTGAGCACCGTCACAAGCGACCCGCGAGGGCGCTTTCCTAGGGGAAAACCGGTGTCACAAACGCTGGTATGCTCTGCACCGGTGGAGCCTCAGCGTCCGACGCTCTCCCTCGCCGGCGCCGGCAGCGTGCTGATCGGATTCACCATGGCATGCATCGCCGTCGGCACGCTCGTAGGCTGGGCGGCGGGGAACTTCGGGTACGGGCTCGCCTTCGGTGCAGTCGTCGGTATCCCAGTCGGAGTCGCAGCAACAGTGATCAAGTACCGCAACATCTGATGCCCGCCTGGACACAACCACGCGTCGCTCCACCCGCGCTGCTGCCCGCGGCAGCAGGTGCGATCGTGATCGCGGTCGCGCTGCCGGTGTTCCTGCTCGCCGGCTGGCGCGTCTCGGGCTGGGCGCTCGGCGCGGTTCTCTGGGGCGGCTCCGAGGCGCTCGGGCTCGTACTGACGCGGCTGCAGAGCCGTACGGGTAACCTCGCCGCCGCAGGCGTGGCAGCTTTCGGAATGCTCTTTCGCGCGATTGCCGTGATGGTGGTCGTCTTCGCCGTCGCAGTGTCCGACAAATGGCTCGGGCTGGCGGCTGCGTTGACGTACGCCGCCGGCTATTCAGCCGCGCTCGGGTTGCAGCTCGTCGCGTACTTCACCGGGCCTGAGGCAGGCAGGGCTGCCCAGTGAGGCGCGCGATCGTCCTTGTCACCACTGCGGCACTCCTGCTGCCCGCGAACGCCTTCGCCCGTGGTGAATTCGACCCGACCAAGGAGTTCGAGCAGCACGAGTGGGTTCCGATCCACCTCGGCCCGCTGAATCTCTCGATCACGAAAGCGGTCGTCTACCTGATGCTCGGCAGCGTGGCCACGATCCTGTTCGGAATCGTCTTCATGCGCTCGCGGATCGGCCAGAGGGCCGGGCGCAAGGAGACCTTCGGCGAGATGGTCTACGAGATCGCCCAGACCCAGGTCGCCGAGCAGGGACTGCCGCACAAGGCGGTCGGCCGCTGGTTCCCGTATGTCGCGACCCTGATGCTCTTCATCTTCGTCGTCAACTTCCTCGGCTTCATCCCGCTGCCCCTGACCGGCGAGACCTGGCACGGCGTGCCGACCTGGGGGATCTACGCCGCCACCAGTTCGATCTCGGTGACCCTCGCCCTCGCGCTTGCTGACCTTCGTCTTCACCCACTTCGAGGGCATCAAGTGGAACGGTCCCGTTCGCTACTTCAAGAGCTGGATCCCCGAGGCGCCGAAGCCTCTGCTCGGACTGATCGTCCCGCTCGAGATCCTCGGGCAGTTCATGCGGTTGATCTCACTCAGCGTCCGACTTTTCGCCAACATGCTCGCCGGCCACATCCTGATCCTGACCTTCATCGGCCTGATCTTCATTCTCCAGAGCTACGTGCTCGCGATCTTCGTGATCCCGGTCGCCACGATCTTCTACATCTTCGAAGTCGTGATCGTCGTCGGGATCCAGGCCTTCATCTTCGCTGCCCTGTCCGCCATCTACATCGGCTCGGCGATCGAGCCGGAGCACTAGGAGGAACACAATGGTTCACCTGCTTGCCAGCGCCGCATCGGACTCGCCGATCACCCATGCCGGCAAGGCGATCGGCCTCGCGCTCGGCGTCGGTCTCGGCGCCCTCGGTGCCGGCGTCGGTATCGGCAACATCTTCGGCTCGATGATCCAGTCGGTCGCCCGCCAGCCGGAGCTGCGTGGCGAGCTGCAGGGCATCCAGTGGCTCGGTTTCGCCCTCACCGAGGCGGTCGTGTTCTACGGCCTGCTCGGCTCGATCCTCGCGTACGTCCTCGTCTAAGGGAGACCGAACCGCATGCTCGCAACCAGCCCGCTCATCCAGGTCACGCCGGGGCTGATGGTCTGGACGATCATCTGCTTCCTGATCACCTTTTTCGTCCTGAAGAAGGTGGCGTTCGGTCCGCATCCAGTCGGTGATCGACGAGCGGCGCGAGCGGATCCAGAAGGCGATCGACGAGGCCGACCACGCCCGCGCCGAGGCCCGGACCCTCGCTCGAGGAGCACCGGCAGCTGATCGGCCAGGCGAAGTCGCAGGCCGACGAGATCCTCGCCGAGGCGCGCCGGATCGCTGACGCGCAGCGCGAGCGCGTGCGGGAGGAGACGGAGGAGGACCGCCAGCGCAGGCTCGAGGAGACGCGCCGGCAGATCGACCAGGCGACCCAGCAGGCGCTCGGCCAGATCCGCGACGAGGTCGGCAAGCTCAGCCTCGCCGCCGCCGAGAAGATCACGCGCAAGTCGCTGACCGGCGCCGACCAGCAGCGCCTGATCGACGAGGCGCTCGCCGAGATCGACTTCTCCGCCCTCGAAGGGAGCCGGTCGTAGCCGTCGCGCACCGCATCTACGCGAAAGCGCTCTTCGAGGCGGCGCAGGACCGGGGCGCGCTCGACGAGGTGCACCTGCAGGTGCAGCAGCTCCGCGACGCCGTGCTCGCGAACGACGAGCTCCGTTCGTTCCTCGCCAACCCCGAGATCGAGCGCGACACGAAGGCCGACGTCCTCGCCAGCATCGCGAAGGGCGCGAACGACGAGGTCGTCAACTTCCTGCGGCTCCTCGCGGAGAAGAGCCGCGCGGGCGAGCTCCCGGAGATCGCCGACGAGCTCGACTCACTCGTCGCCGCGGAGCGACGCATCCTCGACGTCGAGCTGACCACTGCCACGGAGCTCTCCGACGCCGACTTCGAGCGGATCCTCGGCAGCATCGAGGACGCCTCCGGCCGCAAGGTGCAGGCGACGCGCAAGGTCGACCCGGATCTGATCGGGGGGATCGTCCTCCAGGCCGGCTCGATGAGGCTCGACGCGAGCGTCCGCGGACGGCTCGACCGACTACGCCACGACTTCAGCCAAGCAAGGAGCTAAGAGACCACATGAAGCTTCGTCCCGAAGAGATCACGTCGATCCTGCGCGAGCGGATCGAGAACTTCGACGCCGAGTCGAACCTGGCCGAGGTCGGCAACGTCCTGCAGGTCGGCGACGGCATCGCGCGCATCCACGGCCTCGAGAACTGCCTCGCGCTCGAGATGCTCTCAGCTCGAGCACGGTGTCACCGGCCTCGCGTTCAACCTCGAGGAGGACAACGTCGGCGCGGCGCTGTTCGGCGAGTGGGACAAGGTCTCCGAGGGCGAGCCCGTGCGCCGCACCGGCAAGGTCGCGTCGGTCCCTGTCGGCGAGGCGCTGCTCGGCCGGGTCGTCGACCCGCTCGGGAACCCGCTCGACGGCCTCGGCCCGATCGCGTCCACCGAGACGCGCCCGGTCGAGTTCAAGGCGCCGGGCGTGATCGACCGGCAGCCGGTGAAGGAGCCGCTGCAGACGGGGATCAAGGCGATCGACTCGATGACGAACGTCGGACGCGGCCAGCGCGAGCTGATCATCGGCGACCGCTCGACCGGCAAGACCGCGATCGCGATCGACACGATCTTGAACCAGCACGACCAGAACGTGAAGTGCATCTACGTCGCGATCGGCCAGAAGGCGTCGACGGTCGCGCAGGTCGTCGAGCGCCTTCGCGAGGCGGGCGCGATGGAGTACACGACCGTCGTCACCGCGTCAGCGTCGGAGGCGGCGCCGATCAAGTGGATCGCCCCGTTCGCCGGCTGCGCGATGGCCGAGTACTTCCTCTACAAGGGCGAGCACGCGCTGATCATCTACGACGACCTGACCAAGCAGGCCGACGCGTACCGGCAGCTCTCGCTGCTGCTACGCCGCCCGCCGGGCCGCGAGGCGTTCCCCGGCGACGTCTTCTACCTCCATTCGCGGCTGCTCGAGCGTGCCTGCAAGCTGAGCGAGGCGCGCGGGGGAGGCTCGTTGACCGCGCTGCCGATCATCGAGACGCAGGCCGGCGACATCTCGGCCTACATCCCGACGAACGTGATCTCGATCACGGACGGACAGATCTTCCTGCAGTCCGACCTCTTCTTCTCGGGCGTCCGCCCGGCGGTCAACGTCGGCACGTCGGTGTCGCGCGTCGGCTCGTCGGCGCAGACGAAGGCGATGAAGAAGGTCGCCGGTCGCCTGCGGCTCGACCTGGCCCAGTACCGCGAGCTCGAGGCGTTCGCGCAGTTCGGCTCGGAGCTCGACCAGGCGACGCAGAGCGCGCTCAACCGCGGCGAGAAGATGGTCGCGACCCTCAACCAGCCGCAGTACCAGCCGTGGCCGATGGAGGAGCAGGCGGTCGCGCTCTACGCGGGCGTCAACAGCTACCTCGACGACGTCCCGACCGAGGACGTGCCGCGGTTCCAGGACGAGCTCCGCGAGCATCTGCGGGCGGAAGGCTCGATCTACAAGGCGATCCGCGAATCGGGCGACCTGGCCGACGAGACCAGCTCCGAAGCTGGAGGCCGAGATCGAGAAGGTCAAGGGCCGGTTCCAGACGAGCACCGACAAGGAAGCAGCCTGAGTTGGCGTCGACGCAGGACCTGAAGCGGCGCGTTCGCTCGATCACGAACACGCGCAAGCTGACGCGCGCGATGGAGCTCGTCGCCTCGGCCCGGCTGCGCCGTGCGCAGCAGCGGATCGAGGCGATGCGGCCGTATGCGGACCGGATGCTCGAGCTGATGGCCGGCGTCTCGCAGGCGGCGGGCGCAGTCCGGCTGCCGCTGCTCGAGCGCCGCGAGAACATCGAGCGCGTCGCGATCGTCCCGGTCACCGGCGACCGCGGGCTCGCAGGCGCGTTCAACGCGCAGGTGCTCCGCCGCTCGTTCGCGCTCATGCGCGAGGTCCAGGGCGACGGTCAGCAGGTCGTCTGCTTCCCGTCGGGCAAGAAGGCAGGCTCGACGCTTCGCTTCCGGCGGCTCGAAGTCGGCCAGGCGTGGTCGGGCTTCAGCGACCGCCCGGAGTACCGCGACGCGCAGGCGATGGCGCACGCGGTCTCCGAGGCGTACACGAACGGCGATGTCGACCGGGTCGTGCTCGTCTACAACGCGTTCGTCTCGCCGCTCGTCCAGAAGGTGACCGTCCGCGACGTCCTGCCGATCCCGCAGGACATCCTCGAGCGGGCCACCGACGACGAGCAGGAGCAGACCGTCGGCGGCACACCCGACTTCATCTACGAGCCCGAGCCGGAGGAGATCCTCGCCCGGCTCCTGCCGGTCTACGTCGAGACCGAGCTCTACCGCGCGCTCCTCGAATCGGCCGCCTCAGAGCAGGGCGCCCGCATGACCGCGATGCGAAACGCCTCGAAAGCAGCCGGCGAGCTGATCGACAGCCTCACGCTGGCCATGAACCGCGCCCGGCAAGCCGAGATCACCCAGGAGATCCTGGAAGTGGTCGCGGGGGCCGACGCGCTCAGCGGCTAGTAGTCGGGAGGGAAACCACGGGTTTCCCTCCCGAACCCTCCCTTCCGGGATCGCCGCCTGCGTGGCGGTTGCTTCGCCTCCCGCCGGGCGAAGCCCGGCTCCGGCAGCGAACCGCAGTGACCCGAAGGTATGAGTGAGGGCTGCCGATTGCCGCCGGAGCCCGGCTTGGCCGGGCGGGAGGCGCAACTCGATCCCGACCACTCGTGCCAAGGGAAGGGAGGCTCACGGAGTGAAACCTCGGTTTCCCTCCGTGGTTAATGCGGGCTTAATGGTCCAGATCGTGCGTTGCGATCACCGAATCGGACGCGAGGCGCTAATCTCAGCCGACCGATGGCGCAGACCGACGAGAAGCACGAGGTCCTGGGTGGCGGCGCCGGGCTTGCCGGCGCGATCGCGCTCGAGTCGGGGCCCGAGCTCGGCGACGTCGAGGTCAAGGCGCGTGGCTACTGGGAGCAGGTCTGGCGCCGGTTCAGTCGCGACAAGATCGCGATCGGCGGCGGTGTCACGATCATCCTGCTGGCGCTCTCCGCGTTCATCGGGGCGCCGATCGCGCAGCACTTCCTGCACCACGGCCCGAACGACCAGTTCTACACTGCGCTGACACCGCTGGGTGCGCCGATCGGGCCGTTCTCGCGCGTCTCGAACGGGCTCGGCGGTACGACCTACCTGCCCCTTGGGGCCGACAGCACGCTTGGGCGCGACGAGTTCCTGCGGCTGCTCTACGGCGCCCGCATCTCATTCGAGGTGGCTGTGCTCGCCACGATCGGCTCGATCTCGATCGGCGTGCTGCTCGGGTCGATGGCCGGCTACTTCCGCGGCTGGGTCGACACGATCATCTCGCGCGTGACCGAGATCACGATGGCGTTCCCGGCACTGCTCTTCATCATCGCGCTCGCCTCGACGGTCGGCGACAGCATCAACAACATCACGTTCGGCGGCATCATCGGTCCGGGCGTCTTCACCCTCTTCGTCGTCCTGGCAGCGTTCGGCTGGTTCTACCCGGCGCGCATCATCCGCGCGGTAGTGCTGAGCCTGCGCGAGAAGGAGTTCATCGAGGCCGCACGGATGACCGGCTCGAGCGACTGGCGGATCATCCGCTCACACATCCTGCCGCACCTCGTTGCGCCGATCACGGTCTACTCGACCCTGTCGGTGGCGGGCTTCATCCTCGCCGAGGCCGGACTCTCCTTCCTGGGCGTCGGCATCAAGCAGCCGACGCCGAGCTGGGGCAACTTGCTCGCCGAAGGGCCGAACTACTACACCGTGCAGCCGTGGCTGATGGTCTGGCCCGGCCTCGCGGTGCTGATCACGACGCTGGCCTTCAACCTCCTGGGCGACGGCCTCCGCGACGCGTTCGACCCTAGAGCGACGCACTAACCGCCTCTTCGGGTCACGGACGCTTGCCGCCGGAGCCGGGCTTTGCCCGGCGGGAGGCGACGCGAGGTCACGCGGGCGGCGATCCCGGAAGGGAGGGCATTGGGAGGGAAACCCGTGGTTTCCCTCCCAACGAGCTTTGATGCTGTCTGTTGATCGAGAGGTTCATTTGGGGTTTGCAGTTAACGAAGAACTAACTAAACTGCCGCCGCCTCGTCAGATGTGACCGAGGATGCGTTCTGCGCCCGAGCCGACGGGCCCCAAACACAGACCGTCGGTTCTACCCCAAGAAAGGAGCACTTCGTTGAGTAGAAAGCTGTGGCTTTCGACCGTCACGGTCGCCATCGCGCTGCTCGCGGTGTTCGCAGGAAGCGCTGTCGCCAAGACCGGCAAGACCGGTGCTGTGGGCGGCACGCTGAACGTGGACATCTCGACCGATGTCGACTACACGGATCCGGCGCTCGACTACCTGTCGACCGGCTGGGAGATCGAGTACGCGACGTGCCTGAAGCTGATGAACTACCCGGACGCCAACGGCGCGAAGGGTGCTCAGCTCGTCCCTGAGGCCGCAACCGGCTTCCCGAAGGTCTCGAACAGCGGGAAGACGTACGACTTCACCGTCAATGCGAGCTTCACGAAGTTCTCGAACGGCCAGCCCGTGACCGCCGCAGCCTTCAAGGCCGCGTTCGATCGTGACGCTGATCCGAAGATGCAGTCGCCTGCTCTTCCGTTCTTCAGCGACGTGGCCGGCTCGGACAAGTCGCCGGTGTCCGGCGTCGTCGTCAAGGGCAATCACTTGATCTTCAACTTGACCAAGGCTGCTCCTGACTTCCTCGCCCGCACGGCGATGCCGTTCTTCTGCGCGATCCCGCCCGGCCTCGCGCACGACCCGAACGGTGTGCTGAACCCTGCGTCGGCAGGCCCGTACTACATCTCCGATCGTGAGGCCAACAAGTCGATCACGATCAAGAAGAACCCGTACTACAAGGGCAAGCGCCCGCACAACGTCACGCAGATCAACTACATCATCGGCAACTCGCTCGATGCGACGTATCTGCGGACGCAGCAGGGAGCGACCGACTACGCCGCCGGCGGCATCCCGCCCGCGTCGTACGCCGAAGCCGCCCAGAAGTACGGCGTCAACAAGGGACAGTTCTGGGTGAAGCCGCAACTCGGCGTCACCTACCTGGCGTTCAACCATGACCGGCCGCTCTTCAAGGGCGCGAACGGCACGGCGCTCGCCAAGGCTGTCAACTACGCGATCGACCGCACAGCGATGCTCGCCCAGGGCGGTTACCTCGCAGGCAAGCGCACCGACCAGGTCCTGCCTCCGGGCATCGCCGGGTTCCGTGACGCGAACCTGTACCCGCTCAAGGGGCCGGACCTCGCCACCGCCAAGAAGTGGACGGCCAAGTCCGGTGTCGCCGACGGCACAAACGTCGAGCTCTACACCTCGAACCGTGGCTCCGCTCCGCTCGTGGCGCAGATCATTCAGTTCAACCTGAAGCAGATCGGCCTGAACGTGAACAGCCACCTGTTCGCCCGCGCGGTGCAGATCGACAAGGAAGGCACCCGCGGCGAGCCGTTCGACATCACGACTGAAGGCTGGATCGCCGACTACGCCGATCCGTACGACTTCATCAACGTGCTGCTGTCGGGTGACAGCCTGCACGCGTCGAACAACAACAACGTCGCGTACTTCAACGACCCGACGTACAACAAGCAGATGCGGTCCGCCGCCCTGCTGTCGGGCCAGTCGCGCTACACGGCGTACGGCAACCTCGACGTGTCGATGATGGCGAAGAACCCGCCGTGGGCGGCCCGCAACAACTTCAACGACCGCATCATGCTTTCCGGTCGCGTGGGTTGCTTCACGTACAACTCGACCTACAGCGTCGACCTGGCGGCTCTCTGCATCAAGTAGAGCGCTGATCCGGTCGAACCGAAGTCGATCGTGAACTGAAATAGGGCGCCCTTTCGGGGGCGCCCTATTTCGAATCTAGATCCCCCTCTCAACACCCTCTCAACAAACGATCGGTTAAAGTCTCGATCCCGTGCTTCGTTACCTGATCCGCCGCCTGATGTGGGCCTGCGTCCTGTTCCTGGCGGTGACGATCGTCACCTACGTCATCTTCTATGCGATCCCGGCCAACCCGGCCCGGCTTGCCTGCGGCCAGCGCGCGACGCCCGAGTGCATCAAGCGCGCGGCCCACTACCTCGGCACCGACCGGCCGCTCTACGTCCAGTACGGGAAGTTCTTCGGGCGCCTGATGCCCGTCGCAGGCATCCTCCAGGGCTCGCCGCACTTCAAGACGCCGAGCCTCGGCCGCTCCTTCACGAACCGCCAGACCGTCAACTCGGTCGTCCTGAACGCAGCTCCCGTCACCGCCTCGCTCGTCTTCGGCGGCGCCGTCTTCTGGATGCTGATCGCGCTACCCGTCGGGATCCTCTCGGCGATCCGGCCGCGATCGCTCCTCGACCGAATAGCCATGGTCTTCGTGCTCGTCGGCATCTCGGCACACCCGGTCTGGATCGGCCTCATCTTCGCCTACTTCTTCGGGTTCAAGGCGGGCCTGTTCCCGATCACGGGCTACTCGTGCTTCTTCGACTGCGGCCAGTCCCAACAGGGGCCGGTGCAGTGGGCCTACCACCTCGTGCTGCCCTGGGCGACCTTCGCGATCCTGTTCGCCGCGCTCTACGTGCGGATGATCCGGGCGAACGTGATGGAGGCGCTGGGGGAGGACTACGTCCGAACGGCGCGAGCCAAGGGTGCGCCCGAGTGGCTGGTCATGCGCTCGCACGTGCTACGCAACGCGCTCCTGCCCGTCGTGACGATGCTGGGGATGGACATCGGCATCGCGCTCGGCGGCGCGATCTTCACCGAGTCGGTCTACGGACTGCCCGGGCTCGGCAAGACCTTGATCAACTCGATCGATTCCTTCGACCTCCCGACGGTGCAGGGGGTGGTCGTCTTCGCGACCCTCTGCATCATTCTCTTCAACGTGGTCGTCGATCTGCTCTACGCGGTTATCGATCCACGCATTAGGCTTAGCTGACCGTGCCTCACCCGGTGACACCCAGGGCGCAGCTCGCGTCCGCAGACCTGCGCGACCGCGAGTACCCTGGGTGATCCCGTAGATGGCGCTCCTCGAGGTCACCGACCTGAAGACGTACTTCCGCACGGACGACGGCGTCGTCCGTGCTGTCGACGGCGTCTCGTTCACGGTCGACAAGGGCCAGACCCTCGGCATCGTCGGCGAGTCGGGCTCTGGCAAGAGCGTCACCTGCCTGACGATCATGGGACTCAACCCGAAGCGCACGGCCAGCACGACCGGCACGGCGATGTGGAAAGGCGAAGACCTGCTCACCGCGAGCCCGCGCCGGCTGCGCGAGATTCGCGGCAGCGAGATCGCAATGATCTTCCAGGACCCGATGACGAGCCTGAACCCGGTGCACAAGATCGGCGACCAGCTCGCCGAGGCGATGCGCCTCCACGAGGACGTGTCCAAGAAGAAGTCCCGCGCGCGGGCGCTCGAGCTGCTGAAGGCGGTCGGCATCCCACGCGCCGAGCGGCGCCTCGACGACTACCCGCACCAGTTCTCGGGAGGTATGCGCCAGCGCGTGATGATCGCGATGTCGCTGATCAACAACCCCGACCTGTTGATCGCCGACGAGCCGACGACCGCGCTCGACGTGACGACCCAGGCGCAGATTCTGACCCTGATCGAGAAGCTCCAGGAGGAGTTCGGCAGCGCGGTGATCATGATCACCCACGACCTCGGCGTCGTCGCCGAGATCGCCGACGACGTGGTCGTGATGTACGCCGCCGAGGTGGCCGAGAAGGGCGCTGTCGGCCAGATCTTCAAGAAGCCGCACCATCCGTACACGTGGGGCCTGATGGGCTCGCTGCCGCGGCTCGACGCCGACGTCGAGCGGCTGGTGCAGATCCAGGGCCAGCCGCCGTCGATGCTCCGGCCGCCGTCCGGCTGCCGCTTCCATCCGCGCTGCCCGTACGTGATGCCCATCTGCAAGGAGGAGGATCCCGCCCTCGCGCCGGTGTCGGGCGACCCGGGACATCTGCAGTCCTGCCATCTCGACGAGGAGACGAAAGACCGCGAGGCGGCTAAGCTCCTCGCGGTCATGATGGGCGAAGGGCAGGCCGCTTAAGTGGCCGGAGACGACGTCTGATGGCCGCCGCCGAGCAGGCTGCGGCCGGATCGCAGCTTGACCTCCGCGGTGACGAGCTCCTCGTCGTCGACAACCTGAAGAAGTACTTCCCGATCACCCGCGGCATCGTCTTCCAGAAGGAAGTCGCGTCCGTGAAGGCGGTCGACGGCGTCTCGTTCGCGCTCCGCGAAGGCGAGACGCTCGGCGTCGTCGGCGAGTCCGGGTGCGGCAAGTCGACGATGGCTCGCTGCATCATGAAGCTGCTCGAGCCGACCGGCGGCAAGCTCAGCTTCCGCGGCCAGGACCTCACCCGGCTCTCGCGCGCCGAGATGCGTCCGTTCCGGCGCGAGATGATGATGATCTTCCAGGACCCGTACGCCTCGCTGAACCCGCGCAAGCGGGTCGGCTTCATCGTCGCGGAGGCACTCCAGGTGCACAAGCTCGGCACCGACGCCGAGATCAAGCGGCGTGTGCAGGAGCTGCTCGAGGTCGTCGGCCTGAACCCCGAGCACTACAACCGCTTCCCGCACGAGTTCTCGGGCGGGCAACGGCAGCGGATCGGCGTCGCCCGCGCCCTGGCGGTCAACCCGAAGCTGATCGTCTGCGACGAGCCGGTCTCCGCCCTCGACGTCTCAGTCCAGGCGCAGATCCTGAACCTGCTCAAGGACCTGCAGCGCGACTTCGGCCTCACCTACATCTTCATCGCGCACGACCTGAACGTCGTCCGGCACATCTCCGACCGGGTCATGGTCATGTACCTCGGCCAGGTCGTCGAGACCGCCGAGCGCTCCGACCTCTACGCTGAGCCCAAGCACCCCTACACCGGCGCGCTGCTCTCGGCGGTGCCGATCCCGGATCCCGACGTCGGCCGCCACCGCAAGCGGATCGTGCTCGAGGGTGACGTGCCGTCGCCGATCAACCCGCCGAGCGCGTGCAGGTTCCACCCGCGCTGCCCCCGCTTTGTCGAGGGTCGCTGCGACGTCGACGAGCCCGAGCTCGTCAACCGCGGCGGCAACCACTCGCACGTGACGAAGTGCCATTTCCCGCTCGAGCGCTGGCCGATGTCGGAGGACGAGATGCGCCGCCCCGGCACCGCCGTTTCGCCCGCCGCCGAGTCGGTCTGAGATCATGCGGGACGCCGCCCGCCGCATCGCCGTGATCTTCGGCACCCTCGCCGGCGGCACCGCAGTGCTCGCGCTCCTGATCGGCGTGGTCGCCGGGTCCGGCGTCGGCCGTGCGCTGTCGGTGGGCTGGTACTCGGTTGGCTCGATCCTCCTGATCAGTGGTTTCTTCGTCGGGAACCGCGGCCCGGCCCGGCCGCAGGGCGAGGGCTGGAGCGTCTTCTCGCTGCAGCGCTGGGTTCGCTGGGCCTCGCCCGACGAGCAGCGGGAGTCGATCTCGTTCTCGGCGCTCCTGGTCGGGCTCGGGATCGTGCTGATCGTGCTCGGCGCGATCGCCGACACTCGTTACTCGGTTGTCTGATCGGGTCAATCGACAACCGTGACTAACAAGGCACGGTACGGCGCGTCCCTACCTGCATGGAACTGATTCCTCTGCTGTGCGAGCGCGCTTGCAGATGGGCGTCGTTGCGGGTCGACGGCGAGCTCTCCGAGCTCGAGTCGGCGCTGCTCGACGACCACCTCGGCCGCTGCCGCTCCTGTCGCGTGTTCGCGCACGGGGTCGAGGATGTCGCGGCCGCTCTGGCCGCCGCGCGCCTCGAGCGGCCGGCGCCGCTCGCGCTTGTCCTCCCACGGCGCCGGCCCCGCCGGGTGCTCCGGTCGGCCGCGGTCGCCACGCTCGCGCTGGCGACGTCGGTCGTCGCGCTCGTCGGCGGTGTGGCCGGGCTCGGCCAGTCGGCGAGCGCCGCCAAGCCGGTCGCGATGCTGCAGGCGTCGGACTCCCCGAACGAGCTCCGAGCACTCCGCCGCTCGACACTGATCGACGCCGGACGAGTCGTGCCGCGTAACAGGCGGACGCCCGGCGAGTCGTACTGACCGGTGAATGCATCACTGATCTCGTCCTACGTCTGAAGCCTGGATCACGCCGACCGTGTGTCGGCGGCACTGAGGGCTGCAGAGCTCGGTAGAGGGCGCGAGCGCGAGCCGCGTTTCGGTAGGCTGCGCCTGCTCGGCCGGCGGGCGCGCGCCTTTCGCGCCTCGCGGCGAGCCAAAATCGCACCTATCCCGCGTCAGGAGTCATAAGACCGTGTCGACGAACAGCACCAACCGTGGCACCCTGCTCGAGATCAAGGGCGTCGTGGTCGACGCCGTCTTCCACGAGCGTCTGCCGGCGATCTACTCGGCCCTCAGCATCACGCGCCCCGACGGCAGCACGCTGATCGCCGAAGTCCAGCAGCATCTCGGCGACGACCGCGTCCGCGCCGTGGCGATGGACGCCACCGACGGGATCGCCCGCGGCACCGAGGTCGTCGACACCGGTGGTCCGATCTCCGTCCCGGTCGGCGACGTGACGCTCGGTCGGGTCTGGAACGTGCTCGGCGAGCCCGTCGACGAGAAGGAGGCGCCCAAGGACGCGGAGCGCTGGTCGATCCACCGCGATCCGCCCGAGTTCAGCGAGCTGACGGCGAAGGTCGAGATTTTCGAGACCGGCATCAAGGTGATCGACCTGATCGCGCCCTACGTGCGCGGCGGCAAGATCGGCCTCTTCGGCGGCGCCGGCGTGGGGAAGACGGTGCTCATCCAGGAGCTCATCCACAACATCGCGCGCGAGCACAGCGGCGTGTCGGTGTTCTCCGGCGTCGGCGAGCGCACCCGCGAGGGCAACGACCTCCTGCTCGAGATGACCGAATCCGAGGTGATCGACAAGGTCGCCCTCTGCTACGGCCAGATGAACGAGCCCCCGGGCGCGCGCCTGCGCGTCGGCCTCTCGGGCCTGACGATGGCCGAGTACTTCCGCGACCAGGGCCAGGACGTCCTGCTCTTCATCGACAACATCTTCCGCTTCGTCCAGGCGGGCTCCGAAGTGTCGGCGCTGCTCGGCCGCATGCCGAGCGCGGTCGGCTACCAGCCGACGCTCGCCACCGAGATGGGCCAGCTGCAGGAGCGCATCACGTCGACGACCAAGGGCGCGGTCACGTCGGTGCAGGCGATCTACGTGCCCGCCGACGACCTCACCGATCCGGCGCCGGCGCAGACGTTCGCCCACCTCGACGCGACCACGACCCTGTCGCGGGCGATCGTCGAGCAGGGCATCTACCCCGCAGTCGATCCGCTCGACTCGACGTCGCGCGCCCTGCAGCCGGGCATCGTCTCCGAGGAGCACTACTCGACCGCGACCCGCGTGCAGGAGGTGCTGCAGCGCTACAAGGACCTGCAGGACATCATCGCGATCCTCGGCATCGAGGAGCTGTCGGACGAGGATCGTCTGACCGTCTCCCGCGCCCGCAAGATCCAGCGGTTCCTCTCGCAGCCGAACTTCGTCGCCGAGCAGTTCACCGGCACGCCCGGCCAGTACGTCAAGCTCGAGGACACGATCCGCGGCTTCTCGGAGATCCTCGACGGCAAGCACGACGAGCTGCCCGAGCAGGCCTTCTACATGGTCGGCCCGATCGAGGGCGCCGTCGAGCGCGCCGAGCAGATGGCCGGCGCGGCCGCGTAGGAAGAACCGGTGGCCGACCGCAAGCCGTTCTCGGTCTCGCTCGTGACGCCGGACGGCGCCGCGTACGAGGGCGACGCGGAGATGCTGATCGTGCCCGGCGCGGCCGGCGAGATCGGCGTGCTCGCCCGCCACGCGCCGCTCATCGCGACGCTCAAGGCGGGCTCGACCCGTGTGCACGTCTCCGGCGCCGAGGTGCTCGAGTACGCGACCGGGCCGGGGTTCTTCCAGGTGCTGCAGGACCGGGCGATCGCGCTCGTCGACGAGGCCGTGAAGGCGGACGAGATCGACGACGAGCGGGCGCGCGCGCAGCTCGAGGCGGCCCAGGCGGAGCTCGAGGCGATCGAGCGCGGCGAGTCGACCGCCGACCGCTGGCAGATCGAGCAGCGCATCCGGCACGCCGAGAACCAGCTCGCAGTCGCCGGCCGCTCGTAGCCGATCATGCGGGTCGCGGCGCTCGCGGACGTTCACGGGAACGCGCCGGCGCTCGAAGCCGTCCTCGCGGAGCTGGCCGGCGAGCAGGTCGACCTGATCGTCTTCTGCGGCGACCTGACGTGGGGCCCGCTGCCGAACGAGACGCTCGAGGTCGTCCGCGCGATCGAGACGCCGGTGCGTTTCGTGCGCGGCAACGCCGACCGGATGATCGGCGTGCATCTTGACGAGCGGGGCACGTGGCTCGCGGCGCAGCACGCGGCGGACGCGACGGCCCTCGTGAACGGCTTCCCCGAGAGCGTCGTTGCCGACGTCGACGGCCTCGGGCCGACGCGGTTCGTGCACGGCTCGCCGCGCAGCGACGAGGAGTGCGTGACGCCGCGTACACCGCTCGAGCGGGTGGCGGAGTTCATGGCCGGAGTCCCCGAGCGGGTGGTCGTGACGGCCCACATCCACGTCTCGTACGACCGGCACGTCGGGGAGGTGCGGCTGCTCAGCCCGGGGAGCGTCGGACGCCCGTACGAGGACGAGCCCGGGGCACGCTGGGCGCTGCTCGGCCCGGACGTCGAGCTGCGCCGCACGGCGTACGACCGCGATCGCACCGCGGCGCTCTACCGTGCGAGTGGCATCCCGCTCGTCGAGCAGGACCTCGAGCTGCTGCTGACGCCACCGGGCCGCGACGAGGCGATCGACCATGCCGAGAGCCTGGTCTTCTCCGGTTGACCCGCTACGCTTGGAGTCCCGGAGAACTTTGACGAGCAGCTTGGCGACCGGGTCACCAAACGCCTAAAGAGCTTCTATGACCCGAGACGTCGCAGCCAACATCCGTAGTGCAGCCGAGGAGCGGATCCTCGTGCTCGACGGGGCGTGGGGCGTGCTGCTGCAGTCGAGCGGCCTCGACGAGGCCGACTTTCGCGGCGAGCGGTTCGCGGACCACCCGCGCGACCTGCTGAACGACCCGGACGTCCTCAACCTGACGCGGCCCGACGTCGTGCGCGCCGTGCACGAGCGGTACTTCGCCGCCGGCGCCGACATCGCGACGACGAACACGTTCACGGCGACGTCGATCGGGCAGGCCGACTACGGCCTCGAGGACGCGGTGTACGACTTGAACGTCGCGGGCGCGCAGATCGCGCGCGAGGTCGCCGGCGAGCGGTGGGTCGCCGGCTCGGTCGGCCCGCTCAACATCACGCTCTCGCTCAGCCCGCGCGTCGACGATCCCGGCTTTCGCACGCACACGTTCGACCAGATCGTCGAGGCGTACGCGGAGCAGATCCGCGGCCTTGCCGACGGCGGCGTCGACCTGCTGCTGATCGAGACGATCTTCGACACGCTCAACTGCAAGGCGGCGATCGCCGCCGCGCGCGAGGTCGCGCCTGCGCTGCCGCTCTGGATCAGCGTCACCATCGTCGACCTCTCGGGCCGCACGCTGAGCGGTCAGACGATCGACTCGTTCTGGACGGCGATCGAGCATGCCGAGCCGCTGATCGTCGGCGTCAACTGCTCGCTCGGCGCGAACGAGATGCGGCCGTACGTGGCCGAGCTGTCACGGGTCGCGACCTGCCTGACGTCGTGCCACCCGAACGCCGGCCTGCCGAACGCCTTCGGCGGCTACGACGAGACACCGCACGTCACCTCGACCCTGCTGCGCGAGTTCGCCCAGGACGGCCTGCTCAACATCGCGGGCTCCTGCTGCGGCTCGACCCCGGAGCACACGCGCGCGATCGCCGAGGCCGTGCGCGGGCTCGAGCCGCGAACCCCAGTTAGTGCCAACTTGGCACAAACACGGTTCAGCGGCCTGGAGACGTTCGAGATCGGCGCCGACACCGGGTTCGTCCTGATCGGCGAACGCACGAACGTCACCGGCTCCGCCCGGTTCCGCCGGATGGTCGAGGCGGGTGACTTCGGTGCGGCGGTCGACGTCGCGCTGGAGCAGGTGCGCGGTGGCGCGAACCTGCTCGACGTCAACATGGACGCTGACCTGCTCGAGGGCGAGGAGGCGATGACGACGTTCCTGAACGTGATCGCCACCGAGCCCGAGGTCGCGCGGCTGCCGATCATGGTCGACAGCTCGAAGTGGACCGTGCTCGAGGCGGGGCTTCGCTGCCTGCAGGGCAAGGGCGTCGTCAACTCGATCTCGCTGAAGGAGGGCGAAGCGGAGTTCCTCCGCCAGGCGCGGCGGATCCGCGACTACGGGGCGGGCGTCGTCGTGATGGCGTTCGACGAGGAGGGCCAGGCGACCGACGTCGAGCGCCGCGTCGCGATCTGCGGGCGCGCCTACGACCTGCTCGTCGAGCAGGTCGGTTTCCCGCCGGAGGACATCGTCTTCGACCCGAACGTGCTCGCAGTTGCTACCGGCATCGAGGAGCACGACGACTACGCGCACGCGTTCATCGACAGCCTGCCGCGATCAAAGAGCGCTGCCCCGGAGCGCACACCTCGGGCGGCATCTCGAACCTGAGCTTCTCGTTCCGCGGCAACGACCGGGTGCGCGAGGCGATGCACGCGGCGTTCCTCTACCACGCGATCAAGGCCGGGCTCGACATGGGCATCGTCAACGCCGGCCAGCTCGCGGTGTACGAGGACGTCGAGCCGGATCTGCTCGAGCGCGTCGAGGACGTCATCTTCAACCGCCGCCCAGACGCGACCGAGCGCCTCGTCGAGACGGCCGAGCAGTTCCGGGGCGAGGGCACCCGTCGCGAGCTCGATCTCGCCTGGCGCGAGGCCCCGGTCGCGAAGCGGCTCGAGCACGCGCTCGTGCACGGGATCGTCGACTTCGTCGAGAGCGACACCGAGGAGGCGCGCCTCGCCGCGACCCGACCCGCTCGACGTGATCGAAGGGCCGCTGATGGACGGCATGCGCGTCGTCGGCGACCTGTTCGGGTCAGGTCGGATGTTCCTGCCGCAGGTCGTCAAGTCGGCGCGCGTGATGAAGCGCGCGGTTGCCTATCTGCAGCCGTTCATGGAGGACGAGAAGGACGGCGTACGCGCCGCGCAGGGCAAGGTGCTGCTCGCGACCGTGAAGGGCGACGTGCACGACATCGGCAAGAACATCGTCGGCGTCGTGCTCGGCTGCAATGACTACGAGGTGATCGACCTCGGCGTGATGGTCTCCGCCGACACGATCCTCGAGACCGCCGAGCGCGAGCGCGTCGACGTGGTCGGTCTCTCCGGGCTGATCACGCCGTCGCTCGACCAGATGGTCGAGGTCGCGAAGGAGATGACGCGCCGCCGGCTCGAGCTGCCGCTGCTGATCGGCGGCGCGACGACGTCGCGGCAGCACACCGCGGTCAAGATCGCGCCGGAGTACGGGAGCGAGACGGTGCACGTGCTCGACGCGAGCCGCGTGGTCGACGTCGTCTCGCGCCTGCTCGACCCGGGGCGCCGCACGGCCCTCGACGTCGAGAACCGCGAGCTGCAGGAGCGGCTGCGAGTCCAGCACGCAGAGAAGGTGCGCAAGCCGCTGCTGCCGATCGAGGTGGCGCGCGCGAACCGCGTGCGGGTGTCCTTCGACGACCTGCCGGCGCCGCCGTTCACGGGCGTGCGCGACGTCACCCCGGCGCTCGACGAGCTCGTCGACTACATCGACTGGCAGTTCTTCTTCCACGCGTGGGACCTGAAGGGCAAGTTCCCGGCGATCCTCGACAACCCGGCCGCGCGCGAGCTGTACGAGGACGCGACCGCGCTCCTGACCGAGATCGCTAGTGCCAAGTTGTTACAAGCTCGTGGCGTCTACGGCTTCTGGCCGGCGCGCGCGGACGGCGACGACGTGGTCGTCGGCGACACCCGGTTCTGCTTCCTGCGCCAGCAGGCGGACACCGCCGACGGGCGGCCGAACCGCTGCCTCGCCGACTACGTGGCCCCGACGGCGGACCATGTGGGCGCCTTCGCGGTCTCGATCCACGGCGCCGACGAGCTCGCAGCACGGTACGAGGCCGAGCACGACGACTACCGCGCGATCATCGTCAAGGCGCTCGCCGACCGGCTCGCCGAGGCGTTCGCCGAGTGGCTGCACGAGCGGGTTCGCCGCGGCCTGGTACGCGCCCGGCGAGGAGCTGCCGCGCGAGGACGTCTTCCGGGAGCGCTTCCGCGGCATCCGGCCCGCGTTCGGCTATCCGGCGTGCCCCGACCACAGCGAGAAGCGCAAGCTGTTCGACCTGCTGGGGGCCGAGGGCGCAGGGATGGCGCTGACCGAGAGCTTCGCGATGACGCCGGCGGCGGCCGTGAGCGGCATCTACCTCGCGCACCCGCAGGCGAAGTACTTCGCGGTCGGCCGGATCGGCGACGACCAGCTCGCGGACTACGCGCGGCGCAAGCAGGAAAGCGTCGAGGCGGCCTCGCGCTGGCTGACGCCGAGCCTCGCCTGAGGGCTCCGGCCGCTTCGGCTATCCTTCGGCCCGCAGGCGCCCGCTGGGGCGCCGAACGTTTTATGCGGACGACACTGAAGAGAGGCGTCGGGCGCGGCGCGACGGCGAACGGCAACGGCCGGGCCATCTTCCCGCCCGGTGCGATCAGCACCGTCACCCGCTACCGCCAGCCGCCGCCGCCGCCTCCGAGCGGCGTCGGGCTCGTCGGCAAGATCCTGCTCGGCACGTTCCTGACGATCACGTCGCTCGGGCTCGCCGTCGCAGCCGGGGCGTACCTCTACTTCCACCAGTCCGTGGCGGCGGTCCAGGCCTCGACGCCCGACGTGATCAAGGCCGCAGAAGGTGCTCGACATCCCGAAGGCGAACGAGCCGGCGATCGCGCTCGTGATCGGCTACGACCACCGGGCCGGCGTCGAGGCGAACCGGCCGTCACTGTCCGACACGCTGATGCTGATCCGCGCCGATCCGCGGACGAAGTCGATCTCGCTGCTCTCCTTCCCGCGCGACCTCGACGTGCCGATCTACTGCAGCTCGCCGAACGGCGGCAGCGGTCACGACCGACCGCATCAACTCCGCCTACTCGCGCTGCGGCTCGAGGGGGACGCTCCTCACCGTCGAGCAGCTGACCGACCTGCCGGTCAACTACCTGATCACCGTCAACTTCCACGGCTTCAAGGAGGTCGTCGACAAGCTCGGCGGCGTCTGGATGGACGTCGACCGCCGCTACTACAACCAGAACACGGGCTCGATCGCCGACAACTTCGCGAACATCAACCTGCAGCCGGGCTACCAGCGGCTGGACGGCCAGCAGGCGCTCGACTTCGTCCGCTACCGCCACACCGACTCCGACCTCTACCGCGTCGCGCGCCAGCAGGAGTTCGTGCGCGCCTTCCGCGACCAGGTCGGCGCGAACTTCTCCCCGTTCAGCGTGCCGAGCCTCGTCAGCGCGATCACCCACAACATCGAGGTGGCCGAGGGCGGCCGGAAGCTCCAGGGGAGTCAGGTGCTGTCCTACGCGCTCTTCGCCTACGGTCTGCCGAGCGGCCACCTCTTCCAGGACCGGATCGAGAACGTCACCTGCAGCCTCGGCTGCCAGGCATCGTCGGACGACATCCAGAAGGCGGTGCAGTCGTTCACGAACCCCGACGTCGCGTCGTCGAAGAGCGCGAACGCCGCCGCGCTCGGGCACAAGGTGAAGACGAAGGCGCCGCCGCCGTCGTCGGTGACCGTCACCGTGCTGAACGGCAGCGGCATCGCCGGCGCGGCCGCCGACACGTCGTACGTGCTCGGGCAGCGCGGCTACCGCACGCTGATCCCGCCGAACAACCTGAAGGCCGACGCGCCGCGCCGGGTGTTCCACACGAAGATCTACTACGACCCTGCGCAGCGGCGCTCGAAGGCGGCCGCGACGGCGCTGCAGAACCTGATGCAGCCCGCCGAGGTCGCGAAGCTGCCGCGGACGCCCGCAGCTGCTCGCGCTCGATCCGGGCTCGATGCTGGTCGTCGTGCTCGGTACCGCGTTCCACGCGGTCACGAGCGCGCCGCCCGCAGGTCGTGCCGAAGCACCAGCCCGCCTACGTCCGCTTCGACGCCTTCCAGGGCCAGAACCTGCTGCTGCCGAACGTCAAGAAGGTGCCGTTCCCGCTGCTCAACCCGACGATCCTCGAGCGCAGCTCGTACCCCGACACGCTCTACGGCGACAAGCCCGTGCGCCGCTATTTCATCAGCGGCAAGCACAAGGCGGTCCGGCTCGTCTTCAAGACCGCGGGCAACCAGTTCTGGGGCATCCAGGAGACCGACTGGGACGGCGCGCCGGCGCTTCGCGACCGCAGCTTCCGGCACGACCTCGGCGGCCGCGAGTTCGACCTCTACTACTCGGGCTCGCAGGCTGCACATGGTCGTGCTCAAGCGGGCGGGCGCCACGTACTGGGTCGTCAACACCTTGCTCGACGACCTCTCGAACGAGACGATGCTCGCGATCGCCAAGGGTCTCAAACCGCTAACAACCGGAAAGTAGGTTCCGCGACGATGGTCACAGGTTCGAAGGTCGGGATCTTCGGCGCCGGCTGGGTCGGCCTCGTCACGGGCGCGTGCTTCGCCGAGCTCGGCCACGAGGTCGTGATCCGCGACGTCGTTCCCGAGAAGATCGAGACGCTCCAGCGCGGCGAGGTGCCGTTCCACGAGGAGGACGTGCCCGAGCTGCTGCGGCGAAACGCCGAGCGGCTGACGTTCACGCTCGACGTCGACGACATCGCCGACTGCGAGTTCCTCTTCGTCTGCGTCGACACGCCGCCGACCCACTCTGGCGACGCCGACCTCTCGCGCGTCTGGACGGTGATCGACGAGCTGCCCGAGCTGACACGGCGCGCGATCCTCGTGATGAAGTCGACCGTTCCCGTCGGCACCGGCGAGAAGATCCGTGCGGGTCTCGACGAGCGCGGGCTCGGCAGCGTCGGCTACGCCTCGAACCCCGAGTTCCTCGCCGAGGGTCGCGCGGTGGAGCGACTTCATGAACCCCGACCGGATCGTCGTCGGCGCGTTCGACGCCCGACGACGGCGACGCGGTTGCGAGCCTCTACGCCGGGATCGAAGGGCCGATCGTGCGAGCCGACGTCAACTCCGCCGAGATGATCAAGCTCGCGGCGAACGCATTCCTGATGACGCGGATCTCGTTCATCAACGAGATCGCGAACGTCTGCGAGGCGACGGGCGCCGACGTGGTCAAGGTGGCGGAGGGCGTCGGGCTCGACCGCCGGCTCGGGCCGCACTTCCTGCGCGCGGGGATCGGCTACGGGGGCTCGTGCTTCCCGAAGGACTCGCTCGCGCTGAAACAGCTCGCGTCGAACTCGGGCTACCACTTCCAGCTGCTCTCGGCGGTGATCGAGGTGAACGAGCTGCAGAAGCGGCGCGTGGTCGGGAAGCTGAAGGGCACCTCGGCAGCGCTGCGCGGCAAGACGGTCGCGCTGCTCGGCCTCGCGTTCAAGCCGAACACCGACGACATGCGCGAGGCGCCGTCGATCGTGCTCGCCTCGCGGCTGCTCGCCGAGGGCGCCGAGGTCCGCGCCTGGGATCCGGTCGCCGACGGCGGCAAGCTGCCGGACGGGGTGCAGGTCGTCGGCTCGGTCCTCGAGGCGGTCCGCGGCGCCGACGCGGCCGTGATCGTGACGGAGTGGCCGGAGCTCAAGGAGCTTGCCTCGGCCGAGGTGCGCGCGGCGATGGCGAACCCGCTGATCGTCGACGGGCGCAACCTGCTCGATCCCGAGACGACGCGCCGCGCGGGCTTCGCCTACGAGGGCATCGGCCGGCCGGCGGCGTCGAGCGACGCGCTGCCGGAGGCGCCCGAGCCCGTCAGACGGTCTAGAGGCTTGATGGAGGCGATCATCCTCGCCGGCGGCAAGGCCGAGCGGCTCGGCGACGCCGCGGGCGGCCGTCCGAAGTCGCTCGTCGAGGTCGCCGGCAGGCCGCTCGCCGCCTACCAGGTCGGCCGGCTCGTGCGCGCCGGCGTGACGCGGGTGATCGTCGCCTGCGCCGCCGGGCAGGGCGCGCTGTTCGAGCGAGGCGCTCGGCGGGCTCGGCGCGGAGATCGTCGCCGCGGAGGAGCCGGAGCGGCTCGGCCGCGGCGGCGGGATCAAGTTCGCGGCGCGCGTGCGGCAGGAGCCGCGGCGACGTCTACGCGCTGAACGGCGACGAGCTGGTCGACGTCGACTTCGCCGCGCTGCTCGCGCGCCACCGCGCCGCGCGGCGCGCGGCGACGATCACCGTCGCGCAGCCGAAGTCGCCGTTCGGGCTCGTCGACGTCGACGACGACGACGTCGTCGCGGGCTTCCGCGAGGACGGCGCGCGTGCCCGTACTGGGTCAACTGCGGCATCTACGTGCTGACGCGATGACGGCGCTCGAGCGGTTCCCGCGACCGCGGCGACCACGAGTCGACGACGTTCCCCGAGCTCGCCGCCGAGGGCTGCCTGCGCGCGTACCGCCACGAGGGCCTCTGGCTGACCGTGAACACGCCGAAGGAGCTCCGGGTCGCGACCGAGCACGTCGAGGCGCACCCCGAGTGGCTCGCGTGAGAGACATCGCGGGCGATGAGCGTCGACTCCCCGAACCTCCACAAGCTCGACGCGTGGTCGCGTCGATGTCCGGAAGGTCGAGAAGCCGTGGGGCTACGAGCTGATCTGGGCGCTTGACCGACGTCTACTGCGGCAAGGTGCTCTTCGTCCGCGCCGGCCATTCGCTCTCGCTCCAGTTCCACCGCGAGAAGGACGAGTCCTGGTTCGTCCAGTCGGGCCGCGCCAAGCTCGAGCTGGGCGAGGTGGGGGAGGCGGTGCTGCAGGTCGAGGTGGTCGCCGCCGGGCGCCGCCTTCCACTACACGCCCGGCACCGTGCACCGCGTGACCGCGCTCGAGGACACGACGATCCTCGAGGTCTCGACGCCCCAGCTCGACGACGTCGTCCGGCTCGAGGACGCCTACGGCCGCGAGGGCACCTCCGCGCCCTGATCGTCCGCAGTCCGGCCAACATTGACAGAATTGTGGTAAGGTTGGCCGATGCAGGAGCTCCTGACCGTCAGGCCGCCGCGGCCGAGACCGGCTGGTCGGCGCGCATGCTCCGCTACCTCGAGGAGCACGGGCTCGTCCGTGCCGGCCGGACGGCCGGCCGGCTACCGCCTCTACGGCCTCCCCGAGCTGAACCAGCTGCGCTCGCTGACGCGAGCTTCGGAGGCGCTTCGGCGTCGAGCTCGCCGAGCTCGCTTCGCCCGCGGCTCCGCCGCGACGCGCGCTGCGCGCGGCCGTCGACGCCTGGCTCGCCGCCGGCGACGACGCCGGCTCCGTGGGTCGAGTGGGAGCAGCGCAAGCACGAGCGGCTCCTTGCTGCCTGGACACTCGCTGCGCGAACCCCTAACTACACTGCCCCGCGAATCGAAGAGGGAGAGGACGACGACGTGGCTACGACCAAGCAAGCACGACGTGAAGGATCTGGCGCTGGCGCCCGAGGGCGTCCGGCGCATCGAGTGGGCCGACCGGCAGATGCCGGTGCTGCACGGCGATCCGCGAGCGCTTCGAGCGCGAGCAGCCGCTCGCCGGCTACCGCATCTCCGCCTGCCTGCACGTGACCACCGAGACCGCCAACCTGATGCGCACGCTGAAGGCGGGCGGCGCGGACGTCGTGCTCTGCGCCTCGAACCCGCTTTCGACGCAGGACGACGTCGCGGCCGCGCTCGTCGACGAGTACGACATCTCGGTCTTCGCGATCAAGGGCGAGGACAACGACACCTACTACTCGCACATCGAGGCGGCGGTCGACCACAAGCCGCAGCTGACGATGGACGACGGCGCCGACGTGATCGGCGTGCTCCACAGCGCGCGGCGCGAGCAGCTCGGCGACATCATCGCCGGCATGGAGGAGACGACCACCGGCGTGATCCGGCTGAAGGCGATGGAGGCCGACGGCGCGCTCGCGTTCCCGGTGATCGCCGTCAACGAGGCCCGCACGAAGCACTTCTTCGACAACCGCTACGGCACCGGCCAGTCGACGATCGACGGGATCATCCGCGCGACCAACGTCCTGATCGCCGGCAAGCAAGTTCGTCGTCGCCGGCTACGGCTGGGTCGGCCGCGGCGTCGCGATGCGCGCCAAGGGACTTGGTGCGCACGTGATCGTCACCGAGGTCGATCCGATGCGCGCCCTCGAGGCGCTGATGGACGGCTTCGAGGTGCTGCCGATGGCCGAGGCGGCCAAGATCGGCGACATCTTCTGCACGGCGACCGGCGACAAGCACGTCATCGCGCGCGAGCACCTCGAAGTGATGAAGGACGGCGCGATCATCTGCAACACCGGCCACTTCAACGTCGAGATCGACATCCCGGCGCTGCGCGCGCTCGCCGTCGAGACGCGCGAGGCGCGCAAGTTCGTCGAGGAGTTCACGCTTGCCGACGGCCGGCGGATCTACCTGCTCGCCGAAGGCCGGCTCGTCAACATCTCGGCGGCCGAGGGGCACCCGGCGCTGGTGATGGACATGAGCTTCGCCAACCAGGCGCTCGCGACCGAGTACGCGGTGCAGCACGCGGCGTCGCTCGAGAACAAGGTCTACCCGGTGCCGACCGAGATCGACGAGGAGATCGCGCGGCTCAAGCTCGAGACGATGGGCGTCGACGATCGACCAGCTCACCGAGGAGCAGGCGAAGTACCTCGCCTCGTGGGACGAGGGCACCTGAGCCGTCCGTCCGACGCCTGATGCTCGACCCTGAACGGATCGTCCGTCTCGAGCCCGACGCCGTCGTCCTCCTCGACCAGCGCCGGCTGCCCGGCGCGGAGGTCGACGTCGTCTGCCGCACGGCGGCCGAGGTCGCCGATGCGATCAAGACGATGGTCGTCCGCGGCGCTCCCGCGATCGGCGATCGCGGCCGCGTACGGCTACGCGCTCGCGGCTCGCGCACGGCGAGGACCTCGCGGTCGCCGACGACGTCCTGCGGCGGTCGCGGCCGACTGCGGTGAACCTCGCGTGGGCGCTCGACGAGATGCACGGCGAGCCGACGTCCGAGCGCGCGCGCGGCAGCTCCACCGCGACGAGGTCGAGCGCTGCCGTCAGATGGCGGCCCACACCGCCGCGCTGCTCGACGCGCGGCACGCGCGCGCTGACGCACTGCAATGCGGGCGGCCTCGCGACCGGCGGGTACGGCAGTGCGGTCGGTGCGCTGATCGCGGCGCACGAGCGCGGCGTCCTCGAGCACGTCTGGGTCGACGAGACCCGCCCGCTGCTCCAGGGTGCCCGCCTGACGGCCTGGGAGCTCGAGACCGCGAGCGATCCCGCACGCGGTGATCGCCGACTCGGCCGCCGCCTCGCTGATGGCGGCGGGCGAGGTCGACTGCGTGATCACCGGCGCCGACCGGATCGCCGCGAACGGCGACACCGCGAACAAGATCGGTACGTACTCGCTCGCCGTCTTGGCGCGGTACCACCAGATCCCGCTCTACGTCGTCGCGCCGAGCTCGACCGTCGATCTTGCGACGCCGAACGGCGCGGCGATCCCGATCGAGGAACGCGACCCGGCCGAGGTGACCGAGCGTTTCGCCGCGCGCAACCCGGCGTTCGACGTGACGCCCGCCGAGCTGATCGCGGCGATCGTCACCGAGTTCGGCGTGCACCGCGCGCCGTACGCCGAGTCGCTCGCCGAGGCCGCGGGCACAGCGTGAAGGCGCTGATCCTCGCGGCCGGGTACGCGACCCGGCTCCGACCGCTCACCGACACCTGGGCCAAGGAGCTGCTGCCGGTCGGCGGCCGCCCGATCATCGACTCGATCGTCGAGGCGATCGGCGAGGTCGACGCCGTCGACGAGGTGCACGTCGTCACGAACGCGCGCAAGGCTCCCGCGTTCGAACGCTGGGCCGAGGGGCGCGACGTTCTCGTGCACGACGACGGAACCACGTCGAACGACGATCGGCTCGGTGCGATCGGCGACATGCAGTTCGTGATCGAGCGCGCTGCGATCGACGACGACCTGCTGGTGATCGCCGGCGACAACCTCTTCGACTTCAGTCTGGTCGACCTCGTCGCGTTCTGGCGTGGCAAAGGCTTGGCGAGCGCGCTCGCCGTGCGCGACGTCGGCTCGCGTCGAGCTGGCGCGTCGCTACGGCGTCGTGGCGCTCGCAGCCGACGGCCGGGTGGTCGAGTTCCTGGAGAAGCCCGAGGAGCCGCCGTCGACGCTCGCCGCGACCGCGACCTACGTCTTCGCGCGGGAGCACGTGCGGCTCGTCGGCCCGTACCTCGCCGGCGGCAACCCGCACGACCAGCCGGGCCGGTTCGTCGCCTGGCTCCAGGAGCGGGAGCCCGTCTTCGGCTGGCGGTTCGACGGCGGGTGGTTCGACATCGGCGACCACGCGCAGCTGCTCGAGGCGGACAACCGCCTGCGCGCGGCGCGCGGGTTGCCGGCGCGCAGCGCCTACTCGCCCGAATAGGCGCTGCGACCGGAAAGGCGGCTCGCTGCTCAGGCGAGCTGACGGTCGCCCGGCTCGAGCAGAGCGGTGAACAGTGCCCTGTAGTGCTTGAGCCCGTTCCGGAGATCCTCTGTGCCCGCCCGTCCGCGTTCGTGCGCGACGGCGATGCCGTGTGCGGCGCGGTAGTTCTCGACCACGTCGGGATGGTCGACGGAGAGGTCGGCCGCGCGCGTGTCGAAGTCTTCGACGGGATAGCCGCGATCGCGCATGACCAGGCGGATCAGCGCGTCTGCCTCCGTGACCGCACCGGCGGGATCGTCGACGAAGTCGGCCTGAACCTCCTGCCAGCGGTCGCGATACCGGTTGGCCATCGTCGGGTCGAGTGGTTTGAGGTCGAACTGCTCGTGCCGCGCACGACGCTCGCGTAGCTCCGACTCGGCGTCGCGCCGGGTCGGTGCGTCGGCGGCCACGCGGTCGTACTCCGAGCCGAACTGCTCCTGCAGGCCGCGGGTCCGCCGCGAGCGGAGCGCCATCGCACCGACGGTGGCCACGACGATGAGGGCGATCACGACGATCAGTACCCAGGTCACTGTGGACATCGAGTCTCCTTGGTCGTTTGAGGTGTCCTTCCCGTGAGCTGCGCGACCTAAGCCTCGAAGTCGTCACAGAGGCGTCACAGACACGTCACGAATTCCCGGCTAGTGTCGGCGGCGTGGTTCTTCGAGCTGCTTCTGCCATCACGCTGCGTCTGCTGCGGTGGACGCGCGCAGCAGCAGCTCTGCCCCGACTGCCGCTCGGCGCTCCGGCCGATCGGCCTCCCTCGCTGCGCGCGCTGTGGCGCACCCACCGCCTGGCCGGTGGAGCGCTGCCGCGAATGTGCCGGCCGACGGCTTGCGTTTGCGAGCGCGGCCGCGGCGTGCGCCTACGTCGGTCCGGCGCGGCCCTTCGTGCGGGCGTGGAAGGAGCGCGGTCTCCACCGGCTCGCGCCCCTGGCGGCCGAGCTCGTCGTCGCGCGCGTGCCGCGACCGGCCGCAGACGTCATCGCGTATATCCCGCCCGACCCGGTGCGGCAGCTCGGCCGCAGCACCCACCCTGCCGAGTCGCTGGCGCGGGAGCTGGGACGCCGCTGGCAGCTCGACGTGGCGCTCCTACTGCGACGCGCGCGCACCGCCGAACGCCAGGCGTCGCTGCCGCGCGCCCGTCGCGGAGCCAACGTCCGCGGGTCGTTCAGCCCGCTCGGGGCCGCGCCCCGCCGCGTCCTGCTCGTCGACGACATCTACACGACCGGTGCGACCGTCTCGGCGGCCGCGTCGGCCCTGCAGGCGAGCGGCGCGACCCGCGTCGACGTCGTCACCTTTGCGCGCGCGGTGCGCTAACCTCAGTTCAAGGGATCGACCACCACCAAGGAGGCGCCATGAGGCTTCAGGTGAAGGGTAAGAACGTGGAGGTCACCCAGTCGATCCGCGAGTACGCCGAGCGAAAGCTGGCGAAGCTCGGGAAGCAGCTGGCCGAGCCGACCCAGGTCGAGGTCGAGCTGTCGGAATAGCAAGAACCCGTCCGATCGCGGCGAGCCACGTCGCCGAGGGGACGATCTTCACGAAGGGGCCGACGCTGCGCGCGCGCGAGGAGTCGACCGACATGAAGGCGTCGATCGACCAGCTCGTCGACAAGCTCGAGCGGCAGGTCAAGCGCTACCGCGAGCGCCGGATCGTCGAGCCGCGCCGCCACACCGACCACAACGGCGACGTCGGCTAGCTTGGGCTTCCTGCGGCGGCGGGCGCCGCTCCATCGTCGCCTCGCCGAGCAGGCCGACATCGCCGCCGGGCTCGACGTTCCGGCCCCGGCACCGCCGCCGTCGCAGGCCGCTGATCCGCCGGCTGGGACGGGGAGGCGCGTGGCGAGCCCGGGATCCACGGCGTCCCGCGCTCGCGGCGCTGGGATGCGGTCGCGACCGCCGAGGCGCCGCTCCTCCGCGGCGACGCGGTGCACTTCGTGTCGCTCGCCGACAACGACGCTCGCTGATCGAAGAGGACGAGCCTGACGGCGGCGGTCGGCCCGCTGGCCGACGCGGTCGACGGCGACGCTCGCACCGCCGTATCGCGCGGAGGCGGTGCGACGGAACGGCGCCACGTGGGCCGTCGGCGCCTCGCGGATCGAGGTGGCCGAAGTGCCCGGGCTGACCGGCGACGCCGCCGAGCTCGCCGTGACCCGCCAGGGTCGTACCCTCGAGGTCGACGGCCGGAAGGTGCTCGGACGAGCGCCGGCCCTGGAGCGCCTCGGCGAGGCCCTGTCGAGCGAGTACGTCGTCCGGGCGAGCCGCCTCGACGGCGACCTCTGGGAGGTCGAGGCAACGCCGCTCTGAGCGGCGGTACCCTGTCCGGATGCCCGCCCTCGGACAGCTCGAGAAGGCCCTTCGCTTCGGCGAAGGCCGGCGGATGAAGCGGCTCGCCGAGCAGGCGGCGTACATCGCGACGCTCGAGCCCGACTTCCAGCGGCTCTCCGACGACGAGCTCGCGGCGAAGACCGACGAGTTCCGGCAGCGGCTCGCAGAACGGCGAGGAGCTCGAGAACCTCCTCTTCGAGGCGTTCGCCGCGGTGCGCGAGGCGCGTCTGCGCGAGTCGGACCAGCGGATCTTCGACGTCCAGATGATGGGCGGGATCGTCCTGCACGAGGGCGACATCGCCGAGATGAAGACCGGCGAGGGAAAGACGTTCGTCGCGAGCCTGCCGCTCTACCTGAACGCGCTGACCGGTACCGGTGTCCATCTCGTCACCGTCAACGACTACCTCGCCCAGCGCGACGCCGAATGGAACCGCGGCGTCTTCGAGCGCCTCGGCATGACGGTCGCGTTCATCGAGAACAACGATGCCGTTCGAGGAGCGCAAGGCCGCCTACGACGCCGACATCACCTACGGCACGAACTCCGAGTTCGGGTTCGACTACCTCCGCGACAACATGTCGATCAGCCTCGAAGGCGTCGTGCAGCGCGGGCATGCGCTACGCGATCGTCGACGAGGTCGACTCGATCCTCGATCGACGAGGCGCGCACGCCGCTGATCATCTCCGGCGAGCCGACGACCGCGGCGAAGACCTACTACGACTTCGCGCGCATCGTCAAGGCGCTCGACGGCGCACCAGTCGAAGGGCACCAAGCTCGAGGACGAGGCGCTCGCAGCAGCGAGCACGACTACCTGTACGACGAGAAGCACAAGACGGTCGCGCCGAGCGAGTCGGGCATCGAGAAGGTCGAGCGCGCGCTCGGGATCGACAACCTCTACAGCCCGAGCAACGTGCAGCTCGTCAACCACCTGATCCAGGCGCTGAAGGCGCAGGCGCTCTACAAGCGCGACGTCGACTACGTCGTCCAGGACGGCGAGGTGAAGATCGTCGACGAGTTCACCGGCCGCATCATGGAGGGCCGCCGCTGGAGCGAGGGGCTGCACCAGGCGATCGAGGCGAAGGAAGGCGTCCCGATCCAGGAGGAGCACCAGACGCTCGCGACGATCACGCTCCAGAACTACTTCCGCCTCTACGACAAGCTCGCCGGCATGACCGGCACCGCGAAGACCGAGGAGAAGGAGTTCGTCGAGATCTACGGCCTGAACGTCGTCGAGATCCCGACCAACGTCGATGTCGCGCGCGACGACCAGAACGACCTGATCTTCAAGACGGTCGAGGCGAAGTTCGACGCCGTCGTCGACGACATCAAGGAGCGGCAACGAGAAGGGTCAGCCGGTGCTCGTCGGCACGATCGCCGTCGAGACCTCCGAGTACCTCAGCGAGCTGCTCAAGCGCCAGGGCGTCCCGCACAACGTCCTGAACGCGAAGGAGCACGCGCGCGAGGCCGAGATCATCAAGGACGCCGGCCAGGTCGGCGCCGGTCACGATCGCGACGAACATGGCGGGCCGCGGCGTCGACATCAAGATCGACGACGAGGTGCGCTCGCTCGGCGGCCTCTACGTGCTCGGCACCGAGCGGCACGAGGCGCGCCGCATCGACAACCAGCTGCGCGGCCGCTCGGGCCGCCAGGGCGACCCCGGCGAGACACGCTTCTACCTCTCGGGCCGATGGACGACCTCGTGCGCCTGTTCGCCGGCGACCGGATCCACAACATCATGGAGCGCTTCAAGCTGCCGGACGACCAGCCGATGGAGGCCAGCATCCTCTCGCGCCAGATCGAGAACGCGCAGAAGAAGGTCGAGGAGCAGAACTTCGTCCAGCGCAAGAACGTCCTCAAGTACGACGACGTGATGAACGTCCAGCGGCAGGTGATCTACGAGCAGCGAAACAGCGTGCTGCACGGCGAGGATCTGGGCGAGGAGATCCGCGAGGAGTGGCTCCCCGAGGTGATCTCCGACGTCGTCGCCGAGTACACGGTCGACGAGCTGCCCGAGGACTGGGATCTCGAGCGACCTCGTCGCGGCGATGGACGCCGCTCTACGGGACGGGCGTCACCGCCGACGAGCTGAAGGGGCTCGACCGCGAGGGGATCGTCCAGGAGTTCCTCGACGACGCGCTCGACGCCTACGCCGAGCGCGAGAAGGAGATCGACGAGATCCAGGAAGGGCTGATGCGCGACCTCGAGCGCTTCATCATCCTGCAGACGGTCGACATCCGCTGGCGCGAGCACCTCGAGAACATGGACTACATGCGCGAGGGCATCCACCTGCGCGGGCATGGCGCAGAAGGATCCGCTCGTCGAGTACCGCAACGAAGGGCACGCTGATGTTCCAGGAGCTGAACCGCGCGATCCGCGAGGAGGTGGTGACGCTGCTCTTCCACGCCGAGGTGACGCCCGACGACCAGTCGGCGAACCAGCTGCAGAACGCTGCCGCGAACGGCGCGGCAACGGCGCGCTCACCTACGAGCACGAGTCGCTCGCCGGCGCCGAGGCGATCCTCGCCGCCGGCGGACCTCGACCGCGGCGATCCGCCGGCGGCGGCTCCGTGGCGACGCCGGTCGCGCCGAGGCCGAAGGTGAACTCGCGAGTTCGAGAACATCGGCCGCAACGACCCTGCTGGTGCGGCTCGGGCAAGAAGTTCAAGAAGTGCCACGGCGCCTGAGCGGCGCGGCGCTCACCCCGCCAGATCCGCCGCTCGCCGACGACCTGATCCGGCTCGAGCCGCTCGGGGGCAAACACGTCGGCCCCTTCGTCGAGATCGTCCAGGACGAGGCGATCCAGCGCTTCACGCACATCCCCCGCGAGCCCGACCGCGCCTTCGTGCGCGGCTGGATCGCGCGCTACGAGCGACGCCTGGAGGACGGCGGGCGCGCCGGGTTCGCGGTCGGCGCGATCAGCGACGGCCGGAGTCCTCGGCTTCGCGGCGATCGTCCAGCTCGACCTGGCAGCCGCAGGGCGAGATCGGCTACGTCGTCGCCGCGGCGGCGCGCGGGCGCGGTGTCGCCGGCCGGGCGGTCTCGCTCCTGACGAGCCTGGGGCTTCGACGAGCTCGGCCTCGAGCGGCTCGAGCTGCGGATCGACACCGACGAACCCGGCCTCCGAGCGGGTCGCGCGAGCGCGCCGGCTACCGCCGCGAGGGGGTGCTCCGCTCGACGCACTTCAAGGAAGGCCGCCGCACCGACTTCGGCATCTGGTCGCGGCTTCGCGACGAGCCGATCTCGTAGTAGTGTCGCTCAGTGTGACGCGGCGACGGACACGTCGGCTGCTCGCCCGCGAGGTGGCGCTCGTCGCGGCCCTCGCGGCGGCCCTGATCGCGGCGTGCTCCTCTGGCTCGGCGCCCCCGGGGTCGACCTGGCGCCGCGCACGCCTACCAGCGCACGTTCCTGCTCCAGCACGGCTTCGCGATCTGGAACAACTTCTGGTACGCGGGCCGCTACTCGTTCGTCACCTACAGCTTCCTCTACTACCCGCTTGCCGCGCTTGTCGGGATCAAGCTGCTCGCCGTGCTCTCGATCGCGACCGCGGCGCTTGCGTTCAGCGCTCGTCGTGCTCGCGCCAGTGGGGGCCGAGCCGCGCGCTTGTCGAGCCGCACGTTCGCCGTCCTCTGGCCGGGCATCGTGCTCTCGGCCGCGTTCCCGTTCGCGCTCGGGGCTCGTTCGCGCTGCTCGCGCTCTGCCGCGCTGCAGCGCGCGGCGGCGCGCCCGGTTCGCGGTGCTGCGTGCTCCTGACGCTGCGCGGCGAGCCCGCTCGCGTTCGCGCTCCTCGTGCTGGTGCTCGTCGGCGTGCGCGCTCGGCGGCCGAAGCCGTCGCGCGACGCGCGCCGCGGCTCGCTGATCGGTCGCAGCGGCGGGCCGCCGAGCTCGTGTTGCTGCCGGCTGTTCGCCGAGCAGGGGCACTTCCCGTTCAGCGTCCGCCATCTCGTCCCGGCGCTGCTCTTCGGCGGCGCTCGGGCTCGCCGTCACGCGTGGCGTGCCCGGGCGCGCGGCTGCTGTTCGGGCTCTTCTGGACTTACCTCGCGGCGTGCATCGTCGCGTTCATCGTCCCGACCGCGGTCGGCTGCGAACGTCGAGCGCCTCAGTTACATCGCGCTCCCGCTCGCCTTGCTCGCCGCCGCCGTTGCGCGCGTGGCGCCGCTGTGGCTCGTCGTTCCCGCTCGCTCCTCGCCGGGTTCTGGAACATCTACGCCGATCGTCGCGACACCGCGCGCGCGCGGGCGCCGACCCGGCGCACACCGCCGTCGTACTGGCAGCCGGCGATCGACGTACCTGCGCGCGCACCTGAGCCCGTCGTACCGCGTCGAGGTCGTCGACACCGCTCGAGCACTGGCCGGCCGCGTACCTACCCGACGCGGGATCCCGATCGTGCGCGGCTGGTACCGGCAGAACGACTTCCCGCAGAACGAGCTCCTGTACGACCTCCACCTGGCGGCGCGCGCGTACCGGGCCGTGGCTGCGGGGCTCGGCGTGCGCTACGTCGCTCCTCTCCGACGCACCGCCCGACTACAGCTCGCGGCGGCGAGGCGGCACTGATCCGCTCGGGCCGGTCCGGGCTCGATGCCGGTGTTCACGAGCGCCGCACGTCGACGGTCTATCGAGCTGCCGAACCCGCAGCCCCTCGTCACCGGTCCCGGGCGACGCGAACGTCTTCTGGCTGTGGCCCCAGCGCCTCGTCTGCTCGGTCGTCGACGCACCGGCACCTACCGCGTCCGCTCCGCTGGTCGCCGTACTGGCAGACGACGCCAGGGCTGCGTCTGGCGCGGCGCGGACGGGCATGATGCGGCTCACGGCGACGCAGCCCGGGCTCGTCGAGCTCGCTGTCGGCGTCAACGTCGCGCGGGGGCTCGCAGACGCTCACCGGGCTCAGCCCTCGCCGCGTCTGCGCGAAGTAGGCGAGCTACGATCCACCGCGATGACGCGACGTCAGATCACTCGACGGACCAGCTCGACGAGCTCGGGGCCCAGCTCGACTGGGTCCGTGAGTACCTTTGACCCCGCTTCGCTCGAACGCCGCGCTCGGAGAGCTCGAAGAGGAGCTGAACGCCCCCGGCTTCTGGGACGACCAGAGCCGGGCCGCGAAGGTGTCGGCCGAGCACGCGCGCGTCTCGCGCCGCCTCGAGGGCTACCGGCGCTGCAGCCGGACTACGACGACGCCCGCGAGCTCGCCGCGCATGGACGGCGGCGAGCTCGAGGGCGAGATCGCCGTCGCGCTCGGGCCGCTGCGCGCGCGAGCTCGACGCAGCTGCAGGAGGCGGCGCTCTTCAACGGCGAGTACGACGCCGGCGACGCGGTCGTCACGCTGCAGTCGGGCACGGGCGGCACCGACGCGCAGGACTGGGCCGAGATGATGCTGCGCATGTACGAGCGGTGGGCGGCGAACCGCGGGCTTCAAGGTCGAGCTGCTCGAGGCGAGCCCCGGCGAGGAGGCCGGCCTGAAGTCGGCGACGTTCACGGTCGGCGGGGAGAACGCGTACGGGATCCTCAAGGCCGAGCGCGGCAAGCACCGCCTCGTGCGCCTGAGCCCGTTCGACCAGGCGCACCGGCGCCACACCGCGTTCTCCACCGTGATCGTCGCGCCGCTGCTGCCCGACGACGCCGACGTCGAGATCGACGACGGCGACCTGAAGATCGACACGTACCGCGCGCAGGGCGCGGGCGGCCAGCACGTGAACAAGACCGACAGCGCCGTCCGCATCACGCACCTGCCGACGGGATCGTCGTGCAGTGCCAGAACGAGCGCTCCCAGTCGGCGAACAAGCAGACCGCGATGCGCGTCCTCAAGTCGCGGCTCGTCGAGAAGGCGGAAGAGGAGAGGGAGGCGGTGCTGGCGAAGGAGCGGGGCGGCTCCGCCGACACCGGCTTCGGCGGCGAATCGATTCGCTCCTACGTGCTGCACCCATACCAGACTCGTGAAAGACTCGCGCACCGGCTACGAGACCGGGAACGCCCAGGCGGTGCTCGACGGCGAGCTCGATCCCTTCATCCGCGAGTACCTGCTCGCCCGGGCCGCCGGGAAGGATCGTCTAGAGCGGTGAGGCTACACTCGGCAGCACCTTCGCACCCGGGCGCCTCGCTCGCGACGCCCTCTGTGTATCCGACTGTGCTGGAAACGCGATCTGACAGCCACGCCCACGACGCCGTCGATCGTCGAGCCCCCGCTGTCGCCGAGTCGCGTCCGAGCGCCGCGTCGATGATCGTCTTCGACTCGGTGACGAAGGTCTACGAGCCCGACGTCGTCGCGCTCCGCGACGTCACGTTCCACATCGACAAGGGCGAGTTCGTGTTCATCGTCGGCGCGTCGGGCTCGGGCAAGTCGACGCTCGTGCGGCTGCTGCTCAAGGAGCTCGAGCCGACGAGCGGCAAGATCGTGTCGGCGGCCGCGAGCTCGGCCGCCTGAAGCGCTCGAAGGTGCCGATGCTGCGCCGCAACATCGGCTGCGTCTTCCAGGACTTCAAGCTGCTGCCGCGCCGCACCGCCGCCGAGAACGTCGCCTACGCGCTGAAGGTGCAAGGCGAGTGGCAACGCGTCGATCCGCAAGAAGGTGCCCGAGGTGCTCGCGATGGTCGGGCTCTCGCACAAGATGAACTCGCTTCCCGACGAGCTTTCCGGCGGCGAGCAGCAGCGCGTGTCGATCGCGCGCGCGTTCGTCAACCACCCGCCGCTCCTCGTCTGCGACGAGCCGACCGGGAACCTCGACCCGGACACGTCGGTCGGGATCATGCAGCTGCTCTACCGGATCAACCGCGCCGGCACGACGATCCTGATGGTCACCCACGACCGCGAGATGGTCGACAAGATGCGCAAGCGCGTGATCGCGCTCGAGGACGGCCGGCTTGCGCGCGACGAGCGGCGCGGGGGCTACGAGTAGTGCCGGGCCGGTTCAGGCTGCTCGTCTCGGAAGCGTGGCGCTCGCTCGGTGCGAACCTCTCGACGACGGTCGCGGCGACGATGACGGTGCTGATCGGCATGTTCCTGCTCGGGCTGTTCATCGCGCTCGGAACATGGACGGTGTCGTGGTCGAATCACGTCAAGCGGCAGCTCGTCGTCAAGGTCTACTTCGTGCCGCAGGCGACGGCGCGCGAGAAGAACGACGTCGCGCGCATGCTGCAGCAGAACCAGTACGTGAAGCCCGGCCCCGACGGGATCAAGTACGTCTCGAAGGAGCAGGGTCTCGCGAACATGAAGAAGCGCTACCCCGATCTCGTCAAGAACCTGACGTCGAACCCGCTCGGCCGACTCGCTCGAGGTGACGCCGAACCGGGCCGAGAACGTCGACAAGCTCTACGACTCGATCGTGCTGCCGCACAAACCACCCGGCGTCGATCGCGTGCTCGACGGCAAGCAGGTGTCGCACCGCATTCTCCAGGTCGCGCACGTGATCGAGGTGCGTGTTCACGCTCGCGACGGTGATCCTGCTGATCGCGCTCCGTGCTGCTGATCGCGAACACGATCCGGCTCTCGATCTTCTCGCGGCGACGTGAGATCGAGGTGATGAAGCTCGTCGGCGCCACGAACTGGTTCGTGCGCGGGCCGTTCATGCTCGAAGGCCTCTTCTGCGGCCTCGCCGGCTCGATTCTCGCCGTCATCTTCCTCGTGCTCGGCAAGGTGATCGTGCTGCCGGCGATCTCGCCGCACCTGTCCGGCGACGCCGACGTGAAGGCCCTCGCCTTCCCGCTCACGGCACTGATCCTCGTCGGCATGGGCCTCGGCATCGGTGCGCTCGGCTCCGGCCTGACGATCCGCCGCTTCCTCCGCATCTAGAGCCTTCGATGTGTACTTCGTGCCCCATTCCACACCAAGCCTCTAGAGCTCCTCTGGCCGCGCCCACGCGTCGTCGTCGAGGTCGGCCGTCGCGGCAAGCTCGCTCGTCGGCGAGCCGTACTTCACGCCCGGCGTCCCGATCATGCTCGAGTCGAAGGGCGAGGCCGGCCGACCTCGAGCGCGGCGACCTCGCCGTCGTCCGGCCCGGCCGCGGCAGGGCGCACGTCGAGCAGGGCTCGGGGCGCGCCGACCAGATCGAGAACGTGCTCGAGGCGCTGCTCGTCGAACGCGGCGCGCGCCAGCCGTTCGAGCCGCACGAGTTCCGCGCCGAGATCGACGTCTCGAACCGTGTCGACCTGCGCGACCTCGCTCACCTACACGGTCGACCCCGACACGGCGAAGGACTTCGACGACGCGCTCTCGTTCCGCCGCGAGCCGGACGGGATCCGCGCGTGGGTGCACATCGCCGACGTCTCGTGGTTCGTCGGCGCGGGCACGCCGCTCGACCGTGGCGCAGCGCGCCGCGCGTTCTCGACCTACGTGCCCGGCGCGGTCGCGCCGATGCTGCCGCACGAGCTCGCCGACGACCTCTGCTCGCTGCGCCCGAACCAGGACCGGCTGTGCGTGACGGTCGAGATCCCGCCGAGCGGCGAGCCGCAGTTCTACCGGTCGGTGATCCGCTCCGATGCGCGCCTGACCTACGGCGCAGGCCGAGCGGCGCGAGGCGCCGCCCGGCGATCCTCGAGGCGCTCGACCTGAACGACGAGCTCGCGACGGTCGCTGCGCGCGCAGCGGTTCGCGCGCGGCGCGCTGCAGGTGCAGACGCCCGAGATCGCGTTCCGCTTCGACGGCGGCGGCGGGGTCGCCGACGCGTGGCTCGAGGGCGAGCCGCACTCGCACATGCTCGTCGAGGAGCTGATGATCCTCGCGAACGAGCGCGTCGGCGCGTTCCTCTCCGGCCGGCGGCGCGAGGCGCTCTACCGCGTGCACGAGCGGCCCGACCCGCAGTCGGTCGAGCAGCCTGCTCGCGAAGCTCGCCGACCTCGGCGTGCCGACGCCGCCGGTGCCCGAGCGGATGACGCCGCAGCAGGCGGCTCGCCTGGCCGGGGCGGTGTCCGAGCAGATCACCGCGTACGTCGCGCAGTCCGGCCGCGGGCGCGAGGCGTTCCCTGCACTCGTGCTGCGGGCGCTCAAGCAGGCGCGCTACGACCCGAAGAACCTCGGCCACTCGGGGCTCGCGAGCGCAGGCGTACGCCACTTCACCTCGCCGATCCGCCGCTATCCCGACCTCGTCGTCCACCGCGCGCTGCTACGCGAGCTCGGCCTTGCCGACGACCCGCCGCCCGAGGATCTCCCGTCGCTCGCCGAGCACATCTCCGAACGCGAGCGCGAGGCGGCGAAGATCGAGTACCTCGCCGACGAGATCTGCCTCGCGTGGCTGCTCGAGCGCTCGCCTGTACGAGCTCGGCTGGGAGACCGTGTGGAGCGGCGAGATCATCGGCGTGATCGGCTCCGGCCTCTTCGTGCCGGTTCGGCGACGTCTTCGAGGGCTTCCTGCCGGCGCGCCGGCTGCACGGCGAGTTCTTCGAGCTGAACGACGCTCGCGACGGCGCTCGTGGGCCGCAGGACCGGGCGCACCTACCGGCTCGGCGATCCCCTCGACGTGCGCGTCGAGACGATCACGCAAAGCGAAGGCAAGGTCGATCTTTCATTGGAGGGACCCGGTTTCCCTCCCAAGACCCTCCCTTCCGGGATCGCCGCCCGCGCGACGGGACGTCGCCTCCCGGCCGGCCAAGCCGGCCTCCGGCGGCCGGCGGTCATGACCCGAAGACCGCTCGAGCGTCAGATGAGGCGACGCTCGTGCGCCCAGCGGGTCAGCTCGTGGCGCGACGAGAGCTGCAGCTTGCGGAGGACGCTCGAGACGTGCGCCTCGACCGTCTTCACCGAGAGGTGCAGGCGGGCGGCGATCTCCTTGTAGCGGTAGCCGCGCGCGATCAGCTGCAGCACCTCGCGCTCGCGCGCGGTGAGCGTCTCGAGCTCGGCGTCGGCGCCGACCGGCTCGCCTGTCGCGGAAGGCGTCGAGCACGAAGCCGGCGAGCCGCGGCGAGAAGACGGCGTCGCCGACCGCGACCCGCTCGACGGCGTCGACGAGCTCGTCGCGCGAGATCGTCTTCGTCACGTAGCCGCGCGCGCCGGCGCGGATCACGCCGATCACGTCCTCGGCCGCGTCCGAGACCGAGAGCGCGAGGAACTTCACCCCCGGCCGCTCCGGCGCGACCGCCGCGATCACCGCCTCGCCGCCGCCGTCGGGGAGGTGGACGTCGAGCAGCACGACGTCGGGGTCGAGCTCGCGGATCAGCGGCACCGCCTCGGCCACGCTGCCCGCCTCGCCGACGATCTCGACGGCGTCGGCGAGCTCGTCGCGCACGCCGGCGCGGAAGAGCTCGTGGTCGTCGACGAGGACGACGCGCCGCTTCACGATGCCCTCCGTGGCAGTCGTCAGCTCGACCTCGGTGCCCGTCGCCCGGCAGCGAGCTGATCGTCGCCGTGCCGCCCGCGCGGCGCATGCGGCCCTCGATCGAGTCGGCGATGCCGCGCCGGTCGGCGGGGACGGTCGCGCGGTCGAAGCCCGCTGCCGCGGTCGCGCACGAAGACCGCGCTGCCGCTCGGCGTCGGCCTCGGCGTAGACGGAGATCTCGTCGGCGCCGGAGAACTTGGCGGCGTTCGCCATCGCCTCCCGCGCGGCGAGCACGAGCTGCTCGAGCGCGGCGTCGAGCGGCACGTCGCCGGCGGTCGCGAGCTCGATCCGCGACGCGGTAGAGCTCCTCGACGTCGGCGGCGGCGTCGGCGAGGGCGTCCTCGAGCGTGGTCGCGCCCTCGACGCCGCTGCCGTACAGCCAGCGGCGCAGCTCGCGCTCCTGCCGGCGTGCGACGCGCGGCGACGCGGCCCGGGTCGTCGGCGTGGCGCTGCACGAGCGCGAGGGTCTGCAGCACGGAGTCGTGGACGCGCGCGGCGACGGCGGCGCGCTCGGCGAGCCGGATGCGCTCGGCGCGCTCGGCGGCGAGCTGCCAGAGCCAGGGGCCGAGACGAGCATGAGCGCGCCGGCGATCGCGCCCGGGGCGACGAACGATCCTGACGTGCCGAGGTGGTCGAGCAGGACGACCGCGCCCGGCGGTCGTGAGCGCGATGCCGCGATGGGCAGCGAGCCGCCGGGCCGGAGCGAGCCGCCGCGGGCGGCAGCGACTGCCGCGCCGACGAGGATCAGCGTCGCGCCGATCAGCGCCGTCCCGGACATTCCGAGTGCGACGAGGAGCGCCGCGACGGCGGCGACGGCGAGGCCGGTCGCGACGATCGGGCGGCGTCCTTCGGAGTACGCCCAGAGCGCGAGGTAGAGGAGGATCCCGGCGCCGCCGGCGAGCGCGAGCAGTGCGAAGACGAGGCGGACGAGCGTCGCGTCGACGCGAAGCGCCGACGCGAGCCCGCCGCAGACGCCCGCGATGACGCGGTCGTCCTCGCTCCGCCGGAGCGGGTGCAACGCCGATCGACGTCACGCCGCGCGCACGACGTCGATCTGGCCGGCGCCGACCGTCGCGTCGATCACGAGGCCGTTCCCCGTGCCCGTGTGGATCGCCGCGTCGTGACCGTCGTCGTGGCGCTGCAGGACGTTCGACGTCGCCGACCTTCGCCTTCGCGTTGACGGTCACCGTCGCGTTGCGGGAACGACGACCTTCAGCTCGCCGATCCCGACCTTGCGCGTTGATGTGCACCGGTGCGGTCGCCGGCAGCGTGCGAGAGGTCGATCCGCAGGTTGCCGATGCCGACTTGTAGGAGGGCTGGACGGCGGCCGCCGTCGCCGGCTTGTAGGTGTGGTCGCCGACGCCGTCGGAGAGGCTGACGTCGAACCATGCGAACGCGGCGACGATCGCGGTGACGATCGCGATCGCGAGCAGCGAGGCGAGCCCGCCGAGGACGATCGCCAGCCTGCGGCGCGCGCTCGGCTCTCCCGGCTCGTCCAGAGGATCGATCAGCCCGGCGATCAGGATGAGGACCCAGCCGGCTCCGGCGGCCGGCCAGAGGTCGCCCCGCGACAGCAGGACGGCGAGCGCGACGGCCACCAGGCCGAGCCCGACCAGCGGGAACCGGCCGCTCGCTCCGCTCCGCGAGGATGCGTGCGGCGATCGACTGCTCGCTGCCCTCCCTCGGGCATCACGAGCACGGCGGCGAGGTAGACGAGGATCCCGGCGCCGCCGAGCAGCGTCAGGACGACGAAGCCGAGGCGGAAGACGGCCGGGTTGAGGTCGAAGTAGCGACCGAGGCCGCCGGCGACGCCGGCGACCAGCTTGTCGGATGAACTGCGCTCGAGGCGCTTGATGCTTGCTGTGTGTGTGATGTGTTCGCTCATGTCTCGAGGTTGCCCGACGCCGGCTCCGGGCGCTATCCGGAATCACCCTGGTCCGACCCTCAACGCTACTCTCGCTCCTGGGCACCGATGGCCGAGAAGACGGATCGCCGACAACCGCCGCGCGCGGCACGACTATCAGCTGCTCGAGCGGATCGAGGCGGGCCTGGTGCTGACGGGCACCGAGGTCAAGTCGCTCCGCGACGGCCGGGCGACGCTCGCGCAGTCGTACGCGGACATCCGGGACGGCGAGGCGTGGCTGCACGGGGTCGAGATCTCCACCTACGACCACGGGAACCGCTCGAACCACGAGCCGATGCGGCCACGGAAGCTGCTGCTGCACCGCCGGCAGATCGACTCGCTCAACGCTCAGGTGCGCGAGAAGGGGCTGACGATCGTCCCGACGCGGCTCTACTTCAAGGACGGCCGCGTGAAGGTCGAGCTCGCGGTCGCGCGCGGCAAGGAGACCCGCGACAAGCGGCGCGACGTGGTGGAGCGCGACGTCGAAGCGGCAGATCGACCGCGAGCTCAAGACCCGCCGTTGAGCTGGCTACCCTGCCGTCGTGCGGAGGTGGGGTTGGACCGTTGCGGTTGTCGTCGTGCTGGTCGTCGCCGGCGGTGCAGGGGCGGCGTCGAACCTTCCGCCCGCGCAGCTGACGCTCCAGCTCGCCGACGTGCCCGGCGCGCAGCTGACGAGCAAGGGGCCGGTGCACGAGAAGAACTTCGTCTCCGCCTACCAGCGGTCGTTCACGTTCGCGGTGCCGAACGGCTCGTCGGGGATCCGCTACGTGCAGTCGGAGGCGCTCGTCGCGGCCACCGTCGCCCGTGCCGCAACCGCGCTGAGCGAGGTGCGGGCGGCGTTCGCTTCGAAGGTGGGACGGGCGGCGTTCGTCGCCGAGATCGCCAGGAGCCTGAAGGTGAAGCGCGCAGCCGTGAAGCTCGCAGCACCCCGGCTGCCCCGGGTCGGCGACCACGCGGCCGAGCTGCCGCTCAGCGTCCAGACGAGCAAGGGGCGGACCTACGAGAGCGTGCTCTACGTCCAGCTCGAGCGCATCGTCTGCGTGTTCGTGATCGCCGGTGTCCGCCCGATCAACGCGGCCGACAGCCGCCGCCTCGCGGCCGCCACCGTCCTGCACATCGACAAGGCGCTGACGCCTCAGGTCTATCGAGTGCCCGATGTGAGCGGGAACGCGCAGCAGGGTGAGACGCTGACGAGCGACACCGGCGCCTGGGACACGATCGCCACATTCGGCTACCAGTGGCAGCGCTGCGACGAGAGCGCGAGCAGCTGTACGGCCATCGCCGGCGCGACCGCGCGCACGTACACCGTCGCGCCGGGGGACGTCAACTTCCTGCTCCGGGTCGAGGTGACCGCCGCGAACCGCTTCGGCAGCGCGGTCGCGGATTCAGCGCCGACGGGAAAAGTGACCCCACCGCCCGATCCAGGAGTACAATGAACGCAACAAAACATACGGGGGCGCCATGGCTTCGACGTGGTCGGTTCTCCGGGTGAGCTGCAAGCGGAGGTTTCCGGTCGGCCTCCTTAAACAACCGGAACCAAACGCAAGTGCGGATTCAAACCTCGCACTCGCTGCCTAAGTCCTAGCGACTTAGACCAGCGTGTCGCCCCGGGCGAGCCTGCCACCCGGACGCGGCATCAACGAGCAGGCTCGGCGCCAAAGGAAAGCCACTCGCCGGCGGCGCGAGATTCAAGGAGGGCTAGCTCGACGGTAGGTCGGTCGCCAACCGGCCGGCGAGCGAATCTAAACGGCGACCTAGGCTTGTAGACGCTCATTCCGGTGCGTCCGCGGACGCGGGTTCGATTCCCGCCGCCTCCACTACCCCTCATTCTCCTTTCAATATACCTTTTCTCTCATATTTTCATCTCACCCACCCCCCCCAAACCCTCTGCAACCTCCACACCAGCTCGCTCGCTAGCTTCAGAGTTGAGTTTGATACGCTGCGCTACCAGCGTGTGACGCGCTGCTACTGCTAACGCGATTGTATCCCCGCAAGCGAAAACCAGAGAACACTTTTACAGTCTACTCAACGTTCTCAATAACCGCCAGAACAAACCAGTACCACTAGTGAGACTATCAGACACAAAACATACCCGCGTTATCTACTCTAAACCACACCCAGAGCAAACTCAACCCCGTGAACACACCCTCCTAACCCCTACCACTAAAAGACCTACTCTTACCGTCAAACCCAGAAACCGTTGCCATCTTCTACAGCCGCGACAACCTCGAAACCCACCGCTGTGCTGCAGCCACCCCCTAGAACCAAGACCACACCCTCAAATACCTGCGAGCGTAAGAAACAGCCACATCAACGCTATCGACCCAAGAATCTCACCTAGTAGCTAGACTTTACCCGCGAGCCGCGAGTCCGAAACCCAGAAACACCAGAAACACCAAAACTGCAGCGCAAGCGCTACAAGAGCAATGCACCACAAGACCTCCCCCAGCCGCATCATGCAACCCCAACTCGCAATTATAGTTTCCACCGCAGCATCATCGTTCCCACTACCCCAATCCACCTCAGGCGTCTGTAAGAGTCGGCGGGTCGGTCCGTCAGGGGCCGTTGCCAGGCTGGTTGTTGTCGTGTCGCTCGTGACTCATCAGGCGTCGGACCGCTTCTTGTGTGTCTTGGGAATGAATCGTCCGGGTGTGCACGGCGACGCCGGCCTGGTGCCCGCTGTTGGCTTGATCAGGAGCCTGTCCGCCCTAGGGCGTGACTCATTACAGACCTGCCGCGCGGTTTCCCTGCTCCAGACCGGCGTACCGGACCCTACGAGTCGGAGGATCGGTCGAATGCTTGCAGAGCAGGTGGACTACGTGGTTGGCGTCGATACGCATCGCGATCAGCATGCGCTCGCGGTCGTCGACGCGCACACCGGCGCGGTGATCGCGCAGACGACGACGGTCACCAACGCAGGCGGCTACACGGATGCCGTGCGCTTCGCGGGCCGGCACGCGCCCGGCGATCGACTCTGGGCGATCGAGGGCAGCGGCCACTACGGCGCCGGGCTTGTCCGACACCTGCAGCGCCGGGGCGAGCAGGTGCACGAGGTCGACCGCACCAGCCGCGGCGAGCGGCGGCTCCATGGCAAAGACGACCAGCTCGACGCCGTTCGTGCCGCCCGCTCCGCGCTTGCACAGCGAGCGTCGGGCGAGGCCGCGGGCCGGTGAGCATCAGGAGGCGCTGCGGCTGTTGTTGCTTGCCAGGCGAACCGCGGTCGAGTCGCCGCAAGGTCGCGCTCGTGCAGCTGCGCAGCGTGATCGTCACCGCCCCCGATGGGCTCCGCGAGCGAGCTGCGTCGGCTGCCGCTCGGCGAGCTGCTCAACCGCTGCAGCCGCTTCCGTCGCTCCAGCTCACGCACGCCCTGACCAGCTCGCAACGATCCTCGTGTTGCGCACGCTCGCCCGCCGCATCCAGGCCGCCACCGCCGAAGCCGAAACGCTCGCGCGGGAGATCCTCGACCACGTCCGGGCGCTCGCCCCCGAGCTCCTCGACGAGCCCGGTGTCGGCCCGATCGTCGCCGCGCCAACTGATCGTCACCTGGTCGCACCACGACCGCATCGACTCCGAAGCCGTGCTTCGCCCGCCTCGCCGGCGTCGCACCGCTACCCGCCTCCAGCGGCCACACCACCCGCCACCGGCTCAGCCGCGGCGGCGACCGCCAACTCAACCGCGCGCTCCACACGATCGTCCTCCACCGCCGCCAACACGACCCGGCGACCCGCGACTACATCGCCCGCCGCATCAGCGACGGCAAGACAAGCCGCGACGCCACACGGCTGCTCAAGCGCTACCTCGCCCGACACCTCTACCGCGTCATGCAGAACTCGACCCCACTGACCACTTGACAGTCATAGGAGCTTCATTCCGGAACACTGGCGCAGGCGAGCTTCGCGCAACGCAGATCAGGCGTACGCGACGATTGCTGCGATTCCGATTGCGATTGACAGGATCCCGGCGGCCATCTCGGTGTTCGTTCCCTGCCTCTCCAGATCGCGCTCAGAGAGATTCTCGAGGGTACCTTGGCCGCCGCTGATGAAGTACAGCCACCAGAGCATCTGCTTACCCGAGACGCGCCACCATCCGCGTCGCCGTTGCATCGCGTGAGCGACGAGTAGCACCCCGAAAGCAACGAATCCCAACCCAAGTCCCATCTTCATCAGGTCAGCGCTGTGACTATCCTGCGAGCCGCACGCAACGACTGCCGAACCACAAACCGAAACAGAATCAGAGTCGCAGCGCCCAGCACTGCTCCGCGCAACGGCGACCAGATCACTAGCGCTACGCCAACCGCTAGAATCGCACTAATCAGCCACTCGTGCCGGCGGAAGCCCAAAGCCATCCGCGACGTTTGTTTTGAGCGAGAGAATCTACGAGCAAGCACACTCAGAGCCTAGACCTGTCAGGCGTCATTCCGGAACACTGGCGCAGTGCGAAGGCTTGATCTCCGAACGTGGTCGAACCGTGGAAGCCCGCTAACGGCCGCCCGATATCCGCATGTTGACGAGCCTTGAGATCGCCATAGATGCACCTTTCTGCGATGAACGCTGCAATCTGAACTAGTGTCCCAAGTCATAAGCGGCGGCACCGAAAGACTACGCATTCGCGACGCAATTGGCGGTTTGTCTACGCAACGCAGTCTGGCGCTAATCGCGCTCTCGCTGCTCGCCGCTGCCACCGATTGCGTACCACCGAGTCTCCATCTTTTAGATCCGTCATCCGATGCTGGCCGCGCTCACAGCTAGTCTTCTGTCCGACTCCTCGTACTAGCGATCGCCGCTCTCCTTCTCCCGCGTTACATCGCAACACTCTACGAACAGAAATGGCAGCAGGTCGCTCTGCTAGCCAAACTCTACCTAGCCCATTCCCTACTCATCACAGCGCGAGCGCTCGAACAACTCGTTGATCTTGACCGCTTCAAAGGCAGAGCCGCACCCTCGTTCGAGAGATCCATAGCAAACTACCTCGCTCACTACTTCGACAAACGCCGCACACCACTCCCGGCCGAGATGCAGGCCCTGCTCCAAACTCTCTCAGATGACCAAGCGTGGCTGGAACTCGCGCACAAATGCCTAGACGCCGTCAAGCAACGCCACCGCGCCTCCGTAGCGCGGTGAGCCGCCGTCATAGTCGCAACCCCCGACCTCACACAGCTCCTAAACGACGTAGCCGAATTCACCGCAGATCTACAACGAGCCGATCACCCAATCGCCCAACGCCTCCAGCTATATCCAACAACTGCCGACACCGCATAGTAACCATCTGCGCGGAGACTGCAGGCGCCTCCACTACGAAATCCATAGCCAACAAGAAGCAATCATCGAGGAGCAGAACCGTGCGGCAGAGATTCATTTCGACCACCGCCCACCACCGAGTGAACCGCGTGGCATTCCTCCGCGTGGCATTCCGTTAGCTTCGTGACCTGCGAGAGCCTCCATCGCTCGTTCGAGGTCGCTCGCGTCCTGATGCCCGTAGATCGACAGCGTGGTGTTCAGGTCTGCATGACCCAGCGCCTGCGAAGCAGCGTCGATTCCAACATCGCGGCGCATTTCGTCGCGAAGGTGTGCCGCGCGCGGTGCATGTTCAGACCAGCTGTAACTCCTTCTCCGACCAGTTCGGCTGCGGTTGCGCGTGCGTACCACCATCGATGCATCGCGTCGCGCTGAGCTGTCTTTTCGGGTAGGCGGCTATCAGCTTTGGCCGCCGGTACGTTTCTCGGGGTACAGCAGATAGTCTTCGTCTTCAAGGGTGTCGCTTATTAGCTCTAGCGGCGTCAGCATGTATCCCTCTAGCTCCATCACGATACGCCCGCGTAGTGGGAGCACACGAGATTTCTGGCCCTTTCCGAATACGATCAGCGTCTTGCGGGCCAGGTCGATGTCGCCAACGCGGATCCCGGTGAACTCGCTCCGTCGTAGTCCGAGTTCGAGAGCATAAGCAAGGCGACGCGATCACGCGGTGCTCTCTGCGGCGTTCAGGAGGCGCGCGTCTGGCGTCGTGGGGCAGCAGCGGCGCACTCCGTTTGGGTGCTCGTGGCCGCCGCAGCTTCGTGGCTGGTGAGAACGGAACCTGGTCGTGTTCCTCGGCCGACGCCCAGAAGGAGCGGATAATCGACGCGACCTTCGCGCGTGTCCGGGCTTCGCGCTCGGCCCACAGGTCGATCACGTCTCGTAGGTCGTTCACCGTCACGGTTTGCGTTCGCGATCGGCGAGTGTCAGCGCCATGCGCGCGAGTACCGCTTCGTAGTCGCGGATGGTCGCTGGTGTCGCGCCCCATTCGTTGCGCAGCCAACGGATGTACCGACCGACGAGAGCGCCGAGAGGCGTGGCGCGGTAGCTCTTGTCACGCATCGCAGCTCGTAGCGTTGCCGCCGCTTCCGCAAGCGTGAGAGCCGTACCCCTGTGAGCGAGAGAGCGATCCATGGCCGGTGCTACCGGCTCGGCCTCTCGGCTTCGGTCGTTCGCTAGGAAGTTCAGCGAACCGGGACGATGCACGGTAGCGCAATCCGCGGTGGCGCGGGAACCGCGGGATGCCCCGCAGAGGGGCACCCGTGGTTCCCGCGGCTGCGGGTTCGGCGGCGTGACTAACAGCCGCCCTACTTCCGCTTCCTGTAACGGTTATCCCTTGGATCGGCTCCAGGGTTTCCGTGTGACTAACAGCGGCCCCAGTCCTGCTATCAGGACAGCATGCGCCGGTGGTTGTAGAAACGCAGAGTGCAAAACTGCACTTGCTGATTGTCCAGTAAACAATAGCGAAGCCATGACACAGGAACGCAGCGCACCAAGAAACGCCGCGAGCGGGGTACAGCTCGCGGCGCAGTAGGTAATCCGGACTCGCGGTCGCGCTGGGGCTCAAGAAGAAGAGCCCCAGCCGCTTCCTCCCGCGACCGTGGTCCGCTTGGCTTGGCCTGTAGCGTGATCAGGCTGCGATCGGAACCTTGCGCGGGTTCGATTCCCGCCGCCTCCATTTTTACCCTGCAAATCGCCACGTTTACGGGAGGATGCAGATCTGGGTTCTTGACGTGTACGGACATTGTCCGTACACTTCTGGTATGGCGAAGGTGTCGCGCGCAACAGATCGTTGGGAGTTCCGCGTAGAGTCGCAAGCCGACCAGTTCGTCCGTCGAGCTGCAGACATTTCCAACCGCACCCTTACTGACTTCGTGGTCGGGGCGGCGGTGATTGAGGCGGACCGCGTGCTGGCTGACCGCACGCGTTTTGTTCTCGAGGATGAGCAATGGACAAGGTTCGTGGAGCTGCTCGACCGTCCGCCCCAGGAGAACCCCGGACTGACGAGGCTATTCGCGACGCCGAGCATCTTCGAGTAGATCCATGGCGTACCGGCGCCCGGAGCCACTCGCGCGCCATCACGACCTCGATGCCTTCAGCTGCGGCGAGCCGGCTCTCGACGAATGGCTCAAGAAATATGCCCGTGCCGCCAACGCGTCCGAATCAGCGCGCGTGCTCGTCGTCACGACTGACGACGACATCGCGACCGTTATCGGCTACTACGCCCTGGCAGCCACTCAGGTGGAACCCGCAGACGCGACTGAGCGCGCAAAGAAGGGCCAGCCGTCTCGCCGTCCGGTGCCGGCGGTCCTGCTGGCCCGCCTCGCCGTCGATCTACACCACCAACGCGCCGGGCTAGGCCGGTCACTTCTTCAGGACGTCCTACTTCGGTCGGTCGAGGCAGCCGACGCGATCGGAATTCGAGTGCTTCTGGTCCACTCGAAGCACGAGCGTGCGAAGGCTTGGTACTTGCAGTACGGCTTCGAGGAGTCCCCAACTGATCCGCTCCATCTGATGATGCTCATGAAGGACGTTCGAGCCTTCGTCGATCACCATCTGTCGACTTAGAGCGCGACGGGCATCTTTCGCCGGTTCGACTCCCGCCGCCTCCACTCAACCCAGTTCTCACGGCTTCGACGTTTTCGATCGGTCGGACTCACGGGACCGTGCGCGTCCTAGGATCGACGCGTGCTTCGCCTCGCGGCTCTCGCGCTAGTCGCGCTCACCGGCCCAACGATCACGTTCACGCAGCCGACGTCGATCGAGGTCGAGCCGAGCGGGAAGCTGCTCATCGTCGAGAACAACCCGGGTCGAGTCCTGCGCGTGGATCCGGCGAACGGGCGGATTGCTGTGCTCGCGCGGTCGCTCGCGCGCCCGTACGCGATCGTGCGCGCACCGTCGGGAGCCATCGTCGTCTCCGTCGGCAGGACGGTCCGCCGTCTGGGTGGTGGCGTCGTCGCCCGGAGCGCTGCAGACATCGGGCCGCTGGCGGCGGCCCGCGACGGCAGGCTCTACTACGCGACCGGCACGGGCGTCTTCTGGGTCGGACACGGCCGTCTCGGCTCTCGCGAGAAGATCAGCTCGCCTCATGGTCTCGCCGTCACACGCAACGGCGCTGTGCTCGTTTCCGACACCGGAGGGAATCGGATCGTCCGCATTGCACGCGACGGCACGACGTCGACGTTCGCGGCCGTGACCAGCCCACGCGGGATCGACGTCGCCTCCGACGGCACCGTGTACGTCGTCGATCCCGCCGCGCGACGCATCGCGCACCTCGCCGCCGACGGGAGCTCGCTCGGCTACCGCGGTCCGGCACTACCCGGCGATCCGTACGACGTGCAGGTCGCGCGCAACGGATCGCTGCTCGTACTCGAAGCAGGGCAAGTCGGTGACGTCCAGGTGATCGACATCCATGGACGTGTGAGCGTGCTTCGGCGAACGTGAACGGCTCGCCTACCGAGTCGAGGCGACGCTGAGCACGGCCTTCACGATCCCGTCGTAGCCGGTGCAGCGGCAGAGGTTGCCCGACAGGCCGATCCGGACGTCGTCCTCGGTCGGGCTCGGCTGCTTCGCGAGGAGCGCTGTCGCCGAGATCAGCATGCCCGGGGTGCAGAAGCCGCACTGGACGCCCCCGTATTCGAGGAACGCCTGCTGCAGGGGAGAGAGACCGCCGTCGACGGCTAGGCCCTCGACGGTGGTGACGGCGGCGCCGTCCGCCTGCAACGCCAGGTAGGAGCACGCGTTGACCGGCCGGCCGTCGAGCAGCATCATGCAGGCGCCGCACTCGGAGTCGTCGCATCCCTCTTTCGCGCCCGTCAGCCCGACGTGCTCACGGACGGCGCGAAGGAGCGTCGTGCCCGGCTCCACCTCCAGCGGGTAGGCGACGCCGTTGACGGTCAGCGTGAGCTGGGACTCTCATCCGGCTGCGTGCAGGAAGCGGCTGGCGGGGACGGGGACGGAGACGCCGCGGGCGCGAGCGACGGCCGCTTCGATCGCGCGCCGGGCGAGCACGGCCGTCATGGCTCGCCGGTAGTCCTCCGACGCGCGGACGTCGGAGATCGGCTCGCTCGCCTCCGCGGCGGCGCGCGCGGCACGCTCGGCGGCGTCGCGCCCGCCGTCCGAGCCGACGAGCGCCTCCTCGGCCGCCGGCACGAGCCTGATCGTCGAGGCGACGGCGGTGATCGCCACCTTGGCCGCATCACGACATCGCCCGCGAGCGTCACGACAGCGGTGGCGCCGACGACCGCGATCTCCATCTGCTGCCGGTACTCGAGGCGGGCGTAGCAGCTGCCGCTCGACGCGGGAGGAAGCGGTATCGCCACCTCGGTCAGGAGCTCGCCCGGCTCGCGCGGTCGTCCTGCCGGGGCCGGCGAAGAGGTCGGCCACGAGCACCGAGCGCTCGCCGCGCTGCGAGCGCAGGGTCACCGAGGCGCCGAAGCACATCAGCGGTCCGCCCAGTTCCATCGCGGGCGAGGCATTCATCAGGTTCCCGCCGACGGTGCCCTGCGCACGAGTGGCGCGCGAGCCGACGATCGCGGCCGCGTCCGCGAGCGCGGTCAGCCGCTCGCGAACGAGCGCGTGCTCGACGATCTCCTCGTGGGTCGTCAGGGCGCCCATCGCGCAGCACTTCAGCGTCCCCGTCGATGCGGCGCAGCTCCGCGAGGCGGTGGATCGCGACGATGCTGTCCGGGAGCGGGGCCTTGCCCTGACGAGCGCCGACGACGAGGTCGGTGCCGCCCGCGACGGCGCGCCCACCGTTCGCCATGGCTGCGAGGGCCTCTTCGACGGTCTCGGCAGCCGCGTACGACTGCGTCACGGGCGGGCCGCCCAGACGCGCTCCGGGGTCATCGGCAGCTCGCAGACATGTGCTCCGATCACCTTCGCGACGGCGTTGCCGATTGCGCCTGCTGTTGGCACGCACGGCGGCTCGCCGACCCCTTTCGAGCCGCGCGGGCCTCCGTTCTCGGCGGGGTTCTCGATCCAGTCCACATCGATCCGCGGTACGTCGGAGGCTGTCGCGAGCTTGTAGTCCAGAAGGTGCGGGTTGCGCTGGCGGCCGTCGGCGTCGAACTGCGTGCGCTCGCGACAGCGCCTGCCCGATCCCCATCACGACGCCACCGTAGACCTGTCCGTCCGCTCCGACGCGGTTGACGATCGTGCCCGAGTCGTGTGCGGCGGCGACCTGCAGGATGCGCACGACACCCGTCTCGCGGTCGACCTTCACGCGCACCGCGTGCGTGAAGGTCTGCGGCTCGAGGAACGACTCCAGGCCGAGGCGGCCGATGCAGCCCTCGCCCGGCTCGGCCGGCGGAGCCTCCGGAACGGCACCCGAGCCCTTGCCGAGAATCGCCGTGCCCTCGCCGGCGAGGTGGGCGATCGAGACGGAGCGGCCGGGAGCGCCCGCGACGCGTATCTCACCGGCGGCCAGCTCGAGATCCTCGCGCGCCACCTCGAGCTGCTCCGACGCGAGGTCGAGCAGCTTGTCGCGCACCTCGCGCGCGGCCTCGACGACCGCGCGACCGTTGTTGAAGGTCGTCTGCGACCCCGACGAGCCCATGTCCCACGGGCCCGCGTCGGTGTCCTGGTAGAGGATCGAGAAGTCGTCCGGCTGCATCCCGAGCTCCTCGGCGACGAGGAGCGGCAGCCCCATCACGGCGCCGCTGCCGTTCTCCTGCGCGCCGGTGACGATCGTGCCCGTGCCGTCGCCGTTCAGCTTCACGTACGCGCCCGAAGGGTTGCCGAAAGACGGCCACCAGCCGCATGCCACGCCGATCGCCTCGTCATCGCCCAGCTCGGCATCCGCGCCGATCAGCTCGACGGCGCGCTCGAGCGTTTGCTTGATCCCCAGCGTCCCGAAGACCTGCCCGGTCGGGCTGACGGAGCCGTCGCTCGAGGAGTGTGCGCCGCCGCAGCTCGAGCGGATCGAGCCCCAGGGCTCCGGCCAGCTCGTCCATGTGCTGCTCGAGCGCCCAGCAGACCTGCGGCGCGGTCGGTGCGCGGATCGAGCCCGACGGTTGGTTGTTCGTGTAGACGAGCGTCGACGAGACGTCCACGCTCTCGAGCTCGTACGGACCGCAGGCATGCATCGCCGCCATCTGGGCGAAGAAGCCACCCTCGCCGCAGTACGCACCGCCGTCGAGAACGAGCCTGCCGCGACGGGCGACGATCGTTCCGTCCGCGCGAGCGCCGCTCTCGAGCTCGATCACCATCCCCTCGCGACGATGATCGGGCGCGACGAACTCCTCCTCCCGCGTGAAGACGAGCTTCACCGGCCGGCCCGCCGCTCGCGCGAGCGCTGCGACGTGACCCTCGAAATGAAAGTCGCACTTGGAGCCGAACCCGCCTCCGAGGAGCGGGACGATCACGCGCACGTGTGACTCGGGGATCTGGAGGACGTCTGCGACTCCGCTCCGCGCGGCGAACGGCACCTGCGTCGACGACCAGACCGTCACGTGGTCGCCTTGCCATTCCGCGAGGATCGCCCGGGGCTCGATCGGAGCGCCCTGCGAGGCAGTCGACGAGGTAACGGCCCTTGACGACCACGTCGGCGGCAGCGAGCGCCGCCGCGGCATCGCCCTTGACGATCGTGGAGTAGCCGAGCACGTTCCCGTCGCGGCCCAGCTCGTCGCTGCTCTCGTATGAGGCCCAGTCCTCGTGGATCAGTGGCGCGCCGTCGGCCGAGGCCGCCTCGACGTCGGAGATGGCCGGGAGCTGCTCGTACTCGACCTCGATCAGCGCTGCTCCCTCGGCGGCGAGCTCGGGCGTCAGGGCGGCGACGGCGGCGATCACGTCGGCCTCGAACCGCACGCGTTCCTTCGCGAACAGCCGACGGTCCTTGACCATGACGCCGTAGCGCACATCCGGGACGTCCTCGTGGGTGAGGACGGCGAGCACGCCGGGAAGAGCGCGGGCCTTCGTCGTGTCGATGCGGACGATGCGCGCGTGCGTGTGGTCGGCGTACCGGAGCTTCGCGTGCAGCTGGCCGGTGAGCGTGAGATCGGCCGTATACCGCCCGGCTCCTGTCACCTTCTCCTTTCCGTCCGGACGCACGAACGCGGCTGTGCTCATGCTGTGACCCTACGCTTTCAGCGCTCGGTCACCTGGCGAAATGCCAGGTGCACCGCTTCGTCACTGTCGCACCTGCCGGTTGAAACGGCGCGACCGAGGCATGCACCACTGTCGGCGACGTCGAACCGGAGATCCGGCGGGTTGCTCGCGCTGCAACGATCGCCGGTAGTTGCGTCTCGAAGGCCTCGAGTCCGACCGGGCCGGGTGTCTGAGCGACACCGTCGACCGTCAGCTGCTGCGTCCCGGTGATCCCGTTCGGGACGCGGAGCTGCGTGTTCGCCTGACCGATGAGGAGCTTCTTGTCCGATGCTCTGACGACGAACTGAAAACGCCCGCGCGCGGCGGCCTTCACGCTCCATTGGATGTCCCTCGTCTGGTTACCCTGCGCCTGCTGCGACGAGCCGCCGCCTGTGTCCGTCCAGTGGGAAGGCACGAACCGGAAGCTCCCGCGGACGGTCGTAGCACCGCTGACCTGCCACTGCTGCGTCTCCGAGTGCTGGTACCCCGTCCCGCTGACCGAGATCGTGCACGTTGCTGAGCCCGACCAGTGGGCCGGAGTTGCCGCCCCGCCGGGGCCGGCGAGGACTGCGATCGCCGAGATCGCCAGCGTGGCCGCGGTGAGCATTGGCCGAGACACCGCAGAAAGTCTGGCACAGCCTGCCGGCGGATCACAGGCGGTCACCGCGCCCGGTCCCGTAGCTCCCGCAGCCCGTCGACGATCAGGTCGAGCCCGAGCTCGAACGCACTCACCTCGCGATGCGCGCCGTCGCTGAAGTGCTGCGCTGCGTGCTCGTGGAGATGGGGGTACGCGTCCGGTGTGATCGTCTCCGCGAACTTGGCCTCGAACCGCTCCACCTCCTCGGCCGTGTACGTGTGGCTCGTCTCCCACATCGAGAAGCCGAAGATGTAGCCGTCGAGGACGTGGTAGGCGTAGAACGTCGTCTCGGCGGAGAAGCCGGCCTCGCGTAGCCGTCCGAGCAGCTCGTCCATGTAGCGAAGCCGGGCGGGCCGGATCCGCGCGGGGGACATCACGAGCGCGCACGACCACGGGTGCCGGCGGAGCGCCTCGTGGACGGAGACGGCGCTCGTGCGCACCGCGTCGGCCCAGTCGCCCTCGGACGACGGCGGCTCGCTCTCACCGAGCACCAGGTCGAGCACCCCGTCGAGGACGTCGTCCTTGCCCGCGACGTGGTGGTAGAGCGACATCGCCTCGAACCCGAGCGCCTGGGCGAGCCCGCGCATCGTCAGCGACCCGATCCCGTGCTCGTCCGCCAGCTCGAGCGCCGCGTGGAGGATCCGGTCGCGCGTGAGGGGGACGCGCTCCTCGGTGTCGACGGCCATTGACAGATCTTACGTTGTACGGTTATTGTCGGCCACAACCTTACGCTGTACGACGAGGAGGCAACGATGAAGGCGGCAATCCACGAGCGCTACGGCTCACCGGCGAGTGTGGTCGAGCTGCGCGACGTCGAGCTCCCGGAGCTCCCGAGCGACGGCGTCCTCGTGCGCGTGTGCGCCGCCTCGGTCAACCGCATCGACTGGTACGGCGTGACGGGCACCCCGTTGGTCTCCCGGCCGCTGACCGGGCTGCGGCGGCCCAGATCGCACCTGCTCGGCGCCGACTTCGCCGGGGTGGTGGAAGCGGTGGGGAGTGACGTCACCGAGTTCCAGCCCGGCGACGGCGTCTTCGGTGGTCGCAGCGCCGGGAGCGGCTCGTTCGCCGAGTACGTCTGCGCGCGCGACGGCATCGCACGAAAGCCCGCGAACCTGAGCTTCGAGCAGGCGGCGGCCGTCCCACTGAGCGCGCTCACCGCCCTGCAGGGCCTACGAGACCGCGGACGGCTCGTGCCCGGGCAGCACGTCCTCGTGAACGGAGCCTCCGGCGGCGTCGGCACGTTCGCGGTGCAAATCGCGAAGGCGCTCGGCGCGGAGGTGACGGCCGTTTGCAGCACCCGAAACGTCGAGCAGTCGGGAGCACTCGGTGCCGACCATGTGGTCGACTACACGCGCGACGACTTCACGCGCGGCAATGCGCGCTACGACCTGATCCTGGACGTCGCCGGCAGCAGGTCGTGGCGGCAGTGCCGTCGCGTTATGAAGGATCAGGCGACGCTGGTGATCGTCGGCGGCGCGAGCAGCCCGCTGCTCGGGCCGCTCGGCCACATCGCCAAGGTGCGGCTGGCGGCCATGCGGCACAGCCAGACGGCCGTCTTCTTCATCGCGAGCTGGAACAGGCCCGACATGGACGTGCTGCGGGGATTGCTCGAGGCGGGGACGGTGATGCCTGTGGTCGAGCGGCAGTACGCGCTCACCGAGGTTGCCGACGCGCTTGCCTACATGGGCGAAGGGCACGTCCGGTCGAAGCTCGTCGTCAGCGTCTGAGCCCGCAGCGGCTGCTGCGTCTCGATCTCGTCAGCGATCGTTCGTGCCTGCAGGCGCCGCAGCTCCAGCTGAGCGATCGCCTGGCGGGCGAGGGTGGCCAGCGTGTCGAGTTGGGTTTTCGTCAACGGCTCACCGCTTTCGAAGACGGCACCGAGTTCGCGGTCCCAGAAGTCGCACAGCTCCACGGGCATCCCAAGCTCGCGATCCGTCCGGCCGACGTAGTGGGACGGCGCAAATCCCGTTGCCGCTTCGACGGCCGGCGAGATGTAGAGATGCCGGAAGTCACGATCGAACCGGATCACGATGTCCGGCGACCGTTCGAGGATCCTCTCGATTCGCTCCGCGCTGCGGCTCGCCGAAGCTGTCTCCCGCTCTTCGGAGGACGGAACGATGCCGATCTGAGGCCGCATCTCGATCGAATCCTGTCGCGGTTGGAGAGCCGGAACGTCCGTATTTCCTCGTTCTCCGGCTTCGGCTATCTCACACGAGCGGCGGCACGGTCAGTTCGCCCGTCGTCCAGGACGGCGGCCGTAAGATCGGTTCCCATGGTGACGCCTGAAGAGATCGCGGGGATCTCGCTCTTCGAGGACCTCGGGCCGGCCGACTGCGAGCGGCTCTGTCGCGTCGCGGCCGACATTCGCCTGTCGGCGGGCGAGTACGTCGTCCACCAGGGCGACGAGCGGGCGCTCTTCGCCGTGCTCGAAGGACGGCTGGACACGGTGGGGCTGGTCGACGGCGTCGAGCGTGTCGTTGGCGGGCGCGGCACCGGCGAGCTCTTCGGCGAGGTCCCGATCGCCCTCGGCACGCCGTTCCCGCTCGGCTTCAGAGCCGCGGAGCCGGCCCGCGTGCTGCGGATCACCGCCAACGAGTACCACGCGCTTGCCGCATCGGTGCCGGAGGTCGGGGTGAAGCTCGGCGCGCTGGCGCGGCAGCGGATCGGCGGCCTGCAGGGGATCGTCGCCGAGCTGCCGCCGCCCCGCGCGATCGTCGTCGGCGACCGCTGGGACGCGGCCTGCGCCGATCTGCGGCGCTTCCTCGACCGCAACCAGGTCACCTTCAGGTGGATCACGCCCGATGCACCGGACGCGGTCGGGGACTGGGGAGGACCGCTGCCGGCCCCGGACGACTGTCCGGTGATCCGCGTCGTCGGCGGCAAGACGGTGGTCCGGCCGCAGCTCCGCCGCGTCGCCGAGCTCCTGTCGCTCGCGACCGAGGCGCAGGAGGCGGAGTACGACACCGTGATCGTCGGCGGTGGCCCCGCCGGGCTCGCTGCCGCCGTGTACGGCGCCTCGGAGGGTCTGCGGACGATCGTGATCGAGCGCGAGGCCCCGGGTGGGCAGGCCGGGACGTCATCGCGGATCGAGAACTACCTCGGCTTCCCGTCCGGCGTGTCGGGCGACGAGCTCGCGACGCGTGCGCTCCAGCAGGCGAAGCGGCTCGGCGCCGAGATTCTGGTCACGAGGTCGATCGTGCGGATCGACCCGGAGCGACGGCAGCTCCATCTGGACGGCGGCGACGTGCTGCGCACACGCACGATCGTGATCGCGTGCGGTGTGTCGTGGCGGCACCTCGAGATCGAGGGATTCGACCGGCTCGTCGGCAAGGGCATCTCGTACGGTGCGGCGCGCAGCGAGGCTCCGAACACGCACGGCCTCGACGTGCACATCGTCGGCGCGGGCAACTCGGCCGGCCAGGCGGCGCTGTTCTTCTCGAACCACGCCCGGAGCGTGACGATTCTCTGCCGGGGCGACTCGCTCGAGAAGAGCATGTCGCGCTACCTGATCGACCAGCTGTCGACCCGGCTCGGCGTCAACACGCTGTTCGGGGTCGAGGTGGGGGCGGTGCACGGCGAAGCGTCGCTCGAGGGAATCGAGGTTCGCGACCGGGCGACGGGCGCGACGAGCCGTCTTGCCTCCGGCGGCCTGTTCGTCTTCATCGGCGCCGACGCCGACACCGCCTGGCTACCACCCGAGATCACGCTCGATTCCCGCGGCTTCGTGCTCACCGGGCCCGACCTGCGCGCGGCCGGCGGCTGGGAGCACGACCGCGACCCGTACCTGCTCGAGACGAGCGTCCCCGGCGTCTTCGCGTGCGGTGATGTCCGCTTCAGCCCGGTCAAGCGCGTCGCGGCCGCCGTCGGCGAGGGCAGCATGGCGATTGCCTTCGTGCACCAGTATCTGAAAGAACGGTCGGAGACACTCGAGCCGGCCACGCCGGCAGGCACTTAAGAGAAAGGACTAGCACCATGGCCACGATCCTCTGCGTGCTCTACGACGACCCCGTCGACGGATACCCGAGCCCTACCCACGCGACGACGTCCCGGCAATCGGCGGCTACTTCCGGCGGACAGACGACGCCGACGCCGGAGGCGATCGACTTCAAGCCCGGTGAGCTGCTCGGCAGCGTCTCCGGTGAGCTCGGCCTGCGGCAGTTTCTCGAAGAGCGCGGGCATCGGCTCTGGTCGTCACCTCCGACAAGGACGGCCCGGACTCCGTCTTCGAGCGCGAGCTGCCGGACGCCGAGATCGTCATCTCACAGCCGTTCTGGCCCGCGTACCTGACGGCAGAGCGGATCGCCAAGGCGCCGAACCTGAAGCTCGCGATCACCGCGGGGATCGGCTCCGACCACGTCGACCTGCAGGCGGCGATCGATCGCGGTATCACCGTGGCGGAGGTCACGTACTCGAACAGCATCAGCGTCGCCGAGCACGTCGTGATGATGATCCTCAGTCGCTCGTTCGCAACTACCTGCCGTCGCTACCAGTGGGTGCGCGACGGCGGCTGGAACATCGCCGACTGCGTCTAGCGCTCGTACGATCTCGAAGGCATGACAGTCGGCACGGTCGCCGCCGGCCGGATCGGACTCGGCGGTGCTGCGCCGCCTGAAGCCGTTCGACGTCAAGCTGCACTACACCGACCGGCACCGCCTGCCGGCCGATGTCGAGGAGGAGCTCGGCGTGACGTTCCATCCAGGACGCGGAGTCGCTCGTGAAGGTGTGCGACGTCGTGACGATCAACGCGCCCCTGCATCCCGAGACCGAGCACCTCTTCAACGACGAGCTGATCGGCAAGATGAAGCGCGGCGCCTATCTGGTCAACACGGCGCGCGGCAAGATCTGCGATCGAGACGCAGTCGTGCGGGCGCTCGAGAGCGGCCAGCTCGCCGGGTACGCGGGCGACGTGTGGTTCCCGCAGCCCGCGCCGAAGGACCACCCGTGGCGGACGATGCCGCACCACGGCATGACGCCGCACATCTCGGGTACGTCGCTGTCGGCGCAGGCACGTTACGCAGCTGGGACGCGCGAGATCCTCGAGTGCTGGTTCGCGGGCAAGCCGATCCGCGACGAGTACCTGATCGTGGACGGCGGCAAGCTCGCGGGCGCCGGCGCGCACTCCTACAGCGCGGGCGACGCGACCGGCGGCTCGGAGGACGCGGCCCGCTTCAAGGCCACGTGACCTCCTACGTCATGCTGTAGGCGAGGATGAAGAAGTCGTAGAACGAGACGAGCGTCGCCGCGACCGGGTGACCCTGTCGGACGAGGTCGATCACCTGCAGCACCTGGCGAGTCAGGACGAGCGCGATCAGCAGGAACGCCGCCGTGAGCGACACCGCGTCGAGCTTGTGGCAGAGCTCCACTTCGATCGCGGCAAGGCTGAGCGCCGCGAAGAGCGGCAAGAACGGGCCGACCATCGCGGCCGTGGTCAGACTGGCCCGAAGATCCAGTCGGACAGCGTGATCGCCAGGAGGCCTCCGAGCAGGCACCCGAGGCTTCGCTGATCCGCCCCGGTCGTCTCGCGGACAACGAGCACGGCGAGGAAGACGATCACGACGCCACCGAGCGGATACGCCGCCGTCACAGCACCGCCGAGCGTGCCTACGTCCGTGGTGTGGCGGAGCGGCTCGAAGACGAGTAGCCAGCTGAGCAGGAAGAGCGCGGTTGCGAGCTCCAGCCCGTCGAAGATCGACCGTAGCGCGGAGAAACTACCGACCGACGATCAGCGTGATGCGCCGACTCTGTGCGGCCGAAGCCCGATGATCGGCGTGTCGCTCGGCGCCACGATGCGCGAATTGCATCCTGCCCAGCCCGTTGGGCACAAGCGCAAAAGGAGTCGCCAACATGAAGAAGCTCACCCTCCTCCTGCTCCCCTTCGCCGTTTGCTCGCTCCTCCTGGCCGGCACGCAGGTCGCCGGTGCCGCGAGCCATGTGACCAGCACCAAGACGGTGCGCGTGGTCATGAAGGATCCCGGGTGCCACTGGTTCTCGGTCGGCGGCAAGCTGAAGATCAAGCTCGCCGTCAAGGGCCCCGTCGCCCTCGCCAACTTCGACGAGGCGGCCCTGAAGATCGCCGGCCCGCACGGCACCAAGCTCGATCCCGTCGGCAAGTCGATCACCCTCACCCGCGGGTCGTACCGCATCACGATGGTGGGCCAGCACCCCGACGACAACACGCTCAAGCTGACCGTCAGCTGAGATTCCGGGAAGGCGACTCCGGACAGCGGAGGCCGGCGCAAGCCGGCCTCCGTCATTCGTTCAGTGTGGTCACCGGAACATGGCGTGGGCGACCGCGACTCCGTCGCCGGTGAGGCTCAGGTCGAGCCGCGTGCCGGCATCAGGACCGTCGCCGAGCCCTCGACGGCGGAGAGGACTCTCGAGTAGAGGTACTGCGCGCCGGCGGCCGCTGCGGCGCCTTGAACCGACGCCAAGCTGGGAGCGGGCTCCGACGACGGCGTCCGAGACGTTCAGTGTGAGCGCGGCGAGGACACCGCCGTTCCGTGCGAGACCAGCGACGATCAGCTCGCCGAGCATCCGCGTGAACGGCTCCAGCCCCGCCGCGGGCGTCCACGGCTCGGGCGGCCGCTCGACACGCAGATACGCGTGGGCGTTGAGCAGCCCGTCGAACTCGGCTGCGTCCACGTGGACTACTTGCGCTTGCGCTTGCGTCCGGCCGTACCGCCACCGCCGGGACGGCCGCCGCGCGTCTGCTGCTGCATCCGCTCGGCCTGCCGGCGCATCTGCCGGTTTGCGCTGTCGGGTACGCCGCCCTGTTCCTGTGCCGCCTCCATGTACGCGCGGCGCTCGGCTGGCGTCAGACGGCTCATCGCCTTCTGCACCGCCTGCGGATTCGGGTTCGAGGCGACGGTGTTGATCTTCTTGCAGCGCGCTCGCGAGCTCCGGGTTCTGGCGCTCGATCGCCGCCGTCGAGATGCGCGTGAAGAAACGTCGCATGAAGCCGATGCGCGACGAGCCGCGCCACCATCGGGCCGGAGCAGCGCGCCGTTCCGGAACCGCCCGAGGACAGACGAGCAGGCCGAAGAACAGCAACACGACGCCGACGACGACGAGCGGGACGAGGAGCCACCACATGTCGTCGATGGTAACGCGTGCGACAGGCGGATCAGCGGCGTGACGTCAGCACGAGCGTCCACGCCGCGAGGACGCAGACGACCAGTCCGAGCCAGACCCAGCCGGGAATCGCCGCTGGTGTCGACGGCGGTGCGAGCGGTGCGGCGGTGGAGCTTCACCGGGCCACGGTTCCCGAAGAACGTGAGCACCGACCACCCGGTGGTGTAAGGATTCGTTAATGTAACGGTCTTCCGCGGTTACGGTCGCGGCGACCGGGGTAGCGCGAGTGCGATGACCGTCGACCCGATCGCCGTCCTCCTCGAACACGGGGAAGAGCACGGCTGCGTCCACATGACCGAGCTGCACGAGCTCGTGGCAGAGGCTCGAGCTCGACGAGGACGACATCGAGGCGCTGCTCGAGCGGCTCGAGTCGCACGGCATCGAGCTCACCGACGACTGCTCGCGCGCGATCGAGGAAGAGGTCAGCTACACGAACCAGCAGATCGCGGCTGCGACGACCGACTCGCTCCAGCTGTTCCTGAACGAGGCGGGGCGCTATCCCGCTCCTGACGGCCGCGCAGGAGGTCGAGCTCGCGAAGCGGATCGAGGACGGCGACAAGCGCGGCGAAGGACCTCCTCGTCAACTCGAACCTGCGGCTCGTCGTCTCGATCGCGAAGCGCTACCAGGGGCACGGCCTGACGCTGCTCGACCTGATCCAGGAGGGAATCATCGGGCTGATCCGCGCGGCCGAGAAGTTCGACTGGCGGAAGGGCTTCAAGTTCTCGACGTACGCGACCTGGTGGATCCGGCAGGCGGTGCAGCGCGGCGTCGCGAACAAGGCGCGCACGATCCGGATCCCGGTGCACATCGTCGAGCGCGAGCAGAGGATCATCGCGCGCCGAGCGAGAGCTGTTCGCGACGCTCGAGCGGGCGCCGACGGACGAGGAGGTCGCGGACGCAGGCGAAGCTGCCGCTGAAGCAGGTGAGGAGGTGCGCGCCGCGGCGCGCGCCGTTGCGTCGCTCGACAAGCCGGTCGGCGAGGACGACTCGGCGTCGTACGGCGACCTGTTCGCGAGCGCCGAGGCGACGCCGGAGGAGCAGGTCGAGGTCGAGCTGACCGAGCAGGCGCTGCACGCCGCCGTCGCGGAGCTGCCGGAGCGCGAGCAGCAGCATCCTGCGCCTGCGCTACGGGCTCGACGGCACGGCGGACCCGAAGTCGCTCGAGGAGATCGGGCGGATCCTCGGCATCACGCGCGAGCGCGTCCGCCAGCTCGAGGCGGATGCGCTGCGCCGGCTCGCCGAGCGGCGCGAGATCGCCGCGATGCCGCGCGGCCTGACGGCAGCTCGCTACGAGCCGACGACCTTGCAGATCCAGCGGCGCGGGCGCGAGCGGTCGAGCTCGATGAAGAGCACCCGCTGCCACGTGCCGAGGCAGAGCTCGCCGTCGCCGACCGGGATCGACTCGCCCGGCCGAGCCGAGGATCATCGACATGCAGTGGGCGTGGCCGTTCGCCTGCTCCATGTCCTCCTCGCAGATGTTCTCCGTACGGCGGTCCCAGTCGTCGTGCGCGTAGTACGTCTCGTGCGGGACGAGCCGGCGAAGCAGCGTGCCGAAGTCCTCGAACATGCCGCGCTCGTACTCGTTGACGCGGACGCAGCAGGTCGTGTGCGGGGAGTAGACGCAGCAGATGCCGTCGACGACGCCCGATTCGCGGACGATCTCCGCCACCTCGGCGGTGATGTCGGTGACGTGGAGGCCCCCGCTCGTCTGGAACTCCCGCTCCGCCTGGAAGACCTTCATCGGCGACGCAGTCTAACGAGTACGCTCGCAATCCCGGGCCCGTAGCTCAGCTGGTTAGAGCAGCGAACTCATAATTCGTTGGTCCCTGGTTCGAATCCAGGCGGGCCCTTCTCTCCGACCCGGAGCGCCGTAGAATCGCTGCCGGTGGCGGCCGACGACAAGCTTGCGAGCATCGAGGAGCGTTACGGTCGCTTCCTGGAGGTCTCGAAGCAGAAGCACGGGATTCGTCAGCTCCCGATCGAGTGGACGACGGAGATCGGGGCAGACCTCGAGTGGTGCGTCGCAGAGATCAGAAGGCTGCGCAGCGAGCTGGAGCGCTTGAGGCGCGGCTGAGCCGCGAGTCAGGCTTCGAGCGGTGCCTGGAACAGCGCCCGGACGGCCCGGTGGAGCGGTCCCCACGCGTAGTCCGAGTCGCCCATCGCAGCGACATTGAGGATCGAGAGCAGCGGGTCGAGCGCGACGCCTCGACCGAGCCGGACTGCACCGGAGGCAGAGCCGCTGACGTGTGCCTCGACGGCGTCGGCGAGCGCGATGACTGTCTCCGGCTTGGCGATCTTGCCGTCCTCGCCGCTGGCCCGGGCGCGGAGGCGCTCGGCGAGAAACGTCGCCCGTCCCTCGTCGAGGGTCACCCGGTCGCCGTCGGGCAACTCGAACGCGACGGGGCGGGAATCTGTCTGGGGGCTGGGAGAGGTGGTGTTCACGAAATGCTCCTTTGGTCGTCATTCCCCACCTCAGCGTGAGCCGCGCGGGCACGCGCCCCACCTCCGGCTGGTTCGCTCACGACTTCTGGAGGCCCCGATCGAGGGATGTCGGGCCGGGCGATCGCTGCTGATGATTGGGGTTCAGGCATGTCGGACTTCAAAATCGGAGCATTCCTCGACCGGGCCGAGCGCCGGGTCGCCGACGCGCCCAAGGCGCAGCGGCTGATCCGCTTCATCGAGGCGATCACCGAGGACCACATCCTCCAGGTGTCGGTCGCGCTCGCCGCGGCGTCGCTGTGGCTGACGCTCGCGTTCGGCGACGGCCGCTTCCTCGTGCTGCTGCCGGCGGCCATCGTCGCCGTCCAGCGCTTCCGTCAGCTCGAGAGTGAAGTCGTGCCCGACGAAGACGACGACTGGATCTGACTGGACGTTTGACCACCACAGCGCGACGGAAGACCAGCGCCCGAGCGGCGCTGCGGCCGCACAGTGAGTGTGCGCGCGGGCGGCGGGGGAGAGGTGGGTCAGGTCGCTCCCGCAGCTGACCTCGGACCCCTCTCTTGCGGCACTTCCGCGCCCGCGCGCGATGCGGTAGACACGAACATATGTTCGTAGTAGCCTCGAGGAGATGCAGCTTCGTCTCGATGCCGCCGACCGGCTCGTCGAGCTCGTCGAGGATCGGCGAGGGCCGGTCCCGGCGGACGAGGCTGCGCGGAAGGTGCTCAAGCTGGGACGTGCGGTCCCAACGGGGCTCGCGCGGTCGCTGCTCGACGAGGCGATCGGAGCGGACGCGCGCCTTCGCTGGGCCGGCGACCTCGTTGCGCTCGCGTCACCCTCGGGCGACGGTCTGCTGCTCGAGCGGGCGACCTACGTCGTCTTCGATCTCGAAACGACCGGCCTGCGGCCCGGCACATCGCGTCCCTGTGAGATCGGCGCCGTTCGCGTGCGCGGCCTCGAGCTCGCGGAGCGCTTCCAGACGCTCACCAACCCGGGCGCGCCGCTGCAGCCCGCGGTTGCCGCGCTGACCGGTCTTCGCGACGCGGAGCTGCGCCGCGCGCCGCCGGTCGCAGCCGGGATCCGGCGGTTCCTCGAGTTCGCGGACGACGCAGTCCTCGTGGCCCACAACGCGCGGTTCGACATGGCGTTCCTCGACAACGAGACGATGCGGCTGACCGGCAGCCGGGTCGCGGCAACGGTCGTCGACACCGTCGGTCTCGCCCGGCGGCTGCTCGGGCGCCAGCCCGCCAACCTGAGCGCGCTCTCGCATCGCTTCGTCACCGAGGCCCGGCCGTGCCATCGCGCGCTACCGGACGCCGAGGCGACGGCCGAGATCCTGTTGCGCCTGATCGGCATGGCGCAGGAGCGGGGCGCCCAGACGGTCGCCGACCTCGTCGAGCTCGCGGCGACGCGACCGCGGCGCAGCCAGGGCAAGCGGAACCTCGCCTTCGGTGCGCCGCAGGCTCCGGGCGTCTATCTCTTCCGCGACCGTCACGACCAGGTGCTGTACGTCGGCAAGGCGCGCGACCTGCGGGCGCGCCTCCGCTCGTACTTCCGTTCGGACCGCCAGCGTCCCGCCGTCGAGGCTGCGCTCGGCGCCCTCGAACGCATCGAGTGGCGCGTGCTCGGGTCGGAGTTCGAGGCGGCGCTCGAGGAGCTGCGACTGATCCGCGAGCTTCGGCCGCCTGCCAACGCGAGGTCTGCCCGCCCCGACCGCTACGTCTACCTGCGCCGCCGCGGCGACAGCGTCGTCTGCTCGGCGACGCCGAGCGTGCTCGGGCCGATCAAGAGCCGCCGCCGCGCGCACCTCGCAGCGCGCGCGCTGCAGGGCGTCGAGTGGGACTCGCTCGCCGACGCGATCCCCCGGCTGCAGCAGAAACTCAGACGGCTCGCGCGAGACGAGCGGTTCGAGGATGCGGCGAGGCTCCGCGACCGGATCGCCGCACTCGAGCAGGTCGCCGCCGAACTCAGGCGCCTGGAACAGCTGCGGCGGCTGGCCGTCTGCGTCGTCGCCCCAGGAGGCGACGACGGGCGTCGCCGAGGCTTCTTCGTCGCCAAGGGCCAGGTCGTCTGCGTGCGCCCGTTCCACGGCGCACACGGCGTCGAATGGCAGGCGGGGCTCGCCGCCGTCGCGCGCGCGGAGCCGAGCCTCGCACCCGAGGCGACCGACGAGCTGCTCGCGATCGCCATGTTTCTCCGCCGGCCGCCGCCGGAGCTCGAGGTCGTGTTCCTACACTCCACCCAATGGACGAGCTCCGCGAACGCGGTCTCGCCGGCGGCTGGCGCAAGCTCGTCGCAGACGGCGTGACGGCCACACCAGTCAGCCTGCGACGAGGTGCGGCGATCAAGCTGGTCGACGGGGCGAGCACCGAGATCGTCAACCGTGCGGACTGGCCGGCGCGGCTCGACGCGCTGCTCGCCGACGCGCGCAACGTCCATGTGCTCTCGCCCGACGGCGACCTCCATGGGCGCCGGACGAAGCGTGGCCGCTGGCTCGTCTCGAACGCGCGGCCGTCGTCCGCGGCCGCCGTCGACGACGCGCACGACCGCACAGCGCAACATCCGCTGCCGGACGGGCATCCGCTGTTCGCGGCGACGAAGATCTCGCGCGACAAGGAGCGCCAGGTCCAGCACTACGTCGAGCTCCTGCGCAGCCTGCCGCTGTGGGGGCGCGAGCGCATCCGAGTCGTCGACGCCGGCTGCGGCAAGGCGTACATGAGCCTGGCCCTCGTCGCGTACGGGCGCGAGGTCGGGACGCGTGTCGAGCTCGTCGGCCTCGACGCGAACCCGGGCGTGATCGCGACCGTGCGCAACATCGCCGAGCGGCTCGGCTATGACGAGGCGCGCTTCGAGGCGACGACGATCGAGGCGTACGAGGGCGATGGCCCGGTCGACCTGCTCGTCTCGCTGCACGCGTGCGACACGGCGAGCGACGAGGCGATCGCGGCCGGCGTCAGGCTCGGCGCCGACGCGATCGTCGTCGCGCCGTGCTGCCACCACGAGCTCGCCGGCCAGCTGGCGAAGCAGGCGAAGGACGGCGTGCTCCGCCACGGCGTCCTGCTCAACCGTCAGGCCGATCTCGTCACCGACGCGCTCCGGGCGTCGGCGCTCGAGACTCATGGCTACCGCGTCGACGTGATCGAGTTCGTCGCCACCGAGCACACCCCGAAGAACGTGATGCTGCGCGCCGAACGGGCGCCCTCGCGGCCACGGGCCGAGCGCGCCCGCAAGGAGTACGTGAGCCCTGCGCGACCAGTGGCAGGTGTCGCCGGCGATCGAGCGCCTACTCGGAACGATACGATGAGCCACATGCACGAGCTGGGGACGATGCGCGTCAAGAGCGGCCTGGCAGAGATGCTCAAGGGCGGCGTGATCATGGACGTCGTCGACGCCGAGCAGGCGAAGATCGCCGAGGAGGCGGGAGCGTGCGCCGTGATGGCGCTCGAGCGGGTCCCGGCCGACATCCGCCGGGACGGCGGCGTGGCACGCATGTCCGACCCCGACATGATCAAGGGCATCCAGGAGGCCGTCTCGATCCCCGTAATGGCGAAGTGCCGTATCGGCCACTTCGCCGAGGCGCAGATCCTGCAGTCGCTCGAGATCGACTACATCGACGAGTCGGAGGTACTCACTCCGGCCGACCTCGAGCATCACGTCGACAAGTGGCAGTTCACCGTGCCGTTCGTGTGCGGCTGCACGAACCTCGGCGAGGCGCTGCGGCGGATCGCCGAGGGCGCAGCGATGATCCGGACGAAGGGCGAGGCCGGGACTGGTGACATCGTCAACGCCGTCACGCACATGCGCTCAGTCTTCGGGAGCATCCGCCGCCTGCAGTCGCTGCGCGGCGAGGAGCTCTACTCGGAGGCCAAGAACCTGCAGGCTCCCTACGAGCTCGTCAAGTGGGTCGCCGAGAACGGGCGCCTCCCGGTCGTCACGTTCACCGCCGGTGGGATCGCCACGCCGGCCGACGCGTCGCTCTGCATGCAGCTGGGCGCCGACGGCGTCTTCGTCGGCTCCGGGATCTTCAAGTCCGGCAACCCGTCGGAGCGCGCGCGCGCGATCGTGGAGGCGACGACGCACTACCTCGACGCCGATGTGCTGGCACGCGTGTCGGCGGGGCTCGGCGAGGCGATGGTCGGCATCTCGACGCAGACGCTCGATCCGAGCCAGCTGCTCGAGACGCGCGGCTGGTAGCAGCTACACGCGAAACGCGCCGAGCAGCACGAGCACCTGGGCGTTCTCGGGCGCCTGGCCGCCCGGCAGAGGCGACTGCTGCACGATCGTGCCGGCCTGCGACTTCGACGTGACCTGCAGCCGCGCATAGATCAGCCGGAGCTGCGCGCCGTTGAGCGTGGCGAGAGCGTCGGTGAGGGACTTGCCGATCACGCGCGGGACACTGACGTTCGGCTTGTCGCCCGGCCCTCGCGAGAGATTGACCTGAACGTGGGCGTCGTAGGGCACGGTCGCGCCTGCAGCCTTGGCCTGCCCGACGACCGTCCCGAGCGGGGCCGCATTCGGCACCCAGACGAGGCTCGGGAGAACGCCTGCCTTGCTGAGGCTCGTGACCGCCGCCTGCTCGGTCTGACCCGAGACGTCCGGCACTGTCGCCGTGGTGGGAAGTGACGGTGCGGTCGTGGCCGGAGGAGTGGTCGTTGTCGGAGGCGTGGTCGTTGTCGCCCGCGAGGTCGTGGCGGCGGCCGTCGACACTGCTGTCGGCGCGGCGGGTGTGGCTGCGGCGCGGGCCGTGGCGGTCACGGGCGCGGCCGTCGTGACGACCACCGTTGTCGCCGACGAGCTCGAGCCACGGTGGCTCAGGAGGTAGGCGGCAAGGATCCCTGCCGCGACGAGCACGAGGAAGCCGAGCGCGAGCACGGCCGGGCCGATCGTCCGGTCGCGAGGCGGGAGTGCCGGCGCCGGTTCCGGCGTGGCCACGGCCGCTTCCCGTTCGACGAACACCACGCGCTCGTCGGAGACCGGCCAGGCTCCATCTTGCGGCTCGACCGGAGGTTGTGTCACCGCTTCTATCTGCCCATCGGCGACACTGGGCAATCATGCGGACCCTGCTCGTCACCGGTGGCGCCGGCACGCTCGGTCGCACGCTCGTCTCGCTGGCGCCGTCGCGCGACTGGAAGGTTCGTGCCACCTGGTTTCGCAAGCAACCCCACCTGCGTGCCGAGTGGGTGCAAGCCGACGTGCGCGATGCCGATGCGGTCGCTCGTGCGACCGACGGCGTCGATGCGGTGATCCACACGGCCTACAGCCAGGTCGAGGACGCCTGGTCGACGAACGTCGAAGGCACTCAGACAGTCGCGGAGGCGGCGGCCGGCGTTCGGCTCGTGCACCTCTCGAGTGACATCGTCTTCGACGGCACGCTCGGCCACTACAGCGAGGAGGACACCCCGGCACCGGTGAACGACTACGGGCGCTCGAAGGCCGAGGGCGAGCTGCGGGTCGCCGATGCGCACCCGGGCGCGACGATCGTGCGCACGTCGCTGATCTACGGCGACCCCGGCGGGCCGCAGGAACGGCTCGCACGCGAGGGCAAACGCTTCTTCGTGGACGAGCTGCGCTCACCCGTTCACATCCGCGACCTGGCGCTCGCCGTGCTCGAGGTGCTCGACCTCGAGTTCCCGGGGCCGTTGCACGTCGGCGGCGCCGACGACGTCAGCCGCTACGACTTCGCGTTGCTGCTCGGTGCCGATGCACAGCGCATCGAGCGTGCGCAGACGACACCGGACCGGGCGCCCGACGTGACGCTCGACAGCTCACAGGCCGCCGAGCTGTTGACGACGCACGTCCGCGGCGTTCACGAGGTGCTCGGCCGCTGACCGAAGCGAACGGCCGCTGCCCGTCCTTCAGGGGTCGCGAGGAAATGCTCGAGCGGCACGTGCAGGAGCGCCGCCCTGCACTCGGCGAGGCGCTCGTCGCCGTCGCTGATCGCGGCGTCGAGGTGCAAGCGCCTGCCGCGGGCCTCGTCGAGCTCGGCTCGGATCAGCAGCTCGGTGTTGATCGGCACGGGCCGCCGGTAGCGGACGAAGATGCGGGCCGTCACCGCCGGGAACGCGTACCAGGTCGCGAGCAGGCCAACCGCCTCGTCGAGCGCACCGGCCACGAGCCCGCCGTGCGCGATCCCGGGCCCGCCCTGGTGCCGCTCGTCGAACCGGAAGTACGTCTCGTACCCTCTCAGCCCCTCCGCAGCGGGGAGAGGGAAGTGCAGCCCGGCGGGGTTGTCGCCACAGCCCCAGCAGGCGGGGTCATGGTGCGGCGGGATCATCCTGGCTGAGCCAGACGTTCTCGAACGTGCCGAAGCGAAGCTCCTGGATGTAGTAGAAGCGCGCCTCGTCGGACCGTCGCATGTACTCGTCCTGGAACTCGGCGAGGAACGCGTTGTAGGCGTCGGACGACGTCCAGCGGTCGATCACGAGGAAGCGGTCGAGCTCCTGGACGTCCTGGAGCAACTCGGTACCGATGAAGCCGACGCTCTGACGGAAGAAGCGCGCCCATTCGCCGTCCGGGCCGTAGACACGTGCGAACTCCTCGGGGTCACGCACCTCGTAGCGGAAGACGAGTGCGATCAGCGGAGACCGCCTCGCTCGTGGTGGGCCTGGAAGAAGTTCTCGCTGCCCGCAGTGGCCATCGCGGCCGAGGCGCTGATCTCGAGACAGAGGGCGGCGGCGGCGACGATCTGCGCGAAGCGGTACACGTTCCCGCTCCCGGCGCAGCCGATCGAGGCGAGCCAGTCGCGCGCCGACGGGAGCGTCGTGCCACCGCCGACGGTCCCCACCTCGAGCCCGCCGAAGCGGATCGTCGCCTGCAGCCCGCCCTCGATACGCCGGGCGGTGCCGTGCGCCATCGAGCTGGTGCCGACCATGCCGAGGTCCTGGCCGGTGGCCGCGAACACCGCGGCGATCGCCGACGCCGGCGTGAACGCGACCGACTGCATGCCGCTCGCGATCGCGCCGTGCGTGCCCGCCCAGGAGAGCGCCTCGAGATCCTCGGCGGTCGTGCGCAGCACGCGCCGGATCTGCTCGTCGGAGAGGAACGCCTCGGCGAGCACCGTCTTGCCGTGGCCCGACTGGAAGAACTCGTGCGACGGCTTCTTGTCGCCGCCCATGTTCGCCTCGAGAACCGACGCGCTCCGGCTTGACGGGCGCCTTCTGCATCACGTACGCCATGTTCAGCGCGTACGAGTTGCGCGTCATCATGTTCGGGCCGACCGCGTCGCCCGTCGTCCAGGCGCCAGAGCACGTGGCACATCGCGCCGACGACGTGGGTCTTCACCTCGCGGAGGCGCGCGCGCTTCGACAGCGACGGGTCGTCGGCAGCAGCGAGCCACTCCCGCATCGCCGGGAGCTCGGCGGTCGATCCACCGCGCGAGCGCCACTGCCTCCGCCGCGTCGCGGCAGACGAAGCACGACGCCCGCGTGATCCGGTCGTGCAGCACGAAGGTGCGGATCGGCCCGGCGGCGAGCGCCCCGCGCGTCATCGACGCCGTCAGCCCGCCCTCGGTGTGCGCGAGCGGGACGCGTACGGTCTCCGTCGCGCGGCCGGTCTCGATCGGTTCGCCCTCGTCGGATAGCTCGTAGCTGCCGAGCTCGACCTCGATCGGCGCCGCCGAGACCGGGATCACGGCCACCCCGACGAGCGACTCGGCTGCGGCTGCGAACGGCGCAAGGTCGACCGACGTGGTCAGTCCGTCGCCGACGCCCATCAGGCTGCGGCGGGCGTCGATCGAGCCTTGGTCGTTCTTCCTCGGCCAGCGCATGGGGGCCAGCCTAGACTCCCCGCATGAGCGGCGACACTGATGAGGGGCAAGCCGGTCGCCGAACGGATCCGCGCCGAGGTCGCCGAGCAGGTGCGCGAGCTCGGGCACGTCGGCCTCGTCACCGTGCTCGTCGGCGACGACCCGGCGTCCGAGGTCTACATCCGGCTCAAGCACAAGGCGGCGAACGAGGCCGGGTTCGACGCGACCGATCTCCGCCTGCCTGCCGACACCACCGAGGAGGACCTGCTGGCGCGGCTCGCGGAGCTGAACCGCTCGGACGACGGTGGACGCGATCCTCGTGCAGTTGCCGTTGCCGGACCACATCGACGAGGAGCGCGTGATCCGGGCGATCGCGCCGGCGAAGGACGTCGACGGCCTGCACCCGTTGAACGCCGGTGAGCTCTATCTCGGCCAGGCCGACGATCGTCCCGGCGACGCCGCGCGGCGTGATGGCGCTGCTCGCCGAGCACGGCGTCTCGCTCGACGGAGCGCGCGCGGTTGTGATCGGCCGCAGCGCGATCGTCGGCAAGCCGATGGCGCACCTCCTCCTGCAGGCGAACGCCACCGTGACGGTCTGCCACTCACGCACGCGCGACCTCGGCTCGACACACGCGCGAGGCCGACGTCCTGGTCGTCGCGGTCGGCTCGCCCGCGGTCGTCACCGCCGACATGGTCAAGCCGGGCGGCGTCGTCGTGGACGTCGGGATGAACCGCACCGAGGCCGGGCTCGTGGGCGATGTCGATCCGGCGGCGCTCGAGATCGCGTCGGCGATGACGCCCGTGCCCGGTGGTGTCGGGCCCATGACGATCGCGTGCCTGCTCGAGAACGCCGTTCGTTGTGCGCGCTACCGCCGAGGCGACCTTGCATACCCGGGTTGATGGGGTAAAGTTCCGCGCGCTCCGTCGGTCTGCGGCGGACTTGTAGTCATCTCAGCAAGGAGTAGTAAGAAGTGGCGGAAGGTACGGTCAAGTGGTTTTCGAACGAGAAGGGCTTTGGCTTCATCGAACGTGGCAACGGCGAGGCGGACGTGTTCGTCCACTTCTCGGCCATCGACGGTGAGGGCTACAAGTCGCTGACCGAGGGTCAGCGCGTGTCGTTCGAGGTCGTGCAGGGCGACAAGGGCCTGCAGGCCGCGAACGTCTCGGCGCTCTAGACCTATTCGGAACCAAGCTGGATGGGAGGCTCCGAAAGGAGCCTCTCGTCGTTAACTGGAAGGATTGCTCGATGGCCGGGATCTCCAAAGAAGAAGTGCTGAACGTCGCGCGGCTCGCGCGGCTCGAACTGACCGACGACGAGGTGACGAAGTTCCAGGGGCAGCTCTCGGCGATCCTCGAGGCGGTGTCGAAGGTGTCGGAGCTCGACCTGACCGACGTCCCGCCGACGGCGCATCCGCTCGAGATCCAGAACGCGTGGGCAGAGGACGTCGTCGAGCCTTCGCTCGCGCCGGACGATGTGTTCGCGAACGCGCCCGACCGTGACGGCGACCTCTTCCGGGTACCGCCGGCGTGACCTCCGGGGTCGACACGCTGCGGCTGACGGCCGAGGAGGCGAAGCGCCTCGTCGACGCGCGTGAGGTCAGCGGGGCGGAACTCTTTGCCGCGTACGCGACCGCGATCGGCGAGCGCGATCCCGAGCTGCACGCGTACCTCACACTCGTCGACGATCCCGGCGGCGACGGGCTGCCGATCGCGGTCAAGGACGTCATCGGCACGAAGGGCATCCGCACGACGGCCGGGTCGAAGATGCTCGAGAGCTACGTCCCCGTGTACGACGCGACGGTCGTCGAGCGGTGCAAGGCGAGCGGGCTGCGCATTCTCGGCAAGACGAACACCGACGAGTTCGCGATGGGCTCGTCGACCGAGAACTCCGCGTACGGCCCGTCGCGGAACCCCTGGGACCCGGAGCGGGTGCCGGGCGGGTCGGGGGGCGGCAGCGCCGCGGCGGTGGCCGGCGGGCTCGCTCCCTGGGCGCTCGGCTCGGACACCGGCGGCTCGATCAAGCAGCCGGCGGCGCTCTGCGGCAACGTCGGCCTGCGGCCGACCTATGGAACCGTCTCGCGGTACGGCGTCGTCGCGTTCGCATCCTCGCTCGACCAGGTCGGCCCGGTGGCGAAGAACGTGCGCGACTGCGCGCTGCTGTACTCGATCATCTCCGGCCGCGATGCGAACGACACAACGACAGTCGACGTGCCGGCCGTCGAGTTGCCGACGGCAGAGGATCTGAAGGGGCTGCGGATCGGTGTCCCGAAGGAGATGAACGAAGCCGACGGGATCCAGCCGGGGGTGAGCGACGCGGTGCGCAAGGCGCTCGACCAGGCCGAGGGGCTCGGCGCGACGGTGGGCGAGTGTTCGCTCCCGCGGTCGGTCACGTACGGCGTCGCCTGCTACTACCTGATCGCACCGGCCGAGGCATCGTCGAACCTCGCGCGCTACGACGGTGTGCGCTACGGCTTGCGGGCCGACGGCGACGACTTCCGCGAGATGGTGATGGCGACCCGGCGCGAGGGCTTCGGCGACGAGCCGAAGCGCCGCATCATGATCGGCACCTACGCGCTCTCGTCCGGCTACTACGACGCCTACTACGGCAAGGCGCAGAGGGTGCGGACGATGATCCGGCGCGAGCACGAAGAGGTCTTCCGCAACTTCGACGTGATCGTGTCGCCGACGAGCCCGACGGTCGCGTTCCCGATCGGCGAGAAGGCCGGCGACCCGATCGCGATGTACCTGAACGACCTGCTGACGATCCCCTCGTGCATGGCCGGCCTGCCCGGGGCTCACGATTCCGTGCGGCCTCTCCGAGGGCCTGCCCGTCGGGCTGCAGCTGATCGGCCCGCAGTTCTCCGAGAACACGCTGTTCCGGGCCGCGCACGCGCTCGAGCGGGCGCTCGACTTCGACGTCGTGCCGACGAGGCTGCGATGACGTGGGAATCCGTGATCGGGCTGGAGATCCACGTCCAGCTGAAGACGGAGACGAAGATGTTCTGCCGCTGCCGGAACGGCTACGGCGACACGCCGAACACGAACGTCTGCCCGGTCTGTCTCGCGTTTCCCGGCGCGCTGCCTGTGCCGAACCGCAGGGCGATCGAGGAGTGCATCAAGCTGGGCCTGGCGCTCGACTGTTCGATCGCCGAGCGCGCCGTCTTCCACCGGAAGAACTACTTCTATCCCGACCTGCCGAAGGGCTACCAGATCAGCCAGTACGACGAGCCGCTGTGCGCCGGCGGCAAGCTGACGGTGCCGACGGGCGACGGGCCGATCACGATCGGGATCACCCGCGCGCATCTCGAGGAGGACGCGGCCAAGAACGTGCACGTCGCCGCCTCGGGCCGCATCCACGGCGCGACGGCGACGCTCGTCGACTTCAACCGCGGCGGCACGCCGCTCGTCGAGATCGTCACCGAGCCCGACCTCCGCGACGCGGAGACCGCGAAGCGGTTCCTGCAGCTGCTGCGGCAGACGGTCGTCGAGCTGGGGCTCTCCGACGCGGAGCTCGACAAGGGCTCGATGCGCTTCGACGTCAACGTGTCGGTGCGGCCCGCCGGCAGCGACGAGCTGCGTACGCGCACCGAGCTCAAGAACATGAACTCGTTCAACTTCGCTGCGAAGGGGATCGAGCGCGAGATCGCGCGACAGATCCGCGTGTACGAGGCGGGCGGCACGATCGAGCAGGAGACGCTGCACTTCGACCCGACGCACGAGGACTCGCCACCGATGCGCTCCAAGGAAGAGGCGCAGGACTACCGCTACTTCCCGGAGCCCGACCTCGTGCCGGTGCACCCGCCGGCGGACCTCGTGGATCGCCTGCGGGCCGAGATCGGCGAGCTACCGGGCGTGCGGATCGCGCGGCTGGCCGACACGCTCTCGTTCTACGACGCCGACGTGCTCGTCACCGGCGGCCTGGACAAGCTCTGGGCCGACACCGTCGCCGCCGGTGCGGACCCGAAGGATGCGGCGAACGTGCTCGCGAACCAGTTCGTCGCGACCGGCATCGACCCCGCGGCCGTCGACGCAGCCGAGCTGGCGAAGCTGGTGCAGGCGCGCGCGTCGATCCCGCGCGCCGTGTTCGATGCGGCGCTCGCGCAGGTTAGCGAGCCCGGCTTCAGCGCCGACCCGCACGTCGCGCAGAAGGCCGTCTCGGACGCGGGCGAGCTCGACCCGGTGATCGAACGGATCATCGCCGCCAACCCCGCGCAGGCGGAGCAGTACCGCTCGGGGAAGGAGGGCCTCCTCGGCTACTTCGTCGGCCAGGTGATGAAAGAGACCGGCGGCAAGGCCGACGCGCGCGTCGTCAACGAGCGCGTCCGCGCTCTGTTGGGAGGGAAACCACAGGTTTCCCTCCCAAAGCCCTCCCTTCCGGGATCGCCGCCCTCGTAACGGCGCTTCGCCTCCCGCCGGGCAAAGCCCGGCTCCGGCAGCTGGCCTTGCTGACCCGGAGGAACGGGTTGCGTCGCCAAACCAGGGTCGCCGACACGCGACTGGAACCCTCGCGTGGTTCCTCAGTTGGGCGCTACGGAGAGCATGGCGAGGCACATCTCGTCGGTCGTGCCTTCGCCCCAGACGACGTAGCGCGGGGTCAACTGCTTCGAGCCGACGACCGGCTGGTCGGCCTGCGAGTTGTCGAACGTGCAGGTGACGCGGACCGTGTCGGCGGCGGTCACCTTGATCGGGGTCTTCAGGTAGTAGACGTCCTGCCAGTGGAAGACCCATGCCGGGATGTGGAGCAGCGTCTGCTCCTTCGCTGTGCCGGGGTCGAGGACGACGGAGATGTCGTGGCCGCGGAGGTGCATGTGCCCGGCGACGCCGTAGATCGTCTGCGCGCCCGTGAACGCCCGGTCGCACGAGTTCGCGATCGTCGTTCCCGTGCCGACGTCGGTCGGGTAGTCGGCCAGCGTCTTGCCGCAGAGGCGCAGCAGCGCATAGGGCGTGAACGCCGCCTCGGCTCCGTACTTGTCCGTCACGTCCTGGATCGCGCGCGTGCGTGAGCACAGCGGGCCGGTGACGTCGGCCGGGCACGGCAGCTCGACCGGCGCGGCGATCAGGTGCGTCTCGAGCCGCGTCAGCGGCGTCGTCGCCGGTCGCACGCGCAACCAGGCTCGCGAACGGTCGGGACCGGACGCCTCGATCAGGTTGTAGTGCACCTGCATCACGACCTTCGCGCCTTTGTGCAGCAGCACGCCGGTGCCGGCGGGCAGTGCGTTCGTCGTGTGACCCGGCACCCAGGCGGCGATCCAGGGCGGCTGCCCGAGGCGGTCGGTCGCGCCGGTCGCCGCGAGGTCGACCGGCAGGTCCGGCCCGCCGAAGCACGACCAGCCTTTGCCGCCGCTCTTCGCGTTCAGTTGCTCCGCCGCGGACGCCTGCGCACCGGCCGCCTCGTACAGGATCACGTGATGCACGATCCCGGTCCGCTGCGGCTGGATCAGCGCGCCGGTCACGAATGCGTTCTGTTGCAGCTTCGGGTCGAGGAGGAAGCAGTGGTAGTCATCGATCCCACCGCCGGCGGCGTGCGGCGCGTAGGCGCGCGGCGGTGCCAGCACGATGGTGCGGCCGGGGCCGCCGAGACCGGCACCGAAGACCGGTCGCGTGTGGCGAGTCGCGGGATCACCGGCCGGCGCGCCTGTCGCGTTCCACCGCGCCAGGGTCTGCAGCTCCGCCGTCGTCAGGCGGCGCCTGTCCCGTCCGACGATCGCTGCGGAATCGCTCCCGGGCATCCACGGCGGCATCAGCCCGGCCTTCGTCATCCGCGCGATCCCCGAGGCGTGCGCTCTGGCGTCGGTCGCAGTCGTCAGCGCGAACGGGGCGATGCCGCCGAGCCGGTGGCACGACGCGCACTTCGAGTCGAGGATGGGCGCGACGTCGCGGTAGTACGTCGGGCCGGAGTTCGCCGTACCTCCGGCGCGGGCGACCAGCGCAGCGGCGCCGATCGAGCAGATCGCCGCCAGAAACAGGGCCTTCCGCATCGCGGCTCATCGTAGACTGGGTTCGTGGCCACCGTGCCCCGCTGGGTGCTTGCCGTCGCCGCCGTCGTCGTGGTCGTCGCGGCCATCGACCTCGGCGTCGTGCTCGTCGCGCGCGGCGGCGACGATGCGGCCGCCGACACACACGGCGTCGTCGCGGTGATCGACCCCGACAGCGCGCGTGTCGTCGATCGCGTCGACGTGGGGACGGAGCCGACCTTGATCACGACCGGCTTCGGCGGCGCCTGGGTACTGAACAAGGGTGAAGGAACCGTCACGCACATCGACGCACGCTCGCGTCACGTCGTCTCGACGCTCGAGCCGGACGCGAGCGCGAACGGACTGGCTGTCGGCGCGGGCGGGATCTGGTTCGCCGGCCGTGCGCTCAACCGCAGCGTGCCGCTCGAGGAGGCGATGATCGAGCGCATCGATCCGCTGACGGGCGCCGTCGACCGCACCTTCGAGACGCACACCGGTGCGTCGGTGGTCGTGGCGACACCAGGCTCGCTCTGGACGACGGGATACCTCGGAGGCCACGTCCGCGGCGCGGCGCGATCCGACACCGCGACCGGTGAGTTCCACCAGCTGACGCTGACCATCTACGGCGACCTGATTGCCGCCGGTGAAGACGCGGTGTACTACGTCGGCAGCCTCGGCAGCAGAGTCGTGCGCGTGTCGACGGTGACGGGCAAGGAAACGAACGAGATGACGCTCGTCAGCGACGCGAGCCTGGCCGCCGGCAACGTGCCCGCGTTGCCAACGGCCGTCGCCGTCGGTGGCGGTTCGCTGTGGATCAGCGAGAGCGACGGGATGATCCTGCGGGTCGACAAACAGCTCCGCGGTATCTCGGCCCGGATCCCGGCCTGCAGGAACGCGCTCGCGGTCGCGTACGGCTCGGGTGCGGTGTGGGCCGCGTGTGGCAACGGCACGGTCGCGCGCGTCGATCCGGCCACCGACCGCGTGTCGTCCGTCGTGCCGGTGGGCCGCCTGCCGCGAGGAATCGCGGTCGGCGAGGGCGCCGTCTGGGTGACCCTCGACTGATGCGCAGCCTTCGCTGGCGAAGCTGGTGGTCGACGCGGGGCCTGAGCGAGTTGCGGGTCCTAGCGATCGAGCACTGGGACCCCGTCAACGTCTACGACGATCCAGCTCACGCCGACGCCTACGACGCCTATCTGCAGCGCGTCGGCCGCATGCTGAAGCGCGGCAAGGGCGCGGAGGAGATCGCCAAGTATCTCGGCGACGTCCGCACGAAGGCGTTCGCGCGCGGCGAGAACGACGACGCCGACCGTGAGTTCGCCGACCGTGTGATCGCCTGGTACGCGGTCGAGAATCCTTCCTAGCGCCGCGCGGACGAGTAGAGCAGCCCCGCGGCGAGCGCGAAGCACGCCGCGGCCGCCGCGACTGCCGTCTGCGTCAGCGCCGACGCGACCGCGGCTGCGACCACGGCGGCGAGGAGCAGCGCGTTCCGAAGCGGTCGCCGCCGCAGCGTTGCTGCAGCCACCACGACCACAGCGAGCGCGCCGAGGGAGCTGCCGCCGATCGCGAGCACGCGCGGGAACGTCTCGACGTGATCCTGAGCGCGAGGCACGTCCGATGACGCGAACGCGCCGTGCAGCGGCATCGCCGAGGCGACGCCGACCGCGATTCCGGCATAGAGCAGCCCGAGCGGCCCGGCCCAGCGGCGACCCTGCAGCTGCAGCGAGCCGATGCCGAGCAGGGGCGCCGAGAGCAGGGCGCCCGCGAGGTAGTAGACGCGGAACGCGGGCGCGTCCCAGCCGTGCGCCGAGCCCCAGGCCATCGCTGCCGCTGCCGCGGCGAAGCTGAGCAGTCCGCCCGCCCACGCGAAGCGCCGCGCCTGCAACAGGCGGCCGGCGAGCCGCAGCGAGACGAGCGCCGCGGCGAACGAGAGAAGGACGTCCACGGGGACAGTCTGGCGGTGCGTGAGCGCCGACGCGGCGTGTCGGTAACGTAGGCGCCAGAGTGGAGAAGCGGTATCTGTTCACGCCCGGGCCGACGCCCGTGCCGCCCGAGGTGCTCGCGGCCGGGGCCGAGCCGATCGTCCATCACCGCGGCCCCGACTTCCGCGAGGTCTACGCGAGCGTGCTCGACCGGCTCAAGGACGTCTACCGGACGCAGTCCGACGTGCTGCTGTTCACGGCGTCGGGGTCGGGCGCGATGGAGTCCGCGGTCGCCAACCTCGCCGCGCCGGGCGACCGGGTCGCGGTCGTCAGCCACGGTTCCTTCGGCGAGCGCTGGATCGCGATCTGCGAGCAGCACGAGGTCGAGGTGCAGGCGATCCGCTACGAGTGGGGCGAGTCGCCCGACCCGGCGGAGATCGGCGCGGCCGTCAAGGAGGCCGGCGTCGACCTCGTCTACTGCCAGCAGTCCGACACCTCGACCGGCGTCGTCGCCGACGTCCAGGCGATCAAGGAGGCGGTCGGTGACGCGACGCTCGTCGTCGACGCGATCTCGTCGCTCGGCGCCGTGCCCCTCGAGACCGACGCGTGGGGGATCGACGTCGCGTCTCCGGCTCGCAGAAGGCGCTGATGTGCCCGCCCGGCCTCGCGACCGTGTCGGTACCGGAGCACGTGCTGGGGCGCGCCGGCAAGTCCCGCAGCTTCTACTTCGACTGGCGGTCGAACAAGGCGGCGCAGGACGCACTCGACGCGGCGTTCACGCCGGCCGTGTCGCTGATCAAGAGCCTCGACGTGGCGCTCGGCCATGATGCTCGAGAGCGGGCTCGAGGCCGGCTTCGAGCGGCACGTCCGCCTCGGCCGTGCGGCGCGCGCCGGGATCAAGGCGATGGGCCTCGAGCTCTTCTCGCCCGACGACGACACCTCGGCCGTCGTCACCGCCGTCCGCGCGCCCGCCGGGATCGACGGCGACGAGCTGCTGCTGCACCTGCGCGACCGGCACGGCGTCACGCTGGCGCCGGGCCAGGCGCACCTGAAGGGCAAGATCTTCCGGATCGGCCACATCGGCTGGTTCGACGTCTTCGACATCGCGAGTGCGCTGGCGGCGGTCGAGCTGTCGCTGACGGAGCTCGGCGCCGACATCGAGCGCGGCGTCGCCGTCGCGAAGGCGTTCGAAGCGTTCGAGTCGACCGTCGCGGCGTGACAGGAGTCCTCGTTCGCGAGTCGATCGCGGATGCCGGGATCGAGCTGCTGCGAGCGCGGTTCGACGTCGACGTCGACACCGAGTCGCCGCTGGAGGAGATCATCGGCGACTACGACGCGCTGATCGTCCGCTCGGCGACGAAGGTCACGGCGGACGTGATCGCCAAGGCCACCAGGCTGAAGGTGATCGGGCGTGCAGGCGTGGGCGTCGACAACGTCGATGTCGACGCGGCGACGCGCAGGGGCATCGTCGTGGCGAACGCGCCGGAGTCGAACGTCGTCTCGGCGGCCGAGCACACGATCGGGCTGCTGGTGGCGCTGGCGCGCAACATCCCGCAGGCGCATGCGGCGCTCGTCGAGGGCCGGTGGGAGCGCTCGAAGTGGGGTGGGGTCGAGCTGGCGGACAAGGTGCTCGGCGTGCTCGGCTTCGGGCGGATCGGACGCCAGGTCGCGCGCCGGGCGCTCGGGCTGCAGATGAGAGTGGTCGCCTACGACCCGTTCGTGACGGCCGAGCGGTTCCGCGAGCTCGGAGTCGAGAGCCTGTCGATGGACGAGGTGCTCGCACGCGCCGACTTCCTGACCTTGCATCTGCCGCTCACGGACGACACGCGCGGCGCGATCGACGAGGCCGCGATCGCGAAGATGCGCGACGGCGTCCGGATCGTCAACGCCGCACGCGGCGATCTTCTCGTCGACGCGGCGCTCGTCGCCGGGCTCGAGTCGGGCAAGGTCGCGGGCGCCGCGATCGACGTCTTCGTCCCGGAGCCGTACGACGGCCCGCTGCTGCGCGCGCCGAACGTCATCGTCACTCCGCACCTCGCCGCGTCCACCGACGAGGCGCAGGACCGGGCCGGGCTGATCGTCGCCGAGCAGGTTGCCGCCGCGCTCGAGGGCGGCCTCGTCACGAACGCGGTCAACATCCCGACGGTCGGCGCCGACGACCTGGAGGTGCTGGGGCCGTACATCCCGCTCGCGGCCAAGCTCGGGCCGCTTCGCGATGGAGCTCGGCGGGCCCGACGTGCGCCGGCTGGCGATCGAGGTGTACGGCGAGCTCGCCGACTACGACACCCGCCTGCTCACGGTCGCGGCGCTGAACGGCGCGTTCCAGGGGCAGACCGACCAGCCGGTCAACTACGTCAACGCGCCGGTGGTCGCCGCCGACCGGGGCGATCGAGGTCGTCGAGGAGAAGCGCCGGTCGTCGCGCGACTTCACGAACCTCGTCGCCGTCGTCGGCCGACGGCGCCCGGGTCGCCGGGACGACGATCGGCACCGAGGATCGCCACTGGCTCGTGTCGGCGCTCGGCTTCGAGCTCGAGATGGAGCTGGCGCCGCGGGTCGTCCTGCTGCGCTACGACGACGTGCCGGGCGTGATCGGGCGCGTCGGGACGGCTGTTCGGCGAGGCGGGTGTCAACATCGCGAACATGGCCGTCTCGCGAAACCGCGAAGGCGGGAAGGCGCTGATGGCGCTCACGATCGACTCGCCGGCGCCCACCGAGCTGCTCGACTCGTTGAGCAGCGGTGTCGACGACGCCTACCTGATCGTCTCGCCGTGACGGGCACCTGGCCCGGCGCCCGTCGAGCGGGTCTCGGAGGTGCTGCGCGCCGCCGCGGTCGACTCGCGGGTCGAGGAGTTCGACGGCGGCACGCCGACGGCGCGCGCAGCCGCCGAGGCGGTCGGCTGCGAGCTGGCCCAGATCGTCAAGTCGCTCGTGTTCGTCTGCGACGGCGCGTACGTGCTCGCGCTCGTCCCGGGCGACCGGCGCGCCGACGAGAGCGGCGTCGCGACGGCGCTCGACGCCCGCGAGGTTCGCGTCGCGAGGGCCGACGAGGTGGTGCATGCGACCGGGCTTCGAGCCCGGCGGCGTGGCGCCGTTCCCGCAGCGGGCGATCGCCCGCACGCTGATCGATCGCAACCTGCTCGGGCACGTCGTCGTCTGGATCGGCGCCGGGACCGAGTCGCACATGGCGTCGCTGCCGCCGATCGACCTGCAGCGCCTCGCCGGCGCGGTCGTCGTCGACATCGCGACCCCCGGCTAGACTTCGTCGCTCCAGCCGGGAAGGAGCGAACGGTGCAGGAGACCGAGAAGATCTGGATGAACGGCGAGCTCGTCGACTGGGCCGACGCCAAGGTCCACGTCGGCGTCCACGGCCTGCACTACGGCTCGGGCGTCTTCGAGGGCATCCGCTGCTACGACACGCCGAAGGGGCCGGCCGTCTTCCGGCTGGGCGACCACATGCAGCGCCTGCACAACTCGGCGCGTCTGCTGCACATGCAGATCCCGTTCTCGGTCGACGAGCTGATCGCCGCCTCCAACGAGCTGATCGGCGCCAACGGGCTGCCGGAGTGCTACATCCGCCCGATCGCCTTCTACGGCTACGGCGAGCTCGGCGTCGCTGCCCGCGGGAACCCGGTCGAGACCGTGATCATGAGCTGGCCGTGGGGGTCCTACCTCGGCGAGGAGGGCCTGAAGACGGGAATCACGCGCGAAGATCTCGTCCTGGCAGCGCGTCTCGCCGAACATCGTCCCGCACGTCTCGAAGGCAACCGGCGTCTACCTCAACTCGATGCTCGCCGTCACGGAGGCGAACAACGCAGGCTACGACGAGGCGATCCTGCTGACCCCGGAGGGGACCGTCGCCGACGGCTCCGGCGAGAACATCTTCGTCGTCCGCGACGGCGTTCTCTACACGCCGGACCTCGCGACCGGGCATCCTCCCGGGCATCACGCGCGACTCGGTCACGCAGATCGCGCAGGACCTCGGCTACACGGTGATCGAGAAGGCGCTGATCCGCTCGGATCTGTACCTCGCCGACGAGGTGTTCATGTGCGGGACCGCCGCCGAGGTGACGCCGCTCCGCGCGGTCGACGACCACGAGATCGGCGTCGGCCCGATCGACGCTCGCCGATCCAGGAGGCGTACCTCGACACGGTTCGCGGCCAGCAGCGAGCGCTGGTCGCAGTGGCTCGACCCCGTGCCGCAGCTCGCCCGCAGTTGAGTACGCACCACACGCATCAACCTGAGCGCGCCGTGGATCGACGAGCGCGACGAGGAGCTCGTGCTCGAGGTGCTGCGCTCGGGCTGGCTCTCGCTCGGCCCGACCGGGCCGCGCTTCGAGTCGCTGTTCGCTGACGCGGTCGGTGCGCCGTATTGCGCCGCCGTCTCGTCGGGCACCGCGGGGCTGCACCTGTGCATGCGGCTCGCCGGGCGTCGGGCCCGGGGACGAGGTGATCACGTCGCCGTACTCGTTCGTCGCCTCGGCGAACTGCGCGATCTACGAGGGCGCGACGCCGATCTTCGCCGACATCGACCCGCACACGTTCAACCTCGACCCGGCTGCGGTCGAGGCGGCGATCACGCCGCGGACGAAGGCGATCGTCGCCGTCGACATCTTCGGCTACCCGGCCGAGTACGACGAGCTGCTCGCGCTCTGCGAGCGGCACGGGCTCGCGCTGATCGAGGACGCGTGCGAGGCGCTCGGCGCGCGGTACAAGGGCCGCCCGCTCGGCTCGCACGGCCATCCCGCCGTGTGGGCCTTCTACCCGAACAAGCAGATGACGACCGGCGAGGGCGGTGCGGTGACCACGGGCTCGGCCGAGCAGCACGAGCTGCTCGTCTCGCTCCGCAACCAGGGCCGGCTCGAGACCTCGAGCTGGTTGCAGCACGGCCGGCTCGGTTACAACTACCGCCTCGACGACATCTCGGCCGCGCTCGGGATCGGCCAGCTCGAGAAGCTCGATCGGATCCTCGCCGCGCGCGGCGCGGTCGCCGCCGTCTACGGCGAGCTGCTGCGCCGACGTCGACGTCGAAGCGCCGCTCGCCGACGACGCCGACCACGAGCGCTCGTGGTTCGTCTACGTCGTCAAGCTGCCGGCCGGCGTCGACCGCGACGCGGTCATGGCGCGCCTCTCGGACGACGGCGTCGCGACCGCGCCGTACCTGCCGTCGATCCACCTGCAGTCGTACATGCGCGAGCGCTACGGCTTCAGCGACGGGATGCTGCCGGTGAGCGAGGACTGCAGCGCGCGCACGATGGCGCTGCCGTTCCACGCGCGGCTCGAGCGCTCCGACCAGGAGCGCGTCGTCGAGGCGCTGCGCAGCGCGCTCGCCTGATCGAACCTGCTGGTTCGCTTGCGAACCAGGTTCGCGAGTTTCTAGGCTGGTCCCATGGCAGACGCACCGAAGATGGTCTTTCTCGGGTTCGGCAAGTACGTCCGCGCAGACAAGATCTTCGCCGTCGAGCCGCTGCGCGACGACGAGCGTGGCTCCGGCGCCCGCACCCGCGTGTGGATCGAGGGCATCCCCGACCCGCTGATCGCATCGCGCACCGAGCGGGCGATCCTGGCCGAGATGGGGACGATCCCGGCGCGGCCTCGTCCTGCACCGCAGGACGAGAACCTGTTCTAGGTGCTCTCGGGCTCGTTCAGGCGCCTCCGCGTCGACACGCGGCCGTTCCGTCACCGCGACTTCCGCAACCTGTGGCTCGGGCAGGCGGTCTCGACGATCGGGGCCGAGATCGGCGTCGTCGCCGTCCCGTACCAGGTCTACACGCTCACCCACTCGACGGCGCTTGTCGGGTTGCTCGGTCTCGCCTCGCTGGTCCCGCTGCTCGTCGTGCCCCTCGTCGGCGGTGCGATCGCCGACGCGCTCGACCGCCGGACGGTGCTGCTCCGCACCGAGACGGGCATGGCGGTCGTCGCCGCCCTGTTTCTCGGCAACTCGCTCCTGCCGCACCCGCGGGTGTGGGCGCTCTTCGTGCTGCAGGGGCTCGCGGTCGCGATCTTCAGCCTCGGCCGCCCGGCGCTCGCGTCGCTCACGCCGCGGCTCGTGCCGGACGACGAGATCGCCGCGGCGTCGGCTCTCTCGGGCACCTACAGCTCGCTCGCGGCGGTCGGCGGGCCTGCCGTCGGCGGCATCCTGATCGCGGCAGCGGGCGTTCCGTGGACGTATGGGATCGACCTGGTCACGTACGTCGCCTCGTTCGTCGTGATCTGGCTGTTGCCGAAGCTCGCACCGCTCGGCGAGGTCGACCGGCCGAGCCTCGCCTCGATCCTCGACGGCTTCCGCTTCCTGAAGGGCCGCCAGCCGCTGCTCGGGATCTTCGCGGTCGACACGAGCTGCGATGGTGTTCGGCATGCCGACGGCGCTCTTCCCGGCGCTCGCGCTGCATCGCCTCGGCGGCGACGCGGCGACCGTCGGCTACCTCTATGCCGCGCCGTCTGCCGGGGCTCTCGTTTGCTCGCTCGCTTCCGGCTGGACGTCGCACGTCCGCCGTCAGGGTGTCGCCGTGACGATCGCCGCGTGTGCGTGGGGCGTCGCGATCGCCGGGTTCGGCTTCATGACCTCGCTCTGGCCGGCGCTCGTGCTGCTGGCGGTCGCGGGCGGCGCCGACTTCTTCAGCGCCGTCCTCCGCAGCACGATGCTGTTGCGCGTGACACCGGACCACCTGCGGGGTCGTCTCTCGGGGATCGAGTTCACGCAGGTCGCGAGTGCGCCGAATCTCGGCGACCTCGAGGCCGGCGTGCTCGCGTCGCTCACGTCGCTGCGGTTCTCGATCGTCTCCGGCGGCGTGCTCTGCGTCGTCGGGTGCGTCGTTGCTGCGCTCGCGCTACCAGGCTTCCTGCGCTACGACAGCCGTGAGTCGGTTGAACCTCAGACGTAGCCCGCACGACGTCGCGCCCGAGCTGATCGGCGCCGAGTTGCTGCTCGACGGCGTCGGCGGCGTGATCGTCGAGGTGGAGGCCTACGACCACGAGGATCCCGCCGGACACGGCTTCGGCAACCGGCGCACACCGAGAAACGCGTCGATGTTCCTCGCGGGCGGACACGCGTACGTCTACCGCTCGTACGGGGTCCACTGGTGCCTGAACGTCGTCTGCGACGAGCGAGGGCGTCGCCGGGCGCGGTGCTGATCCGCGCGCTCGAGCCGACGCACGGACTCGAGCAGATGCGCCGCACGGCGCGGTCTCGACGACCCGCGGCTGCTCTGCAGCGGGCCTGGGCGGCTCTGCCAGGCGCTCGGCGTCACGCGCGAGCACGACGGGCTGCCGCTCGACCGCGCGCCGTTCTCCTTGAGTGCGCGGCGCGCGCCGGTCGAGGTCGTGACCGGGACCCGGATCGGGATCACGAAGGCGGCCGAGCTGCCGTGGCGCTACGGCCTCGCCGGCTCGCGCTTCGTCAGCCGCCCGTTCCGCGGATCGTGAGCGTGATCGCCTCGCCGGGAGCCGACGCGGTGTGCGCCGGCACCGACTGCTTGATCACCTTGCCGCGCGCCGCGCCCACGGTCGTGACGGCCAGCTTCAGCCGGGCGAGCTTTGCCTGCGCGCGGCTCAGCGAAAGCCCGACGCACGTTCGGGACGACGCCGTGCAGCGACTTGCGCAGGACGATCGTGATCTTGTCGCCGGCCGAGGCCGTCCCTCGACGCGGCAGCTGCCCGACGACGACCCCGAGCCGCTGGCCGGTCGTCGCCGGCTTGTAGACGATCTGCGGCGTCAACGGCTGGCCCTCGAGCCGGGCGCGCGCGTCGGCAAGTGACATGCCGACGGTGTCCGGGATCTCGACCTCGTTCGGCTTGCACGTCGCCACCCGCTCCGGCCCCTGGCCGCCGAAGAACTCGAGCTGCACCGTGTTGCGGCAGACGCCGTCGTCGCGTTCGAGGATGCCGCCGCGGTTGACGACCGTCACCGGCGCTGCATAGCCGTAGTCCGGCGGCGTAAAGCTCTCCGGCGGCACCTTGACCAGGGCCTTCTGCATGAACGCCTTCCAGATCAGCGCCGGGAAGGTGCCGCCTGCCACCGGCTTGCCGTGGAACTCGGTCGTCATCGGGATCAGCTTGTCGGGGTAGCCGACCCAGACGGCGGTGACGTACTGCGGGGTGTAGCCGACGAACCACGCGTCGCCGTAGTTCTCGGTCGTGCCGGTCTTGCCCGCCACCTGGCGGCCCGGCAGCTGCGCCGCCTTGCCGGTACCGAACTGCACGACGCCCTGCAGCAGCTGAGTTGACCGTCGCCGCCTGCGTCGGGGTGAGCACCGGCTTCGCCACGACCTCGTTCTCCGTCACGTTGCCCTTCGAGTCCTGGATCTTCCCGATCGCGCGCGGCTGGTCGCCGAAGATCGAGCCGTCGATGCGGAACCCGCCGTCGGCGAACGATCGCGTACGCGCGCGCCATCTCGAGCGGCGTCGCCGGCTCCGCGCCGAGGCCGATCGCGAAGTATCCGTTCAGCTTCGTCGTGATCCCGAGCGCACGCGCGGTGTCGCGCGACGCTTCGCGGCCCGACGAGCGCCGTCAGCTGTGAGAAGACGGAGTTGTCCGAGTAGGCGATCGCCTGCGTCAGGTTGATGCGGCCCGAGGTACTCGCCTTCGTAGTTGTTGACCTTCCAGAGCCGGCCGTCGGCGTTGATCGTCACCGGCTGGCCGAGTTGAGGACCGACGACGGCGCGATGTTCTGGCGCAGGGCGGTCGCGAGCACGAACGGCTTGAACGACGAGCCCGGCTGCCGCTCGCCCTGCGTCGCGAGGTTGAACTGGTTGCGGTGGTAGTTCTCTCCGCCGACCATCGCGAGCACGGCGCCGTTGTGGGCGTCGAGCGCGACGACGCGCCGCCGTCGGCCCGGTCCCGTTCTGCGGGAGCACCGATGCGATCGCGTCGCGCGCCAGCTGCTGCAGCCGCACGTTGAGCGTCGTCGTCACCTTCAGGCCGCCGCCGAACGTGCGCGCCGGCCCGAAGTGGTTGACGAGCTGCTCCTTGACGTAGTTCGCGAAGTACGGCGCCGCGACACCCTGGGTCGAGGGCAGCGAGACGTCCTTCGGATTCGGCATCGGGTAGGCGTGCCACTTGTCGTACTGGCTCTGGGTCAGATACCCCTGGGCGAGGAGCAGGCGCAGCACGAGATTTCGCCGGTCACGGGACGCCTGCGGGTGCGCCACCGGGTCCCACGAGCTCGGATCCTCGGGAATTGCGGCGAGCAGAGCGGACTCCGCCGGGTTGAGCGCCCGCGCCTTGTGATGGAAGTAGATCCGCGAGGCCTGCTCGACGCCGTAGGCGCCGTTGCCGAAGTAGACGGTGTTCAGGTAGGCGGTCAGGATCCGGTCCTTCGTCCATTTCTGCTCGAGCTGCCAGGCGAGCGCCGCCTCGAAGAGCTTGCGTCCGATCGACTTCTGGCTGGTCAGGTAGGCGTTCTTGACGAACTGCTGCGTGATCGTCGAGCCGCCCTGCACCGTGCCGCGATTCGAGACGTCGGCCCAGAGCGCGCGCGCCATCCCGCGCAGGTCGATGCCGCGATGCTCGTAGAAGCGCTTGTCCTCGGCCGCGACGATCGCGTGCTTCATCCACGGCGAGATCGCGTCCGACGGGACGAGGATCCGCGCCTGCTCGCCGCGAAGGATCGAGAGCACCGTGTAGCCGTTCGAGGCGTAGACGTACGTGTTCGCCTGCTGCTTCTGACGCGCCGGGTCGAGCTGCGGCACCTTCGCCGCGACCGCGGTCAGCAGGCCGACGGTGAACGACGCCGTGCCCAGGAGCCCGAGGATGACGAGGAGGGCGAGAAGTCTGAGCTTGCGGATGCGCCGACGACGCGGCCGGCGTGCGTTTCTCCGAAGGAGCGCCAGAACCGGGGTAGTCTAGCCCGGCTGTGACCCTCGAAGAGCTCACCCGGCACGCCGTCGACGTCCTGCCGCGGGAGGGCCTCGAGCAGAAGCTGAAGCTCGGACGGCCGCTGCGGGTGAAGCTGGGCGTCGACCCGACGTCGCCGGACGTCCACATCGGGTTCGCCTACGTCCTCGACCGGCTGGCCGACTTCCAGCGCGCCGGGCACACGATCGTGCTGATCGTCGGCGACTACACGGCGCGGATCGGCGACCCGTCGGGCCGTTCCAAGGAGCGCCCGGTGCTGCCCGACGAGGAGCTCGACGCGAACGCCGCGTATTTCGCGGAGCAGGCGTTCCGGATTCTCGACCGCGAGCGCACCGAGGTGCGGTTCAACGGCGAGTGGCTCGGCGAAGCTCTCGTACGCCGACACCGTGCGGCTCGCGCGGACGATGACGGTGGCCCGGCTGCTCGAGCGCGACGACTTCGCGAAGCAGGTTCGCCGAGCACGTCCCGATCTCGCTCTCCGAGCTCCTCTACCCGGTCATGCAGGCCTACGACTCGGTCGCGATCGAGGCCGACATCGAGATCGGCGGCACCGACCAGCTGTTCAACCTGCTCGCCGGGCCGCGACGTGATGCCGCAGTACGGCCTCGAGCCGCAGGTCGTGGTCACGTTCCCGCTGCTGGTGGGCACCGACGGCGAGCTGAAGATGTCGAAATCGCGCGGCAACTACATCGGGATCACCGAGCCGCCCGAGGAGATGTTCGGCAAGACGATGTCGATCCCCGACGCGGCGCTCCCCGAGTGGTGGGAGATGCTCGTCGGCGGCGAGCCACCCGGCCGAGCCGATGGCCTGGAAGCTCGAGCTGGCGCGGCGGATCACCGCCCGCTGGCACGGTGAGGCGGGCGCTGAGGCCGGGGAGGAGCATTTCACGCGCGTCGTCCGGCAAGGCGAAGCGCCCGACAGAGGTGCCCGAGCTCGCGCTGCCGCCTGGAGATCCGGTGCATCTGCCGGCGCTGCTCGTCGAAGCGCTCGGCGTCGGCTCGACCTCGGAGGCGCGGCGTCTGATCGACCAGGGCGGCGTCAAGATCGACGGCGCGGCGGCTCCCGGGCTCGACGTGCCTCGCGCGACGCTCGCGGGAGCGCTATTGCAGGTCGGCAAGCGCCGCTTCGTCCGGTTGACACCCTAGGCCCGACCGCTATACTTCTCCGGCCGTCCGAAAGGGCGGCGTAGGAACGTCCCCTGAACCCTCGACCTAGGAGCCTCCCGGCCCGACTCGTATCCGATACGATTCGATTCCTTGGAGGCCTCTGGCGCGAGTCGGAGGCTTTTTTACGCGGTCACTCAGACGCGGCACCGGTCTTTGAAAACTCAACAGCGAACGTTCTTCGATACGTCGAGACCTGGACCGACCCTGCTCGTAGAGGGGGAAGGGACAGATATTGACCTCGTCGGTCCTTCGGGACCGGCCTTTGAGCAGTTGCTCTCTTAGGAGAGTGCAAGCTCGAAGTGAAAGGACTGCCGGAGGCATTGTGTGCCGGCAATCACTTCTTCACGGAGAGTTTGATCCTGGCTCAGGACGAACGCTGGCGGCGCGCTTAACACATGCAAGTCGAGCGAGAACCAGGCCTTCGGGCCTGGGGAAAGCGGCGAACGGGTGAGTAACACGTGGGCAACCCACCCTTGGTACCGGGATAGCCCGGGGAAACCCGGATTAATACCGGATGGCCCAACAGCTCTTCGGGGCGGTTGGAAAAGATAGCTTCGGCCTTCGACCAAGGACGGGCCCGCGGCGGATTAGCTTGTTGGTGAGGTAACGGCCCACCAAGGCGACGATCCGTAGCTGGTCTGAGAGGACGATCAGCCACACTGGGACTGAGACACGGCCCAGACTCCTACGGGAG
>CAWFWL010000004.1:0-1072500 GCA_963819535.1 uncultured Actinomycetes bacterium | reverse complement strand
AGCTTCGTGGTCAAAAGGGAAACAGCCCAGACCGTCGGCTAAGGCCCCTAATTCCATGCTAAGTGGGAAACGATGTCCGATTGCAGAGACAACCAGGATGTTGGCTTAGAAGCAGCCACCATTCAAAGAGTGCGTAACAGCTCACTGGTCAAGTGGTCGGGCGCGGACAATGTAACGGGGCTCAAGCATGGAGCCGAAGCCACGGACTTCATCTTCGGATGGAGTGGTAGGGGAGCGTTCCCAGGCCGGCGAAGCGGCGGCGGAAGCCAGCCGTGGAGGCCTGGGAAGTGAGAATGCTGGCATGAGTAACGAAAGAGGCGTGAGAAACGCCTCCGCCGAATGCCCAAGGGTTCCTGAGTAAAGCTAATCTGCTCAGGGTTAGTCGGGACCTAAGCCGAGGCCGACAGGCGTAGGCGATGGACAACTGGTTGATATTCCAGTACCACGTCCCCACCGCTATCACCGATGGCGGGACGGGGTAGGTCAAGCCAACCCAGGCGATGGTCGACCTGGGGTAACCGCGTAGGGCGAGCCATAGGGAAATCCGTGGCTCACATAGCCTGAGACGGGATGCCGAGAGCGCTCAGCTCGAAGTGGCTGTCACCATGCCTCCTAGAAAAGCGTCTAGGGAGGTGGGACGTGCCCGTACCAAAACCGACACAGGTGGGCAGGTAGAGAATACCAAGGTGATCGGAAGAACCCTCGAAAAGGAACTCGGCAAAATGGCCCCGTAACTTCGGGAGAAGGGGCGCCATGGTAGGGTGATAATCCTTCGCGGATTAAAGCCCGAGATGGCCGCAGTGAAACGGCCCAAGCGACTGTTTACCAAAAACACAGGTCTCTGCGAAGTCGAAAGACGACGTATAGGGGCTGACGCCTGCCCGGTGCTGGAAGGTCACGAGGAGAGGTTAGCCTTCGGGCGAAGCTTCGAATCCAAGCCCCAGTAAACGGCGGCGGTAACTATAACCGTCCTAAGGTGACATGCCTGATAAAGACAGTGTGCAGCTGTCCAGGCAAATCGTTGCCCCCCGCGCCAGTAATGACGCGGTGCGCATCTGGCCATATGCTGGAAAACCCGGTGTATCCCGCACTACTCTTTCCGTCCGGCAGGACGCCTAGAGTGACAATGTGACGGGTGCGGAAAACCAGCAGGAAAGGCTGATCGAGTTCACTGGCTGGGTGATCGGTTTTGTAGACGGAGAAGGATGCTTCTCGATCGGGCTCGTCGGTCAACCTGACCGTACGGGACGAAGAGGCTACAAGACCGGGTACCAGGTCTCGCACGAGTTCGTCGTGACGCAAGGCGCGAGCAGCGTCGGGTGTCTCTACGAGCTCCGCGAGTTCTTCGGAGTGGGCGAGGTGTACGTCAATCGGAGGTCTGACAACCACCGAGAGAACCTCTACCGCTACTCGGTGAGGCGACGGCAGGATCTTCTCGAGCGGGTCATCCCGTTCTTCGAGGAGCATCCGCTACGCACGGCAAAACGACTCGACTTCGAGAAGTTTGCGTCGTGCGTGGAGCTGATCGCCGCAGGCCGGCACAAGACTCATGCCGGTCTCGCTGACATCGTCTCGATCATGCAGACGATGAACCGCAAGAAACCCAGACATGAGCTGATCAGAATCCTCAGAGACTATACGCCAGAGACCCTCGACAGAGGGTCATGAGATAGTCCCATCTGCATGGCGACATGCAGGGGAGCGGCATGCAAAGGAAGTGCCATTCCCGTTCGGCATGTTCGTTTCTTTGGACATGTCCGAATAAGACGAATCAGCGAAATTCCTTGTCGGGTGATTGAATTGCCCGAGTCAGGAGTGATCCTGGCGACAAACCGGCTAATAACGGGGAAGCCCTCCTCGTACGCGACGCTTTCAAGGACGTCGTCATAGCGAAAGGGTAATCCCGTGGGAAGTCGCTCGCTCGCGAGTTGACCCCGTAACGACTGATCGTCCTTCGGGACGTGAGATCGCGTTCTCTGCCGCTTGAGGCGGTAAATCAATGGACGTGATCAGACGCCGGCCCTTGGTACAACGCGAGTCAAGGCGTTCATCAAGGTGAAGGGATAGTCTGCGCCTCCAGAAATGGAGGGTGAACGCGAAGTTCCGACCTGCACGAATGGCGTAACGACTTGGGCGCTGTCTCTTCGAGGGATCCGGTGAAATTGTAGTCTCGGTGAAGATGCCGAGTACCCGTGGTTGGACGGAAAGACCCCGTGAACCTTTACTACAGCTAGATGTTGGAGTTCGGGGCAGGTTGTCCAGGATAGGTGGGAGGCTTTGAAGCCGGCGCGCCAGCGTCGGTGGAGCCAATCTTGGGATACCACCCTTCGTGTTCTGGGCTTCTAACCCGCTGCCGTAATCCGGGGCGGGAACAGCATCTGGTGGGTAGTTTGACTGGGGCGGTCGCCTCCCAAAATGTAACGGAGGCGCGCAAAGGTTCCCTCAGCACGGTTGGAAATCGTGCGTAGAGCGTAATGGCATAAGGGAGCTTGACTGCGAGAGCGACAGCTCGAGCAGGTGCGAAAGCAGGCCATAGTGATCCGGCGGTAACAAGTGGAAGTGCCGTCGCTCATCGGATAAAAGGTACTCCGGGGATAACAGGCTTATCCTTCCCAAGAGTCCACATCGACGGAAGGGTTTGGCACCTCATATCTGGGGTGGACCGGCAGAAATGTCGGTCTAGCATCGGCTAATAACGGTGGAGCCCAAGCGCCTGGGTGCGGTCCGATTCGCACCGTAAGATTGGGTAATACCGTGGGAAGTCTGACGGAAGTGCAGCACGCGATCGTCATCGGAACGTTGCTCGGTGACGGTGCGATGCGCTGCAAGACCAACGCACTTCTCGAAGTCAATCATTCATGGCATCAGCAGTCGTATGTCGAGTGGAAATATCGGCAACTGACTGAGTTGGTGTCGACACCGCCAAAGCTGCGCAAGAGCAACGGCGGCCGGACTGCGTGTCGCTTTGTGACACGAAGCCTTCCGGCGTTCACGCCGTACTACAGGCTCTTCTATGCATCGGGCAAGAAGCTCGCTCCCGAAGTGGAGCTTTCGCCTCTGGCCCTGGCGGTGTGGTTCATGGATGATGGCTGCAAATCGAGAAGTTCGGTGTATCTGAACACGCAGCAGTTCGATCATGCGAGCCAGCTGTCGCTTCTTCGCCTCCTCCGTGAACAATGGGGGATCGAAGGTGCGCTCAACAAGGACAAGAGCTACCACCGGATTCGTATCTCGGTGGCTGGGACTGTCCGCCTCGCATCGGTGATCGAGCGGTACGTACTGCCGGAGCTCAGATACAAGCTTCCGCAAGTGACCCCGTAACGACTGAGGCCTTCGGGCCGAGGCGGTGCTGGAGTCGGCAAGGAACGCCAGGCCGGCAATCAATGAGCATCGCAATACGCCGACCCCTCGCTCAATGGTCGAGCAGGGTGAAGATATAGTCTGCGCCGCCGGTAACGGCGGATACACGCGCGATGTCGGCTCGTCGCATCCTGGGGCTGGAGTAGGTCCCAAGGGTTGGGCTGTTCGCCCATTAAAGCGGTACGCGAGCTGGGTTCAGAACGTCGTGAGACAGTAGACCATTGCTGTCTATAAATCTGGCCAAATGCTGGAAACTCCGTAGCATCCCGCGCTACTCATCGTCGACGTCCGGCCGGACGTTTACGATAGTGAAAACGTGTCGGGTGCGGACAATCAGCAGGAAAGGCTGGACAGTTACATCGCGGGTTACGTTGACGGAGAAGGAAGCTTCTCGGTTTCGGTGCAACGCAACTCGACGCTGCAGAGTCGGTTTTCAGCTCGTACCTGAGTTCCATGTCAGCCAGAACGGCGACAGGGCGCAGGTTCTCGAACTGATCCGGCAGCGGCTCGGGTGCGGTTACATCAAGCCGAACAGCAAACGTGATCGAGCACTTGTGTTCGTCGTGCGCAAGCGCGATGACCTGCTCGAACGCGTCGTGCCGTTCTTCGAACGCAACCCCATGCTCTCGGCCAAGCAGGCGGACTTCGAGAAGTTCGCCCTGATTGTGCGCGAGCTAGCTCTCGGCCACCATCTCACGTCCGCCGGCTTCCGGCGGCTTCTCGACATCGCCGTCTCCATGAACGGAGGCGGCCGTCACAGGAAGGTGCGATGGACGGAGCTCGTAGCTGTCCAGAATCCTCAGAGACTGCACGCCAGACAGGGCCCTTCGCGGGCCTGGAAGATACAGTCCGAGCTGCATGGCGACATGCAGAGTCAGGCAGAAATGACCTGGCCCCCGAGCGTCGCTCGGGAGTAACAACACTGTCGGTCCCTATCCACCATGGGCGTTGGAGCTTTGAGAGGAGTCGTCTCTAGTACGAGAGGACCGAGACGAACGGACCTCTGGTGTATCAGTCGTCGTGCCAACGGCGCTGCTGATTAGCCACGTCTGGATGGGATAACCGCTGAAAGCATCTAAGCGGGAAGCCCACCTCGAGATGAGAGCTCCCATCTCCTAGAGAGAGTAAGAGCCGTGGAAGACCACCACGTTGATAGGCGGGACGTGCAAGCACAGCAATGTGTTCAGCGGACCCGTACTAATTGCTCGAGGTCTTGATTTAGAACTCATTTTCGCTGCTATGGAGTTTTGAGGGTTCGCGCCTGCTCATGCGCCGGCTGCGCCTCAAAAGTTGGGTGGTCATAGCGACGGGGAAACACCTCTTCCCATTCCGAACAGAGCAGTTAAGCCCGTCAGCGCCGATGGTACTCGGGGAGCAATCCCCCGGGAGAGTAGGACGCCGCCCATTTCTTTGAAGAGCCCCGCAAGGGGCTCTTCGTCGTTCTAGCGACGGTTCAGGCGGCGCGGAGCTTCTCGCGCCAGCCCGGATCGATGTCGCGGAGCCGGCGCACGCGCTCGGGGACGGGCGGGTGGGTCGCGAACAGCGCCGCCAGGCCTTGCTCGGCGAACGGGTTCGTCGTATAGAGCGGCTCGCTCGCCGGGCTCGCCTCGAAGGGGACGAGCTCCATCGCCTGCTCGAGTCGCAGCAGCGCGTCCGCCAGCCCGTGCGGCGAGTCGCAGAGCTCGGCGGCGAGGCGATCGGCCTCGTATTCGCGCTTCGGCGAGAGCAGCAGGTGCACGAAGGCGGCGGCGAGCGGGCCGAGCACCGTCAGGAGCGCGCGTTGCAGCGCACCCCCGATCCGCGAGGCCTCGACGACGGTCGTCGCCACGATCACGGCCACGGTCTGGACCAGCACGTCGCGGTGACGCAGGTGCGAGATCTCGTGCGCGACGATTCCCTCGAGTTCGGCCGGTGAGGCGACGCCGAGCAGGCCCACCGAGAGTGCGAGGCCGCTGCCGCCACCCGCGCCGCGGCCCGCGGACAGCGCCCGTGGGTAGCTGTCGGCGAGCACGTAGAGCCGCGGCTTGACGACCTGGGCGCGCGCCGCCAGGCGCTCGACCATCGAGTGCAGCACCGGCGACTCGCCCTCGACCATCTCGCGGGCGCCCAGCATCCCCATCACGATCCGATCGGCATAGGCATAGATCGCCGCGCCGAGCAGCACGATCGAGCCGAGGAAGAGCAGCGCAACGCGGTAGCCGCCGAGACCCCAGCCGGTGAGCCCGAAGCCCCCCGCGAGCACGACCAGGATCGCCCAGACCTTGAGCACGTTTCGCAGCACGAGCAGGCGCCGTCCCACCGGGAAGGCGCTACGTGTCGTCGCTGCCGTCGGCCCCGTCGTCCTCGGCGAGGCCGCGCGGAGGCCAGTCCGGCTCCGGCGCGTCGCACCGTGAGGAGCAGTGCAGCGACGCGACGTTCTGCAGGGGAATCAGGATGTGGCCGTTCAGCTCGACGTGGGCGACGTCCTCGAGGTAGCAGTACGCCGTCAGCACGCCGTCCTGGTACTCGCCGCCGAACAGGGCGATCTCGACCTGCTCGCCCTTGTACTTGTTCGTGTAGTCCTCCATCGGGCTGCCCTGGAACCTATCCGATCGGCGTCGTCAGACGCTCGTCCCGGAAATGCAGCTCGATCACCCCGCAGTTCTCGATCGGATGGAACGGCTCGTCGCTGGCGTGCGAGCGGAGCGCCCGCATCGAGCCGCCGTGGGTGACGAGCAGCAGCCGTTCGCCCGGATGTGCACGCGCGATGCGCTCGACAGTCGCGAGAACGCGCGCCAGATGCTGCTCGCGCGTCTCGCCATCGGGCCGCTCGCCGCCGGGAAAGCGCTCCTCGATCTCGGAGTGCAACAGCCCCGACCAGGAGCCGACGTCGATCTCGCGCAGACCCCGCTCGGCGATCACGGGAACGTCATGCGGCGCGGCGACGATCTCGGCCGTCTCGTGGGCACGGCGCAGGTCGCTCGAGTAGACCGCATCGAACGGTGTCTCACGTAGCTGCTCGCGCAGCAGCCGGGCCTGCTCGCGGCCGGCGTCGTTCAGCGGCGGGTCGGCCCAACCTTGCCAACGGCTTTCTCGGTTCCAGTCGGTCTCGCCGTGGCGGGCGAGGAGGAGCGTCGTCATGACGGCTAACGTAGCGCCGCGATGGATCTGGGCCTCCAAGACAAGGTGTGCGTCGTGACGGGTTCGACCTCCGGCATCGGGCTCGAGGTCGCGCTGCAGCTGCGTGCCGAAGGAGCGCTCGTGGTCACGTCGGGCCGCCGCGAGGGCGGGATCGGCGACCTGCACGTCGTCACCGACCTCGGGCAGCCGGGCGAGCCGGAGCGGCTCGTCGAATTGGCCCTCGAGCGGTTCGGGCGGATCGACTGCCTCGTCAACAACGTCGGCGGCACCGAGGTTCGGTCGCTCGAGGACCTGACCGACGACGACTGGCAGCGGTCGTTCGAGCTGAACCTGCTGAGCGCGATCCGGGCGACCCGCACCGCGCTGCCATCGCTCCGCGAGCATCGCGGTGCGATCGTCAACGTCTCGTCCACCTCCGCGAAACGGCCCTCGGCCACGCTGCCCGAGTACTCGGTGATGAAGGCCGGCCTTCTCTCGTATTCGCGCCTGGTCGCGGACGTCTACGCGAAGGACGGCGTCCGCTGCAACGCCGTCACGCCCGGGCCGACGGCGACCGAGGCGTGGCTCGGCGAGCACGGGCTCGCGGCGCAGCAAGGCGACCGCGACACGATCCTCGAGAAGGTCGGAGCCGGGCGTCCGCTCGGCCGGCTCGCGGAGCCGGAGGAGGTCGCGGCCGTCGTCGTCTTCCTCTGCTCGGCGCGGGCCTCGTACGTCACCGGCGCAGCGTGGTCGGCCGACGGCGGCACCGTGCCGATCATCATCTGAGGCCAGAGCTACCCTGGCCCTCTGATGCCGGACCTCGCAGGGAACGTTGCCGAAGCCTTCGCCGCGAGGATCCGCGAGCTCGAGGAGGAGTCGCTCTCGCCGCTCGCCGTGCGCTCCTACGAGACCCGCGGCCGCGCACGCGTGGAGGACGAGTGCTCGGTGCGCACGCCCTTCCAACGCGATCGCGACCGGATCCTGCACTCGAAGCCGTTTCGGCGCCTGAAGGGGAAGACCCAGGTCTTCATCGACCCGGCGAACGACCACTACCGCACGCGCATGACCCACACGCTCGAGACGACCGGCATCGCCCGCGTCGTCGCACGGGCCTTGCGCCTGAACGAGGATCTCGCCGAGGCGATCGGCCTCGGTCATGACATCGGCCACCCGCCGTTCGGTCATGCGGGCGAGGCCGCGCTCGACAAGCTCGTCGACGGTGGCTTTCGGCACAACGAGAACTCCGCCCGTCTCGCGCGCCGGCTCAACCTGACGCACGAGGTGGTCGACGGCATCCTCACCCACACCGGCAGTCGGGAGCCGGAGACGCTCGAAGGCAAGATCGTCCGCATCGTCGACCGCGTCGCCTACATCAACCACGACATCGACGATGCGATCCGCTACGGGATCCTCCAGGAGGGCGACCTCCCGGCGGACGAGATCGCGACGCTCGGCCCGACCGGCGCCAAGCGCATCGACACGCTCGTCCACGATCTCGTCGAGCATTCGGCCGCCGCCGGCGACATCGTGCAGGGGGACGAGATCGGCACCGCGATGCTGTCGCTGCGCACGTTCATGTTCGAGCACGTCTACCTCGGCCCCGAGACGCGGCCCGAGCTCGACCGGGCGCGTGAGACGATCGAGCGCATCTACGAGCACCTCCGGGCCCGTGGCGACTCGCAGGAAGAGATCGTCGAGTTCGTGGCCGGGATGACCGACCGGTTCGCACTGTCGTACGCTGACAGCTGTGGCTGATCCGACCCCAACCTCCGTGCCTCTCGCCCGCGATCACGCGGCGCGCTGCCGCGTCCTCGGTCGACCCGGTAGTGCCACTACCGGGTCTCCCTGCGTCCTTGCATCGCTTGGTGCTCGCGACCGAGAGACGCGGCAATGGAGTCGGAACAGCCACTGATGGCCAGGATCAAGGAAACGAGCGTCGAGGCCGTGAAGGCAGCCGCCGACTTCGTCGACGTCGTCTCGGCGCGCACGCAGCTGCGCAAGGCGGGGAGCCGCTACACGGGGCGCTGTCCGTTCCACGAGGAGCGCACGCCGTCGTTCTCGGTCAACGCCGTCGACAAGCTCTACTACTGCTTCGGCTGCGGCGCGTCCGGCGATCTGATCACCTTCGTACGAGAGACGGAGGGGCTCGACTATCCGGGCTCGATCGAGTGGCTCGCCGACCGGTTCCGGATCGAGCTCGAGTACGAGGAGAGCTCGCCGGCGCAGGACGCTGCACGCAAGCGTCGCGAGCGGCTGTTCGCGGTGCTCGACCAGGCGGCGTCGTTCTACGAGCGCACGCTGTGGGAGACAGAGGCCGGCTCGTTCGTGCGCGACTACCTGAAGGGCCGCGGCCTGAACGAGGAGGTCAGCCGCGAGTTCCGGCTCGGGTTCGCACTCGGCGGCGACACCCTTGCCCGCAAGGCACTCGCAAAAGGCTTCACCCGCGACGAGCTGCGCTCCGCGGGGCTGACGCGCCAGCGTGGCGACGACTTCTTCAAGCGGCGCCTCCTCTTCCCGCTCGCGGACGCACGCGGGCGCGTGCTCGGCTTCCAGGCGCGCAAGCTGTTCGACGACGACCCGCTACCGGCCAAGTACGTGAACACGCCGGAGTCGGAGCTGTTCCACAAGGGATCGGTCGTCTACGGCCTCGACAAGGCACGCGCCGCGATCGCCAAGGAGGACCGCGCCTGCGTCGTCGAGGGCAACACCGACGTGATCGCGCTGCGGCAGGCCGGGTTCCTGCCCGTCGTCGCAAGCATGGGCACGGCGCTCACCGAGCAGCAGCTGAAGGAGCTCGGCCGTTTGAGCAAGCGTCTCTGGCTCGCGTTCGACGGCGACGCGGCGGGGGAGACCGCGACGCTTCGCGGGATGGCGCTCGCCGTGCGCCAGGGGTTCGAGGTGAAGGTCGTCCCGCTGCCGTCTGGCATCGACCCTGCCGACGATCCGAACGGCTTCGCCGCGAGGCTGACCGAGGCCGAGCCGTACGTCCTCTACCGCACCAAGGTGGAGATCGAACGGGCCGAAGATCGCGAGTCGGCGCTGCGCTCGATCAAGGCGCTCCTCGACGAGGTGCCCGACTCGCCGGAGCGTCAGGACGCGTGGCGCTACGCGAACGACCGCATCGGCATGACCGTGCCGCTGCGCGCCGCGTCGCTCGCCCGCGCCGCGGCGCCGACCTCGCAGCGCGTGCTCGACGCGAGCGCGAAGCTCGAGCGGAACGCGCTCGCCGGCGCCGTCGCGCACCCGGCGCTGCGGCCGGTGCTCGCGGAGCTCACCGCACAGCACTTCTACGACCCGCAGCACCGCGCGCTCCGCGACCATCTCGTGGACGGAGCGGCGCTCGACGAGACGGGCGTCGGGCTACTCGCGGAGCTCGACGCCTACGCCGAGGCGGAGGGGATCGGCGAGGCGACCGGCACCGAGTTGCTGCTTCGCCTACGCGAGCGCGAGCTGCAGCGTGAGCTCCGGTCGGCACCGCTCGAGCGGCGTCACGAGCTCTCCGAGGCGCTCGCCCGCCTGCGCGAGCGCGCCGCCTCGATCAGCGCCTAGCCGCGGCTACACTTCCGCCGCCGAGCGATCCCCGGTAGCTCAATTGGCAGAGCATTCGGCTGTTAACCGAAGGGTTGTTGGTTCGAGTCCAACCCGGGGAGCTGAGAACCTGGCTGTCCAGGACGCGGAAGCCGCTACTTCGCGATGCGTTGCTGGAGGCTCTCGAGAAAGTCGGCGCCTGGAACCGCCGGCGCGTCCGTATCCGGAATCTCCATCTCGACGACCCTCTGGCCCTCGTGCGCCACGAAGCTGCTCGAGTGCTCGGGTATGGCTGAGGTCGGACCGGTCTCAGCTGCGACTGGAACATGGGCGGCAATCACTTGCCCGGTGCCGTCCACGACAACGGTGATCTTCATCTCGTTTACCTCAGGTCGCGTTTCCGCTGCGCAGCCTGAAGGAGGCGGCGCTGCTGCCGATGTTCTTGACGGTGACGAAGTGCTTCCAGTACGGGGCGCCTTCGAAATTGACGCCCTGCTGCGTCGTCGCGAAAACGCCCCCCGAGTAGTACGGATACGGGAACGCGACCTGGAGTCCGTCGTCGACGTCCGGACTCCACCAATAGGTGATGGTTATCTCGGCTCCGGGGTTCAGCGTCCAGTAGCCGTTCAGGAGTCTCACGGTCACGGCTCGCTCCTCTCGGGTCAATTCCCCACGGACACGCACTTCTACACCCCGCCCTGGAGGAAGTCCAACCCGGGGAGTCAGTGGTTTTGCTGATGTTGTCCGCGCGGCGGAGTGCGACGCTGGCGTGGACGAAAGGAGGCTGAGATGAGTGTGCTTCCGCATCAGCCCTCGGTCGACAGCCGTTACGCCTGGCTCCGGATCACGGAAATGTGGGCGTCTCTGGCGATCACCGTGATGTGGCTGGCGGTGTTGTGTGACGCGGTGTTCGGTCCCGACATCACCTCCACGACACCAGGTGGCACGAGTTCGAGCGTCCCGTCGGCAGTCGCCGTGGCGCTCTTCGCCACCATCGGCACGTGGGCAGTCGCGAGATACGGGCTCCGCCCGCGCGAGCGCGATTGATCCTGGACATCCGGAGCTGCGACGCCGTGCGCACGACGCCGCGGCTCCGGTCCTCGGCTGACCCTCCGTACCTCTAGCCTGTGACGCGTGCTGGCCGTGCTGGCCCACGCGGCGCCGATCTCCTACAAGTTCCCGCTGCCCATCTGGCTGTACGTCGTCGCGGGCGGTGCGGCGGTGCTGCTGTCAGCACCGGCAGCGATGTTCGCGGTCCGAGAAGCGGCGCCGCGCGAACGGACGGGGCTCGATCTCTATCCGACCGTGCGCCGGCTCCGGCTCGGGCCGGTGATCTCGATCGTCGGGATCCTCGTGATCGTCGTCGCGTTCGCCGGGGGACTGTTCAGCACGACCGAGCAGTCGACGGAGTTCTTCGAGAACCCGGTGACGCTGCTCACCTGGGTCGACTTCTGGGTCGGTCTCGGCATCGTCTCGTGGCTGGTCGGCAACGTCTGGGAGCGCGTCTCGCCGCTCAACATCGCCGCGCGGGCGCTCGACCGCGCGCTTGCCCGCCGCGAGGTGCAGCCGCTCGCCTATCCGGCGTGGCTGGGTCAGCGGCCGGCGGTCGCGCTGCTGCTCGTGTGGTCGTGGATGGAGCTGATCTGGGGGCCGGCCAAGGAGCCCCGGACGCTCGCGCTGCTTCTTGTCGGGTACGGGATCGCCACCCTGGCCGGCTCCGCGATCTTCGGCGCCGAGGCGTGGCTCGGGAACGTCGAGCTCTTCTCGGTGTTCTCGCGGACGCTGTCGCGGTTCTCGCCGCTGGAGCTGCGGCCATTCGTCCCCGAGGAGTGGGCGTCGACCGATCCTGCCGGTCGCAGCGCCCGGCTTCGTCTCTACGGCGCAGGCCTCCGCACCGACCCGGCGCTGCCGGTCGGCGGCGCCGGATTCGTGCTGGCGACGCTGGCCACGGTCGTCTTCGACGGCTGGTCGCAGACCGACCGCTTCGGCTCGTTCCAGCAGTGGTTCTACGACCGCTGGTCGTACCTCGCCGACCATGTCGACGTCCTGCAGACGCTCTCGATGCTGGCCGTCGTCGGTGTCTTCGTCGCTGCGTACGTGCTCGTGACGCGGCGGAACGCATCGCTGCTCGCCGTCACGCTGATCCCGATCGCCGCCGTCTACTTCACGGCCCACTACTTCGCCTACCTGTTGATCGCCGGGGAGGACACGCCGGCCGTGCTCGTCGATCCGTTCGGCCACAGCTGGAACCCGCTCGGTTGGGGCGAGTACGAGCTCTGGCGCGGGATCGCGCCCGCCGGCCTCGTCTGGTGGATCCAGGTGCTGCTGATCGTGTGGGGCCACGTCGCCGCCGTGTTCGCCGCGCATCGGCTGGCGCTCAGGAGCTCGAGCCGCGGACGGGCGCTGCTCTCCCAGGGAGCGCTCGTCGCCCTCATGGTGTGCTACACGGTTGCGGGCCTCTGGGTGCTGGCCCAGCAGCTCAAGGCTTGACGGTGACCTCGACGTCCTGCTCGTGCTGGGCGGTGCCGTCCGCAGCCGACGGCGAGTAGGCCGCCACCGTGATCACGCCCGGGGAGGGGGCGTGCAGCGTGGTCGTGAACGTGCCGCGGGCGGGAGCGCCCTCGCTGGCTGTGACCGTGTGCTTGGACAGGACCTTGCCGTCGCGGCGTAGCTCGACGACCAGCGTCGCTTCGAAGACGCTCGCCGTGCCGCTCACCGTGAACGTCGCCGGCACGTCCGATCCGGCCGCCGGCTGCTCGACCAGGATCACCGGGGCGTACGCGGCAACGTCGGCGCGGCTCACTGCGGAGCGGCCCGCCACGTCGACCCGCTGCACAGACGGGAACTGCGTCAGCGTGTAGACGATCTCGGCGACCCGGCCGGCGTCAGCGTCGGCGAGGTCGACGGTCGCCGTGCCGGCCTCGATCGTCACCTTTGCATCGATCCCGAGCGCGTCGAGCGCGGCACGCGCGACCGCCCTCGTCTCCGGGACACGGACGGTTTCGGCGCGCAGCGAGCGGCCGGTCATCCGGAAGACCGTGAGCGTCATCTGAGCGCCCGGTGCGGTCGTCGTCGGCTCGGTGGTGGTGGACGAGGACTGCGAGCCACCTCCACAGCCGGCAAGGATCGCAACGAGCGCCAACAGGGCGAGACGATGCTTGTTCATCGTGGGGAAGTCTCGCAGGAGGGGTTCGACGGCACCTATTCTTTCGGGGTGAGCCCTGTCGCCATCGCGCTCCTGGTCGCCGCGATCGCGCTCGTCGCCTTCGCCGAGTGGCCGCGCTTCGCCCGCCGTTTCGGCGTCGCCCGACCGCCGCGGCGCCGACCGAAGAAGCGTGGTCATCTGCGCGTGGTCGACGACGACGAGTCCGACGAGTTCGCACGTTCGGTCGAGCGCGATCTCGCGAACCTGCCGACGATCGACGAGCGCGACAGGCGCTAGCGCACGCGCGCGGTCGCGCGCAGCGTGGCCGTGTTGGGGAGAACCGGCGCGACGTCTTCCATGTTCTTGTTCTCCTGGTAGTCGCCGACCTGTAGCACGAGTGAATGCGACCCCTTGCGGGCGCGGATGTGGAACGCGCCGTGTGAGAACGGCGGTGTGATCGGTGCGCCGTCGAGCGTTGCAACGACCGACGAGGGATCGACCCCGGAGCCAGCGTCGGACGCACTGACCGTGAGACCGCCGACGGTCGAGGTGAGTCGAAGTTTGGGCGGCGTTACGTCGTTGACCCACCACCGGAACGTGAACGGGCCGCGGCCGGCTGCCGAGCGGGTGTCGAACACGAGGTCGTAGACGCCGGGCGCCGGCAGCACCGCTCCCGCCACGGGAACCCCCCGCCCGAACAGGGAGCGGTACGGGTTGAGGTCGGTCGGCAGCCCGGCGTACCCCGTGAGCCGGTTGCCGCCACCGTCGAAGACGACGTGTGGAACCGGGCGCCCCGTCAGCGTGACCGCGCCGAAGTTCGCGGGCCGTCCGGTGATCTTGATGCGGTAGACCTGCTCGGGGCCGGGGTAGGTCCCGTCCCCGCCCGTCGGATAGCGGTAGCTCGTGACGCGCGAGCTGGTGCCGCTGACACGCCCGGTGACGACGCCCGGCTTCTGGAGCAGCGGCCGCGACCCCGCGATCGCCGGGCCGGCTACGAGGAACCAGAACGGGACGCGCCGCACGTCGGTGCCGCGCGTCAGGACGACGAACCCGGTCACGTCGCCCGTGGTGGTGCCTGCGGTGGCGGTGACCGGGATCGTCCCGGGAACCGTGACCGACGCGGGGACGGTCACCTGTCCGGCGCCGCTCTGCAGGTCGACCGATCCCGTCCAGGTGCCGGTGCCCCCGCCAGCGTCGCCGAGCGTGAGGACGCTCGAGCTCGTGCCGGCCGGGGCGAGGCTGCCGAACGACAGCACGGTCGGGACGGTGAACAGCAACGGGTTGTCGGCGCGGGGGAGGTCGACGACGCCGCCGCCCTCGCGGATCGCGAGCGGCTCGCCGCCGCCAATCGAACGGGCCGGGTCGCCGGTCGAGGTGAGTGCCGACTTGAGCTGCGCCACTGTCCAGGTTGGATGACGCTCCTCGAGCAGGGCCGCTGCGCCCGCGACGTGTGGCGCCGCCATGCTCGTGCCGCTCAGCAACCCGAACGGGCCCTGCTGGGTGGCCGGTAGGGACGAGAGGACACCGACGCCCGGCGCCGCCACGTCCGGTTTCATGCCGAGCGACACCGGAGTCGGGCCGGCCGACGAGAAGTCGGCGATCACGCCTCCCGCGGACACCGCGGCCACCGTGATCGCGCCGGGTGCGTTGCCGGGGGACGAGATCGAGCCGTAGCCGAAGCCGCCGAAGTCGTTGCCGGCTGCGACCACGGGGACGACACCCGCGGCTGCCGCGCCGTCGATCGCCGCGACGACGATGTCGCGCGCCGGCTCGACCTCCGGCTCGCCCAGCGACAGGTTGATCACGTTCATGCCGTCGGCCACGGCGGCGTCGATCGCGGCCGTGATCTCGGCGCTGTTGCCGTCGAGCCCGAAGTCGGGGGTGGGGGTGGTGAGCGCCTTGTAGTTGCCGAGGTAGGCGTGGGGGGCGACGCCCGAGATCGCGGTGGCGCCGACCGTCGTCGGTACGCCGGCGGCGATGCCCGCGACGTGAGTCGCGTGGAACGACTGGGTCGGGTCGAACGGGACGTTCGCGTACTTGTACGCGGGCTTCGCCGGCGCGAACGTCCGTTGCACGATCACCTTCGGCGTCGTCAGCGCGGTCTGGCCCTTCGGGAACCCGGGCGGGTACACGTAACCGGCCGGGTCGAAGTACGGGTGTGTCGCCTCGAGCCCGTCGTCGATGATCCCGATCTTGATCCCGTCGCCTGCGGTCTCGAGGTTCGGGCCCCAGAGCTTGTCGGCACCGATCTGCTGCGGGCCTCCCGCGTCGCGCAGAGCGTGGTAGCGCACGTTTGGCCAGACACGGGCGACGCCCGCCACCGCGGCGAGCGTGCGAAGCTCGCTGCGCGGCACGACGACCGCCAGCCCGGCGACGACGTGCGTGTAGCGCCAGCGAACGTGCGTGCCGGGCACCGTCTGGGTGATTCGGCGCTGCAGCTCGCTCTCGGCGGCGCGCAGGCGAACGCCGTACGACCGGTGAGCCGATTGCAGCGAGCGTCCGAACGCCCCGAGCGGGAGCGCTTTCATCGTCACGACCACCTCGGTGGTGTCGTGCGTCGTCGGCGCCGCAGCGCCCGCGCCGGCGAGCGAGACGCAGGCTGTCGCCGCTGCGGCGACGACGACGAGAAGCGCTTTCAGGCGTGGCGTCGTTGAGCCCTGTGCCGCCACTCGAGCCATGGTAGCCGCGCCTCTGCGGGGTTTGGCGGCCCCGAAATCCGTGCACACCTGAAGCACGGCTCGGGCGGCGGACCTGAGGACTCCCCCGGAGGTCTGCCGCCTGAGTTCACCCGTTTGGGCGGTTCGCGTTCCGGGGAGTGATCGGGCATGGGCCGCCGGGTACTCGTCGTCACGACCAGCGATGCGCCGGAGTCGGCGGTCGCCGAGACGGTGCGCGACCACGCCGGTGCCGACGCCGAGATCGACGTCGTCGCGCCTGCCTCGAAGATCTCGCGGCTGGATCGGCTCGCGAACGACGAGGACGGTGCGCGCGCCGACGCGGCCGACCGGGCCGTGGCGGCGTCGGAAGCGGTGCCCGGCGCTCGGGTGCGACCGCACGTCGGCGACGTCGATCCGCTGCAGGCGATCGAAGATGCGCTTCGGCTGTTCGGAGCGGAGGAGATCGTCGTCGTCACGGACCCCGACGAGGACGTGACGTGGCTCGAAGCCGGGCTGGCCGAGAAGGCGCGCGAGCGCTTCGACCTGCCCGTCACCCATCTCGTCACGCACTGATTTTTCGATTCGGTGACGCCTTGGTTTCGGTGTCGTGCGCCGGGCGGTTTTCGACGCTCGCGACGGTTACGGTCGCGCCGTCCACCGACCTGGAGGAGAGCTCGAACGCGCAAATCGCTCTGTTGACGGTGGCGGCCCTCGCTGCAGTCGTCGCGACGTCTTCGCGTTCCAGCCGCAGATCGTGCCTGCGAACCGCGTCGCGGTTCCGGCTCCGTAGCGCCGCCCAGGCGAGCGCGGTCCGGATCGCCCGCGGGCGATCCGGACCGCCGGTCTCGTCGAGGCCTCAGCGGCCGGAGTGGCGCTCGAACAGGTGGTGCCGCTCGATCGGCCACGCGTGCAGCCGGCGTCTGTGCCAGTTGCGGTGACTCTTCGAACGGACCTCGCGGATCGCCTCGGCCATGAAGGACCCGCGTTTGACGCTGACGTGATGCCCAGGCAAGTACAGCCCTCCTCCGTCTCCCATTACGAGAAAGCAGGAGGGACCCTATACCGAAGCAGCGGTCATCCCGCAGCCCGAGGCGAACCGGGTTACTCTCTGTCGGCAGATCGCGAGCCGGGGACTCGCCGCCTTCCGCTCCTTGCTTTTTCCCGGTGCCTTGGTTGGAGCGGAAGGAGTCGGTGCAGATGCCGAACGCTGGGTTGTCGGACGATCGCCTGCGCCAGGCGGTCGAGATCTCGAACCGCTTGACCCGGAGCCACCGCGAGAGTTTCGGCCGCGGCGCGAGCAACGTGAAGACCGTGATTCAGAAAGGGTTCGTCGTCACCTTCCTGGAGGACGTCTACACGCCGCTCGAGAAGACGATGATCGGCGGTGGCCACGAGAAGCTCGTGATGGACGCCAGGTTCGCGTTCCAGCAGATCAAGCGTGACGAGTACATCGGGATCGTGGAATCGGTCACGGGCCGGAAGGTGCGTGCGTTTCTCTCCCAGAATCACATCGATCCTGCGATCGCGGTGGAGATCTTCGTGCTCGACGCCGAGGCGGGCGACGACGCCTCGGACGTCCTCACGCCCGAGGCTTGACAGCCGCGCTCCTCGCTTTACAATCGCCGCCAGCGCAGGCCGCTCGGGCTGGGCAGCCTGTCGCAAAACCCATCTGACGCCCCGCCCTGGAAGCTCTGGCCGGGCTGCCGCGGCGGGCGTCGTAATCAGTGGTGCACGACGGTTACGACCAGGAGACTCAGATGAATGTCCCCACAGAACTGAAGGTGGTGCAGTCCACGCCGACGAACGCGGTGGTCGAGGCCCTCGGCGAGCACGACCTCTCGACCCGCGACGAGGCGGCCGAGCTGTTCGGGCAGCTGGTTGCCGAGAACGACCTGGTAGTCGTCGACCTCAGCCAGGCGTACTTCATCGATTCGTCCTTCTTGAACAACCTGGTCCAGGCACAGCGCGCCGCGCGGAAACGAGGCCACACGCTGGTGTTACAGATCGGCACCGAGCCTGCGGTGCGGCGGCTGCTCGAGATCACGAGATTCCTCGATCATTTCGATCACGCCTACTCACGCCAGGAAGCGCTCGCCTGGGCGGGGCGATAGATCAGCCGAAGCGTCGTGCCGCGCGGGTTCTTGCTGATCCGAACTTCGTCGACGAGGCTCTCGATCACGCTCAGCCCTCTGCCGCGCTCCTCCGAGCCCGGCGCCGCCGCCCACGCGCCGCTGTCTCTGATCTCGACGATCAGCACGCGGTCGGCCAGCCACGCGGTTACCTGACCTGGGCCGAACGGATCCGTCGCATGCTCGATCGCGTTTGCGGCGGCCTCATGCGTCGCCAGGATGATGTCCGCGAGATCTCTCTCGGAGATGAAGTCGAACTGGCGGAGCCACGCGGCGAGATCGTGGCGCAGCGAGGCGAGGATCGTCAGATCGGGCGGCAACCTGAACAGGAATTCCGCCATCGCGGAGAGCCTGCCCCTTTTCGCCGCAGAGACAACCCGCACCGGGTCTTGACGGTCGAACCCGCCGGAGTAGGATCACGGGGCGCGGATGTCTCGTGACGGGCCGTCCGTCGCTCATCTGACGCCCCACCTGGGAGGTTCTGGCCGGGCTCTTCTGAGGCGAGCGTCGTAATCGAAATCGGTTGCGGCTAGGAGGGCGTCGGATGGGTCTCTCGGCGGAGTTCACGATTCTCACTTCGAGGCCCGGCACTGCCATCGTCGAGGTGCTGGGCGAACACGACCTCGCCACGGACGACCAGACCGCGTCGCTGTTCTCACGGCTGGTCAGGGAGTACCCGCTCGTCGTGATCGATCTCTCCCGAGCGGCGTACATCGATTCGTCGTTTCTGACCAACCTGATCAGTGCGCAGCGACAGGCGACTGGGCGGGGCCACACCCTCCTGCTTCAGGTCGGCACGGAGCCGATCGTCGCCCGGATGCTCGAGGTCACGAACTTCTTGCGGCACTTCGACCATGTGTCCTCGCGCGAGGAAGCGATGGCCTGGGCGCCTGCGGAGGGTCGGCCTCGATCACAGCCGTCCCGTCAACAGCGGATCCGGCTTCGAGGCTATGCGGATGAGAGGACTTGAACCTCCACGCCCTTACGGGCACACGGACCTGAACCGTGCGCGTCTACCAATTCCGCCACATCCGCCGGCGGTCGCAGTGTACCGGGGCGGCGCGAGGATCTAGGCGGCGCTGAACTGCTGCTGGACGCTCTCGACGTAGCCGGCGAGGTCCGTCTCACGCTTCGCCAGCGCCGTCTCGCGCTCCTGGATCTCACGCAGCCGGGCCTCGAGCTTGTCCTCGAGCAGCTCGAGCTCCGCCTCGCGGCGCGCCTCCCGCACCCGGACGTCGTCCTCCAGGCGGGCCAGGTCGGTTGCCTGTGACTTGACGTCTTCCTCGAGCTTCGTGAGCCGGCCGCCGCGCGCTTCGAGGCGCTCGCCGCGCTCGTCGACGGCACGCTCTCGCGTGGCGACTTGGAGCTCGCGCTCCTTGAGCTCGGACCGCAGCTCCTCGACCTCGGCCGACACGCTCTGCTCGCGGGCGACCGCCGCAAGGCGCCGCTGCAGGAGTGCCAGCTCGGCCTCGCGGGCAGCCAGTGAGTTCTCGCGCTCCTCGAGGTCGCCGCGTGCGGCGGGGGAGTCGGCCGCGGCTTGCAGGCGCGCCTGCGCCTCCTGCACCTCTGCCTCGCGCAACGAGATGCTCGTCTCGCGCGCTTCGAGCTCCGCGAGCAACGCGAACGCGTCCTGCGAGGCATGGCCGTGGTCGCTCCGCTCGAGCGTGAGGCGCTCGGCCTCGACGTTCAGGCGTGCTTCACGGGCGTTGAGGGCGGTCTCGGTGTCTGCAATCTGGGCGGCGCGAACCTCGAGTGCCTGCTCGGCGGCGACCGCACGCTCCTCGAGCTCGCGGCGCTCGCGCTCGAGCGTCTGCGCGGCGTCGGTCAGGGTGCGCTCGCGCGATTCGACCTTCGACCGCTCCTTCGCGGCGGCGGCTTCGAGCTCGCGGGCGGCGCGCTCGCGCTGGGCCACGGTCTCGTCGCGCTCGCGGACGGCGCTTTCGCGGCTCGAGAGCTTGGCCTCGGCTTCCTGCTGGCGCGCCTCGTAGGCGGCGCGCTCGCGCTTCAGTTCGCGCTCGCGCTCGCCGACCTCGGCGAGCTGCTTCGCCAGCTCTGCAGCGGCTTCGGCGCGCTCCCGCTCGGCGTGCTCGAGCTCGTCGACACGCCCCTCGGCGTGCCCGGCCAGCTCCTGGACGCGGGCGTACTCGGCGACGATCTCCGTATGGCGCTCGACCAGCGCCGACTGCTCGCGCTCGAGCTCGGTGACGCGCTGGTGCAGTGTCGACTCACGCGACTCGAGATCGGCGGCCCAGGTGGCCAGCTCGCGCTCGCGCTCGGCGACCGCGCGGGAGGACTGGTCGAGCTCGTCGCGTGCGACGCGCTCGCGCTCGACGGCCTCGCGGGCCTCGGCACGGGCGGCTACGAGCGCAGCTTCCAGCTCGGGGTCCGGCGCGGCGGCCTGGACGGGCACGGGCGGCGCCTCCACCAGGGGCTCGGTCGCGGCCTCGACTGGTGCTTCCCATTCGACTTCGACTTCGGGTGCGGCTTCTGCCTCGACGACGGTCAGGTGCCCCCCTTCGGCGTGTTTCCGCTCGATCGATGCGCGGAGGCCACTCCCGAAGCCCTTCTCGGTCTCGGGTGGGGTCACTTCAGAACTTTCATCACATTCAGGATCGCGGGGCCCAGGAGGACGATGAACATCGCCGGGAAGATGAAGAGGACGGTCGGGATCATCATCTTGATCGGCGCCTTCATCGCCTTCTCCTCGGCGGCGGTCTGGCGGCGGACGCGCGAGTCGGCGGCCTGCACGCGCAAGATGCGCCCCAGCGAGATACCGAGCTGGTCGGCCTGCACGACGGCGCGGACGAACGACGAGAGCTCGGGGGCGTCGACGCGCGCGGCCATGTTCTTGAGCGCGGTCTGACGCGCCTCGCCGATCCGTACCTCGGAGAGGAGGCGGGCGAACTCGTCGACCAGCGGGCCTTCCATGTGCTCGGTCAGCTTCGTGACCGCACCGTCGAACCCGAGACCGGCCTCGACGCTGACGGCAAGCAGGTCGAGTGCGTCCGGGAGGTCGGCGCGGACCGCCTCGCGGCGGCTGCGAATGCGGATCGACAGGATGTAGTCGGGGAGCCGGAAGCCGGCCGCGGCGAGCACCGGGATCAGGAACAGCGCGATCACGAACGAGCCGACCGCGCCGATCAGGAGAGCGAGCAACGCTCCGGCGATCAGTGCGGCACCCTTGATCGCGAGGTACGACGCCGTCGTGAGCCTCTGGGAGAGACCGGCTGCGGCCAGCCGCGTGCCGATCGACTCCAGGTTCGTGCGCGGGTTGAGCTTGAGCGGGATCGCCGACAGTCGTGCGGCGGCCGGCATGAGCACACGCTCGCGGAAGCGGAGCAGCTCGTCGGCCTTCTCCGGGATCCGCACGCGCCCGTACTCGGTCGCCCGCTGGATCGAACGCTCCTTCAGACGGGCCGGATAGGTGACGACCTGCGCCGCTGCAAACGCGGCGCCGGCGAGAAACAGAACGGCGAGTGCAAGTAGCACGGTCGTTACCCCTTTACCGTTGCGATCTTCTTGAGCATCAAGCTGCCGAGGCCCATCATCACGAGGCCTGAGAAGACCATCGTGTGCCCGACGCCCGAATGCCAGAGTGGGTGCATGTACGCCGGGTTCATCAGCGTCACGATCAGCGCCATGAAGAAGGGCAGCGCGACGAGAACGTACGCCGACATCCGGCCCATCGCCGTGAGGCTCTTCACCTTGCGTGAGAACTGCTGACGCTGCCGGACGGTCTCGGCGATCATGTCGAACAGGCCGGCCAGGGAGCCGCCGATCTGACGCTGGATCGTGACCGCGGTGACGACGAACGTCAGGTTTTCGGAGCCGACGCGCTCCGCCAGGTTCGTGAGGGCGTCGTCCATCGGCTTGCCGAGCTGGGTCTCCGTGAGGACCCGCTTGAACTCGTCCGCAGCAGGCTCGGCGCCTTCATCGACGACCGACTGGACGCCCTGGCGGAAGCTGTGGCCGGCCTTCAACGATGCGGCCATCGTGATCAGCATGTCCGGCAGCTGGTTCTCGAACCGGCGCAGGCGCCCCCGGGCCTTCCAGGAGACATAGCTGATCGGCGCAGCGAAGCCGACGCCCATCAGGGCCATCGTCACGATCGCGGCGGAGCCGACGGCCGAGGCAAGGATGCCCATTGCGATCGCGCAGCCCGCGGCGATCGCGAGCAACTCACCCGGCCGCAGCGGCAGGTCGGCACGCTCGATCAGCCGCTCGAGCCGCTTGAACTGCTTGACGTTGGCGAAGACGTTTTCGATGCCGTCGACCAGCCGTGTGCGCGTCGCCGCGCGGGACTGCTGGCGACGGGCCCTGATCGCGCCTGCCTGGCCGCCCGAGATGTGCGGCTCGATGCGCCGGGCGAGCCGGCTGTCACGCTGCGAGGCGAACCAGAATCCGGCGGCGAGCAGGAACAGGGCGCCGACGACGAGGGCCAGCAGCAACGTGCCCGCACCGCTGTAGGCGGCGGAGGGGATGAGGCCGGTGGCGGAGCCGTCGGTGCCGCTCGCCGAGCCGGGGAGGTTGGCCGAGTAGTGCGCGATCGCCCCGCGGGCGGTGGCGGACAGGTTGATGTGCCCGCCAGGCCGCGCCGACGTGAGGTAGGTGAGCTGCCACGTGCGGGAGAGCTCCTGCGCGACGCTCGAATAGGTCTGGGCGAGTTCGCGGGAGGACGCCGCCTGCCGGTACGTGCCGCCGGTCTCGGCTGAGAGCTTCTGCAGCGCCGAGGCGGTGAAGTCAGGCCCGGCGATGCCGATCGTGTAGACCGCCGCATGCGCTTTCTGGGCGGCGGCAACCGCGTCGTTCAGCGAATGCGTGCTCGAGACGTCGGCGCCGTCAGTGACGACGACGATCGCACGGCCCGGCCTGTGGTCGGCGGCCAGGGTGTCCGCGGAGACGACGATCGCGTCGTACAACGCGGTACCGGACTTCGTATCGACGTGCAGCCCGGCGATCAGGTCGCGGGCCTCGCCCGGGCTCGCGTTGAGCCGTGTGAGCGCGACGGCCGAGCGGCCGAACGCGACGACGCCGACATGGTCGTCGGCACCCGCGCTCGCCGCGAACTGCTCGACGGCCGCGAGTGCGTTCGTGAGCGGCTTGCCGCGCATCGACTGCGAGCGGTCGATCGCGACGACGATGCTCTTGGTCTTCGCAAGGTTGACGACCTGCGTCGCTGCGACGAGCCGTCCGTCCTCCCGCAGTTGCGGCGCCGGTGAGCCCGGCGACGCGACGTACGTGACACGTACGGACGGGAACGAGCTTGCGTCGACAGCCTGGATCCGTGTTGCCGCTGCTGTCGCCGATGTGGAGAGGAGTGCCGCCAGAAGGGCGACGCCGACGAGCGCGCGCTTCATTCGAAGCCACCGCCAAACCCGGTTGCGGCGAACGAGGCCCGCACCTGGTCGGAGTCGTCCGCCGTGAAGAACGACGGCGGGAGGACGACGTTGTTGGCCGCCATCTTCTCGAGGAAGTGGGGCTTGAGTCCCGTGGCGCGGAGCGGCGAGAGCAGCCGGTGCGCCACCGCGTACGTCTCGCCCTCGCTGGGCGGAGACGCGATGAACACATCCTGCAACGTGATGATGTCGGCCTCCATGCCGAGCACCTCTGAGATCGCGGTCACGCGGCGGGAGCCGTCGACGAGCCGCTCGATCTGCACGAGCAGGTCGAACGCGCTCGCGATCTGCTCGCGGATCGCGCGGTGCGGCAGCTCGACACCGGCGGTGAGCACCAGCGTCTCCAGCCGGGCGAGTGCGTCACGAGGGCTGTTCGCGTGGATCGTGGTGAGCGAGCCTTCGTGGCCGGTGTTCATGGCCTGGAGCATGTCGAGCGTCTCCGCTCCGCGAACCTCGCCGACGATGATCCGGTCGGGACGCATACGGAGGGCGTTGCGGACGAGCTCGCGGATCTTGATCTCGCCCATCCCTTCGATGTTCGCCGGCCGCGACTCGAGCGTGACGACGTGGTCCTGCTGAAGCTGAAGCTCGGCCGCGTCCTCGATCGTGACGATGCGCTCGCTGGCGGGGATGAAGGCGCTCATCGCGTTCAGCGTCGTCGTCTTACCGGTGCCGGTACCGCCGGAGATGAGAATGTTGAGCTTGCCCTTGACGCACGCGGCGATGAACTGCGCCGAGCGCGCCGTCACGGTGCCGAACGAGATCAGGTCGTTGATCGTGTACGGGTCCCGCGAGAACTTCCGGATCGTCACCGTCGGGCCGCGCAGTGCGAGCGGCGGGATGATCGCGTTGACGCGGCTGCCGTCGGGCAGGCGCGCGTCGACCATCGGCGACGACTCGTCGACCCGGCGGCCGACCTGCGACACGATCTTGTCGATGATCCGCATCACGTGCGACTCGTCGACGAAGCGGACGTCGGTGCGCTCGAGCTTGCCGTTCCGCTCGACGTACACCTTGTCGGGAGCGTTGACCATGATCTCCGTCACGGTCTCGTCGCGGAGCAGCGGCTCGATCGGCCCGTAGCCGAGAATGTCGTCCGTCAGCTGGCGGACGATCTCGCGCCGCTCGTCGCGTGTCAGCGGCGTACGGTCGAGAACCAGCTCCTCGGTGACTGCCCGGTAGACCTTGTCGGCGAGATCCTCGTCGTCGGCCTTGTAGAGCTCGGGACCGAGCTTCGCGATGCACGCGTGGTGGACCTTGGCCTTCAGCTCGGCATACGGATCCGTGCTGATCGGAGCCGGTGCCTCGACGTGGCCGGCGTGACCCGGCGCCAGGGTGACGACGGTGCCGCCGTCACCCTGGCGCTGGAGACGATCGTGGAGTCCCATCTGTCGCTCAGCTCCTCGACAGGCTCAAGCGCTTGCGCGGCTTGGCCTGCTTCTCGGCGGGCGTCATGACGGCAACCGCGAGCTCGTTCAGGGCCTTCGCGAAGTCCGAGCCGGGCTCGGACAGGACCACAGGCGTGCCGCGGTTGACCGCGATCGGCACCAGCCGGTCGGACGGGATCGCCGCGTGGACGGTGACCTTGAGAGCGGCCTCGACCTCACGGACGTTCAGCCCGACCTTCGAGTTGGCGCGGTTCAGCACGTAGCGGATCCGCCGCGACGGGAACGAGAGCAGCTCGAGCGTCTGCAGTGCGAGCCGGACGTTCTTGAGAGTCGGAACGTCGAGCCCGCAGAGCACGAGCAGCTCGTCGGTGCGGTCGAGCGTCGCGAGCATCGGCCCGTGGAAGAACGGCGAGGTGTCGACGACGATCGCGTCGTAGCTCTGCCGTGCCACTTCGAGCAGGCGCGTGATCTTCGACTCGGTCACGAGCTCGGCGTCCTCCGGGCGAAGCGGGGCGGGGAGGATGTCGAGGCCGCACTGGTGCTTCGTGATGTAGCCGGCGAGCTTCTCGATGTCGAGCTCGCCCGGTGCGAGCACCAGGTCGTAGATCGTCTTCTCCGGCTCGACGCCCATGACGATCGCGGCGTCGCCGAACTGCAGGTCGAGGTCGAGCAGCAGCGTCTTCCGTCCCTGTTTCGCGAGTGCGGAGGCGAGGTTCGAGGCGATCGCCGTCTTGCCCGTGCCTCCCTTCGGCGAGAAGACGGTGATCACGCGGCCCTGCTGCTGACGCGTCGTGGTCGGCACCTGCCGCTTGGCATGCGCCGCCTTGCGAATCGTGAACACGACGTTGTCGACGAGCTGGGGGAGAACCAGGACGTCGGCGATGTCGGCGTTCAACGCCTCGTCGAGCAGCGCGCCGGCCGTGGCCGAGGCGACGACGACGATCGGCGTCCGCGTCTGCTCACGGATCGCTGCGATCTCGGTCGACGGGAACTTCTCCGAGCGCGTGCCGTGCAGCACACAGTCGAGATGCCCGCCGGCGAGGACGCCGGCAGCCTGGGCGACGTGGTCGCTCCAGCCGACGACTTCGAGGTCGGGGTGGCCGGTGAGGGCCTCGCGGAGATCCGCGAGGCCGTCACAGTCGCCCGTGAAGTAGACGCGAGTGGGCTGCGTCGTGTTGTTGGTGGTCTCGGTCATTTTCCTGCTCCTGCGTAGTGGCTGAGGTTGGCGGGCGTGACGCCGTCCTTGAACATCGACGCGGGACCTTCCACGTCGATCGGCGGCTGCGTGACGTTGGTCACCGGCCGCAGCTGGAGCGTCCAGCCGGCCGCGTTCTGCACTGCGTAGAAGACCTTCTGTGCCTGGCGCCGGTCGCTGACCGCCAGGATGACGGACGAGGCGCCGGTCGAGCCGATGCCGTGACCGGAGTTGGCCGCCAGCGGCGCGTGCAGGACGAGCAGGTTCTGCACGACGTCGCGGACTGCGAAGCCGGCGTCGCTGCCATCTGCGGACGACGTCTTGAGGTTGGCGATCAGGTCGATGTGGTCGCCGTCCTTCAGCGTGCCCGCGAGGAGCTGGTCGGCGCTGCCGCCGACGGAGATCGCGCGCAGCGGGCCGTGCAGCTGCGAGCGGATGCCGAGCTGGGCCTGCGTCGCGAAGCGGCGCAGCGTGACCTGCTCACCCGAGTACACGGCCTGAGAGGTGACAAGGCTCGCGATCTGCTCGGGGTTCGAGATGGCACCCGGGACGACGGTGCGCTGAGAGACGTCGGCCGTGGTCAGCCAACCGTTCCCTGCGAGCGACGAGCCGAGCGTGCCGGCCGGGATGTCCTTCTTTGCGACGTACACCGTGACCGTGCTTTCGGCCTGGCGAACGTGCCGCTTGTAGTTCGCGACGTAGAACGTCGTCAAGAGCGCCGCCACGACCGCAAGGCCAACGGCGACGAAGATGTTGCGGACGCGGTAGGTCATGCGGAGGGTTCCTTTTCAGAGTTGTTGACACCGGCGGGAGAGCCGGAGGGGAGGGAGAGACGGCGCGTCATTCGAGACGCTCCTTGGTCGTGCTGGTCAGGTTCCCGGCCTTGATCGTCCAGCCGAGAATGTCGATCGAGTACGGATAGCTCGCCGTGACCGTGACCTGGTTGCCGGCCATCGACCAATCTGGCGCCGCAGTGACGCTCACAGTCGGGGAGAGGACGGTCTGATCGAGGCCCGTGGCGGAGTCGAGCACCGCTTGCTTCGCGGAGGCGCCGTTGTCGTTCAGGAAGCGGCTGACCGCTGCCTTGCGGGCGCCGGCGCGGGTCGCGTCGGTGAGCGTGATGTAGTTGTTGAAGATGATCCCGAACTGGATGATCCCGAGCAGGATCGCCATCAGGATCGGCAGGACCAGGGCGAACTCGACGATCGCCTGGCCACGCTCATTCCGGTAACGCATGAGTTTCATGGTCAGAACGCCGTGGTGAAGTCGGTGAACAACTTGACCGTCGCTGCGGCGAACGTCGGCACAGCGACGATGACGACGGCGACGATGAGGGCGAGGATGAACGCGTACTCGGTCATCGTCTGACCGGCGGTGTCGTTCAGTGGTTGCAGGCGGGATGAGTTCATGTGAGAGAGCCGGGTGCAGAGGTGCTTGGTGGCGGGCCCCCGGGTGGAGGCCCGCCGGTAACGCGGACTTACAGCTTGCTGCCGACGTTCGAGAACACGGCAGCGATCTTCGGGCCGATGAAGAGCAGCGCGACGATCACGACGACTGCGATAAGCGCCAAGAGGACGCCGTACTCCGTCATCGTCTGGCCTTCCTCGCGGCGCAGTTCGATCCGAGCAAGCTCGAGCCAATCACGAATTTCCATTCGGTACACACCTCCCTTCGGCGGCGGCGGTGGTGTGGAATCTGAGGGTCATCACGACTAGAGCTTCGACCCGACGTTCGAGAACAGGGCCGCGATTTGCGGACCGAGGAAGAGCAACGCAACGATCACGACGACGGCGATCAGCGCAAGGAGCACGCCGTATTCCGTCATCGTCTGTCCGTCGTCACGCCGAAGCTGAAGGCGGACCAGCTCAACCGCATCGCCGACCGTGTGGTCGGGATCCGGTGTGACCTGCTTTGAAGCGGTCGCGCTCAACTAACTGCTCCTTCGTTCGACTGGCCCGCCGGGGTGGCGGGACGTGCTGAGGTGGTCGCTTCATCGACGGAACCGGGTTTCGGGGCGTCCCCCATGCGGGTGAACTTGCAGCGAAAGCAGCAGGATTCGGGAGGTAGAGTCCGCGGCCGACCGTGCAGCACGCGACGCTCCGCAAAGACGACGGCACAGTGGTGAGCGGGCGCTGCCTGCTCGCGACGACGCCGTTCACACGCGCCCGGGGCCTGCTCGGCCGCGCGGCGCTCGCCCCGGACGAGGGGATGCTGTTCCGGCCGGCCGGCTCGATCCACATGTTCTTCATGCGGTTCGCGATCGACGCGGTCTTCTGCGACCGGGAGCTCGTGGTGATCGACGTCGTCCGCGACCTGCGACCGTGGCGCACGGCGGGTCGCAAGGGCGCGAAGGTGGTGGTCGAGCTTCCCGTCGGGGGAGCGGCCGGCGTCGGCCCCGGCGACCGTCTCGTGCTCGGTACGATCGAGCCGTGACCGCGGTGCAGCCTTTGCGCGACCTGCTGGAGCGCGCGTTTCCGGACGCGACCGAGCTCGATGTGGTCGACCGCACCGGCGGCGGCGACCATTTCCAGGTGGCCGTCACCTCCGCGTCGCTCGTCGGTCTTTCGCTCGTCGAGCAGCATCGGCGTGTGTACGAGGCGCTCGCCGGCCCGCTCGCCGACGGCACCATCCATGAGCTTCGAATCAAGACAAGGGGATCCGAATGAGCTACAGCGACAAGATCAAGGACGTGATCGACGGCGCGGACGTCGCCCTTTTCATGAAGGGCACGCCGCAGCTCGTGATGTGCGGCAACTCGGATCGGGCGCTCAAGGCGCTCCGCCGCACCGGCGCATCGGTGACCACGGTCGACGTGCTGCCCGACCCGCAGATCCGGCAGGACCTGTCGGCGCTCTCGGGCTGGCCGACCATCCCGCAGGTGTTCGTCAAGGGCGAGCTGATCGGCGGTGCGGACATCGTCGAGGAGCTCGAGCAGTCGGGCGAGCTCGAGCAGACGCTGCGGGAGCGGCTCGGCGAGAACTACGCAGCGTCGACCGCCGAGCACACGGTCTCGCTGAGCACCAGCTAGCCCTAAAGGGGTATTGAGCGCGGCGCGCGCGCCGCCGAGCAGTTTTTCATGGTGTCCGCCGCCACGGCCGCGCGCGGCCGGCTTGCGAGCCGGTCTGCCATCGTCGCGCGGGGCAGCTTCATGGTCTTCGTGTTCGGTGCGCTGCCGGCGTGCTTCACCCTCATCTTCCTGCACCTGCTCGTCACGGGCTACCACCCCTTCGACTTCCAGACGTTCTGGCAGAGCGGGCGCGACGTGCTCGACGGCCGCTCGCCGTATCCCGCGTCGCTCCCGAACGTGGCGCACCGCGACACGTTCCGGCCGTTCGTCTACCCGGCGCCGGCGGCGATCGCGATGATCCCGGTCTCACTGATCCCGTATGCCGCCGCGAACCTGCTCTGGGCCGCGATCGGCGCGGCGGCGATCGTCGCCGCGCTCCGGATGCTCGGCGTGCGGGACTGGCGTTGCTACGGCGCGGTGTTCGCGTGGCCGGTCGTGTGGTCTTCGCTGATCAACGGCGCCATCTCGGCGTTGCTCGTGCTCGCGTGCGCGGCGCTCTGGCGCTACCGCGACCGCCCGTGGGTCTCCGGCGCGCTCGTCGCGGCGCTCGTCGTCTTCAAGCTGTACTTCTGGCCGCTCGGGCTCTGGCTGCTCGCGACGCGGCGCTGGCGTGCGACCTGGTCGTCGGTCGCGATCGGCCTCACGAGCGTCGTGGTCGGCTATGCGGTCGTCGGCTTTTCGAGCCTGCGCGAGTATCCGCGCATCCTCGACCGCCTGACGGGTCTCGTCGCAGACCAGAGCTACTCCCCGTACGCGCTCTTCCGCTCGCTCGGCAGCTCGCCCGGAGGCGCGCGTCTGCTGATGCTCGCGTGCGGCGTCGCCGTCCTGATCGGCCTCGTGCTCCTCGCACGGCGGGCTGACGGCGAGCGTCCGGCGTTCATCCTCGCGCTCGCCGGCTCGCTCGTGCTGACGCCGATCGTGTGGCCGCACTATCTGGCCGTCCTCTGCGTCGCGCTTGCGCTCGCGCGGCCGCGGGCCGGGGTCGCCTGGGTCGCGCCGATGGCGCTCTGGTTCGCCGTGCCCGCGTGGAGCGGGGGGAACGCGGTCCGGATCGGCGTCGTGCTCGCAGTGACCGGTGGGCTGTTCGCCTGGTCGGCGTGGCGGACCGCGACGGTTCGTCGCGCGCCGCGGCGGGCCTTCCGCCCGAGCTTCGTGCTCGGAATCAAGTAGCCGGCTCCCGAGGCCGACAACGCTCGTATGACGATGCGGGCCCTGGTCAGGGACAGAGCACCGGTCCCGGTGAGTGCGCGGCGTCTCGACCGGCTGCGCCTCGGCCTCGAGCGCGACGCGCTAGCGATCTGCGTGCTCGCGTTCTGGACGATCCTGCTCGCGCTCGCGATGCCCTTCCTGCTCAACCAGGACAGCTGGCTCGCGCTCGTCGACGGCCGCCTGATCGCGCAGCACGGTCTGCCGCACGCCGACACCTTGACGCTCTGGACGCTGGGCCGGCACTGGATCGACCAGCAGTGGGCGGCACATCTCGTGCTCTACGAGGCGGCCAGGCACGGCGGGCTCGGCGCGGCGATCCTGATCGGGATCGCGTGCGTCGCGGGTGCGCTCGCGCTCGTGGCCGTCGCGGCCCGCCGACTCGGTGCGTCACCGGGAAGCGTCGCGCTCGGCGTCAGCCTGCCGGTGCTCGCGACGCCCTGGCTCGCGGAGGTCCGGTCGCAGAGCTTCGCGCTCGTCCCCTTCGTCGCCGTGTACGCGCTGCTCGCGTCGGACTCGCGGCGGCCGAGCAGGCGTGTGCTCTTCGTGCTGCCGGTGCTCGCGGTCTGGGCGAATCTCCACGGCTCGGTCAGCCTCGGCGCTGCGCTCGCCGCGCTGTACGGGTTGACGCTGCTGCGTGGCGCCGCGACTCGCGCCCGAGGGCTGGTGCTCGTCGTGGGCGCGCCACTCTGCCTGCTCGCATCCCCGTACGGCATCGGGCTCGTCTCCTACTACCGGCTGATGCTGCTGCACCCGCCGCTCGCGCGGTACGTGACCGAGTGGCAGCCGCCCTCCGTCCAGGGCGCGACGATCGTCTTCTTCGCCTCGGCGCTCGTGGCCACGGCAATGTGGGGCGCCCGCCGGCGCACGCTGACGCTGTTCGAGCAATGGGCGCTGGTGCTGCTGCTCGCCGCCGCGTTCGCCGCGGTGCGCAACGGCGTCTGGTTCGAGCTCGCCGCCGCGGTGTCGCTGCCGCGGCTGCTCGACGCGCTGCGCCCGCCGAAGCTCGAGCTGACGGCGCAGGCGCGACGCGTGAACGCGATGCTCGCCACGACCGCGCTCGCGGCGGTCGCGTGCGTGCTGGTCGTCCAGCTCGCTCGCTCGCCCGGCTGGCTCGACAGCAACCGCTCACCCGAGGCGGCGGCAGCCGTGGCGCGCGCCGCCGGCGCCGACGGGATCGTCCTCGCCGACGACCTGCACGCCGACTGGCTGCTGTGGCAGCAGCCCGGCCTCGCCGGACGGATCGCCTACGACGTTCGCTTCGAGCTGTTCGACGGACGCGAGTTGCGGCAGTTGAAGCTGCTCGGCGACGCATCCCACCCGGTGTGGCGCCGGTGCGGCGTCGCTGCGCGGGTCGTGACGTTCGCGGGACCGACCGACGCTCGCGTCGCGCGCCGCGAGCAGGTGCTCGCTCCCGGAGCGGCGACGATCGCCTCGAGCAAGACGTTCGTCGCGGTCGCACAGCCGGCCGCGGGCTCGCCGCCCTGCCGCCTCTAGCTGCGGAGTGTCGCCAGGACGTCGTCGGCGTGCGTGGCCGGCTTCACGTTGAGCATGACCTTCTTGACGGTGCCGTCCTCGGCGATCACGAACGTCGAGCGAGCCACGCCCATGTACGTGCGGCCCATGTACTTCTTTTCGCCCCAGACGCCGTACTCGTCGGCGACCTTATGGCCGTCGTCGGCGAGCAGCGTGAACGGCAGGTCATACTTCTTCTTGAACTTGACGTGGGACGCCTCGTTGTCGGGTGAGACGCCGAACACGATCGCGCCCTCGCGCTCGAACTCGCCGTAGACGTCCCTGATCCCGCACGCCTGGGTCGTGCAACCCGGCGTGTCGTCCTTCGGATAGAAGTAGAGGACGACCTGCTTGCCGCGGAGATCCGACAACTTGACGGTCTCGCCATTGTCGTCCTTCAGCTCGAACTCGGGTGCGGGCTTGCCCTCCTCGACCACGTCCGTCCTCTCGCTAGATTCCAGTGGCCCCGATGCTAACGGCCCATCACGTGAACGCATTCCTGGTGATCGCCACGTGCGCCGTTTCGGCGCTGATCGCGTTCGCGGCGTGGCGGCGAGGCCGCGCCGGCGGCTCGGTCGGCCACGTGCTCGCGCTCGCGCAGACGCTGATCGTGGGTCAGGTCGCGCTCGGCCTGCTGCTCCTGTCCGACCATCGGCGCGCCGCCGACCACCTCCATTACGCCTACGGCTCGTTCGCCCTGCTCGCCGTTCTCTCGCCGTGGCTCTATGCGCCGACCGAGCCGCGGGCCCGCCTGCTCTGGTTCGCGATCGCCACGTTCGTCGCCGCAGCGCTCGCCGTTCGCGCTTTCATGACCGCATGACACCATTCGTCCGCAACCTCCTGATCCTCGCCGCAGTCGCCGCCGCGATCGTCGCGCTGAACGCGGAGACCGCTGTGGCGACGGCGGGAACGCTGCTTCGCTTCGCCTTCGTGATCGCGATCGCCGTCGTGGCGTATTTCTTCTGGCGGGACTCGGCGCGACGCGAGATCGAACTGTGGCCCACGCGGACCCAGTGGGTCTTCTACGCGGCGGTCGGCCTGCTCGTGGTCGACATCGGCTGGCTGCTCCTCGGGCACCCGCGAGGTCGTGACGCGCTCTCGTTCGTGCTCGTCGCGGCGGCGAGCGGTTACGTCGGCGTGCGCACCTGGCTCGACCAGCGGCGCCTCGTGTGACGGCGACCACGGACCTCCTGGAGGCGCACGTTCGCGCCTTCAACGACGGTGTGCGCACCGGCGACTGGGAGCCGATGCTCACACGCTTCGCGGACGGAGCCGAGCTGCGCTTCGAGAACGCTCCGGCCGGCCCGTACCTGGGCATCGACGCGATTCGCACCGCGTACCGCGAGCAGCCGCCCGACGACGAGATTCGCCTGCTCGGCGTGCAGGAGACCGACGAGCGCACCGCGACGGCCGCGTTCGCGTGGGTGAAGGGCGGCACCGGCAGGCTCGTGCTGGCGCACGAGCGCGGCGCGATCTCGGCGCTAACCGTGATCTTCGACTAGCGCGCCCACACCGTCGAGTCGCGCGAGCGCCTCACGGATCGGCACGTGCCTGCCGACGAAGATCGGCGTGTCGCGCTCGGTGTAGCGAGAAGCCTCCGAGTCGCGCAGCCTCAGCATCAGGTGCATGAAGTCGGCGGGCTCGTCGCACTCGAACGCGGTCATGAATTCCTGGTCGTCGATCCCGAACGAGTAGGTCGTGTGGTTGTGGATCGTCGGGAACTCCTCGCGTCCGATCAGCATGTGCTCGTCCATCGCCCGCTGCCGGTCGGCGTCAGGCAGCGAGTACCACGGCCGCACCTTCACGAACGGGTAGACGACGAGGTACGGCGACCCCTTCGGCACGATCCGCCGGGCTCGGCGCGCCGACGTGTACTGCGACGCCTTCGAGGTGGCGAGGTAGCTGTACGGCGTCTCGACCCAGGCGGCGAGCGGCGTCCCGTTCAGCGCCGCGCCGAGCTCGCCGAGGTCGTCGTACCGGTCGGTGATCTTCCAGAGGAAGAAGTCTGTCTCCGGGCGAACGCCCGTCGTCGAGTAGGTGCGGAGCGCCTCGAACCGCCCTGCGAAATGGTCGACGACGTCGGCGAACGCCTCCTTCGCGGCCTGCCGCTCCTCGACCGGCAGCCGCCGCCACGCCGGGTCGACGCGGAAGAACGTGTAGGCGATGTACTGGCCGGACTCGCTCACGCGACGAAGGCTAGCGCGCTCGGGGTGCGGCACGTACCGCGGCGAGGCTCGGCTTCGGCGCGCCGTCCGCATACCTGAGCCCGCTCTGCAGGCCCGCGAGGCGTGTCTCGTCGTCGACGTGGAAGAAACAGAGCATCCGCACCGTCGGTTGCCGTCGTGCGAGCTCGATCGCCTGGCGGTAGAACGCGGCCTGCGTCGTGGGCGAGCTGGCTGGGACGACCTCCGTCCCGGTGTAGAGCGAGGCCTTGTCCGGCGGCACGGTCGTCTCGACGCCGTACTCGCCGTAGTCGATCGGCAGGTCGGATCCCTGCTGTGCGGTGCCGTCGAAGGCCGAGCTGAGCAGGGCCACCAGTCGCTGGTAGTCGGCGATGCCGAGCGACGTCGTGTGGGGGTGGGCGAGTGAGGGCGGGATGCGCGGGTTCTCGCCGTAGACGTGGATCGAGATCGCATCCATCAGCGGCCGCGTGCGACCGCTCGTGCGGTACGCGGCGCCGAGGTCGCGGATGAAGGTCGTCGGCGAATGCGTCTGGCGGAAGGCCCGCGGGTTGTCGCCGCCGCGTGGCGCGAGCCCGCCGCCGATCACCTCGGGCGGTAAGGGCAGCGCCTTCAGCTGGTCGTACGTGACAGCGAGCAGCGCCTCGTACGATCCCGCCGCCGCGTCGCTCCCGTCCGTGCCGAACTGCGGCCCCCAGAACAGGTTGAGGTTCGGCTCGTTGCCGACGATCACCCGGTGCACGGAGGGGAGTCGGCGCGCAAGGCCTGCGGCGTACGTGGCGAAGGCCGCACGGTCTGCGCTGGTCGCGGGCGTCGCGGAGCTGAGCTGGTAGACGGCGAGGATCGGCTCGACGTGCTCCCTGACCGCCGCCCGGACCGCGCGCTCGAGCGGCGGCAGGTCACGTGCCGCGGTCGCGTCGCGCGACCAGACCGCGCTGAGCACGATCACGCCGAGTCCCGCGTCGTGCGCCTCGGCCATCGTGCGGTTCGGATCCGGCGCCCATTTCGCCGCGTCGTCGACTGCCCCGACGACGAGCGGCGGCGGCGGGTTCGAGCCGCCGCAGCCGGCCGCGCCGACGGCCAGGGCTGCGGCCGCGATCAGGGTGAGGGTTCGTCTCATTCGGGCCGGTTTGCCCATTTCTGGCCTCTCTCAAGCGGCTCGGTACGCTGGCATTCGATGTCGCCGGAGGCGCTCGAGACCCAACTGAAGCAGCTCCCGGCCAAGCCGGGCGTCTACCTCTTCCGTGACGGGCGCAGCGACGTGCTCTACGTGGGTAAGGCGAAGACGCTGCGCTCGCGCGTCCGCTCGTACTTCCAGGCCGGCTCGACCGACACGCGGCCCGGGATCCGGCAGATGGCGGGGCGTGTCGAGGCGATCGAGACGATCGTCACGCAGACCGAGGTCGAGGCGCTGCACCTCGAGCAGAACCTGATCAAACGTCACCGGCCGCCGTACAACGTGCGGCTGCGTGACGACAAGTCGTTCCCGTACATCGCCGTCACCGTCGAGGACGACTACCCCCGCGTGATGTTCACGCGTGAGCGGCACCGGCGCGGGGTCGTCTACTTCGGGCCGTACGCCAACGCCAAGAAGGTGCGCGAGACGCTCGACGTGCTGAACCGCGTCTTCCGCTACCGGCCGTGCGAGGGGCCGCAACCGGGTCGCCGCAGCGGCATCCCGTGCCTCGACTTCCACATCGAGCGCTGTCACGCGCCGTGCGTCGGCTACATCTCGAAGGAGGACTACGGCGAGGTGATCGACCAGGTGATCGAGTTCCTCTCCGGCGACGACCGCCCGATCAAGCGCCGGCTCAGCGAGCAGATGCAGGCGGCGGCGGCCGACGAGCGGTTCGAGGACGCCGCACGGTACCGCAACCGGCTGCGAGCGATCGAGCGGCTCGCCGAGCGGCAGGCGGTCGAGCGGAAGTCGATCGGGACGATCGACGTGATCGGGATCGCCGTCTCGGAGGAGCGGGCGGCGGTGCAGGTCTTCCCGCTGCGGGACGGCCGGATGGTCGACCGCTACGCGTTCCACCTCGAGAACGCGGCCGGCGAGGATGTCGCCGAGGTGCTCGAGCAGTTCTGTCTCGAGTACTACGGCAGCTCGCCCGCGATCCCGCCGCAGATCCTCGTCCCGAAGGGCGTGGGTGACACGTCGGCGCTGGCGGAGTTCCTCGCCGCGCGACGCGGCTCGCGCGTCGAGGTGCGCGTGCCCGAGCGCGGCGAGAAGCGGCGGCTGCAGGAGCTGGCGCAGCAGAACGCGACCCTGGCGCTCGCGTCGGAGACGTTCGTCGCCGAGAGCAAGCGCGCGCGGCGCGTCGAGGCTCTCGAGGAGCTGCGCGAGGCGCTCAACCTCGAGTCGCTGCCGATCCGGATCGAATGCTTCGACATCTCCAACATCCAGGGCCAGGAGGTGGTCGGCTCGATGGTCGTGTTCGAGGACGGCGTGGCGAAGAAGGGCCACTACCGCAAGTTCACGCTTCGCGGCGTCGACGGCCAGGACGACTTCGCGTCGATGCGCGAGGTGATCGCACGCCGCTTCGCCCGGTTGCAGGCGGATCCGGCGTCGGACGAGTGGAACGAGTCGTTCGCGGCGACCCCGAACCTCGTCGTGATCGACGGCGGTAAGGGACAGCTCTCGGCGGCGCTCGAGGCGATGGCGGAGCTCGACCTGCCGCGGGTGGCGGTGATCGCGCTCGCGAAACGGATCGAGGAGGTGTTCGTCCCCGGCCGCCCGGGACCGATCCTGCTGCCGTCGCACACCGCCGGGCTGCAGCTGCTGCAACGCATCCGCGACGAGGCGCACCGATTCGCGATCACGTTCCACCGGCAGCGCCGGGACAGCGCGGCGCGCGCGTCGATGTTCGACCAGCTTGAGGGCGTCGGGCCCGTGCGGCGGCGCGCGCTGCTCCAGCATTTCGGCTCGGCCGAGCGAGTGGCTGCCGCGTCACGCGAGGAGCTCGAAGGCGTGCCGGGCGTGCCGGCACGGACCGCGCGGCGCATCTACGCGCAGCTGCACCGCACCGGTGGTGCGTAGGCTTCCGCCCGTGCGCCGACTTGCCCCGTTGCTGCTCGTCGTCGCGGCCGTGGCCGGCTGCGGCTCGACGAAGTCCGCCGCGCCGCCCACCACGACCGCGCCGCCGCCCGACCCGGCGTCCGCCGTTGGCGGCGGCGACACGCTCTACCAGGGCGGCGCCTGGGCGGTCGTCGTCAAGGGCGGCACGGCGACCGCGCTGCACCTCGTCGGGCGGCAGTGGCAGCCCGATCGCACCGGCCGCGTCAAGGTCTCGTTCCTCGGGCCGCACGGGACCGTCGCGTCGATCCCGCAGGTCGCCGCCGAGCTGTCGGCGAAGGCGCCGCTCGTCGAATCGGGGCTCTGGGTCGACGGCACCGAGCTGCTCGAGAAGGGCGGTGGGCTGACCGCGAAGCGCGGCACGATCTACGGCGCGCCGAGCGCGGCGCTGTCACCGGGCAAGCACCTCGCGGTCGCCTACGCGCGCACGGCCACGGCGGCGACCGCGGTCGCGCGCGTCTTCGAGGTTTCCTAGTCGAGGAACGGGTAGCGGTAGCTCGTCGGCGGGACGAAGGTCTCCTTGATCGAGCGCGGGCTGACCCAGCGGATCAGGTTCCACATCGAGCCGGCCTTGTCGTTCGTGCCGGAGGCGCGCGCGCCGCCGAACGGCTGCTGGCCGACGACGGCGCCGGTCGGCTTGTCGTTGACGTAGAAGTTGCCCGCCGAGTAGCGCAGCTTCTGCTGTGCGTCGGCCGCGGCGGCACGATCCTCCGAGAAGACCGCGCCCGTCAGCGCGTAGGCCGCCGTGCGGTCGACCAGCTCCAGAGTGTCGTCCCACTTCCGCTCGTCGTAGACGTACGTCGTCACGACCGGGCCGAAGATCTCCTCGCGCATCAGCCTGAAATCGGGATCGCGCGTCTCGATCACGGTCGGCTCGACGAAGAAGCCCTTCGAGTCGTCGTAGCCGCCGCCCGACGACGATGTCGGTGTCAGCGTGGCGCTTTCGCCTCCTCGATCGCGTCGGCCTGCGTCTTGAACGAGGCCCCGTCGATCACCGCACCCATGTAGTTGCCGAAGTCGGCAACGTCGCCCATCTTGATCGTGGCCACCTCTTCCTGCAGCCGCTCGCGCAGCTCCGGCCAGAGGTTCGACGGCGCGTAGACCCGCGAGGCCGCCGAGCACTTCTGGCCCTGGTACTCGAACGAGCCGCGGATGATCGCGGTCGCGAGCGAGTCCACGTCGGCGGACGGGTGCGCGACGATGAAGTCCTTGCCGCCGGTCTCGCCGACGATGCGCGGGTAGTTCCGGTAGTGGTCCATGTTCGCCGCGACCGTGCGCCACATGCCGTTGAAGACCGGCGTCGAGCCGGTGAAGTGGATCCCGGCGAGATGCGGGCTCGCGAGCGCCGCGTCGCCGATCGTCGCGCCGCTGCCGTAGACGAGGTTGATCACGCCGTCGGGCAGGCCGGCCTCCTGGAACAGGCGCATCAGGTAGTACGCCGAGAGCATCGCGGTGCCGGCGGGCTTCCAGACGACGGTGTTCCCCATCAGCGCCGGCGAGCTCGTCAGGTTCGCGGCGATCGCGGTGAAGTTGAACGGCGAGACCGCGAAGACGAACCCCTCGAGTGGGCGGTACTCGAGCCGGTTCCAGACGCCCGGCGACGAGATCGGCTGCTCCGCGTAGATCCGCAGCATGAACTCGACGTTGAAGCGGAAGAAGTCGATCGCCTCGCGGCCGCGTCGATCTCCGCCTGGTGCGCGGTCTTCGACTGCCCGAGCATCGTCGCCGCGATCAGCGTGTCGCGCCACGGCCCCGAGAGCAGCTCCGCCGCGCGCAGCAACACGGCCGCGCGCTCCTCCCACGGCCAGCGCGACCAGTCCTCCCAGGCGGCGGCCGCCGCGTCGATCGCCTGCTGCACGTGCTCGGCGCCGCCCTGGTGCACGTCGGCGAGGACGTGCTCCTTGTCGTGCGGCATCACGGACTGGCGCAGATCGCCGGTCGTCACGTCCTTGCCCGCCGATCACGAGCGGGATCTCGAGCCGCTCGCCGCGCATCTGCTCGAGTCGCGCCTGCAGGCGCACGCGCTCGGCGCTGCCCGGGATGTAGTCGTGGACGGGCTCGTTGTGCGCGGGCGGCGGGCGGAAGATCGCGTGGGTGCTCATGCACCGTAGATTACGGCCCTCGGCGCGCTCAGCGCCGCAGCAGATAGGTCGCCGTGACGAGCACCCAGACCATGAACCCGAGCGACGAGGCGAAGACCGTGTTGCCGGCGAGCGTCCAGCCGGCCGCGCCTTCGACGATGCCCGACCGCGAGCACCGCGATCCCGCCGACGACGCCGGCCTGGCCGAACCAGCGCTCGATCTTCCGGGCCCGCCAGGCAGCGAGCGACGAGCCGATGATCGCCGTCGCCGCGCAGGCCGACGCCGGTGCCGCGAGCTCCGGCGCTCCGAGCGACCAGCGTCACCGCCTGGAGTGCGAGGTAGGTGGACGCCGCCGAGCACGACGACGCTCGCGAAGAAGCCGTCCGGGTCGAAGCGGACGAGCTTCGCGCGGAGGCTCGCGACGAACCAGAGGTAGGCGAACGCCGCGCCCGTGAAGAAGGCCGAAGCCGCGCGGCCGTGGTCGGTGCCGAGGATCAGCGCAGGCAACGCCAGCGCGACGTAGAGGTAGCCGAGTGCCGGCAGCCGGGCCCGCGTCACGCGCGCGAAGCTACAACATCTCCGGAGATGAAGCCGACGCTCGTCCAGTACGACGCGCCCGGCTTCGGCGTCGGCGAGGTCTGGCTGCGAGCGGGGCCGCGTCTTCCACACGGAGCTCCCACGGCCGCGCCGGACGCGTCCCGACACGGGTGACGGCTCGCGGGGACGGGAGTTGGCCGAACGGCTGACTGCGTTCTTCGCGGGTGAGGCGGACACGTTCGCCGACGTCCGGCTGCGCCTGCTCGGACGGGTTCTACGGCGCCTGCGCGCGGGCGCTCCGCAAGGTCGCGACGGGGCGAGGTGGTGAGCTACGGCGAGCTCGCCGCGCTCGCCGGCTACCCGGGCGCGGCCCGCGCCGCCGGCACGTTCTGCGGGCGCTGCGTCGCTGTCGCCGTTCATCCCGACCCACCGCGTCGTCGGCGCCGACCGGCATCGGCTCCTACGGCGACCTCGGGGTCGACTACAAGCGGCGCCTGCTCGCGCTCGAGGGAGTGACGTTCTAGGTGGCGCTCTCCGAGGAGTTGCGAGACGAGCTCGCGCAGATCGAGCCGCTCGCGGCGCTGCTGCCGCCTCGCCGAGCTCTCGGCGCTCTTCCACGTCAGCGGTGCGTGGCACCTGCGCGGACGGAGCCGTTGCCGTGCACCTCGACCTCGCGAGCTCGGCTGCGGCGCGCCGCGCGTTCGCCCTCCTGCGCGGATGTGGGCGTCCGCTCGGAGATCCGGACGTACCGCCGCCGAGCCTTCGACCGGGCGACGCGCTACCAGCTCCACGTCGACGTGGACGGCAGTGCGCTCGCCGTGTTCAGGGAAGCCGGCGTGCTCTCGCCGTCCGGGCGCGCCGCTCGAACGGCCGCCGAAGCGCGTCGTCGGACGGTCGTGCTGCCGCGGCGCATACCTGCGCGGCGCGCTGCTCGGCGCGGGCTCGCTCTCCGGGCCCGCGCGACCCGCACCTGGAGCTGCGCACCGCGACGCGCGCCGGGGCCGAGTTCGTCGCCGAGGTCGCGGCCCGCGAGGGCGTCGAGCTCGCGCGTCGCCGAACGGCGGAGCCACGCGCTCGCCTACGCGAAGGGCCACGACGCGATCGGCGACCGTGCTCGCGCTCGCGGGCGCCGGCCGACACCGCGCTCGCGCTCGAGGAGCACGCGGTCCTGGCCGCCACGCGGCCGCACGCGAACCGGCTCGCGAACGCCGACGAGGCGAACCTCGTTCGAACCGCGCGGGCGGCGCACCGCCAGCTCGAGGCGATCCGCGCGCTCGGCCTCGACGCGCTGCCGGCGCGCCTCGCCGAGATCGCCGAGCTGCGGCTGCGGCACCCGTCGGCCTCGCTCCGCGAGCTGGCGGCGAAGGCGCGCCCGCCGCTCACGAAGGCGGCGGCGCATCGCCGGCTGAACGCGCTCGTCGAGCCTCGCGGACGAGAACCGACTTGAACCCGACTTGCAACTCCTCTAGCGCAACGCAGATGACACATCACCCATACTCACCGTGGCGGGTCCGCGCTCGTCGCGACGGTGGATACAGACCCCGTCCGGCGTCGCACCTCCGGGCGCGGTTCAACCGGAGGGGGAGGTCGTCCTCGGAGCTTCCCTCTCCGGCCCGCCGTCGACTGTGAAGGACACGTGATATAGGTTCTCAATGCTGTGAGCCAGTGCAGGCGTTCGACGACCTGCGGAGGCCGCCTCGCCGAGATCGCGGATCTGGCAAGACGGGCGCGCTGCTCGGCTGGGACCAGCACGTGATGATGCCGCGCGCGCGGCGCCGGCGATCCGCGCCGAGCAGCTCGCGACGGTCGGCCGGATCGCACACGAGAAGTTCACCTCCCCGAGATCGGCCGCCTGCTCGACGACCTGCGGGGCTGGGGCGAGCAGCACGAGTACGACTCGTTCGAGGCGAGCCTGATCCGCGTCGCCGTCGCGCGACTGGGAGAAGGCGCGCCGCGTGCTCGCCCGACCTGCGCGCGGAGATGTCGCGGTCGGCGGCGCTCGCCAACCCGGTGTGGGTCGAGCGCCCGCAAGACGAACGACTTCGCGACGTTCCTGCCGGTGCTGCGCAAGAACCTCGACCTGCGCAAGCGCTACATCGAGTGCTTCGAGGTCAAGCGACGAGCCGTACGACATCGTGCTCGACGACTACGAGCGCGGCATGAAGACGAAGCGAGGTGCGCCGGATCTTCGACTACCTCAAGGAGCACCAGGCGCCGCTCGTCAAGGAGGTCGCCGCGAGCAGTCCGGAGCGAGCCGCCGGCACACGACTTCGACGCTCGACGCGCAGAAGGTGCTTCGAGCTCGAGGTCGTCCGCGGCGTTCGGCTTCACACGACGACGCGTGGCGGCTCGACCCGACGGTGCATCCGTTCGCCTCCGGCACCGGCACGACCGACATCCGCATCACCACGCGCTACTTCACCGAGCACCTCGGCGGGCTCTTCGGGACGATGCACGAGTTCGGGCACGGCCTCTACGAGCGCCAGGTCGATCCGTCGCTCGAGCGCTCGCCGCTCGCGCGCGGCGTCTCGCTCGGCATGCACGAGTCGCAGAGCCGGATGTGGGAGAACCTCGTCGGGCGGTCGCTGCCGTTCTGGCGGCACTTCTTCCCGCGCCTGCAGGAGCTGTTCCGCGCGACGCTCGGCCGGGTACGACGCCGAACAGCTGGTACCGCGAGGTGAACGCCGTCGAGCCGTCGCTGATCCGCGTCGAGGCCGACGAGGCGACGTACAACCTGCACATCATCCTGCGCTTCGAGCTCGAGCAGGCGATGCTCGCGCGACGAGTTCCCGCTCGAGCAGCTGCCCGAGGAGTGGAACCGGCGCATGTGGGACTACCTCGGGATCGAGGTGCCGAACGACACGGAGGGCGTGCTGCAGGACGTTCACTGGTCGGGCGGCTCGATCGGCTACTTCCCGACCTACGCGCTCGGCAACCTGATCTCCGCGCAGATCTGGGAGAAGATCACCGCCGACCTGCCCGACCTCGACGACGGCTTCGAGGCAGGCGAGTTCGCACCGCTCCGCGACTGGCTGCGGGAGCACCTGCATCGCCACGGGCGCAAGTTCACCCCGGGCGAGACGCTCGAGCGCGTCGTCGGCACCTCCGAGATCGACCCGGAGCCGTACGTGCGCTACCTCCGCGAGAAGCTCGCGGCGATCTACGGCATCACCGCCTCCGTCGCGTAGCTACAGTCGCCGCATGGCGAAGACACGCGTTGGGATCAACGGCTTCGGCCGCATCGGCCGCAACTTCTTGCGGGCCGCGCTCGAGCGCGGCGGCGACTTCGAGATCGTCGCGTTCAACGATCTCGGCGACATCGAGACGATGGCGCACCTGCTCAGATTCGACTCGGTGCTCGGCACCTTCCCCGAGCCGGTCGACGTCGACGGCGGACTCCCTCAAGGTCGGCAGCCGCTCGGCTGCGCGCACTCGCCGAGCGCGATCCGGCCGCGTTGCCGTGGCGCGACCTCGAGGTCGACCTCGTGATCGAGTCGACCGGCTTCTTCACCAAGCGCGACGGGGCGCAGAAGCACCTCGACGCGGGCGCGAAGAAGGTTCTGATCTCGGCGCCCGCCACCGATCCCGACGTCACGCTCGTGCTCGGCGTCAACGACGACGCGTACGACGCGGAGCAGCACGCGATCATCTCGAACGCCTCGTGCACGACGAACTGCGTCGCGCCGATGGCCAAGGTGCTGAACGACACCTTCGGGATCGAGAACGGGTTCATGACGACGATCCACGCGTACACGAACGACCAGTCGATCCTCGACCTGCCGCACAAGGATCTGCGGCGCGCACGCGCGGCAGCGATCAACCTGATCCCGACCTCGACCGGCGCGGCCCGCGCGATCGGCGTCGTGCTGCCGGAGCTCCAGGGCAAGGTCGACGGAATCTCGGTGCGGGCGCCGGTCCCGACCGGCTCGGTCACCGACCTGGTCGTGACGCTCGCCAAAGAGGCGACCCCGGAGTCCGTGAATGCCGCCTTCGCGGCGGCCGCGAGCGAGCGGGCCGCTCGAGCCGTACCTCGTCTACTCGACCGATGCCGCTCGTCTCGACCGACATCGTCCATTCGCCGGCGTCGTGCACGTTCGACAGCGGGCTGACGATGGCGCACGGGACCTTCGCGAAGGTCTTCGGCTGGTACGACAACGAGTGGGGGTACTCGTGCCGCCTGGTCGACCTGATCCCGAAGCTGCTGTGAGCCTGCCGCGGTCGGTCGAGTCGGCTGACGGTCGAGAGGAAGGTCGTCCTCGTCCGCTCCGACCTGAACGTGCCGCTCGAGGACGGCCGCGTCGCCGACGACACGCGCATCCGCGCGTCGCTCCCGACGCTCCGCCTGCTGCTCGACCGCGGTGCCGCCGAGGTGCGCGTGTGCTCGCATCTCGGGCGGCCGAAGAGGCCGAGGACGAGCGCGTTCGCGATGGCGCCCGTGCGCGACCGGCTCGCCGAGCTGCTCGCCGACGACCGCGCTGAAGGTGCTCGAGAACACCCGCTTCGACGCAGCGCGAGACGAAGAACGACCCGTCGTTCGCGCGGAGCTCGCGGACGGCTGCGACCTGTACGTGAACGATGCCTTCGGCTCGGCACATCGCGCGCACGCCTCGACCGTGGGCGTCGCACGAGCTGCTGCCCGCCTACGCCGGGCTGCTGCTGCTCGACGAGCTGCGGCATCTCGGCGTGCTGCTCGGCGACGTCGAGCACCCGTTCGTGATCGTCTCCGGCGGCGCCAAGGTCGAGGACAAGATCGGAGTGCTCGAGCACCTCGGCGCACGCGCCGACGAGGTGCTGATCGGCGGCAAGATGGCCGAGCAGATCCGCGACGAGAACCCGTTCACGTTCGACGCCGTGCTGCCGTCGGACGTCGTCGCGGCGAGTGCGTTCGAAGCAGACGCCGACACGCAGGTCGTCGGCGTTCGACGCGCTGCCCGACGGCTGGCTCGGTCTCGACATCGGGCCTCGAGACCCGCGACGACTTCGCCGCGCCGGATCGGTGCGGCGCCGCACCGTCTTCTGGAACGGCCCGATGGGCGTGTTCGAGTGGCCGCGCTTCGCGGAGGGCACGATCGCCGTCGCGCGGGCGCTGGCCGACTGCCCGGGCTTCACCGTCGTCGGCGGCGGCGACTCGGTTCGCGCCGTGCAGGAGGCGGGTGTCGCCGACCGCATCTCCTGGATCTCGACGGGCGGCGGCGCCTCGCTCGAGCTGCTCGAAGGCCGCGAGCTGCCCGGCGTGGCCGCGATCCCGGCCGAGTGAGCGAGCTCCTCGCCGCGATCCCGTTCGCCGCCCCGCTCGGGCTCAGCGTCGACGTGGCCGCGAAGGACGAGGTGCGTGGCAGGATCGCGTGGCGCGACGACCTCTGCACGGCCGGCGGCGTACTCCATGGCGGCGCCCTGATGGCGGCGGCCGACAGCCTCGGCGCGATCTGCGCCTACCTGAACCTCCCGCCCGGGGCTTCGACGGCGACGATCGAGTCGAAGACGAACTTCTTCCGGCCGGTGCGCGGCGGCACCGTCGCGCTGCTCTCGACGCCACTGCATGTCGGCCGCTCGACGATCGTCGTGCAGACCGAGCTGTCGGACGACAACGACAGGCGTGTGGCGCTCGTCATCCAGACCCAGGCCGTCGTCGCATAGGCTCGTGCCGTGTTGATCGCCGGCAACTGGAAGATGTTCAAGGGCCCCGAGCGAGGCGGGCGTGCTCTGCCGCGAGCTTCGCGAGCGGCCGAGCTGCCGGCCGACGTCGACGTCGTCGTCTGCCCGCCGTACGTCTCGCTGGGCGAGGCGGTGCAGGCGCTCGCCGGCACCGAGATCGGCGTCTTCGCTCAGAACTGCCACTGGGAGCGCGAGGGCGCGTTCACGGGCGAGGTGTCGGCGTCGATGCTGCTCGAGCTCGGCGTCTACGGGACGATCGTCGGCCATTCCGAGCGCCGGCACGTACTTCGGCGACACCGACGAGACGGTCGCCAGGCGCGCCGCGGCCGCGCTCGCCGCCGGCCTGCACGTGATCGCGTGCGTCGGCGAGACCGAAGACGAGCGCGACGCGCGGCGAGACGGCGGCAGTGCTGCGCCGCCAGGTCGGCTGCGCTCGAGCACGACGAGAACCTCGTGATCGCCTACGAGCCGGTCTGGGCGATCGGCACCGGCAAGACGGCGACCCCCGACATGGCGCAGCGAGGCGCACGAGACGATCAAGACCGTGCTCGACGTGCCGGTGCTCTACGGCGGCTCGGTCAAGCCCGACAACGCCGCCGAGCTGCTCGGGCAGCCGGGCGTCGACGGCGCGCTCGTCGGCGGCGCCTCCCTCGACGTCGACTCGTTCGCAGCGATTTGCCGAGCCTTCGCCTAACGCTCGTGATCCTCGACGGGTTCGGCTGCGCGCCGCCCGGGCCGGGCAACGCGGTCGAGCTGGCCGACACACCGGTCTTCGACCGGCTCTGGCGCGAGTTCCCGCACACGACGATCGAGGCGTCGGGCGAGGCCGCCGGCCTGCCGCCCGGGCAGATGGGCAACTCCGAGGTCGGGCACCTGACGATCGGCGCGGGGCGGCGGCTCTACCAGGATCTGATGCGGGTCAACAAGGCGATCGCGGACGGCTCGTTCTTCGAGCTGCCGGCGCTCACGCGAGGCCTTCGAGCGCGGCCGGCGGGTGCATCTGCTCGGGCTCGTCTCGCACGGCGGCGTCCACTCGCACATCGACCACGTGCAGGCGCTGCTGCGGTTCGCGCCGGAGAAGACGTGGATCCACGCGTTCACCGACGGGCGCGACGTCTCGCCGACGTCGGCCGCGCACGACCTCGCCGAGCTGCCGCGTCGACCGGATCGCGACCGTGATGGGCCGGTACTGCGCGATGGATCGCGACCAGCGGCTCGGACCGGACGCAGCGGGCCTACGACGCGATCGTCGGCGGTGTCGGAACGCACACCGACGACGTGCTCGCGTCGGTCCAGGCGAGCTACGACGCGGGTGTGACCGACGAGTTCATCGAGCCGATCGTCGTCGAGGGGACGCCGCGGCTCGAGCCGGGCGACGCCGCGATCTTCTTCAACTTTCGGCCCGACCGCGGCGCGGCAGCTGACACGCCTGCTGCTGCAGCACGGCTTCGACGTGACCACGATGACGCGCTACGCAAGCGACATCGACGCACCTGTCGCCTTCGCGGAGCAGCACCGTCCCGGAGACGATCGCCGAGGTGCTGGCGACGCACGGCCGTCGTCAGCTGCACGTCGCCGAGACCGAGAAGTACGCGCACGTCACCTACTTCTTCAACGGCGGCCGCGAGGACGCGTGGCCCGGCGAGACGCGGTTGCTCGTGCCGAGCCCGCGCGACGTGGCGAGCTACGACCTGAAGCCGGAGATGTCGGCCGACGAGGTGGCCGACCGCGTCGTCGAGGAGATCGGGAACGACTACGCGTTCTGCGTCGTCAACTTCGCCAACCCCGACATGGTCGGCCACACCGGCTCGATCCCGGCCGCGGTGGCCGCGGTCGAGGCGGCCGACCGCTGCCTCGGGCGGTCGTCGACCGGGTCGAATCGCTGGGCGGCGTCTGCCTCGTCACCGCCGACCACGGCAACGCCGAGAAGATGCTCGCCGACGACGGCGTCTGCCCGCAGACCGCGCACACGACGAACCCGGTGCCGCTCGTCCTGACCGCCCACGGGCTCACGCTCGCGGACGGCGGCGAGATTGCCGATCTGGCGCCGACCGCGCTCGACCTCCTGGGCGTCGAGCGGCCAGATGTGATGACGGGACGCAGTCTCGTAAATCGTGCGTAAGGCGCTGTTTGATCGGCCGAAACCGGGGATATACTCCGGCCTCCTTGTCGCTCCCACAGCCCGACCCTGCGGTTCTGCGGAAGGCCCAGCGTGGCGACGAGCGTGCGTTCTCGATCATCGTGCGCACGTACGAGACCCCGGTCTACAACTACGTCCTCCGGCTGACCAACGGCGACAAGTCGCTCGCCGAGGATCTGACGCAGGAGGTCTTCCTGCGGGTCTACCAGGGGCTGCCGCGCTTCTCGCTGCGCTGCAAGTTCACGACGTGGCTCTTCCAGGTGACCAAGAACCGTGTGCTCGACGAGCTGCGGGCGAAGGAACGCCGGCCCGCTCGCGCCGGTCAACCTCGACGACGCGCCGCAGCTCGAGGTCGCTCGACCAGCCGGCCGAGCAGGTCGAGGCGATCGACGCGCTGTGGCGCGCGATCGACGGGCTGCCGGTCGACCTGAAGATGGCGCTGCTCCTGCGCGACGTCGTCGGGCTCTCGTACAACGAGATCGCCGACTCGCTCGAGATCACGCTCGCAACCGTCAAGTGGCGGATCTTCAAGGCGCGCGAAGACGTGCAGGTCGCGCTCGCCCGCGAAGGCATCACCTTCGGCAGCTCGCAGAGCGAGTCCGCCGCCGGCGTCGCCGGCTAGCGTCGCTCCTCAGATCCCGTGCGCGAGCCGGACGGCGAGCGCCGACGGTAGCCCGAGCTCGCGGATCTCGGCCTGCGTCCGCTCGATCGGATAGTCGACGCGCCGGAACTCCGCGCGCCTGCTTGTCGCGGTCGAGCAGCGAGCCACGCTGCGCGCGCATCGCCGTCGCGCGGCTGCCCGACCGAGCCGGGGTTCGAGCAGCCAGCGCCCCGCCGTGAGCTCGGCAACGCGTGTCCACGGGCGCCAGCCCGCCCGACAGCGGTCGCCGCTCGAGCGACAGGGCGAGCGCGACGTGGCTGTGCCCGACGAGCACGAGCGGCTGCGGTCGTCTCGAGGAGACTCTCGAGCGCCGCGCCCTCGCTCAGCACGTACGCCCAGACCGGGTCGCGCGGGCTGCCGTGGAAGAGCTCGACGCCCTCGGTCGCGCCCCGACGGCTGCGAGCCCGCGAGCCAGGCCCGCTGCTCGTCGCCGAGGACGCCGCTGCGTCCAGCATCGCCGCCGCCGCGGCGTCGCCGCTGAACTCGGCCATGTCGAGGGCGCCGAGCGACGGCCAGGTCGTGGTTGCCGCACAGCGAGAGCGACGCGCGACCGCGGACGAGGTCGACGCACTCGTTCGGCCGCGGCCCGTAGCCGACGACGTCGCCGAGGCACCACACCTCGTCGACCGCCGAGAGCGTCGACGTCCGACAGCACCGCGTCGAGTGCGTGAAGATTGCCGTGGATGTCGGAGAGGACCGCGATCCGCACGGCCGTGACGCTAGCCGCCGCAGCACGTCAGCTGGGCGGTGTGTGCCTGGTTCCTGTCGCGCACGAGCGTGCCGTCGCTTCATCTCGGCGGCCTCGACGAGCACCGCTACTTCTCTGCGCGTCAGCTGTCGCCGGTCGGCCCGTTTCTCGCGCGGAGAAGCAAGTGCTCTGGCTCGGCGGCACGCTCGCAACGCTCGTCGCGCTCGCCGTCCTCGCGTATCGGCTCGCCGCGAACGGTTCGCGACGATGGGACTCGGGCGGATCGGCAGCGCGGTGATCGTCGGCATGGTGCTGCTCTGCACGCTCTGGGCCGTGAGCCTGCCGTTCGGCCTCGTCGACCTCTGGTGGCAGCACCACTGGGGGCTCGGGCCGTTCGACATCCTCGCGTGGCTGGACGCGCAGTGGGCGGCGCTCGGCGCCGAGGCGGTCTCGGCGATGCTGTCGATCGTGCTGCTCGTCGGGATCGCGGGCCGGTTCCGCCGCTGGTGGCTCGTCGCCGGCTCGGTGATCGTCGCCATCGCCGCGGCGTTCGCGCTCGCTCTCGGGCTGGCTCGCGACCGCCGGCTCGCATCCGCTGCGCAATCCCACGCCTTGCCGGCAGACGTGACGCGTCTCGAGCGGATCGAGGGCGTCAGCGGCACGCCCGTCCGCGTCCAGGACGTCTCGTCATGGACGACCCAGGCGAACGCGTTCACCGTCGGCTTCGGCCCGTCGGCTCACGTCGTGCTCTGGGACACGCTGCTCGACGGCCGCTTCTCGCGCGGCGAGGAGGACGTCGTGATCGCCCATGAGCTCGGGCACGTCAGCAGCCGCCACATCGTCAAGGCGATCGGCTGGAGCGCGCTCGTCGTGCTGCCGACGCTCGTGGCTGCTCGCGTTCGCGCTGAGGCGGCGCGGCGGCCTCGGTCGACCCAGAGAATCTGCCCGCTGCGTTCCTCGTCCTCGCGGTGCTCGCGCTCGTGACCGCACCGCTCGAGAACGTCGTCTCCCGCCGCTACGAGGCGGAGGCCGACTGGCGTGCCCTCCGCGCGACGAAGGATCCCGCCTCGGCGACGCAGTCTCTTCCAGAGCTTCGCGAAGACGAGCCTCGAGCAGCCGAACCCGCCGTGCTGGGACTACCTCTGGCTCGAGAACCACCCGACGCTCATGCAGCGCATCGCCATGGCCCAAGCATGGAGGGAAACCTACGGTTTCCCTCCATGAGCCTCCCTTCCCTTTTCGCGCGCCTTGCCCGTTCGAGTTTCGGCTCCCGCCGGGCGAAGCCCGGCTCCGCCGTCGATCGTTCGTGCTCACTCGTTGTTCGGGCGATTGCCATTTGCCGCCGAAGGCCGGCTTGGCCGGCCGGGAGGCGATGGGTGGCCACGCAGGCGGCGATCCCGGAAGGGAGGGCCTCGGGAGGGAAACCCGTGGTTTCCCTCCCGAAAGCGCTAGTCGATCTCGGGCAGGTCCTGGATGCCCTTGACCGTGAGGTACTTCGAGTGGGCGTCCTGGAGTGCGGCGAGCAGCTCGGTCGCGAACTGCTGCGACATGTTGACGCGGGCGACGACGACCCCCGGGACGTCGCCCTCCTCCACCTCGTGGTCGATGCGTGCGAACGTGAGCGTGAACTCGTAGTCCGAGAAGGTGATGTTCGCGAAGTTCGCGTAGACGCCCGCGAGGTGCTGCGGCTCCATGTGGATGTTCAGTTGCCGCTCCTGCCCGTCGTCCATCGGGCTTGACGATACTAGAGCCGTGGATCGCGAACCCGTTTCGGGAGCGGTGGAGCGCCTTGCGGCGCGGCTCGGCGACGCCGTCGGCGCCGTCGTCGAGCTCGAGCGGCCGAAGGATGCCGCGAACGGCGACTTCGCCACCAACGTCGCGCTGCGGTCGGCGAAGGCGATCGGGCGCCCGCCGCGCGACCTCGCCGCCGAGTTCGCGGAGCAAGGCGGTGGTGCTGGACGAGGTCGAGTCGGCCGAGGTCGCCGGACCCGGGTTTCTGAACCTACGGCTGTCCGACCGGTTCTTCCTCGACGCGCTGGCCGAGATCGGCGAGAGCTACGGCGGCGGCTGGGCGGTCGACCGCGAACGGGTGCAGGTCGAGATGGTCTCCGCGAACCCGACCGGACCGATCCCGGTCTCGGCGGCGCGAAACGGTGCGTACGGCGACAGCGTTGCGCGGCTGCTCGCGTTCGGCGGGCACGAGGTGGCGCGCGAGTACTACTACAACGACGCCGGCGCCCAGCTCGAGCGCTTCCGCGCCTCGGTCGACGCGTTGCGCCGCGGCGAGCCCGTCCCCGAGGACGGCTACCACGGCGAGTACGTCGGTGAGCTCGCACAGCGGGAGGGCGACCCCGTCCCGCAGATGCTCGCGTCGATCGAGGCGACGATGGAACGATTTCGCGTCCACTTCGACAGCTGGGCGAGGCAGAGCGAGCTCGAGCTGCGTCTGCCGGAGCTGCTTCCGCGGCTCGACACGTACGAGGCGGAGGGAGCGGTGTGGGCGCGGTCGTCGGCGTACGGCGACGATCAGGACTGGGTCCTGATCCGGTCGGCCGACCGGGGCGGCACCCCGACGTATCGGGCAGCCGACGTCGCGTACCTCGTCGACAAGCTCGACCGCGGCTTCGACCGCGCCATCTACGTGCTCGGTGCCGACCACCACGCGACCGCCAAGTGGTACGCGGCGGTCGCACGGATGCTGGGCTACGACCCGGAGCGCGTCGAGGTGCTGCTCTACCAGTTCGTGCACCTGACGCGAGGCGGTGAGGCGTCGAAGGTGTCGAAGCGGGCCGGCAACGTCGTGTTCCTCGACGACTTCCTCGAGGAGGTCGGCGTCGACGCGGCCCGTTGGTACCTCGTCAACCGCGGCCCCGACCAGGCGATCGAGATCGACCTCGACCTCGCAGCGGAGAAGTCGCAGAAGAACCCCGTCTACTACGTCCAGTACGCCCACGCGCGCATCGCCGGGATCCTGCGGAACGCCGAGGGTGCCGACGTCGGCGCCGCACCGCCCGGGCCGCTCGCCCCGGAGGAGAAGGAGCTGATCAAGCGGCTGACCGACTTCCCGACCACGGTTCGCGAGGCGGCAGAGCGGCGCGGGCCGCAGCTGCTGCCGGCATACGCGATCCGGCTCGCCGACGACTTCCATCGCTTCTACCACGCCTGCCGCGTGCTCGGCGATCCCGCGCAGTCGTTTCGTCTCGGCCTGTGCGGAGCGACGCAGCGCGTGATCGCCCGCAGCCTCGACCTGGTCGGAGTCGAGGCCCCCGAGCGGATGTAGCCCAGACCGAGTCTGGGCCAGGGACCCCTTGAGTCTGGACTCATTCGGGCGGGCACGGACCCCAATCAGGTTCAGCTCGCTGAACCAGGTTCGCGAGTTTGGGCCAGGAAGCGCGCGACCTCTGCGGGCGTCCGCAGGCGAACGACGTGCTTGCCATTGAGCGCCTGGGGATACTCGCGCCGCCGACGGAAGTGCGAGGTCAGCGCGAAGACGAGCAGCGACTCGCGGCCCCAGAGCACGTTCGCGAGCGTCTCGCGGTTGCCGTTCCAGAGCTGCTCACGGCCCCGGACACGGCGGACGGTGCGGCGGAGCAGTCGCGGCAGCCAGACGCGCAGAGGCAGATCGAGCCAGACGACGACGTCGGCCGCGTCGAGCAGCAGGTCGCCGAGCTTGCCGCGGTACGCGCCGTCGATCACCCAGCCGTCGGACGCCACGACCGGCTCGATCTGTGCTCGGAGGACGTCGTTCGGCGTCTCCGCCCAGTTAGGCCCGTGGACGAGCGCGTCCATCTCGACGAACGGCACGTCGAGCCGTCGCGCGAGCTCGCGCCCGAGGGTTGTCTTGCCGTTGCCGCTGGCACTGGCGATGATCGTCACCTTCCGCACGGCGCCACTCTAGGATGGCCGTCGGTGCCCGCCTCGCGTCCTGACCGCAACCTCGCCCTTGAGCTCGTGCGTGTCACGGAGGCAGCAGCGATGGGTGCGGGCCGCTGGATCGGGCGCGGTGACAAGATCGCCGCCGACCAGGCCGCCGTCGATGCGATGCGGGCGATGCTCGACACCGTCTCGATGCAGGGCGTGGTCGTGATCGGCGAGGGGGAGAAGGACGAGGCGCCGATGCTCTACAACGGCGAGGAGGTCGGCGACGGCTCCGGGCCGGCGGTGGACGTGGCCGTGGATCCGCTGGAGGGGACGCGGCTGACCGCGCTCGGCCAGCCGAACGCGATCGCGGTGATCGCCGTCGCGGAACGTGGCTCGATGTTCTTCCCGGGCGCCGCCGTGTACATGGAGAAGATCGCCGCCGGCGCCGACGCAGTCGACGCCATCGACATCAATTCGACGCCGACCGAGAACGTCAACGCGGTCGCGAAGGCGAAAGGTGTGCGGCCGAGTGACATCCGCGTGGTCGTGCTCGAGCGCGACCGCCACGACGAGCTGATCGGCGAGCTGCGGCAGGCGGGTGCCCGCGTCAACCTGATTCGCGACGGCGACGTCGCGCCCGCGATCGCGGCCGCACGACCGGAGACCGGTGTCGACCTGCTGTACGGAATCGGCGGCACGCCCGAGGGCGTGATCTCGGCCGCAGCGCTCAAGACCGTCGGCGGCGGCATCCAGGCGAAGCTCTGGCCGCGCAACGACGAAGAGCGGCAGCGGCTGGTGACCGAAGGCTACGACCTCGACCGCGTGCTTCGCACCGAGGATCTCGTCAGCGGCGAGGACGTGTTCGTCGCGGCGACCGGCGTCACGACCGGCGCGCTGCTGCGCGGTGTGCGCTACGTCCGCGGCGGCGCGATCACGGATTCGATTGCCTTGCGCTCACGCTCCGGCACCGTGCGCCGGATCGAGGCGCGACACCAACTCAGCAAGCTGGAGCAGTTCACAGGAAGGGAGTACTGATGAGCAAGATCGGACTTGACGAGCTCGGCTACGACGCGAAGCTGTACGTCCTGGCGTTCGACCACCGCGGCTCGTTCGAGAAGATGGTCGGCGGCGGGCCGGAGAAGGTGTCCGGCGCCAAGCAGCTGATCTGGGAGGGCTTCCAGCGCGCGGTGGCGGACGGAGCGCCCAAGGACGCGTCCGGGATCCTCGTCGACGAGCAGTACGGCGCGAACGTCGCGCGTGAGGCGAAGGCGGGTGGTTTCGAGCTCGCGATGCCCGTCGAGAAATCTGGGCAGAAGGAGTTCGACTTCGACTACGACGACGCGTTCGGCGAGCACATCGAGTCGTTCGACCCAGCCTTCTCGAAGGTGCTCGTCCGTTACAACCCGGAAGGCGACCGGGAGATGAACGAGCGGCAGACGGCGCGCCTGCTTCGCCTCTCCGAGTGGCTGCACGAGCGGCGGCGCAAGTTCCTCTTCGAGCTGCTGGTGCCGGCGGAAGAGGCGCAGCTGGCGAGCGTCGGCGGCAGCGAGGATCGCTACGACACCGAGCTACGTGCCGGGTTGATGATGGAGGCGATCCTGCAGCTCCAGAACGCAGGGGTCGAGCCCGACATCTGGAAGATCGAGGGTCTCGACGACCGGGAGGCGTGCAGGGAGATCGCCCAGCTCTGCCGGCGCGAGGGCCGCGACCGCGTGTCGTGTGTCGTTCTCGGTCGTGGGGCGTCCGACGAGAAGGTCGACGAGTGGCTGCGGGCCGGGGCAGGGGTGGAGGGCTACATCGGCTTCGCGATCGGCCGGTCGATCTTCGCTGCTGCGGTCAAGGACTACGCGGCCGACCCCGAGGGGTTCGATCGCGAGGCCGCCGTCGAGTCGATCTCGGCCAACTACCGCCGCTTCATCGACGTCTACGAACGGCAGCTCGCGACCGCCTGAAAATCCGTACTCAACCTGGGCCGCTTTCGCGCCGATAAACCCGGCGTGGAAGCGGCCCATACCCCTTGGCGCCCCCTTGGGCAATTGCTGGTCGACGAAGGCCTGCTGACCCCCGAGCAGCTCGAGGAAGCGCTCGACAACCAGGCGACGACCGGCCGGAGGCTGGGCGAGATCGCCGTCGAGTTCGGGTTCGTCTCGCACATGGCGCTCTCGCGTGTCCTCTCCGCGCAGTACGGCGTCGAGCTGAAGAGCGAGACCGGCTTCGGGACGGGTCTCCGTGCCGAGCTCGAGCGTCGCCACGACGCAGACAACGAGCCGATAGCGCCCCCGGACTTCATCGTCGCGCCGCTGCCGCCGCTGCAGCTGGCGCCGCCGCTGCCGCCGATCGAGGACGACGCGCGGCTGACCGACCTGGAAGAGGAGCTCGAAGCGCTCCGGCAGACCTCGGAGTACGGGCACGAGGAGGCCGCGCGGCTGTCGGAAGCGCTGAACGTGCGCGAGGCCGAGCTCGAGGCGCTGCGTCAGGAGCACAAGCACCGCACCGCGCAGGCGGCCAAGTTTGCGGCCCGGATGCGGTCGCTGCAACAGGATCAGGCCGACGAGCCCGTCACGAGCACCGACGCACAGGCGCAGCTGGATCGGCGCCGCGCTCAGGCTGTGAAGTTCGCAACGCGGTTGCGCGCACGTGAGAGCCGGCTCCGCGAGGTCGAGGGCGAGCTGACAGACCTCTGGGAAGAGGCCGAGCGCGCCTCCGACCAGGGCACGGAAGAGCTCGAGGCCGCGCGTCAGGCACAGGCACGCCGCCGCCGTCAGGCAGCCAGGTTTGCGGCGCGTCTCGTCGAGCGCGACCAGCAGCTGACGGCGCTCGAGAGCGAGCACACTGCCGTCCGCGAGCTGGCGAAGGCCAGGTTCGAGGAGGCCGAGCGGCTCGCAGAGGAGATCAGCGGCCGCGACGGCCGGATTGCCGAGCTGCAGGAAGAGCTCGGCAATGCGCTCGGCGGAGCCGAGCACGAGCACGGTGAGGTCGAGCGCCTGAACGGACTCGTCGCCGAACGCGACGGTCGCGTCGCGGCGCTCGAAGGCGAGGTCGCGTCACTTCGCGACGGCGTCGAAGACGTGCACGGCGAGATCGGCAGGCTGACGGCGGCGCTCGGTGAGCGCGACGGTCGGGTCGCCGAGCTCGAGGTCGAGATTGCAGGTTTGCGCGAGGAAACCGAGCACGCGCACGGCGAGGTCGAGCGTCTGAACGGCGATCTCGCGGAGCGGGCTCAGGTAGCCGACGAGGCGCGCGCCGAAGCGTCAAGGCTTGCCGAGAAGCTTGCCGAGCACGACGGCTGGGTTGCCGAGCTCGAAGGTGAGCTCGCCGACGTGCGGGCTACCACCGAGTTGGTGCGCGGCGAGGCCGATCGTGTCGATCAGGAGCTCGCCGACGCTCGCGGTGCCGCGGACGAGGCGCGTGCCGAGGCGGCGAGGCTCGCCGAGGTACTCGGTGAGCGCGACGAGTACGTGACGGAGCTCGAGACCGAGCTGGCCGGCTCGCGCGACGCGACGAGCGAGCTCGCGGAGCGCGCTCAGGCCGCCGACGAGGCGCGCACCGAGGCGTCAAGACTTGCCGAGACGCTCGCTGAGCGCGACGGCTGGGTTGCCGAGCTCGAAGGTGAGCTCGCCGGCCTGCGGAATGCGACCGAGCATGTGCGGGGCGAGGCCGATCGTCTCGGCCAGGAGCTTGCCAACGCGCGTGGCGCTGCGGACGAGGCGCGCGCCGAGGCAGCGAGGCTCACCGAGGTGCTCGGTGAGCGGGACGAGTATGTGGCCGAGCTCGAGACGGAGTTGGCCGGCTCGCGCGACGCAACGAGTGAGCTCGCGGAGCGGGCTCAGGCTGCCGACGAGGCGCGTACCGAAGCGTCAAGGCTTACCGAGACGCTTGCCGAGCGCGACGGCTGGGTTGCCGAGCTCGAAGGTGAGCTCGCCGGCCTACGGAATGCGACCGCGCAGGTGCGGGGCGAGGCCGATCGTCTCGATCGGGAGCTCGCCGACGCTCGCGGTGCTGTGGACGAGGCGCGCACCGAGGCGACGAGGCTCACCGAGGTGATCGGTGAGCGTGACGCGCACGTAACGGAGCTCGAGGCCGAGCTGGCACGTTCGCGCGACGCGCAGGGCGAGCTCGAGGAGCACCGCAACGCCGCGCATGAGGCGCGTGCGGAGGTGTCGCGGCTCGAGGGCGTGCTTGGCGACCGGAACCGCAGCATCGCCGATCTCGAGTCGGAGCTCGCCGACCTGCGCAGCGGGACGAGCGCGGAACAGCACCGTGCAGCGCAGCTTGCGGACGAGCTGTCGGCGCGTCAGACGCAGCTTGCCGAGCAGGCGAGTGAGCTGACCGCCCTCCGCGGCGCGGCCGCCGAGGGCCAGGCGGAACTCGAGCGGTTGGCGGAAGCAGCCCAGGCCAGGGACGGCCTGATCGCGGCGCTCGAAAACGAATTGGCGGCACTCGGCGAGGCGACGAGGCACGAGCACGACGAAGCCGCCCATCTCGCCGAGGCGCTGAGCTCGCGCGACGTCCAGCTCGCAGCGCGCGACCGGGAGCTGGCGGCGCTGCAGGACGAGTACGAGCGCCGTCGCAGCCAGACCGTGCGTTTCGCGCTGCGTGCACGACACGGGAACGCAGGCTCGACGCAACACCACGGACACGAGGAGAGCGTGCGGAACGGCTATCTCGTCTTCGCGCAGTTCGCGCGCCGCTACGCGCTCGTCGAGCGTGTCGGCGCCGTGCCCGCGCCCGACGAGACGTTCCGGCTGCCCGATTTCGGCGCCGGCACGCTGCGCGCCGTGCGCGTGGGTGTCTCGCCGCTGCCGAACGACCCACGGTCGTGCGTGTTCGCTGAGGTCGTGCACGAATCGCTCGACGTCTGAACGCGGCTAGAATCGACGCCACGCGGGCGTAGCTCAGTTGGTAGAGCATCAGCTTCCCAAGCTGAGGGTCGAGGGTTCGAGCCCCTTCGCCCGCTTGACACTTTCGAGTCGACGACGAGGCCCGGAGGGCCTCCCTGGCGTCCGGATCAGACCGAAGATCGTTGCGGCCGAACACGGATGAGCGCCCGCCGCCTCGGCCATATCGTGGGTCCATGCTGCTGGATGTCGTACGCGCCGGAAACGGTGACCTGTACGGCCTGATCGGTCTTGCGGCCGGTGCGCTCGCGGTGCTCACCTACGGCCTGCTCGGCGTCGCCCAGCTCGGGTTCTTCCACCGCGCCAGGCATCTGCTGATCGCCGAGTACCACGAGTTCGAGGCGCGAGCCGACGGCTCCGGGAAGAAGACGGCGCGCTTCGCGCTGCGGCTGCACAACCAGGGCGCCCGGCCGGTCACCTTTCTCGGCTTCGAGTTCCTCTACCCGCGCCTCGACCGCGGCGACGTCTTCGACGGCAGCGGCGGCTTCAAGCTGAACGGCGGCGCGCGCCTGCGCGCCGAGGGCAGCGAGGACGGGATCCTCCCTTCCCGCCAGGAGTTCGCGATCATCGATCGGCTGGAACGGTCGATCACGCTGGAGCCGCGAACCTCGCGTACCGAGGTGTTCGACGCACCGCTCGACGAAGCCTCGCCGGTCGTGCTGGTCTTCCACGACTCGGCCGGGCAGCGCTACCACGTCGACGCCGACGGGATCCACGGCACGCGCTATGCCTACCCGTACCAGGCAGAAACGCACGAGGCGCTCGGCGTCACCGGCTACCGGCCGTCGCTCGTCGTCTCGCAGAAGCTGATCTCCCACCGTTACCGGCAGACCGAGAAGCTCTACCGGTCTCGCTGACCGTCATGCGGCGCCCAGTCCGACCCCGGGCGCCGTTTGTCTCATAGGATCGACGCGTTGAGCACGCGCGCGGAGCTGCTACGGAACGCCGCCGGCGGGGCGGCCGCGGTTGCCTTCGGCGGCAGCCTGCAGCGCGTCGGCGATGCGCTCGCTGCCGCCGCACCATCACCCGTCAGGCTGTTCCACACGCGGCCCGACCTGCGCCCGCCGCGCGTCCATGTGCTCCATGCCGGGCGTACCGGCGACGGCTACCTCTTCCTCGCGCCATCCTCGGGACCCGGCCAGCGCGGCCTCATGATCCTCGACAACGCAGGCGATGTCGTCTGGTTCCGCCCGACGACCCCGCATACGGCGATGAACTTCCGCACGGCGATGTTCAAGGGCGAGCCGGTTCTCACCTGGTGGCAGGGACGGGCCGACCGTGGGCTCGGCCGGGGCGAGCACGTGATCGTCGACGCGTCATACCACGAGATCGCCCGGTTCCCGGCGGGCGGAGGGCGGCAGTCGGACCTGCACGAGTTTCTGCTCACGCAGCGCGGCACCGCGCTCGTCACCAGTTACGAGGTGCGGACGATGGACACGACAGCGTTCGGTGGCGAGCGCAACGGCAAGGTGATCGGCGGCATCGTGCAGGAGCTCGAAGTGCCGAGCGCACGGATCCTGTTCGAGTGGAAGAGCCTCGATCACGTCCCGATCGACGAGACGCACGCGCGCGTCACCGGCTCGCTCGACTACTTCCACGTCAACTCGATCGACGTGGACGGGGACGGCAACCTGCTCGTGTCGGCGAGGAACACGTGGGCCGTCTACAAGATCAGCCGCAAGACCGGCGAGGTGCTGTGGCGGCTCGGCGGCCGCAAGAGCGACTTCACGATGGGGAAGGGCACCGTCTTCGCCTGGCAGCACGACGCGCGTCACCAGAACGGCGGCCGTCAAATCCGGATCTTCGACGACGGCGCACAGCCCGCGGTGGCGCCGCAGTCGCGCGCGCTCGTGATCTCCCTCGACCACGTGAACCGGCGCGCGACACTGGTGGGCAAGTACACGCACAAGCCGGGCGGCATCCTCTCGCGGTTCATGGGGAACGCCCAGCTGCTCGACAACGGGAACGTGCTCGTCGGCTGGGGGAGCGAGCCGTTCATCACCGAGTTCGGCCCGAGCGGCGAGATCCGCTTCGACGCGAGGCTTCCGCACGGTGGTCAGAACTACCGGGCGTTCCGGTTCCCGTGGGTCGGGAAACCCGCCGACAAGCCGCGGCTCGTTCGTGCGACCGGCGGCACGCGCAAGCTCTACGCGAGCTGGAACGGCGCCACTCAGGTCGCGTCGTGGCAGCTCCAGGCCGGCTCGACCGCGACGAACCTGGTTGCCGTCGAGACGACCCGGCGCACCGGTTTCGAGACGGCGTTCGACGTCCCAAGCGGAGCGACCCACGTCGCCGTCACCGCGCTCGGCGCGCACGGCAAGACACTGTCCGTCTCGCGCGTGATCAGGGTCTGAAGTGCGGCCTCACCTCGCGGTCGTCGCGGCGCTCGTCGTCGTAGGGGCGACGGGCTGCGGCAGCGGCGGCGACGGTGGTCACCCCGCCGCGGCAGCACCACCGGGGACGGTCGCGCTGCACACGATCGCCGGGGTCCACCAGCCGATGCTGCAGGTCCTGCGCCGTGCTGCTGCACCCGAGGACGGGTACCTGTTTCTGGCCGTGAAGAAAGGCGGGACGACCGGCGGGCCGATGATCGTGGACTCGCATGGACGCGCCGTCTGGTACCACCAGGTGGACGCACCGCTGGAGGTGACCGACTTCCGCGTCCAGCGCTACCACGGCAAGCCCGTCCTCACCTGGTGGCAGGGTCGCCAGGCCGTCGCAGGCGTCGGCCAGGGGGACTACGAGATCTACGACACGTCATACCGGCACGTCGCCACGGTGCGCGCCGGCAACGGCCTCGACGGTGACCTCCACGAGTTCGATCTGACGCCGCGCGGAACCGCACTCCTCACTGCGTACGAGGAGGTGCCGCGCGACCTGAGCGGCGTCGGTGGGCCGGTCGCCGGGTATGCCTTCGACAGCGTCGTGCAGGAACTCGACGTTGCGACCGGCAAGGTCGTCTTCGAGTGGCACAGCCTCGACCACGTGCCGCTCGAGGAGTCCGTCCAGGCACACCGCGAGCCGGCCAGGCACGCGAGCAAGAAGCGGCCGTTCGACTACTTCCACATCAACTCGGCGGCCGACGGCCCGAACGGGACGATCCTGATCTCGGGCAGAAACGTCTCGACGATCTACCTGATCGCACGCGACGGTCACGTCGTGTGGCGGCTCGGCGGCAGACGCAGCGACTTCGGTCCTTCTGCGGCCGTGCGGTTCGCGTTCCAGCACCACGCTCGCCTGCACGGGAATCTCCTGAGCCTGTTCGACAATGGCGGCATCCCGCGGGTCGAACCGTTCTCGCGGCCGGTCGTGTTGCGGCTCGACCTTGCGGCGCGGACCGCGTCGATCGTGCGCACGTTCGAGCCGCCGCACAAGCTCGCATCGCCGTACGAGGGCAACCTCGACCTGCTGCCGGACGGAGGAGCTGTCGTCGGCTGGGGTGGCGTCCGCCAGGTGAGCAGGTTCGCGCCGGACGGCAGCCTGCTGCTGCAGCTGCGACTTCCCTACGGCGATTCGTACCGCGCCTTCCACGGCGACTGGGACGGGACGCCGGTCGCCCCGCCCGCGATCGCGCTCGACGGCGACACGCTCTACGCGAGTTGGAACGGCGCGACGCGGGTCGCAACGTGGCAGGTGCTCGCAGGAGACGACGCGGCACACCTCAAACCCACGTCGCAGCAGTCGTGGACCGGCCTCGAGGCCGCGATCACCCTCGAGGGGAACGCGAACGCGTTCGCGGTACGGGCGCTCGACGGCGGAGGCAAGATCCTCGCGACCTCACGCGTCGTTGAGCGCTGATGCGGCCCCGGTTGCGCCGGGGCCGCATCACAACTCTCAGGGGTTCTGCGCCTGGACGTCGTGCAGCTCGTACGTCTCCTCCTTGACGGGCGGCGGCGCGTCGGGCCGGTTGCCCATCATCTGCTCGATCAGCGGCCACAGGGTGCCGTTCATGAACGCGTCCATGTGCTCCTTCGTATCCCAGACGTCGAAGATGCGGAACGTCCCGTCCGGTGCGAACCCGGCCGTGTGGATGAGGTTGCCCTCCGGCCACGGGCCTTCCTTGATCTTGGCCGCGAGCGCGTCGTAGTTCGTCGTCGACGTGTCGTCGGTCGGGGCGAACTCCTGCATGAATGCGACTGCCATCCTGGCCTCCTGTGTTGGTGTCGCCGTGTCGGGACGAATCTAACGCGCGAATGCCGCGCGGAGACGCCGTGCCGTCTCGTGCAGATGCTCCGGCAGCACCTTCACGTCGCCGAGCACCGGCATGAAGCTCGTGTCGCCGTTCCAGCGTGGGACGACGTGGAGGTGTACGTGGTCCTCGATGCCCGCGCCGGCGACGCGGCCGAGGTTCCAGCCGAGGTTGAAGCCGTGCGCTCCGTACTCGTGTTCGAGCGCGGCGACTCCGCGGGCGGCGAGCGTGTGCACCTCGACCGCCTCGTCGCCCGTGAGGGAGCCGAAGTCGCCTGTGTGACGCCGCGGCGCGACGAGCAGGTGCCCGGACGAGTACGGGAACTTGTTCATCACCACGAGCGCGTGCTCGCCCTCGTGCACGAGCAGTTCCGGCTCGGGCTCGCAGAAGATGCAGCGACCGATCTCGTCCGCGTGCGCGACGTACTCGAGCCGCCAGGGAGCCCAGAGCGGCTTCGGCATCAGATGGTTGGCCGGCGATTCAACGCCGCCGCGGATGGGGGCCTGTACGCGGCGCATTGCGCCCGCCTCGCCCGGCACCAAGGCCAACCGGCCTTGCCACCGGTCGAGTCAACCACACTGCTTGGTACAGACCCTCCCCGCAGCGACGGCAATCGCCGGCCAACCATCAGAGAATCCGCTTGTAGCGGAAGAAGCCGAGCAGGCCCACCAAGGCGACGATCATCACCGCGAGCACGGCCCAGAAAGCCCACGTCGTGTCGAAGCCGGGGAAGCGGACGTTCATGCCGAAGATGCCGGTGATCAGCGTCAGCGGCAGCAGCACGACGGAGAAGACCGTGAGCACGCGCAGCACGTCGTTCTGGCGGTGCGAGATCACCGACTCGTTCGTGTCCTCGAGCGCCTCGACGACCTCCTTGTAGTTGTCGAGGATGTCCCAGATGCGCTCGGCGGCGTCGACGACGTCGTCGAAGTAGAGCTCCAGCTCCTCCGGCAGGAAACGTTCGACGTGCCGTTCGAGCAGCCGCAGGGTCGAGCGCTCCGGCTTGACGATCTTCCGGTAGCTGATGATCTCCTGCTTGACGTTCGAGATGTCGCGGACGACCTCTTCCGACCGCCCCTCGAACACGTCGTCCTCGAGCGAGTCCAGCTTGTGGCCGATCTTGTCGAGGATCGGGAAGCAGTAGTCGAACAGGTCGTCGAGCACCTCGTACAGCAGTCGGCCCGAGCCCTTCGAGAACAGCTGCTCGCGGAACTCCTCGTCCTCCTGGCAGCGATGGAAGAGGCGGGTGACCGGCAGCAGCTCGACCGTCGGCAGCGTCACCAGGTAGTCGGGCCCGAGGAAGAAGTCGAGCTCGGCGGCGTTCAGCCGCTGGATCGTCCGGTCGTAGACCGGGAAGTGGAGGACGCCGAACAGGTAGCCCTCCTCGACGTAGTCGTCGATCTTCGGCCGCTGGCGCTTCGAGAGCACGTCCTCGACGTCGAGTGGGTGCCAGCCGAACCGCCCTGCGAGCTTGCCCGCGAACATCGCGTCGGGCGCGTCGAGATGAATCCAGGTGAGACCGGCCGCGCTGAGCTCAGCGGGCGGGGCGGGCGGCGCCGAGACGGCGACGACCGTGTCGCGCGCGCGGGCGCGCCGGATGCGAGGCAGGCTCGGCATCGGTACTGAACGGATCCTCGATCACGGGAACCACCGGCATATTCGGCAGTTTAGCCCTGTTTCCCGCTCAGGTCGTCCCCGGGATCGGCACGGCAGGAACGTCCTGCTCGCTCGTCGGGATACGTCTGTTCCTCTCGGGGACGTAGCGCTCGATCGCCAGTGCGCCCACTGCCGCGACGAGGCAGACCGCCGCCGCGAGCGGCCAGAGCGCGAACGGGCGCCACGCGAGAATGAAGCCGCCGACGGCCGGCCCGACCGTGCCTGCGAGCCCCCAGGAGAGCGAGTGCACCGCGAAGTACCGCCCGCGGAGGTGGTCGGGCGCGATCTCCGCGACGAGTGCCTGGTGGGCGGGCCCGTGGAAGCACTCGCCGATCCCGAACACAGCGAGCGCGACGGTGATCACGACGAACGCCGCGGTCGCGTCGAGCCAGTAGGCGCCTGCATCGAGCAGCAGCCACGAGACGATCCAGAGAGCGGGCATCAGCGCCAACGCGCGAATGCGGCGACGGCCTTCGATCAGGCGCGAGATCGGCAGTTGGACGATCACGATCAACGCCGTGTTGACGAAGAAGAACACGCCGATCTGGCGTTCGGTCACGTGGGCGTGGTCGCGGGCGAACGGCGGAACCAGGTTGAAGAGCGAGTAGCCGGCGGCGACGAAGAGGAAGTTGAGCGTCCACAGCCCGATGAAGAGCCGGTCGCGGAGGACCGCGCGGTACGAGCTCCGACCGCCCTCAGCCTCCTCGGCGGTCACGCCCGGATCGTGGATCAGCGCCAGGACGCCGACGTAGGCGAGGAACGTCGCCGCGTCGACGAGGAACAACACCGTGAACGAGCCGGGACGCGAGACGCCCGCGATCAGCCCGCCGCTCAGGCCTCCCAGGCCGATCCCGAGGTTCATCGTCACCCGCTGCTGCGCGAACGCCGCGTGACGGCGCGCGGCCGGCGTCAGCCGCGCGATCAGCGTCGACTGGCTCGGCCAGAACCCCGCACTGCCTGCACCCTCGATCGCGATCAGCACGAAGGCGTGCCACGGCTGACGGACGAGCGGGAAGAGGCCGATCCCGGCCGCCTGCATGACCAGCCCGGCCGCCAGCACGCGGCGCGCGCCCAACCGGTCGACGAGCGGGCCGGCGAGGATGCCCGCCGAGAGCTGCGCCGCGGCGGACATGGCGACGACGAGGCCCGAGACGCCGAGCCCGAACCCGCGTACGTCGTGGAGGTAGATGACGAGGAACGGGAGCACGAGCCCGTTCCCGAACGAGTTCATGACGCCGCCGACCTGCAACAGCCAGACGTCGCGCGGTAGCTGCGGGTCGAACGCCCGGCGCCACCGGCTCACGTCGCGACCGCGATCGGTGTGCGGCGGAGCGGCGGTGGGATGAAACGCTCGAGCAGCATCGCGAATGCGCCGCCGCCGAGCGCGACGCCGGCGGCGACGAGCCAGAGGCCGTGCGGCGCGGTCGCGAGCGCGAAGCCGCCGATCGCACGTCCGCCCGCGCCGCCGAGCTGGAACGCGAAGCCGTTCAGCGCCAGGTAGCGCCCGACGAGGCCGGGACGCGCGAGGTCGGTGACCAGCGCGTTCTGCACGGTTCCGTGGAAGCACTCGCCGAAGCCGAACACCGTCAGCGCGAGCGCGAACACCGCCGTCGCCGCCGATCCGCTCAGCCACCAGCCGCCTGCAAAGACGATCAGCCACGCCGCCGCCCAGATGGTTCCCTCGACGCCATACGCGGCCATGCGGCGCCGTCCCTCGAGCCACTTCGCCACGGGCAGCTGCGCGACGACGATCACGAGCGTGTTCGCGAGGAAGCACAGGCCGATCCCGCGCTCGCTCACACCGGCGGAGTTCTTCGCGAACGCGGGAAAGATGTCGCCGAGCAACGAGAAGCCGACGCCGATCAGCGCGGCGTTCATGGCGATGTAGGCGACGAACGTCTTGTGACGCAGCACCTGTGCGTAGCCGCGCCGCGGTGCGTCCGCCTCCCGCCGGTGCGGCGGCGGCGACGGGACGAAGAGCAACGCAACCAGGTACGCACCGAACGTGACGGCGTCGATCACGAACAGGAGGACGTACGTCTGTGGATGCGAGGTGGTCGCGATCAGGCCGCCGGCGACACCGCCGAGCCCGATCCCGAGGTTGTTGAGCACACGCTGCATCGCGTACGCGTTGTGGCGCGTCGAGCGCTCGGTGAGTGCCGCGACCATGCTCGCGTGGCTGGGCCAGAAAGCACCGTTGCCGAGACCGGCGATCGTCCCGGCGACGAACGCGGCCGCGGGGGAGTGCACGAGCGCAAAGCCGCTGAAGCCGATGCCCGACAGCAGCATCGACCCGATCAGCACCTGCCGGGGGCCGACGTGGTCGATCAGGGTGCCGGACGCGGGGCCTGCGACCAGCGCGGCGACCGACGACACAGCCAGCACGAGCCCGGCGGTCCCGAGCCCGATCCCGCGCACGTTGTGCAGGTAGATGAGCAGGAACGGGAACACGACCCCGTTCCCGAACGCGTTCGCGAGGCTGCCCGACAGCAGCGTCCAGAGCGGCCGGGACAGTCCCGGGTCGAGCGAGCGCAGGTAGGCGCGCATGCTTCGAGGCTACAGTCGGCCTCGTGGAGGCTCGCTGGTGGACGATGCGCCCGGCGCAGAACCTGAAGGCCGCCAGCTACGTGTGCCCGCTCTGCGACGGGATGCTGCACGCGACGAGCGAGCACGCGCTGATCGCGCCCGAGGGCGACGTGTCGCGGCGCCGCCACGCGCACCTCGACTGTGTCGTCGCCGCCCGCAAGCGCGGGGAGCTTCCGACGCAGGACGAGTGGCGCTCGCGGCGCTAGGCGCGCCGGCCGAACAGGGCGGCGAGCGCCGCGGCGAAGCCGAGCGCCGTGACTGCTTTCGCGATCCGCATCATGCGGCCGTTATCGGCCGCGGGGCCGCATCCCGTTAGCCGAGAATTGCAGCCACTTCCGGGCGGCTGCAGCTCGATCGCCGCCCCGGCCGCGACGCAGGCGGCGGCGTTGTCGAACTGGTCGGCACCGGCCGGCACGAGCACGAGCGGCAGGCCGTGCGCGAGAGCCGCCAGCGTCGACCCAGAACCGCCGTGGCAGACGACAGCGTCGGCCAGCGGCAGGACGTCGCCCTGCGGGATGTACCGCTCGACGATCACGTTCGCCAGAGCCGTGAATGCGTCCGGTCGCGGTCGGCGCCGACCGTCACTTCCCCGCGTCGCGGGCCTCATCGCGACGACGTGTGTCCCGTCCGGCGGCGCGACCGCGTGCAGCCCGGCGTCGAGCTCCGCGAATCGCCAGACGATCGCGTACGGGCGGCGATCGGCGAACGGGATCTCCTCCAGGCGTGCGCGGAACGGGGCGTAGCGCTCGCGGAACCCGGCGGTCGCAAAGACGACGTCGTCGCCGCGCTCGGCGAACGCCCGGGCGAGCGGGACAAGTGGCATGAAATGGCCATCCGAGGCCGTACACGAGAACAGCACACGCATGGAAGCACTCTCGCACGCTGCGAGATCGGGTAAAGGACTCGGCGCCCCGTGCCGAGAACAGAAGCTCGATGGCCGCCGACAAGCTTCCAGATCTCGACGAGCTCTCGATCGAGCTCGTGCGTCTCGAACGGCGCGAGGCCGAGCTGGAGCGCCAGCTCGAGCGCGTCGAGGAGCGCGTCGGGCAGTTCCCGAGCTCGTTCGGCATGCGCGAGGTTCGCCGGCTGAAGCTCGAGCGGGAGGCGATGCTGGCCCGAATGGACGAGCTCGGCGCCCTGCTGCTGCCGCTGCGGCGCGTACGCGGCTAGAGGTTTAGCCCTGGCCCGATCGGGTCAACATCCGTTCAGGCCGGATGGGCAGCGGGTTCTCCTGGGGGGCTAGGGGCTGGCGGCGCGCCTGTCCGGCCGACAACTTTCCGCGGTGCGAGCGACGACGAAGTTTGCGGCGCCCGGCGATCTTCTAGATCATTGCGCGTGCGTTCGATGGGCCAGCGAACTTGGGATGTTCATCTGCACAAGCCGGGACGGCGAGAGATCGACCCGGGAGACTTCATTGGTCCGTACCGCGACGTCGGCGACGGCATCGACGACGAGCCGGACGTCGGGTCGATCATCTACGTCGGCCTGACGCGCTACGAGGTCGTCCATTTCGAAGAGGACGAGACGGCGACCGGCGGCAAGCTGATCGTCGAGCCGGCGCGCTAGGTGGTAGGCCCACGGCGGGACCCGCCGCCGCCGCAGGGCAATCATGACGGCGGGCCCACGCCGCAGTTGCCGGACGCCTCGGCACTGGGCATTTCCACCGGAGCCCGGCTGTCGAATGATCCCGCGGTCGCCGTGGAACCTTCGACCAGGTTTGCTCTGCGGTACGGGTGGGGTTAGGCGGCGTGGAGTTGGGGCTCGCGCCGCCACGGCGCCTGCGCGGGGATCTCGTGCCAGCCAAGGTCGCCGCAGAGTGGGCATTCCGGCCGGGCGAGGTAGCCGGTCTGTGACACCGGGGTCTCGCGCTGCCAGCCGCAGCCGTAGCAGGAGACGACGAGGAGCTTCTTCGCTTGGGGCATATCCTGACGATGAGGCCTCACCGCCTGGCTGTGGCCCGTAGCGAACCGCGCAATCGCCCGTGGAAAACTACGGGCAGAGAACCTGACCCACGCAGCGATGCGGGCTAGCGCACCGGCACGTGGGTCAGGATGCGCCCGGCAGGAATCGAACAGCCCTGCTAATCGCTGTTTTCTTCGCCGGAGGTGTGCATCGGGGTGTGCACCGTACGTGCCATGCCGATGAGCCTGGCGCCCGCGAGTTCGTTCGCGAGCCTCAGAAACCTCGTTCGGGAGGTCTTGAAGGTCTCGATTCCCTGATCGATGACGAGGCGATTGCCGGGATTTTGAAGACCTGCCCATATGCCGTCGGCAGCGAGGGCGAGCTCCAGCACGAGCGGATGCGCGTCACCAATGCGGACGGCCAGGCGCTGATTGAGCATGTCGAGCCGCGTCAGGGCTTCGATCGTCATTCCGTTCTCTCGTTTGCCCACGAAATGGAGCGGGGCATCGGTCTGCAGAACGAGGATCGGTACCGCGATTTCGTCGAGGAGCGCGCGAAGGTCGGCGAGGTCGGACGCAGAGCGCTCCTGTTCACCTTTGCGCTCCTGGAGACGGAGGGCGAACCTCGCGCCGAGCCACGGCCCCACTGCGCCCGAAACGAGGATGCCGACAATCGCGATTTCGGTTGCGCCGCTCACTCACCGCTGAACGCTAGCCGTGAGTGCGGCATAGTCGAGTTCGGCCTCGTCGGAGAGCACGTGGGTGTACGTTTTCGCGGTCACAGCGAGGTTTCGCTGGCCGACATGCTCACCGATCCGCGCCCACGGGACGTCGCCGAGATGAAGCAGCGAGATGCGGCGGTGGCGGAGGTCGTGTAGTGAGAACGCCGGCTGCTCGTCGCGAACTACCGGACAAGGCTCGATGAAGAGGCCTTCGACCTCTGGCAGAAGGGCGGCCTACGTAGCGAGGTCGAGCCGCTCTAGCCGCCGCCGCCGTCGTCGTCGGACGTCTCCGCGGTCCTGAAGTTCTCGATCAGCTCAAACCGTCGAGCACGGTCAAGCATCCCGACAACCTCGTCGCAGGTGAAGCCGAGCTCATGGAGGAGCACCGTTTCGATCAGCGCCTGAAGTTGGTGCGTCAACCGACCAAGTCGGATACCACTCGCAGCCTTCTTCTCCAGCTTGCTCGTGTAGTGGGTGCGGTAGTTCCGCGTGTCGACCGAGAGGGTGACGAAGCCGTCGACGTCCTGACCGACGATTTTCGCGGTGGCGGCTGGGCAGATCTCCGCGATCTCTCGTAGGCGATCACGTAACGCGAGCTCGTTCGCAAATGCAAGTTTCTCGCCAAGCCACAGTCCCAGTTCCTTCGAGGGCGCGGCGGAGATCAGCGCTCCACGGCGTTCCTTGAACTCGGCAATTGAGAGCGGCGTCCGGTTGCGCGTTCGACGGTGGTATGTCTCGAGTGCCTGAGCGAACGTCAAGAAGCGGACGTGGCCAGCGACGAGGCCGCTCGTGATGGTGCCGAAGTAGAGATCGAACACCGGCTTCAGCACCGGCTCCTTCTCCCACCATGCGTTAAACACATCTCCAAGCCGGTCCTGTGCGGCGGCGCGCGTGAACAACATCCGGTGATCCATGAGCTCGCGGGTCGGCGGCTCGACGTTGGCGAATCGCCACAGCATGTCCATCTCCACCGGAACCTCTGGGCGTCCCGGCTCCGTTTCGACATGCTCTGCATCGATGATGCCGCGCACATCAAGAACGCGGGCGGGCCGTCCGACGGCGAACGTCAGGAAGTTCCTGAGCTGGTAAAGCGCGTCATAGATCTCAGCCATTACCGCCGGCTTCGCGAACCGCAGACCGAGCCTCGCTGTCTGAGACAGCACGACGCTCGTCGGAACGGCACTGAGCCCCGACGAGCTGAACGAAAAGGAGATCCGAACCTGCTGACCGTTGGCAAGCGGATAGACGAAGGGGTCGAGCGGCACGAGCGACACGTCGAACCGCGCGAACGACTTGCCGTCCTCCGCCAACTTGGGCGGCCCATGTTGAATCGCCGACGCGGCAACCCACGTGCTCAGGTCGGTGAATCCAACCTGGATCTCGTCGAACTCAATGACATCGGTGAGATCGCTCCAGGTAGCCGGCCCGATTAGAACGACTGACGGGGAGTACCTCGTCGTGACTGGGCCTGGGCTTCTGGGGTTGTGACCGATCGCCATGTTGCTTTCGAGAGTGACGACTTCGTTGTTTGTCGTCGTGCCGATGATCCGCGGCTGATCCTTGAAGTCGAAAAGGAACACGTGGCCAACCTGTTCGAAGTTCCCAACGACCTCCAAGGCGAACTCCTCTTCCGACAACGTCAGAGTGCCGGTGAGTTTCAGGTCGGGGTTGGTCGGTAGCCACCAAACTCCGATGTAACTGCGCGGCTCTTCGAGCATCAGTCGTTCGGCGGCGGCGACGTGGTCGGAATACTCGATCTGATGACCGCAGCCGGGATGTCTCGCACAAGGGCATCTACGTCATCGGGGTGAAGGAGGTCGTCAAGCTTGGGGACATCACCTTCGATCGCCAGGTATGCGCCACCCTCAATGTTGAGCGTTCCGAAGCGAATTTCCCCCTCCTGGATGTCCCTATCAAGGAACGCATCCGGCGGCATATCGACAGGTTCGCCTCCCTGGAACGGGATGCCGGTGATAGACAGTTCGCCGCCCGGTGGCGCGAGGCGAACGCGACGTCGAAGCCAGTCGTAAAGGCCGGCTGTCGCGTCGAGCGTGACATCGGAGGCATACCAGCCTCCGGTGATCGTCATCTCGAAGTTGATCTCGTCGATCGTCCGGGCTCCATCGCTCGTATCGATGCTCACCGGGGACGTCAGCCGTCCCATCTGTCCGAGGACACCGTTTGCCACCGGGTTAACGCTGATGAGGTGCATAGCACGCGTCTTGACCCAATTGAGGAGTGGAGCTCCATCCACTCGTACGCTGTCGAAGGTGTCGCCCGGCAACTTGACCAACGAGCCAAGGCTTCTCAGCGTGACCTCGATCCTCTCGACTCGGACGCGACGCGTGTAGTGCGGCTCGTGGACGAGGAATCGAATGCGTGTGTCGCCTTTGCGCATCACGCCGATCAAGAAGATTCCCGTTCGCGCAGCCTTGTCGACCGCGGGGACAGTGAAGCCGGAGTTGCTGCAGATCATTGCAACGTGAGTCTCGAGGTCTCGACGCTTCGATTCGAGCGCGTCTACAACTTCGATCCCGACGGGTCCGGTCGTGGCGGGGTTGTAGTCCTTGCACTCGATCAACACGCGGCGTTCTGTGCCGTCGACGGTCCCGGTTACGAGGACATCGGCTTCGCGCCGACCGTCGGGTCCGTCGAGCCATCTGCCTTGGTCGACTACGGCTGTCGTGTCCATCGCCCTCATCACATCGGCGACGACCTTCTCAAACCCGGAGCCGGATCTACCACGAGTACCCGGAACGCGGCTTCGTTTCTTCTTTCTGTTCGCCATCGCGTTAATTGCCCGCTCGTCGCGGCGGCTAAGAGCTCTGCTCGAATGCCTTCTGTGTGGTCGCGAACTCGTCGATGCCATCAGCGAACACTCGCATCAGCCAAGCAATCTCTTCACATCGGGCGCGAAGATCTCGACCCCGAAACGCGAGATCTCGGAGTTGTCTAGCTATGGCGTCATCGGGATGGGGGCTGTCGAACAGCCAGAGCACACCGTCAATGTCGAGCTGTGTGAGCCGATCCGCTTCGGCCCGAAGCGCCTCCGCACGTCCGGTCGGAATCGTCATGTCCGGCTTAGCCATGTGACCGGTCGAGCCTACTGGCGGGCCGGGTTGTATCGCAGGGCTAAGGACGGAACGAGTAGCCTTCGACTCCGGTGAGCGAATGGGTGAAGTTCCGTCACCGCGAAACCGAGAAGGACGTCTTCGCCCGCCGAGTCGGCTTGAATGAATGGGAGGTGTCGTCCACATCGGAGGGCGACGACGCCACCACTCTCGGTGACCTCGAGTTCGAGGCGCTCTATGAGTTCCCAGATCTTTCCGCGGTCGACGTCTTGGCGGCCGAGGACGAGGACGGAGAGATCGCCTCGCCCGAGTCCGACAACGGTTAGACGTTTTAGGCGTCGAGCTCGTAGTTACCCGTCCACGCCAGCGGATTCGCAACGAGCGGGAATTCGTCTGACCGGAACTTGACGGCTCGCCTGCGTCCGCGCACCAGCACGCGAAGGCCACCAACCACTACCCTGGTCTCCGGCGCGGGGAAATCGGGATCGTCGAGGAGATCCACAAGACTTCGGCGGAGAGCCAATTGCCGCACGGCCGCGGCGATCTCCGTGAACACAGTTGGATCAGTCGGCCGGCCACCGATGACAGAGACGAGCAGCCAGAGGTCACGGCGGTCGAGCGCATCGAGGGCCTCGGCGACGCCAACGTGGTTGTGGAACTGCTCGCTGGTGCCGGCGAACATGTCGTCAGCCACTACTGCAAATGGTTGCGCGCGTGACCACCGGCCGAGCCTAGCGAGGTGTGCACCGGGGTGTTGCACGCCATGACGAAACCCGGCATCTATGCAACTCCTGACCCACGCAGCGATGCGGGCTAGCGCACCGGCACGTGGGTCAGGATGCGCCCGGCAGGAATCGAACCTGCGACCTTTCGCTCCGGAGGCGAACGCTCTATCCCCTGAGCTACGGGCGCGGGGCTGACTAGTGTAGCCCTCGTGGATTTGAGCGCCTCGATCGCGACGCTCCAGCTCGCCGAGACGTTCACGATCTCCCGCAGTTCGGAGGACGAGGCGGACGTCGTCCAGGTCGAGGTGCGGCACGGCGACGTCTCGGGCTTCGGGGAGGCGGCGCCGATCGAGCGCTACGCCGAGAGCGCCGCATCGGCGAAGGCGTGGCTCGAACAGGTCGCGCTCGGCGACGATCCGTTCGCGCTCGACGAGCTCGGCGACGGGTTGCCGCCGGGCGAGCACGCGGCGCGCTCGGCGCTCGACGCTGCGCTGTACGACCTACAGGGCAAGCTGACCGGCCTTCCCGTCTACCGGCTGCTCGGCCTGCGGCGCGGGGGACCGCCGACGTCGTGGACGATCTGGCTCGGCGACCCCGACGACATGGCGCGGCGGGCCGAGAAGGTGGCGCCTCGCGGGTTCCGCCGGCTCAAGCTGAAGCTCGGCGGCCGCGACGGCCTCGATGCCGAGCGCGTGCGCGCCGTGCGCTCGGTGACCGACCTGCCGCTGCAGTGCGACGTCAACGAGGCGTGGACGCTCGACGAGGCACTCGAGTACCTGCCCGCAACTCGACGCTGCAGTACTGCGAGCAGCCGCTGCCGGCCGGCGATCCCGGCGGGCCGGAGCTGAAGCGCCGCTCGCCCGTACCGATCTACGTCGACGAGGACTGCCACACGCTGGCCGATGTCGCCGCGTGCGCCGAGCGTGCGCACGGGATCAACATCAAGCTCGCGAAGTCGGGCGGGATCCGCGAGGCCGTGCGCATGGTTGCCGCCGCCCGCGCGCTGGGGCTCGGCGTCATGCTCGGCTGCATGATCGAGTCCGGGCTCGGGATTGCGGCCGGCGCGCACATCGCCTCGCTGATGGACCACATCGACCTCGACGGAAACCTGCTGCTGGCCGCCGATCCATGGCCGGGCGTCGAGTTCGTCGACGGCGTTCAGCTGCCGGCCGATGCTCCGGGGCTCGGTGTCGCGCCCGCGTAGGCTGCTCGTCCTCGCGGAGGGACGGTCGGCCGACCCGCACTTCGGCAAGACCGCGCGGGGCGTCATGCGGTTTCGACCCGACGACATCGTCGCACTCCTCGACTCGACGAACGACGCCCCGAGCGTCGAGGGCTTCCCCCTCGTCGCGACGGTCGCCGAGGCGTTACCGCTGGAGCCGACGACGGCGTTGGTGGGCGTCGCCACCGCGGGCGGCCGGTTCCCGCCCGCCTGGCGGCGCCTCCTCGAGGAATGCTCTGGAGGCAGGGCTCGACCTCGAGAACGGCTTGCACGAGTTCGTGAGCGACGATCCCGCGCTGGTCGCGCTCGCCGAGCGCCACGGTGCGGAGCTACGCGACCTGCGCAAGCCGCCGCCCGACCTCGACGTCCCGTCGGGGGCGAACCTGACGCATCGCCGCGACGACGATCCTCACCGTCGGCTCCGACTGTGCGATCGGGAAGATGACGGTTGCGCTCGAACTCGACCGTGAGGCACGCCGCCTCGGCCACCGCAGCGAGTTCGTCCCGACTGGGCAGACGGGCATCGCGATCGCCGGCTGGGGGATCGCCGTGGACGCGGTCGTCGCCGACTACATCGCCGGCGCGGCCGAGCGGCTCGTGGTTGAGGGTGCGGCGCGGGGCGGAGAGGTGCTCTTCGTCGAGGGTCAGGGCTCGCTGCTGCATCCGGCGTACTCCGGGGTCACGCTCGGCTTGATCCACGGCTCGGCACCGCACGGCTACGTCCTCTGTCACGAGGCGGGGTCGAAGGTCGTCGACGGCGACGAGCAGTATCCGATCCCGCCGCTTCTCGATCTGGTGCGCCTGCACGAGCAGATCAGCCTGCTCGCGCGCCCGGCGAAGGTCTACTGCATCGCGCTCAACACGCGGCAACTGGACGAGGCCGCCGCGCGGCATGCGATTGCGGAGACCGAGGCCGCGACCGGCCTGCCGGCCGACGATCCGGTTCGCTTCGGCGCCGCGAAGCTTGTGGGCTCGCTGGCGCCTCTGCTACAGAGTTAGGCGTGCAGCGGGCAGTGGCAGCAGTGGCGGCGGCGCTGGCCGCGCTCGGTATCGCGGCCGCGACCGCGTCCGCGGACAACGTCGTCTGGGGCGTCAACGACGACGCCGGCAAGTACGAGCAGGGCGCCGGGCCGTTCTGGACGATGCTGCGGAGCGTCGGCATGACCTCGGACACGATGACGCTGCACTGGGACGAGACGACCCCCGACGGCTTCGAGGGAGACGAGGCGAGCCTGGTCGGTCCCGCGCTCGACGCGGCCGCGGCGGCCGGCGTGACGGTCACGCTCGACGTCTATCCGCGCCACTCGTCGGCCCTCGCGAGCCCGGTCAACCCGGCGCGGTTCGCGACCTGGGTCGGTGGCCTCGCGCGTGCCTGGCCGCAGGTGCGCGAGTTCGTGGTCATGAACGAGTGCAACACGAGCCTGTTCGCCAACCCGCAGTACGTCCTGGGCAAGAACGTGTCGGCGGCGCGCTGCGGCCTCTTCCTCGCGGCCTCGTACGACGCGTTGAAGGCCGTCGACCCGGCGATCTTCGTCTGGGGGCTCGGCCTCTCCCCGCGCGGCAACCCGGTTCCGACCGACGAGAGCAGCCCGCGCGCGACGAACCCGGTCGACTGGCTCCGTTTCCTCGGCGCGTGGTACCGCTCGAGCGGCCGTACGAAGCCGCTGATGGACGGCCTCGACCTGCATCCGTACCCGATCCCGCAGAGCCTGTCGTTCGAGACGGGCTACCCGGGCCGGACGTCCTTCAGCGTCGCCAACCTGCCGCGCGCCTACCACGCGTTCTACGACGCGTTCAACGGCACCCGTCAACCGACCGTCGGGCCGGGGCGGCTGCCGGTGAGCCTCAACGAGGTCGGCATCCAGACGACGCCGAGCGCCGCCGTCGCAAGCTCGTACGACGGCTTCGAGAACGCGGCCGGGGTGGAGGAGACCGGGAGCGAGGCCTACCAGGCGGCGTGGTACCGCAAGCTCGTCGACTTCTCGCTCTGCGACGCCGACGTGACGAAGGTCAACATCTTCAAGCTCGTCGACGAGACGTCCCTGCAGGGCTGGCAGAGCGGGCTTTTCTTCGCCGGCTTCGTGCCGAAGCTGTCCGCGGGCGCCTTCACCGACGAGCTCGCGCTGACGGCCGGGCTCTGCCCGACCGGCGACGCGGCGTACTTCGCGCCGGGCGCGGTGTCGACGGCGAGTGCGGCCGGGATCGCGAAGGCGCTCGTCCACAAGGTGGTCGTGGCGGCGCGGATCGCCGGCTCGTAAGCGGCACTTGACAAGGCGAACACCTGTTCGCTAGCATGGCGAACACATGTTCGTCCGAGTGCTTCTCATCGCAGGGCTGGCCGTTCTCGTCTGGAGCGCCGTTGCGCGCTCGTCCCAGGCGCACGGCGCGAAGCAGGTGGTCATGGTCCGGGAGTACGACACGCTCTGGTCGATCGCGCAGCGCCACTACGGCGGCGACGTGCGCGACGCGATCTGGCGGATCGAGCGGGCCAACCATCTCCCGAGCGCCGACATCCGCGCCGGGCAGACGCTCGTCCTGCCTTAGGAGGGTTTGGCGGGAGGCTAAACCCTCGACGCGCGTCGATCCGTCACGGCGCCCGTCGCTTGGCGACAATCGGCGCGTGGACCTCGACCTCGTCTTTCTCGGCACCTCGGGCAGCGCGCCCACGGCCAGCCGCGCGCCGGCGGCGATCCTCGTCCGCCGCGGCGGCGAGCGGCTGCTGTTCGACTGTGGCGAGGGGACGCAGCGGCAGCTGATGCGCTCGACGGTCGGGCTGCCCGACCTCGAGCAGATCTTCCTCACGCACTACCACGGCGACCACTACCTCGGCCTGCCCGGGATGCTGAAGACGTTTCAGCTGCGCCAGCGCGACGTGCCGCTGACGATCTACGGGCCGCCGGGGCTGCGCGACCTGTTCTCGGGGCTCGGGCGAGTGTTCGGGAAGCTGGCGTACCCGCTCGAGCTCGTCGAGGTGCGGCCGGGCGAGGCGCTCGAACGGGACGGCTACCGGATCCTGGTCTTCCCCGTGCATCACGGCACCTCTGCCGTCGGGTACGCACTCGACGAGAACGAGCGGCCGGGCCGGTTCGACAACGACGCCGCGGACGCGCTCGGCATCCCGTTCGGGCCGGAACGCGGCGCTCTGCAGCACGGTGAGTCGGTGACGCTCGCAGACGGCCGGGTGCTCACGCCGGACGTCGTGGTCGGAGCGTCGCGCGCCGGGCGGCGGATCGTGATCCCCGGCGACACCGCGCCGGTCGAGACCGTGCGCGTCCTCGCGGAGGGCGCCGACGTGCTCGTGCACGAGGCGACGTTCACCGAGGACGAGCGCGAACGGGCCGGCGACACGCTTCACTCGACGGCGCTGCAGGCGGCGGAGATCGCCCGCGACGCCGGCGTGCGGCTGCTCGCACTCACGCACGTCTCGCCGCGCTACTTCGGCGGTGAGCTGGCAAAGGAGGCGCAGGAGGTGTTCGCGGCCACGGTCGTCCCGCGCGACTTCGACGTGATCGAAGTGCCGTTCGCCGAGCGGGGCGACCCGCAACTGATCCGCCGCGGCGCCCGCCCCCCGCGCGCCGAGCGAATCGCCGCAGCGCCCGAGTAGCGCCCTCGGTGGACAGCGCGTTGCATCTTCCGCGACGAAGGCGTTGCACTTCCACAACCGTGTCTGACACCGGACGTGTCGGGTCGGGACGCGGCTCGCGCAAGCCCGCGTCGGCGCAGAATGGCGCCTGTGGACGGCTTGTGGCTCTTCCGCCACGAAGGTGTTGCACTTCCACATCCGTGTCTGACACCGGACGTGGCGGATCGCGGCCAGGCTGAGCGAGGCCTGGCTAGATCTGCCAGGTGCCGCCGCGCAGGACTGGCACCTCGGCGCCGGCGCGGGAGTGGCCGGTGACGCTGACGTCGTCGCTGCCGATCATGAAGTCGATGTGGATCGCGCTCAGGTTGATCCGGTCGCGATCCTCGTCGCCGACCGGCGATCGCGTAGGCGTTGCCGAGCGCGACGTGGCTGGCGGCGTTCTCGTCGAGCAGCGTGTTGAAGAAGACCGTGCCCGTCTTGCCGATGCGGCCCTCGCGGTCGACCAGCGCCACCTCGCCGAGTCGCGAGGCGCCGTCGTCCTTCGCGACCCGCGCCCGCAGCGCGTCGGCGCCCTCGTCGGCGTCGATCTCGACGACGCGGCCGCCCTCGAACCGCACGCGCAGCCCCTGGACGAGCGTGCCCTCGATGTCGAGCGGCTTCGTCGCCGTCACGACGCCTTCGGTGCGCTCCGGATCGGGCGTCGTGAAGACTTCCTCCGTCGGGAGGTTCGGGTTGAAGACGACGCCGTCGACGGTCGTCGATCCCGGCTCGTCACCCGCGAAGTGGGAGGTGGGGAGGAGCCCGACGGTGAGATCGGTGCCCGGCCCCTCGAAGTGCAGTGAGTCGAAGCGTTCGCGCCGTCGAGTCGCTGCCCGACCGCATGCAGCTCGCCGACCCGCTCGCGCCAGGCCGCGCCGGCATCGTCGGCGTCGAGGCGAAGCATGTACACGAGCTGCTCCCACAGCTTCGCGAGGGCGTCCGCGTCGTCGAGATCCGGATGGACGACGCGAGCCCACTCGACGGTCGCCCACGGGCACGACGCACCAGTTCGTCGTCTTCGGTCGTTGATCACGTCGAAGATGCCCGGGAAGCTTCGGCAGCTGGTCGCGTCCTGCGACGCCCGGATCGACGCCGTCCATCAGCCCCGGCGGGACGGTCGGCGAGACCGAGATCCGCGACCCCGTGACCCTCGCCGAGCTGCCGGATCCGCTCTGGGTACCACGATGGGATGAACTCCAACGAGTCCGGATCCGCCGTCTCGGCGCGGATGCGCTTCACCTGCGGGTCGAAGTACCAGGGGTCGAAGAAGCGCGCACCGCGCGCGTACGCCTCGGCGGCGACCGCGCGCATCAGCGGCGCCGCCGTCGGCGCACCGATCATGAGGATGTTCTGGCCGGGCTGGACGTTCGTCCCGACCTCGACGATCAGCTTCGCGTAGCGGGTCAGGAGCTCGCCGTTCACGGCCGCCCACACTATCCGTCCGGCCGTATGCCCGTATGCTGCTCCCAGCTCGCCGCCCTTTAACCCGGTCCCGTGAGGCCGGAAAGGAGTCGAATGTCGCACGCTGCCGTCACACCGGCATCGAAGATCCTGCTCGACGACGAGGCGATCCGCCGCACGCTCTCGCGCATCGCGCACGAGATCATCGAGCGCAACGACGACCTCGACGCGGTCGCGCTCGTCGGCATCCACACGCGCGGCGTGCCGCTCGCCCACCGCCTGCGCAGGCTGATCGAGGAGCGCACCGGCGACAGCGCTCGACCTCGGCCAGCTCGACATCACCTTCCATCGCGACGACGTGCACGTGCGGCGGGGCCAGGCGCCGAGGCGCCCGCAGCCGCTCGTGCGCGACACGCGAGCTCGAGTTCGAGCTCGAAGGCCGCACCGTGATCCTCGTCGACGACGTGCTCTATCACCGGCCGCACGATCCGCGCCGCGATCGACGCGCTCTTCGAGTACGGCCGCCCCGACGCGGGTGCAGCTCGCCGTGCTCGCCGACCGTGGCCACCGCGAGCTGCCGATTCGCCCCGACTACGTCGGCAAGAACCTGCCGACGATGCGCGGCGAGCGCGTCCAGGTCGAGCTGCTCGAGATCGACGAGGTCGACCGCGTCCTGCTCGCACCGGCACGCGAGGGGGTGGAGCGCATGAGCGACCTGCGTCTGATCGGCGGCGATCTGCTGCCGCCGCGGAGCGAACGGCGGCACCTCCTCTCGATCGCCGACCTGTCGGCGACGACGTCGACCGTCTGCTCGCGACCGCCCGGTCGTTCTCGCTCTCGCAGGAGCGCGAGAACAAGAAGCTGCCGACGCTGCGCGGCCGCCTCGTCCTGAACGTCTTCTACGAGTCGTCGACGCGCACGAGCTCGTCGTTCGAGCTCGCGGCGAAGCGGCTCTCCGCCGACACGATGACCCTCAAGTCCGTCGGGCTCGTCCGTCGACAAGGGCGAGTCGCTGAAGGACACGGCGCTGACCCTGTCGGCGTACGACCCCGACGTGATCGTGCTCCGGCATCCCGAGGCGGGCGCCGCGCACTTCGTCGCCGAGCTGACCGCTGCGCACGTCGTCAACGCCGGCGACGGCAAGCACCAGCATCCGACGCAGGCGCTGCTCGACCTGCTACACGATGCGCGAGGCGTTCGGCCGGCTCGAGGGCCTGCACGTCGCGATCGTCGGCGACGTCGCGCACTCGCGTGTCGCGCGGTCGCTCGTGCAGGCGCTGCGCGCTCGTCGGCGCGGACGCGATCCTCGTCGGGCCACCGGCGCTGCTGCCGGCCGGCCTCGCGCCGAGTCGACGCACGACATCGCGGCGATCGCCGACGCCGACGTCGTCTACGTGCTGCGCATGCAGCGTGAGCGCATGCTCGCAGGGCGCCAACTTCGTGCCGACGCTGCGCGAGTACACCGCACGCTGGGGCGATCACGCCGGAGCGATTGCGGCCCGGCCAGACGCGTCATGCACCCCGGCCCGATGAACCGCGGCGTCGAGATCGACGCGCGCGTCGCCGACTCCGACGCGTCGCTCGTCGTCGACCAGGTGCGCGCGGGCCTCGTCGTGCGGATGGCGGTGCTCTACGACCTGCTGACCGCCGGGCCCGGTCGCCGTCGAGGCCGCAGTGGAGGTCGCGTGATGCTCGCCGGCCCCGTCGGGCACGACAACGTCGTCGTGCGTGGCGCGCGCGTCGTCGACCCGCGCCGAGGGGATCGACGCGGTGCTCGACGTGCGCATCGACGGCGGCGTGATCGCACAGATCGGCGAGCGGCTCGACACCAACGAGCACGTCGTCGTCGAGGGCGAAGGCCGCCTGCTCGTCCCGGCGTTCATCGATCCGCACGTGCACCTGCGCACGCCGGGCCGTGAGGACGAGGAGACGATCGACGACCGGCACTGCCGCGGCCGCAGCGGGCGGCTACTGCGCGATCCTCGCGATGCCGAACACCGACCCGGTCGTCGACGACGCCGACATGCTCCGCGGCCTGCGCGCGCGCGCGGCCGACGAGGCGCACGTGCCTGTCGGTTTCATGGCCGCGATCACCAAGGGGCAGGACGGCGCCGAGCTCACCGAGCTCGGTGCACTCGCCGACGCCGGCGCGGCCGGCTTCACCGACGACGGCCGTCCGGTCGACGAGGCCGGCGTGATGCGCCGGGCGCTGCAGTACAACGCGATCACCGGCCGCACGATCGCCGTCCATTGCGAGGAGCGCTCGCTCACGCGCGGCGGGCACGCGCACGCGGGCGTCGTCGCCGCCGAGCTCGGCCTCGGCGGCTGGCCGTCGCTCGGCGAGAGCCTCATGGTCGCGCGCGACGTCGACCTCGCGGCCGACACCGGCCAGGCCGTGCACCTGATGCACCTCTCCGCGGCCGAGTCGGTCGAGCACCTGCGCCGCGCGCAGGCGGCCGGCGTGCGCGCGACCGGCGAGGCGACGCCGCACCATCTGTGCCTCACCGACGAGGCCGTTCGCACGCTCGACCCGAACCTGAAGATGAACCCACCGCTGCGCAGCGAGCGACGACCGCGTCGGCGCTGATCGACGCGCGTCCGCGACGGGACGATCGCCGCGATCGCGACCGACCACGCGCCGCACAGCCCGAGGAGAAGGACGCGCCGTTCGAATCGGCGCCGTTCGGTGTGATCGGGCTCGAGACGGCGTTCGCCGTCGCTCTACACCGACCTGGTCGAGCCCGGCGTGCTGACGCTCGAGACGCTGCTCGAGCGGATGTCCGCCGGTCCGGCGGCGATCTTCGGCCTCGAGCGCCGCGCGTCGCTGTCGGCGCGCCCGCGAACATGACGCTGCTCGATCTCGACAGCACGTGGCGCGTCAAGGCCGACGGGTTCCAGTCGCGCTCGGCGAACTCGTGGCTGATCGGGCGGCGGCTCAGCGGACGCGTCCTGCTCACGATCGCCGCCGGACGGGTGGCGTTCGCAGTGAGCGGCGCGTTGGTCCTCGAAGACGGAGAGATCTTCGCGGGCGAGTCGGTGGGCGCACCCGGCTTCGCGTTCGGCGAGGCCGTGTTCACGACGTCGATGAGCGGCTACCAGGAAGTTGCGACCGACCCGAGCTTCGAGGGCCAGATCGTGTGCTTCACCGCACCGATGGTCGGCAACTACGGCATCGGCGGCCGAGCGCTCGGAGTCGCATCGCACACACGCGAAGGGCGTCCTGATGCGCGAGGCGCGTGGGCCGCACTGGACCGACTGGCTGCACGAGCACGGTGTCGTCGCGCTCACCGGCGTCGACACGCGGTCGCTCGTGCTGCACCTGCGCGAGCGCGGCGCGATGCGCGCCGCAGTCGTGAGCGAGGCGCGCGACACCGATCGAGGTGCTCGCCGCGGTCCGCGAGCAGCCGGCGATGGCCGGGGCGGCGCTCGTCGCCGGCGTCTCCACCCGCGAGCCGTATACGTTCGCGGCCGAAGGCGCCGTGCGCGTGGCGGTCGTCGACTACGGCTGCAAGCGCTCGATTCTCCGGCGGCTCGCCGCGAACGGCGCAGCCGTCGACGTGTTCCCGCACGACGTCGACGCCGACACGGTGGCGGGCTACGACGGCGTGCTGCTCTCACCCGGCCCGGGCGACCCGTCGCCGCTCGCGGACGAGGCAAGCACCGTCCGCGAGCTGCTCGGCCGGACGCCCGTGCTCGGCGTGTGCCTCGGCCACCAGCTGCTCGCGCTCGCGACCGGCAGGCAGACGTTCAAGCTGCCGTTCGGCCACCGGGGCGCGAACCACCCCGTGCTCGACCGCCGCACGAACCGCGTGCTCGTGACGTCCCAGAACCACGGCTTCGCGGTCGCGACCGGCAGACGACGCGAACGTCACGCACAGCTCGCTCTACGACGGCACCGTCGAGGGCCTCGACTACCCCGACCTGCGCGCGCACTCGGCGCAGTTCCATCCCGAGGCGTCGCCCGGACCGCACGACGCCGCGCCGATCATCGCGCGCTGGGTCGAGGCGCTGAAGGCGGCCGCCTGATGCCACGGCGCAGCGATCTCGAGTCGATCTGCCTGATCGGGTCGGGCCCGATCGTGATCGGGCAGGCGGCGGAGTTCGACTACGCGGGCTGCCAGGCGCTGAAGGTGCTGCGCGACGACGGCTTCCGCACGATCGTCGTCAACTCGAACCCGGCGACGATCATGACCGACCCGGGCTTCGCCGACCGCACGTACCTCGAGCCGCTCGACCTCGACGGTGTGGTCGGAGTGCTGCAGCGCGAACGGCCCGACGCGCTGCTGCCCGACGATGGGCGGCGGCACGGCGCTCAACCTGGCACGCGAGCTCGACGCGGCGGGCGTCCTGCGCGAGCTCGGCATCGAGTTGATCGGGGCGCGCATCGACGCGATCCAGCGCGCCGAGGACCGCGAGCTCTTCAAGCAGACGGTCGAGGCCTGTGGGCTGAAGGTCCCGACCTCGCGCATCGTCACGTCGAGCGACGACCTCGAAGGCATCTCGCTGCCGGCGGTCGTCCGTCCCGCGTTCACGCTCGGCGGTCACGGCGGCGGCTTCGCCGACACGCCCGAGCAGCTGCACCGCCAGGTGGTGCGCGGCCTGTCCGAGTCGCCGATCTCGCAGGTGCTCGTCGAGGAGTCGGTGCGAGGCTGGGACGAGTTCGAGCTCGAGGTCGTGCGCGACCACGCAGACAACGTCGTGATCGTGTGCTCGATCGAGAACCTCGACCCGATGGGCGTGCACACCGGCGACTCGGTGACGGTCGCGCCGCAGATGACGCTCAGCGACGAGGCGTACCAGGAGCTACGAAATGCCGCGATCGACGTCGTCCGTGCCGTTGGCGTGGACACTGGCGGCTCGAACATCCAGTTCGCGCGCGAGCCGTGACTCCGGCGAGCTGCGCGTGATCGAGATGAACCCGCGCGTCTCGCGCTCGTCCGCGCTCGCATCGAAGGCGACCGGCTACCCGATCGCGAAGGTCGCCGCGAAGCTCGCGGTCGGCTACACGCTCGACGAGATCCCGAACGACCTCACCGGCACGACGCCCGCGAGCTTCGAGCCGACGCTCGACTACGTCGTCGTCAAGATCCCGCGCTTCGCCTTCGAGAAGTTCCCCGGCGCCGACACGACACTCGGCACCCAGATGAAGTCGGTCGGCGAGACGATGGGGATCGGCCGGCACGTTCATCGAGGCGTTCGTCAAGGCGAAGCGCGGTCTCGAGGGCGACTTCGACTGGCATCCAGAGGGGCTGCACCCGTTCTTCGAGCGCGAGCTGGAGACACTGGCAGCCGAGGAGTCGCGCCAGCTCGCGGCCGCGCCGGTCTTCCGGCGCATCGACTCGTGTGCCGGCGAGGTCGAAGCGCGCTCGAACTACTTCTACTCGACGTGGGGGGAGCGCGACGAGGCGCCGCCGACCGGCACGGCGAAGCGTGTCGTCATCCTCGGCTCGGGCCCGAACCGGATCGGCCAGGGTGTCGAGTTCGACTACTGCTGCGTCCACGCCGTCCAGGCCTTCCGCGCGCTCGGCTACGAGGCGGTGATGGTCAACTGCAACCCCGAGACCGTGTCGACCGACTACGACACGTCGGACCGCCTGTACTTCGAGCCGCTCGACGCGCCGTCGGTGCTGGCCGTCTGCGAGCGCGAGCAGCCGGAGGGCGTCGTCATCCAGTTCGGCGGGCAGACGCCGCTGAAGCTCGCGCGGGCGATCGAGGCAGCCGGTTTCCGCATCCTCGGCACGCCGTTCGACGCCGTCGACCTCGCCGAGGATCGCGAGCGGTTCGGCGGGTTGCTCGACGAGCTCGGCGTACGCTGCCCGGACTGGGGAATCGCCGCGAGCGGCGCCGCCGCGGTCGACATCGCCGATCGCATCGGCTACCCCGTGCTCGTCCGTCCGTCGTACGTGCTCGGCGGGCGCGCGATGCGCGTGTGCCACGACGCCGAGCAGGTTCGGATCGCCTTCGCCGGTGTCCAGGGACCGACACTCGTCGACCGTTTCCTCGAGAACGCCGTCGAGATCGACGTCGACGCGCTCTGCGACGGGGCCGACACGTACGTCGGAGCCGTCATGCAGCACGTGGAAGAGGCCGGCGTGCACTCCGGCGACTCCGCCTGCGTGCTGCCTGCACAGTCGCTCACCTCCGCCGCCACCGCCGAGATCGACGCGATCGTGCGCCGGCTCGGTCCCGCGCTCGGCGTCGTCGGGCTGCTGAACGTCCAGTTCGCGATCGCCGACGATCAGGTGTTCGTGCTCGAGGTCAACCCGCGCGCCTCGCGCACGGTGCCGTTCGCGTCCAAGGCGACCGGCGTCAATCTCGTCGAGGCGGCGTGCAAGCTGGCCGCCGGAGCGCGACTCGCCGATCTCGCGCTGCCGGCCGAGCGGCCGCCGAGGCAGGTCAGCGTCAAGGCAGCCGTGCTGCCGTTCGCACGCTTCCCCGGTGCCGACTCGGTGCTCGGTCCCGAGATGCGGGCCACGGGCGAGGTGATGGCGAGCGCGAGCGACCTGCCGACCGCGCTCGCGAAGGCGGAACGTGCCGCCGGACGCTCGCTGCCCCGCGAGGGCGCGGTCTTCCTGTCGGTTCGCGATCTCGACAAGGCCTCCGCGATCCCGGTGGCCGCCGCGTTCGCCGGGCTCGGTTTCCACCTGTACGCGACGGCCGGGACGGCGCGCACGCTCGGCGGCGCCGGCCTGGAAGTCGACCGCGTCCGCCGCGTCAACGAGCCCGGTGACGGCCCGAGTGTCGTCGACCTGATCCGGCGCGGCCGCTGCAACCTGATCGTCAACACGCCCGACGGCGGGCCGGAGCCGCGCTCGGATGGGTATCTGATCCGCGAGTCCGCGCTCAGCGCGCGCGTGCCCTGCATCACGACGATCGCGGCTGCGACGGCGGCGGTGCATGCGATCGCGAATGCGCGCGCCGAGACCGCCCTCTCCCTGCAGGAGCGCATCGATGTCGAGACTGCGGCGCGAGCGTCGTAGCGTCGTCGCCGTCGAGGCGGTCGGCGCCTACGTCCTGCTGCGGCTCGAGCGGGGCGGGCTCGATCCGGGCGTTCCGGGGCAGTTCTTCATGCTCGAGGCGCCCGGCCGCGTGCTGCCGCGCCCGATGTCGCTGTGTCTCGCGCCACGCCGCGAGCTCGCCTTCCTGCTGGACGCGATCGGGCCGGGAACGCGCGCGCTCGCCGCGCTCGAGCCGGGTGATGCGATCCACGTCCTCGGCCCGCTCGGTAACGGCTTTCGCCTCGACGTGCCGCGACCGCTGCTCGTCGGCGGCGGCATCGGGATGGCGCCGCTGCCGTATCTCTCGGAGGCGCTCGAGCGGCCACCGACCGTGCTCGGGTTCCGCTCCGCGCACCACGCCGAGGCCGCCGCCCTCATCCCGAACGCCGAGGTCGTGGTCGACCCGGTCCTCGTCACGGACGTGCTACCGCCGGATCGCGACGTGCTCGCCTGCGGCCCCGAGCCGATGCTCGAAGCCGTGCGCGCGCTCGCACCGGACGCACAGCTCGCTTGGGAGGCGCCGATGGCGTGCGGGTACGGCGCGTGTTACGGCTGCGTCGTCGAGATCGACGGCGAGCTGAAACGGTTGTGCGTCGAAGGACCGGTGTTGTGCTCCTCCTGAACGCAAGCGGTTGCCTCGACGCGGTCACCGCGCCGGACACGGCCCGTGCGTTCGACGCGTTCGTGACGAAGACGGTCACGCCCGAGCCGCGCGCGGGCAACGAACCGGTGCGGATCGCCGAGACGGAGTACGGCATGCTGAACGCGATCGGTCTCGCCAATCCCGGGCGCGATCGCTTCCTCGCCGACGTCCTTCCGCAACTGCACGAGCTCCGTCGCCCGATCTGGGTTTCGGTGGGCGGCTTTACCGTTCGCGACTACGTCGAGACCTGCGAGCAACTCGCACGCGACGACGTCGCGTGCATCGAGCTGAACCTCTCGTGCCCGAACGTCGACGAGGCGCCGGAGGCGAGCTGCCGAGATCGTCGCTGCGTGCCGTGACGTGAGCGGGAAGCCGCTCTACGCCAAGCTTTCGCCGCATTCGTGGGAGCTGGGTGAGACCGTGCGCGCGGTCGAGTCGGCCGGCGCCGACGGGATCAGTCTCGTCAACACGTTGCGCGGCGTCGCGCTCGACGAGCGCCTACGACCGGTGCTCGCTCGCGTCGCCGGCGGCTACTCGGGACCGGCGTTGAAGCCCGTCGCGCTCGCTGCTGTGTACGCCGCTCGTCGCGCGACCGATTTGCCGATCGTCGGCATGGGCGGCGTGCAGACCGGACGCGACGCGCTCGAGCTGATCGCGTGCGGTGCGACACACGTCGCTCTCGGCACGGTCCTGTTCGCGGACCCGGATGCACCGGTGCGTGTGCGAACGGAACTCGAGGAAGCGCTCGCACGCGCCGGTTATCGATCTCCGGACGACGCATTTTGTGCGGCGTTCGATGCCGTTGCCAAGATGGAAAACTGACGTCTGTCGGTCCCGGTTGCACGGCGCTGACAGGTTGGTAGGATGCTGCGCTCATGGTTCCCCAGCAGATTCAGGTTCAGGCGCCGGTCCGCTCGCTCGACCAGCGGATGGAGGCGCTGAAGCGAGCGAACGACATCCGCGTCAAGCGGGCGCAGCTGAAGAAGGACCTGAAGTCGGGCGCCATCTCGATCGAGCAGATCCTGCGCGAGCCGCCCGAGTTCGTCTCGACGGCGAAGGTGTTCGACATGCTCATGGCCGTGCCGAAGTTCGGGCGCGTCAAGGCAGCGCGTCTGCTCAACCAGTGCCGCATCAGCCAGTCGAAGACGGTCGGCGGGCTCTCCGACCGCCAGCGTCACGAGCTGATTGGCCTCTTCAACCGGTAAGCCGGGCCAACCGGTTTTCGTCGTCACCGGGCCGTCCGGCGCCGGCAAAGGCACGCTGATCCAGCTCGTCCTGCCGCGATTCCGCGAGCTCGCGCTGGCCGTCTCGGCGACGACGCGACCGCAACGCCCCGGCGAGCAGGACGGCATGCACTACTGGTTCCTCGACCGCGAGGAGTTCGACAGGCGCGTCGTCGCCGGCGAGTTCCTCGAATGGGTCGACTACGTCGGAAACCGCTACGGAACGCTGAATTCGGAGATCGACCGCCTCCGCGACCAGGGCCGCGCCCCGCTGCTCGAGCTCGAGACCGACGGCGCCCTGCGCGTGAAGGCGAGGGTGCCGAGCGCCGTGACGATCTTCGTCACAGCACCGGTCGAGGAGCTCGAACGCCGCCTCCGCGAGCGCGCGACCGAGAGCAGCGGCGTGATCGACGAGCGGCTCGCGACCGCGCAGACGGCAGCTCGAGCTGCAGGATCAGTTCGATTTCGTCGTGCGAAACGACGTCAAGCAGCGGGCCGCCGACGACCTCGCAGCGATCATCGAGCGGACGCTCGACGGTGCCGCTACCATGGCGCGACCATGATTCATCCCCGCATCGACGAATTGATGGACCAGGTCGACTCGCGCTACGCGCTCGTGATCGTCGCGGCCAAGCGCGCACGGCAGATCAACAACTACCACCACCAGCTCGGTGAGGGGACGTTCGACGAGTTCGCACCGCCGCTGATCGAGTCGCGTTCGAAGAACTACCTGACGATGGCCCTCGAGGAGACTGCCGAGGGCAAGATCGTCTACTCGTACCCCAAGAAGTAGGTCACACTTCCCGCATGGGAAGGATCCTGCTCGGAGTCAGCGGCGGGATCGCCGCCTACAAGGCGTGCGAGGTGACGCGCCTGCTCGTGAAGGCCGGCCACGAGGTCGTGCCACTCGTCACCCCGGGCGCGCAGCGGTTCGTGACCGAGCAGACGTTCCTGGCGCTCGCACGCCGGCCGCCGGCCGAGGACGTCTATCCGCACCTGACGCAGGCCGACCTGCTGGTCGTCGCGCCCTGCACGGCGAACACGCTCGCCAAGCTCGCACACGGGATCGCCGACAACCTCCTGACCGAGGCGGCGCTCGCCCACCGTGGCCCGGTGCTCGTCGCGCCGGCCATGAACCCGCGCATGTGGGCGTCCGCCGCCACGCGTGCGAACGTCGAGACGCTTGCTCCACCGCGGGATCGAGTTGATCGGGCCCGACGAAGGCGAGATGGCCGAGGGCGAGTGGGGCGTCGGCCGGCTCGCCGAGCCGGCCGAGATCGTCGGGCGCGCGCTCCAGCTTCTGTCGCCCGGGCCGCTCGCCGGCCGCCGCGTGCTCGTCACGGCCGGCGGGACGCGCGAGCCGATCGACACGCGTGCGCTTCGTCGGCAACCGCTCGTCCGGCCGGATGGGCGTTGCCCTCGCCGAGGAGGCGCGTCGCCGAGGGGCCGAGGTGATCCTGCTGGCCGCCAACCTCGCCGTGCCGGCCCCGGCGGGCGTCGAGGTGATCCCGACGCCGACCGCCGACGCGATGTTCGATGCCGCGCTGGCGCTGCCGGACGTCGATGTGCTGCTGCTCGCGGCCGCGGTCGCCGACTACGCGCCGGCCGAGCCGCTCGGCGGCAAGCGGGCGAAGGATCCCGCGACGTGGACGCTCGAGCTCGCACCCACGAAGGACGTCGCCCACGCGCTCGGGCAGCAGAAGCACGACCGGCCAGGTGCTGGTGGCGTTCGGGGCCGAGCAGGGCGAAGCTGGGCTCGAGCGGAAGCGCGCGATGCTCGAGAGCGAAGCACGCCGACCTGGTCGTCTTCAACGACATCGCAGAGCCGGGAATCGGCTTCGACGCGACCGAGAACGAGGTCGTACTGATCACCCGCGGCTCGGAGCGGGTCGTTCCGCGGGCGCGCAAGGAGGCGATCGCAGCCTCGATCCTCGACGCGGTGCAGGAGCTGTTGTAGAGGCGGTCGTGATGGCCGCGGGCGAGGGTACGCGCCTGCGTCCGCTGACCGAGCACTGGCCGAAGCCGGTGCTCCCGATCGACGGCCGGCCGGTCGTCGTCACCCTCGTCCACGAGCTCGCGGCCGCCGGTTGCAGCCCGATCGCCGTCGTGACCGGCCACCTCGGCCTCCAGGTCGAGGCGCTGCTGGAGCCGCTGCCGTATCAGCTTCGCTTCGTGACCCAGCCGGAGCGCCTCGGTTCGGCGGACGCCGTCGCGCGCGCCCGAGCCACCGCTCCGTACCTCGTCGTCGCGGCCGACACGCGGTTCGCAGACGGCGACCTCGCCCGCTTCGCCGCCGCCGTCGACGGCCTGCACGGGGCGATCGCGGTGCGCCGACAGCCCGGCCGGCCGGCTGCCACCCAGGTGGAGCTCGAGGACGGCCGCATCGTCCGGGTCAAAGGTGCACACGGGACCGACGGCTGGACGGCGGCACCGCTCTGGTACGTCGGACCGTCCGTCGCGCGCTACCTCGAGCCGCTCCCCGGGAGTCCGCCGTACGAGCTGGCCGACGTCTTCCAGGCGGCGATCGACGCCGGAGCGTCGGTCTCTGCTATCCAGGTTGGGCGCACGCGCGACCTCACCACACCCGCCGACCTCGTGCGCGAGAACTTCGACTACCTGCGATGAGCGACGCCTACGAGTTCTTCCGCGAGGGCCAGCAGCGGCTCCGGAGCGGGCTCACCGCCCAGGCGACCGTGCCGCTCGAGAAGGCAAAGCGGCTGGAGCCGCAGAAGGCGTCGATCCGCGAGGCGCTCGGGATCGCCTACTTCCGCCTGGCCCGCTGGGAAGAGGCGGAGCGGGAGTTCCGGGCGATCGCCGACGAGCTCGACCCGACCGACGACTACGCCCACTACGCGCTCGGCCGCGCCCTCGAGCAGCAGGGCCGCACCGCCGAGGCGAACGGCCACTACAAGCTCGCACTCTCGATGAAGCCCAAGTCGGAGCAGTACAGCTCCCGCATCCTCGATCTCGAGTGAAAGCGGTCGTCCAGCGCGTCAGTCGCGCGAGCTCGACGCCGGGCGGCGCAATCGACGCCGGGCTCGTGATCCTGCTCGGTGTGGCCGGCGGCGACGACGCCGCGACTGCAGAGCGGCTCGCCGCGAAAGTCGCCCGGCTGCGGATCTTCGCCGGCGAGGACGGCCGCTTCGACCGGTCGCTGCTCGACACCGGCGGCGCGGCACTCGTCGTCAGCCAGTTCACGTTGCTCGCCGACACCACGAAGGGCAACCGCCCGAGCTTCACCGCAGCAGCCGCACCGGGCGACGCAGAGGTGCTGTACGAGCGCTTCTGCGCCGAGCTTCGGGTCCTCGGGGTGGCGGTCGAGACCGGCGTCTTCGGCGCGAAGATGGCGCTCGAGCTGGTCAACGACGGCCCGGTGACGATCGTCCTCGACGCCGCGTGACCCGGGGGTTTGTGCCAACTTGGCACAAGCTCGCGGCGGCGGAGGGACAGGGCCGGTTCTGCTACCGTTCTGACACCATTTCGAGCGGTTTTCGGGTGGGCGCGCTGCGCCCATTTTCTGTCTAAGGGGATGGTTTCAGATGGCGAGCACGCAGCACGAGACGGAGAGGACGCTCCAGCGCGAGGTCGCGCGCCTGGTCGAGCGCGCGCTGCCGGACGTCGACGTCCTGGCGCTCGAGCTGACCGGCAAGGAGCGTTTCTGCGTCTTCGTCGACCACGCCAAGGGCGTCGACCACGCGCTCTGCGAACGCGTGACCACAGTGCTCCGCCCGTACCTCGAGCGAGTACAGCATCGAGGTGTCGTCACCCGGGCTGGAACGGCCGCTTCGCACACGTGAGCATTTCGTCCGGGCCGTCGGGCGCCCGGTACGCGTCAAGTCCGAGACCGGCCGCGTCCGCGGTCAGGTCGTCTCCGCCGGTGAGCGGGCGGTGCAGATCGCCGCGAACGGCGAACCGGTGGACATCCCGTACGAGCAGATCGTGCGGGCCAACCTGATCGATGAAGGGAAGTAAGGGATGAGCCAGGAGATCGTTGACGCCGTACGCGAGATCGAGCGCGAGAAGGGAATCGAGAGCGGAACTCTCGTCGCTGCGCTCGAGGACGCGCTGCTCGCGGCGTACAAGAAGACGCCGGGTGCTGCCCGGCACGCAACCGTGATCCTCGACGACAAGGGCGACTTCCGCGTCTTCGCGATCGAGCTGCCGCCCGACCTCGAGGTGCGGCTGCTCGAGGACGCGCGCGAGCGTGCGCTCGACGACCTCGAGCGCATCGAGGAGGAGACCGGCGAGAAGAACCACACGCTCCTCACCGACGACGAGTTGGAGATCGACTGGACCCAGGTTCCCGACAGCGAGATGAAGCGGGAGGACGTGACACCCGACAACTTCGGGCGCATCGCCGCACAGACCGCCAAGCAGGTGATCCTGCAGCGCATCCGCGAGGCCGAGCGCGAGATGATGTACGACGAGTACATCGACCGTGTCGGCGAGGTCGTGACCGGGATCGTCCAGCAGACGGGCGACCGCCGGAACATCCTCGTCGACCTCGGCAAGGTCGAGGCGCTCTTGCCCGGGCCGGAGCAGGTCGACGGCGAGCGGTACGAGCAGGGCTCGCGCATCAAGGCCGTCATCCGCGACGTCCGCACGGGGACGAAGGGGCCGCAGGTGATCCTCTCGCGGCGCGATCCCGAGCTGATCAAGACGCTGTTCGAGCTCGAGGTGCCGGAGATCGCGGACGGCCTCGTCACGATCGAGGGCGTCGCCCGCGAGCCCGGGTACCGGTCGAAGATCGCGGTGCAGTCGCACACGCAGGGCGTCGACCCGGTCGGGGCGTGCGTCGGCCCGCGCGGCTCGCGCGTGCGGATGGTCGTCTCCGAGCTCCGCGGCGAGAAGATCGACATCATCCCGTGGAACAACGAGCCCGCACGGTTCGTCGCCAAGGCGCTCTCGCCGGCACGCGTCCGCGAGGTGTACCTCGACGACGAGGGCAAGGAAGCGACCGTCGTCGTCCCCGACGACCAGCTCGCGCTTGCGATCGGCAAGGAGGGCATGAACGCCCGTCTCGCTGCGCGCCTGACCGGCTGGAAGATCGACATCACCTCCGACTCGGAGTTCGCCCAGCAGGAGGCCGACGCGGCCTTCGGCGGCGGCGAGCCCGGCGACGAGAACGACGTCTCCGGCCGCTGTGCCGCCGTCCTGTCGAACGGGAAGCGCTGCCCGAACACGGCACTGCCCGGCTCGAAGTACTGCGGCGTCCCGGCGCACCAGGAGCTCGCGCTGCACGAGACCGACGACGAGGACAATCCGATCGTCGCCGAGGCCGAGCCGGCGCTCGAGCAGCTGTCGGACACCGCCGAGCCCGAGCCGGTCACCGAGGACGCCGCGGCGTTCGGCAATCCCGAGCCCGAGGAGTTCCCCGCCGGCCCCGGTGACGCACCGGTCGCGGGCGAGGACGAGACCCTCGAGAGCGGCGCCGCGCACCCCGTGCACGTCGTCGACGATCCGAACGACGGCATCCCGATCGAGGTCGGACCAGCAGAGGAGGCCGAGTAGCAGCGAAGGGCCCGATCCGCACCTGCGCAGGCTGCGGCCGCAAGGCGCCCCAGGACGAGCTGCAGCGCTACCGGGCTGAGGCCGGCGCGCTCGTCGCCGGCGCCGGACCGGGCCGCGGCACGTATACCTGCCGGCGCCTCGCGTGCTTCGAGCGGGCCGCGACGCGGCGGGCGTTCTCGCGAACGCTCCGGCAGAACCTCCGCGTCGACCCGGAAATCCCGACGTCTCTACACTGGACAGCTGATGGCAAACGGCAAGCCGAATAGACCGATCCGGCCGCGCGGCGGCGGGCCCAAGGGCCGGCGCCGCGTCGTCATCGACCAGGGCGGGGGACGCCCCGGCCAGGGCCAGCGCCAGCGCCCCGGCGACCGCTCGGCCGACCGCACCCCGCGCACACCCCGCGAGGTCGTCGCCCCGACCGGTCCTGCGACCGTCGAGTCCGGCGTCACGCTGCGCGATTTCTCGCAGGCGCTCGGGGTCGCGATGCCGCAGATCATCAAGCTCCTGATGAACCTCGGCGCGATGAAGACCGCCACGCAGTCGCTCACCGACGACGAGGTGCAGCTGATTGCCGCCGAACTGGGCCGCGAGGTGACGATCAAGCACGCCGACGACGACGACGCCGAGCCCGAGACCTTCGAGGACGCCGACGAGCTCCTCCGCGCACGGCCGCCGGTGGTCACGATCATGGGACACGTCGACCACGGCAAGACGACGCTGCTCGATGCGATCCGCAAGACGTCCGTCGTGACGACCGAGGCCGGCGGGATCACCCAGCACATCGGCGCCTACCAGGCCGACCACAACGGTCGCCGGATCACCTTCCTCGACACGCCGGGCCACGAGGCGTTCACCGCCATGCGCGCCCGCGGCGCGAAGGTGACGGACATCGCCGTGCTCGTCGTCGCGGCCGACGACGGCGTCATGCCGCAGACGAAGGAGTCGATCAACCACGCCCGCGCCGCGGACGTGCCGATCGTCGTCGCCGTCAACAAGATCGACCTGCCCGACTCGAACCCGGATCGCGTGCTCACCGAGCTCGCGACCGAAGGGCTACAGCCGGAGGAGTGGGGCGGGGACGTGCAGATCGCGCGGGTCTCGGCGAAGCAGGGTGAGGGACTCGACGACCTGCTCGAGCGCATCCTGCTCGTCGCCGATGCCGAGCTCGACCTGCGCGCCAACCCGTCCGCCGAGGCGTCAGGCCCGATCATCGAGTCGCGTCTCGACGTCGGTCGCGGCCCGGTCGCGACGATGCTGATCCACCGCGGCACGTTGAAGGTCGGAGACGCGATCGTCGCCGGCGACGCGTGGGGCCGCGTGCGCGCGCTCTACGACTACCGCGGCGAGCGCATCGAGGCGGCGGCGCCGGGCGAGCCCGTCGAGATCCTCGGTTTCGACCGTCCGCCGCCCGCCGGCGAGCTCGGACGTGTCGTCGAGAACGAGCGCCGCGCCCGCGAGCTCGCGCACCAGCGCGGCGAGCGGCTCCGGCGCGAGGCGATGGCGAAGCAGACGAGCGGCGGCGTGTCGCTCGAGTCGCTCTTCGACCCAGATGCAGGCGGGCGCCGTCCAGGACCTGAACATCGTCATCAAGGGCGACGTCCAGGGCTCCGTCGAGGCGATCGTCTCGGAGCTCGGCAAGATCCAGCACCCGGAGGTGCGCGTCAACGTCATCCACACGGGCGTCGGCGGGATCACCGAGAACGACGTCAACCTCGCCGCGGCGTCGCAGGCGATGGTGATCGGCTTCAACGTGCGTCCCTCGGCCGAGGTACGCGGCGTCGCGGAGCGCGCCGGCATCGAGATCAGGCTCTACCGCGTCATCTACCAGCTCACCGAGGAGATCGAGCAGGCGCTCGTCGGCATGCTCACCCCGGTCGAGACCGAGGCGATCATCGGCGAGGTCGAGGTGCGCGCGCTCTTCAAGGTCTCGCGGCTCGGCACGATCGCCGGCTGCATGGTCACGAGCGGGCTCGTCCGCCGCGGCTCGAGCGTCCGGCTCTTCCGCGACGGCACCCGCATCCACGAGACGACGGTCGCGGCGCTGCGGCGCTTCAAGGACGACGTCCGCGAGGTGACCGAGGGCTTCGAGTGCGGGATCCTGCTCGAGGGGTTCAACGACCTGCGCGAGGGCGACGTCTTCGAGGTCTTCGAGACGCGCGAGGTCGAGCGCACGTCGCTCGACACGCCGGTCGCGACTGCTGAATAAGTGCCTTCGGGCTTCGTCGCGATCCTCACCGTCGAGCTCCACTTTCCCGAGGCGGGCTCGCTGAAGGGCAAGCGGCAGCACGTGCGCTCGGCCAAGGACAACCTGCGAAACCGCTTCGGCGCCGCGGTCGCCGAGGTCGACCACCACGATCTCTGGCAGCGGGCGACGCTGACGGCCGCGTGTCGTCGGCCGCTCGGCCGGCGACGCGGAGCAGCTCGCCGACGGCGCCGAGCGCTGGCTCGCGTCGGGCGACTGGGTGCTCGTCCGCTGCGACCGGCTGTTGTCTCGCCCGGAGGACTGAGGCTCGGTCTCGACGTGTCCGAGCGCATGCGCAGGGTCAACGAGTCGGTCCGCGCGGTCGTCGCGGAGGGCGTCGGCGGCGCTCAAGGATCCGCGGATCGGCCTCGTCACCGTCACCGGCGTGCGTGTGACGCCCGACCTCGCGCGAGGCGACCGTCTACGTCTCCGTGCTCGGCAGCGAGAAGAAACGTCGCGAGACGCTCGCCGGGCTCGAGTCGGCGCACGGCGTGCTGCAGGCGCGGATCGGCCGTCAGCTGAACCTGCGCCGCACGCCGACGCTGACGTTCTCGTACGATCCGTCCGTCGAGCACGGTGTCCACATGACGAAGCTGATCGACGATCTCGCCGCCGAGCTGCCGACCAGGGACGAGGACGGCCGAATGACCTCCACGGCGACTGACCTCGAAGCCGTCACCGAGGCGATCCGCTCGCACGAGCGGTTCGTCGTCGTCACGCACGAGAACCCCGACGGAGACGCCCTCGGCTCGATGCTGGCGACCACGCTCGGCGCTGCGGCTGCTCGGCAAGGACGCCGTCATGTACCTGTCCGGCCGCGCGCCGCTTCCGGCCGAGTACCGCTTTCTCGCGCTGGATGGGCTCTCACACGACCTGCCGGCCGACCTCGCCGACCGGGTCCTGCTCGCCGTCGACTGTGCGAACGAGCGCCGGATCGCCGAGGAGAGCACCGCGGTGGACGGCGCCGCGGCTCGTCGTCGAACGTCGACCACCACCACGACAACTCCCGCTTCGGCAGCGTCAACCTGATCGTCGCCGACGCCTCCTCGACCGCCGAGATCGTCCGCGACCTCCTGCGCGAGCTCGACGTCGCGCTCACCCCGGAGATCGCCGAGGCGCTCTACGTCGGGCTCGTCACCGACACGGGCCGCTTCCAGTACGCGAACACCACCGCGAAGGCGCTGCGCCTGGCGGCCGAGCTGGTCGAGGCGGGCGCCGACGTGCACGGCGTCTTCCAGCACGTCTACGAGACGGTGCAGTTCGCGAAGCTGAAGCTGCTCGCCCGCGCCCTCGATCGCGCCGCAGCTCTACGAGGGCGGGAGGCTCGTCGTCTCGTACCTGCTCAAGGACGACTTCGCCGAGGTCGGTGCCGAGGAGCCGTACTCGGAAGGGATCATCGACCACCTCCGCGCCGTCGAGGGCTCGGAGATGGTCGCGCTGATCCGCGAGCCGCCGCGCGACGGCGGGCCGGCCCGGCGCATCTCGCTGCGCTCGAGCCACGACGAGGTCGACGTCTCGGCGATCGCCCGCGAGGCGGGCGGCGGGGGTCACCGGCAGGCGGCGGGCTTCTCGTCGGAGCTCTCGATCGACGAGATGATCGAGTTCCTGCGCCGGCAGTTCCAACGCGCGATCGCCCGCAACGATGCCGCCCCGGGCGCTTAGGCCGGTCGGCATCGCGCTCGTCGACAAGCCGGCCGGGCCGTCGTCGTTCGCGCTCGTCGCCGCTCTCCGCCGCCGCACGCGCGCCCGTACCGGCCACGCCGGAACGCTCGATCCGTTCGCGACCGGACTGCTCGTGCTGCTCTCGGGCGCGGCGACGCGGCTCGCCCCCTGCTTCGTCGGGCTCGACAAGCGGTACCTCACCGACGTGGACCTCGGCTCGACGACGTCGACCGGTGACCCCGAAGGCGAGGTTGTCGAGCAGCCATCCGGCGCCTGCGCGGGAGCAGCTCGACGTCGCGCTCGACCGCCTGCGCGGCGAGATCGAGCTGCCGATCCCGGCTGCGTCGGCAGTGAAGATCGGCGGCGAGCGCGCGTACAGCCTGGCCCGGCAGGGGAGTCGCGGTCGAGATGCCCCTGCGCCGGTCGCTCGTCTACGCGCTCGACGTCGTCGAGTACACGGGCGACACGGTGCGGCTCGACGCTGCACGTCAGCTCCGGCACGTACGTGCGCGCGATCGCCCAGGCGCTCGGCGGTCACTGCACGTCGTTGCGCCGGACTGACCGTCGGCCCGTTCAGCGTCGACGAGGCCGACGACGTCGACTCCGTCGAGCTGCTGCCGCCGTCGCGGGCGCTCGACCGTCTCTCCGACGACGCACCTCGAGCGTGTCTCCGCGACGGTGCGGGCCGGCGTGCTCGCCTTGGAGCAGCCGACCGGGGAAGGAGTCGCGTGACCGTCGCGCGCGACCCGGCCGAGCTCGCCGTCCGGCCGCGCGCGGTCGCGATCGGCACGTTCGACGGCGTTCACCTCGGCCACCGGGCGGTGATCGCGGCCGCGGTCGTGGCCGGGGGACAGCCGACCGTCGTCACCTTCGACCCGCACCCGCGCACGGTGCTCGGCAACCGCGTCGAGCTGCTCGCGACGCTCGAGCGGCGGCTCGAGCTACTGACCGAGGCCGGAGCGGAGGACGTCCTCGTCGTCGACTTCACGCCGGAGATCGCGGCCCTCGAGCCCGAGGCGTTCGCGCGCGAGTACCTGCTCGCGCTCGGAGCGGAGACGGTCGTCTGCGGGACGGGCTTTCGCTTCGGACGGGGGCGCACCGGCGATCTCGACCTGTTGCGCGCGCTCGGGCTCGACGCGCGCGAAGTACCGCTTGTCGAGGGGGTCTCGTCGTCGCTGATCCGGCGCCTGGCCCACGACGGCGACGTTCGCGGCGCCGCCCGGTTGCTCGGCCGGCCGCTCGAGCTCGACGGCACCGTCGTCTGCGGCGACCAGCGAGGCGGCACGCTCGGTTTCCCGACCGCGAACCTGCGCGTCCACCCCGACGTGCTCGTCCCGGAGTTCGGGATCTACGCAGGAGCCGTCGGTGACCAGCGCGCTGCGGTCTCGATCGGCGTCAACCCGCACTACGGCGGCACCGAGCGGCGGATCGAGGCGTACCTGCTCGACTGGCACGGCGATCTGTACGGCGATCGGCTCGTCGTCGAGGTGTGGGAGCGGCTGCGCGAGGAGCGGGCGTTCGCGAGCGAGGCCGAGCTCGTCGCGCAGATCGCCGCCGACGTCGAGCAGACGCGCGCCGCGACACGGCCCGCCTGAGCCGCAACTCAGGCCGCCCAGTCGGGAAGCTCGAGCCCCTGCTCCTCGATCATCCGACCGACGCCCGGCAAGGCCAGCGTGCGCAGGAAGTGGGCGCGGAGCTGCGGCCGGTCCCACGCGGGCGAGTCGAGCCGGCGGCCCCAGCGCGTGACCATGAAGAGGAACAGGTCGGCGGCCGTGCGGTGCTCGCCCACGAGCCACTCGCGGTCGTCGAGGGCACGGTCGAGGACCTCGAAGCACCGTGCGGCCTCGGCTGCCGCCGCTTCGGCAACGCCGGCGGCGCCGTAGCGCTCGGGGTAGAAGAACCGGAGCATCGTCGTCTGCACCGTGTTCGTCATGAAGATGAGCCGCCGGTAGAACTGCGTCCGATCCGCGGGTGCAAGACGCGCCTCCGGATAGCGGTCGGCGAGATGCAGCAGGATCGCAGCGGACTCGGTGAGCACGAGGTCGCCGTCGACCAGCGTCGGCACGACGCCCATCGGGTTCAGGGCGAGGTAGGCGGGATCGGTCTGCGCCTGCTCGCGCTCGATCCGCACGAGCTCGTAGTCGACCCCGAGCTCCGCGAGCGCGGCGTGCGGCGCCATGGCTGCACTGCCGGGACGCCAGTAGAGAAGAACGCCAGCCACGGCGCGTCACCCTAGCCGTAGCTGACGGCGCCGCTGCGTCGGGGTCGGCGGCGGCTCCGGCGCGGCCGACGGCGCTGACGCCGCCGAAGTAGTGGTGGCGCGCCGGCCAGCGCCGCACTGTCCAACCGACCTCCTCGAGTGACGCGAGCCAGCTCTCGTCGACGCCCGGCTCGGCGTTCAGGAGCCGTCCGGCCGGATGGAAGCGCGGGCGGTCGACCGCCGCCTGCGGCTCGAGGCCCTCGTCGAGGATGCCGCCGAGCACGCCGACGAGTGCGGTTCGAAGCCGCGTTCCCCCGGCCGAACCGATCGCCAGCTCGAGCCCGTCGGCGTCGAAGACGAGGGTCGGCGCCATCATGCTCGGCATCCGCGCGTTCGGCACGAGCGGTCTCGCGGACGAGGTCGGCCTCGCCGAGCATGCTGTTCAGGTGCAGGTCGAGGCCCGGCACCCAGTCGCCGGAGCCGAGACCGAGGCTCGTCGTCAGCACGCAGGCGTTGCCGTCGGCGTCGACGACCGTCACGTTGGTCGTGTGCCCGGCCCCTCGTGCTGCGGGAGCAGCGCCTCGAGCAGCGACGTCGGCCACCGCCGACGGGTCGTAGCGCGCCAGCGTCTCTGGAACGTCGGAGAGGCCCGCCCGCGTGACGACGCGCCGCCCCGCGAACGCCGCCTCGCGCCGGTCCCGTCCAGACTCGGCCTCGTAGGCGCGCAGATCGACCTCGCGGAGCGCGCCGACGCGCTCGTCGACGAGCGCGAGCAACTCTGCGGCGATCGTCCCCTCGTACACCGAGCGGTGCGCCCTCGTCGCGGATCAGCTCGAGCGCCGCGACGAGCCCCGGCTGTTGCAGCACGTCGCCCTCGGCGAGCAGCGCACCGCCCGGCTCGTAGATCCGCGCGCCCTCGCGCATCGTCATCACCGGCGCCAGCATCTGCAGGCAGGCGCGTGGGCCGCCGGCATCGCGACGCCGTCCCGGGCGAGGCGCGAGCGCCGGCTCGACGAGCCGCTCCCACGGCAGCCGCCCCTGCGCGCGCCAGAGCACGTCGAGCCCGGCCGGGCAGCCCGGGGACGCGCGCACGACGACGCGCCCGACGGCGTAGTCGACGAGCTCCTCGCCGAACGGCACCTGCAGATGCTCCATCGGCGCCCCTGCTCCGGACGGGACGCGCGACGAAGCAGTCGAGGTTGCGCACCGTGCCGGTCTCGGCGTCCAGGTAGATCGCGTGGCCGCCGCCGAGCAGGCCGGTCATCACCGTCTCGGCGACGCAGGAGGCGAGGCAGGCGGCGACCGCCGCGTCGGCGGCGCTGCCGCCGTCTGCGAGGATCTCGGCGCCCGCCTCGGCAGTCGCCGGGTGGCCCGCCGCGACGGCTGCCTGATCACGACACGCGCTCCGCGAGCCGGCTGCCGAAGCGCCCGAACCCTTCGAGCGGAAAATCGAACCGCTCGTCGACGTGGTCGCCGGCGGTGATCTCGAACGTGCGCTCGCCGATCGCGCGCGCGGGCAGCTCCTCGTCGTCGAGCGTGATGCACGAGCCCGCCGACGCCGGCCGCCACCTCGGCCCAGCCCTTGCTGTTCGCGTACGTGCCTGCGAAGCCCTCGAGGACGCTCGGCCGGCAGCTCGACCGTCTGCGCGACGGCGCGCCGCGCGCCGAGCACGCGCTCGAAGAACGCGTTCTCGATCTCGCCGAGGGCGTGGTCGCCGCGGCTGCTGGAGGTCAGCCCGACGAACACTGCGTCCCGGTCGGGCACGACGAGCAGCGACGACTCGAAACCGCCGTACGAGCCCGGGATGGCCCCAGACCTCGATGCCGCCGACCCGCTCGCCGAACAGGCCGAGCCCGTAGACGCCGCCGATCGGCTTGCCGTGCACGATGCGCAGGCGCGCCGAGGCGGGGTCGGCGCAGGTGCGCACGCCCGAAGCGAATCAGGTCGTGGACGTTCGAGACGAGCCCGCCCGACGGGCGCCGTGCGCGCGGGTACGGGCCGCCGTCGACGCACCCGGCCCGCTGCCCTCGAGGTCGGGCTCGTCGAAGCTACGTCGACTCGAGACCGAGCGGCGCGAGGATCCGCGCCTCGAGCGCCTCCTCGTACGTCGAGCCCGCCCGCTGCGCGGCAGAGGAGGCCGGCCAGCCAGTAGCCGGAGTTCGCGTACGACCACACCTCCTCGACCGCGAGGAACCGCCGGACCGACGGCAGCTCGGCGACGACCGCGGCGAGCGCGTCGTCGCCCGTCCCGAAGCGGGCGAGGTCGCCGCACTCCGCAGTCGAAGCCGCTCGTGTGCGAGAGCAGGTGGCGGATGCGGACGTCCGCCGGCCAGACGCCGGTCGAGTCCTCGAACTCGAGCAGCTGCAGCGCGAGCGAGCGCCGTGAACGGCTTCGTCACCGAGGCGACCCGGAACCGCGCGTCCAGCGTCGCACCCGATCGCGATCGTCTCGACGTCGTCGCCGACTGCGACCGCCGACGGCGAGCGACGGCACGTCCCAGGCGACCGCGGCCGCCTCGCAGGCGGCCTGAAACGTCGGATCCAGCATGATCCGCTACCCTACTGAGCGACCCGGCCTCGGCCGTGCGCGTCCTTCCTTCGCGGCGGCGGGGACCCCGGGTGACCTACGACGAGAGAGGTAGCAGTCATGCCCCTCACCAAGGAAGAGAAGCTGGAGCACGTCCAGAAGTTCGGCAAGCACGAGACGGACACGGGCTCGCCCGAGGTCCAGATCGCGATGCTGACCCAGCGCATCAACGAGCTGACCGAGCACCTGCGGACGCACAAGCACGACCACTACTCGCGTCGCGGCCTGCTCAAGCTCGTCGGTCGCCGCCGCCGGTTCCTGAACTACCTGCAGCGCAAGAACCTCGAGGGCTATCGCGCCCTCATCAAGGAGCTCGGCCTGCGCCGCTAGCTCCGGAAGCCCAGAAGGGTGGACGTTTGAGCGAGCTCCTCGCGGCACGCGGGGCTGACTCAAACTTCCACCCTTCACCCAGCACAGTGGAGGAACAGGAGAGATATGAGCATTGTCGAGGCCGAGCATCCCGCTGGGGTGCCGGTCTCCGTGTCCGTCGAGATCGGCGGCAAGGAGATCACGTTCGAGACGGGGAAGCTCGCCAAGCAGGCCGACGGCGCCGTCGTCGTCCGCTCGCGGCGACACCGTCGTCCTCGGCACGGCGCAGGGCCGGACGGAGGCGCGCGAAGGCGCGGACTTCTTCCCGCTCACCGTCGATGTCGAGGAGCGCATGTACGCCGCCGGGAAGATCCCCGGCGGGTTCTTCAAGCGCGAAGGTCGCCCGACCGAGCGCGCGATCCTGACCGCGCGCATGACCGACCGCCCCGTCCGGCCGCTCTGGCCGAAGGGCTACCGCAACGAGGTGCAGTGCGTCGCGACGGTCTTCTCGGCCGACCTCGTCACCGCGCACGACATCCTCTGCATCAACGCGGTCTCGGCCGCGCTGACCATCTCGCCGCTGCCTTTCCTCGGCCCGATCGGCGCCGTGCGGATGGGGATCGTCGAGGGCGAGCTCGTCGTCAACCCGACGCTCGAGGAGACCGAGCACGACGCCGACCTCGACCTGATCGTCGTCGGCACGAAGGACGGCCTGACGATGGTCGAGGCCGGCGCCAACCAGGTGCCGGAGAGCCGCCTCCTCGAGGCGCTCGAGATCGCGCACCGCGAGATCGTGAAGCTCTGCGCAGGCGCAGGACGAGCTGCGGTCGAAGCCGGGGAAGCCGAAGTGGCTCGACCCGGCGACCACCGAGCGGCTCGAGTCCGCGTACGGCCACGAGATCTGGACGCGCATCCAGCGAGTCGGGCTCCGCGAGGCCGCCGCGATCGTCGAGGAGATCGTCGCCAAGGAAGTCGGCGCCGGCGTCGATGACCGTCGACCGCAGGCGAACGTCTCGCAGGAGCTGCAGGTGCGCATGTCGCTCGCCCAGATCCTCGAGAAGCAGCGCTCGGTCGCTGTCGAGACCGTCGTCCGCGAGCAGTTCGAGGCGACCTGCGAGGGTCTCACCGACGCCGAGCAGGACTCGAAGGAGCTCAAGTCCGCGAAGCGCCACCTGCTCTTCGAGCGGATCATCGAGACGGTCGACCTGCCGTTCCCGGTCGGCCCGGCGACGGTCGACGGTGAGCCCGTTGTCAAGGACGCGCTCACGAAGAGCTACGTCAAGAAGGCGTGCGAGTCGATCTACAAGAGCCTCGTCCGCCAGAAGATCGCGGTCGAGAAGCGGCGCCCCGACGGCCGCTCCGAGACGGAGATCCGCCCGATCGAGGTCGAGGTGTCGGTCATGCCGCGCACGCACGGCTCCGGCCTCTTCACCCGCGGGCAGACGCAGATCATGTCGCTGCTGACGCTCGGCACCGCGAAGGAGGGTCAGCGGATCGACGACCTCTCGCTCGAGCGGGATCGCCGGTACATGCACCACTACAACTTCCCGCCGTACTCGGTCGGGGAGACGGGTCGCATGGGCTCGCCGAAGCGGCGCGACATCGGTCACGGCGCGCTCGCACAGCGCGCGCTCGAGGCGGTCATCCCGCCGCCGACGGAGGACTTCCCGTACACGATCCGCATCGTCTCCGAGACGCTCGAGTCGAACGGCTCGTCGTCGATGGGCTCGGTCTGCGGCTCGACCCTCGCGCTGATGGACGCGGGCGTGCCGATCAAGGCGCCCGTCTCCGGCATCGCGATGGGCCTCGTCAAGGAGGGCGACGAGTACGTGATCCTCACCGACATCCAGGGTGCGGAGGACCACCTCGGCGACATGGACTTCAAGGTCGCCGGCACGCACGACGGGATCACCGCGCTGCAGATGGACATCAAGATCACCGGCGTCAGCCGCGAGATCATGGAGCAGGCGCTCGCGCAGGCGAAGGAGGCCCGCATCGCGATCCTCGGCAGGATGCTCGAGGCGATCTCGGCAGCCGCGCGAGGCGCTCGCCGAGCATGCACCGCGCATCTCGACGATCCAGATCAACCCCGAGTTCATCGGCATGGTGATCGGCAAGGGCGGCGAGACGATCCGCTCGCTCGAGTCCGAGTACGAGGTGCAGATCGACATCGAGGAGGACGGGACGATCCTCGTCTACGCGACCGAGGGCACGAAGGGTGACGCCGCGATCGAGGCGATCCGGACGCTCACCAAGGAGCCCGAGGTCGGCGACGAGTACACGGGCCGGGTCGTCAAGACGACCGACTTCGGCGCGTTCGTCGAGCTGAAGAAGGGCACCGACGGCCTGCTCCACGTCTCGAACGTCGGCCCCGGCCGCGTCAACCACATCGAGGACGTGATCGCAGCGCGGCGACATCCTCGACGTGGTCGTGCAGGAGGTCGACAAGGCCCGTGGCCGCATCGGCCTCAAGCTCGTCCAGAAGCACGAGAACGGCGGGTTCGTCTCCCCGGAGGAGCTCGTCGAGCGGGCGAAGGACGCTCCGCCGCGCGAGCCGCGCGAGGACCGCGGCCGCGCCGCGACGGGTCGCGGCGGCTCGCGGCGGCCCGCGTCGCGAGCGCGAAGGCTCGCGTTCCGACTAGCGGGTGAGTAGCGTCGGGCGGCGTGCAGCCGCCCGCCACGCTCACCGACGGCGTGGTCGTCCTCCGCGCAGTTCCGGGAGGGCGACCGCGCCGTCGTGCTCGCGACGATGCGCGACCCGCTCGTCGGCGCTGGCTGAACATGCCGCGCCGTGCCGTCGATCGCGACTTCGACTCATTGCTGCGCATGATTCGCGCACAGCCGGCGCACCGGCGACCGCTTCGACTACGCCGTGACCGAGGCGGGCATCGATCGTCGCAGTCGGCGCCGTGATCGCCTCGAGCGGCATCGCGACAACTACGAGGTCGCCTACCTCGCGGGCGTCGGCGGCCGCGGGCGCGGTCTGATGACGCGCGCCGTCCGCTCCTCTGCGACGCGCTGTTCGACGAGGGCGTGGGGCGGCTCGAGCTGCGCACGCATCCCGGACAACGAGGCGTCGCAGCGGCTCGCCGAGCGGTGCGGCTTTCGAGCGCGAGGGCACCGAGCGGAAGTCGATCTGGCTGCACGGGCAGCGGGCCGACGCGATCGTGTGGTCGCTGCTGCCGGACGATCGCGCGTGACCCTGCACTCGCTTCGTACCCGCGACGCTGCTCGTGATCCCGATCCGGCTCGCGCTCGGCGTCCGGTGGCTCGTTGCCGCGCGGGTTCGCGGGTGCGCGCGGCGGCCCGGCGCTACTGGCGTTCGCGGTGGGCGGCGCTCGGGATCGCGTTCCTGCTCTTCAACGACCCGCGGAGCGGTTCGCGCCGCCGGAGGTCGACCCGCTCACGTTGCCGCCCGGCACGCCGGTCGCAGCCGCGCTGGCGCCAGGCTCTCGCCGCGACGCTGCCGAGCACGGTCGGGCGTCTCGATCCTGGCGGCGATCGCCGTCGCGACGCGACCCGTGCTCGGCGCGTTGCTCGGCGGTGTCTGCGCCGGCCTCGGCCTGGCCGCGCTGATCTCGCTCTCGCGCATCGACCCGGCCCTGTACGCCGACCCGAAGAGCGACGTCATCTACCGGGGCTGAGGCCCGAAACTCGCGGTGCGGCGAGGCCGAGTGGACCAGCCGCGCGGAGCCACGTCCGGTGTCAGACACGAATACGAGAGTGCGACGAACGATCCACAGGGCCCGCGCGCACCGCATGGTTCCGTGCCTCGCACGGCGGAACCCCGGTGTCAGACACCGGGGTTCGGCGACAGCGGCGCCGGCCACGTCTCTTCGGATCGTGCCGTTCGGCGCACTACGCTACGCGCGTGCAGAACTGGCGGCTGACGGAGCTCGACTCCGGCGAGCGGGTGATCTCCGAGCGGCTCGAGCACGTCCGCTCGGCCGCGGTCGGCTACTGGATCGGCGCCGGGTCGCGGGACGAGGGCGCCGAGCGAGGCCGGCGTCACGCACTTCATCGAGCACCTGCTCTTCAAGGGCACGGCGCGTATCAGCGCGCTCGAGATCGCCGAGATCTTCGACGGGCTCGGCGGCGAGCTGAACGCGGCCACGTCGCGCGAGCACACGCTCGTCTACGCGCGCGTGCCCGACCACCATCTCGAGACCGCGATGGACGTGATGGGCGACATGGTGTTCGCGCCGTCGTTCGCCGACCTCGACTCCGAGCGCGAGGTCGTGCTCGAGGAGATCGCGATGTACGAGGACGCGCCGCAGGATCTCGTTCACGACCTGATCGCCGAGGCGGTGTTCGGCGACCACCCGCTCGGCCGGCCGGTGATCGGCACGGCCGAGGTGATCTCGTCGATCCCGCGCGACGCGATCGCGCGACTACCACGACGCGATGTACGTGCCGGCGAACATCGTGGTCGCCGCGGCGGGCAACATCGAGCACGACGCAGATCGTCGAGCTCGTCGCAGCGCGCGCTCGAACGGCGGCGCGACGCAGCGACCGGTGACGGCCGAACGTGCGGCCGCCGCTCGTCCAGCCGCCGCCGCCAGCGGCTGCGCTTCCAGCGCAAGGACACCGAGCAGTACCACGTCTGCCTCGGCGCGCCCGGCATCTCGCGGTCCGACCGCCGCCGCTTCGCGGCGTCGCTCCTCGACGCGATCCTCGGCGGCTCCGCCTCGTCGCGGCTCTTCCAGGAGATCCGCGAGAAGCGCGGGATGGCCTACGCGGTCTACTCGTTCGTCTCGCAGTACACCGACACCGGGCCAGATCGGGATCTACCTCGGCACGCGCGAGGACAACCTCGCCGACGCGCTCGCGATCACCGCCGAGCAGATCGCCGACATCGCGGCGGGCAACCTCCCCGAACGTGGAGCTCGAGCGCGCGAAGGAGAACCTCAAGGGGCGCATCCTGCTCTCGATGGAGTCGACGTCGACGCGGATGAACCGGCTCGGCAAGTCGCTGATCACCGACTCCGAGCTGCTCTCGCTCGACCGGATCGTCGCCGAGATCGACGCGGTCGAGGCGGCGTCGGTCGCGGCGCTCGCGGCGACGCTCCTCGCCCCCGAGCGGCTGTCGGCCGCCTGCATCGGGCCGAGCGAGGAGCGGTTCCTCGAGGCGCTCGAGCGCATCACGCCCGACGCTCGCGCGCGCGGCGTGAACGTCCTCCTCAACGGGCGAGGCGGGCAAGGTCGGCTCGGTGCTCGGCGCCGGCGCTCGAGGCCGCCGGCCACACGCTCGTCGACCCGCTTGGCGGCGGCCGACGCGATGGTCGACTTCACCGCGCCCGACGCCGTGCCGGGAACATCCGGGCGCGCGGTCGCGGCCGGCGTCCCCAGCGTCGTCGGCACGACCGGCTGGGATACGGCCGACGGTCTCGCGAGGCGCCGGTAGCCGGTCTTCTACGCGCCGAACTTCGCGCTCGGCGCGGTGCTGATGATGCGCTTCGCCGAGCGAGGCCGCGCCGTACTTCCGAGCGCGCCGAGATCGTCGAGCTGCACCATCCGAGACGAAGCTCGACGCGCCGTCCGGCACGGCGACGCGCGACGGCCGAGCGCATGGGCGGGAGCGTGCCGATCCACTCGGTCCGGCTGCCGGGCCTCGTCGCCCACCAGGAGGTGATCCTCGGCGGGCCGGGCCAGACGCTCACGATCCGCCACGACGCGACCTCGCGCGAGGCGTTCGTCGCCCGGCGTCCTGCTCGCGCTCGAACGGCTGCCGACGCTGCCGCCCGGGCTGACCGTCGGGCTCGACGCGCTCCTCTGACCGAGCTCCGCGAAGAGACCATTCGCGTCGGCGATTCAGCTCTCGCTGCTGCGGCCCGGCGCCCCGAGGACGCTGATCGACGAGGAGGCGTTCGCAGTCGACGAGTTTCTGCCGTACTGGGCGGAGCTCTGGCCCGCGGCGCGCGCGCTCGCGGCGCGCTGCCAGACGGCGCCGGGCTGCGGGTCGTCGAGCTCGGCTGCGGGCTCGGGCTGCCGTCGCTCGTCGCGGCGGCGCGAGGCGCGAGGTGACCGCGACGGACTGGGCAGCGGATGCGATCGACGCTCGCTGCGCACGAACGCCGCCCGGAACAGCCTCGACGCTGACGGCGGAGGTGCGCGACTGGCGACGCCGTGGGCCGAGCGCTTCGACCTCGCCCTCGCCGCGACGTGCTCTACGAGCACCGGAACGTCGAGCCGCTGCTCGCGCGACTCAGCGAGCTCGCGCCGGAGGCGTTGGTCGCCCTCGCCGGCCGCGCGTACGAAGATACGTTCCTGCGGGACTGGCCGGGGAGCTTCGAATACGTCGCGAATCGCATTGCCCTGCTCACCTTCGAGGAGGGAAGCTGAGCGAACGAGAGGGTGAGCGCCCCGATCCCCGGTCGCGCGGCGGCCGTCGTCCCGCCGGTCAGCGAGAACGCGATCAACGCGAGCCCGCCGATCGCCGTTCCGACCCCGACCCAGTCCGTTCGGTCGATCACGTCGCCGCGGCGATGCGCAAGCGCGGCCAGCACGCCCACGCCTCCAGCCGATGTCGCCTGGACGAGGGAGAGCGGCCGCGACCGCGAGCGCGGCGGCGTAGAGCACCCAGCCTCCGACTCCGGCGCCGAAGCCAGCGACCCACGCGCGGTCGCCGAAGAGCAGCCGCAGCGAGTGAACGGGGCGCCGAAGCGAGAGCGCAGGGAGGTCGCCGGCAGCGCCGTGTTGCACCAGCCAGCCCCAGTTCAGGGCGAACGCCGAGCCGAGGGCCAGGACGAGTCCGGCCGCCGTGCTCAACGGCGGGCGCTCTGAAACGGGAGGTAGGCCTCCGCGGCAAGTGCGGCGATGCCAACACGCGGCAGATCCCGCCGCCGCTCGTAGACAACGAAACGCCGCTCCCAGCGCGGGAAGAACTTCTTGTTGAAGGCAAGCAGGTTGTCGAGCTGGAAATGGCCCTTGAGCGCGCAGAGAGCCCGTCGCTGCAGCTCCTGCTTGCCGGTCAGAATCGCCTCGGGCGCAAGCAGCGCGGCGAACGGCGCGAAGTTGAGCGACACCTGGCGGTATCCGTGCGTACGCGCCCACTCGACCGCGGCGCAGATCAGCCATTCGTTGAAGCCGTTCGGCGTCGAGCGCAGCCGCGGCATCGACGAGAGCGACAACGAGTGCGATGCGGGGGAGAGCCGAAGTGCAGGAACCCGGCGGCGGTTCCTCCCGGCGCGAAGCCGACGACGAAGACCGCGTGTGCATCGTCGAGTGCAAACAGCGTGTCGAGTGCCATCGCGAAGCCTCGTTCGGGCTGGTCGCCGCGCCAGTCGACCGCGACCGCCTCGATCTCCTCGCGCAGCTCGGCGGAGATCTCGCTCGGGCGCAGCACCCGTGCGGTATAGCCCGAGGTTCTGCAGCCGGTGCACCGACTGGCGCACCTTCCGGATCGAGCGACCCTCGAGCGAGAACGAGGACGTGTCGACGATCGCCTCGTCGCCGTGGTACAGCGCGTGCAGCCCGTGCGCGGCGTAGATCGGGAGCCACGACTCGGATGCACCGAGGACGCGATGCGCCAGTCGCATGATCGCGCGTGCGCGACGAAGCTGCCGACGAGCGCAGGGCCGTTGTCCGGCGGTCCGATCGGGTCGCCCGAGACGATCGCGACACCTCCGACGACCCGGTAGGCGAGGAACGCCGATTCCGTGGCGTCGAAGAAGTACGACTTGTCGGCGCGAAGCACGAACGGTGCGAGCGTGTCGACGCCCCAGACCCGGACGAGCGCGCCGGCGAGCTGGCGTTCCCGCTCGGCCTGGACGACGCGGTGCCGCCACGGTGCCAACCAGCCGCCGACGATCCATGCAGTCGCCGCGACCGAGCCGAGGAGCAACGAGAGCGGGAACCAGTTGCCGAACGAGCCGGCGAGATGCGGTGAGCCACCGACGTCGAGGCCGAGGACGCCGGGGAGCATCTCCCCGAGCACAAGGTGGGCCGAGTACGGCTGGTCGGCGGCCATCCGGTTCAGCCACAGCGCAGCGCCCGCGTAGAGCGTGAGCGTCGGAACAGCGATCGCGAGCCGTGCGAGCAGCAGGTGTCGGGTCGCGATGTCGCCGGGCCGGTCGAAATCGTGTCGGCGGGCGAGCAGCAGCGCGAGCACGACTACCGAGACGAGCGAGCCGTGGTTGAAGCCGTGCAGCGCGTGCAGCGCTACCGCGAGCACAGCGAGTACCGTCGCGACCTGCCACGCCCGTCGACGCCGTCGAGCAAGACCGCGCGCCGCGATGAGCGTGCCGACGGCGACAAGCACACCGGCCGCGTGGGCGAGCGGCCCGACGGCATCGGGAGTGAGCGAATGCAGCACGCCTGCGTCGTCGCCCGGCAGTACGGCGTGCACGATGTTCAGCACGGCGCCCGTGCCGACGACGGTCGCGACGAGGAGCGGCGCGCGACGTCCGATGCGGCGTCTCGGAGCGAGCGTTGCCACGGCGACGGCGACCAGCACCGCCGGTGTGTAGACGGCCTGTCGGCGCGAGGCGACATCGAGTGCGTCGCGCAAGTCGATCTGCCGGACGATGGCGATCGCGACTCCGGTCTGCAGGTACGCGACGAGCCCGATCCCGAGACCGAGCAACAGCGCGCCCGAGGTCCGCTCGATGCGAGCCCAACGGGCGTACAGCCCGAGCAAGAGGCCCGCCACGCCCCACACGGCGACGAACCAGAGCAGCGACGACGAAGCGTGACGCGAGAGTTCGTCGAGGGGCAGTGCGTCCCCGAGTGCCGGGCGCCCCGACATCGGGACGAGATAGAGCCAGCCACTCGCAGCGAACGCCACCGCGAGCAGCAGCGGGACCGCTCCGGCCCTACGCGCCAACGAGCCTCCGCGAGACGGCGAGCAGGGCGCGGGCGGCGCTGCCGCGCCACAGCGCCCAGTTGTGGCCGCCGCCGGACGAGGAAGAACCGGTGGCCCACGTGCTGCTGAGCCAGCTCATGCGCGAACGCCGCGTTCTGCGTCCGGAAGTGATCGTCGGTGCCGCTGTAGAACCACAGGAACGTATGGGCGCGGCGAAGCGCCGCGGCAGCTCGTGGCAATGTCAAGAGCGGGGAGTTGGCGGCGAGCAGGGCGGGACGGTGCCCGAAGATCGAGCCGATGTCGTCGGCGCGCTGGTAGCCGGACCAGCTCTCGAGAACCCGAAACTCGCCCGGGTGGTGCAGGCCGATGTTGAGCGCGCCGTACCCGCCCTCGGAGAGTCCCGCGAGCGCGCGTGCCGAGCCGCTCCGGATCGTCCGATAGCGCGCGTCGACCGCGTTGACGACGTCGCGGGCAAGGAACGTCTCCCAGGCGCTCGCGGGTTGCACGCCGTTCGCCCACTCCTCATCGGTGAAGCTCCCGGTGGAACCGAACGGCATTGCGAGGATCATCGGGCGCAGCTTGTGCCGGGCGACGAGCTCGTCCTCGACCACGCCCGCACGCACCGTCGCGAGGAACGCGCCTGGCCGACCGGGCACGCCGTGCAGGAGGTAGAGCACGGGATAGCGCCGGCGCGGGTGCGTCCGGTAGCCCGGCGGCAGGTAGATGTCGATCGGCTGGCGGCGGCCGGCGAGCGCCGGGCTCGCGAGGTAGAAGCGGACGCTCGTCCCCGAGCCTTGACGTAGGCCGGGTCGCGCGGCGGCGCGAAGCCGCGATAGACCCAGTAGTTGTCGACGTAGCGGTAGGCGCCGACAAGACCCACGGCCAGGAAGCCGAGGAGCGCGAGCCTCGCGAGCCAGCTCCGCGCCCGCACGGGCGACGTTGTCGTGACCACGAGATCGTTCTAGGCCAGTCCGCCTGACCAACACCTGAAGAGCCGGTTAAGCAGGCGTTACGGCGGTTTCGCAAGGTGCGTGAGCGCGAGCCTCAACCACCCGGCGGCGTGTCGTTGCCAGAGCGCGGTGTTGTGCGCGCCGGCGTACACCTCGAACAGATGGGGTACGCGCGCCTCCGTCAGCTCACCGTCGAACTGGTCGTTTTCCGCCCGGAAGCGGCTGTCGCCGCGGCCGACGTAGAAGGCCACGAACGTCGGCCGTCGGCGCAGGTCGCGCTTCAATGCGCCGATCAGCCGGTGCACGATCGCGAGACGACCGCGGGCAAGCGCGCGCGTCCCGGTGGGTCGGTCGGGTGGAAGTACCCGGACCACGACTCGACGACAGAGAACCGGTCGAGGTGGTGAGAACCCCGTGACGGCGGCGCCGTAGCCGCCGGCCGAGACACCCACGATCGCGCGGCCGGAACGCCGCGCGATCGTCCGGAAGTGCGTGTCGATGTAGCGGGGCAGCTCGGTCGAGACGTAGGTCGCCCAGTTCCGGCCGACGCCCCAGTCGAGGTACTCGGGGTCGGTGTCGCCGTCGCGGGCCCCCTGCGGCAGCACGAGGATCGTCGGGCCTGCCTGCTGGATCGCGTCGAGCAGCCAGTCGTTGCCCTGGTAGGAGGAGCTCGAGCCGGGCAGGCCGTGCAGGAAGTAGACGACCGGGAACCGTCTGTGCGGTACGTCGTCGTATCCCGTGGGCAGGATCACGCGCGCGTGCACGCGGCCGCCGAGCGCGACGGACGTGATTCCCTCGTCGACCTCGCGGCCGCTCCGCAGGAAGGCGCCGGTTGCGGCCGCCGCCGTGACCAGGACTGCAATCACGGCCGCGACGTGCCAGGAGACGCGTCGCACCGCTCCACAATGCCAGCAGCGGGCAACTCCAAACCGAATCTTCACCTCGGCGCCGTACGCTCGGCCACGTGCTGGGCGTTGCTGCCGCGCTCTCGACGGTCGTCCTCGCGGGCTTCACGCCGGCGGCGAGCGGGCCTGCGGGCGGCCAGGTGCTTTCGGGGACGTTTCCCGGCACGGTTCGACCAGGGTTCGTCTACCTCCCGCCGGGCTTCACCCGCACGCGGCGCTACCCGGTCCTGTATCTGCTCCACGGCATGCCCGGATCGCCGTCGGAGTACCTCGCCGGGACGCAGCTCGCGGAGCACGCCGACATCGAGATCGCTGCGGGCCGGTTGCGTCCGTTCATCGCCGTTGTCCCCGCCGCCGGGTCGACGCGGGGGTACAACGGCGAGTGGGCTGGACAGTGGGAGGACGGGCTCGTTGGGCGCACGATCCCGTGGGTCGACGCGAACCTGCCGACGATCACGACGCCACTTGGCCGCGTGATCGCCGGCCTGTCGGCCGGTGGGTTCGGCGCGATCGACATCGCCCTGCGCCATCCGGCGCTGTTCGGGGCCGCCGAGTCGTGGAGCGGCTACTTCACGCCGCTGCACGACGGGCCGTTCAGGCACGCGGCGCCCGCGGTGCTCGCGGCTCACGATCCGACGACCCTGGTCGCCGAAGACTGGCCCTTGCTTCAGGCGCTCGGCCTGCGCTTCTTCGTCTCGAGCGGGCCGTCGCACAGCCACTGGTTCCGCGAGGACGCGACCGTCTCGTTCGCCCGCGAGCTCCGAAACGTCGGCCTGCCGGTCGAGCTGCGGCTGTTCCCGACCCGTCGCGGCGAGTGGCGCGACCAACTGGACGCCGGGCTGGCCTGGGCGTTCCCACTCGGATGACGGTCGCGCGGAGGGAAGCCGAGCCAGAGCGTAGAATTCCCACCCACATGCTGGGCAACGTCCTGACAGCCATCGTGACGCCGTTCCGGGAAGACGGCTCGGTCGACTTCGACGCGTTCCAGAGCGTCGCCCGGCACCTCGTCGCGAACGGCTCCGACGGGATCGTCGTGGCGGGAACGACGGGCGAGAGCCCGACGCTCACCGACTCCGAGCGCCTGGATCTGTTCCGTGCTGCGCTCGAGGCAGTCGGCGACGAGGCGTCCGTCATCGCGGGCACGGGCACGTACTCGACCGCGCACTCGGTTCATCTCACCGAAGCAAGCGCACGAGATCGGGGCCGACGGTTTCCTCGTCGTCGCGCCGTACTACAACAACCCGCCGCAGCGCGGGATCGTGGCGCACTTCGAGGCGATCGCCGAAGCGAGCGACCGGCCGATCGTCGTCTACAACATCCCGGCCCGTGTGGTCGTGCACATCGAGCCCGAGACGGTGACGCGACTGGCCGAGATCGAGACCGTGCGCGCGGTCAAGCAGGCGATATGGCGACCTCGACAGGCGCGCCACATCGTCGACTCGGGCCTCGACCTGTATGCGGGCGACGACCGGCCTGATCCAGCCGTTCCTCGAGCTGGGCGGCGTCGGGCGGGATCTGCGTCCACACGCACATCGTCGGGCCGCAGGTCGCGGGGCAGGTGCAGGCGGCGCTCGGCGGCGACCTCGAGCGCGCCCGGGAGATCGACAACTCGCTGGCGCCCGCGTACGAGCTGCTCAAGGTGACGACGAACCCGATCGCGATCAAGGCCGCGCTGCGGCTGCTCGGGCATCGAGGTCGGCGGCTGCCGGCTGCCGCTGGTCGATCCGACCAGGTGACGAGCTCGCGCAGGTGCGGAGCTGCCTGGAGCGGCTCGGCCTCCTCGTGCACGCCTAGCGCGCCTACACTCAGGCCCTCATGGCCAGACGTGCTGCGTGTGATCCCGCTCGGGGGCCTGGGCGAGGTCGGCAAGAACATGACGGTGTACGAGATCGGCGACGAGCGCATCGTCGTCGACGCCGGCATGTCGTTCCCGCGCGACGAGCACCTCGGCGTCGACCTGATCCTGCCCGACTTCGGTTATCTCCGAGACAGCCCGGTCCGCGCGGTCGTGCTCACGCACGCGCACGAGGACCACGTCGGCGCGCTGCCGTACCTGATGCGCGAAGTTCGGATTCCGGAGATCTGGGCGACCCGGCTGACGCTCGGGCTCGTCAAGTCGAAGCTCGACGAGCACGGGCTCCTGCGCGCGGCCGAGCTTCGCGAGGCGGATCCCGAAGCAGGTGCCGTCGACCTCGGTCCGTTCCGCATCGAATTCATCCGCATGGCGCACTCGGTCCCCGACGCGGTCGGCCTCGCAATCACCACGTCGGCGGGACTCGTGTTCCACACCGGCGACTGGAAGCTCGACCACACGCCCGTCGACGGGCTGAAGACCGACGTCGGCCGGCTCGCCGAGCTCGGCAACCGCGGCGTCGATCTCCTGCTCGGCGACTCGACCAACGCCGAGCGGCCCGGCTTCACGCGCTCCGAGCGCGTCGTCGGTGAGGCGTTCCGCCAGATCATCCCGGCGCGGCACGGGCGCGTCCTGGTCTCGAGCTTCGCGTCGAACATCCACCGCATGCAACAGGCGATCGACGTCGCCGTCGACACCGGGCGCAAGGTCGTCGTCGTCGGCAGGTCGATGCGGCGCAACATGAACGTCGCGCGCAACCTCGGCTACGTCGAGATGCCCGACGCGATGCTCGTGAAGCCCGCCGACCTCGACGACATCCCGCCGCACGAGCAGCTGATCATCTGCACCGGCTCCCAGGGCGAGCCGCTCTCGGCGCTCACGCGAATCGCGTACAACGACCATCCGGCGCTCAGGGTCGAGCGCGGCGACACGGTGATCATCTCGGCCCGGCCGGTGCCCGGCAACGAGCTGCGCGTCCACGACGCGATCAACAGGCTGACGAGGAACGGGGCGGAGGTTCTGCACGAGGAGAACGCCGACGTGCATGTCTCCGGTCACGCGCGCGCCGAGGAGCTGCGCACGTTGCTCTCGCTGATCCGCCCGAAGGCGGTGATGCCGATCCACGGCGAATACCGCATGCAGGCCGCACACGCCCGGCTCGCGCAGGACGCCGGTGTTCCGGCCGCCTCGATCGTGATCGCCGAGAACGGCGACGTCGTCGAGCTCTCTACTGCCGGTGTGCGCGTTGCCGGCCGCGTCGAGGTGGGGGTGACCTTCGTCGACGGCCTGGGGATCGGCGACGTGTCCGACGTCGCGCTCCGCGACCGGCGTCACATGTCGGAGGACGGTGTCCTGATCGTCGTCACCACGATCGCCGACGGCGGCTCGTCTCAGCCGGAGCTGATCACACGCGGGTTCGCCGAGGACGAGGAGCTCCTCCAGGAGATGCGCCAGGAGGCGCACGAGATCGTCCGCGAGTTGCTCGCCGACGACATCCGCGAGATCAAGCTGCTGCAGGAGCACCTCCATGACGGGATCGGCCAGCTGGTGTACGACCGCACGCGGCGCCGCCCGATGATCCTGCCCGTGGTGGTGGAGGTTTGACGTCGCTCGCCTCGCAGCCGGAATGGGCGGCAGTGATCGACGAGCACGCGGCCGAGAACGCGACGGCACGGCGGCTGGTCGGCCAGCTGCTCGCCGTCGAGGTCGCATCGCTCGCGTTCTGCAGGCTGCTCGAGCGCTGGGCGCGCGGCGACGCCGATCCCTCCACACCAGGCCGGCGGCAGGCGGCGCTGCGGCACGCTGCCGACCGGGTCGAGACGGCGCTCGCAGGGCTCGAACGGCCGCTCGGCCGCTATCTCGTCGAGCTCGAGGCGGATTCGGCGGAGGGCCGCTCGTGGTTCGGCGAGCCGAGCCGTGCCGAACTGGTCGACTGGGAGCCGGTACTCGACCGCGCCGGCGTGAAGGTGGCCGCGCACCGCGTTGCGGCGGCGTACCTCGAGCTCGCCGTCCTCGTGCGGGCGCTCGAAGGGCTCTCTGCACAGGTGCGCTGGCAGTCGGCTGTCGATCGCAGCTCGCTCTGGGCCGGTCTGTTCGACCTGCGCGAGAACCTGCTCGGCCGCGCGCTCGACGATCTGCGCGCGATCGCCGCCTGACGTCGCATGAAACTGACTGTCGTCGGGTCGATCAACCTCGACCTCGTCGCACGCGTTGCGCAGCTGCCTCGACCGGGGGAGACGGTGTCCGGCACGAGCTTCGAGCGTTTCCCCGGCGGCAAAGGAGCGAATCAGGCGGTCGCGGCGGCGAAGCTCGGCGCGGACGTGCGGATGATCGGCGCGGTCGGCGAGGACGCCCTCGCCGACGAGGCGCTCGCCGGCCTGCTCGCGGCCGGTGTGTCGCTCGATGTCGAGCGCGTCGGGACAACGGGCATCGCGCTGATCCTGGTCGCGGACGACGGCGAGAACCAGATCGTCGTCGTGCCGGGCGCGAATGCCGAGGTGCGCCCGCAGTCGCCGGGCGGTGCCGTTCTCTGCCAGCTCGAGGTTCCGGACGCAGTCGTTGCGGCGGCCGCGGACGGTGCGACGTTCTTCGCGCTGAACGCCGCGCCGGCTCGCGCGATCGACCTCGAGCCCGACCTGCTGATCGTCAACGAGCTGGAGCACGAGGTGGTGTCGCGCGGCAGGCTCGTCGCCGTCACGTACGGCGCCGCGGGTGCAGCGTTGTTTGAAGCAGGTCGCGAGGTAGCCCGCGCCGAGCCGCCGCGCGTCGACGCGGTCGACGGCACCGCGGCCGGCGACTCATTCGCGGCGTGCCTGGTCGTCTCGCTCCTCGAGGGCCGGTCGCGTCAAGAGTCGTTGGAACGTGCGTGTGCCGCGGGGGCGATCGCCGCTTCGCGACACGGCGCGCAACCATCGCTGCCGGAGCTCGGTGAGGTGGACGCGATCCTGGCGCGGTAGTGGAGGTCAGGCGTAAGGACACTCGTGCAACGGGATGAGGCTCACACTTGAACCTTGTCCGGCGCAGCTGAACCAGGTTCATGAGTTTAGGTGGTGCCACGGTGCGGACGAAACTCAAGAACCTGGTTCGACGAGCGAACCAGGTTCGGGGACACACGTGCGTGATTTCACATCGACTGCGCGCCAGGGTTCTCCGACTTGTGAGTCACCTGAGCAGCCGCTCGTGCGCGATCAGACCGTCCGGTGTCAGGCGGTACACCGCGATGTGTCGCTCGGGCTCTGCCGCGCGGCCCAGGACTTCCTCCTCCTGGACGACAAACGTTCCGACAGTGAGACGCGCAACCGCACGGACTCGCAGATCCGGGAACCGTCGGAACATCTCTCCGTAGCGCAGCCGCATCTCGTCGTGGCCGCTCGCCAGAGGCGTCCCTTCGGCGTCTTCGATCCGAGCATCGACGGCATAGCACGCGATGAACGCATCCAGGTCGCGCTCGCTGAGCGCCCGAACGACTGCGTCGATGACATCCGCCACTCGAGCAGATTGTCGCTAACGCACCTCGCTCACGTGCGGACTGGGGGTGAACAGCTTCCAGTGACCTTCGGTGACGACCTCGACGGCGCCGTCGGTCACCTTGACGGCGCTCTCATCGTCGAGCGCGTACGTCGGGTTCGGTATCCCGGCGGCCCACTTCTCTGCGTTGGCCATGGAGTTCTCCGGGGATCGCGGGTGATCGACGTGCGGAAAGAACGAGAAGTCCACGAGCCCCAGCGCCCGGTCGTCGCCGACGGGCAGATCGCTCGCCGGCGGTTCGCGACAGAACCAGCCGTCGTAGGCCGTGCCGAAGTTCGGCGTCAGCACCATGCTCCCGGAGCTCACTCCCACGTAGACCGTCTCCTCCAGTGACGGCAGGAGGTCCGCGAATCCGGACTGCCGCATCCAGTGGCACAGGTACAGCACGTCGCCGCCCCAGACCAGCAGCGCGTCCGCGTCTCGCACCAACGGGACCCAGTCCTCTTCCTTGATGGTGGGTAGGGCGGTGAGCTCGAGGACTCCCAGCGACTTCCAGCCCAATCCGCTCATGGGCCCGGCGGTCGAGCCGCTGATGAACTGGTAGGCCATCGAAGGACCCACACTGCCGCAGCCGTGGGCGGCGGCCGGAATGCAAAGGGCGTTGGATTCGGCGATCGGTTTGCCCAGCAGGTCGACCAACGCATTCTGAATGCTCGTGTTCCTGATCCCACCCGAAGTGAGAAGAAGCTTCATGCTGCCCTCCCGGAGTCAATGCTGCAGTGCCGTAAAGACTGGCAGGTCAGCAAGAACTCATCGCGGTCACGCGTAACCGAGCGCGGCGAACGCGGGCGGATAGACGATCCGACCGGCGAGGTCGGGGCTGTATCCGGGAAGCCGTTTGACCATGAACGCGTCGTCGGGGATCTTCGGATGGGGGGAGAGGAAGCCGAGCGTGCTCGCCCGCTCGAAGCCGAAGCGCGGGTAGTACGCGGCAATGCCCTCGACCATGACGGCCGGCTCGCCTGCTCGTGCGGCTCGGTCGAGTGCGTCCCCGATCAGCCGCGTCCCCACACCGCTGCGCTGGCGGTCAGGTCGAACCGACATCGGCGTGAGGTTGAGGATCCTCGGACGGGAACCACCTTCGACGCCGACCCAGCTCAGCATCACGTGGGCGATCACGCCGGAGGAGTCCTCGGCGACCAGCGCCAGCTCCGGGATGAACTGTTCCGAAGCGCGAATGCGCTCCACGAACGACGCGACCTCGTCGGGGTGTCCGACGAACGCCGAGCGGACCACCTCGGCGATCGCGGACTGGTCGGCGTCACGCTCGGCGCGGATGATGATGTCCGGTTTCGCGCTCAGTCGCCGACCATCACCATGGAGCGACCGTCAGGCCGCCCCATTCCTCGGGCTCGACGTTCCGCACCGTCTGCGTGAGCTCCCAGCGATGGCCCGCGAGATCCTCGACGACGCCGGAGCGCTCGCCGTACTCGTACGTTCGCACCTCCTCGACGACGCGCGCGCCACTTTCACAGGCCCGCGCGAACGCCGCGTCGACGTCCGGAACGCGGATCTTCACGAGCTGCGTGATCACACCGCCGCTCGGCGCGACCTGGTCGCGGCGGACGTCGGCGACGACGATCGCGCCGTCCGACCCGACGCGCAGCTGCGCGCGATGCGAGTCGCCGATGCGCACCCGCTCCTCGAAGCCGAATGCGGAACCGAGCCAGGCGACCGCCTCCGGCACGTCCGGATAGAAGAGGACGGGCGTCACCGTGACGGGAGGGGCCGAGCGGTTCGTCAGCATGCCGGAAGACTAATCGGAGCACCGCCGCTGGTAGCGTCGTCGGATCGACGCTGCGCTTCTCGACCTTCGCAACCGCACGTATGCGGCCTTCGTGGAACTCGGCCGTGCGCCGGCCGCACGTGAGGTTGGCGACGAGGCCGACGTCAGAGCCGGCTGGCGGCAGCTGCACGACGCGCACGCACTCGTCCTGGATCAGGCGACCGATGAGATCAGGATGGCGAACCCGTTCTCCGCCGTCCCGACGCCGTACCGTGCGCAAGCCGACGGCCGCTGGTGGTACGCCAACTGCGCGTGGGATGCGTTCGGCGTCCTGAGCGCGCTCGGCGTCGACGGGCGCATCGAGTCGTCATGCCCCGACTGCGGCGAGCCGTATGCGGTGGAGGTCACGGATCGGCAGGCGGATCGCTCCGATCTCCTGTTCCACTGCCTCGTCCCGGCGGCGCGCTGGTGGGACGACATCGGCTTCACCTGAAGTGCGATGAACCTCTTCCGGTCGGAAGAGCACATCGCGCGCTGGCTCGGCACGCGGGAGCCGGGCGCGACGATCCCCGTCCAGCAGCTGTGCGACCTCGCACACGCCTGGTGGGACACGCGCCTCGCTCCGGACTGGCGCCCCCGCAGCGGGGACGAGAACCAGGCGATCTTCGACGGGCTCGGTCTCGTCGGACCGTTCTGGAAGCTGCCGTAGCGCCATCGCGAGCGGCCGCTAGCGTTCCCCGCGTGTCGGAGCGCAAGCGAGCCACGCTGACGCTGCTCGAGTCGGAGCTGCGCGCGACCGATGACCGAGTCGCACCCGCGCGGCCGACCCTGGCCACGCGGTTCCAGCGGCGGTTCCGCCCTCAGCGAGCTCACCCGACGACGCTGCTCGGCGCCCTCGCGCGGGCTGCGACGCGGTTGGCGATCGCCGTCGCACTTGCAAGCGGAACCGCGTTGCTGGTCGATCACTGGCTCGGTCGATCCGCCGCGCTCGGGTTCTACATCGTTGGCGCGGCCCTGTTGGCGGTCGCGTTCAGCACCTCCGCCGGCATGTCCGGCCGCATGGGCGGTTGGTACATGTACCACGGTGTCGAAGGACGGGAGCGTCGCCTCAACCTGGGCATCGCGTACATCGGAGCCGGGGCCGTCGTGATCGGCATCGGTGTGCTGATCGAGGCTCTGGCCGGCCGCTGACGCTCCTGGCGTCGCGGCGCCTGCCGTCCGTGCTGCTGCTCGATCTCGACGACACGATCCTCGACGACACAGGAGCGCCGCTCGCTGCCCGAGCTGTTCGAAGGTGTCTGACACCAAGGTGTCAGACACCTGTTGACGCTTCGGCATACTCGGCGCATGACGCCGACGCCGATCATCCTCGACTGCGACCCCGGGCACGACGACGCGATCGCGATCCTGCTCGCGCTCGCCTCGCCCGAGTTGGAGCTGGTCGCGATCACCACGGTCTCGGGCAACCAGACGGTCGACAAGACGACCGCCAACGCGCTCAAGGTGCTCGAGCTCGCGGGCCGCGCCGACGTGCCCGTCTTCACCGGCGCCGACAAGCCGTTCGTCCGCGCGCGCGACGTCGCGGCGCACGTGCACGGCGAGTCCGGGCTCGACGGGCCTGATCTCCCGGCACCGACCGCACAGGCACGCGAGCAGCACGCCGTCGACTTCCTGGCCGAGGAGCTGCGTCGCCGTGGCGGGAAGGTGACCCTGGTCGCGACGGGTCCGCTGACGAATGTCGGCCTGCTCTGCTCGCTGCACCCCGACGCGCGCCCCGAGCGGCTTGTCGCGATGGGCGGCGCGATCGGGGAAGGCAACCGGACCCCGGCAGCCGAGTTCAACATCTGGGCCGACCCCGAGGCCGCCCAACGGGTGTTCGACGAGCGGCTGAACACGACGATGGTCGGCCTCGACGTCACGCACCGCGCGCTGATCACCGACGAGCACACCGAGCGCATGCGCGGAGCCGGCAAGGTCGGAAAGGTCGTCGCCGAGCTGATGGACTTCTACGCCCGCTTCCACAAGGCGCGCTACCCGGACCTCGCCGGCTCACCGATGCACGACCCGGTCTGCATCGCGCACGTCGTCGACCCGACGCTCATGGACGTACGAGAGGCTTTCATCGAGGTCGACTGCTCGACGGGCCCGAGCTGGGGGAGAACGAACGTCGACTGGCGCGGGCGCGAGCACTTCGGCGCACCGAACGCGAAGGTCGGGCTGGACATCGACGGTGCACGTTTCGCCGAGCTCGTCGTCGAACGGATCAGCTCGCTCGGTTGATCGTCTTCGCCGCCATCGCGCCGCACGGTGGGCAGGTGTTCGACGAGCCGCAGGGCACGACGCGGCAGGGGATGGAGGAGCTCGGCCGGCGGTTCGCAGCGGCGCGGCCGACCGCGGTGATCGTGCTGACGCCGCACGGCCTGCACGTCGACGACCACTTCGCCGTCGTGCGGTCGCTTCGCCTCGAGGGCGACGCGGCCCAGTGGAGCGACTCGACCGAGCGCTACGAGGGCCCCGGAGAGCCGGAGCTCGCGGACGACTGCGTCGCGGCGCTCCAGAGCGAGGGGTTGCCGGCGCTCGGGATCACGTTCGGCTCGACGGTCGCCGGTGCCTCGACGATGCCGCTCGACTGGGGAGCGATGATCCCGCTCTGGTTCATGCGGGCGCCCGCCGTCGTCGTCACGCCGTGCCGCGCCCGGCCGAACGACGAGCACGTCCGGGCCGGGGCCGCGCTCGCCGCAGCGACCGGCCCGCGGCGGGTCGCCCTGATCGCGAGCGCCGACCACGGGCACGGCCACACCGCCGACGGCCCGTACGGGTTCGCCGCCGAGTCGGCTCCCTACGACGCCCGCATCCAGGAGCTCGTCCGCGAGAACCGGCTCGGCGAGCTCGAGGAGATCGACCCGAGCTGGGCCGTCGCCGCCAAGGCCGACAGCTTCTGGCAGCTCCTGATGCTGCACGGGGCGATCGGGAGCGCCTTCGCTGTCGAGCTCCTGACCTACGAGGTTCCGACCTACTTCGGGATGCTCACCGCCTCGTACACCCGGAAGGACTGAGCAGGCCCAGCACGAAGTGCCCCGCATGGCGCGCAGAAGGCGGGTCCACAAGACGTCCCCAAAAACGCCGAGCCGCGTCAAGAAGCGCCGCGGAACCAAGAAGCCGCGCAGCCGCGCCACTCGCCTCGACCATCACTACCCCGAGCTGATCGGCCTGGCGTTCGCCGCGGTCGGCGTCTTCCTGGCCGCCGTGCTCTGGTTCGGCTTCAGCGGCGGCCCGGTCGGCGATCTCGTCAAGTCGGGCGTGGGAGCCGCCGCGTACATCGCGCCCCTCGTGCTCGTGCCGCTCGGGGCGCTGATGGTGGCGAAGAGCGCCCTCGTCGACGTCCGGCCGTTCCGCCTCGGCCTGGGCGTTGCGCTGACCGGCCTGATGCTGACGCTCGGCACCGGCCACGGCGGCGCCCTCGGGGACGGCTTCGAGTCGCTCGTCGCGCTCGGCCTCGGAACGACGGGCGCGACCATCCTTGGTGTCCTGCTCGCCGTCGCCGGCACGCTCTTCCTGACGGGTGCCAGCCTTGGCGCGATCGTCCGCCGGTCAGGGCGGGCGGTTCGACAAGCACATACCTCGCTTCGGACCAGCCGCTACACGCACGAACCAGGTTCGAGAGTACTTCGAGTCACCGCACGCGCCTCCGGTCGACGTGCAAGCACGACTATCCCGATCTGGTGTCGGACAGCGTCTCCGGCCCGGCCCCGACCCTGTTCGTGCGCGACGACGACGAGTTCGAGGCCGAGACCCACGAGTCGCAGGAGGCGCTCTTCGAATTGCCGGCGACGCCGGTCGCCGACTACCAGCTGCCCGATCGCAGCGTCCTGCGGACGTCGAAGGGCGTGACCGGCCCCAACACCGACGCGAGCCAGCGGGTCGCGGACGCGCTCGTCACGTGCCTCGCGCACTTCGGGGTCGAGGCGACCGTGATCGGCCAGATCTCGGGGCCGCGGGTCACCCGCTACGAGCTCCAGCTCGCGCCCGGCACGAAGGTCGGCAAGGTCGCGAACCTCAAGGACGACCTGAGCTACGCGCTGGCCACGACCGAGATTCGCATCCTCGCGCCGATCCCGGGCAAGCAGGCCGTCGGTGTCGAGGTTCCGAACCTGAGCCCGAGCATCGTCACGCTCGGCGACATCTACGGCGACCTGCCGCAGGCCGCGAGCCCGCTCTCCGTCTGGCTCGGCAAGGACATCTCCGGCGCCGCGGTGTGGGCCGACCTGGCCCGGATGCCGCACATCCTGATCGCCGGCACGACCGGCTCGGGCAAGTCCGGCTGCATCAACGCGATCCTCACGTCGATCCTGCTGCGTGCGACGCCCGACGACGTACGGCTGATCCTGATCGACCCGAAGCGGATCGAGCTGAACCACTACGAGTCGATCCCGCACCTGCTGACGCCGGTCGTCTCGAGCCCCAAGGAGGCGAGCGCCGTCCTGCTCAACGTCGTCACCGAGATGGAGCGCCGCTACGAGCGCCTGAGTCAGGTGCGCGCGCGCAACCTCGCCGAGGCGAACCGGGCCTTCCGCAAGCGCGGCGAGGACGAGCTGCCGTACCTCCTCGTCGTGATCGACGAGCTCGCCGACCTGATGATGGTCAGCCCGCAGGAGGTCGAGGACTCGATCATCCGGCTCGCGCAGAAGTCGCGTGCGGTCGGGATCCACCTCGTGCTCGCGACCCAGCGCCCGTCGGTCGACGTGATCACGGGCATGATCAAGGCCAACGTCCCGTCGCGGATCGCGTTCGCCGTCTCGTCGCAGACCGACTCGCGCGTGATCCTCGACGCGAACGGCGCCGAGAGCCTCCTCGGGCAGGGCGACATGCTCTTCAAGCCGCTCGGCACGTCGCGGCTCCAGCGCGTGCAGGGCGCGTTCGTGACCGAGGAGGAGATCGCGCTGATCGTCGAGCAGACCCGCACCCAGCGCGAGCAGGTGGTCGACGAGAGCTTCCTCGAGCTGCCGCAGGTGTTCGTGGACGAGGCCGACTCGGACGACGGCGAGTTCGATCCCGACGAGGACCCGCTGCTCGACAAGGCGATCGAGGTCGTCGTCACCGCCCAGACGGCCAGCGTCTCGCTTGTTGCAGCGCCGTCTGCGGGTGGGCTACACGCGGGCCGGGCGGCTGATCGACATGCTGGAGCGCCGCGGCATCATCTCGCCGTACGAGGGCTCGAAGCCGCGTCGCGTGCTCGTCTCCGAGCACGAGCTCGAGCGGCTCGCGTCGCCGACCTTCGACTAACCCGCAGCCCTTCCCACCGTCTGTAATGCCGGTTAGGCTGGCGCCTGCCAGTCCCCCGGTGAGAAACCAACGAGGAGGATTCATCCAAGTGAGGAAGCGTGTGATCACGCTCACGGCCCTTGCGGTCGTGACGGTGCTTCTGGCGTCGCTCTTTGCCGCGCTACGCGGCTCGAGCTCGGCGTCGGCAGCCCCCAAGGCCTTTAGCGCCTGTCTCGTGACCGACATCGGTGGCCTGAACGACAAGTCGTTCAACCACCTGGCGTACGTCGGTCTGCAGGCGGCCAAGAAGGCCGGCGTCTCCGGCCGCGTCATCCAGTCCAAGTCGGGTGCCGAGTACATCCCGAACCTGTCGGCCTGCGCCAAGTCCGGCGCCGGCGTCACGATCGGGGTCGGCTTCCTGATGACTGATGCGATGGACGCCGTGGCGACGGCGTATCCGAAGAGCAAGTTCGCCATCGTCGACGTCGACGTGACGTCGATGAAGCACAAGCCGAAGAACGTCCAGGGCCTGCTCTTCAAGGAGCAGGAGGCGGGCTACCTCGTCGGCTATGCAGCAGGCTTGTACGTGAAGGCGACCGGCGGCACGGCCGTCGGCTCGGTCGGCGGCCTCAAGATCCCGCCGGTCGATCGCTACATCGCCGGGTACCAGTTCGGCGCCAAGAAGGCCGATCCGGGCATCACGGTCCTGAACGACTACTCCCAGGACTTCGTCGCCCAGGCGAAGTGCAAGGAGAAGGCGCTCAACCAGATCGCCCAGGGTGCGTCGGTCGAGTTCCAGGTCGCGGGCCAGTGTGGCCTCGGCGTGCTCGACGCAGCCAAGGAGAAGAAGGTCTTCGGCATCGGCGTCGACGCCGACCAGGGCTACCTCGGCTCGCAGGTCATGACGAGCGCGCTCAAGAAGGTCGACGTCGCGGTGAACTCGTCGATCATCGCCGCCAAGAAGGGCACGCTCAAGGGCGGCAAGAACGTCGTGTTCGGCGCGAGAGTCAACGGCGTCGGCTACGGCAAGTGGAGCTCGAAGGTGTCGCCTGCGATCAAGAACGCGGTTGCGGCGCAGTTCAAGCTCCTGAAGGCCGGCAAGATCAAGGGCATCCCGGCCACGGTCAAGTAGGACCGCGCGGGATCGAGTGTCGATGCGGGGCGGGCCACACGGCTCGCCCCGCGTCGTCTTGACCTCGCTCGCCGTTGTGCTGCTCGCCGCCGGCTGCGGCGGCAACGCGCACACGACGACGACCGCGTCGGCGCCGACCGCGAAACCACCGCCGGTCGGGCTGCGCGTGGGCGTGGTCGGACCGCTCGACGTGACCGTGCCCGGCGCGATCGTGGCGCACCTGTCGTTGCCGGCCGCCGCTGACCAGTCGCTGGTCGTCGTCGCCGGGCCGGCGGCGGCGAGTCCGGCCGTGCCGGCCCAGGCGGTCGCGAATCCCTCGACGCATTACGCGCTCGTCGGCAGGTCGGCCGCGGTACTCCGTCTGCCGAATCTGGCCGGCGTGGTGATCCGTGACGACCAGGCGGCAAGGCTCGGCGGCGCGGTTGCCGGGTTGGCGGTCAGCGGCCGGCGTGACCGGCGGGTCGCCTGGGTCGGCCCGCAGGACACGGCGCTCGCCGACGCCTTCGCGCAGGGCGTGCACGCAATCCAGCCGGGGACGGTGATCCTGCGCGCCTGGTCGGTCGACCGGCCCGGGTCGTGCAAGGAGTCGGCACTCGGCGCGATCGCGAGGGGCGCGACGGTGGTCATGGCGCCGCACGGGCTCTGCGCCGCCGCTGCGATCGACGGTGCGCACGAGCGGAACCAGCCCGCCTTGCAGCTCTCCGACTTCGAGTTGCCTGCGGTCGCTGCGGCGCAGATCGTGCGTGACGCCGTGCGGGGCCGCTACCACGGCGGAGAGGACATCCTGTTCGGCGCCGCGAGCGGGGCGGTCGCTGTCCGCCACCTCGATCCCCGTTTCCCGGCGACCGTCTCGACCCGCGCGCGCGCGATCGCAGGCCGGCTGGCAAGCGGCAACCCGCTATCCGGGTAGGATCGCGCCGACCCATGGCGGACGCACCTCTTCTCGAGCTGCGCGGGATCACGAAGCGGTTCCCGGGCGTGCTCGCCAACGACGACGTCAACTTCGACCTCCGCCACGGTGAAGTCCACGCGCTGCTCGGCGAGAACGGCGCCGGCAAGTCGACGCTGATGAACATCCTCTACGGGCTCTACACGCCCGACGAGGGCGAGATCCTCCTGAACGCGAAGCCGGTCGAGCTCGGCTCGACCAAGGCGGCGATCGAGCAGGGGATCGGCATGGTGCACCAGCACTTCATGCTCATCCCGGTGATGACGGTCGCGGAGAACATCGTGCTTGCGACCGAGCCGAAGAAGGCCGGCGTGCTGCTCGACTACGACGCCGCCCGGCGGCGCGTGCGCGAGTTGTCGCAACGCTACGGCCTGCTGGTCGACCCCGATGCCCGCGTCGATCGCATCACGGTCGGTCAGCAGCAGCGGGTCGAGATCCTGAAGGCGCTGTACCGCGGCGCGGAGATCCTCGTGCTCGACGAGCCCACGGCCGTGCTCACGCCGCAGGAGGCGAAGGAGCTGTTCGAGATCCTCCGTTCGCTGAAAGAGCAGGGCAAGTCGATCATCTTCATCTCGCACAAGCTGAACGAGGTGCTCGAGATCGCCGACCGCATCACGACGCTGCGCCGCGGCGTCGTCGTCGACACCATCCCGGCCGCCGGCGCCACCGAGGAGAGCCTGGCGCGGATGATGGTCGGCCGCGACGTCCTGCTGCGCGTCGACAAGGACGCTGCGCATCCCGGCGGGCCGATCCTGCAGGTCGAGCACCTGACCGTGCTCAGCGACATCGGCCTCGAGGCCGTCCGCGACGTCAGCTTCGAGGTGCATGGCGGCGAGATACTCGGCCTCTGCGGCGTCGACGCGAACGGGCAGAGCGAGCTGATCGACGCGATCGCCGGTCTGCGCCACGTCAAGGAGGGACGCATCCTCGTCGACGGCGAGGACCTGACGCACGCCAACGCGCGTGAGGCGATCGACGCCGGTGTGGGCCACATTCCCGAGGACCGCCACCGCCGGGGACTGATCCTCTTCTTCAGCCTGACCGAGAACCTCGCCCTCTCGGCCTACCGGCGCGCGCCGAACTCGCGGGCCGGCTTCCTGAATCTGCGCGTGATGTTCTCGCGGGCACGACGGCTGCTGAAGGAGTTCGACGTGCGCGGCGGCACACCGTCGACCCCGGCGGGTGCGCTCTCCGGCGGCAACCAGCAGAAGATCGTCCTGGCGCGCGAGATCGACAACAACCCGAAGGTGTTGATCGCCGCGCAGCCGACACGCGGCCTCGACGTCGGCGCGATCGAGTTCGTCCACCGCCGGCTCGTCGAGCAGCGCGACTCGGGGCGGGCGGTGTTCCTCGTCTCGCTCGAGCTCGAGGAGATCCTCTCGCTTTCCGACCGGATCCTCGTCATCTACGAGGGCAGCATCGTGGGCGAGTTCCCGCCGACGACGACCGAGGAAGAGCTCGGCCTGGCGATGACGGGCGGCGGGCGCGAAGAGGTCGCCGCATGACCGATCCGCCGCCTCTCGCGCAGGCGCTCGAACCGACGCCGCCCGACGAGCCGAAGCAAGAGCGCGGGCTGCCTCGCGGGCTCGGCTGGGTCGCCGGCGCCGTCCCGCCGCTGATCACGACGGCGATCGCCCTGCTGATGGGCGGGCTGGTCGTCGTCCTGACGGGCAAGAACCCGTTCAAGGTCTACCACGCGATCTTCAACGGGACGGGGCTCAACTGGTTCTTCCACGTCGGGCATCACAGCGCGCGCATTCCGTTCTCGACCCACAAGATGTGGTTCCCGTTCGACACCGCCTCGATCGCAGCGCAGAACCTCCAGCAGACGCTGCTGCTGACGACGCCGATCATCCTGACCGGCCTCGCCGTCGCGTTCGCATTCCGCTGCGGGATGTTCAATATCGGTGGCCAGGGGCAGTACCTCGCCGGCACGATCTTCGCCGTCTGGCTGGGCTCGTCGTTCTCGAGCATGAACCCGTTCCTGCACGTGACGTTGTGCCTGGTCGTGGGCGCGCTGGCCGGCGCGGTGTATGCGGGAATCGCCGGCATCCTGAAGGCGACCGTCGGAGCGCACGAGGTGATCACGACGATCATGCTCAACTGGATCTCCGTCTGGGTGGGGTCGTATCTGTTCGGCCAAGGGGGGCCGCTGCAGAACTCCTCGCAGCCGTCGATCCCGATCTCGAACGACATCGTCGAAGGCGCCAAGCTGCCCGTGTTCTGGGGTCTGAAGCTGCTGCAGGGGCTGTCGCTCGGGATCTTCGTCGCGATCGCGATGCTCGTCGTCTACTGGATCATCATCAACCGCACGACGCTCGGGTTCGAGGTGCGCGCGGTCGGCTTCAACCCGGAATCCGCGCGCTACGGGGGCGTCTCGGTGGCACGCAACTACTTCCTCGCAATGGCCATCTCGGGCGCGTTCGCCGGTCTCGCCGGCGCCGTCGACATCACCGGCTGGGAGTTCCGGATCGGCGAGAACGACATCCAGGCGAGCTCGATCGGCTTCATCGGGTTGGCGGCCGCGCTGCTCGGCCGAAACACCGCCGTCGGAGTGGGCTTCGCGGCGCTCCTCTTTGGTGCGCTCTTCAACGGCACCTCGGGTCGTCAACTCGACCCGTCGATCTTCCGGCCCGACCTGGCAGGGAACCTGACGACGATCATCCAGGGCCTGGTCATCCTCTTCGTCGGCCTCAACCTCGGCGGCGTCGCGGCGTGGCTTCGCCGGAGGCGGCAGACGTGACGGCGATCGCCGCACGGGTCGGCGGCATCCGCTGGACGAGCCCGCGCACCGTCGGGATCGTCGGTATCGCCCTCGGCGCGCTCGCGTTCTGGCTGGCGCTGCCACCCCTCGCCTCCCGCACCGCGGTGCTGCCGATCTTCATCGGCATCCTGGCGATTGCGGCTGGCATCTGGTCCTGGTCGCGCGGGGAGCGTCGCGTCGCAGGCGGTGCGATCGCCTCGGGTCTGCTCGGCATCGTCTTCGGACTTCTGGCCACGCGCTCGTCGACCGCGCACCTCGACAGCGTTGTCGTGTGGAGCGCTCTCCTGGCGGCGACCCTCCGGTACGCGACGCCGTTGACCTACGCGGCGATCGGCGGCCTCTTCTGCGAGCGAAGCGGCGTGATCAACGTCGCGCTCGAGGGGATGCTCCTGACAGGCGCCTTCTTCGGAATCTGGGGCGCGATCTGGGCGCATACGTGGGCCGGCAGCTGGGCGTGGCTGGTCGGTCTCGGCACGGCTGCGCTCGCGGGGATGGCGATGGCGGCGATCCATGCCGTCTGGGCGATCCATCTGAAGGTCGACCAGATCATCTCCGGGACGGCGATCAACTTCCTGGCGCTCGGGCTGACCGGGTACATCTTCATCCAGAAGTACGGCGACAGCGGCACCCCCGGCAACGTCCCGCGGCATTCCGGATGTCCACCTGAGCTTCATCCAGCACTGGTACTTCATCGGACCGATCCTCGGCCAGCTCAACCTGATGATCTGGCTCTCGTTCCTGCTGCTGATCGGCACGTACATCTTCGTCTTCCGCACGCCGTCCGGGCTCCGCCTCCGCGCGGTGGGCGAGCATCCGCGCGCCGCAGACACCGTCGGTATCTCGGTCTACAAGGTGCGCTACCTGGCCGTGATCAGCTCGGGCGCGATCGCGGCGATGGGCGGGGCGTACCTCTCGATCGGCTTCGTCCACTCGTTCAACGAGAACATGACGAGGGGCACCGGCTTCATCGGCCTCGCGGCGCTCGTCTTCGGCAAGTGGCGCCCGTTCGCGACCTGGGGTGCGACGCTCCTGTTCGGGTTCTCGAGCGCGCTCGCCGACCGCCTGCCGAACGCCTACGGGAACCAGTGGGGCACGCTGTTCCAGGCGTTGCCGTACCTGCTGACACTGATCGCCGTCGCCGGCGTGATCGGGCGCTCGATCGGCCCGGCGGCAGCAGGCCGCCCGTACATCAAGCAATGAGCTCGAAGACGGCAGCTCGCGCCGCGCTCGTGCTCGGAGCGCTCGGTGTGCTGACGGTCCCGGCCGCGGTCGCCGCGGCCCAGAAGCTCTCCGGGGTCGGCCTGCTGCAGGCGCTCTACGTCGGTGCACCCGTCTCCGTCGGCTTCGGGGTGCTGGCGTACTTCGCGTCGCGCCGCTCCCGGCTCGTCGCCTCTCGCAGCATCACCCCGGGCAGCGCCGGCCCGGTGCGCTCCGGCCGGATCGCCGCGTGGGCCGGGCTCTACGTCGGTGTGACGACGGCGCTCGCGCTCGGCGTCTACGGCGTGCTGGTCTGGGCGCAGTAGCGCCGCTACTCTTGACGGGCCGTGTTCGAGATCGGAAACAGCCTCCGGGAGGCGCGCGTCCGCCGCGGCGTCGACTTCGCGCAGGCCGAGGCGGCGATCAAGATCCGCGCCAAGTACCTGCGCGCGCTCGAGGACGACCAGTTCGAGCTGCTGCCGGCCGAGACGTACGTCAAGGGGTTCCTGCGAACGTACGCCGAGTACCTCGGGCTCGACGGCCAGCTCTACGTCGACGAGTTCAACTCGCGCTTCGTCTCGGGCGAGGACCACGAGGCGCGCCGTGCCCAGGCCCGGCGCTCGACGGCGCGGCCCCAGCGACGGAACCGCCGCGCCGAGACCACGGTCGTCCTCTTCGCGCTCGCAGCGATCGCCGTGTTCACGGTGATCGTGATCTCGGCGTGGACGACGAGCGACAAGAACCCTGGCGGCGGTGACGCATCAGAAGACGACCACAACGCCGCGCGTCGTGCCGCGCGCTCTTCAGCGTCACGGCGTTGCGCGGCTCGACGCACGTAACCGCGCGCGCGTCGTCGCGCGACCGGCGCCGTCAAGTACGACGGGACGGTCCAGCAGGGCGACACGCACGGTCGCGATCCGCGGCAAGCGGCTCTGGGTGACGATCGACTCGCCGGAGAACCTCCGCATCGAGGTGCGCGGCAAGCGCGTTCACGTACCCGGTCTGCGGCCGCGCGTGATCATCGTCACGGCCACCGGTTGGCGACCCGCCGCACGCGTAGCGATCGTCGCATCGGGCTCCGAGCTCGTCCGCGGCGACCGGCACGACCGTAACGGGCCGTTTCTCGCCTCGTCGCTGCTCCGGCTCGGGATCGAGCCCGCGCGCGATCACGGTCGTCGGCGACGACCCGGCCGACCTCGAGGCGCGCGCTCGCGGAAGGGCTCGGCCCACGACCTGCTCGTCGTCTCGGGCGGGCTCGGGCCGACGCACGACGACCGCACGATCGAGCTGCTCGCGCGGGCAGCCGGCGTCGGCCTGCATGTCGACGCAGCCGCTCGAGGACGCGATTCGGGAGCTCTCGCGGCGCGATTGCAGCCCGGCTGAACCGCCCGTACGCGCGACTTCGCGGAAGGCGTGACGAAGCAGGCGACGCTGCCGGACGGCGCCGAGTGGGTCGGTCTCGTCGGGACGGCGCCCGCGGTCGTCCTCGAGGCTAGACGGTCGCGTCGCCGTGGCGCTGCCGGGGCCGCCGCGGGAGCTGCAGGCAGCTCTGGCCGCGGGTGCTCGAGACGGAGCCCGTTCGGCGCGTGCTCGGCGCGGGCCCTGCTGCCGGAGCGGCGCGTGCTGCGCTTCTACGGTGTCTCGGAGTCGGCGATCGCCCGCTCGCTCGCCGCTGCAGGCGGCGACGGTGACGGCGTCGAGGTGACGATCTGCGCCCGCGATTTCGAGCTGCACGTCGACCTGTTCGTCGAGGAAGGGGGCGACGCGCGTGCAACGACGATCGAGCGGCAGTTACTGGCCGACGCCGGCCGGTACCTGTTCGCGCAACGCGAGGTGGCGAACGGCGGAGCTCGTACTCGAGCTGCTGCGCGAGCGTGGGCTCACACTCGTGACGGCAGAGTCGTGCACCGGCGGCCTCGTCGGGGCGCGGCTGACCGACGTGCCGGGGTCGAGCGACGTCTTCGTCGGCGGCGCGATCGTCGTACTCGAACGCCTGCCAAGGAATCGCAGCTCGGCGTGCCGGCGGAGCTGCTCGCAGCACACGGCGCCGTCTCGGCCGAGGTGGCGGCGGCGATGGCGCACGGCGCCCGCGAGCGGCTCGGCGCCGACGTCGCGGTCGCGGTCACCGGCGTCGCGGGCCCGGGCGGGGGGACAGCCGAGAAGCCGGTCGGCCTCGTCTTCGTGCACGCGTCCGGCCCGCTGGGCGAGCGCGAGCTGCGGCTCGACTTCCCGGGCGACCGCGAGACGATCCGCGGACGCGCGACCGTTGCCGCATTGCATCTCGTGCGCCGTTTGTTACGGAGTCGTGACAGACACGTCACACGCGGGCGTCTAGCGTGGCGGGCGGTGACCGGATCCGCCTCTTCTGCGCCCTCGCAGCTGCCCGACGACGCCGTCGCTGGCTCTGGCGGCCTGGCAGGCCGAGCACGTCCAGGTCGGACGGCCGGTGCCCGTCGGGGCAACCTGCACGTCACGCTCGCCTTCCTCGGCGCCCGGCCGAATGGGGAGGTGCCGGCGATCGCACACGAGCTGGCGCGGGGCGGCGGCCGGGAGCGGCGCCGGTGCGGCTCTCCGTCCGGCGCTACCGCGAGACGAACGAGCGTCGGGATGCTCGTCTTCGACGATGTCGACGGCGCGGCGAGCGCGCCTCGCGGGCGAGCTCGGTCGGCGGCTCGAGCAGGCTGGCGTCTACCGCCGCGAGCAGCGCCCGTGGCTGCCGCACGTCACCGTCTCGCGCTTCCGGGAGCGGCCGCGGCTCGACCCACCGCCGCCCTCGCATCGGCGAGCTCCGTGCCGTCCGGTGCGGCCCTCTACTCTTCGTCGTTGCGGCCCAGTGGGGCGCACTACGACGTACTCGAAACGGTGGCCCTAGGAGGTCGGTAGACGGTGGATCGCGAAGAGGCACTCGACACGGTTCTGGGGCAGATCGAGCGCCAGTTCGGCAAGGGCGCCGTCATGAAGATGAACGACCAGGCGCAGGTCGTCGATCGGCGCCATCTCCACCGGGTCGCTCTCGCTCGACGTCGCCCTCGGCGTCGGCGGGCTGCCGCGCGGCCGCGTCGTCGAGGTGTTCGGCCCGGAGTCGTCGGGCAAGACGACGCTCGTCTACCACGTGATCGCCGAGGCCCAGCGCCGCGGCGGCATCTGCGCGTTCATCGACGCCGAGCACGCGATGGATCCCGGCTACGCGAAGCGCATCGGCGTCAACATCGACGAGCTGCTCGTCTCGCAGCCCGACACGGGCGAGCAGGCGCTCGAGATCTGCGAGCTGCTCGTCCGCTCGGGCGCGCTCGACGTGGTCGCGATCGACTCGGTCGCGGCGCTCACGCCGAAGGCCGAGATCGAGGGCGAGATGGGCGACTCGCACGTCGGCCTGCAGGCCCGGCTGATGTGCAGGCGCTCCGCAAGCTGGCCGGCACGCTCAACCGCACCGACACGATCTGCCTGTTCACGAACCAGCTGCGGGAGAAGATCGGCGTCATGTTCGGCAACCCCGAGACGACGACCGGGCGGCCGCGCGCTCCGCTTCTACGCCTCGGTGCGGCTCGACATCCGCCGCATCGAGACGCTCAAGGACGGCGTCGAGGCGATCGGCAACCGCGTCCGGGTGAAGGTGGTCAAGAACAAGGTCGCGCCGCCGTTCAAGCAGGCGGAGTTCGACATCATCTACGGCGACGGCATCTCGTGGGAGGGCACGGTCCTCGACACCGGGCTCGAGCGGAAGGTCGTCCAGAAGTCGGGCTCGTACTTCTCGTTCGGCGACGAGCGTCTCGGTCAGGGACGCCAGAACGCGACCGGCTTCCTCAAGGAGCACCCGGACGTCGTCCAGGGGATCCTGCACGCGATCCAGGCGCAGGCGCCCCGACGGGCAGGTGATCTCCGCCCGCCTCCTGCCGCAGGTCGCAACGGGCGACGAGCGACGCCGATCACAGCGACGAACAGAGGCAGCAGCCGCACTGAGCCGGTGAGCTCGCCGGACCCGATCGACGCTCGCCGCCCGCGCGCTGCGGCACCGCGACCGCTCGCGCTCGGAGCTCGACGGCCGGCTCGCGAAGGCCGGCGTCGGCGAGGCCGAGCGCGGCGGAGGCGCTCGAGCGGCTCGAGCGCATCGGCTACCTCGACGACGGCCGGTTCGCCGCGAGCGCGGGCAGCGGCGCTCGCCGCCCGCGGCTACGGGCGACGAGGCGATCCGGTTCGACCTGACGCGGCCGCGGTGTCGACCGCGACGCGGTCGACGACGGCGCTGGGCAGCGCTCGAGCCCGAGACCGAGCGCGCGCTCGAGGCTGGCCGACCGGCTCGGCCGCACCGCGAAGACGGCGGCGCAGCTACGCCGCAAGGGCTTCGGCGCCGACGCGGTCGAGGCGGCGTTCGGCGGACGGGTTTGCGGCGGGGCGCGCCTGAGTTGTAGAGTGGTCGGATATTCCGACGTCACGTTTGCCTGCACAGCACGTATTCTTCACTGATTCCTGACACGCTCGCCTGACACCACTTGACCCCGACTGAACCTGACAGTCAGTCCTCGATCCTGCCGGCGCCGCGGGGACGCGACCACCCAGAGACCTGACCTGAGACCGAGCGGTGCGCGCGATGGCGCGCCGGCGAACGCCGATCGGCGAGATGCGGCGTGCGGGCGACGAGCCCGTAGGAGCGCCCATGCTCGTGTCGTCGCAGTCGCTGATCGCACTCGCAGTCGGTGCCGGCGCGACGCTCGCTCGGGCTGCGCCTGCATCGCGGGTCGCGGCTCGACGCGGCGCGGCGGGACGCGCGCGCTCACTGCTCGACGAGGCGCGCCGCGACGCCGACGCGACCCGTCGCGAGGCGGCGATCGAGGCGCGCGAGCAGGCGATCAAGCTGCGCGCCGAGCTCGAGGCGGAGCTCCGTGAGCGGCGCGACGCGGTCGTCAAGATCGAGGAGCGCGTGCTCGCGAAGGAGGACGACATCGACGCGGAAGCTGACCGAGCTGACCCGGCGCGAGCAGGGGGTTGCCGACCGCGAGGATGCACCTCAGGCAGCTCCAGGAGGACATGAAGGCAGATCAAGCGACGCGCAGCGGCGCGAGCTCGAGCGGATCTCGGCGATGACGACCGGCGAGGCGACGGCAGCGGATCCTCGCAGGACTCGGAGGAGCAGGTCGGCACGAGCTCGCCGGCCGGGTCCGCCAGCTCGAGGAGGAGGCGGCGAGCGAGGCGAAGCGGCGTGCGCGCAACCTCGTCGCCGACGCGCTGCAGCGGGTCGCCGCGAGCGCGGCGGCCGAGACGACCGTGACGCTCGTCGAGCTCCCGTCCGACGACATGAAGGGCCGCATCATCGGCCGGGAGGGCCGCAACATCCGCACGCTCGAGCACCTCACCGGCGTCGACTTCATCATCGACGACACGCCGAACGCGGTCGTGCTCTCGTCGTTCGACGGGATCCGCCGCGAGATCGCCCGGATGACGCTGCTGAAGCTGATCGAGGACGGGCGCATCCATCCGACCCGGATCGAGGAGATGTACTACCTCTCGAAGGCGGAGCTCGACGAGCACATCCGCCAGGCGGGCGAGCAGGCCGTCTTCGAGGCGAACTGCGGCGAGATCCACGAGGAGCTCGTCAAGATCCTCGGCCGGCTCCGCTACCGCACGAGCTACGGCCAGAACGTCCTCAAGCACACGCTCGAGGTCGTCCAGCTCGCCGGGATCATGGCGGCGGAGGTCGAGGCGTCGGTCAAGACGGCGAAGCGCGCGGCGCTGCTGCACGACCTCGGCAAGGCGATGACGCACGAGGTCGAGGGCTCGCACGCCGCAGATCTCGACGCAGCTCGCACGCCGGTACGGCGAGAGGCCCCGCCGTCTGCCACGCGATCGAGGCGCACCACTACGAGGTGCAGCCGCAGACCGTCGAGGCGGTGCTGCTGATCGCCGCCGACGCGATCTCGGCGTCGCGGCCCGGTGCGCGCGGCGAGAGCCTCGAGCACTACGTCAAGCGGCTCGAGTCGCTCGAGAAGCTGGCGGCGGCTCACCCCGGCGTCGAGAAGGTCTATGCGCTTCAGGCCGGGCGCGAGATCCGCGTGATCGTCAAGCCGCACGAGATCGACGACGACGCGGCCGTGCTGCTCTCGCACGAGATCGCCCGCGAGATCGAGAGACCACCTCGAGTACCCGGGCCAGATCAAGGTGACGGTGATCCGCGAGAGCCGCGCGATCGACGTCGCCGCGAACAAGACGGCGGCCGAACGGCAGCGCGTCGAGAGCCGAGCGCCAGCAGCGCGTCGACGCGGCGTAGGGCTGTAGCGTTCGAGCTCGTGGCGTCCGAAGACCTGACGATCGTCGACAACCGGACCGGGCGCGAGTTCACGCTGCCGATCGTCGACGGCACGATCCGCGCCACCGACCTCCGCCAGATCGACGGGCTGATGGCGTACGACCCGGCGTACCTCAACACCGCGTCGTGTCGCAGCGCGATCACGTTCATCGACGGCGACGCCGGGATCCTTCGCTACCGCGGCTACCCGATCGAGCAGCTCGCCGGAGAGGCGACCTTCCTCGAGACCGCGTACCTGCTGCTCGAAGGCGAGCTCCCGACCGCCGACCAGCTGGACGCGCTGGGAGGAAGACGTGCGGATCCACACCTACGTGCACACGAACTACATGAAGTTCCTCGAGGGGTTCCGCTACGACGCGCATCCGATGGGGATGCTGCTCGGCGCGGTCGGGGCGCTCTCGACGTTCTATCCGGACGCGAAGAACATCGGCGATGCTGAGAACCGGTATCTCCAGCGCGTCCGGCTGATCGCGAAGCTGCCGACGATTGCAGCGTTCGTCTTCCGGCACTCGCGCGGGCTGCCGTACGTGTTCCCGCGCAACGACCTCGACTACATCGGCAACTTCGTCAACATGACGTTCGAGATCGGCGGCAAGCACGAGCGCGAACCCGGTGCTGCAGCGCGCGCTCGAGATCCTGCTGATCCTGCACGCCGACCACGAGCAGAACTGCTCGACGAGCGCCGTCCGCGGCGTCGGCTCGTCGCACGTCGATCCGTTCTCGGCCGTCTCCTCGGGCATCGCCGCGCTGTACGGGCCGTTGCACGGCGGCGCCAACGAAGCGGTGCTGCGGATGCTCGACGAGATCGGCGACAAGCAGAACGTCCCGGCGTTCATCGAGACGGTGAAAGGTGGCGGCGGCCGGCTGATGGGCTTCGGCCATCGCGTCTACAAGAGCTACGACCCGCGCGCGACGCTGATCAAGCAGGTAGCCGACCAGGTCTTCGAGCAGACCGGGCTGAACCCGAAGCTCGAGATCGCCCTCGAGTTCGAGCGGATCGCGCTCGAGGACGACTACTTCGTCTCGCGCAAGCTCTATCCGAACGTCGACTTCTACTCCGGGCTGATCTACCAGGCGATGGGTTATCCGACCGACTACTTCACGGTGCTCTTCGCCCTCGGCCGCCTGCCGGGCTGGATCGCGCAGTGGGAAGAGCTGCTCGAGGACCCGGAGCAGAAGATCTCGAGGCCGCGCCAGGTCTACACCGGCGAGCCCGAGCGGGACTTCGTCCCGATGTCAGCCCGCTGACCGCAGCGCGACACGGCTCCAGGCGGTCACGTCCGTCGACGAGTTGACGAAGCTGTTGCGCGCCGCGATCTCGCCGCGCAGCTCTCGTTCCACGGCCGCCGGATCGAACTCGCCCGGCGCCAGGAGCGCCCCGCACCGACATCGAGCACCCGCATGCCGCGCGAGACGCCGGCCTCGGCGAACAGCGCGCGCGTGACGGGACCGATCAACGCGGCCTGGCGCCCGAGCCGCTCAAGCTCGTGGTCGGAGTGCCCGAGGACGTAGGGACGAGTCGGTCACGCGGACAGTCTCCGCCCCCGCGCGCGGAGAGGCCACCGGGTATGGCGGCCGCCTCAGGAACGGGCCGAGTCTCGTGGGGCCATGACCCGGTGTCTGACACCGGACGTGGCCGAAGCGCGGCCCGCCGAGCAGGGATTTCACGGTCCGGTGACGATTGCGTTTGGTGGGCGTGACGGGTTGTCCACGGGCCGGCACGGATACCCTTTAGCCGTGCGCCGGTACCACGTGACGACGTTCGGCTGCCAGATGAACGCTCACGACAGCGAGCGGATCAAGGGCATGCTCGAGGAGCTCGGGCTGGGCGAGGCGCCGAGCGCCGCCGACGCGGACGTCGTCGTCTTCAACACTTGCACGATCCGCGAGAAGCCCGACACGAAGCTCGCCGCCTACCTCGGCGAAGCGGCCGCGCGGAAGCGCGAGCGACCCGGACCGCGTGATCGCCGTCGGCGGCTGTTATGCCGAGGCGCAGCGCGAGCGGATCTTCGAGCTCTACCCGCTCGTCGACGTCGCCTTCGGGCCGGGCTCGATCGCGCATCTCGGCGACTGGCTCGGCGCCGGCGGCGTCGGCGTCGCGCGCGGCCGCTTCGGGCTCGACGAGCGCGCGTTCGCCGCCGAGCTGCCGACGCACAACGAGCGCTCGTTCCAGGCCTGGGTGCAGGTGTCGATGGGCTGCAACTCGAAGTGCTCGTACTGCATCGTCCCCGCCGTCCGCGGGCGCGAGCAGAGCCGCCGGCCGGGCGAGATCGTCGCCGAGGTGCGAGCGCCTCGCCGCCGGCGGCGTCAAGGAGGTGACGCTGCTCGGGCCAGAACGTCAACTCCTGGGGCCGCGACCTGCTCCCCGACATCCACACCGAGTTCGGCGAGCTGCTGCGAGCGTGCGACGCGGTCGACGGGATCGAGCGGATCCGGTTCACGAGCCCGCACCCGAAGGACTTCCGCGAGCCGGTGATCGCGGCGATGGCCGAGTGCGCAGCGGTCTGCGAGCACGTCCACCTGCCGCTGCAGTCGGGGTCGTCGCGCCTGCTGAAGGCGATGCGCCGGACGTACACGCGCGAGCGCTACCTCGCGCTCGCCGAGAAGTCTGCGCGCGGCGATCCCCGACCTCGCGTTCGGCACCGACATCATCGTCGGCTTCCCGGGCGAGACCGAGGCCGACTTCGCAGAGACGCTCGAAGTGGTCGAAGGAGATCGGCTACGACAGCGCGTTCACGTTCGTCTACTCGCCGCGTGCGGGCACGGAGGCGGCGGCGATGCCCGACCAGGTGCCGCACGAGGTGAAGATCGAGCGGATGGAGCGGCTCGTCGAGCTGACACAGCGACGTCGCGCGCGAGCGGAACGAGGAGCGCGTCGGCCGCGTCGAGCAGGTGCTCGTCGAAGGGCCGTCCCGCACCGATCCAGCCGTGCTGCGCGGCCGGACGCGCCGCAACACGACGGTCAACTTCACCGGCGACGCGGACGCGGGGCAGCTCGTCGACGTCCGGATCGAGTCGGCGACGTCCACGACCCTGCGCGGATCCGTGCAGGCTCTGGTCGCCGCGTGACCGCCGCAAACGTGTCCATCACATCTGATCGTCAGGATTGACGGCGATGCGCGTCCTGATCACCGGCTCGTCGGGCCAGATCGGCACCAACCTCGGCCTCCGGCTGCTGCGCGACGGGCACGACGTGTTCGGCGTCGACAAGCGCCAGAACCCGTGGACGGACGCATTCCCGACGCTGCTGCAGGATCTCGCCGGCCACTACCCGGCGTTCGAGGGCGGCATCGGCGGCGTCGAGTACCCGCACATCGACGTCGTCGTGCACCTCGCCGCGCACGCCAAGGTGCACCAGCTCGTCCGCGAGCCGCACCGGGCGCTCGAGAACGCGATCATGACCTTCAACGTCCTCGAGTTCGCACGCGGGCTCGGGCTGCCGCTCGTCTTCTCGTCGACGCGAGAGGTGTACGGCGACGTGCACCGCTTCGAGGAGTACGCCGAGGAGGCCGCCGACTTCGCGTACACGGAGAGCCCGTACTCGGCGTCGAAGATCACGAGCGAGGCGTTCATCTACTCCTACGCCCGCTGCTACGGCCTGACTACCTCGTCTTCCGCTTCTCGAACGTCTACGGCCGCTACGACAACGACCTGTGGCGGATGGAGCGCGTGCTGCCGCTCTTCATCCACCAGCTGGCTCGCGCGGCGAGCCGATCACGATCTTCGGCGGCGACGACAAGGTGCTCGACTTCACGTTCGTCGACGACTGCGTCGACGGGATCGCCCGCGGCGTGTACGCGCTCGCCGACGGGCGCGTCGCCAACGAGACGATCAACCTCGCCTACGGCCAGGGCAACACGCTCGTCCGCGCGGCCGAGCTGATCGCGGCCGAGCTGGGCGTCGAGGCCGACATCACGATGGCGCCGTCGCTGCTCGGCGAGGTGACGCACTACGTCGCCGACGTCACGCAAGGCACGCGAGTTGCTCGAGTGGGAGCCGTAGACGCCGCTCGACGGAGGGCATCCCGCAGTCGGTCGCCTGGTTCCGCGAATGGCGCGCCGCGCACCCCGAGGAGGAGCGGCCGTTCGAGCGCGCGCGGACGGCGACCGAGATCGACCATGGCTTCAAGCAGCCGGCCCGCACCGCCGGCTAGCCACGTCCTCGCGCTCTTCGGCCCGACCGCCTCCGGCAAGACCGCGGTCGCCGGCGATCCTGCGCGACCGTCTCGGCGCAGAGGTCATCTCCGCCGACTCCGCCTCGCTGTATGCCGAACTGCCGGTGCTCACTGCCGCACCGCAGTACCCGACGCGGCTCGTCGGCATCGCTCCCGTGCCCGACGACGATGTCCGTCGGCGCGTACCAGCGGCTCGCGCACGACGCCGTCGACGACGTGCTCGCCGAGGGCCGTCTGCCGCTCGTCGTCGGCGGCACTGGCCTGTACTTCCGGGCCGCGCTCGCGGAGCTCGGCCTGCCCGCCGCCGAGCCGGCCGCCGTGACCACTGGGAAGGCGAGTACGAGCGGCTCGGCCCGGAGGCAGCCCACGCACTGCTTCGCGCGCGCGACGCCCGGGCGGCAGAGCGCATCCACGCGAACGATCGCAAGCGGGTCGTGCGCGCGCTCGAGCTCGCCGAGGCGGGCATCTCGCTCGCACCGCCGACCGACCGCCTCTGGACGAGTGACACGCGGCTGCCGACTACGATCGTCGCGCTCGACGTCCCGCTCGAGGAGCTCGACCGTCGGATCGCGCGGCGGACGCAGGCGATGGTCGAGCAGGGGGTGGTGCGAGGAGGCGCGCCAGGCCTGGGCTGCGACACTCGTCGGCGACAGCGGCAAAGGTGCTCGGGCTCGAGCAGTTCGCAACGCTGCCCGTGGCCGACGCGCTCGCCGAGGTCGTGCAGGCGACGAAACGGCTCGCGCGCTACCAGCGGAAGTGGCTGCGGCGGATGAGCGGTGTCGTTACCCTCGACGGCGACCGGCCTGCCGAGGAGATCGCCGCTGAGATCGTCGCGCTGGAACGCCCAGGGGAACGTCTATCTCGTCACTGACGACGGGCCGCTGACGGCCGAGCGGGTCCGCGCTGCCGTCGGCGACGCCGACGGCATCCTCGACGTGCTCGCGACCGGGGACGACTGGCTGGAGATCGCGATCTGGAATCCCGACGGCTCGCTCGCCGAGATGTCCGGCAACGGCACCCGGATCGCGGCGCGGTGGCTCGCCGAGCGCACCGGGGCCGACCACATCGGCGTGCAGGTGGGCGAGCGTGAGGTTCACGCGACGATGCTCGGTGGGCCTCGCGTCGAGCAGGATCTCGGTCGAGTTCAGCGTCGGCAGGCCCGAGGTGGTCGAGGGGATTCGGCCTGACGACGGTCGACGTCGGCAACCCGCACGCCGTCGTGGAGGGCGACCCCGACGACCTGCCGCGGATCGGGCCGCTGCTCGAGACGCACGCAGCGATTCCCGCAACGCACGAACGTGCAGGTCGCGCGCAAGGACGGAGACGAGATCGTGGCGCGCGTCTGGGAACGTGGCGCGGGGGAGACGGCGTCGTCGGGCTCGAGCGCCGTCGCCGTGGCGGCCGCCTTCGGTGCGGACTCGGCGACCGTGCGCTTCCCCGGTGGCCCGCTCGAGGTGCGGCTGACCGGCGGGCGGGCGTTCCTCACCGGTCCGGCCGAGCGCGAGGTCTGACGCTGCCGTTCCCGATCGTCCTCGCGAACGGGCCGCCCGCCGACCGGCTCGGGGACGTGGCTTCTGCCGGCGTCACGATGGTGAGGACCGGGATCGCGAACTGGTCGGCCGCCGCCATCGACCAGCAGCTCGCGACCGAGCGGGCACGTCTCGACGCAGCCGCCCAGCACGGGATGCAGTGCTGGGTCTGGCTGGGAACGCTCACCAACCTGCCGGCCGGCGCGCCGTCGCCCCAGGAGCGGCTGCTGACCCAGGTTGTCGAGGCACTGCGCGGACACCCGGCGCTCGGGGCGTGGAAGGGTCAGGACGAGCCGCGCAACCCGTTCAACTCGTCGCTCTCGATCCCGCCTGCAAACCTCGCTCGCGGGCACCGGGCGGTGAACGCGCTCGACGCCGATCATCCGCTCGTCGTCGTGCAGGCGCCGCGAGGCACAGCGAAGGGCCTCGTCCCGTACCGGCCTGCGTTCGACATCGGCGGCGTCGACATCTACCCGGTCGGATATCCGCCAGGTGCGCACAGCGACCAGAAGAACAAGGACATCAGCGTCGTCGGCGACGTCGCGCGGTGGATCAAGCAGGCGGTCGGCACGAAGCCGTTCTGGATGACGCTCCAGATTGCGTGGAGCGGGGTGATCCCGACCATCGACAAGCCCGATCTCGTCCCGCGTTTCCCGTCGGCGGCCGAGCTGCGCTTCATGGCGTATCAGGCGATCGCGAACGGCGCGCGTGGGCTGGTGTTCTTCGGCGGCCACCTGACCGAGGTGATGTCGCCGGCCGACGCGCGGACGGGGTGGAACTGGAGCTTCTGGGAGCAGGCACTTCAACCGCTCGCTCGCGAGCTCGCCTCTGCCTCGATCGCCCCGGCGCTCACCGCACCGCTCGTCAAGCCGACCGTCACAGCGTCGTCGGCCGACGTCGAGGTCGCCGTTCGCCGAGCGGGGTCGTTCCTCTACGTGTTCGCCATGCGCCGGAGCGGCGGCACCACCCGCGTCACGCTCAGCGGGTTGCCGAAGGCGATCAAGGGCGGCCAGGTGCTCTTCGAATACGTCCAGGATCCGCTGCCGCCGCCGATCGACCCTGCGAGCCAGAAGTTCCGGTCGGTCGCGGTCACCGGAGGCGCGTTCGCCGACTGGTTCGCGCCGCACGACGTGCACCTCTACCGGTTCCCGGTGTGATGCAGAATGTCTCGCCATGACGACGAACCACGAGCGGGCGTTCGCCGAGCACCCCGAGGCCTACGCGGCGTGGCGGCAGCTGGTGACAGCCGTCAAGAGCGGCATGGACGAGCGTCGCTACGAGCTCGTCACGCTCGCTGCGGCCAAGCGGCTTCGCTCGAGCTACTGCTGCCTCGCACACGGGACGATCCTCGACGAGACGTTCGGCGAGCCGGTCGCGGAGATCGTGCGCGACCATCACACGGCCGGGTTGAGCGAGGTCGACGTCGCTGTCATGGATCTCGCGGAGCGCGTCGTCGACGATGCGACGTCGATCGACGACCGCGAGCTCGACCGGCTCCGCGAGCTCGGCCTCACCGAGAAGGAGGTCATGGACGTGGTGCTCGCTGCGGCCGCACGCTGTTTCTTCTCGAAGACGCTCGATGCGCTCGACGTCCGCGCCGATCGAGTTATCGCGATGTCGATCCGCCGCTCCGCGACGCGCTCCTCGTCGGCCGCCCGATCGCAGAGAGCTGACTAGGCCATCTGGGGATAGCCGAGGAAGCGGACGAGCGCCGTCGTCGCGTTCCCTGCGCGCACGCGCACCGTGAGACGTTTGCCGCCGTGCGTGTTGCGCTGCTGCAGCGGCGTCACGAGGTACAGGCCGACGTCGAGACGCACGCTGAAGTGGCCCTGCGCGTTCGAGGTGACGACCACGGCGGTACCCGGCACCGGCACGCCGTTGGTCGAGCGTCGCGAGATCGAGAAGCGTGCACGCGGGAAGCTGTGCCACGGCTTGCACGACGGACCGGCAGGACTGACCGGGCCAGGGCAGCCAAACGAGATCTGCGTGGTTCCTCGCAGGACACCGGTGGGCTGCGTCGCCCCGGAACCGACGCTCACCGGCAGGGCAGCGGCAACCAGGATCGCGACAACCGCTCGCTTCATCGCTCCGGGAACGCTACCTTCAGAGCCGATCGTGACCGACGCCGCCGACCGCCGACTCAAGGGTTCCTGCGCCTGCGGCGCTGTCCGTTACGAGGTAGCGGATGCATTCCTGTACGCGGCCAACTGTCACTGCTCCAGGTGCCGCGCCGCGACCGGCTCGGCGTTCAAGGCATTCGCCGGGATCGAGCGTGAGAAACTCGTCCTCGACGCGCTCCCCGGTCAGCTCTGGACCGTGGGGGAGGAGGACGCCAACGATACGCGCTGTGTGGCGTGTGGCTCGCTGTTGTTCTCGGTCGTGCGTGACGGCGCCTATGTGCACGTCGCGCTGGGCTCCCTCGTCGACGCTCCTTCGCTGCGTCCGACGGAGCACATCTACGTGGGGTCGAAGGCTCCGTGGTTCGCGATCACGGACGACCTCCCGCAACACGACGAATTGGGCTGACGCAGCCGTCGAGTAACGCCTGCCGCCGACGGCGGTCTGACGTGAATGGGAATGCTTCCGTTGGCTCGCCGTTGCCGGCATCTGTTCGCGATCCTCTCGACCTTCTGCATCTTCGCCGTCGGCTGAACGGTCGATCGCGCCCCCGTGCGGGACGCGCGTCAGACACCTGTCCTTCGGCGGATCGCGTCCTCGTAGCGCGCCGCCTGAGGCGTGGCGAGCCGTACCTCGGGGGGATCGCCCCAGCGCTCACCGGCCTCGGGGAACGGGACGACGACGCGAAGGCTCGATTCGCCGTCGTTCTCCTCGAGGCTGACGTCTGCTGCCGAGCACCCGTACGTCGGGTAGCCGTTCTCGAGCGCGAACTTCCGCCGGTAGGCGGCGTACCCGGTGTCGGGAACGGGCGGGGCGGCACTCCGGTAGTCGAGGATCATCAGGATGACGAACTTGTGCGTCCCCTCGGGGCCACCGGTCGCGAGGATGACGCGCCGGTCGGTCAACACCGAACGAACGCGGCGCGTGACCCTCCAGCCGCCGCGAGCTGCGGTGCGGCGAAACCGGTGCGAGAGCTTCAAGCCTTCTTCCTCGAGAATGACCGCCTCGCCCTCGTCGAGCGGCAGGCGTGCGACGATCGCGCCTCGCTGGGTCCGCCGCACGAACACCGCGGCGAGGGCGACGAATGCGACCACGATGATCGCGAACAGCGCGGTCGACATCGGCTGATCATCCGCCCGCCACGAACGTGTCCTCGGCTGCGTAGTCCAGGAGCCCGGCGAAGAACGGGTCGTCCGCAGGATCAAGCCCGGTCGCGGCAGCCTCGACGAGCCAGTCGACCTCGGCGGCGACGGTCGTCGCGTAGTCGCCGGCGGGGGAGTAGCCGAGCTGCAGCGCGGCCGCGGTGTCGAGGACGACGGGCGGGTAGCGATCCCACGCGTGCCGGCCGACATTTCCGACCGGCGGCCCGTCGAGCAAGGTTTCTTCCCACTCCAGATCGAAGCGCGCCGCGATCGTCCGTGCGATCTCGACGCCGTTGGGAGCATCCGGATCGGCGCTGTTCAGCACGCGTGCACCGGGGTGCCGTGCGCAGGTCTCGACCAGTGCCGCGATGTTGGCCGCAGCGGACGTATGGTCGCCACCTTCGCCTCGATGGGCGAGGAACACACGTTCTCGGCGGTCGAGCGCGCGCTTCACCCACATCCACTCGCGCGCCGGCCGGGCACCGCGGCCGTGCACCTTCGAGGGGCGGAGCACCGACACGGGCCGCCCGCTCTCAAGCAACACACGCTCCGCCGCCACCTTGTTGACGCCATAGCCTTCGCGCGAGTCGAACGGGATGTCCTCACGAGGCGGCAGGGTCGGCTGCGACTCCGGGATCGGCCTGTCGAACCGGGGTGGGCTGTCGGAGTTGGAGTGGTTCCCGACACCGTCGACGTACACGGCCTTGCTCGAGATCATCACCGTCGACGTGACGTGTTCCACGAGGGGCAGAAGGCGCCTGGCATCAGCGGCCGTAAAGCAGATGCAGTCGACGAGCAGATCCGCTCCTGCACCGCACGCCGCGGCCATTGCAGTGGCGTCCCGGCTGTCGGCGCGGATGAACGAGACGCCCAGCTCCGCCAGTTCCGGCGGCATGTGGGCAGGGTCGCGACCCGTCACATCCACCCCCCAGCCGAGCCGAGCAAAGCGGCTCGCGATCGCCCGGCCCACGACGCCGGTGCCGCCAAGGATCAGAACGCGACTCACGGGACGAGAAGCTAGCCGGTGCACGTTAGTCTTCGCCCCGAGTACCCGGACAGGAAAGGAGGTCATCCGCAAACCGCCCCAACTAACGACTACGGAGGAAGGAAATGAGTTCCATCGTCCAGACCGCTCGCGAGGTCCGTCCCTTCCACGTCGAGTTTCCGGAAGAGGCGCTCGCCGAGCTACGCGACCGCATCGCCGCCGTGCGCTGGCCGAGCAATGAGCTCGTCGGCGATCGCTCCCAGGGTGTTCAGCTGAAGGTGCTGCACGAGCTCGCGAACTACTGGGAGAACAAGTACGACTGGCGGAAGGCCGAGGCGAAGCTCAACGCCTTGCCGCAGTTCACGACCGAGATCGACGGGGTCAACATCCACTTCATCCACCTCAGATCGGCTCACGAGGACGCGCTGCCGCTGATCATGACCCACGGTTGGCCCGGCTCGGTGGTCGAGCTGCTGGAGACCATCGGCCCGCTGACCGACCCGACCGCGCACGGCGGTGACGCTTCCGATGCGTTCCACCTCGTGCTCCCGTCGCTGCCCGGCTACGGCTTCTCGGGCGAGCCGGTCGAGATTGGGTGGGACCTGGGGCGGACCGGACGGGCCTGGGCCGAGCTGATGCACCGCCTCGGCTACAGCCGCTACGTCGCCCAGGGCGGCGACGTGGGCGCCGGTGTCACCGACGTGATGGGCCGCCAGGCACCGGACGGGCTGATCGGGATCCACACAAACCTGCTCGTGACGGCGCTCGGCAGCCCCATGCCGACGGAGACCGACGAGGAACGCGCCGCAGCCGCACAGCTCGCCACTTTCGGGCAGTCGGGTAACGGCTACTTCGTCGAGATGGCCAACCGCCCGCAGACGGTCGGCTACGCCCTGCTCGACTCCCCGGTCGCCCTGGCCGCCTGGATGGCCGACCACGACACCGACGCCTACTACAAGATCGCCCGCGCGTTTGTCGAAGGGCAACCGTCCGGCAACCTGAGCCGGGATCACATCCTGGACAACATCACGCTCTACTGGCTGACCGGCACCGGCGCCTCCGCGGCCCGGTCGTACTGGGAGGCCTACGGGTCGGACGCTCCGGCCGCGGGCCGCGAGCCCCTGCCGGCGCCGACGATCCCGTTCGCCTTCACGACGTTCCCCGGCGAGATCTGGCGGACGCCGCGGAGCTGGGTCGAGGCGAGCTACCCGAACGTCAGCTACTTCAACGAGGTCGACAAGGGTGGCCACTTCGCCGCCTGGGAGGAGCCGGAGCTCTTCTCCTCGGAGCTGCGAGCGGCCTTCAAGTCACTCCGCTGATCGGCGCGTGAGCGGCGCGCACGAACGTACGCGCCGCTCACAAACCCTCACGCGGGTCCGGCGATCTTCTCGGCCAGCCCGATGAGAATGCCCTCCGGGCCTCGGACGTAGCAGAGCCGATACACGTCCTCGTACTGAACGACCTCGTCGACGACCTGCGCGCCGTGCTCGCGGAGCCGGGCCAGGGTGTCGTCGAGGTCGTCGACGGCGAACATGACGCGGAGGTAGCCGAGAGCGTTCACCGGGGCGTTCCGGTGGTCGGCGACCGTCGGTGGCGTGAGGAAACGCGAGAGCTCGATCCGGCTGTGGCCGTCCGGCGTGCGCATCATCGCCATCTCGACGCGTTGGTCGCGCAGTCCGGTGACGCGCCCTGACCAGTCTCCTTCGATCATGGCTCGCCCTTCGAGCTCGAGACCCAGCTCGGTAAAGAACGCGATCGCGGCATCGAGCGACTCGACCACGATGCCGACGTTGTCCATCCGTTGTACCGCCACGCCGCAATTCTTGCGGATCGTGACGAGCTCAGCGGGTTCTCAGCTGATGAGGCGCTGAGCCCAGACGTGCGAGCCAGTCGTCGGCGTCCTGCGGTGAGGTCAGACGCACTACTTCACGTGCAGGTGGCTCCGCCTCCCACGCGCGAATCCGACGACGCTTGCGACTGAACGACTTGAAGTGCCAGATGATGATCGAGTCCCGCGAGAACGTGTGACGCAGCGACTCACGGTTCCCGTTGCAGAGTGTGCGACCATCGATCGCGCTCGCGATCGTGCGTCGGCAAAGCCTGAAGAGGGACAGCCAGCGAGGGTAGTCGAGCGCGACGATCAGCTCGACCCGCGCGAGCGGAACATCCAGCCATCGTCCGTACGCTGTGTCGAGCACCCATCGCTCATCCGCGCAGATCGCGTCGATCCGTCGCCGCTGTTCGTCATCAGGAACCTGCACCCAACCCGGCTCCCACGTCAGGTCGTCCACGGAGTGCCACGGGATGCCGGTCGCCTCGGAGATGCGTTCTGCGAAGGCTGTCTTGCCGGATCCGGTGACGCCGTAAACGAGAATCCGGTCGGGCACGGCGCGAGACTAGCTCGGCGGCGTCGAGTTTTGGCGCTGCTAGCGTGATCCCCGGTGCTGCGTCGTGTTGTCTTCGTTGGAGCCGGATCGATGGTGCTTCTCATCGGTACGGCGCTTGTGTTCCGTGCGTTTGATGCGCATTCGCACTCTGCGAGCGACACTCTGAGGCCGTTCGTGGTCACGGTGTTCCCGGTCTGGATCGTCGCGCTCGGCGTGGCGCGAGTGCTGCTTCGCCGGCGCCCCGAATAGCCGTCGATTGCCGCCGGGGGAACCTTGCGTGACCAGCATCCCTTGAGTGGCGATCTCCTCAAGCGTGACCGTCACGAGCCCCGGCCGGAGGCCTGCGCATCGGCCAAATCGGCGGGCCGCCTTCTGGCAGATCAAATACACCCATGTGCACGAAGCCGAGCCGCTCGTACAGCGTCGCGCTTCGTTCGCTGCTGGCCTCGATGTAGGTCGGAAGCCCAGCCGAATCGGCCTTGGCGAGCGTTGGCTGCATGAGCATCGATCCGACGCCCTGTCCCTGCAGGGCGGTGCGTACCCCGACCGTTCGCACATAGAAGTGAGGCTCACGTGGGTGTCGCTCCGCCATCGCGCGCTGCACTCTGATCGCGCGCGGCAATCGCGTCCCGAACGCCCGAATCCACTTGAGTGTCTCCTTTCCAGTCGCGGACTTCGGCATCTCCCAGGCGTCGGGTGGCAACGCTGCCACCGCACCGTCGTACCCGGAAGTCGTCCAGACGGTCCCCCCATTCGGCAGCACGTACAGCTCAATCTCAACTGCCAACATCGTTCGTAGCCGCGCCTCCGGCCGCAGATGGCCCGGCCGAAGGAACGTGAACACCGGGTCGTTGCTGAACGCGTCTGCAAGCGCCGCCGCCACCTTCGGCACCTCATCTGCAGCCGCTGTCCGGACCTCGGTCGGAGTCAAGGCAGTGATCATTGCAAGACTGATTCGAGCGAGGCCTCGCATGCCCGAGTGTTCAAGAATGAATCTCCTATGACTGTCAAGTCATCAGCGGTGTCGCGTTCTGCATGACGCGGTAGAGGTGGCGGGCGAGGTAGCGCTTGAGGATGCCGTGTCGCGTCGCGTGCTGCTTTTGCCTTCGGCGACGCGGCGGGCGATGTAGTCGCGGGTGGCGGGGTCGTGTTGGCGGCGGTGGAGGATGACCGTGTGCAGCGCGCGGTTGAGTTGCCGGTCGCCGCCGCGGCTGAGGCGGTGACGTATCGTCTGTCCGCTTGAGGCGGGCAGCGGCGCGACGCCGGCGAGTCGGGCGAAGGCAGCCTCTGAGCGGAGCGGTCTCGGTGTGACCAGGTGACGATCACTTGCGCCGCGACGATCGGTCCGACGCCTGGCTCGTCGAGCAGCTCCGGCACGAGCGCGCGCACGTGGTCGAGGATCTCGCGCTCGAGCTCGGCGGCTTCCGTGGTCGCGGCCTCGATCCGTCGCGCCAGCGAGCGCAGCACGAGGACGCTCGCGAGTTCGTCGGTTGAGCGCGAGGCTGAGCGGCGGAAGCGGCTGCAACGGCGGATCAACTGCGCCGACCGGCAGCTGCCGTAGCTCGTCGCGCAGTTCTCCGGTGCGGTGACGATCACGCTTCGCAGCTGCACGAGTGCCCGCCGGCGGACGTCGACGGCGCTGCGACGTGCGAGCAACAGCACCCGCAGCGCTTCCTGGCGCTCGCCTGCGCGCGGCAGGTCCGCGTCTCGGCCGCGAGCGCCGATCGGGCTGCTCTCAGCGCGTCGAGCGGGTCGTCCTTGCCCCGCAGTCGCCGCTCCCCGCGGCGCTCGGCCGACCTCGATCACCGCCTCGCCACGCTCGCGCAGGTAGCGCGTGAGGCCCGCCGCCGTAATGTCCAGCTCCCTCAACCGCCCAGACGCGAGCGCCGGCGGCGTGCCGCTCCGCGAAGCGCAACGCCGTCCGCGTAGCCGCGCGCGCTCGCTCGCACCGACGTCTGCGCAACCACCACCCCAGCCGGCGCGCCAACCACAGCGAGCGTGTGCTGATCGCGGTGCGTGTCGACACCGATCACGTAATCCACTTTCTCTGCAAGCATCCCCACCGATCCTCCGTTCGACTCGTAGGGTCCGGTACGCCGGTCTGGATGCAGGGAAACCGCGCGGCAGGTCTGTGACGAGTCACGCCGACAAGGCGGACGAACTCCTGATCAAGCCAACAGCGGGCGCCAGGCCGGCGTCGCCGTGCACGCTCGGACGTTTCATTGCCAAGGCACGCACAACAGCGGCCTGACGCCAGATGAGTCACGAACGACACGGACAACACCACCCTGGCAACGGCCCCCAACGGACCGACCGCTCCGACTCTCACAGACGCCCGAGGCGGTACTCAGGCGACCCGGAGGGCGGCGATGATGTGCTGCCCGCAGGAGATGGCGCCTGGGTCCTCGCAGAGCTCGGCCTCGATCCACTTGATCAGGTCGTTGAGTTCAGGCTCATCCGGCCTCGGGTCGGGGATCAGACCGGCGGCCGCCGCAGCGACCACTTCACCGTGGGGCGCGAGGAGCGCCTCGAGCTCGCTCCACCGGTAGAGATGCATGGGGAGGTGCCCGTAGTCGTTTCCGTGCGGCAGGAACCCGGTTCGCACGATCTCCTTCTGGACGCTGCCTCCGTCACGGCGTGCGAGGTCAAGCAACATCGGCAGGTAATGGACGACCGTGCCGATCGTCGACATGACGCTAACCAGGACGTAGCCGCCGGTCCGCGTCACCCGAACGAGCTCCCCGAGCGCATCCTCAGCGCGATCGAGCACGTAGCTCAGCGGGCCGCCGTAGCAAACGGTCACGTCGAAGCTGTCGTCGGCGAAGCGTGACAGGTCGGTGACGTCGCCGACCAGGGCCTCGATGTCCGGGAGCCGTTGCCGCAACAGATCGAGCTGGCGCGGCGAGATGTCAAGCGCGATGACCGTGGCGCCTAACCGAACGAGCTCAATCGCGAAGCGGCCAGGACCTGCCCCTACATCCAGAGCGCGATCGCCGCTCTTTACGAACCGCTCGAGGAACCGAACATGGATGTCAAGTCCGGCTGCTGGCGTTCGACCGTCCTCGAACCGGCTCCACTCCTTCTCACCGAACGCGTCGAAATACGCGGCCGCACGATCAGGCTCATGACCCGAGACGCTCACCTAGGCAGCCCTTCGAACATGGCCGACGACCATACCGCCACTGACGTGGGCCAGCGTGCGGGAATGACCCCCGAACGACCCGAGCGCATAATGAGGCTCGAATGGGGCTTCTCCGCTGGATGTTCACGACGGAAGGGGCCGCAGCGACGCCTCGGCTCTCGACTGCGTTCGCCGCCGTGGTGGCGGGCGTGCTCGGCGGGATCGTCTTCTCGTTTCGGGTGAGCGTCGGCTGGGGTGTTGTCGCGGGGATCGGGTTTGCAGCCGTGTGTTTCGGAACGATCTATTCGCAGCTCCGCGACGAACATGAACGCCAGCAAGCGGCCGGTGGCGTGGCTTCCGCTCCGTCGTTCCGAGTTCGCTTCCGTTCGGCGCGGCCGAGCCTCTTGCGTCTCGGGGTTCTCTTCGCGGCGCCGCCGGTCGGCGCGATCCTCGCCGTCGCTCTCGGCTCCCCTGGGTGCTCCTGGTCGTCATGGTGGCCGCCCTGATCGCGGTCGGTGCCATGCGTGCCGTCACCGGCCGCTAGCTAACGATCCTCGCCTGCGCGAGTGTTCCGGAATGAATCTCCTATGACTGTCAAGTCATCAGCGGTGTCGCGTTCTGCATCACGCGGTAGAGGTGGCGGGCGAGGTAGCGCTTGAGGATCCGGGTCGCGTCGCGTGTGCTTTTGCCTTCGGCGACGCGGCGGGCGATGTAGTCGCGGGTGGCGGGGTCGTGTTGGCGGCGGTGGAGGATGACGGTGTGCAGGGCGCGGTTGAGTTGCCGGTCGCCGCCGCGGCTGAGGCGGTGACGGACCGTCAGTCCGCTTGAGGCGGGCAGCGGCGCGACGCCGGCGAGTCGGGCGAAGGCAGCCTCTGAGCGGAGGCGGTCTCGGTGTGACCAAGTGACGATCACTTGCGCCGCGACGATCGGTCCGACGCCTGGCTCGTCGAGCAGCTGCGGCACGAGCGTGCGCACGTGGTTGAGGATCTCGCGCTCGAGCTCGGAGGCCTCCGTGGTCGCGGCCTCGATCCGTCGCGCCAGCGAGCGCAGCACGAGGACGCTTGCGAGTTCGTCGGTTGAGCGCGAGGCTGAGCGGCGGAAGCGGCTGCAACGGCGGATCAACTGGCCGACGGGCAGCTGCCGTAGCTCGTCGCGCACGTTCTCCGGTGCGGTGACGATCACGCTTCGCAGCTGGACGAGTGCCCGCCGGCGGACGTCGACGGCGCTGCGACGTGCGAGCAACAGCACCCGCAGCGCTTCCTGGCGCTCGCCTGCGCGCGGCAGGGTCAGCGTCTCGGCCGCGAGCGCCGATCGGGCTGCTCTCAGCGCGTCGAGCGGGTCGTCCTTGCCCCGCAGTCGCCGTTCCCGGCGAGCGCTCCGCCCGACCTCGATCACCGCCTCGCCACTGCTGCGTAGGTAGCGCGTGAGGCCCGCCCCGTAATGTCCAGCTCCCTCAACCGCCCAGACGCGAGTGCCGGCGGCGTGCCGCCCCGCGAAGCGCAACGCCGCCGAGTAGCCAGGCCTGCTCGTTCGAACCGAGTCCTGCGCAACTACCACCCCAGCCGGCGCCGCAACCACAGCGAGCGTGTGCTGATCGCGGTGCGTGTCGACACCGATCACGTAATCGACTTTCTCTGCAAGCATCTCCACCGATCCTCCGTTGACTCGTAGGGTCCGGTACGCCGGCCTGATGCAGGGAAACCGCGCGGCAGGTCTGTGACGAGTCACGCCGAGAAGGCGGACGAACTCCTGATCAAGCCAACAGCGGGCGCCAGGCCGGCGTCGCCGTGCACGCTCGGACGGTTCATTGCCAAGGCACGCACAACACGGCCTGACGCCAGATGAGTCACGAACGACACGGACAACACCACCCTGGCACGGCCCCCAACGGACCGACCGCTCCGACTCTCACAGACGCCCGACGCGACCGCGCGAAGGGAACTCTCGCCAGCCCGATCGAACTCAGTCCGGCGGGACTTGACGCCAGCCTCGACCGCCAGGGAAACATGACGGGTGGAAGACGGCCCGGAAACCATCGGCGACAGCATGGGGATCGCCGAACCCCGGTACTGGCACCTGCTCAACCGCGTGAACCGTTCCTGGAGAGCCGGATCCACCCGCTGATGGCAGCCGTCGCAAATCGTCTCGATCGTGCCATCGGAGTGAGTCAGGGTGGCGATCAGTCGAGTTTACGTCTCGCACCCACAAACGCCTCAGCGATTAGCCTGAGAAAGTGCGCGTCCTTGGATTTGTCCTCTTGGCGATAGGCGTACTCGGTTGGTTCGTCGGCTTCGGCTCGATGGCCATGGCGATGTCGCCGATGCGAGCCTGGCGGGCGGCGCTCGAGGAGCAGGGCGTAGCTCCTGCGGGGCGACCGCTGTTTATGTCGATGGGCCGTTTCGGTGTCGAGGTTGGGATAACCCGTTCGATGTTTCAGAGAAATCCAACCGGCCCCGCTGAGGACGAACGTGCCGTTGCAGCTGCGCGCGTCGTGCGCGCGGGGGTCGGGATGGCTCTCGCAGTCGGCGCCGTCGCGCTCGGCATCCTCGTATTCGCTCTTCTCGCTGAGATGGGCCACCGTCCTTACGCCCGAGCCACACACTCGCGGAAACCCGTCAGCCGGTGCCGATGCCGAACTCGCGGAGCGCGTCGTTCAGCGACGTCTTGAGGTCGGTCGACTCCGTGCGGTGGCCGATGATCAGGGCGCACGAGAGGTCGTACGTCCCGGCCGGGAACTCCTTCGGGCGCGTGCCGGGCACGACCACCGAACGGGGCGGCACGTAGCCGCGGTATTCCACCGGCGTCGGGCCGGTGACATCGATGATCGGGACGGACGCGGTCAGGGTCACGTTGGGCGCGAGGACGGCGCCGGCGCCGACTCGCACGCCTTCGACGACGATCGAGCGTGAGCCGATGAACGCGCCGTCCTCGACGATCACTGGCCGTGCGCCCGGTGGTTCGAGGACGCCGCCGATGCCGACGCCGCCGGCGAGATGCACGTCGGCACCGATCTGCGCGCCCGAGCCGACCGTCGCCCACGTGTCGACCATCGTGTTCGGACCGACCCAGGCGCCGATGTTCACGTACGACGGCATCAGTACGACACCCCGCGACAGGAACGCGCCGTAGCGTGCGGCCGCCGGCGGGACGACACGCACGCCGAGCTGCTCGTAACCGCTCTTCAGCGGGATCTTGTCGTGATACTCGAACGGCCCGACCTCGCGCGGCTCCATCTGCCGCGACCGGAAGTAGTCGAGGATCGCCGCCTGCACGTCCGCGTTGACACGCCAGTCGTCGCCGTCTGGCTCAGCGACCCGCAGCTCGCCCCGATCGAGCGCGGCGATCGTGTCGTCGGTCGTCACAGCACCTTCCCGAGGATCTCCGCCGCGCGTTCGCACTCCGCCTGCGTGGGAACGAGCGCCAGGCGCACGTAGCCCTCGCCGGCCGGCCCGAAGAACGAGCCCGGAGCGACGACGATGCCGTGCTCGAGCAGCCGCCGTGCGAACGGCTCCGAGGGACCGCCGACATCCAGCCACAGGTAGAACGTCGCGGCCGACCCCGCGAGACGAAGACCGCGCTCGAACAGCACCGGCAGGAGCGTTTCACGCTTGCGCCGGTAGATCGCGCGCACGTCGTCGACGTGCGCGTCGTCCGACCAGGCTGCGACGGACGCACGCTGCACGAACTCCTGCGGTGCGGTGCCCACGCTCGGGCGGAAGCGCTTGAGCGCGGTCACGATCTCCGGCTGCGCGCACACGAAGCCCGACCGGTAGCCCGTCATCGACGAGCGCTTCGACAGCGTGTTGAACACGACGACGTTCGTCCGGTCGGTCAGCTGCAGCGCCGAGACCGGCGGCTCGTCGAACCAGAGCTCCGAGTACGCCTCGTCGGAGCAGAGCAGGAAGCCGTGGTTCCGCGCACGCTCCGCGAGCTCCTCGTAGAACGCGAGCGGTGCGACCGCGCCCGTCGGGTTGTTCGGGTAGCAGACCCAGAAGACCGCGATGTCGTCCCAGGCGTCGAACCGCTCGAGGTCGGGCAGCCAGCCGTTCTCCTCGCGCAGGGGAACGGTCACGACCGAGCCGCCGCTGAACAGCGTGCCTCGCTCGTAGACCGGGTACGCCGGCTCGGGGACCGCGACGAGCCGCCGCTCGCCGAGCGCCAGCTGTGCGAACGAGAAGATCGCCTCCTTCGACCCGAGCGTCGGCACGATCTCGGTCGCAGGATCGACCGAGACCCCGAAGCGCCGGTCGACCCAACCTGCGATCGCCGCGCGGAGCTCCGGCAGGCCGGTGGCTCGCGGGTACGACGACACCGGCTCGAGCGACGCGACCAGCGCCTCGCGGATGAACGCCGGCGTCACCTCGCGCGGGTCGCCCATGCCGAAGTCGATCAGCTCCGTGCCGCGCGCCGCCGCCTCGGCCTTCCAGTCGTCGAGTCGCGCGAACGGGTACTGCGCGAGCTCGGCGAGCACGGGGGAGAGGCCGACAGCCACGATCAGACCGTAGCGAGCAGGAACCGCTGCAGCGCGGCGAACGTCCGCTCGAGCTCCGCGATCTCGACCCGCTCGTCGACGGCGTGGGCGTAGCGAGTGCCCCCGGGGCCCAGGTTCACGGCGTCGAGCCCGCGTGCGGCGAAGTCGGCCACGTTCGTCCATGCCTGCTTCGGCTGCACCGCGAACTCTCCTGCGGCCCGCAACGCCTCGACGAGCGGCGACCGCAGCGGCGACGTGGGCGGGGGGCGAGTTGGACACGATCTCGACGTCGCGGCCGACCAGCTCGCGGATACGGCTCTCGGCGTCGGCCGCCGACCGGTCGGGTGCGTAGCGGAAGTTCAGGATCACCTCGACGCTGGCCGGGATCACGTTCGACGCGATCCCGCCGGTGATCTGGGTCGGCGAGACCACCTCCCGGAACACGAGCCCGTCGATGTCGACGTCACGCGGCTCGGCGTCGAGCACCGGCTGCAGGGCGTCGAGCGCCACCCCGATCGCGTTGACGCCGAGCCACGGTCGCGCCGAGTGTGCGGATCGCCCCTCGAACACGGCGCGCGCGACCAGGTTGCCGAGACAGCCGAGCTGCAGCGTGTTGTCGGTCGGCTCGAGGCAGATCACGAGCTTCGCCTCGTCGACGAGCGGCGCCTGGGCGAACACCCCCGGCAGCGGGTTCTCGTGCGGGCCGAGCTCCTCGCGCGGGAAGAAGAGCAATCCGAGGTCGTACGCGAGCTCGACCCCGTCCGCCCAGCGCGCCAGCTCGATCATCACGCCGAGCCCGCCCTTCATGTCGCTGGCCCCGAGTCCCACGATCGCGTCGTCCTCGAGCCGACCCGGCAGGTTCCCCTGTGCGGGGACGGTGTCCGTGTGACCGGCGAGCAGCACAAGCGGTTTTCCCGTTCGCTTCGCGTACAGCAGCGACTCGCCGTCCGAGAAGGCGAGCTCGAGCGGCATCGCCTCCTGGATGTAGGCGGTCACCGCCGTCTCGTGCCTCGACTCGGACGGGATGTCGACGAGCTCCAGCGTCCGCTGGGCGAGCAGGGAATCGAGGTCGGAACCGGGCATAATCGACCGGATGATCCCAGGTTCCCCTGAGCCCGAGCGCGGGTTCGTTCTCGCGGTGCTGGCTCAAGGCGTGGACGCCGACAACGAGCTGGCCGAGGTCAAGGAGCTCGCCCGGACGGCGGGCGTCGAGCCGATCGGCGCGGTCGTGCAGCGGCGGGCCCGGCCCGCGCAGCGCACGTACGTCGGCAAGGGGAAGCTGGAGGAGCTGAAGACGAGTTTCGGCGACTCGGGCGCCGAGAGTGTGATCGTCGACGACGAGCTCGATCCGGCGCAGCAGCGCTACCTCGAGAACGCGCTCGATGCGCGCGTCGTCGACCGGACGCAGCTGATCCTCGACATCTTCGCCCAGCACGCCGTCTCGGCCGAGGGCAAGCTGCAGGTGGAGCTCGCCCAGCTCGAGTACAACCTGCCGCGCATGCGCGGGATGTGGCAGCACCTCGAGCGCCTCGGCGGCGGCGTCGGGACGCGTGGCCCCGGCGAGTCGCAGCTCGAGACCGACCGCCGCCTCGCACGCAGGCGCATCTCGCTGCTCCGGCGGCGCCTCAAGGAGATCGAGCGCCAGCGGGCGACGCGCCGCAAGGAGCGCACGCCGCACCGAGACGCCGACGATCGCGCTGGCCGGCTACACGAACGTCGGCAAGTCGACGCTGCTGAACGCGCTGACGGGCTCGGAGGTCTCGGTCGAGAACCAGCTCTTCCACACACTCGATCCGACGACGCGCGGCTTCGAGCACGACGGTCGCCGGTACCTCGTCACCGACACGGTCGGCTTCATCCGGCGCCTGCCGCACCAGCTGGTCGAGGGCTTCGCGTCGACGCTCGAGGAGACGCTGGCCGCCGACGCGATCCTGCACGTGATCGACGCGTCGCGCCGACGAGGCAGAGCAGGACCGCCAGCGCGAGGCAGTCGACGACGTGCTGCACGAGATCGGTGCCGCGGAGCTGCCGCTCGAGATCGTCCTGAACAAGATCGACACCGTCGACGCGCTCGGGCGCCGCCGGCTCGCGAACCGCTTTCCCGGCGCACCGCAGGTCTCGGCGCTCACACGGGAGGGTCTCGACGAGCTGCGCACCGAGCTGGCGCATCGCTTCGACGACCGCTGGGAGCGCGTGCGGCTGCTCGTCCCCTACGAGGACGGCGGGCGGCTGTCGGAGCTGTACGCGCTCGGCACGCCGATCGAGGAGCGCGAGGACACCGCCGAGGGCGTGCTGGTCGTCGCCCGGCTACCGCGTCGCGACCTGCCTCGGTTTGCGTCGTTCCTGATCGCCGACCCGACGGCCGAGAGCACCCGGGAGAGCGCCTGATCGAGCTTCCGATCCGCAGGCTCCGCCCGGACGCAGTCGTGCCCGAGCGCGCCTACGCCGGTGACGCCGGTCTTGACCTGGCGTCGTGCGAACAGGTCGAGCTCGGCCCGGGCGAACGTGCGCTCGTGCCGACCGGGCTCGCCGTCGCGATCCCAGAGGGCTACGCGGGCTTCGTGCAGCCGCGCTCGGGACTGGCGCTCCGCCACGGGATCTCGATCGTCAACACCCCGGGCCTGATCGACTCGGGATATCGGGGCGAGCTGCGGATCAACCTGCTGAACACCGACCTGCGCGAGTCGTTCACGGTCGAGCCCGGGATGCGGATCGCTCAGCTCTTGATCGTGCCGATCCCCGACGTCGAGCTCGTCGAGGTCGACGAGCTGCCGGAGAGCGAGCGCGGCGCACGCGGTTTCGGCTCGTCGCGCCACTGATGGAGCCGCGCATCCGGGTCTCGGCGATCCTCCGCTGGCAAGGCCGCGTGCTGCTGTGCCGCCAGGAGAAGCCCGGCAAGGAGTACTGGCTGCTGCCGGGCGGAGGAGTCGACGCCGGCGAGACGCTGATCGAGGCGCTGCGCCGCGAGCTGCGCGAAGAGCTCGGTGTCGAGGCCGACGTCCAGTTCGAAGGCCCGGTGGCGCTCGTCGACTCGATCGCGCCCAAGCACGCGATCGCACGCAAGCACGTCGTCCACGTCATCTTCGCCGCCGACCTCTCGCACCGCTCGCTGCACGACGTCGAGACGAAGGACGCGGCGATCAAGGGCGCACGCCTGTTCTCGACGGACGAGCTCGACGACGTGATGCTGCACCCGCCGATCAAGCGGTTTCTCTCCCGCTGGCAGTCAGGCGACCCGGCCGTGTACCTCGGCGCCCTCTGGGCTCGCTAGATCGTCCTCGCGAACGACCGCGATTCGCTCTCGCGGCCGATGCGCCGCGCACCGCCGCGCGGCGACACTGCCTGCCATGGGACAACCACTTCGTGCGTATGACGAATTGCCCGAGCCGGATGACCGTCCCGAGTGGCACGTGCTCTCGGTCACGCTGGTCAACGGCGACGGCGACCGTTGGCACGCGATCGGGCTGGGGGAGACCGTCAGCGAGGCCCTCACCTGGGCGCGGAAGAGCGCGCCGGCGGGCGCGTGGTGGCTCGTACGCGAGTGGTCGGACCTCTTCGGCGACTAGAACGCCAGCTTGACCAGCAGGATCACGATGATCACGACGACGGCGAAGCCGACGATCATGATCCCGAGAATGCTGAGTCCCGCCGCTGCCGTCTTGACGGGCACCTTCGGCGCCTCGCCGCGCTCGAACGCGGCCTCGAGCTGCTGCTCGACGTAGCTCGTGATCCGGTCCTCGAAGCGCTTGGCCATCGCGTCGGTGCGCGAGTCGGTCGCCTGCGTCTTCAGCGGGCGTGCGCGCGGCTGACCGTCGACGGCGAGCTCGTAGACGTGCTCGTGCTGGATGTCCTTCAGGTTCTGCTTGCCGAGATCGAGAACCGAGACGCCACTCGGAAGGTCGTTGCCGACGAGCGCACGCGTCGTCTCGGAGAGCAGGATCTGGCCGCCGTGCCCCGCAGCCGAGATACGGGCAGCACGGACGACGTCCAGGCCGAGATACCCCTCGTCGCCGACCGTCGGCTCGCCGGTGTGCAGGCCCATGCGCACCCGCACCTGCTTCCCCTCGGGCCACGTGTGCGCCGCCAGCACCCGCTGCGCGTCGACGGCCGCCGCGACGGCGTCGCGCGCACGCGGGAACGAGTAGAAGAAGCTGTCGCCCTGGGTGTCGATCTCGGTGCCCCCGCGCGTGCCGAACGCCTCGCGGATGATCCGGCGGTGCTCGCGCGAGACCTCGCCGTAGCCGTCCCCGAGCTCCTGCAGCAGCTTCGTCGAGCCCTCGATGTCGGTGAAGACGAAGGTGACGGTCCCGGTGGGGAGCGCGGCAGTCACGACGTCAACCGTAACGTGTCGCCGACCCGGATCACGCCGTCGCCGACGACGTCCGCGCGCAACCCGCCGCGGTGTACGAGCGTGCGGAGCAGGCCGGGCTCGCCGAGGCGCTCGAGGTGCGCACACGGTTCGCAGAGCCGCTGACCGAGGCACTCGACCTCGCCGACCCTGAATCGCCGGCCGACGAGCGCGTTCAGGTCGACGCCCCTTGTGACGACGTTCCGGCGTGCCGCCTCGGGTGTCACGCCGAGCTCTTCGAGCGCTTCCGCCTCGACGAGCGTCAGGTCGTGACCATGCGCATGGACGTTCGAGAAGGTGCCGTTGCCGTCGAAGTAGCGGTCGCCCTCGAGGCCGTGGCCCGCGACTGCTTTCGCCTCGTTGACGACGAGCACCGGCGCCTCGGCGACGACGGCGATCGCAAGCGCCTCGACGCGGCCGCTTGTGCGGGCATCCCCGGCGACCGGAGCGCCCCAGAGGGCCACATCCGTCGGTGCGATCAGGTAGCCGCTCTGCACCTCCGCGAACTGCTCTTCGGTCGCGAGCGGGTTCCAGGCGATCCCGGGCGGCGAGCCGTACGCGACTACGCACGTCCCGGACCCGAGCAGCGCCAGCCACGGGCCGGGCCAGCTGAACGTCGCAGGCTCGCGGATCGGGACGAGACCGAGCCCTCGCACCCCGAGCCAGTTCCGCCACACCGTCCACGGCTCCGGATGGCCGCGCGGCGGCGCAGGCACGTCATCGGTGTCGAGCTCGAGGATCGAGGCGAGGCAGGCGACCGCAGAGCGGGTCGCATCGGGAAGGTCGCCAGCGGGCGGCGACGCGTCGCGCACCGGTCGTCAGAGCTCCTTCGACATGAACACCGCCGTTTCCGCGTACCCGGCCGACCGGTAGAGCGAGCGGGCGACGTCGTTGCCGCCGAACACGTTCAGGGCGATGCGCCCGAGGCCGCGCGAGCGGACCTCGTCCTCGAGCGCGACCATCGCCTCGCGGCCGAAGCCGTGGCCGCGGAACTGCTCGAAGATCTCGATCGCGTAGATGAACGCCGCCTTGTCGCCGAAGTCACTGTCGCGCTCGGCGAACCACAGATCGCCGATCTGCTCGCCGTTCGACGTATCTTCGAGCGCGAACAGGTGCTGTCCCGGCGCGGTGAGCCCTGCCGCCAGGAGGGTCGTCATGTCCTGCTCACCCTTGGCCTCCGCCGCCTCCTCGGGCATTCCGCCCTCGTCGACCATCGACCGGACGTAGCCGGCCTGTGTGCGGGCGCGGAAGGCGGCGAGCTCGTCCTCGCGGAGTGGGCGCAGGGCGACGGGCACGAGCCGGAGCCTACAAGCGGCCGCCGCGCGTGCGGGCACGCTCGGCCGACAGCTCGTGCGCGGCCCGCTCGAGCTCGTCTGCGAGCGGCGCGAGCTCGGTCGGCCCGCCGGCATGCGCGAGCGCGTCGGCGAGGATCCGGTCGGCGAACCAGGGATTTCGCGGCAGCAGCGGCCCGTGCAGGTACGTCCCGTACACGGCGCCGGTGCGGCAGCCCTCGTACCCCGAGGCGCCGTCGTTCCCGAAGCCGCTGATCACCCGCCCGAGCGGCTCCGCGCCCTCGTCGAGCAGCGTGCGGCCCGCGTGGTTCTCGAACCCGGCCAGCGTCTGCCCGGCCCAGGCGCAGTCGAGCAGCACGTCGCCGATCATCCGGCGCTCGCCCGCGATCGTGTGCAGCGGCAGCAGGCCGATCCCGGGCAGCTCCGTCCCGGCGACGTCGCGGTACGAGCGGCCGAGCAGCTGGTAGCCGCCGCAGACGGCGAGGACGGCGGCTCCCGCCGCAACCGCCTCGTGGAGCGGCGCTGCCTTCGTGACGAGGTCGTGCGCCACGAGCGCCTGCTCGCGGTCCTGGCCGCCGCCGACGTAGAAGAGATCGATCTCGCTGACGGGCACCGGCTCCCGCATCCCGATCGCGCAGACGTCGAGCTCGTGGCCGCGCCGCGCTGCACGCTGCGCGAGCACGGCGATGTTGCCGCGGTCGGCATAGATGTTCAGGTAGTCGGGGTAGAGGTGGCCGACCCTGATCTTCATGCGGCGCTCGCCCAGTAGTTGGCGACGTGCCCACGCTCGGCGACCACGCGCCGCAGCGCGAGCATCGCGGTGTACGTGGGGAGGACCGTCAGCTCGCCGCCGGGCGGCGTCAGCGCGAGCCCGCGGTCGAGAGCGTCCTCGAGCGACGGCACGACCTCGATCCGCTCGCGTGCCAGGCCGCCGTAGGCGAAACGAAGCGCGAGCTCCGCCGCGCGCGATCCCGACGCGACCAGCGTGTCGAGCCCCTCGAGCAGCGGCTCGAAGTCGACGTCCCAGATCCACGAGACGTCGCGGCCGTCGGCGATCGCGTCGTTCAGTGCGACGACCGCGACCTTCGGCGCAGCGCCATCGACGATCGTGCGTACCGCCTCGTTCGCGCCCGCCGGATTCTTGATCAGCAGCATCAGCAGGCGGCGGTCGCCGATCGCGATCCGCTCGAAGCGCCCGAACGCCGCCGAGAAGCGACCGAGTCCGGCCACGACCTCGTCGAGCGGCACGGCGAGCGCGAGCGCGAGCGAGGCGGCGGCAAGCGCGTTGTAGACGTTGTAGAGACCGGGGAGGGCCAGCTCGACGCGCGCCTGGCCCGACTGCGTCACGAGCGTGAACGCGCCGCCGTCGAGCCCGTGCAGCTCGATCTCGCGCGCGGCGACGTCGAGCTGCGGGCGGGCGTGCCCGCAGTTCGGGCAGCGGTAGTCGCCGAGGTGGCCGACGTAGGCGGCCGCGTAGTCGTACGGCGTCCCGCAGCGAAGGCAGTACTTCGAGTCGGCCGCGTGCTGCAGCTCTGGCCGCGCGTGGCGTGGGTCGTCGAGGCCGAAGATGAGCGAGCCGGGCCGGTCGCGGCCAAGGTCGCCGACCTGGGCGTCGTCGCCGTTCACGACGAGCTGCGCGCCGGGCAAGGCGGCGACGGCCTCACGCCAGCGCGCGGCGACGAGCTCGAGCTCGCCGTAGCGGTCGAGCTGGTCGCGGAAGAGGTTGCACGAGGAGCAGCGCCTTCGGCTGCAGCCTGAGCGCGAGCTCGGGGAGCGCCGCCTCGTCGACCTCGAACAGACCGAGCTCGGCGCCCTGCGCGTGGAGGAGGGTGGAGGCGACGCCGGAGACGAGGTTCGCGCCGGAGTGGTTGTGCGCGAGGCGGACGCGCGGCCGCAGGATCTCGGCGACCATCGCCGCCGTCGTCGTCTTGCCGTTCGTCGCCGAGACCAGGACCGAGCCCTGCGGCAGGCGCGCGGCGAGCCGGTCGATCGCCCCGGGATCGAGCTTCCAGAGCAGCTTTCCGGGCAGCGTCGTGCCGCCGCCGCGTCCCGCGAGGCGCGAGAGCGAGCCGGCCGCCGCTGGCAGCGGCGGCCTCGAGCGCAAGTGGGAGGGCCCGCATCGAGCCTCAACCTACCTCGACTAGCGTCTAGTTGCGTTTCTCACCAACGCGCTCTACCATTCTTGTATGGCACGAAAGCCGTATCGCGCGGTCGCGAAGATCGACCCGGAGGCGCTCGCCGCGTTCCAGGCCGGGATCCGCGCGCCGCTACACGGACGAGCAGATCCTCGACGAGCTGCGGGAGTCGGCCGAACGGCTCGGCCGGTCGCCGACGATGAAAGAGTTCGCGGCCGACCCGCAGACGCAGGTCCACCCGCAGACGGTGATCGAGCACTTCGGCACCTGGAACGCCGCCAAGCGGGCCGCCGGCCTGATGCCGCGGCGGTTCGCGACCCGTGAGGAGCTGCTCGACCAGCTGCGGCAGCTCGGCGACGGAGCTCGGACGCACGCCGACGCGCGACGACATCAGAGCAGCGGCGCGGGACGATGCCGTCGGCGTCGCTCTACTGGCACACGTTCGGCTCGCTGACGACCGCGCTCCGCGAGGCCGGGTTCGACGTCGCGGTCGGCGAGGAGCGGCTCGAGCGCGCGATCGACGCAGGGCTGCGGCGCTGGCACGCGACGCTCGGCCGCCTGCCCAGGTTCGCCGACTGGCAGGCGCCCGCCGCCAGGACGACTCGATGCTGACCGAGTGGCAGGTCTACCGGCTGTTCGAGTCGCGCCGCGGGCGCCTGGGCGACGTTCCAGTTCCTGTCCGCGAGCGCCTGCTCGAGGACGGGGTCGCCGTACGGCCAGGACGGCTCGGTCGAGAGCGCTAGAGCGCGGCGAGCGCGGCGAGGCGCGTCAGGCAGGAGTCGCGCTCGCTGCGGTGCCCGCACCGCGGGCAGCGGGTTCGGTCCTCGTGGTAGTCGAGATCGGGCCGGAAGCGCTCGCGGCGGACGACCTCGCCCGTCGGCGACGGCGAGCAGCGTCCCCTCGCGTCACCTCCCGCTTGCGCAGCCGCAGGCCGCAGTAGCGCTCGACCGACCTCGAGCGCGCACCTCGGTCGAGGCGAAGAAGACGCTCGTCGCGGCCCTCGCCGAGCCAGAGCGGCCGGCCGATGCCGCGGGCGACGAAGACGACGTCGGGCTCGCGCTCGTCGAGCCAGGCCGCCGCCATCGCGCCGCGCAGGCGCTCGAGCGCGCGCGCGTCGTTTCGCGAGTGGGCGGCGAGCGCGAAGATCGCCTCGGAGTCGACGGTCATGCGCGGCTCGGCCCGGGCGCAGGAGTGGGGGCCGAGCAGCTCGTCGTCGTTCGTGATGATCCCGTTGTGGATGCCGACCACCGGGCCGTGGCGGACCGGGTGGTTGTTGGCGTTGATCGACGGGTGGCCCTTGGTGTAGTCGCGCACGTGGACGAGCAGCTGGTTCGCGCGCCTGCGGCACGGAGACGCGGTCGAGCAGCTGCGAGGCGGGCGTGCGCTGCTTGACGACGGTCGGGTACGTCGTCGCCCGGCGCCGCGGTAGGCGTAGCCGACGGCGTCGGCGCCCCGTTCGGCGATCGCGGCGAGCAGCGCCTGCGCGGCCAGCGTCCGCTCGAGGCTCGAGCCAGGACGAGACGCTGTATCCCGCGATTCCGCACATCATCTGATCCTATGGAGTGAGACGGACGCCTGCTCGGAAATGTTGCTCGAACCGGCATCGACTGTCTTTACATGCTCAAGCGGCAGGCTCCTGCAGCCGATAGGCACGACGTGGAACAACCGCTTCCCGATCCGCGCTCGATGCCGAGCCCGCGCAGCCGCTGCTCGAGCTGCTGCCGGCGCTCGACGAGCCGATCGACGAGGACGAGGAGGAGCCCGAGAACGCCGATCCTCAGCGAGGACGAGCGGCTGCAGACGGCCGACCCGCTGAAGCTGTACGTCCGCCAGATCGGCGACGGGCGCCTGCTGACCGCCGCCGAGGAGCGCGAGCTCGCCCGCCGCAAGGACCTCGGCGACGAGCGCGCGAAGCGGCGGCTGATCGAGTGCAACCTGCGGCTCGTGATGTCGATCACGCGCAACTACACGAAGGCCGGCGTGCCGCTCCTCGACCTGATCCAGGAGGGCAACCTCGGCCTGATCCGCGCGGTCGAGAAGTTCGACTACCGGATGGGCTTCAAGCTCTCGACCTACGCGACGTGGTGGATCCGCCAGGCGGTCACGCGCGCGCTCGCCGACCAGGGACGCACGATCCGGCTCCCCGTCGCACGTCGCCGAGCAGGTGCGCCGCGCACAGCGCTCGCGCCGGCAGCTCGCGCAGAAGCTGAACCGCGAGCCCGCCGATCGAGGAGATCGCGAAGGACTCGGGCGTTCACGGTCGAGCGCGTCGCGCGAGCTGTTCGACCTCGTCGAGGACCCGGTCTCGCTCGAGACGCCGGTCGGCGACGGCGAGAGCTCGGTCGCCGACCTGATCGAGGACGAGAACGCCGAGTCGCCCGACGGCGCCACCACCGACGCACGCGCGCTCGGTCGAGCTCGCCGAGGCGCTCGACCGGCTGAACCCGCGCATGCAGCACGTCGTCGCTGCGCCGCTTCGGCCTCGACGGCCAGCCGCCGCAGACGCTCGAGGAGGTCGGCACCGACCTCGGCATCACGCGCGAGCGCGTCCGCCAGCTCGAGACGCGCGCGCTCCGGGAGCTGCGGCACGTCGCGCCGGGCCTGCAGCTCTACCTGCAGAGCTAGTAGCCGGCTGGCTTACGCCGTGTAGGCGACGGCCTCCATCTCGTGCAGCGGTCGCGAGGCGCGCAGCGCCTCGACCTCGATCTGCCGGACGCGCTCGCGCGTCAGGCCGAGGCGGCGGCCGATCTCCTCGAGCGTCTTCGGGTCGGCGTCGTCGAGCCCGTAGCGCAGGACGACGACCTCGCGGTGGCGCTCGGGCAGCGCCTGCAGCGCGACGGCGAGCGCCTGCGAGCGGAGCGAGTTCTCGACCAGCTCGTCGGGCAGCGGACCGTCGCCGGCGACGAAGTCGCCGAACACGGCGTCGTCGGCGTCGCCGACCGGGCGCGTCGAGCGACGTCGACGCGCGCGCGGCGGCGCGCACCTCCCGCGCCTGCTGCGACGGCAGGTTCGCCTCGTCGGCGATCTCCTCGAGCGTCGGCTCGCGGCCGAGCTGCGCCCACAGGTTCCGCTCGGCGCGGTTCATCTTCTGCAGCCGCTCGACGATGTGCACCGGCATCCGGATCGTCCGCGCCTTGTCGGCGAGCGCCCGTGCGACCGCCTGGCGGATCCACCAGGTGGCGTAGGTCGAGAACTTGAAGCCGCGCCGCCAGTCGAACTTCTCGACCGCGCGGATCAGCCCGAGCGTGCCCTCCTGGATCAGGTCGAGGAACGGCAGCCCCTGGTTGCGGTAGTTCTTCGCGATCGAGACGACGAGGCGGAGGTTCGACTGGATCATCCGCTGCTTCGCGCCCCGGTCGCCGCCCTCGATCTGCTTCGCGAGCTCGACCTCCTGCGCCGGCGGTCAGGAGCGGATGCCGGCCGGCCTCGCGCAGGAAGAGCTGCAGCGCGTCGGTCGTCGTCTCCCAGGAGATCTGGAGCGGCTGCGGCTCGGGCTCGGCGGGACGGCGCCGGCTCGACCGAGGTCGTCGACGAGCGTCGATCTGCCGCGTCTCGAGCTCGCGGTAGACGGCGTCGATCTCGAGCGGATCGAGGTTCAGCGTGCTCGAGCACGTCGTTCAGCTCGGACTGCCGGACCGTGCCGCGTTCCTCGGCCGCGTCGAGCAAGTGGCGCAGGTCGTCGCTGAGGAGCAGGATGTCGGTGGCCAGCCACGCAGAGTCTTAGCCACTCGGCCTCCGTCGAAACCCGCCGGTGACGTGTTCGTCGCCGCACGGAGTCGGCGTTATGTCGAGCTACGAGTCGACGTCCGGTCGGGTCGCTGGGATCGAGATGCACGTCCCACCGCTGCTCGGCTCCAGATCGGCGGCAGCGACTTCGTGCTCGCCGAGTGGGTCGACGACAACGACTCCCGGCGCCGCCGTCGCGCCGCTGCACCGCACCTCGCGGACGACGAGGCCTGGTACGTGCTCGAAGGCTCGCTCGGGTTCGTGCGCGGCGACGAGCGCTCGAGGCGTCGCGGGCGGCCGTGCTCGTCCCCGCGGCTTCGCGCACCTTCTGGAACGCGGCACGGCCGCGCGCTACTGATCGTGCTGACGCCGCGGATCGCGGCGCTGATCGAGGCGATCCACGAGCCGGGCGCGATCGAGCGACCTGCCGGCGCTGTTCCGCCGCTTCGACTCCGAGCTCCTCGCGGGACACCTTCCGACCACGGATTTCTCCAGGCATGGCCCGCAAAGAGCGCGCTTTTTCAGGCCTCTCCCCTCTTGATTCGGGGCCGTCCCGCCGGTACGTTCTTCTTGCACCGAGCACGGAGCGCGAGTAGGTCGAAGCCGCTCCCGAGGGCCGTAGGCGGAAGCCGAAGGTTCACGGGGAAGGTGGACGAAAGCGCCACCGGCTCGGTGAATTTCTGGTCCGACACCTTTGTAGTGCACGGCAGCCGAGCGCTATTTCGCACTGCCTTTGCAGAAGTATCCGCAAATTGCGGGAAGGGCGTTCGGCAGCCCCTTGCGCCGTCGCTGCCGGGGCTCTACCTTCCCTCTTGCAGCGAGCACGGGGCGCGAGTAGGTCGAAGCCGCTCCTGGGGGCGGTAGGCGGAAGCCGAAGGTTCCCGGGGTCGAGTGGACAAAAGCGCAACCGGCTCGCTGAATTTTTTTGGTCCGGGAGCGGCAGCCCGCTTCGGTAGGATCGGCGCCCGATGCACCTCCGCGCCCCCGCCATCGACCACGGCATCATCTCGTTCCTCTGGGCCCTCTTCTTCGGGCTCTTCATCTGGATCGGCGGCGCGGCGGTCGGGTTCGGCAGCGCGGTGACGTTCATCGTCGGTGCCGTCGCGGGCTTCCTGATCTTCGTGTTCGTCCGCGTCTACGGCGAAGACGAGCCGCGCCGGCCGGCCGGCGCCGACAACGCGTAGACCAGCGTCTGCGCCAGGTTGTCGCCGAGCTCGGCAACAAGGCGGACGTAGGCGCTCGGCCTCCGCACCTCGAAGTCGCTGCAGTGCACCAGCAGCAGAGCGGGTACGCCCTGCTTGTGCTTCTCGCCGCCGGAAGTCATGTCTCCGGTATCGGTGGCCCACCCGATTGCAAGATCCCTGGCGGGAGGGAAAGGATTTCGCCGCTCCGAGCCGACGCTGTCAGTACGTGATCAGCGCGTGCAGATCGGTGCCTGCGAGCCGCTCGCGGCCGCCGAGGAACCTGAGCTCGATGATGAAGCACGCGCCCACCACTTCGCCGCCGAGCTGCGCGACGAGCTTCGAGATCGCCTCGACCGTGCCGCCCGTCGCGAGCACGTCGTCGTGGATCACGACCCGCGCTCCCGTCGGGATCAGGTCGGGGTGCAGCTCGAGCGAGTTCTCGCCGTACTCGAGCACGTAGCTCGCGCTGACGGTCTCGGGCGGCAGCTTGCCGGGCCGGCGCGCCGGGATGAACCCGACCCCCGCCTCGAGTGGCGATCGCCGAGCCGAGCCAGAAGCCGCGCGCCTCCGCGCCGAGCACGAGGTCGCACCCTTTCGTCTTCACCCAGCCGCGAGGTCGCTCGACGGTCTGGCGCAGCGTCGCGGGGTCGGCGAGCAGCGGCGTCACGTCCTTGAAGCCCACGCCGGGGGTCGGGAAGTCGGGAACCTCCCGGATCATCGGTGCGGAGATCGATGCTCACTGCGCGGCCAAGTCTCGCAGGTCGCGCCAGAACAGCAGCGACGAGAGCTCGCTCGACGAGCTCCGCGAGCTGCTGCAGCTCTCGCAGCGCCCTGCGCGCGGCGCTCGTTGTTACGCGCGCGCAGCGCCGGCGCGACGAGCTGGCTCGAGCAGCGACGCCTCACGGCCCGCTGCGGTGCGGAACGTGCGCAGGTGGCGAGGCGCCGACGCCGTAGCGCGCGAGCTGCGCGCACGTGACGGCGACGTCGGTGTCCGACTCCGGATACCGCTTGTCCCCACCGCTCCCGCGCGGCGAGAGCAGCCCGAACTCCTCGAGCTCCTTCGCGAGCTCGAGCGTGACGCCGGCGCGGTCGCAGAGCTCGTCGAGCGAGATCGTCTCGTCGTCGGTGCCGAGCGCCGCCGGACGCCGCCGCTTGCGGTCCTTCTGCCCCGGCGCGTCGAGCTCGTCCTTGATCACGCGGAGCGGCAGGAACTCCTCGCGCTGCATGCCGCAGGATCGTCTTCAGCCGCTCGAGGTCGTCCTCGCTGAAGAGCCGGTAGCCGCCCTGCGTGCGCCGCGGCGCCATCAGGCCCTCGTCCTCGAGGTACCGGATCTTCGAGATCGAGATGTCGGGGAACTCCTCCGACAGCCGCCGCACGACCTCGCCGATCCGAAGCAGCCTCTCGCGCTGAGGCTGGCGGCGGGCCGCGGTCGTCATGCGATGAACGTCATCCGGTATTTGCCGATCTGCAGCTCGTCGCCCTCGGCGAGCGGCGCAGACTCGATGCGCTTGCGGTTGACGAAGGTGCCGTTCAGCGAGCCCTGGTCCTCGACCACGAACCCCCCGTCGCGCTCGATCAGCACCGCGTGGTTCCGCGAGACCGTGACGTCGTCGAGGAAGACCTCGCAGTCGGGCGAGCGGCCGATGCGCGTGCGCTCGCCGGCGGGCTTGAAGCTCTCCCCCGCCCTGCCGCCGCCGGCGCGAACGACGAGCGCCGGCCCTTCCAGACCCAGATCCTCGTGGTCCATGTGCTCCCCGACCTCCGCGGCCGAGAAGGTCTGCGTCGTCTCGGGCGAGGACTCGCCCTTCGAGAGCAGCGCGCCGCAGCGGGAGCAGTAGTTCGCCGCCTCGGGGTTCTGGAAGCCGCACTCGCTGCAGTAGACGACGCTCACGACAGGAGGCGCAGCCTTCCCGCTCAAGATCTCGGTCAGTCGGTCGACGTCGACCTGGTCGAGGACGCTGCGGCCGCCCGAGGTCTTGAGCCGGGCCACCAGCTCGGCGCGCAGGATGTCGATCTTGCCGTGCAGCAGGCGGCGCTGGTAGCTGACGTCACGCTCCTGCTGCTCGAGATCGCCGATCATTGCCTTCAGCTCGCCGTCGGACAGCGAGCCGAACTCGGGGAGCGGTTCCATGTGCCGCCTTTCGTTCGGTTGAGGGGACCGGATTCCAGCAGAGACCACCGAAACCGTCAACCTCAGGTTAAGGGTTTAGTTCAGCGTACCTCCTCCGTCTCCTCCCGGCCAGACACGCCCCGCACGTTGGTGTGAGGAGGTCGTCGCCGAACCGGAAGCGCCCTCCGGAGCCGCCGGACGAGCAGACCGCCTACGTCAGACTCATTGCGGACTCACCCCGTCAGCCCCGCGTACGATGGAGACATGGCGCTCCGGCGCACGTCCACGGCCCAAGGGAAGTCGATCGCGAGCCGGCTCTGCCCGACGTGCGGACGCGAGACGGATCACGAGCTGACGGAGTTGCAGCGCGGCGGCGGCGTGCGAGTTGTCGCGAGCTCGAAGTGCCTCGAGCACCGCGAGTGGGCAAACGGCCGACTCGAGTTCCTGCAGCCGGACGGCGAGTGGGCCGAAGTTCGCCCGTAGCTTCTCGGTCACCCAGAACCTTCGTCCACCTGGCGCACATCACGGCAACGATCGAATGGCAGCGAGCACGCGCGCCGGCGGCCTTCCTTTGGAGGAGTTCGGTGTGAGCAGAACATTCCGCCGTCGCAGCATCTTCTCCGGGTGTGCCGGGAACCGAGCCTGGAACGCATCGGCGGCAGCCGTCGATACGAAGACGGCGACCGTCCACGTTCGCGGCCCATCGCGTGGTTTGATGAACGTCGTCTCGGTCCCTGGGCCGATGACGTCGACCCCGAGACCCTGATCGCGGAGCGCGGTAGCGACCTGCTCGACCGTGTACTCACGCGAGCTCGTTGCGTCGCCGCACGCCGACGGCTCCCCGACAACCCGGCAACCCATCGTTTCCCCGCTCAGCGCTGGGCCGTGATCTCCTCGCGGTCGATCACGTCTGCGACGAGCTCGCGGAGCTCCGCCTCCAGCTCGACGGACTCGTCCTCGGTCTCGCCTTCGGCGTAGAGGTGCACGATCGGCTCGTCCGGGTCCGGCAGCACCTGCGCCCAGCCACGCTCGTCGAAGATCTTGATCCCGTCCCGCAGGTCGACGTTCGCGTCGGCGAACCGCTCGTTGAGCACGCGCATGACGACGCCCTTGAGCGCCCACGGGCACGGCACCTGGCGGTGGATGAGCGTCGGCTTCGGCAGCTCGCGCACGAGCTCGGACAGCTTCCGCGGTGCCTGGGTCGCCAGGAGCTCGAGCAGCTTGCAGAGCGACGCCATCGCGTCGTAGGCGGGCAGGAAGCCCGGGAACGCGTAGCCGCCGCCGACGGCGCCGGCGAAGACCACCCCCGGCTCGGCCGAGGCGCGCGTCAGCTCCGTCAGCGACGCCGGGGTGCGCACGACGTCGAGCTGGTCGCCGACCAGCTCCTCGATCTGGCTCGTCGCGTTGATCGGGACGGCGACCCTGCCGCGTTGCCCGCTCGACGCGATCAGCTGCAGGTAGAGCAGCAGCGCCTGCTCGAGCCGGCACCTCGCGCCCGGTCTCGTCGATCAGGAAGAGCCGTTCGGCCGACCGGTCGAAGACGGCGCCGAAGTCGGCGTTCACCATCGGCACGAGCCGCATTGCACCCTCGATCGTCTCGCGCAGCCGCGCCGGCAGGTGACCCGAGTCGGTCTCGAAGGCGTTCGAGGTGACCGCCTCCACACCGAGCGGCCCGACCACGAGCGGCAGCACCCAGCTCGCGGCCGAGTAGCCGTAGTCGACGACGATGCGGAACCCGCGCTCGCGGATCGCCGTCGACGTTCAAGCCTGAGAGCAGGTCGTTCGCGTAGCTCTCGCGCGCCCGCGCCGGGTACGTGATCGCGCCGACGGCTGCCGAACGGGACGCGCCGCAGCTCCTGGCGCGTGAAGTGCTTCTCGATCTCCTTCTGCATCGCGGACCGAGAGCGGCGATCCCGGGCGGCTCGAAGAGCCGGATCTGCACGGCCTCCGGATCGTGCGACGCGGCACCGACATGGAAGGCGGCGTCGTAGCCCTGCGTCTTCATCTGGTGCTTGCCGACCGGCGCCGGCAGCGTCCGCAGGTCGGCGACCTGCACGCCGGTCGAGTGCAGGCCCGAGATGATCGCGCGCTTGATCATCTGATACGCCGGTGCGCTCTCGCGGCTCGCGACGACGCGCGCGCCACGCTTCAGCGCCGTCCCGAGCGCGGCGCCGAACCGGATCGCCACCTCCGGCGTGAGGTCGACGTTGACCAGGCCGAGGACGCCGCCGTCCTTGCCGAACACACGGGTCGTTCCGCGCGACTCCCAGATCACGCTCTCGTGGATCTGGGCGCCCGACTCGACCTCCTTGTACGGGTAGATGCGGACGCCCGGATAGATGACCGACTGGTCGCCGAGCGTCACCTGGTCGCCGATCGCGACGCCCTCGTGGACGCGCGCGTGGGCGCGCACGTCGCAGTTGCGCCCGAGAATCGCGCCCTCGACGAGCGCGCTCCTCCCGATGTAGCAGGACGCGTCGATCACCGAGCGCGAGACGCGGCCGCGCTCGCGCAACGTCGTGCCGGGACCCAGCACGGAGTACGGCCCGACCGACGACTCGGGCGAGATCGTGCAGTAGTTGCCGATGAACGTCGGCCCCTCGACGCCTTCGACGTCGTCGATCTCGACGCCGGCGCCGACCCAGACGTCGCCGCGGATCTTCAGCCCGGAGATGTTCAGTGCCACCTTCTCCTCGAGCGCATCGAAGTTGGCCTGCCGGTACTGGTCGAGGTTGCCGATGTCCTGCCAGTAGCCCTCGCAGACGTAGCCGTAGATCGGTCGCCCCATCTCGAGCAGCAACGGGAACAGCTCCTTCGAGAAGTCGAACGGGCGGTCGGTCGGGATGTGGCGCAGCACCTCGGGCTCGATCACGTAGATGCCGGTGTTGATCGTGTCGGAGAACACCTGGCCCCACGACGGCTTCTCGAGGAACCGCTCCACGCGACCGTCCTCGTCGGTGACCACGATCCCGAACTCGAGCGGGTTCTCGACCGACTTGAGGCCGATCGTGACCGCCGCGCCCTTCGCCTTGTGGAACTCGACGATCTTGCCCAGGTCGATGTCGCAGAGCGCGTCGCCGGAGATGATCGAGGGAGGTCTCGTCGAGCCGGTCCGACGCGAGCCGCACCGAGCCGGCCGTGCCGAGGGGGCTCTCCTCGACGGAGTACTCGATGTTGATCCCGAGGTTCTCGCCGTTGCCGAAGTACGAGCGGATCGCCTGCGGCATGAACGCGACGGTGACGACGATGTCGCTGAACCCGTGCTCGCGCAGGAGCTCGAGGATGTGCTCCATGCACGGCTTGCCGACGATCGGCACCATCGGCTTCGGCTGGTTCGACGTGAGCGGCCGCAGGCGCGTCCCCTCGCCGCCCGCCATGACGACGGCTTTCAGCGTGCACCTCTGCTGTCGAGTCGTGATCAAGCGAGTACCTCTCGTCGTGCTTTCAGGGCGTACTCGCCGAGCGCCACGAGGGCGAGTGCGAAGCCGGTCCAGAAGATCCACAGCGGCCACGTCGTCCCGTCGTGTGTGACCATCACGAATCCGAGGCTTGCGTACAGCAGCCACGTAGCTGTTTTCCCGATCAGGTTGACCTGAAACTCGTAGCCGCGGCCGAGAACGATCGGCGTGCCGATCAGCACGACGAGGTCGCGCAGCGGGATCAGCAGCGCCACCCACGGCAGCCGCCCGGCGTGTAGCAGCAGGAGGACGGCCGTGTCGATCATCAGCCGGTCGGCCAGCGGGTCGGCGAACTTGCCGAATGCCGACTCGACGTGCCAGCGCCTCGCGAGGTAGCCGTCGACCTGGTCGGTGACGCCGGCGACGCCGAAGACGATCGCCGCCGGCCACGAGCGCCCGCCGTCGCAGCTCAGGATCAGGAAGGCATAGACGGGCAGCAGGACGAGCCGCCCGATCGTCAGTGCGTTCGGGAGCTGGCTCCGGGACATGCTGACAGGATACGGCGGTGCCGACGCTGACGATTCCGGGCTTCGTGAACGCCCACTGCCACGCGTTCCAGCGGGCGTTGCGGGGCCGCGCCGGCGGCGGGGACTTCTGGGCCTGGCGCGACGAGATGGTCGCTCTCGCCGAGTCGATCACCGTCGCCGAGATCAGGCGCGAGTACGTCGACGTCTACCGCGAGCTGCGCGCGAACGGCTACACCGCGGTCGGCGAGTTCCACTACCTCGGCCTCGACGAGGCGCGTGCCGCCGCCGAAGCCGCCGACGAGGCCGGCATCACCTTCGTCTGCCTGTACGCCTGTTACCTGCGAGGCGGCAGCGCTGCGCTTCCGCCAGCCGTCCGTCGGCGCGTACCTCGAACAACTGGAGGCGCTCCGTTCTGCCGGCATCGCCGTCGGCATCACCCCCCACTCCGTGCGCGCGTGCCCCGCCGACGCGTTGCGGGAGCTCGGCCGCTACGCCGCCGAGCACGAGCTGCCGCTGCACGTCCACGCCGACGAGCAGCCGCGCGAGATCGAGGAGTGCCTTGCCGAGCACGGCCTGCGCCCGATCGAGCTGCTGGCCCGTGAAGGCTGCCTCGGTCCGCGCACGACCGTCGTGCATGCGACGCACGCCGACGGCCACGAGCTCGACTTGCTGCGCGACGCCGGCGCGACGATCTGCGTCTGCCCGACGACGGAGGCCAATCTCGGTGACGGATTCCTGCCGGTGGCGCGCGTGCGCCACCGCGGCGTTCGCCTGTGCATCGGCTCCGACTCGAACGTGCGCATCGACCCGCTCGAGGAGCTGCGCGAGCTCGAGGGGATCGGTCGCCGTCAGACGGGGACGCGCGGCGTGCTCCAGGTCGAGCAGCTCCTGCGGATCGGCTCTGCCGACGGCGCCGCCGCGCTCGGTCTCGACGCGTGGCAGGACGCAACCGTGGACCTCGACCACCTGCAGCTGCGAGGCGTCGCCGCGCCGGACGTCTACGGCGCCTTGGTCTTCGGCTGCAGTAGCGACGTGCTGCGGAAGACGTCGGCCCAGTAGCGCGTCCGCGCGAGGTACGCGCCCTCTGCGGCCAGGCCGTGGAGCCCCCACGCGCCGTCGTACGAGTAGTAGCGGTAGCGGCCGTGCCAGGCCGCCGACGACGCTGGCTCGATCTGCGTGCCCTCGTGCCATTCGTTGTACGACGTGATCGTGACCCGGTCGCTGTGGGCGGTCAGCGCCGCGCGCCACATCGCGTCGTACGTCTTGCCGGATCGACGCTGCTTGACGACGGGGTCGCCGCTGCCGCGGCGCGCGTCGTATCCAGGGCCGACCGACGGCGCACAGATCAGATGCCGGGCATGCGCCTCACCGCACAGCCGGGCGAACATCCCGCCCGGGTAGGTGACGATGTCGTACGTGTAGATGCCGTCGAATCCCGCGGCGCTCGCGGCACCGACCAGCGCAGTCTGCGCAAAGAGCGTCGAGCCGCCGGCATGGAGCGCGGCGCGCGCGGCGGCCCAGTCGGCCACCGTCAGGTCGAGCGCGCGGTAGACGTAGAACGTGCGGATCCCGTAGAGGCGCAGGTAGGCGACGTCGGACACCGTGCTTGCGACCGTGCGATCCGCGTACGGCTCGAGATGCGCGGCGACCGCGATCCCGTTGGCACGGGCGGCGCCGACGATCATCGACAGGCGCGAGTCCTCCGCCGAACCGCGGCCCCACCACGAGACGATGATCTCGTCGATCCCGGCCGCACGGATCTCGGCCATCTGTGCGCCGACGACGAGGCTGTCCGACGAGGAGTAGATGCCGCGCGACGGGTAGTACGCGGACGCGATGTTGTCCGGCGGCGCATGATCGTGCTGCGACCAGTGCTGGTAGGTGCCGTCGCGGGCAGTCGTGCCGTACCACGGGTAGTAGAACGCCGAGACGCGCACGTCTGCGCGGGCGCTCGCGGGACCGGCGAGCGCAAGGAGGACCAAGCCGAGGAGAAGCTGACGCATCTGGGGGGTGCACTGATCTTCTCTCGCCAGACGGTCGGCGGCAATGGGCCGCCCGGCCTACCGTTCTAGACGGAAGCCGTGATCGTGATCCCGCCGCGGGCCTTCTGCACGAGCTTCACGTGCACGGCCTCGGCGGGCAACTCGAGCGCGGCGGCCACCTCGTCGCGGATCTGGACGGCGAGCGCCTCGCAGAACGCGCCCTGGTCGCGGAAGCGAGAGAGGTAGATCTTGAGCGACTTCGACTCGAGGCAAAGGCCCTGCGGCCGGTACGCGATCGTCGCGGTGTAGAAGTCGGGCTGGTTCGTGATCGGGCAGAGACCCGTCAGCTCGTCGCTCACCAGCTCGACCACCTCGACTCCCGGGTTCGGGAACGTCTCGAGCCCCGCGTACGCGTCGCTGCCGGCGTGTCCGAGCGCTACGAACTGCTGCTCCATGACCGCGTACTGTAGTCGCGTGCCACGCGTGTACCTCGCAGGCCCGCCGTTCGCGGACGAGTACCGGGCGCGCGCCGCGCGGCTCGCCGAGGCGGCCGGCTGGCAACCCGTCGACCCCATGCGGCGCGACTTTCGCGGCGCGACGGAGGGCCGAGAAGCTGAGATCGTCGACGGTGACCTGGTGGACATCGACTCGTGCGACGCGGTTCTGGCGGCGTTCACGGCACCCGACGAGGGGACGGCGATGGAGGCCTGGTACGCCCACTCGAAGGGCATCCCGGTCGTCGTCTACACGGGCGGCACACCGTCCCACCCGTGGACCCGGTACGTCGCGGCGAGCGTCCACGCATCGCTCGAGGACGCGATCGCCGCCCTCTCCTAGCGGAAAGTCGGGGTTCCCTAGCCGAGGGTCCGGGTCACCCGAAAGGGTGATCTGACAAGATCGCCGGGTGGCCACGCTCTTCGCCGCCGCGTTGTTCACCGGAACCGCCGGAATCGCGCTCTGGGTCGACGTGCGCCGGCCGTCGCTCGCGCCGAGCGGGCTCAAGTGGCGCGCTCTCTGTGCGGTGCTCGCGATTCAGGCCTGCGGGATGATCCCGATCGCGAATGATTCGTTCCAGGGGCTCTACGTGAGCGTCTTCGGGATGCTCTTCCCGATGCTGATCGTGATGTGGCTGACGACGCTCTGGTTGCTCCGCGCGATCGGCGAATCGCTGCTCGCGCACCGCTAGAGCGACGCCTCCCCCTTTTGGGGTTCAGGCGGTGGGTGGCTCCGTCGATAGCACCAGCGGATGCTGGGTCATGCGAACGTCCTCAGTACCTGGGCGCCGATGATCGCTGTCGGACTTGCCGGGCTCGTACTCGGACTCTGCGCGGTCTCCGCGCTCCGCCACCGAACCGCACGCATCGAGGCGCAACCGGCGTCTCAGCGCGGGCGCCTAGCCGGGGTCGCGGAATTCGTGCTGCAGCGGCACCAGCAGCAGTAGCCCGCTCAACTCGGCGAGCCGGTCCTGCAGCAGTTGCTGCTCGCGCTGCAGCTTCGCCACCTCGCGGGTCCCGAATTCGCTCGGGAACGCGCCCGCACGGTGCACCGCACGCTGCAGCTGCTCGGCGAGCTCCGGCTCGCGCCGCTCGAGGCGCACGCGCTCGACGGCGAGCGCTGCGAAGTCGGGCTGCTCCTCTGCGGCCATCGGGGACAGATTCTCCCCGATCCGGCTGCAGTCCTTCAACGGTCAACCGAGCGCGGCGTGCGCCGCCTGGTACTCCTCGTCCGTCACATGCTCGCCCCACGCGGCAGGTGTTCCCTCGTCGTCGACCTGAAGCATCGCGAGGTGCGCCATGAAACGTGTGGCGGACGCGCCGTGCCAGTGCTCCTCCCCCGGCTCGAAGAACACACGGTCGCCCGCCCGGATCGCCTCCGCCGCCCCACCCCGCCGCTGCGCGAGGCCGACGCCTTCGAGCACGTAGATCGTCTGCCCGTTCGGATGCGTGTGCCAGGCAGTGCGCGCGCCCGGTGTGAAATGGACGTTGGTTGCGCTGACACGAGACGCTGCGCTCGGCGACGCGACCGTGTCCAAGTACACCGCGCCGGTGAACCAGTCGCTCGGCGCCTGAATCGTGTCGGTCGTGCTCCTCATGATCTCCATGGGTCTCTCCTCGTCAGGCAGGCTAGGTTTGGTTTTCCAGCTTATGGACGTAGGAGGAGTCATGAAGAAGCGCACGCTGGGTGGCACCGGGCTCGAGGTGTCGGCGATCGGCCTCGGCTGCATGGGCATGAGCGCCAGCTACGGGCTGCCCGGCGACAAGCAGGAGATGATCGCGTTGATCCGGGCCGCCGTCGAGCGCGGCGTGACGTTCTTCGACACGGCGCAGGTGTACGGGCCGTTCACCAACGAGGAGCTCGTCGGCGAGGCGCTCGAGCCCGTTCGCGACCAGGTCGTGATCGCGACCAAGTTCGGCTTCGATCTCGCGACCGGGCAGAGCCGTGGCGTCGACAGCCGGCCGGAGACGATCAGAAGCAGCGTCGAGGACTCGCTCAAGCGGCTGCGGACGGACACGATCGATCTGCTCTACCAGCACCGCGTCGACCCGAACGTCCCGATCGAGGACGTGGCGGGAACGGTCAAGGAGCTGATCGACGCCGGGAAGGTGCGTCACTTCGGACTGTCCGAGGCCGGCGTCCAGACCATCCGCCGCGCCCACGCCGTGCAGCCGGTGACCGCACTGCAGAGCGAGTACTCGCTGTGGTGGCGCGAGCCCGAAGAGGCGATCCTGCCGACGCTCGCGGAGCTCGAGATCGGCTTCGTGCCGTTCAGCCCGCTCGGCAAGGGCTTCCTGACCGGCGCGATCGACGAGGACACGACGTTCGAGAGCACGGACTTCCGCAACACCGTCCCGCGGTTCGGCACCGAGGCGCGCAAGGCAAACCGCGCGTTCGTCGAGCTGCTCGAGAGCGTGGCGGAGCGAAAGGGCGCGACGCCGGCGCAGATCGCACTCGCGTGGATCCTCGCCCAGAGCTCGTCGTACGTGCCGATCCCCGGCACCACAAAGCTCCACCGCCTCGAGGAGAACCTCGCCGCGGCGGAACTGGAGCTCACCGAGGACGACCTGCAGGAGATCGAGTCCGGCGCCGCCCAGATCACGCCCGAAGGTGCGCGCTACGCGGAGGCACAGCAGCGGATGATCGACCGCTGACTGCCGGGCGCCACCCGACCCGCCCGGGGGTAAGGTGGGCCGGGTGAGCTCACGGCTACGTCGAGGGAGGCACCGGCACACCGGCAGCCTGCTCGTGATTCCGGCTGCGGCGCTGGTGGTGCACCAGCTGCGCTACATGCTCGCGTACGGCTCGGGTGCGAACAATCAGCTCGCGGAACAGGGGCACTCGTACCTTCACTCGCTCGTTCCCTGGCTCATGCTGACCCTCGGAATCGCCCTGTCCGGATTCGTCCGGCGCGTGTCCGTCGCGCTGCGCACAGGCGAGACCGGCAAGCTCGGCCGCGCCTCGGCGACGGTCTTATGGGCGCTCACCACCGTGGCACTCGTAGCGATCTACGCCGTGCAGGAGTCACTCGAGGAGCTCTTCGCCTCGGGACACCCAACCGGCCTTGGCGGCATCTTCGGACACGGGGGCTGGTGGGCCGTACCGGCTGCGGCTGCAGTCGCTGCGGTAGTCGTTGCCGTCCTCCGCCTGGGTAGGTCGATCCTCCGCATCGCGGCATCGAGCCGTCCGCGTCAGGTACGCGCCGCCGCGCTGCTCGCTCCGCGCTCCGGCGCGATCGTCGTCTCTCGGACGCGCCCGCTCGCCCTCGCTGCGGCGGGCCGCGCACCACCTCGCTAGGACCGTCGGCCGAACGCCGGCGCCCACCAACAGTCAAGCGAAGTGGTCGACGCGACGTCAGTCGCAGACGTCGTGTGCGAAGAGAGGAGGTCGAGTTGAAGAAGGGCTTCGTCGCCCTGCTCGTCGCCGGACTCTGGCTCGCGGTTCCAGCGAGCGCATCGGCGCACGGGCGCGGAGCGACGATCGCCCTCGACTACCGGCTCGTCCTCCACCGGTCGACGACGCAACTCCCCGGCGTCAGCGTGTCGGTTCTCGACGGCGATCGGGCGCTCCGCGTCCGCATGGCACGAGGGTCGCTGACTGTCCGCGGCGATCTCGGTGAGCCGATGCTGCAACTCTCGGCGACCGGGGCCCTGGCGAACCGCGCCTCGGCGACGGCAGTGGCCGAGAAGCTCGTGCGCTTCGGTACGGGTTGGCAGCGTCTGTCGTCCGGTTCGACGTTCACGTGGCACGAGCATCGGCTGTCACCGCCGCCGTACGACGGGTCCCAGGTCGGACCGGTCGCCGCGTTCGCGATCCCCGCGAGCCTGAACGGCAGGCCGGTCGTGCTCGGGGGCAGCTTCATTCGCTACGCGCGGCCGCAAGTCTGGCCGTGGGCCGTGGTGGCGGTCGTAACCGCAGCCGGGCTCGCCCTCGTGCTTCGGGTGCGCCGAGGCCTACGGGCCACGTTCACGATCGCCTACGGCCTGCTCGCCGGGTTCGCCGCACTCGTCACGCTCGTGGCGTTCGGCGCGGCCGATGCCCCGAACGGGAACGTCGCCTGGGCGCAGATCGTCGGCGCCGTGGTGGTCGGCGCGGTCGTCTGTACGGTCTTCACTCGCCTGCACGGCAAGACCCGCGTCCAGCTCGCCGGTCTCGTCGGCATCGCAGCGCTGTTCATCAGCCTCGGTTGGCTGAGCGCGTTCTGGCATGCGCTGGTCATCTCCGCCCTCCCGGCAACGGCCACCCGTCTGATCCTCGTGATCGGCCTGGCTGCCGGCGCGGTCTCGGCGGTGGCCAGTTTCACGGGTGAGGAGACGGCGTGATCGCAACCCCGCCCCCTGTGTATCCGTGGCCGATCGGAGCCGGTGCTCGCTACCACCCCGCAGCCGCAAATCCACGCGTCAGGCGGGGAGCGTCGTTCGGTCGCTTCCGATGCTCGAGCGGTCGCTCCTTCGACGTGCACATCGAGTTGTTCGCCCGGCGGCGTGTCGTGGTCGTACCGGCAGGAATCGGGATCGCCTCCCGCGGCTGCCGCTACCAGCTACGGACGACGACTCCGACGGGTGTCGTCGCCGTCGCGGAGCGGGGACGCTGGACGCTCGGCGACGTGTTCACCGTCTGGGGACGACGGCTCGACCGATCGCAACTGCTCTCGTTTCAGGGTCGAGTCAGCGTGTTCGTTGACGGCCGCCTGCGGCGTGGTGATCCGAGAGGGATCGTCCTCACGCGCCACGCACAGATCGTGCTCGAGGTCGGTGGCTTCGTCGCACCGCATCCATCGTTCCTCTTCTCGAAAGGACGGCGATGATCCGGATACTCGTCGGGGGCGCGATGATCGTCGCGCTCGCCGGGTGCGGCAGTCAGTCGAAATCGGACTTTCCGACGATCGGCGCCGCACGAACGTACACGCTCGCGGAGTTCAAGCCCGCTACGCCTGCGGTGCTCGGTAAGCCGACCAGGGTCTCGTTCGTGATCCGCCGGCCCGACGGGAAGCCGTTGACCGGCTTTCGCCGAGGGCCTGGTCCGCATACCGGCGTGCACTTGATCATCGTGCGGCGCGACCTCGCGACGATCATCCATCGCCACCCGCCGATCGCACGTGACGGGACGATCAGCGACACCATCACGTTCACGAAGCCAGGCCCGTACCGCGTCGTGGTCGACGCGTATCCGAACGTGTCCGGGCCGCAGCGCAACTTCCAGCTGTTCGGGGCGCTGCGGGTCGCGGGAGGGTATGCGCCACGACGCTTGCCCGCGTTCTCGGCGAGCCAGGTCGTCGACGGCTACCGGTTCTCGATCCGCGGCCGACCCACGCTGCGGGCGATTCAGGCGGCCTTCATCGACATCACAGTCCGCGATCGGAACGGAAGGCCGGTGAGGTTCACGCCGTGGTACGGCGCCCTCGCGCACGCAATCTTCTTCCGGCGGGGCTCGCTCGACTACTTCCATACCCACGTCTGCGCTCCCGGTGCGTCCGGCTGCGCGAGCGTTCTCGGAGCGAGCAAGGTCACCGGCAGCTCGACGACGCCGGGGAAGCTCAGCGTCGGTGTGCTCGTGCCCGCGCCGGGCACCTGGCGGCTCTTCATCCAATGCGTCGTCGGGCACGACGTGCTGACGGCGCCGTTCACCCTCTCGGTCAAGCCATGACCGCGTCCACACCTGCAAAGGAGATCCGATGACTCGTCTCGTGACCATCGCCCTGACTGCGGTGGCCGCCCTCTTCCTGACCGCAAACGCGTGGGCGCACGCCCGCGTCAGCCCTCCGGTCGCGCTCGCGAAGGAAAGCACCGTCTTCACGCTCGCCGTCCCGACCGAGAAGAGCGGCTCGACGACCCAGATCGTGTTCTCTCCACCTTCGGGGTTCAGCATCGATTCGTTCGTGCCCTCACCCGGCTGGAAGCGAACGGTCCAGCAGTCCGGCTCCGGCGAGGAAGCCGTGATCACCAAGGTGACCTGGAGCGGCGGCTCGGTGCCGACCGGTGAGGACGCGGCCTTCTCGTTCCTCGCTCAGCCGTCGTCTGCCACGACCTACAAGTTCGGTGTTCAACAGACGTACTCGGACGGCTCCGTCGTCGACTGGGCCGGTCCCGAATCGTCCGACACCCCGGCGCCCACGCTCGAGGCGAAGTCGTCGTTCGGCGGCTCGAGCAGCTCGCTGCTCGCGATCATCGCCCTCGTGGTAGGCGCGCTCGGCGTGCTGCTCGGCGGCGTCGCGCTCGTAGGCGGGAGGCGCACGCTCGCGTGAACGCACGCCTGCGCCTGCTGATCGGTGCCACCGCGCTCGCGATCCCGCTGGCTCTGCCGGCGGGATCGTGGGCGCACGCCGTCCTGCTCAAGACGGTGCCGGAGGCAAGCGTGACGTTGAGCGGCCCCCCCAAGCAGCTCGCGCTGACGTACAGCGAAGCGGTCGAGCCACGGTTTGCGATCGTCTCGGTGACCGACGCCGCGGGCAAGCAGCAGGCGGCGGGACCTCCGCGTCGTTCGCCCACGAATCCGGACACGCTGCTCGTGCCGCTCAAGCGCACCCACGAGGGATGGTTCCTCGTCTACTGGCGTGCGATCTCGGTCGACGGCCATCCCGTCCGGGGCGCCTTCACCTTTGCGGTCGGGCCCAACGCCGGCCCGGCGCCGCAGTTCCCGGTGCCGTCCACCTCCGAGTCGGCGGCGACGCCACGCCTCCTGGTCGCGAGGTGGATCTCCTTCATCGCCGTGATGGCGGCGATCGGGCTGCTGGCCCTCCGGTTGTCGATCGCGCGTCCGGTCGTCCGGCGGGTCGACGGCGTGAGCCTGCGTCCGCTCTCGTTTGCCTTCGTCGTTGCCTCCGCGCTCGGGCTCGTCGCGATCCCGGTGTACCTGCTGATCGCGACGGCAGACTTCGCGCTGCGCTCGGTGCTCTCCGTCGGAGCGCTGATCCCGCTCTTCCACGTCTCGGCGTTCGGCCGCGGCTACCTCGACCTCGAGCTCTGCTTCGCGCTCTTCGTCGCCACCGGCCTCCTGGCGCTCTGGCTCGACCGCCCGGAGCGCCCGCAGCGCTCGATCGCCGAGCTGCTCGCGGTGACCGGCGCCGGCCTTGCTGCCTCTGCCGTACTCGTGATTCCCGGGGCCTCCGGCCACGCGGGTCAGACATCGCCGCGCGGGCTCACGATGCTGCTCGACGCGGTTCACCTCGCCGGCGGCTCGCTCTGGGTCGGCGGGCTCGTCGGCCTCGTGATTCTCTCCTCGACCCTGCCCAGCGGCTTCCGCGCACCTGGGCTCGCGATCGTGGTGCCGCGATTCTCGAACGTCGCGTTCGTTTCTGTGCTGGCGCTCATCGCATCCGGAACGGGGGCGTCGCTGCTGCACCTGCCGACGGTCTCGTCGCTGTGGCAGACCCCGTACGGGAAGGCATTGGTCGTGAAGATCGGGCTGCTCCTCGCCGCGATGATGCTCGCCGCGGTCAACCTCCTGCGCACGAAGCCCGCGCTGCAGCGCGGCGACGCCGGCTCGACGGCGCCGCGCCTCCTGCGCGTCCTCGTCTCAGGTGAAGTCGTGCTGGTCGCAGCAGCGATCTTCGCGGCCGCAGTTCTCTCGTCGCTGCCGCCGCCGCCGAAGGCCCTCGCGTCGATCGGAAACGCGGCAGCACACGTCGGACCCGGCCGGATCTCGACGACGGTGGCGAAGAACGGGTACCAGATTCGTGTTGGCGTCGCCCCCAACCGCGCGGCCGTCCCGAACTCGTTCGGCGTCTCGATTACGAAGGACGGCAAGCCCGTCCGTGGCGCGGACGTCCTGGTGTCCTTTGCGATGCTCGACATGGCGATGCAGAACCAGGAGTACCGGCTTGCGGAGACCACCCCCGGCAGCTATACGCGCGCCGCGCCCGCGCTCGTCATGGTCGGCCGCTGGGGGCTCTCGTTCAGCGTCACGCCGCGTGGCGCACCCCCGTTCCAGGTTCTGCTCGTCGACCGGGCAAACGGATGAGCGACTACGTTCGCCTGCTCGCCGCGCTGTTCGCCTTTGCCCTCGGAACCGCAGCGGTCATCGTCGCCACGCTGCTCGTCAGGACCGTCATTGGCTAGAGCACTCGCCATCGCACTCGCCCTCGCCGGAGTGCTGCTCATGGCTCCGGTCGCGCTCGCCGACGGCGACCCGGCGAGTGACTACCTGCTGGGTCAGGCGTCGTTCATCCCGCCCGACGCCGGCGTCCCGTCCGGGTATGCCCGACAGCTGAACACGACCCTGACCGAAGCCAGATCGGGGGGCTTCGAGATCCGCGTCGCCCTGATCGCGAGCCGGTACGACATGGGCTCGGTCGGAGTTCTCTACCGGCAGCCGAAACGCTACGCCCGGTTTCTCGGCCAGGAGCTCTACTTCGTCTACAAGGGCCGACTGCTCGTCGTCATGCCCAACGGACTGGGCGTCTCGCGCGGCGGGAAGGCGGCGCCGACGGCTCAAGCGGTCGCAGATCGCCTCCCATCGCCCGGCCCGGCGGGTCCTGCACTCGCCTCCGCCGCCACCCGGGCCGTCGTACGCCTCGCGCAAGGCTCCGGGGTCGTCCTTGCCGTTCCGCCCCTCACCGGCGACACGGCGACGCCGGATCCGAATCGCGACCGGGCCGTCATCGGGCTCGTCGTTCTCTGCGCCCTCGCCGGGCTGGGCGCGTTTCTCTACCTGCGTGCGCGGCTCCGGGGCAGGGCTCGTTGAGGAGAACGCCGGCATACGCGCTCGTCGCGCTCGTTCTCGCCGGCTGTGGCGCCGAGCGGCCCGGCACCGCCTCCACGCCGAGTCTCCGTGGCCGACCGCTCGCACCGTCGGAGCCGGCGCCCCGGTTCACGCTCCGCGACCAGCACGGCAAGCGCTTCGGACCGCAGAGCCTCGCGGGCAAGTGGTTCGTCGTCGCATTCCTCTACACCCATTGCCCCGACGTCTGTCCACTGATCGCCAACCAGCTTGCAGCGGCGCAGCGCCGGGTTCCGGACTTGCACGTGCTCGCGATCAGCGTCGACCCCAAGGGGGACACGCCTCGTTCGGTGCGTACGTTCATCGAGCAGCACGACCTCGGCCCGAGATTCACCTACGTCACCGGATCGCAAGCCCGGCTCGCTCCTGTGTGGAGGAGGTACCACGTCGCCTCGCTCGCGGGCCCTCGAGCCGTCGTCTCGCACAGCGCCTTCGAGCTCCTTGTCGACCCGCGTGGACGGGAGCGCGTGCTCTACGACTCCAAGGTGCAGGCCGCCGATCTCGCGCACGACCCTCTCGTGGAGGCCCGGTGGTAATCGCTGTGGGATCGTCCGGCCTGCTTCAAAACGAGGCTCGCAGGGAATGGGACTCCGGGATGGTCGCCGTCATCGCCCACGCTGGAAAGTCATTTGGTGGCGGCCTGACGCAACTCAGGCGCGAGCTCGAGCGTGACGGCATCGTCGATCCCGCGTGGGTCGAAGTGTCGAAAAGCCGGTTCGCAACCAAGCAGGTCAAGCGGCTGCTCGACGACGGTCTCGAGCTGCTGTTCGTGTGGGGCGGCGACGGGATGGTGCAGCGCTGCATCGACGCGCTGGCCGGCTCGGAGGTTGCGCTCGCCATCCTGCCGGCGGGTACCGCCAACCTGCTGGCGACGAATCTCGGTATTCCACAGGACGTCGAGCGAGCGGTGGCGATCGGCCTGCATGGCGCGCGACGGAGGCTCGACGCGGGTTGTCTCAACGGCGAGCACTTCGCAGTGATGGCGGGCGCTGGTTTCGACGCCTCGATGATCAAGCAGGCAGACGGCACGCTCAAAGACCGTCTCGGACGTGCCGCCTACGTCTGGACCGGATCGAGGAGCCTGCGCGCTAAGCCGTTCAAGGCGAAGATCGCGGTCGATGGCGTCCCGTGGTACGCGGGCGAAGCGAGTTGCATCCTGCTCGGCAACGTCGGACACCTCTTCGCGGCGTAGGTCTTCGAGACGGTTCACCGGCCGACGCCGGACCGGCCCGAACTTGGCGTGGTGCACACCGATGGAATCGCGGACTGGATGCGGACGCTCGCGCGAACGGCAGTCGGCCACGCTGAGCGTTCGCCGCTCGTTCAGAGCACGAGCGCGAAGCGGGTGAAGGTGAAGCTGAACCGGAAAGTGCTGTACGAGATCGACGGCGGGGGTCGCGAAAAGGTGAAGAAGTTCACGGTCGAGGTTCGGCCCGAAGCGATCACCGTCTGCGTCCCGGAGCAGGAGCACGGCGGCGCAAACGGTGCGTCCTGATTCGGTCGAGGCGCCGCCGCTAGCGCGGCGGCGTAGGGCTTTTCCGTCGAACTAGGGAAGCACGAACGATGCGAGCGGCTTCCGGTCGTCCGGCGCCCAAGGCGCCGTCGGCGGCCAAGTCCTCAGACTGCAATTCACCCGATCGCCGTACTTGCGCATCTCGACGCCAGGATCGGGAAAGTAGTACTCGAAGCCGTAGCCGGGACGGATCGGATGTCCGAACCGACGATCAATGACGAGCCGTCCCAGGTCACGTCGCGTGACGACGACGACCGCGGCAGCGAGTGCCCCAGTCCGTGCGGACCGCGTCCGAGGCATGGCGGTGATCCTGTCAGTCGCCTGTGGTCTTGCTGCGGCGCACACGCAGACAACTGGCGCAGAGCGGCCGCGGCGGGCGTCGCTCGTCAGCACCGTGCGCGCGACCCGCACCCCCTCCTCGGCCCGAGCCGCGGCTGCCCACCCGACCAACGGCGACCCTTGCCGCGCCCGCCGCCCGGCAAACCCCGGAACCGGCGACACCACACGGCACACCATTGGACGGGCTCAGTCGGGGCGCCGAGATTCGAACTCGGGACCTCTAGTCCCCCAGACTAGCGCGCTAACCAGGCTGCGCCACGCCCCGCGACGCCGCCACGCTAGCACCGAAACGAACTGGTGTCTGACACCTCGGTGTCAGACACCTTCCTGGGCGGCTGCGTACTCCTCGGCGACGAACTTCGGCACGCACATCGCCCACGCTCCCTCGACCAGGTCGCGCATCTCCTCGGCGTCGATCGCGGCGAGCCGGACGTGGAGCCAGTGGAAGCGCATGTCCGACTCGCCCGGCAGGGAGAACTTGTTCGGCTCGGCGTCGACCTGTGCCTGGCGCCACTCCTTCGGGAAGCCGAAGCCCATGGTCGACCCGTCTTTCGAGAGCGACAGGTAGACGATGCTGCCGATCCGGAACTTGACCCGGCCGCGAACGAGCGCCTCACTGCTGCGGGGGAGCGTCCGCGCCAGGACACAGATCTGCTCGGGCGTTACCGGCATTTCGTAAGGATACGAGCCACTTCAGCCTGGCTCCCGCCCGGCCGATACGAGGACTAGTGTGTCCCGGGGCGAAGGCGGCCCCACCGCGCCATGCGTGTCTGGAGGTACATAGTCGCGCTCGCAGGGGTCGCCGCAGTCAGCGCGGCCCTCGTCGGCGAGCCGCAGGCTGCCTCGCCGCAGCAGCGGATCGAGCAGAAGCAGGAGCAGGCCAAGAAGGTGCTCGCGCAGGTGAACGCCCTCGACGCGCAGTTCGGCGCGACGGTCGAGGCGTGGAACGGAGCCCGGTACGAGCTCGCGCAGGCGAAGAAGCAACTCGCGGCCGACCGCGCCTCACTGCGGGTCGCGGAGCAGGCACGGCGAACCGCGATGCAGCACGTCTCGCAACGAGTCGTCGCGCTGTACGAGAGCAACCCCGCGCCGTCTACCCTCTCGATCTTCTTCGGAAGCCACAGCCTCGGTGAGGTGATCGACGCCCTCGACACCGCCCACGCGGTCGCGGCGGCCGATCATCGTCTCGCGGCGCACACCGCGCAGGTGCGCGACCACTACGTGGCGGCCGTCCGCGTGCTGCGCGCGACCGAGCGCCGACGCGAGAGCGCGCTCATCCAGCGCGCCGGCGAACGCGCGAGGATCGGCTCGCTGCTCACACAGCGACGGCAGCTCCTGAGCTCCGTCACGTCCGAGGTCGCAGCGCTCCGCGCGCAGGAGGAACGTCGCCAGGCACGGCTCGCCGCAGAGGCGAGAGCGCGCGTCGCACACGAGCAGCAGCTGCTCCGGCAGCAGGAGCGCGAGCGGGCCCGCGCAGCGGCCGCGAAGGCCGCCGCTCCGCCGCCCACCACCACGACCCAGGCGGCGACGACGACACAGGCGGCGACGAACGCTCCGCCCGCCGCGACCACCACCGTGACGGCTGCGACGCCGACGGCCGCACCCACGTCGGGCGGCCACCCAGAGGCGGCGACGATCGCGCTGCACTACCTCGGCGCGCCGTACCTCTGGGGCGGTGCGACACCCGCCGGCTTCGACTGCTCGGGGCTCGTGATGTACGTCTACAACCAGCTCGGCGTCTCACTCCCCCACTTCGCCGCCGCCCAGTACGGACTGGGCTCACCGGTTCCGCGCGACCTGCTGCAGGCGGGCGACCTCGTCTTCTTCGACGCCCTGAATCACGTCGGGATCTACATCGGGGGCGGCCAGGTCGTGCACGCGCCGAGTACCGGCGACGTCGTCAAGATCTCGAACCTGTCCGACTGGGGCGCCTCGTACGTCGGCGCCCGCCGCATCTAGGGGTCTGCATCCAGGCAGGAAGGCTCGGTGGGGCCCCTAACCCCCCAGTGGTCGCTTGCCGGGACCCCACCGACCCACCTGATGAGACGCCGGTCCGGGTCGCCGGTTAGGCGCTGAGGCGGCGGTAGAGCCGGTCGACGAGGTCGGGCATCGCCTCGAGCTTCTCGGTGATCACCCGCAGGCGGTACTCCCGGAAGAACTCCGCGTCGACGTCGAGCGCGCCCGCCAGCGTCTCGACGACGTCGTTCGACGGGACCGGCCGGTTGCCGTGGACGAGGTGGTTCAGGTAGCCGGCTGAGAGGCTCGGTCTTCGCCGCGAGCGCGCGGTAGGTGACCCCGGTCTCGTTCATCAGCCGCTCGACGGCCGGCCCGAACGGCTCGGATGCGTAACGACGGCGCTTCGCCACCTAGACCTCCTTGCCCAACTCCGCGACGCTCACGCGTCTCTCCTCCCCCGTCGAACGGTCGCGGACGTCGACCGCGCCGTCCTCCAGGCTCTTCTTGCCCGCAGTGATCCGGATCGGAATCCCGATCAGGTCGGCATCCGCGAACTTCTCGCCCGGACGCTGGTCGCGGTCGTCGAGGAGAACGTCCTTCCCCGCGGCCGAGAGCGCCTCCGCGGCCTGCTCGCCGATCTCCTCGGCACCGCCCAGCACGACGATGTGCACATCGTAGGGCGCGACCGACGCGGGCCAGTCGATGCCGTTCTCGTCGTGCAGCTGCTCGACGATCGCCGCCATCATCCGTGCGGGGCCGATGCCGTAGCTGCCCATCACGAGCGCGCGCTCCTGGCCGTCCTCGTCGAGGAACGTCGCGCCGAGCGGCTTCGAGTAGCGCGTCTCGAGCTTGAAGATGTGGCCCACCTCGATCGCGGTCTCGAACTGCAGCGCGCCGCCGCACTTCGGGCACACGTGTCGCCCTGGGCGCGCTTCGCGGAGGTCGGCGAAGCGCGGCTGGAAGTCGCGGCCCGCCTCGACGCCGCGCAGGTGCCAGCCGTCGCGGTTCGCGCCCGCGACGAACTGGCCCGTCCCGGAGGGCCTCGTCGGCGACGACCTCGCCGGAGAAGCCGACCGGGCCGAGCGAGCCGCCGGAGGCGCCGAAAGCGGCGCGGATCTCCTCGTCGGTCGCCGGCCGGGACGGCCGGCCGAGCGCGGCGTCGAGCTTCGCTGGCTCGATCCGGTCGTCGCCGCGGACCAGCGCGAGCACGACGCTGCCGTCGTCGGTCGTCACCGGCATCGCCTTCGACGTCGCCGCCGCGTCGATCGCGAGGAACTCCGCGAGCGCCTCGATCGTCGTCACGCCGGGCGTCTCGACCTCCTCCGGCGCCCGCCAGCGCTCGCGGGAAACTCCGGCGCGCGCGGGATGCTGCGCGCGACCTCGATGTCGGCCGCGAAGTCGCCGTTCTCGCAGGTGACGAGCGTGTTCTCGCCCGCGCCCGCACGGCGCGAGGAAGTCGACGCGACTCGCTGCCGCCCATCATCCCCGACTCGGCCTCGACGTCGTACGTCTTCAAGCCCGCACCGCTCGAAGATCCGCTGGTACGCCTCGCGCTGCAGCTCGAAGCTCTTCGCGCAGTCCGTCCTCGTCGCGGTCGAACGAGTAGGCGTCCTTCATGATGAACTCGCGCAACGCGGAGCAGCCCGCCGCGCGGGCGCGGCTCGTCGCGGTCCTTGGTCGAGAAGTGGTACCAGATCTGCGGCAGCTGCCGGTAGCTCTGCATCTCGCGCGCGTGGAACGTGACCGTCTCCTCGTGCGTCATCGGGAGGACGAATCGGCGCCCTTGCGGTCCTCGACGTGGAAGAGCTCCGGGATGAGTCGCGGCCCGTCGCTGCCCAGAGCTCGAACGGCGTCAGCACCGGCATCAGCATCTCCTGCCCGCCGATCGCGTCCATCTCCTCGCGGATGATCTGCTCGACCTTCCGGTGCACCCGCCAGCCGAGCGGCAGGAACGTCCAGACGCCGGCCGCTCACCTGGCGGATGAAGCCGCCGCGCACGAGCAGCTTGTGGCTCGACCGCCTCGGCGTCGGCCGGGGCGTCGCGCAGCGTGGGCAGGAAGAGCTGTGAGGCGCGGGCGATCATCGTTGCCGACCCAGGCTACCGGGCGCCGAGCGAGGCGGGTCGCGATGCTGTTCGAGCGGGATCGCGCAGGCCTCGGCCATCGCGAGCGCGGCCGGCTTCGCCATCTTCAGCCGCTTCGGGCGGTGCATCCCGTCGGCGATCCACCGGTCGATCTCGTGGAACAGCTCGTCGACGAGGATGTCGCTCGAGACCTTCTTGAGCACGCGGCCGTGCGCGTAGATGAAGCCGACGTCGCGGCCGCCGGCGATGCCGAAGTCGGCGTCGCCCGCCTCCCCCGGCCCGTTCACGGCGCAGCCGAGCACCGCGACCTCGAACGCCTCCGGGTACGTGCGCGAGCCGCTCCTCGACCTCGCTCGGCGAGCGTGCTGCACGCCGACGTTGTCGCGGCCGCAGCGACGGGCACGCGATCATCACCGGGCCGCGCTCGCGCAGGCCGAGCGCCTTCAGGATCTCGAACGCCGTCTTCGACCTCCTCGACCGGGTCGGCGGTCGAGCGAGACGCGGATCGTGTCGCCGATCCCGTCGACGAGCAGCGCGCCCATGCCGACGGCGCTCTTGATCGAGCCGGCGAACGGCGTGCCCGCCTCGGTGACGCCGAGGTGCAGCGGATACGGCACCTTCGCCGCGAGCATGCGGTAGGCGCGGATCATCGTCGGCACGTGGCTCGACTTGACGCGAGATCTTGAAGTCGCGGTAGTCGAGCGCCTCGAGCAGCCGCACCTCCTCGAGCGCCGCCTCGACGAGCGCCTCGGCCTGGTCCTGCTGCGCGAGCTCCTGCCAGGTGCTTCGGCAGCGACCCCGAGTTCGCGCCGATCCGCATCGGGATCCCCTTCGCCTTCGCGGCCCTGACGACCTGCTCGACCTTGTCCGGCGCCGCCGATGTTGCCCGGGTTGATCCGCACCGCGGCGACGCCCGCGTCGATCGCCTTCAGCGCCAGGCTCGCGTTGAAGTGGATGTCGGCGATCATCGGGATCGGCGAGAAGCGGACGATCTTCGCCGAGCGCGTCGGCGTCCTCGCGTCTTCGGCACCGCGACGCGGACGATCTCGCAGCCCGCGCTCGCGAGCGCGGCGATCTGCGCGGTGGTCGCCTCGACGTCGTGCGTCTTCGTCAGCGTCATCGACTGCACGACGACGCGGCGCGCCGCCGCCGATCGGGACGCCGCCGACCGTGACTGAGCGCTCGCTGGCCACGACGTCAGGGTAGCCCGACTAGCTCACGGCGTAGAGCTGCCAGTCGCCGGGGACGCCCTTCAGCTCGTAGTGGAGCTCGGGGAGCTCGTCGCTCACGGCTCCGTCAGAGCGTCGCGTACAGGTCGACCGGCACACCGTCCGGATCGGCGAGCTGCGCGTAGCGCTGCCCCCAGAACGCGTCCCACGGCTCCTTCTCGCCGTAGAAGCCGGCGGCGACGACTTGCGCGTAGATCTCGTCGACCTCGGCCGGGGCGGCGCACTCGAGGGCGAGCGACAGCTGGTTGCCGGTCTGCCGTTTCCACTCCGGGTGGAAGCTCCCGATCACCGCCTCCGTGTCGAGCATCAGCCGGACGCCGTTCGGCAGCGTGGCGTCCACATGCCCCTCGTCCGGGGTGTCCGGCACGTCGAGGCCGAGCAGCCGGTAGAAGCGGATCGACTGCGCCATGTCGGACGTGACGATCCCGATCGCGTTCAGGGAGGGCACGACCGAAGATTAACCGCGCCGGTCGCCGAGCCGCGCACCGAGCGAACCGAGCGCCAACGCCACCACCGGCGCGAGCAGCAGCAGGACGAGACCGCTGCCGAGGTTGTCACCGACCGCGTAGGTCGCGAGGTCGGGCGCGCCGCTCGCGTGAAAGTCGCGGACGAGGCCGGGATCGTACGGGCGTCCCGCCGTCGCGTAGGTGACGGTCGTCCACACCGCGAAGACGAGAAGGCCGCCGACCAGCCCCGTCCAGAGAGCGGCGAGCGTGCCGGCGCTCGTGTTACGGGCGGCGCGGCCCGCGAGCACGGCAACCACCACTGGGCCGAATACGACCACGGCGAGCGGGACGACGACGAGGCCCTTCAGACCCGGCGTCGGCAGGAGGACCGCGAACCACGCGGCCCCGACCGTGAATCCGCCGATCAGGCCGTAGCGGCGTGCCACCGACGCACGTCGCGTCGTCCCGCGTGAGAAGACGAGTCCGGCTGTGGTGTAGGCCGCCACGACGACCAGGAACACGGCGAGCGAGGCCCAAAACGAGGTCCCGTCTCGAAGGCCTGGGTAGCGGACGACGCCGTAGGCGACGAGGCCCAGCGCCACCGTGCTTCCGGCGAGCACCACGCCGCGGAGAGTCGTGCCTCCCGGCTCCCGAGAGCGGCTGCGGATCACCACGACCGCCCAGACGCAGCCGAGACTGAAGCGCCAGCGTGCGACGCGACCCACGACCTGGTCGAGCTCACGACACATCGCGCGACCCCACGCTTCCTGATCGGCCGTCAAGAGCCCTGCGGCAGCGTCGAGAAGCCGCGCCGGGCGATCACGCTCATCGCGGCGGGCGACCTGGATCAGGCGCCCGCCGACAAGCGCGACGACCGTGAGGAGAAACAGCGCGCCTATGACGCGCTCCGCAATGCAGGAGCCCGTTTCGGAACTAGCTGCCGGCGCGCGTCGGACGCGTGGTCAGACGCGTACTCGCGCCCGCGAGCGGAGAGCCGGTAAAGGTGTCTCGGCGGCCGGCCCCGCTGCGTCGGCGGCTCCCAGCTTGAGTCCAGGAGCCCGCGCTCCGAGAGCCGCGCCAGGATCGGGTACAGCGAGCCCGACTTGACGCCCACCTCGAGCCCGAGCTCGTACCCGTACCGCCACTCGAGGGGCTCGGCCGCGAGCGCGGCGAGCACCTCAATCGTTTGGGCCGACGGCCGGCGATCGCGTCTCATACGGTAAGTCTATCTATATAGTGTAACGCTGTCTAGTCGATCGTCGTGATGTACGCGCCCACGAGCTCCGCCTGCTGCTGATCGACGCCCCCCTCCCTCCGCTCGCCGTGGCCGTCCTGGAAGTGGGCGAACGCATCGGTCGACGCGATCGGGTTCGCCTCGTCGTCGCGGTGGTCGTGGAAGGAGACGTGCACGAACGAGTCGTCCGCGAGCCGCAGGACGATGTAGCTCACGTTGTCGGGCTTGCTCCTGGCGAGCTCGGCGAAGACGCCCTCGACGCGCCGCTGGTTCTCGGCAGCCGCCTCGGGTGACGCCGTCGCGTACCGCGTGACCAGACGCTTCTCCATTCGACTGCTCCTCTCCTCGACACCGGCCTGGAGAGAACCTAGCCGCCGCCGCCCTTCGGCGGCGAGGCGGCGAACGTCGCCGCGAGGCCACGGATCAGCGCGTCCTTCTCGGAGCCACTCAGCTTCGCATGCGGGTGCGGGATGACGTAGAACCACGGCGGCATCGATCCGCCACGGATCGCGTCGGCGAGATCCCCCGAACTGACGTCCTGGGGCTTGTTCCATTCCGAGAAGTTGAACTGCGACCGCCCGCCGTCGACGTCGCTCTGCGTCAGCCACGACATCGGGGCGATGTTCGAGTACCACGGCCATTTCGTCAGATTGCTGTGACAGTCGAAGCAGGCGCGCGCCGCAAGCGCGCGCGTCTGCGGCGAGTTCCACGCCGGCTCCTGGATGACCGGCGGGTTCGAGTGGTTGCGCCCGTACGGCACGGCCTGGATCAGGACGAACAGCACGACCAGAGCCGTGCCGCCGTACCCGACCAGCTGCTGCCAACCCGGACGCCCGGCGAGGAAACGCATGACTGCAGTGTCAGACGCCGCCGCTGGCCCGGCATCAGGGTCTACACGGAGTGTGGCTCTCGGTTCTCGCCTACGCGGTCGCCTGGGTTTGCACCGAGAACGTCCGCTCATCCGGCGGCGCGGTGAAGCCCCCCTCGATTCCGGCGGCCATCGCCGGCATCAGCACGCTGTCGCGGAAGTTCTCCCAGCTCTCCTGTGAATCGTGAATCGCCACGATCGTCCAACCGTCCGCCGACGGTCCGGCCGCATGGAACACCTGCCCTGCAGGGAGACCGCCATCGCTCGGATGGACTGCGGCGATCGACGCGTCGTACTGCTCCTTGGTGCCGTTCGCGAACGTGTGCACAACGCCATACGACATTTGAGGCTCCTTTTTCGCTGAGCGTGCTTCGGACGGTGAGCCTACGCCTACGGCGCTGGTGCGACGACGGGCTGTCGCGCCTCGGCCGACTTGCGGCGGACGAGCAGCGACGCGGCTGCCCCGACGACCACCGTCAGGCAGCCGGCGAGCAGGGCGAGGCGAAAGCCGCTGACGAATGCGACGGTGGCAGCGTGCGCCAGGTTCGGGTCGCCCGCCGCGGCGCGGACGCCCGACGAGGTGACCGCTGCCGAGAGGTGCTTCCCGGGATGGCCCGCTGCGGCGAGGCTCGTGCCGATGCGGTGCTGCAGCAGGACACCGAGCGCGGCCACGCCGACCGCCAGCCCGGTGACGCGGCACGTATTGCTGATCCCCGACGCCATGCCGACGCGCGACGGGTCGACGACCCGCAAGGCCGCGCCGGCGATCGTCGGGTTCGCCAGGCCGATCCCGATCCCGGAGACGATGAATCCCGGCAGCAGCACTGTCCAGTTCGAGCCGACCGAGACGAGATCCATCAGCAGGACCCCGGCCGCGATGATCGCCAGGCTCCCACCCAGCAGCGCCCACAGCGGCGTCCGTGCGGCCCACTTCCGGGTCACGAGCGGGACCACGAAGATGAACGCCGTGATCGGCAGGAAGCGCAGACCGGCACCGAGCGCGGAGTAGCCGTCGATGTCCTGCAGGTAGATCGACATGAACGGGAAGGTCGCGAACATCCCCGCGCCGAGACAGAAGGTCGCCACCTGCACGCCGACGAACGCGCGCTGACGGAAGAGCGAGACGTCGAGCATCGGACGCTCCTGGCGCACCTCCACCACCAGGAACGCGCCGAGCAGGAGGACGCCCCCGACGAGGCTGCCGAGGATCTGCGCACTGCCCCAGCCCGCGTCGTTGCCACGCAGCAGCCCGAAGATGACCAGGACGAGTGCAGCCGAGAACGTAAGCAGCCCGGCAACGTCGGTCCTCCGGGCCTCGGGATCGCGCGATTCGTGCACGACTCGCACGGCGAGCATGAACGCGAAGACGCCGACGGGGATGTTGACGAAGAAGATCCAGCGCCAGCTGAGCGAGTTGGTGATGATGCCGCCGAACAACGGCCCGGCGGCGACGGCGAAGCCGACGGTCGAGCCCCAGATCGCGATCGCGTTCATCCGGGCCGGCCCCTGGTACTCCGCACCGATCAGCGCCAGCGCCGTCGCGAACAGCGCCGCACCGCCGATTCCCTGGATCGCCCGGGCGACGTCCAGCACAGCGATGTTCCAGGCGATCCCGCACAGGAACGAGGCGGCAGTGAAGAGCACGATGCCCGCCGTGAAGACGAGCTTGCGCCCGAAGCGGTCGGCGAGCGCGCCTGCCGTCAGGATCAGCGCAGCGAGGCTGACCGCGTACGCGTCGACCACCCATTGCAGCCCGGTCAGGCCGGCATGCAGCTCACGTTGCACGCTCGGCAGGGCGACGTTCACGATCGTGATGTCGACGAGGAGCATGAACGTCGTCGCGCATACGGCGACCAGCGTCCAGCGTCCTCCGCGGCTTCCCTCCACAGAAGCATCCTGCCAGCGTGACCCCACGACGTGTCTGACACCCTGGTGTCAGACACCGGTGCCGATGCCTCCGACTCAAGCCGTCATCGAGGACCTCGCCCCCACGGGCGTGCTGCGCGCGTCGATCAATCTCGGCAACCCGGTGCTTGCTCGGGGCACTCCGGCGGCCCCGGCCGGTGTGACCGTCGACATCGCGCGTGAGCTCGCCTCGCGGCTGGGATTGCCTGTCGAGCTCGTCTGCTTCGACGCGGCGCGCAAGTCGTTCGAGGCGATGGCGGACGGGCGGGCCGACATCTGCTTCCTCGCGATCGAGCCCGAACGGGAGGCCGAGGTCGCCTTTACGAGCCCCTATGTCGTGATCGAGGGCATGTTCGCCGTCCCGGTGGAGTCGGCGATCGCAACGACGGCCGACGTCGACCGCGCAGGCGTCCGTGTGGGCGTCAAGGAAGGGTCGGCATACGACCTCTTCCTGAGCCGCACGCTCCAGGACGCAACCGTCGTGCGCGGCAACGAAGGCGTCGACGTGTTCCGCGAGCTGGGCCTCGAGGTCGCAGCGGGCATCAGACAGCCGCTGACGGCATTCGTCGAGACCAACCCGCAGTTTCGCCTGCTCGACGAGCGGTTCATGGAGATCAGGCAGGCCGTCGGCACGACGAGAACCCGTGCCCCCGAGACCGTGCAGTTCCTGCGGGCCTTCGTCGACGAGCTGATCGCGACCGGGTTCGTGGCGGACGCGCTACGCGCCTAGGCGGTCGGCTCGACACGCTCGGCGACGTGGAGGATCGCCAGCCAGTGCCGGCGGACGAGCCCGTCGGGACGGCGGCCGAGGCGCTCGCGGATCGCGCGGTACAGCGTCCCGCGCTTGGACTCGTCCATCGCGATGTGGCCCGAGAACGTGTCGAGAAGCGCGATGTAGTCGTCGGCGCTGTAGGTCGTCTCCCACACGTGGCGGCTGACGCGGGTGTTCGCGAACAACCCGCTCCCCTCGATCTCGGCCGCCTGGTCGGGAACATCCGTGGGCGCCGGCGGCGGCCACGGTCCCGGATGGCTCTCGCCGATCGCGTCGTACACCTCCTGGATCTCGGCGAAGAACGGGTCGAACCCGACGGGGAACGCGTGCTCGGTACCCCAGATCGCGAGGTGCCCGCCGGGGCGGAGCAGCGCGTGCGCCTTGCGGAAGCGAACCGCGGGATCGAGCCAGTGCCAGGCGGTGCTCGCGTATACGAGATCGAAGCTCTGCGGCTCCGCGTTCCAGCTCTCGAAGGGCGCGACGTGGATCTCGACGGGGAACCCGGCGAGCGTCGCTCGTGCCTGCTGCGCGAGCCTCGCGCCCAGTTCGACGCAGACGACCGAGAAGCCGCGTTCGAGCAGCGGGCGCGTCGCCTTCCCGGTGCCGCAGCCGATCTCGAGCAGCGCGTCGGCGCGCGTCAGCGCCGCGAACCCGATCAGGTCGTCGAACAGCTCGGGTGGGTAGCTCGGGCGGGCGGCGTCGTAGACCTCGGCGACCGTCTCGAACGCCTGCCGCAGCGAGGTCGCGTGTCTCCGCCACGACGGTGCGCGTTAGCCGCCGCCGCCGAAGAGGTCGTTGCGGAGGCCGAAGTACATGAGCACCGCGAAGATCGTCAGACCGACGACCGAGTAACGGATGTAGACGGCCTGGCGGAACGTCTTGCCGCGCACCTTCTCGACCAGCGCCATCACGATGTGGCCGCCGTCGAGCGGCAGCACCGGCAGCAGGTTCAGCAGGCCGAGCGCCAGGCTGACGAGCCCGAGCACAAAGAGGAAGTCGCGTGCGCCCTGCCGCCACGCCTGCGCGGACACGCGGACGATGCCGACCGAGCTCGAGACCTGGTTCGTGTCGCGGCCGGTCGCGAGATGGCCGATGCCGCGCACGGTGTCGGCCGTGATGCTCCACGTGAGCCTCAGTGCGTCTCCCGTCGCGCTCGGCAGCGACTCGCCGGGGCCGGTGCGCGCCTCGATCGCGATCCCGATCCGGTAGGCGCCGTTGTCGAGCTTCGCGTGCACGGGCCCCAGAACGACACGCTTGCCGTGCCGCATCACGACGAGCCGGAACGGCCGCCCCTCGGTGGCACGGATGTGCTTCGGGATGTCGTTCGGCTTCGACGGCTGACCCGCGATCGTGAGGATGCGGTCGCCGGCCTGCACGTGCGCGGCCGCCGCCGGGCTGTCCGAGAGGACGCGACCGATGATGTTCGTGTTCTTCTCGGACGCGATCAGGAACAGCGCGGTGAAGAGCACGATTGCGAAAACGAGGTTGACGGCCGGACCCGCGAAGATCGCGGTCAGGCGCCGCCACGTGGCCTGGCGCCAGTAGGCGTCGGGCGCGAGCGACCACTCGAGCTCCTGCCACATCCGCGATCTGCCGAGCGCCGGACGAACGTCCTGCAGCTCCGCGTTCGCGCCCGCCCAGTCCTCCCGGTCGATCGCGTAATCCAGCCTCGCCAGCTCGGCGCGGAAGCGCTCTCGTTCCTCGGGCCGCAACGCCGTCGTCAGGTCGCCCGGCGACGGGCGGTTCATGCCGGGGATCTTCACGTAGCCGCCGAGCGGGATCGACCCCACGCCGTACTCGACCTGGCCGCGCGTGCGCTTGAAGATCGGCGGGCCGAACCCGATGTAGAACTTCCGGGGCGTCATCCCGACCGCGCGCGCGGCGAAGAAGTGACCGGCCTCGTGGATCATCACGAGCACGGCCAGCCCGCCGATCGCGGCGATCAGACCCATACCTGCTCCACCGCCTCGCGCGCGCGCCGGTCGGCCTCGCCGAGCTCGTCGAGGTCGCGTGCGACCGAGCCGTCGACGCGACCGAGAACGTCGGCGACGAGCGCCGCGATGTCGAGGAACCCGATCCGGCCGTCGAGGAACGCGGCGACCGCGACCTCGTTCGCCGCGTTGTACGCGCACGGGTAGGTCCCGCCCTGCTCCCCCGCCTCGCGCGCCAGGGCGAGCAGCGGGAAGGTGGCGAGGTCGGGCTCGAAGAACTCGAGCGGGCCGGCAGTCAGGTCGAGCTGCGGCAGCGTCGTCGGCGCGCGGTCCGGGTAGCTGAGCGCATACGAGATCGGCACCTGCATGTCGGGATAGCCGAGGTGGGCGATCGTCGCGCCGTCTCTGAAGCGGACCAGCCCGTGGACGATCGACGGCGGATGCACGAGCACCTCGATCCGCTCGTACGGCAGCCCGAACAGGAAGTGCGCCTCGATCACCTCGAGGCCCTTGTTCGCGAGCGTCGCCGAGTCGATCGTGATCTTCGCCCCCATGTTCCAGGTCGGATGGGCGAGGGCCTGCTCGGGCGTCACGTCGGCAAGTTCGTCGCGCGTGCGCCCGCGGAACGGACCCCCACTCGCGGTCAGGACGACGCTCACCGGCTCGCCGAGCTGCGCGCACTGGAAGAGCGCGGAGTGCTCGCTGTCGACCGGGATCAGCAGCCCGCCGCCCCGGTCGCGCGCGGCGAGCGCGAGCTCACCGGCGGCGACGAGGCTCTCCTTGTTCGCGAGCGCGAGCGTGACGCCGTTCTCGAGCGACCACATGGTGGCCGCGAGGCCTGCGAAGCCGAGCGTCGCGTTCAGCACCAGGTCCGGCTGGGCGCGCTCGAGCAGGCCGGTTGCGTCTCCCCCCACCTGCGTCAGCGGAGCGAGTCCGTCGATCGGCGTCGAGCCCGACGTCGCTGCGACCAGCTCGAGGCCGTCGTTCGCCGCGATCACGTCGAGTGCCTGGCGGCCGATCGAGCCGGTGGCGCCCATCAGGGCGATCCGCGTCATCCGGACAGTGTGCCCTTAGAGCACGGTGAGGATCACGAAATAGGCCGCGGGCGCGGCGAAGAGCAGCGCGTCGACCCGGTCGAGGATGCCGCCGTGCCCGCCGAGCAGCGTGCCCGTGTCCTTCACAGCCATGTCACGTTTGAGGAGCGATTCGAACAGGTCGCCGATCGGGGCGGCGATCGCCACCACGACGCCCAGGGCGATCGACTCGCCGATCGTCAGGAAATGCTGGTTGTAGAGCGCCACGAAGACGACGAAGATCGTCGCCGCCGTGCCCACGACGAACCCCTCCCAGGTTTTGCCCGGCGAGGTCGATGGCGCCATCTTGTGCCGGCCGAGCAGCCGGCCCCCGAGGTACGCGAACGTGTCCCCCGCCCAGACGGCGAGCAGGACGGTGATCGCTGCCAGCCGGCCGTGGTCGGGCAGCTCGCGGATCAGGATCAGGAACGAGAGCCCGCCGCCGACCCAGACGGCGCCCATCAGCGTGCCGCTGATCGCGATCGTCGCGGCCGCGCGCGCCTCGGAGATCGCCTTCAGCACGAACGCGAGCAGGAAGGTCGTGAAGAGCCCGCCGACCGCCCAGACGATTCCTCCCAGCTCGGCGCCGACGAGCGCCAGCACGGCGCCGACGTAGCCCGCCGGGGCGAGCGGTGCGAGCGGCCGCGCGAGCAGCCAGTACTCGTGCAGGCCGATCAGCGCCGCGACCAGCGCGAGCGCGAAGACCCACCAGCCGCCCAGGTACACGGCGCCGAGCACCACGGGCAGACCGATGATCGCGACGACGATGCGGGACAGCCAATTGCTCATTTCCCGCTCCGGCGCCGGCAAAGCCGGCACCTGCGCTCTTTGGTGAGCTCCGTCAAGCCTACGCTCACGCTCTGCCGCCGAACCGGCGCCGGCGGGAGGCGTACTCCTGGAGCGCAGCCCGCAGGTCGCCTTCGTCGAAGTCGGGCCAGAGCTTGTCGACGAAGACGAGCTCGGAGTAGGCGACCTGCCAGAGGAGGAAGTTCGAGATGCGCAGCTCGCCGCTCGTGCGGATCAGCAGATCGGGATCCGGCAGATCGGGCGCGTAGAGATTGGCTGCGAAGACGTTCTCGTCGATGTCCTGCGGCTCGACGCCGCTCTCGACGAGCCGGCGGGCCGCCTCGACCAGCTCGGCGCGGCCGCCGTAGTCGAACGCAACCCACAGGTTGATGCGCATGTTGAGCGCGGTCCGGTCCTCCATCGCGTCCATGCGCGCCCGGAGCGTCTCGGGTGCGCGGTCACGACGCCCGATGAAGCGCACGCGCACACCCTGCTCGGCGAGGTCGGGCAGCTCGCGCTCGATCGTCTCCGCGAAGATCTCCATCAGCGCGTCGACCTCCGCCTCCGACCGCGACCAGTTCTCGGTCGAGAACGCGAAGACTGCCAGGTCGTGGATCCCGATCGCGATCGACGCCTCGACGATGCGCCGCACGGTGCGTGCGCCGGCGCGATGCCCGGCCGCCGTCGGCAGCCTGCGCCGCTTCGCCCAGCGGCCGTTGCCGTCCAGGATGATCGCGACGGACTGCGCGACCTCCGGCAGCTCCGGCTCGGGAGCGTTCCGGACGCGCGCGAGCGTGCGGATTCGGGTGAGCAGCCTCACGGAGGTCCTCAGACCTCCATGATCTCGGCCTCTTTGCGTTTCAGCAGATCGTCGATCCGCGCGACGTGCTCGTCGGTCGTCTTCTGCACGCGACCCTCTGCAGCGCGCTCGTCGTCGTCGCCGACGCTACCGTTCTTGACCAGCTCCTCGAGGTGCTTGATCGCGTCGCGCCGGACGTTCCGCACGGCCACGCGGCCTTCTTCGGCCATGTGCCGGACGACCTTGACGAGCTCCTTGCGGCGCTCCTCGGTCAGCTGCGGGATCGGCAGCCGGATCAGCTTGCCGTCGTTCGACGGCGTCAGGCCGAGGTCGGACTCCTGGATCGTCTTCTCGATCTGCTTGATCGAGCTGGGGTCGAACGGCTGGATCGTCAGCATGCGCGGCTCGGGCGCGTTGATGGTCGCGATGTTCTTGAGCGGCGTCGGCGTACCGTAGTAGTCGACCGAGATCCGGTCGAGCAGAGCCGGCGTCGCGCGCCCGGTGCGCACCGAGTTGAAGTGCTCGTGCGTCGCCTCCACCGATTTGTCCATGCGCTGGGTGGCATCGCCCAGAAAGTCGTCGATCAACGTACGCCTCCTTCGGTGCTCAACACGGCAGGGGTCTCAACGACGGTGCCCAGGCGCTCGCCCGCGACGACACGCCCGATGTTGCCGGGCGCGAGCTCGAACACGTGGATCGGAAGGTGATTGTCCATGCACAGCGACAGGGCGGTCGTGTCCATCACTCTGAGACCCTGCTCGATCGCTTGCAAGTGCGTCAACTCCGGGATCAGCTTCGCGTCGGGTTCCTCGCGCGGATCGCCGTCGAGCACACCCTCGACGTCGTTCTTCGCCATCAGGATCGCCTCGGCCCCGATCTCGAGCGCGCGCAACGCAGCCGCCGTGTCGGTGGTGAAGAACGGGTTGCCGGTGCCGGCCGCGAAGATCACGATGCGGCCCTTCTCGAGATGCCGGACGGCGCGCCTGCGGATGTACGGCTCGGCCACCTCCTGCACCGCGATCGCCGACTGGACGCGCGTGTCGGCGCCGTTCCGCTCGAGCGCCTCCTGGACGGCCAGCGCGTTCAGGACGGTTGCGAGCATCCCCATGTAGTCGCCCGTCGCGCGATCCATCCCGCGGGCGGCTGCGGCCATCCCACGGTAGATGTTGCCGCCGCCGATCACGAGCCCGAGCTCGAGACCGTCCGACCGCACGTCGACGAGCTCCTTCGCGAGCGTGTCGATCGTCGACTCGTCGAGGCCGTAGTCGCGGCCAGCCCATCAGGGCCTCGCCGGAGAGCTTCAGCAGGACGCGCTTGAACGGCATCGCCCGGCGCGCCTAACCGACTGCGTACCAGGCGTAGTCGAGCAGCTCGATGCCCCGCTCCTTCAGATACTGCGCCACCGAGCCCGTGAACTCGTCCGCGCGGTACCAGGTCTGCTCGCTCAGCACCGACTCGCCGTAGAAGCGCTTGTTCAGCTGGCCCTCGACGATCTTGTCGCGAACGTTCTCGGGCTTCGAGAGCACCTCGTCCGAGTGCGAGAGAATCTCGCGCTCGGCCTCGACGAGCTCCTGGGGCACCTCGTCGCGCGCCGAGTAGGTCGGCCGCGCGAAGGTCAGGTGCAGCGCGAGGCTCCGCGCCTCTGCCGCATCGCCGCCCTTTGTGTGCACGAGCGCGCCGACCTTGTTCGCCGGCGCGTGCACGTAGAACGAGAGCGCTTCGCCGTCGCCTGCGGTCATTCGCTTCGCGCCGACGACCTGGATGTTCTCCCCGAGCTTCGCGGTCAGTGCGACACGGCGCTCCTCGAGCTGTGCCGCCGCCTCGCCGCCGTCGGCGAACACGGCCTTCAGCACGTCCTCGGCGTAGCTGAGGAACTCGTCGTTGTTCGACACGGGCTCCGTCTCGCAACCGAGCGCCGCGATCGCTCCGATCGTGTCGCGCACCATCACGCCCACCTTGCCCTCGCTCGTCGCGCGGTCGGCCCGCTTCGCGGCGGAGGCCATCCCGCGCTCGCGCAGGAGCTTGACGGCCTCGTCGAAGTCGCCGTGCGTCTCCTGCAGCGCGCGCTTGCAGTCCATCATCCCGGCGCTCGTCGCGTCGCGGAGCTCCTTGACCATCGCCGCGGTGATGTCGGTCACGCGCTCTCCTCTTGGGCCGGCGTGGCGGCGGGCGCCTCGGTCGTGTCTGACACCTGGTGTCTGACACCTGCGGCCGGCGTGGCGGCGGCGCCTCGGTCGTGTCTGACACCTTGGTGTCTGACACCTGTTCGGCCGGCGCGGCGGCGGGCGCCTCAGTTGGTCTGACACCTTGGTGTCAGACACCTTTTCGGCGGCCTGCCTCGCCACTTCCGCGGCCTGGCGGCGATAGCGGCCGCCTCCGCCTTGCGCGCCTTGAGCTCGTTCTCGCTGACCTTCTTCCTGCCGGCTTCGATCCCGTCGGCGATCGCCTTGATCACGACGGTGCACGAGCGGATCGCGTCGTCGTTGCCCGGGATCACGTACTGGGCCTCGTCGGGATCGCAGTTCGTGTCGACCAGCGCGATCACCGGCAGGCCGAGGCGGCGCGCCTCGCGCACCGCGAGCTGCTCCTTGCGGAGGTCGACGATGAAGACCGCCTCGGGCTGGCGACGCATGTCGGCGACGCCGCCGAGGTTCGCCTCGAGCTTCTCGAGCTCGGCCTCCATCGAGATGCGCTCCTTGGCCGGCAGCAGCCCGAGCTGAGCCTCCTGCTTCAGCGCCCGCAGCTCGTGCAGCCGCTGGATGCGGTCGGAGATGGTGCGCCAGTTCGTGAGCAGGCCGCCGAGCCAGCGATGGTTGACGTACGGCATGCCGACGCGGCGGGCCTCGTCGCGGACGGCGTCCTGTGCCTGCTTCTTGGTGCCGACGAAGAGGACAGAGCCACCCCGCTCGGAGATCGCCTTGGCGAAGTTGTACGCCTCGTCCAGCAGCTCCTGCGTCTGGGTGAGGTCGATGATGTAGATGCCCCCGCGCTCGGTGAAGATGAAGCGCTTCATCTTCGGGTTCCAGCGCCGGGTCTGATGGCCGAAGTGGACTCCGGCCTCCAGGAGGTCCTTCATGGAGACGACGGGCATCGAGGCCCCTTTCTGGGTTGGATGGTTGAGCTCCGGCGGGGCCTCGGTGGAAGCCGGCACGAGCTGCCGGCCACCGTCCACCTCGGGATTCCCACCGGTTCGAGGGAAAACGGACACCGCATGGTAGCCGCGTTCCCTAGGACAAGGCTGCGAGGAAGGCCGCGAGGTCGGGCGGGAGCTCCGAGACGGTCTCGACCCGCACCCCGCTCGAGCGGATGCGGGAAGGCCAGTGCGGCCGCGTGCAGGAACTGGCGCCCGAGCGGCGGCGCCGCAACGCCGTAGGTCGGGTCGCCGACGACCGGCAGGTCGACGCGGCGAGATGCACGCGGATCTGGTGCATCCGGCCCGTCTCGAGGCTCACCCGGAGCAGTGCGTGGTCCGGGAACAGCTGCTCGACCTCGAAGTTCGTCACGGCGTCGCGCGGCGAATCCGTGTCGAGCGACACGCGCGTGGGATCGCCGCGGTCGCGGCCGATCGGCGCCTCGATCCGGCCTGTGCGCGACCGCGGCCGCCCGCGCACGAGCGCGAGGTACGTGCGCTCGAACGCGCGCCGCCGCACGAGGTCGCTGAGGGCAGCGTAGGCCTCCTCGGATCGAGCGAGTACGATCAGTCCCGATGTGTCGCGGTCGAGCCGGTGCACGACACCGGGCCGTTCGGGGTCGCCACCCGCGATCTTGCCGGCGAGCGCGTCGACGAGCGTTCCGCCGACGCGTCCCGCGCCCGGATGCACGACCAGACCGGCCGGCTTGTCGACGACCAGCACGTGCTCGTCCTCCCAGACGATGCGCGGCTCCGGCGGGGCGGCCGGAAGAGTGGGAACGACCGCGTCGGCGACTTCGACCTCCTCCCCGCCGCGCGAGGCGATAGCTCTTCGCGCGGGTGACGCCGTCGACGAGCGCGCCGGCCTCGACCGCACGCTCTGCCGCCGCCCGCGAGCCGAGCCGTCCGGCGAGCAAGCGGTCGAGCCGCTCGCCCGCCGCCTCTGCGGGAACCTTCACCGCGCGGCGACGTCGAGCGTGCGGCGCGGCGGTCGCGGCTTGCGGTCGGCCGCGACGAGCCCGGCGAGCAGGATCGCGACGCCGATCACGATGAAGCTGTCGGCGAGGTTGAATGCCGGCCACCAGCCGAGGTCGAGGAAGTCGGTCACGTGATGCAGCCGGATCCGGTCGACGAGGTTCGAGAGGCTGCCGCCGATCAGGAGCCCGAGCGCCGCGGGCAGCACCGGGTGACGCGCCCCCGAGCGCGCGAAGAACACGACCATCCAGATCACCGCCGCAGCGGTGACGAGCGTGACGATCGCCGTCGCGCCGGCAGAATAGCCCGAAGGCGATGCCCGAGTTCTGGACGTGATGGATCGAGAGCGGGCCGACGACCTGCACCGAGTCGTCGAGGCTCAGCGTGCTCGTCACGATGTGCTTCGTCACCTGGTCGGCGATCACCGCCGCGACGGCCACGGTCGCGAGGCCGGCCCACTGCCAGATGCCGGCGGCGAGCGAGCGCTCGGCGACTGAGAGCGGCGTCAGGCCGTCCGTGGACGAGCCGACACGCACATCCGGAACCTGCTGAGGCTCGCTCAACCGGTGCGCCGCTGGTCGTCGATGCAGAGCCGCGTCCACGGGATCGCGCGCAGCCGGTCGTCTCCGATCGGCTTCCCGCAGGCCTCGCACACGCCGTAGCTTCCGTCGTCGATGCGCTGCAGCGCCGCGTCGATCTCCTCGATCGTCTGCTGCGCGCCTTCCTCGAGGCCGATGTCGAGCTCGCGGTCGTAGGCTGCGCCGGCGGTGTCGCCCGGATGGTTGTCGACGCCGCCGCTGCCGATCTCACCCAGCTCGTCCTCGAGGCTCCCCGAGTGCTCCTCGTGCAGGAACTCGACCGCCTTGGCGAGCCGCGCACGCTCGCTTTCGAGCAGCTTCCGGAACTCGCCGGTCTCGGTCGTGCTCACGCCGGCTCCTCGCCGCCGCCGCTCGCCCACGCGAGCCGGCGGTCTGTCTCGTCGGCGTCGATGCCGGCGAGCGCCACGGTCTTGTTGCGGGACGTGTGGCCGGACACGATCTCGAGGTCGCGGGACGGCACGCCGAGCGCGTCCGCCAGCAGGTCGATGACCGCGGCGTTCGCCTTGCCGCCCTCCTGCGGCGCCGTAACGCTGATCTTCCAGGCCGTGCCGTACCGGCCGACGACCCGCGGCCGCGAGGCGCCTGGCGAGACGCGCAGGGAAAGCCGGGTCGTCACACCGGGAAGGCTACCCCCAGGCGAAGTCCCTGCCTGCCCAGGACCGTCGACCTCGGCCTCCTCGGCGGCAGGCGGGAGCGGCGGCGGCAGCGGCTTGTCGTTGTCCTCGGCCGGGCGCTCTTCGGCCGCAGGCTGCTCGGCGCCGTCGGCCGCCACCGGCTGGGCGGTCGGCAGCTCGAACTCGCGGGTGTCCTCGCGCTTCGGCCAATGCTCGCCCGGACCTGCCTCCTCGGCGTCGGCCGCAGGCTTCTCCGCGTCCGACTCCTCGACGATCCCGAGTGCCGAGCGGAGCAGCGTCTCGATCTTGCGCGCCTCGGTGAACAGATGCTCGCGCTCGGCAGAGTGCCGTCGCGCGTGATCGATCGGGCCTCGTGGTGCGCCTCTGAGACGATCAGCTCGGCTTCGCGCCGCGCCAGCTCCTTCGCCTCGGCGGCGGCTTTCTCGGCCGAGATCAGCGTGTTCGCGAGCAGCACCTCGCGCTCCTTGAAGTCGGCGAGCTGCTTCTCGGTGTCCTCGAGCTTGTCGGCGAGCTCGCCTCGCTCGCTCCAGACCTCCTCGAAGCTGTCGGCGACGTCGTCGAGCAGGCGCTTCGTCTCGTCGCGGCTGTAGCCGAACAGCGACCTGCCGATCCGCACGTGCCTCAGTTCGACCGGTGTGTACCGCATCTCGTCTCCTCTCGTCCTAGTGGAGCCGTTCGAGCACGGTGATGATGATCCGGTCGAACAGAGCCAGCGCGATCACGGCGATCATCGGCGTGAAGTCGATCGGTCCGACCGAAACCGGGATCAGCCGCCGCCAGACGCGCAGATATGGATCGCAGACGTCGTAGAGAAACCGCTGCGCGGGCCGGAGCGAGTACGGCAGCTGAACCCAAGATGTCAAAATGTACGCCAAGATCGCAATGGTGTAGACGCCGACGAAGACGTTCACGAAGAGCTCGACCTCGGTGATGGCGTCGAGCACCACGTCGCACCCTTCGTGCCGCCGGCGGCTTTTCCTACGCCTGGTTGAAGAAGCCGCCCCGCTCGAGCAGCTGGGCGCGCTGCTCGGCAGAGACCTCGACGTTGCGCGGGGTGAGCAGGAAGACCTTGTCGGCGACCCGCTGCATGCCGCCGTTCAGGGCATAAGTGAGGCCGCTGGTGAAGTCGATCAGGCGCTTCGAGAGCTCGGCGTCGGCGTTCTGGAGGTTGAGGATGACCGGAATCCCCTGCTTGAACCGGTCGGCGATCTGCTGGGCGTCGTTGAAGCTGCGTGGCAGCACGAGGTGGACGCGGACGCTGCTCGGGTTCGGCACCGCCTCGATCCGAGGGACGCGGCTCGGCAGGTCTCGCACGCGCGGCTCGCGTGACGAGCGCGCCGTACGTGCCGGTACGTGCGTGTCGGACTCGGACTCCGTCCAGTCGTCGAAATCCTGCCCGCGGCGTCTTGGCGTCAGCCGCCGGACGTTCGGGCGCTCGCGGTAGCTCTGCTCGAGGCTCTCCTCGGCCGCGTAGCCGTCCTCGTCCTCCCAGTCGTCGTCCTCTTCGGCGATGCCGAAGTAGACAAGCGTGCGGTTCCAGAGGTCGCCGAGTGCCATGCGTGCAGCAGTTTAGACCGATCAGTCCTGAAAAAGCACCGAGCCGACCCGAATGTGCGTCGCGCCCTCGGCGGCCGCGACCGCGTAGTCCTGCGTCGTGCCCATCGAGAGCCAGCCGAGCTCCCGCGCCGCCGCGAGCTCCCGCAGCTCGGCGAACCAGCGGCGCGAGTCCTCCGCGGAGGCCGCGGCCGGCGGCATCGTCGAGAGACCACGGATGTCGTACCCGAGGTAGGCGTCGAGCTCGTCCGGCGCAACTCCCGACTTGGACCGTTCGCCGGCGAGGTTGACCTGTACGAGCGCCGGCACCTCGAGCCTGCGGGCGGCCGAGTCGGAATCGAGCGAGTGCACGAGCTCGCAGATCCGGTTCACGACCTTCACCTTGTTCGACTGGAGGTTGCCGATGAAGTGCCAGCGGAACGCGTCGCCGTACTCGGCGTGTTTCGCCTCGAGATCCTGGGCACGGTTCTCACCCACCACCTCGACGCCGGCGTCGACCAGCGCGGCCATGCCGGCGAGGCTGACGTACTTGGTCGCCGCCACGATCGTGACCGACGGCCCGACTTCGGACCGGATGCGGTCGAGCCGGGCGCGGATCTCGTCAGGTGATGGCACCGATCACTCCTTGGACGCCGCGGGCCAGGCCGTCGCGCCGATGCGAGAAGAAGAGCTCCGGATGGTCGCGGGTGCAGAGATCGACTCGCTCGACGTGCTCGACGCCCGCCCGCCGCAGCGCGCGCTCAGCGGCGGCCCACAGGTCGAGACGGCCGTCGCGCGTCAGGTCGGCGTCGTAGCGAGCGGCCACCTCCGGGCCGACCTCGTAGCAGCACGGTCCGATCGCAGGCCCGATCACGGCGGCTTTCGGGCCGTCGCCGAGCGACGAGACCCCCGCCGCGACGACACCCTCGGACAGCCCGCGCCAGCCGGCGTGCAGTACCGCGAGGCGCGGCTCGCCGCCGGTCGCTGCGACCGCGATCGGCAGGCAGTCGGCCGACATGGCGAGCATCGGCAGCTCGGGCTCGTCGGTCCACAGCCCGTCTCCCGGCGCCCCGCGCGCGCCCGGCTCTGCACGGTGGACGGTCGGCGAGTGCACCTGGCGATTGAACGCAAGGCGCTCGAACGGCACACCGATCGCCTCGCAGGCGATCTGCCGGTTCTCCTCCACATGTGCCGGCTCATCGCCCGTGCCCCTGCTCAGGTTCAGCGAGTCGTACGGCGCGTGGCTGACGCCGCCGACGCGGGTCGTGAACGCGACGACGTAGCCGGGCTGATCCCACCAGATCATCCGAGGATCTCCCGCGCACGGCCGAGCAGATGCTCGCGCGTGTTGCGCGCCGGGTCGCGAATCACGTCGTCGAGCAGCTCCTGCAGCGCGCGCCCGATCGGCGGGCCAGGCGGGTAGCCGAGCGCGACGAGGTCGTCGCCGCTGACGGCCAGGTCGCGAAGTCGGTGCGGGCTCGTCAGCTCCTGGTCGACGACGACCCGGAACCGCGCGAGCCGGTCGAGGTCGGACGTGCGCGGCGTGGAGCCCTTGCCGCGCAGGTCGGCCTCCTTGTGGTCGAGCAGGTCGTAGGTCAGCCGGCGGCCGTACCGCGACAGCATCCGTCGCGCGCGCACGGGGTCGCTCCGCGCCGGGTCGAACATGTGCGCGCGCACGATCCGCAGGACGCGCGAGCGCAGCTCGTTCGGATAGCGCAGCCTCGACAGCGCCTGCGCAGCGAGCTCGGCGCTCACCTGCTCGTGGCTGCGAGGCGAGTAGCCGGGTTTGGCGTAGTAGTGGAGGCGGTTGTCAGTGCCGCGCCAGGCGACGTGCGGCTTGCCCAGGTCGTGGAAGAGCGCCGCAAGCCGCACGGCGAGCGACGCGCCGGCGTCGGCAGCCGCCTGCACGACCGCGAACGTGTGCTCGTCGACGCTCAGGTCGTGGTAGCGGCTCTCCTGCTGAAAGCCGATCGCGAGCTCGAACTCCGGCAGCACCTTCACGAGCACCCCGGTGTCGCGCGCGATTCGAAGCGCCTTCGCCGGGTGGTTGCCGAGCAGGAGCTTCGACAACTCGCCCATCCCGTCGGCGTGCAGCCCACCGCCGATGCGCTCGCCCGAGACGAGCGCGACGCCGTCCGCTTCCTCCCGCATCTGGACGAGCGTGTCGTCGGTCGGGTCGAGGTCGAACTGGGAGATGAAACGCAGCCCGCGTACGAGACGCAGCGGGTCCTCGGCGAAGCTCGCGGGCGAGACCGTTCGGAGCCTGCGCGCAAGCAGGTCGTCGCGCCCGCCGTACGGGTCGATGCGCTCGTCGTCGAGGAGCCGGCGCGCCATCGCGTTGATCGTGAAGTCGCGACGGCTGAAGATCCTGCTCGACCGACGCGTCCGGGTCGACGACGATCTCGAAGTCGTGCCTCCCCGGCCCGGTCGAGACCTCGCGACGGGGCGGCGCGAGCTCGATCCCGGCTGGGACGCGTGCGCGCACCGCGCGGTCGCGCGGGTAGTGGCGGACGCCGACCGGCCGCCCGGCGACGACGAGATCCTCGGTGCGCCCGTGCGGCCGAAGGGCGGCGTGCAGGCCCGGCGATGTCGAGCTTCGGGACGAGGAAGTCGGCGTCCTTCGAGTCGACGCCGAGCACCTCGTCGCGCACGGCGCCGCCGACCACGTAGGCGTCGAGACCGAGCGAGCGCGACGTACCTCTCGATCTGCTCAGACGACTGCGATCGCCTCGATCTCGACGAGCGCGCCCGACGGCAGCTTCGCCACCTCGACGGTCGAGCGGGCGGGCGGCGTCTCGCCGACGTACTTGGCGTACACCTCGTTCATCCCGGCGAAGTCGTCGAGGTTCTGCAGGAAGACGGTCGTCTTGACGAGCTGCTCGAGCGACGAGCCCGCCGCCTCGAGGATCGCCTTCAGGTTCGCGAACAGCTGCTCGGTCTGCGGCCCGATCTCGCCGCCACGCAGCTCCTTCTCGCCCGGGACGAGCGCAAGCTGCCCGGAGACGAAGACGAACCCGCCCGCCTTGATCGCCTGCGAGTACGGAGCGCCCTGGAACGGCGCCGGCGCGGCCTCGGTACGAACGGCTTCCTTCACGACGACTCCTCTTCGGCTTGGGTCACGGGACGGCACGCCTGGCCGAGTGCGGCGCCGACCGCCTTGTAGATCGCGGTCAGCACGTGCTGCGGATCGGTTCCCTCGAGCAGGCGCACGTGCAGATTGATCTGGGCGGCATCGGCCACCTCGCGGAGGAAGACGGAGGAGACGTCGTCGGCAAGCCCGCCCACGCGCTGATCCGAGAACTCGACGTTCGAGACGAGCCGCGGTTCGTGGTCCCGCTCGAGCGCCGCCGCCGCGAGGGCCTCGGCCGAAGGCATCAGCGCCCACCCCGCACCGCTCGCGCCCGGCCGCGCGAGCAGCTCGCCGAGCGACCGGCCGACGGCTCGCCCGGCCGAGGCGACGGCCTCGTCGGCGCTTCCCGGCGCGACCTCGAGCGACAGCCGGAAGCGGGCCGCCTGGGCGAGCTCGCCGATCAGGTGGTCGAGCACCGGCAAGCCGGTGGTGACGTTGGCCGAGCCTTCGGCCGCGAGCGCCATGCGCACGCCTGTCTGCGTCTCGGGCATCGGCCTACCCTTCCACGCGCTCGATGTGCGCGCCGAGCCCTCGGAGCCGGTCGTCGATCCGCTCGTAGCCCTTGTCGATCTGGTACGCGTCGCCGATCGTCGAGACGCCGTCGGCGCAGAGCGCAGCGATCAGCATCGCCATGCCCGCGCGGATGTCCGGGCTCGACATGCGCTGGCCGTACAGCCGCGACGGCCCGGTGATCACGACGCGATGCGGGTCGCAGAGGATGATGCGCGCGCCCATCGAGACGAGCTTGTCGACGAAGAAGAGGCGGCTCTCGAACATCTTCTCGAACACGAGCACGGTGCCCTTCGCCTGCGTGGCCACGATCACGGCGATCGACGTCAGGTCGGCCGGGAACGCCGGCCAGGGACCGTCCTCGACCTTCGGGATCGCGCCGCCGAGGTCGTCGACGATCTCGAGCTGCTGATCGGGCGGGACGCGAACCCAGTCGTCGCCGAGCTCGACCTCGACACCGAACCGGCGCAGCACCGGGAGGATCGGCCAGAGGTCGTCGGGTGCGATCCCCTCGACGGTGATGTCGCCGCCGGTCACAGCCGCCATCCCGATCAGGCTGCCGACCTCGATGTGCTCGGGGCCGATCGCGTGGGTGCCGCCGCTCAAGCCGTCGACGCCGTCCACGTGCAGCACGTTCGACCCGACACCGGTGATCTTCGCGCCGAGCGAGCAGAGGAACCGGCAGAGGTCTTGCACGTGAGGCTCGCTGGCCGCGTTCGAGATCATCGTCTCGCCGGGCGTGAGACTGGCGGCCATGACGGCGTTCTCGGTCGCCATCACCGAGGCCTCGTCGAGGTGGATGTGGGCTCCTGTCAGCGTGCCGCTCAGGTCGTACCGGTCGTGGTACTCGAGTCCCGCGCCGAGCTCGCCGAACGCGTGGATGTGCGGGTCGAGCCTGCGGCGGCCGATCACGTCACCGCCGGGCGGCGGCACGACGGCGCGCCCGTGGCGCGCGAGCAGCGGCCCGGCCAGCAGGAACGAGGCTCGGATCTGGCTGGCGAGCCTGTCGTCGACCTCGTAGCCGACGTCCTGTGCGTGGACGCGGACGTCGTTCGCGTCGACCCATTCGGCCTCGGCCCCGAGCGCGGCGAGCAGCCCAAGCATCGTCTCGACGTCTCGGATCCTCGGCACGTTGGTCAACGTGACGGGCTCGTCGGTGAGCAGGCACGCAGCCAGGATCGGCAGCGCGCCGTTCTTGTTGCCGGAGGCGCGGACGTGCCCCGAGAGCGGGTGGCCGCCCTCGATCACGAACGATTCCGACGTGGGTCTGACGACGGTCGAGGCCACGAGGCGAACTATGCTAGATAGATCGTGTCGGTGACCCGCGAGCAGGCCTGGACGACGCTCACGCACTACACCAAGAGCGAGGCGCTGCTCCGCCACGCACTCGCCGTGGAGGCGTCCACGGCCTCCTACGCCGCCCGGTTCGGCGAGGACGAGGAGCTGTGGCGCGTCGCCGCGCTGCTGCACGACTTCGACTACGAGATCCACCCCACCCTCGACAAGCATCCGCAGGACGGCGCGCCGATCCTGCGCGAGGAGGGGTATCCCGAGGTCGTGATCGACGCCGTGCTCTCGCACGCGAACCACCTCTCGCTGCCGCGGGACACACCGCTCAAGAAGTCGCTCTTCGCCTGTGACGAGCTCTCCGGGTTCGTGCACGCGTGCGGGCTCGTCCGCCCCAGCGGCCTGGAAGGCCTCGAGCCGAAGTCGGTCAAGAAGAAGCTGAAGCAGCCGTCCTTTGCCGCGGGCGTTTCTCGCGACGACGTCTACGAAGGTGCGGTACTGCTCGAGCTGGAGCTCGATGAGCACATTGCGAACGTCGTCGCGGCGCTCCAGCCGATCGCCGGCGAGCTCGGTCTACGTGATGTCGAGCTCGACCGGGGTGTGATCTGAGAGCAGGGCGCCGCCGCGTGTCCGCCGCGCGTCGTCCCAGACCCTGAGCGGCGACGCGACCGCCCCGCGCACCAGGACGTGGTCGATCCCAGGCCCCGGCGCCGAGAAGCCCCACTCCGGCCCGACGAGCGCCGCGAGCGTCTGCGAGCTCTCCGGGCGCACGTTGAAGTCGCCTGCGAGCACGACGACGTCCTCGGCCCGGGCGTGTGAGGTGGCGAACCAGGCTGCGCGAAGCAGCTCGGCGTCTGGCAGCCGTTCGTCGTGCGAGCTCGTGCAGTGCATGTTCGTGATCAGATACGTGCGACCGTCGGCGGCGCGAAGCCGCACGGCCTGCACGATGCGCCGCTCCTTACCCCAGGCGAGCCGCTCGATCGCGTCGAGACGGAGCTCACGCGCCTTCGCGTTCAGGAAGCGTCGTGCGTTGAGCGTCAAGGCCCAGTGGTCGATCACCTGCAGGCCGGGCGCGAGCTGGATGGCGTTGCCCTGCCCGCTGAAGGCAGACCTGAAGAGCCCGTTGTTCGTGCCGGTCAGGATGCGCCCCAGCTCACGCGGGATCGGAACCGGGCCGAGCATCGGTCGCGCCGCCACGTCGCCCACCGTGAACCGGGCGAGCGCCCACGCCGGGACCTCCTGCACGCACAGCACGTCGGGCTCGTCGCGGCTCGCGAGCTCGACCATCTCGTCGAGGTGCGCATTCCGCCCCGGCGGCTTCGTGTTGCCGTGAAACAGGTTCCAGCTGCGGACGAGCACGCATCTACGCTACTGCGCGTGCGCGTGCTCCTCGCCGATCCACCCGCGTTCACGCCCTGGTACGACCACGAGCTCGCGGCCGGGCTGGCCCGCCAGGGCGCCGAGGTGACGCTCGCGACGTCGCACTTCCGCTTCGGCGACGTGCCCGCGCCCGACGGCTACCGGCGGACGGAGCGTTACTACCCCCTCTCGTCGCGGATCTTCGGGCGCTCACGGGCGCGCCTGCCGCTCAAGGCCGTCGAACACCTCGGTGTGCTGGCGTCGCTGGCGCGCGCGCAGGCCGATGTCGTGCACGTGCAGTGGCTGGCGCTGCCGCAGGCCGATGTGCGGACCCGCTTCCGGTCGCCGTCGGTGTTCACAGCGCACGACCTGCTGCCGCGGCGAACCGCGGGGAAGCACGATCTCTGGCAGCGCCTCCTGCAGCGGTTCGACGCCGTCGTGGTGCACAGCGAGCGCGGGCGCGAGACACTGCGCGAGCTCGGCGTCGAGGCGCGGGTGATCCCGCACCCGGTCTACCCGAGCCGCGCCACGCGCAGCGACGACGGTCGCACGGTGCTCGCGCTCGGTGTGATCCGGCCGTACAAGGGGCTGCCGGACGCGATCGAGGCGACAGAGCGACTCGGCGGCGCGCGACTACTGGTCGCGGGCGATCCGGCGATGCCGCTCGACGGCCTGCGCGACGCTCGCCACGTCGAATGGCGGCTCGGCTACCTGCCGCAGACCGAGCTCGACCGCGCCCTCTCGGAGACGACGGTTGCCGTCTTCCCCTACCGCGCGGAGCTCGACCAGTCCGGTGCACTGCTGCAGGCGCTCGGCGCCGGCGTGCCCGCCGTCGTCTACGACGTCGGCGGGCTCGCCGAGCCGGTGCGGCGCTACGGCGCCGGCACCGTCGTCGCCGCGGACGACATCGCCGCATTGTCCGCAGCCGTCGGTGCGTTGCTCGGCGACCCGGCGGCTTTGCAGCGAGCGCGCGAGGGTGCCGACGCGGCGCGGCGCGAGCTGACATGGGACGCGGCTGCCGCGCAGCACCTCGCGCTCTACCGGGAGCTCGCGTGATCCTGCGGCGCGCGCGGTTCGGCGCGGTGATCGAGTCGCAGCTCGCGCTGTTCGCGCGCGAGCACGGCGACGTGGTCGAGGAGGCCGACGCTCGTCTGCGCGCCTACAACCGCGCCGGCCGCGACGAGGCGGAGGAGCTGTACGGCGACTACGTCGACGCGGTCGAGACGGGAACCGAGTTGCTCGCCGACCTACGCGACCACTACGCGCGGAGCCTGGAGCGGCCCGACCGGTACCTCGCAGAGTTCAACCGTGCCGTCGCGCGGCAGTTGCCGGCGCTCGCGCTCGAGATCGAGAATCGCTAGCGATGGCCGAACGGATCGAGGACTACGCACTGCTCGGCGACCTGCAGACCGCCGCGCTCGTCGGCCGGAGCGGTTCGGTCGACTGGCTGCCGTTCCCCCGGTTCGACTCGAGTTCGTGCTTCGGCGCGTTGCTCGGCGGCACCGAGCACGGGCACTGGCGGCTCGCACCGAAGGACACCGGGCCGGCGACCGACCGCCGTTACCGCGACCAGACGTTGATCCTCGAGAGCGAGTGGCAGACCGACACCGGACGGGTCCGCGTGATCGATTTCATGCCGCCGCGCGGCACGAATCCCGACATCGTGCGGATCGTCGAGGGACTCGAGGGAAGCGTGCAGATGCGCACGGACCTGGTGATCCGTTACGACTACGGCTCGGTCGTCCCGTGGGTGCGCCGGCTCGACTCGCAAACGCTGGTGGCGATCGGCGGTCCCGACGGTCTCGTCCTGCGGACACCGATCGAGCTCGAGCCCGAAGGCATGACCCACCAGGCGGAGTTCACGGTGCGCGCCGGTGCGCGCGTGCCGTTCGTGCTCACATGGTTCCCGTCGCACACGTCGCTGCCCGAGATGGTCGACGCGGAGGACGCGCTCGCCGACACCGAGGCCTACTGGACGGACTGGCTCCGCGACTGTTCGTACTCCGGCGCCTACGCCCCGGCGGTGCACACGTCGCTCATGGTCCTGAAGGCGCTCACGTACGGACCCACCGGCGGCATCGTCGCGGCACCGACCACGTCGCTCCCCGAACGCATCGGCGGCGTGCGCAACTGGGACTACCGCTACTGCTGGCTGCGCGACGCGACGTTCACGCTCTACGCATTGATGAACGCGGGCTTCACCGACGAGGCTCGCGCGTGGCGCGACTGGTTGCTGCGATCCGTCGCCGGCGACCCGGCGAGCGCGCAGATCCTGTACGGCGTCGGTGGGCAGCGCCGGATCCTCGAGTCCGAGCTCGACTGGCTTCCCGGCTATGCAGGCTCACGGCCGGTTCGGATCGGCAACGCGGCGCACGACCAGTTTCAGCTCGACGTGTACGGCGAGGTGATGGACGCGCTGCACCAGGCGCGCGTGCACGGACTCGACCCCGACGACCACGCGTGGTCGTTGCAGCGGAACCTGATGGAGTTCCTCGAGGGCGCCTGGGACCAGCCTGACGAGGGGATCTGGGAGGTTCGCGGCCCACGGCGCCACTTCACGCACTCGAAGGTCCTGGCCTGGGTCGCGTTCGACCGCGCCGTGCAGAGTGTCGAGCGGTTCGGACTGAGCGGCCACGCCGATCGCTGGCGGCGTGCGCGGGCAGACATCCACGAGGAGGTGTGCCGCGAGGGTTTCAACGTCGAGCTGAACTCGTTCACGCAGTCGTACGGCTCGGATGAGCTCGACGCCTCGACGTTGCTGATCCCGATTCTCGGTTTCCTGCCCGCGACCGACTCGCGCGTCGCCGGCACGATCGCCGCCGTCGAGCGCGAGCTGACCCGCGACGGGTTCGTCGAGCGCTACAAGCCCAAGGAGCACAACGACGTCGACGGGCTCCCCGGCGGCGAGGGCGTGTTTCTGCCGTGCTCGTTCTGGCTCGTCGACGCACTGCTGATGCAGGAGCGCGACGACGAGGCGCGCACGCTGTTCGAACGGCTCCTGGCCGTGTCGAACGACCTCGGCCTGCTGGCCGAGGAGTACGACCCGGCGGAGAAGCGGCTGCTCGGGAACTTCCCGCAGGCGTTCACACACGTCGGGCTCGTCAACTGCGCGTACAACCTCTCGCACCACGACGGGCCGATGCACCAGCGGCCGGGATCGGTCAGCGATGGCCGAAGTGGTGGGCGCGCGGAAGCGCCGCAGTGACCTCCGCCTCGCTCGCCGCCTTGCGGGCGAGCGGGCCGAGTGAAGTGAGCTTCGAGACGAGCAGATTGATGTTGCGGCCGTGCCGTTCGAGCTTCCCGTGCGCCAGGATCAACGGCTCTCCGCGCACCACCGCGCGGTGCTGCTCGTAGACCTTCGGCGGCAGGATCAGGTTCGACTGGCCGTACTCGTCCTCGAGCAGCATGAAGACGACGCCGTTCGCGGTCGACGGCCGTTGCCGTGCGATCGCCATCCCGGCGATCTGGATCAGCGCCCCGTGCGGCGTCTCCGGTAGCTCGGCGCTCGTCGTCACTCCGGCGGGCAGGTGTGGTCGCAACAGCTGCAGCGGGTGGACGCCCACCGACATCGACGTGTGCTTGTAGTCGGCGAGCATCTGCTCCCAGTCGGTCTGTCTCGGCAGCTCGGGGATCTCGGCGGTCGGCTCGAGCGGCAGGGCGAGCTGGCGGTTGCCGCCCGCGACCGTCTCGCCGCGCGGGGTGACTCCGAGTCGCCAGAGCAGCTCGCGGCGGGGCCCCCACTCGTCGCACGCGCCGGCGGCGACCAGCGCCTCGAGCGAATCGAGCTGCACCATGGTCCGTCGGGCGAGGTCGCCGAGATCCGCATATGGCTGTCCTGCCTCGACCGCCTGGGCGTCGGCCTCGCCGACCGACGCCACGTAGCCGAGCCCGACCCGAACCGCACCCTCCTCGATCGTGCACTCGGCCAGTGAGCGGTTGACGTGCGGCGAGCGCACCTCCACCCCGCGCCGCTGCGCGTCGCGCACGAGCGAGGACGGCGGGTAGAAGCCCATCGGCTGCGCGTTCAGCAACGCGCACAGGAACTCGCCGGGGTAATAGCGCCGCAGCCACGCGGACTGGTAGGCGAGCAGCGCGAACGCAGCGGCATGCGACTTCGGGAAGCCGAAGCCGGCGAAGCCGACGAGCTTGTCGTAGATCACGTGCGCGGTCTCCTCGCTCATCCCCCGCTCCAGCGCTCCCGTGACGAAGCGCGGCCGCCACGCCTCGATCGCCTCCTCGCTGCGCTTGCGGCTCATCGCGCGGCGCAGCCCTTCGGCTTCGCCGATCGAGAACCCCGCCGCCGCCATCGAGACGTCGAGCACCTGATCCTGGAAGACGACGACGCCGAGCGTGTCGCGGAGCGGCTCGCGCAACGACTCGTGCTCGACGGGCGGCTCGAACGTCGGGTCGCTGCGCCGTCTGCGCCGATGCTCGATGTACGGGTGCACGGCCTTGCCCTGGATCGGGCCGGGGCGCACGAGCGCCACCTGCACCGTCAGGTCGTCGAGGTTCTCGGGCCGCGTCTGCAGCAGGCTTTGCATCTGTGCTCGGCTCTCGATCTGGAAGACGCCGACCGTGTCGGCCTGCTGGATCTCCGCGTACACGGCCGCGTCGTCGAGCGGCACGCGCGACAGGTCGATCGTCTCGCCGCGGAGGCGGGCGATGCGGTCGATCGCGTCCTCGACCGCCGAGAGCATGCCGAGGCCGAGCAGGTCGATCTTCAGGAAGCCGGCGTCGCCGCAGCTGTCCTTGTCCCACTGGCAGATCTGGCGGCCCGCCATCGCGGCGGGCTGCACGGGGACGAGGTCGATCAGCGGCCGGGTCGAGATGACCATGCCGCCCGGGTGCTGGCTGATGTGGCGCGGCAGCCCTGCGATCTCGCGCGTCAGCTCCCGGAAGGCGTCCCACCGCGGCCCTGTGTGCGAGCCGGGCACGCCGTCGACCTCCTCGGAGATGCGCGTCGCGTCCCAGCCGTCGGTGACGCGCGCGAGCCGCTCGAGTTCGGCGAACGGCAGGCCGACCGCCTTCCCGATGTCGCGGATCGCCCCACGGCTGCGATAAGTGGAGAAGCTCGCGACGAGCGCGGCGTGGCGGGGGCCGTAGTGCTCGGTGACGCGAACGATCAGCTTCTCGCGGATGTCGCGCGGGAAGTCGAGGTCGATGTCGGGGACCGCCACCATCTCGTCGTTGATGAAGCGGCCGAGCGAGAGCCCCGCCTCGACCGGGTCGACGTGCGAGAGCCCCGTCAGGTAGCAGACGATCGAGCCGACGCTCGAACCACGCCCACGCCCCGGTGGCAACGCGTGGCGCGGGCTGCCGGGGCCGCGCACCTCGAGCGCGCATTCGCGCGCCAGCTCGAGCACCTCCCAGTGCAGCAGGAAGAAGCCGGCGAGACCGAGCCGTGCGATCAGCTGCAGCTCGTCGTCGAGCCGTTCCCGCGCCTTGCGCTTGTGGCCGTTCGCCTTCGCGTACCGCTCCGCGAAGGCGCGCGAGCAGATCTCGCGCAGCTGCACGTCGGCCGGATCGACGCCGTCGGAGAAGTCGGGGTAGCGGTAGCCGAGCTCCTGCGTCAGGTCGAACCGGCAGCGGTCGGCGACCTCGCGCGTCCGTTCCGCCGCCTCCCGTGGCAGGCGCTCGAGCAGCTCGCCGGGGGCGAGCAGGACGCTCTCGTGGTTGCCGCGCCGCTCGCGCTCGCAGCCGTCGAGCGATGTGCGCTGCTTGATTGCGACGAGCGCGTCCTGCAGCCGCGCGCGTCGAGCGCTGTGCGCGTGCACGTCACCGGTTGCGACGATGGGGACGCGCAGCGTCTCGGCCAGGTCGACGAGCGTCGCGTTGCGCCGCGCGTCCCCGCGTTCGTACGGCCGCTGCAGCTCGACGTAGAACGCGCCGGGCAACGCGCGTGCAAGCTCGGCAGCTGCGTTCGGGTCGACGACGCCGAGCCCGTGGCGCGCGCACCCGGAGAGCGCGACGAGCCCTTCCGCATGCTCCGCGATGAACGCGACGGTCGTCTCGGGTGGCAGCAGGTCACGCTCCCGCCCGGGCAGTCGCGTGCGGGCATGTGCGTCGGTGAGGATGCGACAGAGGTTGGTGTAGCCGCGCGTCGTCTCGCACAGCAGCGTCACGTGGGCATCACCGTTGAGGGTGACCTCCGCCCCGGTGATCGGGCGCACACCGAGGTGCTTCGCCGCGTGGGCGAACTCGAGCGAGCCGTAGACGCCGTCGTGGTCGGTCAGCGCGAGCGCGTCGTAGCCGAGCTCGGCGGCGCGCGCGGCGAGCTCCTCCGGCAGCGACGCGCCGTCCAGGAACGAGTAGGCGGAGTGTGCGTGCAGCTCGACGTACGGCGCTTGTGCCAAGTTGGCACTTGCAGGGGGTCCCGGCTCGAAGCGGCGTTCGTCACCGACACCACCGCGCGCGGGGAACGCGTCCCTGGAGGCGAAGGACATCGGTCACGCACGCTGCGTGAACCACGTTCCTGCGTCGTCGTCGTGGAAGACGACGGCGTTCTCGCCGGTCTCGAGCACGACGTCGAAGTAGCGGCGCGAGACCGGCTCCTCCGTCCACCAGCGGTCGACGACGCGCCATTCCTCGCGGAGTACCGCGACGGTCTGCCGGTTGACGCGCCGCGGCGTGCCGTCGGCGTGCCCTTCGACCAGTGCCGACCTGGGTGCGTTCAGTCGTCGCGCGGAACGAGCAAGGCGCGCGCTTCGGGTATACGCGACCACGGAGCGACCTCCACCACCGTCGAGACTCCACCTGAGCCAACGGCTGCCTTCACCTGGCGCAGGCCTTCCCGTAACCGTCCCTGGAGCACGCCGCCCTCCGCGGCGAGCAACTCGAGTTGCTCACCCGTGTGCTCGGCGAGCTCCGACACCTCGAGGCGGAGCTTGAGCGCCGGCGCCGGCAGCTCGGCGAGCTTCGGGCCGAGCGCCGCCCGCAGCCGGGCCGGGTCGGCGGTCGGCTCGCGCAGGGTCACGGTCCGGCGCCACGAGGCTCCGCCGACGAGTCGCGCCCACACCGCGACTTTCCTCGGCGGCCGCCCCGCGCGCTCCGGCCGTGCGAGCAGGCGGTCGATCAGGACACCGAGCCCTCGCCGGAGCGTCAGCAGCTGGCCGACCGCTTCCGGGAACTCGAGCGTCTCGTACAGGGCGGCAGCCGGCCGTCTCGGCGTGACGCTGCGTTCCCATCCCCGCCCGTCCTGCTCTCCCCTCGCCAGGCTCCAGGCGCGCCGGCCGTCCGGCCCCAATCGGTCGGCAACAGCGGCACCCGGCAGCCCGGCAAGCTGTCCGATCGTGCGAACCCCCAGTTCCTCCAGCTCCTCGTAGCGCGACCGCTCGAGCGGCAACAGTTGCAGCGGCAGCGGCGCGAGGAACGAGCGCGTGCGGTCGTCGGAGACGATCAGCGCCTGCCCCGGCCGGGCCACGTTCGCCGCGGCGAGCGCCGCGAAGCGCCGCTCGGCCGCCCCCGAGCGGGCGTCCCAGGCCGAGCCGACCGCGTGCAGCGCCCGCTTGAGCGCCGGCTCGAGCCCGCCGTAGAGCCGCTCGACGCCCTTCGTCTCGAAGAAGACCGTGCCCGCGTCGGCCGGCTCGACGGCGAAGCCCGCGTCCTCGAGCCGGCGCAGGATCTCCTCCCAGGCCTGCTCGACGGTCGCCGGGTCCTGCTCGACGAGCTCGAGCTGCGGGCAGGTCGCGAGCGCCTCCCCGAGCCGCATCCCCGGCCGCACGCCCTGCGCCTCGGCCGGCCCGGTGATCGAGCCGATGAGCGGCTCGGTCCCCGGCAGCGGGGCAAGCGCCGCAGGCTTGCCCTGCAAGCTCGGCCGAAGGCGCAGTGCGGCCCGCAGATCGAAGGCAGGGATGACGAGAGCAGCGATCACGGGAACGTATGTTCTACACGAACACACGTTCTCCTGTCAAGGGATTTACCGTATCCTGTCGTTCCGGCGATGGGGCTCGCCTTTGACTGCCGATGACGGCTGATGGCTCCTACTGACGAAAGGAGCTAGCCCCATGCCGGTGATCGTCGGCGTCGCCCTCGGCGGCGCGTTCGGAGCCTCGGCTCGCTATGCCGTCGACCGGGTGATCGAGCACCGCAGCGACGCGATCTTCCCCTGGGCGACGTTCGTGATCAACGTCAGCGGCTGCTTCCTGATCGGGCTGATCACGGCGACGCTGGTCGACCGCCACCACCTCCCCGCCTGGCTGCGGATCGGGCTCGTGATGGGCGTGATCGGCGGCTACACGACGTTCTCGACGTTCGCGCAGGAGTCGCTCGACCTCGTTGACGCGCGTGACGTGGCTGCCGCGATCGCCTACGTCGGCGGCAGCGTCGTCCTGGGCGTGCTCGCGGTCTACGCCGGGCAGGTGGCCGGCCGGGCGGTCTAGATCCGCTCGAGCACGACGACGGGGATCGTGCGCTCGGTCCTGGTCGCGTACTCGTCGTAGTGACGCCAGACCTCGTTCGCCTTCTTCCAGAGACGCTCGCGCTCCTCGCCTTCGGCGGTGCGGGCACGGGCGGGGAAGACCTCGTCCATCACCTGCAGCTCGACCTCGGGCGTCTTCACCAGGTTGCGGTACCAGCCCGGATGCTCGGGAGCCCCGCCCTGTGAGGCGACGATCACGTACCGGTCGCCGTCTTCGGCATAGATCAGCGGTGTCGTGCTCGGCTCGCCTGTCTTTCTCCCGGTCGTCGTCAGCAGCAGGATCGTGGAGCCTTCCTTCCAGATGTGCCCCACCTCGCCGCCGGTCTCGCGATACCGGGCGACATGCTCTTTGCCGTACAGCTTCTCCGGCGCGGTCACGCAAACACTCCTTCCACGAGTAACAGGGTCGACGGTTCTAGAGAACGCGTCTCGTGCCACTCACCTTCCTGCCACTCGACTGCCTCGTTCACACCCAGCTCCACCGATTCGTCGCGCGTCGCGGCGACGACCCGGCCGGCGAGCACCACGAGGAGCTGCTGCGACGCCGCTTCGTGGCCGCCGATCACGCCGTCCAGCGCGGCCACGGATACGTGCAGATCGCCACGTGCGACCCGCCTGTGCAGGAAGCCCGCGGAGCCGAAGTGCTCGATCGCGCGCGCCGGGAGCTCGCCGACGACCCTCACGCGACGATCTCGGCTGCAGTGCCGACCATGCGCGAGAAGCGCGGAACCGTTCTGAGCAGGTCGACCTGTGCGCAGAACTCGATGTCGGCCTCGAGGCCGGGCGGCCCATAGGTGCGTGCGTTCAGGCCCGTGAGGGGGTCGGGCCAGTTGCGGGCGACGACGCCGGCGGCGATCGCCGCGTCGGTCGGCTGGCCGTCGAGCTCCGCCACGATGCGCCCGGCGCAGTACGCATCGTCGAGCGCGAACGTGCCCTTTGAAGCCCGAGCAGATGATCGCGACGTCGCCGCCCTCCGTTCGCACAGCAGCCGCGACCGCCGACAGGTTGACGAGCGCGCCGAGCAGCACGATCTCGCAGCGCTCGACGGCCGTCAGGATCGCGCGTGTCCCGTTCGTCGTCGTCAGGATCAGCGTCCGCGCCTTCGGCGGCGCTGCAAATTCGCGGGGCGAGGCGCCTACGTCGAAGCCGTCGACGACCACGGCGTTTCGCTCGCCACCGACGACCGCCTCGTCGCCGAGCTCTTCTCGCAGCGCCCGCGCCTCGTCGATCTCGGAGCAGCACAGCACCCGTTCGTAGCCAGACGCGAGCGCTTGCGCGATCGACGACGTCGCCCGGATCACGTCGACGACGACGCCGATGCGTGCACTCGCATGTTCCTCTGGGACGAAAGCGACATGGACGTTCACGCCGATACGCTAGCCCGCGTGGAAGCCGCCCCCCGCTACTGCTACCGGCACCCGGACCGCGAGACGGGCCTCTCGTGCTCCGAGTGCGAGCGCCCCATCTGTTACGAGTGCATGACCCCGGCGCCGGTCGGGCTGCGCTGTCCCGAGCACTCGGGCAAGCCGCAGGGGATCCGCAAGGCGACCGCGCCCGTGCAGCGGGCCGTGACCGGAGTGGGATCGAGCCGCGTCAACGGCGTCACGATGACGCTGATCGCGATCAACGTGGCGGTCTTCCTGGCGGAGCTGGCCGCGGGCGGCAACCTCGGCACCGGCACCGGTAACTGGATCTACGAGCACGGGGCGTTGTTCGCGTCGGGCGTCTACGTCCCGGGCGGGATCGCGATCCTGCCGCCGCACTACCCCGCGCCCGCCAGCCAGCTGATCGGCGTCGCGCACGGCGAATGGTGGCGTCTCGTCACCGCGGCGTTCCTGCACTACGGGCCGTTCCACCTGGCGGTCAACATGTACTCGCTCTTCTTCGCCGGCACGCTGCTCGAGCAGGTCATCGGCCGCTGGCGGTTCGCGCTGCTCTACCTCGGCTCCGGCATCGCCGGCTCGGCGGGCGCGCTGGCACTCAGCCCCGGCTCGGTGACGGTCGGGGCGTCGGGCGCGATCTTCGGCATCCTCGGCGCGCTCTTCGTCCTGGAGCGCCGCGGCAACATCGCGACCGGCGGGCAGATCGCGGGACTGATCGTGCTGAACCTGATCTTCACGTTCGCGATCTCGAACATCTCGGTGGGCGGCCATATCGGCGGCCTGATCGGGGGCGTGATCCTGATGTGGCTGCTCCTGCAGACGCGCCGCTCGATGCTGCAGAGCGTCGGCGCGACCGCGGCGGTTGTTGTTGCGAGCCTGATCGTCGCGTACGCCAAGGTTCGCGGCTACTCGTAGCCCGAACTCACGAACCTCGTTCGAACGTGGTTCGAGGGTTACGCGGCTACTCGTGACCGTAAACTCGCGAACCTGGTTCTGCGAACCAGGTTCGAGGGCACCAAGCCGGCTCACGAACGTGGTTCGAACGTGGTTCGAACGAGGTTCGAGGGTCAGCCGCCGGCCGCGACGTACACGCCCGAGCCGGACTCGGCCAGGGCGGCCTGCGCGGCGGCCAGGCGCGCCAGCGGGACCCGGAACGGCGAGCACGAGACGTAGTCGAGGCCGAGTGCGTGGCAGAACGCGATCGAGGTGGGCTCACCGCCATGCTCGCCACAGATGCCGAGCTTGATCTCCGGCTTCGTTGCCCTCCCCCGCTCGACGGCGATTCGCATCAGGTCGCCGACACCCTCGACGTCGATCACCTCGAACGGATTTCGCTCGAGCACGCCGTCTTCGAGATAGCGCGTCAGGAACTTCCCCTCCGCGTCGTCGCGCGAGAACGCGAGAGTCGTCTGCGTCAGGTCGTTCGTGCCGAACGAGAAGAAGTCGGCGACCTCGGCGATCTTGTCGGCGCGCAGCGCGGCGCGCGGCACCTCGATCATCGTCCCGACCAGGTGCTCGAGCCCCGGCGCCTCCTCCTCCCACACCGACTCCGTCAGGTCGCGCAGCCGTGCGAGCTCCTCGCGGAAGCCGACGAGCGGATGCATCACCTCGACGAGCGGCGCGGCGCCGGTGCGTTCGAGCACCGCACGCGCTGCCCGCGCGATCGCGCGGACCTGCATCTCGTAGATCTCCGGGAACATCAGCCCCAACCGGCAGCCGCGCGTGCCGAGCATCGGGTTCGACTCGCGGAGCGCCCGGATGCGCGCACGCATCTTGTCGTCGGCGGCCTCGTCCTCGTCGGGCAGGAACTCGTGCAGCGGCGGATCGAGGAGCCGGATCGTGACCGGCAGGCCTGCCATCGCCTCGAAGATCCCCTCGAAGTCCTCCTGCTGGAACGGCAGCAGCCGGTCGAGCGCGGCGCGGCGGCCGCTCTCGGTGTCGGCGAGGATCATCTCCTGCACCACGGGCAGGCGGTCGCCGAAGAACATGTGCTCGGTGCGGCAGAGACCGATGCCCTGCGCGCCGAACTCGCGGGCGCGCGCGGCGTCCTCGGGGTTGTCGGCGTTGGCCCGTACCTTCAGACGTCGCTCGGCGTCGGCCCAGCCGAGAATCGTCTCGAAGTCCTCGTTGATCTGCGGCGGCACGAGCGGCACCTCGCCGACGAACACGCGGCCCGTGCCGCCGTCGATCGTGATCACGTCGCCCTCGCGCAGCCGGTGGTCGCCGATCGACGCGACGCCGTCGCCCAGCGTCAGCTCCTCGCAGCCGGCGACGCACGGCTTGCCCATCCCGCGGGCGACGACGGCCGCGTGCGACGTCATGCCGCCGTGCACGGTGAGGATCCCCTGCGAGGCGATCATCCCGTGGATGTCGTCCGGCGTCGTCTCCCACGAGACGAGGATCACCGGGCCGCTCTTCGCACGTTCGACGGCGGTGTCGGCGTCGAAGACGATCCCGCCGCTCGCGGCACCCGGAGACGCGTTCAACCCCTTCGCCGCCACCTCGAGCTTCGCTTGAGGGTCGATCATCGGATGGAGCAGCTGATCGAGCTGCGCCGGATCGATGCGAGCGATCGCCTCCTCGCGCGAGATCAGCCCCTCTCCCGCCATCGTCACGGCGGCCTTCAATGCCGCCGCGGCGGTGCGCTTCGCCGAGCGCGTCTGCAGGAGGAACAGCTGCTCGTCCTCGACCGTGAACTCGATGTCCTGCATGTCGCGGTAGTGCTCCTCGAGCCTGCGCATCGTGTCGAGCAGCTGCTCGAACGAGTTCGGCAGCGTCGAGCGCATCGCCTCGATCGGCTGCGGCGTCCGGATGCCCGCGACGACGTCCTCGCCCTGTGCGTTCGCGAGGAACTCGCCGTAGAGCCCGGACTTGCCCGTCGACGGGTCGCGCGTGAACGCAACGCCGGTTCCCGAGCGGTCGCCCTTGTTGCCGAACACCATCTGCACGACGTTCACCGCCGTCCCGATGTCGTCGGGAATCTCGTGCGCCCGCCGGTACACCTGCGCGCGCGGGTTGTCCCACGACGCGAACACGGCTCGCACCGCGCGCAGCAGCTGTTCGCGCGCGTCGAGCGGAAACTCGCTGCCCGAGCCGTCGCGGTAGATCTCCAGGTAGGTCGCGACCAGGCTGCGAAGATCGTCAGCGTCGAGGTCGGTGTCCTGTTGCACGCCGCGCGACCGCTTCAGGTCGGCGAGCGCGGTCTCGAAGCTGTGCGCGTCGATCCCCTCGACGACCTCGCCGAACATCTGGATCAGCCGCCGGTACGAGTCGAACGCGAACCGCGCGTTCTCCGTCCGGACGGCGAGGCCCTCGGCCGCGTCGTCGTTCAGGCCGAGGTTGAGGATCGTGTCCATCATCCCGGGCATCGAGACCGCGGCCCCCGAGCGCACCGACACGAGCAGCGGGTCGTCGCTCGACCCGAAGCGCTTGCCGGTCCGCTCCTCGAGTCGCCGGACGTGCTCGTCGACCTCCTGTTCGAGCCCGTCGGGCAGCTCGCCGCCGGCGGCCATCGCCGCGCGGCACGCGTCGGTCGTGATCGTGAAGCCCGCCGGCACCGGCACGCCCATCAGCGTCATCTCGGCGAGGCCGATGCCCTTGCCGCCGAGGAGATCGCGGCCGCCTGCAACCGGTTCGTCGAAGTCGTAGACGTAGCGATTCCCCATGGGGGCGGAAATCTACCCCGGACCGCGCCGACGTCGCGCTCGGTACTCCGCGAGCCACGCGAGCGCGCGAAGGCCGAACCAGAACGGCGTGAACAGCCCGTAGAAGAGGACGAGCGCGGCGCCGAGCGTCGCATACCACGTCGCCCAGCGCCACTTCGGGACCGGCGGCTTCGGCTTCAAGCGCCCTCGGCCTTGCGCCGCTCGACCAGCTGGATGATGCGGTGCGAGATCTCCTCGATCGAGAGCTCGCTCACCTCCAGCACCGGGCAGCCGAGCCGGCGGTGCACCTGCGTCGCGTACTCGAGCTCGTCGTAGATCTCGACGAGGTCGGCGTACTTGCGGTCGCCGCGCATCCAGCGGATCCGCTCGCCGCGAATCTCCGACAGGCGAGTCGCGTCGATCGTCAGCCCGACGACTTTCGACTGATCGATCGTGAACAGGTCGTCGGGCGGCTCGATCCCCTTCACCAGCGGGACGTTCGCTGTCTTGTAGCCCAGATAGCCGAGGTAGATCGAGAGCGGCGTCTTCGATGTGCGCGAAACGCCGACGAGCACGATGTCGGCGTCCTTCAGCCCGGACCCGACGCCGTCGTCGTACTTGACCGCGAACTCGATCGCCGACATGCGACGGAAGTACGCGTCGTTGAGCGGCGGCCGCGCGCGCGGCTTCATCCGAGCCGCCTGCCCCGACACGCGTGCGATTGCATCAATCGGGTGGCCGAGCAGGTCGCAGTAGTGCAGCTTGGCGCTGCGGCAGAGCGTGCGCATCGACTCGCGGAGCTCGGGCTCGACGAGCGTGTAGACGACAACGGCCGAGCGTCCCTTCATGCGGTCGACGGCGAGCCGCAGGTCGGCGACGTTCTCGACCCGCGGATGCCGGATCTCGAGGAACTCCTGGTCGGGGAACTGCGCTTCGAGCGCCTGGACGAGACGCTGAGCGGTCTCCCCGGTGGAGTCGGAGATCATGTGCAGCTCGACCGCGGGCATCGGCGCAGCCTACTGCCGGTCGTGATTAGCCTTCCGCGTGTGAGCACGATCGTGCACTGGGACGACGTCGAGCGGCATCACGCTGCGAAGGGCGAGATGGATGCCGTCTGGCAGCGGCTCGGCCGCGCGGCCGGAACGGTCGGTGTCGGGGTCAACCGCGTGCGCGTCGCGCCGGGGAAGCTGCCGACGCCGCCCCACTCGCACGGCGCGTCGGAGGAGCTCTACTACGTGCTCGGCGGCGCGGGCCTCGCGTGGCAGGACGAGGAGGTCCACGAGGTGCGGCCCGGTGACTGCGTCATTCATCGGGCCGACGAGCACGAGCACACGTTCATCGCGGGTCCCGAAGGTCTCGACTACCTCGTCTTCGCCACGAACCACGCCACCGAGCTCGGCTGGCTCCCGCGCTCGGGCGCGATCCGGCTCGGGTACCCGTGGGTCGTGGGCCGGGTCGACGACCCCTGGGAGATCGAGGCGCAGAGTCCACCGCTTGCCTACGGCGATCCGTCGCCGCGGCCTCCGAACATCGTCAACATCGACGAGGTCGAGCGCGAGCGCTGGAAGCGCTCCGTCACGGCGCCGCTCGCCACGGCGGAACTGTCGGTCCAGGCCGGGCTGCACTGGGAGCAACTCGAAGCGGGATCGCGCGGTGCCCCTCCGCATTGCCATTCGGAGGAGGAAGAGGTGTTCGTGATCCTCGACGGCAGTGCGCTGCTCGAGCTCTGGCCCTCGCCGCGCGCCGCGAGCTTCGGCGTCGAGCGCGAGGACATCCCGGTGCGCCCCGGCCACGTGATCGCACGCCCTCCCGGGTCGCGTATCGCACACTCGTTCCTCGCCGGCGACGACGGCGTCACGATGCTCATCTACGGGACGAGGAAGCCGAACGACATGTGTTACTACCCCCGCTCGAACAAGATCTCGTGGCGCGGCCTCGGCCTGATCGGGCGCATCGAGGCGCTCGAGTACGACGACGGCGAACCGGACTAGCGAGACCGCGGCACCGTACGTAGTTCCTGGCGAGGAAGTCCGGGCTGCCCCGGATGCCGTCCGCCTGGAGCCCGCCATAGCGTTGCTCTGCCTCCGCGCCGTGATGGATCGTGGCGTTTGGCGCCACGAGCCCGGCCCCGCCGCACGGGTCGCAGGGGGCACTGACGATCGTCGGTGACGGCTCCTGGACGCTGTCGCGGTGGATGACGCAGACGACCGCGATCGGCGACGGGTGCGTCGACGGCTTCCTGCCGCCGGTACACGGCGGCGGCTACGTCAGCGTCGGAGTCTGGTTGCGGACGCAGGACGTCTCGGGCTACGCGAATGTCACGCTGACGTACTGGAACCAGGACGTCCAGTACATCGGAAGCACGACGGGCGACGAGCTCACGGGAACGACCGACTGGACGCCGATGGGCGTCGATGGCATGACCCCGGAGGGCACGAAGTACATCCGCGTGGAATATCGGCTGAGCGGTCCCGGCAAGCTCTGGATCGGGAGCTCCACAGGCGGCTTCAGCTACGGGTGGATCCTGTACCCGTTCCCGCCTGCGGTGAACCTGACGCCGCCGTCCGTGAGTGGGCCCGCGCAGGTCGGTCAGCTCCTGACCTCGGACCCCGGCACCTGGCAGGACGGCTTGAGCGCCGGCTACAGCTACCAGTGGCATCGGTGCGACGCCGACGGACAGAACTGCGTCCTGATTCCCGATGCCGGTGGCTACGTCACACCAATCGGGCCTGATCCGCCGGATCGGTACACGGTGCGACCCGATGACGTCGGATCGACGATCCGCGTCGCGGTCAAGCTCATGGCGGAGGAGCCCGCCGACTTCGCGCTGTCGGCGCCTACCGCAGTGGTGACCTCGGCGGGCGGTCAGCAGGTCGCGCCCGACCCCGGCCTCGAGGTCGATCCCGGCCCCTTCTACTACCCGATCGGGCCAGGAAGTTTCACCTGGGCGACCGACGCCGCCCATGGGGGCACGCACGCGCTCGAGATCGTCTCGACGTCCAGCAACCTCTCCCGGTGGCTGAGCCAGCTGCACGCCATCCCGGTCACTCCCGGGCACAGCTACGACATCTCGGCCTGGTTGAAGACACAGGGACCGCAAGCCCACGCAAACCTGTCCGTGAACTTCTGGACGGCGAACGGTGTCTACATCCCGGCGACCGCCACCGCAGCGCCGACAGTCGCCGGCACTCGGGACTGGACGAAGGCCACGCTTCAGCTGACCGCTCCGCGAGGAGCGGCGTACCTGCGGCTGGAGTTCCGGCTCAACGGCCCTGGCACCCTGTGGGCCGACGACCTCAGCGTCACCCGCTGACGAACAGCACACGCTCACGGAGAGGGCCCCGCAAGGGTCCTCTCGCGGTCGGCAGAATCCGCCTAGCGCGGTATCTGGGAGAGGTCGCCGAGCCGCCCGATGCGGTCGCGCACCTCGAGCAGCAGACGAAGGCGATTCCCGCGCACGGCGTCGTCGTCGGCCACGACCATCACGTCGTCGAAGAGCCGCGACACGATCGGTGCCACCGTCGCCGCCCGCTGCAGCGACCCGGCGACGTCGTCGGGTTCCAGCTCGAGCCGGGCGACGGCCGCCGCCAGCTCGCGCTCGGTGTCGTGCTCGAACAGGCTCGGGTCGATCACCTGGGCCGCGTCGTCACGCTTGCCCGCGAGACGCTGCGCGCGGTCGTACGCCTCGTAGACCGATGCGAAGTCGCCGCCCCGCTCGGCCGCGTGCAAGCCCTCCGCCACGCGCGCGACGCCGCCGAGATCGACAGCGGCAGACGCGCGCGCCGCGCGCACGAACTCGACCGGCACGTCGAGCAGTCCCTCGAGCCGTTCCTCGACGAAGTCGCGGACGTCGTCCGTCAGCAGCGACCGCTCGACGCGCACGCCACCCTCGGTCGCCAGCCTGCAGAGCCCGATGGCGGCTCGGCGCAGCCCGAACGGGTCGCGCGAGCCGGTCGGCCGCTTGCCGAGCCCGAAGGCGACGCGCAGCGTGTCGAGCTTGTCGGCGGCGGCGAGGACTGCGCCTGCGCGCGAGGCCGGCAAGGGGCCGCCCGCAGTGTCCGGCAGGTACTGCTCGTCGATCGCCTGCACCACCGCGTCGTCGTAGCCGGCGATCTTCGCGTACGTCGAACCGATGTGCCCTTCGAGCTCGCTGAACTCGCGCACCAGCTCGGCCGCCTGGTCGGCCTTCGCGAGTCTCGCCGCCTGCACGGCGTCGTCGTCGCCGCCCAGCTCGACGACCAGTGACGCCATGCGCTCGGCCTTGTCGGCGTACGTGCCGCCGCCGGTGAAGAAGGTGATCGACTTCGTCCGCTCGGCGAGCGCGTCGATGCCGAGCGCGACATCGCGCTCGAACGTGAACTCCGCATCTTCGAGCCGGCCCGAGAGCACGAACTCGTTCCCGCGGCGCACGACGTCGGGATCCCCGCCGTTCGCGACGAAGGCGAAGCGGTTGCCGCCGAGCGGGAAGTAGCGCTGATGGGACTGCATCGTCGTCACGACCACGCGCTCGGGCAGGCGCAAGAAGCGCTCGTCGAACGACCCCGCGAGGACGTTTGCTTTCTCGACGAGATACACGACCTCGTCGAGCTTGCCGAGCGGGTCGCTCCACTGACCGAGTGCGTCGAGACCGGCGACGATGCGCTCGAAACGCACTGCGCGGTCGGGCTCGACGCCGGCCGCGCGCAACGTCTCGAGGTACGACTCCGCGGAGGCGATCTCGACGGCGCCAGGATGCGTGGCGCGGTGGCCGAACGAGCTGCCGCCGCTCGGAAGGCCCTCGAGCGGCACCTCGACGGTTGCGCCGTCGAGCTTCGCGCAGAGCCAGCGGACCGGACGGGCGAAACGGAAGCCGGCGCCCCAGGTCATCGACTTGGTGAACTGAAGGCCGCGCACGATCGCCGCCAGACGCTCCGGCAGCACCTCCTCGACCGGTCGTCCCGGCACCTCGAGGCCGAGGAAGCCGTCGCGCACCGAGAGGTCGTCGGCCGAGACGCCGTAGCGTTTCGCGAACCCGGCGGCTGCGCGCTCGCGCAGATTCTCGGGTGGGCCCTTGACCCACTCGTCGTCGGTCCGCTCAGGGAGCTGCGCCGGGAACGCGAGACGACGCGGCCCGATGTAGAGCTCCGACGGCTTGACTCCGAGATGCTCGAGCGAGAGCTCGGGCAGCTGCAGCGCGGCCTCGATGCACGCAGCCGCCGGCAGCTCCTCGACGCCGATCTCAAACAGCAGCCGGCGCATGGTCCTCCTGTTGCTGCTCGAGGTAGAGCTGGGCCACTGCGCGGACGAGATTGCGCACTCGGCCGATGTACGCGGCGCGCTCCGTGACGGAGATCGCCCCGCGCGCGTCGAGCAGGTTGAACGCGTGCGAGCACTTGAGGACGAAGTCGTACGCCGGCAGCGGGAGGCCACGCTCGATCAGCCGCTTGCACTCCGCTTCGTAGTCGTCGAAGTGGCGCCCGTGCATCTCGACGTTGGCCTCTTCGAAGTTGTAGTGCGACCACTGGCGCTCGTTCTCGCGGTAGACGTCCTCCCACGTGATGCCCTCGGCCCACTCGAGCGCGAACACCGTCGGCTTCTCCTGGATCACCATCGCGATCCGGTCGAGGCCGTACGTGATCTCGGCGGGGATGAGGTCGAGCTCGAGGCCGCCGAGCTGCTGGAAATACGTGAACTGGGTGATCTCCATGCCGTCGCACCAGACCTCCCAGCCGAGCCCCCAGGCGCCCACTGTCGGCTGCTCCCAGTCGTCCTCGACGAAGCGGATGTCGTGCTCCTCGGTGTCGAGCCCGATCGCGCGCAGCGACTCGAGGTAGAGCTCGAGCACGTCCGCCGGCTGCGGCTTCAGGATCACCTGGTACTGGAAGTAGTGCTGAAAGCGCATCGGGTTCTCGCCGTAACGCCCGTCGAGCGGCCTGATCACCGGCTCGAGGTACGCGGTCTGCCACGGGTTCGGCCCGAGGCTGCGCAGGAACGTCGCCGGGTTCATCGTCCCGGCGGCGACCTCGGTGTGGTACGGCGTCAGCAGCACGCAGCCGTAGCCGGCCCAGTACTGCTCGAGCGCGAGGATGATCTCCTGGTACGTTCGCTTCGCCATGGCCGCTCATCGTACGGACCGCTGGCACACGGTGTCATTCGTGTCCGAGGCGCTCCGCGGCAACCCGCTCGGCGATCCCCAGGAGCGCCCGTTGCACGTGTACGTGCCCGAGGACACGTCGCGGCGGTACCCGGCGGTCTACGTGATTCAGGGCATGGCAGGCATGGTGGATGCCTGGTTCAACGTCGAGCCGTGGACGCTCTCGTTCCCCGACCACATCGACGCGCTCGCACCCGAGGCGGTCGTCGTGCTCGTCGATGCGTTCACGGCGGTGGGCGGTTCGCAGTACCTCGACTCGCCGGCGATCGGCAACTACCACACCTACCTCTGCGACGAGATCGTCCCGTACGTCGACGCACACTTCCCCACGCTCGCCTCGCGCGAGCACCGCGGCATCCAGGGCAAGTCGTCCGGCGGCTACGGCTCGATGATCACGCCGCTCCTGCGCCCGGATCTGTTCGGCGGCCTCGCGACCCACGCCGGCGACGCGCTCTTCGAGGTGTGTTACGCGCGCGACTTCGCTCCGGCAGCCCGCGCGCTCCGCGATCACTACGACGGCTCGTTCGATGCGTTCTGGGAGGACTTCCGGTCCGGCAGGCCGGTGCTCTCGTCGCCGTACGACGAGCTGCTCGTCAACACGTACGCGATGTGCGCCGCCTACTCACCCGGCGAGGACGGGTCAGTGGATCTGCCGTTCGACCTCGAGACGGGCGAGGTCGATCCCGCGGTCTGGGCGCGCTGGCTGCGCTTCGACCCGGTCGTGCTCGCGCGCGAAGACGCACACCGCGAGACGCTCCGCAACCTGCGCGCCGTCTGGATCGACTCGGGTCGCGACGACGAGTACCACCTCGACCTCGGTGCCGCTGCCTTCAACCGCGAGGTGCTCGCTTCGGGGATCGCGCCGGAGCGCGTGCACTTCGAGCTGTTCCCGGGCACGCACCGCGGGCTGACGTGGCGCTATCCGCTCTCGCTGGCGTTTCTGGTCGCCGGTCTCTCGAGCACCTTGTAGTCGGGCTCGGAGAAGCCGAACTTGCGATAGAGCGCGTGCATGTTCGTCGTGTGCAGCAGCCAGCGCACCTCGTGGAACGGGCCGTTCTCGATCATCTCGCGCACCAGCTCCTCGCCGAACCCGCGACCACGGTAGTCCTCGAGGACGTACACGTCGGCGAGGTACGCGACGGAGTTGCCGTCCGTGACCGCGCGGCAGAACCCGATCTGGCGGTCGCCGTCGTAGAGGCCGACGACGCGCTGCGCCTCGTCGATCAGCCGGTCCTGCGTCTCGCGTGGCCGGCCGATTGCCCAGTACGCGATCTCGCTCAGGAACCGGTGCACCTCCGCCCGGTCGACCCGCTCCCTGGCGTCGTCGAGCTCGACGCCGTTGCCGAGCTCCCGTCTCAGGCCGACACCGTGCGCAGCCGGAAGCCGCCGTGCTCCTCGTACGAGGTCGTGATCACCGCCAGCGCGTCTCGGAGCGCGCGGTCGGAGAGCGGCGCCGCGACCGCGTCGGCGAGCGGGGTCGAGAGCATCGTCTCCATCGCCGCGAGCCCCTCGGCCGACAGGCGAAGCGCGTCGCGCGCGTGGTCGGCGCAGACGGCACCGCCTGCCCGCGCAGAGAAGCCGACGAGCGCGGCGTCCGAGCCGCACTCGACGCAGCTCGTCAGGTGCGGCAGGTAGCCGGCGAGCCAGAGCAGCTTCAGCTGGAACGAGAGCCCGAGCGGGTCGAGCGCCGGGCGCGCGCCCGCAACCGGCGGCGCCTCGTCGAGCAGGTCGAGGAAGCGTGCCAGCGCGCTCGAACGCGCGCTCGTTCGCCTCCGGCTCGCCGAACAGCCGCAGCATCGCCTCGGCGCCGATCAGCCCGACGTTCAGCCGGTAGCCGTCCTCACGGGTCGCTCGGTGCGAGCGGAGCGACTCGACGCCGGTGATCGTCTGCAGCTCGCCGCTTCCCTCGTGCAGCATCAGCTCGACGTGCGAGAGCGGCTCGAGGCGTGCGCCGAACCGCGACTTGGTCTTGCGCACGCCCTTGGCGATCGCGCCGACCGTCCCCGGTGCGGCGGTGTAGAGGTGGAGGATCCGGTCGGCCTCCGAGAAGCGGAACGAGCGCAGGACGATCGCCTCGCGTCTTGTGTGTCCGGCCGGCCACTTCGGCCAGTCTAGAGTTCGCGAGACGCGGCGTCCGCTGGCAGTGCGGGCAGTACCAGGTGCCGCGCCCGGCGACGCGGATCTTGTCGATCGGCGTCCCGCACCGCTCGCACGGCTCGCCGCCGCGGCCGTACACCTTGAACTCGTCCTGCATCGAGCCGCTGGCGCCGTCGGGCAGCCGGTAGTCGCGGAGCGTCGATCCTTGCCGTGCGATTCCGGCTCGAAGCGCCGTTCGCACCGCGCGATGGAGCGCCTTCACCTCCTCGGGGTCGAGGGCAGCCGCGGGCGTCAACGGATGGATCCGCGCCCGCCAGAGCGCCTCGTCGGCGTAGATGTTCCCGATCCCGGCCACCGTGCGCTGGTCGAGCAGGGCCGCCTTCACCGGCGCGCGCCGACCGGCGAGCTTGGCGGCCAGGTCACGCGCCTTGTAGGACGGGGCGAGCGGCTCGCTCCCGACGCGTGCGTCGATGTAGGGGTCCACCTCCGCCGGTTCGAGGAGCAGCCACGTACCGAACCGGCGGACGTCCCGGTAGGCGACCTCCGAGCCGTCGTCGAGTGTGACGACGGCACGCCGATGCGTGTCTACGGCGGCCGCGCTGCCGGTGAGCACCGCCCCAGTCATCCGGAGGTGGATCAGCAACGCCCTGCCCGATCTCGAACCGGACGATCAGGTACTTGCCACGGCGATCGACCTTGGCCACCCGTTCGCCCTACGAGCTCGCGAGCCACCTCGAGCCGGTCGAACGGCCGGGTCAGCCGCGGATCGACGATCTCGACGCGCTCGAACCGCCGGCCCTCGAGCGCGGGTGCGAGCCGCACCCGGACGGTCTCGACCTCGGGCAGCTCGGGCACTCAACGACCACGACGTCGAGAAGCACGCGAGTGCTCGGCGCGGCGCGGTCGCGCCCAGCTCGTACGCGGCGAGGACCTCTGCCGCCGCGACGCTCGGCGTCGCCTTCGGTCCGCGCATGCACGTCAGCCAGACGGTCACCCGCGCGAACTCGAGCCCCGCGCTTCGCGTGGCACGACGACGCCGACCGCGTGGTCGATCGCGTCCTCCTTCGTCCGCCTCCCCGCTCCGAGGTGCACGGCCGCATTGCCGACGCGGATCGCGCTGAGCGAAACGACATAGCCGTCAGCGGGCGCGTCGACCGGTCGCACGACCGGCGCGACCGGCAGGGCGTCTTCGTCGGCGGTGCCTCCTTGCGCCTCGATCCAGCGGCGCCACGTCGCGTCAGCGGAGCCGTCGGCCACGGCAGCCTCGGCGCGCCGCCGTCCCTCGGTCTCGTCGATCCCGAGGTCCGAGTACGCGAGCAACCTGGCGCACGCGTCGAGCACGAGCTCCGTGAAGTCGGCAGGGCCGTGCCCGCGAACGGTGTCGCGCGCCTCGCGAACCTCGAGCGCGTTCCCGACGGCCGCGCCGAGCGGCTGGTCCATGTCCGTCAGCAGGCACGTCACCTCCCGTCCGGCCTGGTTGCCGATCGCGATCATCGTCCTCGCGAGACCGCGTGCGTCCTCGATCGTCTTCATGAACGCGCCGTCGCCGACCTTGACGTCGAGCACGATCGCCTGAGCGCCTGCCGCGAGCTTCTTCGACATGATCGAGGCGGCGATCAGCGAGGTCTGGTCGACCGTCGCGGTCACGTCGCGCAACCCGTACAGCAGCTTGTCGGCCGGAACGAGGTCGGCTGTCTGACCGACGATCGCCATCCCCACCTCACGCACCTGCGCGACGAACTCGTCCAGCGAGAGCTCGGTGCGAAAGCCCGGAATCGACTCGAGCTTGTCGAGCGTGCCGCCGGTGTGGCCGAGCCCGCGGCCGCTCATCTTCCCGAGCGGCACGCCGCACGCCGCGACGATCGGCCCCACGGCCAGCGAGGTCTTGTCGCCGACGCCGCCGGTCGAGTGCTTGTCGACCACCTTGCGCCCGAGCGCCGCACCGAGGTCGATCGTGTCGCCGCTCCGGATCATCGCGTCGGTGAGCGCATACGTCTCGGCCTCCGAGAGCCCGCGGAAGTAGACGGCCATGCAGAACGCGGCCAGCTGGTAGTCGGGCACGTCGCCGCGCGCGTAGCCGAGGATCAGCTCGCTCAGCTCGTCGGCGGACAGCTCGTGGCCGTCACGCTTGCGCTGGATCAGCTCGGCCGGGCGGATCACTTCGTGGCGAGAAAGATCGAGTTGGCGCGGCGTGCAACGAACGGCTCGTCGATCCGCACCGGCAAGTTCGCGGCGAACGGGAACATCGCGATCGACGCCTGCACGTAGTCCGCCACCGCCTCGCGATCGGCGAACTCGAGCAAGCCGTCGATGTCCTGACGATCGACCGAGCCGAAGCTCCTGCGCAACCAGTCCTCGCCGTCTTCGCGCGAGAACTTCAACGACGACGGCCCGCTGCCGACGAGCTCACGGAGCTCGATCAGGTGGAGCCGCGAATTGGTGGCCGCCACGACCTTCCCACCGGGGCGAAGCACCCGCCAGATCTCCGCGATCCCGCGGTCGAGATCGGGAACGTGGTAGAGCATCCACGCTGCGACGACGACGTCGAACTCGGCGTCGCCAAACGGTAGGGACTGCACGTCGGCGAGACGAGCATCGACCCCTCGGGCGCCGGCAAGCTCGACCATCCGCGGTGAGAGGTCGGTCGCGACGACCTCCGCTCCCGTGGCGCGGCCGATCCACTCGGCGAGCTCGCCCCAACCGCAGCCGACCTCGAGGACCCGCCGTGGACGGGCCGCAACGACCGCGTCGACGAGCATCTGTCGCACGTCGACGCCGGTTGTGACTCCCGTGTACGCCGACGCGCGCCGGCGGAGCCGGCTCTCGTCCGCGTACTCGGCCGCGACGAGTTGCGGGTCGTCGAGGCTCGTCATCTCACGGCTCGAGGATCGGTCGCCCGGGCACGCCGCGCGGCGCGGTCGTCCCGCCGAGCCATGCATTCACCGTGGCGCCGACGTCGGCGAACTCTCCCTCCTCGTGGATCCGCCCGGCGGCGTTCCGTCCCTCGACGTAGGCGAGCAGCAGCGCGTGCTCGCGCGAGTGGTCGGTCGAGGGCGTCGTCGGGTCGCAACCGTGATCGGAGGTGAGGATCAACAGATCGTTGGGGCGCAGCGCGTCGAGGATGTCCGGCAGCCGGCGGTCGAAGTCCTGCAGGCAACGGTGGAAGTTGACCGGGTCGTTGCGATGCCCCCACAACGAGTCGGTCTCGACGAGGTTGGTGAAGACGAGCCCGTCGTCGATCGTCCGCAGCAGCTCCTCGGTCTTCTGGATCCCGTCCACGTTCGAGCGGGTGGGAAACTCCTCGTCGACGTCCTGGTGCGCGAAGATGTCGCCGATCTTGCCGACGCCGTAGACCTTGTGGCCGGCGTCGCGGACGATCGAGAGGTAGTTCGGGCGGCGAGGCTGCAGCGAGAAGTCGTGACGGTTGGTCGTGCGCTCATACGAGCCCGGCGAGCCGGCGAACGGCCTCGCGATCACGCGGCCGACGGCGTGCTTGCCGGTGAGGATCTCGCGCGCGACGCGACACCCGTCGTAGAGCTCGTCCAGCGGAACGGTCTCCTCGTGCGCGGCGATCTGGAAGACCGAGTCGGCGCTCGTGTAGACGATCCACTTGCCGGTGCGCTGGTGCTCCTCGCCGAGCTCCTGGATGATCTCGGTCCCACTCGCGGGCCGGTTGCCGAGCACGCCGCGGCCCGTGCGGTTCATGAACGGGTCGATCACGTCGTCCGGGAAGCCGAACGGATACGTCGGCATCGCCTGCGGCGTGACGACGCCCATCAGCTCCCAGTGGCCGGTGGTCGTGTCCTTGCCGCGGGAGCGCTCGAGCAGGCGCCCGGCGACAGCCGGAGCGCCCGGTTGCGGGGCGCAGCCGTCGAGCGGCTCGATGTTCCCGAAGCCGAGCGCCTCGAGTGTTGGCAGGTCGAGACCGCCGACGGCGCGGGCGACGTTGGCGAGGGTGTTCGACCCCTCGTCCCCGAACTCTGCGGCGTCCGGCAACTCTCCCGCTCCGACGGCGTCAAGCACAATGACGCACGCGCGGGGCACGCGGCTATCCTACTTTCCGTGGCGAACGTCCTCGGCATCTTCGGGATCATGGTCTTCATCGCGTGCGTGATCGCGCTCGCGGCCGGCGTGACGTGGCTCGTCGTGCGGCTCAGCCCGAAGCCGGGCAACAAGAAGAAGCAGCCCGCCGCAGAAAGCTAGTCAGACCGCGGAGAGCGGCAGCACGTCGTCGAGCGGCGTGAAGTCGAGCCCGTGCGCCTCGGCGACGGCCTCGTAGGTGAGCTTGCCGTCGATCACGTTGACGCCCTTCGCAAGCGCCGGGTCGCTCGCGACCGCGGCACGCAGGCCGTTGTTCGCGATCGCCTCGACGTACGGGAGCGTCGCGTTCGTGAGCGCCTTCGTCGACGTGATCGGCACAGCTCCCGGCATGTTCGCGACGCAGTAGTGGGTGACGCCGTCGACGAGGTAGACCGGCTCGGCGTGCGTCGTGGCGTGTGACGTCTCGAAGCAGCCACCCTGGTCGATCGCGACGTCCACGACCACGGCTCCCTTCTTCATCGTGCCGATCATCTCCCGCGTGACGAGCTTCGGGGCGACGGCGCCGGGGATCAGCACCGCACCGACCACGAGGTCCGCCTCGGCCACCGACGACGCCACCTGCAGGCTCGAGCTCATCAGCAGCGTCACGCGGCCGGAGAGAATCTCCTCGAGGTAGCGCATGCGATCGAGCGAGCGCTCGAGGATCGTCACCTGCGCGCCCAGGCCGAGTGCGATCACCGCCGCGTTGTAGCCGACGACGCCGCCGCCGACGATCACGACGCGACCCGGCGCAACGCCCGGGACGCCGCCGAGCAGCAGACCTCGGCCGCCGAGCGGCTTCTCGAGGAAGTACGCACCGGCCTGTGAGGCGAGGCGGCCCGCGACCTCCGACATCGGCGCGAGCAACGGCAATGCTCGCCCGACCTCGACCGTCTCGTACGCGACGCCGGTGATGCCCGACGAGAGCAGCGCGCGCGTGAGCGGCTCGTCGGCCGCGATGTGCAGGTACGTGAAGAGGATCAGGCCTTCGCGCAACCGTCCGTACTCGGACTCGATCGGCTCTTTCACCTTGAGCACGAGGTCGGAGCCTTCCCAGATCTCGTCGACCGAGGCCATGCGCGCACCGACGCGTTCGTAGTCGGCGTCCGCCATTGCACTGCCCACTCCGGCACCCGTCTCGATCGCCACGTCGTGCCCGTGGTTGATCAGCTCGAGCGCTCCCGCAGGAGTCAGCGCGACGCGGTACTCGTCGGACTTGACCTCCTTGGCGACGCCGATCCGCATGCGGGCGGAAGCCTACATTCCGGACGGGCCGATGGCCGCGTCGAGGAGGGCCAGCGTCACGTCGACCATCGCCTCGAGGTCGTCGACCGCGATGTGCTCGTCGGCGGTGTGGATGTTCGTCATCCCGTTCGCAAGGTTGATGCACTCGAGACCGCGATCGTTGAAGACGTTGGCGTCGGCGGCGCCGCCCGACAGCTCGTACACGACCGGGTGCCCCGATTGCTCGAGCGCCTGGGCAGCCAGCACCACAGCACGGTCGGTGCGGCCGAACCGGTAGCCGCGGTAGCTCTTTCGCGCTCGGGTCTCGACGTCGCACTCCGCGACGCCGGCGGCGAACGTGATCGCGTCCTGCATCTCCTGTACGAGCTCGCCGAGCCGCCGCTCGCTGTGCGAGCGCGCCTCGGCGACGAAGGTGCACCACTCGGGGACGATGTTCGTGGCCGTACCGCCGGTGATCGTCCCCACGTTCGCAGTCGACTCGTCGTCGACCCGCCCGAGACGAAACTCTGCAATCGCACGTGCTGCCGCGGCGATTGCCGAACGGCCGTCCTCGGGATGCATCCCCGAGTGGGCCGCGCGGCCGTGGAACGTCACCTCGATCGACTGCGAGAACGGCGCCCCGAGGATCACGGTGCCGATCGGCGCCGCCTGGTCGTAGACATAGCCGAGACGGGCTGCGAGGCGGGAGTGGTCGAACGCGAACGCGCCGTGCAGCCCCACCTCCTCCTTCGAGGTGAAGAGCAGCTCGATCCCGGCGTGCGGGCGGCTCTCGGCCAGCACGCGCCGGGTCGCGTCGAGCATCACCGCGACGGCGGCCTTGTCGTCGGCACCGAGGATCGTGCCGGCGCCGTTCCGCACGACGCCGTCCTCGACGACCGGCTCGATCGCCCCGGTCGGCGGCACGGTGTCGAGGTGCGCGCAGAGGAACAACGGTTCGCCTGCCGCCGTCGGCTCGAGCCGGGCATAGAGGTTCCCCATCGTCGACCCGGTCACGGGACCGGTGTCGTCCTCGTCGACCGCGACGCCGCAGTCGTTCAGGTAACGGGTGACGACATCGGCGACTGCCCGCTCGTCGCCGGGCGGGCTCGGCAACGCGGCCAGCTCGACGAACAGATCGAGGACCTCGGGCGGCACAGGCGGTGATCCTACGCGCGCGCGACAATGCCCCGGTGACGCGCACGATCGATCTGAACGCCGACCTCGGCGAGGGCGGCAATGCCGATGACGCGCTGCTGGCGGTCGTGACCAGCGCCAACGTCGCGTGCGGTTTCCACGCCGGCGACGAGAAGACGATGCGCGCGGCTTGCCGCACAGCCGCCGCGAACCGCGTCTCGATCGGTGCACATGTGAGCTACCGCGACCGGGCCGGCTTCGGGCGGCGACCGCTGCCGGTCGAACCGAGCGTGGTCGAGAGCGAGGTCACGGAGCAGATCGTGGCGCTACAGGCGTGCGCGGCTCAGGAGGGCGCCGCGGTGACGTACCTCAAGCCGCACGGCGCGCTCTACAACCGCGCGGTGGCCGACGAGGACTGCGCAAGAGCGATCGTCGCGTCGGCGAGTCGAGCCGGCATCGACGCGGTGCTCGGCCTGCCCGGCTCCGCCCTCCTGCTGCACGCCGAGGCGGCGGGGCTCGTCGCCGTCACGGAGGCGTTCGCCGATCGTGGCTACCAGCCGGACGGAACGCTCGTGCCCCGCGGCACAGCGGGCGACCTGCTCGACGAGGACGACGCCGCACGCCAAGCGATGGCGATCGCCGCGCGAGGCTCGGCGCGCTCGCTCTGCGTTCACGGCGACTCCCCCGGCTCCGTGCAGCTCGCCACGCGCATCGCGCGCGAGCTCTCGGCCGCGGGGTTCGAACTGGCGCCGTTCGCATGACCCGGGTCGTGCTTCGCCCGGCGGGCGACCGGGCCGTGCTGATCGACCTGCCGGACGCCGACGCCGCAGCCAGGGTCGCGCGCGGGCTGCGCGCAAGCTGTCCGGCGCTGGTCGACGTCGTGCCCGGGCACCGAACCGTGCTGGCCACCTGGGAGAGCGAGGCGCCCGACGACCTCGGCGCGATCGCCGAAGCGGCGCTCGACGACGCAGCCGACAAGGCGGAGGCAGCGACGACCGCGATCCCGGTGACGTACGACGGGGCCGATCTGGACTTGGTCGCCGAGCTGGCCGGTCTCTCCGTCGAGGCCGCCGTGCGGCTGCACGTCGAACCGCTCTACACGGTCGCCTTCATCGGGTTTGCACCAGGGTTCGCCTACCTGACGGGAGGAGACGCTCGCCTCCAGGTGCCGCGGCGCAGTGAGCCGCGCACACACGTCCAGGCGGGAAGCGTGGCCGTGGCCGGTCCGTACAGCGGTATCTATCCACGCGACGGGCCGGGCGGCTGGCAGCTGCTCGGACGCACGACGGCCGTGCTCTTCGACGTCGAGCGAACTCCGCCGGCAGCCCTCGCACCCGGCGACCGCGTGCGGTTCGTGGCCCGATGAGGGCGATCGAAGTCGTCGAGCCCGGCCTGCTGACGACGGTGCAGGACCTCGGCCGGCCGGGCTGGGCGCACGTCGGCGTGCCGCCATCCGGTGCGGCCGACCCGCGCGCGCTCGCGCACGGCAACGCCCTCGTCGGGAACGACGTGGACGCTGCGGCGCTGGAGGCGACGCTGATCGGCCCGAAGCTCCGCTTCCACCGGGAGGCGCTCGTCGCCGTCGTCGGCGCGGCCGGCGGCAGCGCCGTCCAGGTCGCGGCCGGCGACCTGCTCGACGTGGGGCCGCTCGCCGAGGGCGCCCGTGCCTACATCTGCGTGCGCGGCGGCATCGACGCCGCACCCGTGCTGGGCAGCCGCTCGACCGACCTGCTGACCGGGCTCGGTCCGCCGCCCCTTCGCACGGCCGACCTGCTCGAGCTGGGGCCGGAGCCGACGGGCGCGCCGTCCGGCGACCTCCCGTTTCCGGCGCGGCCCGAGCCGGTGTTGCGCGTCGTGCCGGGACCGCGCGACGACTGGTTCGCTCCGGGCGCGTTCGACGCATTGCTGGCGGCGCCGTGGCGGGTGTCAGCCGCCTCGAATCGCGTCGGGATCCGGCTCGAAGGGCCACAGCTCGCACGCAGCCGCACCGACGAGCTGCTCTCCGAGGGAGTCGTCACCGGCGCCCTCCAGGTGCCGCCGTCAGGCCTGCCGATCCTGCTCCTGAACGACCATCCGACGACCGGCGGCTACCCCGTCCTCGCCGTCGTTGCACGCGACGACCTGCCGGTCGCCGGCCAGCTGCGACCCGGCGAGCTCGTTCGGTTCAGGCGTTGACGGTGGCGCCGTGGCGGGCGCGCGAGCGCACGAGCGCCGCGGCCACGAACTCGCGGAAGAGCGGCGCCGGACGGGTCGGGCGCGACTTGAACTCGGGATGGAACTGCGAGGCGACGAACCAGGGATGGTCGGGCAGCTCGACGATCTCGACGAGGCGGCCCTCCTGGAAGGTGCCGCTGACGACGAGGCCGCCGTCGGTCAGCTGCTGCCGGTAGGCGTTGTTCACCTCGTAGCGGTGGCGGTGGCGCTCCGAGATGACGGGCTCGTCGGCGTACACGGCGCGCGTCCTCGTCCCTTCGCCGAGCTCGACCGCCTGGGCGCCGAGCCGCATCGTCCCGCCGAGGTCCTCGACCTCTTTCTGCTCGGGCAGCAGGTCGATCACCGGGAACGGCGTCTCCGGGTCCATCTCGGTCGAGTTCGCGCCGTCGAGCCCGCAGACGTGGCGCGCGTACTCGGAGACGGCGACGTGCATGCCGAGGCAGATGCCGAGGTACGGGATCTCGTCCTCGCGGGCGACGCGGCAGGCGAGGATCTTGCCCTCCCACCCGCGCGAGCCGAAACCGCCCGGGACGAGCACGCCGTCGGCGCTCTGGAGCTCGTGCCGCGCCTCCTCGAGCGTCATGTGCTCGGCGTCGACCCAGCGAACGTGGACGCGGCAGCCGCCGGCGATGCCGGCGTGCTTGAGCGCCTCGTGGACGGAGAGGTACGCGTCGTGCAGCTGGACGTACTTGCCGACCAGCGCAATCTCGACCAGCTCCTTGCGCCCGCCGATGCGGTTCGTCAGCTCGAGCCACTCGCCGAGCTCGGCCGGCGGCGCGTCGATGCCGAGCTTGCGGCAGACGAGCTCGTCGAGACCCTGGTCCTGCAGGGCAAGCGGGACGAGGTAGACGTCGGAGACGTCGGGATTGGTGATCACGGCGTCGACGTCGACGTCGGCGAACAGCGCGATCTTCTCTCGGATGTCGCGCGCGAGCGGCTCGGTCGAGCGGCAGACGAGAACGTCGGGGTGAATACCGATGCGCCGCAGCTCGTTGACCGAGTGCTGCGTGGGCTTCGTCTTCAGCTCGCCGGCCGTGTCGATGTACGGCACCAGCGTGACGTGGAGGTAGACGACGTTCTCGGGGCCGACCTCGCGCCGGAACTGCCGGATCGCCTCGAGGAACGGCTGTGACTCGATGTCGCCAACGGTGCCGCCGACCTCGGTGATCACGACGTCGGTGTCGGTCGCGTCGGCGACCGACCGGATCCGCGACTTGATCTCGTTGGTGATGTGCGGGATCACCTGCACGGTCGAGCCGAGGTACTCGCCCTTGCGTTCCTTGCGCAGCACGCGATCCCAGACAGCGCCTGCGGTGTGGTTGGCGGCGCGCGAGAGGTTCTCGTCGACGAAGCGCTCGTAGTGGCCGATGTCGAGATCGGTCTCGGCGCCGTCCTCGGTGACGAAGACCTCGCCGTGCTGGAACGGGCTCATCGTGCCCGGATCGACGTTCAGGTACGGGTCGAACTTCTGCACCTGCACCTTGAGGCCGCGCGCCTTCAGCAGGCGCCCCAGTGACGCTGCCGTGATGCCCTTTCCGAGTGAAGAGACGACACCGCCGGTGACGAAGACGTACTTGGTCACCAACTGTCGCCGTTTCCCGTGCAGGAGCTCACGGGCTTTGATCGTACCAGCGGTTCCGGTCAGCGATCGAGCGACGCGAGAAACTCGGCTCCTCCGAGCATCCGTTCGACCTCGTCGCGCCGCTCGAGCTCCCCCAGCTGCTCGATCTGCGTGTGCGTCGGGTCGCCGGCGACCTTCTCGACGCGGAAGTGCCGGTCGGCGACGCTCGCGATCTGCGGTAGGTGGGTGATCGTGACCACCTGGGCGCGCTCGGCGAGCCGCCGCAGCGTGTCGGCGACAGCGTGAGCGGTCGTGCCGCCGATCCCCGCATCGATCTCGTCGAAGACCATCGTCTCGCCACCTGCGACGGCCGCGATCGCGAGGGCGACGCGCGAAAGCTCGCCGCCCGACGCCGTCTCGGCGACCGGCCCGAACGGCAGCCCGGCGTTCGGCCGGATCAGGAAGCGAACGTCGTCGGCGCCCGACGCGCCGGGCTCCCGTTCGGCGAGCTCGACCCGGAACTCGCCGTCGCCGAGCCCGATCCCGGCGAGCTCGGCGGCCACGGCCGCGCGCAAACGGCTCCGCCGCCGCGGTGCGCGCCGCCCGAAGCTCGGCGTGGACGCGGGTGACCTCCGCCGCCGCCGTGTCCCGGGCCGCCTCGGCCGCCTGCACCGGGTCGTGGCCGTCCTCGAGCGCCGCCAGCTCGCTTCGGGCAGCCCCGGCCCGCTCGACCAGCTCGGCCAGTGTCTGCGCGCGGTAGCGCCGCTTCAGGTCGGCCGAGCGCGGTCGAGCTCGGCCTCGACCTGCTCGAGCCGTCCCGGGTCGGCTTCCAGCGAGGCGAGGAAGCTCCGCAGGTCGGACGCCGCCTCGCGCAGCTGGAGCTCGGCCTGCCGCAGCGAGTCACCGGCCGCGGCCAGCTCGGGGGCGAGCCGCTCGAGCGGCGCGACGGCGCGTTCGGCGGCCGCCGCGAGGTCGGTGGCGCCGTTGCCGTCGTCCGGCGCAGAGCGCCGAGACGGCCGCGTCGGCGCCCTGCGCCAGCTCGGTCACGTGACGGAGCCGCTCGCGCTCCGCCCGCAGCTCGTCCTCGCGCTCGGGCTCGAGGCCGGTCGTGTCCTCGGCGAGCGCTCGCAGCTCGGCGAGGCGAGTCTGCCGCCGCGGCGGCGTCCCGCGTCAGCTCGTCGTACGCGCGGCGGGCGGCCTGGAGCTCGCGCCAGACCGCGTTGCGCCTCGCGGCCGTCGACGCCCGCGAACGCGTCGAGCACGCCCCGCTGGTACGCCGGACGAGCCAGGCGGCGCTGCTCGAACTGGCCGCTCATCGCGAGCATCGCCTCGGCGGCAGCGGCGACGTCCTCGCGGGCGGCGCTCCGGCCCCAGGCATAGGCGCGCGTCCGGCCGTCGGCGAAGATGCGCCGCGCGAGCACGACGCCCTCCTCGCCGTCGGGCCGCAGCTCGGCGAGGGCGCCCGAGCAGCTCGTCGTCGACGTCGCCGAACTCGGCCTCGACGTAGGCCTCGGCGCCGGCGGCGCCGATCAGCGCCGCCTCGCCGCGCGCGCCGAGCAACAGGCCGATCGCGTTCGTGAGGATCGTCTTGCCGGCGCCCGTCTCGCCCGTGATCGCGTTCAGCCCGGGCGCCAGCTCGAGCTCCGCCTCCTGGATCAGGACGAGGTTGCTGATCCGCAGGTGTCGAAGCACAGGGTTGTTCTAGCGAAGCAGCGGGAGCTTCGCCATGTCCGAGCCGAGCCAGCGCTTCTCGAGCGTGACGATTGTCCCGTCTTGTTGCAATTCGACCAGCGCCGAGTTGAGAAGCGGACGGAGCGCGCTGCCCTTGGGAAGCGCGAAGGCGTAGCTCTCGGCGGTGCCGAGCCGGGCGATGAGCCGGCCGTAGCGGTCGGGTGCCTGGCGGCGGAGCGCGGCGAGGATGGGCGCGTCGTCGATCACGGCGGCGCAGCGCCGCTGGAACAGGGCGTCGAGCAGTCCCTCCTGCTTGTCGAACAGCAGCAGCTTCTTCGTGGGCCGGACGATCGACGCGACGGCCGTGACGGAGGTCGTGCCGCGCTGCGCACAGAGCTGCAGCGCTCGGAGCGCCGCCATCGTCTTCGGCTCGGCCGTGCCTTCCGCGAGGAGCACGCCCTGGTCGGCGGCGAGGTAGGGCGTGGAGAAGTCGACGTTCGCGCTGCGAGCCGCAGTGATCGTGATCTGCGCGACGGCGACGTCCCAGGTCTTCGCCCCGGGCGCGTAGAGCCGTGAGAAGACGGGCTCGTGCACGAACTGCACCTGAGCGATCGCGAGCCGCCTGGCGAGCACCCGCGCCAGGTCGATCTCGAAGCCGCGCGAGAGCACGACCTTCGTCCCTTGCACCGCCCCCACCTGGAAGCCCGGCTCGCCGAGGTTGACCCCGACGACGAGCACGCCCGGCGTCTTGGTCGGCGCGTCGGCGCCGACGGCCGGCACGGCCAGGGCCAGCGCGGCCAATACGATCACGACGGCGTAGCGCCTCACGAGCGCGCCAGCACGATCACCCGCGTGCCGTTCGGGATCTGACGGTAGAGCCACTCCGCGTCGAACCGGGTCGTCCGTACGCAGCCGTGCGACGCGGGCTGGGCGGGCACGTCGGGCGACTCGTGGAACGCGATCCCGCCGACGAAGTAGCTCGCCCACGGCAGCCACACCTTGTACGGGACGGACCACGACCGGTCTTCCTTGCGGAACACCGTGTAGTCACCCGGCGGCGTCGCGAAGGCGGGAGCGCCCGACGAGACCGGCAGCGTGCGGACGACCTGCCCGTTCCGGATCAGCAGTGCGAGCTGCCGGTCGAGCAGCACCTCGACACGCGTGCCCGAGGCCGTCGTGCGCGGCGTCGGCCGCGGAGCGTTCGCGAGCGCCGTGAGCGTCGCCGGCCCGGCCACGCCGTCACGGCCAAGTCCCTGCCACTTCTGGAACGCCATGACGGCCGCCTTCGTCTGCTCGCCCGCCTTGCCGTCGACCGCCGCACCATCGAGGAAGCCGAGGTCGGCCAGCCGCTGCTGCAGCGCCCGCGTCCCCTCGGTGGTCGGGCCGGTCGGTCCGGGCGGCGTCGTCCCCGGCGGCGCGACGGTCGGCCGCTGCACGTCCTTGGCGCTCAGCGGCCGCGAGGTCGGGAAGCCCGGGAAGAGCCCCAACGGGACGCCGCCCTTCACGAGCAGGCGAACGAACTTCACCCCCGGCACCGTCGTGAACGAGAGCACCACCTGCACGAGGCGGGCGTTCAGCGAGTCGGCGTTCGTCCCGAGGGCGAACTTCTCACCGAGGTCGACGGTGGCGACGTTGCCCTGCAGGGCAACCGAGCGGAGCGGCGTGCCCTCCGGGATCGCGGTGCGGGTGTCCTTGGCGCGCTCGGCCGCGGACGGGCCGGCCAGGAGGGCCTTGGCCACGCCCTCGACCCCGCTGCCGGGCCGGGTCACGAAGACGATCTGCTCGCCCTGCGGGAACGCGACCTTGACCGTTGCGGCCCGGCTCCGGGTCTGTCCGGCCGCGGCGAGGACGAGCGCGGCCGAGACGAAGACGACGAGGAGACCGGCGCGGCGCACGAGTCGCTGAGCCTAACGGCGGCCGAAGGTGTTCGCGTAACGACTGAAGAACGTCACCTCGGGCAGGGTGGCGAGCAGGCTCCGCGGCTCGCCGAGCCGCACGCCGGCGGCGTCCCCCGGCTCGAGCCTCCCGACTGCATGGCCGTCGACGATCACCTCGGTCGCGACGCCGTGCGAGCGGTTCGTGATCGTCACGTCCGCGCCGTCCGGCACGACCAGCGGGCGGACGTGCAGCGTGTGCGGCGCGACGAACGTCAGCACCATCGCCTCGAGGCCCCACACGAGGACCGGGCCGCCGTTCGAGAGGTTGTAGGCGGTCGACCCCTGCGGCGTCGCGCAGATCGAGGCCGTCGCAGCGCTGGACGCCGAGATCCTCGTCGCCGATCGCGTAGGCGAGCTCGACGATCCGCCCGATCGTGCCGCTCGTCGACGACGGCGTCGTTGACCGCGTGCGTACGTCTTGTCGCCGACGGTCAGCTCGAGGGTCGGCAGCGCGACGACGCGGTAGTCGCCGGCGAACACCCGCTCGAGGTCCCGCTCGAGCTGACTCCGGTGCGATCGCCGTCAGGAACCCGACCCGCCCGAAGTTGACGCCGAGCACGGCGACGCCGCTGCCCAGGAACCGCGTCAGCGCCCGCAGCATCGTCCCGTCGCCGCCGAGGCACGATCGCCAGCTCCGGCTCGGCGTCGACACCGACGAGCTCGACGCCGAGCCGCGCCGCGAGCGCCTGGACGCGCTCGAGCGCCGGCTCGACGAGCTCCGGGACGCCGTGCGTGATCACGGTCGCGCTGCTCACCGGCGGCCTCGTCGATCCAGCGGTCGAGCTCGGCGGGAGCCGTGGGCTCGGCGTCGGTGGACGAGGTGGAGGACGAACTCATGGTTTCCCTTCGGGCCGGGCAGCCCCGAGTCTATGACGCCGCGCGGCTCTCCCCCGGCCGCGGCGAGCGCCTCGGCCGCCGCGCGCACCACGCGCGCCCGCACCGCCGGGTCGCGGACGACGCCCTTCGGCGCCTCGGCGCGGCCGGCCTCGAACTGCGGCTTGACGAGCACGAGCGCCTGCCAGCCGGGCGCCGCGAGGCGCAGCGCCGGCGGCAGCGCCAGCGAGACGGAGATGAACGAGACGTCGCACGTCACGAGCTGCGGCGCGAACGGCAGCTCCTCGAGCGAGCGGGCGTTCACGCGCTCGAGCACGGTCACGCGCGGGTCGTCGCGGATCTTCGAGTGCAGCTGGCCGTACCCGACGTCGAGTGCGATCACCCGCGCCGCGCCGCGCTGCAGCAGCACGTCCGTGAAGCCGCCCGTCGAGGCGCCGACGTCGAGGCAGTCGAGGCCCGTCGACGTCGATCTCGAACGCGTCGAGCGCGTTCGCGAGCTTGTGTCCCGCACGCGAGACGTACGGCGGCGGAGCCTCGACCTCGAGGTCGGACCGATCATCGACCTGCTCGCCGGGCTTCGAGTGGCCCGGCACGCGACCCGCCATCACGAGCGCCTGTGCCTGCGCGCGCGACGCCGCGAGGCCCCGCTCGACGAGCAGGACGTCAAGCCGCTTCTTGGCCAACGTTTCCCGCGAACGGCGAGACGGCGAGGATGAAGTTCACGCTTGCGAAGGTCGAGAGCGCCGCCACGACCATGTACGTGCCGTGCGGGCCCGCGTTGACGAACAGCGTGCCGGCGATCAGGACGCCCGCGAGCACGGGCCCGAGCAGGTTGGTGACGTTCGTCGGCCCGAACCGCTCGACCAGGGCGGCCGACGGGATCCCGAGCAGCGCGATCGGGGCCAGCCCGACCGCGAAGACGACGCTCATCCTGCCCGCCGAGTGCGTGGTCACGAGCACGAACCACGGCAGGGCGAGCAGGGTGAACTGCGAGCCGAGCCGCGAGACGAATTCGCCGGACAGGAGCGCGAGCAGCGAGCGGTCGCGGATCACGTCAGACGGTGCGCGACGCGAGCCCGTCGACGATCTCGGCGAGCACGCCGTGTCGGCGTCGAGCGCGGCGAGCCGCGCGCGTGTGCGCGGTCCGCCGCCTCGTCGGCGAGCCGGCGGGCGCGCATCCTCGCCGACGTCCGAGCACGTAGCCGTCGCCGTCGAGGAGGTCGTCGACGATCTGGAACAGCAGCCCGAGCTCGGCGGCGAACGCTCGCCAGGGCGCGTGCTCGTCGAGTCGGCACGCTCGGCCGCCCACAGCGCGCACTCACCGACGCCGAGAACAGCGCGCCGGTCTTCAGCGCATGCAGCTCGCTCGAGCTCGCCGCCGCCCTCGAGGTCGAGCTGCTGGCCGCCGATCATCGCGAGCGTCGCGTCGACGAGCTCTCGCGCGACCGCCGGCGATCGGATAGGTGAGCGCGAGCCGAATCGCCTCGGCGAGCAGCGCGTCGCCGGCGAGGATCGCCGTCGCCTCGCCGTACTGCGCCCACACCGACGGCGCGCCGCGGCGCTCGCGGTCGTCGTCGAGCGCCGGCAGGTCGTCGTGGACGAGCGAGAACGAATGCACGAGCTCGACGGCCGCGGCCGCCGGCAGCAGGCTCTCGACCGGCGCACCGAGCGCATCGCCGGTCGCGAGGCAGAGCACCGGGCGCACGCGCTTCCCGCCGAGCGCGTGGCGCATCGGCTCGGTCGAGCGAGCCGAGCTCGGGCGTCAGGCGCAGCTCGTCGAGGTAGCGCCTCGACGAGCGCGCGAAGCTCGCTCAGTCCGCTGGGGCATCGGGCTCGGCGCGGTGGCCGCCTCGGTCTCGGCCGCCCGCTTCGCGCGCTGCAGCTCCGCCTCGACCTCCTTCGCGAGCTCGGCGAGCTCCTGCAGGATCTCGATCGCCTGGTCGGGGTCGTCGGTCCCGTCCAGCCGCGCCCGCGCCTGCTCGAGCCGCGCCAGCAGATTCTCGGCGTTCGGTCAGCGATTCGTCTGCCGTCATTCGCCAGCCTCCCGTTGGATTCGACCCAGGATGCCGTTGACGAGCTTGCGCGCCGTCGTCGGACGCGTAGCGCTTCGTGAATGCGACCGCCTCGTTGATCGCGACCTCGACCGGCACCTCGTCGCGTCTCGAGCTCGTGCACGGCGACGCGCAGCGCGCTCCGCTCGACCGCGCCGAGCCGTCGGCGCGTCCACCCCTCGACGGCAGCCGTGATCCGCGCGTCGAGCGTCGTCCGCCCGCTCCGCGACCGCTTCGGCGACGCCGCGCGCCCACGGGTCGATCTCGCCTGCGTACTGCGAGCCGATCGGCTGCCCGGAGAGATCCCACTGGTAGAGCAGGAAGAGCGCCTGGCGGCGGGCCTGCCGACGCGAGATCGTCATGCGGTCACCTCGCCGCGGAGCTCGTCGAGCGTCGAGGTCGAGTAGCTCGCCGCTTCGGAACGGCTCGCTCGCGAGCACGTCGAGCGCGAGCTCCCGCGTCGTCGGCACGCCTTCGACGACCGTCTCGCGGAGCGCGCGTTCGGCCCGCGCGATCGCGCTCGCGCGGTCGGAGTCCCAGACGATCAGCTTGGCGATCATCGAGTCGTAGAACGGCGAGATCAGCGTGCCGGACTCGACGAACGTGTCGACGCGGACGCCCGGCCCTTGCGGCGCGGCTGAGAACCGCGCGATCCGCCCCGGCGACGGGCGGAAGTCGTGCTCGGGATCCTCGGCGTTCAGCCGGATCTCGATCGCATGCCCGCGGCGCGGCGCGCGCCCGGTGGCGACCAGCCGCTCGCCTGCGGCGATCCGCAGCTGCTCGCGCACGATGTCGATGCCGGTGCACGAGCTCGGTCACCGGGTGCTCGACCTGCAGCCGCGCGTTCAGCTCGATGAAGTAGAAGCTCGCCGTCCGGCGCAGAGCAGGAACTCGAACGTGCCCGCATTCCGGTAGCCGACCGCCCGGCACGCGCGCTCGGCCGCCGCCTCCATCGCCTCGCGCGCGTCTGCGGTGTGAGCGCGGCGGACGGCGACTCCTCGATCAGCTTCTGGTGCCGGCGCTGGATCGAGCACTCGCGCTCGCCGAGCGTGAGCACGTTGCCGTGCTCGTCGCAGAGCACCTGGATCTCGACGTGCCGCGCCGGCGACGAGCGCCTTCTCGACGTAGAGCGCGCGGATCGCCGAAGGCGGCCTCCGCCTCGGCCGCCGCGGCTCCGAAGGCGTCCTCGAGGTCCTCGGCCACCTGCGACGAGCCGCATGCCCTTGCCGCCGCCGCCCGCGCTCGCCTTGAGCAGGATCGGGTAGCCCATCTCGTCGGCCGCCTGACGCGCGGCGGCGACCGACGTCTCGCCCTCGGTGCCGGGCACGGTCGGCACGTCGACGCCGCGCATGACGCGCCTGCGCGGAGATCTTGTCGCCCATCGTCGCCATCACGTCGCCGGCGGGCCCGACGAAGACGAGGTCGTTGTCGACGCACGCCTCGACGAACGCCGCGTTCTCGGCCAGGAAGCCGTAGCCGGGATGCACCGCCTCGCAGCCGGTCGTCTCGGCGGCGGCGATCACGCTCGGGATCCGCAGGTAGCTCTCGGACGCCGACGGCCGGCCCGACGCAGACCGCCTGGTCGGCCAGCCGCACGTGCAGCGAGTCGCGGTCGGCGGTCGAATAGATCGCGACCGCCTCGACGTCGAGCTCGTGCAGCGCGCGGATCACCCGGACGGCGATCTCGCCCCGGTTCGCGACCAGGACGCGCGGGAACATCAGACCGCGTCGAGGGGTCGGCCGTTGATCGGCTCGAGCTCGAACAGCAGCTGGCCGAACTCGACGGGCTCGGCGTTGCCGACGTGGATCTTCCGGACGATGCCGTCGATCTCGGTCTTCACCTCGTTCATCAGCTTCATCGCCTCGAGGATGCAGAGCGTCTCGCCGGCCGCGACCGCGTCGCCGACCTGCGACGAACTCCGCCGCGCCCGGCGCGGGCGCGCGGTAGAACGTGCCCACCATCGGGCTCTCGACGCGGCACGAGCGCGTCGGCGCGCGGCGCCGCCGGCACGGCGGCCGGCTCGCCGCCAGCGGCGCGGGCGGCAGGCTGGATGTACGTCGGCTCGGCGGTGCGCCGAACGCTGACGCGCATCCCGTCCTCCTCGATCGTGATCTCCCCGACGCCGGTCTCCTGCACGATGCGGACGACCTCGCGGATCCGCTCCTGCGCGCGCCTGGTCGACGCCGCCGCGCGGCGAGCGACTCGTCGCCGCCCGACCGCTCCCGGATCGCGCGCAGCAGCGGCTCGGCCTCCTCGCCGAAGAGCGCGAGCAGCAGCAGCTCCTCCTCGCTCGACGCGAGCCCGCCGCGACTCGTCGCGCAGCGCGTCGAGGTCGACCGGCGCGCTCGGCGCTCGCCGCCGAAGTTCTCGACGCGCGCCGGGCGAGCGCCGGGTCGACCGGCCCCGGCGTGCGGCCGAAGCGGCCGCTCGACGAGGTCGCGCAGCTCGTCGACCATCGTCGAGTAGCGGTTCGCGGTCAGCACGTTCAGGAGCGCCTGCGACGCGACGATCTGCCCGATCGGCGCGGCGAGCGGCGGCGAGCCGACCTCCTCGCGAACGCGCGCCGACCTCGTCGATCACCTCGTCGAGGCGGTCGCCGGCGGCCTGCGACCGAAGCTGGACGTCGAGCGCCGCGACGAGCCCGACCGGCAGCTTGTGCTGGGCGGCGCGCACGGCGACCCGCGGCGGCAGCGGCGAGACGGGCTCGTCGCCGATGTGCTCGTCGACGAGATCGGCGCGTCCCAGAGCTTGTCCAGGTCGACCCCTGTGTCGAGGCCGAGCCCGGCGAGCGCCTGTGCAGACGGACTCCGCCGAGACGCGGTGCATCGTCAGGGCGACCGGGTAGACCGCGGTCGGCGATCACATCGGCGCCCGCTCGCGCCGCCTCGATCGCGGCGGCGAGCGCGTTGCCGCCCGCACCCTGCGCGTAAAGACCGACGGGCAGGCCCGGCAGCCTCGCGCAACTCGGCGACCAGCTCGCCGGCGCGATGCGGCTGCAGCACCGCCGCCGGGTCGTTCAGCAGGATCCGTGCCGCACCCAGCTCGGGCAGGCGCTTCGCGGCGTCGACGAGCGCCTCGTGCCGGCCGCTGCCGTAGAGCAGCCCGGCCTCGAACTCCTTGCCCGAGCCGACGATCGCGTCGGCCGCCTCGCGCAGGTTGTCGACGTCGTTCAGCGGGTCGTGCAAGCCGGAAGACGTCGATGCCGCTCTGGGCCGCGCTCGCCACGAACCGGCGGGCGAAGTCGCCACCGACCGGGCGCGACCCGACGAGAAAGCGGCCGCGCAGCGCGAGTGCCAGCGGCGTCGACGTGCGCGCCTTGAGCGCGCGAATCCGCTCCCATGGGCTCTCGACCCCGCGCCGAACCGCGTTGTCGAAGACGCCGCCGCCGGAGACCTCGAGGTAGGCGAAGCCGGCCTGGTCGAGGATCTCGGCCAGGCGCAGGATCTCGGCCGTCGGCATGCGCCCGGCCAGCGGTTCCTGGCTGAGGACGCGGATGGTCGTGTCGACGAGGCGCGGCATGCGGTGGGGACATTACCCCGTGCCCTCCGCGGATCCTCTCGCGAGCGCTGCGGTTACGCGGTGCCGCCGAGTACGACGAACGCCGCGAAACAGATGACCACAAGCGCCCCCAGCACCATGCCGGCGCGGGCAAACCGCATGGCGCTCCGCCGGTGCTCTCGCCCTCGCGCAACATGACCGAGCACGAACGCGCCGGCACCGGAGACGAGCGCGAGCAGGAACCACCAGCCGCCGACCCCGAACCCGAAGACGAAGAAGGCGACGACGGCCGCGACGCCGAGCGCGAGCGACGCCCTCGACAGAGGACTGGTGCCGCGCCAGTCGATGTTGTTCGCAAGCATTCGGTCATAGCGAGCCAGGTCACCGCCGAACCGGCCACCGACCGTCGCAATGAAACTGCTGAGCGAAGGTCTAGGTCCGCGGCCGCGCAGCTCGATCGCGCCGATCCGCCCGCTTTCGCCGAACCTTCGGATAGTGCTCGTTCGCGGCGTAGCGGTGATGCTCGGGACGAACAGGGGACGCACGAAAGTGACCACACAGACCGGTTCGTGGGGGCACGGACTCGGGGTCACTGCAAGTCGCGGTCGACGGTCCGCTCGAGGCATTCAGCCAGGGCGGATCTCCCGCTGCGCTGTTCTCCGAGACGACTACCGTCGCGGTCGAAATGCGCGGACAAGACGCCATGCCGCAATTGCGAGAAGGAACAGCCCGAGGACCCGCAACAACCCCGAACCCTTCGTGATGAGCAGAAGGCCGAGCGCCGCGCTCGCGGAAGCAGAGATGAGATCGTTGATACTCGACACGACGGGACGTTCTACTGAACTGTCGACTGACCTAGGAACACCTGAGACGATTTCCGGTGATCCGAGCGACGCAACCATGCGCCCTCGGACCTCACAGGCTTAGGCCCTTTGGATGTAGCGCTTCTCGCGCGGGTCGACCTTGAGCCGGTCGCCCACGTTCACGAACAGCGGCACCTGGATCGACCGCGCCGGTCTCGAGCGTTGCCGGCTTCGTGACGTTCGAGACGGTGTCGCCCTTGACGCCCGGCTCGGTGTCGGTCACCTCGAGCACGACCGACGAGGGAAGCTCAACGCCGGTCGGCGCGCCGCCGACGAACATCACCTGCACCGACGACGACGGCTGCATGAACGGCAGCTCGTCCGCGAGGTCGTCGTGGGGCAGCGAGAGCTGCTCGAACGTCGCCTCGTCCATGAAGACGACCTCGTCGCCGGAGTCGTAGAGGTACTGCATGTTCTTCTGCTCGGTGCGCACGCGCGCGAACTTCTCTCCGGCGCGGAAGGTCTTGTCGACGACCGACCCGGCCTGCAGCGACTTCAGCTTCGTGCGGACGAAGGCGCCGCCCTTGCCGGGCTTGACGTGCTGGAACTCGACGATCCGCCACGTCTGACCTTCGAGCTCGATGTGCATGCCGTTCCGGAACTGGTTGGTTGAGACGACCTCGGCCATCGGCGCGCCAGTGTAGTCAGCTGACCTCGAACAGCGTTTTCGGGAACGAGGTCAGCAGCTCGAGGCCGTCCTCGCGCACCACGGCGAGGTCCTCGATCCGCACGCCGCCGAGACCGGAGAGATAGATCCCCGGCTCGATCGTGACGATGTTGCCGGGCTCGAGCGTGTCCGCCGACTCGGTCGACAGACGTGGCGCCTCGTGCACCGCCAGCCCGACGCCGTGACCCAGCCCGTGGCCGAAGTTGCCGCCGAAGCCGGCCTGCGTGATCGGGTCGCGCGCGAGGGCGTCCGCCTCGACGCCGGTCATCCCGGGCTTCAGCTCGTCGCAGGCCCGCTGCTGCGCCTGCAGGCAGACGTCGTAGGCCTCGCGCAGCTGGTCGGGCGGCGAGCCGGTCGAGAACGTCCTCGTGCAGTCGCTGTAGTAGCCGTCGACCTTCGCGCCCCAGTCGACCGTGACGAGCGTCCGCGTCTCGACGATCCAGTCCGTGGGATGTGCGTGCGGCAGCGCGCCGTCGCGCACCGGACGCGACGATCGAGTCGAAAGCGACGTCGTCGGCGCCGTGCGCGTGCAGCAGCTCGCGCAGCCGCCAGGCGAGCTCACGCTCGGACCGGCCCACCCACGTCTCGGCCGTCAGCGCCTCGAGACTGCGATCGGCGATCTTCGCGGCGCTTTGCGATCTTCGCCACCTCGTCCTCGCCCTTGACGCTGCGGAGGCCGTCGACGACGCCGCGGCTCGCCACGAGCTTCGCGGCGCCCTTCCGGAGTCGCTGCCACTCGAGGTACGGCAGCACGTCGGCCTCGAATTGCACCTGGCCCGACAGCCGCTCGCCGACGTCGAGCATCATCGCGCGCTTCGTCAGCACGACTTCGACGCCCTCGACCGCCTGCGCCTCCTCGATGTAGCGGAAGTCGGTGAAGAGCGTCGCCTCGCCTCCCGGCTGCACGAGCAGCGCGGCGTTCGAGCTGTCGAAGCCGGTGAGGTAGAAGACGTTCGTCAGGTTGGTGACGAGCAGCGGTTCCTGGAGCCGCTCGCCGAGGTCGCCGAGGCGGGTCATGCGTCCTCCTTCCCGGCGAGGAACGCGAGCGCACGGCGATAGCCGTCCGGCCCCTCGCCGATCACGCGCAGTGCGGCGAGATCGGCCACCACGCTGTGCCGCCGCCATTCCTCGCGGCCGTCGATGTTCGAAAGGTGCACCTCGACGATCGGCACCTGCAGCGGCTCGAGCGCGTCGCGGATCGCGTAGCTGTAGTGACTCCACGCGCCGGGGTTGACGATCACCGCGTCGACGTCGTCGTAGGCGTCATGGATCCAGCCGATGTACTCGCCCTCGCTGTTCGTCTGTCGGCAGCGCGCGCTGATGTCGACGGCGTGCGCCCACTGGTAGATCTTCGTCTCGAGCTCGTTCAGGCTCAGCCCGCCGTAGATCGACGGATCGCGCCGTTCCAGCGTGTCGAGATTGGCGCCGTTGAGGACGAGGACCTGCATCAGTGACTTCTCACGCGATGAGCGTATCCAGAGCCGCTCGCACTTCATCGGCCGGTCGCGCCTCGACGTACGGCCCGTCGTCACCGAGCAGCACGAGGTTGATCTCGCCGTGCTCGCGTTTCTTGTCGCGCAGCAGCGCCTCCCAGGCCCGGTCGCGGTCGACCCGGACCGGCTGCGGGTCGAGCGCCTCGACGACCGGGCCGGTGTCGCGGCCGCTGACTCGCAACGCCGCGAGCAGGCCGAGCGCCACCGCCTCGCCGTGCGGCAGCTCGTAGCCCGCCGCTGCCTCGAGGGCGTGCCCGAACGTGTGGCCGAGGTTCAGCCAGCGCCGCGGGCCGCGGTCGTACGGGTCGCGCAGGCAGAGCGCTGCCTTGTACGCGGCCGCGCCGCGCACGTCGAGCCGGTGGCCGGCGAGCAACTCGGTCTTGACGAGCTCTGCGAGCCCTTGCCGCCGCTCGCGCTCCGGCAGCGTCTCGAGGAGTGTCTCGTCGATCACCACCAGGGCCGGCCAGTGGAACGCGCCGACGAGGTTCTTCCCCTCCGGGATGTCGATGGCCGTCTTGCCGCCGATGCCGGCGTCGACCTGTCCCACGAGCGTCGTCGGCACGGCGACCCACGGGACGCCGCGCAGGTAGGTCGCCGCCGCGAACGCGGCGAGGTCGGTCGCCGAGCCACCGCCGACCGCCACGATCGTGCCCGCCCGATCGAGCGTCAGCTCCGACCAGAGCCTCCCGGCGACCGCGAGCTGCTTGGCAGCCTCACCCGGCGGCAACGCGTGCGTCGACACGAGCCGATCGCCGAGCGCTGCGGTCGCGGCCGCGCCGTGCAGCCCCAGCACCGTCTCGTCACCGACGAGTGCGACTGGCCCGTCGCCCGGCACGAGCTCGCCGAGCCGTGCGAGCGATCCGGGCTCGTGATGGATGCCCGCCGCGGCCAGCACCGCCCCATCGGTGTCGCCGCTCGAAACGGTCGCGTCCGCCACGTTGCGATAGACGGGCGCGCGCTCCGCGAAGAGCTGCCGGAACGCGCCCTCGTCGCGCGCCAGCGGCCGGTCGCTTCCACGGACGCGCTCCCAGGCGGTGTCGACGTCGACGTCGACGAGCAGCGTGAAGCGCGTCAGCCGCGAGCAGCCCATGGTTGTCGGCAAAGGTGGCCGCGCCCGCACCCAGGTCGAGGATCGCCGGGTGCCGCCTCGCAGCGGCCTCGCCGAGCACGAACGCCTCGACCCGGCGGAACGCCTCCTCGCCGTCCGTCTCGAAGATCTGCGGGATCGTCTTCTCGTAGCGCGCCTCGATCTCACGGTCGACCTCGACCACCGGCCGGAAGAGTCGCTGCGCGAGTCCTGCGGCAAGCGTCGTCTTCCCCGCGCCCATGAACCCGACCAGCGCGATGTGCCGGTCGAGCGCGTTCAGCGCCACGTGATGCGCTCGAGGTAGGCGCGGTGCGCAGCGACGAAGTCGACGATCGCGTCGCCGCCGAACTTGTCCTGCGCCGCGGCGGCGAGCTCCCAGGCGACGGCCGCCTCGGCGACGACCGCCAGCGCCTCGACTGCGGCGACGTCCGAGCGTTCGACGAGCGCCGAGGCTGCCTCGCCCGTTGCGAGGTCGACCGACGCGAGCGGCTTCATCAGCGTCGGCAACGGCTTCATCGCTGCGCGCACAACGATCTCCTCGCCGTTCGAGACGCCGGCCTCGATGCCGCCGGCGTGGTTCGTGTCGCGCCTCCGGTCGGTGCGGATCTCGTCGTGCGCCTGCGAGCCGCGCAGGCCGGCGAGCGCGAAGCCGTCGCCGATCTCGACGCCCTTCACTGCCTGGATCCCCATCAGCGCGAACGCCAGCCTCGCGTCGAGGCGGTCCTCCTTCGTCGCGTACGACCCGAGCCCGGGCGGCACGCCGGTCGCCCGCACGTCGACGACGCCGCCGACCGTGTCCCGCTCCGCGCGCGCCTCGTCGATCGCCGCGCGCAGTGCCTCCTCGTCCACGGTCGTGCCGGCGACGGCGATCCCGATCGTCGCGAGCAGTGCCTTCGCGACCGCGCCGGCCGCGACGTGCACCGCCGTGTGCCGGGCCGACGCTCGTTCGAGCGCGTCCCGCACGTCGTCGTGGCCGTACTTGAGCACGCCGGCGAGATCGGCGTGGCCGGGACGCGGCAGCGTGACGGGCTTCGTCCCCTTGCCAGACGGCTCGCCGTCGGGGGGCCACGGCGCCATCCCCCACGTCCAGTTCTTGTGATCCTGGTTGCGGACGACCAGCGCGAGCGGCGTGCCCAGCGTCCGGCCGTGGCGCAGGCCCGCGAGCACCTCGACGCGGTCCTGCTCGATCTGTTGGCGCGGCGAGCGGCCGTAGCCCGCCTGGCGCCGTTTCAGGTCGCCGTCGATCGCCTCGCGGTCGAGCACGAGCCCGGCCGGCAACCCGCTCAGGATCGCGACCAGCGCGGGACCGTGCGATTCGCCGGCCGTCTGTACGCGGAGCGTCATGCGGGCTAGCTTAGGCCGCCGTGGCAGTCGTCCTGCAGATACTCGCGAGCGGCTTCGCCGCGGGCGCGGTGTACGGCCTCGTCGCCGTCGGCCACTCGCTCGTCTTCCGGCTCACGGGCGTCGTGCATTTCGCGTTCGGGGAGCTGATCGCACTCGGTGTCTTCACGACGCTGCTCGTCGCCGCCGGGTCCGGCCCCGTCTCGCAGACGTCGGTCGGCGGTGCGCGCTTCGTGCTCGCGCTGGCGGTCGGGCTCGTCGTGACGGCGGCGGCGAGCGCCGGATCCTATTTCCTCGCGATCGAGCCATACCGGGCGCGCGGCTCGGTGATCGGCTGGGTGGCAGCGTCGCTCGCGGTCGCGTTCGCCGTGCGGACGATGCTCGTCGTCCTCTTCGACCGGCCCGCGTACGTGTTCCCCGACCCGCTGCCGTTCCGGAGGCTCGGCAGCGACGGCTTCTGGCACGTCGGCGGCGCGACGATCCAGGCACGCTCGATCTTCGTCGCCGCCGCGGCGCTGCTGCTGGCGGCCGCCGGCGCCCGTCTGCTCGGTCACACACGCTTCGGTCGCGCGCTGGAGGCGATCGCCCAGGACTTCGACGCCGCCGTGCTCGTCGGCCTCCCGGTCAAGCGGCTGGTCGGGCTCGCATTCGCGCTGGCGGGCGTGTGGGCGAGCCTTGCCGCGGTGCTCGCTGCGCCGTCGGCTGCGTTCGATCCGGACCTCGCCGCCCGCTACGGCCTCTTCGGGCTGCTCGCCGCGGTCGTGACCTGGTTCGACCCCCGCCGCGCGCTCGTCGCGGGTCTGGCTCTCGGTCTCGTGCAGGCGACGGTCACCTCCGCCCACTGGAACGGCGGTCCGGCGTACGGCGACGTGATCCCGCTCGCGCTCGGGCTGTTGCTCCTGGCCTGGCGGTCGCACGCCCCGGCCGAGGCGGTCGAGTGACCGCCGCGGCCCTCGGTGAGGCTGCGCGCGAATTGCGCGTTGCGTGGCGCCCGCGCTCGTCCTTCTTCGCCGCGGCCTTCGTGGTCGCCGCACTCGTGCCGCTCGTGACCGGCGACTCGCGCACCGCCGACTTCGCAGCGGGGGGTTACCTCGCGTGCGCCGCGATCGGGCTCGCGTTCGTCGTCGGCGTCGCCGGGCTCCCATCCCTCGCGCAGGGCGGCCTCGTCGCGATCGGCGCGATCGTCGGCGCTCACCTGCTCGAGCACGGCGTCCCGACGGTGGCGGCCGCGGCCGCCGGCGGCGTCGCGGCCGGCCTCGCGGGCGGCCTGATCGGGCTTGCGTTCTCGAACTTGCCGCGCGCCGGCTTCGCCGCCGCGACCTGGATCGTCACGTGGCTGATCGCCTTCGCCACGCAGTCGATCGGCTGGGTCCTCGGCGGCTCGCACGGGATCGTGCTGTCGGGTGGACCGAGTCCCGCAGGGCACTACGAGCTGGCGCTGGCCCTGACGGCGCTCGCCGGCGCCGGGTACGCCGCGCTCGCGCGTGGCCCTGCAGGCCTCCGTCTGACGGCGGCACGCGAGCGCGGGCGAGCGGCCGACGCACTCGGTGTGCCCGCCGTGCGGCTACGGACGACGGTGCTCGCAGCCGCCGGTGCGCTCGCGGGCGTCGCCGGCGCACTCGCAGTGCAGCTCGCCGGCGTCGCCGACCCGGCGTCGTACGGGCCGTACCTCTCGTTCAAGCTGTTCGTCGTCGTCCTGCTCGGTGGTGCGGTGGCGCCGCTCGGCGCGCCCGCAGGCGTGCTCGTGCTGGCGGTGCTGTCGGTGCTCGCCGACGCGGCAGGGTCGCTCGAGCACGTGGCCGCGTCGCGCGCCCATGCCTTGCTCGCGTCGATCATGCTGCTCGCGGTGGTCTCACTCGGCTGGGACGGCATCGTGCGACCCGCACGCGCCCGGCGTCGAGGCGACGGCGCCGCGCCCGCCCGTCCGGCAGCAGCCGGCCTCGACGCGACGGGCTTGACGAAGCGGTACGGCGCGATCAGCGCAGCCGAGGATGTCGCCGTCAGCGTCACCCCCGGCTCGATCGTCGCCCTCGTCGGGCCGAACGGCTCGGGCAAGACGACCGTCCTGCGCCTGCTTGCCGGCGCGAGCGAGGCGGACGCAGGACACGTCGAGGCGCCGGGCGGTGTCGCCCGCACGCTGCAGGCGACCGCGGTGTTCCCGTCGTTGACGGCGCTCGAGCACGTGCTCGTCGGCTCGGCACGTCGGCGGCACCGCGGCGGCTTCCTGCGCTCGCTCCTCGCGACGCCGCAGGCCCGCGCGGAGGACGCGGCGTTCGTTCGCGAGGCGGAGGAGGTGCTGCGCCGGTTCGGCCTGCCCCCACATGTTCCCGCCTCCCAGCTCGCCGCCGGCGAGCAGCGCGTCCTGATGCTGGCCGCGGCGTATGCGACGGGCGCGCCGGTGCTGCTCGTCGACGAGCCGACGGCGGGCACGACCCGCGACGAGGCCGCGCGCCTCGTCGCGCTGCTGCGCTCGCTCCGCGACGAAGGTCTGGCGCTCGTCGTCGTCGAGCACAACTTCGCTGTCGTGAGAGAGCTCGCCGACCGGGTCGTCGTCATGGACGGTGGCCGCGTGATCGCGGACGGGCCACCGGACCAGGTCGCCCGGGACGAGCGTGTGCGCGCCTCCTATCTGGGCGGCGGCCCGTGAAGCGGCTTGCGTGTGTGGCGCTGCTCGCGGTGCTCGCCGGCTGCGGCGGCGGACGCGCACAGCACCGCACCGTGACGGTCGCCGTGAATGCGCCGTTTTCGCGCAGCCCGTATCTCGGTCGGGCGATCGAGAACGGCGCCCGCCTGTCCGCGAGCGAGGTGAACGCGAACGGCATCCACGTCGGCGGCGTCACCTACGACCTCCGGATCACGACGCTCGACAGCGCACTTTCGCCCGCCCGGGCCGTCGCCAACATGCGGCGCGTGGTCGACGGGCACGCCGTTGCGCTTGTCGACGAAGGGACGGGCATCGACGCGTCGTGGCGGATCGCGTCGCGTGCCGGTGTGCCGATCGGCGTGGTCTTCGAGGGCGGCGAGGGGATCATCGACCCGCAGCAGCGGCCGAACGTCTTCCGCATCGCGCCCACCGACCACGGGATCGCGTTCCGGCTCGCGGAGTACCTGATCCCGAAGCACCTCTCGCTCGCGCTCATCGAGGACGACTCGGACTACGGCGCCGAGGGCGCGATCGCGCTGCGGCAGGCGTTCGCCCAGAACCGATCGTCGGTCGCGATCGAGCAGACGGTTCCGGCGAACGCGCTGGATCTCGGCCCGCAGTTGCTGCGCGCGCGGCGCGCCGGCGCGACGGGCGTGCTCGTGTGGGGCCGGCCGGCGACGATCGCTGCTGCCATCACCGCGGCGCGCTCGGCCGGCTGGAACGTGCCGTTCTTCACGCCCCCGACCGGCGCGGACCCCTTCGTGCGCCAGCAGCTCGCGAATCATCCGGACTGGGTCGACGGGCTCACGTTCACCGGCGGTCGGCTGACGGCCGAGATTGGCAGCTTCCCGTTCCAGCAGTTCGAGCAGAAGCTGCAGGCGGCGTCGGGCGTCGACCTCGTCGGCGTCCGGACGCGCGCCGGGCGCCAGGTGCTCCAGCCCCCCGAGACGGCCATGTACGCGTACGACTTCGTCAATCTCGTCGCCGCCGCGATCCGTCGCGCAGACTCGATCGACCCGGCGAAGGTGACGGCCGCACTCGAGCAGGTGTCAATCGAGGGGGCGAACGGCGACTCACGCGGCTTCAACCAGCGAAACCACGAAGGCGTGGTCGACGACGACGTCTATTTCGCCCGGTTCCACGACATGACCTATGGACCCGTGCGCGACGACCCGTTATCTTCGACGCTTCCTGTCATTCCACAGCTTCGCTGAACCAAGGGGAGATTTGCGTTGAAACAACTCACGTTCGTCGCGCTCGTCGTCGGCGCGGTCCTCGCGCTGGCGGCTTGTGGTGAAGAGAAGGACAAGGAAGGCCTCTCGACGACCTGTCCGGCCGCCCCGGCCGCGATGGCGTCGAAGCCGACGCTGCCGGGGCAGTTCCCGGACGCTTCCGGCATCAGGTACACGAAGGTGGCGAAGGACGGCCCGTCGACGATCGCGTCGGGGTTCCTCGAGTCGGACATCACCGAGGCGCATGACGCATACGTGTCGGCGGTCTCGAAGGCGTCGGGCTACAGCGTCACGAAGGAAGAGCAGGACGCGGCCGACGCCGAGGTCAACTTCAGCGGCAACGGACAGAGCGGCCAGGTGAAGATGCTGCAGACGTGCAAGACGCGAACGACAGTGACGATCACCATCCGGCCGGCCTGATCCGCCTCGCCGTCCTTGCGGCTGCGCTCGTCGTCGCCTCGACGGCAACGGCAGCCGAGCCGCACTTCGTCGCGTTGCCGTCGCCGCTCACGCCGCTGACCGCGTCGCCTCCACTCGGAGGCGGCGCGACGGCGACCGGAGAGGGCCACCCGCATCGCGTCTTCTCGACGCTCGCCGTGCGGGTGTCGGTCGACGACACCGGCGCGCCGTTCGCGCTCCGCGCGACGCAACGGCTGGACGTACGCCGGATCGGCGACTACTCGTTCACGATCGGCGCACCGGTCACCGACGTCGCAGCTGCACCCGGCTCGACCGGCGAGCCCGGGCTGCGCACAGGAGCGGTCCTCTGGCAGGGGTTCAACCCCGGTCGCCGCATCCTCGCTGCAACCGTCGAGCTCGAGATCGCAGCGGCGGCCGCGCTGCCGCTCCGCATCGAGGTTGCGAACGGGCGCGTTCGGCTCGTCAACGCGACGGCCGTGCGCACCGTCGCGTACGCAGCGGACGGCGACGCGGCGCAGCTTCGCACCTACCTCGCAGCGCTTCGCGACGCCGCGGCACGCGGCGAGCCTCCCACCGGCGGCGGCGCGAGCGTGTCGTCAGGCCCGCAGCAGATCCACGTCACGGTCTCCGCGCCGCTGGCGGTCGACGGCACGATCGGGAACCGCCGCATCCACACCACCCTCGGCGGTACCGGCCGCTCCCTCAATGCGGCGTTTCCCGCCGGCACAGTGCGGCTGACGGTGCGGCCGGAGCCGCCGCTCGAGCTCCTCGACCCGCCACCCGGCGAATCGGGCCGCGCGCTCTTCAGCACGCGCGACCCGCGCCTCACTCGAGTCGGCCCGCTCACGACAGTTCGACACGTTCCTCGGCAATCCCGACCCTGCCGGGCCGAGCAGGGCAACCTTCGTCTACGTGAGCGGCAAGCCGTCTGCGCCGGTCGCCGCACCCGCAACGCCGGCACCACCGGGCCGGAACTGGACGCGCCTCCTGATCATCGCCGCCGCGCTCGTCGCAGTCGCCGCGGGTGCCGTGGTGACCTGGGCTAGAGCCTGACAGCGGCGCGCATGATCTCGAGCGGCGGCTCGAGGTTCGTCCAGAGCCGGAAGCTCGCAGCTCCCTGCCGCACGAGCGCCTCGCGGCCGTCGATCACCGTGCAGCCTGCGGCGCGCGCCGCGACGACGAGGGCCGTCTCAGTCGGCCCGTAGGCGAGGTCGACGACGGTCTGGCTCGGGTCGAGTGAGACCAGCACCTCGTCACGGACCGGCGTCGCGTTGACGATCAGGTCGCACCCGGTCGCATCGGGCGGCCAGACACCGCTGCGCGTGAACGTGACGGTGCTCGCAGGCAGCGCGGGTGTGAGCGTCCGCGCGGCACCACCGGCGCCAATCAGGCACGCGCGGGTGGCGACGATGCCGCTCAGGATCTCCCGGTCGGTGTTGTGACCCACGACGCGTCCGTCGCGGAACACGAGCGTGTTCACCGCATCGCCGTCTGCCTCGTCACACGCTTCCACGACGGCCTGTTTGTGGGGGATCGTCACGTTCGCGCCGACGAAGCCGAGCGTGACGAGCGCGCGGACGGCGGCCACCGCGTCCTCGACGTCGAATGCCTCGTAGCGCCAGTCGAGCCCGCGCGCTGCGAAGGCCGCGTTCTGCATCCGGGGCGACAGCGAGGCGGCGACCGGATGGCCGAGAAGTGCGACTAGCAACACCGTATCCGTGTGCGCACTCGTACTGCGCGAAGGCCGTGTCGCTGGCCGTGAAGAAGTGGTGCACCTTGTCGGGCTTCGCGGACGAAGTAGAGATAGTCGACCTTCGCGGGATGGGCGGCTGCGCGGATCGACGCGAGCCCCGGATTCGCGATCGGCGTCGGCGGCAGCCCTGGAATCTTGCGGGAGTTGTAGGGCGTTGTCGCTCTGCAGCTGCGACTCGAGGATCGACTGCGTCGGCGCGATGTGCAGCCCGTAGCGGAGCGTCGCGTCGATCCCGAGCGGGATGCGAGCGTGCAGGCGGTTGTAGATCACCGCTGCGACCAGGCGGCGCTCGGACGGTGCAAGCGTCTCCTTTTCGACCATCGAGGCGATCTTGAGCACGTCGTACGGCGTCAGGTTCTTGCTTTTCGCGTATGCCAGGTCGACGCTGCGCCAGTTCCGGCAGAAGGTGTCGAGCTGGTCGGCGACGAGAGCGCGGGACGGCGTGGGCCGGAAGAAGTCGTACGTCGCCGGGAAGAGGAAGCCCTCGAGGTTTGTGCGCCGCCGCGGCACGAAGCACGGGACGACCGCCGTTCGGGACGCCGTGAGGTACGTGTTGGCCTTCAACGCGACCGTCTTGTGCGCCTTGCGCGTCGCGATTTTCGCGACGACGCCGACCCGGTCGGCCATCTGGGCGCGCGTGAACCCTTCGGGGAAGATGACGCGGAACGGCTTCGGCGGCGGAGGTGCCGGTGGCGGCGTCGCGGCCTTGGTGTGGTGGACGTGCGGAAGCGCGACCGCGACCGCCGCGACCGCGAGCGCGACGCAGATCACGATCGCGCCGAGCGCAGCCACGCGGCGGCGGCGCAGCTGCTCCGGCGACGGCCGCGGCCGCCGTGGGGCTACCGGCGGCTGCTCTGCCATTCGAGGAAGCTGGAGAGGAGGTGCGCCGCCGCCCGGGCGTCGTCGCCGTCTGCGAGCACGGAGGTGAACCGCTCGTCGTACGTTCCACCGGCACGGTGGCGGCCTCCCGGAGACGCTCGACGAACGCCTCGGTCTCGCTGCGCCTGCTCGCCGTGCGCTCCGCGCAGCGTCAGGGGCAGGCCGACCACGATCAGCGACGGTGCTTCGGCCGAGATCACGGCCAGCAGCGTCGCAAACCCGGCATCCGATGGCGGCGCGCTCGACCGTCGTGAGCGGCCTGGCGACAGTGCCTGTCGGGTCGGAGACCGCGACGCCGGTGCGCGCGGAGCCGTAGTCGAGCGCGAGCACCTTCACGCTGCGAGCGCAGCTGACGAGCCGGTCGCGACCGAGCTCGAGCGCAGACGCGCAGGTTCGTCGGGGTTCTTACCGCCCGCTTCGGCGAGGGTCGGGCGACCGCCACCGCCGCCGCCGATGATCGGGCCGAGCTCGCGGATCAGCGCGACGGCGTCGATCTCGGTGACCGACTTGTCGAGGTTGACCACGAGCGCGACCTTGCCGTCGTCGGCGGACGCGAGCACGACCGCCTTCGCCGACTCCTCGCGCTGCGCAGCCGGTCGGAGAGGTCGCGGAGGACGCCGCCGCGGGCGCCCTTCACCTCGGCCACGTAGACAGGCCCGCTCCGCTCCTGCCAGACGATGTCCGGCCCCGCCTCCGGCTCCTTCGGCCGCTTCGCCTCGCGCCGCACGCGCTCGAGCTCGCCGCGCACGGCCTCGCAGCTCCTTCGAGCGCCCTTCGAGGATCGTCCACGCCTCGCCCGCGGTCACGGCCTCGATCCGGCGCGCTCCGAGCCCGACGGACTGCTCGCTGAGGATCACGAACGGCCCGATCTCCGCGGTCGAGCGGACGTGCGTCCCGCCGCAGAGCTCGCGCGAGAAGCCGTCGATCTCGACCACCCTGACCTCGTCGCCGTACTTCTCGCCGAAGAGCATCATCGCGCCGAGCGTGCGAGCCTCTTCGATCGGGGTCACGAACGTGCGGACCGGGATCGCCTCGAACACCTTCTCGTTGACGATGCGCTCGACGCGGTCGCGCTGCTCGGGCGTGAGCGGCTCACCGTGCGAGAAGTCGAAGCGCAGCTTGTCGGGACGCACGGCAGAGCCCGCCTGCTTCACGTGGTCGCCGAGCACCTCCCGCAGCGCCGGCGTGCAGCAGGTGCGTGGCGGTGTGGTTCGCCATCGTCGGGAACCGCTCGCCCCAGTTGACGACCGCCTCGACCCGGGTGCCGGCCTCGAGCGGCGGATGGCCGCCGAGCGCCACGACGAGCACCTGGTCGTCGCCGAACTTGAGCACGTCCGCGACCTCGAGCCGCTCGTCCTCGCCGTCCACCTGGAGGTAGCCGCCGTCGGCAACCTGGCCGCCGCCGGCTGCGTAGAACGGGGCTTTGCTCCAGCTTCACGAACTGTCGTGTCGCCGTCGAGCGGCCCTGCCTCGACGATCGCCGTCAGCGCGCTGGTCTTCGAGTAGCCGACGAACTCGGTCACGTGTCTGCCCGGCCCGACCAGCTGCGCCGCCGACCTGCTGCGTCGACGTCTCGCCGCCGCCCCGCGAGATCTCGCGATGCTGCTCCATCAGCGCGCGGAACCCGTCCATGTCGATCGCCTGGCCGCGCTCCTCGGCAAGCTCCTGCGCAAGCTCGATCGGGAAGCCGTACGTCGCTGACGAGCGCGAACGCGTCGTCGGCCGTGATCGCGTCCTGGCCGGCGAGGTCGTCGAACACCTTCGTGCCCGCGCACGAGTGTCTCCGAGAACCGCTCCTCCTCGGCGCGGACGATCCGCTCGATCTCGTCCGCATGCTCGCGGAGCAGCGGATACGCGTCGCCCATCTGCTCGATCACGACGCCGCGGCAGCCGGTGGAGCCCTCGCAGCCCGATGCGGCGCGCCTGGTAGATCGCGCGGCGCAGCAGCCGCCGGCAGATGTAGCCGCGGCCCTCGTTCGACGGCTCGACGCCCTCGGCGATCAGGAAGGTGACCGCGCGGCCGTGGTCGGCGAGCACGCGGTGTGCCCGGCGCGAGACGTCGCTCTCGCTCGTACGCGACGCCCGATTCCGCGGCGACCCAGTCCATGATCAGCCGGAAGCCGTCGGTGTCGAACACCGAGTCGACTCCTTGAGGACGCAGGCGGTTCGCTCGAGGCCGAGGCCGGTGTCGACGTTCTGGTTCGGCAGCCGCTCGAGCACGTCTCCCGGCTGGAGGTCGTACTCCATGAAGACGAGGTTGTAGATCTCCATGTAGCGGTCGCAGTGCCCGGGCCCGCAGGCGGGATCACCGCAGGCGTACTGCTCGCCGCGGTCGTAGAAGATCTCCGAGCACTGGCCGCACGGCCCGGTCTCGCCCGCCTGCCAGAAGTTGTCCTTGCCGAGCCGCACGATGCGCTCGGGCGGGATGCCGACGCGGCCCCACGCCGCGATCGCGACCGCGTCCTCGCCGAGCTCGAGCACCGGGTCGCCCTCGTGCACGGTCGCCCACAGCCGCTCCGGCTCGAGCGCCAGCACGCGCGTGACGAAGTCCCACGCGATAGTCGACCGCCTCGTCCTTGAAGTAGTCGCCGAACGAGAAGTTGCCGAGCATCTCGAAGAAGGAGCAGTGGCGCTCGGTGCGGCCCACCTCGTCGAGGTCGGTGTCCTTGCCGCCGGCGCGCAGGCACGGCTGGACGCTGACGACGCCGGTTCGACGGCGGCTCCTTCGTGCGCAGGAAGTACGGCTTGAACTGCTGCATGCCGGCGATGATGAAGAGCGTCGACTGGTCGTCGGCGCGGCGGGATCAGCGAGTGGCCGGGCACGCGCAGATGCCCGCGCTCCTCGTAGAAGCGCTGGAACGCCGTCGCGCAGCTCGTTCGTCGTCATCGCCACGGCGGACAGTGTAGGCGCGAGGGACGGCCGATCAGGCCGCGCGGTCCGGGTCGACGAGCTCATCGATGTCGATGTCGATCTCGTCCCGGATCTTCTCGAGCGAGCGGCGGATCAGCCGCGACACGTGCATCTGCGAGATCCCGACCTGCTGCGCGATCTGCGACTGCGTCAGCCCCTCGAAGAAGCGAAGCTGCAGGATCAGCCGCTCGCGCTCGTCGAGCACCCTGAAGCCTGGCGCGAGCACGCGCCCGGTCCTCCGAGACCTCGTACTCGTGCTCGACCGTCGCCGAGCGACTCGAGCGGGTCGAGCTCCTCCCCGTCCTCGGTCGTCGCCGCCCGGACGACAGCGAGAGCGTCGAGTACGCGCGGCCCGACTCGAGCGCCTCGAGCACGTCTTCCTCGTCGACGCCTGCACCCTTCGCGAGCTCGGAGATCGTCGGCGAGCGGCCGACTGCACCGTCAGCTGCTCGACGAGCTTCGAGAGCTGCACGTTCAGCTCCTGCAGGCCGCGCGGCACCCGCACCGCCCAGCCGCGGTCGCGGAAGTGGCGCTTGATCTCGCCGATGATGTTCGGCGTCGCGTACGTCGTCAGCTCGACCCCGCGGTCGAGGTCGAAGCGGTCGATCGCCTTGATCAGCCCGATCGAGCCGATCTGGACGAGGTCGTCGAACTGCTCGCCCCGGTAGCTGTAGCGCCGCGCGAGCGAGCGCACGAGCGACAGGTACTGCTCGATCAGCTGCTCGCGAGCCTGCAGGTCGCCTTGCTCGTGGTAGCGGCGGAGCAGCACCTTGTCGTTCTCAGCCACAAGTCGCCACCTGTTTCGTCAGGCGTCACCGACCGGCCGTCGACGCAGGATGTCGTCGACGGTCGACTCGAGCACGCGGCGGACACCGAGCTCCTCGTCGGCGCTCGCGCTCGACCTCGTCGAGCAGCTTGCGGTCGAGCGGCCCGACGACGATCTCGAGCGCGTCGTCGCGAATCGTCATGCGCACCGTGACCGGCTCGGCGGTCCGTCGCCGCCGCGGCCGATCAGCGCGTCGAGTGCGAGCTGGAGGTCCTCGAGGTTCTCGAGCGTCAGGTTCAGCCGAGCTGCGAGCCCGCCGAGCACGAGGTGCGCGACGCTCTGGTAATCGGGCTCCCGCGGCAGCGTAAGCGTGATCTCGTCAGCCATCGCGCAGGCTTGAGCTCCTCTTCGAGATCGCGCTCGCGCCGCGCAGCCGCGGCCTTCGCCTCGTCGACCGCCGACGCGCCAGCTTCGCGCGCGTCTTGAGCGACGACCAACCGTGCGAGACGCCGGCCGTGAAGCCCGGCGAGCTTCTGGACCGGGCGCTTGACGGCGAAGCTGACCGTGCGCACCGCCTCGTCCACGGCTGCGACCGCGTCGACGGCGCTGTCGTCGCGAGTGTCGACCTTGTCGAGCTGCGCGTTCACCCGGTCGACCGAGCCCCCGACCTTGTTGATCACCGGCAGAACCTCGCGTTCGGTGCCCTTGATGAACGAGGAGAGGCGGTCGAACGTTACGGCCAGCCGCAGGAACGCCCAGCCGAGCGCCGACGCCCACCGCGACAGGAAGACGGCGAGCGCGAGGTGGGCGAGATCGCCGTAGCGAGAATGCGACGCATCACGCCGACGCAGACTAGATAACCGCAGCGGACGTGACCAAACCTGACCCGACGACGACGTCGCCTCGTAGAGAACGGCGGCCTGGCCGCGCGCGACGCCGTACGCGGGCTCGTCGAGGTGCAGCGGGAAGCCCCGCGCGGTCGTCTCGACGCGTCGCGGCGCACCGCGGGCGAGCCGGTAGCGCAGCTTCGCCTCGACCCGTCCGACCGGCACGATAGAGCCGCCCGCGGGCGGAGACGCGCCGCCGGGCGAGCGCCTCACGCGGCCCGACGACGACCGTGTTCGTGCGCGGCTCGGTGCGGAGCGCGTAGAGCGGCTCGGCGGCGGCGACGCCGAGCCCGCGGCGCTGGCCGGGCGTGAAGCGCCAGTAGCCGTCGTGGGTCCCGAGCTTCGCGCCCCGCTCGTCGACGATCGCGCCGGGCGCAACGGGCAGCCCCTGCCGGCCGAGGAACGCGCGGTAGTCGTCGCCCGCGAGGAAGCACGCCTCCTGGCTCTCGGCGCGCCCTGCGGCCGCGAGGCCCGCTGCGGCGGCCTCGCGACGGGTCTGTTCCTTCGTCTGCTCGCCGAGCGGGAACCAGATGCGGTCGAGGAAGCGTGGATCGAGCCGGGCGAGCATGTAGCTCTGGTCCTTCGCCGGGTCGCGTCGCGCGCGCGAGCAGCGAGCGCGCCGTCGCGCTCCACGATTCGCGCGTAGTGGCCGGTGGCGAGCCTCGAGGCGCCGATCCGGCGCGCGAACGCGAGCAGCTCCGCGAAGCGGAAGCCGCCGTTGCAGCGCGATGCACGGGTTCGGGGTCTCGCCGCGGGCATAGCCGCGGACGAAGGGGGTCACGACCGCGCGGCGGAACTCCTCGCGCAGGTCGAGCGTCACGTGCGGCAGCCCGCGCGCGTGGCACGCCTCGCGGGCCGCGATCACGGCCGACGGCGAGCAGCACGCCCGCTCCGAGTCCGGGCCGTGCGGATCGAGCCACAGCCGCAGCGTGACGCCGACCGCCTCGGCCCCGGCCTTGAGCAGCGTCGACGGCGCTGTCGACGCCGCCGCTCATCGCGACCGCCACCCGCGTCCGCGTCCCGCTGCGGCGCGGACGGCCGGCGCCGAGCGCATTCGCGAGCGCGTCGACCGGCAGCGTCTCGCCGCCGACCGCAGCCGCCTCGAGCAGCGTCAGCCCGCGCAGGTCGCGTCGCGAGCCCGGCCGCGTCGGCGTCGACGATCCGCTCGCCGTCGACCCGCAGCCGCACCGCCGCCCAGTCCGCGCCGCGCGCCGAATCCCCGTACAGCTCGACGCATCGGGCCAGGGTACTTGCGGCCGAAAAGTGTGAGGGGAGCCGAAGCTCCCCTCACCATGCTCCGACGACGCCGATTTGGCCACGCCCCGTGTGAACCTGGACAAGCCAGGTGGGTGCCGTGCGAGGCATCGGGTGAGTGAACAGCCCTAGCCCCGACCCGGGCTCCCTTTCACATGGTGTTGGTTCTACATGGAGGCGCAGCACACGAACGACATCGAGCACTCGGACGGATGGTAGCTCGATCACCTACCGGCTGCGGGCGTAGGACCACGTCGATCGTCTGCACGCCGCGCAGGCCGAGGCGCCGGGCGAGCGCGTCGGTCAGGTCGAACTGGCGCCCCTGCTGGTACGGGCCGCGGTCGACGACCTGGGTGAGGACGGTCGTGCCGTTGTAGGTGACGAAGATGCGTGCACCGCAAGGGCAGCGTCGGCTGCGCGACGCCGATCGTGTCCGAGCGCAGGACACCGCCGCAGGCCGTGCGGCCGCCCGAACACGGCCGGGCCGGCTCGAGCCGGCGAGCGCGAGGTATGAGCCCTCCGGCTTCGGCGTCGTGTCGGTGTGGCTGCGTGTCCGCTGCGTCACTGCGAGCGCCGCGACGACCGCGAGGAGCGCCACCGCGGCGAGCGCGAGCTCGCGCAACGCGACGTTCGGTCTCATGACTCCGTCGCGTGACCCGGCAGGCCGCGTGGGCCCGTCGGCCGTGCCGGCACCTGGACGGTCCCGGGCTCCTCTTCGCGGCGGCGCGAGAACCGCCGCCTCGGCGGCGGCTCGCCGAGCGGGTCGAGCGTGTAGCGGGCAAACACCAGCACGCCCGCAACGCCCTGGTCGAGGCGGAGCGGCGGCAACGGCACCGGCTCGGGCTGCGGCCACGGCGGGCAGCCGCACGGGCTTCGTCCGGCTCGACGCGCGCGAGCTCGGTCCTCGGCCTCCGCCTCGCGCCTCCGCGGGCCGGTGGGGCAGGCCACTCGCCGAGCACCTCGGCGCGAAGGGCGCGGAGGCGATCCAGGTCGGCGCCTCGTCGCGCTGCGCCTCCGGATAGCCCGACGTTCACCTGCTCGAGCGGCTGCGGCGGGCGGCAGACTCGACCCGGGGGACGTAGTAGCGCGGCGGCAAGCCGCTGCCGAAATGCGGCTCGGCCACGCCAGGCGGCCCACTCGAGCGCGGCGACGATCACCCAGCCGAGCGCCATCACGCCGACGATCACGACCGGCCGCACCTCCGCCAGCGTCAGGCCGACGGCGAGCGCGACGAGGAAGAGAACCTCGAAGGCGAAACGGGAGCCGCGGCGATCGACCATCTCGGACCCTTTCGACTAGGTCGGTGTGCTGACCCTGCCCCGCCGCGGGCAGCGCTTGCACGCCGAGCTCGGCGAGCACGCCGGCGGCATCGGCGTCGGCGCTCCGGTGAGCGGGTCGGAGCCGCTCGAGACCTTCGGGAACGCGACGACCTGGCGGATGTCCGGCTCGCCGGCCATCAGCGCGACGAACCGCTCGATCCCCATCGCGAAGCCGCCGTGCGGCGGCGCGCCCATCGCCAGCGCGTCCAGCAGGAAGCCGAACTTCGACTGCGCCTCCTCGGCCGAGAGCCCCATCGTGCGGAAGACCTCTTGCTGCAGCTCGACGTCGTGGATCCGGATCGAGCCCGACCCGAGCTCCCAGCCGTTCCAGACCAGGTCGTAGTGCTGGCCGCGCACGCCGGTCGGGTCGCTCTCGTCCCAGTCCTCGTGTCCGGCATCGGCGCCGTGAACGGGTGGTGCATGAACGTCCAGCCGCCCGCGTCGTCGTCGCGCTCGAAGAGCGGGAAGTCGAGCGACCCAGTGGAAGGCGTCGCCGGCGTCTCGGTCAGCCCGAGCTCGCGGCCGAGATGCAGACGCAGCCCGCCGAGCACGCGCGCGACTGCCGCCTCGTCGCCGGCGCCGAACAGCGACGGTCGAGCCCGGGCGGCGCCGCGAATGCCGCCAGCTCGCGCTCGGAGAGGAACTTCGCGATCGGCGAGCGCACCTCGCCGCTCTCGTCGACGACGATGTACGCGAGACCCTTCGCGCCCCACTCCTTCGCGATCTCCTCGAGCCGCGCCGAGCTCGCTGCGCGAGAACGCCTTCGGCACGACGAGGATAGCGCACGCACCCGGCGCCGGCGAAGACCCCGAACTCGCGAGCCGCGCGTCACGTCGGTCGCCTCCTGGATCTCCATGCCGAAGCGAAGGTCGGGCTTGTCGGTGCCGTACCGCGCGCATCACGTCGTCGTACGCGAGCCGCTGCGAACGGCCGCGGTCGGCGCGCTCGCGACCGAGTGCCTCGAACGACGCCGACGACCGCGGCCTCCATAACGTCGAGCACGTCCTCCCGCTCGGCGAACGCCATCTCGAGGTCGAGCTGCCTGAACTCGAACTGCCGGTCGGCGCGCAGATCCTCGTCGCGCCAGCACGTGGCGATCTGGTAGTAGCGGTCGATCCCGCCGACCATGCAGAGCTGCTTGAAGAGCTGCGGCGACTGCGCGAGCGCGAAGAACTTGCCGGGCTGCAGGCGGACCGGGACGAGGAAGTCGCGAGCACCCTCGGGCGTGCCGCGCGTCATGCTCGGCGTCCAGACGTCGATGAAGCCGAGCTCGTCCATCGTGCGGCGGATCGCCGACGATCACCGTGTGCGAGAGACGCAGGTTGCGCTGCATCCGCTCGCGGCGCATGTCGAGCCAGCGGTAGCGGAGGCGCAGCGTCTCGTCGACGTTCTCCTCGTCGAGCTGGAACGGCAGCGGCGTCGAGCGCGAGAGGATCTCGACGCTGTCGACCTGCACCTCGACCTCGCCGGTCGGCGAGGTTCGGGTTCACCGCGCTCGGGGGCACGCGCGACCACCTCCCCCTCGGCCCGCAGCACGAACTCGTTGCGGATCTCGTGCGCGACCGCCGCCGCCTCGGCCGACCGCTCGGGGTTGATCACGAGCTGCAGCTTGCCGGTGTGGTCGCGCAGGTCGACGAACACGAGCCCGCCGTGGTCGCGCCGGCGTGTCGACCCAGCCGGCAACGGTCACCCGCTCGCCGATCCGGCCGGGTCGCAGCTCGCCGCAGTAGAAGGTCGCGCCAGCTCATGCAGCGGTGAGCCTAGCGACGAGCTCCGCGAGGTCCGACCTCCTCGTCGGCACGCCCCTCACGGCGGATCGTCGCCGACGTCGGCGCCCACGATCACCGTCGCCCGCGCCCGCGTTCGGACCGCCTGCGTCAGCTGCCCCTTCAGCGAGCGACCGGCGTAGTCGAGTGTCGGCCGACGACGCCCGCACGGCGCAGCTCGGCGAGTAGCGGCAGCGACGCGCAGCCGCTCCGCGCCCTCGGCGACGCACGAAGAAGACGTCGAGCGGCTCGAGGCGCAGCCGTGAACGCCCTCGTTCTCGAGCGCGAGCAGCAGCCGCTCGATACCCGCGCCGAAGCCGATGCCCGGCGTCGGCGGGCCGCCGATCTGCCTCGACGAGGCCGTCGTAGCGGCCGCCGCCGCAGATCGTCGAGTTGGCGTTCTCGTCGGGCCCGATGAACTCGAAGGTCGTGCGCGTGTAGTAGTCGAGCCCGCGCACGAGCGTCGCGTCGAGCATGTACGGCACGCCGTAGGCGTCGAGCGCGCGCTGCACCGCGTCGAAGTGCTCGCGGCACTCGTCGCAGAGCGACTCGCCGATCTTCGGCGCGTCCTCGAGCGCCGCGCGCACGGTCGGGTTCTTCACGTCGAAGACCTGCAGCGGGCTCGTCGCGCGCTTGTGGCGCGCATCTTCGTCGAGGACGTCCGCATGCGCATCGAGCCACGCGTTCAGCTTCGCTCGACGTACTGCGGGCGGCAGTTCGCGTCGCCGATCGAGTTCAGGCGCAGCTCCCACTTGCGTCACGCCGAGCCGCCGCAGCAGCTCGTGGTACAGCTGGATGATCTCTGCGTCGATCGACGGGTCGGCCGAGCCGATCGCCTCGACCGACAGCTGGTAGTGCTCGCGGTAGCGGCCGCGCCCCGGCGCGCCGTACCGGTACATCGGGGCGATCGTGTACGCCTTCACCGGCTGCGGCTCGCGGTGCAGGCCGTGCTCGACGTACGCGCGGGCGATCGGCGCCGTCCCCTCGGGGCGCAGCGTCAGCGGCCGGTCGCTGCGGTCGGCGAACGAGTACATCTCCTTGTGCACGACGTCCGAGGCCTCGCCCGAGGTGCGGGCGAAGAGCGCCGTGTCCTCGAACCCGGGCGTCTGGATGCGCCGCCAGCCGTACACGCGCGGTCACCTCCTCCATCACACCGACGAGGCGCCACCACGCGGCGTCGCGCGGCAGGACGTCATGCGTGCCGCGAGGAGCCTGGATCTTGTCGCTCACGTCGGTTGCTCGGTGCGCAGCTCGCGGAGGAACGGATTCGTCTGCAGCTCCCGACCGAGCGTCGTCGCCGGCCCGTGCCCCGGGTAGACGACGGTCTCGGGCGGGAAGCGGTCGAGCAGCGCGCGCACCGATGCCAGCAACGTCTCCCAGTCGCCGCCCTCGAGGTCGAAGCGCCCGACCGAGCCCGCGAAGAGCAGGTCGCCCGAGAACAGCTCGCCGTCGTGATGGAACGCGACGTGCCCGGCGGAGTGCCCCGGCACGTCGATCACCTCGAACGTGATCCCCGCCACCGTCACCTCGTCGCCGCCCGAGACCGTGTGCGCCGGATCGTGTGCAGGGACGCGCATGCCGCCGCGTGGCTCTCCCGAGCGCAGCGCGTCGACCTCGCCCGCCGGCGCCCAGACCTCGATCGCCCGCGCCCTCGGCCAGCGCGGCGACCCCGCCGATGTGGTCGACGTCGGTGTGCGTGACGAGGATGCCGGCCGCACGCGATCCCATCCGCGCGAGCTCGAGCCGGACCGAGGTCGGTGTCGTCGCCGGGGTCGATCACGGCCGCCTCGGCCGCACCTCGCTCGACCCGCACCGACGTAGCAGTTCGAGCGAAACGGGCCGAGCACGAACGTGTCAACGGCGAGCGGCATCGGCGAGCGTTCGAGTGCTAGTGCAGACGCTTCGGGCAGCCTGGGACCTGCTCCGTCCATGCTCCCGACGGGACGCGCGATCCGCTGGTGCTCCACTCGGACGACGGTGCGCGCGCGGTGCTGATCGTGCTCCAGCCCGGCCAGTCGCTCGGCGAGCACCAGGTGAAGGAGAACGCGTGGTTGACCGTCCTCGACGGCACCGTCGAGATCAGCGCCGGCGACGAGTCGATCACGGCCGGTCGAGGGATGACCGCGCGGTTCGAGCCGGACGAGCGCCACGCGTCAGTCCGAGACGGCGCGCGCGTTCTGCTGTTGCTCGCACCGTGGCCCGGCGACGGGCCACTACCGCGGCGACGGCTAGCTGCTTCTTCGGCTGGCCTGCGCGCACCTGGCGACGCAGGTACGTGCGGTACGCCGTGCGGTCGACGCAAGTACGTGAGCGGGATGAACGCCGCCGCGTAGAAGACGCCCCAGGCGAGCCGGATGCCGAGCGGCGCGCTCTTGAACAGGAAGAAGAAGGCGAGGAGCATCAGCGCCGCCCATGACCCCGCCGCGGCGTGAGCGCCCGCTCCCACGACGGCTGGCGCGGCTCGCGGAGCGTGCGGCCGCCGCGTGCCTTCTTGCCGCGCGCGGGCGTCTTCGCGGCCCGCTGCTGATCCTTCGCCTCGCGCTCGCTGCGCCGCTCCTCGGGTCGAGCGGCACCTCGTTCCCGTCCTCGTCGACGTAGCACGAGGTCGTACTCGTGACGGAAGTCTCTTCGCCGCGCCGGCGGCGCTGTTTCCTCGTGGGCATCCCGTCGTCAGGTTAGCGCCCGAAGACGACCTGTCCGTCCTTGACGACGACGGCGACGATGTCGCCCGCCAGGTGGTAGGCGAGGTAGCGCCAGTCGGGCGCGTCGAGCAGCACGAGGTCGGCGCTGCAGTCCGGGTGCGATCCGGCCGACGCGGTCGGGCGGCGCCGAGGACGTGCGCGGCGTTCACCGTCACCGCGGTGAGCGCCTCCGCGGGCGAGAGGTGCAGCTGCGTGCACGCGAGCGAGCAGACGAGCGGCAGGCTCGTCGTGAACGCGCTGCCCGGGTTGAAGTCGGTCGCGAGCGCGATCGCCGCGCCGGCGTCGACGAGCGCGCGCGCCGGCGGCATCGGCCGATCGAGGAAGAGCGCGCTCGCCGGCAGCAGCACGCCGATGACGTCGCTCTCCGCGAGCGCGCGCACGCCCGCGCCGCCCGTCGCCTCGAGGTGGTCGACCGAGCGCGCGCCGAGCTCGACCGCGAGCGGGATCGCGCCGCTCTCGGTGAACTGGTCGCCGTGCAGGCGCAGCGCGAGGCCGGCGGCGCGGCACGCCTCGAGGAACCGCCGCGCCTGCGCGGCGTCGAACGCCCCGCGCTCGAGGAAGACGTCGGCCGCTTCCGCCAGGCGCCGCCGCCTCCGGGAGGACGTCGGCGAGCGCGAAGTCGAGGTAGGCGTCGGCGTCGGCGAACTCGGGCGGCACCGCGTGCGCGCCGAGCCAGGTCGGCGAGCCGCCCGCGGCGCGGACCGCGCGCAGCGACGCGAGCTCGGTCTCCCGGTCGAGCCCGTAGCCCGACTTGCCTTCCCAGGTCGTCGTGCCGTGCGCGCAGCATCCAGGCCGGCGTGCCGCGCGACGCGCTCGGCGAGGCCTCCTCCGACCGAGCGCGCGCGTCGCGCGCGACGGTCGAGAGGATGCCGCCGCCCGCCGCATGGAGCTCCTCGTAGCTCGCGCCGGCCGCGCGTAGCGAGAACTCGTCGACGCGGTCGCCGCCGAACGCCGGGTGCGTGTGGCAGTCGACGAGGCCGGGGACCGCGCAGAGCCCGCTGCCGTCGACCTCCTCGACGTCGCCGTCGATCGGCCGAGGTCGCGCATCCGCCCGACCGTCGGCGATCCGGTCGCCGTCGCAGAGGACGTACGCGTCCTCGAGCACGTCGACGTCGCCGAGAGCCGGCGCCGCGTCTCGGCGCCTCGCCGGGCGGCCGGGCGTCGCGACCTGCGCGAGGTCGCGGACGAGCAGCGCTGCCACGGATCAGCTCGCGCGTCGAACATCGGTGTCGAAGGCCGTGCTCCGCGCGGCAGCCTCGACGGCCTCCGCGTAGCCCGCGTCGACGTGGCGGATGACGCCCATGCCGGGGTCGGTCGTGAGCACGCGCTCCAGCCGCTCCGCCGCCTCGTCGGTGCCGTCGGCGACGACGACCATGCCCGCGTGGATCGAGTTGCCGATCCCGACGCCGCCGCCGTGGTGGACGCTGACCCAGGTCGCGCCCGCGGCCACGTTGACGAGCGCGTTCAGGATCGGCCAGTCGGCGATCGCGTCGGAGCCGTCGCGCATCGCCTCGGTCTCGCGGTACGGCGAGGCGACCGAGCCGGCGTCGAGGTGGTCGCGCCCGATCACGACCGGCGCCTTGACGCGCGCCGCTTCGCACGAGCTCGTTGATCGCGAGCCCCGCCCGGGCGCGGTCGCCGTAGCCGAGCCAGCAGATGCGCGCCGGCAGCCCCTGGAACGCGACCCGCTCGGGTGCCAGCGTCGAGCCACCGCTGCAGGAGCGCGTCGTCCGGGAAGAGCTCGCGCAGCGCCTCGTCGATCGCCGCGATGTCGGCCGGGTCCCCGGACAGCGCTGCCCAGCGAAACGGCCCGATGCCGCGACAGAAGAGCGGCCGGATATAGGCCGGGACGAAGCCCGGGTATGAGAAGGCGTCCGTTACGCCGTGCTTCGAGGGCCTCACCTCGCAGGTTGTTGCCATAATCGAAAACGTAGCTGCCGGCCCGGACGTACTCGAGCAGCCCTCGACGTGCGTCGCGATCGACGCGCGCGCCCGGCGCAGGTACTCGTCCGGATCGGACCTGCGCAGCGCGGCCGCCTCGTCGACCGAGAGGCCCTGCGGCACGTAGCCGGTGAGCGGGTCGTGCGCCGCCGTCTGGTCGGTGACGAGGTCGAAGTGCTCCCCGCGGCGCGCGAGCTCGGGAACGAGGTCGGCGGCGTTGCCGAGCAGCCCGACCGAGAGCGCGCGGCCCGCTCGCCGCGGCGTCGCGGACGCGCGCGAGCGCGTCGTCGAGCGAGTCGGTCGCCTCGTCGAGGTAGCGCGTCTCGAGCCGCCGCTCGATGCGCGCCGGGTCGACCTCGACGCAGAGGATCGCGGCGCCGGCCATCGTCGCGGCGAGCGGCTGCGCGCCGCCCATGCCGCCGAGCCCGGCCGTCAGGATCGTGCGGCCCGCGAGCGACGGCGATGCCGAAGTGCTTCTGCGCCGGCGGCGGCGAACGTCTGGTACGTGCCCTGCAGGATCCCCTGCGTGCCGATGTAGATCCACGAGCCGGCGGTCATCTGGCCGAACATCGTCAGCCCCTCCGCCTCGAGCCGCCGGAACTCGTCCCACGTCGCCCACTTCGGGACGAGCAGCGAGTTCGCGATCAGCACGCGCGGCGCCTCGGTCGTCGTGCGGAACACCGCGACCGGCTTGCCGGACTGGACGAGCAGCGTCTCGTCGTCGCGCGAGCTCGAGCAGCGCCCGGACGATCGCCTTCAGCGCCTCGTGCGAGCGCGCAGCGCGGCCGGAGCCGCCGTAGACGACGAGCTCCTCGGGCCGCTCGGCGACCTCGGCGTCGAGGTTGTTGAGCAGCATCCGCAGCGGCGCCTCGGTCGACCACGAGCGCGCGTTCAGCTCGGTGCCGCGCGGTGCGCGGATCGTCGAGAGGTCGCCGCAGAGCGCCTCGACCGCGGCGTCGAGCGACGGCGCGACGGTCACTGTTCGCCTTCGGCCCGTCGCGCCCGCGCCTCGGCGCGCGCGCGGACGTGGAAGCGGTACATCGTCCACCCCGACGCGACGACGAAGAAGAAGGCGGCGACCGCCGCGGCCTTGCCCACGGAGCCGCCCGTCACCCACGCGATGAGCACGATCACGAGCGACAGCCCGCCGTAGACGAGCAGCGTGTCGCGATACGGGTGCTTCGGCGGCGGCAGCTCCGGGATGCCGCCCCACTGCAGGCGCTTGCTCATTCCAGCTCCCCCACCTCGGCCTCGACGGCCGCGAGCAGCGAGCCGTCGCGGATCGCCGCCGCGACCGCCTCGATGTCGCCGCCGAGCGGCCGGTCGTCGCGCAGCCGCGGGGACAGCGTCCGGACATGGTCGTGCGTGGCCCGCGCACCGCGGCCGGGCTCGAGCGGCGCGAGGAACTCGACCGCCTGCGCGCCGCCAGCAGCTCGATCGCGAGCGCATGCTCTGCGTTCGCGACCACCTGCCAGGCCTTGAGACCGGATGCGTTGCCCATCGACACGTGGTCCTCCTGTCCTGCGCTCGTCGGGATCGAGTCGACCGATGCAGGGTGACAGAGAGACTTGTTCTCCGACACGAGTGATGCAGACACGTACTGCGGGATCATGAACCCCGAGTTGAGCCCCCCGTCGGTGGTCAGGAACGCCGGCAGCCCGTCGCTCAGGTTCGGGTTGACGAGCCGCTCGACGCGGCGCTCCGAGATGCTCGCCAGCTCCGCCACGGCCATCGCCAGCGCATCGAGCGCGAACGCGAGCGGCTGGCCGTGGAAGTTGCCCGCGGAGACGAGCAGATCCCTCCTCGACGAGCACGAGCGGATTGTCCGTCGCGGCGTTCAGCTCGGTGCCGACCGTGTACTCGACGTAGTCGAGCAGGTCGCGGCAGGCGCCGTGCACCTGCGGCGCGCAGCGGAGCGAGTACGCGTCCTGCACCTTGTCGCACCAGCGGTGCGACTCGATGATCGCCGAGCCCTCGAGCAGCCGCAGCACGTTGGCGGCGCCGACGCCCTGCCCGCGTCAGCGGGCGCAGCGCCTGGATCTGCGGCAGGAACGAGTTGCGCGAGCCCTGCAGCGCCTCGAGCGACAGCGCGCACGCGCAGTCGGCCGCACGGGCGAGCCGCCGCGCACGCACGAGCCCGAGCGCTCCCTGGGCGGCCATGAACTGCGTGCCGTTGATCAGCGAGAGGCCTTCCTTCGCGACGAGCTGCACCGGCTCGAGCCCGGCGCGCCGCAACGCGGCTTCGCCCTCGAGCAGCCGGCCGTCGCGCCACGCCGCTCCTTCGCCGACGAGCGGCAGCGCGAGGTGCGCGAGCGGCGCGAGGTCGCCCGACGCGCCCACCGAGCCGCGCGCCGGAACGCGCGGCAGCGACGCCGCGGTTGAGGCACGCGAGCAGCAGCTCGACCGTCTCGACCCGCGCGCCGGAGTTGCCCTTCGCGAGCGCGTTCGCGCGCAGCAGCATCGCCGCCCGCACCACCTCGTCGGGATAGGGATCGCCGACGCCGCAGGCGTGCGACCGCAGCAGGCGCAGCTGCAGCTCCTCGGTCTGCTCTTCTGGGATCGCTTCGAGACGAACCGCCCGAAGCCGGTGTTGACGCCGTACGTGTGCTCGCTCGACCCGTGGGCGGCACGCTCGACGACCGCTCGCGCCGCCTGCATGCTGCTCGCGCGCCCGGTCGGAGAGTGACGTGTCGCCGCTGCCGCTCGACGGCGACCGCCCAGACGTCGGCGAGCGTGAGGTCGTCGCCCGTCAGGGCGCGCGTCGCCGTCACGTGCCCGAGTCTAGAAGTCGCAGCTCGAGCACGTGCGAGGCGTCGAACCCGTCGATGTGCAGGGCAGCGCCCGCCGCCGCCGCGGCCGCGCCGGCAGGCATCAGCCCCACGAGCTCGGAGCCGACCACCTCCGCGCCGCGCGCCGCGGCCTCGGTCGCGATCCGGGCGACGATCTCGTGCAGCGCTGCGGCCTCCCAGTCCTCGACGTTCATCGAGACCTGGACGAGCCCGGCCCGTGGCAGGTCGAGCCCGAGCGCGCGCACGCCGGGAAAGCCGCCGCCCTTCTCGCGGACGACGGCGGCGATCGCAACCGCGACCGCGACCTCGCCGCGCAGGTTGACGTTGAAGGCGATCAGCGGGCGCCTCGCGCCGACGATGACGCCGCCCGCGGCGGCAGCGAGCTTGTCCGGGCCGAAGTCCGGCGTCAACTCCGCCGTCGTCGATGCGTCGCTGCAGCTCTTCGAGCCCGCCCCGGCGGTAGTAGGCCGGGCCTCGCTCCGGCGGTGCATAGAGGAAGACCGGCAGCCCCAGCTCCGAACCGATGCGCTCCCCGACGATCCCGGCGACGGTTCGGGCACGCTCGAAATCGTCTGGCTCGAGCGGGACGATCGGCACGACGTCGGCCACCCCGATGCGCGGATGCGCGCCTTCGTGCGCGCGCAGATCGATGCGATCCGTTGCGACCCACACGGCTGCGACGAGTGCCTCGACGAGCCCGCGGTCGTCACCGACCAGCGTGAAGACCGAGCGGTTGTGATCCGGGTCGCTGTGCACGTCGAGGAGCGTCGCGTGCGCGGAGAGCTCGTCGGCGATCGCGGCGATCGTCGCCTGATCGCGACCCTCGCTGAAGTTCGGCACCGCCTCGAGTACGCGCACGTGACTACTTTAGGAGCGTTGAAGGAGTACTACGACAACCGGGCCGCGGAGTACGACGACTGGTATCTCGGCCGCGGCCGTTTCGCAGAACGCGACCGCCCCGAGTGGGAGAGCGAGCTGGAGCGGCTGGCCGACGTCGTCGCGGCCCTGCCGCCCGTCCGGACGCTGGACGTCGCCTGCGGCACCGGCTACCTGACCAAGCACCTGCCTGGCGACGTGGTCGCGCTCGACCAGAGCCCGCGGATGCTCGATCGCACCGCCGAGCAGGCGCCGCGAGCGACGCTCGTTGCAGGGAGACGCCCTGTCGCTGCCGTTTCCGGACGCGAGCTTCGACCGCGTCTTCACCGGGCACTTCTACGGCCACCTCCGCGGACGAGGAGCGCCGGCGGTTTCTGGCCGAGGCGGCGCGCGTGGCGCGCGAGCTCGTCGTCGTCGACTCCTCCCGCGCCGCAGTCGAGCACGGACGACGCCGTCCAGCAGCGAGTCCTGAACGACGGCTCGAGCTGGGAGGTCTACAAGCGCTGGTTCACCGGCGCCGGCCTGGTCGACGAGCTCGGCGGCGGGGACGTGCTGCACGACGGACACTGGTTCGTCGCCGTGCGCTCGCCTGCGTGAAGCGCTACCGCTCCCTGGCGTCGCTGCAGCGCGACCAGGCGCGGTGCCGGGCCTGCGTCGAAGCCGGCCACCCGCTCGCATCGTTGCCGGTGCTCGCACCACTCCACGACCAGCCCGCGTACCTGTTCGGGCAGGCGCCGGGCGTCGTCGAAGGCGAGGAGCGCCGCCCGTGGCGCGGGCGCGCCGGGCGCACGCTGCGACGATGGCTGGAGATGGACGAGGACGAGTTCTACGCCACCTTCTACTGCGCGTCGGTGACGCGGTGCTACCCGGGCCGCGCCGCGTCGGGGCGCGGCGACCGCACGCCGACGCGGAGGAGCAGGAGCTCTGCGAGGGGTGGCGCGACCACGAGCTGCGCCTGCTGCGGCCGCGTCTGATCGTCACCGTCGGCGGGCTTGCGGCGGCACGGGTACTGGGACTGCGGAGCGTCACCGAGTCGGTCGGCGTCCGCCACCGGCTCGGGGATGCGGTCGCGATCCCGCTGCCGCACCCGTCGGGCGCGAGCAGCTGGCTGAACGACCCGCGCAACCGCGAGCGGGTCGCAGAGGCTGCGCAGCTCGTCCGCGCCGAGCTGGTCAGGCTTTGACCGCGGTACCCTTAACTATGTGAACGACCCGTCGACGCCGCGCTACCGCTCCACCTTCGTGCGGCTCGTCGCGTTCCTGCGGCCCTACAAGCTCTCGCTGATCGTCTCGATCGTGCTGGCGGTCGGCTCGCAGGGCGCGGCGCTCGCGGCGATCCTGCTGACGCGCAGCGTCGTCAGCGCCCTCCACGCGCACGAGCTGCACCGCCTGAAGTGGCTGGTCGCGTTCGTCGTCCTGCTCGGCGTCGCCCGGGCGCTGATGATGTCGGGTCGCCGGCTGATCGCCGGCAAGCAGGCGCTGGCGGTCGAGCTCGACATGCGCCAGGCGGTGTACGCGAAGCTGGTGCGACTGTCGTTCGGCTTCTACGACCGTCACCAGACCGGCCAGCTGATGAGCCGCGCGACCGTCGACCTGCAGGGCGTCCGGTTCTTCCTCGGCTACGGCCTGATCTTCTTCTTCCAGCACATCTTCACGATCGTCGGCGTCGGGATCGTCGTGTTCGTCATCTCGTGGAAGCTCGCGTTGATCTCGATGGCGATCGCGCCGCTCCTGATCGCGATCGCATACCGCTACAGCCATGTGGCGCATCCGCTGCTCCGCGACGTCCAGCAGAAGATGGCCGACGTCGCGACGGTGGCGGAGGAGAACATCGTCGGCGTCCACGTCGTCAAGTCGTTCGCGCAGGAGGCGGCCGAGCAGGCGAAGTTCGAGGTTCGCTCCGAGCGCGTGTTCGAGCAGAGCGTGAAGGCGAACCGCCAGCGCGCGCTGTACGTACCGCTGCTCAGCTTCCTGCCGCTGCTCGCGCAGGCGGCGATCCTGCTCGTCGGCGGCCGGATGGTGGCGCACGGGCAGCTCTCGCTCGGCGACTTCGTGGCGTTCAACCTGTTCCTCGCGATGCTCGTGCTGCCGCTGCGGCAACTCGGCATGTGGATCGGCCAGGCACAGCGCGCGACCGCCTCGGGCGAGCGCATCTTCCAGGTGATCGACGAGCCCGAGGAGATCCAGGACGCGGCCGATGCGATCGCACTGCCGCCCGGCCCCGGACGCGTGCTCTTCGCGGGGGTCACGTTCGGCTACGACGCCGAGCGGCCGGTCCTCCACGACGTCCGCCTGGAGCTCGAGCCCGGGCGCGTCGTCGCGTTGATCGGGCACACCGGAGCCGGTAAGACGACGCTGGCCGCGCTCGTCCCGCGCTTCTACGACGTCCAGGCGGGCAGCGTCTCGATCGACGGCCACGACGTGCGCACCGTCATGCTCGCCTCGCTGCGACGTGAGATCGGCGTGATCGCGCAGGATCCGTTCCTCTTCTCCGCCACCGTGCGCGAGAACATCGCGTTCGGCCGCCCGGACGTCGGTGACGAGGAGATCGAGCGGGCAGCTCGCCTTGCGCAGGCGCACGAGTTCGTCGAGGCGCTGCCCGAGGGCTACGACACCGTCGTCGGCGAGCGCGGGATCACACTTTCCGGCGGTCAGCGGCAGCGGCTCGCGATCGCGCGGGCGCTCGTCGTCGACCCGCGGATCCTGATCCTCGACGACGCGACCGCCTCGGTCGACGCGACGACCGAGGCGCGGATCCGCGAGGGACTCCAGGAGGCGATGCGCGGCCGGACGACGATCATCATCGCCCACCGGCTCTCGACGATCGCGCTCGCCGACGAGATCGTCGTGCTCGAGGACGGGCGCGTCGCAGCTCGTGGGAGCCATGACGAGCTGGTGGGCTCGAGCCCGGTGTACCGCGAGATCTACGACCACGGGCTGCTCGAGCGGGTGCTGACCGAGGAAGTCGCGTGAGAGTCCACCAGGCAGGCAGTCATCTGATGAGTGGCGGGCGGCCGACGGTCGAGGACTGGTCGTGGGAGCAGACGAAGCGTCGCCTGCGTGCGCTCTACCGGCTGGCCAGGCCGTACCGCCTCCGCACCCTCGTCGCGACGCTCTCCCTGCTCGGGGCGACGGCCGTCTCGCTCGCGCCGCCCTACCTGGTTGGCCGTGCGGTCGACGAGGTGCGCCGCGGCGACACGCATCTACTCGCGTGGCTGGTCGCCGCGTTCGTCGCGGCGGGCGTGCTCGGGATCGTCTTCTCGTACGCCCAGACGTACTTCACAGGCTGGACGGGCGAGCGGATGCTGGCCGACCTGCGGAACGAGCTCTTCCGGCACCTGCAGCGCCTCTCGCTCGGGTTCTACGAGCGCAACCGCGCCGGCGTGATCATCAGCCGCTTGACGAACGACGTCGAGGCGCTCGACCAGCTCGTCACCGACGGCGTCAGCTCGCTCGTCCAGAACACGCTGACGCTCGTGGGGACGGCCGTTCTCCTCTTCTTCCTCGACTGGCGGCTCGCGCTCGCGTCGATGACGGTGATGCCGCTGATGACGTTCGCGACGGCGTGGTTCCGGAAGCGCTCGGGCCGCGCGTACCGGTCGGTGCGCGAGACGCTCGGCCTGGTGACGGCGACGCTCGCCGAGGACATCGCCGGCATGCGCGTCCTGCAGTCCTTCACCCGCGAGGACGCGGCGCAGGAGAACTTCCGCCGGATCGCCGACGACTACCGCTCCTCGAACATGCGCACCGTCGTCCTGAGCGGCCTCTACTTCCCCTTCGTCGACTTTCTCTCGTCGGCAGCGACGGCGGTCGTGCTCGGCTACGGCGGCTGGCTCGCGTTCCACGGCGAGGTCTCGATCGGGATCCTGGTCGCGTTCCTCGGCTACCTGTCGAACTTCTTCGACCCGGTGCAGCAGCTCTCGCAGCTCTACAACACGTTCCTCTCCGCGGTGGCCGCGCTCGACAAGATCACCGACGTGCTCGACGAGCCGGCCGAGGTCGAGGACGAGCCGGGTGCGCGCGAGCTGGCAGAGATCGCCGGCCACGTCTCCTTCGAGGTGGTGCGGTTCGCCTACGGGCGCGGCCCAGAGGTCCTGCACGGCATCGACCTCGACGTCCGCGCCGGCACCACCGTCGCGCTCGTCGGCCACACCGGCGCGGGCAAGTCGACGATCGCCAAGCTCCTGGCCCGCTTCTACGACCCGACCGAGGGTCGGATCACAATCGACGGAACCGACCTACGGACGGTCACGCAGCGCTCGCTGCGCCGGCAACTCGGGATCGTGCCGCAGGAGGGGTTCCTGTTCGCCGGCACCGTGGCCCAGAACATCGCCTTCGGGCGGCCGGACGCAACGCGCGCCGAGATCGTCGAGGCTGCGCGTGCGGTCGGTGCGGACGAGTTCATCGACCGCCTCGAGGACGGCTTCGAGACCGAGCTCGGCGAGCGTGGCTCGCGCCTCTCACTCGGTCAACGCCAGCTCGTGGCGTTCGCGCGGGCGCTGCTCGCCGACCCGCGCATCCTGATCCTCGACGAGGCGACGAGCTCGGTCGACATCGGCACCGAGCGGAAGATCGAACGCGCACTCCGCCGCCTGCTCGAAGGACGAACCGCATTCATCATCGCCCACCGCCTCTCGACGATCCGCGACGCCGACCTGATCGTCGTGCTCGAGCATGGGCTGATCGTCGAGCAGGGGACGCACGACGAGTTGCTCGCGCGCCGGGGGCTGTACATGTCGCTCTACGGCGACTGGGCTGCCGAGGTGGCTTAGGGCCTGGCCGGGACGACGACCGAGCCGACGACCTTGTCGTGCCAGGTCTGCTTCTCGCTGTCCCAGAGCATCCAGAGGTACCCGAGCAGGAGCACGAGACCGGAGACGATCGACATCAGCGCGCGGCCGAGCGCACGGCCATAGCCGATCGGTGCGCCGCTCCCGTCGCGGAAGTCGACGACGCGGATCGACATGACGGCGTCGCCGGGCGTCTGTCCGGTCGAGCCGTGGAAGTAGGTGTAGTAGCCGAGCGAGATCACGAGGCCGAGACCCCCGCCCCCGGCCTGGCCGAGGATCGCCCGGAGGATCCCGGAGACGACGCCGAGGAGGATGCCGTCGATCAGCGCGGCCACGAAACGCCGCCAGAACCCGGAGCGCTCCCTCGTGAGCCCGCTTGGCGTCTCATCGAGCATTCGTCCGCATCGTGACACGCCGAGCGGATGAAGTCCTGTCGCCGAGCCAGATTCACTCGTTCGAGTTCACCCGAACCGGGGATGGCGGCCGACCCGCCAGTCCCCGACAACAAGAGGGACCAACCGTTCACGCGGAGCATGCGGTAAACCGCCGGAGCCCGGGGAGAGTCTCGACATGCGCAAACACATCCCATTCCTGAGCAGGGCCCGCGACGAAGGCGGGCAGACGATCGTGATGGTCGTGATCGCCTTCGTGGTCCTGACCGGGATGATCGGGATCGTCATCGACATCGGCTACGCCTACAAGGCGCAGCGCGACCTGCAGTCCGCGGCCGACGCCGCGGCGCTCGCGGGTGCGCAGCAGCTGCCGGACCCGGTTGCAGCGCAGGCGACGGCGACGCAGTACGGCGCCTCCGCAACAGGCGGCAACCGCGTCACCCGCGCAACGGTCACGGAAGCTGTGACCACCGGCTGCATCTCGACGATCCCCGGCTGCAACCCGGTCAACTCGGTCGCCGTCAACGAGACCGCCGACGTCCCCACCTACTTCGCGAAGATCTTCGGTCTCAGCTCCTTCAAGATTCATGTGAAGGCGACCGCCTGCTCGCCGTGCGGCTCCAAGCCGGTCGACGTGATGCTGGTCGTCGACCGCACCGGCTCGATGTGTCAGGACAGCGCCGGCAACGCCGATCCCGCCTGCACCGACCTGAACAACGCGCGGGCCGGCGTCAAGACGTTCCTCGGCTTCTTCGACCCGAACCTGGCCTACGTCGGGCTCGGCGTCCTGCCGCCCGCGACGAACGTGACGAACCGGTGTGCCGTCCCAGCGACCGGGAACTACAACTCGCTCTCGGCGGCGTACACCATCGTGCCCATGTCGCACGACTACAAGAACCCCGACGGCACCCTCAACAACTCGTCGAACCTGATCCAGACGTTGAACTGCATCCAGGGCGCCGGCAACACGTCGTACTCGAACGCGATCGAGGCCGCCCAGACCGAGCTCGACGCACACGGGCGGCCCGGTGTTCCCGATGTGATCGTGTTCATGTCGGACGGCGCTGCGAACACCGGCCCGACCTACTACCCCACCAACTCCCCGTACCGCACTCAGCCCTGCCATCAGGGCGTGACCTCCTCGAACCTCCAGAAGGTCAAGGGCACGACCGTCTACTCGATCGGATACGCGCTCAACGACGCAACGGGCGGGTGCAAGTCGTACACGGGTTCAAACGAATCGCCCACGATCACGGTGGATCAGGCACTGCAGGGCATCGCCTCCAACCCGTCCAACTTCTTCGTCCAGCCGAACGCCGGCTCGCTGAAGGGCATTTACACCGCGATCGCCCAGGACATCTCGCACGGCTCGTCCAGCCTCATCGGCTGACCTCCTCAACTCTCCTCCTCCGCGGGCGCGGGGCCTCAGGCTCCGCGCCCGCGACGTAAGCTCTCGGGGTGCTCGATCGCGAGACCGAGAAGCGCATCGAACAGCCCGTCTCGGAGGAGGCCGAGCGCGAGACCAGGCTGACGCCGAGCGAGGCGGTCGCGCAGATGCGGATCCGCGTCCCGGTACGTGCGAACCGCAAGCTCCGCACGATCGTCGAGCGCGTCAACAAGGACCTTCAGCTCAAGGGCTGGTGGCACGTCGCGAACGTGAACGCGGTCGCGCGGATGGAGATCAACGACCACTCCTGGGTGCACATCCAGATCGTCACGAACATCGCGCTGAAGCTGCTCCGTCAGCTGACGAAGCATGGCGTCGAGCCGGCCATGGTCTCGGACTACGGCATGAGCCGCGACGACGCCGAGGTCGTGGTCGCGTTGACTGCGCTCACTCACTGCGTCGGCATGTCCGTGCACCGGAAGGGACACGAGGACTTCAGCCTCTTCCTCTCCGAGCCGAAGCTGCGCGAGCTGCTCGCCGGGATCTACGACGAGCCTGACCTGACCGTCGTCGTCTCCGAGGTGCTGCAGGGGATCATCAGCCACCGCGCCGACGGGGAACCGCTCACGCTCGAGGCGGGCATCCTGCGGGTCGCAGACGCGCTCGACATGGAACAGGGCCGGTCGCGCATCGCCTTCGAGCGCGGCCGGATCGGCATCCACTCGCTGTCAGCCGCCGCGATCGACGAGGTCGAGATCTCGGACGGCGAGAAGAAACCGATCCGCATCTCGATCCGCATGAACAACTCGTCGGGCATCTACCAGGTCGACGGCCTGCTCAAGGCCAAGCTCGTCGGGTCTGGTCTCGAGCCGTACGTCGAGGTCGTCGCGCACATCGACACCGAGGCCGAGAAGCGCCTCGTGCCGCTCTACGAGCTCGACCTGTAGGGCTCAGGCGCCGGGCACCCCGGCTACACTTCGGGCGCCCTGCGGGATCGTCTAATGGTAGGACGCCTGACTCTGGATCAGGTAGTCTAGGTTCGAGTCCTAGTCCCGCAGCTTCCCAAAAGGCCTGCAAACAGCCGTTATCTGTTTCCTAAGCTGGAAACGGCCACCCAGGGGAGACCAGCCGAGCGAGCCGCGTCCTCCACGGACGAGCGCAGGCCCGACACGTCCGGTGTCAGACACGGACACAGAAGTGTCACGCCTTCGTGTCGAAGGTGTGACGCGCGCTGTGTCTATGCGGTCCCGCTCGCGGACACGGCCGGTGTCAGACACCGGGGTCGCGCGAAACGTCTCGCTCTGGCCCGCCGGTCTACCGCTTGATGATGTTGTGAATCTCCAGTACCTCGGGCGGACCGGCGAGCTCGACGCCGTTCTCGGTCAGGATCGGCACCCTACGGCTTCAGCCGGAACGGCGGGTACTCGTCCGTGACGAGCACGATCGAGTACGCGAAGACGCGGACCGCCCAGCGACCGACGCCTTCGACGTAGTCGAAGAGGCCGCGTGGGTAGCGGCCGGTGAAAAGAATCGCGAACCAGGCAAGGATCACTGCGCCGACCGCACCAACGAACAGGAAGAAGAGCACGATGTAGTGCGGGATCGCGAGCAGCCACTTGACGAGTGGGAGCCAGCGGTTGAGCCCGTTCTTGGCGTCTGGGTAGGGAAAGTCGAGCGAGACCGATTGGCGCTCGTCGGTGGAGGGGTAGCGATCATCCATCAAGGCGAGGTAGACGCCGACGCGATTCGAGAAGCGCATCAGCTCGAGGTTCCAGTCGAACCACCACCGCGGGTACTTCTGCCGGAAGAGGATCATCAGGAGCGGCGGCAGGAACAGCAGCCCCCCACCTCCGACCGCAGCGCCGTGACTCGCGTTGTGCCCGTAGCTGCCCCAGGTGTCGCCACTGACGCTCGCGGCGAGAATGACGATCGGGATCGCAGCGAACAGCCTGAACGCCGTTGTCAGTCGGTTGAGCTTGCGATCCGGGTACTCCACCGAGAACTGCACCGGGTAACCGGCACTGGTCGATTGCTCGCCTGACTCCATCACGGGCCTCCTTTTGCTCTGGCCGGCGACACTACACCGCTAGGACGGCAGCGACGTCAAACGCGTCCCGGTCGCCTTGAAGGTCGCGAAGGCGATCCCTCCGCGCGCCAGGTCGAGCTTGTCGGCCGACGACGCTGTGACTTCCGCGGTGATCGGCCCGATCCTGACGCGCACGCGGTTGCCGATCGTCACGACCGAGGCGATCTCCCCTCGGATCGAGTTCAGTGCCGAGTCGTCGTGCTGGCTGCGCGCGACCGACACGTCCCACGGGTAGACGACGACACCGACGTCGCCCTCGCCACGGTCGGTCGAGTAGATCGTCTGGCCGGACTCGAGCTGCACCGCGGTCAACTCGTTCCCGGACGCGTGCGCGCGTCCGTGCAAGAGGTTGGCGCCGGTGAACGACGCGACGAACGCGTCAGAGGGTCGATCGACGAGCTCGCTCGGAGTCGCCAGCTGGCGGAGCTTGCCGTCGACCAGCACCCCCACCCGGTCGGCAAGCGCGGCCGCGTCCTCGTAGTCGTGCGTGACGAGAACGGTGGGCAGGGCGAACTCGCGGAGCAGCTCGTGCAGCTCGCCGCGAACCGCATCCTTGGTGTGCGCGTCGAGTGCGGCGAGCGGCTCGTCGAGGAGGATCACGCCGGGATCGCGGGCGAGCGCGCGCGCGAGCGCGACCCGCTGACGCTCTCCGCCGGACAGGCCGCCGGGCCGGACATCGGCGAGGTGAGAGATCCGAAAACGCTCGAGGAACTCGTCCGCCCGGTCCTTTCCGGCGTAGGCGACGTTCTGCCGGACCGTCATGTGCGGGAAGAGCGCGTACTCCTGGAAGACGAGCCCGACTCGGCGTTGATCGGGCTTGAGAAAGACATTGCGCTCGCTGTCCAGCCACACATCGTCGCCGAGCGCGATCGTCCCGGTCGGCGGGCGCACCAGCCCGGCCAGCGCGCGAAGCACCGACGTCTTCCCCGCACCCGACGGGCCGACGAGGGCGACGGTGTCGCCGACGTCGAGCGCTAATTCGAGCGCAAAGGTGCGAAGAGGGTGGGTGAAGTCCGCCCGGAGGGCTGCCATAACGCAGTCAGCTTGAGGGAGATCAGCAGAGCGGCGCTGATCAGGACGAGGAGGGCGCTGATCGCGAGCGTCACGTCGAAGTTGACCTCGAACTCCGCGTAGATCGCGAGCGGCAGTGTCTGCGTCACCTTCTGGAGGCTGCCGGCGAACATGATCGTCGCCCCGAACTCGCCCAACCCGCGGGCGAACGCGAGCGCCTCGCCGGCGGCCAGGCCACCGCGCGCGAGCGGCAGCGCCACCCGGAAGAACGTGCGAGTCGGCCCGGCGCCGAGCGTCCTCGACGCGGCGACGAGGTTCGGGTCGATCGCCTCGAACGCGGCGATCGCCTGCCGGATGTAGAGCGGGCTCGACACGAACGCCACCGCCAGCGTGACCGCGGTCTGTGTGAACGGGATCGTGATCCCCGCCGCGCGCAGCGTCGAGCCGAGCAGCCCGAAGCGGCCGAACGCGGCGAGCAGCCCGATGCCCGCCACCGCCGGCGGCAGCACCAGCGGCAGCTCGACCAGCGTGACGCACAACGACCGACCCGGGAAGCGGCGCGAGGCGAGCAGGTACGCCGCGGGTGTGCCGAACACGAGCACGAGCACCTGGGCGATCAGCGTCGTCTTGAAGCTGACGACGAGCGCGTCGGTCACGACCGGGTTCGAGAGCTGGTCGAGCAGGCGCCCGGGCGAGACACGCAGGAAGATCGCGGCGATCGGCAGGACCAGGAACGCGAGCGCGATCGCCGCCGCGACGAAGTAAGCGACGGCGAGGAGCGCCCTCCGCACTACTTCGGAATCGGCAGGAAGCCGTAGTTGAGCATCTGCTTCTGGCCCGCCTTGCGCAGGACCTCGTTGACGAACCGCTGCGCCGCAGTCTTGTTGCCGCTGGCGGAGACGACAGCCAGCGAGTACGTCACCTTCGGCTGCGCCCAGGCCGGAACCTTGACGACCTTCACCTTGCCGGGAACCGTCTTCGCGTCGGTCGAGTAGACGAAGCCCGCATCGGCCTCGCCGAGCGCGACCTTCGAGAGCACGCTGCGCACGTCTGACTCGCGGCTGACGACATTCGCGAGAACGCTCGTCAAGCCCATCTGCTTCAGCACCTGCAGCGTGTAGCTGCCCACGGGGACACCGCTCGCCGCGATCACGAGCTTGACGCCCGAACGTTGGAGGTCGTACACGCTGTGGATGTCGGCGGGGTTCGAGCTCGGCACCACGAGCACGAGCCTGTTTCGCGTGAAGACGACGGGCCTCTGAACGAGGCCCTTGGCGAACAGCTGCGCCGGGATCGTCGTGTTCGCCGAGGCGAACACGTCGGCGGGCGCGCCGAGCGTGATCTGGGTGGCGAGCGTGTTCGACGCACCGAACGAGTACTTCGGGCCGCTGTCGATCTTCGGGAAGACGTCGGTCAACGACGCCGCCGCGTAGACGGTGATGCCGGTCACCGTGCCGGAGCCATCCCTGCGCGAGCCGGCCGTCGCGGCTCCCGCGAGCAGCAGCGCCGCGAGCAGAGCGACGAGCACGAGTCTCGGCCGCTTCATCGCTCGACCATCACCGACGTCGACTTGACGACCGCGACGATGTGGTTGCCGCGCTTGATCCCCAACTCGGCCACGGCGTCCGCGGTCACGATCGCCGTCAGGACCGTCGGCTCGGTGACCACCATCTCCACCTGTGCCATCAGCCCCTCGACCTTCACGTCGCTCACGATCCCGCTGAACCTGTTCCTCGCACTGACGTGGTGCTCGGGGCGGACGTCACCCTGCAAGCGCTCGATCTCTTTGGCGGACACGATCCGGCGATTGCTCTTGTCGCGCCGCGTCTTGATCCGGCCACTGCTGTCCCAGCGCCGCAGCGTGTCCAGGCTGATGCCGAGCGACCGGGCGGCTTCACTCGCGCTGTAGAACTCCCGCGGCATCGCTCCCCCCTCCCTAGCTGGAGTACGCGTCGAGCACGTTCGACGCCTCGTCGATCGACAACGGCGCCGGGAACGAGATCCCGATCGGATCGCCCCCGAGCAGCTGCGTGAACACGCTCAGATGCTGCGCCTCGCTCGCCGCGATCCTCGCCAGCGGCTGCTTGAGCGCGGCGGCCTGAACCGCGCCGACCGCGCCGAGGTATGCGCCGAGGGACGCCGTCTCGACCGTGACGCCCAGCTTGGCGATCGACCGTGCGGACGCGAACGTGTCCTTCGGATACGCGAAGTCGAAGTCTGCGGCGACCGCCGGCGACTGCCCCGCGCCATCGAGAATCCCGGCGACTGCTTTGTAGTGCTCCTGCTCGTTGAAGAGCGCCCGCCGGAGATAGCCCGTCGCGGGCGCGCCGAACTGCTTCGACGCCACCGCCCGGCCGTGGAAGTCGGCGGACAGGAGCTCGACGCCGACCAGCAAGCGTGCATAGGCAAGGTCGCTGTCCAAAATCACGTCGGCAGAAGCCGGGCCGGCCAGGACCCCGACGGCAGTACCGGCAAGCGTGACAACGGTGCCGCCCAGGACTCCTCGCCGGAGAAGCTGTCCTCTGCTCAGTGACGCGACCATGCCGGAGGAAGTATGCCTATGCGTTGTCTTGGTATGTCGGACGACCAGGCCGAGGAAAAGCCGACCGATATGCTGTTCCGACCGCGGCGGCGTTCAGGAGGGGGATGGTGGTGGCATGACGTACGAAGAGGCAACCAGGCGGTTGGTCGAGCTTGCCCGGGAGAGCGGCGGCAAGGTCACGGCGGCGCAGGTGGAGGCCGACGAAGACCTCTCCAGCGACCCGGCGACGGTCTCTGCGGCGGCCCGGGCGCTCGGTGGTGGGACGAACGTCTTCTCCTACGAGGAGGACGACGGACGGACCTGGTTCCCGTTCGCCGGTCTCGTCTTCAGCGAGCTCGGCGCCCGCGCGTAACCGGTTCGCGTAGATTTCACGCTCTGCGGCGCGCTCTCGTCCCTCTCCTCGCCACGGCCGTCTGTTCGCTCACGGCCGGCCTCGGCGTGGCCGCGGCCCAGCCGGGCGGGCTCGTCAACACCACCGTCAAGCTCGGCGCGAGCTACACGATCTCCGGTCAGACCGGTGCCACGCAGCCCGGCGCGCCCCGCGCCACCGGCAGCGTCACGCTCACCGGCAGGTGGCTGGGTGGACCCTCGCGGGTGCTGGTTCGGACGACGACGGGCGCCGACGGCCGGTACCAGCTGAGCGTCCGCCCGGGCCACCGCGGCAAGCTGGAGCTGCGGCTCGCGACGCCGGACCACCGGACGGCACGCGTCGTTCTGACCGTCGTGTAGGTGACTCGACGACGACGATGCGTCTGTACGACCTGCGGGTCGTGGTCGACCGGATCGAAGGCCGATCGGTCTGTGGCCTCGAGGTCGGCGACTACTTCGAGGTGCGCGACTCGAGCCGGGTGACGATCCCGCCCGGCGGGCATTTCTGCCTCTACGCACTCGCCGCGGTCCTGCCGCTGCTGCCGGCCAAGCAGCGCCGCCTTCCCGACTCGGACTGGCTCGAGCAGGACTCGCTCGTCTGCTGCCCCGACCCCGAGGAGCGGGTCGTGCTGCGCATCGAACGGCTCGAGGAGCGCGAGCTCCGCACCGAGGACCTGACCTGAACGGCGCCGAGCCCGAGCTCGGGATCGGGCTGCAGTCGGACAAGCACGCAGACGAGTACGTTCGAGTCGGCCGGGCTGCCGAGGAAGGCGGCTTCGACGTCGTCTCGGTCTTCCAGGACCTCGGCTACCAGCCCGCCATCGTGCCGCTGACGTTGATCGCGCGCGTCACCGAGCGCGTCCGCCTCGGCCCGGCGGCGCTCAACCCCTACACGCTGCATCCGTTCGAGATCGCGAACCAGGCGGCCGCGCTCGATCTCGTCTCGGACGGGCGCGCGTACGTGGGGATCGTCCAGGGCGCCTGGCTCGACGAGCTCGGCCTCGTCGAGCCGAAGCCGTTCACGGCGCTGCGCGAAGCCGTCGAGATCGTCCGGCGCACGATCGCCGGCGACCGTTCGGGCTTCGCCGGCACGCGCTTCACCCTCGCCCCCGGCCGCGGGCTCGAGTACGAGCCGCGGCGGCCGCGCATTCCGCTGCTGATCGGCACATGGAAGCCGCGAACGGCGGCGTTCGCGGGGACGGCGGCCGACGAGGTGAAGATCGGCGGCTGTGCGAATCCCGACATGGTCGGCGTAATGCGCGACTGGATCGCGAACGACGACGTCGGCATCGTCGTCGGTGCGGTCACGGTCGTCGACGAGGACGGCGACGCCGCGAGAGCGCGAGCCGCGAAGCAGGTCGAGCTGTATCTGCCGATCGTCGCCCGGCACGACGTGACGCTCGACGTCGCGCCGGGCGACGATCCCCCGCTCGACCGGTTCGTGCTCGCCGGCACGCCGGACGAGGTCGCCCGCCACGCGGCGCGCCTGCTCGACGCCGGCGTGCGGCGGATCGAGTTCGGGCCGCCGCAGGGCCTGCGCTCGACCGAGGAGGGCGTCCGGCTGCTCGCCGAGCGCGTGCTGCCGCAGCTTCGCTGAGCCGCCAGGGGTCAAGGTGAGCGCGACCTGCGCCGATGCTCAATCGGCAGGTCATGACACCGCTCGCAACGATCTCCGCCTCGTTCTCGGCCCTTTCCCTCCTGATCCATCCGGCCGCCAAGCCGGCGACCCACGAGCACCTGCTCGCCGAGGTGCACGGACCCGTGTCCGTTCTCGCACAGCCGGGCGGCGCCGCGGTCGCGAGGCTCGGCGCGACGACGGCATTCGGCTCCGCCCGCGTGCTCTCCGTCACCCGCCGCTCGGGCCACTGGCTGCGCGTCTCGACCGCCGACCTGCGAAGCGGCCGCGACGGCTGGATCGATGCCGACACTGCAGCGATCACCCTCACGAAGACTCCCGTGGAGATCGTGATCCGCCTCGGCGCGAAGACGCTCGAGCTCCGTCGTGGCGACCGCGTCGTTCGCCGTGTCACCGTCGGCGTCGGCGCTCCCGCGTCCCCCACGCCGGTCGGCCGCTTCGCCGTAACCGACGAGCTCTCCGGCCCGGCGTACAACGCGGCCTACGGTTGCTGCATCCTCGCGCTGTCGGTGCGGCAGACGCGCCTACCCACCGGCTGGACTGGCGGAGACCGGATCGCGATCCACGGTACGAACGTGCCGTCGACGATCGGCAGGGCGCTGTCGAGCGGCTGCGTGCACGCGGCCGACGGCGATCTGCGCTACCTGATGGGGATCGTCCCGCTCGGGACGCCCGTCACGATCGTGCGTTAGGAGGGTTCGTACGACATCTCGCGCGGCAGCCGCCGCGCGTTCAACAGGTCGGTCCGGCGGAGCGTGCGCAGCTGGTCCGGCGTGTCGGTGCTCGCGACCGTGGCGATCGCGCGGACGGATAGCAGTGCACCGCTCTGCGTCGACCTCGAGCCGTCGCCGAGGCCGCCGAGCAGCGATGCGCTGACGACGATCGCCGCCGCGACGACACCCGCAAACACCCTGCGCGGCGAAGCCGGCAGCGGCACCGCGATGTGCGCCACGACGTCGGGCTCGGAGCCGCGCAACGCCGCGGTGGATGCCTCGGCGATCGCAGCGAACGACGCACAGTCGGAACACTGCGCGAGGTGCGAGTCGAGCAGCGCGCCTTCGAGCTCGGAGAGCTCGTCGTCGATGCGCAACGACGCCCAGAAGCGGGCGCGGGCACACAGCTGTCCACCTGAGGCACTCATCAGAGGTTCAGACGGCCCACGCGCCATTTAGTTAGCCAGGTTATCGATCAACCCCTAGAATCTCTGTTTCGAATGATAGGCAGGAACCCTATGCGCTGGATCGCCCCGGCCCTGGCGCTCGCCGCCGTGCTCGCGACCGCCGCGATCGCCGCACCGGCCCCGTCGTACACGATCACGTTCACGGGCACGGGCAACGAGCATCAGCTCGACCACCAGCGGAACATCCAGGACAGCGGCGTCTGCGACTCCGCGGAGCACGTCGACGTGAGCGCCAGCGTCACGTGGAGCGCCTCGTGGAGCGCGTTCCGCCTCGGCAAGCGCCCCGCAGCAGGGCCGTCGACGATCGAGGGGTCGAGCGTGCAGGGCTCCGACCTCAAGGACGCGTGCGGGCTCGACCTGAGTCAGGCGCCGGCAGGCTGGGTGGCGCAGTCCGCATGCGCGAGCACGCTGGTCGTGTCCGGCAGCCCGTCGCTGGCCGTCCGCATGACGCCGAAGGTCGTCGTGCTCACGCTCGCCGCGACGCCGGTGGCCGTACCCGTCGGCGTTGGCTGCGGGCTCAACGTCCGCAACGACCAGTTCGTGACGCACGTCTCCGTCTCGCGCGCAAGGTTGACGGCGCTGAAGAAGCGGAGCGCCCTGACGATCGCCGTCGGGAGCGCGCACCCCGGGCCCGGTGACTCGTACTCGCCCACGCTCGACTGCTCGCAGCCGACGAAGCCGTACGAGGGTTACCGCACCGCGGACCAGTGCCAGGACACGCTGTCCTGGAGCGGCACCGTCAAGATCACGCGCGTTTCGTGAGCTGATCGACCAGCGGGAACGACCGATGCTCCCGGGGCGGCGTCACGAAGTTCTGGCGGTGAGTTGCATGGATGAACGAGTTGAAGCCGAGGGCCGGCGCGCGTGAGTCGAGCGGCAGCGACGAGCCGTCACCGAGCGTCCCGTCCATAGCCCGCCGCGTGCGGTTGAAGAGATCGCTCGTCGGCGCAAAGGCGACGAAGTGCAGGCCTGCGGTCGGCGTCGCCGAGACCTCGGTTGCGACCGCGCTCACTGCGAACGCGTTGTCGAGTGTGTTGAAGTCGGCCCGCTGGATGATCGCCGTCCCGCGGGGGCGCACCACGCCGTAGGCGTCCTTCGTATTCGCGCGCAGCCGCGAGACCGTCTGCAGCGTCGCGCTGTGGCCGACAGCGCCGAAGCGCGCCAGGTCGCTGCGGACGTCAGCGGCGCCTTCGACGCGAGAGACGTCCTCCGCGATCGTGTAGGTCTTGTCGGGCACCGACAGGCCCGGGCGCGTCATCGCCCGCAGCTGGTCTGTGAACGGCGCCTGCACCCACCAGCGCTCGAGATCCTCGTTCAGATGCGAGAGGTGCATCGCCGCGCCACCGCTCCAGAAGCTGCGCGGTGACTGATCCGTGAGTCCGCGTAACGTCTCGAAGCTGGCGATCCGGTCGGGCGCCATCGCGGCCTTCTGGGTCGACGTGAACCCGAGGAACATCTGGACGCCGTCGACGATCAGGTCGGCTCCGGGCACCCCCGCCGCAAGTGCCATCTGCTTGGCGAGCCCGGGACCTGCGGCGAAGCCGCCGCCGCCGAACCCGTTGCGGACGCTCTGCACCGCGAACAGGTCGCCGAGCGCACCGAGCAGCGCGTGCTGGGCGTCGTCGAGATGGGCGGCGCTGTCGCTGCGGAAGAGGAATGCCACGTCGTCGGCGCCGAGCACGACGTCCGCGGGGTCGCTCGCGAACCGGCTCGCGTCGAGCACCGCCGAGACGGCCTTGCGCTGCGCCTTCGACGCCCGGCGGTCGACCGGGAGGTAGGCCGGGTAGCGCCGTCCGTCGGCGAGCTTCGGCACGAGCCGGCGGAAGTACGGCAACCCCCACGAGACGGTGACGCCGAGCCCGGCCGGCGTCGCGGGGTAACGCTGCTCGAGCGCAACGAGCGCGTGCTCGAGCCGTTTCTGTGCCTGTAGCAGCCTGGCAGCGCCCGTGACGCGGACGCGTGCGGTCACGACGCGGTGGTGCAAAGGCGGCAGGATCACCTCGATCCCGAGCTCGTTGACGACCCGCAGGCCGCCGAGCAGATACTGCTCGGGTCGCGCGACACGGGCGACCGCGGCCCGCGCAGGAGCAGCCGCCAACGCGTCGACGAGCGAGTAGACGTTGCCGGCGGCGAGCGCGACGAGCCCGCGGCGCAGCAGCTCGCCTCTGGAAAGCATGCTCACTTCTGCGCTCCCGTCAGCTTCTTGCGCTCGAGCCGGCGCATCAGATCGGCGTCGTCGCCGTAGCGCTGCGTCGGTTTCGCCAACCCGGGCTTCGTCGGGGCGGGGCTGGAGCCACCGTGGGAGGCGACGGCGATCCACGCCGCCGCGAGACCGCGACGCACAGAGCACCGCCCCCCACCTCCGACGCACCGCCTCAGGGTAGCGCTCTTGGCGGGACCGATCCCTTCTCTCTATGCTCTCCCGGAATTCCCCTGACCCCCCAGACAGGAGGACGAGTGAAGAAGCGCATCTACGCAGGTGTTGGCGCATCTGCGCTGATCGCAATCGTCGCGCTAGCGGCGATGGTGAGCGGGGCGTTTGCCCGGAGCGGCGCCACGCCGCTACCGGCTTCGTCGTGCTCGGCGATCCAGAACGCAAGTGGGCAATACCTGATCGCATCCGACCTGCCGCTCGAGGGCTCGGGCCGGACACAGACATCGCAGATGACCCGTGCGATCAAGTTCATCTTGAGCCAGCACGGCTGGAAGGCGGGCAAGTACTCGCTCGCCTACCAGAGCTGCGACGACGCCACCGCCCAGGCCGGCAAGTGGGATTCCGGCAAGGTCTCGGCGAACGCGAACGCCTACGCCGCGAACTCCAGCGTGATCGGCGTGATCGGGACGTTCAACTCAGGCGCCGCCGAGATCATGGTGCCGGTGCTGAACCGTGCGCCGAACGGGCCGATCGCAATGGTCAGCCCGGCGAACACGTACGTCGGCCTGACGCACGGCGGCCCGGGAACGGTGGCCGGTGAGCCAGGGAAGTACTACCCGACCGGGAAGCGGAACTACGCCCGCGTCGTGGCGGCGGACGACTACCAGGGTGCAGCTGACGCACTGCTGGCCCAGTCGCTCGGCGTCAAGAAGGTGTACATCCTGAACGACAAGGAGGCCTACGGCCTCGGCGTCGCGTCGAACTTCCGGAACGCCGCGAAGCGGCTTGGCCTCACGGTCTCGGGCTTCACCGCGTGGGACGGCAAGGCGTCGTCCTACGAGGCGCTCGGCGTGAAGATCAAGGCGTCGGGAGCGCAGGGCGTCTTCCTCGGCGGCCTGATCTGCGAGAACGGCGGGAAGCTGATCAAGGACCTGCGGAACGCCCTCGGCCCCAACGTCAAGATCATGATGCCGGACGGCTTCACTCCGATCTCGGCGACGGTGCAGCAGGGTGGCTCGGCCTCGAACAACGCGACCGTCTCGGTCGCGGGTCTGCCGAACAGCGCCCTCAAGGGCGCAGGCAAGTCGTTCATCAAGGCCTTCACGAAGGCCGACAAGCGCGCACCGGATCCCTATTCGGTGTACGCAGCACAGGCGGCCGAGGCCATGGTCGCAGCGATCGCACAGTCGAACGGAACGCGTGCTGACGTCGCGAAGCAGCTCTTCAAGATCAACCTGAAGGGCAGCATTCTCGGCAACGTCTCGTTCAACTCGAACGGCGACGTGACCTCGAACCCGGTCACGATCTACAAGATCAAGGGTGGCAAGACGACGACCCTCAAGGTCATCGTGCCCCCGAAGTCGCTGGTCAAGATCGCCTAGCCGGGACCCCATCGTCGAACACGACCGGGGGAGAGCGAAGCTCTCCCCCGGTCTCTTTGTGGAACCATCTCGTGGTGACGCCGCCACTCGCAGCCGTGCCGGATCTGGAGCGCGAGCTCGACGAGCTCTACGCGCTACCGCTCGAGGAGTTCACGCAGGCGCGCAACGATCTCGCGACGCGGCTCAAGCGCGCGCACCAGGGGGAGGCGGCGTCCGCGATCCGTTCACTGCGCAAGCCGGCCACGGTCGCCTGGGCCGCCAACCAGCTTGCGCGCAACGAGCCGAAGCTCGTCGCGACGCTGCTCGAGGCCGGCGAGCGGCTGCGGGAGACGCAGCAGCGCGTCCTCGCAGGAAACGCGACTCCGGACGAGCTCAACGAGGCCACGAACGCCGAGCGCTCGGCCGTGCGCGCGCTGCTCTCGGCGGGTCGCGCGGCGCTCGGCGACCGCGCTACCGCCTCGGTGCTCGACCGCCTCGGCCAGACACTGCGCGCGGCGGCCGTCGACGACCTCGGGCGGCAGCTGCTCGAGCGCGGTCGTCTGACCGAGCCGTTGGCCGCGGTCGGCTTCGGGCCGCTCGAGGCCGTGCGTCCTGCGGCTCGCCGGCGCGGCGACGAGATCGCCCGTGCCGCGCGCGACCGCGTCACCGCGCTTCGCGCGACCGCGCGGACGCTGGCAGCGCAGGCACGTGATGCCGAGGAGGCCGCGCGCGAGGCCGAGGCGGCAGCGGCGATCCTGGGCGAGGAGGCCGAGCAGCGGCGCGTCGAGGCCGACCGTGCCGCCAGGGAGCTCGACGAGGCCGAGCGGGCCCTGAAGGCGAGGAAGTGAGGTCAGGCCCGGCCGCGGAGGGCCGGGCCTGACGAGCGAGGCTTACTTGCGGTGCGAGTCGGGCGTCTTGGGCTTGTCCGACTTGTGCTCTTGCTCGTGCTGATCGTGCCTGTCCTGCTTCTCGCTCTTCCCGTGTCGGTCCGGGGCCGGAGGAGTGTGGTGCTCGGCGTAGGCGACGCACTGCCCCTGGTTCTTGAACGTCGGGTCGGTGAACGCTTTCCACCCGTCGTGCTTGCAGCTGTCCTTCGTGATCGGGACGATGTCCGGCACCTGCGCAACACCGTTCAACGAGATGTTCGTCAGGTCGGCGGTTCCCGTCACATCGATCAGGACGTCCGCCGCGGAGATCGTGCCCGTCGGAGTCGCAACCTGCTGGCCGCCTGCGAGCAGCGTCGCGGCGTCGAACGTGTAGGTCGCGCTGCCGTCGCCGTTCAGGACCGGCGAGACGTTGTTGCACCCGAGGAAGAACGTGCCGTCGCTGGTGACGACGTCGAACCTCGGTGAGCCGCCGTTGCACTGCGCGGCGCTGGCGAGCGTGAACGCTGCAGAGCTGAACGTCTGCCCGGCGAGCCCGGTGATGTCCGCCCCGGCTGCCGCGTTCGTCGCGGTCGGGCAGTTCTTCTCGAGGTGCAGGACGCCGTTCGAGAACGTCGCGACCGGGCAGCCTGTGCTGCCTGGATCGAAGACGCCCGGTACGAGTGCGGCGCCGGCGGAGCCTGCGAGCGCGAGCATCAGGACCGCGCCCAGCAGGATGACCAGGTTTTTCATCGGTGACCCCTTCGTCGATTTCTTCCCGCACCGAACATCGACCTGAACGGCCTGGTCGCGGACCCCCTTTCGAGGGTGCCGAACCTGTACGCCGCCCCCTGTTCGGCGTCGTCCGAATGTGCCATTGTGAGGCCGCGACGATCCTGTAGCCGTCGTCTCGTGATCTGCCGGCGTGCGCGTCCAACGCGACGGGTGCGCCGGCGGAATCCCTCGTTCGAGCGACTGCGTTCTAGGCCGTGTCGCGGCTGCCGAGCTTGAGCTCGCCGCGCAGCATGTCGATCCGGCGGTGCAGGTAACGCCGCTCCTTCGAGATTTCCTTCTCCCGCTTCGCGGTGATCTCGTTGGGGAAGGAGTCGAGGCGGTCGTGCAGCTTGCGGCGGAACGCCGAAACCTCGCGCTCGCGCAGCTCGAGCTGCTCGAGCTCGACCAGCATCTTGTTCAGGTCGAAGAAGCTCTGGGACGCCACGACTCCGTCATCGGCAGATTGCCCCGCGAACTTGAGGGGGTGGCGGACTCCCGCGATTGGCCGTACAAGGAGGGGGTGAAATCGATCGTGGCCGTCCTGCTCGTCGCCGCCCTCGCGGTCGGAGGGCTGATCTGGTACACGGGCCGAAGTGCCGACCAGGTCACGAGCACGCTGCTCGCGCTGCCCGACCAGGCCTCGACGGCGGTCGCCCGCGCGAACGCGAGCGCCGCTCTGCCCGCCCTCCAGGCCTTCGCGACGACGAACGGCGGCTACGCCGGCGCGTCGGTGGCGGCTCTGCAGCAGCTGAACGCCGGGATCGGCGCAGGCATCTCACTGCACGACCTCTCGGTCTCGTCGTTCTGCCTGCAGAGCACGATCGGGTCGTCGACCGTCAGCGTGTCCGGGCCGGGCGGGTCGATGCTCGACGCGCCCTGCCCCTGACGACGCTTGCCTCAGCGAACCCTGTAGGTGAACGTCTTCGTCGCGGACTGGCCGCCGCTGACGATCGTCACAGCGATCTTCAGCAGCTTGCCCGCCGAGGCCCGCGGCACGAGCAGTGACAGGTCGACCTTGCCGCCCTTGAACGACGTGGTGCGGGTGATCGTCTTACCGCCGAGTGTGGTCTTCACCGACAGGCGACCCGCGGTGAGGAGGGCGCGCGTGTCGCTGCGCCGCACGGGCAGCGTGAACACGAAGCGCTTGCCGGAGCGCGGCGCTGCGGGCGTGCCGGTTGCGGTGCCGAACACCGGCTTGACGACGGCGGGCGGCGGCGGAGGCGGAGGCGGCGGCGGCGTGTTGACCGTCAGCGTCGCCGTGGCGGCATTGTCGGCCGGGTTCGCCTCGCGGTCGCTGCTGGCGGTCGCGGTGATCGACTGAGGCCCGGTGCCGCCGACGCGAACCGCGAAGATGATCCTGGCGCTGCCGCCGTTCGGGATGTAGTCGAGGAAGCAGTCGACCGTTGCGGAGCCGGTGCAGCCGGAGCCGCGGTCCGCCGCCGGCGCGCCGAGCAGGGTGAGGGTGGAGGGCAGCGCGAGCTGGAGGTGGGTCTGCAGCGAGCCGGCACCGCCGACGTTCGCGACGGTGACGACGAAGTCCGCCTCGGCGCCCGGCGCGTACGTCGCGGCGTTGGCCGAGATGCTCACCTTCAGGTCCGGGACGCTGCTCGCACCGCCACCGCCACCACCGCCGCCACCGCCGCCGCCCGAGCCGGGCACCGTGACGACAGCCGTGACCGACGACGCCGCACTCGCGGAGCCGGTGCCGTTCGTCGCGGTGACGACCGAGCGCAGCGTGGAGCCGACGTCGATCGCACCGAGCAGGAACGTCGACCCGGTCGCGCCGCCGACGTTCACACAGGAAGCGCCGCCGGCGTTGCACCGCTGCCACTGATAGCCGTACGAGGTCGGGGTGTTGAGCCAGGTCCCGGTCGTCGACGACAACGTGACGCCGGTCTGCGCCGTGCCGGTGACCACCGGCAGCGAGTTGTTGATCGGAGCCACCGAGCCGCTGCCGGACGCCGCGACGACGGGCGACGCCGCACTCGACGTGAAGCCCGAGATACCGGCGACGTTGACCGCGCGCACACGAGCCCGAACGGTCTGTCCGACGTCACCTGCGGCGAGCGTGTACGCCGACGCGACCTGGCCTACGAGGTCGACGCACGATCCGCCGACGCTGTCGCAACGCTGCCACTGGTACGTGTAGCCGGTCGGGCTGTTCGACCATGATCCGGTCGAGACCGTCAGGACTTGCCCCTGCTGGGCGGTGCCCGCCAGTCCGGGCAGCGCGGTGTTCGCAGAGAGCGCCGCACCCGCCGAGGTCTGCGTGTACGTGACGTAGGCCTTCGGGATCTCACCCGCGAAGTGCGTGACCGTCCCGAACGGATCGCTCGGCACGAACGTCACGCCACCGGCGTCGGTATTCCCGTTGTTGTAGCCGATGCTCTGCGCGGGGATGTAGTAGTACGGAATCGCGCCGCGGTCGGTGTTGCCGCCGATGAACGCGAGCACGTAGGTGCCTGCGGCGACCTGCACGGGCGACGCGAGCGGCGCCGAGAACCAGCCGGCGGGCGCGCCGGCCGGGACGGTAAGCGGGTTGCCCGCGACCACCAGCCGCGTCGGCAGGCCGGAGCCGTCGACCTGGTAGACGGCCGGGTAGAACAGCTGCGTCGACGGGCCACCGGCGAAGTAGGCGGTGAACGACGACAGGGTGCCGCCTTCCGGCAGCGAGTAGCGGCCGCCGATCTTCTGGTAGACGCCGAGCGGGTTGGTGCAGAGCGGTCCGGTGTTGAACTGGCAGTCGGGCACGGGGCTGATCGCGCCGTCGATCGCCGGTACCCCGGCGGGCGGCGCGCCGAACGTCTGCGTCGAGCCGCCCGCGGGCGGATCCGCGACGGACGGCAACGTCGAGTCGAGCTGGGATTGGGCGGTCGAGCTGGAGGTCCCGTCGGAGGCGGTCACCTCGACGATGATCCGGATCCCGAACATGAACGAGCGCTCGGGCAGGAACCCGGCCTGGTTCCAGACGCCGTCGCTCGCGGCGACGACGTGTGTCGGCCCGGTGGCGCCGGCGATGTTCTGGCACGTGTAGCTCGGGTCGAGCTTGCACTGCTTCCACTGGAAGCTGTAGGACGTCGGGGCGCCGGACCAGGTGCCGGGGTCGGCGTACAGCGTTGCGCCGACGCGATAGGAGCTCGCGGAGACCTGCGGCGGCGTCACGTTGCCGGGCGCGGCCGAGACGACGGCGGACGAGGTCAGGACGGCAACCGAGGCGAGCGCGCCGGCGACGGCCGCTCTCCCCAACATACGCTTCCGACTCACAGCTTCGTCCTCCCGTCCCCCGTCGGGATATTCCGACCTGTCTGACGCTAGAGCAGGCTGTCGAAGGGCGGCACTAGACGAAAGTCGGAAAAACGCACGCCTCCGGCCAGCCCGCCTGCGGGTTCTCCGCAACGCGAAACGGGGGTTTTCGGCGTCGTTCCGCGGCTTCCCGACGACTCAGTTCCGCCGCGCGCGCCGTACGTTCCGACGACGTACTCCCAACCGGAAGGGGCGATCGTGAGCACCAGTGGATACTCGGGGAGCGGCAACAACGACAACGGAGCAGCCCTCGCGGGCGCTGCGGCCCTCCTGATGGGGCTCCTCGTCGTCGTCCTCGGGGTCGTCGCGATCCTGATGTGGAGCGACGCCCGTCATTCGCGCACCACCACGACCAGCAGCTCCAGCGGTAACGCCACCTCGACCATGCCCGGCATGGACATGAGCGCGTCCGTCAACACGGGCTCGCTGACCAGCTTTGCGGGCGCCGCACCGTCGAACGCCGACGAGCTCGCGGCCGCCCACACGCCCTATCCGGCAGAGCTGCCACCCGCACCCGCGGGGCCGGTGGCCGACGTCCATCTCGCGCTGACGGACATCAACATCCAGATCGCACCCGGCGTCCACTATGCCGCCTGGGCCTGGGCCGGTGGCGCACCCGGGCCGGTCATCCACGTGCGCCAGGGGCAGCTGGTCAAGATCACGCTGACGAACAACGGCGCGATCCCCCACTCGGTCGACTTCCACGCCGCGCGGATCGCTCCGAACAAGGCGTTCACCGACGTGCTGCCGGGCAAGTCCGTCAGCTACACGTTCCGCGCCAACGACCCCGGCGTCTTCATGTACCACTGCGGCACCAAGCCGGTGCTGATGCACATCGCGAACGGCATGTACGGCGCGATCGTGGTCGAGCCGAAGCCCGGCGTCCTGCCGACGGCCGACAAGAACTACGTGCTCGTCGCCAGCGAGTGGTACCTCGCGAGCGACGGCCTCTCGAAGCCGGCCACGTTCGACATGGCCAAGGCGCACGCACGCCAGCCCGACTGGATGACGTTCAACGGCTACTCGGGCCAGTACGTGAAGCATCCGCTGACGGCCGACCCGGGCGACCTCGTCCGCTTCTGGGTCGTCGATGCCGGCCCGTCGCTCGACACGGACTTCCACATCGTCGGCACGATCCTCAACACCGCGTATGCGTTCGGCGACATGAACCCGGCCGACGCGCTGCACAACGTGCAGACAGTCACCGTTCCGGCCGGCGGCGGCGGTGTCTTCGACGTCAAGATCGACCAGCCCGGCCTCTACCCCTTCGTCTCCCACGCGTTCGCCGCCGTCGACCAGGGACAGGTCGGACTGCTCAACGTGGGCAACGTCAAGGGCACGATGTCGCACTGAGGAGGGTTTGGCGGGATGCCGTTCGTCACAATCTGCATTCCGCCAACCCCTCCTAACGAAGCAGGACGAAGCCCGGCGTTCTAGAAGCACCAACAAGCCTCCGGGGAGCCGGAGTGCTTGGTGGCGTGAGCGGTGGCCCTCACTCTCCCCTGGGCTGCCGCTCTACGCCCCCACAGCGTCAGTAGGCTGGCGTGATGCCTGGGCTCTTGCTGTTCGGCGACACCGAGCGGTCGGCGGCGCTGCGCCACGAGATCCCGCTCGCGATCATCGACCCGCTGCTCTTCGCCGAGGTGGACGGCCGGCGCGTCGTGCTGACCAGCATCCTCGAGCGCGACCGGGTCGCGCGGGCGCTGCCGGACGCCGAGCTGCTCGACTACTTCGACTTCGGCTGGAAGGACCTCGTCGGCGAGGGGATGTCGTTCGCGGAGGCCGAGCGTGAGACGGTCTCGCGGGCTGTGCGTCAGCTCGGCATCGTCGAGGCGATCGTCCCGGGCGGCTTCCCGCTCGCCCTCGGCGATCGTTTGCGAGCCGACGGGCTCGTGCTGACCGTCGACGACGACGCCGTCGACCTTCGCCGACGCGCGAAGAGTGCGGCGGAGCTCGACGGGATCCGCGCCGCCCAGCGCGCGGCCGAGGCGGGCATGGCCGCGGCGCAGAAGCTGCTCGCCCGCACGGAGCCGACGGGCGACGGCGACCTCTGGGTCGACGGCGCGCTCCTGTTGGCCGAGGACGTCCGCACGGCGCTGCGTGCCGCGTGCGCCGAGCACGGGGCACCGTGCCCGCCGGACGTCATCGTCGCCTCGGTGCGGAGCGGCAACGGCCACGACCCGGGCAGCGGGCCGCTGCCGAGCGGTCTGCCGCTCGTGATCGACCTCTGGCCGCGGCACGAGGCGAGCGGCTGCTGGGCGGACATGACGCGCACCTTCGTGGTCGGCACGCCGACGCACGAGCACGCCGGGCTGATCGCCGAGCAGGAGCGAATCGTCCGAGCCGCCTTCGAGCTCGCGAAGAGCGCGATCCGGCCGGGGATCTCCGGCCGCGAGGTGTTCGACCTGGTGTGCGACCTGTTCGAGTCCGAGGGGCGGTCGACGCAACGAACGGCGGGCCTGGACGAGGAGGAGGGCTTCCAGTTCTCCCTCGGCCACGGTGTCGGGCTCGAGGTGCACGAAGCTCCGCCGCTCGGCCTCGCCGGCCGCGACGCGCTGGTCGTCGGCGACGTGCTCGCGATCGAGCCCGGGCTCTGGGACTCGTCGATCGGGGAGGTTCGGCTCGAGGACCTGCTGCTCGTCACCGAGAACGGCTGCGAGACGCTGACGCGTTACCCGTACGACTCGGCGTTGGGCGTCTAGCGAGGTCTACGCGGCGTTGCGGAGGTCGTCGTCGTTGGCGATCCGCGTCAGCACGAGCTCCCGCGCCGCTCGCGGCGGCTGTCTCGACGCGTGATGCAGCCAGCCTAGGAGCAGCGCAAGCAGAAGGACGTAGACGCCCGCCGAGGCCGCGACTATCTGGAAGACGGTCATCCCGGTGGGTCGATACTGACTGACCGGCCGGACGGCTGCCGGCACAACGCGCTTCGTCAGGGCAAGTCGAGCCGGTGACCCACCAGGTAGACGAGCGCGAGCAGCGCGGCCGCGACCACCACGCTCGGGTGAATCCCCCGTATCAGATGCCACAAGCGCCGGATCACGACGTACTGCGGCCGCCGACTCCAACGAACGCGCGCTGTGAAATGCCGCACCGAGATCATCACCTGCACCCCCTGCGCCATTTTTCCGAAACCGTGCCGCGATCGCAAGCCGCCTTCGCCAACGCGTCCCCGGCTGTTCACCGCACCGACACGGTGCGGGTCCGTAGCGTTCGCAGTGCGCTCGACGTCACCCGCTTCCTGGCGGCACCTGTGGGGGGTGCCCTTGTCCTCGACGGGCGACGAAGGCTCCGCGGCGGTCCGGCGACGACAAGGCCGGACCGCCGCGTCGAGCCTGCGCCACCCCCACCTCGCCGGTTTCCAACCGCGCCGAGCGGGAAGGCCTAGCCCATGGCCCTCACGCTTGCGACCAGGCAACGGATCTGTCTCGTGTGCAGGCGCCGAGCGCAGAACGCCGTTCCATGCGCGTCGGTGGGCTGTGCCTACAGCTTCGAGCGGTTCGCCGAGCAGCAATGGCTGTGCGGTCCCGGCACGCGCTGCTACGAGCGGCGGCGCGCCCGTGCCCGCGCCACCAGCCGACGCTAGAGTCGGAGCGTGGCGACGCGCGCAGTACCGGTTCTCGCAACGAGCGAGGTCGTGACCTCGCTGGCGTTCTACGTCCGGCTCGGGTTCGAGAATCGCGGCGCACCGCCAGACGAGTGGGACTACCTGATCCTCGTCCGCGAAGAGATCGAGATCCACATCACCGGTCCGACGATCGGCGAGCGGCCACAGGGCTTCTGCTTCGTCTATGTCGACGACGCCGACGAGCTCTACGGCGAGTGGCGAGACAAGGTGACACCACCCGGCCGCATCGAGCGTCCGTTCAACTCGAACTACGGCATGCGCGTGTTCGTGGTCGTCGACCCGGACGGCAACGAGATCCGCGTCGGCTCGCCCGCCAGGCCCGAGGTCAGATAGCCGCGCTGACGTACTGACCGCCACCCGCGACCGCGCGGACGGCTGGAAGCAACTCGTCGGCGACGGCTTCCTTGAGGACGTAGCCCGCGGCACCGGCGGCCAGCGCCTTCGCCGCCACGCGGCGGTCGCCCTCGACGGAGAGCAGGATGACGCGGCCCGCTGGGTGCGCCTCGAGCAGCCTCGGCAGGACGTCCCAGCCGCTCTCGCCCGGCATCGACACGTCCAGCACGACCACCTCGGGCTCGAACGTCCGGGTCAGGGCCAGCGCGTCGGCCCCGTTGGAGGCCGCGCCGATCAGCTCGAGATCCGGCTCCTCGGCGACGAGCCGTACGAGGGCAGCCCGGACGACCTGGTGGTCGTCGACGATCAGGACCCGGAAATGCGTTTCCCCGGCCTCGTTCATGGGGATAAGCCTCCCACAATGCCGATGATCAAGATCTGCTCCGCCCCTGGGTGCGAGACGCGGACGCTCGGCGAGCTCTGCCTCGATCACGAGCAGGGCGTCGCGCCGGCGCCGTTGCCGGAGCGCCACGGACGCAGGCCCACTGCCGCAGCCGTGCCGCCGCGACCCGCCGCGCCGCTGCTCAACCGAACAGCATGAAATAGAGCAGGCCGACGAGGGCGGCCGCCGCGCCCATGGCGAGGAACAGCGCGACGGAGCGAAGCCCCCCGCCGGCCGTGCCGAGGCGATCCTGATTCCCCCATCCCATCGCGCGAATGGGTTTTTACACGACCGCCGTCACCCTGCCAAGCCCGCAACAAGATCGACACGAGACCGTAGCCAGGCGTCTTCGCGGCCGCGCCCCCTGTCCATCCGGGCCGACCTGCGATAAGAAAGGCGGATGGCGAACCTGCGCGCGGCCGCTCTCGGCGTCTGCCTGACACTCGCCGGCTCCGCGGCCCTGGTCGGCTGCGGCGGCGCGGCGAAGCCGACGAGCGCTACGACGACCACCACCACGCACCAGCAGCTGCCCGCGAACGCCGTGCGGATCCACTGGAAGCCGAAGGCGCTCGTCCCGGCGAAACGAGCCGGCCACATCTGCGTCACGACGTACAAGACCGGGCATTTCTGCGCCACGTACCGCGCCGGTGAGATCCCGGCGACGGTCCTGAAGCGCGACCTGCGTGCGCGGGGCTGGGTCGTCGTCCGGTCGTGACGCTGGGTGGGTCGGCGCGGGAGCTTCCCGTTCGCGGCCGACACCTCGGTCGGGCTGACCGGCTCGGTTCTCGCGGGCGCGATCGCCGTGGCGATGTGTAACCGTTCACGCACATGACTCGGGCGTCGGCAGCGATCGGGCTCGCAGTGCTGCTCTCCTCCTTCTGCACTGCTGCTGCGTCACCCGCGGTTCCGGCAACGACCTACCTCTCGGCGTCACGCGTGTTCGACGGCGTCCGTCTCCTTACGGGAGGTGCGGTGGTCGAGGTCAAGGGCGGGAGGATCGTCGCCGTCGGCAAGCTCCACATCCCGGCGCACGGCGCAACCGTGCTGCGTTTTGGCGACGCGACGATCATGCCGGGGTTCATCGACCTGCACGTCCACGAAAGCCCCAGCGTCCTGCTGCGGGACGGGGTGACGACGACCCGCAACGTCGGCGAGCAGGAGTCACTCCTGCGGCCGCCGTACGCGGCGAAGGGTTACCCGCGAGTGGTTGCTGCCGGGCCGCTGATCACCGTGCCGGGTGGTTACCCGACGCGCCGCAACCCACCGCTCGCGGACCCGATCACCTCCGCGGCAGAAGGCGTCGTCGAGGTCGACAAGCTGGTCAAGCACGGCGCGGCGCTGATCAAGATCGCCCTCGAGGACGGAGGCGACAACAGCCTGCCGATGTTGAGCGTCGCGGAGGTGCAGGCGATCGTCGCCGAAGCGCACAAGCTCCACCGGATCGTCACCGCCCACGTTCTCGAAGGTCCCGGACTCGCCATTGCACTCGCCGGCGGCGTCTACGAGCTCGCGCACATGCCGTGCCAGGACGTGACCAGCGAGCAGATGACGGAGCTGCTCGCGCGCCATATTCCCGTCGTCGGAACGCTGCACATCAATCAACTCCAGACGAGCCTCGGCGGCACCTGCCGCGACGGCCTCCAGAACGCGAGAACGTTCGTCGCGGGCGGCGGCGAGCTGCTCTATGGCACCGACATCCCCGGCGTTCCGGTCGCTCTCGACCTGACCGAGCTCGGCCTGATGCAACAGGCCGGGCTGACTGCGCTGCACGTGATGCAGGCCGCGACCTCGAAGGCTGGCTTGGAGCTCGGAATGGCACCGCTCGGGACGCTGCGTGTGGGCGCGCCGGCCGATCTCTGGGCTGTGCGAGGGGACCCGACCAAGGCGCTTCGGGCGCTCGGCAAGCCGATCTACGTGATGGCGCGCGGCCAGCGCGTTCGCTGACCCCAACCGCTCCGGGTGTGTCGCTGCCGCGGATCCCGGGAACGCACAGGTCGGTCGGGCGGGCCGCAGCGGCTCCCTACCTTTGGGGGCCGGGGGCCCACGTCAGCCGCCCGATCGCCTCGCTTGCCCCTAACCGGGGGTAGGTGGATTCCCTGTCGAGAACGAGACTCGGACGTCGATAGGAGATCGATGGTCTCTGCGGCGGCTACAGACCTGCACTCGTTCAGGCTCGCGCACCCGGTCATGCGGGTGACGGGTCGCTTCGACGCCACTGCGCTCGGGATCCTGTCGCTGGTCGCGTTCGCGGTCTGGCTGCTCGTGATCCCGGCCGAGTTCGCGCTGCACCTCACGGTGTGACCGCGGCACTACTGGGCACGGCTGACACACGTATCCAAGCCCAGATCCGTGTGTCAGCGCCGTGCCGCAAGGCCCATACGGGATTCGAACCCGTGCCGCCGCCGTGAGAGGGCGGTGTCCTAGGCCACTAGACGAATGGGCCGCGTCGAACGCGCGCGCAGTCTAGCGAAGGCACGCTCAGCGAAGGCACGGGTTACCGAAGGCACAGTCCCGCGAGGTCGAGACCGTAGACCGGCTGGTAGGTGACGCACGCGGTGCGCTTCGAGAGGAAGACCCGCGCGTTCAGGACGGCGTAGGCGGCGAGAGGCGCCGCGGTGCGCTCGACCGCCAGGCCGAGGCTGCCGTAGGCGCGATCACGGGCGAGGCCTGACAGCTGCTGCGCGGCGTCGATCGCGCGGTTGAGCCTCGGGCTCTCGTAGTACGCGCAGGTTCGTGTTGCCGACAGACCTGATCACGCGACTGTCGAGGAGCTTGTCGACGAGGGCGTACGGGTCGCCGTAGTCGGGCCGGGTGATCACGTCGGTGATGTCGTACTTCGTCCCGCGCACGGCTGCGAGTGTCAGCTGGCTGCCGCCGGGGGACGTCTTGACCCGCACGTGCAGCCCGATCTTGCCAAGCGCCTGCGCGACGACCAGTGCGCGGTCGACACACGACTGCGAGCCGCAGGCGAGGAACGTGGCATGGCCGCCCCGCAGGTGGCCGGCAGCGAGCCGCCGGGCGGTCTCGAGATCGGGCCCGCCGATCGGATAGATGTGCTGCGACTGGTAGCCGGGGAACCCGGGCGGCAGGTACTCGTCGTTCGGCTTCGCCCCGTCCTTGCCGAACAGCCCCGCGAGCACCGGACGGTCGAGCGCGTAGTTGACTGCGCGCCGCAGCCATGGGTTGTCCTTGAACAGCGGACGCTGCGTGTTGAGGGCGAGGAACGCGACGATCGGCTGTTGCACGACGAAGAGGCGCGTCTTGTCGCCCTTGAACTTCGCGGCCAGCTCGGCGAACGAGGTCGGCGTGACGACGCCGTAGTCGGCCTCCCCACGCTCGAGCTGCAGGCGGATCTGCGAGGGGAACGCACCGAAGCGGTAGAGGATCGCCCGCACGTGCGAGCGGCGCGGGCCGCGGTAGTACGGGTTGCGGCGCAGGAGCAGTGACCGGCCGGGCGTGTAGCTCGCGATCGCGAACGGCCCCGCGGACGGGAGGTTGTCGCGCTGCTCGTTCGGCGCCGTGGTCGGAACGGCGCAGAAGTACGGCAACGCGAGCCGTTGCACGAAATCGGGCGCGGGCCGTGTGAGCCGGATCGTCAGGGTGCGTCCGGTCGCCTGCCACGAGCGGACCTCGCGCAAGTACGTGTCCGCCGGCGAGACGAGCTCCGGCGAGCGCGCCCGCTCGAAGCTGCGGGCGAACGACGCCGCGGTCACCGGCGTCCCGTCACTGAATCGCCAGCCCTTGCGCAGCGTGAACGTGTACGTCAACCGGTTGGCGGACACGGTCGGCAGCGCCGCCGCCACTTCCGGCACGAGTCGCGTACCGCGATAGCCGACGCGCGGCGGGTAGTTGAGGAGCTTCGCGCATGTCGCGTACTCCAGCTCCCACGTATCGGGGGTCTGCGCGAGCGCCGGGTCGAGCGTCGTGAAGTCCTGGCTCTGCGTGACGACGACGGTGCCGGGCGGCGGCTTGCCGGCGCTGTGCGCGTGGTGCAGCACGACGCCGAGGATCGTCAGCGCGACGATCAGCACCACCGCGAAGGCGCCGATCTCGATCGACGCGCGCAGAACCTCCGGAGACCGTTTCGGCCGCGGCGGGCGCTGCCGCTCAGGCGCGGGCTCCACCGCTTCTGTCTGTCAGGCGCCGATCTCGTGCAGGAGCGGCTCCGTGTCGAGCGGATCGAAGCCGAGCCGGCCGGCGATCTCCTCGCTCGTCGGCTTCGTCCCCTCACGGAAGAGCTCGCGCAGCAGCTCACCAGTCGCCGGATTCCGCCACCAGTCCGCGCCGACCTCGCCGATCAGGTGCGCGCGCAGCTGCGCCGAGCGGATCCACGCGCGCAGGTAGTCGGCCGAGTAGAAGCCCGCGTCCATGTCGGAGAGGTAGTTGTCCCGGCGGTAGCGGATGCCGGTCGCCTCGGTCAGCAACCGCTCGTAGACGTCGGCGTCGCCGCCGTCGCCGGTGAACCGCGACCAGAAGTCGAGCTCGTAGCGGAGCTTCGCCTCGTAGCGGCGATAGAGCAGCGCTTCGAGGAACGTCGTCGCCTCGGCGTTCTCGCGCGCCTGCTCGGGCGACAGGCCGAAGTAGAGCTCGTGCCACTCGGGCTCGCGCGAGATCGCCTCGACGATGTACGAGTAGATCTCGGTCAGCGCGTGGTCGCGCGAGATGCGGCGGAAGATGTACGGCAGCGTCGGGATCGCAGCCGGCGTAGTGCAGCGCGTGGCCGGCCTCGTGCAGGAACGCCTGATAGTCGTGCAGGCCGCCCTGGGCGCGCGTGATCAGGTGGACGACCTTCGGCGGATCGCTCGCGATCACGCAGGCGCGCGGCGACTTCTGCGGCCGGTCGTCGAGATCGAGCTTGATGTTCGGCTGCGCCGACAGGTCGAAGCCGAGCGCCTCGAGGGTCTGCAGGCAGATCTCCGTCGCGCGATCCTTCGTGTAGGTCGCCTCGAGCGGCGAGAGCCGGCGCATGTAGGCGGTGTGGTAGCTCGACGGCACGTCGTCGCGCTCGTCGCCGAGCAGCCGCGCGAACCAGCGCTCGCGCAGCCGGCCGTAGCTCTCGGTGCCGGCGTCGCTCGCCGCCTTGAGCGCCTTCGAGAGCTCGTGCAGCGAGATCGCCTTCTCCTCCTCGTTGCGCTCGATCGCGTCGTCGATCCCGGAGTACTCGGCGGCGAGCTCCTCGCCGGCCCGCATCAGCTCGAGGCGGTCGGGGTTGAACTGCGGCGCTCGCCTCGGCCTGGATCTCGCCCGAGCTCCTCGCGGTCGGCGTACGCGGGCAGCACGGCGAGCTGCGCCTGGGCGTTCCGCAGCGGCATCTCCTCGCCCTTGAACGTGACGCGCGTCGGCGAGCAGCCGGTTCTCGAGCTCGTCCTCGCGCTCGGCGAGCTCTGCCGAGACAAGACCGCCTTCGCACGTCTTGCGCAGCCGGTACAGGCGCTCGCGCGTCGTCGCCGCCTCGCGCCTCCTCGGCCTCGCGCAGCGCGTCGAGCTGCTCGCGGCTGAAGAGGTCGGCGTAGCGGCGAACGATCTCCGCCTGCTCGGACGATCTCCTTCTCGCCGACGCGGACGGCGCGCCACTCCTCGGAGCGCTCGAACAGGTATTTCTGCGAGCCGCGACTCGAACTCGGTCGGCGCTGAGGATCGACCGGTCGTGCTCATGCGCGCAACCGTAGCCAGCCGGCGGGCCATCGCGACGAGGGTGTCGGGCTCGAACGGCTTCGCCAGCACAGCGTCGGCCGAGTCGCCGTAGTCCGTCGATGTCGACCGAGCCGGTGACGACGGCCACCGGGATACCGTCCGACCGAAGCCGGCTCGAGCAGGCCGCCGCTGTCCTCGCTGCCGAGGTGGACGTCGAGCAGGACGACGTCGGGCCGCTCGCGCTCGACCGCCGCCTCGGCCTCGGCGAGTGTCGCCGCCTCGCTGACGGCGAAGCCTTCGAGCTCGAGGTTGACCCGGACGAGCACACGGATCGCCGCATCGTCGTCGACGACGAGCGCCTGCTCAGACCGCCGTCATCGGCTGCGATGGTAACGACTAGCATCAGCCTGGTGACGGCCGCGGACCGGCACGGAGCAGCTACTATGTCGACGAGCTGGGCGAGCTCTGGGCGGTCGCTGCTCGCGCACGCTGTCGCGCCTCGATCGTCGCCGCCGCGGAGCCCGACGCGCTCGACGCCGAGAGCGCCGTCCAGTCGCTCCGGCGCCTGCAGTACTCGCTCCACGTCTCGCCGCGAGCACGTCGTCGGGCTCGTGCCGCCGCCGGGTGCCGAGACGGCGCACGCGAGCTCGCAGCACGCGCTGCTCTGCGCGCGCGACGCGACCGCCGAGGTCGCCGAGGCCGTATCGGTCTAGGGCGCCGACGGCGTCGAGCCGCTGCTGCACGAATGGCGCGGCGCCCTCTTCCGCGTGCGGCTCGCCCGCATGCGCCTCGCGATGCGGCCCGGCCAGGGTCCCGTCGGTGACGCCGGTCGAGCGAGTCCGAGCGTCCAGCCGGCTCGCGCGCGCGCTGCTCGCGTTCGCTGCTCGCGCTCTCGGGGCGCGTCGCCGTTCGTCGCGCGGCGCCGCGACCGGCGCATCTGGCCGGTCTGGGCGCGCCGGCATGCTCGCCGTGTAGCGCGGCGGATCTTCGTCTACCGGCCGCTAGGCGCCGCGCTGCGAGGCGGCGCGAGCGACTCTCCCGGCCGAGCAGCTCCATGCTCTCGAACAGGCCCGGCGAGACCTTCGAGCCCGTGACCGCGAGCCGGATCGGCTGGAACGCCGCACGCGGCTTCTCGCCGAGCTCGTCGGCGAGCGCGCGCAGCTCCTCCTCGATCGCCGGCTTGCCTCCCACGGCTCGAGCGCGCGCGAGCCGCTCGGCGGCCGCGCGGCAGATCTGCCGGATCGGCGCCGTCCGGGCGGTGACCGTCCTCGAACAGGAAGCGGACGAAGTCCGGGTACTGGGCGAACGTCTCGATCTTCTCCTGCACGAGCGGGGCGGTCGCGCGCACGACGCTCGCGCGGCCAGTCGATCCCGTGCTCGTCGCAGCCACTTGCAGAGCTCAGTGCGCGTACTCCTCCGGCTGCAGGTCGCGCAGGTAGACGCCGTTCATCCAGTCGAGCTTCTTGTAGTCGAACGTGGCCGGGCTCGGAACGACACGCTCGAGCGAGAACCGCTCGACCAGCTCGTGCCGCGACATGATCGTCGTCTTGTCGTCGTAGCTCCAGCCGAGCAGCGCGAGGAAGTTGATGAGCGCCGGCGGGCAGGTAGCCCTCGTCGCGGAAGTCGTCGAGCGCGACGGCGTTCCGGCGCTTCGACAGCTTGCGTCCGTCGTCGCCGTTGATGTTCGGGACGTGCGCGTACACCGGCAGGTCGGCGCCGAGCGCACGGAGGATGTTGATCTGGGTCGGCGTGTTCGAGACGTGATCCTCGCCGCGGATCACGTGCGTGATCTCGTCGAACGACGTCGTCGACCGGGCGAGACGAAGTTGTAGGTCGGCCGCCCGTCGGAGCGGACGATCACGAGTGTCGGGCAGCAGCTCGTTCCGGAACTCGATCTCGCCCGCGCACCGCGTCGTCCCACGAGACCGTTCCCTCCTTCGGCTGGCGGAAACGGATCGCGCCCTCGTCCTCGTATGCCTTGCCCTCCGAGACGAGCCGCTCGGCCGAGCTCGCGCGCCTGGTCGGCCGTGTCGAGCTGGAACGACACCTCGCCGTCCCAGTCGATGCCGAGCCAGCGCAGCGACTCCTGGATCTGGTCGACCGCCTCCGCGACCTCCCGGCTCGTGTCGGTGTTCTCGATCCGCAGCAGGATCTCGCCGCCGTGCTGGCGCGCGAACAGCCAGTTGAAGAGGAACGTGCGGACGCCGCCGATGTGGAGGAAGCCGGTCGGGCTCGGGGCCATGCGGACGCGGACGTCGGACACGTCTCTATCGTAGGGACGGCGTGGAATTCGGCGCGCATGTCTCCTCGAGCGGCGGGATTCGACACCGCGATCGACCGCATCGAGGCGATCGGCGGCGACTGCGTCCAGGTGTTCACGCAGAGCCCGCGCATGTGGCGGCCGACGAACCACAAGCCCGAGGCGATCGCGCGCGTTCCGCGCGCGCCGTGCAGGAGGCGGGGATCGGCGGCGTCGTCTGCCATGCGCTCTACCTCTGCAACCTCGCGGCGCCGGACGACGAGATCTACGAGAAGTCGATCACAGACGCTGCGGGCACACGCTCGAGGCGGCGGCGGCGATCGGGGCGGACGCGGTGATCTTCCACGTCGGCTCCCACCTCGGCGCGGGCTTCGAGGCCGGGCTCGACCGGACTGTCGCCGCCCTGGAGCAGATCCTCGAGCGCTGCGACGGCGACACGTGGCTGCTGCATGGAGAACTCGGCCGGCACGGGCGGCACGATCGGCCGCTCGCTCGAGGAGCTGCGACGCTCGTCGAGCGGCTCGACGGCCATCCACGGCTCGGCATCTGCCTCGACTCGTGCCACCTCTACGCCTCGGGCTACGACGTCACCGATCCGGCCTCGGTCGACGAGCTCGTCGAGCAGGTCGACGGCGCGATCGGCCTCGACCGGCTGCGCGCGCTGCACGTCAACGACAGCGCGACGCCGCTCGGCTCGAACCGCGACCGCCACGCGAACATCCTCGAGGGCGAGACTCGGCGAGGGCCTCGGCGCCTTCCTCGCCCATCCGGCGTTCCAGCACCTGAGCGCGTACCTCGAGGTGCCCGGCGTCAACCGCGAAGGGGTCAGCAAAGCGGAGCTGAAGAAGGTGCGCGAGCTTCATGCGCGCTGGACCTCCTGAACGCCGAACCACGTCTGAACCACGTTCGAACGTGGTTCGAGGGTCTCGGGCTGGGCCACCTCTCCGATGCGCACGCAGGACGAACTCGTGACCTGGTTCGACGAGGTCGAACCAGGTTCGAGGTGTGATCGAGGCGCTGTGACGAACAGCCGCCAGGCGGCGTATGACAGGTGAGATGACCTTCGCGCAGGCAGCCGAGGCGCACCTCGACGACGTCTACGGCTACCTCGCCTGGTTCACGGGCGACAGGGCCGTCGCGGACGAGCTGACCGGGCGCGACGTTCGAGCGGGCGTTGCGGCTCTGGCACCGCTTCGACCCGGCCCGCGGCTCCGCCCGGACCTGGCTCTGCCAGGTCGCGCGCACGGTCGCGCTCGACCACTTCCGCTCCGAGCGCCGCCGGACGCGGCGCGAGCAGCTGGCGGCGCCGCATGAGCGGTTCGAGGAGCACTTCGCCGAGGGGCTGTCGCCCGACCTCGAAGCCGCCGTCGCGACGCTGACGCGCAGGCGAGCGCGAAGTGGTCGCGCTTCGCGTCCTGCTCGACCTCGACGCGGCGACCGCCGTCGCGCGTGCTCGGCATCTCCGCCACGAACTGCACGACGCGGCTCAACCGCGCGCTCAAGAAGCTCGAGGAGGCCCTCCATGTCGCAGCGTGACCTCGTCGCCGAGCTGCACGGCGCCGCGCATCGCCGCTCCCGCGCACGTGCGCGAGCAGGTTCGTCTGATCGTCGCGATGGCGCCCGCACCGCCGCGCCGGTTCACCTGGCGCCGCGCGCTCGTGGTCGCCGTGCCGGCCTTCGCCGCGATCGCCGCAGCCGTCCTCATCCCGCGCTCCGGCTCGGAGCAGACCGCGACACCGCCGGTCGAGCTGCAGGCGCAGGCCCAGCAGGGCACGGCGGCCAAGTCGTTCGGGACTCAGAGCACGCCGGCAACCCGCGACGCGCTCGCGCCCGCCCCTACACCCGGCCGCATCGTCCGCTACGGCGCGTACCTCGCGCTGCGGGTCGACACGGCGAACGGCGTCTCGGACGGCGTCAAGCGCGCGCTGCGCATCGCGACCTCCCTCGGCGGCTTCTCGACCTCGGTGCACGCGTCGACGGCGGACAAGACCGCGGTCGCCGACCTGACGCTCCGCATCCCGCGCGCGCACATCCAGGAGGCGATCTCCCGCCTGTCGGCGCTCGGCACGATCACCGGCGAGCAGGTCGACGTGCAGGACCTGAGCGCGCGGCTGAACGCGGGCGATCGCACGATCGAGCGCCTGCAGAAGCAGCTCGCAACGCTGCGCGCCGAAACCGCAGACGGACGCAGTGCGGGCACAGATCGCCGTCGCTCACCGCCCGCATCGTGCGGCTCCAGCGCGCCGAGGCGTCGACCGTCCGCTCCGCCCACTACGCAACCGTCCAGCTGCACCTCGAGACGAAGCCCACCGCCGTGCCGACGAAGCACGGGCACGGGCCGCTGCACGGGCTCGGCGTCGCCTTCCACTGGATCGGGATCGGCGCGGTCTACGCGCTCGCGCTCGGCACGCCGCTAGCGGCGATCGCGCTGCTCAGCTGGCTGGCCGCCCGCACGATCCGGCGGCGGCGGGTCGACGCGCTGCTCAGCCGGCCGTGAGCCGCGCGAACACGCGGAACGTCGGCTCGCCGACGGGCAGCTCGGAGAACTCCGGGTTGACGCAGCCGAGATCGGCGTCGACCCTGCTCTCGTAGGTCTGCTCGATCTCGGCGCGGCACATCGGCAGCGGCACGCCGAACCGCACGGATCGCGCCGAAGCCCGGCGAGTGCGCCTCGGCCGCCCGCAGCATCTCGAGGTCGATCTCGACGTCGTAGACCTTCTGCATGCAGCCGACGTACGTGTGCCCCCAGGCCTCGTACGAGTAGACGAACGGGCACGCGCGCTCGAGGCAGGCACCGGGGTAGACGACCTTGTCGCAGTGGACGCCGCAGCGACGGCACTCCATCTCGTCCTGGGGATGGAGTGGCAGCGCCGGTGCGGCGGTCTGCTCCGGTGTCATGGAGACATTGTCCGAACGCCGACAGACCGCCGCAAGTCTTGACTTTCTGTGTTAAGGGCGCTAGCGCCGCGCGGGCTCATCGACGTCCCCTGCCCGAAATGCCCCGTCCCGAACCATCAGCCGGACAGGCTCGATCGGCGTACGACTACGCTTGCCGGCGTGGTGCGGAGGATCCTGTGGGCGCTGCTCGTGCTCGCCCCGATCGTGCTCCTCGGCCGCTACGTCTTCGATCTCGGCGAGACGCCGCTGTTCGTCCTCTCGGCGCTCGCGCTGATCCCGCTCGCGTGGCTGATCGGCGAGGCGACGGAGCATGCCGCCGAGCACACAGGCCCGGGCGTCGGGGGGTTCCTGAACGCGAGCTTCGGCAATGCGCCGGAGCTGATCATCGCGCTGATCGCCGTCGCCGACAACCTGCCCGGCGTCGTCCGCGGCTCGCTCACCGGCTCGGTCGTCTCCAACATCCTGCTCGTGCTCGGTGCCGCGATGATCGCGGGCGGCGACGGCCGGATCGACACGCGCTCGCTCAGCTGGCAGCTGGCCGCGGTGTTCGGAGCGGTCGTCGTGCTGCTCGTCCCGTCGATCGCCGGCTGGACCGGCTCCCCCGACCGGCACGGCCTCTACCTGCTCTCGCTCCCCGTCTCGGCCGTGCTGCTCGGCGCCTACCTGATGATCACGATCCGGAACCTGCGGATCCACCGCGCGGCCGAACGCTCGAAGGCGAGCGCCGGCGCGTGGTCGCTCAAGCGCTCGATCGCGTTGCTCTGCGCCGCCACGCTCGTGACCGCGTTCGTCTCGGAAGTCCTCGTCCACTCGCTTGGCCACTTCGGCGAGGCGGTCGGGCTGAACCAGTTCTTCATCGCCGTCGTGATCGTCGCGATCGTCGGCAACGCCGCCGAGCACGGCGGCGCCGTCGTGATCGCGCATCGTGGCAACACGACGCTCGCGACCGAGATCGCGATCACGTCGTCGATGCAGGTCGCACTGTTCGTGACGCCTGCGGTATGCCTGCTCTCGTTCCTGGTCGGCCGCGGGCTGCCGCTGTCGTTCCGCGTGATCGAGATCCTGACGATCGCGGGCGCGGCCGTCTTCGCGACGTTCGTCGTCTGGGACGGCCGCTCGCGCCGGTGGGAAGGCTTTCTGCTCGTCGGCGTCTATCTGCTCGCCGTGCTCGCCTACTACCTCGCCTAGGCCTTGAACGGCTCCTGCGCGCGCGTGAACGCGTAGCCGGCCCACACCAGCCGTCGCTCCTCGACGCGCAGCCGTTCGCCGCGCTCGCGGCCCGCGGCCGCGCGCCAGCCGTCGCCGTCGCGCTCGAACGTCGTCTCGCCTCGGCCTGGTGGTGTGCCGGCGACCTTCGCGTGCAGCGTCCCGCCCTCCCACCAGAAAACGAACTCGTTGCCCTCCGACCACCAGCGGCCGAGCAGGGCGCGCACGTCGGTCGGCGGCTCGGACTCCGGATGCCACGGGGCGATCGCCGTCGGGTGCAGCTCGACGTCTTCGCCGCCAGCCTGATCGCGAATAGCTCCATGTCGCCACGCGTGCCCGAGTTGGTGAGCGCCGCGGCGCCGGTCATCGTCTTCCGGTCGATGAAGACGCCGGCAAGGTGCCCCGCCATCGCGCCGCCGTGCCCGCCGTAGATCGCGCCGTGCTGGTTGTGGAGCATCAGGCCGAGCCCCCACCCGAGCACCCAGTCGTCGGGGTAGTACATCTGTCTGCGGGAACCACATCTGCTCGACCGTCGTCGGCGTCGAGCACGCCGTCGTGGCCGTTCGCGAGGAAGGTCGCCCAGCGGCAGAGGTCCTCGACGGTCGACCAGAGCTGGCCGGCCGGCGCGGTCGCCGCCGAGGTCGGTCTCGGGCTCACGCCAGACCGTGCGCGCGTACTCGTCGACGAGGTAGCCCTGCGCCTTCGGTGCGACGCCCTCCCAGGTCGTGCGCTCGAGCCCGAGTGGCCTGATGATCCGCTCGTCGACGTACCTCGGTGTACGGCTGCCCGCGTCTTGCGCGCGACCAGCTGGCCGAGCAGCGCGAACGCGAAGTTCGAGTAGTGATGCGCTGCGCCGGCCCGAGCACGAACTCGGCGTTGGCGAGCGAGTCGACGAGCTCGTCCTCGGTCGGCGACTCGCCGGTGACGAACATCTCGCCGGCCTCGCGCTGGAGGCCGGAGAGGTGGCAGAGCATGCGGCGGATCGTCGGCGTGCCGTTGGCGACCCCGTCGAGGTGCTGCTCGAGCCGGTCGTCGAGGTCGAGCAGGCCTGCGGCCCGGAGCTGCATGATCGCCGTCGCCGTGAACGTCTTCGTGATCGAGCCGACGCGGTACTGCGTGTTCGGCGTCGCCTCGCGCGCCGGCGTCGTAGTCGGCCGAGCCGACCGCGTTCGACCAGACGAGCTCGCCGTCGCGCACGACGGCGGCGGCGACGCTCGGGAGCCGGTCGGCCTGGCGCTCGGCGAGCAGCCGGTCGAGCGTCTCAGACGCGGACATGGGCTCCCAGCGCCGCGCGGCACGAGCTCGAGTGCGCGCTCGACATCGTCCTCGCTCAGATCGAGGTGCGTGACCGCCCGCAGCACGCCGGGCCGCATCGTGCGCGAGAGCGCGACGTCGTGCTGCTCGAGCAGCGCGATCGCCTCCCACTCGCCGAGCCCGAGCGCCTGCGACGTCGACCTGCACGAAGTTGGTCTGGACGCGATCGAGCTCGATCGGCACGCCCTGCGCCACCCACGCCCTCGGCGAGCCGCCGGGCGCGCGCATGGTCCTCGGCCAGCCGCTCGACGTTGTGGTCGAGCGCGTAGACGCCGGCCGCCGCGACGATCCCCGCCTGCCGCATCGCGCCGCCGAACCGGTGCTTCTCGAGGCGCGCCGAGTGCATCAGCGACGCCGAGCCGGCGATCAACGCCCCCAGCGGGCAGCCGAGCCCTTTCGAGAGGCACAGCGCTGACGGTGTCGAAGCGTGACGGCGAGCTCGCGCGCCGGCACGCCGGTGGCGACGGATGCGTTCAACAGACGCGCCCCGTCGAGGTGCAGCTTCAGGCCGAGCTCGCGCGCGGTCGCGACCACCGCCTGCAGCTCGTCGAGCGGCCACACGGTGCCGCCCGCGTTGTTGTGCGTGTTCTCGATCGCGACGACGGACGTGCGCGGCGTGTGGAACCCGCCGTCCTCGTGCATGCTCGCGCGGATCTGCTCGGGCGAAAGGCGTCCGTGGTGACCGGGCAGCCCGCGCGTCTGCAGACCCCAGTGCATCGCCGCGCCGCCGAGCTCGGAAACCATGATGTGCGCCGTCTCCTCGACGACCAGCTCGGTGCCGCGCTCGCCGAGGATCAGCAAGTGCGATCTGGTTCGCCATCGTCGCCGTCGGGAGGTAGACCGCCTCCTCGTGCCCGAGCAGCTCGGCGCCGCGGCGCTCGAGCTCGAGCGACGGTCGGATCCTCGCGCGACTGCTCGTCCCCCACCTCGGCTGTCGCCATCGCCGCCCGCATCGCCTGCGACGGCCTGGTCTGCGTGTCGGAGCGGAGATCGATCATCTGACCTCAATCTAACGAGCCGCTCACATCCAACCTCGATGATCGGTCCATGACGCCGCTCGTGCCGCCGTTCATCCAGCACGTGATCCAGGTGAAGGCCGGCCCGCTCGCCTACATCCCGACACGCGCGTCGCTCGGCTGGCGCTACCTGAACTACACGTGGAACCCGGCCACGAAGCAGCTCACGGTGCGCATCCACGACGAGCACTACAAACCGTCGAACGCGAACCGCACAATCGCCGTCACGGCCCGGTACTTCAATGGCACGCTCGCGACGTGCGGCACGGGTAACGAGAAGAGCTACCAGGTCGACGGCAACAAGGTCTGGAGCTCGGGCGACAACCTCGCGTGGCGGTGCGTGAAGGGCGCGAAGGGGCGCATCGTCAAGATCCTCGCCTCGGGCGGGAAGTATCCCGCGGTCGGGCTCGCGATCATCGCGGCGTCCGTCAAGCGCATCTAGGCCCGCTACGTTGGCGTGATGGATCTCGACCTCGTCGCCGAGACGCTCTCGGGCGAGCCCGCGTACCGCACCCGGCAGGTGTGGGAGTGGACGGCACGCGGCGCAGGCGCCTACGCCGAGATGACGAACCTTTCGACCGGCACGCGGGCGCTGCTCGAGGAGCACGTGCCGTTCTCGACGCTCGAGGTCGCACACGAGGCGACCGCGACCGACGTACGGTCAAGGCGCTCTTCCACACGCACGACGGCCATCCGGTCGAAGCGGTGCTGATGCGGTTCCGCGACGGACGCCGCTCGGTGTGCATCTCGTCGCAGTCGGGCTGCCCGCTCACGTGCACGTTCTGCGCGACCGGCCAGATGCGCTTCCGGCGCAACCTGACCGCGTGGGAGATGCTCGACCAGGCGCTCCACTTCCGGCGCATCGAGCCGATCGACCACGTCGTCTTCATGGGCATGGGCGAGCCGATGCTGAACGTCGACGCGGTTGTGGCCGCGGCGCGCCGCCTACCGGACCTCGGCGTCACGCACCGGCGCACGACGATCTCGACAGTGGGTTGGCTGCCCGGGCTGACGCGCTTCGTGGACGAGGTGTCGGAGCCGATCCGGCTCGCGCTCTCCCTGCACGCGCCGACGGATGCGCTGCGCAGCCAGATCATGCCGGTCAACGACCGCTATCCACTCGAGGACGTGCTCGCCGAGTGCACCCGCTACTTCGAGTTGCGGCGGCGCAAGGTGTTCGTCGAGTACGTGATGCTCGCCGGCGTCAACGACTCGCGGGAGCACGCGGCGTCGCTCGCCTCCCTGCTCGACCGGCACGTCTTCAAGGTGAACCTGATCCCGTACAACCCGACCGGGATGTACGACGGGTCTTCGCGTGAGCGGATCGCGATGTTCAAGTCGGTCCTCGACGCGGCGAGGCTGCCGTCGACTGTGCGGCTCACCCGCGGCCGCGACATCGCCGCCGCGTGCGGCCAGCTCGCCGCCACCGCGTAGCCGTGAGCATCCAGATCGTGTTCGAGACGCACTCCACGAGCGTCGACAACGAACGCGGCATCGCCACGGGCTGGAACGAGGGCGAGCTGTCGGCGACCGGGCGTGAGCAGGCCGCGCTCCTCGGCGAGCGACGGCGGGACGACGGCATCGCCCTCGTGGTCTCGTCGGACCTGCGCCGTGCCGTGCAGACGGCTGAGATCGCCTTCACTGCGTCGTCGATCGCCGTGCGCCACGACCGGCGCCTTCGCGAGTGCGACTACGGCGAGTGGAACGGGATGCCGCGCGCCAGGCTCGAGGCCGAGCGGTTGCAACGGATCGACCTGCCGTTCCCGGGCGGCGAGAGCTGGCGCGCCGCTGTGCAGCGGCACGGCGAGTTCCTGCGCGAGCTCGCAGCCCGGCGCGACCTGACACGCGTGCTCCTGATCGGCCACGTCGCAACCCGCTGGGCGCTCGACCACCTTCTGAACGGACGGCCGCTCGAGCAACTCGCCGTCGAGCCGTTCGCGTGGCAGGAAGGCTGGGAGTACGCGCTGGATGAGAAGATGCGCTGACCCATCCCGAGGAGACCGACATGGCCGTGAAGCTCCACCGCTGTCCGAGCACCTGGGCGAAGGTCGGCGGACACCCGTGCTGGAAGGTGCAGAAGGCGCTCGACGAGCGGGGGATCGAGTACGAGATCGTGAAAGGCCCGTGGCCGGGCCGGAAAAACCGCACCGCCGTGATCGAAGGCACCGGCCAGGCGCTCTACCCCGCGATCGAGTTCGAAGACGGCTCGTGGTACCGCGAGCAGTCGAAGGAGATGGTGCAGACGATCCGGGAAGGCCGGCTGATGGAGAAAGCCGGCTAGGAGCCCTTGCCGAAGACGGGCGTGTCGGCCGACGCGAGGTACGAGCCGTCCGGCGCGTAGAGCACGAAGTGGACGAGCAGCGGCGAGACGGCTCGCGCCACCGGCACCTTCACCGTCTCGACCCTCGTCACGACCTTCTTCGTCGTCACGTAGCGGCGGACCACCCTCTCGTCCTCCGACTGGTTGCCCTGCAGCGCGTCGACGAGCCCCCACGACAGCGTCAAGCGCTTGCCGGCGACGCCGCCGACGCTCACCTTCGCCGTCGCAACCTCGTTCGCTCCCTGCACTGCCACCTTGGCGTCCGAGACGGAGGAGACGAGCCCGGAGCCTGAACCGCCGCCGGCGGAGACCTGACTGCCCGCGTTCTTCGAACCGCCGCACGCCGAGGCGGCCAGGACCAGCACGAAGAGGACGGCGAGGCGACGGGCAACCACCTCGGCATTCTGCCGACTCGAGCCTCTGCGGCCGCCCCGCTACCCTCCGCTTCCGTGGCGACCCCGAACCTGAAGCAGCGCACCGACCTCCGCAACGTCGCGATCGTGGCGCACGTCGACCACGGCAAGACGACCTTGGTCGACGCGATGCTGTGGCAGTCGGGCTCGTTTCGCGAGAACCAGACCGTGAACGAGCGGGTGCTCGACTCGATGGATCTCGAGCGCGAGAAGGGGATCACGATCCTCGCCAAGAACACCGCCGTCCGGCTCGGCGAGACGAAGATCAACATCGTCGATACGCCGGGTCACGCCGACTTCGGCGGCGAGGTGGAGCGAGCGCTGACGATGGTCGACGGCGTGCTGCTGCTCGTCGACGCGTCCGAGGGGCCGCTGCCGCAGACACGCTTCGTGCTGCGCAAGGCGCTCGAGTCGCAACTCCCGGTGGTGCTGGTCGTCAACAAGGTCGACCGTCCCGACGCTCGCGTCGCCGAGGTGGTCGACGAGGTCTACGAGCTGTTCCTCGACCTCGACGCGAGCGCGCACCAGATCGAGTTCCCGATCGTCTACACGATCGCGCGCGACGGCCGCGCGGGCCTCGACCCGGGCGATCTCGGCCCGGACCTGCAGCCGCTCTTCGACACGCTCCTCGAGACGATCCCGCCTCCCTCGTACGACCCTGAGCACCCGCTGCAGGCGCTCGTCACGAATCTCGACGCGAGCCCGTACGTCGGCCGGCTCGGCCTGCTGCGGGTCAGGCACGGGCACCTGAAGAAGGGCCAGCAGATCGCGTGGTGCCGGGCGAACGGCGAGATCGAGAACGCGCGCGTGACCGAGCTGTACGTCACCGAGGCGCTCGACCGCGTGCCCGCCGAAGAGGCCGGCCCGGGCGAGATCGTCGCGCTCGCCGGCCTACCCGAGGTGACGATCGGCGAGACGATCGCCGACCCCGACGACCCGCGGCCGCTGCCGGTGACGGTCGTCGACGAGCCGAGCCTGAGCGTCACGATCGGGATCAACACCTCCCCGCTCGCCGGCACCGAGGGCGACAAGGTGACCGCCAGCTCCGTCAAGCAGCGCCTCGACGCCGAGCTCGTCGGCAACGTCTCGCTGCGCGTACTGCCGACCGCGCGCCCGGATGCGTGGGAGGTGCAGGGTCGCGGTGAGCTGCAGCTCGCCGTGCTCGTCGAGCTGATGCGCCGCGAGGGGTTCGAGCTGACCGTCGGCAAGCCCGAGGTGCTCGTCCGCGAGCTCGACGGCAAGCGCCACGAGCCTGTCGAGCGGGTCGCGATCGACGTACCAGAGGAGTTCATCGGCGTCGTCACCCAGCTGCTCGCACTCCGCAAGGGCCGTCTGCAGCAGATGGTCAACCACGGCACCGGCTGGGCTCGGATGGAGTACCTCGTGCCGGCGCGTGGGCTGATCGGGTTCCGCACCGAGTTCCTTACCGAGACCCGCGGCGCCGGGATCATGCACCACGTCTTCGACCGCTGGGAACCGTGGTTCGGCGAGCTGCGAACCCGCCCGACAGGCAGCCTCGTCGCCGACCGCCACGGAGCGGCCACCGGCTTCGCGATCCAGAACCTGCAGGAGCGCGGCTCGCTGTTCATCGCTCCCACCGACCCGCTGTACGAGGGGATGATCGTCGGCGAGAACGCGCGCTCCGACGACCTCGACGTGAACGCGTCGAAGCCGAAGAAGCTGACGAACATGCGTGCCGCGAGCGCCGACGAGTTGATCCGGCTGATCCCGCCGCGGCCCCTGTCGCTCGAGCAGGCGCTCGAGTTCATCCGCAACGACGAGTGCGTCGAGGTGACGCCCAAGTCGGTGCGGCTCCGCAAGGTCGAGCTGTCCGCCTCGAAGCGATCGACGATCGCCTCGAAGCGGAAGCGCGAGCGGGAAACAGCCGGTACGGCTTAGGCGACGGCCAGGCGGGCGGTGCAGCTCGCGAGGCCCCGCTTCTCGAGGTACTGCTGGTGGTAGTCCTCGGCCTCCCAGAACGGCGGCGCGTCCTCGATCGTGGTCGCGACCGGGCGCCCGAGCCGCTCGGCGACGCGTGCGCGTGACGCCTCGGCGGCGGCGCGCTGGACGTCGTCGTGGGTGAAGATGGCCGAGCGGTACTGCGAGCCGACGTCAGGTCCCTGGCGGTTTCGCTGCGTCGGATCGTGCTCGGCCCAGAAGACGGCGAGCAGCTGCTCGTACGGCACCTGCTCGGCGTCGTACGTCACCTCGACGACCTCGGCGTGGCCGGTGTCGTCGCGGCAGACCTGCGCGTAGGTCGGGTTGTCGACCCGGCCGCCGGCGTAGCCGACGCGCGTCTTCGTGACGCCGTCGATCCGCCGGAACGCGGCCTCGACGCCCCAGAAGCAGCCTGCCCCGAAGGTCGCCTGGCGCTCCATTACTTCTCCTCCAGCGTCAGCGACGCCGAGTTGATGCAGTAGCGCAGGCCCGTCGGGTGCGGCCCATCCGGGAACACGTGGCCGAGGTGCCCGCCGCACGCCGCACACATCACTTCCGTGCGCACCATGCCGTGCGAGACGTCGGTCTCCTCGTCGACCGCGTCCTCGCCCGACGGGGCGTAGAACGCCGGCCAGCCGCAGCCTGAGTTGTACTTCGCGTCGGACACGAAGAGCTCCGCCCCGCAGCCGGCACAGTGGTAGGTGCCGGGCTCGAAGACGGCGTCGTACTCGCCGGTCCAGGGAGCCTCGGTGCCCTTCTGCCGCAGCACGCGGTACTGCTCGGGCGACAGCTCGGCTCTCCATTCGGCGTCGGTCTTGACGACCTTGTTCGGCAAGCGATCTCCTTTGTTCGTGGTCGCTTGTATAGACCGTTTTCAGGTCAATTCGTTACGGGCTTGGGCGCCGGTTCCGGCACCGCGCCGAACGCGTATCTGACCACCGGCTGCTTGGCCGCTCGGACCTCGTCGAGCCGCCGCACCGGCCTGCCGTGCGGCGCCTCGCGCAGGGTTTCGGGCTCGGTGGCCGCCTCGCTGGCGATCGCGATCATCGCGTCGCAGAAGGCGTCGAGCGTCTCCTTCGCCTCGGTCTCGGTCGGCTCGATCATCAACGCCTCGGCGACGACGAGCGGAAAGTAGACGGTCGGTGGGTGGAAGCCGTAGTCCATCAGCCGCTTCGCGACGTCGAGGGCGGTGATCCCGTGGTCGCGCTTCAGCGCCCGGGCGCTGAGGACGAACTCGTGCATGCACAGCCGGTCGAACGGCAGGTCGTACGCGTCCTTCAGACGCGCGAGCAGGTAGTTCGCGTTCAGCACGGCGGCCTCGCTCATCTCGCGGAGGCCAGGCCCGTAGGCGCGCATGAACGCATACGAGCGGACGAAGACGCCGAACGGGCCCGTGAACGCGCGCACCTTGCCGATCGACTTCGGGCGGTCGTAGTCGAGGCGGAAGCCGCTGTCGTCCTTGACCACGACGGGCACCGGCAGGAACGGCTCGAGGATGTCGCGCACGGCGATCGGCCCGCCGCCGGGACCGCCACCGCCGTGCGGCTGCGAGAACGTCTTGTGCAGGTTGATGTGCACGACGTCGAAGCCCATGTCGCCGGGCCGCGAGATCCCGCAGACGGCGTTCAGGTTCGCGCCGTCGTAGTACATCAGCGCGCCGGCACCGTGGAAGATGTCGCGGATCTCGTCGATGTTCTCGTCGAAGAGCCCGAGCGTCGAGGGGTTCGTCAGCATCAGACCGGCGGTGTGCTCGTCGACCTTGCCGCGCAGGTCCTCGATGTCGATGTTGCCGCGCGCATCGGTCTTGACGTGCGTCAGCTCGTAGCCCGACATCGTCACGCTCGCGGGGTTCGTGCCGTGCGCCGTGTCGGGGATCACGATCTTGCGCCGCTGCTCCGTCCTCGCCGCGGTCGGCGAAGTAGGCGCGGAAGAGCGTCAGCCCGGTCAGCTCGCCCTGGCTGCCCGCGGCGGGCTGCAGACGAAACTGCGTCGAGCCCGGTGATCTCGCGCAGGATCTCCTGCAGCTCCCACTCGAGCTCGAGCGTCCCCTGCGCGGCGTCGTCCTCGACCAGCGGATGCAGGTTGGCGAAGCCGGGGAGCGCGACGACCCGCTCGTTGATGCGCGGGTTGTATTTCATCGTGCAGCTGCCGAGCGGATAGAAGCCGGTGTCGATTCCGAAGTTGCGCGTCGACAGCTCGGTGAAGTGCCGCAGCACTTCGGGCTCCGCGAGCTCGGGCAGGCGCGGCGGGGACCTGCGGGCGAGCTCGGGCGGCACCTCCGGCACGGGCAGACCTGTCTCCGGGACGCCGATCCCGCGACGGCCGGCCTGCGACTTCTCGTAGATCAGCTTCATGCCGCGAGCGCCTCGACGAGGCGGTCGATCTCCGCGACCGTCCGCTTCTCGGTGACAGCGACGAGGAGCGCGTCGTCGAGGCCCGGGTAGTCGCGGCCGAGCGGGTAGCCGGCGTAGATGCCCTGCCCCCGCGCCGCGGCGAGTGCCTCGCGCGCATTTCGTCCGGTGCGGACGGCGAACTCCTTGAAGGTTGCCCGTTCGGGAAACACCAGCTCGAGCCCGGCGGCGACGAGCTGCTCCTTCGCGTATGCGGAAAGCGCCATGCAGGTCTCCCCCAGCTCGCGCAGCCCCTGCGGGCCGAGCAGACTCAGATGCACCAGGCCGGCGAGCGCGAGCAGGGTCTGGTTGGTCGTGATGTTCGACGTCGCCTTCTCGCGCCGGATGTGCTGCTCGCGCGTCTGCAGCGTCAGCACGTAGCCGCGCTCGCCCGCGGTGTCGACCGTCTCGCCGACGATCCGGCCCGGCAGCCGCCGGATCAGCTCGGAGCGTGCGGCGAGGAACCCGTAGTGCGGCCCGCCGTAGCTCATCGCGTTGCCGGCCGACTGCCCCTCGCCGATCGCCATCGCACAGCCGTAGTTGCCGGGCGCCTCGAGCACGCCGAGCGACATCGAGATCGACGTGCGCGATCGCCATCGCGCCCGCGTCGTTCGCCGCCGCGGCGAGCTCGGGCGCCGGCTCGAGGCAGCCGAAGAAGTTCGGCTGTCTGGAAGATGACGGCGGCCGCATCGTCGGCGGCCTCGCGCAGCCGCTGGGGATCGGTTACGCCGCCGTCGTGCGGCACCTCGACGACCTCGAGCCCGAAACCGGGCGCGTAGGTCTTCACGACCTGGCGCACCTGTGGGTTCGTCGCCTCGGTGACGACGATCTTGGTGCGGCCCGTGGCGTGCTTCGCGACGAAGCAGGCGTCGGCGGCGACGGTCGCGCCGTCGTAGCCGGACGCGTTCGAGACGTCCATCCCGGTGAGCTCGCAGATCGCGGTCTGGTACTCGAAGACCGCCTGCAGAACGCCCTGGCTCATCTCGGGCTGATACGGCGTGTACGCAGTCAGCAGCTCGCCGCGCTGCAGCACGGCGTCGACGACCGCAGGGACGTGATGGTCGTAGATGCCGGCGCCGAGGAAGCAGACCTCGTCGACGACGTTGCGCGCAGCCAGCTCTTCGAGGTGGCGCTGCAGCTCCACCTCGGTCAGCGCCGGCGGGACGTCGAGCTCGCGCGGGAAGCGGACGCCGGCGGGGATGTCGCGGAACAGCTCCTCGACCGTCCCGACGCCGATCGTCGCGAGCATCGCGTCGCGATCGGCGTCGGTGAGCGAGAGGTAGCTCACTGCGCCTCGACGATCTTCTGGTAGTCGGCAACGGACAACAGCTGCTCGCGTTCCGACGGCATTCGCGAGCCGGATGCGGACGAGCCAGCCGTCGCCGTAGGGATCCTCGTTGACGGTCTCGGGTGCGTCGACCACGAGCTGGTTCACCTCGAGCACCTCACCGGAGAGCGGCGAGATCAGATCCGAGACTGCCTTGACCGACTCGACCTCGCCGTACGAGCTGTCCTTGGCAACCGTCGAGCCGACGTCCGGCGGCTCGTAGTGCACGAGCTCGCCGAGCGCGTCCTGCGCCAGCCACGTGATTCCCATCACCGCCTCGTCGCCGTCGATCCGCGCCCAGTCGTGCTCGGGGTGGTAGAGGAGGTCTTCCGGGTACGACTCGCGCCACGACTCACTCCTTGCTGTAGATGGGCTTCTTCACGACCTCCGCCTTGCGCGGACGGCCACGCACGTCGACGACCAGCTCGGTGCCGCGCTTCGCCTGCGCGGCCGGCACGTATCCGAGGCCGATCCCGACGTCGAGCATCGGCGACTGCGAGCCAGAGGTGACGTCCCCGCCGCCCTCGATCGGCATCCCCTGGCGCGGGATCGCCTTCTCGGTCATCACGAACGGCACGAGCTTCCGCTCCGGCCCGCGCTCCTTCACTTCGCGCAGCCGCTCGGCGCCGGTGAACTCGGTGTCGAGCGCGCACGCCCAGCCAAGGCCCGAGGAGATGGCGTCCCACTCGCGGCCCGATGTCGTTGCCGTGCAGCGGGTAGCAGACCTCGAGCCGCAGCGTGTCGCGGGCGCCGAGCCCGCAGGGCGTGACCCCGCGCGCGATCACGCATCCCAGAGCGCGACGGCGTCCTCCGCCATGCAGGCGAGCTCGACGCCCTCCTCGCCGGTGTAACCGGTGCGGTTGACCATCACCTCGACGCCGTCGAGCACCGCGAGTCGAGAACGTGAACGCCTTCCCGTGGTCGAGGCCGAGCCGCTCGAGCGCGCTGCGGGCCCTGCACGGCGAGCAGCGCGTAGTCGTCGGAGACGTCACGGACGTCCGAGCCGCGCAGCTCGCGCTCGCTGGAGCCACTCGAAGACCGCCTCGCGGTTCGAGGCGTTGACGACGAGCAGGTACCGGTGCTCGTCGAGGCGATAGACGATCAGGTCGTCGACGATCCCGCCGGACTCGTTCGTCAGCAGCGTGTACTGCGCCTCGCCGGGCGAGCAGCCGGTCGATGTCGTTCGACAGCGTGCCCTGCAGGAGGTCGCGCGCCGCCGGCCCCTCGACCTCGATCTCGCCCATGTGCGAGACGTCGAACACGCCGGCATCGGTGCGCACCGCGCGGTGCTCCGGGATGACGCCCTCGTACTGGACGGGCATCTCCCAGCCGGCGAACGGCACCAGCCGTGCCCCGAGCGCCACGTGGCGTTCGAAGAGCGGCGTGCGGCGCAGCGTCTGCATCGAGGCGATGCTAACCCGTCCACTTCGGGCAGGCCTCCGGACATGTCGATCGCAACACCCAGTCCCCGGCCGAGTGTCCCTACCAGCCGGTCCGCGGGCGCGAACCGGGCCGAGAACCGCCCCGCGGACATGGCCTTCCTGTGGACGGGACGTTCCGGTGTCTGACACCGGACGGGTCGGACCGCGGCTCGTCGCCGAAGGACGGGTCTTGGCGGCCTAGTCTTCGCGCAGGAAGGACGGCACGTCGAGGCTGTCGCTCGGTGTCGAAGCTCGGTGGGCGCTCGCCGATCGGGGCGCTCTCGCCCACGACGCGGCCGCCGCCGCGGCGGCGGCGCTGGGCGCCGAAGCCGGTCGCGATCACGGTCACCCGCACCTCGTCGCTTCAGCTTGTCGTCGATCACCGCGCCGAAGATCACGTTCGCGTTCTGGTCGGCGGCGCCCGTGACGACCTCGGCCGCCTCGTTGACCTCGAACAGGCCGAGATCGGCCGGGCCGCTGATGTTCAGGAGGATGCCGGTCGCGCCCTCGATCGACGACTCGAGGAGCGGCGAGCTGACGGCTGTGCGCGCAGCCTCGGTGGCGCGGTTCTCGCCCGTGCTCGATGCCGATGCCCATCAGCGCCGAGCCGGCGTCGCGCATGATCGTGCGCACGTCGGCGAAGTCGAGGTTGACGATGCCCGGGCACCGTGATCAGGTCGGTGATCCCCTGCACGCCCTGGCGCAGGATGTCGTCGGCGAGCTTGAACGCGTCTGAGAGCGGCGTCTTCTTCTCGACCACCTGCAGCAGCCGGTCGTTCTCGATCACGATCAGCGTGTCGACCTTGTCGGAGAGCTCGTTGATGCCCGACCTCGGCCTGCTGCGCACGCCGCCGTCCCTCGAACGCGAACGGCCGCGTCACGACGCCGACCGTCAGCGCCTCGAGCTCGCTGCGCGATCTCCGCGACGATCGGCGCACCGCCCGTGCCGGTGCCGCCGCCCTCGCCGGCGGTGACGAAGATCATGTCGGCGCCCTTCAGCGCCTCCTTCAACTCGTCGCGCGTCTCCATCGCCGCCTCGCGGCCGACGGCCGGGTCGGCCCCTGCGCCGAGACCGCGCGTCGCCTTCGCGCCGATGTGGATCTTCACGTCCGCGTCGCACATCAGCAGCGCCTGCGCGTCGGTGTTCACGGCGACGAACTCGACGCCGGTGAGCGCCTGCGTCGACCATGCGGTTGACCGCGTTCGTACCGCCGCCGCCGACGCCGACGACCTTGATCACTGCGAGGTAGTTTCCGGAGCGTTCTCTCATCTCGATGTAGCTCGACCTCAAGCTCGAGTGCAGGGTGGGGCTGGTCGAGCGCCTCCTCTCTTCGGGAGAGTACGGGGGGTTTCCTGCTCTGTCAACGCGAAGCGCACGAAGCTCGACCTGCCTAACCGTCAACCTCAACCTCCGACTTGAGAGTTTTGCGCGAGCACGGGACGCTCCGGAACGCTGACGTCGAGGTAGCCGTCGCCGGCCACGCACGTCGGCGCTGCCACGGAGGATCCGCCGCGCGATCGCCAGCTTCAGCCGCAGGTCGCCGACGTCTCCGAGCCGCAGCTCGAGGCCGCGCCGAGACGAAGCGTCAGATCGTCGCGGACCGACGTCGACGAAGTGCACGCCGCCGGGGAGAGCCGCACCGCGCGCGACGGCGGCAGCGGCCGCAGCGGCCGCCACGGAGGCCGAGGGCGTCGTCGCCGACGGTCAGCTTGCACGCCCTTCGTCACCCAGAGGCGCGGGAGGCTCGACAAGTGCGGGTGAGCGAGCGGCCGCAGCACCCGGCCGCCCGCCGCGACCAGGAACGCGCTGCTTGCCCTGTCGGAGCACGAGCACCGGCCGCTCCGGCTGCACGACGACGCGAAGCGTGTGCGGGAACGCGCGGTCGTAGGTGAAGCGACGAACGCCGCGGCAACGACGAGAGGCGCTCGTCGAGCGTGCCGCGCGTCGACCCGGAGCAGGCTCCTCCCCAGCTCGGTCTCCAGCGCAGTCCGCACCTCGCGCGCGCAGCTGCGGCGTCCCGCCTCGCACCTCGAGCGTCCGGACCGCGAAGAGCGACGTGTCGCGTGCCGCGACGTAGCCGCCGACAGACGAGCGCGAGCAGCACGACCCCGACGATCAGCGAGCGGCCGGAGGGGGCGAACCGCGCCAGCTCGAGCACGCCGCGACGCACGGGAAGTACCGCGGTCCGGGCGGACGTCCTGCGGCGGGCGGCCACGCGGCCCACTTCGCCGCAGCGTGCGAGTTCCCTACAGCGGCGGCAGCGCGAGCGGGCCGAGGAACTGCACCTCGTGCTCGAGCTCGATCGCCGAACTGCTCGCGCACGCGTCGCCGCGCCTCGGCCATCAGCGCGATGCAGTCCGCCGACGTCGCGCCGCCCGCGTTCTCGATGAAGTTCGCGTGCCGCGGCGAGATGAGCGCACCGCCGATCCGGTGGCCCTTCAGCCCGCACTCCTCGATCAGCCGCCCGGCGCCGTCGCCGGCCGTCCGGATTCTTGAAGACGCTCCCGAACGTCCGCTTGTTCGTCGGCTGCGTCGCCTTGCGCTGCGCGAGCAGCTCCGCGACCGTCGCCTTGACCTCCTCGGGCGTGCTCTCGACGAGCCGGAAGCGCACCTGCGCCACGACCTGCCCGGCCACGAGCGCCGAGTGGCGGTAGGAGAGCCCGAGCTCCTCGAGTGCGAGCGTGCGCGCGTCCGTCGGCGTCGAGCGACGACGCGCGTCGACGACCACGTCCGACCACTCGCGGCCGTAGGCGCCGGCGTTCATCCGCACCCCGCCGCCGGCGGTGCCCGGGATCGCCGAGGCGAACTCGAAGCCCGCCGAGCCCGGCGGCGCGCGCGCGATGGAGACACACGGCATTCGCCGCGCCGCCGCCCGCGACGAGCAGATCGCCCTCGATCCGGGCAGCGGCGAGATCGCCGGCGAGCTTGAGCACGAGCGCGTCGACTCCCTCGTCGTGCACGAGCAGGTTCGAGCCGAGCCCGATCATCTCGACCGCCGAGCCGCCGTCTCGCGCCCAGCGGAGCGCCTCCTCCAGCTCCTCGACCGTCTCGGGCGCTGCGAACCACCGCGCCGGGCCGCCGGTGCCGATCGTCGTGTACCGCGACGAGGCGACGCCCTCCTCTACGCGACACGCTAGCTCCGAGCAGCCCGACGCGCCCGGTCGACGTCGCCTGCGCCGAGGACGAGCAGCACGTCGCCGGGCCGCGCTCGCCGGCGCAGGCGCGCCGCCCCCTCCTCGACCGTCGGCGTCCAGCGCCGCGAGCACGCCGCGGTCGCAGAGCGCGTCGACGACGAGCTTGCCCGTGACGCCGGCGATCGGCAGCTCGCGCGCCGGCGTAGATGTCGGTGACGGTGACGTCGTCGGCGCCGGCGAGCGACTGCGGCCAGCTCGCCACGCGAGATGGCGCGTGCGGGAGTACGAGGTGCGGCTGGAAGAGCACGCGCACGGCGGCGCCGGGAAAGCGCTCGCGCGCGGCGGCGATCGTGCGCGCGATCTCGGTCGGGTGATGGGCGTAGTCGTCGACGATCGTCGACCTGTCCGAGCTCGTGCACCTCGAAGCGGCGGCCGGTGCCCGTGAAGCGCGCGAGCGCGGGCGCAGCGTCCTCGCGCGGAACGCCGGCGAGCTCGAGCGCAGCGAGCGCCGAGCCGGCGTTGAGGCGGTTGTAGCTCGCCCGGGAGCGCCAGCTCGCCCTCGTAAGCCGGCGCGTCGCGGACGACGGTCGCGCCGCGCGCGCAAGCCAGCGGTCGAACTCGCTCGAAGCTCGGCGGCGGACGCGAACTCGCTGTGATGGTCGAGCTCGATGTTCGTGACGACCGCGATCTCGGCCGGCAGCGAGAACACGGTGCGATCGGACTCGTCGCCCTCGACGACGAGGTAGCCGTCGCCGAACCCGGCGTTCGAGCCGAGCTGCGGCACCGGCGCGCCGATCAGCCACGCAGGGTCGCGGCCCGTCTCGCGGAGCACGAAGGCGATCATCGCGGCCGTCGTCCCCTTGCCGTGCGTGCCGGCGACGACGATCGAGCCACGCAGCGAGACGAGCTCGCTGCAGGAACTCGGCGCGGCGCAGCCCCGCCACGGCCGGGTAGGCCGACGAGACGATCGCCTCCCAGCCCGCCGGCACGGTCGGCTCGGGCGAGATCTCCACCTCCACGTCGCCGAGCGGCGTCCAGATACGGCGTCCGCACGCGGTCCCAGCCGCCGACCTGGCGCCCCAGGCGCGCGCGAGCTGCGCGTACGCGCTCAGGCCGGCGCCGCCGATCCCAACGAACCAGAGCCGCCGACCCTTCATCGTCGCGCCAGCGCGACGAGCTCGTCGGCGATCTCGTCGGCCGCGTGCGGCCGGCCGCTGCGCAGCATCGCCGCACTCATCCGCGCGAGGCGCAGCATCGTCGTCGAGCAGCGAGCGGACGAGGTCCGGCACGCGTCGAGCTCGAGCTCGCGGACCATGATCGCGCCGCCCGCACGACGAAGTGCTCGGCGTTTGCCGCCTGGTGGTCGCCGGTCGCGAACGGATACGGCACGAAGACCGCCGGCCGGCCGGCCGCGGCGATCTCCCAGACCGTCGAGCCGGAGCGGCGCGAGCACGAGGTCGACGGCGCACGAACGCCGCGCCGAAGCGCTCGGTCTCGGGGACGACGCGGTAGTCGTCGCGCTCGACACGCGCACGCACGCGCTCGTAGTCCCGGCGCCCTGTGACATGCAGGATCGGCGGCCCCGTGCGCCCCCACGTCTCGACGACGAACTCGTTGAGCGCCAGGGCGCCGGCGAGCGCGCCGAAGACGCCGAGCACGCGTCCGGCCGCGGGCAGCTCGAAGATCTCGCGTGCCTCGGCCTGCGGGACGGGCTGCGAGCGAGCGGGGATCGGCCGTCCGACGACCCGCACCTTCGAACGGAAGCGCGTCTCGATCGGGTACGCGAGGAAGAGCCGCCGCGCGAACGGCGCCGCGAGCCGGTTGGCAAGCCCGAGGTGCGCGTCGGCCTCGCGTGAGTGCGGCCGGGATGCGCATCGTCGCCGCCGCGAACACCATCGGACCAGCGACGTAGCCACCGCCGCCGAGCACGACGTCGGGACGCCGTGCCCGCAAGATCCGCCGGCACGCTCGCGGCGCGGCGCCCGCGAGCAGCAGCGAGCGCGCGAGCGCGAGCGACGGCCGCCGCGGCAACCCGGAGATGCGGAACGTGTCGAGCTCGAAGCCGGCTTCAGGAACCAGATGCGCTTCGACGCGATCCGGCGACCCGGCGAACGTCACGTGCACGCCGCGGCTTCGTCAGCGCCTCCGCGACCGCGAGCGCCGGCAGCACGTGTCCTGCCGTTCCCCCGGCTGCGATCAGGCACCGCAAGCTGCTGCTCGGTTCCCATGATGAGCGATGTTAAGGAGGATCCCGACGGAGACGAGCAGGACCACGAGGCTGGAGCCCCCGTAGGAGAGGAACGGCAGCGGAATCCCGGTCAGCGGCGCCACTCCCATCACGGCGGCGATGTTGATCGCCGCCTGCCCGCAGACGAGCACGGTGATCCCCGCCGAGAGCCGCTTGCCGAAGGGATCACGGCAGCGCAGCGCGATGTTGAACCCCGCATAGGCGAACGTCGCGTAGGCGGCGATCACGGCGGTGACGCCGATGAGACCGAGCTCCTCGCCGATCATCGCGAGCATCATGTCGGTGTGCGCCTCGGGGAGGTAGAAGATCTTCCCCACGCTCTGGCCGAGCCCGACTCCGAAGAACCCGCCGGAGCCCATCGAGATCATCGCCTGGACGAGCTGGAAGCCGGTGCCCTGCGCGTCGTGCCACGGGTGGAGGAACGCGAAGAAGCGCGCGCGCCGGTACGGCTCGAGCCAGATCGCCACCGTGCCGGCCGCACACGCGATCGCGAGGGCCGCACCGAGCACGCGCGCAGGTGTGCCCGCGACGACGAGCATGCCGGTGAGCATCACGAGCAGCGCGATCGACGTCCCCATGTCGGGCTCGAGCATCAGCAGCACGCAGAAGACCGACGCGAGCGCGCCGACCGGCTTCCACAGCTCGCGCAGGTCACGTGGCGCCGGCTTGCGCGCGAGGTAGCCGGCGGCCCAGATCGCGAGCGCCAGCTTCGCGAGCTCCGACGGCTGGAACACGGCGGGACCGAACGAGATCCAGCGGCGGGCGCCGTTGATCGCGGGCCCGATCACGAGCACCGCGGCGAGCAGCCCGAGCGACGACGAGCACGAGCACCGGCGAGACGAATCGCAGCCGCCGGTAGTCCCAGCGCTGCGCCACGATCATCAGCACGATCCCGAGCGCCGCGTAGATGCCCTGGCGCTTCAGGTAGTAGATCGGGTCGCTGCCGCCGACGGTCGCCGACGCCGAGGTGGCGCTGTAGACCATCACCAGCCCGAACGCGACGAGCGCAAGCGTGACCAGGATCAACAGCCTGGAATCGAGCTCTCCCCGCTTCATGGCCGCTGTCTTCGCCACGCGGCCGTGCGGCCCTCCCGTCAGCCTTGCTTCGCGGGCGCCCTCCCTGGCGTCTTGACGCCGTCGCCGTTCGTCGTGACTTCCGGCTTGCCGTTCTGGTCGACGACGCTCCGCAGGAGCGGGATCGCAGCAGCCCCCATTCCGAGCACCTGGCTGAACAGCTGGCCGACGCCCTCGGCCCCGTTCAGCACGGTCAGCGAGCCGATGTTCCCGAACGCCTTCGCCGCCTCGCCGACGATCTCCGGCAGCTGCTCGGCGATCTGCTGGCCGATCACCGCATCCTGGTTCGTCGCGAGGGCGTCGGCGCGAGCCTTGATCGCCTCGGCCTCCGCGAGCCCCTTCGCGCGCACCGCCTCGCCTTCCGCGAGCCCACGCGCCTTCGTCGCGGATGCGTCGGCGGCTCCCGATCTGCTGCGCCCGTGTCGCCGCAGCCTCGGCTTCGAGCTTGACGCGCTTCGCGTCCGCGGCGGCCTGCAGCTCGACCTCGCGCGCCTGCGCCTCGGCCTGAGAGATGCGGGCGTCGCTTGCCGGCTTCGGCGATCGTCCGCGTCTTGTACGCCTCGGCGTCGGCCGGACGGCGAACGTCGGCCTGCAGCTTCTGCTCGATGCGCTGCGCCTCCAGCTCGGCGACCTTCGTCTCCTGGACGACGACCTCCTGCTTGGCTGTCGCTGCAGCGAGCGGTCCGGCCTGCTCGGACTCGGCCTTCGCCCGCTGCGACTCGGCGCGCGCCTTCGCCTGCTTGATCTCGGATGACGCGAGAGCGGCCACCTTGAGCGCGTCGGCCTCCTGCTCCCGCTCAGTCGCTTCGCGATCGGCCGCAGCCTGTGCGATGCGCGCCTCCTTCGCGACACGCGCCGCTTCGGGCATCGAGAGGTTGTCGATGTAGCCGGTGTTGTCGTCGATCTCCTGCAGCTGCAGCGAGTCGATCGTCAGGCCGAGCCGCTGCATCTCGGTGGCCGACGACTCGCGCGTCGCACGCGTGAGCGCGTCGCGGTTGCGGATCAGATCCTCGACGGTCATCGTCCCGACAATCGAGCGCAGGTGACCCGCGAAGACGTTGTGGACCTTCACGTCCATCTGCTCTTCCTGGTCGAGGAAGCGCCGTGCCGCGTTCGCGATCGAGGCGAAGTCGTCGGCGATCTTGTAGATGACGACGGCTTTGATCCCGACCCGGATCCCTTGCGTCGTCACACACTCGAGCTCGAGTTCTGTCTCGTGGATGTCGAGTGAAAGCCGCCGCACCTTCTGGAGCCCCGGGATCGTGAACGCGCCCTTGCCGACGACGATCTTGAATCCGAGCCCGGCTGCATCGCCTTCCGGGCCGGCATGGGCACGCAGGCCTGAGATGATCAGAGCCTCGTTCGGCTCGGCGACCTTGTACAGGAACATTCGTCGACTCCTTCTGCCGCTACGGGTAGCGACTCACGATGAGGGTGCGCGGCGGCTCGTGCTCGAGCACGATCACGCGCGTGCCCTTGGGGATCTCCTCGCTGGCATCGCCGGCGTAGGCGTAGAAGGTCTCGGTCCCTCCGCGTACGGGAACGTGAACCTCGCCCATGCGGCCGGCCGCGATCGCAGCTGTGACGCGGGCGACCTTCCCGACCAACTGGTGGTCTACAGCCATCGATTCAACTATAGGTCGGGTTTACGGCCTCAGCGAGCCGGCGAAATGCGTCGCCGCGTGCCTCGAAGTTCTCGAACTGGTCGTAGCTCGCGCACGCCGGGCTGAGCAGGACGACGTCGCCCGGCTCGGCCAGCTCGGAGGCGTGCGCGACGGCGCGCTCGAGCGTCTCGTCACGGTGACCGCCGAGGGCCGCCTCGAGACGCTGCGCCTCGGCTCCGATCAGATGGAGCGACCTGACGTTCGGGCCGATCGCTGCTGCGAGCGGTGCGAAGTCCTCGCCCTTGCTCGAGCCGCCGAGAATCAGGTGCACCGGTTCCGCCGCGTACGTCTCGAGTGCCGGTAGCGCGGCGGCGACGTTCGTCGCCTTCGAGTCGTTGACGTAGCGCACACCCCCGTGCTCGGCGACGAGCTCCAGCCGGTGCGGCACGCCGGGGAATGTCTCGAGCGCAGCTCGCGATGGCCGCGTCGTCGATCCCGGCCGCTCGGGCAGCCGCGGTCGCGGCTGCAGCGTTCTCGCGGTTGTGACGGCCCGGGATCAGCGGCTCGGCGGGCAGCTCGTCGTCGGCCGCGAACTCGATCCCGGGCAGCCCCAGACCGCGCGGAACCACCTTGGCCCGCGCGCGCTCGAAGATGCGCAGCTTCGCGTCGCGGTACGCGTCGAACGACCCGTGGCGATCGAGGTGGTCGGGCTCGAGGTTGAGCAGTACCGCGACGTCGCAGGCGAGCTCGTGCACGTCCTCCAGCTGGAAGGACGAGAGCTCGCAGACGACCCAGTCGGCCGACCGCACCGACGTCAACGGCGTGCCGACGTTCCCCGCGACTGCCACGTCGCGGCCCGCGGCGCGGAAGATCGCGCCGAGCAGCTCGACCGTCGTCGTCTTGCCGTTCGTGCCGGTGACACCGACGAAATGCGCGCCCGGAAGCAGGCTGTAGCCGAGCTCGACCTCCGACCACACCGGGATCCCCCGTTCGCGCGCCACGGCGACGAGCGGCCGCTCGCCGGGGATGCCGGGGTTCTTGACGACCAGCTCGACCCCGTCGAGCAGCGACAGATTCTCCTCGTTGCCGAGCGTGCGATCGGCCACGACCACGTCGGCGCCGCGCTCGCGCAGTCGCTCGGCGGCCGAGACGCCGGAGCGCGCGAGCCCGTACACCAGCACCCTCACCGAGGCCGGAACTCAGGCAGGTAGTACTTGTAGAAGAGCGCGAACCCGGCTGCACACAGGATCGCCGTGATGATCCAGAAGCGCACCATGATCTTCGTCTCGCTCCACGCCTTCATCTCGAAGTGGTGCTGGATCGGCGCGATCAGGAAGATGCGCCGCCCCCAGTACTTGAACGACAGCACTTGCAGGATCACCGAGAGCGCGACGAGCGCGAAGATCCCGCCGACGAAGAGCAGCAGCAGCTCGACCTTGAGCATGATCGCCATCGCCGCGATCGCCCCGCCGATCGCCATCGCTCCCGTGTCGCCCATGAACACCTCGGCGGGGAACGCGTTGAACCAGAGGAATCCGACGCCGGCGCCGATCAGGGCGGCGCCGATGAACGCGAGGTCGAGCCGGTTCTCGATGCGGCCGTGGGTGGGTGTCGCCGAACGGATGAAGATCGTCACCGCCATCGCCGTGAAGGTCGCGAGGGCGATGATGCCGGTGCCCGCGGCGAGCCCGTCGACGCCGTCGGTCAGGTTCACGCCGTTGACCGCGCCGGCGATGATCAGGAAGAGGAGCACGTACCAGAACGGCCCGAGCGGCAGCGACTTGTCGATGACCGGGACGAAGAGGTGGTGATCGAGCCGTTGGTGGTGGGCCGCGAAGCCCACCGCCACGGTGACCCCGAGCAGCAGGAGCATCTTCCAGCGGCCGCGCAGGCCGAGTGACCGCTGGTGACGAAGCTTGGTGTAGTCGTCGAGGAAGCCGATCCCGCCGCAGGCGAGTGCCGTTCCGAAGATCGTCAGCGCGGGCAGCGTGTAGTCCGAGAGCGGCAGGAACGCGATCGTCGCCGCGGCGAGGATCAGCAGCCCGCCCGCCGTGGGCGTCCCCTGCTTGGCCGCGTGGTGCTGCAGGCCCTCCTCGCGGATGTGCTGGCCGAACTCGTGCTTGCGCAGGAACCGGATGAAGGTCGGGCCGCCGAGGATCGCGATGATCATCGCGACCAGCGCGGCTACGAGGACTCTGGCCATCAGTTCAGCAGGTTCTCCGCCACGACCTCGAGTCCCACCGAGCGCGAGCCCTTGACGAGCACGACGTCCCCGGTCCGGAGCTCGTCGCGCAGGCGGACGGCCGCCTCGTCGGCGGTTGCCACCCACTCGCCGCCGTAGCCGCGGGCGAGCTCGCCGACCGCGATCACCTGGACGCCGAGCTCGCGGACGAGCTCGCCGACCTCGCGGTGGTAGGCGGGCGCGGTCTCGCCGAGCTCGGCCATCTCGCCGAGCACCGCAAGCCTGCGGCCGGCGCCCGCACGCTCGGTCAGGTGGGTGAGCGCCGCACGCATCGACACCGGATTCGCGTTGTAGCAGTCGTTCAGCAAGAGGCCGCCGCCGGGCAGCACGTGCTCCTCCTCGCGCAGCTTCGAGAACTCGACGTTCAGCTCGCCTGCCGGCAGCGGAATGTCGAGACAGCCCGCGGTGACGATCGCGGTGCGCGTGTTGGCGAGCTGGTGCTGGGAGCTGTAGCTCGTCGCGAACGGGATCGCGAGCTCCGGATCGACGTGCTTGACGACGATGTCAGTGCGGGTGAGGTGCGGCACGAGCAGCGGCTCGTCCGGCAGCGACCGCGGTCCCGCCGGGGGGCAGCGCGTCGATCAGCTCGACCTTCGCACGTGCGACGTTCTCGATCGTCTCGACGAGCTCGAGGTGCACCGGACCGACGTTCGTGATCACGCCGATGTCCGGCCGCGCCGTCTCGGCCAGCTGCGCGATCTGGCCGAGCCCGCGCATCCCCATCTCGGTGATGCAGATCTCGGTGTCGTCCTCCAGCCGGCAGAGCGTCAGCGGGACGCCGAGCTCGTTGTTGAAGTTGCCCTCGTTCGCGACCGTGCGGGCGTGCGGCGCGCAGAGCGCGAACAGGATGTCCTTGGTCGACGTCTTGCCCGTCGAGCCGGTGATGCCGACGACACGCGCCTGCGAGCGCTCGCGCACGATCGATGCGAGCACAGCGAGAGCCGCGTGAGCGTCGGCGGGCACGAACGTTGCGGCAGCTCCGCGCGCGAGCGCGTGCTCGACGAAGTCGGCACCCCCGCCGACCGCGACGAACAGGTCGCCGTCGTCGGATGCGGCGCGAGTCGATCTGGACACCGGTGACGGCGTCGGCCCACGGCCGGGTGACGAGCCGGCCGAGGCGCCTCGAGCGCGGTCAGCTCGACCGGGATCACGCGAGCACCTCGCGGACGACCGCGCGATCGTCGAAGGCGATCCTGCGGCCGGCGATCTCCATCTGCGTGTCGGCGCCCTTGCCCGCGATCACGACGACGTCGCCCGGGCCGTGCGCCGGCGAGCGCGGCCTCGATCGCCTCGCGGCGGTCGAGCACGATCTCGAGCGTCCCGTCGGCGACCTCGGCGGCGATCGCCGCCGGATCCTCCGAGCGTGGATTGTCGGTCGTGACGATCGCGCGGTCGGCGAGGCGCCGCGGCGACACGGCCCATCAGCGGCCGCTTCTCGCGGTCGCGGTCGCCGCCGGCGCCGAACACGACCGTCAGGCGTCCGCCGAGCTCGCGCGCCGTGCGCAGGACGTTCTCGAGCGAGTCCGGCGTATGCGCGTAGTCGACGATCACCGCAAAGGGCTGGCCCGCTTCGACCGACTCGAAGCGGCCGGGCACGCCGTCGACCGCTGCGACGCCGTCGCGAATCGCCTGCTCGCCGACACCCAGCTCGCGCGCCGCCCACACGGCGCCGAGGACGTTGGCGCGGTTGAAGCGGCCGCGCAGCCTGACGTCGAGCCCGCCCAGCTCGTCGTCGGGTGTGAACGTGCGCGCGTCCGGCAGCGACGCCGGCGAGGCGCCTCCCCCACTCGTCGCCGACGTTGACGACCGCACGCTCGGCCTGGTCGAAGAGCGCCGCCTTCGCGGCGAAGTACTCGTCCATCGAGCCGTGCAAGTCGAGGTGATCCTGGGTCAGGTTCGTGAACACGAGCACGGCGAATCGCGTCCCGCCGAGACGGCCCCTCGCACCGGCGATCGATGTCGCCTCCATCACACAAGACCGGTCGCCTGCGTCGAGCATCGTGCGCAGGAGCCGCTGCAGGTCGATCGCCTCGGGCGTGTTCAGCCCGGTCGGCTGCGACTCCCCGCCGACCCGCCGCTCGATGTTGGTCAGGAGCCCGGGTCGCCGGCCGGCGGCGTCGAGGATGGATGCGAGGATGAACGCGGTCGTCGTCTTGCCGTTCGTCCCGGTGACCGCGGCGACGTCGAGCTCGTGGGACGGATGCGACGAAGAACTCGTTCGCCGCGACGGGCATCGCTGCGCGGACGCTCTGGACGACGAGCTGCGGCACCGCCGTCGTCGAGCGGGCGCTCGACGACCAGCGCGACCGCGCCTGCCGCGACCGCGTCGCCTGCAAGATCGTGGCCGTCGACGGTGGCGCCTGGGACGCAGAAGAAGAGCGTCCCGGGCGAGACGGCGCGCGTGTCGTAGGCGAGGTCGGCGATCTCGGTCGAAGCCGGGTTCGCGACCTCGATCGGCCCGAGTGCCGCGCTCAGGCGGTCGAGGTTCATCGAGGGGAACGGTATTACCCCGACGGCGTCAGCGGCGCGTCGGGCTGCACTTCGAGCAACTGCAGGTCGAACTTGGCGATCTGGGCGAAGGCCGGCGCCGCCACGACGCCGCCGAAGATGTTGCCGTGCGGCTCGTCGACGGTCACGAGAATCACCAGGCGGGGCTTCGCGACAGGCACCATCCCGACGAACGAGGCGACGTACTTGCCGGTCGTGTAGCCGTTCGGGCCAGGTTTCTGGGCGGTACCGGTCTTCCCGGCGACGGTGTAGCCCGGGATCTGCGCCTCGTTGCCCGTCGCCCCGTGCTCGTCGACCACGTTCGTCAGCATCGCCTTCAGCTGGGCGTCGATCGCCCGCGAGACGATCCGGCGGTGCGCGCGGTGGCGCACGACGCGGCCGCCGACGCGGTCGACCAGGTGCGGCTCGACCCAGACCCCGCCGTTCGCGATCGCCGCATAGGCGGCGGCCATCTGGATCGGCGTGACGGCGATGCCCTGGCCGATCGGCACGTTGCCGATCGTCGAGCCCGACCACTTGTCGAGCGGCAGCACCTGTCCGGGGCTCTCGCCGGGAAAGTCGAGACCGGTCGTCTTGCCGAAGCCGAAGCGGGTGATCCAGTCTGCGAGCTCGCTCGAGCCGAGCTTCTCCGCGATCGTGATCGCACCGACGTTCGACGAGTGCGAGAGGATGTGCGCGACCGACATCGTCTCCGTGCCGCGGAACTCCGCGTCGTGCACGACACGGTCGGCGACGCGGATCGAGTACGGCAGCCTGAAGGTCGTTCGCGGCGTCACGATCCCGCCCGACAGTGCGCCGGCGATCGTCACGAGCTTGAACGTCGAGCCCGGCTCGTACGTGTCGGTGACGGCGCGATTCCTCTGGATGTCGAACGGAACCCGGTTCGCCTTATTCGCGTCGTACCCGGGCGCCTGCGCCATCGCGAGGATCGCTCCGGTGCGCGGATCGAGGACGATCGCGGTCGCGCTCTTGGCGCCCCACTTCGAGACGGTCTGGCGCAGCACCGCCTCGGCGTCCGCCTGCATCGTGTGGTCGAGCGTCGTGAAGACGTCGCTCCCCTCGCGCTCGACGGTCGAGCTGATCACGTTGATCGCACGGCCGAACGGGTCGCGGATGACCGTCTGCTGCCCGGGCTTGCCGGCGAGCGACTTGTCGTACTGAACCTCGAGCCCCGCGAGTCCTTTGTTGTCGGTGCCCGCGTAGCCGACGAGCTGGGCGCCGACGGTTCCCTGCGGATAGGCGCGCTTCTCCTCCGGGTACGAGCCGACGCCCGTGAACTTCCGCTGCAGGAAGCGCGCAGCGGCCTTCGGATCGGCGAACCGGGCGATGTAGACGAAGCTCGTCTTCCGGTTCAGCAGCTGCGGGTAGAGCTGGTTCGCGTCGGCACCGAGCAGCTTGTGCGCGGCCACGGCGATCTTCCGCGGCTCGGTGATCTCCCGCGGGTCGCCGAACACCGTCGTCGTCTGCTCGCCGATCGCGAGCTGCACGCCGGTGCGGTCGTAGATCGTGCCGCGGCCGGCCGGCAGCGGGATCGACTCGCGATGCTGGCGCTGCGCCATCTTGCCGAGCGACGCCGCGCTGACGCCCTGCAGCCACGCCGCCCGCGCGAGCGTCGCGGCGAAGATCAGGACGAACGCCGCCAGCAGCAGCCGGATTCGGCGGTTCGCCTTCCGGTCGCCCTTCACTTCGTCAGGTAGACGTATCCGAACTCGGACGGGTCGAGCGGCACGAGGCCGAGCTGCTTCGACGCCTGCGTCTGGATCTGGGCCGAGCGGAGGCGGCTCGAGAGCTCCGACTGGAGGGCGGCGTTCTCCGCCCGCAGCTTGACGCGGTCGGCGTTCGCGCCGTCGAGCGCGAGGTTCAGGCGCAGCACACCCACGTTCACGAATACGACGCCGGCGAGCAGAATCCCGCTGATCGCGATCCAGAGGATCCCGCCGCGCGCCCGCGCCTTGCGGCGCTTCCGTGTCCGGTGTCGAGGTCCGGGTCCGCGGCCGCGCGAGCGGCTCGGCGACGGCAGCGTGTGCATGAGTCGCGCTGGCCATGCTCAGCCGGCCTTCGTGCCCACGCGAAGACGAGCCGACTGGGCGCGCGGGTTCCGCGCGATCTCGGCCGCCGACGGTCTGATCGCCCGTCTCGGTGTCGCCCGCATCGTCGGCTCCGAGCCGCAAACGCAGACCGGGAAGTCGGGCGGGCACGTGCACCCGTGCTCGGCGTTCCGCAGGAAGCGCTTCACGAGCCGGTCCTCGAGCGAGTGGAACGAGATGACGCCGAGCCGGCCACCGGGGCGCAGCATCTGCAGCGCGGCGGGCAGCGCACGTTCCAGCGCCCCGAGCTCGTCGTTGACCTCGATGCGGAGCGCCTGGAACACGCGCTTCGCGGGATGCCCCTCGCCGAAGCGCGCCGGCGCCGGGATCGCGGCCTTGATCACGTCGACCAGCTCGCCGGTGCGCTCGAAGGGCTCCTGCTTCCGCCGTCTCACGATCGCGCGGGCGATCTGCTTCGCATACCGCTCCTCGCCGAGCCGCTTGAAGATGTCGGCGAGCTCCCGTTCGCCGGCCTCGTTCACGAGCTCTCGCGCCGAGTACGACGAGCTCGGATCCATGCGCATGTCGAGCGGCGCGTCGACCGCGTACGAGAACCCCCGTTCCGGCCGGTCGAGCTGCATCGACGACACGCCGAGGTCGAGGAGCACGACGTCGGCCTGCGACCCGTTGGCCGCGAGCTGCTCGAGCGTCGACGAGAACTCGCCGTGCAACAGGCGCGTGCGGATGCCCGTCGCGCGCCGGAAGCGCTCGTAGTACGGCACGACGGTCGGGTCGCGGTCGATCGCCGTCAGCTTGCCGTCGCCCTGGAGTCGCTTCGCGAGCAGCGAGGCGTGGCCGCCGGCGCCGAAGGTGGCGTCGACGACGGCCTCTCCCGGCCGCGGGTCGAGGGCGGCGACCACCTCGTCGGCGAGGACGGGGACGTGGTCGGACTCAGTGGGCAAGACGCTCGGCAACATCTTCCACGCTCCCTTCACGCTCGTGCTCCTGACGGCGCCAGGTGGCGCGGTCCCAGATCTCGAGATGGTCGTGGACCCCGGCGACGGTCACCTCGCGCCCCAGCCCGGCGTACTCGAGCAGCGTGTTCGGCACGACGAGCCGTCCCTGGCGGTCGAGCTCGCCCTGGCTCGCGCCGGCGAAGTAGTGCCGCTTCATGCGCCGTGCGTCCTCGCTGAGCGAGTCGAGTGCGGCGATGCGCTCGACCAGTTTCTCCCACTCGGCACGCGGATACGCCGCGAGGCAGCCGTCGAGCTCGCGGGCGAGGACGACACCCTCCTCGAAGGCTGCGCGGAGCTTGGCCGGCAGCGTGAGGCGGTTCTTGTCGTCGAGAGAATGCTCATGTTCACCGAGCAGCATGGTCCACTGCGCCCCACCATACCCCACTTCTTCCCACCTGTAAACCCCCTTTCGGGCACGCCGCGACCGGCCCTCCCACCGCCGGAGCGGCTAGACGGGCTCGACGACGTCGCCGATGCGGACGCGGCCGGGCTCGGCCACGGCCGCGTGCACGCCGAACGGCAGCGGCTCGGTCGTCGGCACGTCACGCCGGTAGCGCGCGAGCGACTTCAAGCGTGTCCAGGTCGGGGACGCCGGTCTTCGGGTTCTGCGTCGTGATCGCGCAGCGGCCGACGTTGCCCTGCGGCACGATCACCGCGTCGCCGATCTTGACGCGGCGCCCGATCCAGGCGTCCTCGCCGTGCGGCTCGAGGCCCTCGACGCCGAAGTTCATCCGGAACCGCCGCCCGTCGACCGCGTCGACGCCGAGATCGGCCGCGATCGCCCCCAGCGAGGCCTCCCCGACCAGCGACGCCGCTCCTCCCCGGCCGCGGTCGACCGCGCTGTAGTCGGGCGCGACCAGCCGCACCGGCTCGCCGGCCACCGACGAGAGCGCGTCGTCCCACGGCCCCGGCACGCGGTGCACCGTGCGTGGCAGCCGGTGGAAGTTGGTGACGACCTCCTCCCCGCGCTCGATCGCGCCGGCGACGACGGTGCCGTCGGCGAGACGCAGGCGCAGCTCGTCGTCGTCGTGCTCCGCCTGCACGAGCTGCAGCGGGCCGTGGTCGCCCATGTCGTTGACGAGGCGATCGTCGGCGTCGATCAGGAAGAAGCGCCGATCGCCGCGCAGCCCGTCCTCGAGCAGCTCGATCTCGTCGACGTGCGTGAGCGCCAGCGCCTTGACTGGCGCGAGCGAGATCCAGGAGATGCGTCCGGTCACTCCGGCGGACGTTAGCTGCGCGGTGTACGGGCCTCGGCCCGTGATCACCGCCGCACCAGCGCGCGAGGCGAGCCCGATCGCCTCCGGGAGGGCATCGCCGCGCGCCAGCGCGAAGCACAACGCCGCCGCGAACGAGTCGCCTGCGCCGTAGGTGTCGACCACCGGGCCGGGCAGCGGCGCCGCCGGGAACCGCTGCCCGTTGACGACCGACCCGCGCTCGCCGTCGGTCTGGACGACGACCGTCGCCTCGATCGCGGGGTCGACCTGTTCGCCGGGATCGTTGAGACTGCCGACGACCAGGTCGAGCCGGACGCCGGCCGCGCGCAGCGTCGCGGACTCCCGTGGCGTCGCCGCCAGAAAGCGCGCGCGGCGCGCCGACTGCAGCGCGGCGACGTCGCCCGCGGTGAAGAATACGGCGTCGTACCCGTCGAGCGGCAGCGGGCCGCGCGGCTGCAACTTCTCGCTGAGCAGCGTGATCGTGCGCTCGCCGGCGTCGTCGACGTGGGTCCACGCTCGTCGCGACGCGACGCCGGCAGCGGTCTGCGCGTGCAGGTCGACGCCGAGGCCGGCGAGCTGTCGCATCGTCTCGCGCCCGATCTCGTCGTCGCCGAGCCTCGTGAAGAACTCGCAACGCCCGGCGAGGAACGCAAGCTGGCGCGCGGCGACGGCGCCGGCTCCTCCCGGCTCCGTCCAGGTCTCGACCGCGTGCACGATCTCGCCCGCGCCCGGCAGCTTCGGCACGCGCACGAATTCGATCCATTCGGTATGCCCGACGACGGCGCATCTCACGGTTCGGCACCCTGCCACGTTTCAGTCGATGATGGGGACGATGTCGCCGACCGAGCGGATCCCGCCGTTCGAGCAGTTCTACGTCGCCCACCGCGACGAGGTGCTGGCGTACCTGCGCCGGCTGCTCGGAGCACGGGCGGAGGACGCGTGGCAGGAGACCTTCCTGCGAGCCCTCCGCGCCTACGACCGGCTGGAGCACGGCCGCCACCTGCGAGCGTGGGTCTTCACGATCGCGACCAACGTGGCCATGGACGTGCTCCGACCCCCGGCAAGTGCCAACTTGGCACAAGCTCGGGAGCCGGCGGTGGAGCTGCGGCGGGACGCGTTCAAGGAGCTGGAGCACCTGACGGACGAGTTGCCGCCGACGGAGCGTGCCGCCGTTGTGCTTCGCTACGGCTACGACCTCCCCTACGCCCAGATCGCCGACGCTCTCGGCTCGTCCGAGGAAGCCGCGCGCGCCGCGGCCTCGTCCGGCGTTCGCAGATTGAGGAGGACACATGCAGGTCACGCCTGAGCTCGACGCCGGCTTCCGCGCAGCCGCACTGCGCGAGGGGCTGGTCGACGTTCGCTACGACATCGTCGAGACGCCGATCGGCGAGCTGCTGCTCGCTGCGACCGATCGCGGTCTCGCGCGCATCCATTTCGACCCGAACGGCGACGAGGAGGAGCTCGCCCGCACGTTCGGCAACCGCGTCCTTCGGAGCCCGCTCGACGACGTCCGCCGCGAGCTCGACGAGTACTTCGCCGGGCGCCGCCACGACTTCGACCTGCCGCTCGACCTGCGCGTCGTGCCGTTCAACGCCGAGGTGCTGGGCGAGCTGGCCCAGGTCCCGTACGGCACGACGACGACGTACGGCGCGCTCGCGGCGAAGGTCGGCCGGCCGCGTGCCGCCCGCGCGATCGGCACGGTGATGAACCGGAACCCGATCCCGATCGTCCTGCCGTGCCACCGGGTGATCGGCGCCAACGGCTCGCTGACCGGCTACGGCGGCGGGCTCGACCGCAAGCTCAAGCTCTTGCAGCTCGAGGGCGCGATCCTGGGGTGACGCGCGTCGTCGTCGTCGGAGGCGGCTTCGCCGGCCTCCTCGCCGTCAAGGGCCTGCGCCGGGCCGACGTCGAGGTGACGCTCGTCGACCGCCAGAACTTCCACCTGTTCCAGCCGCTCGCCTACCAGGTCGCGACCGGGGCGTTGTCGGCTGCCGAGATCGCCTCGCCGCTGCGTCAGATCCTGCGCCGGCAGTCGAACGCGCGGGTGCTGCTCGCGGAGGTGACCGGCTTCGACCTGGGGTCGCGCACGGTGCGCGTCGACTACCCGGCGACCGGCGAGCGCGGTGCGACGCTCGAGTACGACAAGCTCGTCGTCGCAGGAGGGTCGGCCTACTCCTACTTCGGCCACGACGAGTGGGCGCAGTACGCCCCGGAGCTGAAGTCGCTCACCGGAGCGCTGAACCTGCGCTCGCGCCTCCTCTCCGCGTTCGAAGCCGCCGAGGTCGAGGAGGACGAGGAGGCGCGCGCGGCGTGGCTGACGTTCGTGGTGGTCGGCGGCGGCCCGACCGGCGTCGAGATGGCCGGCCAGATCGCCGAGCTCGCCCGGGACACGGTCCACCGCGACTACCGCGTCGGTGGACACCCGCAGCGCGAAGGTGCTGCTCGTCGAGGCGGCCGACCGGCTGCTCGCCACGTTCCCCGAGTCGCTCGCGCGCCGCGCCGAGAAGTCACTCGCGTCGCTCGGTGCGACCACGCTGCTCGGGACGACCGTCGTCGGCGTCGACGCGAACGGCGTCGACGTGCGAACGAGCGACGGCGAGACATCGCGGATCCCCGCGCAGAACGCGATCTGGGCCGCCGGCGTGACGGCATCGCCGCTCGCCCGTCTGCTCGCCGACGTGTCAGGCGGCGAGACCGACCGCGCCGGGCGCCTCGCCGTCGAGCCTGACCTGACCCTGTCTGGGCACCCGGACGTGTACGCACTCGGCGACATGGTCGCCATCCGCGATCAGCCGCTGCCCGGCGTCGCGCCCGTCGCGATGCAACAAGGCCGTCACGTCGCCCGCGCGATCGCCCGCGGCGCGAACACGCCGTTCCACTACAAGGACAAGGGCAATCTCGCGACGATCGGACGCTCGCGCGCGATCGCCGACATCAAGGGCCTGCACTTCTCGGGCTTCCCCGCGTGGGTGCTCTGGCTCGGCCTGCACCTCTTCTATCTGATCGGTTTCCAGAATCGGCTGCTCGTGCTGACGCGCTGGACGTTCAGCTACGTCACGCGCGGTCGCGGTGCGCGCCTCATCCACAGCTAGCCCGGGTCGGCGCCGCTCGCGATCCATTCGGCGAACAGCGGATCGACGATCTCGTGCCGGTCGCCGTGCCGCTCGATCATCGCGGTCGCGGTCAGGCGCGGCAACGCCTTCCGCACCATGTCCTTCGTCAACGCGAGTCGGCGCAGCACGTCGCCCCGGTAGGGCGAACCGTCGCCCTCGACGAGCGACCGGAGTGTCTTCTGCGACGACGTGTCGAGGTGCCGCCACTCCGCATCGAACTCCGCCTGCAGCTCGTCGAGCGCGGCAGTGTGGGCCGTCTCCCAGTCTTCGAGCGTGGCCGTCGCCCCCGGCGCCACGACCGCCCAGAGCCGGTGCGCGAGCAGCATCGCCCGCTGCGGGTGCCCCGCGGCGGACTGCAACAGCGGGCCGAGCGCCTCGCCTACCTGCCGCCCCGACGCCTCGAACCGCTCGGCCACGTAGGCGCCGACGTCCTCCGGCGCGAGCCGCCCGAGCCGCATCGGCACCGCCGAGCCGTAGAGCGGCCGGTCGCGATCCTCGAACAGCTGCTCCATCAAACCGGGCTCCGAGCCGGCGAAGACGTACGAGGCGACCTCGCCGTGGTACTGGATGTGGCTGCGCAGGAGGCCGTCCAGGTCCGGGACCTTCTGCACGTCCTGGAACTCGTCGAAGGCAATCAACGCGCGGTAGCCGCCGCTCTGCTCGAGCCGCAACGGCAGGTCGAGCAGCGCGTGCAGGGCAGGCAGCGGGTCGGCCTTCGGGTCGAGCTGGATGCGCGCGCTGATCCCCGTCACGCCGAGCGAGAGGCCGATCCCCGTCCGCTGCAGGAACTGGTCGACGCGCGCACGAATCGCGCCCTTCAGGTGCCGCGCGTAGGCACGTTCGAGCCGCACCGTCACGTCGGCCAGCGAGACGACCCGGTACAGGTCGACGAGCACTGGCACGAGCCCTTCCTCGCGCTCGCCGTCCCGCAGAGCGCGCTGCAGCAGGCTCGTCTTGCCGTACTTGCGCGGCGCGTACAGGCGCACGTAGTGGCCGCCGACGGCGTTGACCAGCAGCTCGTGGGTCTCGCCCTCACGGTCGATGATGTCGTCCGGCGACAGCGGGTGCGAGTAGACGAACGGGTTGACGTCCCCGATCATTGCGTCTCACAGACTACCAAGCGGTCGTCCGCGAGACGATCGGGCGGTCGTCCCGGCGACCCTAGCCCGCCGCTGCCAGTGCGCCGCGTAGCCGGTAGCCCACCCCCCACACGTTGTCGACGAGCTCCACACCGGCGCCCGCCTCGCGGAGCTTCCGCCGCAGCCGGGAGGCGTGCGAGTCGAGCGTCCGGGTGCGGCCCGGCACCCGGTAGTCCCAGACGTCCCGCAGCAGCTCCGCCTTCGTGAACACCCGGTCGGGCTCGCGGGCGAGGCGCAGCAGCAGCTCGTACTCCTTCTGCGCGAGCCGCAAGGGCCGTCCCTCGACGCGCGCCACGCGCGTGCGGACGTCGATCGAGACCGGTGGCGCATCGACGACCTCCGGCTCGCGCGGCTGCGTGCGCCGCAGCACCGCACGGATCCGCTCGACCAGCTCCTGGTAGGAGAACGGCCGCTCGACGTAGTCGTCGCAGCCGCGGCGCAGCGCGTCGATGCAGTCGACGGCGTCCGCATCCTCCCGGCCGATCACGATCACCGGCACACGCTCGACCCAGCGGTCGACCGCGTCGACGTCGCCCGCGAGGACCAGGTCGAACGGCCCGCCCACGCCGGCGATCTCGAAGCCGTCGCGCCGCAGGTGCCGTTCGAGGAATCCGCGGGTCTCGGGCTCCGCCTCCGCGAGGAGCACTGCCATCGTCATGCCGACGACGGTAGAGCCTGCACGGCGTGCCGACCAGTCGTCCATTCGAACGATTGTGCGCCGATCGTTCCTCAGGTGCCCCGGGCGGACAACGCTCGGAGTACGCTCGCGCGCGATGCACCTGCGCACCGGGCTCACCACGGCATCCCTCCTGCTCGTCCTCACGCTGACGGCCGGCTGTGGCGGCACGCGGACGGTCGTGACGACGGTCACCCGGACGGTGCCACCCGCCCCGAGCGCCACGGGCGACCAGCGCCTCTACGGCCGCATCGTGTCGCTCACGCTCCGCGACGGGCACTACGAGCTGCGATTCGATCCGGCGCTCCTGGTCAGCGGTGTGACCGCCAACGTCGTCCAGGCCGAAGACATGGGGACGGTCTGCCGGCCGAGCGCCTGCCCGCCCGTCGCGAACGACAACCAAACCGTCGACGAGGGTCACCGCGCGCTCGTCTTCCTCCTGCCCACCACCGTGCGCGGCACCGTGCTGCTGAAGGGCGGCACGAACGGCTTCCTCGGACACCCGGTGACGGTCGCGCAGCTCGCGCAGCTGGTCGCCGGAACCAGCTCGCTGCAACTCTACGAACCGCTCTCGACCGGCGTCTGGCTCCTCGTGCACTCCGACACGGTGCGCACGTTCGCCCAGCAGTACAAGCCGTAGCTCAGAGTCGGCCGCTGCGCACGACACTCCAGAGGAGCCACACGCCGAGCACGGCCGAGAAGCTGAACCCGAGCACCGAGACGACGTGCAGGCCGAGCAGGTGCGGGCCGGTCTTGGCGAAGATGCCGATCAGGCTCGAGCCGATCAGGCCGCCGGTCACGATCAGCGCGATCACGAGCCGGTTGAAGAGCACGTCGAGCTTGGCCATGAACTCGTCGAGCCCCTTGTGCACGAACCCGACCTCGATCTGCCCGTCGCGCACCTGCTCGAGCGTCTCGTGGATCTGGTACGGCAGGTCGGCGGCCATCTGCGTCAGCTTCCAGCCCTCGCGACGCGCCCGCGCAGCGACGCGACGCGGCGTGAACCGCTCGACCATCAGGTCCCGCGCGTACGGCTTCGCGACCTCGAAGACGTTGAAGTCGGGATAGAGCTCGACGCCCACCGAGCCGAGCGTCGCGATCGCCTTGTCGAGCATCACGAACCGGGTCGGGCAGCCGCAGGTTCATCGAGTAGATCAACCCGAACGCCTCGCGGATCACCTGGATCGGGTCGATCTCCGGCAGGCTCGCGCCGTAGTAGCGGTGGAACAGCTCGCGCAGCTCGGCGACGAACTCCTCCTCGCGCTCCTTCGGATAGCGGACGCCGAGGTCGGAGAGGCGCTTCGGCAGCAGTTCGATGTTCTCGGACGCGGCGTCGATGAAGAGCCGCGTCAGCTTCGACATGTCGTCGTCGGTGAGCTTCCCCGACAGCCCGAAGTCGACGAGGCCGATCCGCTCGGGCGACAGCACGATGATGTTCGCCGGGTGCGGGTCGCCGTGGAAGAAGCCGTGCCGGAAGATCATCGTCATCCACGTCTCGGCGATCAGGTACGCGAGCCGCCGGCGCTGGTCGAGCGTCCAGTTCTCGACGTCGATGTCGGCGAGCTGCACTCCGTCGAGGTACTCGAGCGTCAGGACGCGCGAGCGCGTGTACGACCAGTACACCTTCGGCACGGCGACGTGCGGGTGACCGGCGAAGTTGCGGTGGAAGGCGTCGGCGTTCCGCCCCTCGAGGCGGTAGTCGAGCTCCTGCCGGATCGAGCGCGAGAACTCGTCGACGATCTCGTTGGCGTCGATGAAGTCGAGCGCCCGAACACGCTCCTTCGCGAGACGCGCCGCCTGGTACATCAGCGCGAGGTCGGCCTCGATCTGCCGCGGCGCGTTCGGCCGCTGCACCTTGACGACGACGCGCTGGCCGTTCGGCAGCGTCGCGCGGTGCACCTGGCCGATCGATGCGGCGGCGAGCGGCTGCGTCGTCGAACTCGGTGAAGAGCCGCTCGATCGGCTGCCCGAGCTCTTCGACGAATCGTGCGCTCGACGTCGGCGAACGGGAACGGGCGCACGTCGTCCTGCAGACTGCGCAGCTCGGCGATGATGTCGGGCGGGACGACGTCGGGCCGCGTCGAGAGCAGCTGGCCGAACTTGACGAACGTCGGGCCGAGCTCGTCGAGCATGTCGCGCAGATGCCGCCCGCGCGCCGTGCCCTCGATCGCCGGGTCCTGCGCCCTGCGACCGTCGATCGCGTAGCCGAAGCCGTGCCGCACCGCGACCTGGGCGATCTCGCTCAGGCGGCCGAGGTTGCGCTGCTTGGGACGCGTCGCCACCGCGTCAAGTGTGCAGCCTCAGAGCAGGCGGTCTCTAGTGGATGCGCTTGATCGTCGCCTGCCAGGCGACCCTTCGGGCGCCTCGACCGCGACGGTCTCGCCGACCTTGCGTGCCGAGCAGCGCCGAGCCGAGCGGCGACGTCGGCGACACGGTGCCGGCTGCCGCCGACCGCGCTGATCTCGACGGTCATCTTCTTGCCGCCTCGCCCTCGACCTCGACGACCGAGCCGATCCCCGACCTCGTCCGGGCCGGCGTGCTCGACGATCTCGGCGCCGTCGAGCCGCGCGCGCAGCGTGCGGATCCGCGCCTCGAGCAGGCCCTGCTCGTTCTTCGCAGCGTGGTACTCGAAGTTCTCCGACAGGTCGCCGAACTCGCGCGCCTTCTTGATCGCCGCGACGACCTCGCGTGCGGCGCGGGCCCTCGAGCTCGGCGAGCTCCGTCGCGGAGCGCGTCGGCCTGCGCCGCGGTGAGCTGCTCGTGCCCTACCACTTCGACCTGCCGCCGCGCCGCCGCGACGTGTAGACGACGCGCGGCTTCGCGACCTTCATGCCCGGACTCCTCGAAGCGCTCGACCTGGCCCTGCAGCCGCGCGACACGCGAGACGTCGGCCTGCTGCTCGGGCAGCACGAGCGTGATGCCCGACGCCGCCCTTGCCCGGCGCGGCCGGTGCGGCCGACGCGGTGCGTGTACGACGTCGGGCTCCTCGGGCGGATCGAAGTTGATCACGTGCGTGATGTCGTCGACGTCGAGGCCGCGGGCGGCGACGTCGGTCGCGACGAGCGTCCGCACCTTGCCGGAGTCGAAGTGCGCGAGCGCGCGCTCGCGCTGAACCTGGCCCTTGTCGCCGTGGATCGCGATCGCGTCGACCTCGTGGCGGCGCAGCTTCTCGACCAGGCGGTCGGCGCCGGCCTTCGTGCGCACGAAGACGAGCGCGAGCACCTCGCTCCTCCGACTTGAGCAGCTCGACGAGCGTCTCGACCTTGTCGCTCGTGCGTGACCGGGACGAAGCGGTGGTCGACGTCGCCCGAGCGGCGGTCGGCCGGCAGCTCGCCCTCGAACCGGGCCGGGAAGTGCGTGTAGCGGCGGGCCAGCTCGCCGACCTCGCCGTCGAGCGTCGCCGAGAAGAACATCGTCTGCCGGCTCGTCGCGCAGCTTGCGCACGAGCCGGTCGACCTGCGGCTTGAAGCCCATGTCGAGCATGCGGTCGGCCTCGTCGAGCACGAGCACCTCGACCGTGTCGAGCGACACGAGCTCGCCGGTCGACGAGATCCTGCAGCCGGCCGGGCGTCGCGACGATCACGTGCGCGGCCTTCGCCTCGTTCGCCTGCGCCTTCAGCGGCACGCCGCCGTACACGGACGCGACCTTCGAGCTCGTCGCCGGCGATCAGCTGCGAACTCCTCGGTCACCTGCGCGCAGAGCTCGCGCGTCGGCACGAGCACGAGCGCGAACGGGCCGTGCCGTCGGTCGGCGCGCTCGACGATCGGAATCGCGAACGCGAGCGTCTTGCCGGAGCCGGTCGGGCTCTTGGCGAGGACGTCGCCGCCGCGAAGCGCCTCCGGGATGACGAGCGCCTGGATCTGGAACGGGGCGTCGATGCCGCGTGCAGCGAGCACATCGCTCACGGCCTCGGACACCCCGAGGGAACGAAAATCTGTCACTTGTCTCAACTCCTTCGGACGTCGAGATCGCGTGTCCGAAGCAGGAGACGCGACCTCACGGGAACGCGGCCCATCCGCACTCCGTGAGATCCACGGTAGCAGGCGGTTACGGACTGCCGCGGGCTCGCGCGTCCTCGACGAGCCGCAGCCGGTGCTCGAGCTGGGCGACGCGGAGCTCGAGCTCGTCCCACTCGTCGCGCGTGACGAGGCCGAGCTCGCGCGCGAGGTCGTGCAGGCGCTTGCGCGTCCCCTCGCCGACGCGGCAGCGCGTCGCCGCGCCAGCGCGAGCCGTGATCGTCGACGAGCGATGCGGAGCTCGTCGAGCCGCGGCCCGAGCAGCGCCAGCAGACGCTCGAGCGTGTCGCGCTGCTCGTCGAGTTGGCGTTAGCGGGCTCGTCCATGCGGGCCGCGCCTTGCGCCGCTGGCGGCGCCGCTCGCGCTTCGCTTCCGAGTCGTCGCCGTCGCCGACGACTGCGCGCCTCGACCACGTCGACCGGCGTCGGCCGGAGTCGGCTCGTCGGCCGCAGCGACCTCCGCCTGACGGAGCAGGCGCGCTGCGACGGAACCTTCGGATCGACGTGTTGTCCTTGCGGCGCGCGTACTCCGGCTCGCGCTCCTTCCAGATCGTCAGCAGCGGGGCCGCGATGAAGATCGACGAGTACGCACCCGACGTGACGCCGACGAGGAGCGCGAACGCGAAGTCCTGCAGCGTCGAGCCGCCGAAGAAGAACAGCGCGCCGACCGGCAGCAGCGTGATGAACGTCGTCGCCAGCGAGCGGCGGATCGTCTCCCACAGCGAGACGTTCGCGATCGTCGCGAACGACGCACGCCGCATGATCGGCATGTTCTCGCGGATGCGGTCGAAGATGATGATCGTGTCGTAGATCGAGTACCCGAGCACGGTCAGCACCGCGGCGACCGTCGATTCGGTCACCTCCCGTCCGGTCAACGAGTAGACGCCGACGGTGATCGACGATGTCGTGGATCAGCGCGACGATCACCGGCACCGCGAACGCGAGACCGTGGAACCGGACCGTGATGTAGAGCGTGATCACGAGCAGCGAGAAGATGATCGCAGATCACGGCGGAGCGCGCGATCTGCCTGCCGAAGCTCGACGAGACGTTCTTGATGCTCTGAGCGGTCGCGTGCACGTTGTCCTGCAGCGCGGTACTCGAGCTTGTTCTGCTCGCCGGTCGTCAGCTTCTTGAGCCGGATCTGGAAGTTCTTGTAGTCCTCGCCCCGCCTGCGACGCGCCGCGCCCCTGCACGACGGCATCCTTCGCGTGCCCGATCGGCGTCGTCTGCGAGCGCACGTTCGAGAGCGGCGTGAACTGCGGCGTCTTGAACGTGATCTGGACGCCGCCCTTGAAGTCGATGCCGAGGTTGAGCCCGCGGATCGCGAGCGAGACGAGCGCCGATCACGACGACGACGCCCGAGATCGCGAACCAGAGCTTGCGCCGGCTCATGAAGTCGATCTGGAGGAACTTGACCATGCTCGCCGCGCGCCCATGAAGCGCGGGTTCTCGAACCAGCGGAAGCCGGCGAGCAGGCCGAGCATCGCGCGCGTCGCGGCGACGGCGGTGATCAGCGAGACGACGGTGCCGATCAGCAGCATCAGCGCGAAGCCCTTCACGCCTGCGGTCGCGACGGCGAACAGGATCAGCGCCGTGATCGCGGTGACGACGTTCGCGTCGAGATCGTGCGGAAGCCCTTCGCGTAGCCGGCAGCGATCGCGGCGCGCACGGACTTGCCCGGCGCGCGCCTCCTCCTTGATCCGTTCGAAGACGACGACGTTCGCGTCGGCGGCCACGCCGATCGTGAGGATCAACCCGGCGAAGCCTGGCAGCGTGAGCGTCACCCCCAACAGCAGGATCGCCGCGTACATGAATGCGCGCGTAGATGCGCGAGCCCGAGCACGGCGACGAGACCGAGGAAGCGGTAGAGCGACGAGCAGGAAGAGCGCGACGAGCGATCAGGCCGCCGATCGCCGCGTTCCGCGCCTGCTTCAGCGAGTCCTTACCGAGCGTCGCCGAGACGTCGGTGCGCTCGAGCGGCACGAAGTTGACGGGCAGCGCACCGGTCTGCAGGACGAGCGCGAGGTTGCTTCGCCTCCTTGAAGCTGCGGATGCCCGGTGATCTGCGCGCCGCTGCCGCGTCGGGTCGATCCCGTTCGGCAGGTCCTTGTAGGATCGATCGACGGCCACGAGCGGATCTCGTTGTCGAGCACGATCGCGAAGTGCTGGTCGACCTGCTGGATCGAGCCGCGCGTCGCCTCGTTGCTGCGTCACCTCGTGGAACGCCTTGTTGCCCTTGCCGGTGAACTGCATCAGACGATCGGCCCCCGCGTCGGGTCGATGTCGGCGCGCGTGCCGGACAGCTTCAGCTCCGTGCCCTGCATGTTCGGGTACTTGCCGGCGGTCGCGTAGCGGTCGTTCGGGTACGCGCCCGTGCTTGAAGAGGTAGTAGTCGGTCTTGCCGGCCGGGGGCAGGCCGCTGACGGTGCGCTCGCCCGGGCAGACGGTGGTCGTCTTCGTTCGAGCAGGTGATCAGAACCGTCTTGCTGCGGCACCGTCAGCACCTTCCAGCCGGTCGGCACCTTGCCCCTGGTACGCGTCGAGCAGCCCCGCGTTGCCGTTCGCGGTCGCGGTGCAGCGAGCGCCGACGGGCCGGCGGCGCGGACAAATCGCGGTCGTCGGTCTTCTTCTTGCCGTTCGGGATCTTGACGGGCTTGAAGAGCACGTACTCGCTGGGTGGCCCGGGATTCGCGCCGGCGGGGACGTGCGAGAGCAGCTGGTAGAGGCTCCGCGTCGCGACCGGTCCAGAGGCGGACGTCGAGGGCGCGATGAGCGCGGGCTCGAGGTCGTACAGCTCGAGCTGCGCGGTCGAGCCGATGATCTTCGCCGCCTGGTCGACGTCGTGGACGCCGGCGAGCTGGATCGAGATCTGGTCGGTGCCCTGCTTGGTGATGATCGGCTCGGAGACGCCGAGCTTGTCGACGCGGTTCCGCATGATCGTCACCGACCGGTCGAGGTCGGCCGACGTCAGCTTGACGCCCTTCGGCGGCTGCGCCTTCAGCACGTACCTCGAGGCCGCCCTGCAGGTCGAGGCCCTGCTTGAGCGGGCGGTGCGCGGGCGAGCTCGGGACGGCGAGGAACACCACGCCGCAGAGAGCGAGGACGATCAGCACCACCAGGGTGAGATGGGACTTCCGCGACGACACGCGACGGACAGGTTAGCCGGGTTCCGGAGGCCTGACTGGCCTCGGGTTCCGCTTCGACCTCGACCTCGACCTCGCGGGCCACGGCCGCGACCGCGCGGCGGTCGAGCGTGACCACGACGCCCGGCGCGATCTCGAGCCTCACCTGGTCGTCGTCGAGTTCCCGGACGACGCCGTGGAACCCGCCCGCGGTGATGATCTCGTCGCCGACGGCCACCGAGTCCTGCATCGAGGCGTGCGAGCGCTGGCGGCGGCGCGCCGGGATGACGAAGAGCACCCAGACGGCGCCGAGGATGATGATCAGGATCAGGAATGCGGCCCACGTCAGCCTCTCCAACCAGTCGCGCTTGTAGGAGGCAAACCCGCCGCGCTCGATCGCGTCGCGCGCGCCGTCGGTCAGCTCGAGGACGAAGCGTAGATTGTGGAGCGAGAGGAGCCGCAGCCCGAGCAGCTCCTTCTGGTTGACGAGATGGCGGATGTAGGCGCGGCTGAAGCGCGAGCACGCCGGGCAGTCGCAGGCGTCGTCGAGCGGACTCGGGTCGCGCGCGAAGCGAGCGTTCCGCAGGTTGAGGCGGCCTTCGCGGGTGAGGGCGCTGCCGGTGCGCGCCGTCCGGGTCGGCAGCACGCAGTCGAACATGTCGACGCCCGGCCTCGATCACCTCGAGGATGCCCTCAGGGTCGCCGATCCCCATGAAGTAGCGCGGCCGGTCGGCGGGCAGCAGCGCGGCCGACCAGTCGGTCGACCTCGAACATCGCGTCTGCGGTCCTCGCCGATCGCGAGCCCGCCGATCGCGTTCCCGTCGAAGCCGAGCGCGGCGATCTCCTCGGTCGAGCGACGGCGAAGCTCGGGGTCGATCGCCGCCCTGGGTGATCCCGAAGCGGAGCTGACCGTCGGCACGCGGGGCGTCGCGTTGCCGCTCGGCCCAGTGCGGTCGTGCGGCGCACGGCCTCGGCCATCGCCGTTCTCGGGACGCCGGCGGGCGGCACCTGGTCGAGGCACATCGCGATGTCGCTGCCGAGGTCCGGCCTGGATCCGGGCGGCGAGCTCGGGTGTGAACTGGGCCTCGCTGCCGTCGTAGACGTTGCGGAAGCGCACGCCGTCGTCGTCGACGCGGGCGATCGTGTCGCGCAGCGAGAAGACCTGGAACCCGCCGGAGTCGGTCAGGATCGGCGCCGTCCAGCCCATGAAGCGCGTGCAGCCCGCCGAGCTCGCGGATCAGCGTCGTCGCCGGGACGGAAGTGCAGGTGGTAGGTGTTGCCGAGCACGATCTGCGCCCCGAGGTCGCGCACCTCGTCGGGGTGCAGCGACTTGACCGTCCCCTTCGTCCCGACCGGCATGAAGACCGGCGTCCGTACCTCCCCGTGCGCCGTCCGCAGCACCCCGGCGCGAGCGGCGCCGTCCTGCGCCTGTACCTCGAAGACGGCCTGCGGCGAGCCGTCGCCGAGCGGCGGGTCAGGAGTCGTCAACGCGCCGCCCGGTGGCGCGAAGCCACGTCCGAGAACGCCACCTCACTCGTGGCAACACCTTCGCAACGCAACCCATACCGATCTGCAACACCCAACCGGAATCCCCTGCAGGCACGACCATCCGCACTCTGGACACGTCCGGTGTCAGACACCGGGGTTCGGGCCTCCGCGAGGTGTGCGTTCACAGGATCAGCATCGCATCGCCGAAGGAGTAGAAGCGGTAGCGCTCCTCGATCGCGAGCGGCGTAGAGCCGCCGGACTTCGTCGACGCCGGCGAAGGCCATCACGAGCGCGAGCAGCGTCGAGCGCGGCAGGTGGAAGTTCGTCAGCAGATGGTCGACTCGCCGGAACTCGAAGCCCGGCGTGACGAAGAGCTCGGTGCGGCCCGACGAGCGGCGCGCCGCGCGCGAGCGTCTCGAGCACGCGCACGGTCGTCGTCCCGACCGCGAGCACCCGCGGCGCTGCCGCGATCCGCTCCCACGCCCCCGCGGGCACCGCGTAGCGCTCGCCGTGGATCGCGTGCTCCTCGAGCCGCTCCGCCTGGAGCGGCCGGAACGTGTCGAGGCCGACGTGCAGCGTCACGCGCTCGACGTCGAGCGCACGCGAGCACCTCGGGCGTGAAGTGCAGCCCGGCGGTCGGCGCCGCCGCCGAGCCACGCTCGCGCGCGTAGACGGTCTGGTAGCGCTCGGCGTCGGCGAGCGGCTCCGTGATGTACGGCGGCAGCGGCGGCGCGCCCGTGCGGCTCGCCGTCGAGCCGCACCCGCCAGCGCCCCTCGCCGAGGTGCTCGAGCAGCTCGACCTGGCCGTAGACGCGGCCCGGCCGCAGCCGCCGCGTCGGGCGTGCGAGCGCCTCCCACACGCCGTCTCCCGAGCTCGCTCGAGCAGCAGCACCTCGCCGCGCGGCCGCTCGATCGGGATCCGCGCCGCCACGACGCGCGTGTCGTTGACGACGCACAGGAGCGTCGCGGAGGCAGCGAGCTGCGGCAGCTCGGGAAGACGTGATGCGCGACCTCGCCGCTCGCGCGGCGGTAGACGAGCAGCCGCGACGCGTCCCGCCGCTCGGCCGGACGCTGCGCGATCAGCTCGGGCGGCAGGTCGTAGTCGAGCTCGCGCGTCTCCATCCGGTGCGGACGGTAGCTTCGGCGCATGGACGAGATCCGCGAGGCGCTCCGCGACGGGCTGCGCGAGGAGGCGGCGCCCTCTCGCGCCGGCTGGCCGAGGTGAAGGGCCTGTCCAACCAGACGATCCGCCGGCTCGAGCGGATCGAGGCGACTGCTCGAATCCGAGCGCAACGCGCGGCTCGACGACCTGGCGCTGCTCTCGACCTGCTCACCGAAGGCTGGCGCGCGATGAACGCCGGCTCGATCGGATCGAGGCGGCGCTGCAGGCGTCGCCGTCGAACGTCGTGCCGCTCCGCGAATCGGCCTGAGCGGTCGCTACGCCGGCAGCACGAGCTCGAAGCGGCGAGCCCTTGCCGACCTCCGAGCGAAGCTCGAGCCGGCCGCCGAGCGCGTTCGACAGCTCCTTGCGCGATCGCGAGGCCGAGGCCCGTCCCGCCGCCGACTCGAGACGAACGGCCGGAAGAGCCGCTCGCGCTTCTCGGCCGGGATGCCGGGCCCCGAGTCCTCGACGGCGACGTGCACCGTCGCCGTTCCGCTGCGCGAGCTCGAGCGACATCCGCCCGCCGTCGGGCGTCGCCTGGAACGCGTTCGAGAGCAGGTTGCCGACGACCTGCAGCACGCGGTCGCCGTCGGAGGTGATCACCGGCCGGTCGTGTCGCCTCGCGGCGATAGTCGATCGATGCGCCGCCGCGCCTCGTCCCGGTACGTCTCGTACGCCTGGTCGAGCAGCGTCGCCCATGTCGACCTCCTCGCGGGTCACCGTGAAGCGGTGCGTGTCGAGCTTCGCGAGATCGAGGATGTCGCCGACGAGGCGCTCGAGCCGCGTCGCCTCCGCCTCGACGGTCTCGAGCGACGCCTGCTGCTGCTCGGGGTCGTCGACGACGCCCTCGAGCAGCGCCGAGACGTGACCGCGGATCGCGGTCAGCGGCGTGCGCAGCTCGTGCGAGACCGACATCAGGAAGTTCCGCTCCATCAGCCTCGACCTCGCGCGAGCCGCCCGGCCATCTCGCGGAACCGCTCGCTGAGGTGCGCGAGCTCGCCCGGCGCGCGCTTCGGCACGCGGCACGTCGTAGCTCGGCCGGCGGCGACGTCGTCGGCCGCGTCCGAGAGCTGCAGCATCGGGTCGGACGATGCGCCGCGACAGGTACCAGGCGAGGAGCGCGGCGACGAGCAGGCCGACGAGCCCGGCGAGCGCGAGCCGCTCGATCAGGTCGTAGACGCGCTGGCTGACGTCCGTCTTCGGTCGTCGCGACGACGATCGCGCCGACCGGCTGCGTGCCGAGGATAGATCGGGTTCGCGACCGCGAGGTGCACGCGGTGCGTCCCCGGCGGCGTGAACTCGAACGAGAGCGACTTGCCCGACGACCAGTCGATCGTCTTCAGCGGCAGCCGCCGCAGCCCGGTGATCTGGCCCGGGAAGAGCCCGTTGCGTCCGCCGATGAAGTAGATCTTGTCCCCGGTCGCCTGCTCGAGCGTCGCGGCGGCGTAGCGCGGCGCCGAGCGGTCGTTCGACTTGCCCGCCTTGTCGTTGTTGCCGTAGCTGGCCGGGATCGCCTCCGTGTAGAGCGCGCGCGATCGCCGTGCGCCTCGCGGTTCAGCCCGCGTGAGCGTCTGGTCGTGCGCGAGACTCTGGAAGAGCCGTACCGCGATCAGCGTCGTGATCACACCTGCGAGCACGAGCCCCGCCAGGAAGACGAGCGGCAGCCGGACGCGCAGGGAGCGGAACATGCGGCCTAGGTCTTCGTCGTTTCCTTGCGGGCGTCCTTCGCCGGCGAGACCTTGTAGCCGACGCCCCACACCGTGACGATCGGGGACGCGTCGCCGAGCTTGCGGCGGAGCTGCCGGACGTGGACGTCGACCGTGCGCGTGTCGCCCGCGAAGGTGTAGCCCCAGACGCGCTCGAGCAGCTGGTCGCGCGTGAGCACGAGCCCGCGATGGTCGAGCAGCTCCCAGAGCAGGTCGAACTCCTTCGGTGCGAGCTGGATCTCCTCGTCGCCGACGTGCGCCTCGCGCCGGCCGGCGTCGACCCGCAGGTCGCCGTGGAAGATCTGCTCGGTCTCGCGCTCGCGCCGCTCGGGCGTCGTGCGGCGGAGGATCGACTTGACGCGCGCAACGAGCTCGCGCGGGTTGAACGGCTTCGTCAGGTAGTCGTCCGCGCCGACCTCGAGGCCGATGATCTTGTCGACGTCCTCGTCGCGCGCGGTCAGCATCAGGATCGGCACGTCGCTCGTCTGGCGGATGCGCTTGCAGACCTCGATGCCGTCGATGTCCGGCAGCATCAGGTCGAGCACGATCAGCCCCGGCATCTCCGCCGCGACCTGCGACGAGCGCCTCCGAGCCGGTCGCGGCCGTGCGCACGCCGTACCCGGCGTTCTTCAGGTAGAGCGAGACGAACGAGGCGATCGAGCTCTCGTCCTCGACAACCAGGATGCTCGGGCGCCTGGGCGCTCATCCTACGGTGTCGTGGTCGTCGGGACCGTCGGGACCGGCTGGACGCCGAACGTGATGAGCTTCTTCAGGAACGGCACCGGCTGCCACTTGCCGTCGTCGACGGCGTAGTCGCCGTCGTCCAACGTGCCCGCGCCCGTGATCCAGGCCTTGCCGACGCCGACCGCGGTCACGTCGATGCCAGAGCCCATGATGCTGAAGCCGTATTTCGCAGCCACTGAAGCGGAAGTGGATGTTCTTCCCGCTGTAGATCGTCACGCCCGGGTCCAGCGTCGGGCGGACCTGGACGGCGCCGCTGACGAGCGCGACGAGATCGTCGTCCGGGTTCGGATCGACGACCCGCAGCGTGCCTTTGTCGAGCTGGCCCCAGATCGCCCCGCGGGCTGCCCTGGATCACGACCTTGGTGGCGTTGACCGCCTTCAGCTCGAGCACGCCGTCGCCCGTCGCGTTGCGAGGCGGCAACCGCCGCCGGAGCGAGGACGAGACCTGCGAGCAGGGTGAGCGGGAGCCGCATCGACACTAGTCCAGTGTTTCCTGCCGAATTATGCCCCGAATGATCGAAAGGTAAGGAGTTTCTTATTGTGGATGGATGCACGACGTCACTCACTTCGGTCTGGACGTGCTCCTGGTCGCCGGCGCGCTCTCCGCAGCGCTCCTCACGACGAAGCTGAGCGCCCGGATCTCGATCCCATCGGCGGCGCTCTTCCTGGTCGCCGCGGCGGTCGCCTCGGACGCCTTCACCTCGCTCCGGCGTGCCGGTCAGCACGGTCGAGGGTGTGGCGACCGTGTCGCTGATCGTGATCCTCTTCCAGGGCGGCTCGTCGATCGGGAAACGCCGTTTCCGGGTCGCCGCGGTTCCGATCGCCTCGCTCGGGTCCTCGGCACATTCGCCTCCGCAGGCCTCGTCGCGCTGTTCGCCCACTGGACGTTCGGGCTCGGCTGGGTGACCGCCGGGCTGATCGGCGCCGCAGTCGCCCCCACCGACCCGGCCGTGATGTTCTCGGTGTTCGCCGACCGAGAGATCAAGGGGCGCACAGGCACGATCCTCGAGGGCGAGTCGGGCGCGAACGATCCGGTCGGGATCGCGCTGATGCTCGGACTGATCCAGCTCGCGACACATGCGGACGCGACGTTCTGGGTCGTCGTCCGCGTGTTCTGCGAGCAGATGGGGATCGGGCTCGCGATCGGGATCGTCGGTGGGCTGGCCGAGGCCCAGCTGCTCCGCCGGCTCGCGCTGCCGTCCGCCGGCCTGCACACGGTGCGCACGCTCGCGCTCGCCGGACTCGTCTACGGCGTGGCGACGGTCGCGCACGGCTCGGGGTTCCTCGCCGTGTTCATCGCAGGCCTCCTCGTCGGCGATGTCGACGCGCCGTTCAAGGACGAGATCGAGGTCTTCCAGGACGGCCTCGCCGCGCTCGCCGAGATCGTCGTATTCGTCGCGCTCGGGCTGACGATCGACATCGGCGCGCTCTCGGCGGAACGGTGGCTCGAGGGCCTCGCGATCGCGGCGTTCCTCGCGTTCGTCGCCCGGCCGGCGGCAACGGCAGCGCTGCTCGCACCAGTCCGACTGCGTGTGGGAGAGCGCCTCTTCGTGATGTGGGGCGGGCCTGAAGGGGGCCGTCCCGATCCTGCTCGCCGCATTCGCGCTCGGAGCGCACGTGCCGTACGCGCAGCGCATCTACGAGACGGTCTTCGTGGTCGTGCTCGCGTCGGTGGTCGTCCAGGGCGGGACGATCGCGTTCGCGGCGGAGCGTTTCGGCGTCCCGATGCGCCGGCTTGCGCCTACGCCACGCGCCGAACTGTCTGCGTCAGGCCGGTAACGCGGACGAACTCCTCGGAGTCGACCACGCGCACCCACCCGGCGTCGCGCACCGTCGGCTCGCACACGGCGCAGACGGTCTGGTCGCGTCGCCGCCCGCGCCACGTGCGATAGCGCTCGCCGGCAAGCAGGCTGCGGCGGCAGACGTGACACATCGCCATGCCGTCACGCTAGGCCGCGTCCCGGACGGCGGCCTAGGTGTACCTGTAGAAGCCTTCGCCGGTCTTGCGGCCGAGCTTGCCCGCCTGCAGCATCCGCACGAGCCGCGGCGGCGGCGCCATGCGCGGCTCGCGCAGCTTCGCGTACAGCGCCTCGCTCGCATGCACGTGCACGTCCGCGCCGACGAGGTCGAGCAACGCGCACGGCCCCATCGGCCAACCCGCGCCGTGCTGCATCCCCGCATCGAGGTCGGCCGGCGTGACGCCGGTCTCGTCCAGGACGCGCACACAGTCGTTGAGCAGCGGGATCAGCACCCGGTTGACGACGAAGCCGGGCGTGTCCGTGCAGCGGATCGGTGTCTTGCCGAAGCGTTCGCCGAGCTGGAAGGCAGCCTCGAACACGGCGTCGTCGGTCCGTTCGGCGCGGACGATCTCGACGAGCGGCATCAGCGGCGCCGGGTTGAAGAAGTGCATGCCGACCGCGCGCTCGGGCCGCTCCAGCACCGATGCGATCTCGGTCACCGACAGTGCGGAGGTGTTCGTCGCAAGGATCGCGTCCGGCGCGACGGCAGCCTCGAGCTCCCTGAACACCTGGTGCTTGACGGCGAGGTCTTCGAACGCGGCCTCGATCACGACGTCGCAACCCGCCAGCTCGGCGAGATCGGTTGTGAGGGAAAGCCGCCCGACCGCCGCGTCGCGGGCCGCCTGATCGAGCTGTCCCTTCTCCACCTTGCGGGTCAGGAAGTGCGCGATGCGACCCCGTGCAGCCTCGCCGCGCGCCGGCTCGACCTCGTGCCCGACCGTCTCGAAGCCGGCCTCGAGCGCGAGCTGGGCGATGCCCGATCCCATGGCGCCCAGGCCGACCACGCCGACGGAGTTGATCGTGCGCGTCACAGCCGCGAGTCTAGAAGCGCTCGACGATGCCCGCGATCGCCATGCCGAAGCCGACGCACATCGACGCGATCCCGTAGCGCCCGCCGCGCCGGTCGAGCTCGTTCAGCAGCGTCGCCGTGATCCGCGCGCCCGTCGCCCCGAGCGGATGCCCGAGTGAGATGCCCCCGCCGTTCGGGTTCACGTCGTCGAGGCGGTCGGCCAGGTCGAGGTCGGCCACGGTCTGCAGCACGACCGTCGCGAACGCCTCGTTCACCTCGATCACGCTCATCTCGTCGAGCGACAGCCCTGCTCTGTCGAGCGCACGGCGCATTGCGATCGGGTTCCCGTGCAGCATGCGCGTCGGATCGACACCTGCGAGACCGAACGACACGAATCGAGCTCGTGGCTCGAGGCCGAGGCGGGCGGCGGCCGCCTCGCTGGTGATCAGCACGGCTGCGGCACCGTCGACGATCTGCGAGGAGTTGCCGGCGGTGACGACGCCTTCCGGGTCGAACGCCGGCCGGAGCGCCGCCAGCGCCTCGGCGCTCGTGTCGCGCCGCGGCGCTTCGTCGATCGCGACGACCTCGCCGCCCAGCCTCGACCGGCACGATCTCGCGCTCGAACCGCCCTTCGTCCGAGGCGGCCACGGCGCGCCGGTGCGACTCCAGCGAGTAGGCGTCGACCTCGGCGCGTGTGAGGTTCCATTCGCGCGCGAGCAGCTCGGCCGACGTGCCCTGCATGACGATCTCGTGACGGTCGGTGACGAGCTCCGAGATGGAGCCGCCATTCGAGCCCATCGGGACCCGCGACATCATCTCGACGCCTGCGGAGACGACGACGTCGAGCTGCCCCGCCATCACCGCCGCGGCGGCGTTGAAGTTCGTCTGCATCGACGAGCCGCATTGGCGGTCGACGGTCGTCGCGGCCACGTCGACCGGCCAACCCGCGGCGAGCACTGCCATGCGGCCGACGTTCCAACCCTGCTCGCCGATCTGCGTCACGCAGCCCATCTGCACGTCTTCGATCTCGGCCGGTGCGAGCCCGTGCGGCGCCAGCAGGCCGTTCAGCACCTGCGCAGCGAGGTCGTCGCCGCGGATCGCGGCGAGCACGCCGTTCTTGCGTCCGATCGGCGAGCGAACCGCGTCGACGATCAGCGCGTCCATCAGTCGGCGAGCGCCGGCTCGAACTGCGGCGAGGGCTCGGTGCGGCGCTCGAACACCCAGTTCACCGCCGCGAACGCCGCGAAGGCGTAGACCCAGCCGGCCACGCAGTCGACCACGTAGTGCTCGCCCGAGTAGACGAGGGCTAGCGACATCGCCGCCGGGTAGATCGCGAGCAGCGGGCGGACGTAGCGCGGGACCATCGCCAGAGGTAGAGCGTGAAGAGGAGCGCGAACGCCGCGTGCAGCGACGGCATCGCGGCGACGTCGTTCGCATAGCTCGTGCCGTGCTCGAAGACGGCGCCGCCATTCGTGAACGGCAGGTGCTCCCAGACGAGCCCGACCATGCGGTTCGACTCGCCGAGGTTGCCGTGCCGTGCGGCCATCCACGGCGGCGCGGCCGGGTACAGCACGTACGTCGCAAAGCCCGTAAGGGCGAGCACGCACACCATCGTCGCGTAGCGCGAGAACCGCTCACGCGCGAAGACCCAGATCACGGCGAGCGCGATGAACGTCGCGAAGAAGTGCGTCAGGTGGAGAAGCCAGGTGGCGTAGTCCCACCACCGCAGGTGGTTCGCGCCGTGCCAGAAATGCTCCTGCAGCCAGACGGTCGGGACCGGCTTGCCGAACACGCGTTCCTCGAGCCGGATCTGCGGCGTCTCCTTCACCGAGACGCCGAGGCCGTCGGCAGCGCCGCGCAACAGGTCGTAGGAGAAAATGACGCCGATCAGCGGCAACCAGTCGCGGACGACTCGCGAGAGCTCGAACGAGAACGCCGCCATCCCGGCGCCGAGCCAGAGGAAGAGCAGGTCGTGCTTCGTCGGGATACCCCAGAGCCCGATCAGCAGCGACGCTGACGACGCCCCACGCGATCGGTGCGCCGACGCGCATGTACCTCCGCCGCTCCACGGGTGGAAGATTAGAGTGCGCGCGTGGCCACGACGGCGGTTGACCGTTCGCTCCTGATCGACGGACAGCGCGTCGAGACGGGCGAGTGGACGGACGTCCGCTCACCGTTTTCAGGCGATGTGATCGGCCGGATCGCGAAAGGCGGTGCGGCAGAAGCACGGGCCGCGGCTCGACGCTGCGCACGCCGCGATGCGCGACGCCGCTGCCGGCCCACGAGCGCGCCAGGATCCTCGACACCGTCGCCCGCCTCCTCGACGAGCGCCGCGAGGAGGCCGCGCAGCAGATCTCCGCCGAGGCCGGCAAGCCGTTGAAGGCGGCACGCGTCGAGGCGCAGCGCGCGGTTTCGACGTACACGTTCGCCGCGGTCGAGGCGCGCCGTCTCGCGGGCGAAGTCGTCCCGATGGACGCGTCGCCGGCCGGCGAGGGAAAGCTCGCACTCACGTTACGCCTGCCCGATCGGGATCGTCGGCGCGATCTCGCCGTTCAACTTCCCGCTCAACCTCGTCGCACACAAGATCGCGCCCGCCCTCGCGGCCGGTTGCGCGGTCGTGCTCAAGCCTGCTTCCGCGACGCCGTTCTCCGCGCTCTTCCTGGCCGACCTCGAGCACGAGGCGGGCCTGCCGCCCGGCTGGCTGAACGTCGTCGCCGGCTCGGCGTCGGCGATCGGCGACGTGCTCGTCGCCGACGAGCGCGTGAAGCTGATCACGTTCACCGGCTCGAGCGGTGTCGGCTGGTCGCTCGCCGAGCGCGCGCACCGCAAGCGCGTGAAGCTGGAGCTCGGGAACGCGACACCGGCGATCGTCTGCGCCGACGCACCCGCCGACACCGCGGCCAAGCTGGCGGCCAACGCCTTCTCGTTCGCCGGCCAGAGCTGCATCTCCGTCCAGCGGATCTTCGTGCTCGCGGACGCGTGGGACGGGTTCGTGGCCGACTTCGTGCCGCGTGTCGAGGCGCTGAACGTCGGTGATCCCGGCTGACGAGGCGACCGACGTCGGGCCGGTGATCAGCGCCGACGAGCGCGACCGCATCCTCGACTGGATCGGCGAGTCGAGAGGCGAGGTGCTGACCGGTGGCACGACCACCGGCGACGGCCTGATCGCGCCGACGGTCATCGCCGCGCCGGCGGCCGACGACAAGGTGCAGTGCGAAGAGGTGTTCGGCCCCGTCGTCACGCTGACACGCGTGGCGACCCTCGACGAGGCGATCGACGGCGCCAACGCCACGCGGTACGGCCTTCAGGCCGCGATCTTCACGCGCGACCTGCAAGTGCCGCTGCACGCGGCCAGGCGCCTCGAGTTCGGCGGCGTGATCGTGAACGAGGCGCCGACCTTCCGCGCCGACCAGATGCCGTACGGCGGCGTCAAGGAGTCGGGGAACACGAAGGAAGGCCCCGCCTGGGCGGTGCGCGAGATGACCGAGGAACGGCTGGTCGTCCTCCAGCTCTAGTCGTCCCGGCGGATCAGTACGCTGCGGGCATGTCGCCGCTTCTCCGTCGGGGCGCCGACGGCAACGAAGGCATCGCCCCGCGCCGTCCGCACGCCGGTCTCCTGCGACGCGAGCGTCGCGCCCTCGTGAAAGCGCGCGAGGACGAGCTGCGCGAGCTCGGCGGGCTGCTGGTCGAGATGTACCGTCGCGGCGGCTTCCGCGAAGACCTGCTCGCCGAGCGGTCGGCGACCGTCGTCGGCATCGACGCGCGGCTCGCCGAGATCGAAGAGCTCCTCACGAACCGCAGTCACGTCATCCGCTGTGAGTGCGGCGCGCCGATCCTGCGCGGCTCGCACTTCTGTCCCGAACTGCGGCCGGTCGCTGCCCGGCGCAGGGCAGCCGGAGGGCGTGTCGGAGGAGACCGTGATCGAGCCGGCGCCGAGAGGCTGATGACGAGCGAGGCCGCCGAGCGCCGCACGGCGATCGCGGCTGCCGACACGACGTGCCCGCGCTGCGGCGCCGCGCGGAAACCTACCGACGGCTACTGCCTCGACTGCGGCCTGAGACTGCCGGTCGTCGCCGGCGCGGTGCCGTCGCTTCGGCGCGGTTGGTTGCGCCGCCTCGGCTGGTACCCCGGCGACTGGGTGTGGCTGTCGCTGCTGACGCTGCTGGTCGCCGCGGGCGGGGCGGCCGCCGCGATCGTGATCACCGACCGGCACCGCAGTCATCCGCCGGTCGTGCTCACCGCAGTCGCGGGCGTCGCGGTCGGCGAGCCCGCCACCCCGGCGTCGAGCACGACGACGGCGACAGCGGACACGGCGAACACGGCGACGCTTCCGAGCGCACCCGAGCCGGGCGCGCCGACCAGGGCGAACGGCCGTCTGCTTTGGCCGGCAGGCGTGAACGGGTGGACGATCGTGCTCGTCTCCTACCCGAAGGCGAGCGGGCGGGCGACGGCGCTCTCGACCGCGACGCAGAGCGGCGAAGGCGAACCTCCGCCAGGTCGGAATCATCGACTCGGGCGGCTTCGCGAGCCTGCAGCCCGGCTATTTCGTCGTCTTCAGCGGCGTCTACGGCTCGAAAGCCGACGCGGATGCAAGCGTCGGCACGGTGCGCCAGGCCGGGTTCGGCGGCGCGTACTCCCGCCAAATCTCCCGCTGAGCGGGGATGTGTAAGGAGTCGGCGGGCCGGGTAAGCGACCCCTAGTGCGAGGTTTCTGTTTACTCAACTGAAAACATTTGTAACAGCGTCGGGCAGCGTGTTAGAGTCGTCGCGGGTCTGGCGTGTAATCTGAGTTTTCCCGTCTGAAACAGGCGTTACCGTCACTGTCAAGGCTGAAATGCGAGGACGAATGGACGAACGGATCCTGCACATCCAGCACTGCATGTATCAGTACTCGCGAGCGATCTATCGCTCGATCAAGGATCTGATCGACCCGTACGTGGACGGCCAGACGCACCTCGAGTACCGGCGCGAAGTGCTCGCCGCGTGCGAGGGGACGATGGAGCGCCTGGCGGCCGACCCGCACTACTTCGCGAAGCCCGACCGCACGCTGTTCCAGGACATCCGCCGGTACTTCCCGATCACCGTGCAGGAGCAGGTCGCGTGGGCGGTCGCACAGGGCGTCGACGCCGCGGTCGGGTTCGTCGAGGAGCAGATCGAGGCCGGCGCGTTCGACGGAGGCGTCGCGCGCTGCCGCGCGACGACGCGCAAGGGGAAGGCGTGCCAGCGCACACCGCTCCCGAATCGCGACTACTGCCCGTCGCACCAGCACCTAGAGCGCAGCAAAGCCGCAGCCTGACTCGGTGCTCGCGCCTAGGCGTACGCTCACGGCGCCGTGAGCCACGACACCGACAAGCTGATCCGGCAGCTCTCGCTGGTCGCGTTCCTGATGGCGGAACGGCGGCCGCTGACCGCGCGCGACATCAAGTCGAACGTCGAGGGCTACCAGGAGATGAGCGACGAGGCGTTCGCCCGCCGCTTCTACTCCGACCGCGCCGAGCTCGTGGCGCTCGGCGTGCCGCTCGACTCGCAACGCGACGAGTTCACCGGCGAGGAGCTCTACACGCTCCGCTCCGAGCGCTACTTCCTGCCGGAGCTCGAGCTCGACGACGAGGAGCTTGCGGCCCTGCAGACCTGCTTCTACCTGCTCGAAGGCCGCTTTGCCTATGCGGAGCCGCTCCGGCTCGCGCTTGCAGAACCTCGCGCTCGGGCGCTCGGCCGGGGCGCTCGCCGCCTCACCGACGCGGCACCGCCGTGCGCGTCGAGGTGCGCGACCCCGACTACTCGCCCGAGCTGCAGGGACGGCTCGGCAAGCTCGAGGGCGCGATCTCGAAGCAGCGGACGGTCAAGTTCCGCTACTGGTCGATCTACCGCGACGACGAGGAGGAGCGCACGCTGAACCCGTACGCGCTGCTGCCCGAGAACGGCTCGTGGTACGTGATCGGCCACGACCTCGAGCGCAACGACATCCGCACGTTCCGCGTCTCGCGCATCCGCTCCGACATCCGCTTCGCGACGCGCCGCGAGCGCGACTTCCGCCTGCCGCCCGAGTTCGACGTCGAGCTCTACCGCGGCCGCACCGAGTGGCAGTTCGGCGACATCGTCGGCGAGGCGAAGATCGAGGTCGCGCCCGACACCGCCTGGTGGGTCGCACGCGCGTACGGCGGCGCGCGCAACAGCATCGAGGGCGACGTCTTCACGACGCAGTACGCGTCGGTCGACCTGCTCGCCCGCTGGATCCTGCGCCAGGACGGCCGCGCCGTCCCGCTGCAGCCGTCGGAGCTGCGCCGCCTCGACGTCGAAGGCGCCCGCGCCGCGCGCGATCGCGCACGAGGGCGCGCCGCCGACACCGGCAGGCCTCGCGAAGGAGATCGTCGCGGCGATCGTTCCCGACCGGCTCGCCGGCCCGGTCGCACCGGAGCGGTTCGGCGTCCTCCAGTCGCTGCTCGCCTACCTGCTGACGGCCTGCGGCGACGAGCGCGAGGGCGTGATCCCGGCACAGCGAGCTGGTCGACCGCTTCTCGATCCCCGCCGAGCAGCTCGAGGAGCACCTCTCGCTGCTCAACCTCGTCAACTTCGGCGGCGGCTGCTACGCGGTCTACGCGGAGCTGCAGCGGCGACGAGGTGCACGTCGACAAGGAGCTGTTCGGCGACACGTTCCGGCGTCCGCCGCGGCTGACGCCGCTCGAGGCGCGGGCGATCCGGCTCGCGCTCGAGTTCGTCGGGCCGATGATCGCCGCGGGCGCCCACTCCCCGCTCGACCGCGTCCGCGCCAAGCTCGAGGAGACGTTCGGCGCCTTCGACCTCGCGCAGACGCCCGCGCCGCACATCGGCGAGGAGGAAGGCCTGGTCGACACGCTGACGCGCGCGATCGACACGCACCGGCTCGTCGAGCTCGAGTACCTGAAGCCGGAAGAGCAGGAAGTGGTCACGCGGACGGTCGAGCCGTACTCGATCGAGCGCCGGCTGCCGCACTGGTACGTCCACACGTGGGACGTCGAGCGTGACCAGCCGCGCTCGTACCGGCTCGACCGCATGCGCAAGGCCAAGCTCCTGCGCAAGGGATTCACCCCGCGAGAGGGCTTCGATCCCTCGGAGCTGCACACGGCGACGACGGCACGCATCTGGTACTCGCCGGCCGTCGCGCGCTGGGAGGTCGAGAAGGGCGCCCGCACACTCGTCGACGGCTCGGCCCTCGCCGAGAAGTCGGTCGGCAGCGCCGAGTGGCTCGTCGGCGAGGTCGTCTCCTACCGCGGCGAGGCGATCGTCCTCGAGCCCGCCGAGCTGCGGACGAGCGTCGCCGAGCGCGCCCGGTCGCTCGGCGCCGAACTCCGGCCCGCCCGCGCCAAGACCTAGGCGGCTACGCGCCCTCGACGACCGGCACGCGGAGCGTGAACGTCGCGCCGTGGCCGACCTCGGACGCGACCTCGACCGTGCCGCCGTGCGCCTCGGCGATCGAGCGCGCGATGTAGAGGCCGAGGCCGGTGCCGGGCTTCGAGCTGCCGCCCGACGCGCGGCCGAACTTCTCGAAGATCAGCGTCTGGTCCTCGGCGGGGATGCCGGGCCCGTGGTCCGAGACCGCGACGACGACCGCGCCGTTCACCTGCCGCACGTCAACATCGACCGCCGTGCCCTGCGGCGCGTACTTGACCGCGTTGTCGATCAGGTTGCCGACGACCTGCCGCAGCCGGCCCGGGTCGCCCCGCACGACCGACACCTCACGCAGCATCGAGTTGAGCGGCACCTCGTCCTGCCCGACCGCGGCAGTCGCGATCGAGTCGCGAACGAGCGCGGCGAGGTCGACGTCGGCGAAGCGGTAGGAGAACGTCCCCGCCTCGATGCGCGACGTGTCGAGCACGTCGCCGATCAGCGTCGCCAGGCGCGTCGTCTCGTCGGCGATCAGCGCGAGGAACGCCTCGCGCTGGTCGTACGAGAGCTCGCGCCAGCGCTGCTGCAGCGTGCGCGACGCGCCGATCACCGCGGCCATCGGGCTGCGCAGCTCGTGGGAGACGAGCGAGACGAAGTCGGCTCGCATCATCGAGAGCCGTTGCAGCTCCTCCACCGTGCGACGCTCGCTCTCGTAGGCGCGGATGTTCTGCACCGCCGACGCGACCAGGCTGCCGAGCAGGGTCATCAGCTCGATCTCGTGCTCCGAGAAGGCGTCGCGCTCCTTGCGTCCGACCGAGATCAGCCCGATCGTCCGGCCGCCGACGTTCAGTGGCGCCGCGACCCGCGAGAGGATCCCGAGCGCCCGCAGCCGCGGCTCCTCGGCGTACTCCGCCTCCTCGAGATCCGCGCCGCACGACCGTCTGGCCGCGCGCGACCACGTCGCCGAGCAGGCTGCGCTCGAGCGTCAGCACGGTTCCCGGCGGCATCACCTCTTCGGCAAAGGCGCCGGCGGTCGCGATCACGCGGGCTGTCCCCTCGTCGGCGAGCACGATCGCCATGCGCTCGAACGGCACCAGCGTGCGCAGCTCGGCGACGAACGCGCCCGACGCCTCGTCGAGGTCGAGCGACGAGCTGAGCGCCCGCGCGCACCGGTTCGCCGCGTCGAGCAGGTCGGCGCGCCGGCTGAGCTCGTCGCGGAGCGCCTCGGCCTCCTCGACGCGGCGCTGCACATTCGCCCGCTCGACCTCGACGCGGTTGACGAGCCAGCCGACGAGCAGCGCCATCACGAAGCCCGAGAACACCTGGAAGACGAAGAAGTCGATCCGGAAGTGGCCCTGGATCGTGGCCGCGCGCCGTTGCTCGAACCATGCGGCGACCGGGATCGCGGCGAACGCGGTGACGATGCCGCCGCGCATGCCGTAGCGCACGGCGCCGGCGAGGATCGCGATCAGCAGCAGCTCGCGTGTCGGCGTTCCCGGCTCGAAGGCGAACAGCAGCACGAAGCTCGAGACGATCAGGAAGTCGAAGGCCATCGCGAGCGGGGTCAGCCGCTCGATCTCCTCACGGCGGCTGAGCGAAAACAGCAGCAGGCCACCGACTGCCAGCAACACGGTCGCGGCCCACGCGACCGGGCGGTCGCGATGTGGGATGCCGGCCGTCAGCGAGACCTGGAGCAGCGCGAACGGCACCGCACCCAGACGAATGATCGCGATCCACCACTCGAGCGGCCGCTGCGGTCTCACGTGCGCATCCTGACGCGATCGAGTGCCCATTGCGCGTGCTCGCGCTCGATTTCGTCATCGCCGGCCGCCAGACCGGCGAGCACCGGCTCCGACTCCGAGTCGCCGACGTTGCCGAGCGCCACGATCGCGTTGCGTCGCAGCCACCGAGGCTCGTTCCGTGGGACGTAGAGCCGCTCGTACGCGCGAACCAGCTCGTCGCCATCCGCCTCCAGCCAGTCGAGGAGGTCGACGTGCCCCCCACTCGACGGTTCCTCGTCGCGGCGCTTCCGTACCCCGCGGTTCCACGGGCAGACGTCCTGACAGATGTCGCAGCCGTACACCTGCGCGCCCAGCGCGGCACGGTAGGGCTCGGGGATGGCAGCCGGCGCCTGCGTCCAGTACGAGAGGCACTTCGTCGCGTCGAGCGTCCCGGGCTCGTCGAGCGCTGCGGTCGGACACGCGTCGATGCAGAGACGACACTCGCCGCAGCCGGCGTCGAGCGGCGCCGTCGGCTCGAGCTCGACGTCGCTGACGAGCGTCCCTAGCACGACCCACGACCCGTACCGCCGCGTGATCAGCATCGTGTTCTTCCCGTAGAAGCCGACGCCGCTTCGCGCCGCCGCCTCGCGGTCGACGTGCTGGTTCGCGTCGACCAGCACCCGATAGCCGCCGCCGAGGCGGCGCCCGAGCGCGTCGAGCTTCCCGCGCAGCTCGGCGTAGCCATCGTTCCAGGTGTAGCGCGCGAGTCGGCCGTACCCCGGCGCGAGCGGCTGCTCGGGCAGCCAGTAGCAGAGCGCGGCCGACACGACCGTTCGCGCACCGTCGAGCAGCGACTCGGGATGGCACGACCGCTCCGGCTGCGCCATCGTGAACTTCATCTCGGCGAACAGCCCTCGCTCGCGACGCTCGAGGATGTGCCGCTCGGTCTCCTCGTAGGCACGCGCGCGGAGCGACTCCGACCGCATCGAGTCCCAGCTCTTCGCCCAGCCGGACGAGGTCGGCGGTGTTCATGCGAGGATTCTGCCTCTGTGAAGGCGATCCGGATCCACGAAGACGGCGGGCCCGAGGTTCTGCGCTACGAGGACGTCCCCGACCCGGTGCCCGCCGACGGCGAGGTTCTGGTCGAGCTGCGCGCGGCCTCGCTCAACCATCTCGACGTCTGGATCAGGAAAGGGCTCCCATCCGTGCCGAAGCCGCGGATCCTCGGCGCCGACGGCGCAGGCGTGCTCGCCGGCACCGACGAACGCGTGGTGATCAACCCTGCCGTCGTCGACGACGGCGGCAAGATCCACATCCTGGGCGAGACGACCGACGGCACGCACGCCGAGCTGATCGCCGTGCCGCGCGATGCGGTGCACCCGATTCCTCACGATCTGTCGTTCGAGGAAGCAGCCGCATTTCCCCTCGTCTACGAGACCGCGTACCGCATGCTCGTGACCCGGGCGCAGGTCCAGCCCGGCGAATGGGTGCTCATCTGGGGGATCGGCGGCGGGGTCGCCCTGGCAGCGATGGCGATCGCGAAGGCGGTCGGCGCGCTCGTGGTCGCCACGTCGTCGAGCGACGCGAAGCTCGCGCGGGCGACCGAGCTCGGCGCCGACGCGACGGTCAACCATGAGACGGGCGACGTCGTCGGCTTCGTCAAGGACGTCACGGAGGGTGGCGCCCACGTCGTCGTCGACGACGTGGGCGAGGCGACCTGGCGACGGAGCCTCGACGCTGCCCGCCCGGAGGGGCGGATCGTCGTCTGCGGCGCCACCACCGGGCCGAACCCGCCGGCGGCGCTGCACCGCGTCTGGTGGAAGCAGCTCTCGATCCTCGGCTCGACGATGGGCACGCCGGACGACTTCCGCGGCGCGTACGAGCTGATCGCCTCAGGTCAGGCGCGCCCGGTCGTCGACAGTGTCTTCCCGCTCGCCGAGGCCCGCGCCGCACACGACCGCCTCGAGCACGGCGAGCAGCTCGGCAAGATCATCCTGTCGATCTAGGAGGGCCTTACTCGGGCGTGCGCCGGATCGGCAGGAGCAGGGCGTTCAGCTCCAGGATCCGGTCGATCATCTTCTGGCGCTCGAGCCGGAGCCGCTGCAACTCGCGCTCACCGAAGGGGCTCGGGAAGGAGACCGCACGCTGCTCGGCCAGCTCCAGCCGGCGGATCAGCTCGGGCTCCCGCTGCTTGAGCCGGACGAGCTCGACGGAGAGTTCGTCGAAGTCTGGGAGTTTGTCTGCAGCCATCAGTTTTGCCTTCCACGCATGGTGGCATGAATCGGCAGTCTGGTAAAGGCTTTTCTCCCCTGATTGCGTGAAATGTGCGTTAACGGGATCCTGCGGCCGCCGAGGCCAGCAGCGGCTGCTCCGGCTCGCTGACAAGCCAGTTTTCGCGCCGGGAAGAGGCGGCGCGCCGTGAGTCGAGCTTCACCGGCAGCGATTCGTGGTTGATGCAGAGCTCGCCCAGCGTGCGGATGTCGCAGCCTGGGGCGCCGCAGGTCTTCAGCATCGGCATGGCCCGGTCCCTTTCGTCGTCAGTTCGTCCAACGATCTCAGCAGAGGCTAAGAGCCCTCTAAGCATCGCCGGCCGACGACGGCGTGCACCCGACTTTGGTCTGGCTAGGGCTTAGCCAAAGCCGAGAATGAACTTGGCGTCGTCGGACATCTTCTCCGGCGACCAGGGCGGCTCGAACGTGAGCTCGCTCTCGACCGCCTCGACGCCTGGGATCTCCTGCACGACCCGGTCGATGTCCTCCTGGATCATCGCGCCCGCCGGACAGCCCATCGACGTGAGCGTGTACGTGACCTTGACGTTCGAGCCTTCGATCTCGGCGTCGTAGAACAGACCCAGCTCGACGATGTCCATCCCGAGCTCTGGATCCTCGACCCCGCGCAGCGCCTCGATGACTTCTTCTTTGCTTGGCATGCAGTGAGTTCTAGCTGAGTCGCACCTCTTCGCGACGCTCGCGGGCGAAGAAGTGGATCCCGTCGACGAACCGCACCCAGTTGCAGCGCGTGCACATCACGAGCGAGTGCGTCCGCGCCGAGTCGGCGAGGAAGCGGACGCCGCGCAGCAGATCGCCGTTCGAGACGCCGGTCGCCGCGACGATCACCTCCTGCGGGCGCGAGATCGTCGATCGTGAAGACCCGCTCGACGTCCTCGATGCCGTGCGCCGCGCGCCTCCTCGATCTCGGCGCGGCGTGTCGGCCAGAGCTGCGCCTGCAGCTCGCCGCCGAGGCAGCGCAGCGCGGCCGCGGCGAGCACCGCCTGGCGTGCGCCACCGATCCCGATCGCGAGGTGGTCGTTCGTGCCGCGGATCGCGGCGCTGATCGACGCGGTCACGTCGCCGTCCTGGATCAGCTTGATCCGCGCGCCCGCGGCGCGGATCTCCTCGATCAGGTCGTGGTGGCGCGGCCGGTCGAGCACGATCGCGGTGATGTCGTTGACCATCCGCCCGAAGGCGTCGGCGATCGCGCGGATGTTGTCGTCGATCGGCTCGGCCAGCGAGATCCGTCCCGCGTGCGACAGGGCCGACGGCCATCTTCCGCATGTACATGTCCGGCAACGACGGCAGCGAGCCCCGCGGCGAGGCGGCGATCATCGAGATCGGCGTTCGTCCCGCCGCGCGCCACGACCGCGCGCCCCTCGAGCGGGTCGAGCGCGAGGTCGTACTCCTCCCCGCCCGCACCGATCGACGAGCCGGTCGCGAGCTGCTCCGCCTCCTCGTGGCCGCCGATCACGACGTGGCCGCTGATCGGCATCTGCTCGAGCGCGATCCGTGCGCCCGAGAACGCCGCCTCCTCGGCCGCCTCCTGGTCGGCGCGTCCGAGCCAGCGCGCGCCGGCGAGCGCCGAGCGCTCGGTCACCCGCGCGAACGACTCGCAGAGGCACTGTTGCCGGCGCGCAGATGCGCCGCGTCAAACGGGATCCCGGAGGCGCTCGGCCGAGCGCATCACGATCTCGATCACCTCGTCGATCGTCCGCTCGACGTTCGCATTCTCGACCACGGGAACACTCTCGCGCCGCGCGCGGCCGACGACGTAGGTCTGGATGCGCCGGATGTCGTCGAGCCGCGCGAGGTACTTGTCCATCGCCCTGATGCCGCCGGTCGTGACGTCCCGGACGTGGAAGTGCACGCGATGGACGTCGTCGTCGGCGATCTCGACGACGACGTGCACGACGAGTGCGCCCTCGAGCTCGGACGGCAGGATCCCGGGCACCAGGTGCACGCCCTCGAGCACCATCGACCAGCCCTCTGCCAGCGCGCGTTCGCATCGCCGCCTCGACGCCGACGCAGACGTGGCGGCACTGGTCGACGAAGCCGACGATCGTCGGGTCGCCGGTCACGTCGCCGTCGACCGCCTGGCCCGCCTCGAAGCTCGAGTAGTGGATCGTCGGCATGAACTCCTTCGAGAAGAACGCGCGCATGGTCTGCCGGATGAAGTCGGTCGACGCGACGCGCGTGATCCCGAGGCGGTGCGCGACCTCGGCGGCGAGCGTCGACTTCCCGGTGCCTGTGGAGCCGCCGATCAGGACGATGATCGGCACGTCGAGCCGCTGCAGGTCGGCGAGGCGCTGCAGCCGGCCGACCGCCCGCTCCCCCTCCTCCTCGCCGAGGGTCTCCTCGGCGCGAGCACGCCGAGCCGTTTCGGGTCGACCGTCGGCACGCTGCGCTCTGCGAGATCGACCTCGATCGCGCCGCGCGAGCTCGTAGGCGCGGTCCGCGGCGACGCCCACCGCGATCAGCGCCCGCGCCATCACGCCCTTCGAGTACGGGAGGTCGGCGTCCCCGAGCGGCAGCGGCTCGCCCTGGCGGCGCTGCGGCATCAGGCGACCCGCTCGGGCACCAGTGCGAGGAGGGCCTCGTCGAGGCCGTCGGCGACGACGTCGTTCGCCGCGAGCACGATGCGGCTCCCCTGCGACCAGCGCGTGCTCGGCGACGACGTCGATCGCCGCCGCCTTCAGCTCGACGAGGTACGTGTCGGCCTGTACGGTCGCGAGCTCGCGCTGGAGCGCAGCGCGATCGGCGAGCCGCGGGGAGACGTGCACGACGTCCGCCTCCAGGTGATCGACGACCGTCGCACCGGCGGTGAAAACGGCGACCCGCCCTTCGAGCGGAGCAGTGGCCCGGAGCCGCAGCTCGGCGCGGATCGCGTCAGGTGCGTCACAGCCGACCGCCACGACCACGTCGGAGATCAGGCGGCGATAGGTGTTGAGATAGCGGTCTGCCTCGGTACCCGGGCCGACGACGAGCACGCGCCGGTCGACGTCCACCGGCGGGATCGCCGCGCCGCTGCCGTCGAAGACGACCACGTCGGGCGCCCGCTCGGCGGCGAGCCGCGCGCCCGCCGCGACGTTCGAGGTGAAGACGGCGCCGCCGAGCCCGCCGCCCGCGCGGCGGCAGCCGATCGTCGGCACCCCGCAGAGCGCCGCCATCTCCAGGTGATCCGACGCCGCATGCCTGCCCGTCTCTCGAGAGCGCGAGCAGCTCGTCGACGGTCGGCGGCGTCTCGATCACCTCGGGCTCTGCCGGGCCGCCACGGCCCATCGCGACCACGACGACGTCGCGGTCGCTGCGCCAGCAGGCGGGCCAGGTGCGCGGTCACGGCCGTCTTGCCGACCCGCTTGCCGGTACCGATCACCGCGATCGACGGCAGCTCGAACGGCTCGAAGACCGGCGGGTCGAACCTGAAGTCGGCCCCGACGTAGGGCAGCCCCGCGGCGAGCGCCCTCGACGCCCAGCGGAAGCGCGCCGCCGGGCCGAGCACCGGCTCGTCGGAGAGGTCGACCACGAGCTCGGCGGCGCCGAAGTCGTCCACGAGTGGCACGCCGTAGTCGGCGCCGGGCCGAAGCTTCTCGGTGCCGCCGACGAGGATCGCGCCCACCCACTCGTACGGCAGCTCGGCGAGCGCGTCGCGCACGACCGGCGCATAGTGCTCGCCGTCGATCAGCGCGACGGCCCTCATCGTCTTGGTCGTCACCTCGCGCTCGATCCGGCCCGTGTACTTCTCGTACTCGCCGGTCGCCAGTGTCGAACTGGATGATGCGCTCCTGGCCGTGGAACGGGATAGCGGCGCCAGACGGACACGTGCGTGCCCTCGATCTCGACGACGTTGTAACAGGGGCGCGTGTGGCCTCTCAGCCGGAGGGTCGAGACGGTGCCGGTGTTGACGACGAACAGGTTCTCGAGCTTCCACGCATACGGCACGTGCTTGTGCCCGGAGAGCACGAGATGCACGTCGGCGCGCTGCAGGCACTCGATCGCGTCGCCCGCGTCGTACACGACGTTTCGCTCGCGGCCGGTTCCGGGAATCGGCAAGAGGTGATGGTGCAGGACGAAGACGCGCAGCTCCGACGGCTCGCGCGCGAACTGCTCCTCGATCCAGCCGTAGCGACCGCGGCCGATCTGCCCGTGGTCGAGGTCGGGCTCGGTCGAGTCGACGGCGACGACCGTGATCCCGCGGCGCCGCAGCACCGAGTTCCGCTCGCCGAACAGCTCCTCGAAGTGCACGTAGCCGACGTTTCGCGAGTCGTGGTTGCCGGGGATGACGACGAACGCGTCGCACTCGATCCGGTCGAGATAGCGCTTCGCCGGCCGCGTACTCCTCCTTGAAGCCGAAGGTCGTCAGATCGCCCGAGCAGACGACGATGTCGGGTTTCAAGCTCGTTGATCTCGGCGATCGCTCTCTCCATCAGATCCGGCACGAAGTGCGGGAGCCGCAGTGCAGATCCGACAGACTGGGCGATCGTCAGCGGCACGCACCGTGAGCTCTAGAGCATCCGAGGCCTGGTGCTACCCTGGCCTGAAGTGGTGCCGGAAACGCCCGTTTTCCAGGCATATTGCGGCTCGGAGCAGCCGCGGTTCGCCAACCCCGCCGAGCTCGAGTACGCAAAGGTCCTCGACTGGTACGGGATTCCGTGGGCCTACGAGCCGACGACGTTCGTGCTCGAGCGCGACGAGCAGGGTCGCGTCGTCGAGGCGTTCACGCCCGACTTCTATCTGCCCGACCAGGATCTGTACCTCGAGGTGACCGTGATGAAGCAGTCGCTCGTCACGCGGAAGAACCGGAAGTTGCGCAAACTGCGGGAGCAGTACCCGCACATCAAGATCAAGCTGTTCTACGAGCGCGACTTCGAGCGGCTCGCGGCCCGGTTCGGGCTGCAGAAGGCATCCTGAGCGTCCTGGCCGGCCGATCCTGGAGCGGCGCCGACGCGCGCGTCGGCGAGATTTTCCTCGACGAGGGCGAGATTCGGCGGTCGGGTGCGCGAGATCGGAGCGTCGATCGCGGAGGACTACGCCGGTCGCGAGCCGCTCCTCGTCGGCTCGCTCAAGTCGTGCATTCCGTTCGTCTGCGACCTCTCGATGGCCACGCCGTCGCTGCACGCCCTCGACTTCGTCGAGCTCGCCGGCTACGGCGAGGGCGACGAGGGCATCCGCTTCCTCAAGGATCTCGACAGCGAGATCGCCGGCCGCGACGTCCTGCTCGTCGACGCCGTGATCGACACCGGGCTGACGATGCACTACCTCGTCCGCTCGCTGGCGCTGCGCCAGCCCGGCGTCGCTCCACATCGCGACGCTGTTCGACCGCCCCTACCGGCGGCTCGTCGACGACCTGCCGGTCCGCTACGTCGGCTTCACGATCCCGGACGAGTTCTTCGTCGGCTACGGCTTCGAGCTCGAGGAGCGCTACCGCAACCTGCCCGACCTTCGCCTCGTCCGCCCCGCCGCCTAAGCCGCGGCGCAACCCGGGCTGAGTCTGACGTGGGCGGTTCCGAATCGCGGCCCGAGCTCGCACCGCCTGCGACAGTTTTAGGTCCGGCTAAACTCGGTGCATGTTCGGGTCGAATCACGGAGCCGCTGCCTGCAGGGCTTCGCACCGTCGACGAGGCCCTCCACCGCACCCGCTTCCGGATCCTGCCGTTCCTCGGCCCGGCGTTCATCGCCTGCGTCGCGTACATCGACCCCGGCAACTTCGCGACCAACATCGCCGGCGGCTCGAAGTTCGGCTACCGCCTCGTCTGGGTGATCGTCGCCGCGAACCTGCTCGCGATGCTGATCCAGACGCTGTCGGCGAAGCTCGGGATCGCGACGCAGCGGAACCTGCCTGAGGTCTGCCGCGAGCAGTTTCCGCGCAAGGTGTCGCTCGCCCTCTGGTTCCAGGCCGAGGCGATCGCGATGGCGACCGACCTCGCCGAGTTCCTCGGCGCGGCGATCGGCATCCACCTGCTGATCGGCATGGGGCTGTTTCCCGCGGCGCGTCATCTCGGGCCTCGCCGCGTTCGCGATCCTCGGCATGCAGCGCTTCGGCTTCCGCCCGTTCGAGTCGGTGATCGCGGCGCTCGTCGGCGTGATCGGCGTCTGTTATGTCGCCGAGCTCGGCTTTGCGAAGCCCGACTGGAGCCAGGTGCTGAAGCACGCGGTCGACGCCACAGTTCGGCGGCAGCGAGGCGGTGCTGCTCTCGGTCGGGATCCTCGGCGCGACGGTGATGCCGCACGTGATCTACCTGCACTCCGCGCTCACCCAGGACCGGATCGTCGCCGAGAGCGACGAGGACGCGCGCACGCTGCTCCGCTACACGCGCATCGACGTCGTGATCGCGATGACGATCGCCGGGCTGATCAACGTCGCGATGCTCGTGATGGCGGCATCGACCTTCTTCAAGACCGGGCTTGTCAACGTCGACTCGCTCGAGGGCGCGCACAAGACGCTCGAGCCGATCCTTGGCGGCGCGTCGAGCGCGCTGTTCGCGCTCGCGCTGATCGCCTCGGGCCTATCCAGCTCCGCCGTCGGCACGCTGTCGGGGCAGGTCGTGATGCAGGGCTTCATCCGCCGTCGCGTGCCGGTGACGGTGCGGCGGCTCGTGACGATGTTCCCGGCGTTCGTCGTGATCGCGATCGGCGTCGACCCGTCACGGACGCTCGTCATCTCGCAGGTCGTGCTCTCGTTCGGGATCCCGTTCGCGCTGATCCCGCTCGTCTACTTCACGTCGCGGCAGGACCTGATGGGAGTGCTGGTCAACCGCAGAATCACCACCGTCGCCGCCGCCGTCGTTGCGGGGGCGATCGTCGCCCTGAACATCTTCCTGCTCGCGCAGACGTTCGGGCTCTAGAGATAGCCCATCGGATCGACCGGGCTGCCGTTGACGCGCACCTCGAAGTGCAGGTGCGGCCCCGTCGAGTGGCCCGTGAAGCCGACGTAGCCGATCACGTCGCCCTGACCGACCTGCTGGCCGCAGCTGACCGCGATCGAGCTCTGGTGCCCGTACGCGGTCGCGAGGTTGCCGCCGTGGTCGAGCACGGTCGAGGTTGCCGTAGCCGGCTCCCAGCCGCAGTAGATGACCGTGCCGGACGCGGCCGCGTGGATCGGCGTCCCGTAGCCGACGCCGATGTCGATGCCCTCGTGCATCCGGCCCCAGCGCCAGCCGAACGGGCTCGTCACCGGGCCCGGACACCGGCCAGATCAGCCCCGCCGACGACGGTGCCTGCGTCGAGCTCTGCCCCTGCGCAGCGCGGATCCGCTCGGCGAGGGCGGCGCTCGCGGCCTGCAGCGCATCGATCTCCTGCGCGTCGGCGCGATCCTGGCTCGAGAGCTGCGACAGGTCGGTCAGCTTCTGCTGCCGAGTGCCGGCGAGGTCGTTGCGCGCACCGACGAGCTCGTCGCGAACGTCACGGGCCTGCAGTGTGCGCGCCTCGATCACCGCCGTCTCGCCGTGCACTCGTCGCGCGGAGTGCCTTCGTCTTGGCGCGCGCGGCCTTCGCCTGCACCTTCGCGTAGGAGACCTCCGCCGCGATGCGCCGGTCCTGCACGCCGATGTCGGTGAGGTACTGCGACCTGGTCGAGCGCCTCCTGCATGTTCCGCGCACCGAGGAAGACGTCGAGCGACGACGGCTGGTCGGATTCGTAGATGTCGACGAGACGCCGGTTCAAGGACGCGCACCGCCGCCGCGTACTGGCCCTGCAGGAACGTCAGCCGGTCGGACTGCAGCGTGAACAGCTCGTTGAGCGCGTTCGAGGCGGCGCTGGTGCAGCGAGAGGTCGCTCTCGAGCGTCTGCAGCCGCAGTGACACGTCGCCGACCCGCGCTTCGAGCGCCCGGATCCGGCTCGTGTAGCCGCCACCTCGGTGCGCAACGCAGCCTCGCGCCGGTGGTGAGCGGCGGCTCTCGCCTGCAGCGACGAGATCTGCGCCTCGACGTGCTGCTTCTTCGCCGCGTCGTCACCGAGCGCCGGCGCGACGGCGACGAGCAGCACGAAGACGACGAGCGCTCCCCACGCATGCAGGAACCCGCTTCGCCGCCCCGGGTGGCTACTCCTGCGGATCGAGCGCCTTCAGGGCAGCGGCCGCCGCCTGCCGCAGCGGCCGCGAGCTCGCGGCGGTAGTCGGCGTCGGTGATCTTCCCGGTCCGGTGGTCGAATTCGAGTTCCTTCAACGCGGCGAGCGCACGGTCACGCTGCTCGACGAGTGACAGCATGCGCCTCCTGCGTCGGCTGTCGGTGCGTCGAGGCGGTCGTCGGCCGTGACCGGCTCACGCAGGAACGGCAGCGCGACGAGCAGCACTGCGACGCCGCGAGCGACGACGCCGAGCAGACAGCGCGAGGCCGATCACGCCCGGGCAGGCGCGAGTCTCGTCGACGAGCCGCCGCTGCTCCCGGGCATCCGGCCAGAGCGCGACGGCGGAGCCGAGCAGGAAGACGATCCCGGCGATCCAGATCAGGTTGACGAGCGGCTTGACCAGCACCTTCACGAAGACCGCATGCTGGGCTTCGGCTTGAAGTCGTTCGCGATCACGTAGAGATCCTCGCCGCGCAGCCAGTTCGTCTTGATCCCGACCTCGTTCGACGGCTCCGGCGGGTTGCGGTACTGGTTCGTGCCGGACGAGATCGTGCCGCTCCAGCGGGCCGCTCACCCCGAGGACGGCGCGCGTCTCGGCTGCGTTGCTCGTGTTGCGCGTGCCGAGGGACGCGCAGCGTCAGCGTGTAGCCCGGAACGTGTCATGCTCTGGCCGACGACGAGCTTGCGCTCGGTCGTGCTGCCGTACGCGCTCGAGCCCGCGACGCCGATCGCGAGCAGCACGACCGCGGCATGCACGACGTAGCCCCCGTAGCGCCGCCGGTTGCGCGAGACCAGCAGCAGCAACGAGCCGGCGGCACGCGTGCCGCGAACCAGCTCGACACCGATCGTGCCGAGCACGAACGCGGAGAACGTGTACGCGATCAGTCCCGGCGTCGACGAGCCGGCACCGGCGACGACGAGCGCGACCCCCGCGGCGACGGCGACACCGAGCGGCCAGACGAGGACGCGGGTCAGCGCGCTGCAGGCTCGTGCGGCGCCAGGCGATCAGCGGACCGATCCCCATCAGCAGCAGCAGCGGCAGCCCGAACGAGCGGAGGAAGAAGTCGTAGTACGGACGCCCGATCGTGCGGGACTCGCCCTTGACGAGCTGCGTCAGGATCGGGAAGAGGACGCCCCACAGGATCGTCAGGCAGAGCGCGACGAGCAGCAGGTTGTTGTAGAGGAACGTCGCCTCGCGTGAGAGCGCCGACTCGAGCTTCGTGCGCGCCTTCAGGAGCGGCAGGCGACAGAGGATCAGGGCGACCGAGAAGAGCGACGAGAGGACGACGAAGGCGAGGAACCAGCCGCCGATCGAGCTCTTCGCGAAGGAGTGGATCGAGTTGACGACGCCCGAGCGGGTGAGGAACGTGCCGAACACGGAGAGCTCGAACGCGAGCGCGACGAGCACCATGTTCCAGACCTTCAGCATCCCCTTCCGCTCCTGCACCATCACGCTATGTAAGAAGGCGGTCGCCGCGAGCCACGGCATCAGCGCCGCGTTCTCGACCGGGATCCCACGCGTAGTAGCCGCCCCAGCCCACCTCGACGTAGGCCCAGTGCGCGCCGAGCAGCTGGCCGAAGCCGAGGAAGGTCCAGGCGACGAGCGTCCAGCGACGCGTGGCGACGATCCACCGCTCGTCGGTGCGGCCGGAGAGGAGCGCGCCGGCGGCGAACGCGAACGGGATCGCCAGTCCGACGTAGCCGAGGTACAGCATCGGCGGGTGGGCGACCATGTACGGGTTCTGGAGGCTCGGCGTCAGCCCCGCCCCGTCGACCGGCGCTGACTGCGTCGCGAACGGGCTCGCCACCGCGACGAGCACGAACGCGAAGAACGTGCCGATCCCGCCGAGCACCGGCACGACCCACGCGACGAGATCTCGGAGCAAGCGTCTGTTGATCGTCACGGCGAGCGCGCCGAAGCCGGTGAGCACCAGCAGCCAGAGAAGCAGCGACCCTTCCTGGCCACCCCAGAACGCACTCAGCGAGTACGGGGTCGAGAGGGTGCGGTTCGTGTGTGTCGCGACGTAGGTGAACGAGAAGTCGTGCCGCACGAGCGCCGTTGCCAGCACCGCCGCGGCGACTGCCGTCGACGCCGAACGCGCAGACGAGGGCGTTGCGTGCGGAGTCGGCGAGACGGCGCTTGTTCGAGACTGCGGCGTAGCCGCCGGCGATCAGGGCGTAGGCCGACAGCCCGAGGCTGACGACGAGCGCCGCGCGACCGAGGTCAGCCACCTATGCGCTCGGGCTCGCGGCCTGTGTACTTCGACGGGCACTTGGTGAGGATGTCTGCTCCCGGCGAGCCGGCCGTTCGCGTAGGTGCCGCCGACGACGACGTCGCGTCCCTTGGTGAAGAGCGCGGCGGTGTATCGCCGTGGTAGACGACGGGAACGACCGCGCTCGTGCCCTTGATGTTCTTCAACCCGAAGCGGAGCCCCTGGGTCGAATGCGAGTCGCCGCGGATCGGCCCGACGACCTTGCCGACCGACCGAGACCTTGCCGGCGTGGCCGGGCAGCTGGTTCGGTGTCAGCTGCGGCGTCGAGCTGCCGGCGACCGCCGTGTAGAGAGGAACACGGCCAGCACCGCCGCGACGGCCAGCGCAATGATCAGCCGCGCTGGGCTGCGTCGCAGACACGGCGCAAGTCTAGCGCGCAGCCGGGCGAGCCTAGGCGTGCTGGCGCTTGCGGGCCGGGACCCGGTAGCCGTGGTCGGCGCAGAGCGCCCCCGGCAGGTCCTCGGTCAGCGCGTCGCAGTAGCCCTTGCCGTACGCGGCGCGCATGAAGGCCGCAACCACGTCGAGCGACCACTCGGAGATCCCAGCCGCCTCACGCCAGAGATCGGCGAGGCGGAGGTCGATATCGAGCTCGAGCAGATCGATGCGGGTGGGCTGTTCGGACATCGGAAATCAGGGTAGGAGCCCGGTCGGACGGACCCCGGTACCCTCGGCTTCCGATGTCCCAGAAGCTGCACTACGGCCCAGCCAGAGTGCCCTCCCGCGAGTCGCCCCGAGGCCGCTGTCGAGGCGCTGCTGGAGCGTGGCCTGTCCGCGTGCGAGATCGACTTCGAGGGCCGATTCTGGATGGACTACGACTTCGCCGCACGCCTCGGCGAGCTCGCGCGAGCGCACGACATCGCGCTGTCGGTGCACGCGCCGATCGCCGGGTTCATGGGGCACGCCGAGCGGGGCAAGAAGCTGAACATGGCGGTCGGGATGCTCGACCACTCGGCCGGCATCGCGAAGGCGGCCGGCGCGGAGGTGGTCGTCTTCCACCCCGGCTTCCTGCTCGAGCCGGACGCGCGAGGAGGCGATCGACTCGGTCGTCGAGCAGCTCGGCGAGCTCCGCGAGCGGCTCGAGGGCAAGGATCGCGCCGTGCCGTTCGGCATCGAGGTGATGGGCCGCGTCCGCGACCTCGGGTCGCTCGACGACGTGGTCGAGATCTCGTCGCGGCTCGACTGGGTGCGACCCGTGATCGACTTCGCCCACATGCACGCGACCTCCGACGGCGCGTTCACCTCCGTCGAGCCGTTCGCGGCCGCGCTCGAGCAGGCGGACGCTGTCATCCCGCCGGGCGCGCCGTTCCACATCCACTTCTCGGACATCCAGTTCGCGAACCGCAACGAGACGAAGCACCTTCCGTACGGTGAGGGAACGCTGCGCGCCGAGCCGTTGCGCGAAGCGCTGGCGCGGTTCGAGCGACCGGCGACCGTGATCTCGGAGTCGCCGACCGCGGAGTCGACGGAGACGATCAAGGCGATCCTGGGCGCGTAGGCTGCAGCCGTGCTCGATCCGAAGGCCTTCAAGGCATACGACGTCCGCGGGCTCTATCCGACGGAGCTCGACGAGGACGGTGCGTACCGGATCGGTCGCGCGTACGTCGAGCAGTTCTCGCCGGCGCAGATCGCCGTCGGGCGCGACATGCGCCTCTCGTCACCATCGATGGCCGAGGCGGTGCGCGAGGGCGCGGCCGACGCCGGCGCGAACGTCCTCGACCTCGGCCTGGTCGGCACCGAGATGCTCTATTTCGCGGTCGGCGAGCTCGGCCTCGACGGCGGGATCACCGTCACGGCGTCGCACAACCCGAAGCAGTACACGGGCATGAAGATCGTGCGCGCGCGGCGCGCTGCCCGTCGGCGGCGAGTCGGGCCTGCTCGACGTGCGCGACCGGGCGATCGCCGGCGACGTGGCGGCGAAGCGGCGCGCGGCGAGATTCGCGAGGAGGACATCTGGGACGCGGTTCGTCGAACGCGTGCTCTCGTTCGTCGACGTCTCGGCGCTGCGGCCGCTCAAGGTCGTGATCGATGCCGCGAACGGCATGGCCGGCGCGATGCTGCCGCCCGTGCTCGAGCGCCTGCCGATGCTCGACGTCGTCCGCTGCTACTTCGAGCCGGACGGCACGTTCCCGAACCACGAGCCGAACCCGCTGCTGCCGGAGAACCGCGAGTTCATCGTCGCGAAGACGCGCGAGCGAGCATGCCGACTTCGGGGTCGCCTTCGACGGCGACGCCGACCGGTGCTTCTTCGTCGACGACGGCGGAGAGTTCGTCCCCGGCGACTTCATCACGGCGCTCTTCGCCGAGTCGATCCTGGCGCGCGAGCCCGGCGGCAAGGTGATCTACGACGTGCGCGCATCGTGGGCCGTGCCCGAGGCGATCGAGCGGGCCGGCGGCGAGGCGCTCGTCAACCGTGTCGGGCACGCGTTCATCAAGGCGCGCATGCGCGAGGTGGACGCCGTCTTCGCCGGCGAGGTCTCGGCGCACTACTACTTCCGCGACTTCTCGCAGGCGGACTCGGGCACGATCCCGTTCCTGCTCATGTGCGAGCTCGTCTCGCGCCACGGCAGCCTCAGCAAGACGCTCGAGCCGCTGCGTGCCCGCTACTTCATCACGGGCGAGATCAACACCCCGGTCGCTGACGTGCCCGGCCAAGCTCGCGCGAGCTCGAGGCGCGCTTCGGCAGCGAGGGCGCCGTCTCGCATCTCGACGGCCTGTCGGTGACGAGCGACGACTGGCACTTCAACGTGCGTCCGTCGAATACCGAGCCGCTGCTGCGCCTGAACCTGGAAGCGCGGTCGCAGCAGCTGATGGAAGAGAAGCGCGACGAGGTCCTCGGCGTCATCCGCGAGTAACCGCCCGAAGCCGGGGCGCCCGTAACGGCCACGTCCGTACCAGCGACCTCAGACGTGGCAACGCCCTTGCCACGCACCCGTAACGGATCAGCAACGCCCGGCCGAGATTCCCCTGCTCACGGCACCACCGCACTCTGGACACGTCCGGTGTCAGACACCGGGTTTCGGGCCTCGCGCGAGTCTGGTCGACCGGGGGCGGATCTAGGATCGCCGCGTGAGTGCGAACCTGATCGAGTTGGGGCACGAGACCGAGCGGCGGCCGCCGTTTCGGTACGCCGCTTACACCCGCGTCGGGTTCTCCGAGACGGACGCTCAGGGCGTCGTCTACTACGGGCGCTACATGCCGTACTTCGATCTTGCGCGCACCGAGTACCACCGCCACCTCGGCCGGGTCGCGCTCGGCGCGATCGACTTCGCGATGCGCGCCACGACCGTCGAGTACCACGCCCCGGCGCGGTTCGACGACCTGCTCGAAGTGTTCGTGCGCGTCGCGCGGATCGGCACGACCAGCATCACGTACGACCACGCCGCCTACCGCATCGACGACGACGGCGACGATCTGCTGATGGCGACGTCGACCGCGACGCTCGTCTGTATCGCGCTCGCCGAGCGGAAGCCCGTCTCGGTCCCCGCTGCGTTCCGCGAGCGGATCGCAGCGTTTGAACGAACCTGATTCCCGCGTTGGGGCGCGCCGCCCGCCCGGCCCTCTCCCGACCGGGCGGGCGGGCGGCCAACCACCCGCTCCCCCTCCTCTCGTTGTAGGAGAGCGGCGCCGCGCGCGCCATCCCTCGATCTAGGTACCCCCCTCGACACGAGCGCGATCACTCGTTCGAGGGATCGTGCGCAGGCTACGACGGGGTGACGCGGTACGCGTCGAAGACGGCGTCGAGGTTGCGCAGCGCGGTCAGCAGCGTGCGCAGGCTCTTCAGGTCGCCGACCTCCGCCGTGTAGCGGTTCTTCGCCAGCTGATCCTCGACGACGCCGCCGTACGTGACGATGTTCGCGCCGTGCTCGGCGAACGTCCGCGCCACGTCCTCGAGCAGCCGCGGGCGGTCCCACGAATCGACGGCGATCTGCACGCGGAAGCTCTTCGCCGCGACCGCGCCGTCCCACTCCACGTCCGTGAAGCGCTCCGGGCTGCGCTTGAGCGCCCGCACGTTCGGGCAGTCGCCGCGATGGATCGTGATCCCCTTCCCGAGCGAGATGTAGCCGACGATCTCGTCGCCCGGAACCGGCGTGCAGCACTTCGCGAGCCGCACGAGCACGTCCGTGACGCCCGGAACGACGACGCCGAGATCCGTGCCTGCGACCGCCTCCCTCGCCCGCGGCGCCTTCGTGATGACCGGCGCCTCCTCGGCGACCTGCTCCGTCTTCAGCCGCTGGACGACCTTGTTGACGATCGCGCCGGCCTGCAGCTTCCCCGAGCCGAGCGCGAGGTAGAAGTCCTCCGCCTTCTTGAAGCCGCTGTCGCGGATCACCTCGCGCGAGCGTCGACGAGCCGCGCAGCTTCGCGTACGGCAGGTTCTGCGCCTTCAGCGCCTGGGCGAGCGCCTCGCGGCCCTTGTGCTCCGACTCCTCGCGCGTCTCGCGCGAGAACCACTGCCGGATCTTGTTGCGCGCCCGCGAGCTCTTCGCGAGCGACATCCAGTCGCGCGATGGGCCGCGCCCCTGCTTCGAGGTGAGGATCTCGACGAAGTCGCCGTTCTTGAGCGTGTAGTGCAGCGGCACGATCCGCCCGTTGATCTTCGCGCCGACGGTGCGGTGACCGACGTCGGTGTGCACCGCGTACGCGAAGTCGATCGGCGTCGAGCCGGCGGGCAGCGTCTTCACCTGCCCCTTGGGCGTGAAGACGTGCACCTCCTCGCCGAAGAGATCGGTGCGGAACGACTTCATGAACTCGCGCGGGTCGGCCTCGTCGGTCGTCCCCTCGTCCATCAGCTGCTTGACCCACGCGGTCCACTCGACGTCCTTGTCCTTCTTGCCGCGCTTGTAGAGCCAGTGGGCGGCGACGCCGTACTCGGCGGTCGCGTGCATCTCGCGCGTGCGCACCTGAATCTCGAGCGGCCGGCCCTGCGGGCCGATCACCGTCGTGTGCAACGCCTGGTAGGCGTTGAACTTCGGCATCGCGATGAAGTCCTTGAAGCGACCCGGCATCGGCTTCCAGAGCGAATGGATCAGCCCGAGCGCGCCGTAACAGTCGCGCGTTCCCTCGTCGCCCGACCGCTCGGCGATCACGCGCATCGCCGTCAGGTCGTAGATCTCGTTGAACTCGCGGCCCTTCTTGGCCATCTTGTCGTAGATCGAGTAGAAGTGCTTCGCGCGTCCCGAGATCTCCGCCGGGATGTCGACCTTGTCGAGCTCCTTCTGCAGCACCATCGCCGCCTCGCGGACGTGCTCCTCGCGATCCGTCGCGGCGCTCGGCGACCATCTGCTTGATCTCCTCGTACTTGCGCGGATGCAGCGTCTGGAACGAGAGATCCTCGAGCTCCCACTTGAGGGCGTGGATACCGAGACGGTGCGCGAGCGGCGCGTACACCTCGAGCGTCTCGCGCGCCTTCTGCACCTGCTTCTGCTTGCCCGAGGTACTCGATCGTGCGGAGGTTGTGCAGCCGGTCGGCGAGCTTGATCAGGATCACGCGCACGTCCTCGGCCATCGCCACGATCAGCTTCCGGTAGTTCTCCGCCTCAGCGTGCTCGCGACTCTGGAACTGGACCCTGGTCAGCTTGGTGACGCCCTCGACGAGCGGTCGCGATCTCGTCGCCGAACTCGGCGCGAATCTCGTCGATCTCGATGCCGGTGTCCTCGACGACGTCGTGGAGCAGCGCCGCCGCGAGCGTCGGCTCGTCGAGCTGCAGGCTCGCGACGATCTTGGCGACGCCCCAGGGGTGGTAGATGAACTCCTGGCCCGACTGGCGCACCTGGCCCGGCGTGGGCGGCGCGCCGCGTAGTCGAACGCCCGGGTCAGGAACTCCCGGTCGACGTCGGGCTTATACGCCTCGACTTCGGCGATCAGCTCGTCGACGAGATCCTGATGTCGCTCGAGTACGGCCATGCATCCAGTGTACCCCGGTCATTTCCCATTCCATCCCTCGCCCGAGGGGGACGATTCAGGAGGAGACCGCGCGCTGCCGATGAACGAAATCAGCCCATGCTCGAGACGCCGTCGCGAGAACAAACGACTGCTCCGAGTGGCTCGCCTGCTGCGCGAGCTCGACGCCGCGTCGGCGCGGCCTACGCGGCCTCGGAGAGCACGGGTTTCCGTTCGAGCAACGTCCTGAAGGCCGGTGACTCGAGCAGGCTGCGCCTGCGCTCCCGTCTGCGAGCTCGAGCTCCGCGAAGATCGCCCGGGCCTCGGGCGTCCACGCCGCCTCGCCCGCCCGCCACTGCTCGGCGAGCCAGTCGCGGAGCTCGTCGAAGCCGTCGACGGCGTCGAAGACGCGGCGGACGACGAGCTGCGGCGCGATCGTGCCGTTCCAGCGATTCTCCTGCAGCCGGAACGCCACGTCGTAGCGCCCCTCGCGGCGGAGCCGGTCGAGCTGGCCGCCCATCCCGAACGCGATCGCCGAGCCGGAGTCGCGCCCATGCTGGCGGACGCGGAAGCGCAGGTGCTTGCCGTCGCCGACCGTGCCGAGGTCGGCGAGCTCGCAGCCGTCGACGAGCAGGGTCACACCCGGGATTGCCGAGCCCGAACGGGGCCAGCCGCGCCAGCTCGCCGGCCAGCGCGAGCGTGCAGCTTCGCCCCGGGCACGATCGCGTCGATCCGCGTCACCGGCTGGAGATCGTCGTCGGTGAGCACCGCGTCGGCAGTGGGCGGCGAACGCCGCGGCGAACGTCTCGATGCGCTCGGGCTCGATCGTGAGCCCGGCGGCGGCACGATGGCCGCCGAACCGCTACGAGGTGCCCTGCGCACGCCGCGAGCCCGCCGTGCAGGTCGAACGCGCTCACCGAGCGGCCCGATCCCTTCCAGTGCCCGTCCGCACCGGCGATCACCACGACGGGGCGGTTGTAATCGCTCGACGAGACGCGAGGCGACGATCCCGATCACGCCCTCGTGCCAGCCCTCCCCCACGACGACGTAGCCGCGACGCCGTCGGCGGGCTTCGGGCCACGACTCGATCTGCGTCGACCGCCTCGCGCAGAATGCGCTCCTCGACGACCTGCCGCTCCCGGTTCAGCGTCTCGAGCTCCTCGGCGAGTGCCTTCGCCTCGTCCTTGTCCTCGGTGAGCAGCAGCGCGAGCGCGGCCTCCGGCCGGCCGAGGCGGCCCGACGCGTTGATGCGCGGCGCGAGCCGGAAGCCGATCGCCGACTCGTCGAGCGCTGCGGGGTCGACGCCTGCGACCCGCATCAACGCTTGCAGCCCCGCCTTCTGGGTCTGCGCGAGGCGGCGCAGGCCGTGGAGCGCCAGCGCCCGGTTCTCGTCGACGAGCGGCACGACATCGGCGACGGTCGCGAGCGCGACGACGTCGAGGTGCCGCTCGAGAACGGATGCCCCGCGCCGAGCAGCGCCTCCGCGAGCTTCCAGACGACCGCGGTGCCGCAGAGCCCCGTGAACGGGTAATCGCCCTTCAGGGTGGCGACGACCGGGCAGGCGGGAAACGCCTCGGCCGGCCGGTGGTGGTCGGTGACGACGACATCGAGCCCGAGCGACGCTGCGTGCGCGACCTCTTCGACAGCGGTGATGCCGCAGTCGACGGTGAGGACGAGGTCGAAGCCCTCGTCGGCGAGGCGCGTCAGCGTCTCCGCGTTCAGGCCGTAGCCCTCCTCGAAGCGGGACGGCAGGTGCCAGGCCGGCGTCGGCGCCGAGCTCGCGCAGCAGCAGGACTGCCAGAGCCGTCGCGCAGATGCCGTCGGCGTCGTAGTCGCCGTGCACGCAGATGCGCGCCCCCGAGCCGACGGCCGCGGTGATCGCGGCGACGGCCTCGCGCATGTCGCCGAGCAGCGAGCGGGTCGTGCCCCGGCAGGTCGCCGGCGAGGAACCGCGCCGCGTCGTCAGGCTCCCCGTAACCACGGCGGACGAGCACCGACGCCGTCACCTCGTCGACCCCGAGCGCGGCTGCGAGCGCATCGATCTGACGGTGCGAACACGGTGCGAGCTCCCAGGTGCCTGCTGCCATCGGGCTGTCGAGGGTACGGCCGCCGTCGGACAGCGCCGGACCGAAAATCCCTCGCATGGGGCGCGAATTGGTGGTCTAATTGGCGCCCTTGCTGAGGACGCTCGTTGCGATTGTCGCCGCCGCCGGTCTTGCGTGCGCGGCCGCGCCTGCGTCGACGCCCGTGCGCACCGTGCCGCTCGGCGTGTCGATCGGCGGCGTCGCGGTCGGCGGGCTCAGCTCGGAGCCGGCACGGGCCGTCGTCGAGCACGCGTTCAGCCGCCCGATCCGGGTTCGCTACGTCGGACAAGACCGTGCTCGTGCGTCCCGAGGCCCTCGGCGCAGGCCTCGAGCGTCGACTCCGCCGTGAGCGCCGCGCTCGACTGCGACGCCGCAGAGCCGGATCGCCCTGCCGGTGCGCTCGTCGCGATCGAAGATCGCCGCGGTGGTCGCCGCGCTGGCGAAGCGGTACGACCGCGCCGCGGTCGACGCGACCGTGCTCGGTGCCACCGCCGACGCGCCGCAGTTCTCACCGGCGAAAGCCGGGCTCGCGGTCGACGTCGAGACGATGCAGACGGCGCTCGCCCAGGTCTTGCGCGACGGCACACGGGCGCCGTTGACGCTGATCACGCACCCGGTCGCGCCCAGACGGACCGGCGCGACCTTCGGTCCGGTGATCGTGATCACGCGCGGCGCCAACACGCTTCGCCTGTACAGCGGCACAACGCCCGTGCGGGCGTTCCGGGTCGCGACCGGCCAGGCGATCTACCCGACACCGAGCGGCGTCTGGCGCATCGTCGACAAGCAGCTCAATCCCTGGTGGTACCCACCGACCGCGAGCGCCTGGGCGAAGGGGCTGAAGCCGGTGCCGCCCGGCCCGTCGAACCCGCTCGGCACCCGCTGGATGGGCCTGAACGCGCCCGGTGTCGGCATCCACGGCACCGACGCACCCGCGTCGATCGGCTACAGCGCCTCCCACGGGTGCATCCGGATGCAGGTACCCGAGGCGGAGTGGCTGTTCGAGCACGTCCGGATCGGGACGCCGGTCGTCATTCTCTAGGCAGCTGCACGCCCAGGTAGGTCAGCAGCACGACCGCGCCCGCGAGCACGACCAGGCCGCCGACGATCAGCCGTGGGTGGCTCGATTCGCGCACCGTCTCGGCGAAGGCCCGGCCGAGCAGGATCAGGATGCCGCCCGACCAGCCCGAACCCGACCAGCAGGGCCGGGAGCAGCACGATGTACCGCGACGCGCTGGAGGCAACGGCGAAATCGTTCACTACCATTGGATCGTGCCTGACGCGCTGCCGACACCGGACGCGAACTACACCTCGGGCGACGACTACGTCGTCGAGTTCCTCGGCTACCGCTTCTCGTTCGGGGCGACCGATTTCGAGGGGCGGGTGGTCGCCGCGGCCGTCAAGCTGGGCGTCGTCCCGGGCCCGGACCTCGACGGACGAGGCCGTCGCAGACCTCGTCACGCTCGCGGCCCAGGGCGTGATCGACGAGCCCGCGTCGCGGCTCGGCCGCTACCTCGTCCGCAACTGGGAGCGGGTCGCCCTGGTCGGCGGCGAGTCGCTCGTCTACTGGCTGCGCAAGCTGATCTTCCGCGGCGCCTGGCTCGACCACCAGGTGAAGCGCGGCTCGCTGGAGGTCGTGTGGGACGACGGTGACGACGAGTTCGCGTACCAGCATCCGGGCGGTGGGCGGCCGCTCCTCGAGCTCGCCCCGGTCCCGTCGTGGCACGAGCTGCAGTTCAAGCAGTAGCCGGGGCGCGCCTACCTGGCGGCACTCCTCGCGCTCGACCACTTCGCGAACTACCCGGAGCAGCTCGCGCTCGGCGCGCTGACCTGGGCTGGTGCTGCTCGCCGCGCTGTCGCGCGTGCCGCTCGAGCGGCGCGTGCAGGCGCTCGGTGTCGTCTGCTTCGCGACGATCGGCGAAGTGACCGGCTCGCTGATCTGGGGCGTCTACCACTACCGGCTGCACAACCTGCCGCTGTTCGTGCCCGCCGGCGCACGGGCTCGTCTACCTGACCGGCCTGTCGCTCGCAGCTGCGCTCCACGCCCGTACGCGCGAGCTCGTCGGTGCGGCGGCGGCGATCGCCGCCGGCTGGGGCCTCGCGGGCCTGACCGTGCTGCCCCATCGCGACGTCGCGGGCGCGGTCGGCGTGCCGCTGCTGCTGCTCTTCCTCTGGCGCGGCCGCAATCGCGCGATCTACGCCGGCGTCTTCCTGGTCGTCGCCTCGCTCGAGCTGTACGGCACGGCGATCGGCACATGGCGCTGGTCGCACGACCTGCCGGGGCTCGGCATCCCGGACGGGAACCCGCCGAGCGGGGTCGCGTCGGGGTACGTGTGGTTCGACGTGATGGCGCTGCTCACCGCGCCGGTGGCGTTGGCGTTCCTGCAGCGTCGCCGCCGACCGATGAGTCCGCGGCGCCGCTTCCGTCCTACGTGAACAGGATCACCGTCGAGCAGGAGGCTCCCATGTCAGAACTGCAGTCACCGTCCAAGTTGCACCTCCAGCAGGTCGGCCGCGTCGCACTCTCGGTCGCGGACACCGATCGCGCGATCGACTTCTACGTCGACAAGCTGGGCTTCGAGAAGGTCGTCGACATCCCGATGGGCGAGGCGATGCGCTGGGTCGAGGTCGCCCTTCCGGGCACGCCGACGACGATCGCCCTCGCACCGCCTCCGCAAGGGACAGAGCCCGGGGGCAAGGAGACGGGCATCTGCCTCGACACGACCGACGTCGACGCGGACCACGCCGCGCTGAAGGCCGCCGGCGTCGACGTGGACGACGAGATCAGCCGCTACGGCGATCCCGTGCCGCCGATGTTCTGGCTGCGCGATCCCGACGGCAACTCGCTGCTGATCGTCCAGCCGTCCAACTGAGTCACCGCGAACGCGCGGGCCGGCACGCCGGTCCGCGCGTTAGCTCGACTCGACGTGCCAGAGCGACGGGATCGACGTCGACGACCAGTGTGGCGTCGCCGGCCCGCCGCCCTGCGAGACGGATGTGAACGACCGCGGCGTCGTCCCCAGCCACAGCAGCTGCCCCTCGCTCCAGCGCCCGGGGAACCGCGCCCACGACACCGCCGCCGGGTCGAGCGGGACGACCGTCAGCGGCGTCACTCCCGCCATACCCTGCGGGCCGAGCGGGTGCGCCGTGCCGGTGCGGTCGACGATCTGCTCCTGCGCGAGACGCGCGAGACGCGTCACCGTCGCGCCGCCGATCCCCGACTTGAGACATTCCGTGAACCGCGTCGAGCTCGGCCTGTTCGTGAAGTAGTTCGCGTGCGAACCGACGGCGACGTACGCAACCGGATGCGTCGTCCCGCGCTTCTCGACGGCGCTCCAGGCACGAACCGTCCCGGAGCAGTGCTGGCTGTACGCCGCGAACTGCGGCCGGCCGTCGGCGCCGACGGCGACGGAGATGCTCTCCCAGTCGGCCTCGTGCGCCTGCCACAGGCGCTTGCGGAGCGTGTGGTAGTCGTCGAACTCGTAGAAGAGCCAGTAGCGCACGAGGAACTTCGGCGGGGTGGCGAAACCCGGCGCTGGCGCCGAGCCCGGCGGCACGGCGACGACCCGACCGTAGACGACCGGTCGCTGCCATTGACCCGCCCGAACCGGCATCTTCGCGTAGCAGGCGGTGCCGCCCTTCAGCGGGCACGGCAGGTTGAAGCGGTAACACGGAGTGAGCGTGCAGCCGGTGTTCGACGTCGGCAGCGGCCCAGCGGCCGTCTTCCACGATCCCGCAGCGACCTGCTGCTCGACCCGCGCGTCGGCGAGAAACGTCTCGACCTGTTCTGGCGCCCAGCTCTCACTGGGGTGGAAGAGGAGCACAGGCTCGTAGGTCTGCAGCAGGTCGACCGCACCGCGCGACGACCCGGCCGGCAGCACGGCGACCGAGACCAGCAGGAAGAGGAGTGCGATCCCGCCGCGCACGACGAGGGCTAGTCGAGGAGCTGGTCGAGCCCGCGCACGAGCCCGACCCGGTTCGGGGCGGCACGGATCGCGAGCAGCGTGCCGGCGACGTACGGCGCGGGAGTCTCCCCCGCGTCGTGCCGGATCGAGAGCCGCTCGCCCTCGGCGGCGAACACGACTTCGGTCGAGACGACGAAGCTCGGCAGGCGAAGCGAATGCACCTGCGTTCCGGCCACTGTTGCTCCGCGCGCCTCGGGCGCGCCGAGCACCTCGTCGATGGGGACGCCGACCGTCGGCGCCCGCACCGTGTCGAGCCGCTCTGCGAGCTCACGGGCTGTCCCGCTCGGCGCGTCGGTCTTGCCGATGCTCGCGTAGTCGATCACCTCCCACGCGGCGAGATGACGGGCTGCCTCGGTCGCGGCGCGAAGGAGCAGCGCCGCCGTGAGCGAGAAGTTGCCCGCCGCGACAACGCCGACTTGACGCTCGCGTGCACGCTTGTCGATCTCGTCGTAGTCGGCAGCCGACAGGCCACTCGATCCCACGACGACATGAACGCCACGCTCGACCGCGGCGAGCACGTCCTCGCGGACGACGGACGCATGCGTGTAGTCGACGAGCACGTCGGCCGGGACCGCGTCGAGTGCCTCGCCGACCGACGAGTAGCTGCCGGGGTCGGAGCGCGAGACTCCTGCGACGAGCTCGAGGTCGTCTGCTGCCTCGACCGCGGCTGCCACCCTACTTCCCGTCCACCCGGTGACGCCCGCCACGCAGATCCGGATCGCCGCCACCCCGCGACGATAGCGGGCGGCCCCTAGAAGAGCGTGCCGTCGTCGGCGACGACCGCTCCGAGGTGCGCGCGCCCGCGCTCGGTGACGATCCGGCCGCGCGGGGTGCGCTGCAGGAAGCCGAGCTGGAGCAGAAACGGCTCGTAGACGTCTTCGATCGTCTCGGACTCCTCGCCGAGCGCGACCGCCAGGGTCGAGAGCCCGACGGGGCCGCCGCCGAACCGCTCGACGATGCAGCGGAGCAGCTCGCGGTCGAACCGCTCGAGCCCCGCCTCGTCCACCTCGAGCAGGCCGAGCGCCTCCTCGGCGATCTCGGTCGTGACCACACCTTCGTGGCGCACCTGCGCGACGTCGCGCACCCGGCGCAGGATGCGGTTCGCGATCCGCGGCGTGCCGCGCGAGCGGCCGGCAATCAGCTCCCCCGCGTCGTCGGCGAGCTCGACGTCGAGGATCCGCGCCGAGCGGCGCACGATCTGCGAGAGCTCGTCGGCGGCGTACAGGTCGAGCCGGAACGTCAAACCGAACCGGTCGCGGAGCGGCGTCGTCAGCAAGCCCGTGCGTGTGGTCGCGCCGACGAGCGTGAACTGCGGCAGGTCGAGCGTCAGCGTGCGCGCGGCCGGGCCCTGGCCGATCACGATGTCGAGCCGGAAGTCTTCGAGCGCCGGGTAGAGGATCTCCTCGGCGGCACGGCTGATGCGGTGGATCTCGTCGATGAAGAGCACGTCGCGCGGCTCGAGCGACGTGAGGATCGCGGCGATGTCCTTGCGCTCCAGGCCCGGACCGGCGATCTGGCGGATGCCGACGCCGAGCTCGTTGCGCACGATCTGCGCGAGCGAGGTCTTGCCGAGCCCCGGCGGGCCGGCGAGCAGCAGATGGTCGAGCGCCTCACCGCGCGCTTTGGCGGCGGCGAGCGCGATCTCGAGCTGCTCCTTGACGCGATCCTGGCCGACGAAATCGGCGAGCGTCCGCGGGCGAAGCGTGCGCTCGAGCTCCTCCTCCGCGTCGCCGAGCACCGGCGCGAGGAACTGGGTCATGCGGCTCTCCGGAGCGCCGCCCGCACCTGCTCTTCGACGGGCAGCGACGGATCGACATCCGACAGCACCCGGTCGGCGTCGAGCAGCGTCCAGCCCAGCTCGACCAGCGCATCGCGTGCTGCGAGGTCGTCGCCCGCTGCCGAGGCGGCGTCGGCGACCGCGGCTTTCAGCTCCAGCACCACACGCTGCGCGGTCTTCAGGCCGATGCCGGGAATCGCCTGGAACCGCTTCACGTCGTCGCGTGCGATCGCACGGCGCAGCTCGGCCGGCGTCGAGCCGGAGAGGATCGCGAGCGCGACCTTTGGCCCGACCCCGGACACGCCGAGCAGCAGCTCGAACAGCTCGCGCTCGTCGGAGGTCGCGAATCCGTACAGCTGCAGGGCGTCCTCGCGCACGACGGTGTGGATCTCGATCGTCACCTCGCCGTCGCCGAGGCGCGACACGGACGGCGTCGCGTTGACGAGGTAGCCGACGCCGCCGACGTCGACGATCAGCCCGGAGCCCGCGCGTCCGCTGATCCGGCCCCGCAGCCGGGCGATCATCGACTCGACCTCACGGAGGTGAGGGTACGCGCGCGAACGGACGTTCCTACTCTGTGGCCGGGCCGGCCAGCAACTCGTCCTCGATCTGCTCGATGTCGTCGCGGAGATGCGTATCGCCCTTGACCACGATCGTGTGCACGAGCCAGCCGACGACCGCGCCGAGGGGCGGCGCGACGAGGTAGATCCACACGCCGTGCCAGGTGTTGCCGACGATCGCCGGACCGAACGTGCGCGCGGGATTGACCGACGAGCCGCTGTACGGGATCGCGGCGAGATGGATCGCCAGCAGCGTCATCGGGATCGCTATCAGGGCGCTCCCTGCGTACAGCTTGCTTTTGCTGGCCGAGAGGATCACCGAGACGAAGATCGCCGTGAACACGACCTCCATCACGAACGCGCTGCCGTACGACGCCGGGATCGTCGCGGTCGAGGCGACGTCGTCCTTCGACGTCGCGAGCACCAGCACCACCGACGCGAGGATGCCGCCGGCGAACTGCGCGATCCAGTACCCGAACAGGTCGGTGACCGTGAGCCGCCGGTCGAGGAACAGCCCGAGCGAGACCGCCGGGTTGAAGTGCCCGCCCGAGACCTCGCCGAAGGCGTAGAGCCCGGCGAGCAGGGCGAGCCCGAACGCGAACGGCACCACGACGAGCACCGGTGCCCCTGCCCGTACGGCGCCGACGATCGCCGTCGTGCCGACGAACACGAGGATGAACGTGCCGAGAAGCTCGGCCAGATACTTCTGCCACTGCTGCACGTGGACCACCTCCGGTCGCCGAATCTCCAGTAGGGCGGTGTTCGCCGGAGGGCCGGCGAAACCCTTCTACCGAGCGGCGGCCGCGAGCAGCGGCGGCGCGAGCGTGTGACAGATCGCGACCGCGAGCGCGTCGGCGGCGTGGCTGGGCGTCGGCACCGCCTCGAGCGACAGGATCGCACGCACCATCTTCCCCACCTGCTCCTTGTCGGCCCGGCCGTAGCCGCACACCGACTGCTTGACGCGCGCGGGCGCGTATTCAGCGCAGGCGACGCCGGCGGACGACGCGGCGACGAGAACGGCTCCCCGCGCCTGCCCGACGGAGAGTGCGATGCGGGCGTCTGCGCCGACGAACGACTCCTCCAACGCGACGGCATCCGGAGCGTGCAGCGCGATCAGCTCCTGGACGCCCGTGAAGATCGTGAGCAGGCGTACCTCCGGACGCTCCTTTGCGGACGTCTGCCACCACCCGTGGCAGGTGGCCCTGAGGCGCCCGCCGCTTTCGTGGACGATCCCGTATCCGCATGCAGCCGTCCCTGGATCGATGCCGAGGACCTTCACGTGGACACGTTAGGCGTCAGCCCGGATGTTCCTTGGGTCACGGGTTGAGAGGTGTCTGACACCTGGGTGTCAGACACCGGTTGCGGTTGCCTGCGCGAGCGATGCTGGAACTGGTGTGTGCTCAGGCTCGCACGAAGCCGAGTTCGTTGCCGTCCGGGTCTGAAATCGTGAACTTGCGAGTCCCGTAGGGCGTATCGAAGAGGGGCTCGACCACCGCGGCCTTGTCCTTCAAGCCGATCCACAGTGCGTCGGGGTCGTCAACCGTGAAGTTGAACCGGCCGCCGCGGCCGTCAGCTTCCATGACAGCGAAGGTTGCCCCGCCCGAGGACTTGAAGTGGGCGTAGGTTGGATTGTCCGGCGGCCAGAGCGACTCGACCTCGAACCCGAGCATGGTCGTGTACCACTCGACCGCTCGATGAAGGTCGGCCACATTGGCCCGAACGTGGTCAAGACGCTGTGTTCAGGCTTCCATCATGCCGCAGGCTCCAGGAGAATCCGTCACGGACAGGCGGTCACCAGTTGAGTGACTCGAAGGCCGGCCTCGAACCGGCATCTCCGCGCTGGACAGGCGATGGCTAGCCGGCGACCGCCTCCAGCACGAGCTCCGGGATGTCGAAGTTCGCGTAGACGTCCTGGACGTCGTCGTTGTCCTCGAGCGCGTCGATCAGGCGCATCACCTGCCGCGCCTTCGTCTCGTCGTCGACCGCCACGGTCGTCTTCGGCACCAGCTGGAGCTCGGCCGACTCGACGGCGAAGCCGGCGGCCTCGACCGCCTCCCGTACGGCCGACGAGCTCCTCCGGCGCCGACGTGACCTGGAACGACGCCCCGTCGCGCTCGACGTCCTCGGCGCCGCCGTCGGCAGCGACCAGCAGCAGCTCCTCCTCGTCGACCCCGTCCGCCGGCACGACGACGACGCCGCGGCGCTCGAACTGCCAAGCCACCGCGCCGGTCGCGCCGAGGTTGCCGCCGTGCTTCGCGAACAGGTGCCGCACGTCGCGCGGCGGTGCGGTTGCGGTTGTCGGTGAGCGCCTCGACGATCACCGCGACGCCTTCCGGCCCGTAGCCCTCGTAGACGATCGTCTCGAAGGCGTCCGGCGTCGGCGTCCGCGCCTGAGCCCTTCGCGATCGCGCGGTCGATGTTGTCCTTCGGCATCGAGTAGGACTTCGCCTTCTCGATCGCGTTCTGCAGCGCGAGGTTGTTCGCCGGGTCGCCGCCGCCCTCCTTCGCCGCGACGATGATCGCCGCGCGAGAGCTTCGAGAAGAGCTTGCCGCGCTTCGCGTCGGCGGCGCCCTTCTTGTGCTTGATCGACGACCACTTGCTATGCCCGGACAACGCTCGCCTCCTTCACCAGTTCGAGAAACCGCTCGTGCAGCCGCGTGTCGTCGGTCAGCTCCGGATGGAACGCGGCGACCAGGTACCGGCCCTCGCGCGCGAGCACCGGCCGGCCGTCAACGGTCTGCGAGCACCTCGACCTCCGGCCCGACCTCCTCCACCCACGGTGCGCGGATGAACACGGCGCGCATCGGCTCGTCGTCACCGGCGATGTCGAGATCGGTCTCGAACGACGCGACCTGGCGGCCGAACGCGTTCCGCCTCACCGCGACGTCGACGAGGCCGAGGTGGTTGCGGTCGAGCACGATCATCCCCGCGCAGGTGCCGAAGACCGGCCGCTCGAAGCGTTTGATCGCCTCGTCGAGCCCGTACAGGCGCATCAGGCGCATGAACGTCGTCGACTCGCCGCCCGGGATGACGAGCCCGTCCAGGCCCGTCCAGCTGCTCGGGCTTCCGCACCTCGACAGGCACCGCGCCCACCCGGCGCAGCATCGCAACGTGCTCGCGGAAGTTCCCTTGCACGGCAAGAACGCCGATCCGAAGCGGCTCCATGACTCAAATTCTATCGGTGCAAGCGAGCAGGGCCGCCCTTTCGGGCGGCCCTGCAGGGGGGATTGCGTGCCGACGCTTTACGGGAGCGTCAGCTGGTAGGCCCCACGGCCATGGGTTGCGGCAAGCAGCTGCCGCGAACCTGGGTTGATCGTCAGACCGGCCACCGTGACAACCGGGAGGTTGTCGGCGGCGATGACCCAGCCGCTACCGAGGTCACCGGCTGCGAGCCGGAGCACCCCGAAGTCCGTTGCGGCATACAGGTCACCGGTCTTCTGGTCGTCGACGACCGAGTTGATCGGCTGGTCGCCGATGAAGCCGGCGCCGGTCCCATCGAGCAGTGTCCACGTCGCCGACGCCGGCTTGGTCCCATCGGCCGGCTTGTACGTGACCGAGAACACGTGACCAGGGAGCACGCCGGGCGTCGAGTTGTAGCCGAGGTATGAGATCCAGGCGTGGTTTGGATTCGACGGGTCGACATAGATGCTGCTGATCGCCCGGTTCGGGCTCGAAACATCGAGCGAGTCGATGCGAGTGAACGTCACGCCGGCAGCATCGGCGTTGTTGGCATTGTGCGCCACGAAGACGCGTCCGGTCGTCGTCGACGCCCAGAGTGTGCTTGAGTCAGTCGGGATCCTCGCGACCCAACTGATGTTGCCACCCACCTTGGTATCCGTGGCACTCGCGGCGCTTGTCAGGCTCGGACCGCCGAGCGGGACCCAGTCACCGCAGGTCGCGGTCGATGTCGGGTTCGGCGTGACATCGATCGTGTCGCCGGTGAACTCGTTGCAGTGCTGCTGCAGGTAGTCCTGCGGCCCGCCGTTGTCGAGCGTGCGCCAGACATGGTTCAACCCCGCGTAGAGCGTGCCCGACACCACCGGGTCGGTGATCACCGGGAAGTAGAACAGTGCCGATTCCGCGTAGAGCGGGTCGCCGATGAAGTCCCACGAGGATGGCGCCCCGTCGCCGAAGCTGACCTCGGGCGACTGGCCGTAGTACGTGTGCAGACGGAAGTGCGTGTTCGTCGCGTCGAACCCTGAGAGCCCGCCGTCGCCGAAGATCGTCTGGGGCCACGACTGCGAGCCGTTGGTCTCGAACGTCCCGTTGTCCTGCGTTCCACCCTGGATGTTCTTCGAGTTGTTCGGATTCACCGACAGACTCTGGAACTGCAGAGTCTGTAGCCCGCTGTTGAGGCTCGTGTAGCTGCCGGGGACAGCCGAGAGAAGCTGCTTGCAGCGCGCGAGATCCTGACTCGAAAGGCCCCGTGTCTCGCATCTGGACGAGATGTTCTTCAACGATCCGTCCGAGACCATCAGGCCTCCATCCGAGCCTTCGAAGAACTGCAGCGGGTTCGAGGGCACGGTGATCAGCGCGTGCTGGTCGGGATGCAGGCCCTGCGGATGTGTGGGCGAGGTCGCATCCTCCGTGAGGTCGGTAAACGTCTCGCCACCGTCTGTCGAGAGCAGCACCGCACGGCCGTTCGAGACGGTGCCCGGAGTGTGGTAGCCGTCCTGGCCGAGGTCCGGTGCCTCGCCGTACACGAACGAGCCGAAGATGTAGACCATGTTCGGCTGGTCCGGCGGGCTATAGACGCCCTGGTCGTACCAACACTGCCCGGTGCAGAAGTCGAACGTCGCGTAGCCCGGGCTCGCCGTGCTCGAGTTCGTCTTGAGCGCGAACGTCGGTGTTGCTCCCTGGACGGCGTCGGCGACCCAGAAGCGGCTCTCGAGACCGGTCCCGCTGCTGTCACCCTCGGTGAGGTACATGCGGGTGTCGCCCGTCTTGGTCGTCGCGAGTGCGAACTCGCTGCGATCGGCGCTCGAGCAGGTGATCGCACACGGATGGACGTTCGTCCAGTTGGCGCCGTTGTCGGTCGAGCGCCAGACACCCTGCCCGTAGGACGCGGCATAGATCACGCCGGCGTGGGTCGGGTCGACGGCAACGTCAGTGACGCCCCGCGGGCCGCCGAAGCTCGATGTGAGCGGGTACGGCGGTGACGGAAGGCCGTTCGGGGCCGGAGCGAGCAGCGTGAACGTCGCTCCTCCGTCCGTCGACTTGTAGACACCCCACGGAGGAGCGCCTGGGACGGCCGAAACCACTCCTGCGGTCGTGGAGGAAATGCCGTGCACGCCGCGGCCGTCCGCGACGTACATCGTATTCCCGGTCGGATCGTTCTGGTCGATCGCGATCTGACGGATCGCCCGGTTGTCGAAGTTCGCGTTGCCGCCGAGCGGCGTCCATGTGTTGCCCCGGTCGGTCGACTTCCAGATACCGCGTCCTGCCTCGGCGTCGCCCGCGGCCGCAAGCTCGCCGGTGCCGGCGTAGAGCGCGTTGTGCTTCGCGTCGTACGTCAGCGAGCCGACCGCGCCGGTTGTGAAATACCCATCGGAGACGTTCTGCCACTTCAGGTTGTTGCTGAGCGCCTTTTCGCTCCGCCAGACGCCTCCACCCGCTGCGCCTACCCACACCGTGCAGTGGGCCTTGCTGCAGTCGGGGGCCATTGCGAGCGCCGTGATCCGTCCCGAAGCGGGGTAATCGCTGCCGTGTCGGTTGAGAGATGCGGGATACACGGAGTTTGTCGGCCCGAGCGAGAGCCACGACGAGGTCTTCTTCTTGTCGTTGCCCTTGCCGTGCTTCTCGTTCTTGACGAAGGCCGCTTGCGCCCCAGCAATCTGACCGGCGGAGATCGTCGCCGCCGGGTAGGCGTTGAGCGCCTGAACTTGGTCTGCGTACGTCAGCGGCCCCTCACGGCTGCCGATCCCCAGGCGGTCCTGATGGCGCTGAGCGGCCACGGCCTGTCCCTCGGCTTTGTCACGTGCAACCGAGTTCGTCTTGACCGAGCCTGCGACTAGCCCAACTGCAGTTGCGACGGCAGTGACAAGTACCGCGGCCGCGATGATCCGAACTCTCTTCGACACGATGTCTCCCCTGGGTCGATTCGGGCGCAGAACCCTGATATCACCGCGACACTCGGCGGCTGATATCGGTTTATCGTCCTTTTCGTGGGCATCTGTCAAGTGAGAACCGTCAGGGGGCACGTTTGGTCTGACTGCTGTCTGACCCGTGTCTGACTGGAGCGTCGGTTCGCGACCGCTCGAGCGCGGATCGGTCGATCGTCTGATGCGGCGGGGTGTGGGTGATTCGGCACGATTCGCGCGATCGTTGCTGGCACAGCGATCGCGAAAACACGGTTACAAACGCGACACGGAAGCGTTACGAAGCCGTGTGTCAGACTCCTGTCAGACTCTGCCGTTCGGATCGCGCCCAGGTTTGGGAACACGTGCCGCGTGACACAATCAGCCCATGAGACTCCTGCTGCCGCTTGCCCTGGCCGCGGCGCTCGCCGTCCCTACCGCCTCCGTGGCGCGGTCGCCCCACCTCGCGGTCGCCGACGCGTCGCCGCTCACCGTCAAGGGCTCCGGGTTCGGCGCGCGGGAGCGCATCAAGGTCTCCGTCTCGCTCCCGGGCTCGTCGGCGCACTGGACGACGGCGACCACGAGCGGCTCGTTCACGGTGCGTTTCACGGCGATGTCGGTCGACAGCTGCACCGCCTACGTCGTTCGCGCAGCCGGGCTCCGCGGGGACAACGCGGTGCTGCGGATCAGGCCGCCGGAGTGCCCACAGCCGATCGCGCCCTGACGTAGGCCGTTCCGTCCTTGACGGCGCGACCCTCGCGGGCGAGCCATTCGAGGTGGGCGAGCGACTCTGCGGTCGCGAAGCGACGGAGCGGCCACGAGAGGTCGCCGGGAAAGAGGTCGAGTGACACGTCGTAGGCACGGCGCGGCTGGGCGCCGAGCGCCGCCTCCGTGCGTGCCAGGCGGTCGTGGTGGTGCGCTGCGATCTCGCGCGCCCGGTCGGCCGGCGCGTTCACCACGTCCTTGTGCCCGGCGTACGCGACGCGCGGGTCGATCGCCTCGATCCGCTCGAGCGTCTCGAAGTAGTCGGCGAGCGGATCGGGCCGTGAGCGGGGATAGAGGCCGATCGCGGGCGTGATCCCCGGCGAGGATCGTGTCGCCGGCGATCATCACGCCGTCGCGGAGCAGCACGATGTGGCCGTCGGCGTGGCCGCGCAGCACCACGACCCGCCAGCCGTCGAGGTCGTCGCCGTCCTCGAGCAGCTGCGGATCCCGCACCCAGTGCACGGCACCGAGGAGCGCCGCCGACTCGCGCAGCATCGTCTCGACCTGGCCCGCGGGCATCCCGTGTGAGATCCAGTAGTCGACGAACCGCTGCGGGTCGCGCTCGCCCCAGGCGCGGACGCACTGCTCGTAGTCCTCCCGACCCTGCAGCACCGGCGCGCCAGTCAGCTCGGCCACGTCGCGCGCTCCGCCCACGTGGTCGGGATGCATGTGCGTGACGACGATCCGCTCGACCGGCCCATCCAGCTCGTCGAGCACCGGGCGCCAGCGCTCCTCGGGCGTCCGGGAGCCGAGACCGGTGTCGACGAGGATCCACCCACCGGTCGACGAGCGCAGGAAGTAGCAGTGGACGTGGTCGAGGCCGAACGGCAGCGAGAAGGTCGACGCGGCGGATCCCTTCCTCGACCTCGACCATGCATGAGAAGCTAACGCGCGGATGGCGCCGTTGCTCGAGCTCAACGACGTCTCTGCCCGCTACGGGCAGATCGTCGCGCTGCATGGTGTGACGTTGACCGTCGGAGAGGGCGAGATCGTCGCCCTGCTCGGCGCGAACGGCGCGGGCAAGACGACGACGCTGCGCGCCGTCTCGGGCACGGTGCGGCGAACGGGCGACGTCGTGCTCGCCGGACGCAAGCTCGACCGCGCGGCGTCCCGAGGCCGTCGCGCGCGCCGGCATCGCCCACGTTCCCGAGGGGCGCGGCATCTTCGCCGAGCTGACGGTCTGGGAGAACCTCCGGATGGGCGCCTACATGCGCCGCGGCCGGACCGACTTCAACACCGTGCTCGACTACTTCCCGTGGCTCGAGTCGCGGCGAGGGCCAGCAGGCGGGCACGTTGTCGGGCGGCGAGCAGCAGATGCTCGCGCTCGCGCGCTCGTTCCTGCAGCGCCCGCGCCTGCTGATGCTCGACGAGCCGTCGCTCGGCCTCGCGCCGCTGATCACGCGCGAGGTGTTCCGCGTCGTCACCGACCTGAACCAGAAGGAGGGCCTCGCCGTACTCGTCGTCGAGCAGAACGCGGCGATCGCGCTCGCCGCCGCGTCGCGCGGCGTACGTGCTCGAGACCGGCGCGCTCGCCGTCTCCGGCACCGCCGCGGAGCTGAAGGCCAACGACTCCGTCCGCACGGCTTACCTCGGGTACTTGATGCAGCAGTTCTTCCAGACCACTCGTCTCGGGGCTCGCGCAGGGATCGATCTACAGCTCGCTCGCGCTCGCGCTCGTCCTGATCTACAAGGCGACCGAGGTGATCAACTTCGCCCAGGGCGAGATGGCGATGTTCACGACCTACATCGGCTGGTCGCTGATCACGCACCACGGCTTCTCGTACTGGCCGGCGTTCGTCGCCACGCTCGGGATCGCGTTCGTCGGCGGCGTCGCTGCTGCAGCGCACGCTGATCCGGCCGCTCGAGCGGGCCAGCGTCCTGACGGTGGTGATGGCGACGATTGCGCTGCTCGTGATCCTGAACGGCCTCGCGGCGTGGATCTGGTCGCCGCAGATCCAGTTCTTCCCGAGCCCGTTCCCGACGTCCTCGTGGGTGATCGGCGGCGTGCACATCGGCAAGCAGGACGTCGGCACGTTCGCCGTCACGATCGGCTGCGTGGTCGTGCTCGGGGCGTTCTTCCGTTTCACGAAGCTGGGCCTCGGACTGCGCGCCGGTGCGCTGAACCGCGACGCGGCACGGCTGCTCGGCGTGCGCACCGGCGTGGCTGCTCGCGCTCGGCTGGGGCTTCGCGGCGGTGCTCGGCGCGGTCAGCGGGATGATGGTCGCGCCGACCGTCTTCCTGACCCCGAACATGATGCAGGCGGTCCTGATCTACGCGTTCGCGGCCGCCGTGCTCGGCGGGCTCGAGAGCCCGGTCGGGGCCGTCGTCGGCGGGCTCGCGCTCGGCGTGCTGCTGTCGATGCTCGGCCAGTACGTCGGCTTCGTGACCAGCGAGCTGCGACTGCCGGTCGCGCTGGCCGTGCTGCTGCTCGTGCTCCTGGTTCGGCCGGCCGGGCTGCTCGGTCGCGTCGTGGTGCAGCCGCGTATGAGGCGTCTCACCGCCCCCCTCGGGTTCGCAGCGCTGGTCGCGGCCGTCGTGCTCGCGCCGTTCGTGTTCTCCCACTACCGGACGTTCCAGCTCGGGTTCGTCGCGATCTACCTCGTCGCACTGCTCGGGCTGAACATGCTGACCGGCTTCACCGGGCAGATCTCGCTCGGTCACGGCGCGTTCATGGGCATCGGCGCCTACACGACGACGATCCTGGTCGTCGACCACGGCTGGCGCGACCTCTGGACGATCCCGGTCGCCGGCGTCGTCGCCGGCCTGTGCGGACTGGCGTTCGGGCTGCCGGCGACGCGTTTCGCCGGCCCGTATCTCGCCCTCGCGACGTTCGCGATCCCACTCTCGTTCATCGGGATCCTGAAGCGCTTCCCGCACTTCACCGGCGGCAACGTCGGCAAGAACCTGCCGCAGCTCCACTCGCAGTTCGGTCTCGACACCAACCCGTCGGTCTGGTTCTACGGCGTCACCTGGGTGATCGCGCTGATCATGCTGCCGCTCGCGTTCCTGATCGTCGGGGGGCGGTTCGGCCGCGCCTTGCGCGCGGTCCGGGACAGCGAGATCGCGTCGACCGCGAACGGCGTCTCGACGGCGGCGATGAAGACGGCGGCGTTCGGGATCTCGGCCTTCTACTGCGGGGTCGCCGGCGCGCTCTTCGCGCATCGGGATCACGTACGTCAACCCGGACACGTTCCCGATCGACCTGTCGATCCTGCTGCTGGTCGGCATCGTGATCGGCGGCGCGGGATCGCTCTACGGGATGCTGTTCGGCGCGATCTTCGTCGAGTTCATCCAGATCAGCTGGGGGCCGTCGCTGCTCGAGCAGGTCTCGCGCCTGCACCACATCAACACCCGGGCGCCCGGGTCGGGTCTCGTCGTCTACGGCGCCGTCCTCCTGGCCGTGCTGTACGTCGCCCCCGCAGGAGCGGCCGGGCTCCTGCGCCGGCTCCTTCTCTTTCGGGCGCTGGCCTCGTATAGTCGAGCCGCAAGCGCGGTCCCCCCAGGCCACTCCGCACAAGGAGAAGAAGACGCATGAGAAAGACGTTCCTGCTGCTCGCCGCAGCGCTCGCAGTCTCGGCCGTCGTCGTGGTCACTGCCGGCGCGACGTCATCGGCGACGCCCGGCGTTACCGCGAGGTCGATTCTGCTCGAGGGCACGTTCCCCCTCAGCGGGCCGGCCTCGGGCTACGCGCCCATCCCGGCCGCAATGGCGGCCTACTTCTCGTACACGAACGCGAAGCACGGCCTCTATAAGCGGCAGATCCTGTTCAAGTACGCAGACGACGGCTACAACCCGGCCAACACGGTCCAGCTCACCCACAAGTTCGTCGAGCAGGATCACGCCTTCGCGCTGGTCGGCGGGCTCGGAACGGAGCCCCAGACGGCGGTGCGCCAGTACCTGAACAGCGCAAAGGTGCCGCAGCTGTTCGTCTCGACCGGCGCAACGACGTTCGACCGCGACTTCACGACGTATCCGTGGACGATCGGTTGGCAGCCCGACTATGAGGCGGAAGGCTCGATCTACGGCAAGTACATCGCCAAGAACCTGCCGGCTGCGAAGCTCGGCGTGCTCTACCAGAACGACGACTACGGCAACGACTATCTCCGCGGGCTGAAGGCGGGGCTCACCGCCCAGCACTCGACGCAGATCATCGATGCCGAGCCGTACGACCTGAGCGCCACCACTCCGCCGTCGGTGCAGACGGCGAAGCTGAAGGCCTCAGGCGCGGATACGTTCATCATCTTCGCGACGCCGACCCCGACCATCCAGGCCTACGTCATCTCGACGAAGCTCGGCTGGCACCCCGCGCATGTGATCACGAACTCGGTCTCCGCGACCGACACATTCCTGACGATCGCGACGAAGTCGGGCTCGGACAACACTGCGGGCACGTTGACGACCAACTACGTGCTCGATCCGGCGAATCCGAAGTACGACAACACGCCGGGGATCAAGCTCTACAAGCAGATCATGGCCAAGTACAACCCGAAGGGGAACGTCAGCGACGGGCTCAACGTCTACGGCATGGCCAAGGCGTGGAACATCGTCCAGGTCCTTCAGGCCGCGGGAAAGGACCTCACCCGCGCCAGCCTGATGAAGGCCGCACGCAACATGGCGTTCACCACGAAGCTGAAGAACGCGAACCCGTTCCTGCTTCCGGGTGTCGACACGCATACGAAGGGCAACTACCAGTTCCCGATCTCCCAGGTGACGCTGGTGCAGTACCAGAACAACGTGTTCCAGCCGCTCGGCTCGTTGATCAACGGCCGCGGCAAGTGAGTTCGCCGCCGGCGGGAGGCCTTCGTGGCCTCCCGCCGGCAATCTAAGATGGCGGCGATGCGCGAAGCCGTCATCGTCGCCGCTGCGCGCACGCCCATCGGCCGCGCGGCCAAGGGCTCCCTCGTCGACGTTCGTCCGGACGACCTCGCCGCGTTCGCCATCCGAGCCGCGCTCGACAAGGTGCCGGAGCTGCCGCGCGCGGAGATCGCCGACGTGATCATCGGCTGCGGCTTCCCGCAGGAGAAGCAGGGCATGAACCTCGGTCGCCGGGTCGCGTTGCTCGCCGGGCTGCCGGCGTCGGTGCCCGGCACGACCGTCAACCGTTTCTGCGCGTCGAGCCTCCAGACGATCCGGATGGCGTTCCACGCGATCCGCGCCGGCGAGGGCGAGGCGTTCGTCGCCGGCGGGGTCGAGTCGATCACCCAGGTGAACGGCTACCCGAAGTCGGACGACGAGCTGCATCCCGCGCTGTTCGGCGACAACGCCCCGATCGCGAACGTCTACATCCCGATGGGCCTGACGGCAGAGAACGTCGCGGAGCGCTGGGACGTCTCACGCGACGACATGGACCGCTTCGCGCAGCGGTCGCAGGAGCGCGCAGTCGCCGCGCAGGACTCCGGCTTCGTCGCGCGCGAGATCACGCCGTACGACGGTGTTGCGCTCGACGACGGGCCGCGCCGCTCGTCGACGATCGAGAAGCTCGCCTCGCTCGATCCGGTGTTCAAGCCCGGCGGCAAGGTGACGGCGGGCAACTCGTGCCCGCTGAACGACGGCGCCGCGGCGGTGATCGTGATGTCCGCTGAACGCGCCGGCGAGCTCGGGATCCAGCCGCGCGCGCGGATCATCGCCTCGAGTGTCTCGGGCGTCGAGCCGGAGATCATGGGCGTCGGGCCGATCGAGGCGGTGCGCAAGGTGCTCGCGACAGCGGGGATGACGATCGACGACGTCGACGTGATGGAGCTGAACGAGGCGTTCGCGGCGCAGGTGCTGCCGGTGTGCCGAGAGCTCGGCGTCGATCCGTTCGGCGAGAAGCTGAACCCGCACGGCGGGGCGATCGCCCTCGGTCATCCGTACGGCATGACGGGTGCACGGATCATGAACACGCTCCTGAACGACCTCGAGACGCTCGACAGGACGATCGGGCTCGAGACGATGTGCGTCGGCGGCGGCCAGGGCATGGCCATGCTCGTCGAGCGGCTCCTGACCTGGCGCTCTCGCACTCGTCACTCGCGCTCGGCTCGTCGCTCGTGTGGGGCGCGGCGGACTTCGCGGGCGGGGCGCTGACTCGGCGGCTGCCGGTCTTCGCGGTCACGTGCGTCTCGCAGGCCGCGGGCTTCGCGGTGCTGCTGGTCGCCGTCGGTGTGCGTGGCAGCATCGACGGCCGGGCGTTCGCGCTCGGTGTCGTCGCCGGCCTCGGCGGCGGCGCCGGCCTCGCCGCGTTCTACCGTGCACTCTCGCTCGGGACCATGAGCGTGGTCTCGCCGCTCGTCGCCTGCGGCGCGGTGGTGCCGTTCACGATTGCGATCGCAACCGGCGAGCGTCCGTCCTCGCTCGCCGTCGGCGGAGCGGGTGTTGCGCTCGTCGGCGCCGTGCTCGCGTCGGTCGAAGAGCGGCGCGCAGCGTCGCCCGAGCGCGGCCACGCGGTGCTGCTGGCGGTCGTCGCGGCACTGGCGCTCGGCCTCTTCGTCTACTTCCTCGGCCTCGGCAGCCGCGACGGCGACGCGCTCTCGGCGCTCGTCGGCGCGCGCGTCGGGTCGCTCGGCCTGCTGGTCGCGGTGGCGCTCGCGACCCGTGCGTCGTTGCGGGTGCCGCGCACGGCGCTGTGGGCGGTTGCCGCGGTCGGGCTCGCCGACGTCTCGGCGAACGCGCTCTTCGCCCTCGCGAGCGGACACGGGCTGCTCGCGCTCGTGTCGGTGCTCAGCTCGCTGTACCCGGTGGCGACGGTCGTGCTCGCGCACCTGCTGCTCGGCGAGCGCTTGACGCGCGCGCAGCAGGCCGGCATCGCCCTCGCGATGGTCGGCGTCGCGGCCATCGCAGGCGCCTAGGATCGCCCATGGCCGACAAGCCGCCCCTCCTCGACCTCCCCCGGGTCGAGGCGTTCCTCGACACGCACACGCTCGGCTCGGGTCCGGTCACGGCCGCGCGCATCGGCGACGGCGGCGGCTCGAACTTCACGTTCCTCCTCGAGCGCGGCGGCGACCGCTTCGTGCTGCGCCGCCCCCCGCGGCCACCGCTGCCGCCGTCGGCACACGACATGGTGCGCGAGGCGGGTCTGCAGAACGCGATCCGCGCAGCGGGCTTCGGACGCCTCGCCGAGATCGTCGCCGTCTGCGACGACGACGGACGTGATCGGCGTCCCGTTCTACGTGATGCGTTTCCTCGACGGGGACGTGATCACCGAGCGAGCTGCCGGCCGGGCTCGAGACCGAGGAGGCGCGGCGCGCGGCTCGGCCTCGATCTCGTCGATACGCTCGTCGAGATCCACGCGGCCGACGTGTCGCGCCCCGAGCTGGCGGCGTTCGCGCGGCCGGGCAGCTACCTCGAGCGGCAGGTGCGACGGTTCACGCAGCTCTGGGGCATCAACAAGACGCGGGAGCTGCCGGACGTCGAGCAGGTCGGCGCGAGTGGCTCGCCGCGCGTGTCCCCGAGCCGCTCGCGCCGACGGTCGTGCACGGCGACTACCGACTCGGGAACATGATGGTCGGGCCGGACGAGCCGACGCGGATCCTCGCGGTGCTCGACTGGGAGATGGGCGCGATCGGCGATCCGCGCGCCGACGTCGGTTACCTGCTCGCGACGTACAGCGAGCCGAACGGCCGCACGAGCGCCCTCGGCTCCTCGCCGGTCACCGGCGGAGGCTGGGTTCCCCTCGCGGGCGGAGCTGGTCGACCGCTACGTCGACTGCGAGCGGCACGGGCGGTCGAGCCGCTCGCCTGGTTCGAGGCGCTCGCGCTCTGGAAGGCGGCGGTCTTCTGCGAGGCGATCTACGGCCGCTACGTCCGCGGCGAGCTGGGCGCGGAGGACACGCGCGCGGCGATCTTCGAGACGCCGTCCCGCTTCTCGCCGCGACGCGCGCTCGAGACGATCGGCGCGTGACCCGTCGAGTCTGACAGGAGTCAGACTCGGCCGGAGCGCGCAACGCTCCCTTGTGCCAAGTTGTTACTTGGCGGCGGCTTCGGCGACGCCGCGCAATGTCGCCGCGTCGCGCGTCGAGACGAGCAGCGTCGTCGCGCCCGATTCCCGCCACGCGGCCAGTCGGTCGGCGATCCGCTCGACCGAGCCGACGAGCGCGACCTCGTCGACGAACGCGTCCGGCACCTTCGTCGCCGCCTCGCGCTGCTTGCCGCCCGAGGAACAGCTCCTGGATCTCCTTCGCCTCGGCCTCGTAGCCGTACCGCGTGAAGAGGTCGTTGTAGAAGTTCGTGCCCTGCGCACCCATGCCGCCGATGTAGAACGAGTAGTACTCCTTGAGCGCGTCGCGCGCCGACGTCGACGTCGTCGGTCACGCACCGCCGGCACCGCGGGCGCGATGTCGAACCCGTCCCGCGCGCGCTCGAGCGGGAACACGTCACGCGCCTGCTCGGGCGACCAGAAGATCGGCAGCCAGCCGTCGGCGATCTCGAACGCCTGCGCCACCGCCTTCGGCCCGATCGCCGCGAGGTAGATCGGGATCTCCGCGCGCACCGGCCGCGCCATCAGCTGCAGCGGCTTGCCGAGCCCGGTCCCGCCCTGCACCGGGATGTCGTAGTGCTCGCCGTGATGCTCGAGCCGCTCGCGCCGCAGCACCGCACGCACGATCTCGACGTACTCGCGCGTCTTGCCGAGCGGCTTCCCCCACTCCTCCCCGTGCCAGCCCTCGACGACCTGCGGGCCCGACGTGCCGAGCCCCATCAGGAACCGCCCGCCCGAGAGCAGGTCGAGCGTCGCTGCGGTCATCGCGGCGTTCGCGGGCGACCGGCCGGGAGCTGCATGATCGCGGTACCCGAGCTTCATCGTCGTCGTCTGGCGCGCCGAGCCACGCGAGCGGCGTCACCGCGTCGACGCCCCACGCCTCGGCCGCCCACGCGGAGTCGTACCCGAGCGCCTCCGCCTCCCGCGCGAGCTCGAGCAGCTCGAGCGGGTTCGTGCCCGGCGGCGCGTAACCCATGTAGAAGCCGAGACGCATCGCGTGCGATGCTATCCGGGTGACGGCGACCGCATGGGCTCCCCCGACCGAGCGCCTCGCGCAGGTGCGCGCCTTCATGGCCGAGCGCGTGCTCCCGAACGAGGCGACGATCGAGCGCCAGGACGCCGACGGCGACGCCGTCGTCAAGGAGCTCCAGGACGCGGTGCGCGATGCCGGCCTCTGGGCGCCGCACGTCCCGCCGGAGGCCGGCGGCACCGGCACCGGCTTTCTCGACTACGCCTACCTGAACGAGCACATCGGCCGCTCGGTCTGGGGCCAGCTCGTCTTCGGCTGCCAGGCGCCCGATGCCGGCAACGCCGAGATCCTGCACCTGTTCGGCACCGACGAGCAGAGGGCAACGTGGCTCGCGCCCGCTCGTCGCCGGCACGATCCGCTCGTTCTTCTCGATGACCGAGCCCGAGGTGCCCGGCTCGGACCCGACCACCCTGCGCACCCGCGCGCGTCCGCGACGGCGACGACTGGGTGATCGACGGCCACAAGTGGTTCTCGTCGGGCGCCGACGGTGCCGCCTTCGGGATCGTCATGGCCGTCACCGACCCCGACGCGCCGCCGCACGGGCGCGCGACGCAGATCATCGTCCCGGCCGACACGCCCGGCGTCGACGTCGTGCGTCCGATCCCCGTCATGGGACACACGCGGCAAGGGCTGGTCGACCCACTGCGAGGTGCGCTACACGGGCGTCCGCGTTCCGGTGGCGAACACGCTCGGCGACGTCGGCGCCGGCTTCCTGATCGCGCAGAAGCGCCTCGGGCCGGGCCGGATCCACCACGTGATGCGCTGGCTCGGACAGATGCAGCGGGCGTTCGAATTGATGTGCAGTTACGCCCTCACGCGGGAGACGTTCGGCCGGCCCGCTCGCCGACAAGCAGACGGTGCAGAACTGGATCGCCGACAGCTACGCCGAGATCCAGGCCTGCCGGTTGATGACGCTCGACGCGGCACACAAGATCGACGGCGGCGACGAGGCACGCGTCGAGGTCTCGGCGATCAAGTTCTACGCCGCGAAGGTGCTGCAGGACGTGATCGACCGGGCGGTGCAGGTGCACGGCGCACGCGGGCTGACCGACGAGACGCCGCTCGCGGGCATGCTGATGATGGCCCGCGGCGGCCGCATCTACGACGGGCCGGACGAGGTGCACCGCCAGGTCGTCGCGAGGCGCATCCTGAAGACGTTCGCCGCCGGCGACGGCTGGCAGTTCGGCTGAGATGGAGTTCCTCCGCGGCAAGTTGCTCGTGGCCTCGCCCGCGCTGCACGATCCGAACTTCCGCAAGACCGTCGTGCTGATCGCGCACCACGACGAGGAAGGGGCGATGGGGCTCGTGCTCAGCCGCCCGTCGGACGTCGCCGCGGGCGCGGCGGCGCCGTCGCTCGACGGGCTGCCTGGAGCTGACGACCCGGTGTTCGTCGGCGGCCCCGTCCAGCCCGAGGCGCTGATCGTGCTGGCCGAGTTCGAGGACGTGGCGGAGGCTGCCGCGCCGATCTTCGACCGGCTCGGTTTCATGCCCGCCGAATCCGAGCCGGAGGATCTCTCGATCAGGCGGCTGCGGCTGTTCGCGGGCTACTCCGGCTGGGGCGCCGGGCAGCTCGAGGCCGAGCTCGAGGAGCCGTCCTGGATCGTCGTCGACGCGGAGACCGACGACGCGTTCGCCTCCGATCCCGACGAGCTCTGGCGCACCGTGCTGCATCGCAAGGGCGGACCGTTCGAGATGATGGTCGACATGCCGTTCGACCCGAGCCTCAACTAGAGCGGCGGCAGCCCGACCCGCTCCCCTGCGGCGCGCGGCCCGGGCAGGTTCGGGAACACGAATGGTGCAGGTTCTCGGCCCGGCTGCACGAACCAGCACTCCCCGCTCGCCTCGCTCGTCGCGGCGCTCCACACAGCATCGGCGACCTCCTCCGGTTGCAGCAGCGGGAAACGCGCCGCCGCGAACGCGTCGCGCTGCGCGTCGATCATCGGCGTGTCGGCGATCCCCGGGCAGACGGCGTTCAGCCGGACGGGCGCGAGCAGCGGCGCCACGCTGCGCACGAAACCCACCACCGCGTGCTTCGTGAGCGAGTACACGGCGTCGTTCGGCATCGCGGTCAACCCGGCCAGCGACGCAGTCGCGACGATCACGCCGCGGTCCATCACCTGCGCCAGCCGCCGCACGCCGAAGACGACGCCGTCCACATTCACCGCCACCGCCCGCCGGTACTGCTCGTCGGTGAGCTTGCGCACGTCGCCCTCGCCGGTCAGGACGCCGGCGTTGAGGCAGGCCAGGTCGACGGCACCGACACGTTCCCAGGCGGCGGGATCCGTGACGTCGAATCCGTTGACGAGGTCGAGCGACTCGACGTCGTAGCCCTCGCGCTCGAGCCGGGCGCGGATGGCTCGCCCGAGGCCGCCTTCACCGCCCGTGACGAGCGCCCTCACGGCTCGAGCACGACCTTGCCGACGTGGCTGCGCGACTCGATCAGCGCATGCGCGGCATCCGCCTCCGCAAGCGGGAAGCGCGCACCGACGACCGGCTCGATGCGACCCTGCGCCCACAGCTCGAGCAGTTCGAGTGCGCACTCGCGCACGAACGCCGGCCGGAGCTTCATCAGGCGGCCGAGGTAGATGCCCACCACCGACGCGTTGCGGCCGACCAGCCACTGCACGCTGGGATCGGTCCACAGCCCGCCCGCGAATCCGATCGCGACGATCGAGCCGAGTGGGTTGAGGAGCGCGAGCGAGCTCGTGAAGACCTCGCCGCCGACCGGGTCGAGCACGACGTCGACGCGCAGGTCGTCGAGCTCGTCGTAGCCGCGCGCCTCGTCGGCACCGACGTCGCGCGCGAAGGCGCGTTTCTCGTCCGAGCTCGCTGTCGCGACGACCGTCGCTCCGAGGTTCTTCGCGAGCTGGATCGCGGCGCTGCCGACGCCGCCCGAGCCTGCATGGACGAGCACCGTCGTCGACGTCGTCACGCGGAGGTGCCGGTACAGCGGGATGTACGCCGTCAGGTACGTGGTGAGGAACGACGCACCCGCGGCGAAGGAGGCCTTGTCGGGCAGCGGGAACGTCCAGTCGGGATCGACCTCGACGCGTTCCGCGTAGCCGCCGGCCGTCCGCGGCAGACCGAGCACGCGTCGGCCGTCGAGCTCGCCGGCCACCTCGGAGCCCAGCACGTGGGGCAGCTCCGGCATCTGCGGGTAGAGGCCGCGCCGGATCAGCGTGTCGGCGAAGTTGATTCCGGCCGCACGGACGTCCACGATCGCGCCCTCGGCGGGCGCGGGGACATCCTCGACCGCGAGCGGGCCGCCGACCTCGTGCAGGACGACGGCCTTCAACGCCCGGTCCAGCGAGCCTCGCGCTTCTCGAGAAACGCCGCGACGCCCTCCTGCCCGTCCTCCGAGTGGAGGCACGCCACGAACGCCTCGACCTCGCGCGCGTCGCTCCGGACGTCGCGGGTCGAGACGATCAGGGCCTTGATCTGAGCGATCGCGTGCGGCGACTGCCGCGCCAGCGGCTCGGCGTAGCGCTCGATCCCCGCATCGAGATCGTCGACGACGAACTCGACGAGGCCCCAGTCGGCCGCCGTGGCGGCGTCGATGCGCTCGCCCGACATGGTCAGCCAGCGCGCGTGCCCGGGCGAGATCAGCCGCGGCGCGCGCTGCGTGCCGCCGCCGCCCGGCAGCAGACCGAGGTTCACCTCGGGGAAGCCGAGCTGCGCATCGCGATGCGCGATCCGGAAGTCACAGGCGAGCGCGATCTCGAGCCCGCCGCCGAGGCAGTAGCCGTGGATGGCCGCGATCACCGGCACGCGCACGCCTTCGATCAGGTCGGCGACCGGCTGGATTCCGGCCGGACGCTCGTCGTCCGAGGCGCCCCCGACGAAGCCGGAGATGTCGGCGCCGGCCGAGAACGCCCGGTCGCCTTTGCCGCGCAGCACCACGACGCGCACCTCGTCATCGAGAGACTCGAGCTCCGACCACAGCGTCTCGATGATCCCTGCGTTGACCGCGTTGACCGGCGGGTTGTCGAGCCAGACCGTCTTGATCACGAAGGGACCTTGTCGGCGGCGAACATCTGGCGCAGCTCGGTCTTCAGGAACTTGCCGACGCTCGTCTTCGGAATCTCCTCCAGGAACTCGAAGCGGTCGGGAAGCCAGAACTTCGCGAAATTCGGCGCGAGGAAGTCGCGGAGCTCGTCGCTGGTCGCGGTTGCGCCTTCACGCAGGACGACCGCGGCGAGCGGTCGCTCGTCCCACTTCGCGTCGGGCACGGCGATCACGGCTGCCTCTGCGATCGCCGGATGCGCCATCAGCGCGTTCTCGAGCTCGACCGACGAGATCCACTCGCCGCCGGACTTGATCACGTCCTTCGACCGGTCCTTGATCTGGATGAAGCCGCGTGGGTGCAGGGTGACGACGTCGCCGGTCTTGAACCAGCCGTCGTCGGTCCAGCGATCGGACTGCTCGGGCGTGTCGTAGTAGGCGCCGGCGACCCACGGACCGCGGATCTCGAGCTCGCCCATCGACTCGCCGTCCCACGGCAGCACGTTGCCCTCGGCGTCGCGGTGGCGAAGCTCGACGAGCGGCAGCGGCAGACCCTGCATCGCGATGTAGTCGAACTGCGTCTCCGAGATCGGCGTCGGCAAGGTCGCCCGGCAGCTGTGCGGTCGACGCGACCGGCGACGTCTCGGTCATCCCCCACCCGTGCACGACGTCGAGCCCGTGGCGCTCTTGAAGCCGGCGATCATCGCGCGCGGGGCGGCCGAGCCGCCGACGAGCATGCCCTTCATCCGCGAGAGATCCCAGCGGTCGGGGCTCGGCGTCGAGCATCCCGAGGATGCCGAGCCAGATCGTCGGCACACCGGCCGTCCACGTCACCTCCTCCTGCACGAAGTCCTCGAGCAGGCTCTCCGGGTCGAGGAACGGGCCGGGATAGACGAGCTTCGAGCCGAGCATCGTCGCCAGGTAGGGGTAGCCCCACGCGTTCGCGTGGAACATCGGCACGACCGGCAGGATCGTGTCGCCTTCGGAGATGCCGAGGCCCATCGGGTTGCCCGCGGCGACGCCGAGGGTGTGCAGCATCGTCGAGCGGTGCGAGTAGAGGACGCCCTTCGGCATCCCGGTCGTGCCGCTCGTGTAACACATCGCCGCAGCCTCGTTCTCGTCGAGCTCCGGGTCGCGCCAGGTCTCGGCGTCGACCGACGCAATCAGCTCCTCGTACGAGTCCTCGACCACGAAGACGTGCTCGATCTTCGTCCGTGGCAGGAACAGGTCGAGCAGCGGCATCAGGCTGCGGTCGACGATCACGGCCTTGTCGTTCGCGTGCGTCGCGATGTAGCCGAGGTCGTTCGGATGCAGCCGCAGGTTGAGCGTGTGCAGCACGAAGCCGCCGCACGGAATGCCGAGGTAGGCCTCGTGGTGCACGTGGTGGTTCCAGCACAGCGTCGCGACGCGATCGCCGCGCTCGAGCCCGAGCTGCTGCAAGGCGACGGCGAGTGCGCGTGCGCGGCGGCCGGTTTCCGCGTAGTTCGTGCGGTGGAAGCTCCGGTCGGGCATGCGCGTGACGATCTCCTTGGCGCCGTAGTAGAGCTCGGAGCGACGGAGCAGCAGCGGCAGCGTCAGCTGGGTGTCCATCATCAGGCCGTCCATCTAGTGCGCTCCCTTCGTCAGCCCCTGGCGCTTCGCGAGATCCTCGGGCGAGACGAGCTGGCCGTCGCGCGCGACGTAGCCGCCCTTGCCGCCGACGACCAGGACCACGAGATCCTCGTCGGTGCGGTTCGACACTCGCCGCGGCGTCGTCGACTCGACGTGGACGAGCCCGCCCTCGGCGACTTGTTGCTCGGCTCCGCCGAGCTCGAAGGTCGCAATGCCGCGGTGGACGAAGTACAGCTCGTCCTGCGTGTCGTGGTAGTGCTCCGGCCCGTCGTAGTGCGGCGGGAACACGATCGCGTTGACGCCGAACGCGGTGACCCCGAGTGCGGCGCGGATCTTGCGAAAGCCGTGGCCCTCGCCGAGTGCATCGAGAGAACTCACCTGGTAGCCCATGCCAGTGATCCTAAGCCGTCCCGGCTCCAATCGGTGGAGAGCCCGTCACAGGTTTCGACCGGTGTCTGACACCGGACGTGGCTAGCGCGGACGTGGCCCGACCGGCTCTGGCCATTTGCGGACGAGCAGCGCGGTCACGACGGCCACCGCCGCGAAGACGACTGCCACCACGGGCTCATCGACCGCGACGAAGCATCCCGTCGCGGTGGCGAAGATCACGAGCTCGACGGCGAGCCTGGCCGGGTCCGCAAGCCGGCGTCGGGCCTTGGGCGCGATCCAGGCGCCCCAGACCACGGCGACGACGAGCGGCAGTGCGACACCGAGCGCCGGCGTGACCGTCCAGCCCCACCAGCCGACAGCCGCGAGCGCCGCCAGCTCGCACGCGAAACGAAGGGTGAGGTTGGTCGCCTTCACGCCCTCAAGCCTACGGAGACGCGGCGGTCACACTTTCGTCCCATTCGCGTCGCACTTCTGTGTCGGTGTCTGACACCGGACGGGTCGCGACCAGGCCCGTCCCTACGAGCCGAAGAGGAAGCGGGTCAGCACTCGGTCTCGCAGCTTGTCGGGGAGGCGCTGGACTCTCGCTCGTCGCTTGGCGTCCGGGCCGACGACGTAGCGCGTCTTCGGCTTCGCCGACGTCAGGGCGTGCTCGACGGCGTCGGCGACGAGCGACACCGGCGCCGCGTTCGCGGATCGCGCCGCGGCCAGCTGGCCGAATCGTGCGAGACGCGCGCCGTATAGCTCGCCGGCGTCGCCGGGCAGCGCCTCGACCGCCGGCTGCGGCTTCGTCCACATCGGTGTGCGCGATCGTGCCCGGCTGGACGATCGCGACGTGCATCCCCCACGGCCCGAGCTCGACCCGCAGCGCGTCGGCCATCGCCTCCAGCGCGAACTTCGACATCGCGTAGCCGCCGAGGAACGGCAGCGCCGAACGCCCGGCGATCGATCCCATCAGGACGACGCGCCCACGCGCAGCCCGCAGCGCCGGCAGGAACGCCTGCAGCACGCGCAGCTGGCCGACGACGTTCACGTCGAGCTGGCGGGCCAGCTCTTCCGGCGGCAGGAACTCGAGCGGCGAAGCGATCGCGATCCCCGCGTTGTCGACGAGCGCATCGAGAAGCTCGATGCGAGATGCCGCGCGCGCGATCGCCGCGCCGTCGGTGACGTCGAAGACGAGCTCACGCGTCCCCGCGGGCGCCTCCCCCGCACCCCGCACCGACGCGTACACCGTCCAGCCGCGGTCGAGCAGCCGCCGCGCGGTCGCCTCGCCGATCCCGCTCGAGGCGCCGGTTACGAGTCCAACAGGAATGCCGCGATCTCCGCCCGGCGCTCGCGCCCGTAGCCGAGCGCACCTTCGAGCCAGAGCGCGCGCTTGTAGTAGCGGTGCAGCGGATGCTCCCACGTGAAGCCGATCCCGCCGTGCGCCTGGATCGACCGCTCGCACGCCTGCACGGCCGCCTCGGCCGCCTGCGACTTCGCCGCCGCGACCGCGAGGTCGGCCTGCTCGTCGCCCTCCGCGACCGCCCACGCGGCCCAGTAGGCGAGCGAGCGCGACAGCTCAACGGCGACGTACCCGTCGACGAGCGAGTGCGAGATCGCCTGGTACGTGCCGATCTTCTTGCCGAACTGCTCGCGGCCCTTCACGTACTCGATCGCGAGCTCGTTCGCCTTCGAGCCGATCCCGACCGCCTCCAGCGCGAGCGCCGCCAGCAGGCGCCGGCGGACCTCCGCCCACTCGCCGTCGGCGCGCTCGGCGCCGTTCCGCGACAGCCTGCCGAGATGGAGCGTCTCGTCGACCGTCGCCACCGGGTCGCCGGCGGCCGCCGCGGCCTCCATCCCCGGCGTGAGCACCCGCTGCACCTGCGAGAGGTGCGGCACGAACCCGTCGATCTCGATCGACCACACCTCGTCGCCCGGCTGGCCCGCGACCTCGTTCAACACGAACGGCCCGTCGTACAACACGCGGCCGAGCTCCTCGAACAGCACCGCGGCGTCGAGGAAGCCGAAGTCCTCGCTGCGCAGGATCCCGACCCAGCCGAGCTCGCCCAGCTGCTCCATCGTCGGCGACGGGTTCGCCTCGAGGAACGCGCGCGCCTCGCGGCGGAGATCCTCCTGCTCGGGCGTGAACGAGAAGTCCACTACCTGCTCCTCGGCATCCCGAGCACGCGCTCGGCGACGATGTTGCGCAGGATCTCGCTCGTCCCGGCCTCGATCGTGTTGCCGCGCGAGCGCAGCTGCTGGTACTGCCAGTAGCCGTCGGCGTACCCGCCGCCGTCGGTCAGCTGCGCGTGCGAGCCGAGGATCTCGAGTGCGAGCTTCGTCAGCCGCTGGTTGTTCTCCGACCACACGAGCTTCGAGGCCGAGCCCTCGGGCCCGGGAACGCCCGTCTTCTGCAGCGTCGTCAGCGATCGGTAGTTCGTGTATTTGAGCGCCTGCAGCTCGACCCACTCGCGCGCGATGCGGTCGCGCAGGATCGGATCGGTGACGCCGCGCTCCTTGGCGAGCGCCGACAGCTTGCGCACCGCGACGTCGAGCGTCGCCGCGAGCGCGAAGCCGAGCGTGCCGCGCTCGTGCAGCAGCGTCGTCATCGCGACCTGCCAGCCGTCGCCGACCTCGCCGAGGACGTTCTCCTTCGGCACGCGAACGTCGGTGAAGAAGATCTCGTTGAACTCCGGATGGCCGGTGATCTGCACCAGCGGCCGCACCTCGACACCGGGCGCGTGCATGTCGACGATCACGTACGTCAGGTTCTTGTACTTCGGCGCGTCGGGCACGCCGAGGCCGACCAGGATGCAGAAGTCGGCGATGTGCGCGAACGACGACCACACCTTCTGCCCGTTGACGAGGAAGTGGTCGCCCTGGTCGTCGATCCGCGTACGCGCGGCCGCCAGATCGCTGCCGGCGTCCGGCTCCGAGAAGCCCTGGCACCAGATCTCCTCGGCGCTCAGGATCTTCGCCAGGTACCGCTGCTTCTGCGCGTCGGTGCCCCACGAGATGATCGTCGGGCCGGCCATGCCGAGCCCGATCACGCCGAGATGCGACGGCGCCTCGGCCCGCGCGAGCTCCTCGAGGTAGATCGCCTGGTGGCTGTACGGGGCGCCCGCGCCGCCGAACTCCTTCGGCCACGTCAGCCCGGCGTAGCCCGCGTCGCCGAGCAGCCTGCTCCACTCGCGGTCGGCGTCCTCGAACCGGCGGCCTCCGCGCTGTTTCGAGGCGGCCGGCAGGTTGTGCGCGATGAACTCGCGCACCTCCTGCCGGAACGCTGCCTCGTCGACCGTGTCGCGCAAGTCCACGACCCGATCCTAACCGGGTCGCTGCGCACAGTGGTCAGTCGCGGACCTGGATGTTGCCGCGGTCGATCGGGAACGGGTGCTTGTAGGCCGGATGGGTCGCGCAGAAGTCCTGGGTCTGCCCGAGTGTCCCTGCCCCCATGAACGTGGTGATGTCCCGAGGAGCCTTCGAGCCCTCACCGTTGTCGGTCACGTGCCACCAGGCCCCCACGCCGACGTATGTCGGATCGTTCGAGTCGGCGATCACGCCGCCGATCCAGGCGTCCTTGCCGATCACGGTCAAGCACGTGACGGTCCCGTGTGCTGTGAAGGGCACGCCGTCGTCGACCTCCCGGTATTCGAACTGGCCGCCGTCCGGCCGCGCGGTGAAGGAGAACGTCTGCAGCTCGAGCGTCTGGAGACCGAAGACGTCGTGAACGACGAGATGGGCGCTGCCATTCGCGGACGGCCCGTGGCCGGCCCACGCAGCGCCTGTGGCCGCGAGTGCGAGAAACGTGAGCAGAAGTGCCTTGCGCATTGTCTTCTCCCTTCGAAGGCCTGCAAGAGCACGCAGCGTCGTGCCGCTTCCGGCACGCGTCTTGAACAGCAGCCGCAGCTTTTGTCTCAGTGGTGCGCGCGCCGGTAACGGCCTGGCGCGATGCCGAACCGACGTGAGAACGCGCGCGTGAAGTGGCTCTGATCGGCGAAGCCCGCCTCGCACGCGATCCGAGCGAGCGGGTCGGCCGTGCGCGTGAGTCGCGCCGCGGCCCAGTCGAGCCTGACGTTGCGCGCGTAGCTGCCGACGCTCTGCCCGGTCGCGGCGCGGAACCCGCGCGCGAGCAGCGTGGGCTCGATACCGGCGGCGCGGGCAAGCGACCCCGCAGACGGGGCGTCGCACGCACGTTCGCGCAGCATCTCGAGCACGTCCGAGAGCCATGGCGGCGACCCGTCAGGGGCCGGGCTCGTCCGCGCGGCGAGCACGGCGAGCTCGAGCGCCAGAGCCTCGAGCGCCAGATCGGTGAACTCGTCGGGCTCAGCGAGCTCCGCGCGGATCCGGTGGGCGATCGCCGCTGCCGCCCAGCTCTCGAACGCAACGGCGGCCGGAAGCTCGTCGCGCGACTCGACGACGACCAGCTGCGCGCCCGCCGCGCCGAACCTGTCAGCGTGCCACTCCTCTGCGGGCATCGCGATCAGCGTCGCACGACGTGCCTGGTGTGTGGCGTGGGCGTACCTCTTCTCCACCGCGCCCTCGACGACAACGGCGATCAGCGATCGGGGATGTGCGTGCCACTGGAGCGTGCAGCCGGCAGCAAACGTCACCGCGCCGACGTCGTAGCGACCGGCCGGCCGTCGCGTGGCGCGCGTGGTTCCCGTCGCGATTTCGACAACCGCCATACGGACTTCGACGCCGGTCGCAGCAGCGCCGTTGATGCAAGTTGACGATCGGGGGAGGGGGCGGAACCTCCGCCCCCTCTCGGTGATCTCCTACTTGACGGTGAAGTGACCGAACATCATCGACTCGTGCGGCGGGCAGTACATCTTGTACTTGCCGGCCTTGAAGTTGACCGCGAACGTCTTGGTCCCGACGAACGCCACCTTCGTGAAGTCCTTCGCGTACCCGTGCGGGCCGTCGAGCGACCACGCGTGAATCGACGCCTTGTCGTGGATCACGAGCGTGTACTTGCCGGCCTTCAGCGTCTTCACGGCCTTCCCGTTCTGGGTCAACTTGATCGTGTAGCCCGGCCCGACGGTGCCGACGAGCGTCGGGGTCGAGGCGCGGTGCGCCAGAGCAGTGGCGGAGAGGACGGCTGCTGCGAGCACGGCGACGATCCCGACAGCAAGTGACTTACGAGTCATTCGGTACCTCCATTCGGTTTGAGTGGGGGTACGAGGCAGGTCGCCGGCCGGTTTTCGTGAACCGTCAGGGCCTGAGGACGGTCCGCACCACGTCGCCGGCAATCAGGGCGTCGAGGCCCTCCCGCCACGCGGTGAGCGGCGAGACGTGCGTGACCATCCCCGCGAGGTCGAGCGTGCCGTCGAGCGCCCAGGCCGCCAGCCGGGGGAAGTCCTCCGCCGGCAGGTGGTCGCCGCCGTGGGACACGCGCACCGTTGCGCGCTTGCCGAACAGCGCCGGCAGGCCGACCTGCGCCGTCTCGCCGGCGGGCGAGAGGCCGATCAGCGTCAGTGTGCCGCCCTGGGCGAGCAGCGACAGGCCGAGCTCGAACGTCGATGCGCGGCCGACGACGTCGAAGGCGAAGTCGACCCGCCCCTCGCCCACGTCCGTTGCCCCGAACTGCCGCGCCTGCTCGAGCTTCCGCTCGTCGCGGTCGATCGCCCGGATCTGCGACGCGCCCGCGATCCGTGCGCCCTGGATCACCGACAGCCCGACCGCGCCGCACCCGATCACCGCGACGCGCGCCCCCTCCCACACCCGCGCCGTCTCGAGCACCGACATGACGCCGGTCGCAACCGCGCAGCCGATCAGGCACGCCTGCTCGACGGGAAGCTCCGCCGGGATCTTCACAGCCGCCACCTCCGGCACGACCGTGCGCGTGGCGAACGTTCCCGTGCGCAGCACCGGCGTCAGCTCGCTGCCGTCGCCGCGAAACAGACGGCCGGTCGCCGCCGGCGGGCGCGTGCACCGCCGCGGCTCGCCGCGCACGCACGTCGCGCACGTGCCGCAGGCCGTCTTCCAGCCGAGCACGACGCGATCGCCGGGCGCGAGCGCCGTCACGCGGTCGCCGACGGCTTCGATCGTGCCGGCACCCTCGTGGCCGAGCAGCACCGGGTAGGGGTGGTGCCAGCCGTCCTCCTCGATCACGTGCAGGTCGCTGTGGCAGACGCCCGTGGCGTCGATGCGCACGAGCACCTCGCCCGGCCCCGGCTGCTCGACCCGGATCTCTTCGAGCGCCAGCGTGTCGCGCGACGCGAGGACTACACCCTGGTCAGCCACGTGCGGTCCAGCTCACCGACCGAGTGAGCCCCGGCGAGCGCGAGGTTGAGGTCGACCTCGGCCAGCAGGTTCTGGAGCAGCTCCTCGACGCCACGCTGCCCGCCCACCGCGAGCGCGTAGGCGTAGGGCCTCCCGAGCAGCACCGCGTCCGCGCCGAGCGCGACGGCTTTCAGCACGTCGGCTGCCGTCCGGATGCCCCCGTCCATCAGGACGACTGCGTCGGGCAGCGCGTCCCGCACCTCGACGAGGGCGTCGAGCGCCGCGACGGCGCCGTCGACCTGACGGCCACCGTGGTTCGACACGATCACGCCGTCGACGCCGTGCTCCAGGGCGAGCCTGGCGTCGTCCGCGGTGAGCACGCCCTTGACCAGCAGCGGCAGCTCCGTCTGCCCGCGCAGCCAGTCGAGGTCGTTCCAGGTCAACCCGATGTTCGGGAACGTCGCGAGCATCATCGCCGCGGCCGTGAGTGGATCCTCCTCGGGCGTCTGGTCGAGCTTCGCGAGGAAGACGGGGTCGGTGAAGAACTGGCCGCAGCCCTCACCCTTCAGGAACGGCAGGTACGCGTTCCGCAGGTCGCGCGGCCGCCACCCGAGCGTGAGCGTGTCGAGCGTGACAACGATCGCTCCGTAGCCGGCGGCCTCCGCCCGGTTGACGAAGCTCGCGCAGATCTCTCGGTCCGAGACCCAGTACAGCTGAAACCAGCGCGGCGCTCCCGTCTCGGCGATCTCCTCGAGCGAGTGGCTCGACGCGCTCGAGAGCACCAGCGGGATCCGCGACGACGCTGCCGCCTTCGCGACGGCGACCTCCCCCTCCGGGTGCGCGATCGACAGCACGCCGACCGGAGCGAGCAGGAACGGCGCAGGCGAGCGCAGGCCGAGCACCTCGACCGAGAGGTCGCGCGAGACGTTGCCGGTGAGCATGCGCGGACGGATCCGCCAGCCGCGGAACGCGTCGAGGTTCGCGCGCATCGTCTCCTCCGCCCCGGCCCCTCCCGCGATGTAGCCGAAGGCTCCCTCGTCGAGCTTCTCCTCGGCGGCACGTTCCCAAGCGTCGGCGGTGAGTGGCCACTCGGGTGCCTGCTGGCCGATGTAGATCGCGTTCTGGATCGACGCCCCGGAGAAGCTCACCGGGCGATCCTACGTCGCCATGCTCTTCTAGTCTTGCGCGATGAGCACGACCCGCCTCGAGGCGTTCAGCGACGGCGTCTTCGCGATCGCTGCGACGCTGCTGATCCTCGACGTCAAGCTGCCGGAGGACGGGAGCATCGCGCACGGCTTCCTGGACATCTGGCCGTCGTACGCGGGCTACGCGCTCGGCTTCCTGACGATCGGGATCATGTGGATCAACCACCACACGGTGTTCGCGTGCATCGACCGCGTCGACCGAACCTTCCTGACGATCAACGTCGTCTTCCTGATGCTGATCGCCTTCGTCCCGTTCCCCACGCGTGTGCTCGCGGAGCACCTGCAGCACGACGCGAAGGCCGCGGCGTTCGTCTACGGGCTGACCATGGTGGCGATGGCTGTCCTCTACAACGTGCTCTGGTTCTACGCAGCTCGCGGGAGGCGCCTGATCGCCGCGGACGCCGATCCGCGCACCGTGACCGGAATCACCCGCGCGTTCATCCCGGGTGTGCCGATCTACACGATCGCAACGCTCAGCGCGCTGCTCTCGTCGTGGCTGTCCGCGGGCCTGTACGCCGCGATCGCGCTGTTCTACGTGCTCGAGAGCTCGCTCTTCGGCCACGACGAAACGCGTTGAAGGTGATCGCGGCGCTCGTCGCGGTGGGGATCCTCACCGCCACGGCAGGCGCTGCGCGCCCGGCCGTCCCCCGCCTCGACCACGTCGTCGTGGTCGTCTTCGAGAACGAGGAGCGCCCGAGCGTGCTCGGCTCGGGAGCCGCGCCCACGTTCGACCGGCTGGCCGCCCGCTACGCCCAGGCGACCCATGCACGAGCGATCGCGCACCCGAGCCTGCCGAACTACCTCGCGCTCGTCTCCGGCTCGACGCACGGCGTCACCGACGACTGCGAGGACTGCCCGCAGACCGGCGCGACGATCGGCAGCCTGCTGAGCAAGCGCCACCGCACCTGGGCGAGCTACGCCGAGGGGTATCCGACAGGCCCGAGGTTCGCGAAGAAGCATGTCCCGTTCCTCTACTTCGCGGGAGACGCGGCGCACGTCCACCCGCTCGGAGACTTCGACCCGGCGCACCTGCCTGCCTTCTCGTTCGTGACGCCCGACCTGTGCCACGACATGCACGACTGCCCGGTCGCGACCGGCGACGCGTGGCTCGCGCGGTTCATCAAGCCGTTACTGGCCGTGCCGAGAACCGCCGTCTTCATCGTCTTCGACGAGGGCAAGTCGGACGCCGGAGGCGGCGGCGACGTGGCGCTGATCGTGGCGGGCACGGCGGTCAAGCCGCACTCGCGGTACACGGCGCCGACCACCCACTACGGCGTCTTGCGCACGCTCGAGGATGCGCTCGGGCTGCCGCGGCTAGGCGCCTCGGGAGACGCGAAGCCGCTGACGGGCATCTGGCGCTGATCGCGCAAGGTGCTCACCGCGGATCGGCGACGCGCGCACAGACTCGGGGTTCTACGGATGGGCAGATCAGGGGCACGCCGGATGTCACAGCTCCGCACAAATCATTCAATGGGGATTGAACAAACGACCTGGCGCAAGCCGGTCTCGCCTAACCGTCGAACCGATGAGCGAACAGACGCCTCAGCCCACCCGCATCGCTTACCTCCGCGCCCTTGCCGACCCGGTGCGGCTCGCGCTGATCGACGAACTGGTCCGCGAGGATGCACGCGCCTGCGATCTGCGCAAGCAACTCGATCTGTCAGCACCGTTGCTCTCACACCATCTAAAGGTGCTGCGCGAAGCAGGACTCGTCACGTGCGTGAAGGTCGGTAGGCGGGTCGAGGTCACGCTCGACCGAGAGGCGCTCGCTGGGCTCGCCGGATCGCTGGCCGCATGAGCGCGATCGCCCTCCGCACGCGCACCGCGCCAGAACGGCATCCCCTCTGGCTGCTCGCCTCGGGTGCCGTTGCGTGGTTCGCGCTCTACCACTTCTTGCTGCCCTTCTGGAACTGGCTGCTCTACGACGTCCTCGCGCTCCCGCAGGGGCCGCGTTGGTCTGACGCGCTCCATTTCTTCTTGTACGACACGACGAAGATCCTGCTCCTACTTGGAGGGATCATCTTCCTGGCTCGGCTGCTGCGCAGCTTCCTCTCGATCGAGCGCACGCGCGCGTTGCTGGGCGGCAAGCGCGAAGGTCTCGGCAACGTCGCGGCCGCCGGGCTAGGCGTGGCGACCCCGTTCTGCTCCTGCAGTGCCGTCCCGGCCTTCATCGGCTTCGTCGCCGCCGGAGTGCCTCTCGGGATCACCCTCACCTTCCTGATCGCGAGCCCAATGGTCAACGAGGTCGCCGTCGTCCTCCTGTACGGAATGTTCGGCCTGCAGATCGCCATCCTCTACATCGCCTCGGGCTTGCTGATCGCGATCGTTGCCGGAGGCATCCTCGGCCGTCTGAGGCTGGAGCGCTACATCGAGCCGTTCGTGCTCGAAGCCGCCGCAAAGGCAGGCAGCGCAGGCATGGTCGACGTGAAGCCGACCTGGCAGGAGCGGTTCGAGCTCAGCTGGGACGAGGTCAAGACGATCGTTGGCAAGACTTGGCCGTACCTGCTCACCGGGATCGCGCTCGGCGCGGTCATCCACGGCTGGATGCCGACCGACTTCTTCGCCCGCCATGCGTCCGCGTCGAATCCGCTCGCCGTCCCCTTCGCCGTCCTGGTCGGCGTACCGCTCTACTCGAACGCCGCCGGGATCCTGCCGATGATCGCCGTCCTGCACGCCAAAGGGCTGGCGATGGGAACGCTTCTGGCGTTCATGATGAGCGTCGTCGCGCTCTCGCTGCCGGAGATGATCCTGCTCCGCCGCGTCCTTCGCCCCCAGCTGCTCGCCTGCTTTGTCGCGGTCGTCGCCGTCGGCATCCTCGCGACCGGCTTCCTCTTCAACGCCATTCTCTGAAAGGACGACATGCCATGACCACGATCAAGATCCTCGGCTCCGGGTGCGCCAACTGCCAACGGCTGAGCGCCGTTGCTGAGCAAGCGGTCGCCGAGCTGGGGCTCGACGCCGAGATCGTCAAGGTCACTGACTACGGCGAGATCGCGGCCTACGGCGTCATGTCCACACCGGCGCTCGTCTTCGACGAGCAGGTCGTAATGGCGGGACGCATTCCCGGACTTGTTTCGCTCAAGCAGACGCTCAGCGAACGGCTCGCGGCCTGATCCGGGAAGGTCTCACGCAGTTTCGAGGCGGCCCGAAGACCTCCCGAAACCGTGCAACTCCTGGTGCAACCGTTGGCAAGGCGCCTAGCGGATTCGAACCGCTGTAAACGGCTTTGCAGGCCGCTGCCTAACCACTCGGCCAAGGCGCCACGCGAGGCAGCATCCTAGCCGGGGCGCTAGCTCCGCCTGAATGGGCGTTATACAGTCGCTCCTACCGTGGCCGTTCACGAACGCAGCGCGACCGACCGCGTCCAGGAGGCCCGCGAACGCTACGTCGCGCGCGGGATCTCGACGCCGCCGCTCGTCGTCGAGCGCGCCGAGGGTGCCCGGGTCTGGGACGCCGAGGGGCGCGAGTACATCGACTTCGCCGGCGGCCTCGGCTGCGCGAACCTCGGCCACTCGCTGCCCGCGGTCGTCGACGCCGTGCACGCGCAGGTCGACCGCTACCTGCACCAGTGCTTCATGGTCGGGATGTACGAGCCGTACGTCGAAGTCTGCCGCCGGCTCGCCGAGCTCTCACCGTGCCGCGGCGCCGACCAGAAGTCCGTGCTGCTCAACTCCGGGCGCGGAGGCGATCGAGAACGCGGTCAAGATCGCGCGCGTCGCGACCGGCCGGCCGGCGGTGATCGTCTTCGACAGCGCCTTCCACGGCCGAACGCTGCTCTCGATGACGATGACCTCGAAGGTCGTGCCCTACAAGGCCGGCTTCGGCCCGTTCGCGCCCGAGGTCTACCGCACCCCGGCGCCCTATCCGTACCGGGGGATCAGCGAGGACGACGCGATCGACGCGCTCAAGCACCTCTTCAAGGGCGACGTCGACCCGGTGTCGGTCGCGTGCGCGGTGCTCGAGCCGGTGCAGGGCGAGGGCGGCTTCATCCCGATGACGCCCGACTTCCCGAAGCGGCTGCAGGAGCTGCTCGACCGCTACGGGATCCTCTACGTGGACGACGAGGTGCAGTCCGGCTGCGGTCGCACCGGGCCCGTGTGGGCGATCGAGCACTACGGCGTCGAGCCCGACCTGCTCGTGAGCGGCAAGACGCTCGGCGGCGGCCTCCCGCTCGCCGCGGTCACGGGCCGCGCCGAGGTGATGGACGCGGTGCCGCCCGGCGGCCTCGGCGGCACCTTCGGCGGCAACCCCGTCTCGTGCGCCGCCGCGGTCGCGATCCTCGACGCGCTCGCCGAGCAGCGGCCGCGCGCGGAGGCAGATCGGCGACCCGAATGCGCGAGCGGCTCGAGTCGATGGCTCCCGCGGGCTCCGAGGTGCGCGGGATCGGGCCGATGCTTGCGATCGAGCTACCCGAGCAGACCGGCGAAGAGACGACGCGCATCACGACGGCGGCGCGCGAACGCGGCCTGATGCTGCTCTCGTGCGGGCTCTACGGCAACGTGATCCGCATCCTCGTGCCGTTCACGATCACCGACGACGAGCTGGAGAAGGGACTCGACATCCTCGAGGGCTGTCTTGGCGGCTGACGTCGGCGTCGCCGGGATCAGGAAGACCTACGGGGACGTCGTCGCGGTCGACGACGTCGACCTGAGCGTCGCCGCCGGCGAGTTCTTCACGCTGCTCGGCCCGTCCGGCTCGGGCAAGACGACGACGCTGCGGATCATCGCCGGCTTCGAGCAGCCGGATCGCGGACGCGTGACGCTCGGCGGCGAGGACATCACCCGCCGCCCGCCGTACGCCCGCGACGTCAACACCGTCTTCCAGGACTACGCGCTCTTCCCGCACATGACGGTCGCGCGAGAACGTCGGCTACGGGCTCAAGGTGAAGGGCGTCGGCGCGTGCGCGACCGCGACGCGGGCAGGTTCGACGAGGTGCTGAAGATGGTGCGGCTCGACGGCTACGGCGTCGCGCAAGCCGGTGCAGCTCTCCGGCGGGCAGCGCCAGCGGGTCGCGCTCGCTCGCTCGATCGTCAACCGGCCGAAGGTGCTGCTGCTCGACGAGCCGCTCGGCGCGCTCGACCTGAAGCTGCGCCAGGAGATGCAGGTCTTCCTGAAGGCGCTGCAGCGCGACCTCGGCATGACCTTCCTCTACGTCACGCACGACCAGGAGGAGGCGCTGACGATGAGCGACCACGTCGCCGTCTTCAACGAAGGCAAGATCGAGCAGATCGGCTCGCCGCACGAGATCTACGAGCATCCCGCGACCGAGTTCGTCGCCGGCTTCGTCGGCACCTCGAACATCCTCGAGCGGAACGGCCGGCGCTTCAGCGTCCGCCCGGAGCGGATCGACCTGAACGGTCACGGCGAGCCCGGCCGTGATCGCCGACGTCGTCTTCGTCGGCGCGTTCACGCGCTACGTCGTCGACACCGACGCCGGCGAGCGGCTCACCGTCGTCCGGCAGAACGACGGCACGCGCGTCGAGCCCGGCACGCAGCGTCCACCTCTCGCTGGCGCGACGAGGACGCCTACGAGATCAAGGGCTCTAACCCCCAGTCACCCCCCGAGCAGGAGGCAAGATGACAAGAAGCACGTGGGCGCTCGTCGCGGTGCTCGCCGTCGGACTGGCGTTCCCCGCCGCCGGCGCGTCGAAGCAACACGGCGGCACGCTCAACATGATCGCCTGGGAGGGCTACACGCAGCCGCAGTGGGTGAAGCCGTTCGAGAAGCGACCGGCTGCACGGTCCACGCGAAGTACGCCGGCTCGTCGGACGAGATGGTCACGCTGATGCGCTCCGGCGGCGGCGGCCAGTACGACATGGTCTCGGCCTCGGGCGACGCGTCGCTGCGGCTGATCTACGGCAAGGACGTGCAGCCGTCGACGTCTCGAAGATCCCCGACTTCAAGAACTTCGGCCAGGCGTTCAAGTCGCCGCCGAACAACACGGTCGGCGGCAAGCACTACGGCATCTCGCTGCAGTGGGGCCCGAACACGCTGCTCTACAACACGAAGAAGGTGAAGCCCGGCGCCGACGTCCTGGGCTTCGCTCTACAGCCCGAAGTACAAGGGCAAGGTCACCGTTCCCGACAACCCGATCCAGATCGCCGACGCGGCGCTGTACCTGATGAAGACGCAGCCGTCGCTCGGGATCAAGGACCCGTACGAGCTGAACAGCGCCCAGTTCTACGGCGGCCGATCAACCTGCTGAAGAAGCAGAAGCCGCTGATCAAGAAGTACTGGGCGCTCGCCTCCGACGAGATCGACCTGTTCAAGAACGGCGACGCCGTGATCGGCGCGTCGTGGCCGTACCAGACGAACACCCTGATCGCGGCGAAGGCGCCGGTGAAGGACCTCGTCCCGAAGGAAGGGGCGACGGGCTGGCTCGACACGTGGATGGTGTCGTCGAAGACGAAGAACCTCGACTGCGCCTACAAGTGGCTCGCCTGGATCTCGACGCCGAAGGTGCAGGCGCAGCAGGCGATCTACTTCGGTGAGACGCCGGTCAACTCGAAGGCGTGCGCGATCATGGACACGCTCTCGAAGGGCTCGTGCGCGCAGTACCACGCCAACGCTCCGCTCAAGTACTTCAAGCAGATCCACTTCTGGAAGACCCCGATCGCCGACTGCGGCAACGGGCAGAAGAACTGCATGGACTACACGAAGTGGCAGCAGGCCTGGACGCAGCTCAAGGGCTAGATCCGGATCGCCAGGGGGCGCGCCGCCGGTTCGGCGGCGCGCTCTGGCGCCGGCCCTGGCTCAAGGCTCTCTCGCTCCTCTCGCCACCGGTGCTCGCGTTCGCACTCGTCTACATCGCGGCGCTCGTCGCGCTGTTCGTCTCGGCGTTCTGGACCGTCGACCCGTTCACGTCGAAGCTGATCCACCACTGGACGCTCGACAACTTCCGCACGCTCTGGAACGACTCGACGTATCGCACGGTCGCGCTGCGCACGATCAAGATCGCGGCCGCGGTCACGATCACCGACGCGATCATCGCGTTCCCGTTCGCCTACTTCATGGCGCGCGTCGCAGGCGGCCGCACCCGGGCGGTGCTGTTCGTGCTCGTGCTGCTGCCGCTCTGGGCGTCGTACCTTGCCCGCGTCTACGCGTGGCGGCTGATCCTCAACTCGGACGGGCTGCTCAACTGGTCGCTGCACAAGGTCGGGCTGCCGTCGGCCGGGATCGCGTACTCGAACACGGCGATGTGGATCGTCTTCTCGTACATCTGGCTGCCGTTCATGATCCTGCCGGTCTACGCGTCGCTCGAGCGCATCCCCCACTCCTACATCGAGGCGTCGCGCGACCTCGGCGCGCGCGGCTCGCGCACGCTGCGCACGGTGATCCTGCCGCTCGCGCTGCCGGGCATCGTCGCCGGCTCGATCTTCACGTTCTCGCTGACGCTCGGCGACTACATCACGCCCGTGCTGATCGGCGGCACCTCGTCGCAGTTCATCGGCAACGTCGTCTACGACTCGGTCAACCAGTCGTCGAACCTGCCGTTCGGGGCCGCGTTTGCGGTCGTGCCCGTGGTCGTGATGGGCGTCTACCTGATGATCGCGCGCCGGCTCGGAGCGTTCGACGCGCTATGACGACGCGCGGCGGCACAGATCGCGCTCGGGGTGTGGGTCGCGCTCGTGCTCGCGTTCCTCTACATCCCGATCGGCGTCATCTGCCTGTACGCGTTCAACTCGTCGAACGTGCAGAGCTGGCCGATCGCCGGTGTGACGACGAAGTGGTTCTCGCCGGCGATCCACAACGGCGACATGCAGCAGGCGCTGTGGCTCTCGCTCAAGGCCGCCGCGCTGGCAACACTGATCGCGCTCGTGCTCGGGTCGGCGGCGTCGTTCGGCGTGCACCGCTTCCGCTTCTTCGGCCGTGACGGGATCTCGTTCCTGCTCGTGCTGCCGATCGCGCTGCCCGGGATCATCACGGGCATGGCGCTCAACTCGTACTTCACGTTCTGGAAGTTCAACTTCGGCCTCTGGACGATCGTGATCGGCCACGCGACGTTCTGTGTGGTCGTCGTCTACAACAACGTGATCGCCCGCCTGCGGCGCGTCCCGGGCTCGCTCACCGAGGCGTCGATGGACCTCGGCGCCGACGGCATCCAGACCTTCCGCTACGTCACGTTCCCGACCATCTCGACCGCACTCATCTCCGGCGGGCTGCTCGCGTTCGCGCTCTCGTTCGACGAGGTGATCGTGACCACGTTCACCGCGGGCGCGAACAACACGCTCCCGATCTGGATCTTCGGTCAGATCAGGCTCGGCCAGCAGCTTCCCCAGGTCAACGTGGTCGTCTTCCTGATCCTCGCGGTGACGATCCTGCCGGTGGCGCTGGCCCAGCGTCTGACGCGTGAGAGCGGGATCCTTCGCACCGAATAGGCCGACGTGCTTTGATTCCCGGAGAACCGGGCAGGGGAGAGCCTGAACACACGACTGGGGGGTCGAGCGGTGTTCCAGGAGAAATGGCGTAACGGGCGGTTTTGGCTGTGGTTGTGGCGCGATCGCGTGCCCGAAGAGGTCCGTGTCGGGTCGCTGTTCGTGCTCGCGGCGCTGGTGCTGTGGGGCGGCTGGCTGGCCGCCGACGGGCTCTCGTCGGCGAACGCCAATCCCGGCACGAGCAGCGCGGCGGCCGATCTGGGGCTGGTCGACGTGCGCACGCCTGCCAAGGCTCGCGTCCGCGTGCACACGGTCACGCACGTCCGCACGGTCGTCAACCGGCGGGTCGTGACGCTGCCGGGCAAGGCCACGACGGTGACGATCCCGGTGACGACGAGCATCGTCAGGAACGCCGCACCGGTGGTGCACAACCGGATCGTGACGGTCACGGCGCCGGGACGCACGTCGACCGACGTGCTGACCCGCACGAAGACGATGACGATCACCGAGACGACGCCGCCGGTGACCTACACCGAGACCGTCGTCCCGCCGCCGCAGACGATCATGGTCACCGTCACCGTTCACCACTGACGGCCGCGCTCGGGTAGGTTCGCTCTTGCTGCGGACCGAACAGGAGGCTGACATGGCGGTAACCACGGAGAGCGAGACGATCGACGTCATCAACCCGGCGACCGGAGAGACGATCGCCGGCGTCCCGAACATGTCCGCCGACGAGGTCGACGCCGTCGTCGACCGTGCCCGCGGAGCCCTCGCCGAGTGGCTCGACGCGACGCCGGGGGAGCGCTCGGAGCTGCTCCTGAAGCTCGCCGACGTGATCTCCGACAACGCCGAGGAGCTCGCCCAGATCGAGTCCCAGAACGTCGGCAAGCCGATCTCGCTCGCCCGCGAGGAGATGCCGTTCGCGGCCGACAACCTTCGCTTCTTCGCCGGCGCGGCGCGCAACCTCGAGGGCAAGAGCACCGGCGAGTACATCAAGGGGTACACGTCGATGGTCCGCCGCGAGCCGATCGGCATCGTCGCCGGCATCTGCCCGTGGAACTACCCGCTGATGATGGCCGTCTGGAAGATGGGCCCCGCGCTCGCCGCCGGGAACGTGCAGATCCTGAAGCCGGCCGAGCAGACCCCGCTCTCGCTGCTCCGCTTCCTCGAACTGGCCAAGGACGCACTCCCCGCGGGCGTCCTGCAGGCCGTCACGGGCGACGGCGAGCCGACGGGAGCCCGGCTCGTCTCGCACCCCGACATCGGCCTCGTCTCGCTGACGGGCGACGTCTCGACCGGCAAGCTGATCGCGACGCAACGCCTCCGACACGCTCAAGCGCGTGCACCTCGAGCTGGGCGGCAAGGCGCCGATGGTCGTCTTCGACGACGCCGACCCCGAGGCGGTCGCCGAGGGGATCAAGATCGCCGGCTACGCGAACTCGGGCCAGGACTGCACCGCCGGCTCACGCGTGATCGCCGGCCCGAAGATCTACGACGCGCTGCTCGAGGCGCTCGTTCCCGCCGTCGAGTCGCTGAACGTCGGCGACCCGGCGTCGAGCGAGGACATCGAGATGGGCCCGGTGATCTCGGCCGACCAGCAGGAGCGGATCTTCGGCTTCCTCGAGCGCGCCAAGGGCGCCACCGTGTTGACCGGCGGCCAGGCGCAGGGCGATCGCGGCTGGTTCGTGACACCGACGGTCGTCACCGACGTCAAGCAGGACGACGAGATCGTGCAGGACGAGGTGTTCGGGCCGGTCGTGACCGTGCAGAAGTTCGCCGACGACGCCCAGGCGATCGAGTGGGCGAACGGCGTGCGCTACGGCCTCGCCGCCTCGGTGTGGACGCGCGACATCGGCCGCGCGCTCAGCGCGGCGCGGAAGCTGCAGTTCGGCTGCGTCTGGATCAACGACCACCTCGTCCCGATCGCGTCCGAGATGCCGCACGGCGGCTACAAGAGCTCGGGCTACGGCAAGGACATGTCGGCGTACTCGATGGAGGAGTACACGCAGATCAAGCACGTGGTCGCGAAGCTCGACTAGAGCGCGAGCAGCTCGGCCAGCTCGTCGTCCGACGGCGCCCAGCGGCCCGCGGCCGCGTTGGCCCGCACCTGCTCCGGCTTCGTCGCGCCCGCGATCACGGAGACGACGGGCTTCACGGCCAGAAGCCCGCCGACCGCGACGTCGAGCAGCGTCGCGCCGTGGGCTTCCGCCCAGCCCGCGCAGCCGCTCGACCCGCTCGAGCCTGGCCGCCTCGATCTGCCGGCCGTACAGGCGGGTGCCGGGCGCGGGCGGTGAGTCCGGCGCAACCTTGCCCGTCAGCAGCCCGGACGCGAGCGGGAAGTACGGGATGAAGCCGAGGCCGAGCTCCCGGCAGGTCGGCAGCAGCTCGTCCTCTGCCCCGCGCTCGAGCCAGGAGTACTCGCTCTGCTCGGAGACGTAGGCCGGCCCGGCGATCGCCCGCGCGCGGCGGAGCGTTTCCGGCTCGTAGTTCGACGTCCCGTACGCGCGGATCTTGCCCTCCGCCACGAGCTCGTCGAGAGCCGCAAACGTCTCCTCGAGCGGCGTCTCGCGATCCTCCTCGTGGTGCTGGTAGAGGTCGATCACGTCGGTCTGCAACCGCCGCAGTGATGCGTCCAGAGCTGCGCGGATGTACTCGCGTGACCCTCGACGGGTCGCACCGTCGCTCATCTCCTTGCCGAACTTCGTCGCCAGCACGACCCGGTCGCGGCGTCCGCGGAGCGCGTTGCCGATGATCGTCTCGCTGCCGCCGGCGCCTCCGTAGATGTCGGCGGTGTCGAAGAACGTGACGTCGGCGTCGAGCGCCGCGTCGATGACCGCGCGCGACGCCTCCTGGTCGATGCGGCCGCCGAAGTTGTTGCAGCCAAGCCCGACGACGCTGACCTCGAGCGGGCCGAGTGGGCGCGTGCGCATCGCGCAAACGTAGCGATCGGTTCAGGGCCTGTGCGGTGCCGGGCGGCCTACGCCAACGTCGCGTCGTCGTTGTGCCCGTAACCCCGGTGTCTGACACCGGGCGTGTCTGAAGTGCGGTTCGGGCGTCTACAGGGGAAAGGTGGTCGTCGTTCCACTTCGGTTGCGAATCCGTTGCAGCTCTGTTGCCACGTCTGAGGTGGCCGGCGCGGCCACGTCTACTTCCGGCTCCTGGCACCGCGGGCCGCCGCGATAGGTTGCTGGGCGTGCGCTACTGGGAGGACTTTGCGGTCGGCGACGTGACCGAGCTCGGCGAGGTCGACGTCACCGAGGCGGAGATCGTCGACTTCGCCCAGCGCTACGACCCGCAGCCCTTCCACGTCGACACCGCCGCAGCGGTCGACGGGCCGTTCGGCGGGCTGGTCGCGAGCGGCTGGCACACGGCGGCGCTCTTCATGGGCCTGTTCGTGCGCGGCATCCTGCTCGACGCCGCCTCGATGGGCTCGCCCGGCATCGAGAGCCTGCGCTGGACGGCGCCCGTGCGGCCCGGCGACCGGCTCACCGGCCGGGTGACCGTGACCGACTCGCAGCCCTCCTCGACGAACCCTCGGCGCGGCACGATCTTCACGACCAGCGAGGTCTTCAACCAGGACGGCGTGCTCGTGATGACGATGCAGGCGCGCGGCTTCTTCGCCCGGCGGCCTACGTCCAGGTAGCGTCGAGCACGCGCAGCCAGTTGCGGTGCGTGATCTTCGCCACCGCGTCGTCGTCGTGGCCGGAGGCGCGCAAGGCGTCGACCAGCGACGGCAGGCCGCTCACGCCGCCGAGCGCGTCGGGGACGACGGCTCCGTCGAAGTCGGAGCCGAACGCGACGTGGTCGACCCCCATGCGTTCGACGAGGTAGTCGACGTGCCGCACGATCTCCGTGATCGGCGTGTCGCGGCGCTCGAGCCCGTCCTCGCGCAGGAACGTGATGGCGAAGTTGACGCCGACGATCCCGCCGGACGCAGCGATCGCGTCGAGCTGCTCGTCGACGAGATTGCGAGACGCCTGGCAGAGAGCGTGCGCGTTCGAATGCGTCGCGACGACCGGCGCGTCCGAGAGCCCGGCGACGTCCCAGAACCCGGCCGAGTTGAGGTGCGACACGTCGACGAGGATGCCGAGGCGATTGCACGCCCGCACGAGCTCGCGCCCTGCCGAACTGAGGCCTCCGCCCGTGTCGGAGCCCGACGGAAAGCGAAACGGCACGCCCTCGGCGAACTCGTTCGGCCGCGACCACGTCAGCCCGATCGAGCGCAGGCCGCGCGCGTACCAGTCCTCGAGGTTCGACAGGTCGGACGCGATCGGCTCGGCCCCCTCCATGTGCACGATCGCCGTCACACGACCGTCCTGGAAATCGGCCGTCGACGTCGCACGCGCCACGGGCAGCTCGCACAGCGTGGCGAACAGCTCTTCGGCGATCCGAGCGGCTTCCTCGTGCGGGATCGGGTCGGGCAGCGGGACCGCGTACGGCGTCTCGGTCGGCTCGGGGAACTTCGGCGACGGGACGTAGAGCGCGAAGAATCCGCCTGCAAAGCCTGCCCCTGGCGCCGCATCGAGGTCGATATGCAGCGCCGGCTCACCCCGCCAGCGGCGCAGGACGAGGTCGTTGTGGCCGTCGATGATCACTGCCGCATCCTAGGGGGCGGTGTGGCAGGCTCCGGGCTTCGTGCTGGAGACACCACTCCGGATCGTCATCTGCGAGGACGACGAGCAGCTCGCCGCGCTCGTCGCGGACATCCTCGAACGCGATGGACGCTTCATCGTCGTCGGCCGCGCCCAGGACGGCGAGGAGGGCGTGCGGCTCGTCGAGGAGCACGATCCCGACGTCGTGCTGATGGACATCGGGCTACCCGGCCAGGACGGCATCGCGGCGACGCGCGCGATCCGCGAACGTGACGCCGGCCAGCATGTCGTCATCTACACCGGCTCGGACGAGTACGACGACATCGGCCGCGCGGCCGAGGCGGGCGCAGCCGGCTATCTGCACAAGAGCGCGCTGATGTCACCGGACCTGCCGGAGGCACTTCAGGTGCTGCACGCGAACTACGTCGCCGCGCCGGGCGACGAGTAGGCGGCCAGCCGCTCGGCGTACCAGTCCTCCCAGGGCTGGCCCGGCGCGGCCGCGACGTAGTCCCGGTCGAGCTGTACCAGCGCATGCACGAGGTGCGAGCGCACGGGCCGGGCGATCAGATCAGGGAGCTCCGAGAGTGCGAGCAGCCAGTCGGCGTACCAGGACGCCCAGTCCGGATCGTCGCCGTCGACGATTCGGTACACGGTGTGGTGGGTCTCGGCTGCCTCGTGCAGCAAGCCTGAGACCGTCTGTTGTGTCGTCATGCGGCTATCGACCGGCAACGGCGGCGTTCCGTTACGGGATCCGGCCGCGCTGCGACACTGGGCGCGGTGCCCGTCCGCTTGCTCGCGCTGGCCGCCCTGTTCGTCGCCGCGACGGCCGGCGGAGCCTCCGCGCGCGAGCGAGCATTGGGCCTCGTCCGGGTCGCGCACTTCAACGCACCGGTGTACGCGACCGCAGCGCCAGGCGAGGCCGGGCCGGCTGTACGTCGTCGAGCAAGCCGGCCGGATCGTCGTGCTCGAGGGCGGCCACATTCGCAGCGCGCCGTTCCTCGACATCCGTTCGAGCGTGCTGAGCGGCGGCGAGCAAGGGCTGCTCTCCGTCGCGTTCGATCCCGACTACGCGACGACGCACCGCTTCTACGTGGACTACACCGACAAGAGCGGCGACACCCACGTCGTGCAGTACCGCTCCGACGGCACCCGCGCGATCCCGTCGTCCGCGACGCAGCTGCTCTTCGTGAAGGACTTCGCCTCGAACCACAACGGCGGGCAGCTGCAGTTCGGGCCGGACCGCCTCCTTTACTGGGGCAACGGTGACGGTGGCGGCGCCGGCGACCCGCAGCACAACGGCCAGAATCTGAATCGGCCCTTCGCGAAGATCATGCGCATCGACGTGAATGCGGCGAAGCCGCGCTGGCGGCTCGTCGCGTACGGCCTGCGCAATCCGTGGCGCTTCTCGTTCGACCGGGCCAACGGCGACCTCTACATCGGCGACGTCGGCCAGGGCAACTGGGAGGAGATCGACTACCTGCGCCGTGGTGCCGGTCTGGCGAACTTCGGCTGGAACCACTTCGAGGGGCGCCACGTGTACGAGCCCTCCACCACGGTGCTGAAGAACGGCGCCGCTCACGTGCCCGTCGCCGAGTACTCGCACGCGAGTGGCGGCTGCTCCGTTACGGGCGGGTACGTCTACCGCGGGACGAAGGTGCCTGCTGCCGCCGGCCGCTACTTCTACGGCGACTACTGCTCAGGCATCGTCTGGAGCCTCAAGATCGCGGGCGGGCGGGCGACGAATCTGCGTCGCGAGCCGTTCAAGCTCGAGGGGCTCTCGTCGTTCGGCGAGGACTCGGCGGGCGAGCTCTTCCTGATGTCCGTCACCTCGGGTGACTTGTACCGCCTTCGCGGCTAATTCAGGTCGCGGCCAGCCACGCGTCGCAGATCGCGGTGACATGGCGGATGTTCGTGCCACAGCAGCCGCCGAGCACGTGAAGCTCAGGCAACTCGCGTCGAAGCGCGACGTACCGCTCGGCCAGATTCTCGGGATCGCCCCCGTCGAGTTCCTCGGCATTGTCGAGTTCCTGGTGGCTTCTCATCGACGCGTTCGCCCGCACGGCGTGGATCCGGTTTCGAGCACTACCGTTCGGCAGCGCGTCGGCGAAGTGCGTTGGGTGTGCACAGTTGATCATGAAGGAGCGAACGGCACCGTCGGTCGCGTCGTCGACGGCGTCGATCGCCTGCTCGATCGAGTCGCCGCTCGGCAACCGTCCGTCCGTCTCGACGGTGAATCCGACAACGATCGGGAGACCCGCCGCTGTCGCCGCTCGGGCGATCCCGACCGCTTCTTCGACATAGCTCAGTGTCAGAGCCGCCGCCTGCGCGCAGCCGGCATCGGCCAGCGCTCGAAGCTGAAAGCTGTGGTAGCGCTCCGCCTGATCGGCGTCCATGCGGAGGGCTGGCCGATACGCATCGCTTCGCGGACCAACACAGCCCTCAATCAGAACGGCGTCGCGATCATCCGGCGCCAGGACGTCATCTCGCAACTCCTCGAGAAAGACGACAGCACGACCATTCACATCCGCCAACGCCTCACGCTCGTACCCGAGCTGATCACCCCAGTCCGGGTTCGCGCGCCACGTCGGCGACGAGAGCACGAACCCGGCGTCGCGATCACGCGCGAGCCGCAGAAACGGCTCGTAGTACCGGCGCAGAGCGGCCCGGCCGTCTTCGCTGTCCAGCAACGGAAAGGCGGCGAAGCACGGAAGGTCGATCCCCTCGTCGAACAACAGCACCGTCTCCAGCCCCGCATCGGTCAAGACCATCGACATCTCCTCGGCCGCCACGGCGCGAGCATCTTCTCGCTCCTACACCGCTGTCAAGCCCTCTTCCTTCGGCGAAGATTCGACCGGTGAGCTGCTCTTGACTTGGGACACCTCGGGTGACCTGTGCCGCCTGCGATGAATCTCGCTGCCTACGGCTCGATCACGAGCGTCGTCGTCTCGCGGGCCGGCGAGGTCGTTGCCGAGGAGTACACCGACGGCGACGCGGACACGCTTCGCAACACGCGCTCGTGCACGAAGTCGGTGCTCGGCATGCTGGTCGGGATCGCGATCGAGCGCAGGCTCGTCGGCTCGGTCGACGTCCCGATCGGTGACCTGCTCGGCGATCGCCGCCCCACGCTCTACCCCGACGCACGCAAGCTGCGGATCACGGTCGAGGAGCTTCTGACGATGAGCTCGTGCCTCGAGTGCGACGATTGGAACCCCTTCTCGGCCGGCAACGAGGAGCGGATGTACCCGCGCGAGGACTGGGCGCAGTTCGCGCTCGACCTGCCGATCGGGGCGCCGCCGACTTCAGCTACTGCACCGCCGGCGTCGTCCTGCTCGGAATCGCGCTGGAACGCGCGCTGGGCGAGCCGCTGCCGGCGTTCGCGCAGCGCGAGCTGTTCGAGCCGCTCGCGATCGAGCGTGCCGAATGGCCCCGCACGCCACTCGGCGAGACGTCGACCGCCGGCGGGCTGCTGCTCACGAGCCGCTCGCTGCTCGCGCTCGGCGAGCTGTACCTGCGCGGGGGTGACGGGCTCGTCCCTCAAGCATGGGTCGCCGAGTCGACGCGCGCGCACGCGGTGATCGACGAGCAGACGCGGTACGGCTACCTGTGGTGGCTGCGCGAGTTCGACGGCCGCCCGAGCTTCTACATGACGGGTATGGGCGGCAACCGTGTGCACGTCGTCCCGACGCTCGAGCTCGTCGCGGTGATCACGACCACGAACTTCGGCCGCGCCGACGCGCACGAGCTGAGCGACCGGTTACTCGTCGAGCAGGTGCTCGGCGACTGCTGATCGCGCCGGACCAAAACGAAAGCCCCGCCAAGCGGGGCCTTCGTTGCCGCATTGCCGCATGTTGCCGCTTAGAGCTGTGAACCGACGTTGCTGAAGACGTCCGCGATCTTCGGGCCGAGGAAGAGCAGCGCGACGATCACGACGACAGCGATCAGAGCGAGGAGGACGCCGTACTCGGTCATCGTCTGACCGTCCTCGCGGCGGAGATCGAGACGAAACAGTTTGTAGAAGATGCCGCTCAAGGGATTGCTCCTTTGTGGTCGACGCGTTGGGGGGCGCCGTGGTGTGTGGTCGTGTCTCACATCAGCGGGAGCCACGCCGGCGAGCACCCCACCTCCGGCTGGTTCGCGCACGACCATCCGGAAGGGGCAACGACCAGAGCGATGAAAATCTCCCCTTTGCGGGGGATTCCCCGCGCGCGAAACGTTCCTCAGGCGAGCGCGAACAGCGCGCGATGCGACCGCGTCTGGGTCTCGTGATGCTGCGCGTCTGTCGCGGTCAGCTACCGGCGAGCCACTCGGCGATCGTCACCGCGACGGCCTGCAACCTCGTAATTCCTACACCGTTACGGTGTCGCAATGTGCGGCGTCGATGCCCTCACGAACCATGAGCCGGCCCGATGACGCTCGGACGCAACTACCAGCGGCTATGGAGCGCGACAGCGCTGTCGAACCTGGCGGACGGCATGGTCCAGGTGGCGCTGCCGCTGCTCGCGCTGAGCATCACCAGGTCGCCTGTCGCCATCGCCAGCGTGCTGCTCGCGGCCAGGCTTCCTTGGCTTGTCTTCGCGCTCCAGGCAGGCGCTCTCGCCGACCGACTCGATCGGCGACGCACGATGGTGAACGTCGCTCTGGCCCGATTCCTCCTGATCGGCTTCCTCGCTGTGATTGCTGCCGCCAACGCCGAGCAGCTTTGGATCCTCTACCTCGTGGCCTTTGCCCTCGGTATCGGCGAAACCCTTTTCGACACCGCCGGGCAGTCGGTACTGCCGATGGTCGTCGTCGGCGACGACCTGTCCCGAGGCAACAGTCGGCTGTTCGCCGCCGAGGTGTCCTTGAACCGGTTCGTCGGTCCGCCGGTTGGCGGTTTGCTGGTGGGGATTGCGGTGAGCCTCGCCTTCCTGAGCAGTGCAGCGTGCTATCTGCTCGCCGCAGTGGCGCTTGCGCTGATGACCGGTCGCTACAGGGCGCTGTCCGCCGCCTCGCCTCGATCCAGGCTGCGCACCGACATCCGGGAAGGAGTGCAGTACCTCTGGAACGACACGCTGTTGCGGACCCTAGCCTTGCTGGTCGGCGCCATGAACCTCTCGGTCATGGCCACGGTCGCGGTGTTGCCGGTGTTCGCCGTTGCGCCGGGACCGATGGGGCTGTCCGCGTTGACGTTCGGACTGTTGCTGGCTGCCGGCGCGGTCGGGAGCGTGATCGGCGCGTTCGGCGTGCAGCGCTGGCAGCAGAAGCTGGGGCGGGCAACGCTTCTCCGGTTGGGAATGCTGGCCGCCGCCGCCACCTGCGCCGCCCCGCTGCTCACCCAACCAATCCTGGTTGCCGCTGGACTCGCGGTCGCCGGCGTTGGTGAGATGTGTTGGGACGTCATCACGGTCTCCCTGCGCCAGCGGATCGTGCCGGAGCACATGATCGGACGCGTCAACGCGGGTTATCGCCTGGTGGGGTTCGGCACCATGCCCGTCGGCGCTGCTCTCGGCGGTGTCCTGGGTGAACGGCTCGGCCTTCGCTGGGTGTTCGGGATTGGTGCCGTCGCCAACCTCACGCTTCTGCTGTGCATGAGCGCGGTCTCCGATCGTGCCATGGACGCTGCCGAGATGAGCTAGCCCGCGCCGCCCACTGGCTCTGCGTAGAGTCGCCTCGCGGACAAACCGCTGTTCGCTCCAGCCGCGACCGGCGCGTCAGCTCTTCTCCGTCAGTGCGGACTCCAACCCGCGAACGGAGGAGCTTTAGTCAACCTACCCCGCCCCGTCTTGAGGGGTCTTTCGAAGCGGATGAAGAGACTCGAACTCTCGACCTTCTGCATGGCAAGCAGACGCTCTAGCCAACTGAGCTACATCCGCGTGGCCCGCAGTATAGCGAGGCTACGCGAGGCCTAGACGCGCTGCCATCGTCGCCGCGACCGCCTGCAGGCCCGACAGCGGCCTGATCATCACGGTGAACGCGGCGATCTTGCCGTCGGCGTTCTCCTCGAGGATGTCGACGCCCTGGAGGTCGCGGTCACCGACGTTCGCCTCGAAGAAGAGGATCGTCGTGCGGCCGTCGCGCCACTCGTTCGTGTAGCGGAAGTTCTCGAACACGGTCGCGACGAGACGGAGGATCTGCTCGACCTGCTCCTGCCGTGGTACGGCTTGTAGACCGCCGGGCTGCGGAAGACGATGTCGTCGGCGAGCGTCGCGAGCGCCGCGTCCTCGTCGCCCGCCTCGATCGCCCGCCCGAACGGATGCGTGACGGTCATGTCGCCGCGTCGAGCGCGTCGTTGACGAGCCTGTCGGCGAGCTCGTTGTCGGCGCGCTTCACATGGCGATACTCGACGCTCTCGAGCTGCCGCGCAAGTCGCGCCGCTTCGACGAAGAGGCCGCGGAGCGCAGCGTTCTTGACGCGGTACTCGCCGCGCATCTGCTTGACCATCAGCTCCGAGTCGGAGACGACCTCGATCGCGGGCAGCTGCAGCTCGAGCGCGCGGCGCAGGCCGGCGACGAGGCCGCTGTACTCGGCGACGTTGTTGGTCGCGACGCCGATCGCCTCGCCTTCGGCCGCGAGCACGGTGCCGTCCTCGGCTTCCAGCACGTAGCCGTAGGCCGCCGGGCCGGGGTTGCCGCGCGCGCCGCCGTCGGTGAAGAGCCGGACGGACGTCAGTGCGCTACTCGACGTTGTCGATCTGCGCGCGCTGCAGCTTGCCGCTGTAGTCGACGTAGATCGACTTCCACTCGGTGAACACGTCGAGCGCCGCCTGCCCCGCCTCGCGGTGGCCGTTGCCGGTCTGCTTCATGCCGCCGAACGGCAGGTGCACCTCGGCGCCGGTCGTGCCGGCGTTGATGTAGGTGATCCCGGTCTGCAGGTCGCGCATCGCCTTGAACGCCTTGTTGACGTCGCGCGTGAAGATCGACGACGAGAGCCCGTAGTCGACGCTGTTGACCGCGCGCACCGCCTCCTCGAACGAGTCGACCGGGATCAGCGCGGTGGTCGGGCCGAAGATCTCCTCCTGCGCGATCCGCATCTGCGGGTCGACGTCGGCGAACACCGTCGGGCGGTAGTAGAAGCCGTGGCCCTCGACGCGCTCGCCGCCCGTCAGCAGCGTCGCGCCCTCGTCCTTGCCGATCTCGGTGTACGAGTGGATCTTCTCGACCGCGGTCTCGTTGATCACCGGGCCGATGTCGGTGTCGTCCTCCCACGGCGCGCCGATGCGCATCTGCTCGGCGCGCGCGACGAGCTTCGACTGGAGCGCCTCGTACGACGCCGCGCTGCACGATCACGCGGGAGGCGGCGGTGCAGCGCTGCCCGGCCGTGCCGAACGCCGACCAGACGATGCCGTCGACCGCGAGGTCGAGGTCGGCGTCGTCCATGACGATGATCGCGTTCTTGCCGCCGAGCTCGAGGTGGACGTGCTTCAGCTCGTCGGCCGCGTTCTTCGTCACGAGCACGCCGGTCTCGCGCGAGCCGGTGAACGTGATCACGGGCACGTCGGGATGGCGGACGAGCGCGTCGCCTGCCTCCTCGCCGAAGCCGTGCACGATCTGGACGACACCCTCGGGCAGGCCGGCCTCGTGCAGCAGCTCGACGAAGCGCTGCGCGAGGAGCGGCGTGTCCTCGGCCGGCTTCAGGACGACCGTGTTGCCGCACACGAGCGCCGGGCAGAGCTTCCAGGCGGGGATCGCGATCGGGAAGTTCCACGGCGTGATCGCGCCGACGACGCCCACGGGCATCCGGACGCTCATCATGAACTTGTCGCGGAGCTCGGACGGCGTCGTGTGGCCGAACAGGCGCCGGCCCTCGCCGCCCATGTAGTAGCTCATGTCGATCGCTTCCTGGACGTCTCCGCCCGGCCTCGGCCTTGACCTTGCCCATCTCGCGCGTCATCAGCTCGGAGAGCTCGGGCTTGTGCTGCTCGAGCACCTGGGCGAAGCGGAAGAGGATGTTGCCGCGCTCGGGCGCGGGCACGAGCCGCCAGCTCCTCCCACGCCTCGCGGGCGGTCGTCGACGGCGCGGTTCGACGTCGTCGGCGCTCGAGCGCGGGAACGACTCGATCACCTCGCCGGTGGAGGGGTTCAGCGATTCGAAGGTTGCGGTCGCCATGCGGCGATCGTAGCCGCGGCTGTGTCTGACACCGCAGGTGTCTGACACTTCTCGCGGTTTGGGCCGGGCCGCAGCCGGAGCGCTACCCCCTAGAGGTGTCGACACCGTCGGTGTCAGACACACCGTCCGTGTCGAGGAAGGTGCCCGCGGCGCGGGAGCGGCGGCGGTCGCGCACGATCCGCTGCTCCCTGTACGACCCGTCCTCGTGCGCGCTGCGGCGGTCCGGGCCGTCGCGGCGGTCGACGATCACCGTCACGTTCGGGTTGTCACGGTAGTAGTCGACCATCTTGCCGTAAAGGTCGCCCTCGAGCTCGCGCGGGATGACGCAGTAGATCACGCCTCACTATACGAAGGCACGCGGGGAATACCACCCCAAAGTGGTCAACGCGGTGGCCTAAACCCGGGCGATGTCCGGGACGATCCGGCCGTCCTCGCCCATGTGCGCGTTCCAGCCGCGTGAACGCACCCTCGAGCTGTTCCGGGTCGTGTCCCGCGCCCCTCCAGGCGCACCGGATTCTCGGACTCCGGCGAGACGCGGTACTGGTACCAGCAGATGTCCCACGCGACCGTCACGACGACCTCCGCGTTGACGCCTGACAGCGGCACGACCGAGACGCGCGGCTCGCCGAGCGACTTGCCGATGCCGCCGACGGTGCGGCGGTACTGCGAGGCGTTGAAGAGATCCGCAGCCTCGACCATCGCCAGCTCCTGATCGGAGAGCCGTCGCAGGATCGGATCGGACGCGACCGTCGTCTCGACCTCGCGCGGACGCGTGCCGAGGAACGTCTGCAGCCAGCTCGACCCGCGCCGCCGGCGCTCGGCCGGAACCGTCGAGCGAGATCGGCGCCCCCTCGCGCACCCAGCCGTACTCGATCGCCGTGTCGGCGCAGAGCGGACAGACGTCGACGTAGTCGGCGCCGCCGTTCGGCGAGAACCGGATCGCCCGCTCGCCCATCAGCAACGTGCGCTCGCAGATCGCGCACGAACGATCGACCGTTACCCGCGTGACGCGCGTCATCCCGCGAGGTTAGCGCGTCGGTTGGAGGGCGGGCCTACGCCGGAACCGCCTCCTTGTCCTTCTTCGCAGCGTCGATCAGCTTCTGCGCGATGTGCGCGGGTACCTCTTCGTAGCGCAGGAACTGCATGTGGTAGTCGCCCCGGCCGCCGGTCATCGAGACGAGAGCCTGGTTGTAGGTCAGCACCTCGGCCATCGGCACCTCGGCCTTGATCGTCGTCATGCCGCCCTTCGGCTCCATCCCGTGCAGGCGCCCGCGGCGCGAGTTGAGGTCGCCGTTGATCGCACCGACCGAATCGTCGGGCACCGTCACCTCGAGCTCCATGATCGGCTCGAGCAGCGTCGGCTGCGCCTTCTCGTAGGCCGACCGGAACGCCATCGAGCCGGCGATCTTGAACGCCATCTCCGACGAGTCGACGTTGTGGTAGCTGCCGTCGACGAGCGTCACGCGCACACCCTGCACCGGCGCGCCGGCGAGCTCGCCGTGCTGCAGCGCCTCCTGCATGCCCTTGTCGACCGCCGGCCGGAACCCCTTCGGGATCACGCCGCCGACGATCTTGTCGACGAACTCGTAGCCGACGTGACCTTCGAGCGGCTCGATCACGATGTGGCAGTCGCCGAACTGGCCGCGGCCGCCGGTCTGCTTCTTGTAGCGCCCGTGCGCGCGCGCCTCGGACTTGATCGTCTCGACGTACGGGCACGCGCGGCTGGTGCAGCTCCATCTCGACGCCGAAGCGGCGCTTCGCGCGCTCGACCGCCACCTCGACGTGGATCTGGCTCATCCCCGAGAGCAGCTCCTCGCCGGTCTGCTGGTCGCGCCGGAGCCGCAGCGTCGGATCCTCCTCGCCGAGTCGCCGCAGCGCCTGCGCGACCTTGTCCTCGTCGCCCTTCGTCTTCGCCGTCACGGCGAAGCTCATCACCGGCTCGGGGAAGCCGAGCGCGGGCGGCTCGAGATCGTGCTCGGCGTCGACGAGCACGTCACCGGTCTGCACGTCCTTCAGCTTCGCGACCGCGCCGATGTCGCCCGCGCCGAACCCGTCGGCGCTTGTCGTGCTCCTTGCCCTGCAGCACCATCAGCGACCCGAGCCGCTCCTTCGAGTGGTCGCGGTGGTTGACGAGCGTCGTGTCGGCCTTGACCTCGCCCGCGTAGACGCGGAAGCATCGAGATGCGGCCGGCGAACGGGTCGGCGACCGTCTTGAAGACGAAGGCGGCGACGTTGGCGTCGGTGTCGATCGGCGAGCCCTTCTTCGCGGGGCTCGGGACGCCTTCGACGATCAGGTCGAGCAGCGCGTGCGTGCCCGAGGTTCTTGGTCGCGACGCCGCAAGCGACCGGGTAGATCTCGTCGCGCGTGACGGCGTTCTTCAGCGCGTGCGCGATGTCCTCGGCGGGGATCTCCTCGCCGCCCGAGGTACCGCTCCATCAGCGCCTCGTCGGTCTCGACGACCGCGTCGAGCAGCTTCGTCCGGTACTCCTCGACGGTCGCGGCCAGTCGACTCGGGGATCGCGACCGGATCGCCCTCGCGCGCGCCCGACGGATCCATGTACGCGCAGTTGTGCAGCAGGTCGACGACACCCGTGAGCTCGTGCTCGGAGCCGATCGGCAGCTGGATCGCCACGCAGCGCTCCGACAGCTGCTCCTGCAGCGAGCCGAGGACCCGGTAGAAGTCGGCACGCTCGCGGTCGAGCATGTTGACGAAGACGACACGCGAGAGCTCGAGCTCCTCCGCGCGGTCCCAGACGCGCGACGTGTTCACCTCCACGCCCATCACGCCGGAGATGACGACGAGCGCGCCTTCGACGACGCGCAGCGAGGCGACCGTGTCCGCCTGGAAGCCCGGAGTCGCCCGGCGTGTCGATCAGGTTGAGCTTGCGGTCCTGCCACTCGCAGTGGCAGAGCGACGCGGAGATCGACATCTGCGCGGCGCTGCTCGTCCTCTTCCCAGTCCGAGACGGTCGTTGCCCGGCCTCGATCGACCCGAGCCGGTTCGTGCTTCCCGCCTGGAACAGCATCGCCTCGACGAGCGAGGTCTTGCCCGTTCCACGGTGGCCGACGACGGCGACGTTGCGGATCTTCCCGGCTTCGATGGGCATCGAGTCCTCCTGGGAGCGGTGAGGGGTGTCGCCCTCAATCCTATGGTGCGGCGGCAGCTACGAGCGAACTTCGCAGCCGCACCGCAAAGGCGAGCCCGACCGCCGCCGCTGCCGACGCGGCGATGCCGGCGAACCAGGGATCGCCCCGGTCGGTTCCGGCGAGCACGCCGTGCAGCGACGCGAGCGCCCAGACGCCGAAGGTCAGGTAGTGCGCGCGCCGCCAGACGTGGCGCGGCAGCTGCCGCCGGAGCAGGTTCGTCACGCCGACCGCCGCCATCAGCTCGGCCGCGGTCACGCCGAGCCCGACCGCGAACGGCCGGTACGGCGACGTGAACGGCACCAGCATCTGGCCGAGCGAGATCGGCACGACGCGGTCGAGGAGCAGCGAGCCTCCGTGAAGCGCGATGAACACCCCGGTGAGAATCGCGAGGAAGCGGTGCACCTCCTCGACCGCGAACCGCGGCCAGCTGAGCGATGCGCGGCCTGAGCATGAGCACGCCGACGACGACCGACGCCGAGAGCAGCAGGTACGCGACGATCCCCGCCGAGCGGCGCGAAGTACCAGACCGTGGCGCTCATGCGGCGAGCCGCTCCGGCAGCCGCCGAGCCGCCACGTCTCGTTGATGCGCCACGGTGCCGTCGCGACGTCGACGAAGCGCCCCGGCCAGCCCGCGGCGGTCGAGCCACGCCGGGCCTGCCGCGCCCAGCAGCAGCGCCGCCTTCGCGGCGACGTCGGCGGCGAGGCAGCTGGCGGCGGCGACCGTCACGTCGCGCCACGGCGTGCGGGACGGACGTCCGGTCGCGGGATCGATCAGGTGATGCTGCGGCTCGCCGCCGCGGAGCCAGCTGCGGCGCGCGACGCTGCTCGTGGCGAGACCGCCCCGGTAGAGCGTGATCGCGTCGCCGCCCGGGCAGCCCGACGATGACGGGACCGAGGTCGCGAGGTCGCCGCCGGCGGACACCCAGCCCCGCCCGACGAGCGCGAGCGCGTCGTCGACGGTGCTGCCCCTTGACGACGCCGTTCAGGTCGAGCACGACCGGCTCGGTGCGGAGCAGCAGCCGGCCGCGCAGACGAGATGCGCGTCGAGGAGGGCACGCGCGCCGGCACGACCGCGGCGCCGTCGTCGGGCAGGCGGGAGAAGTCGCGGTCGTAGCCGGCGGCGAGCACGGCGCCACCGACGGCCGGGGTCACCAGGCCGCCGGTGGCGCGAGCTGCGTCGATGCCGCGAGGCAGAGCATCGACGCCAGCTCCTCCGAGACGAGCGTCAACGCCAAGGGGAGTCGGCGTTGACGCGTGCTGAGCTCGGAGGATCTCGAGAAAGCGGCTGAAGCGCGTCGTCGCGCTGCTCGAAGAGCGCGCGGACGCCGTCGAGCGGCGGCGCCGTCCGAGAGCACGACCTCGCAGCCCATCGAGCGGAAGGCGGTCACGACCCTCCGCTCTGGACGGCGGCGCCGCCGGCTGCGACGGGGCGATCGAGCTGCCGACCCGAAGTCGAGCCTGTCGCTGCTGGTGGCGTCGTCGGATCGTGCTCGACGGTCGCTGCCGTGCCGTCGCCGTCGCGACGCGTGGCTCGTACCCGGATGCAGCCGCGCGCGCCGCGAAGGCCGAAGCCGTGCGAAGGCGGCCGCAGCCGCGACGCCGATGCCGTAGCGCGCGCGCCGCAGGCGGCGGCGGGCTTCCTCGATGCGTGACGGCTGTGCCATGCAGCCAGTTGACAGGCTGCGCCTAAGCGCGTCCTAAGAGAAGCCTTTGGGTTCTGTTAGCGTCTCAGACCGAGCCGGGAACGCCGCGGGCGGTCGCGCCCGCGAGCCGGGCCTTCAGGCGCAGGATCGCCTTCGTGTGCAGCTGCGAGACCCGCGACTCGGTGACGCCGAGCACCTCGCCGATCTCCCGCAGCGTCAGCTCCTCGTAGTAGTAGAGGGTGACGACGAGCTTCTCGCGCTCCGGCAGCCGGGCGATCGCGTCGGCGAGCGCCTCGCGCATCTCGGTCTCGTCGAGGGCGACCTCGGCCGGCGCGGGCCGCTCGTCGTCCTCGATCGTGTCCATCAGCGAGATCTGGTCGCCGTCGCCCGACACCGACCACAGCTCGTCGAGCGCCGCGATCGAGGAGCGCGAGATGTCCGTCAGCGACTCCTCGAGCTCGTCGACCGTGATCCCGATCTTCGCGGCGATCTCCTCGTCCGTCGGGGCGATGCCGCGCTTGGCCTCGAGCTCGGCGATCGCGCGCTCGATCTCCCGGGCGCGCGACCGCACCGAGCGCGGCACCCAGTCGAGCGCGCGCAGCTCGTCGATGATCGCGCCCTTGATGCGGGCGATCGCGTAGGTCTCGAACTTGATGTCCCGGGTCCGGGTCGTAGCGCTCGATCGCGCCGATCAGGCCGAGCAGGCCGTAGGAGACGAGATCGCCCTCGTCGACGTGCGCCGGCAGCCCGGAACCGAGCCGGCCGGCCACGTACTTGACGAGCGGCGCGTACGTGAGGATCAGCCGGTCACGGATCGCCTTGTCCCGTGTGCGGTTGAATTCCAGCCAGACCGCCTGCGTATCCTCCCCTGCCACGGATTGAGAATACGCGCTAGGAGCGCATTCTCCTTAGTGCCGACCAGGCGAGCGACCCCATCCAGGCCGCCAGAGCGGCCGCGGCCACCCCGATCGGGTAGCGCCCGGCGGAGATCGTCCAGGCCGCGATCAAGCCAAACGCGACCGTGATCGACGCGAACAGAGCGACCATCGGCACCCGCGCGATGCTAGACGTTTGTGGTTGCCCACCCCTCATTTGGGGTACTTAGAAAGAGTGAGGTCCCTCCGGCTTGCCGCCTCGCTCCTGTTGCTGCTGTCCGGCCTCGCGGCCGGCGCCGCCGTCGCCGGCGGCGCGCCGCAGGGGATCACGATCAGCATCTCGCTCCCGACCCTGCCGACGATCATCCCGACGTCGCTGCCGATCACGGTCACCCTCCCCCTCCCGACGACATCGGCGCCGGCCACGACCACGCAGCCGCCGCCAACGACCACCCGCCCGACGACCACAGCCCGCACGACGACCACCACGCACAGCACGACCGCGTCGACGACGACCGCTCCTCCCACCACGACGGCCCACGTGACGACCGCGCCCACGACGACGGCCGCGCCCCAGGTCACGACCACGGCCGGAGGGACGACGACGAACGCCGCTCCGGCGGCGACGACCCCGGGCACCACGACCACGGCGATCGCCGCGGGTGCGCCGACAATCGCGGCAACGCCGGTGAAGCCCCCGGCGAGACGCGCCCGGACGGTCACCCCGGTCCGTCCTGCTCGCGCGAATGCGCCGGCGATTGTCGCCGCGGCGCCTCGCGCACGCGTGTCGCGCGCTGCGCGAACGAGATCGACGCCGACGACCTCGACGCTCGAAGCGGCAGCGACACCTAGCCCGCCGGCGCCGGTCCGAGCGCTCGGCCGGACGGCCGTGAAGAACGACGATCCCCTCGGCCTGCAAACGCTGGCCGCGCCGGCGACCTACGCCGGAGATGCGGTCGCGACGCCGTTCGGTCAGCTTCTGCTGCTGCTCGTCGGCGGCGCACTGCTGCTGATCGCGGGACTCCCCGTCGAGGCGCTGCCAGACCGCCGCCTGGCCGCGGCGATCGCGCAACACCGGGTCGAGTTCGCAACGGCGGGCCTGTCGGTCCTGCTCGGCGTGCTCGCCGTCATCTGGCTCAACTGAGCCGCCGATACACTTCCCGACGCAACCGAGGGGCGTAGCTCAATTGGTAGAGCACCGGTCTCCAAAACCGGGGGTTGCAGGTTCAAGTCCTGTCGCCCCTGCTGCTCGCGTCGGGCTGCGGTTCGACCGGACGTCAGCTTCGATCCACGAAGGTGTCTGACACCTTGGTGTCAGACACCAGTTGCCGCTAGTCGCCGAGACTGCCGATGACGCGTTCGTCAGTCGTCGATCGTCTCGGGCGGCAGCTCGGACGGTTCGACCAGACCCATCTGAGCTAGCAGTTGCGCGAGACCCTCCTCGGCGAAGACAAACTGCGTTTCGGACCACTCGTCAAAGCGCGCGGCAGTCACAGCAACCGGAGCATGGCGCTCGGTCCACTCAGCGAACGCGCTCGCTTGTGTCGGCGGCCCAGGCTCCTCGTACTCGCCCGTGGAGGCAACGACTGACGGCTCGCCGGGGGCGCCGGCATGGAGGATCGCGAGGTCGCTGTCCGCGATCATGAACGCCAACACCGGTGAGCCGGTCACCGTGGCTATGTCAGTCACGAACTGCTCGAGATTCCGCTCCCAGTTCTCAGCCAGCGTCGCCCAGTTCCACCCTGACCCAGGCAGCCAGGACAACGCGAAATCGTGGTCGCCGTCAACTACAACTTCAGCGGGAACCTCGCCACGGACACCGATGACCTGAACCCATAACCCCACGACCCAAAGCTACCCGGCGAACCTCTGACGCACGCCCCATGGTGCATCGGCACCTGAGCAGCCGCGGAACGCGCGAACCTCGCCGAACTTCGAAGCGTCCTGCCTGCTCCAGACGCCTGCGCCTGTCCGCTTCGATCCACAAAGGTGTCTGACACCTGCGTGTCAGACACCAGTTGCGAGACTAGGCGCGGAATGACAGGACGATCGCGCCGTCCGCTCCCGTGACTACCTCGCGCAACGCTTGTGCCGCCTGATCGAGCGGACGGATGGCCGCGATCGGCACGCTCAGGGTGCCGTCGGCCAGGAGCTCCGCGAGGGCCGAGAGCTGTCGACCGTCGGGCCGGACGTAGACGTCGGTTACGGAGACGCCCCGTTCCTGCGGCGGCGGGTCGCCGGTGATCGTGGCGAGGCGGCCGCCGTCAGCAACCGCTTTCAACGTGGTGGCCTCCTGTCCGGGGGCGGCGTTGACGGCCTTGGGCGCACCGCCGCCGGTGATCTCACGGACAAGCGCGGGCCAGTCGTCGCCGTGATAGTCGAGCACCTCCGACGCGCCGTAGGCGCGGATGCGCTCGGCCTTCTTCGCGCTCGCGGTCGCGATCACCCGGGCGCCGCGGGCCGCGGCGATCTGAACGAGCAGGCCACCCGTGACCCCGCCGGCTCCGTTGACGACGATCCAGCCGCCGCTGTCGATCTCGAGAGCCTCGTCGAGTGCCTGAGCCGCGGTGAGCGCCGGTATGGGAAAGGCGCCGGCGGCTTCCCAGGACGCCTTCGCCGGCCGCACCGCGACGGTCGCTGCCGGAGCGAGCAGCCTCCCCGCCCACGTCCCGTGACGGCGGAGCGGCAGCGGATGTGTCATCACCTCGTCGCCCTCGCGCAGCTCGGTCACGCTAGAGCCGACCGCGGCGATGGTCCCGGCCGCCTCCGTCCCGAGCGCCATCGGAGCCGGACCGCCAACCTCCCAGCTGCCGATCCTGACCAGGTCGTCCCAGAAGCCGATGCCGGCGGCAACGACGTCGATGAGGACCTCGCCTGCAGCAGGCATCGCAAGCTCGTCCACCTCCAAGATCTGGACGGGCTCGCCGAGTGCTGTGATCCCAGCCGCTCGCATCCCTGTTCAGCGGAAGGTTACTCCCGCTTACTCGATAGGGATCTCGAACCGCGCGATGATCCCTTGGTCGCCGCCCTTCGCGAGCAGCGCGGTGTCCGAGCGCTGGTCTAGTCTGACTCCGGCTGACAGGAGTCAGACTCAGCCGTCCAGTCTGAGCGCGCTTACGTGTGGTTTCTCCGGCCGGCCTGCCGGGGAACAACTACGTGGTCGGGCGGGTCCGCAGCGGCACCCGATCCTCAGGGGCGGGGCCGCAACTGACCAGCGCGCCCGCTCGGCCGAAACCCGAAAGGGCCGCTCGCGCGGCCCTCTCGGCACTCGGCTATCCATCCCGCCTACTCGATCGGAATCTCGAACCGCGCGATGATCCCCGGATCGCCACCTTTCGCGAGCAGCGCCGGATCGGGATCGCGCGTCGCCACCCACGCGTAGCCGTGCTCGGGGTAGGCGACGACGTCCGGGAAGCCGCCGGCGCTGAACGCGAGGATCTGCGCCGGCTCGTCGTTGGGGTTGCTGAACGTGTGGAGCCCGGCACGCCCCTCGGGACAGTTGACGTAGTCGCCCGGCGCCAACTGCTCCGTGCCGTCCTGGTTCCGGAGCACCGGGCGACCGCTGAGGACGAAGAACATCTCCTCGGCCCCGAAGTGCATGTGGATCCGGGGCTCGGGCGCGCCGGGCGCGAGCTCGTAGAGCGTCGCTCCCATCCTGGCGTCGTCCGGCCGCCAGAAGACCCGGTGCCGTGTCCTGTCTTCCTCGTTCTCTCCGTTCCATGTGTCGGAGAAGAGGTTCTGACGAGTCATGCGTGGTACCTCCGTGTTGTAGCGGTGTGCGCGCAGCGCTCGAGCCCGCACGCAGCGGCCTCGGCACCGTGCGCCGAAACAGGCGGCGACTCGCCGCCGAAAACCGCTACCTCGCCGCCGGATCCACAACAAGATCATGCCAGTAGTCGGTTAGGGTTCCGCCCCTCGGCAAAGGAGTGACCTGCTTTGGCAACACGCCGGACGCGCAGGTCAACCCGCTGGCCGACGCAGGATGGCGAAGGGCCCGCTCCGGCGGGCCCTTCGCTCGAGCGCTTACTCGTCGATGAGCGAGGCGTCGTCGACGCTCAACGTCCCTGTGCCGTAGAGGCGGACTTCGAGGCGGGCTGATGTTGCCCCGTCGGCCGCCCGCTCCGTGAGCCCGACGTTCGTCCAGCCGGTGTCGTCGGTGACGATCTGCCCGAAGTCCGCCGACGAGCGAGAGGAATCGGGGATGTAGTTGCCGTCCTGGTCGAAGAACGCGATGTCGACCCTGCCCTCGCCCTGGACACCCTCCGCGCGCAGGAATGCGCCGAAGCGGTAGGTGTGGCCCGCGACGACCGGGATGCGCTCACTCAGATAGCGCGCAAGCGAGGTGCAGTCGTCCGCTGCGGTGATCACGGCCGCCTGGCTGCCGCTATACGCGTCGTTCGTGGTGGTGAAGGCGGCGATGCCGCCTCGCTCGTGGATCCCGCGCCAGCTGCCTGCCAGGTCCCCTTCGAACCCTGGATTGGGAGCGAGCTCAGGCCCGCCCGCGTCGACATACGTCTGGAAATGGAGATCGCCCGAGTCGGTCATCCGCCACGAGACTTCGTCGTTGCTGAAGAAGAAGGTGCCGCCCGAGTACGGATTGCCCTGTGCGCCGCCCCAATCGCCCTGACCCTGTCCGCCGCCGTGTGGCGGTGCGTCGAGATAGGTCGCGACGATCGCGTACTGCTCGCCGCTTGTGACAAACACGCCCGGGTCGAAGGTGACAAGATCGGCAAGGAGCGCCTGGCTCGAGGGGAGCACCGTAGCGGCGAGAACATCGCGCGTGGGCACGCCTCCCGCGACCGCTTGGATTGCGACTTGCAGGTGCTGGCCTTGGTCAACAGCACCTCCAATATCGACGTTGACTCCTGTGAGGATGCCGGTCCTTCCGGCAGTGAACGTCTGGGCTACATAGGTGAAACCCTCGTTGATAGCTGCGCCGAGATTGGTCGGAGCCGTGCACGACTGATCGAGCGACGGAGCTGCGAGCCCGGACGACGGCGCGAGCAGTACCGCCAACGACACAAGCAGCCCGACGCCAAGCGAAGAGAACCGCTTCGCCTTCATCGGATACCTCCTTTGCGGCGAGACGGGCCGTCGCCCGGATGGCGGCGCGCAAGAACCCGCCTCCCCCGCCTACTACCTTGTCAAGGCTCGCCGCGACAGAGCATCGGCGCCGTCCCCGATCCCCCTGCCAAGAACTACTGAGGGCCTTCGTCGTCGATCTGCGAGGGCCGGAGCGCCCTCAGAGCGAACTCGAGGTCGACCAGGTTCTCGGGCACGTCCTCGGTCGGCAGGGCGTCGGCGATCACGCGCCGCACCTGCTCCGCCTCGTACCGGCCGACCTCCGTGTGGACGATCATCTGCAGCTGGCTTCGCTCGACGCGCGCCAGCAGCGTGTGGATCTCGGAGCGCAGGCTCAGGCCGTCCGGGAGGTGGAAGTCGAGCCACTCCACCGATTCACGCGAGAGCTTGTGGAGCTGGCCGAGCGGCGTTCTCAGTACGAGAGCAGTGTCTGCCATCGGCTAGAGCATCACCTTGCCAGACGCGTCGGAAACACCCGGCCTCAACCGGAGAGCCGCGGCGCCTTGCGCCCCGCCGGCGCCCGGAACGCGCGCCCCTCGACCTCCATCACCTCGGCGAACCGCTCCCAACTCAGTCGGCGGCCGCGCTGGCGGCGGCCCGGGATCCAGTCGACCGACCCCTGGCTGATGTGCAGCCGGCCGAGGTAGACGCCGTCGGAGCGCACCGGAATCTCGATGTCGAGCTTGGCGAGCCAGATGTTCGCCGGAATGTGGAGGCCCACTTCGTGTCTCGGCATGCAGGCTTATTCGGAGCGGACGGCTCCGCTCCTCGCGACCTTTGCGACCGCCCGCAGCGTCGTGGCCGCCTCGTGGTGGCGGTCGCCGCCGAGCGCCACCAGGCAGGCCGTGACGAGCGCCGCGTCGTCGATCGTCGCGTCGGCCCGCGTCTCCAGGTAGCGGAGCAGCCAGCGCGCCGAGACGCGGGCGTGGCGCCGCGGCTCGAGCTCGGCGATCAGGATCGTCAGCTCGAGCAGCTCGCCGAGCGACGGCCGGCCGAGCTCGCGGAGCGTCGTCTCTGCGACCGCCAGGTTTCGATGCTCGATCGCTCGGTGGAAGATCGAGCGCGGATGTCCTTGCGCGGTCGTGGCGCCTTTCCGGGGCCGGCGGCGAGGAGAGCGTACCCGCGTTCGAGTCGGAGAGCCGGCGGCGGCCCCCAAGACTCTCCCCCGGGCGCGCCGCCGGCGCTCCGCCCGACAACGGCGCTCCGCAGCCGGACTGCCTACCCGTTCCCGACCGGAGCGCATCGACACGCGGATCGGACCGACCCAAACAAAACCGTTACGGACGGAGCTACGGCGCCTTGCAGTCCGGCGCGGCCACGGTGTACGTGGCGGCGGAGCCCAGCGAGCCGGTCGCGCGGTAGAAGACCTCGGCGCAAGCCAGCAGCCGCAACGGCACACGGCCGGTGAAGGTGCCTGCTGCCCCCGCGTCGACCGACGCCGTCGCGGGCGCCTGGCCGCTGACGCGGCCCTCGAGCTGCACATGCTCGTGCGGCAGGAACGCCGTCCCATGGACGACACCCGAGAGCGTGCCGATCAGCCCCGGCCTTCCGCCGGGCGCCGAGCACGGAGTGACGACCAGCTCGGCCCCGCCGGCTGTGACCTGTGCGCCGGCGCAGCGCGCGAACACCGTTCCACGAAAGACCGTCCGCAGACCGCCGCTCGGTCCCACGGTGACCGTCCGCCGCAGGTGCGCGGTGCCCGACGCGTATCTCACGGTCACGGACCGCCCCGCCTTGAAGCCGCTGCCGACGACCACGACCGGCGACTTCTGCGCCAGCCAGACGCTCGGCCCGTGCGCTCCGTTCGCCGCGACGGCGGTGAGACCGACGGCACCGAGGACGACGACCGTGATGAGCCCCCGCATCACCCCCACAGGATACCCCGGAAACGACGAGGGCCGCCCGGTTGGGCGGCCCTCGCGCGTACGGTCGATCGTCGGGCGCTTACGGCGCGCCGTTGATCGTGATCGGCACGGTCACTGCCGTCGGAGCCACCACCGGGCCGAGCTGGAGCAGGGCCTTGTAGGGGTTCGCGGAGGTGACCGCGTTGGCGTAGGTGACGTGCAGCGTCACCGGCGTGTTCGCCGGGACCGGGCCGACAGGAACGCCGGTCACCGTCAGGTCGTTGCCCTGCACGATGTCGACGCCGACGGTGTTGCCGGCCGCCGTGTCTGCAGCGCTGACCTGGAAGCCGTACACCCACACCTCGTAGTTGCCGGCCGGCGGTGCGACCAGCGTCACCGACTCGTTCGCGCCGGCGGGGCCGGTCGAGGAGCCGACGACCTGGAAGTTGCCGCCGCCCGTGTCGTAGGCGACGAACATGTCGATGTCCTCAGCCGGTGCGACGTCGGGGAACGTGAAGGTGGCCGATGCGGCGTGGTTGCCGATCGTGATGCCCTTCACCTTCGCGCTCGCCGTCGACGGGTCGGACTCCGCCGGGTCGTCCTGCTGTGCGTGCACCGTGAACGACTGCGGCTGGCTCAGCCCGAACGCGTCGGCCTTCAGGCCGGGCAATGCGAGGCTCGAGTTGACCGTGATGTCGAACGATCCGGTGCCGTCGGCGGCCGCGCTGGACGTGACCGACGACGGGTTGACCGCCAGCGAGCCGACGGTGGTCGAGAACGGCACGTTGAACTGGTCGCCGTTGAACCCGACACCGTGCTGCACGACCGCGTGGACGCCCTGCGACGCAGGCGCGGCCACGACCTCCTCGTTGGCTCCGGTCGACGTGTTGAACGCCCACGTGCCGCTGCCGAGGTAGGCGTTCGCACTACCACCGACCGTGTCGATCGACGAGAACGCCACGTTGCCGAACAGGAACGACTCGTCGAACGGCAGGACCGTCGGGCCGAACAGGAGCGTGTCCAGGTCGGTGACCGTCGGATCGTTCCACGTCGTGTCGGACAGGAACAACGTCCCGGCCGGGACCGGATTCGCGACGTTGTAGTAGAAGAACCGCCAGTCGCCCGACTCCTGACGCCACGTCCAGTCGTTGGCGCCGAAGATGGAGCCGTTGTTGTACAGCGACGTCGACTGCGCGTTCGCGACGTCGGTGCCGCCGAAGCTCAGCGACGACGCCAGCGAGCCGTCCGTGTTCTGCGCGGCGGTCGCGGCGACCGTCACGGCGACCGGGACGATCGTCGAGTGGTCGCCGTTCCTGGCCACGATCGAGCCCTCGTACATGCCGTACGGGGCGTCCGCCGGCACGTTGAGCGTCGCGGTGAACGCTCCGCCCGACGGCGCGGTCTCGGTCGCCCACGGCCAGTCGACGTTCTTGTAGTAGTCGATCTCGATCTTGAAGTCCGTCGTATCGATCGCCGGATTCTTGGTCGAGTGCTGGAAGCCGAGGAAGATGCCGTCGCCCATCCGCTGGTTCGGGTGGTTGATGAAGCCCATCAGGACGTTCGAGCCCGGGCGGTGGTAGAAGAACCGCTCGTACTCGCCCTGCTCCATCTCCGACTGCTTGAAGTTGATGTCGTTGAAGCCGTCGATGTTGGAGCTGGAGTCCTTGTCGGCGTGGTTCACGACACCGTTGCCGTTCTGGTCTGTCCACAGCTTGTGGTCGTGGTTGACGTCCGTCCAGTTGTAGGCGAGGAGACGCCACGCCTGGTCGGACTGGTAGTCGGTGTTGCCGTCGAACTTCTCGTGCGGGTAGGTCGCCCGGATCACGACGAGATCGGCGTCAGGATGCGCCTTGATCTTGTCGGTGATGTTGAACAGGTAGTCCGGTGCGTTGAAGTTCGACACCGACTCCTGCGCGAGCGGCTGGCTCGTGAACGTCATCGGGTCGGAGCGCGTACTGCTTGAGCATCCGGTCCGAGACCGTCCAGTTGCCCGACCCGCCGAGCGTGAACGTCTGGCTGGCGGACTGGCCCGGCGAGATCGTCTCCGGGAACCGCGGGTTCGTACCCGACGTGGCCGGCCGCCACTCGTCGGGCGAGACGGTCCCGCCCGTGCCGACGGCGGCCGAAACCGCCTGGCCGGCGTCGACGGAGCCTGCGCCCTGCACGAAGTTGTCGTACCCGAGGTCCTTCGCCGACGACTTGAGGATCGTCTTCAGCGCCGGCTCGGTCGGGAACGACCCGTGGGTCGAGGCATATGCCTGCTCGATCAGCGCGGCGGCGCCGACGGTGACGGGCGTCGAGCGGCTGGTGCCGCCCCACGTCGTCCACGCGTTCTGGCCGTCGATGATCGTGTTCAGCGTCGCGTCACCAGGTGCGTACGAACCGTCGGCAACGACGTCGACGCCGTTCCGTCCGTTGGCACCCGGGCCGCGGTTCGACCACTCGATCACGTCGTTGTCCGTGACCTGCGAGTAGTTCATGATCGAGTCCCAGCCGGTCGAGCCGAAGTTCGTCGACGCGCCGACCGCGATGCCGCCGATCGGCGCCGGAGCAGTTGCCGTGCCGAAGCCCGGCGCCCCGTTGCCCGTCGAGAAGATCGGCGTGGTGGCGTTACCGCTGAACGTCGTGTGGATGAGGTCGGCCTCACGGCTCGCTGCATCCATGCCGTCGTTGTCGGAGGTCGAGCTGCCGTACGAGTTCGACGTCACCTGCACGCCCCACTCGTTCGTCAGCAGGTACCCGAACTGCGTCGAGAAACCGAACGAGAAGTAGATGTCGCCCATCGGGGCGAGCTTCGCGTTCGGCGCCCCGCCGAGCACCATGCCGGGGATGATCCCCTTCGAGTTCTTCGGGCCCTTCAGGTCGGCGAACGAGGGCGCGTTGCCGTTGATCACGGCCTGGCCGACCACGTTCGACGCGGTCAGCGTGCCGTGGCCCTCGATGCCCGGGTCGAAGTCACCGCTCCAGGCGAGGAAGTCGCCCGAAGCCGGGGTGTCCGTGTCGCCGAAGTCGGTCGGGCCGCCCGGGATCGTGGTCTGGCCGTCCGAGATGAAGTAGAGGAGGCCACCCGACAGGTCGGTGTAGCCGTCACCGTTCAGGTCGCGGTACGAGACCGGCGAGCTCTTGGTGACCGGCTTCTCGTCCGTGAACTCGAAGTCGTCGTTCAGGTCGACGTACACCGTGTCGTACTGACCCGCCGTATTCGGGTCGGTGACCAGCACGGCCGGGCGCTCGCCGTACAGCTCGAGCAGGTACTCGTCCGGATGGCTGGTGAGCTTCACCGTGCCGGACTTCGACCAGCTGGCCGGAAGCGTGTACGTGTGGGTGTTCGTGCCGGGAGGCGCCGAGAAGTTGCGCGCCGGGCCGGTCTGGGTCGCGAACGTGACCTGGCAGAGCGCGTCCTTGTCGTTCTTGCCGGCCGGCTTGCCGTTCTTCTTGACGTAGGTGCAGTTCGCGGCCTGGGTGACCGTGTACCACGACAGCCCCTGCGGGACGAAGTCGGGCGCGGCCAGCAGCACCAGGGTGCTGTACGGGTCGAACGCCTTCGGCCAGCCGACCCAGCCCGGGTCGGCGCCGAGGTTCGAGACGTCGGACGCGCTCCACGTCTGCCACGTGCCGATCAGGTCGGGGTGACCCCAGTCGGTGCCGCCGTCGAGGACGGAGGCCGTGACGCCCGTGCCGGTGAAGCCGGCCTTCCACGCACCCGTGAAGTTGTGCGTCTTGCCGTCGAGCACGTTCATGTTCTTGACCTGCTCGAAGTTGGAGGTCTTGAGCGGCGGCGCCTTCGAGTACGGCACCGACTTCGCCTGGATCGCGGCGAGCGCAGCGTTCCGCGTCTTCGCGGTGTGCTGCTTGCCGATCTCCGGATCGTCACCGGTCGGGCTGCCGGACTGCTTGAACTGCACCGAGTTCACGCCGACGACGCCCTTCAAGGTCGCCATCTTCGCGAGCTTGGTCGCGTTCAAGGTGCCGATCATCAGCGCCATGCCCTTCCGGGATGCGACGTGCGCGTTCGTGACGAGGCCCTTGGCCTCCGGCAGTGCCGACGCCTGCATGGTGACGACAACCGTCACCGGCGCGGTCGCGCCGCTCTCGACCTTCTGCTGCAGGTCGGTTGAGAGCTTGGCGGTGACTGCCGAGTCGTTCTTCGACTTGACGTCGTCGGGGCGTTTCTGCCCGCCTCCCGCTGACGCGCTGCCGACCGTTACGCAGACTGCAAGCGCAACGACGGCGAGGTAGATCGGCAGCAATCTGCCGGTGACGATGCCGTGACGCATGTTCCTCCCCTTGGTCGCTTCGAACAGGCCCTGACGATGCTCGGCCGTCCGGGTACGCCCGAGAGTTTGAACGTGAGATATACGACTGTCAACCAGGTTCGCGCAGCAGCCGCGCCGTGCACAGAACGACGAGGCACGCCATCACGACGTCGCTGGCCACGCACCAGACGCAGAGCGCGTCGATCCGGGCGATCTGGGCCCAGAGGAGGTAGCCGCTGAAGGCCGCGCCGACCAGCGTCAGCACGCATCCGGCGAGCGCCGCCTCGACCCGGCCGAGGACGGCGGAGCCGAAGATGCCGATGTAGGCGAGCAGGCCGAGCAGCGCCACCGGGACGCCCGCGAGCTTCGCGTAGCTCGAGTGCTGCACCTTCTCGCAGCCCCCGCTCGTGCAGATCGGGGCGGTGTTCGTGTAGTGGACGATCGTGAGATAGGCGGCGATCCCGATACCGACCGTCGCGACGGCGGCGATCGCGGCCCGCAGTCTCACGAGAGGGCTTGCTCGAGTGCCGCTTCGAAGCTGGCCGGGTCGATCGCGGACAGCTGCAGTGCCCGCGGCAGGGCCGGTGGCTGATTGAGCACGAACGTCGGCGTGCCGTTGATCCCGAGCGTCTGCGCCTCCCCGGTCGCGTTGCCGAGGTCACGCGTGACCGCCGTCGAGCCGGACGCCGCGAGCAGCGCTTTGCCGTCGAGGCCGACCGAGCCCGCGACGCTCTCGATCAGCGAGTCGGTGATCCAGCCGCTGTTCTCGTCTCCCTGCTGGCGGTACAACGCCTCGCTGAAGTTCCACAGCTTGTTCTTCTGGCCGGCGGCGTAGGTCGCGCGCAGCCCCTGCACCGAGTTCGGCCCGATGATCTCGATCCCGCGGTAGACGAGTTTCACGCGCCCGGTCCTGACGAAGTCGGTGACCACCTGCGGCAGCGTTCCGAGCGCCCATTCCTGGCAGAACGGGCACTGCGGATCCTCGAAGACGAGCAAGGTCGCCGTGGCCTTCGGGTCGCCGAGCGTGTCGCCGTGCTGCGGCACGCCCGCGAGCGTGCCGCCTGCGCCGCCGCCGGTGGTGGTCTCGTTGGCGAGGGTCGTCGTCCCTGAGCTGCCCGATCCGTGGCCGACCGAGATGGCGATCAGCACGCCCGCGACGACGGCCGCGGCGATCACGGCGCCGGCCAGCAGGGCGAGACGATTCTGCTTCACGGGCTACAGAGTGCCCGAAGATCCAGATGCTCTAGGCTCAGGCCGTGGCGCTGCTGGAGAGCCGTGTCGAGCGAACGGACGATTTCGCGCGCCGCCAGGCCCGGCATGGAGCAGCTCGTCGAGGAGCTCCAAGGGCGCACCGCGCAGGTCGCGGCCGGCGGCGGCGAGCGCGCCGTCGAGCGCCACCGCTCGCGCGGGAAGCTGCTCGCGCGCGAGCGGATCGACCGGCTGGTCGACCCCGGCACGGCGTTCCTGGAGCTGAACGCGCTCGCCGCCTGGGACGTGTACGACGGGCAGGCGCCGAGCGCGGGCATCGTCACCGGGATCGGCGTCGTCGAGGGCCGCGAGTGCGTGATCGTCGCGAACGACGCGACCGTGAAGGGCGGCACCTACTTCCCGCTGACGGTGAAGAAGCACCTGCGCGCGCAGGAGGTGGCCGAGCAGAACCGGCTGCCGTGCCTCTACCTCGTCGACTCGGGCGGCGCGTTCCTGCCGCTGCAGGCGGAGGTGTTCCCCGACCGCGACCACTTCGGCCGCATCTTCTTCAACCAGGCGCGCATGTCGGCGGCCGGCATCCCGCAGATCGCGGTCGTGATGGGCTCGTGCACCGCCGGCGGCGCGTACGTGCCGGCGATGAGCGACGAGACCGTGATCGTGCGCGGCACCGGCACGATCTTCATCGGCGGCCCGCCGCTCGTGAAGGCTGCGACCGGCCAGGACGTGACCGCCGAGGAGCTCGGCGGCGCCGACGTCCACACGCGCCAGTCCGGTGTCGCCGACCACTACGCGTCGAGCGACGAGCACGCGCTCGCGATCGCGCGCCGCATCGTCGCGAACACCGCACGGCCGCGCGCCCGGAGCTGCCGTGGGCGCGCGCGACGCCCGAGCCGCCGGTGCTCGACCCCGCCGAGCTCTACGGCCTGATCCCCGACGACCACCGCACGCACATGGACGCCCGCGAGGTGATCGCGCGGATCGTCGACGGCAGCCGCTTCGACGAGTTCAAGACGCTGTACGGCGAGACGCTCGTGTGCGGCTGGGCGCACATCGAGGGCTACCCGGTCGGGATCCTCGCCAACAACGGCGTCCTCTTCGCGGAGAGCTCGCAGAAGGGCGCGCACTTCATCGAGCTCGCCTGCAAGCGGAAGATCCCGCTCGTCTTCCTGCAGAACATCACCGGCTTCATGGTCGGCAAGGAGTACGAGGCCGGCGGGATCGCGCGCGACGGCGCCAAGCTGGTGATGGCGGTCGCGTGCGCCGAGGTGCCGAAGTTCACCGTCGTCACCGGCGGCTCGTTCGGCGCCGGCAACTACGGCATGTGCGGCCGCGCCTACTCGCCGCGCCAGCTCTGGATGTGGCCGAACGCGCGCATCTCGGTGATGGGCGGCGACCAGGCCGCAACCGTGCTGACGACGGTCGGCGACGCCGACCCGGACGAGATCCGCGCCAAGTACGAGGCCGAAGGCAATCCCTACTACTCGACCGCCCGGCTCTGGGACGACGGCGTGATCGACCCGCTCGACACGCGGCGCGTGCTGGCGCTCGGGCTCGCCGCGGCCCTGAACGCCCCCATAGCGGATACGACATTTGGCGTCTTCCGAATGTAGGGCGAGGAGGTCGCGAGATGGGATTCAGCATGGTGCAGGTCGACGACATCGAGCCCGCGGGGCCGGGTGGCGCGGTGCGCTTCGTCCGCCGCGAGCTCGGCGTCGAGGCGTTCGGTGTCAACTGGTTCGAGATCCCGCCGGACACCGAGGGCCGCGAGCACGACGAGACCGACTCGCGGCAGGAGGAGGTGAACGTGATCATCCGCGGCGCGGGCATCTACCGCGTCGACGGCGAGGAGGTCCCGGTCACGGCCGGCACGTTCCTGCGCTTCGACCCCGGCACGACGCGACAGCCCGTCGCAGGCCCCGACGGGATGACGATGGTCGCGATCGGCGCGCGCCCCGGCAGCTACGAGCCGCGCGGGCCGTTCTAGGTGGTCGTCCGGCTCGTCCTCTGGAACCTGGCCGACTCGCTGACCAACGTCGGCGAGCTGCGTCGCTACCTCCAGGACGAGGCTGTTCCTCAGTTCGAGGAGGTGCCCGGGCTGCTCCTCAAGCTCTGGCTCTCGGACGAGACGACCGAGCGCTGGGGCGCGATCTACCTCTTCGAGTCGCAGGAGGCGTCGGAGCAGGAACTTCCCTCCCGTGCCGGCGAGCTGATCGGCAAGGGACCCGACATCATCGAGGTGTTCGACCTCGAGGCGTCGGTGTCGGTCTCGGATCAGCTCGCACGGCTCGGGCTCGCCTTCTCGTGAGCGCGTAACTGGTGTCTGACACCAAGGTGTCAGACACCACCTCTTGGGCGGTAGGACTGTCGTAACCTGATCTGCGAGGATCGGGCGACGTGAGCGCACTCCGCACCGAGCGAGACGACTCGATCCTGCGGATCGCGATGGCGCGTCCCGAGCGCCGGAACGCCTTCGACGCAGCGCTGATCGTCGAGCTCACCGAGGCGTTCCTCGACATCGGCGGCGCGCGTGCCGTGCTGCTCACCGGCGACGGCCCGTCGTTCTCGGCCGGTGCCGACGTCGAGTGGATGCGCTCGTCCGTGTCGCTGTCGTACGACGAGAACGTGGCCGACGCGCTGCAGCTGCGCGCGATGCTCGACGCGATCGACGGCTGCCCCGCCCCGGTCGTCGCGCGCGTGCAGGGGCATGCACTCGGCGGCGGTGCGGGGCTCGTCGCGTGCTGCGACATCGTGGTCGCCGACCCGGCCACTCAGTTCGCGTTCAGCGAGACGAAGCTGGGAATCGTGCCGGCGGTGATCTCGCCCTTCGCGCTCGCGAAGATCGGCCCGAGCGCCGCGCGGCGCTACTTCGTCACCGGCGAGCGGTTCGACGCGGCGACGGCACTGCGCATCGGTCTCGTGCACGAGGTGGCCGCCGACCTCGACGCGGCGGTCGAGCGCGTGGTCGCCGAGCTGCGGAGTGCCGGCCCGAACGCGGCCCGAACGGCCAAGCGCCTCGCCCGCGCAGCGCTCCCGGCCGACGAGACTGCGCGCCTGATCGCCGAGCACCGGACGAGCGACGAGGGCCAGGAGGGCTTGAAGGCCTTCCTCGAGAAGCGCTCAGCAGATTGGGCCGAACGGCCCTTGCCCGGCGACTGATCGTCGCCCACGATCAGTCGGGATGGGTTGGCGCGAACCTCGCTCCGTGCTGCTGGCCGCCGCGATCGCGGCGGCGGTCGCGGTGAGCGCGGCCGTCGCCGGTGACGGGTTCGGCCTCCCGTCGCTCAGCTGGAGCTCGTCGCACGTGCAGCGAATCCACACGTCCGGCGCGCCCGCCCCGATCCGGCTGCACGGCCCGAGCGTCGTCAGCGCCGGCTCCTTCCTCACCTTCCGCGGGAGCGTCCCGAGCAGCGACAACGGCCCGGTGACGATTCTCGCCAGTCTCGACGGCGGCCCGTGGCAGACGAGCGCCGTCGCCGACGGCAGCAGCGGGAGCTACTCCGCCCGGATCGCGCTGAACCAGCGTGGCGTCGTCCGGGTGCGCGTCGTCTTCCGCGACGGCAGCGAGGGCATCCAGACGATCACCGTCACCTGAGCCGCACATAGGTCAGCGTGCGGCGGTGCCGACGAGGTCGGCGAGGGCGGCGAGCTGGGCCTGCAATGAGCCGCAGACCTGTTCGCAGAGCGCGAACACGCCTTCGTCGGCGATCCGGTAGTAGACGCGGTTCCCGTCCTTCCGCCGCGCCAGCATCCCCGCATCGACGAGCAGCACGAGATGCTTGGAGACGTTCTGCTGGCTCGCACCGAGATGCTCGGTGAGGTCGTTCACGCTCCGCTCGCCGTCCCGGAGCAGGTCGAGGATGCGAACGCGCATCGGCTCGCTGAGCGCGCGGAAGCGGCGGGCGATCAGCTCGGCGAGATCTTCGGGCAGCGGGTGCGGAAGCGGCATCTAGCGGTTTCCTCTTTTACAACAGTTCAGTTGTTTAGTAGTGTAGCATGGGGACACCCGAAGAGAAGGAGCACCTCGAGATGGCAGTTCTGGAACGGCCCGTGGTCGTCCGTATCACCCCTGCAGAATCGTTGTCGGACCGATCGGCCGGCTCGGCGGCTGGGCCGCCGACCATCTCCGGGCCGTCGCACTCGCGTGGGCCGGGGTCGCGGTCGTGCTGGCAGCCTTCGCGCCGCAGGTCGAGACCGCGTTGTCGGGCGCGGGTTGGCAGGCGAACGGCTCCGAGTCGGTGGCCGCGCGCACGCTGATCCAGCGGAACTTCGGCGGGCTCTCCAGCTCGGCGCCGATGGTCGTGCTCCACTCGTCCTCGCTCTCCGTCGGCGACCCGGCGTTCCAGAACGTTGTCTCGCACGCCGAAAGGGTTCTGCGTTCCGACCGGCGCGTCTCGTCCGTCGTCCCGCCGCAGCCGGGCACGTCGATCTCGCCCGACGGTCACACCGCCATCGTGGTCGCCGGCGCTCGAGGCGATCCGACCGCGATGGTCGCCGCCGCCGACAGCCTGAAGGGCAAGCTGCACGCGCTCGCGACGCCGGCGGTCTCGGTCAGCCTGACCGGCGCATCGGGCATGTGGTCGGACTTCAACACCGCGAACCGCACGGCGATGATGAAGTCGGAGCTCTACTCCTGGCCGATCACGCTGGCGATCCTTGCGATCGCGTTCGGGTCACTGGTCGCAGCCGGCCTGCCGCTGATGCTGACGATCCTCGGACTCCTTGCGTCGGCAGGCCTGCTCTCGCTGCTCACGCACGGCTTCGAGATCTCGATCTGGGCGATGAACTTCGCGCTGATGTTCGCGCTCGCACTCGGGATCGACTACGCGCTCTTCGTCGTCCACCGCTTCCGCGGCGCGCACTTCGGCTCGAAGCTCCCGGTACGTGAAGCAGTCGCCGTCACGATGGACACCGCCGGCAAGGCCGTCCTCTTCTCGGGGCTGACCGTTTTCGTCTCCCTCTCGGCCGTGATGCTCGTACCGAGTCCGGCGTTCCGTTCGATGGCGCTCGGGATCATGCTCAGCGTCGCCTTCGTGCTCGCAGCGACGCTGACGCTCCTGCCCGCGGTCCTCGGCAAGCTCGGGCCGAAGGTCGATGCGTTCGGCCTGCGCTGGGTTCATTCCGGCGAGCACCGCTCAACACGGTTCGCCGCGTGGGGTGAGCGGCTCTGGCGCCACCCGCACATCTACGGGCCCGCAGCGACGCTCATCCTCGTCCTCCTCGCGCTGCCGATCGCAGGGCTGAAGACCGGTATGCCCTCGATCAAGGTCGTCCCCAAGACTGACGGCTCCCGCGTCGGCTACACCCAGGTCCAGCAGGCGTTCGGCAACGGCGCGCCGGGAGCGCTCCAGATCGTCGCCCCCAGCGGAAGCGCCGGCGTCGCCGCTGCGATGGCGCGCAGCGACCCGGGCATCGTCCGCGTCTCGGCGCCGCAGCAAGGCGCGAACGGACTTGCGCTCGTCCAGGCGATCCCGAACGCCGACCCCTCGAGCACGAGTGTCGGCCGCACGATCGACCGCCTACGCGCCGACCTCCCCGCCGGCGTCCTCGTCGGGGGCGCTGCAGCTGAGAACCACGACCTCGAGCGGGCGTTGTCTGCGAAGACACCGCTCGTGATCGGCGTTGTGCTGGTGCTCGGCTTCTTGCTGCTGCTGATCGCACTCCAGGCACCGCTGCTGGCGGCGCTGGGCGTGCTCACCAACCTGCTCGCCGTCGGCGCGGCGTTCGGCGTCGGGCGCCTGATCTTCCAGAACGGCCACGGCTCCGGGCTCCTCGGCTTCGAGTCGCAGGGGTATATGGACGCGTGGGCGCCGGTGTTCTTCTTCGCGATGATCTTCGCGATCTCGATGGACTACACCGTGTTCCTGCTCTCGTCGGCGAAGGAGCACTGGGACCGCTCGCACGATCCGCGCGACGCGGCGATCGGCGGTCTCGCCCACTCCGGCCGTGTCATCTTCGCCGCTGCCGCGGTGATGGTCGCCGTCTTCTTCACGTTCGCTCTCTCGGGGCCGCTCCCGCCGAAGGAGATGGGCGTCATCCTCGGCGTGGCCGTCCTGCTCGACGCGATGCTCGTCCGCCTCGTCCTGATCCCGACGCTCCTGCGTGTCTTCGGCCAGCATGCGTGGGCGCTCCCGGGCTGGCTCCGGCGGCTCCTTCCCGACGTGCGATTCGGACACGCCTGATGGTCGAGCTCTGGCAGACCGAGTGGTGCCCCGCCTCACGCCGTGTGCGGCAACGCCTGACCGAGCTTGGGGTCGACTACCTCGTCCACCAGGTCCCCGTCGAGCGGGAGCAGCGCACTCTGCTTCGTGCACGGACGGGCAGCGACAGCATCCCGGTGCTCGTCGTCGACGACGGCGACGTCGTCGTCGGCGAGGACGAGATCAGCGCCTATCTCAACTCCCATGTGCCGGAGCCTCCCGAGGCACGTGCACATCACCTGAAGGCGGAGAAGGCTCGCCGCCGCTATCTGCAGGAGGAATGCGAATGCTCGCAACCCGCTACACCCTGAGCAAGACGACCGACCAGCCGTTCGAGACGGCGGTCGAACGCGTGCGGACCGAGCTGACGGCCGAGGGCTTCGGCGTGCTCAGCGAGATCGACGTGCAGGCAACGCTTCGCGAGAAGCTCGGCGTCGACGAGGAGCCGTATCTGATCCTCGGAGCGTGCAACCCGCCGCTCGCGCATCAAGCGCTCAGCGCCGAACCCGAGCTCGGGGCGCTGCTTCCGTGCAACGTCATCGTCTACCGCCGCGACGGTGAGACGCATATCTCCGCGATCGATGCCGAGCGGATGCTTTCGATCGTCGGAAACGACGACCTCGCCTCGGTGGCGACTGAGGTGCGCACCAAGCTCGCAGCCGTCGTCGAACGCGCGAGCGCCTAACCCGACGACTCGGCGGCTGCGGTTCGGGTCGGCTCGCCGCGGACGAACTGATAGGCAAGCCCGCCGACCGCGGTTCCGATGAGGGGAGCCGCCACATAGAGCCAGAGGGCGTGCAGGTCGCCGGACACAAACGCCGGGGCGATCGACCGGATCGGGTTCATCGAGGCGCCGGAGATCGGGCCGCCGAACATGGCGTCGAGCCCGATCGTGCCGCCGATCGCGATCGCGGCGGCCTCACCCACCGCTCGGGTGTCGGTCGCGACCGCGAGGATCACGAACATCAGGAACGCGCTCAGAACGAGCTCCCAGAGAAACGACTGCCCCTGCGAACCGGACGGCAGTGTGGCGCCGACATGAGCGACGTTGCCGAGCGAGCTGCGAAGCAGAGCGGCAGCGACCAGCGCGCCGGCCAGCTGCGCGACCCAGTAGCCCACCGCCTTCCGCCATGGAAAGTGACGGGTGAGCGCGAACGCGAAGGTGACGGCGGCGTTGAAGTGGGCTCCGGACACGTGCCCGACTGCGTAGATCATCACCATGATCACGAGGCCGAAGCTGAACGCGACTCCGATGTGGCCAAGCTGATGCGTCTTCGCATCGACCATGATCGCGCCGCACCCGGCGAAGACGAGCGCGAACGTCCCGATCGCCTCGGCGACCAGCGCGCGCAGGTACGCGTTGCTCACGTGTTCGGGAGGAGCTCGGCGATCAGCCGCTGCACTCGCCCGTCGATCTCGTCCCGGATCGCGCGGACGGCCTCGAGGTCCCGCCCGGACGGATCGTCGAGTTCCCAGTCCTCGTACTTCTTCCCGGGGTAGATCGGGCAGGCGTCGCCGCAGCCCATGGTGATGACGACGTCGGCGGCCTGGACGAACTCGTCGGTGAGCGGTTTCGGGAACTCCTCGCTCAGATCCACACCGAGCTCCTCCATCGCCTCGGCCACAGCCGGGTCGATCTCGCTGCCGGGCGCGCTTCCGGCGGAGCGAACATGGACGGCGCCGCCCGAGCGGAGCTTGACGAGCCCTGCAGCCATCTGGCTGCGCCCTGCGTTGTGGACGCAGACGAAGAGCACTTCCGGCTGATCGGTGGCGATCAGGTGCTGGGCCTGGGCGAGCGCCCGCAGCCGCTCGCGCGCGAAGCGGTGCGCGAGCACCGGCACGAAGACGTTGATCCGCGAGCTGCCGAGCAGATCGAGCGACTCGCCGATGTAGCGCTCGATCGTCTCGACCGAGAACACGCCGGCGAACTCGGTCTTCAGGCGGTCCGCCGCCTGGTGCACGTGATGCTGGGTGACGGGATCAAGGGCGTTGCTCACGGCGTTCCTTTCGCGTGGTGTCAGGCCGCGGCCGCGCGGCGCTCGGAGACGAGGGCTGCGATGTGGTCGAGCGAGCCCTTGACGAGGGAGTAGTAGGAGTAGCGACCGCGACGCTCACGGACGATCACTCCCGCGTCGACGAGCTGCTTCAGGTGGTAGCTGACGTTCTGCTGCGGCAGGTCGAACGCTGCTGTGAACTCGCAGACGCAGACCGCAGCGCCGTCGGCGCAGACGAGCATGTTCAGGATCTTCAGGCGGTGCCGGTCGGCGATCGAACGCAGCAGCCGCTCCAGCTCGACTGCTTCCTCGCCGCCGAGCGACGACCCGGCGACCGGAGTGCAGCAAGCGACGGGCAGACGATGCACAAAGAGATCTTGGTGGAAGAGGGGTGCGCAGCGCAAGCCCGTTCACCAACCTGTCACCGGATGACGACCTCGACGGGACGTCGCTACGCTCGAAGCATGCGCCGGCTCCTTCTCGGTATCGCGCTCATCCTCGGTGGACGGCGCGCGTACCGTTTCTACGCGAGCGGCGCGGTGACCATCGATGCCGGAATCGGCAGGCGCGTGCGCGATCTCGGCCCTGTCACGTGGAAGATCGCAGCCGACCGGGAAACGGTCTTCGCCGTGATCGCGGGTCCGTACCTCGGGAAGACACCGCGGGCGATGAGAGACCATCTGGACGTCTGGGAGCGCGGTACCGACATGGTTCTCGCCGCGCATCACACGAAGGTCAAGTGTGGCACGCACGACGACGCTCGAAACGGTTCGCTTCGAGCACCCGGACCGCATCGACTTCCGCGTCGTGCGAGGGCCGGTTCCCCACGTCCGGGAGTCGTTCGTCCTGGAGGAGACCGACGGCGGCTCGACCCTCACCTGGGAAGGTGAGCTCGGCACGGACTACGGCGCGCTCGGCGCGCGCTGGGGCGATGTGGTGGCGCGTTCCTGGGAGAAGGCCGTCCACTCGTCGATGAAGGCGATCATCGCCGAGGCCGAGCGACGGTCGACGGCGGCCGTCTGACCGTACGCCGCATTCCTCCGTGGCCGTCCGCAGACTGCTCTTCCTGACGAGCGCTGTCGTCTTTTTCGACACGCTCTTCTTCGCCGCGCTCACGCCGCTGCTGCCGCACTATGCGAACGCCCTCGACCTGAGCAAGACCGGCGCCGGCGTGCTCGCCGCTGCATATCCGGCCGGCGCACTCGTCGGTGCGGTGCCGAGCGGGATGGTGGCGGCGCGGGCCGGCGTGAAGCCGACGGTGATCGTGGGTCTGAGCGCCGTCGCGGTCTGCACCGTGCTCTTCGGGGTGGCAGACGCGCCGTGGCAGCTCGACACGGCGCGGTTCGTGCAGGGCCTTGCCAGCGCCTTCACGTGGACGGGTGCGCTGGCATGGCTCGTGTCGGCGTCGCCGCCGGGTCGGCGCGGGACGCTGATCGGCCAGGCGTTTGCCGCAGCCGTCGTGGGAGCGCTCGCAGGCCCGGTGCTGGGCGGGATCGCGTCGGTTGCCGGCACGGGCTGGACGTTCGGCGCGGTCGGCGTCGGCTCGCTCGCGCTCGTCGGGTGGGCGGCGGCGACGCCGTCCGAGCCGCCGGTCGAGCCGCAGCGGCTCGCGGCACTCGGCCACGCGTTTCGTGACCCGCGCGTCGTGCAGGCGGCGTGGTTCATCGTGCTCGGCGCGCTCCTCTTCGGGACGCTGACCGTGCTCGCGCCGCTCCGCCTCTCAGACCTGGGGCTCGGGTCGGTGGCGATCGGCGCGGTCTTCCTCGCCTCGGCTGCGGTCGAGACGGCGACCAACGTCGTCGCCGGCCGCTTCTCCGACCGCGCGGGGCCACTCCCGCTGCTGCTCTTCAGCCTGGCTGCGTCGGCGGTGCTGGCGGCCGTCCTGCCGTGGCCGGGGCGGGCGTTCGTGCTCGTGCCGCTCGTGGTCGCGAGCGGCTTCGCCTTCGGCCTCTTCTTCACGCCGGGGATGACGCTGCTGACCCAGCTGTCGGAGGCGCGCGGTCTGCACTACGGCTACACCTTCGCCCTGATCAACCTGGCCTGGGCGCCCGGACAGGCGCTCGGCTCGGCCGGGGGCGGCGCGCTGGCCCACGCCACCTCGAACGCCGTTCCGTACCTGATCCTGGCCGGGATCTGCTGCCTGACGCTGCTGCAGCTGTGGCCGGCGCGGAAAGGACTCAATTGATCCGCCGATCCTGCCGATAGAGGGGCCGTGGACTCGCCCGAGATCTCCTGGCGCCCCCTGGGTCAGCTGTTCGTCAGCAAAGGCCTCCTCACCGAGGAGCGCCTCGAGCACGCCCTCGCCGAGCAGGTCGACAAGGGTGGACGGCTCGGCGAGAAGCTCGTCGAGCTCGGGTACGTCTCGAGCTCGGCGCTCGCTCAGCTGCTCGCCGAGCAGTACGACGTCGAGCTGCACTTCGACACCGGCTTCGGAACCGGCCTGCGTGCCGAGCTCGAGCGCCGCTACGAGAAGAAGACGCAGCCAGAGACATACGCCGTCCAGGAGGACACGCCGATCCTCAAGCTGGTCGAACCGGTGGTCGAGCTGACCGCGAGCGAAGCCTCCCTGGCGCAGCTTGCAGGGCTCGAGGAGCAGTGGGCGAAGCTCGCTGCCGCCGAGGCCCGGGTGGTGGAGATGGAGCGCGAGCTCGAAGAGATGCGCGAACGGCTGGGCGAGGCCGAGGGCAAGCGCGGCAAGTCGCGCGCCCGCGGCAACGTGAACCCTGCCGCGTAGCGCCCCGCACGAGCGATAGCGTCCCTGCCCGTGCAGAGGGTGCTCGTAGCCAACCGCGGCGAGATCGCGCTGCGCGTCTTCCGTGCCGCCCGCGCGCTCGGGCTGCAGACGGTTGCGGTCGTCGCGCCCGACGACACCGGCTCGCTCCACGCACGGTCAGCGGACGAGACGGTCGCGATCGGCTCGTACCTCCACTCCGAGGAGCACATCCGCGCCGCCCGTGAGAGCGGTGCCGACGCCGTGCATCCCGGCTACGGCTTCCTGGCCGAGAGCGCCGACTTCGCCGAGGCGGTCGGGGCGGCCGGGCTGACGTGGATCGGCCCGCCGCCCGACGCGCTCCGCCGCGGCGGCGACAAGGTCGAGGCGAAGCGCATCGCCGCCGAGGCAGGCGTGCCGACGATCCCCGAGGTGGACACGCCGCCGCTGATCGTGAAGGCGGCTGCCGGCGGCGGCGGCCGCGGGATGCGCGTCGTGCGCACGCCCGAGGAGCTCGCCCCCGCGCTCGAAGCCGCGCGCCGCGAGGCGAAGGCCGGCTTCGGCGACGACCGCGTCTACCTCGAGCGGTACCTCGAACGGCCGCGGCATGTCGAGATCCAGCTGCTCGCGGACGCGCACGGCACCGTGCTCGCGCTCGGCGAGCGCGAGTGCTCGGTGCAGCGCCGCCACCAGAAGGTGCTCGAAGAGTCGCCGTCGACCGCGCTCGACCCGGAGCTGCGCGCACGGATGAGCGACGCGGCGGTGCAGTTCGCGACCGCGATCGGCTACGTCGGCGCCGGCACCGCCGAGTTCGTGCTCGACGGCCGCGACTTCTTCTTCCTCGAGCTGAACGGACGCATCCAGGTGGAGCACCCGGTCACCGAGGAGGTCACGGGTGTCGACCTCGTGCAGTGGCAGCTCCGGATCGCGCGCGGCGAGCGCGCTCGACCTCGACGTCGTGCCGCACGGCGCGGCGGTCGAGGTGCGCCTCTACGCGGAGGACCCGCGCACGTTCCTGCCGCAGACCGGTCGCGTCGAACGGCTCCGGCTGCCGGGGTCGATCCGCGTCGAGAGCGCCGTCGAGGAGGGCGACGAAGTGGCGATCGCCTACGACCCGATGATCGCGAAGCTGATCGCCCACGGCGCGAACCGCGACGAGGCGCTCGACCGCCTCGCGGCCGCGCTCGCAGAGACCGAGGTCGCGGGTGTGACAACGAACCTGCCGTTTCTGCGCTGGCTGGTCTCGCACCCGGCGGTGCGGGCGGGCGAGACGACGACGGCGTTCCTGACCGAGTACCCCCCGCTCTCGGCTCCGCCGCAGCGGCTGCCGGCCGACGTCTGGCGCGACGGCTTCCGGCTCAACCTCCCGGCGGCGCCGGTGCGCGCGGCGCCGGACGTCGATGCGCTCTCCGTCGACCACTCTGCCGGTGCGGACGGACCGAGCAGCGTCGTCGCACCCATGCCTGGCACGGTGATCGGCGTCAACGTTCACGAAGGCTCAACAGTCAAGGCCGGAGAGCCGCTCGTCGTACTGGAGGCGATGAAGATGGAGACTCCGCTCACGTCCCCATACGACGGGGTCGTTCGCGCCGTGCACGTCAAGGAGGGTGATCGCGTCGCGGGTGGTGCGTTGCTGGTCGAGCTGGACGGTTAGCGCGATCGTCGTCGCCGCGCTGCTCGCCGCGTGCGGCGGCAGCGGCTGGCAGGCGACATTCACGCCCACCGGCGCCGGCAAGGAGCAGTACTGGACGGTGAAGGCGAAAGGCGACCCGAAGGCGGTCGTCGTGTTGCTGCACGGTCTTGGCCAGAACTCGGGCGAGCAGCTCGAGCCGTGGCAGGCGCACCTCGCCGGCGAGGGGTACGACGTGATCTACCCGCGCTACGAGCAACCGCCGCCCGACCTCGACGCACGCGACAACATCGTCGCCGCGGTCGGCCGCGCGCTCGTCACGCTCGGCCGTCCGAAGGTGCCGTTGATCCTCGTCGGCCACTCGCGCGGCGGCCGGCTCGCTGTCGAGGCTGCGGCGTTTCTGAAGCCGCGGCTGGTGATCGCGTTCTTCCCCGGTCAGATCAACGTGCAGATGGAACCGCCGACGAACTTCAAGCTGATCCCACGCACGACGAACGTGTATCTGCTCGTCGGCGACAAGGACACGAGCGTCGGCAACACGGGCGCGCTCGAGCTCGACGACCGCATGCTCAACTTCGGCTTCCCCGCCTCACGGATCCACGGCGGCGTGATCCATTCCGCACCCGGCTTCACCGCCGACCACATGTCGGTGTACACGCTCAGCAAGGCGGGCAAGCGCGCGATCTGGGGACGCACCGACAGCCTGATCAAACAGGCGATCGAACAGTATTAGCCCGCAATTGGCTCGGTAATCGGCCACAGAACTGCGCGGTGCTGGAACGAATGGTGAGCAGGACCTAACCCTTCGGTGCTGTGGCGCGACGGTGATCGCGCTCATGGTGAGCACGTCAATCGCGGTGCCGGCTGCGGCAAGTGTCCGGTGCGCGCGGTTCGACAGGGATAAGGGGAGAGTGTGGATTGATCGGCACGACTGTGCGTTGTCGTACGTCGGCGTCTGACGGCCTGTGCCGTCACCACACCTCATTCCTGTGTGAGCTCCTCGAACTCGAGGGGAGCGGTTGGGCGGACACCTATGAAGGATCGCGCCGCCGCAAAGCGTTACCGCCGACCGGTGGTGACGGTCCTTTCATCCATCAGATCCCACAGGAGGGGTTTTAGATGAAGCTCATCAAGTCCAAGAAGGCAATCGTCCTTCTGGCTCTCGCCATCGCAGCCATCTCGGCTGTTGGCGCTTACGCGTACTTCACGTCCACCGGCTCGGGCTCCGGCTCGGCCACGGTTGGTACGACGGCCAACAACCTCGTCACGACTGGCACCCCGGACGCCACGGCGCTTACGCCTGGCGGTACCGGCAGCGTCATCTCGTTCACGGTTGCGAACCCGTCCAACTTCAACCAGCAGATCGCCAACATCCACCTCGTCAGCATCGCGCCTGATGCCGGTCACGCGACATGCGCCACGGTGCTCGGCGTGGACTTCGCGATGGCGGATGTGCCAGTTGGCGTGGACGGCAACATCGGTCCGAACGCAACTGCTCAGGCGATCTCGGAGACGGGCACGCTCAACATGCTCGATTCCGGCGTGAACCAGGACGCCTGCCAGGGCGCCAGCCTGACCCTGACGTTCTCGACCACCTAGGCCGAGACGCATCTCGGGTGGGGCGGTACTGCGGTGCCGCCCCACCCCATTCGTGTGTTGGAAACGGTCAGGAATCCAGCCAGACCGAGCCTGAGCAGCTGAGAACGAAAGGGAGCAAGACGATCTGATGGCACGGTGGGTTTCAGAGAGAACATCGCGGAGCGCCAGGCGGCTGTTGCTGCTGGCGTTGCTCGCTGTTCTCCCGGCGATCGCCTATGTCGGTTACGCACTCGCGAAGAAGAAGGGGCCGGCGACACCGTCGATCACGGCAAAGCCGACGAACCCGACCTCTTCTACCTCAGCGTCGTTCTCGTTCACCGACTCGACGAGCGGTGTGGCGTTCAAGTGCTCGCTCGACGCAGCGGTATTCGCGGCTTGCACAAGCCCGAAGACCTACTCCGGTCTGACCGCGACCTCGCACACATTCTCGGTGCAGGCGGTATCCGGCTCCAACACGAGCGCGGCGGCGTCGTACACGTGGACGATCGACACGACAGCCCCGACCGCGACGATCAGCTTTCCCGCCAACGGCGCGACCTACACCGCGGCCGGTTACGGCGCGGGCTGCTCGCCGGCAGGGATCTGCGGCACCGCGAGCGACGCGTCGGGCGTTTCCTCGGTGCGCGTCTCGATCAAGCGAAATTCGACCGGCAAGTACTGGAACGGCTCCGGCTTCACCGCCGCCGGCGAGACGTTCAACACGGCATCGGGAACGACGAGCTGGAAGTACGGCCTGACCTTGCCGCCCGACGACTCGTACGCGGTACACGTGCAGGCAACCGACTCGCTCGGCAACGCCCAGACCGGCGTCACGTACGCGGCCTCGGGATCGTTCACGATCGACACGATCGTTCCGCCGGTTCCCTCGATCAACTCCGGGCCAACCGGCCTCGTTACCAGCGCAAGCGCCAGCTTCGGGTTCACCGACAGTGAGGCCGGCGTCTCGTTCCTGTGCAAGCTCGACAGCGCCGTGTTTGCCGCTTGCACATCGCCTGCGAACTACTCCAGCCTTGCGCAGGGCGCGCACACGTTCCAGGTCGAGGCGAAAGACGCGGCCGGGAACACCTCGACCGCGGCCTCGCGCTCCTGGACGATCGACACCATCCCGCCGGTCGCTCCGACGATCACGTCGAAGCCTGCGGCCGCCACCAACCAGACGGCCGCGACGTTCTCGTTCACCGACGAAGCAGGCGCAACCTTCCTCTGCAAGCTCGACGGCGCAGCGACCTTCACCGCGTGCTCCTCCGTGATCAGCTACACGGGCCTCGCCCTCGGCTCCCACACCTTCTCGGTCGAAGCCAAGGATGCGGCCGGCAACATCGGCCCCGCCACCACGTACGCCTGGACGATCGACATCACGCCACCGTCGATCACCGTCGACTTCCCGGCCAACGGCGGCGTCTACAACGCCGCTGGCTGGAACAGCGGCTGCGCGGGCGGCGCCGCGATCTGCGGCAGCGCCACCGACCCGCAAGGCGTCACCTCGGGCGTCGTCTCGATCCTGCAGGTCGCGACCGGCAAGTACTGGAACGGCTCCCACTTCACCTCGGCCACCGAGGTCTTCAACGCGGCGCAGCTGACAGCGATCGAGCGGGTCGACCTACTCGGGCCGTTACCCGCTCTCGCTGGCACCCGACGGCCAGTACACGGTGCATGTGCGCGCAACCGACGGCGCCGGCAACACGACGCCCGCCGGGCTCGCAGGTGACGCTCAGCTTCACGATCGACACGCGTCAAGCCGCCGGCTCCGATCCTCGATTCCAAGCCGCCCGAACCGAACAGCACCGCTACCTCCACGTTCGTCTGGCACGACACCGCCGTTGACGTCGATCACTACCTCTGTTCCGTCGAGAACGGCGCTTTCCAGGCCACCGTTCCCTCGCTCGGCGGCCCGGCCCAGCCCTGCAGCTCGCCTCTGACCTACAACGTTCAGACGACGAACAACGGCCAGCACCAGTTCGCCGTCGAAGCGGTCGACGCGGCCGGGCAACGTCTCCGCACAGGCGAGCTACAAGTGGAAGGTCGCGGCCGGTTCGCTGCAGAACTTCTCGATCGGCGGCAACGCTCTCGGCCTGCTCTATCCAGGCGGCGTCGCGCGGCCAATCGCACTGAAGATCACGAACCCGAACAGCGTCGCGATCACCGTCACCGCGCTGACGGTCACGCTCACCGGCAGCCTGCCCGTCGGCTGCAACGCGAGCGCGTTCCAGATCACGCAGTCGAACGTCGCCACCAACAACCTCGTGGTCCCGGCGAACTCGTTCGTAGTCCTTCCGTCCGGCATAACCACCGCGCCGACCGTGCAAATGGCGACGCCGGCAACCAGGACCCCTGCAAGAACGCCAACCTCACCTTCGGCTACAGCGGGAGCGCCCACTCATGAGCGGCTTCGGCTGGAACGAGTACAGCCCGCCGCCGACGGCCGCGAATGTCCGTCGACCCACGGAAGAGCACCGCGATCCTCCGAAGCCGGGTCGGCGTGGCCGGCGGTCCTTCAAGGCGCGGTTGGTGCTCATCGCCGCGCTACTGGCTCTCGCGAGCGCCGCGGGCGTCCTCGCCTACTGGACAACGACCGGCAACGGCTCGGCATCAGCCTCCATCGCAACGCTCAACCCGCCGACGGGCGTAACCGTACCGTCCAACAGCACCGGCACCGTCCATGTGTCCTGGACCGCCTCTAATACCGGCGGTGGCGGCGTCACGCCGCAGGGCTACTACGTCGAGAGCAACAGTGGCGGCCCGACGTGGGCGCTCGCGTGCAGCTCGAGCCCAACCTCCCTCTTGTCCGGTACGTCCTGCGACGACAGCCAGGCGACCGGCTTCTACACCTACCGGGTCACCGCGGTCTTCAACAGCTGGACAGCTCAAAGCACCGGCAGCGGCTCGGTGCACGTCGTGACAGACGCCACGCCACCGGTCGTCCTCGTGACGACGGTGAACGGGAACACCGTCACGTTCCCGTTCTCGACCAACCAGGACATCACCTCAATCGGCGGCACGTGCGGTACCGCCGTCGGTGATCTCACGCCGGTCAACTGGTCGATCGACAGCCAATCCGGCGTCGCGACCTGCTCGGGCGGCGGCACCTGGTCGTCGGGCGCGCTCACCGCGATCAGCGTCGAGGGCAGCTACACCGCGGCCGCATCGCAGTCCGACAACGCATCGAACACCGGCAACGACAGCAAGCTGATCCGGCTCGACAAGACGAGCCCCGTCGTCCCGATCACGAGCGTCAACGGGAATCCGGCGAGCTTCCCGTCCGCGTTCAACGTCAATGTCACCGACGTCGGCGGAACCTGCGGCATCCTCACCGGCGACTCGGCCACGATCAGCGTCGCGATCACCGGCACGGCAAGCCAGTCCGGCACGGCTACCTGCTCAGGCGGCAGCTGGTCCTACACGATGTCGCCGGTCCTCTCGGCCGACGGCGGCTACACCGTGACCGCCACTCAAGACGACGCGGCAGGGAACACGGGGAGTTCCGGCCCGAAGGCGATCACGATCGACAAGACGGCGCCGGCAACGACGATCACGCTCAACCCAACCTCGCCGAACGGTACGGGCGGCTGGTACGACGGCACGAGCCCAACATTCACGCTGAGTGCGAGTGACACGGGCGGGACCGGTGTCGCGATGACGAAATACCAGATCGACAGCGGAGCGATTACGACCTACCCGGGGAGTGCCGTCTCGATCCCGGACGGGCTGCACACGGTCAGCTACTGGTCGATCGACAACGCCGGGAACACCGAGACGACGCACACGACTGCGACGATCAAGGTCGACACCGTCAACCCGTCAACGACATTCTCGATTTCGCCCACTAGCCCCGACGGGTCGAACGGCTGGTACACGAGCCACCCCGTCTTCACTCTCGCCGCAACCGACGGCTCATCTGGCGTCGCGACGATGATGTACCAACTCGACGGCGGCACTGCTCATAACTACGCGGTCCCCGTCACGATCTTCGACGGCCAACACACGATCAGCTACTGGTCGGTCGACGCCGCTGGCAATACCGAAACAACCCACACCACCGCCACGATCAAGGTCGACGCGCAGGCACCGAACTCAGCTCTCGGCACGATCCCGGGCGCTCCGGACGGGGCAAACGGCTGGTTCAAGGCGGCCAGCGTCACCTTCGTCTTCGGCAGCTTCGACGCGTTCTCGGGCGTTGCCTCGACCTTCTACACGATCGACGGCGGGGCGACCCAGACCTATAGCGGTGCGGTCGTGATCAACACCCAGGGCGACCACACCGTCACCTACTGGTCGACCGACAACGCCGGCAACGTCGAGGCGACAAACACCACGCACATCAAGCTCGACAACGTCGGCCCGAGCTTGAGCCTTGCTCTCGCCGCGAGCCCTGTCGGCGCCTCGTTCACTGCACCAGGCACGGTTACCTACAGGGCCAGCGCGATCGGATCGTTCCAGTTCGCGGCCACCGTTACAGACGGAACCTCCGGCGCCGCATCGGCGACCTACCCGGTGATCGGGACAGCGGGATGGAGTCACGCCAGTGAGACAGTCACCGGCTCGTCGCCGTACGCGTCGACTACGTTCAGCTGGTCGGCGAGCCCGACAAACCCCAGCGGTTACATCGTCACCGCCACCGACCAGGCCGGCAACACCACCACCCAGGCGATCAGCCTTCGTCGTCGACACCGCGCCGCCGACGCTCTCGACCCTCCAGATGTTCGACACCGACGGCAACGGCAAGGTCGACCGGGTCGTCGCGACGTTCAACGACACTCTCAACTCCTGCACTGCCCCGTGCACGACTGGATGGACGCTTGCGAACGTGCCCTCAGGCGGCACCCTCTCGTCGGTCACCGTCTCTGGAACCGCCGCGACCCTCAACATCAACGAGGGTGCAGGCGCCGCCAACACTGCCCTTGGCACATTCAAGGTCACGCTCGCGAACACGAGCGGGATCACCGACGCGGTCGGAAACCACTCGTCGTTTACGGCCACGGCGCCGGTGGACAAGGCGGCGCCGGGTGCTCGAGCCTAGAAATGCTGGACACGAACACCGACGGCAAGGTTGACCACGTCGCGATCACGTTCTCTGAGCCGTTGGCTGCTTACACGGCAGCAAACGCACCGTGGACGCTTGCGAACGTGCCGTCGGGCGGCTCGCTGCTCTCGGTGACCGTCGCGTCCCCGGTTGTGACCTCTCAATCTGACGCCGGGCGCCGGCGGTGCTGACACCGCTGTCGGATCGTTTACCGTCGCCATGGTCACGAGTGCCACGGGCGTGCGTGACGCTGCGGGTAACCAGTCATCGTTCGCGGCCACCGCACCCACTGACGGTGCAGCCCCCGTCCCGGTGTTCCTCACCGACGCGAGTGGAGCGAGACCGACGGTAAGTTCGAGGCAGGCGACTCGATGACGGTGACATTCAGCGAGGACGTCATCGGAATCGGACTCACCTCCGATGTCCAGCTGGTGGGCGGGAACGGCTCGAACCATGACAAGGTGACGATGTCAAACTTCCTGAGTGGCGCCTCGACGCTGGATAAGCCGACAATCGACTACATAACTGGCCACGGAGAGCCAGGCGAACTTCAACGCGAGTGCGCTGTCCAGCCCGCCACCGACCAGGTGAAGGTCACGCTTTCGAGCTGTTCCGGCGCCTGCGCAAGTCCACACCGTCTCAGCAGCTGGGAACTTCACCTACACACCTTTGAACAGCATCACCGACGCCGCCGGCAACCCCGCGACCAGTTCGCTCACGGTTTCCATCAAGTTGTTCTAAGCCGGCGTCGCTCACCTTCGCGGGCACGGCCGCGCCTAAGCCGTCCGCGTCACCAAACCTAGTCTCGGCGTGACAGGCGCCTCCGCCTCTTCCGCCGCGACGACCACATGCGGAGGGAAACGCTCACCAGCCCCAAGCCGGCCGACTAGGACTCGACGGTCTCGACCTGACGCGCGGCGGGCTCCTCGGCCGCCGGTTCGACCGGTTCGTCGACGACGGCGGGCGCGCTCGGCGCGGTCGCCGTCTCGGCCGGCACGACCTCGGCCGGCACGCGCCGGCGACGCGCCATCCCCGGCTCGAAGGTGAGCCCGAAGACGACGCCGATCCCGAATGCGAGCAGCACGACGTGCTCGCCGAGGTTGTGCACCGCGTCGGCGATGCCGAGATCGCCACTCCACTCGAGGACGTGATCGCGGATCCAGCCGCCGTGCGGCTGTGTCGCGAGGATCACCCAGCCCGCCGCCACCAGCACCGGCAGGAACGCGACCAGGAAGCTCGCGAGCGGGTTCCCGTCACGGCCGTGCAGCTGGCCGAGGCCGACGAGCAGGCCCGCCAGCGCGACGACACCGATCACGCCCCAGTAGCCGCCCGTCGACCAGCGGTCGAAATGCGGCACGTACCAGAGGAGGAAACCGGCCGCCGCCGCGGCCACCAGCGTTGCCAGGGCTCGATTCCAGCGTCCCATCACCCTCATTCTTTCCAGCGGACGAATCGTCAAACAACCCAGAACCGCTGTCCGTGCGCCGCGACACGATGTGACCGTGGCAGCTCGCACGAGCGAAGGTGCCGCGGTCGCCCCGCGGCCACGAGTTCCGGTCGGCGTCGTCGCGATCGGCTTCGGACTCGTGCTCGCGGTCGCGCTCGCACTCCCGGTAACGGAAATCTCGAAGCGGTCGACAGGGCCGAATCTCGCCGTGAACGGCAGCTTCGAGCAGCCGGTCGTCGGCGTCGGAGCATTCGAGTCCCGTTCGACCGGCGCGTCGATCGCCGGCTGGCGTGTCGTCGGCGCACGGGGCACGGTCGGCGTGGTCAGCGCGGCGTTCATCCAGAACGGTCTGAAGTTCGGCGCCAGGGACGGCGACCAATGGCTCGACCTGACCGGATCGAGCAACACGCGCAACCGGGGTCGCGCAGACGTTCGCAACCAAGCCAGGCCACGAGTATCGGTTGCGCTTCTCGGTCGGGAACGTCCTCGACCCAGGCGGGCTGTTCGGTCTCGCCTCGGCCGTCGAGCTGTTCGTGAACGGCCGGCGGGTGCTGGTCGCGACGAACTCGAGCAGCGGCGCCGGCCAGGTCTGGAAGACGTTCACCGTGCCCCTCCACCCCCGTTCGAACACCACCACCGTCGCCTTCGTGAACGCCGATCCGGACACCGACAACAGCAACGGCCTGGACGCGGTCGAACTAACCGAACGCTGAGCCCTGAAAGGGCCTTCTGCCGCCTTCAAGGCGGGCCTGAAGAAGGCCGATACACCGACAGATGACGAGCAGCATCCTCCCGGCGCAGGCTGCGGGCGCACCGGCTTCGCGCTGGTCCGGTCGCCCGCTCCAGGCAATCGCCTTGCGGACGATCGTGTACGCGGCGCCGCTGGTCGGCTCGATCGTCTTCGTCCACTACGCGAGCAAGGTCGTCCCCGCGCCGGCAGGCTCGCTCGTGCTGTTCCTCGTGTGGTGGCTCGCGCTGAGCACCCTCGCGACAGGTGTGCTCGTCGTCGTCGATCGCTCATGTCGCCGGCTGCTCCCGCTCGCCGCCCTGCTCAAGCTCTCCCTGGTCTTCCCGGACGAGGCACCGTCGCGCTTCCAGATCGCCATGCGCTCGGGATCGGTCGACGACCTCGCCGGCCGGATCAGCGCCGCCAAGGACGCCGCCGCAACCGCAACGCCGAGCGAGGCCGCGGGCCGCCTGCTCGAGCTCGTCGCAGCGCTCAACATCCACGACCGCCTGACCCGCGGCCACTGCGAACGGGTGCGCGCCTACTCGGTGATGATCGGGCAGGAGCTCGGGCTGTCGAGCGACGAGCTCGACCTCCTCAACTGGGCCGCCCTGCTGCACGACGTCGGCAAGCTCCAGGTTCCCGGCGAGATCCTCACCAAGGACGGGCGGCCGACCGACGAGGAGTGGGACGTCCTCCGGCAGCATCCCGAGCTCGGCGACGAGCTCGTCGCGCCCATCCGCGAGTGGCTCGGCAGGTGGACCGACGCCGTCGGCTACCACCACGAACGGTGGGACGGCGGCGGCTACCCGCACGGCCTCGAGGGCGAGGAGATTCCGCTGGCGGGCCGCATCGTGGCGGTGGCGGACTCGTTCGACGTCATCACCTCGGCGCGGTCCTACAAGACCGCGTCCGCTGCCGAGAACGGGCGGATGGAGATCGCCCGATGTGCGGGAACGCAGTTCGACCCCCGAGTCGTCCGGGCGTTCCTCGCCGTCTCGCTCGGGCGGATGCGGTTCGTGATGGGACCGCTGTCGTGGCTCGCCCACGCACCCCTGCTCGCACGACTGCCACTCACGCCGGGTTTCGGGACACTCGCAGGCGCGCTCAGCGTCGCGGCCACCGCAACCGTCGGCGGCATGCTCTCGCCCCCCACCGCGCCCGCCGTCGCGACCGCGCCGATCGTCGCTCATCATCCCTCGGCCCACTCCGGTCAGTCGTCAATCGTGCTCCGGACCCCCGCCAGACATCGGCAGACGCCCAAGCCTCACGTCAAGCTGCCGCCGGTCGGTCCCACCGCCGCGATCAACGACCCTGTCTCGCCGTCCACCCCGATTGCACCCACCGTGACCCCACCGACGTCGGCCGAAGGCGGAGCCGCACCGGTCACAACCGTCGCGGTCGAGCCCCCGCCCGGCAATCACGCGCCAACCTTCACGAACGGCGGCGGCGTGACCGTCCTCGAAGATTCGGCACCAACGACCCGGCCGTGGGCCGGGGCGATCGACTCACGCGACCCGGGTCAGTCGATCCGCTTCGTCACCTCCTCGACGAACGGCGGCCTGTTCACCGCACGGCCGGCGATCGATCCGGTCGGGGCGCTGCGGTTCACGCCCGCACCCGACGCATACGGCGTAGCGCAGGTGAGCGTGACGGCGATCGACGACGGAGGGACGGCTGACGGCGGAACCGATCGGAGCACGACCCAGACCTTCGCACTGACGGTGCTTCCGGTCGACGATCCCCCGTCGTTCGTCGCCGGGAGTGACGTGGCCGTCGACGAGGGCGCAGGTCCGCAGAGCCAGGCGTGGGCAAGCGCCATCTCTGCCGGCCCGCCGGACGAAGCCGGGCAGCGCGTCACCTTCGCGGCGGCCGCCGACAACCCGGGGCTCTTCACGATCGGGGGACAACCTTCGCTCGCCCCGGACGGCACGCTGAGCTTCGAGCCCGCGCCATTCGCAACCGGGACCGCACACGTAACCGCGACCGCGGGCGACGACGGCGGCACGGCGAACGGCGGCGTCGACACGTCGGCGGCGGCGGCCTTCACGATCACGATCGCGCCCGTCAACCAGGCGCCGACATTCGTGGGTGCGGGCAACCAGACCGTGCTCGAGGACTCGGGCGCACACACCGTCCAATGGGCGACCGCGATCGACGCCGGCGCGCCGGGCGAGAGCGGCCAGACGGTGACCCTCGGGACGTCGAACGACAATCCGTCGCTCTTCAGCACCCAGCCGTCGGTCGACCAGACCGGCGTCCTGACCTACGCGCCGGCCGCCGACGCGAACGGCACAGTGCACGTGACCGTCACTGCGCACGACGACGGCGGCACGGCAAACGGCGGTCATGACACGTCGAGCCGCACGTTCACGATCACGATCACGCCGGTGAACGACGCGCCGACCTTCACGACGACCGGGAACGTGTCCGTTCTCGAGAACGCGGGACCGCAGTCGCTCGCGTGGGTCAGTTCGCACAGCACCGGGCCGGGTAACGAGACCGCGCAGCAGATCGTGTACGCGGTCAGCAACGACAACCCGTCGCTGTTCGCGGGTGGCGCCCAGCCGGCACTCGCGGCAGACGGGACGCTCACGTTCACACCTGCGACGAACGCAGCCGGATCGGCACAGATCACGGTCACTGCCACCGACGACGGCGGCACGGCGAACGGCGGGCACGACTCGCTGACCGCCACGTACACCCTGACCGTCGGCGCGGTCAACCAGGCACCGACGTTCACCTCCGCCGGGAACGACTCGGTGCTCGAGGACTCCGGCGCCCGGAGCATCCAGTGGGCGACCGCGATCGATCCGGGTGCGCCGAACGAGTCGAGCCAGACCGTCTCGTTCGGCACGACCAACGACAACAACGGCCTGTTCGCGAGCCAGCCGTCGATCAGCAGCAGCGGACTGCTGACCTACGAGCCGGCGGCAAACGCGAACGGCACCGCCACGATCACCGTCACCGCGCAGGACAACGGCGGCACCGCGAACGGCGGCCAGGACACGACCACGGTCACGTTCTCGATCACCGTCGTCGCCGTCAACGACGCACCGACGCTGAGCCCGGCCGCGGATCAGTCGATCGACGAGGACGACGGGACCCAGGCGGTCGCGCTCACCACGGCCAGTCCCGGCCCGAGCGACGAGGCGGGCCAGATCGTCACGCTCACGACGTCGACCGACCACCCGGAGTACTTCGACATCGCCGGCCAGCCGACCATCGCCGCCGACGGGACACTGACGTACACGCCCGCGCAAGGGGCATACGGCACCGCGAACGTCACCGTCACGGCACAGGACAGCGGTGGCACGGCGAACGGCGGGCTGGACACGAGCTCGATCGCCTTCCAGATCGTGATCGCACCGTTGCCGCCGAACGCCGCCGACGACGCGTACAGCACGACGGTCCTCACGCCGCTCCATGTGGCTGCGCCCGGCGTGCTCGCGAATGACGCGGACGTCAACTCGAGCACGCTCGACGTCACGCCGGGGACGATCGCGACCGCGCACGGATCGGTGACGATCAATGCGGACGGCTCGTTCGACTACCAGCCGTCACTGCTCTTCCTGCTCGGCGGAACCGACTCGTTCACGTACACGATCACCAACGGCGCCGGTCAGACGGCAACCGGCACCGTCACCATCTCGGTCGACCTGCTCGCGCCGAGCACGAACACGCTGTACCTCGCCACCAGCGGCTACTCCGCGGAGGTCTGGGACCTCACCGCGTCTCCGCCCGCCGTCGTCTCCCCGGTGCCCGACCTGGACGCCGACGGTAACCCGGGCCTGACGATCAAGGGTGGCGACGGCAAGGAGACGATCACCGACCCGCGCAGGCAGCAGACGTGGACCTACGAGACGGGCTTCGCCGGCCTCTCGCTCGACGGCCCGCTGACCCTCCACCTGACCGCCGCGTCGCACAACTTCGACACCAACAAGGCCGAGACGATCTGGATCTACGCCTACGATTGTCCGGGCGGTCTCGCGAGCGCGGCGATCACGACCTGCACGAACATCGGCTCGAACAAGGTCCTGGTCCAGCGATGGAACCCGACGGGCACCTGGACCGAGCACGACGTCGGCGTCTTTGTCAGCCACGATCTCGCCGCAAACCGCCAGCTGCGAATCCGGCTCCTGAACGGTGGCGCGGAGCTCTGGCTCCCGCTCGTCTCGCCTTACGAGACGGGGCTCGACTACACCAACTGACGCGCCACGCCGGAAGTCGCGCCGGGACCAGACCTTCGGCGCTGTTCACAGACCTGTAAATGTCGGAACCTCCATTCGAAACCGCCGCCGTCAGCCCGCATGGACACATCCGACCACCCGACCGAAGACGTGACCGCCCACGCGGCGCCTGCCCCTGAATGGCAGCGCACGCGGGCCGCGATCACGCAGCGGGCGGCCTGGATCGAGGAATATCTTGGTGACGGCTGGATCGAGCTCGAGCCCGGCATCTACCGCCGCGCTCAACCCGGTCAGGCCGAACCGAGCGAATGACCGACGGCCGGCACCACGACCACCGCGGCCGGCTCGAGCACCTCGAGCACCGCCTCCGCTGGGCCACCGCACGCTGGGAGTCGCTGATCGAGCGCCACGCCTTCTTCCCGAACGCCGTGGCCGAGCGGCAGGAGCGAGAAGCGCGGGCCGCCGTCGACAACCTGCGCGCGCAGATCGAGGCGCTGCACGCGGAGAGAGGGCGCCGAAGCGCCCCCTCCCCCTCCCCCAACGCTGCGTAGCTCGACGCCTAGTGGGACGCGGCAAGCCTGCCGCGACCAGAACGCGCGACGGCGACTGCGACGAGCACGGCAGCGATGATCACCGGAGCGGCGACCGCAGCCACGCTCCAGTTGAAACCGCTCGAGCTGGAGACGACCGGCGACGGATCCGATCTCGCGTAACCGAGGTTGAACGGGTCGGTCGCGTTCCGCATCGCCGACGCGCCCGAGACGAAGGCCAGCGAAAGCGCCGTCGTCAGTGCCGAGACGAACCAGACCTTGACTGCGAGACGATGGTGCTTCATCTCCGTGCCTCCTCTGCTCGATGTCCTGCTGGTGTGAGTCATGACCACAGGACGGAGGCGGCCGCGGGGTTCTTGCGCATGTGCGCGCGCTTGACACGGCGAGTGTCGTGCCCGTCACACTGCGTCCTCGATGCTTGGCACCGACCTGTTCCGGGATCTGCCGGAGCCCGAACTCCGGCGTCTCGTCGCGATCGCGAAACGCCGCCGGTTCGGCCGCGGCGAGGTCGTGTTCCACCGCGGCGACCCGGCTGACACGCTGCACCTGATCGCGCGCGGCCGGTTCGCAGCGCGGGTCGAGACGACGGCCGGCGACACCGTCACCGTCTCGGTGTTCGGGCCTGGCGAGGCGTTCGGCGAGCTGGCGCTCCTCGACACGGAGCAGCACCGCTCGACGACGGTCGCAGCCGCAGAGGCGGGCGAGACGTTTGCGGTGCACCGCGACGACTTCAACCGGCTCCGCCACGACTACCCGGCGGTCAACGAGGTGCTCGTGCAGCTGCTCGCGGGTCGGCTCCGGCGCACAAACGACCTGTACGTCGAGGCGCTCTTCACAGCCGCGGAGACGCGCGTGCTCCGCCGCCTGCACGAGCTCGCCCAGAGCTACGGAACCGTCATCCCCCTCTCCCAGCACGAGATCGCCGGGCTCGCGGCAACGTCGCGAGCGACCGTGAACCGCGTCCTGCGCGCGGAGGCGGAGCGAGGCACGGTCAGCCTGCAGCGCGGCCAGACGACGATCGTCGATCCGGAGGCGCTCGCGCGTCGCGCCGGCCGTGGCGATCCGCCGTAACCAGAGCTACCCTGCCGCTCGATGGACCCGCTGTTCAGCTCACCCACACCGGTCCGGCACCGAGGCAGTGGCGACACCGCGTTCGAGGAGTGCGAGCACATCGTGCGCGACGACGACCCGGATACGGCTCTCTGCGGCGTCGACCAGACGGGTGTCCCCTGGAACCAGGGCTTCCGCGTCTGCCAGGCGTGTGCGGCGGTCGCCGAAGGCCGCATGAACTGAGTGTCGACCGCGGCGCTCGTCATCGCGTCGATCGGCGCGCTCGTGAGTGTGGTGGTCGTGCTCGCCCTGTTCGTCTGGGCGGCGCGCAAGGATGGCGAGTACGACCGTTCCGTGCAGCGGCGGCTCGGCATCCGCCGCCGCACGCGCTTGTAGGGACCTAAGAACTTCCGCAGACCTGCATCGGAGCCGGTGACGCGGGCAAGTCCTTGTGCTTGGATCAGACGTGGTGAAGAAGCATCGTCTCGTCATAGCGGCTGTGGCGATCGTCGTGATCGCGGGAGCCGGCGGCGCGTTCGCAGCCAGCAAGCTCGACTCGCCGTCGGCTCGCAGCCAGGCGATCATCAACGACGCCGCCGGCCAGCTCAACATCGACCCGGCGAAGCTGTCCGACGCTCTCAAGAAGGCGATCGACAACCAGATCGACGCCTCCGTCAAGGACGGCAAGCTCACGGCCGAGCAGGGAGCCGCGTTGAAGAAGCGCGTCGACTCCGGCGAGACGCCGTTGCTCGGCGGCCTCGGGTTGCGTGGGCTCGGGCTGCCGTTCGGTGGCCGTCAGGGCTTCAACTTTGGTCACCGCCTCTTCGGCGCCTCGCTCGACGCCGCCGCGTCGTACCTCGGGCTCACGTCGGACCAGCTGCGCACCGAGCTTCAGTCGGGCAAGACCCTCGCCCAGGTCGCGACCGCCCACAACAAGACTGCCGACGGCCTCGTCACCGCGCTCCTCGCCGACGGCAAGAAGCACCTCGACGCCGCCGTGAGCGACGGCAAGCTGACAGCCGCGCAGGAGCAGACGATCCTCGACAAGCTGAAGACGACGCTGACGGCGGTCGTCAACGGCAAGCGCTCCGAGCTGCCCGGGCCGGGTCTCGTCCCGCACGCGTTCGGCCTCGGCGGTCCGGGCCGTGGCTTCGGCTTCCACGGGTTCAGGTTCCGCGCGCCGGGCGCCAGAGCGCCTGCGAGCGCGACGACCCTCTAGCCAGCGAGCCTCATCGGCTTTACCGTTCAGGGATGGCCGACCAGGTACCCCGCGGTCCCGACCCCGACGATTGGTGGGCGTCGACGCCCGGCTCCCGCCCCGCGGGAGCCCAACTCGACGACGACTGGCTGGTCGAGCCGCCCCGGGAGCCGCGCTTCGGCTTCCCCGCGACGGTCACCCTGCGCACACTGCTGCTGATCGGTGCGGGACTCGCGGCGGTGATCGTGCTCGTGATCGGCCTGATCGCCGGCGGCGTCTTCAGCAGCGGCTCGTCGAACCCGCCACCGACGACGCCCGCGACGACGACGGCGCAGAACACGACGCCGACAACGCCGACCACCACACCTGCCGCCGCTGTCCCCGCTCCGACGGTGACGCTGAAGCCGGGCGCGTCGGGGCCGCAGACCAAGCGCCTGCAGCGCGCGCTCGCGAGCCTGGGCTTCAGCCCCGGCAAGGTCGACGGCACCTACGGTCCCGCGACGACGACGGCGGTGCAGAAGTTCCAGCGCTCGGTGCACCTGACGGCCGACGGGGTCGTCGGGCCGAAGACGCTCGCTGCGCTGAAGACCGCCCTCAAGGGCTGAGCGTCAGTTCTCGATCGTCACGAGCGTGCCGATCGGCGTGTAGGGCCACACCTTCGCCGCCGTCGCCAGCGGCAGCTCGACGCAGCCGAGGCTCTGCGGCGTGCCGAACGACGCCCGGGTGAACGCGTGCAGCGCCTCGCCGCCGTGGAAGTAGCTGATCCAGCGGATCCCGGGGTCGTTGTAGTGCGAGCCGTCCGGGTTGGTGCCGCTCATCGTCCCGACGGGGATGTGCTCGAACACCGGGAACGTGCCGAGCGCGGTCGGCGCCGCGGGCACGCCGGTGTTGCCGGGTGATGTGAGGACGACCTTGCCGTTGTGCCACAGCGTCAGCAGCTGCGGCACGTTGCGGTGCACGTACACGTAGCTGTAGCCGTCGGTGCGGTGCTTGCCTGCGACCGCGTCGGCCAGCAGCGCCTGCCAGACGTGCGCGCCGGCGAACGAGTCGACGACGAGGCCGTGGTCGTGCTGGAACATCATCACGGCGCCGCGCGTGATCTGGTTCGGCTGCCCGAGGATCCATTGCGACCGCAGCTCGCTCGGGGTGTTCGGGTAGCCCCAGCTGAACGTGCCCTCGGGCGGGCTGACGGCGGCGTCGAGCTCGGCGCGAGGCTGCCGCGCGACCGGCTCGCCGGCAGGCTGCCACGCCAGCGGCAGGTATCCCTCTTCGGCGAGCAGCTGCTGCAGGCGCAGGAAGCTCGCGCCCGCGACGTGCCACGCGACGGTGCGACCCGTCGTGGCGGTCGAGCCGCCGACGAGCGTGAACGCGTGCGGCAGCTCGAGGCGGAGGGACGAGTCGAACGGGAAGCCGTACCCGCCCGGCGTGAAGCTGAGCGTGTGGCTGTCGATCGTCCGCCAGCTGCCGGCCACGCGGGTCGAGAACCGCGGCGTGTCGCCGCCGAGCGCCTTCGTGAGCGAGCGCGAGAACGTGAGCCGGATCGCCGCGGCCGGCGAGATCGTGCCCGCCGTTCCGGGATCGACGCGCACGGCCGGCAGGCGCGAAGACGGGAACCAGGTGACCGGGACCGGCTCGCCCAGCCGCTCCCAGGATCGCGCGGCGCTCGCGATCTGCAGCGTGCCCGACGGAGGGCGCGTCCCGAGCGAGACCACCTTGCGACCGCCAACCTGCACGACCCGTCCGCCGTACGAAACGCGGTCGACCGGCTCGGCGAACCGCAGCTGCACCGCCTGCCCGGCGGCGACCGTCGGCCATTGCGTCGCCAGCCGCGGCACGGGCGCGCGCACGGTCAGCCGCTCGGTGCGGCTGTGCCCGAGCGCCCAGCCGAGCCAGCCCGGCCGGCGAACGACGACCACGACGGTGACCGGCTCGCCTGGTGAGAGCTGCGCCCGCGGCACGAGCCGGCCGCCGCCGGCGTCGAGCGGGATGCGCCGGCCGCCAGGCCCGAAGGCTTTCGCCGAGACGAGCGAGCCACCAAGCGGCTGCACCTCGACGCGCGCGAGCGCGACCGCGTCGGTGCGGAGCGTCGCACCGGACCACCAGAGCACGCCCGCGGCGAGCGCGAGCACACACGCGAGCGCCGTGACGGCGAGCATCCAGACCGCGCGAGCCATTCACACAACATAGGCGCCGCTGCGGTGCGCCCGCGTCGGCGCACCGCAGCGGCGGATTCGATCAGGCAGGCTGGATGTTCTGGTTGACGCGAAGCACGTTGTCGGGATCGAAGCTCGACTTGATGTGCGTCAGGCGTTCGTAGTTATCGCCGTACGTCGCCTGCACCCGGTCCTGCCCCTCGTCCATCATGAAGTTGACGTAGGCACCGCCGGCCGAGTACGGATGGACCGCCTCCCAGTAGCCGACCGCCCAGTCGCGGAGCGTGGGCGCGAGAGCCGGGTCGGGATCGACACCGATGATCACCTGCGACCAGCGGGTATCGCGGTACGCCCACGGTGTCTCGTCGGCGCCGACGTCGTGCGCTGCGCCGTCGATCGGGTAGATGTGTGAGCCGCACTTCCAGCTCGGCATCTTGGCGTTCCACTCCTTGTTCGCAGCGACCGCCTCGTCGGGGATCGCGTTGACGAAGTCGGCGCGCCAGTACCACTGGTCGCCCGGGCCGTACAGCCCGTCGAACGCGCTGTTGAGCGCCGGCAGCGGCATGCGCTGCACGCCGTGCATCAGCGGCTCCGCGACGGCGAGCATCGGCGCCATCAGCTTCTCGGCCTCCTCGTCGGTGCCGATGATGCACCAGACGATCCCACACACCTTGCGCAGGTGGATCTCCTCCGGGAACGGCGGCCCTGGCGGGATGGTGTGGAAGTTGAAGAAGCCGCTCGCGTTGCGCGGCAACGTCGGGAGATACTCGCGGTACGCGGCGAGCAGCTCGTCGGCCTTCTCGATCGGCCAGAACGTCGGGCCGCCGACGACGTCGCTCACCGGGTGGGCACGGAACGTGAACTCGGTGACGACGCCGAAGTTGCCGCCGCCGCCGCGAAGCGCCCAGAACAGGTCGGGATTCTCGTCGGCGCTCGCGGTCACCTGGCGACCGTCCGGCAGGACGACCTCCGCCGCGAGCAGGTTGTCGATGGTCAGGCCGTAGCCGCGGGTCAGGTGCCCGATCCCGCCGCCGAGCGTCAGGCCCCCGACGCCGGTCGTCGAGATCACACCGCACGGGACGGCAAGGCCGTGTACGTGCGTCGCCGTGTCGACGTCGGCCCACGTCGCGCCGCCGCCGACCTTCACGGTCTTCGTCGCGGGATCGACCGACACGGAGCGCAGCTTGGACAGGTCGATGACGATCCCGTCGTCGACGCTGCCGAGGCCGCCACCGTTGTGGCCGCCGCCGCGGATCGCGAGCGGCAGGTTGTGCTCGCGCGCCAGCGCGATCACCGGCGCTACGTCGTCGGCACTCGCGCAGCGGGCGATCAACGCCGGCCGCTTGTCGATCATGGCGTTGAACAGCGCCCGGGCGTCGTCGTAGCCGGCGTCTGCCGGCCCGATCAACTCACCCCCGAACGTGTCGCCGAGGGCCTGGGTTGCGGTCTCGGCAAATGTGATTGTGCTCATTCAGTCCCCCTCTTGAGACATGGCGTTCCCCTGTCTACGACTAGACGGAGCGGGCGGTTTCGATCTTCCCACATCGCGCGACAGGGCCTGTCCGACGCCATCGCGAGACTGTCCACCCGATGCGTGCGCTGCGCTTTTCGGTTGCCGTTGCGATCGCCGTCGGGCTGACGCTCTTGGCCGGCGACCTCTGGCTGCGGTCGATCACCGACACGCCCCGGACGGCGCCCGACGTCGCGATCCACCCGCCGCGGATCTCGGTCGTGATCGCACGGCCCGCGGCCACCCACACGACCCCCCGGCCGGTCACCGGGCATGCCGCGACCGGGACTCCGGTCGAGCTCGCCGCGGCGCAGATCCCACCGTCGCGGGCGACTTCACCGGCGGAGACTCGCACGCCGCCGGCCACGCGGCGGCACGGCGCGAGGCCGGCGCATCGCGTGACGCACCCGAGCGCCCCGAAGCGGCCGCGCGTCGCGGCGCCGGTGCACCGACCGAAGCCGAAGCCCAAGCTGCCCGTCCCGACGCCGCCCACGACCGCGCCCACCACCCCGACGACGCCGACAACTCCAACCACGCCGCCCACGGGCACGACGCCGGTCGATCCGGGCACGCCCCCCACTCCCGCGCCGGGCCCGACCGAGCCGCCGGTGACGCCGCCGGTCAACCAGCCGAGCGCCCCGGTGATGGCAGCCGGCGTGTGCGCGTCGTACACGAGCCAGCAAGTCGCCGGAACCGCCGTGACGGTGTCGTTCAACGTGATGGACGCCAACTGCCCGGTGAGCCTGACGAGTTACCAGTCGACGCCAACCGGTCACACGAACGAGGCGTACGCGAGCGGCCTGTTCGCCACCGGCGACTGGCAGCTGACCGTGCCGCTCAGCTGCCACACGTCGAACGAGGTCGACCTCTTCATCGGCGCCCCGCCGCTCGTCATCGGCGGCCCGAACGCCAATCTCGACCTCGGCGCCTGGGCGATCTTCCTGCCCTGCGGCTAGCGGATCACGGCGCCGATACGCGTGGCCGCCCGTGGCCGCTCTCGCAGCTGAGGCTTCGACTGTTTAGGCCTGAGCCGAGGCAATGACTTCTGCGACGCTGCGATCCGTGTCGCCAGCGAGGAGGGGAGTGATGTTCTCCCGCATCCACGGTCCGCCGACCTCGCGAGCAATCCGAGCCGCGTCCTCCGCTGTCGAAAACTCGAGGATAAGAATGAGGTGCGTCTCATCGACCTTCGCGACACGAGCTGCGAGGGCACCCGCATCAACGACGAGTTGCATCCCCTTTCGCGCCGCCTCGACAATCGAGTCGGGCACCGGGTCCCGAAGACGCAGGTGGTTGACGACAACGTGCAAGGCGCCGAGGCTACCGCTTTGCAGCGCTTTGCGTGTTCAACAGCCGGGAGCCGGCACCTGACCGCAAGAGGCCCGCGCTTCTCGATTCGCGTTCCGCCCTTTCAGGCGGATGTGCGGTCAAGGCCTAGGGTTCGGCTTCGTGCCACTGCACGGGTAGACGCCACCGCAGTAGCGTTCCGGCGGTGAAGGTCGCCAAGGAGGATGCGCGTCGTTTTCTCGTTGGGCGGCAACTGCTCGCCCCCGCGCGGTCGGTGCCGCGCGGCCCTGACGGGGTGCTTCAGGTTCTGCGGAGGCTGGGATCGATCCAACTCGATCCGGTCGACGTCGCGGGCCGCAGCCATGATCTCGTGCTGCACGCGCGGGTCGCAGACTACGACCCGGCTTGGTGCGACGAGCTGTACGAGCGCCGCGAGCTCGTCGAGGCCTACAACAAGGGTCTCTCACTTGTCCTGGCGAGCGAGTTCGCGTGGTTCCGAGTCCGGCACAGCGCCCGCTGGCAGAAGGTACTTGACGACAACGAAGACGTGGCGAAGCGGGTGCTTGAACGGATCCGTGTGGAAGGGCCGCTCTCCTCACGCGACTTCGAGCGAGAAAAGAGTCCCACGAAGGACTGGTTCGGGGCGCCGGTGAACGCTGTCCGCGCCGTGCTCGATGCGTATGCGCGGATCGGCGTGCTGGGGATCGCCGAGCGGGAGGGCAATTACCGGCAGTACGACCTGCCCGAGAGGTTTCTTCCCGCGGAGGTGCTTGCGCACGACCTCACCCTGCATGAGCAGCTGCGGCACAAGATGCTGTCGCGCTATCGCGCGCACGGCCTGGTTGGTGCGAGTGGACAGGGCGAAGGCATCTTCGAGTTTCTCGGCCCGGCGAATCCGGATCCGCGGTATCCGGGGTTTCCCGGCCGCAACGCGCTACGGGAGGAGCTCGTCGAGCTGGGAGAGCTAATCGCTGTCGACGTTGACGGCGTGAGCGGCAAGCGATACGTCGTCCGCGACGATGTCGAGCTGCTTCAGGAGCCTCCGGAGCCGCCACCGTCGGTCGCGTTCATCTCGCCCTACGACGCCTTTGTTTGGGATCGCAAGCTCCTCGGCAGCCTGTTCGACTTCGAATACGTGTGGGAGCTTTATGTGCCGCCAGACAAGCGCCGTTGGGGCTGGTACGTCCTGCCGATCGTCTTTCGCGACCGCTTCGTCGGCAGGATTGAGCCGCGCATCGACCCGGCCGAAGGGACGGTGCAGGTTCTCGCCCTCTGGTGGGAAGACGGCTTTGAGCCACGCAAAGCCGACGGGTTCGTCGAGGCGATGCGCGAAGCGCTCCGCGCCTATCTCCGCTTCGCCAAGGCGGGCCGCATCGACTGGCCGTCTGGATGCCGCACGGAGAAGCGGCTGTTTGGTACAGCGGCTCTCGCGGCCCCGCTCAGAGGTCAGTAACGCGGAAGGGCGCGCAGTCATCATCCACTGGCGCAGCGAGCTCGCGCGCGACTGCGACCACGACGATCAGGCGTGGCTTGCCTCGCGCCTCGAGCGCGTTCCAGCGTCCGTGCAGGCGGCGGGCGCTCGAGTCGGCTTGGGCTCGCACGGCGAGGGACTTGCCTTCGCGTCTGCGCTCCAGCGTGACGCTCCAACGCGGAGCGCTGCGTTGGTAGCGCCTCCCGTAATTGCGGCTCTACCGCCGGGCCGATCCCGACGGCAACCCGCGCCGAACTTACGAGCCAGGCGCCGGGCACTCCATACGGTCTGGCGCAGGTCTCGGTCCTAGGGCGTGAGCAGTTTCCAGTGCCCCTCGGAGACGATCTCGACGCTACCGTCGACCACTTTGACCGCTGTCTCGTCGTCGATCGCGTACGCCGGGCCTGACAAGCCGGCCGCCCATTCTTCTGCGGTGGCCATCGTGTTCCACGGCAGGTCAGGGTTGTCGAGGTGCGGGAAGATCGAGAAGTCGACAATCCCGAGGGTGCGGTCGTCCGTGGCGGACGGCCACGTCACGAAGTCGTCACCGACCCGCGGGGTCATCACCATGCTTCCGGCGCTCACTCCGACCCAGACCGTCTCGGGCAGCGTCGGCAGGAGGTCCGCCAGTCCGCTCTGCCGCATCCAGTGGCACAGGTACGTCGCATCGCCGCCCTCGACGAGCAGGACGTCCGTTTCTCGGACCAGCGGAACCCAACGTTCCGCGTCGAGGCTCGGCAGGGCGGTGAGCTCCAGCACTCCCATGGACTTCCAGCCCAGTCCTACCGTGGGAGTGCCAGTCTCCCGGCCGCTGATGCACAACCACGCCTGGCGAGGACCCGCCATCGGATGCCCATACAACGCCGTGGGAATGCAGAGGGCGTCGCACTCGGCAATCGGCTTGCCCAGCAGCTCGACCAGTGCGTCATGGATGCTCGGGTTCTTGATGCCGGCGGACGTAAGAAGAAGCTTCAAGTTGCCTCCCGAATTCGTTGGCGGAGGCGAGAACGTCCCCGCCCCACACTGGGTCTCGCGGCTCAGCTGAGTGAGCCCTCCGCTACGAGTGCTCGATGTGCGGCTAGAAAGGCCTGGTGTCCTGCCGGCGTTCCGCAGTACGCAATCGCCTGGAGCAGGATCTCTTGGATCTCATCGACAGTCACCCCGGTGCGAAGAGCTCCCTTGACGTAGATCTCGAGTTCGTCGTAGCGACCGAGCGCCGTCAACATGGCGAGGTTGATCATGCTTCGAGTCTTGGTGTCGAGACCGGGCCGGCTCCATGCCCATCCCCAGGCCAACTCGGTGACGGCCTGCTGGAAGGCCATCATGAACCCGTCGCTCTCGCTCAGGCTTGCGTCGACGTACTCGCTACCGAGGACCTCCCGCCGCTTTTTGAGTCCCAGCTCGAACAACTGACTCTCAGGCATTGCGTCGCCTCCTAGAAGCTCGTTTCTCGGGTGACAGTGCACCCAGTCTGCCGACCTGCGCCAAATCCCTGTGCCGAGCTTCGGGTGGTGGATACTTGCCCGATGGCGCGGTTCGTGCTCGTGCACGGCGGCTGGCACGGCGGCTGGTGCTTCCGCTGGCTTGCCACGAGGCTCGCGGATCGCGGTCATGACGTCGCGACGCCCGACTTGCCGTGCGAGGAGGTCGGGCTAACCCCGCTCGACTATGCCCAGGTTGTTGGGCCGCAGCCGGGGGCGATCGTCGTCGGTCACTCGCTTGGCGGGTTCACGATCCCGCACATCGAGGCCCGCGCTCGCGTCTATCTCGCCGCGCTGCCGCCGCTCACCCGCCGCGAGATAGACGAATGCTTCGCCGAGGGTTTCGGCGGAGCAGTACGCGACGACCTCGACCGCTCCTACTGGCCCGATGCGGACACAGCTGCGGCGCGCATGTATCCCGACTGTTCGCGTGACCAGTCCGACTGGGCCTTCGCGCAGCTCCGGCGCCAAGCGCGGCTTGAGCCGGTGCCCGCGCCATTCGGGAAAGGCGACGTCGTGATCGCGACCCTGCGAGATGCCGCGGTCGACCCGGGCTGGCAAATCCGCACGGCGAACACGCACGGCGCGCGTGTGATCGAACTCGACTCGGGCCACTCGCCGTTCTTGACGCAGCCGGACGAGCTCGCAGACGTACTTAGCTCGCTTGCCTGAGCGTCAGGCGTCACCCGCGAACGCCGGCGCAGCCGGCTCGCACACTGGAGCGCCGTCGATCGTGGCGCTCAGCCGACGTTCGTTAGCGAGAGGTATCGGATCAAGCAGTGATAGCCGCGCGGCTGCACGTAAATGACCTCAACGTCTCGACCGGGTGCGACGAATCGCGGAAGCCCTGACGCAGTTCCGTCGCGCCTCAAGCGCTCGCGCCGCTGCAGGTTCGCCTGCGCGAAGCAATGCTCGCGGTCATACAACGGGAACGTCTGGCCGCCGTACGCGACTTCGTAGGGGACATGCCAACGGGTAACGGTGCTATCGAGGCTTGCGATCAAATAGCCGCCGCCCGCTACAGCTAGGACCACGAGGCCAGCCAACAGCCCGATCCGGAGCCGTCCGATCTTGCGCATCGGACGAAGTCTGACACCTACCCCTTCAGTGTCTCTGGCTCGCTCGCGTGCCTGAACCTGGTTCGGCGCAGCTGAACCAGGTTCGACTCAGGGGACGGCGTTTCGGGTATGAAGAGTTGATGGCCGCAGTAACCGTCCCGACCGTGACGTTGAGCAACGGTGTGGAGATGCCCGTTCTGGGTTTCGGCGTTTTCCAGATTCCTGTCGACGAGACGGAGCGAGCGGTCTTGGACGCGCTCGACGCGGGCTACCGCTCGCTCGACACCGCTCGTTCGTACATGAACGAGGAAGCAGTCGGCAGCGCGATCGCGGCCAGCGACGTTTCCCGCGAGGAGATGTTCATCACGACCAAGTTGTGGGTCGAGGATCAGGGCGAGGAGAAGGCGAGGCGCGCTTTCGAAGCCTCCCTCGCGCGTCTCGGCGTCGACTACGTCGACCTGTATCTCATCCACCAGCCGTTCGGCGACTACTACGGCTCATGGCGGGCGATGGAGAGACTCAACAGCGAGGGGCTCGCACGCGCGATCGGTGTGTCCAACTTCTATCCCGATCGTCTCGTCGATCTGATCGAGCACAACGAGACTGCGCCGGCCGTCAACCAGGTCGAGTGCCACCCGTTCTTCCAGCGCGCGGACTATCAGGAGCTGCTGGGCGAGCGCGGCGTGCAGATCGAATCGTGGGGACCGTTCGCCGAGGGGCGGAACAACCTCTTCTCCGACCCGGTGCTCACCGAGATCGGCGCTGCGCACGGCAAGTCCGTCGCGCAAGTCGTTCTGCGCTGGTTGATCCAGCGCGGTGTTGTCGTCGTCCAGAAGTCGGTGCGGGCGGAGCGGATGCGCGAGAACTTCGACGTCTTCGACTTCGAGCTGTCTGCCGACGACCTGGGGCGTATCGCCTCGATGGATCGCGGTGAGACGCTGTTCTTCGACCACCGGGATCCAGAGAGGGTCGCCTGGATGGCGAATCGCCGCCTCGACTGACGGAGATCCATGAGCTCAGAGGCAACGCTAACGCGGACCGACGCCGGGGTCGTTCCAGCGAGTCCCGGTTGGTCGTTTTGAACGCCCGCGACGCCCGCTGGAACGAGAAGCCGGGGCGACACACAAGATGGATCGGTCGCCTACGCTCGATTCGCCGACCCGCAGCCCACTCGCTACCGCGAGGGCTTGCTGCCCGACTGATTCACCGTCGGTTCACGGCAGCCAGCCCTCACGATAGGCCGACCGCTCCTCCGGTCCGACGCCGGCATAGGCCTCGGCCGGTTTCGACGTCTCCTCGAGCACGCTCGCGCCGTACTTCGCCGCGACGTCGTTCACCGGATAGACCACCTGGAAGCCGCCCGCCCGGCTGCCGGTCATCACGATCGCGCACGGACCCTCACCGGCTCCGACGAAGATGTGGTGCGTCCAGGGTGGGCAGTGCACGAAATCCCAGGCCTTCAGCCGGCGCTCCTCGCCTTCGATCACGAGCACGCACTCTCCGGCGACGAGCAGGAAGTCTTCCTGGCCGCGTTCGCGGTGATACATGCCGCTGCGCTGGCCGGGCATCAGCACGTGAATGCGGAAGCCGAGCTGAGCCCACTCCTGCCCTCCTTCGAAGTCGGTGTCCTGCCCGCGCTCGTCGCTGCGGATCCACGAGACGTCGCGCGCGTTGAGGACAAACCACCCCTCACCTTCCGGGATCAGACCGGCCTCGGTTCGCCTCAGCTGTGCCTCGGGAACGGGTTCGGTCACAGGCTCTGGGCCCCGTGCGCGTGGTTCGCGGCCACGGCTTGATGAACGATCGCGGCTATTTCGTCCGGCTTGTGGTTGAGCGTGAAGTGGTTGGCGTCGCCGATCTCGACGAGTGTGACGTGAGGGGTCGCCTCGAGCAGCTCACGCTCGGAAGCTGAGAGGCGGATGTCGTCGTCATCCCCGAAGACGACCCAGGCACGGACGCCCGCGTCGCAGAACCGCTTCGCGAGCGAGTCGTGACGATCGAGATAGGCAAGGTAGGCGCGGGTCTGGGAACGGAGGAACCGCGGGTCGTTCTTCTTCAACTCGCCGACCAGGAACTCGGCTCGGGCCGGAGGCAAGCTGCTCTTGAACGCCGGCCCGATCAGCCTCAGCATGAGGGCGTACGGAAGGGATCCGAACACGCGGCTTAGGCGGTTGAGCGCGCGTGGGAAGATCGACTCGTCCTTGCGCGAGAAGCTCGGGGAGAGAAGAACGACGGGTCCCGAGAAGTCGCCCCCGGCACCGTTGTGGCCACGAAGCGGGCGCCGGACTCGCGGATGCTCGGCTCCGCGAGAAGATCCTCGTAGAACGCCCATGTCGCCAGCGCGCCGGGAAGAAGAAGGACGTGGTGATCAGCATCCTTCGGGCCGGCTTCGTGCAACTGCCACCCGAGGTGATCTCGGCTCGCCTCGATCACGCCGGGACCCAGGTCCACATACGAGAGAGCTTGCCACTCAACGCGCCCGATGCGCAAGCGTCGCGACGTGCCCTTCAGTCGCCCCGCGAACGGTCTGGCTCCCACCGCCGTCCACCGCTTACCGCCCAGCTCGACCCGACGCGGGGCTGCAAACCACGAAGGTAACGGGCGTGGTCTGCAGCATCGAGTCGAGTAGGCTGGGCCGTCGTCTCTTCGCCGAAGAGGTGAACCGCGTATGAACAAGCCGCGCATCTTTTTGGGGTCGTCGGGCAAGCAGGCCAAACTGCTCCAGGCGATCGAGCGCGGGCTCGAGGACGTGGCCGACGTCGAGCTCTGGACGACGACGTTCAATCCGGGGCGGTCCACCCTCGACCGGCTCGTCGAGCTTTCCCAGGACGTCGACTTCGCCGCGTTCGTGTTCGCTCAGGACGACTGGACCACGACGGATGCCTCGCAGTCCGGCCAAGCGTCGCCGCGCGACAACGTTGTTTTCGAGGCCGGGCTGTTCGGCGGCGCACTCGGCATCCGACGGACGTTCATCCTGCACGCGAACGGTTCGAAGCTACCGAGCGACCTGCTCGGACTGACCTCCGTCCGTTACGACCCGGCCACCAGCGCGACGGAGGTTCGCGCCATCAACCAGAAGCTCCGCAAAGCGATCGAGACCGAGGGCCGCCGAGGACCGGTCGAGGGCCTGTGGTGGCAACTCTCGCTCACCGTGCGGAGCGAGGAAGAACCGTCGGCGGTAAGCCTCCTGCGTATCTGGCGAGAGCGCGACGGAAGCCTGGCCGTGAACGGGCGGGCCTGGCAGGAAGACGGCACCCTGTCGGCCCGCTACTGGAGCGAGGCTACGAAGGAGCGCAGGGATCCAGCCGGCATCTTCTACTTCTGGAAGGGGGAGCGGCCTCGACACGCGAATGCCCCCCAACTGGAGGGCACAGGTGAGATCAAGGTTGAGACCGTCGACCGCGCAACCGGATACTGGACGACACGTTCGGATCGCGACCCGGGGCTGAATGCTCGAAGCGCCGGCATCTATCTCCGAGCCGACCCCTCAGACCTCCAGGTGCTGGACGGCGGGAGCGAAGAAGAGCGCGCCCGGCTCATCGCGCAGCGCCTCCAGGACTGGAAGTCGGCCGCGAACGCATTCTGAGCAAGCCCGTAGGTAGCGTCATGCCAGGCGACGCGTAGGATCGGCGAATGTCCACACGCGACGAATTGGCGGCGCTCAACGAACGGTTCAGCGGAGCGCTCGCTGCCCAGGACGCGGACGCCGTCATGGATCTGTACACCCACGACGCACGCCTGCTCTTCACCGGGATGCCGATAATCCGCGGCCGCGAAGCGATCGCGAAGATGATGGGCGCGTGGCTCGCCGAGAGCCCGCATCAGATGACGTTCCAGACGGGCGATATCTGGGAGGCGGGCAACATCGTCGTCGACGTCGGTACGTACGACTCACCGCGCGGCACCGGCAAGTACATCGTCTTGTACGAGCGGCAGGCCGACGGCTCGCTGAAGATGGCCGTCGATGCGGTGTCGCTCGACGGCGACGCCGCGTAACGTCGCGCTTCGCGTCAAGCTATGGTCGCTGCCGACCCCCCGAGAGAGAGGATCGTTATGAGCTTGCTCATCCGCTTTGCCCCTCCGTCGCTGACGGCCGAACAGTACGACCAAGTGGTGCGTCGGCTGGATGAGGAGGGCGTCCGTCCGGCGGACGGGCTCGACTACGAAGTCTGCTTCGGCTCGGGCGACCAGCACAGAGTCAGCCTGGTCTGGGACTCCAAAGAGCAACTCGACGCCTTCGCTGCCCGCCTGATGCCGATCCTCGGAGAACTCGGGATCGACCCGGGCGAGCCCGAGGTGTTCGAGGTGCACAACATCATCAAGCGCTAGTTGACCGATCCAAGTCGTCGCTAACGTGAGCGATACGGGACGACGGAAACACAGGAAGCTGGAGCGCAGGCGTGCTCAACGGAGCGCCCAGCCGAAGCCAGTCCTCGTGCCCGCCGCCCGGGACGCTCAGCCTGGCGGCGACGATTCAGGCGAGGACAGCCCGTCGACGGGTGTTCGCGAACCTCGCCGTCCGCTACCGGCAGCTCCGAGCGCGGGAGTCGCAGTGCCCGAGCCGGACTGAGCACCGCGACCTGCCCGACCGCAGCCGGGGACGGCCGTAGTCTCCGTGCTTGTGGACGACGAGCCGCGGTTTCCCTCGACGTTGGAAGTCTGGCCGACGCTCGGCGAAGCGCGCCGCGTTTACCGCCTTCTCTTTCGACGCTCCGTCGCGACGGCGGCTGTGGTCTACGCCGCGATCGCACTCGTCGAGATCGCGCACCACGTCGTCGCGGCGCCAGTGTCGCAAGCGCTTGGGTTCGTCGAGTTTCTCGCGACCTTCGCGGGGCCGGTGATCGTGCAAGGCGCCCTCGTCGAAATCGTCAGGAACATTCACGAGGGCCGTCCGCCGGAACGGATCGGCGCACTCTTCAAGGCAGGCGGAAACCGGTTCTGGTCGCTGCTCGGCGCCTCTGTGCTCTACAGCCTCGGAATCATCTTCGGCGCGATCCTGCTCCTCATACCTGGACTGATCGTCGCCGCCCGCTGGTGCCTGCTCGCACCGCTGATCATGCTCGAACACTGCGGCGTCATCGCGGCCAGCAGACGCTCGAGCACGCTCGTCCAAGGCCACACCGGAACGGCTCTCGGTTGCATCGCGGTGAGCTTTCTGATCAGTGGTGGACCAAGCTGGGTGTTGCTCCTCACCAACGCGGCCTTCAGCGCGAGGATCGGCGTGTTCCTCGTCTGGAATGCACTGACCGCCCCATTCTCGGCACACGTCCTCACCGTCATCTACTACCGGCTCGCGGACTCGGACAAGCCGGTGATCGACCCGGCCGTTCACACCTGGCGCTCGGTCTGGGAGGGCCGCTGAGCTCCGTTCGCTTTACGATCGCGGCGTGACCGACAACGAGCAGTTCTGGCGCGCGATCGTCACCGGCGACGCGGGCGAGATGCGACGCGAGCGCCGGCGCCATCGGCGGATTCCCGGCGCGCCTCGCTGCAAGACGTGCCTCGTGCCGCTCGGCGGGCGGGCGGCACCGATGGTCCGGCTCGTGCTCAAGCGCCGTCCGTCCACGAAGAACCCGAATTACTGCGACGTGTGCGAGACGTTCGTGCGGACGCATCCGGGCGGCGCCGAGGTCGAGATCTCGATGCTGTTCGCCGACGTGCGCGGGTCGACGACGCTCGCGGAGAAGATGCGCCCGACGGAGTTCAGCCTGCTGATGAACCGCTTCTTCGACACGGCGAACCGTGTCGTGATCGACAGCGACGGGGTCGTCGACAAGCTCGTCGGCGACCAGGTCGTCGCGCTCTACGTGCCTGCGGTCGGAGCCGACCACGCACGGAAGGCTGTCGAGGCTGCGGGCGACCTTCTCCGCGCGACGGCCGACTTCGTCCCGGTCGGCGCCGGCGTCCACACCGGTGTCGCCTACGTCGGCGCCGTGGGCTCGGACTCGACGGTCGCCGACTTCACCGCGCTGGGTGACGCCGTCAACGTCACTGCGAGGCTGGCGTCGCTCGCCGGACCCGGTGAGGCGCTGGTCAGCGAGGCGGCCCACGCCGCCTCGGGCTCCGATCTGAGCGGCCTCGACCACCGCGAACTCTCGTTGAAAGGGCGCGATTCACAGCTCGAGGTGCGAGTGCTTCGGGCCTAACGCAGGCGAAACGCCGTTCGTCGATGGTTCACCGCCGCTCCTCGACCACTGCTTTGACCGGGCCCGGCGAGGTGCGCAAGCTGCCGGCACGAAGCGACAGCGAGGAGGACTCGATGGCCAGGATCAGCTACGACGAGCGGACGGCGGCGGCGTTCAAGGCGGTTCGCGAGGTTCCGCGCGACGGGCTCTCGGAGTGGCGCGAGGCGGTGCGACGTCACCTCCGCCCGTCGCGGGGAATGACGCTGGTGGACATCGGCGCGGGGACCGGCGCGTTCGCTGCCGCCTTCAGCGAGTGGTTCGACCTCAGCGTCCTTGCCGTCGAGCCGTCGGCCGCGATGCGAGCTCAGATCCCGCAGTCACCGGCCATCGGGGTGCTCGAAGGCGACGCGATGTCGCTCCCGCTGCCAGACGCATCGGCGGACGCCGCCTGGCTCTCCCTCGTCATCCACCACATCCCCGACCTCGAGGCCGCCGCACGCGAGATCCGCCGCGTTCTCCGCCCCGGCGCTCCCGTTCTCATCCGTCAGGGCTTCCCGGATAGATACGAGCCGTCGGGGGACCTGAGGCTCGACAGCATCGAGATCGCGCGCTGGTTCCCGGAGACCGCTCGAACGATCGCCACCTTCCCGTCTCTCAGTGACACGTGCGACGCGTTTGCGGCTGCCGGGTTCCACCAGCACGCGCTCGAGCAGGTTCGTGAGACGTACCCGGCCAGCCTCGCCGACTTTCTCGGCCAGCTGGACACGTTCCGCGACGCCGACACGACGATGCGGAAGCTCACCGAAAGCGAGTTCGTCCGCGGCAAGGAACGTCTGCGGCGCGCCGTCGACACTGCGAAGCCGGAGCCGAGGAGCAACTGGCTCGACCTCCTGGTTCTGCGCTGACCGGTTCAGGCAAGCACGCGCTCGAGCGCGGCACGATCCGTCGGTTCGCCGTGCGCAGGGAGCACGAGCTCGATCGGCAGGTCGAGCAGCGGGCGGAGCCCTTGCACGACGTCGTCGCGCGTCACGTGCTTGCGACCGCCGAGCTGGACGTCCAGTCCATCGCCGAAGTCGGAGAGCGAGTCGCCGGTCACGATCGCGTTGACCGACGGTAGCCACAGGATCAGGTCGTTCGCTTCGCGGCCGGCGTACGCCTGGATCCCGAACGGCCAGGCTCCGGGACCGTGGAAGTGCCCTTCCCCTTCGCCGGCGCGTAGCCAGGCGAGATCCTCGCTCTCCATGCCGCGCACTTGGTCGGGGTCGACGCCGAACTTCTCGACCCAGTCGTGCCACGTGTCGGCCGGGGGCGTGTGCACCGGCAGGCCAAGCCGACGAGCGTCGCGCTCGTGGTACGGGGCGGTCAGGACGACGGCGGTCGCGCGGTCACGGAGCTCGTCGGGAACGGCGAGCGGATCGAACAGCAGGAATTCGTCATCCACCTCGATCGCGTACGACGAGACGAGCTCGGGCCACCACTCCTCGGCTGTCCAGTCGGGGTGCGGCGATCGCCAATGCCAGACGCCGGGGCGTAGCTCACGCCCGTCGCTCACTTCACTGCCTTCTTCACGAGCGTGCGGATCTTTGTCTCCTCGGCGGCGGTCAACTCCTTCAGCGCAAACGCGATCGGCCACATCTCGCCCTGGTCGAGCTTCGCGCTGTCGTTGAAGCCGAGCATCGCGTAGCGCTCCTTGAACTTGCCCGCGTCGCGGTAGAAGCAGACGACCTTGCCGTCCTTCGCGTACGCGGGCATCCCGTACCACGTCTTCGGGACGAGCCCCGGTGCGCTCTCCGTGATGAGCGCGTGGATCCGCTGGCCGAGCTTGCGGTCGTGCGGCGCCATCGCGGCAAGCGCGGCCTGCACCGCGGTCTCGCCGTCCTCGGCCGCCTTCAGTTCCTTCACACGCGCCCGCATCGCGGCCTTCTCCTCGGCCGAGAATCCTTCCTGTTTCTTCGTGCTCTTCGCGGGCTGCTTCTTTGCCGTTGGACTCATCCTGGCTCCTTTCGTCGCGCAACTGGTGTCTGACACCAGTGTCAGACACCTTCGCCCGGGCGAACCTAGAGACACCTACCTCGATCCGGCTAGAAGAGCTTCTGCAGCTTCATCGCTGCGCCCATGTCGCCCTTGATCTTCAGCTTGCCGGTCATGTATGCGGTCGTCGGGTTCTGCTCGCCGGCGACGATCTGGCCGAACGTGTCGGCCGTGGTCGAGATCGTCGTGTCGGCGTCGCCTTCGCCCTCGGTGACGTTGATCGCGCCGTCGGCGACGACCACGTGCCACTGACCCTCGCCCTCGATATCGAACAGATACGAGTTGTTCATGCCGGCGAGCTTGTCGGCGTCGGCACGCGTCGAAAGGCTGTCGAAGAACTCCTTGGCTGCCACGTACCGCTCCTTTGCTCGGGATCAGATCCGGAGCAACGGTACCGCTATGCGGAGTCTGCGGCAGGCAGATGGCGCGCGATCAGCAGCTGCGAGAGCTGATGCTGGGCGGCGGCGAGGCGACGGCGGTTCTCCTCCAGCTGCTCGGCGTCCGCACCCGCGGCCCGGAGCTCCTGGCGCTCGATCACGATCCGTCCGATCTCCTCGGTCAGCCCTTCGACCGTCGGGGGTGGTTTCACGCCAGGCAACTTCGACGCGGTTTCGGGAGGTCCTCTGTAGCATCGCCAACCGGTATGGACCACGGCGGCCGCCCATGAACTTCGACCTGCAGCCGGAGCACGAGCTGCTCCGCGACACGGTGCGGCAGTTCGCGCTCGAGCGGATCGCGCCGGTCGCCGAGGAGCTCGACCGCGAGAAGCGCTTCCCGTACGAGCTCGTCTCGGAGATGGCTGAGCTGGGGCTGATGGGGATGACGATCTCCGAGGAGTACGGGGGCGCAGGCAGCGACACGCTCTCGTACGCGATCGCCGTCGAGGAGCTGACGCGGGTCGACTCGTCGGTCGCGATCACGGTTGCCGCCCACCACTCGCTCGGCACGCTTCCGATCTACTACTTCGGCACCGAGGAACAGCGGCGGCAGTGGCTGCCCGACCTCGCCTCCGGCCGCAAGCTCGCCGCGTTCGGGCTCACCGAGGCGGGCGCGGGCTCGGACGCCGGCGCCACCAAGACGACCGCACGGCTCGACGGCGGCGACTGGGTCGTCGACGGCTCGAAGATGTTCATCACCAACGCCGGCACCGACATCACGTCGTGCGTGACGATCACCGCAGTCACCGGCGACGGCGAGATCTCGAACATCATCGTCCCAAACGGGACGCCGGGCTACGTGATCTCCGAGCCGATGCAGAAGCTCGGCTGGCGCGCGTCGGACACCCGCGAGTTGAGCTTCCAGGAGGCGCGCGTGCCGGAGGGCAACCTGCTCGGGCCACGCGGCGAAGGCTTTCGCCAGTTCCTGGAGATCCTGGACGGCGGCCGCATCTCGGTGGCGGCGATGGGCGTCGGGCTCGCGCAGGGCGCCTACGACCTCGCGCTCGCCTACGCGCGGGAGCGGGAGCAGTTCGGCAAGCCGATCGCGAAGTTCCAGTCCGTCCAGCAGAAGCTCGTCGACATGGCGACCGAGATCGAGGCCGCACGGACGCTCGTCTGGAAGGCCGCGTGGGAGAAGGACCAGGACCGGCCGTTCGCCAGAACCGCCGCGATGGCCAAACTCTTCTCTGGCGAGCTCTCGCACCGGGCCGCGAACTGGTCGCTGCAGATCCACGGCGGCTACGGCTTCATGGACGAGTACGCGATCTCGCGCCTGTACCGCGACCAGAAGATTCTCGAGATCGGAGAGGGGACGAATGAGGTGCAGCGGATGGTCATCGCTCGCCATCTCGGTCTGTAGCGCGCTGCGTCTTCGTCCGGCACCGCCTCGGCGCACCTGTCGCTCGACCCGGCGAAGCGTGACGAAGTCGGCGCCGCGGTCGACCTCGTCTTCTCGGTCCCGAACGAGGACGACCCGATGGGGATCGACCACGTGACGCTCGGCATCCCGCCGACTTCGCGCTCGACGACGCCGAGGCGAAGCCGGGCTGGACGCAGTCCCGCACCGGCCAGGCGATCACCTGGTCGGGCGGCAACGATCCCGAAAAGCCAGTACGCGCACCTTCGGCGATCCGCGGCACGGCGCCGCCGCAAGCGCGAGACCGTCCTCTTCAACGTGCTCGTCGGCGACCGCAAGGGCAAGTCGATCACCTACCAGGTCGGCCTCGAGGTCGCGGCGCACGGCGAGCAGGACACGGCGCCCGGTCGCTCGGGAAGGCCGCGCTGCGTGATCGCCTGCGTCGCGGCCGCGCTCGCCCTCGGCAGCGCTGTTCACCGGGCTCTACGTCTGGCTCAGGCCGCCCCCGCTCGCTGCGTGTAGGCTCGCCGGCCGTGCTGCTCTTCCGGCAGTTCGTGGACGACGATCTCGGCTGCGCCTCGCTACCTGGTCGGCGACCCGGACGCCGGGGTGGCGGTCGTCGTCGACCCGGCCCTCGCGATCGAGCAGTATCGTCGAGGCGGCCCGACGAGCCGGGCGTCCGGATCGAGCGCGTGCTCGAGACCCACACGCACGCCGACCACGTCTCGGGCCACGGCCGCTTCGCGCTCGAGCACGGGCTGCCCGTCGCGATCCACCCGCTCGCCGAGCCGAGTTTCCGTTCGAGCCGCTCGCCGACGGCCAGGTGGTCGAGGTCGGCGACGTCCGCGTGATCCGCGTCCTGCACACGCCCGGCCACCGCCCCGAGCACTGCGCGTTCGTGCTCGACGACGAGGCCGTGCTCACCGGCGACTCGCTGTTCGTCGGCGACGCGGCGCGTCCCGACCTCGCGTCGCGGCGCGCGAAGGCGCGCAGGACCTCTTCGCCTCGCTCGAGCGGCTCGCGGCGCTCCGGCGACGACGTCGCGCGTGCTACCCGGGCCACGTCGCAGGCTCGCTGTGCGGCGGGAACATGAGCGCAGAGCGTTCGTCGACGATCGGGCACGAGCGCGAGCGAACCCGGCGCTCAAGTTCCGCGACGTCCAGGAGTTCGTGCTCGTCTCCGCGTCGCGTCTCCACGCCGCGGCCGCCGACGACGGAGCGCGTCGTCGCCCTGAACCGCGGCCCGTGGCTGGCGCTGCCCGGCCGAGCCCGCCGAGCTCGACGACCCCGGCGAGGCGACCGTGCTCGACGTGCGGCCGTTCGCCGAGCACGCGGCCGGGCACATCCCGGGCGCGATCAGCGTCCCCGTGTCACGGCGCGTCGTTCGGCACGAAGGCGGGCTTCGTGCTCGTGCGCCGGCGAGCCGCGTCGTGCTGCACGCGGCGATCGCGCGACGAGGCGCTGCGCGGCCGCCGCGCAAGCTCTGGGCGGTCGGCATCCTCGAGCTCGCGGGCTACGTGACTCGACCGCAGGCGACCCGAGACGCTCGCAACGGTCGACGCGTCGGAGCTGAAGCGGCTGCTCGACGAGTCGGACGTGCAGGTCGTCGACGTGCGCGAGGCCTCCGAGCGAGACGAGCGGCTACATCTGCCGGGCTCGACGAACATCCCGTACCGCCTGCTGCGCAAGCTCGGCTGCGGCGCGCTGCAGCGGACCGAGCCGGTGGTCACGGTCTGCGAGAGCGGCCCGCGCGCGGCGATCGCCGCATCGCTCCTGCAGCGCGAAGGGTTCGACGTGCGCGCCGTCACGAGCGGCGGCATCGCGACTTCAACGGCGACGTCGTCTCGTTCAGGCGCTGCGGCGGGTAGCGCGCAGGCCGTCGATCTCGCGCAGGTACCGCGTCGCGCCGACGCATCGGTAGAACGCCTCGGCCTCCCCGAGCCAGGGCTCCGGATCGTCGCCGGCCGCGGCAAGCCGCCGCGCCATGCGCAGCCTCGCGTACGCGGCGGGCGTCACCCACCCGGTTGCCTCGAGGATCTCGATTGCTTCCGTCACGCGGCCCTCCGCGATCGCGCGGTTAGCCCGTTGCAACGGACCACCTTCACCACTCAGACGTGCCAGGACACGCGGGTCGTCCGCACCGAGCCAGCCCACTTCGTCGAGGTAGTCCGCCGCCGCGGAGATCGTGTCGTCGGGCAGCGAGAGCAGCGCCTCGAGCAAGCGCTGGGAATCGTCGCTATGTCCGGTCTCCGACGCGAGCCAGGCGCCGAACGCGAGGTTGGGACCGATGAGCTGCGAATCGCCGGTCGCGCGCGCGAGCTCACCACCCGCCTCGAAATCCGCCACAGAGGCGCGCTCATCTCCTCGGGCATGAGCGATCTCGGCACGGATCAATAGGGCTTGCGGCTCGAGGTAGTGGTGCTTGTCCGGCTGGACCGAGAAGAACTGCTCGGCAGGACGCAAGCGCCCGCGCCCAGTCGCCCGCCATGTAGGCGCGGGCAGCCACGGTCGCGGCGACCCAGCGAACGGCGTACGGCGTCGGCACACGCCGGGTGAGCTCTTCGAGCTCCTCGTAGAGCGGCAGCGCTGCTGCGATCCCGCGCCAGCGAAACACCTCGTTCGCGCGGTTGTTGAGCGCACGATGGAGGAGGCCCGCGTCGTTGAGGACGCGCGAGCGCTCGTGCAGCCTCGACTCAGTTGCTCCTCCCACCCGTCCAGCCCGAGTGCGCCGCGCGCCGTTCCCACGGCAATGAGCGCCGACACGGCGACCTCCTCGAGGCCGGCCGCCTCGGCGAGCGGGATCGCCGCCGTGCCCGCGTCGATCGCCTCCTGGTTTCGGCCGGCGATCATCAGGAGGCGGGCCTGCTGCGTGAGCGCCCGGCGAGCGCCTCGCTCGAACCCGACCGTTGCGCTGACGCGACCGCTGCCTCGCAGTGCCGACGGGCCTGGTCGCCGTCACCCATCTGCCAGCTCGCGGTGGCAAGCACGGATTCGGCGTGCGTGACGCCCGCAGGGTCGCCGAGGGCCGCGAACGCGTCGCACGCCACACGCGCCGCGTCGTAAGCGGCAGAGGGATCGGCGTCTTCAAGAGCCTCCGCGAGCGCGAGCTCGAGCGCCGCACGCGATCGTCGGCCGGCCACAAGCGCGAGCGCGTGCCGATAGAGCGCAGCCGCCTCGAGGCTCGCTCCCAGCGACTGCGCGTGGTCGCCCGCGGCACGAAACGCTTCCCGCGCAGGCTGCTCGAGCGCGCGTGACGTCCGCAGCCGGCTGCTCGACCGAGCGCCAGCGCCTCGCCGTAGTGGTGGGCGACCAGGTCGGGCCGGCCCGTCGCGGTCGTCGGCGATCCACTCGGCGGCAGCTCGTGCTTCTCGGCGCGCGAGGCACGTGGCATCTGCGCGTAGGCGACGTCGCGGACGAGCGCGTGGCGGAACGCGTACTCCGCCTCGCCCGCCATCGTCGTGCTCGCGTTCGCGCTTGATGAACTCGCGCCGGACGAGCCGCTGCAGCGTCTCGTCGAGATCGCCGGCGGCGCCGAGCGCCTCGATCCCGCCGCGCCAGAACACCTTGCCCAGCACCGACGCCGCCTGCACGACGTCCTTCTCGATCGGCTCGAGCAGATCGAGGCGCGCCGCGATCACGCCCTGCACGGTGTCCGGGAGCGCCTCGCCTCCCTCGCCCTGCACCAGCATGCGCGCGTACTCCTCGGCGTAGAGCGGGTTGCCGCCCGTCTGCTGCAGCAGCCGAGCCTGAACGTCCGCGTCGAGCACCGATCGGTCGAGCAGCACGGCGAGCAGCACCGCGGCCTGTCGTCCGCCAGCGGCGCGAGCGCGACCGTCTGCGAGTTGAGGCGGCCTCCGCCCCAGTTCGGGCGGCGCTCGAGCAGCTCGGGCCGCGCGGTGCAGAGCACGAGCATCGGCGCGTCGCTGGCCCAGTCGAGCAGGTACTCGACGAAGTCGAGCGTGCCGTCGTCGGCCCAGTGCAGATCCTCGAGCACGAGCACGAGCGGGTGCACGTCGGCGATCGCCTCGAAGAGCCGGCGCCAGGCGACGAACGACTCCTCGCTTCGACGCGGGCTGCTCGACCTCCAGCCCGAGCAACGGCCGCAGCCGGACGGCGACCCAGCTCGCGGTCGCCTCGTCGAGCGAGCAGCGGCTCGAGCGCCGCGAGCAGCTTCTCCGCAACGCGCTCCGGCGAGTCGGACTCGAGTGCTCCGACCTGGGAGCGAACCGCCTCGGCGACCGCCCCGAACGCGCCGCCGCCGTAGGACAGCGCCCGGCCCTGCCGCCAGTGGGTGAACTCGAGCTCGGACTCGATTCGCTGGAAGAGCTCCCAGACGAGACGGCTCTTGCCCATCCCGGGCACGCCGACGAGCGTCACGAGCTGCAGCGCGCCGGCCGCGCGCGCGGTCGAGCGCATCGTGCAGCAGGCGCACCTCGAGCTCGCGGCCGACGAGCTCGGCGGCGCCGTGGTGCGAGACGTCGACACCCAGCCGCGCGCGCGGCGCGACCGCCTCCCAGGCCGGCACCGGCTCCGACTTGCCCTTGGCGGCGATGCCCTCGGCCGTCGCGGTACTCGATCACGCGCTCGGTCGCGCGATGCGTCGCCTGCGCCGACGAGGACGCCGTTGACCGGCGCCGCCGACTGCAGGCGCGCGGCGGTGTTGACGACGTCGCCCGCGACCAGCGCCTCGCCTTCGGCGGCGTTCGCGTCGAGCGAGACGAGCGCCTCGCCGGTGTTGACCGCCGCCCGGATCTCGAGCCCGTCCTCGACGAGTGCGTCGCGTACCGCGAGTGCGGCGCGCACGGCGCGCTCCGGGTCGTCCTCGTGCGCGACCGGGGCGCCGAAGACGGCCATCACCGCGTCGCCGATGAACTTCTCGACGGTGCCGCCGAAGCGCTCGAGCTCGTCGCGCGCACGGGCGTGGTACGGCGCGAGCGTCGCCCGCACGTCCTCGGGATCGGCGTTCTCGGAACGCGCGGTATGCCCGACGAGGTCGACGAAGACGATGCTGACGACCTTGCGCTCCTCGCGCGCCTGGCCCTGGGCGGTGAGCGGCGAGCCGCACGAAGCGCAGAACCGCGCGTCGTCGGGACTCTCCCGGCCGCATGTCTTGCAGACGATCACGGGCTGAGCGTAAACCGCCTACTGCATACGGTCGAGTGCGTAGCCCCTCGCCTCGAGGGCTGCGATCAGGGCCTGGCAGTGGTCCTCGTTCCGGGTGACGACGGTCAGCTCGACGCCGGTCTCGGCGATGTGAATCGCCATTCCTTCTCGCAGGTGCTCGACCGAGACGACGTTTCCGCGCTCCTGTGCGACCAGCTGGAGCAGCTCGACCAGCGCGCCCGGCCGGTCCTGAATCCGGGTTCGGATGACCAGGTAGCGGCTCGCCCGCGTCAAGCCGTGCCGCATGACCGAGATCAGCAGGGTCGGGTCGATGTTGCCGCCAGACAGGAGCGCGCAGACCGGCCCGTTGCCGGGCACCTTGCCGCTGATCAGCGCCGCGACGGACGCCGCTCCGGCCCCTTCGACGACGAGCTTGGCGCGCTCGAGCAGCAGCGTGATCGCGTCGGCGATCTCCTGGTCCTCGACGTGCACGATCTCGTCGAGCAGGTCGTCGAGGATCGACATCGTCAGCTCGCCCGGATGCTTGACGGCGATGCCGTCGGCGATCGTCCCCTGCCCCGTCTTTCCCGCCTGCACGCCCACGACCCGTGAGCTTGGGCACCGCGCGCGCAGCGCGATCGCGATCCCGGCCGCGAGGCCGCCGCCGCCGATCGGCAGGACGAACGTCTCCAGGTCGCTCAGCTCGTCGGCAAGCTCGAGCCCGAGCGTGCCCTGCCCGGCGATCACCACCGGGTCCTCGAATGCGTGCACGAACGTCGCGCCGGTCTCGTCCGCGCGTGCCAGAGCGAGTCGACGAGCGCCTCGTCGAAACTCGATCCCTCGAGCACGGTGTCCGCGCCGTAGTTGCGCGTCGCGTCGACCTTCGCCATCGGGGCGTCCTGCGGCATGAACACCGTCGCCTTGCACGCCGAGCTCGCGCGCCGCCCACGCGACCGCCTGGCCGTGGTTGCCGGCGCTGGCCGCGATCACGCCGACCTCGCGTTGCGGCGTCGGCGAGCGTCGACAGCTTGTTCACCGCGCCGCGCACCTTGAACGAGCCGGTTCGCTGCAGGTTCTCGGCCTTCAGGCAGACGCGTGCGGCCGATGCGCCGCGAGAGCGAGTCGCTCGAGCCGTACACCGGCGTCACGCGGGCGTGGCCCGCGACCCGCTCGCGGGCCGCCTCGATGTCAGCGAGGGTCGGCCGTGTCCAATTCGGAACACCTGCTCGAGGATCTCACGAACCGCCGTCAGCGGGTCGAGCCGGCGCGCCTGCACGTCGTCGAGCAGGCGGCGGAGCTGCGGGTCGTCGCGCACTCGTCAGCTCGAGATGCCGGCGGGCGCGGGCCGAGGCGACCTGGAACACCTCGGTTGCGAGGTTGCGCGCGGCGGCGGCGCTCGAGCTCGCCTTCCGTCCTCGAGCCACGCGCGGTGCTCGGCGATCTTGGCCCACAGCTCCTCGACCCCCTCGCCGCGGACCGCCTCGGTGAGCACGATCGGCGGCGTCCAGCCGTCGGTGCGGGCCGAGCGCGAGCACCTGCCGCACCTCGTTCAGCATCGTCTTCGCCATCGGGTGGTCCAGCTTGTTGATCGCGATCACGTCGGGGATCTCCATGATCCCGGCCTTCAGCGCCTGGATCGAGTCGCCCGAGCCCGGCATCAGCGCGAGCACGACGGTGTCGGCGATCGAGAGCACGCCCACCTCGCTCTGACCGGTGCCGACCGTCTCGAGGAAGACGACGTCCTTGCCGCGCGGCGTCGAGCACGAGCAGCGCCTGCAGCGTCGTCTCGGCGAGGCCGCCGAGGTGGCCGCGCGTGCCCATCGAGCGGATGAAGACGTCCGGGTCGAGGAAGTGGTCGGTGAGCCGGATCCGGTCGCCGAGCAGCGCGCCCTGCGTGAACGGGCTCGACGGGTCGACCGAGATCACGCCGACGGTGCGCCTCGCCGTCGCGGACGAGCCGGATCGAGCGCCGAGATCGAGGCTCGACTTGCCGACGCCGGGCGGCCCGGTGATCCCGACCGCGTGGGCGTGGCCGGTCTCGCGGGTAGATGTCGGCGACGACCTCGTAGGCGAGCGGGTCGCCGTTCTCGACCAGCGTGATCGCGCGGGCGAGCGCGCGGCGATCGCCGGCCGGACGCCCGCCGCGAGGCGCTCCCGCGTCCAGTCGCGCCGGCCGGCCACCGGCTACGCGGCCTGCTCGCGCGGCGAGCGATCGTGCACGTGGCTCGAGCCCGCGCATGAGCACGAGTGCGGTACCGAGGCGCGTCGGCCGAGCAGCCGCGCAGCGATGCCGTACGTCCAGCGCGCGTCGGTCGAAGCTCGGTGAGCGCGCCGGCCGCGACCATGCGCGACGCCGAGCAGCGCGTTGTGGGCGCTGATGATCAGCGTGAACGCTCGGCCGCGCAGCCGGTCGGAGGTGTAGCGCTGGACGATCAGCACCGTCATCGGGAAGGCGAGGCCGTTGCCGAAGCCGGCGACGACCATCGCGCACGGCCGCGACCCAGATGTTCGGCGCGACCGCCGCTCCGAGGATGCCGGCCGCCCACGGCAGGAAGGCGAGCGGATAGATCGACGTCACGTCGCGGTCGCTCGACGCAGCGCGCCGCTGAAGAGGCCGCCGACGACGAGCCCGAGCCCGCTGCGCCGCCCAGAGCAGGCCGTAGCCGAACGCGCCCCGGTGCAGCGACTCGCTTCGGCGAGGAAGATCTCCGAGACGTTGATCAGCGCCGCTCGCCGAGCATCGCGAACGCCGAACGCGACGAGCGACGCGTGACGAGCGCCGGCGAGCGCCGGAAGACGCTCGAAGCCCCTCGCGGAGGTCGCGCCAGTGGCCGCGGCTGATCGCCTGCTCGCTCTGCAGGAAGCGGCGCGGGGATCCGGAGCGAGCAGGAGCGCCGAGAACGCGAACGTCGCGGCGTTGATCAAGTAGACGACGTGCGGGCCCGACAGCGCCGACGAGCACGCCGCCGAGGATCGGGCCGACGCGTGGCGGCCGCCCAGTCGGTCGCCTGCAGCAGCGGCGGTGCCGTGCGCCAGCTCACCCGTCGTCGACGAGGTTCGGCACACCGGCCAGCACCGCCGGCCGGAAGAACGAGTTGGCGATGCCTGCGACCGCGGCGAGGGCGATGATCGCCGATCGGCGCTGCCGACGAACGGCAGCGCGCCGAAGACGGCGAGCCGCACGAGGTCGGCCGCGACGATCAGCCGCTTCCGCGAGAGGCGGTCGACCAGCGGGCCGGCGACGAGGCCGACGACGATGGACGGCAGGAAGGTGACGATGAAGAGCGCGCCACCCACCACGGCGAGTGGGTGCGGGCGTCGACGTCGACCGTGAGCGCGATCGTCGCCATCCAGGTGCCGATGCCCGAGCCGAGCGTCGCCAGGAAGAGCAGGCGGAAGCTTCCCGCGCGGCGGAGCAACCCGAGTTGGCGAGTGACGGCGACGGCGCCCGGCGCGAGCCTAGACGGTCTCAGGCGCGCTGCGAGCACGCGGCCGAGCGCGGCCGAGAAGAACCGAGCTCGTCGGCGGTGCCGACGGAGACGCGGATCGCGGTCGGCGCGCCGAAGCCCGGCGAGCGGCCGCACGATCACGCCCTCGCGCAGCAGGCGCTCGAACAGCGCGACGCGCGTCGCGCGCCGGTCTCGGCGTAGACGAAGTTGCCGACGGACGGTGCGCGGGTCGAAGCCGTGCCCGCGCAGGATCGTCGTCGAGGCTGCGCGAGCCCGTCCGCGTTGACGGCGCGCCGCCGCGCGAGCTCGGCGTCGTCGTCGATGCTGGCGAGCGGCGGCCACCTGGGCCGGCGTCGTCAGGTCGAACGGCCGGCGCACCTTCGCCATCGCGCGCGCACACGGCCGGTCGAGCGAGACGGCGTAGCCGACGCGCAGACCGGCGAGCCCGTAGATCTTCGAGAACGTCCGCAGGACGGCGACGCGGCGCCCCGCCTTCAGGTAGCGCTCGACCGCGTCCGGATAGTCGGGCCGGTCGATGTACTCGAAGTACGCCTGGTCGACGACCGTCAGCACGTGCTCCGGCACCCGCTCGAAGAACGCGTCGAGCTCGTCGGCCGTGTTCATCGTCCCGGTCGGGTTGTTCGGATGGCAGATGTAGACGAGCTTCGTCCGCGGCGTGATCGCGTCGAGCAGCGCGTCGAGGTCGTAGCGCAGCTCGGTCGAGCGGCACCGAGCGCGACTCGGCGCCCTGCTTGCGCGCGTAGATCACGTAGCTCGGGAACGACGGCCAGCCGCAGACGACCTCGTCGCCCGGGTCGAGGATCGCCTGGCTCAGCATGTCGATGCAGCCGTCGGCGCCCGCGCCGACGCAGACCTCGGCTGCGCTCGACGCCGTGCCGCTCGGCGAGCGCCTCGTGCAGCGCGAACGAGCCGCCGTCCGGGTAGCGGTTGAGCTCGCCGGCGGCCCGCTCGATCGCCTCGCGCGCCGCCGGGAACGGGCCGAACGGGCCCTCGTTGGAGGCGAGCTTGACGACCCGCTCGAGCCCGAGCTCGCGCTGCACTCCTCGATCGGCTTCCCCGGCTGGTACGGCGTCAGCGAGCCGACGCTCGGCCGGAAGAACCCATCCGCGATGTCAGAGGAGTGGAGGAGTCGGAGCCCACGCGGTGAGAGTACCGGCGCGCGCGAACGCCGCTTCGGACACGTCCGGTGTCATGACACCGGGCCGTGGCCCTACCGAGACACGTCCGGTGTCAGACACCGGGCCATGGGCCACCGGGGCATGGCTCGGGTGGTGACGTTTCGCGGCGAGCGGGGCACGTACCCTGCCGTGATGCCCGAGCTCGGTCTGTTTCCGCTGCCGATCGTGCTGCTGCCGACCGAGCGCATCCCGCTCCACATCTTCGAGCCGCGCTACCGCGAGCTGATCGGCGAGTGCCTCGACACCGGTGCCGAGTTCGGGCTGCTGCTCGACGACGGACGAGGGCGCGCTGCACGCGATCGGCACCCGGGCGACCGTCGAGGAGGTGCTCGAAGAGCTCGACGACGGCCGTCTGAACATCATCGTCGAGGGTCGAGGTCGGTTCCGGCTGCTCGAGCTGACGAGCGGCAGGTCGTTCTCGACCGGCCTCGTCGAGGACGTCGTCGACGAGGACGAGCCGCACCAGCAGAGCGATCTGACGCGTGCGATCGAGGCGTTCGCGGCGCTGGTCGCCGAGACGGAGAGCCCCGTCGAGGTGCCGGACGCCGATTCGCCGCTCGTGGACTTCGAGCTTGCGGCGCGCGTCGACTTCGCGCCCGACGCGAAGCAGGAGCTGCTGGCGTCGACCTCACCGCGTGAGCGGCTCGAACGGCTGACCGAGCTGCTGGAGATCGCCTTGCAAGCGGTGCGGATCGAGAAGACGTTGCGCGACCGGGCCGGCTCGAACGGGAAGGTGACCCCGCTCGAGCTCGACAGCGACAGCGACGCCGACTAGGCGACCACGACGCCCGCGCCGCCGCGGCGGGCGTCGCCGGCCGCGGCGAGCTCACCGTCGACGCCCACCTCGACGGCGTTCGTGCCGCCGAAGTACAGGTTGCGCCGCCGCCACCGCACGACGTCGTAGCCCATCGCCGAGAGGCGGTCGAGCTCCTCGGCGGCGAACCCGCCCTCACAGTGCACGTGCGGATCCTCGATGTGGATGCGCGGCCGGTCGATTGCGTCCGCGACCCCGAGCCCGTGACCGACCACGTTCGCGATCACCTGCATGATCGCGCCGCGCAGGCGGATCGAGCCCGCGCTGCCGACGACAAGCCGCGGCCTACCGGGCCCGACCACGATCGTCGGCGACATCATGCTCGTCAGCCGGCGACCGGGCTCGGCCGGGCCGGCCGCGACCAGGTCGTACTCGCCGAGCATGTTGTTGAGCTGGATCCCCGTTCCCGGGACGACCACGCCCGAACCGGAGCCGGTCGAGGACGAGAGCGAGGCGGCATTGCCGTCGGCGTCGACGGCCGACACGTGGGTCGTGCCGCCGTGCGGCGCGTGCTCGGGCGCACCGGGGAGCGACTCCCCGATTCGCGCAGCGGCCGCTGCGAGCGAGTCCTCGTGCGAGCAACTGCTCGACCAGGCCGCCCGCGTACAGGTCGTCGGTGAACGTGCCGCCCCGCGCGCGGGTCTGCTCGCGCATCACCTCGACGAGCGAGCACGATCGCCTCGGCGCTCCCCGGGCCGCCGCTCGCGACGCGGTCGAGCAGCGCCAGCCCGTAGCGCGATCAGCACGCCGCCGGAGGAAGGCGGCGGGTTCGAGATCACCTCGTGGCCGCGATAGCTCGCCCGCACCGGCTCGCGCCAGACGACCTCGTACGCGTGGAGGTCTGCGACGGTCAAGGTTCCCCCGCCCGCCTCGACCGTCTCGGCAATCGCCGCTGCGAGCTCACCCTCGTAGATCGCGGCCGCGCCTTCCTCGGCGACCGCCTGCAGCGTCTCGCCGAGGTCGGGGAGGCGCGAGCAGGTCGCCCGGCTGCAGCCGGGCGCCGTCGGCGCGGCTGTAGATCCGGCGTCCCTCGTCGGTGTGTCGGATGATCAGGTCGAGGATCGCGTGCAGGTGCGCCTGCGGGCGCGTCAGCTCGATGCCGTCGCGCGCAAGCTCGATCGCCGGCTGCAGCAGCTCGGGCCACGGCAGGCAGCCGTAGGCGGCATGCACCGCTGCCAGCCCCGCCGTCGCCCCAGGCACCGCACATGACGCACCGCCGATCCGGAACACCTGGGTCGCCTCGGCGTCGCCGAAGCCGATGTCGATCGCCTCCATCGGTCCGCCGTCGACGCTCGGCGCGACCGCGCCCCGGGGTGGCGACGAAGAAGTCAGCGAGCCGCGCCGGACGGCCGTCACCCGGCCGGACGAGCGCGAAGCCGCCGGCGCCGGGACCAGTGAGCGGGCTCTCCGCAACCCACGCGGCGAACGCGGCCGCGACGCACGCGTCGACGGCGTTTCCACCCTCGGCGAGCATGCGGGCGCCCGCCTCTGCGGTGAGCCGATGACCGGCTGCAATCGCCCCCTTCATGAGGGCATCTTCGCGATTCTCGGGTCGCGGCCGTTCAGTCGCGCAGGAACGACGGCGTGTCGAGCAGCGACCCGCTCGACCCCGAACCGGCCGTGACGAAGCTGCTGCGGCGCCCGGCCGTTCGACCGCCGATGCCCGTCGCGACGACGGTGATCCACATCTGGCCCGTCGAGGCGCTCGTCGATCGTCGCGCCGAAGATGATGTTCGTGTCGTCGGTCGCAGCCTCGCGCACTGCCTCGGCCGCCTCGTTCACCTCGTAGAGCGTCAGGTCGTCGCCGCCTGCGATCGACAGCAGGATGCCGCGCGCGCCGGTGATCTCGGTCTCGATCAGCGGGCTGCGGAGCGCGCGCTCGGCGGCTTCCTTCGCACGGTTCTCGCCGGTCGCGTAGCCGATCCCCATCAGCGCCGAGCCCGAGTCCTTCATCACGGTGCGCACGTCGGCGAAGTCGAGGTTGATCAGGCCCGGGTTGGTGATCAGGTCGCAGATGCCCTGGACGCCGTGGCGGAGCACGTCGTCGGCGATCCGGAACGCGTCGAGCATCGAGGTGGACTTGTCGAGCACCTCGAGCAGCCGGTCGTTCGGGATCACGATCAGGGTGTCGCACGCCTCGCGCATCGCGGCCACGCCGGTCGTCGGCCTGCTTCGCGCGCCGCGAGCCCTCGAACTTGAACGGCGTCGTGACGATGCCGACGGTCAGCGCGCCGAGCTCGCGCGCGATCTTGGCGACGATCGGCGCCGCACCCGAGCCGGTGCCGCCGCCCTCCCCGGCGGTGACGAAGACCATGTCGGAGCCGCGGAGCGCGCGCTTGATCGCGTCGTAGCCGTCCTCGGCCGCCCGGCGGCCGATCTCCGGGTCGGCGCCCGAGCCGAGACCTTCCGTGAGCTCGCTGCCGATATGGATCTTCGTCGGCGCGTCGCTCATCTGCAGCTGCTGGATGTCGGTGTTGACCGCGACGAAGTCGACCTGGGTGATGCCGGCGTCGATCATGCGGTCGACGGCGTTCAGGCCGGCGCCGCCGACCCCGACGACGCGGATGCACGGCCAGGTACGAGGCGCTGTCGCGGCCGCGCTCGAGGCGCGCAGGCTGGTTCGGGAAGCGGGTCGAGCCAGCGCGCGACCGGGCGCTCGCTCGGCTCCTCGGGCAGCGCGGTCGGGTGGCGGGTGCAACGGCGCGGATGGGCGTCGGTGCGCGGGCGGCGTCGGTCGGCCGGCGACCGGCTCGGTCGGCAGCTGCTGCTGCGCGTCGTCCTGCTGCTTGCCCTTGCCCTGCTTCTGCGCCGCCTCGGTGGCGCGGAAGAGCTCGGCGAGCGGGCCTTCACGCATGCTGGCGCGATTTCTGGCCACTGAGCACCTCCTTCGCGAGATCGCGATACATATGCGCGGCCTCACCGGACGGCTCGTAGGCGAGCACGGAGGAACCCTTGACGGGCGCCTCGGCGAAGCGGATCGTCTTGCGGATCCGCGTGTTGTAGACGAGGCTGCCGAAGTTCTCGCGCAGGATCTCGTCGGCCTCGCGCGAGTGCGTGACGCGGCGGTCGTACATGGTCGGGACGATCCCGATGATCTCGACGCGCGGGTTCAGGTTCTCGCGCACCATCGCGAGCGTGTTCTCGAGCTGCACGAGCCCGCGCAGCGAGAGGTACTCGGTCTGCACCGGCACGATCACCCCCGTCGCCGCGACGAACGCGTTGATCGTCAGCAGCCCGAGCGACGGCGGCGTGTCGATCGAAGATGTAGTCGTAGTCGTCCTTGATCGGCGCGAGCGCCTTCTCGAGCGCGCGCTCGCGGCCGATCTGGCTCGACGAGGGCCATGTCGGCGCCGGCCAGGTCGATCGACGAGACGGCGATGCTCGACCTCGCACGTGCTCGATCACCTGCTCGATCGGCAGGCGGTGCACGAGCACGTCGAACATCGACTGCTCGATCGTGTCCGGGTTCAGGCCCTGCGACATCGTCAGGTTGCCCTGCGGGTCGAGGTCGACGAGCAGCACCTTGAACCCCTGCTCCGCGAACGCGACGCCGAGGTTGAGCGTCGTCGTCGTCTTGGCGACGCCGCCCTTCTGGTTCGCGAGCACGATCACCTGCGTCTCGGCAGGGGCGGGCGCGCTCGCAGGGCGAACGTTCGGACGCGGAAGGAGGCGCGCGAGACCCATCTGTCAGCGCCATGTTCGGGTTCGCTCTAGCGCATTCCTTCCGCCTCCTCTCGAAGTTTCGCGGCCGCCGCCCGCGCACGTCGCGTCGCCCTCGCCGCGCGCCCACGCCTCGGCCTCGGAACGAGCGCCCGCAGCTCCGCGAGCAGCTCACCGGCCGCGGCCCGCCCGTCAGCCGGAGCGCCTCGATCCGCCGCAGTCGCTCGAGCAGCCGCTCCGCCGTCGTCCATCCCCCGACCGTAGCCGGCGAGAGGTGTGACGTGTCTGTGCCGACTCTGTGAAAAGACGCGCGACGCGGGCTCAGGCGACGCGCAGGACGCTCGACGGCCGCGGCCGCAGGCCGAGCAGCGTCTCGTCGACGCGCCGCGACGAGCTCGAGCACGCGACGCCGTGCGACGAGCGCCTCGACGAGCGACGCGGCGCACCGCGTCGCGGGCGTCGCGGTCGAGCCGCTCGGCGCGGAGGCTCGTCGAGCAGCTCGCTGCGCTCGGATCCCTTCTCGGCGAGCAGGACCGCAGCGCGCATCGAGGCGGCCCAGACGCCGCCCTCGCCGCCGAGCAGGCAGCCGAGCGCCTCACGCACCTGCGCGGAGCGAAACGGCTCTTCGGAGAAGAGCGACAGCTCCCAGCGGTCGAGCGCCTCGCCGAGCTCGCGGTCCTCGTCTGCGAGCAGCAAGCCGTTCGCGCAGGTCGGCGGCGAGGCGCGCACGGATCTCGTCGAGCCGCGCCGCGTCGCCGCGCGGCTGCGTCGCGGCGATCGGCAGCAGCGGCGCGACGCGCAGCGGCCGGAAGTCGAGGCGCTCGAAGACCACGGGGCCGGCCGCGATCGCGCCCGCGGTCGCGAGCCGAAGCGCTGTGACGGCGTCGGCGAGCTCCGCGGCGGCGTCGGGCGGATCGATCTCGTCGGGCTCGAGCTCGCGCCGCAGCTCGAGCACGAGCAGGCGGTCGACGTCGCGGCCGAACTCGCGGCGGCAGCAGTCCCTGCGCCTCGGGCCACAGCTGCGAGATCTCGCCGGTGACGACCGGGCGGAGCGTGATGCCGCCGCCGAGGTCGGCGTCGTTCGCCCGCCGAGAGGCCGACGACCGGCGCGAGCGCGACGTACGTTCGCGCGCTGCCGAAGAGCGTCTGCTCGAGATCGGCGTACGCCGCGTCGAACGCCTCGTCGTGCCAGTCGAAGCCGCCGCAGCGCTCGGCCGTCCAGGTGAGCATCGGGACGAGGATCGAGCGGAAGAGCGCGTCGTCGTTCGTCTCGCGCGAGGCCGGCGTGCGCGCGGGCGAAGATCGCGGCGGCCGGCTCGCGCTTCAGGTCGTCGATCGCGTTGCGCGCGTCGGGAAGCCGCCGCAGCGTCGGCGCCTGCTCCTCGACGAAGCCGCGCACGAGCGGCCGGTACTCGTAGAGCGACGGCCCCTCGCGCGTCGCGTGCTCCTCGAACGCGAACGGCACCTGGGCGCCGCGCTCGGCCGCGAACGCGGCGAGGCAGAAGCGCGCGCAGCGACTCGTAGAGATGCGGTGCCCGAAGGTGAGCCACACACGTGAGTTACGCGCCGCGCGGGTCGGTCTCCTTTCTGGCAGTGCGGGCACCAGTACGTCATCCGGTTGCGTCGCCCTGCCCGTACGAGCGGATCGGCGTCGCGGCAGCGCGGGCACGGCCGGCCGACGCGCCGATAGACGCTGGTGCCGCCGGCGCGGCGCGGCCGTCGACCGACGCGCGCATCAGCGCCGCCGCCGTCTCGAGCGCGGCCGCCGCTCGCCGTCGGTCACGTCGGCGAGCCGCCGCCACGGCGAGAGCCGCGCCTCCCACAGCGACTCGGCGAGCCACATGTTCCCGATCCCGGCGACGAGCGACTGGTCGAGGAGCGTCTCGCCGAACCACTGCGTGCCCGTCGGCGGCGCTGAGTCGCGCGAGCATCGCGTCGATCCGCGGCGGCCGTTCGAGGATGTCCGGCCCGAGCCGCTGCGAGCGCACGCGTGTGCAGCTCGAGCACGGGCCCGTTCCAGAGCACGCCCTCCGCGCGGTCGCCGCGCAGCACGAGCCACGGCGTGCCCCGCGCCGGCTGCCCGCGCGGCCGGACCGTCCAGCGGCCCGACATCCGCAGGTGCGAGCGCACGACGACGCCGCCCTCGAACCGCAGCACGAGATTCTTGCCGAGCGCCTCGACCGACTCGAGCAGGCGGCCGTCGACCTGCTCCGCGACGCGACTCGACCTGCGCGCGCGGATGCGGCGACGTCGCCTCGATGCGCTCGCCGACGAGGACCTGCAGCCGGCGGGCGGCTCGGTGAACGGTGTCGCCCTCGGGCACGCCGCCACGCACGGTAACGGCAGACTTGGGCCATGAGCAGCGCACGAGCAGCGGGTGCCGGCGCCGTCGCGGCGCTCGTATGGGCGGCGGTCGAGCCGCTCGACCGCCGGGTGTTCCGCGCACGACTACTCCGACGTCGCCCTGCTCGGCAAGCTCGTCACGCGGTCGCGCTGCGTGGCCCGTCGGCGGGCTCGCGCTGCACGCGGCGAACGGCGCCGCCTTCGGCCTCGCGTTCGAGCAGGCCCGGCGGCGCACCGGCTCCGACCCGCGACGGCTCGCGCTCTCGCTCGCACTCGCCGAGAACTTCGCGACCTTCCCGCTCGGCGTCCCAGTTCGAGCGCCTCCACCCCGCGAGCGGCGAGGCCGGCGTGGCGCCGTTCTGGAACGTGCGCGGTGCTCGCCCAGGCGACGGTGCGCCACGCCCTCTTCGGCTTCGTGCTCGGCCGGCTGGCGCGTTGAGCGTCGTGCCGCCGAACCGGATCGTGCTGGCGCCGCTCGCCGGCGGCGGCTCGACGCCCGAACTCGCAGCAGCGGTCGCGAACGCGGGCGGGCTGCCGTTCCTCGGCGCGGGCTATCTGACGCCGAGCGCACTGCAGGAGCAGCTCGCACGGGCGCGTGAGCTGACCGATGCGCCGTTCGGGGTCAACCTGTTCGTCCTCGCCGAACAGCCCGTCGACGCCGGAGCACTGGCCGCATACGCGGACGAGTTGCAGGCGGAGGCGGCACAACGAGGCGTCTCGCTCGGCGAGCCACTCTTCGACGATGACTGCGTTCGACGAGAAGCTCGCGGTCATTCTCGCCGCCGGGGCGGCGGTCGTCTCGTTCACGTTCGGCTGCCCGAGCCGGGCCGACATCGAACGCGTCGCACGCCGCTGGTGCGGAGGTATGGCTGACCGTGACGAGCGTCGCCGAGGCACGGGCGGCGACGGCCGCCGGCGCAGACGTGCTCGTCGTCGCAGGGCGCCGAGGCCGGCGGTCACCGCGGCGGCTGGACCGACGCGGACGACGGCGACGTGCCGCTGCTGCAACTGCTCCGCGAGACGGCGGCTGCCATCGACCTACCGGTCGTCGCGACCGGCGGGATCGCCGACCGCGCCGGCGTGCGCGCGGCGCTCGACGCAGGCGCGGCCGCGGCACAGATCGGCACGGCGTTCCTGCTCGCGCCCGAGGCCGGTACGAGCGAGCCGCACCGGCGGGCGCTCGCCGCCGGCGGCGAGACCGCGATCACGCGCGCGTTCACCGGACGGCGCGCCCGTGGGATCGTGAACGCGTTCATGCGCGCGCATCCCCATGCGCCGTCGGCGTACCCGCAGATTCACCACCTCACCGCCCCGCTCCGCGCCGCCGCCCGCGCGGCAGGTGACGCAGACGGCATCAACCTCTGGGCCGGGACGAATGCCGCGCTCGCGCGAGCGGAGCCAGCTGCCGAGACCGTCGCGCGGCTACGCCCGTAGCACCGCTCGCCGCGGCCCGGCGAGGAACCCCGCCTCGACGAGCAGCTCGAGCGCGTCGGTCTCGACGACCGGCTCGCCGTCGAAGCGCTCGACGGCAAGCCTGCGACCCCGCCCCGCCTTCACGTGCGCCGCCAGCGCGGCGAGCGCCGGCCGCAGCCAGTCGGTCTCGGGGTCGCGCAGCGGCACGAGCGAGCGGCCGCCGCGCTCGACGTACAGCACGGGCTCACCGCCGAGCGACACCACGTACGCTCCCGCGACGCGCGCGGCGCGCGCACCGGCGCGGCGCGGCCAGGGCAGCGCCGCACCGTAGGGCTGTGCCGGGTCGGCCGCGGCGAGGACGAGCGCCTCGGCATCGAGCGGCCGCTCGCGCAGCTCGCGCAGCCGCTCCACCGCCCCGCCGAGCGCGAACTGCGCACCGCCGAGACCCTCGACGAAGTAGCCGCGCCGACACAGCCCGAGCGTCTCGAGCGCCCGCAGCTCGGCATAGACCGCGCCGTAGCCGCCGGGGATCCCCTCAGCACGAACCCCGTCCCGCGTGACGATGCCCTGACGCTCGAGCAGCAGCTCGGCCAGCGCGCGCCGGTCCGGCGCACCGACGAAGAGTCGGGCAGTGGGCGACCAGCGGCCTGCGGTCGCGGTCGTCCCCTGCGAACGGCGACGCGAGAAGCGCCGCGGGCGCCGCTCGCCCTGCGGCTGCCCGAACCGGCGGGTCGCGCGAAGCGGCGTCCACGCGTCGTTCGTCACCTCGCCGGCCCAGACGAGATCCCACAGTGCGGGGAGCACGGTCGACTCGTCGAGCCCGGTCTCTTCGAGCAGATCGAGCCAGAACAGCGCGCCGTGGCCGAGCGCCGCGCGCACGACGTCGTGCTCCGGCCCCTCGGGCCGCACCGCATGCGGCACCTGGCCAAGCGCCGATGCGTCCTCGCGGAAGTAGACGCGCGACGCGGTCGGGCCCGGCGCCGACCCACACGACCTCGCCGCTCGCCGTCAGCGCGTCGAGATGCTCGGGACGGTAACCAGGCACGCGCCGCGGCAGCAGCTCCGTCTCCCACAGGCGAACGGGAAGCGGCAGCGCCTGCAGCGGAACGAGCGCCTCCCGCAACGAGGCGCGACGGTCGATGCCGTGCCAGCCCGGCAGGAAGCGCGCGAGCGCCTCCTGGTCGACCGGCTCGACCTCGCGCCGCAAGGCGGCGAGCGACGCGCGGCGCAGGCGCCGGAGGACGTCCGGATCGCACCATTCACGCTCGCTCCCGCCCGGGCGAAGCTCGCCGCGGACGAGCAGCTCGTCGCGCTCGAGCGCGGCGAGCAGGTCACCGACGCTCGCGGCCGAAGCGCGCGTTCGCCTCGCCCGTCGTGAACGGCCCGCGACCCTTGGCGTAGCGCAGCAGCAGCTGGCGCAGCGAGTCGGGCCCTCCCTCGAGGAACGCATCCGGCAAGCCTGAGGGCGGCATCGCCCCGAGCGCGTCGCGGTAGCGGCCCGCGTCCTCGGCCGCGATCAGACGCTCCTCGCCGACGATGCGCACGAGGACTGCGCGGCGCTCCTGGAGCAACGGCTCTGCAAGCGCGGCGTCGTACTCGCCGGCGCGAAGGTCGCCGCGGATGCGCAGTCGGTCGTGCAGCTGGTCGGGCGACGTCGGACTGCCGCGCAGCTGCCGCTCGACCTCGTCGACGGCGTCGGCGTCGAGCAGGTCGCGCAGCTCCTCCTGGCCGAGCAGCTCACGCAGCAGCTCGCGGTCGAGCGACAGCGCCTGCGCCCGGCGCTCCGCCGGCGGCGTGTCGTCCTCGTACATGTAGGTCGCGATGTAGTCGAAGAGCAGCGAGGCCGAGTAGGGCGACGCACTCTGCGTCTCGATCTCGACGAGGTCGAGCTCGCGCGTCTTCAGGCCCTGCAGGAGGCTGCGGAGCGCCGGCAGGTCGAAGACGTCCTGGAGGCACTCGCGGTAGGTCTCGAGGATGATCGGGAAGCTGCCGTACTTGCGTGCGACCTGCAGCAGCGACTGCGCCTTCAACCGCTGCTGCCAGAGCGGCGTGCGCTCGCCCGGCCGCCGCCGCGGGATCAGCAGCGCGCGGCCCGCGTTCTCGCGGAAGCGCGCACCGAAGAGCGCCGTCTCACCGACCTCGGCGACGACAAGATCCTCGACCTCGCCCGGATCGACGAGCAGGTCCTCCACCGGCGGCGGCACGTCGGCCTCCGGGAAGTGCAGTGCGATCCCGTCGTCCGACCAGATCGACTGCGCCTCGACCCCGTGCGCCTCCCGCAGCCGCGCCGTGATCGCCATCGCCCACGGCGCGTGGACACGGCTGCCGAACGGCGACAGGATGCACACGCGCCAGTCGCCGATCTCGTCGCGGAAGCGCTCGACCACGATCGTGCGGTCGGAGGGCACGGCGCCTGTCGCGTCCTGCTGCTCGCGCAGGAACGTGAGCAGGTTGCGGGCCGCGCGCTCGTCGAGGTGGTACTCGGCGCGCAGCCGCTCACCCGCGGTCGCGTCGGAGAGCGCTGACAGCTCACGCGACGCCGCGCCGATCTTCTGCCCCAGCTCGTACGGACGACCGATCCCTTCGCCCTTCCAGAACGGCACTGCCCCCGGAACGCCCGGCGCAGGCGAGACGAGCACGCGGTCGCGCGTGATCTCCTCGATCCGCCACGTCGATGCCCCGAGCAGGAAGGTCTGCCCGGCCCGCGCCTCGTAGACCATCTCCTCGTCGAGCTCGCCGACGCGGCCACCGCCGTCGACGAGGAAGACGCCGAACAGGCCCCGGTCGGGGATCGTGCCCGCGTTCGTGACCGCCAGCTTGCGCACGCCGTCTCGCGCGCGCACGAGCCCTCCGGTGCGGTCCCAGACGATGCGCGGACGCAGCTCGGCGAACTCGTCCGACGGGTAGCGGCCGGCGAGCATGTCGAGGACGTTCTCGAGCTGCGCACGGGACAGCTCGCGGAACGGATACGCCCGCCTGATGAGCGCGTGCAGGTCGTCGACACTCAGCTCCTGGTCGACGGTGATCGCGACGATCTGCTGGGCGAGCACGTCGAGCGGGTTGCGCGGGATGACGGTCTCCTCGATCGCTCCCTCGCGCATGGCGCGCGCGACGACCGCCGATTCGAGCAGGTCGGCGCGGAACTTCGGGAAGATGCGGCCCTTCGAGACGGCGCCGAGCTCGTGGCCGGCGCGCCCGATGCGCTGCAGGCCGCGCGCGACCGACTTCGGCGACTCGACCTGGATCACGAGGTCGACCGCACCCATGTCGATGCCGAGCTCGAGGCTCGACGTCGCGACGAGGCACGGGATGCGTCCCGCCTTCAGATCCTCCTCGACGAGCTGGCGCTGCTCGCGGGCGAGCGAGCCGTGGTGGGCGCGCGCGATCTCCTCCTCTGCGAGCTCGTTCAAGCGCAGCGCGAGCCGCTCGGCGAGGCGGCGGTTGTTGACGAAGACGATCGTCGAGCGGTGCGCGCGCGACGAGCTCCAGCAGCGCCGGGTAGATCGACGGCCAGATCGACCGCGAGTTGCGCTCGGTGCCGATGTCCATCTCCTGCCCGTCGGCCGGCACCGGGTGCGAGAGCGTGCCCGTCGAGTCGAGCTCGCGCAGGTCGTCGACCGGCACGACCACCTCGAGGTCGAGCTCCTTACGCGTGCCGGCGTCGACGAGCGTGATCGGCCGGCCGCCGGAGACGAAGCGGCCGATCTCCTCCAGCGGCCTCTGGGTCGCGGAAAGGCCGATCCGCTGGATCGGCGTGTCGGCGAGCGCGTCGAGTCGCTCGACCGAGATCGAGAGGTGCGAGCCCCGCTTCGTGCCGGCGATCGCGTGCACCTCGTCGAGGATCAGCGTCTCGACGGAGCGCAGCGTGTCGCGCGCCTGCGAGGTGAGCATCAGGTAGAGCGACTCCGGCGTCGTGATCAGGATGTCCGGCGGCTCGCGCAGCAGCTCGCGGCGTTCCTTCTGCGGCGTGTCGCCGGTGCGGACGGCGACCGTCACCTTCGAGTCGAGCCCCGCGAGCGGCCCGCGCAGGTTCCGCTCGATGTCGTAGTTGAGCGCCTTCAGCGGCGACACGTAGAGCACGCGCAGGCCTTTCCCGGGGGTCGGGCCGAGGCGGTCGAGTGCGTAGAGGAACGCCGTCAGCGTCTTGCCGGAGCCCGTCGGCGCCTGGATCAGGACGTGCTGGCCGGAGGCGATCGCCGGCCAGCCGAGGGTCTGCGGCGGCGTCGGCCCGTCGAACGCCTGCTCGAACCAGGCCCGGGTCGCAGGCGAGAAGGCAGCGAGCGGGTCCATCCACTGAATGTAGCTTCCAAGGTGCTTCACAGGAGACTCCAAGGCGACGCGCCTAAGGTGGCCCGCATGAACACCGAACGCTTCACCCGTCGCAGTTCGCTGGCCCGCCTCGGTGGCGCATTCGTCGCCGCTGCCGGAGGGCGCGCACTGCTCTCGCCTGAGGCCGAAGGAGGCAACAAGGCGATCGAATCGGGCGCAGTGCAGTGCGTGCTGACGCCCGAGCTGACCGAGGGGCCGTACTACATCGCGGGCGAGAAGGTTCGCCGGGACATCCGAGACGGCCACCCCGGCAAGCTGCTGACGCTTCGCCTGCGTGTCCTCGACGCGACGACGTGCAAGCCGATCAAGGGCGCGGCCGTCGACATCTGGCACGCCGACGCGGCCGGCAACTACTCCGGCTTCGGAGCCGGCGCCTCGAGCCGTACGTTCCTGCGCGGCACCCAGAAGACCGACGCGAAGGGCCTTGCCGTCTTCACGACGATCTATCCGGGCTGGTACCAGGGCCGCGCCGTGCACATCCACGTCAAGGTGCATGTCGGCGGCAACGTCGTGCACACGGGGCAGTTCTTCTTCAACGATTCGCTGACCGATGCCGTGTATCGCGCCGCCCCGTACAGCGCACGGCCGAACCGCGACATGAGGAACGCGCAGGACTCGATCTATGTCAACGGCGGCAAGCGGGGTCTGCTCAGCGTCGCCAAGAACGGCTCCGGCTACGTCGGCACGATCGCCATGGGCGTGCATAAATAACGGTGTGACCTACTCGATCGTCGCGCGCGACCCGGAGACCGGCGAGCTCGGGATCGGCGTGCAGTCGCAGGCGTTCAACACCGGCGCGGCGGTTCCGTGGGCTCGTCCGGGTGTCGGGGCCGTCGCGACGCAATCGTTCACCGACCGTCGCTACGGCTGGCGCGGGCTCGAGCTGCTGGCCGACGGCGTGGCGCCCGAGGCCGCGCTCGCGCGGCTGCGGGCCGACGACGAGCTGGTCGAGCTACGTCAGGTCGGGATGCTGGCCGCCGACGGCCGCAGTGCCCAGTGGACGGGCGGTCTCTGCGTGGCGACCGCTGGAAACGCGCGCGGCGAGCACTGGATCGCGCAGGCGAACATGGTTGCGTCGCCTCGCGTCTGGGAGGGGATGGGCGAGGCGTTCGACTCGGCCGACGGATCGCTGGCGGAGCGGCTGATGGCGGCGCTCGACGCGGCCGAGTCGCACGGCGGCGACTGGCGCGGCCGCGGCGGCGCCGCGCTGCTCGTCGTTCCGGCGGAGGGTGAGCCGTGGGAGCGAGTCGTCGACCTGCGCGTCGAGGAGGGTGACGGCTCGCTCGTCGAGCTCCGGCGGCTCTTGACGCGCGCCCTCGGCTATCGCGCGCGCCGGGCAGGCGACGGCAGGGCGTGCTGAGATCGCGGCGCGCCACGGCCTGCCGCCGGCTCACGTGCAGCAGCTCGCGATGCAGGACGCGCTGGAGAGCGGCAATCTCGAGGAGGCTCGCCGCCTCTACGCGGCGCTGATCGCCGACGAGCCGCGGTGGCGTGACGCATTACGCTCGGTCGCGACGCTCCCGGACTACGAGCGTCTCAGCATGCTGCTCGACGAATAGAATCGTCGCCATGCCGAAGGCGCTCTACTTCACCGACGATCCGGCGGCGTGCGCGCTGCTCGCGAGCGATCCGTTCGCGATGCTCGTCGGGTTCGCGATCGACCAGCAGGTGAGTGTGCAGAAGGCGTTCGCCGGCCCGTACGTGCTGAAGGAGCGCGTCGGCACGATCGACCCGAAGCGGCTCGCGAAGCTCGACCTGACCGAGGCGTTCACGACCAAGCCCGCGATCCACCGCTTCCCCGGTGCGATGGCGACGCGCGTCCGCGAGCTTGCGGCCGTCGTCGCCGAGGACTACGGCGGCGACGCGTCACGGATCTGGACGGAGGCCGCCGACACGGCGGATCTGAAGAAGCGCATCGGCGCGCTGCCGGGCTTCGGCGAGATGAAGATCAAGGCGCTCGGCTCGCTGCTGGCGAAGCAGTACGGCGTCGCCGCCGCTCAGCCCCTCGCACCCGCGCACCGAACGCTCGGCGACGTCACGTCGCCGGAGGAGCTCGAGTCGTACCAGGCCGAGAAGCGGGCGTACAAAGCAAAGCTGCGTGCCGGAAAGCCCTGAGCAGTTCTGGGAGCGAACGCGCGGCGCGCTCCGGATGCCGCCGGTCGAGGAGTGGGACACATGGCCGTTCAGCGGCGAGCTGACGCCGCGGCCGCTCGCGACCCCGCTTGACGCCGAGCCGCCGCGACGCGGCGCCGGCGGCGTCGATTGCTGGCGCTGCAACCACGGCGACGAGACCGCGCTCTGGTCGAACGAGAACTGGTACGTGAGGCCGCTCGACGGTCCGAGCGGACTGCCGGCGGTCGTGATCCTCGAAACCCGCGAGCACTACGACTTCCATGAATTGCCCGAGGCGCTGCAGGTGGAGCTCGGCCCGCTGCTCGTGAAGGTGCAGCGCGCCGTCTACGCCGTCGGCGAGATCGGCAATGTCCACGTCTGCCGCTGGGGAGACGGGAGCGAGCACTTCCACGTCTGGTTCATGGCTCGGCCGGCGCGGATCCCGCAGCTGATCGGCTCGTTCGCCGCGATCTGGGACGACGTACTGCCGCCGCTTCCCCAGGATCTATGGCAGGCGAACCTGGACGTGATCCGCAGCGCGCTCGCCGCGGAAACACAGTGGTAGCCACGGTTTTGAACCCGTAGTTCCTACGATCGCAGCCCGGCTCCGGAGGCCCGATGCTGGAAGCGTCATCGTCGTTGAAGGGATGAAAGGAGGATGAACGAGATGCCACAGTGGATCGTGATCGGACTGCTCATCGTGCTTGTGATCCAGAACGTCCGGGTCGGGCACCGCAACTAGCACCAAGACTTGCCGAAGGCTCATCGCCCGGTTCGAAAAGGCCGAACCGGGCCTCCCGCGCGTACCCGTCGCCCCCTCGCCGCGCGGGACACGTCCGGTGTCAGACACGGTTACCGAAGTGCGACGGGCGTGTGACGGTTCTGTCACGAGCACGGCGGCGCCCGATGTTTGCCCCTTGCCGCGCGGGACACGTCCGGTGTCAGACACGGTTTCCAAAGTGCGACGCGAGTGTGGCGGGAGTGTGACTCGCGGCGGCGGCTGACGTTAGCGCGGATCGGGGCGATCGATGTTCCAGTGGCGCGCGACGGTTGCGTACCACGCCGCGTCGCCGCGCTGCGTCAAGGTGAAGTAGCTGACCGAGCGCTGGCCGAGCTCGTGGTCGCCGTACAGGATCTGGATGCCGACCGGCCGACGCTCCCTGATCGCCGCGGCGACGCTCGCGAACACCGGCTGCGACGGGTCGCGGAGCGCGCCCTGCCAGAAGCCCGCCTCCCCCTGCGCGATGTAGAGGTCGCGCGTCAGGCGCCGGAAGTCCTCGAGCGGCGCATGGCTCGCGGCGCCCCGGAGAAGCTCGGTCTCGCAGTACCAGCCGTGCAGCACGGCGATGCCGCTGCCGACGTTCCGCACTGCGATCGCGAGATAGACCGCGTCGTCGGTCGCCTCGGCCGCTGCCCTGGTTGCCGGGGATGACGAACCACTTGTCGTCCATGAAGCCGACCTTCTGCGGCGGATCCTCCGGGCGCGTCGGCACGAGCAGCGGACGGAGCCCCGCGAGCAGCGACCGCTCGGCCGCCGCGCGCCGCGCGGTTCGCCGAGCGGACCGACGCGAAGGTGGCGATCGCGAGCACGAGCGTCGCGCCGGCGGTCGCGATCGACGAGACCGCGACCCAGTCGAGGGCGAGGATCACCGGAGTGCTTTCAGCGCCGGTGCGAGCCGCTGCGCCGCATGCAGCACCGGCTCGAACAGGTCGCCGTGCTCGGCGACGCGCTCGAGCGCCACCTCCATCGGGAAGTCGCGCGGGCGCACCTCCTCGGTCAGCTCCTCCCAGCGCAGCGGCGTCGAAACCGGCGCACCCGGCTTCGGCCGCACCGAGTACACCGACGCGATCGTCTTGCCGTGGCCGTTCTGGCGGTGGTCGACGAGCACCCCGGAGCGCTTCTTCTTCAGCCACTCGGTCGTCACCTCGCCGGGATGCTCCGCCTCGAGCCGGCGCGAGAGCAGCTCCGCGAACTCGTAGGTGTCGCTCGAAGGTCGAGCGGCGCTCGATCGGGACGAGGATGTGGATCCCGTCGGAGCCGCTCGTCTTGACGTACGACTCGAGGCCGAGCTCGTCGAGCGCCGCGTGCACGTAGTGCGCGACGCGGATGCAGAGCGCGAACGCCCCGTCCTCCTCCGGCGGGTCGAGATCGAAGAGCACGAAGTCCGGCCGGTCGGGCTTGTCGACGCGCGAGTACCACGCGTTCATGTCGATGCAGTGCATCTGCACCATCCAGAGCAGCGCCTCGCGCGAGTTGACGAGCGGGAAGTCGACGAGCCGCGACTCGCCCTTGCCGCCGCGCGGCCAGGTGCGGAACTCGCCGCGTCTCGATCCACGACGGGATGCCCTTCGGCGCCTGCTTCTGGAAGAACGCACCGCCGGGCAGCCCCTCGCGCCAGCGCTTCATCGTGAACGGCCGGTCGCGCAGATGCGGCACGATCGCGTCGGCCACGCGGTCGTAGTAGTCGAACAGGTCGCCCTTCGTGATCCCGTCGTCGGGGAAGAGGACGCGATCCGCGCTCGAGCAGCTTCACCTCGTGCGTCACCAGACGTCCATTGTCGGAAATCGCGCGTCGCCGGTGAGGCAGGAACGGGCGAAGAGCGCCGCCCCGACATCCCCGGTGTACAGGCGTGTAGCGCCCTTGCTCCCCGCGTTCGACCTGTTCGAGCGCATGCATCGCGAACCGCCGGGCCCGCTCGAGCCACACGTCATCGCCGGTCACCGCGTGAGCCTTGAGCAGCGCGTAGCCGTTGCCGGCGGTTCCGTGGCAGAGCCCCGGACCCTTCGCGAGCGGGCCGGTCCGCCAGGTCAGCTCGGCGCCCGCGAGCAACAGATCGCGCGGCATCAGGTCGCCGATCGCGGCGACGATGCCTGGCGCGCCGTGACACCACTGCGTGCGGATCTTGGGGTCGCCTAGCGCCGGCGGCCAGTTCGCGAGCTCGCCGTCGAGCATGACGTGGCGACGGAGCGGCGGCTCGACGCGTGCCCGCAGCTCGTCGTCCGGGAGAAACCCGCGCAGCGCGTGCACGTTGCCCGCGATACCGTGCGCCGGCCCGAGGATCTGCTGCGACCGGCCGACGATGTCTGCGTCCAGAGCCCGCTTACCCGGTCCCACTCCGCCTCGAGCACCGCCGCGCTCTCGTTCGCCTCCTCGTCGAAGCCCGCGGCGCGGGCGGCGAGGATCGTGCCCGGCGAGCCCCACAGGAGCTCCCAGGTCGGGTTGTGCGCGTTCTCCGCGGATCACGGCACGGAGGCGCGCCTCGTCGTCCGTGACGCCGAGCAGGTATGCGACCAGCAGCACACCCGTCTCGCCGATCAGCAGCCCCGGCACGTCGCCGTCGTCTGGCTCGACGCGGAAGCGCTGCACGGCCTCGGCGGCCAGCGCCTGCAGGTCGAGCGAGGAGCCGAGCGTGTGCAGCGCCCAGATCATCCCGGCGGCGCCGATGTAGAGCGTCGTCGGCCGCTCGGGGAGATCCTCGGGGTCGTCGAGCGGGTGGTTCGGCCAGCCGCCGCGGTCGAGCGCGTTCTCGGCGGACGCGACGATCGCGGCAATCCCCGCCTGCGCGAACCGTTCGTCCCACTCGCGGCCGGTCAGCGGCTCGTGGGCGGCCGGTTCGTAGAGCAGCGGCTCAGCCAACGCCCGCGAGCAGGAAGGTGCGGTTCTTCTCCTTCAGCATCTCGCGGGCGATCACGAGGCGCTGAATCTGGTTCGTGCCCTCGTAGATCTGCGTGATCTTGGCGTCGCGCATCATCCGCTCGACCGGATACTCGGTGATGTAGCCGTAGCCGCCGAGCACCTGGACCGCGTTGGTCGTGACCTCCATCGCGATGTCGGTGCAGTAGAGCTTCGCCATCGCCGAGAGCTTCGTCAGCTCCGGCCCGGTCTCGTCGGCGTCGATCATCCGTCCGACCTTGTAGAGCAACCCGCGCGCCGTCTCGCACTTCGTCTCCATGTCGGCGAGCATCCCCGCGATCAGCTGGTGCTGCGCGATCGGCCGGCCCATCGTCTCGCGCGAGCGGGCGTACTCGAGCGCATAGTCGGTCGCACCCTGCGCAAGCCCGAGCCCCTGCGCGCCGATCCCGGGACGCGAGCGGTCGAGAATCTGCATCGCGATCTTGAAGCCCTCGCCCTCCGCGCCGAGCAGGTTGCCGGCCGGGATCCGGCAGTCGTTGAAGAACAGCTCACCGGTCGTCGAGCCCTTGATCCCCATCTTCGGCTCGATCCGCCCCACCTCGAAGCCGGGCGCGTCCGCCTCGACCACGAACGCGGAGATGCCACCGTGCCCGGCCGACGGGTCGGTCTTCGCGAAGACCACGTAGAGCGAGGCGACGCCCGCGCTCGTGATGAACCGCTTGCCGCCGCTCAGGACGTACTCGGCGCCCTCGCGGCGTGCCGTCGTGCGCATGGCCGCCGAATCCGAACCGCTGCCGGGCTCGGTCAGCGCGTACGCCGCGAGCCATTCGCCGGCGGCGAGCCTCGGCAGGAACCGCTGCTTCTGCTCGTCGGTGCCGGCGAGCTTGATCCCGAGCGAACCGAGCTCCTGCACTGCCAGGATCAGCCCGCTCGTCGCGCAGACCTTCGAGACCTCCTCGATCGCGACCAGCGTCATCAGGGCGCTCGCGCCGATCCCGCCGTACTGCTCGTCGTACATGATCCCGAACAGGTCGTTCTCGCGATACAGCTCGACGACGTCCCAGGGGAACTCCGCCGTCGCGTCGATCTCCGCCGCCCGCGGCGCGATCCGCTCCCGCGCCAGCGTGCGAACCAGCTCGCGGATCTCCCGCTGCTCGTCGCTGAGAGGATCGAGGACGCTCACGGCGCGGATTCTAGTCGGGGGCATCCCACGGGCTCGCACGGCCGGTCCCCGGCAGGCAACAGTCCGGCGCGCACACGTCGTGACTCGGGCCGAAGCGCCCGAGCGCCGCGCGGCCCGCGCCCGGAGTGAGCCGTTCGACGATCAGCTCGCGCAAGCCCGCGACGAACGCCGGGTGCGTCCCGGCGGCGGCCGCGCGGGCCATCGTCAAGCCGAGCGACTCGCACGTCGCGCGCGCCTCCACATCGAGGTCGTAGAGCACCTCGAGGTGGTCGGACACGAACCCGAGCGGCGAGACGACCACGTTCCGCACATCCCGTCCGGCGACGTCGCGGAGATGATCGGAGATGTCGGGCTCGAGCCACGGCACCTGCGGCGGGCCGCTGCGGCTCTGGTAGACGACCGCCCAGTCCCCCACGCCGACGGCGTCGGCGACGAGGCGCGCCGCCTCGCCCAGCTGCGCCTCGTAGGCGCAGTTCCTCGCCATCGCGAGCGGGATCGAGTGGGCGGTGAACGCGATGTGGAGCGTCGCCCTGCGGCAACTGCGCCAGCGCGGCGCGCACGTGCTCGACGTTCGCCTGCACGAAGCCCGGGTGGTTGAAGAACATGCGCAGACGCGGCACCTCCGGCGCATCGTCGCCCACCGCCTGCTGCGCGTTGAAGAGATCCTCGCGGTACTGGCGGCAGCCCGAGTACGAGCTGAACGCCGAGGTGAACAAGGCGAGCGCACGCCGGACACCGTCGTCGCGCATCTGCCGCATCGTGTCGACGAGGAACGGCCGCCAGTTGCGGTTGCCGAAGTAGATCGGCAGGTCGACCCCGTGCGCACGCAGCTCCGGCTCGAGCGCGGCGATCAGCGCGCGGTTCTGCTCGTTGATCGGGCTGACACCGCCGAACCGCTCGTAGTGGTGCGCCACGGCGAGGAGCCGCTCGGGCGGCACGCCGCGGCCGCGCGTGACGTTCTCGAGGAACGGCATCACGTCGTCCATGCCTTCCGGCCCGCCGAACGAGACGACGACGATCGCGTCGTACGCATGCTCCGGCAGCCGCGCGCTTGCGCGGTCGGCCGGTTGCTTCCGCTCCTCGACCGGGATCGCCACAGCTGGCATGGTGCCTGCATGCAGCAGTGGACCGACCCCGCATGGCTCGCCGACGTCACGGCCTGGATCGACGAGCGGGCCGACCGGTCGGGCGAGATCGCCCAGCCTCACGTCAGGCCGTGGGCGACCGTGCTGCGCGTGCCGACCCGCGACGGCGGTCTGTGGTTCAAGGCGACCATCCCCGCCGTCGCGCACGAGGTGACGGTGCTCGATCGACTCGCGGCCCGGTCGGCCGGTTCGGTTCCCGAGCTGGTCGCTGCCGACGAAGCCCGGGGCTGGATGCTGATGCGCGACGGCGGCGAGCGGCTGCGGGAGGTGATCGAGCGAGACCGGAGGCTCGAGCACTGGCTCGGCGTGCTCCCGCTCTACGCCGAACTGCAGATCGCGGCGACGCCAGATGCGGAGCTCTTCGTCGAGCGCGGGGTGCCCGACCGAAGACTGACGACGCTCGCGGAGCAGTACGAACGGTTGCTCGAGCGCGTCGACCGTCCCGAGGACGGCAGACTCGTCCCCCGGGTCGCGGCCCTGTGCGAGCAGCTCGCGTCGGTCGGCATTTCGGAGACGATTCAGCACGATGACCTCCACGACGGGAACGTGCTGACCCACGACGACACGTACGTCGTCTTCGACTGGGGCGACTCGTGCGTGACGCACCCGTTCCTCACGATGTCGGTGACGCTCGAAGGGATGATCGCCTGGGGGCTCGACGACGTCGAGGGCTCCGTCGACCTGCAGCCGTACCGGGACGCGTACCTGGAGCCGTTCACCGCCTTCGCGGCGAAGACAGAGCTCGAAGCGGCACTCGACGCCGCGCTGCGACTCGGCTGGATCACGCGGTCGTTGACCGTCGAGCTGGCGCTCGTCGACGGCCCTCGGCGCGAGCAGGAGCTCGAGGGGCTCAAGCGCCGCCTGGAGCGGGTCGCAGCATGATCCTCGAGAACGGCCTGATCCGCACCCTCGACCCGTCCGTTCCGCGGCAGCGCGCACTCGCGGTCGCCGGCGATCGGATCGCCGGCGGCGTCGGCGTGCACGAGACGGCGCTCGCCTCGCCCGACGTGCTCGATCTCGGCGGCCGCGTCGTCGTGCCGGGGTTCACGGACTCGCACGTCCACTTCCCCACCTGGGCGCTCGCGCAGAACGAGATCGCGCTCGACGGCTGCGCGTCGCTCGACGAGGCGCTTGCCCGAATCGCCGCGGCGCCGGCCGGCCGCTGGTTGCGCGGCTACGGCTGGCGGAGCGGTGACTGGCGGCCGCAACGCGAACCGACGCGCGCCGATCTCGACCCGCTCACGGGCGACACGCCGGCGGCACTGATCGCGAAGGACTACCACTCGCTGTGGCTGAACAGCGCAGCGCTCGCGCTCGCGGGCGGTGACCTCGACGTCGAGGGAGGCGTCGTCGAGCGCGATGCAGACGGCGAGCCGACCGGCGTGCTCCGCGAGGAGGCGGCGTGGCGGTTCAAGGAGCGGTACATGGTCTGGCCCGACGAGGAGTACCTCGAGGCGATGCGCGACGGCATCAAGCTGGCAAACGCCCGCGGCGTGACGGCCGTGCACGACAAGGACGGCTGGCTCGGGGCGCTTCGCCTCTGGCGGCAGCTCGAGGAGGCAGGCTCGCTGAGCCTCCGGGTCTGGCAGTCGATCCCGCACGAGCGGGTCGAGGAGGCGCAGGCCGTCGGTCTGCGCTCGGGCTTCGGCAACCCGTACCTGCGGCTTGGCTACCTGAAGGTGTTCATGGACGGCACACTCGGCTCGCAGACCGCGTGGATGCTCGACGGGAGCGGCGTGCAGATCACGAGCGGCGCCGAGCTCGCCGGGATCGTCCGGCGCGGCGCCGCGGCAGGATTCCCGGTCGCCGTCCACGCGATCGGCGACCGCGCCAATCGCGAGGCGCTCGATGCGTTCGAGCAGACCCGCGACGTCTGGCAGCCGAAGCGGTTGCGGCAGCGGATCGAGCATGCCCAGCTGCTGGCGCCGGAGGATCTAAAGCGGTTCGCGGAGCTCGGCGTCACCTGCTCCGTGCAGTTCTCGCACGCACCGTCCGACCGCGACCTCGCCGACGAGTACTGGGCGGGCAAGACCGACGGCGCGTACGCGTTCCGCTCGCTGCTCGACTCGGGCGCGGTGCTCTGCAACGGCAGCGACGCGCCGATCGAGGAGCTCGACCCGCTCGCGGGGATCCGCGCCGGCGTCCGCCGCACGATCGACGATCGGCCCGCCTGGCACCCCGAGCAGACGCTCACGGTCGACCAGGCGTTTCACGCCACCTGTGTCGCGCCGGCGTGGCTCGCCGGCGACGAGCGGCGGCGCGGCACCCTCGTCCCGGGGCAGTACGCCGACCTGGTCGTGCTCGATCGCGACCCGTGGGACGACCTGGATGCGCAGGTGGTGGCGACGATGGTCGGCGGCCGCTGGGTGCACAACCCGCCTCCCTGGGATTAGGGATAGCCGTTTTGCGTTCGCTTTACGAGCGCAAGACAGGGCCGTGGCGGAAGGGGGTGATGGTGAGCCCGTAGACCATGACTCTTCCAGGAGGTTCCACGATGAAGCACCGTTCCATGATCGTCCTCGCTCTCGCCCTGGCCGCGTGCGCCGCGGTCGCGTCGAGCGCGACGGCGGCGAAGGGCGGCCACGGCCGCCTGTTCCAGTTCCGCGGCGAGCTCATTGCCGCCACGGCGACGTCGGTCCAGGTCCAGGTCGAAGCGGGGAACCGCCCGGCGCTGCGCGCGATGCTCGGGCAGAGCCAGAACCAGACGTTCACGCTCGGCCCGAACACCGAGATCCTGATCTGGCGGAAAGGCATCCCGGCAGTCGGCAGCTACAGCGACCTGAAGGCCGGCGACTGGGTCAACGTCAACGTCCGCGATCGCGCCGGCTCCTCGCTCGCCGATCTCGAGGCGACACCGGCCGGGATCGTCGGCGACCGCGTCAAGCAGCCCGATGCCGCGCTGCCCCTGTGGCTCTACGTCGGCACTGTCGCCGGCCCGCAGTCGGGTGGCCACATCGCCCTGCACGTGACGGCCGGCAACCGCCGGGCGCTGCGCTCGCTGCTCGGCCAGTCGGCCGACCAGACGTTCACCTACAGCGACGACACGATCTTCCTGCTCTGGCAGGGCAAGGTGCCGAGCGTGATCGCGGCGTCGCAGCTGAAGGCCGGCGACCGCATCACCGTGCGGATCCGTGCCCAGGCCGGCTCCTCGCTGGCCCAGGTCGAGGCCTCACCGGCACGCCACGTCGGCGACCACGAGCCGGGCAACCCGGCGACCCAGAACTAGAGCGAACCGAACGCCAGTAGCAGCTCGCGGGCGGCGTCCGTCCCCGAGGGGCACGTACGCCGCCACGAGCCGCTCGTTCGGCGAATGGAGCTGTGAGTCCGGCAGGCCGAACCCGGTGACGACGGTGGGGATCCCCTTCTCGGCCAGCGCCGGCACGATCGGCAGCGTGCCGCCGATGCGGATCAGTGCCGGGCGACGGCCGAGCGCCTTCTCGAACGCGTCGAGGCCGAGCTGGATCGCCTTGGCATCCGGCGAGACGAGCCCGGGCGCGGCGGCTGACCAGAGGTCGATCTGGAGATCGGCGCCGGCGGGCGCCGCTTCACGCATCAGCCGCTCGAACGCGGGAACGATCTCCTCGGGCGTCTGGCCCGGCGCGAGCCGGATCGACACGTTCGCGATCGGCCTCGACCGGCAGCACGGTCTTCTGCAGGATGCGGCGAGCCGCTGGCGATGCCGTTCACCTCGAGCGACGGCTCGGCGAACGTCAGGCGGTAGAAGTCCTCGGCCGCGCCGGCGTCCTTCGGCCGCGCGCCCTGGTCGGAGAGCTCGGTCGGCGCCGGGCGGCAGCTGCGCCCAGCCGGCGAGCTCCTCAGTCGGTCGGCTCGGCGATGCCCTTGCGGAGCGGCTCGGCGAGCGTGCCGTCGTGCGCGACGAGCGCGTCGAGCGTCTGCACCAGCGCGTGCGCCGCGTTCAGCGCGGCGCCGCCGAACATGCCGGAGTGCAGGTCGCGCTCGCCGGTCCGGAGCGTGACGTGGAAGTAGAGAACGCCGCGCGTCGCGACGTTGAACGCGGGGACGTCACGCGCGATCATGCCGCTGTCGAAGATCACGCCGGCGTCGGCGCCACGCTCGTCGGCGACGAGGTACTCGACGATCGAGTGGCCGCCCGTCTCCTCCTCGCCGTCGCAGCAGAAGCGGACGTTGACCGGCAGCTCGCCCGCGCGGGCGAGCTCGCGCGCGGCCGAGAGAAGCATGTAGAGCTGACCCTTGTCGTCGACCGTGCCGCGCCCGTAGAGGTAGCTCGCCGCGGATCTCCGGCTCGAAGGGCGGCGAGTCCCACAGTTCGAGCGGGTCGGGCGGCTGCACGTCGAAGTGGCCGTAGCAGAGGACGGTCGGCGCCGACTCGGGGCTCGTCGAGGCGCGGATCTCGCCGATCGCGAGCGGCTGGCCCGTCCCAGTCGATGAGCTCGCACTCGCCGCCGGCGGCGCGGATGAAGTCGCACACCCACTCCCCCGCGCGGACGACGTCGCCCGCGTGCGCCGCGTCGGCGGAGATCGAGGGGATGCGCAGGAACTCCGCCAGCTCGTCGAACCAGGCCTCGGACATCGCGCGAGCCTAGCGGAGCGGCAAAACTCGCGAACCTGTTCGAACGAGGTTCGAACCAGGTTCGTCTGATTCACGGAACGCGTCTGCTGCCGGAGCCGGGCTTTGCCCGGCGGGAGGCGAAGAGCGCGACTTTGAGGACCGCGCCCGGAAGGGAGGGTCTCGCGAGGGACACCGGGAGGTTTCCCTCCCGACGAACTAAGCGACGTCGCGGAGCTGCTGCGACTCGGCGAGGGCGCGGAGCTTCTTCAGGCCCTGGTTCTCGATCTGGCGGATCCGCTCACGCGTCACCTCGAACGCGCGGCCGACCTCGTCGAGCGTGCACGGCTGCTCGCCGTTCAGGCCGTAGCGCAGCTCGAGCACACGGCGCTCGCGATGGCTCAGCGCGTTCAGGCACTTCGTCAGCGCGGCGGCCCGGAACGCCGTGTCGGCGGCCTCGTCGGGCAGCGGTGTCGACTCGTCCTCGAGGAACTGGCCGAACTCCGACTCCTCCTCGTCACCCACCGGCTTCTCGAGCGAGACCGGCGTCTGCGACGTGCGGCGGATCGACTCGACCTCTTCCACGGTCAGCTCGAGATCGAGCGGCGATCTCCTCGTTCGTCGGCTCGCGTCCCCGCTCGGCGCGCAGCTTGCGCTCGGTGCGCATGATCTTGTTCAGCTTCTCGACGACGTGCACCGGCATGCGGATCGTGCGCGCCTTGTCGGCGAGCGCACGGGCGACCGCCTGGCGGATCCACCAGGTCGCGTAGGTCGAGAACTTGTAGCCCTTGCGCCAGTCGAACTTCTCGGCGGCGCGGACGAGCCCGATCGTTCCCTCCTGGATCAGGTCGAGGAACGGCAGCCCCTGGTTGCGATAACGCTTCGCGATCGAGACGACGAGGCGGAGGTTCGCCTCCACCATCTCCTGCTTCGCGCGATGGTCGCCGCTCTCGATGCGCTTCGCGAGCTCGACCTCCTGCGCGGCGGTCAGCAAGCTGACGCGCCCGACGTCCTTCAGGAAGAGCTGGAGCGAGTCGGCCGAGAACTCGAGCGCAGCCGCCTCGGCAGCGTCGTCGGCGACGACTTCGACGGCCGCGTAGAAGTCCGCCGCGGCCTCGGTGCTCAGCTCGTCGGCCGGCTCTGCCTCGGCTTCGTCCTCGTCGTCCACGATCTCGGCGACGGCAGCCGAAGGCTCGTCTTCGACCGTTTCGGTCTCGACCTTCACCGGATCCTTAGTCCTCCCCAACGCTTCCCCCTCGACGGATGGGAACTCTCGCATCAGGAGCGGATGGACGCCATAGGCCGTCCGGCTCATTTTCCCTGACCTTTCGTCCCGTTCGTCACGAGCCCGTCGAGGAAGACTCCGGCCTGCCGGCCGAGCCCCGTGCCGGCGCCGAGCGAGCGCGCCTGCCGGAACTCGGCGATCGCCTGGTCGCGCTGCCCGGTCCAGGCGAGCAACAGCCCGAGGTGGTAGCGCACGCTCGGGCTGCGCGGGAACCGTTTCACGAGCGGCCCGAGGCGCGAGAACGAGGCCGACAGGTTGTCCTCGTCGAACAGTCCGACGGCAGCGGCCACCTGTGACTCGTCGTCGTTCGGCCGTTGTCTCGCCGCCTGGCGGTAGAGCCGCTCCGCCGAGTGCTGGTGACCCTGGCGCTGCTGGATGACCCCGCGCAGGAGCAGCGGGTCGGAGCCGCTCGGCTGGAAGACCGGATACAGGCCGTCGTTCGGCGTGAAGTACTGCGGATGCAGGATCTCGTCGGCCCGCATCTCGTACAGCGTGTTGCGGCCCGCGGTCTTCGCGGCCCGGAACGCCTGCCCGGCCTCGGTCAGGTAGCCGGCGCAGAAGAGCGCGACGCCGTAGTTGAACTGGACGACCGGATCCCCGGCCGCGTCCTGCGCGACGGGCTCGAGCGCGAGCGCGGCCCGCTTCGCGGGAAGCGTCATCGCCGCACGGACGGCCGCCGCCCGCTGCGTCGCGACGCCGGGCACGACGAGCGGCCTGCGCGCCGCCGGCGCACTGCGCCTTCGGCTGCGCCGGATCCTGCCTCGTCGCGAGCACGACGCCCGTCACCACGCCCGCTGCGGCCACGGCCGCCGCGCCGACGAGCACGCGCACACGGGCAGCCGGCGACATCGGCGGCCACGGTACCGGGAATGAGAACGGGTCCGGCTACCGTTATCACCAGGAATGAGCACATATCGCGAGCTGCTCCAGAAGACCCGGGCCGAGATCGCAGAGGTCGACGCGCGCGCTGCGCAGTCGCTGCCAGGGGCGCTCTGGGTCGATGTCCGCGAGGCCGACGAGTGGCAGCAGGGCCACATCCCGGGCGCCGTCCATATCGACACGCGGCAACCTCGAGTCGCGCATCGAGGCGGTGGCGCCGCGACCGGTCGGCGCCGATCGTCCTCTACTGCGCCGCCGGCAACCGCTCCGTGTTCGCCGCCAAGACGCTCGAAGAGCTCGGCTACGAGGCGCCGTACTCGCTCGTCGGCGGGTTCACCGATTGGAAACGGAACGGCGGCGAGATCACGACCCCGCGCACCCTCTCGCCGGAGAAGAAGACGCGCTACTCCCGCCACCTGCTGATCCCCGAGATCGGCGAGGAGGGCCAGTTCAAGCTGCTCGACTCGCGGATCCTGCTGATCGGCGCAGGCGGGCTCGGCTCACCCGCGGCGCTCTATCTCGCCGCCGCCGGCGTCGGCACGATCGGCATCGTCGACGCCGACATCGTCGACGAGACGAACCTGCAGCGGCAGATCGCGCACTCGCTCGACACGCTCGGCACGCCGAAGGTCGACTCCGCCAAGCGCTCGATCGAGGCGCTCAACCCCGACGTCGACGTGCGCACGTATCGCGAGCGCCTCACCTCGGAGAACATCGACCGGATCCTCGACGACGGCTGGGACCTGATCGTCGACGGCGCCGACAACTTTCCGACCCGCTACCTCGTCAACGACGCGTCCGTGTGGCGGAACATCCCCGTCGTGCACGGCTCGATCTACCGGTTCGAAGGCCAGGTCACGGTCTTCTCGCCGCATGTCGGCCCGTGCTACCGCTGCCTCTTCCCCGAGCCGCCGCCGCCGGAGCTGGCGCCGTCGTGCGCCGAGGGCGGCGTCCTCGGCGTCCTGCCGGGAATCGTCGGGTCGCTGCAGACGAGCGAGGCCATCAAGCTCGCGGCGGGCATCGGCGAGCCGCTGATCGGCCGCTTGCTGCTGTTCGACGCACTGGCGACCGAGTTCAACGAGGTCAAGATCGAGCGCCGTGACGACTGCCCCGTGTGCGGCGAGCACCCGACGATCACGGAGTACATCGACTACGTGGAGTTCTGCGCTCGGTGACGGTCGTCCGCGTGCCGCCCGTGCTCCGCGCCGAAGCGGGCGGCGTCAGAGAAGTCAGTGCCGCCGGCGCGAACGTGCGCGAGCTGCTGGAGGACCTCGTGACCAAGCTGCCGGCGCTCGGCTCGCGCGTCTACGACGAGGGCGAGATCCACCCGTACGTCAACGTCTACGTCGACGGTGAGGACGTGCGCACCCGCGACGGCCTCGAGACACCGGTGCGCGACAGCTCGACCGTGATCCTGCTGCCGGCGATGGCCGGTGGCCGCTAACTCACTCCTCGACCTGATCGGCTCGACGCCGCTGGTCGCGCTCGAGCGGCTCTCGCCGCCGGGACGGCAGATCTACGCGAAGCTCGAGGGCCAGAACCCGACGGGCTCGACGAAGGATCGCGTCGCGCTGGCGATGGTCGACGCCGCCGATCTGAAACCCGGGCAGGAGCTGCTCGAGCCGACGAGCGGTAACACCGGCATCTCGCTGGCGCTGGTCGCGAAGCTGCGCGGGCTCAAGCTGACGTGCGTGATGCCGGCGAACGCGACACCCGAGCGGCGGACGCTGCTCGAGCTGTACGGCGCGACGATCATCGATTCGCCCGGCGACCAGGGCTCGAACGGCGCCGTGCGGCTTGCGCAGGAGATCGCGGCACGCGACGACCGGTACGTGATGCTGTTCCAGTACGCGAACGAGTGGAACCCACGTGCGCACTACGAGGGCACGGGCGCAGAGATCGCAGCCGCACTCCCCCGCCTCGACGCGCTCGTCGCCGGCCTCGGCACCGGCGGCACGCTGATGGGCGCCGGCAGGCGCGTGCGCGAGACGTTCCCCGGCGTGCAGGTGGTCGCCGCCGAGCCGCTTCCGGGCGACCCGGTGATGGGGCTCCGCTCGCTCGAGGACGGCTACGTGCCGCCGATCCTCGACGTCACGCAGCTCGACCGGAAGCTGATCGTCTCGAACGCCGAGGCGGCGACGGCGGCACGCGTGCTGCTCGACCGCGAGGGTGTCTTCGCCGGCGTGTCGGCCGGCGCCGTGGTGCACGTCGCGCGACGAATCGCGGAGGAGCTCCCGGAGGGCTCGGTCGTCGTCGCGATCCTCGCCGACGGCGGCTGGAAGTACCTGTCGGCGCCGTTCTGGGCCGGCGACGAGATCGACGAGTCGGTGCTCTGGTGGTGATCCCCGACGCGGTGCGTGCCGAGCTGCGTACCCATGCAGCGGAGGACGCGCCGAACGAGTGCTGCGGGGTGATCGTGCTTCGTGAGGGCATCGCGGAGCGGTACGTCCGCGGCCGGAACGCACTCGAATCGCCGTACCGCTACGAGCTCGAGATCGATCCGGCGGTGTGGTTCCTGGAGGACGAGGGCTACGAGCTGGCGGTGTTCCACTCGCATCCCGAGACGGCGCCGATCCCGTCCCGCACCGACCGGGAGCTGTCCGGCCTCTGGGCCGGCCGCCCGTTCGTGATCTACGGCCTCGCGCGCGACGAGCTGCGGGCGTGGCGCGTGGGTCGCGAGGGCGCCGACGAGATCGCCCTCGCGTAGACCCACGAATCGCCGCTACGAGACGGTGAAGCTGCCCTTCATGATCGTCGCGTGCGGATCGCACACGTACGTGTACTTGCCCTTCTTCAGGGTCAGCGTCCACGTCGACGAGCCGGTCTTGCCGATCGACGTCGACTTGCTCACTCCCGGCCCCTTGAGGTGGAAGTTGTGGATCGACGACTTGTCCGAGATCTTGAAGACGTACTTCCCGGCCTTGAGCTTCGTCACCTTCGCACTGCCCTGCTTGAGGGTGATCGTGAAGCCGGGGCCGACGGTGCCGGTCAACGTGGGCGTTGCCGCGAGCGCTGACGGCACGGCCAGCGCCGCGACGAGCGCGGCAAGTGCAACGAGCTTCATGTGACTCCTCAGACAGTTGGGGACGCGTACGCGTCCCAGAGTACGCTGACGCGCATGGGTCTCGCGGACGTGATCGCAGCCGAGGCGCTGGTCGAGCCGCAGGGCCGGTACCTGACCGACCTGATGGGCCGCGGCGTCGTCGGAACGGCCGACGCCGTCGTGTTCCCGTCGACGGTCGACGAGGTGGCCGCGGTGATGCGCTGGTGCTACGAGACCGGCACGCCGCTGACCGCCCGCGGCGGCGGCACCGGCCTCGCAGGCGGCGCGATCCCGGTCGAGGGCGGGGTCGTGATCGGCTTCGAGCGGCTGAACAAGGTGCGGCAGTTCGACCCCCTGCTCTGGCGTATGCACGTCGAGGCAGGCGTCACGACCGGCGACATCCAGCGGCTTGCACGCGAGAGCGGCCTGCGCTTCCCGCCCGACCCGGGCGCAGCCGAGATCTCGCAGATCGGCGGCAACATCGCCTGCAACGCCGGCGGCCCGCACGCCTTCAAGTACGGCGTCACCGGCAACTGGGTGACCGGGATCGAGGCGGTGATCCCGCCCGGCGAGATCGTCCGGATCGGCGGGCCGATCCGCAAGGACGTCGCCGGGTACGACCTGAAGAACCTGCTGGTCGGCTCCGAGGGGACGCTCGGCCTCGTCACCGCCGCGTGGCTGCAAGCTCGTGCCCGCGCCCGAGCTCGAGCTGCCCGTGATCGGCCTCTACCACGACGCGGACGCGGGTGTCTCGGCGATCGAACGGGTGCTCGCCTCGGGCGTCGTCCCGGCGGCGATCGAGTACCTCGACGCCGTCACGCTCTCGTACTCGGGCGAGGCGTACCCGTTCGGGCTGCCCGAGGGCGGCACATTCATGGTGATCACCGAGGCCGACGGCTCACATGACGAGGCGCGCCGCGTCGCCGGCGAGCTGCGCGAGGCGCTGCACGACGACGCCGTCGCGGTGCACGCGCCCGAGGATCCCGCCGAGGTCGCCGAGCTCTGGCGCTGGCGGAGCGGCGTCGCGTTCGCGATCCTCGCCCAGCGCGGGGGCGCGTACAGCGAGGACATCGCCGTGCCGCTCGACCGGCTGCGCGACGTCGCGCGCGAGACGCTCGAGATCGGCGCCCGGCACGACATCCCGGCGCTCTCGTTCGGGCACGCGGGCGACGGCAACATCCACTCGACCTTCCTCTTCGCACCCGACGAGCCCGACCAGGAGCGCCGCGCCGACGCCGCCTGCCATGACCTGTTCGAGCTCGCGCTGCGTCTCGGGGCTCGGTCACCGGCGAGCACGGGATCGGCTGGCTGAAGCGCGGACAGCTCGAGCATCAGCTGGGCACGACGGGCTACGACCTGCACCTGCGGCTGAAGGCGGCCTTCGACCCGAAGGGCCTCCTCAACCCGGGCAAGAAACGCTGACGCCGGTCTCGGCCGAGCGCAGCAGCCCATCGAGCACGCGTGCGTTGCACACGCCGAGCCAACGTACACTCGGCACGCGTGACGTCGCCGACGCAGGATGGGCTTCGCCGCAAGGCACGCGCCGCGCTCGCGGCCGGGCCGGAGCGCGCGGGAGCCCGCGCCCACTTCCGCGCGATGGGCATCGACCCGTCGCGCCTCGACGGCCCGATCATCGGCATCGCCTCGACGTGGACGCAGACGATGCCGTGCAATCTCAACCAGCGCGAGCTCGCGCGCCGCGTCGGGCGACGCCGTCGACGGCGGCCGGCGGAGTCGCGCTCGAGTTCAACACGATCGCCGTCTCCGACAACCAGTCGCAGGGAACGCCGGGCATGCGCGCGTCGCTCGTCTCGCGCGAAGTGATCGCCGACTCGATCGAGCTGATGGTGCACGCGCACGACTTCGACGGGCTCGTGTGCCTCGTCGGGTGCGACAAGACCACGCCGGCCGCGCTGATGGCGCTGGCGCGGGTCGACAAGCCCGCGGTCGTCCTCTACAGCGGGCCGATGCGGGCGGGGAGCCATCGCGGCGCCGCAGTCACGATCGGCGACGTCTGGGAGGCGGTCGGGGCCGAGGAGCGAGGCCTGCTGTCGCGCGCCGAGCTGGACGAGCTGGAGCACGTCTCGTGCCCGGGTTACGGCACGTGCGCCGGCCACTTCACGGCCAACACGATGGCGGTCGCCCTCGACTGCCTCGGCATCTCGCGCGTCGGCGACGGGCTGGTCCCGGCCGACGACGACGCGGCCAAGGGCGCCGCCGCCGAGGCAGCTGCAGAGCTCGCGATCCGGCTCGTGCGCGACGGCGTCACCGCGCGCACGTTCCTCGACCGCCGAGCGCTCCTGAACGCGATGGCCGGCGTGGCCGCGAGCGGCGGCTCGACGAACGGCGTGCTGCACCTGCTCGCGATCGCGAACGAGGCCGGTATCCCGCTGACGCTCGACGAGCTTGCCGAGATCGGCGAGCGGACACCCGTACTCGCGAGCCTGACGCCGTCGGGCACGCACACGGCGGAGGAGTTCCACCGCGCCGGCGGCCCCGCCACGCTGATCAGGGAGCTCGTGCGAAGCGGCCACATCGACGGCAGCGCCCCGACCGTGACCGGAGCGTCGCTGGGAGAGGCGACGGGAGACGCCCCGGAGCCGGACGGCGAGGTCGTGTTCGACGCGGCGCGGCCGTTCCGCACGAGCGGCGCGCTGTACGCGCTCCGCGGCAACCTCGCCCCCGAGGGCAGCCTCGTCAAGGTCTCGGGCACGACGCGGCGGCGGCAGACGGGGCCGGCCCGCGTCTTCGACAGCGAGGAGGCGTGCGTCGACGCCGTCCGGTCGGGAGGTGTGCAGGCCGGTGACGTGCTCGTCGTGCGCTACGAGGGGCCGGCGGGCGGGCCGGGAATGCGCGAGATGCTGAGCGTCACGGCCTCGGTCGTCGGTGCGGGGCTCGGCGACTCGGTCGCACTCGTCACCGACGGGCGCTTCTCGGGCGCGACCCGCGGTCTGATGATCGGCCACGTCTCGCCGGAGGCGGCCCGCGGCGGGCCGCTCGCGGTCGTCCGTGACGGCGACACGATCACGATCGACGTCGACGCGAAGTCGCTGTCGGTCGAGCTCGCCGACGACGAGATCGCCGGTCGTCTGGCGGAGTGGCAAGTGCCGGCGTCGGCGCTCGCAGGCGGCGTGTTCGCCCGCTACCGCGCGCTGGTGGGCTCGGCGTCCGAGGGCGCGGTGCTCGGCTCCGGCGGTGCGTGAAAGACGTTCGCGGGCGGCCCGCCGACCCCGGCGTCGGTGACGTAGACACGGCCGTCGGGCGCGGCGGTCGTGATGAAGAGCGAGCGGCGATCGGCGCCACCGAACGCGCACGCGGTCACGTGCTCGGCGGGGACGTCGACCGCGCGGTCGAGGCGGCCGTCGGGCGTGTAGCGACGGATCGCGAAGCCGCCCCAGAGTGCGACCCAGATGCACCCCTCGTCGTCGACCGCGAGCCCGTCCGGGATGCCGGCCTCGGTCTCGATCTCGACGAACGGCCGCCGGCCCGTGGAAGTGCCCGTGTCCAGATCGAAGTCGAACACGTCGACCCGCTGCGTCGGCGAGTCGACGTAGTACATCAGGCGGGCGTCGGGCGACCAGCCGAGGCCGTTCGAGACCGAGACGCGGTCGAGGATTAGGTCGAGCGCACCGTCGGAGAAGCGGTAGAGCGCCGCCCGGTCCGGGCTTTCGGCCAGCTCCATGCTGCCGACCCAGAACCGCCCGGCGGGGTCGCACGCGCCGTCGTTCAGCCGCATGTCGGCGCCGTGTGGAACGAGGCACAGCGTCTCGAGCGACTCGTCTTCGAGGTCGAGCGCCACGAGCCGGTCGGCCAGCGCGACGAGGACGCGGCCATCTGCCATGGGCGCAGCGGCACCCGGGCGGTTGTCGAGGGCGATCGCTCGGTCCTCGTCTCGGGCAGGATCCCAGAGGTGCAGCGCACGCCCGTTGATGTCGACCCACAGCAGGTGCTGCGCGCGGTCGTCCCAGCGTGGGCCTTCCCCGAGCAGCGCGTGCAGTTCGATCGCCACGTCGACACTCATTCCGCGAAGCTTGCACCATGACGAAGGCACTTGTCACCGGGGGCGGCTCCGGCATCGGCGCAGCCGTGGCGCGGCGGCTCGCCGCCGACGGGCTCGAGGTGGTGGTCACGGACGCCTCGCTCGAGGCTGCCGAGGCGGTGGCCGCCGAATTCGGCGCCCACGCGTTGCTGATCGACGTGCGCGACGAGGAGCAGGTCGCGCCCGCGATGTCGGGCGTCGACGTCCTGATCAACGTCGCCGGCATCGGCTCGACGACGAATGCACCCGAGACGCCGCTGGACGTCTGGGAGAACGTGTTCGCGGTCAACGCCCGCGGGACGTTCCTCTGCTGCAAGCACGCGATCCCGGGCATGGTGACGCGCGGCGGCGGCTCGATCGTCAACGTGGCGTCGGTGGCGGCCCTCGTCGGGCTGCGCAACCGGGCGGCGTACTCGGCCTCGAAGGGTGCGGTGGTGGCACTCACCCGGGCACTCGCGATCGACCACGTCGGCGACGGGATCAGGGTCAACGCGGTCTGTCCGGGCACGGTCGACTCGCCGTGGGTGCGCCGCCTGGTCGAGGACTCCGGCGACTCGCTCGAGGCGCTGCGACAACGGCAGCCGATGGGACGGCTCGGAACGCCGGAGGAGATCGCCGAGTCCGTCGCCTACCTCGCCTCCGATCGGGCCGCGTTCGTCACCGGCAGCGTGCTGGTGATCGACGGTGGCCTGACCGCGGCCTGATGCAGGCGCTCGTCGTCGAGCCTGGCGTCGCGGGCTCGGCGCGCGTCGAGGACGTCCCGGAGGTCGAGCCGCGCGCCGGCGAGGTGCGGCTGCGCGTGCTCGAGGTCGGCGTGTGCGGTACAGACCGCGAGATCGCCCACGGGCTGTTCGGTGTCGCGCCGGAGGGCGAGCCGAGGCTGGTGCTCGGGCACGAGGTGCTCGCCGTGACGACGGCGGACGGCGACGGCTTCTCGCGCGGCGACCTCGTCACCGCCACCGTGCGCCGTACCTGCGGCCACTGCCGCGCGTGCGCCGAGGACTCGCCCGACGCGTGCTTCACCGGCGACTACAGCGAGCGCGGGATCACGCGCCTGGACGGATTCGCGCGCGAGTCGGTCGCCGAGTCGGCCTCGCAGCTGATCCGGGTGCCGCCGGCGCTCGGCCGGCTCGGCGTGCTGGCCGAGCCGACGTCGGTGTGCGCGCGGGCACTACGGCACGCGCACGTGATCGCGAGCCGTCAGCCGTGGCGCCTCGAGCGCGCGCTCGTCGTCGGCGGCGGTGCGATCGGGATGCTCACGACGCTGCTGCTGCGGCTCGAGGGCGTCGAGGTGTGGACCGCGTCGCTCGAGCCCGACAACGCCGTCGTCGAGGCGTTCGGCGCGCGGTACGTGTCGACGCGCGAGACGCCGCTCGACGACCTGGGCAGCTTCGACCTCGTCGTGGAGGCAGCCGGGCAACGCGCAGCTGATGGCCGACAGCCTCGGTCGGCTCCGTCGAGGCGGCGTCGCCTGCCTGATCGGCATCGACGGCCGGAAGCAAACGGTGACGCTGGACGGGCCGACGCTCGGTGTCGACGCCGTGCTCGAGAACCGCGTCGTCTTCGGGAGCGTCAGCGCGCAGCGGCAGGACTGGCACGCCGGCCTGGCGTCGCTCGACCGCGCGCGCGAGCGCTGGCAGGACGCGCTGGAGCAGATCGTCGGCCTCCGCGTCCCCCTCGACCGCTTCGCCGAGGCCTTCGAGCACCCGTCCGGCAAGGCCACGCTCGTTCTGTCAGAAGGTGTCTGACACCAGGGTGTCAGACACCTGTCAGGGCGTTCGGTACTCGACGCGGATGCGTGAGCCCGTTTCGCCCGAGCGGACGATCGCGTCGCAGACTTCCGAGGCGCGGTAGCCGTCTTCGAAGGTCGCGCCGTACGGGGCCACGTCCTTGTCGTCCGCGATCGCCTGCAGGAGGTGGTGCAGCTCGTGGACGAACGTGTCGCCCCAGCCGATGATGTGGCCCGGCGGCCACCAGTACTGCCAGAACGGATGCTCGGCTTCCGAGACGAGCACCGCCTTGAAGCCACGCGCGCGGTCGCCGTCGGCGCGGAAGACGTCCAGCTCGTTGAGCCGCTCCATGTCGAACGCGAGCGACGCCTTCGAGCCGTTGATCTCCCACTGGAGCGCGTTGCGACGCCCGAGCGCGAGCCTCGTCGCCTCGACCGTCCCGACGGCACCGCTCGAGAACTCGACAGCCGCCTCCACAGCGTCGTCGACCGTGCGGCCCGCCACGAACGTCTTCGCAAAGCCCGAGACCGCGTCGATCTCACCGCACAGGAACCGCGACAGGTCGACGACATGGGTCGCGAGGTCCCCGAGCGCGCCTGAGCCGGCCTCACCCGGCCGGAAGCGCCAGGTGTCGAGCGAGGGGTCGTCGCCCCAGTCCTGTAGGTACCGCCCGCGGAAATGCCGGATCTCCCCCAGCTCGCCGGCGTCGATCATCTCCCGCGCGAGCCGCACGGCCGGCACGAAGCGGTAGTTGAACCCGCACATGTGCTTCACGCCGGTGGCCGCCACCTGCTGCCAGATGTCGAAGCTCTCTGCGGCGTCTCGGCCGAGCGGCTTCTCGCAGATCACGTGCTTGCCCGCCTTCGCGGCGGCGATCGACGGCTCGCCGTGCAGCGAGTTCGGGCCGCCGTTGTCGAAGAGGCCGATTCGGTCGTCGTCGATCAGCTCGCGCCAGTCGGTGGTCGCGTACTCGTACCCGTAGCGCGTCGCCGCCTCGGCGACCGCGTCGCCGTTGCGGCCGGCGATCCCGACAAGCTTCGGCTCGAGCGGCGGCGGCCACATGATGTACGCGAGCTTCTTGAACGCGTTCGAGTGGGCTTTGCCCATGAACGCGTAGCCGAGCATGCCAACGCCGATCTCACCCATTCCGCGATAGTACGGATATGGGCGCGCCCGTGAAGTGGGGAATCATCTCGACCGCAGACATCAACCGGAAGGTGATCCCGGGCGCGCACGCGTCGCCGAAGGTCGACCTCCTCGCCGTCGCCAGCCGCGACCAGCCGCGCGCCGACGCCTACGCAAAGGAATGGAAGATCGAGCGCGCCTACGGCAGCTACGACGCCCTGCTCGCCGACCCCGACGTCGAGGCCGTCTACATCTCGCTTCCCAACACGATGCACTGCGAGTGGTCGATCCGCGCGCTCGAAGCGGGCAAGCACGTGCTCTGCGAGAAGCCGCTCTCGCGGCATCCCGACGAGGTCGCAGCCGCGTTCGACACCGCCGACCGCACGGGCCGCCTGCTGAGCGAGGCGTTCATGTATCGCCACAACCCGCAGGCGAAGCGCCTCGCCGAGCTCGTGGCCGGCGGCGCGATCGGCGAGCTGCGCCTCATCCGCTCGACGTTCAGCTACTCGCTCTACGACGAGTCGAACATCCGGCTTCGCACCGACGTCGAGGGTGGCGCCCTGATGGACGTCGGTTGTTACACCGTCAGCGGCTCACGCCTGCTCGGCGGCGAGCCCGAGCGCGTGTTCGGCGAGGCCTGGTTCGGGCCGTCGGGCACCGACTGGGTGTGCACCGGCATCCTGCGCTTCCCCGGCGAGGTCGTCGCCACGTTCGATTGCGGAACGGCGCTGCCGAATCGCGACGAGCTGGAGGCGATCGGCAGCGAAGGCTCGCTCTTCCTCGACGACCCGTGGCACTGCACCCACCCGGTGATCGAGTTGCGCCGTGACGACGACGTCGAGCGGATCGAGCTCGAACGCGAGGATTCGTACCGTCTCGAGCTCGAGAACCTGAGCGACGCGATCCGCGGGGAGGGCGAACTGCTGCTCGGCCGCGAGGACGCGATGGGCCAGGCCCGCACGCTCGAGGCGCTGCACGCGTCGGCGACCAGCCGCTCACCCGTCGAGCTGTGACCGACGACGAGGCGCGCGACCGCGCGACCGCGTACCTCGAGCGCGCCGGGATCGTGCTGACGCCCGCCGAGCGCACGGCGATCGAGGTCGCAGACTTCGGGCTCGGCCGGCTCGAGGAGATCGGCCTCCAGATCCTCGTCTACGTCAACACCGACCGCGTCTGCGCGAAGGAGCTCGTGCTCTTCCCGCGGCAGGTCTGCCCCGAGCATCGCCACCCGCCGGTCGGCGACGAGCCCGGCAAGGAGGAGACGTTCCGCTGCCGCCTCGGCACCGTGCACCTGCACGTCGAGGGCCACGGCGAGATCGTGCTCGAGCCCGGAGAGCAGTTCACGATCGAGCCGGACACGCTGCACTGGTTCCAGGCGGGCGACGACGGGGCCGTCGTCTCGGAGTACTCGACGCGGAGCCGCGACGAGTACGACGTCTTCAGCGACCCGCAGATCGTTCGATAGCCGAGAGCGCCAGGCGCTCGTCGACCTCGCCCGGCAGGCCGCTGACGCCCACCGCACCGATCCGCCGGTCACCGTCGAACACGGCGACCCCGCCGAGGAAGAACGTGAAGAACGGATCGAAGCTCGCACGCTCGACCGGGTCGTCACGCACCTTGTCGGCGAGCTCACGCGTCGTGCGGGCGTCGCTGCGGGCCGCGGTGTACGCCTTCCGCTGAGCGTTCAGCCTCGTATCGGGCGCCGCGCCGTCCATCGTCGCGGCCGCGACGAGCTCGCCGTGCGGTGTCCGCGACGAAGACCGAGACGGGCGCCGGCGCCTCGGAGACGACGACATCGACGATCGCGCGAGCGCGGGCGAGATTCATGCCAACGATCGTAAGGGAGAACTACCATGCACGCGATGACCGCGGTCGTGATCCGGGGGACGCCCTACCCGGTCGTTCTCCCGAAGCTCCGTGATCCCCGCCTGCACCTGGCCGCGACGATCATCTCGCTGCAGGTGATCGGGCAGATCGGATTCCACTTCCGGGTCTCGATCGCCCAGATCCTGATCTCGCTCGGCACGTGCGCGCTGCTCGAAGTCGGGATCGCCGTGCGGCGCCAGCAGGTGCTGATGTGGCCGGCCAGCGCGATGCTGACCGGGAACGGCGTGGCGTTCGTGCTGCGCGTGCCCGGCACCCGGCACGGCGACTGGTGGTCGACGCGCGGCTGGTGGATCTTCGTCGCCACGGCCGCTGTCTCGCTGCTCTCGAAGCACGTGATCGCCTGGCGCGGCAACCACATCTTCAACCCGTCGAACATCGGGCTCGTCCTCTGTTTCGTGATCCTCGGCAGCAGCCGCGCGGAGCCGCTCGATTTCTGGTGGGGGCCGATGTCGGCGTGGCTCGTGCTTGCGCTCGTGGTGATCCTCGCGGGCGGCTTCACCATCCTCTCGCGGCTCTCGCTGCTGCGGGTCGCGCTCTCGTTCTGGGGCTCGTTCGCAGCGGGGATCGGCGTGCTCGCGATCGCGGGCCACCAGATGACCGCGCGCTGGCACCTCGGGCCGATCTCCGGCTTCCACCTCTGGTTGCTGCTAGTCACCTCGCCCGAGGTGCTCGTGTTCCTCTTCTTCATGATCACCGACCCGAAGACGGCGCCGCGCAGCCCGCGTGCGCGCGTCGTGTACGCGGTCTCGATCGGCCTGCTCGCAGCCGCACTGATCGCGCCGATCCGCACCGAGTACTGGTCGAAGGTGGCGCTGCTCGGCTCGCTCGCGCTCGTCTGCGTCGCGCAGCCGTTCGGGGCGCTTGCCGCGCGCACGTGGGCGCGGATTCCGCGGCGGAGCGTGCTGCTCGCCGCGCCGGCGGCGCTCGCCGCCTACGGGGCGCTACTGGTCGGCGTCAACGCACCGTCCGTCTCGAGCGCCGCGCCGGTTGCGATCACCGGCCGGCTGCCGCCCGTCGACGTGCTGCCGTCGCGCGGCGTCCAGTCGCAGCTCTCCCGGCCCATCGCCCGCGTGATCGCGCAGGATCTCGTCGCGAGCCCGGGCATTCGCGTGCGCCCCGGCGACCGGATCGGCGTGTGGCTCGAGCCCGGCAAGGATCAGGATCCGCCGACGGCCGTCGCCCAGCTGGCCGGCAGGACGTACCGCCTGCACCAGGTCGACGGCGCGTGGGCACTCGGCGATGCGACCGAGCCGCCGCCGCTCGAGACCGCTCCCACGGGCCCGGTCCTACGCGGCTATCGGCTGACCAACGTCGCGGCGAGCGCCGGCCTCGACTTCAAGCAGGGGTCGTTCCGGTTCGGAATCACGAAGGAGGAGCAGGCGATGATGGGCGGCGGCGTCTGCTGGCTCGACTACGACAACGATGGCTGGCTCGACCTGTTCGTGGTCAACAACTACTCCGACTCGCAGTACGCGCAGTGGTCCGAGCGCGGCGGCGCGCCGACCGGCGCGCTCTACCGCAACGTGCGCGGGCACTTCGTCGACGTCACGAGATCGACGCACACCGACGTCCCGGTGCGCGGCGAAGGCTGCGTGGCGGCCGACTTCGACGGTGACGGACACACCGACCTGTACGTGACGACGGCGACCAACGACCTGCTCTTCTGGAACAACGGCGACGGCACCTTCACCGAGGGCGCACGCAACGCGGGCGCCATCTCCTTCATCTGGCACGCCGGGGCCGCGGTCAGCGACGTGAACGGCGACGGGCGGCCGGATCTCTTCGTCGCCGGCTACACCAACAAGGCGGCGCCGATCGAGAACTCGATCAAGGGCTTCCCGTCGAACTTCGAGGGCGTGCGCGACGAGCTGTTCCTGAACGAAGGGCATCGGCGGTTCCGCGACGTCGCTGCTGAGGTGGGCCTCGACCCGAAGCCGTTCGACCACTCGCCTCGGCGCCGTCTTCCTCGACGCGAACGGTGACGGTCGCCCCGATCTCTACGTGGCGAACGACGAGGATCCGAACCGCCTCTACCTGAACGATCCCGGCGGGCCGCTCGGGTTCCACTTCGTCGACATGGCGCACGCGCAGGGCGTCGACGACGCAAATGCGGGCATGGGCGTGGCGGCGACCGACGTCAACGGCGACGGCCGTGCCGACCTCTTCGTCACGAACTCGCGGCGTCAGACGAACGCCGCCTACGCGAGCAAGGGCAAGGGATTCGAGGACGTGCGCAAGACGTTCGCCTTCGGCGTCAACCCGACCGGCTGGGGCGACTCGTGGGTCGATCTGCGGAACAGCGGCACGAATGAGCTCGTCGTGGCGAACGGCGGCATCCCGATCACGAGCCTGGGCAAGGACGCGTACCGGCCGCTCGTGCTGGCCGCCAAGGGGGACGGCTTCGTCGACTCGGGGCAGCTTCGCTCGATCAAGGTCAACGGCCGCGGGGTCGCCGCCGCCGACTACGACAACGACGGGCGGGTCGACCTCGCCGTCGGCGTGATCGGCGGCCCGCCGCTGCTGCTGCACAACACGTCGCCCGCCGGCAACTGGCTCGAGGTGCAGGTCGAGCCGTTCTCGCCCGGCGCGGTCGTGACCGTGGTCGACAGCAAGGGCCGCCGGCAGGTGCGCGCGGAGCAGGCCGGGTCGAGCTACCTCTCCTCCGAGGATCCGCGCGTGCACTTCGGCTTCGGCAAGGCGACCGCGCGCTCACTGACGGTGCGCTTCCCGGACGGGACGCTCAAGCGGGTCGACGCGCCCGCGACCAACAAGCTCGTCGTCGTGAAGGACTAGCGGCCGGTCTTCGCCTGCCGCCGGCGCGCGATCGTGTCGAGCGTGACGGCGAAGAGCAGGATGCAGCCGGTGATGATGAAGATCGTGCCCGGCTGGTAGCCGAGGATGAAGAGGCCGTTCGCGATCGTCGCGATCACTGCCGACCCGAGCACTGCCGCGCGTACCTCGCCGCGACCGCCGAAGAGGCTCGTGCCGCCGATCACGGCCGCGGAGATCGCGTCGAGCAGGAGCGTGCCGCCGCCCTGATCCGGCGCGACCGAGCGGAGGTTCCCGGCGAGGATGACGCCGCCGACGCCCGCCATGAAGCCCGAGATCATGAAGACGAGGATCCTGATGCGCGCCACGTTGATACCGGCCCGCCGCGCTGCCTCGGCGTTGCCACCGACGGCGTAGACGTGCCGGCCGAAGGTCGTCCGCTTGGCGACGTACGTCCAGAACAGCAGGAAGAACAAGATGATCAGGCCGGCGAGAGGAACACCGCGGTCGTGGTTGCAGATCGCGATCACGAGCGCCGCGGCCCCCGGGATCGCGATCAACTTGCCGGCGACGAGATACGGATAGCGGACGCTCACGCCGTGACGCCGCTTCCCGAGCAAGCCGAACGCCACACCGCCGACATAACCGGCGCTCAGTAACGCCCAGATGATCCAGCCCGCTTCCTTGGAGAAGAAGTACGACGCCGTGTAGTTGACCCAGCGGTTCTCGATGATGATCGGACCGCCCGCGCCTAGCGTGCGCTGAACGAAGCCTTGCCACGCAAGCAGGCCGGCCAGGGTGACCACGAACGACGGGACCCCGATGATGGCGACGAACGAGCCCTGGAAGGCGCCGATCAGGACGCCGACACCGAGCGCGAGGACGATCGGCCAGATGCCAGGCAGGAAGTGACCGCTGTCCGGCTTCTGCAACTCGGCGCAGACCACGCCTACGATCGCGCCCAGGTACGCGATCGAGAGGTCGATCTCGCCGAGCAGCAGCACGAAGACGACGCCGTAGGCAAGCATCGTCGTGCCCGCCATCTGGACGATGATGTTGTTGAAGTTGACCGCAGTGAAGAAGTTCTGCGCCGTGAACGCAAAGAGGATGACGATGAACGTGAGGCCAATCGCGACCGGCAGGCTGCCGAGGTTCCCGCCCTTGACGTTCTCCCACAGCCGCGTGAGGAGCGTCTCCTCGTCGGGCGGGGCGACGTCGAACGCCGCTGCCGGTGCCGACTCGGTCGTCACGTCGTCGCCGCCATCGGGATACCGGAAACCTTCGTCGGCGCTCCGGCGGTGATCGCGTGCACGACCTCCTGCTGTGTCGTCGCCTGGCGATCGTAGAGCCCTGCGTTGCGGCCGAGGCGCAGGACACTGATCCGGTCGGCCACGGCGAACACGTCGTGCAAGTTGTGCGAGATGAGGATCACGGACAGCCCCTGCTCGCCGAGCCGCTTGACGAGCGCGAGCACCTGCTCGGTCTGGGCGACGCCGAGCGCCGCGGTCGGCTCGTCGAGGATCACGAGCTTCGAGTTCCACATCACGGCGCGCGCGACCGCGACCGACTGGCGCTGGCCACCCGAGAGGGTCGCGACCTGCTGCCGGACGGAGCGGATGGTGGTCACGGCCAGCGACTTGAGCGTCTCGGCCGTCCGCTGCTCCATGACGGGCTCGCGGAGGATCTGCACCGGGTTGTGCGCCTCGCGGCCGAGGAACATGTTCTGGACGACGTCGAGGTTGTCGCAGAGCGCGAGATCCTGGTACACGACCTCGATTCCGAGCTTCGCGGAGTCCTTCGGGCCGGAGATCGAGACGGGGCTGCCCTCGAAGAGGATCTCGCCCGAGTCGGCGGCTGTGGATGCCCGCGATCGTCTTGATCAGCGTCGACTTGCCGGCGCCGTTGTCGCCGACCAGCGCCATCACCTCGCCGCGGCGCACCTCGAGGTCGACATCGCTCAGCGCTTCGACCGAGCCGAAGGACTTCGTGATCCCACGAAGCTCGATGACTGGGGTTTCGTCGTCAGCCACTGGAGGTGGTTCCTAACACAGAACGGGGCGCCCCGTGGGGCGCCCCGCCTGTGAATCAGCTACGAGCTAGCAGTACTTCTTGTACTGCCCGATGCAGATGTCGCTCTTCTTGAGGAAGCCGGAGGTGTAGATCTTCCTCCAGTTCGACTTGTCGAGCGCGACCGGCGCGATGATGAACGCCGGCTCCTTCTTCGAGCCGTTCGGCACCGAACCGGTGGTCGTCAGCTTCTGTCCCTTGATCAGCTGAACGGCCGCCTTCGCCGCTGCCTTCGCGAGCACACGCGTGTCCTTCCAGACGGTCATCGTCTGCCAACCGCTGATGATGTTCTGGAAGCCCTGCGGCGTCGCATCCTGGCCCGAAACCGGAATCGGCTTCAGCCCGGCCTTCTGGAGCGAGGCGATCACAGCGCCGGCCATGCCGTCGTTGGCGACCGCTGCCGCGTCGATCTTGTTGCCCGTCTTGACGAGCATCTGATCGAAGATCGTCCCGGCCTTCTGGTTGTCCCAGCCAGGCACGAACTGATCCGGGCCCTTCTTGAAGGTGCCGTTCTTGTAGAGCGGCTTGAGCACGGAGTCGTATCCGCCCTTGAAGAGGAACGCATTCGCGTCCGTGGCGCCGCCGTTGACCTCGGCGATCACGGGGTGCTGCGAGTACTTCCCGTTCTTCTTCAGGCCGGCGACGATCCCCTTGCCCTGGAGAACACCAACCGCCCTGCCGTCGAAGGAAACGTAGATCGAGGCGACGCCGCCCTTGACCTGGCGGTCGTAGTCGATCGACGGAACGCCCTTCGCCTTCGCTGCCTTCTCGATCGCGGCGGCGGAGCCGGCGTCGATCGCCACCTCGACGATCACCTTGGCACCGTTGCCGAGGCACTGGTCAGCCTGCGCCTTTTGCTTCTGCGCGTCGCCGCCCGCGTTGTAGATCTGCGCGGTGACGCCGGCCGCCTTCAGGGAGGCCTTCATCGCAGGAGCGTCATAGTGCACCCACCGGATCGAGGTCGCGGGATCCGGGAAGAGGACGCAGACGTCGCCGCTGGCGGACTTCTTCTGCGTGCTTGCGGTAGCGCTGGTGACGATAAGCGTGGCCACACCGGCGACTGCCACAAGCAGCAGCACCGTTGACCTGCGAAGAACCTTCTTCAAAATCATCTCCTTCTGTCCGCTCCAAGGGGGGTCAGTGCGTAGTCAAGTTCCCCGATTCTGACGCCCGAGTCAAGTGCGAGTTAGGCTCGCACCATGAAAACAAGCCTCGGTATCTGGGCGTTCGGCGCCATGGCGACTCGATTCAACCCGGGTGGCTACAAGCCCGAGCTCGCCGGCGCGTCGACCGCAAGCAAGGTGAAGACCGCCGTGGACGGGCTCGGCGACCTGATCGACGACTACGAGTTCCACTACCCGTACGAGCTTTCACCGGCGAACCTCGACGAGGTTCGGGAAGCACTCGACGGTCACGGCATCTACTGCATAGCGAGTGGGCTGCACCTCGACCCACGCTTCGCGAAGGGAGGATTCTCGCATCCCGACGACGCGACTCGGGCCGAGGCCCTGCGGCTGACCCGCGAGGCGATCGACCTGGCCGCCGAGGTCGGTGCGCACATGATCATCTGGCCGGGGATCGAGGGCTACAACTACCCGTTCCAGACGTCCTACGCGTCGTCGTGGGCGCGCTTCATCGACGGCGTCGGCGAGTCGGCGCAGCATGCGCGCGACCGCGGCGTCACGTCTTCCTCGAGCACAAGAACTCCGAGCCGGCGATGAAGATCTTCATGCGCAACCTCGGCATGACGCTGCACGTCATCCACACGCTCCGCCGCCAGGGGATCGACAACGTCTCCGTCAACATGGACTGGCAGCACCTGATCATGAACGGCGAGAACCTCGCCGAGTACGCGGCGCTCCTCGCCGCCGAGGGCCTCCTCGGCCACCAGCACGGCAACTCCGGCTGGGGCACGTTCGACGACGACAACATGGTCGGCGCGACCGCGTTCATGGAGACGCTCGAGCTGGCCGTCGAGCTGCGGCGCGTCGGCTACGGCGAGCACGGCGAGCGCCTCGGTCTCGACCTCTATCCGTACACCGAGGATGCGGTCGGCGCGGTCAAGCGCTCGGTGCTGCAGTGGCGCTTCATCGACGGGGTCGCCGCGAAGATCGACGACGCCGCGCTCCGGGAGGCGCAGCAGACGAAGGACGCCGTCCGCGCGTACGAGCTCGTCTACGCCGCATTGGGTGCCTGAGGTCCTGATCGGCCTCGACGTCGGCACGTCCGGCGTCAAAGCGGTCGCGATCACGCCCGACGGGGAGGTGGTCGCGACCGCCGAGGAGCCCTACGCGCTCTCGACGCCGCACCCGGGCTGGGCCGAGCAGGACCCCGAGGACTGGTGGCGCGCGGCGCAGGGCTGCCTGGCCCGGCTGCCCGAGGGGCCGATCGGCTTCTCGGGCCAGATGCACGGCCTGGTGGTGCTCGACGACGCGAACCGCGTGCTCCGGCCGGCGATCCTCTGGAACGACCAGCGCACGGCGGCGGAGTGCGCCGAGATCGAGCGGCGGGTCGGGCTCGACCGGCTGATCGCGCTGACCGGCAACCGCGCGCTGACCGGGTTCACCGCCCCGAAGCTGCTCTGGCTGCGCACGCACGAGCCCGAGACGTATGCGCGGATCAGGCACGTGCTGCTGCCGAAGGACTACGTCCGGTTCCGGCTGACGGGCGAGCAGGCGATCGACGTCGCCGACGCTTCGGGGACGCTGCTCTTCGACGTCGCCGAGCGGCGCTGGTCGGAGGAGGTTTGCGCCGCGCTCGAGGTGCCGCTCGCATGGCTGCCGGCCGCGTACGAGTCGACCGCGATCGGCGGTGCGGGCGACCAGGCGGCCGCAGCGCTCGGCGTCGGGATCGACACTCCCGGGCCGGTCTCGGTGGTGCTCGGGACGTCCGGCGTCGTCTTCGCGGTGCTGCCCGCGTATGCGCCGGACCCGGAGGCGCGCGTGCACGTCTTCTGCCACGCGGTGCCCGGGACCTGGCACGCGATGGGCGTGATGCTGAGCGCGGCCGGCTCGGCCGCCTGGCTCCGCCACGCGCTCGGTGCCGACTACCGGGCGCTCGATCGCGAGGCCGCGGGCTGGGCGCCCGGGGCCGAAGGCCTCCTGTTCGCGCCCGTACCTCGCCGGCGAGCGGACGCCGTACCCCGACCCGGACGCACGCGGCGCGTTCACCGGGCCTCGAGTTGCGGCACGACCGGGGCGCGCTGTGGCGCGCGATGCTCGAAGGCGTCGCCTACGGTTTGCGCGACTCGCTCGAGCTGCTTCGCTCGCTCGGCGCGCAACCGGCCGTCGGTCGCGTGTCAGGAGGGGGCGCACGCAGCGGCCTCTGGCTGCAGATCGTCGCCTCCGTGCTCGGCCTGCCGCTCGAGCGGACCGCGTCGGAGGAAGGCTCGGCGTTCGGCGCCGCACTGCTCGCCGGCGTCCGCGCCGGCATGTTCGACGACGCGCACGACGGCGGTCGCGCGCTGCGTCCGCGTCGACCGGCGGATCGACCCGGATCCGGCGTGGCTCGACGCCTACGACCGCGGCTACGCGCGCTACCGGCAGCTCTACCCCGCCCTCAGCCGACTGAAGGAGACGACATGAGCCTCGAAGGCAAGACAGCGGTGATCACCGGCGCGAGCCGCGGCATCGGTGCGTCCGTCGCGCGGATGCTGCACGAGCGCGGCGCGAACGTCGGCCTCGCGTCGCGGAGCGGCGACGACCTCGGCCTCGAGCGCTCGGTGGCGCACGCCTGCGACGTGCGCGATCTCGATGCGCTGGTCGCGCTGTGCAACGCCACGGCCGAGCGTTTCGGAGGCATCGACATCGTCGTCCCGAACGCCGGCGTCGGCTCCTACGGGCCGTTCCTCGAGCTGTCACGCGAGCATCTCGACGAGATGCTCGACGTCAACCTGAAGGGCACCGTGTACGCGATCCGCGCCGCGCTTCCCCACATGCTCGGACGCGAAGGCGACGTCGTCACCCTCGCCTCGGAGGCGGGCCGGCGCGGGCTGCCGAACGAGGCGGTGTACTGCGCGTCGAAGTTCGGCCAGGTCGGGCTGACGCGTGCGCTCGACGGCGAGCTGCGCGAGCACGGGATCCGCTGCACGAACGTCTGCCCCGGCGGTGTGGCGACCGACTTCGCGCTCGACGACGGCCGCGGCCGGATGCCCGACGTCCTGCCGGGGATGATGACCGCCGACGACGTCGCCGAGGTCGTGCTGTTCGTGCTCGAACGGCCCCGGCACTTCCGCATGCTCGAGGCCGCGCTCCGCCCGATGACCGAAGCCAGCTGGGGTTAGAGCGGCCAACTGGTGTCTGACACCAAGGTGTCAGACACCTTTCGGGCTAAGGTCAGCGCTTCCTGATCGCGCCGATCGCGTAGCCGCCCTCGAGCATCGCGCCGGCGCGCGCCTGGAGGCTCTCCCAGGTCGGCACGTCCCAGCCGAACGCGTCGGCGAGGCGGACGATCATGTTGAAGAGCGCGGAGACCGTCGCTGCGTCTCGGAGGGCTGCGGTCGAGACACCCGCCGCGCGCGCCGCATCGGCGTCGGCTTGCTCGAGCTCGTCGGGCCGGAGCGTCAGCTTCTCGAGGAAGATGAGTGCCGCCGCGACCTCGGGTCTGAGCGGCGCGGTCCGCCAGTCGGCGACCACCGCGTCCCACACATCCTCACCGAGCGCGTACGACGCAACTGCGCCGTGGGAGCCCGTTCAGAACAGGCACTGGTTGAGTAACGAGGTGAACCCCGCGAAGAGCTCACGCTCGCCCGCGCTCCAGTCGGACGGCCCGCGCATCACCTCGTCGAGCGCCTCCGAGAACGGCAGCCCGAACAACTCGGGCCGGTAGAGCAGCGTCTTGACGACACCGAGCGGCTCCCGGCCGCTCCGCTCGCGGATCTCGGCGAGCATCGCCGCCTCGTCGGGCGCATGGCCGTGGTCGACGACCGCGAGCCTCATCCGATCACCTCCCGCGCCCGGTCGAGCCGCCGCAGGCCCTCGCCGATCGCTGTCGCGACCGTCTGCTCGAAGATCTCGTCCTCCGAGACTCCGGCCGCTTTCAGCGCGGCGACGTCGTCGTCGGTGATCTCGTAGGCGCGCTGCCGCACCTGGGCGAGGTAGCGCGCGAGCTCCGGCCGGGCCGGAGGCGTTCCGGCGACGACCGCGCGCAGCTCGTCGATCGACTCGTCCACGCCCACGATCCTAGATGCCCGTCGCGGTGCTCGGCTCCTCGCGGTGGTGCCAGGGCTGGAACGTGACGATCAGCCGGTGAATGCGCTGACCTTCGAGCGAATCCACCTTGAAATGCAGCCCGTCGTACGACACCTCGTCGCCGGGCTCGGCGCCGCGGCCGAGCAGGCCGAAGACGAATCCGGCGACCGTGTGGAAGTCCTCGCTCGGCAACTCGGTGCGGAATCGCTCGTTGAAGTCGTCGATCGGGAACGTCCCGTCGATCCTGACCGTCTCGTCGTCGATGCGCTCGACGGTCTCGTCGGGCAGGTCGAACTCGTCCTCGATCTCGCCGACGATCTCCTCGAGCAGGTCCTCGAGCGTGACGATCCCCTCCATCGAGCCGTACTCGTCGATCACGACCGCCATGTGCTGGTTCGTCCGCCGGAACTCGGTGAGCAGCGCACCGAGGTCCTTGGTCTCGGGAACCATCGGCGCGGGCCGGATGATCGACTCGAGCTCGACGGCCTCGATCCCCTGCTCGACCAGCGACTCGAACAGGTCGCGGATGTGCAGGATCCCGACGACGTCGTCGAGGGACTCGCGGTAGACGGGGAAGCGGGTGTAGGGCGACTCGAGCACCGTGGTGAGCACCTCGTGCGGCGGCAGCGTGATCGCGACCGCGACGACCTCGGGTCGCGGCACCATCACGTCCGAGACCTCCTTGTCGGCGAAGTCGAAGACCTTGTAGAGCATCTCCTGCTCGTCGTGCTCGATCTCGCCCTGGTCGGCGGAGCTCGAGAGGAGCATCCGGAGCTCGGCCTCCGAGTGGGCCTCGTGCTCGGCGCCCGGCGGCTCGAGATTGAGCACGCGCAGGATCGCGTTCGTCGACTGCTGCAGCAGCCAGATCAGCGGCTTGAAGAGGATGAAGAACGCACGCACCGGCGCCTGAGACCGCGAGCGCCGTTCGCTCCGGATGACCGAGCGCGATCCCTTTCGGCACGAGCTCGCCGATCACGACGTGGAGGTAGGTGACGATCAGCAGGGCGAGGATCACCGAGAGGAACGAGGCCATCAGCGTCGAGAACTTGTGCGCGAGCACCTGTTCGCCGAGGGCGCCGATGCCGAGCGACGAGATCGTGACGCCGAGCTGCATCGCCGAGATGAACCGCGGCGGGTCCGCCGTGATCCGCAGCACCGCCCTGCGCCCGGCGGTTGCCCTCGTGCTCGAGCTCCATGATCCGCGTGCGCCGCGACGTGACGAGGCCGTACTCGGCCGCCACGAAGAACGCGTTCAGGAAGAGCAGGCCCACGAGGGCCAGCATCTCGAGCAGAAAAGTCATGCGCCGCTTGCCGGCGCGTGCGTACTGGGCGGCAGTTCGTCGTCCACGCGAATCAGTGCGCGCAGTATAACCGAGCCGGCCGACGAGACGAACATATGTTCTATGCTTCCCGGATGCGGGTCGAATACCGCGAGGAGCCGTGCAAGGTCGCGCTGAACCGCGTCAAGGGCATGCCGTTCGACTGGTCGCTCAACCCGTACATGGGCTGCGTCCACCGCTGCACCTTCTGTTACGTCCGCGCCTTCGAGCGCCGCGCCGAACGGCCGTCGGACCACCGCTACGGCTCGTCGATCCGCGTCAAGACGAACGTCGCCGACGTGCTGCGCGCCGAGCTCGCCCGCGCGAGCTGGCGAGGCGAGCCGATCGCGATCGGCGCCGCCACCGACCCGTACCAGCCCGCCGAGGGCCGGTACCGGCTGACGCGCGCGTGCCTCGAGGTGCTGCGCGACGCGGCGCAGCCGTTCTCGATCATCACCCGCGGCCCGCTGATCGTGCGCGACGCCGAGCTGCTCGCCGAGGCGTCGCGCCGCGCGCCGACGTCTCCGTCACGTTCTCGGTGCCGACGCTCGACGCACGACGTGTGGCGCACGACCGAGCCGGGCACCGCGCCGCCGCATCAGCGGCTGCGTGCGCTCGCCGTGCTCGTCGAGCACGGGGTGCGGGCGTCGGTCGGCATGGCGCCCCTCCTCCCCGGGCTCTCCGACGCCCCGGATCAGATCCGGCGCGTGGTCGAAGCGGCGCGCGACGCCGGCGCCTGCGGGATCTGGGCGAACGTCCTCTACCTCAAGCCTGGGACGCGCGAGCACTTCCTGGAGTGCCTCGAGCGCGACTGGCCGGAGCTGGTCGGCCGACTACGAGCAGCTGTACGCGCGCAGGGCCTACCTCGCCGCGGCCGACACCGCGCCCGCCCGCGAACAGGTGCGGCGGCTGGCGCGGGCGCACGGGATCCGCGACCGGCGGCCCGAGCCGCTGCGGCCTCCGCCGAGGCCGGAGCAGTTGTCCCTCCTGCCGTCCGCGTAGGATGCGCGCGCATGGCAGACGAGATCACCGCGCTGATCGTCGACGACCACGAGGTCGTGCGCGAGGGGCTCCGGCTGTCGCTCTCGCGGGCACCGCACATCCGCGTGATCGGCGAGGCGTCCGACGGCGCCTCCGCCGTCGCCCTCGCGACGCGGCGCAAGCCCGACGTCGTGATCATGGACGTTCGGATGCCGGGAATGGACGGGCTCGAGGCGACGAAGCTGCTGACGGAGCAGGTGCCCGACGCGAAGGTGCTGATCTTCACGGCTTACTCGGAGCGCTCGCTGCTCAGCCGTGGCCTCGAGTCGGGCGCGAAGGGCTACATCCTCAAGGAGGCGCCGCACCAGACGCTCGTCCGCGCGATCGAGAAGGTCGCGCAGGGCGAGGGCTACGTCGACCCCGCGCTGATGCCGGCGTTCCTCGCCGGCAAGGACCAGACGGACATGCTGACCGGGCGCGAGCGGGAGATCCTCCAGCTCCTCGCCGACGGTATGTCGAACGCCGACGTGGCCGGGCGGCTCTTCATCTCGCAGGAGACGGTCAAGAGCCACGTCCGCCACATCCTCACGAAGCTCGAGGCCGACACGCGCACGCACGCGGTCGCGATCGCGCTTCGCGAGGCGATCATCGATTAGCTTGGCCGACGCGGAGGCGCTCGACCGCCTGATCGCCGCCGAGCAGGACGAGCGGCGGCGGATCGCTCTCTTCCTGCACGACGGCCCGGTACAGAACCTCGCCGGGATCGCGCTGATGCTCGACGCGACCCTGCACTCGATCGAGACCGGGAAGCTCGAGGACGCGACCAAGGTCCTGGCGTCGGCGCTCGAGCGGCAGCGGCTGACGATCCGCGAGCTGCGCGACCTCTCGTTCGCGCTCGAGCCGGTCGTGCTGCGCGACCAGGGCTTCGCCGCCGCGCTCCATGCGCTCGCCGAGCAGGTCGGCGCGACGAACCACATGCGGATCGACCTCAACGTCGGCGAGTCGGAGCGGCTCGGCGAGACGGCGCAGGTCGCGCTGTACACGATCATCCGCGAGCTGCTCGAGCAGGCGGTTCGCCGCGGGCCGCCGACACGGGTCGGCGTGACGATGACGACGACCGCCGACGGGGGCATCGAGACCCGGGTCTCCGACGACGCCGAGCCCGAGCGCCGGCGCCGGACGTTCGAGGCGATCGAGGAGCGCGTCAAGCAGCTCCACGGAACGATCGAGCTGAGTGTCGAGCAGGAGCGGACGACGGTCACCGTCGTGCTTCCCGCGTACGCCACCCGGCGATAGGCTCTGCGCGCGCGATGTCGAGCGGGTATCTCCTGTTCGTCTGGTCGCCTGCCGGGTACTCGCTGCGCGAGCTGGAAGGCGAGCCGCCGCAGGTCGGCGAGGAGGTCGAGGACGACGGCCGTACGATCGTGATCAGCAAGGTCGGCCGCTCGCCCCTACCCGGCGACACGCGGCCCTGCGCCTACTCGTTCGGCAAGAGCTGACGTCCGCTCAGAAGGTGTCTGACACCCTGGTGTCAGACACCCTTGGCGGCGTCCTCGGCTGCGGCCAGGCCGAGCACCAGCGCCTGCGCGAGGCCGCTCGCGTAGCCGCCGGTCGCGAACCCGCCCGCGTCGACGCCCGCCGCCCAGAGGCCCTCGATCGGCGCTCCGTCCGCGCGCAGCACGCGCGCGCGCTCGTCGACCGCGAACGCCGCCGATCGTGTGCGTGATCGACGGCGACGACGCGCACGGCCGCGACGGCGCCGCTCGGAGGGTCGAACGGCAGATCCTCGAGGGCGACGCGCGCCTCCGACGGCGCCGCCTCGACGATCTCGGCGACCGTCCGGTCGCGCACCCGCTGCGACGAGCGCCTGCCGCGTCGAGCACGTAGTACGCCCTGGCGCCGGGCCGGTGTGCCGTCGCCTGCACGACGTTCGTCTCCGACCACGCCACGTCGTCGCCGCGAAAGAACTCCGTCGCCCTGCTCGTCGAAGATCCGCGCGTGGCGCCCGTAGAGCTGCGACGCCGACACGAGCTGCGTCTCGTCCCACGCCGCGTCCGGCATGTTGCGGCCGTAGAACTCGTCCATGCCCGCGGTGAGAGCAGCCACCGCGCTCGACGGCCGTGCTCGAGCCCGTCGCCGGTCGACCAGGGGTTCGCCACGCAGCCGAAGCGACGCGGCGGGCGCGACGTACCGCGTCGACGAGCTCGGACGACGCGGCGAACCCGCCCGTGCAGAGAATCAGTCGGACCGTCGCGGATCGCCGTCGGCCTCGAGCTCGACCGCATCCGGCACCCGCGGCGAGCACCTCCGTCGAGCCCGCGCGGATCGAACCGCAGGCCGACCGTGAGCGGATTGCCGGTCTCCTCCCAGACGACCGGCGCGCCGAGGCCGCGCAGCCAAACGAGCGCTCGTCGAGGCGCTCGAAGACGAGCCGCTGCAGCGCGACGTCGCCGGTCGGGCATTCGCGGCGGAACGTCGTCCCAGCTGCGGTGGCGCCAGACGACGCACGACGAGAGCAGCATCGAGCCGCCCGAGCCGCGTGCCCTTCTCGCGGACGGTGACCGGGCACGCCGAGCTCGCGGAGCCGGGCCGCGGCGACGAGCCCGGCCATGCCGGCGCCGGCGACGATCGATCACGTGAGCGAGAACGTCGGCTTGTGCTCGACGTACTCGATGCGCACGCGGTCGGGCCCCCAGAGGAACGCCGCGTAGGTGTTCGCGGCGTCGACGACCGACTCGACCTCGATGCCGAGCTCGTGCCGGCCTCGGCGATCACGTCGTCGGCCGAGTCGACGAGCACGGCGAGGTGGTTGAGCAGCGGCCGCTCGGGAGCGCCGGGCGTCGCCCTCGCGAAACTCGACGAACGCCCCGCCGACCTCGACCCGCGCCGGCCCCGCCGGGCGCGAACCCGTACCGCTGATACGCCTCCGCGGTCGCCTCCGGGTCGTCCGTGCGAAGCGCACGTGGTCGAGGTCGTACTCGACGTCGGTCGGCGCCTCGACGAGCGTCAGCCTGATCCCGTCTCGCCGACTCGAAGATCTCCGGCGTCCCGTCCGGCAACGCGGCACGCGCAGCTGCCAGATCCGAGACGCGCAGCCCGACGTGGTCGAGCGGCACCCTGCTCGCGCGGCCCCTCGGCGTCGAAGAGCGTCAGCTTGCCGCGGCGCGCGTCGGTGCCCATCAGCGTGAAGTTGCTCTCGCTGCGCGATCACGTGCATGCCCGAGATGACGCTCCAGGTAGCGCGCGATCGGTCGCGCTCCGCGACCCAGAAGGCAACGTGGTCGAGCGTCTTCGGCTGCACGAATCGCCACGTTAGCGACTGGGCAGCAGGTGGGAGAGCAGTCGCGCTCGGGCCCCGGAAACGTGCCGGGACCCGAGCGAAACCGGTTCAGCGCGAGCTGCGCCGCGTCGAGCGAGAGCGGGAGGCACTGCGAGAGCGCGTCCCACCCGACGAGCGGGTCTTGCTCGCCGCTGTCTTCCGGCCTGTGGCCTTCCGGGCGGCGGTCTTCCGGCCGTCGACTTGCGTGCGGTCGCCTTCTTGGCCGTCGACTTACGAGCAGTCGCCTTCCTGCGAGCAGTCGACTTCTTCTTCGCGGTCGACTTGCGAGCGGTCGACTTACGAGCAGTCGCCTTCTTCTTCGCGGTCGACTTGCGAGCCGTCGACTTCTTCTTCGCGGTCGACTTGCGAGCGGTCGACTTACGAGCAGTCGCCTTCTTCTTCGCGGTCGACTTGCGGGCCGTCGACTTGCGGGCGGTCGCCTTCTTCTTCGCGGTCGACTTGCGAGCGGTCGACTTGCGGGCGGTCGCCTTCTTCTTCGCGGTCGACTTGCGAGCGGTCGACTTACGAGCGGTCGCCTTCTTCTTCGCGGTCGACTTGCGAGCCGTCGACTTCTTGGCCGTCGACTTCTTGGCCGTTGTCTTGCGCGCCGAGCTCTTCTTCTTGCTGCTCGACTTGCCCCGGGCAGACCCCGAACGGGAGCTGCGAACGCGAGCCTGAACGTGCCGAGGACCTGGTCGTCGCCGGCACTGCGCCGCGCGACTTCCGACTCGTCACTTGTCACGTCGCCGATGATGGCGTCGCCCCACGTCTCGTCGGCAGCCTCGTTGGCGGCCGGCGATTCGCTTAGCGAGCCGACGCTCAACGGCTCATCCGTCTCGCCGATCCCGCTCCAATCCTCTTGGGTCATCTAAGACCTCCTGAGTCGGATTGCTGCGTGCACGATTCCCTACCACGTTGCTTTGTAACGTGCAATGCGGACGGACAACTTCGTGTGCACGTTGCTGGAAAGGAAAACGAGCGTCGTGCGCGAACGGTTCGCGCGTCACGCACGCGCGCGCAAGAGCGGCTTCTGCGTCGGTGTTTCGACGCCCCCGACTCCGCTCGAGCGTGACCATCACGAGCGCACCGCGCGGAACGCGACGCGAAAGTTTGACGAGGCCGTCCTCGAACACACCCGCGGACTTCACCGCCGGGCTCGCGACCCACGCTTCGTAGGTGCTTCCCCTTCGGTGGTGACGGGAGCGCGACCGTGAGCACCGCGTCACCCGACGGGGCGACGACGAGTTCGCCCGGCGTGCCCTGCAGGTCGATGTGGCGCGCGTGCGGATCGCGAAGGACGCTCGTGGCCGCACGCTCACGCGAGAGCGAGTGGTGAAGCGTCGCCGCCCAGATCCCGAACCCGACGGCGGCGGCGGAGGCCGCGACGGCGAGCGCAACGGCGGTGGACGCACGCGTGAGCGACGGCTCGCCAGGTCGACGACGTTCGAGGGCTCCGCGCGCGCGGCTGTCAGGATCCGCGAGCGCAACTCGGCCGGCGGCGGCGGCCCCTCGACGAACGCGAGTGCCGTCGCGGCGTCCTTCGAGCCCTGCCAGCTCCGTCGCGCAGCGGTCGCAGCCCGCCAAGTGCTCCTCGAAGCGGGCGCGCTCGTCGGCCTCCAGCACATCGAGGGCGTAGAGGGCGGAAAGCTCGTGGAGGTCGTCGGGCATATGGATCCGAACCCGTATTCGCCCGGCAGACCGGGACGGTTCGCTTATTCGATCGGCTCATTCTGGACGTTGTGCGCGGTCGCGTACTCGTCCGTGAGCGTGTTCACGACGTCCATGCCCTCGCCGTAGGCGTGGTTGATGCGGACGAAAGGCTCCCACTTGTCCGGCAGCGCGTCCTCGGGAAGATCGCCTCGACCGGGCACTCGGGCTCGCACGCGCCGCAGTCGATGCACTCCTCGGGGTCGATGACCAGGATCCGGCCTGCCTCGTGGATGCAATCCACGGGGCAGACATCGACGCAGGAGCGATCCTTGATGTCGATGCAGGGCTCGGCGATGATGTACGTCACGGCGGCCTACTCTACCGACGCAAGAAGACCGTCGATCAGCTCACGAGTGCGCTCGAAGAGCGCCGACTTGGCCACGACCTGGTCGAATCCGGCGGCATGCGCGCGCCGCAGGCCGGCGGTATCGGTGTGATTCGTATAGCCGAGGATCGGCACGTCGGGATAGCTGTCCGCGACGTCGGCTGCATCGATGCGCGCGATGTCGGCGATCACCAGATCGGCCGGCTCGACACCATCGGACGTCTCGAAGCGATGCTCCGGCAGGATCGCTTCCAGCTTGCCTCGGATGAAGAGGTCGACCCCGCACAGCAAGATCGTCGCCATGAGTGACGCCGACGTTAGCAGCGTGGCAGGCGGGCTACGAAACGCGGCCTCGAGCTCGCGCGTCGCGGCGCGTACTTCGAGGCGCACGAGGAGTTCGAGCTCGCGTGGCGGGCGTGCGATCCGCAGGAGCGCGACTTCTTCCAGGGCCTGGTGCATGTCGTCGTATCCGCCTACCAGGCCGGCCGTGGCAAACCGGTCGCCGCCGAGCGCCAGCGCGTGAAGGCGCTGCGCCGCCTCGCCGCGTTCGCGCCTGCGCACCGCGGGCTCGACGTCGCAGCTGCTGCTCGCGACGCTAGACCGTGCCGAGGCCGATCCGCGTGAACACCTGGTCGAGCGCGACGCGCAGCCACCAGTCGCGGTTGAAGAAGAGCAGCAGCCCGAGCACGACCAGCGTCGCGCCTGAGCAGCCGCGGACGACGGCGTAGTGGTCGCGAACCCAGCGGAAGGCCCGCATCGCGTGCGCGAACGCGATCCCGGCCGCGACGAAGGCGGCGGCGAGCCCGAGCGAGTACGCGACGAGCAGCACGACGCCGCGAACGATCGATCCCGATCGACGACGCGAGGACGAGGATCGACGCGAGCACCGTGCCGATGCAGGGCGCGGCACAGACGGCAAACGCACCGCCGAGCAGCAGCCGCGAGCCGCGAGCCGCGCGCGTGCTGCAGCAGACCGGGTGCGACGGCGCGCTCGGGCCAGGGCAGCACGCCGAGGAAGGCGAGACCGAGCACGATCAGCACGAAGCCCGCGATCTCGTAGCTGCGACCGCTTGTTGACCGTGCTCCCGACGGCGGCGGCCGCAGCGCCCAGCACGACGAAGACGACCGTGAAGCCGACGATGAACGGCACGCTCGCCGCGACGACCCGCCGGGCGACGCGACGCTCGCCGAGCCGCGCCGACCTCGACCGCTGAGAGCGCCGACAGGTAGCCGGGCACGAGCGGCAGCACGCACGGCGTGATCACGGACACGAGCCCGGCCAGGAACGCGACCGGCAGCTTCTCAAGCATCGAAGCGCGCGAGCTCCGCGTCGACGCGGCGCCTCGTCCTCGGGCGCGAGGCGGAGCACCGGCTCGTCGGGCTCGCCGGGTCGCCCGCGCGACCAGTACCAGGCACCTGCGGCCAGGCCGGCGGCGCCAAGGAGCGATGCCGCCGATCGGCAGCACCCACGCGAGCAGGTCGAAACCGTGCGTCGCCGGCGTCGAGAGCACGCCGCTGCCGTAGTTCGCGACCATCTCGTCGAGGATCTGCTGCTCGCTCCACCCCTGGGCGATCCGGCGGCGGATCTCCGCCTTCATCTGCTGCGCGACGGGCGCGGTCGACTGGTCGAGGGTCTCGTGGCAGACCGGGCAGACGAGCTTCGTCTCGAGGTTGGCCTCGCTGGGACGCGACGCAGCGAGCGCCGGCGTGGCGAGCGCGAGCGCCAGGAGCGCCAAGAACGGCGAGTCTCATGTCCGGAGCGCGCGGCGCGCTCCCGCGGTGAGCGTCTTGTCGGTCACCGGGCCGAGCACGTGATCGACGATCCGACCGCGGCGGTCGACGAAGAACGTCTGCGGCGTCGCGGCGACGCCCCATGGCCCGACCGTCGAGCCCGCGGGGTCGACGACCATCGGATACGTGGCGCGATAGCGGCGCGTGAACGCCCGCGCCGGCCCCTTCGTGTACTCGAGCACGTCGATCCCGACGACCACGACCCCGCGCGCCGACCAGGCGTTCGCGAAGGAGACGAGCCGCGGCATCTCCTGCTTGCAGGGTGCGCAGTCGGACGCCCAGAAGTTGACGACGACCGCCTTGCCGCGGAACGACGCGAGCGAGATCGACCCGTCGCCGACGAGCCGGCGCAGAGAGAAGTTCGGGGCAGCGACGATCTCGTGGCGCGCGACCTGCGGCGCGACCGAGGCGGGCTGGTGCGTCAGATGCCAGGCGAGCACGGCCGCGAGCGCGGCGACGACCAGCGCGGCCACAGCCCTGCACGGCACGGCGCGGCGTCACGAGCGAACCGCCTGCCGGATCGCGGCGTTCAGGCGCGCGGCGGGGATCGGCCCGTTGACGTGCGGCGGGACCACCTTGCCACTCCGGTCGACGAAGAACGTCTCGGGGTAGCCGGTCACCCCCCAGCGATCGCTCTCGGAGCCGTCGACGTCGCGGACGATCCCGTAGTTGACGCTCGTAGCGCGCCATGTAGCCGCTTCGCGGCGAAGGACAGATCCTTCGTGTCGACGCCGATCACGACCGCCTTGTCCGCGCCAGCGGGCGGCTGCGGCGCGGAGCGTCTTCGCCTCGAGCTTGCACTCGACGCACCACGAGGCCCAGAAGTTGACGACCACGACCTTGCCACGGTAGGCCGCGAGATCGAAGGATCGGGCCGCCGTCGATCCGCGGCAGCCGGAGCACCGGCGCGGCGACCGTCTCGCCGCGGTCGACCTTCGCGGCGATGCCCTTGTTCCGCTGGTGCGCGACGTCCCAGACGAGCAGCCCGAGCAACGCGAGCACGGCGGCGACCGCGGCGACGCGGACGGCTCTCATCAGACGATGTGGACGGTCGTCCCGATCTCGACGTGGTCGAACAGCCATTCGGCGTCCGGGCACCTGCATCCGGATGCAGCCGTGGGAGAGGCTGTAGCCGATCGAGGACGGCGCGTCGGTGCCGTGGATCCCGACACCGGGCGCGGAGATGCCCATCCAGCGGGTGCCGAGCGGGTTGTCGGGGCCGGGCGGCACCGGCTTCAGGCCCTTCGCCCACGAGTCCTGCGTGGGCGGGTACCACCACGGGTTCTTCCACTTGACGACGATGTGGAAGGTGCCGCGCGGCGTCGGGTAGATCGCCTGTCCGGTCGCGACCGCGAAGGTGCGGTGCAGCTTGACCCGGTCGTAGAGATACAGACGGTTCGTCGAGCGGTCGATCACGATCACCTCTCTGAACGACTCCGCGGTCACCGTCGGCAGGACGCGCGCGGTGCGTAGCCGGACCGGCAGGCGGGAGTTGGCCGCGAGCGCCGCGGCGATCCGCCGCGTGGCGGTCGCCCGGCCGAGTGCGCGACCGGCCCGGTCGTCCGAGATCAGCGGCCGTTCGCCCCGGAAGCGCAGCGTCGCGTCGACAGCAGGCCGGGCGAACCGGTGCAGCACCTTGGTGACCCACGCTTGCAGCGGTGCGCCGCGCACCGCGACGACGAGCTTGACGTTCGTCCCCGGCGCAGCGATGCGCGCCTTGGCGACGGCGGTCGGGATGTACGCCGAGGCGTAGACCCGTGGATCGAGTACGAGCCGGTTGCGATCGACGACCACCGGCAACGGAGTCGAGAATGCGGCCTGGACGGCCGCGACCGCCTCGGCGGGCGAGAGGCCGCCCACGCGCACTCCCGCGACCCGGACGCCGGCCGGGATCGTCGCCGCGCTGGTCGTCGTCGTGGCCGTCGTTGTCGTGGCGGCCGTGGTCGTATCGGCAGCCGTGGTCGTCGCCGTCGTCGTCGACGACGTCGAGGTCGTGATGTCGGCGATCACGGGCCCGGAAAATCCCCCCGCGACCGCCAGTCCGATCACGAACAATCCGGCGGCGAGCAGGCGTTTCACTGCGCGCGCAGTGTAGCCAGCGTGCGCAGCGCCATTTCCGGGTCGTCCGAGACGATCGCGTCGACGCCGACCGCGTCCAACCGACGCACGGTCGCAGGATCGTTCGCGGTCCAGCCGAGCACCGGAGCGCCGGCCGCGTGCGCGACCCGGACGACGGCCCGCGAGCAGAGCGAGTGGTGCAGCGAGAGGATGTTCGCGCGCGCCGTGCGCAGCAGGATCGGCGCGCGCACCGGCATCGCCTGCCGAAGCGCAGCGGCGCCGAGCCGCGTCAGCCCGCCCGGCCAGCGGATGCGGGCGATCCCGTAGCGGTCCCGCGGGTAGCCGATCGCCCGTGGCAGCGTCGGCGCCAGCGCCGCCAGCCGCCGGCAGGTGACCGCGAAGGCGGTCGAGACGAGCGCGCGCTCCTCCAGCCCGTGGCGCCGGAGCACCTCGAGCACCGCCGCCTCGTACCCGGGCAGCTTGAGGTCGAGCTGGACGCCCAACCCGTGGCTGCGGAGGAAGTCGAGCGCCGTGTCGAGCGAGACCGGGAGCTCGGGCAACTCGTGCCCGGAGTGGCTCAGCCGGAGGTCGGGGCCGATGTCGAACTCGACCAGGTGGGCGCCTGCGTCGACGGCCGCCTGGAGGGCCTCGAGGGTGTTCTCGGGCGCCACCGCGGCCGCGCCGCGATGGCCGATCACGAGGGGCTGCCCGTCCCCTCGCCGCAGGTCGTCCGGCCGCATCGGGGCCGACGATAGCGTCCAACGCCCCTGCTAACCCACTAGAATTGGCCGGATGTCCGAGACCGCACGCAAACCCGAACTGATCGACGACGACACCCCATCCCTGGATCCCCTGGCGATCGAACGGGCCTATCGCCGCGAGCGCGCCCGGCGCCGCGCCCGGATCGAGCGGCGGAGCGCCGTCCGCCGGTCGGACGTCCGTTTCTGGGTGACGCTGCTCGTGCTGGCGTTCTTCGCCGCGTTCCTGATCCTGGCGGCATGGCACGAGGTCGGGACGCTCTTCGGCGTCTGACCCCGGCACCGCCGACCGGAAACTCGCCCATACTACGAGCCGTGGAGACTCCCGACTTCTTCGACGTGGACGTGCCCGGACAGACGGGGCGACCCGAGCCCGGCTACGGGCGTGCCCCGGCCGGCGGCATCTGGGCGCTCGGCGAGCGCATCACCTGGGTCTCTGGCCTGGTGCTGGCACTCTCGAGCTTCATGGACTGGTACGCAGGGTCCGGGGTCGGCGTCCGCCTCGCCGTGATCGGCTGGCACACGGGCGTGCTCGGGAAGCTCGTCTTCTTCGTCGGGCTCGCCGTGATCGCGATGGTCGCGCTGCGCGAAGCAGGCTTCGAGCTGCCCCCGACCGTCCCCGAGAGCCTCGTCGTCCTCGCCCTCGGCGCGCTCGGGCTGATCTTCGTGCTGATCCGCCTGATCTCGATCCCCGACGCGGTGCTCCCCGCCGACGGCCGCGGAATCGGCATCTTCATCGCCCTGCTCGCGGCGCTCGGCGTCGTGCTGGGCGGGCTCCTGCGCGCTGCAGAAGAGCTTTAGCGCGGAGGGAAACCACGGGTTTCCCTCCGCGGGCCTCCCTTCCGGGATCGCCGCCCGTGAAACCGCGCGTCGCCTCCCGGCCGGCCAAGCCGGCCTCCGGCAGCGGACGGGAGCGACCCGGAGCGGCGGGTTCTACGCCGGGACTAGCTGTTTTGCTCGTTCGATCAGCTGCTGGGGGTCGAACGGCTTGCCGATGAATCCCTGGGCGCCTCGCTGCTCGGCCTCCGCGGCCGACTGCTCGTCGATCTTGCCGGAGAACATGATCACCGGGATCGAACCGTGGCGTTCCTGCATCCGCTGGAGCATCTGCCAGCCGTCGACGCCGGGCATGACCACGTCGAGCAGGACGAGGTCGGGTGCGGTGTCCTCGATCGCGGCCAGGGCCTCCTCGGCGCTCGCGGCTTCGCGCACCGAGTAGCCGTCCAGCGAGAGGCTGACGCGGATCAGCTCACGCAGGGCCGGGTCGTCGTCGACGACGAGCACGAGCGGGCCCTCGGTCCGTCCGCCGGGCCCGGAGCGGTCGAGAAACGCCTCGAGGTCGCGCCGGCGATAGCGGCGATGCCCGCCCGGGGTGTAGAACGCGGGCACGCGTCCCTGATCCGACCACTTGCGGATCGTCGACTGCGCGACGCCGAGAAACTTGGCCGCCTGGCCGAGCGTCAGCCAGTCCGGCTCACTCGTGGGGGCGCGCCTGCCGGGGTAGCCCATGTCTGAAACGTAGCCAAACTTGCCACTACCTAAACGGTTTTACGGATTCGAAACGGTAACTGTGACCGTTTCGCCCGCTGCGGGCGGGAGCGGCAGCGGCTTCAGCGTCCGGACGAGCGTCTGCGTCCCGGCGGGCGCCTGGCTGTCGTCGAGCGACTGACCGACGGCGATTCCCACTGCGAACGCGGCGACGAGCGCGACACCGATCAGCACGCGACGGGTCACGGCGTGTAGTCGGTCGCGCCGCGCGCGTAGAGGTGGAAGGCTGCGTCGGCGACGGTGCCGGGCTCGACCGCCGGCGCGGCCTCGGGGTCGGCGTCGTCGATGAGCCCACGCGCCCATTCGTCCGCCCCGTCGTAGACGTCTGCGAGCTCGGCGAGCGTGAACACCTGACCGACGCGTCGCCGCAGCCCCTCCGAGACGACGTCGACCTGGCCGAGCAGCTGCTCGTAGCGGGCCTGGTCGTCCGAGCGCCGCTCGACGCGGCGCAGGCCTTCCTCCCATTGCTGTCGCGCGAGCTCGAGCTCCACGTCAGGCAGTACAGCAGGTGTCGGGCCAGCGAGTCGGTAGCTCGTCGAGGATGCGCTCGCCGAGCTCGTAGCCGGGTCGCGCCAGCGCGAACGCCGCGTGTGCGTGCAGGCATTTGAGGCTGCCCGTCCGCGTCGCCCCGCCGATGCCGGCGTCGAGCTCGGGCCTGAGCTTCCGCTGCTCGGCCTCGGCGGCGGCGAGGCTCGCGGCCAGCGCGGGGTCGTCGGCGGCGGCGCGCGTCCACCGCTCCACCCCACCCGCCGCCTCGAGGCGCGAGATCGCGGCGACGAGGTGGCGGCAGGTGACGTAGAACTGCGTCGGGAACGGGCGCCCATCCTCGTCGAACGGCGCCTGCTCGGTCACCGCCGGCTTGCCGAACGGGCAACGTACGGCGATGCGCCTGACCGCGCGCGGCGGCCGGCCGAGCTGTCTGGTGACGAGCTCGCGATCTTCCGGGTCGATCACGGCCGGTCGCCTAGTGACGCTGGCGCCAGGCGCTGATGCCCTTGACGATGAACAGCTTCTCGCCCGGCTTGACGAGCCCGAGGCGCCGAGCCTCGCGCACGAGCTGCTCGGTCGTCCCCGCCTGCGCGAGCCGCTTCTCGAGCCGCGACTTCTCGGTGCGGAGCGACCGCACCTCGGCCTGGCGCACGTCGAGCTGGCGCTTCGTGTGCAGGTACGTGTTGGTCGGCTTCCAGTAGAGGAACGCGACGAGTACGAGCCCGGCGAGCGCGAGCAGGCGGGTCGGCCGGATCCGGAGCACGCCGACGGTTTCGCGGGTGGGTGCTGAAACCCTTGCGCAGCTGCGAGCCGCAAACGCTCGAACCTGGTTCGAACGAGGTTCGAACGAGGTTCGTGTGTGAAACGTTCGCGCTCACGAGAGGCCCGAACCACGTCGGAACGAGGTTCGAACGAGGTTCACGGGGTTCGGCGCACCGCGACGATGCAGGCCATCTCCGGCGTGACGAGGACCTCGGTCGCCTCCAGGCGCGGGTCGCGCAGGAGCGCTTCGCGGGTCGGGTCGCCCTCGACGGGGCGGCCGGGGATCAGATCGTCCTTGACGAGGATGCCGCCGGGGCTCAGCAGATCGGCCACGTCCGCATACGACCCGCCGCCGTCGGCGAAGACGACGTCGAAGGGAGCGCGAGCGGGCAGCAGCTCGCGCCAGTCGCCCTCGAGCACCTCGGCGGGCGTCCCCCCGAGGGCCATGCGCGCCCGCGCGGCGCGTTCCGGGTCGAGCTCAACCGTGACGAAGGTGGCGCCAGGCGGCAGCGCCGCGACGATCGCGGCCGCCCCGTCGCCGTACGACGTGCCGAGCTCGGCGATCCGGCCGCCCGGCTTCGACGCGACGAGCGTCGCGACGAGCCTCTGCACCTCTGGGATCGAGTAGGCGCCCGCCGTCAAGCGATGTCGACCTTGATCACGTTGGTCGACCCCGGCAGGTTCACCGCCGTGCCGGCCGTCGTGACCACGCGATCGCCCGACTCGACGACGCCCGTGTGGAGCGCGAGCTCGAGCGCGCGCGTCCACAGATCCTCGACGTCGTCGGTCTGCGGCATCACCACCGGGGTGACGCCCCACTCGAGTGCCATCTGCTGCACCGCGGTCTGGTGGTGCGACAGCCCCACGATCGGCCGCCGCGGACGCAGCCGCGCGACCGCCGAGGCGGTCCGCCCCGTGAAGGTCGGCACGATGATCGCGCTGGCCCCGAGCGTCTCCGCGAGGTCGCAGGCGGCGTTCGACATCGCCCGACCGACCGTCGTCTCCTCGCCGGGCTCGGGCATCTGGTGCCGGTAGCCCATCGATGGCTCGACCGCGCGGGCGATCCGGTCCATCGTCTCCACTGCCTCGACCGGGTAGTTGCCGGTGGCCGTCTCGGCCGAGAGCATCACGGCCGACGTCCCGTCGAGGATCGCGTTCGCGACGTCGCTGGCCTCGGCACGGGTCGGCTCGGCGTGCTCGATCATCGACTCGAGCATCTGCGTCGCCGTGATCACCGGCTTGCCGACGTCGAGGCAGCGCAGGATGATCCGCTTCTGCAGCAGCGGGACGGTCGCCGCGCCGATCTCCACGCCGAGGTCGCCGCGGGCGACCATCACGGCGTCCGACTCGAGCAGGATCTCCTCGAGCGCCGCAACGGCTTCCGCCTTCTCGATCTTGGCGATCACGCGGGCCGGCGAGCCGTGCTGCCGGATGATCGCCTGCAGGTCGCGGACGTCGGCGGCGGCGCGTACGAACGAGAGCGCGACGAAGTCGACGCCCATGCCGAGCGCGAAGCTGAGGTCGTCGAGATCCTTCTTCGTCAGCGACGGGATCGGGATCGGGACGCCCGGCAGGTTGACCCCCTTGTGCGACTTGACCTCGCCGCCGACGACGACGCGACAGCTCGCGCGGCCGTGCTCGACGTCCTGCACGGTCAGCCGTACGAGCCCGTCGTCGATCAGGATGTCGTGACCCGGCCGCAGCACCTCGCCGATCACCGCGGGCGCCACCGGCAGCTCGTCACCGGTGGCGATCTGCTCGCCCACCACCAGGATCTCCTCGTCCTTGACGAGCAGGCGCACGGCGCGGCAGGTCGCCGATCCGCAGCTTCGGCCCTTGCAGGTCGGCGATCAGCGCGAGCGGCTTGCTCGTCTCGTCCTGCACCTCCCGCACGACCGCAGCGCGCGCCGCGTGATCCTCGTGCGTGCCGTGCGACAGGTTGAGCCGGATCGCGTCGACGCCCGCGTCGACGAGCTCCCGGACCGCGTCGTGAGCTCGACGACACGGGGCCGATCGTCGCGACGATCTTCGTTCGGCGGCGAACGGCTGCCATGCCGCCCAGCCTACTGATCCTCCGTAGGAACGACGGAGGATCATCCGCGGCGACGACGACGGCCCGTGGCGCCGGGCGTAGTCTCGCGGCATGCCCGAGAGGCGTTCATCCTTGGGGGGAAGGCGCGCCTCGCAGCGTGACATGCGAATCTGGCCCGGGTGGGGTCGGGCCAGGTTCGCGCGTCACGTCTTTCGCGGGAAGGCGTCCCAGCCCGGGTACTGCGCCCGCGAGCCCAGCTCCTCCTCGATCCGCAGCAGCTGGTTGTACTTCGCCACGCGGTCGCGAGCGCGCCGGCGCCCCCGTCTTGATCTGACCCGTGCCGAGCGCGACGGCGAGGTCGGCGATCGTCGCGTCCTCGGTCTCGCCCGAGCGGTGGGACATGACCGCGGTGTAGCCCGCCGACGTGCGCGAGCTCGACGGCCTCGATCGTCTCGGTGAGCGTGCCGATCTGGTTCACCTTGACGAGGATCGAGTTGGCGACGCCGCGGTCGATCCCCTCCTGCAGCCGCGCCGGATTCGTGACGAAGATGTCGTCGCCGACGAGCTGCACCGCGCTCGCCGACCCGCTCGCGTGAGCGCGTGCCACGACGTCCCAGTCGTCCTCGGCCGCGCCGTCCTCGATCGAGACGACCGGATACCGGTCGACGATCCCGGCCCAGAACCCGGGCATCTCGGCACTCGTCTTCTCGCGGCCCTCGAACCGGTAGACGCCGTCGCGGAACACCTCGCTCGCCGCCGGGTCGAGCGCGATCGCGATCCGGTCGCGGTGACCGGCACGCTCCGCGGCCTCGAGGATCGCCTCGATCGCCGCCTCGCTCGACTCGAGATCGGGCGCGAAGCCGCCCTCGTCGCCGACGCCGGTCGCGAAGCCACGCTCGCCGAGCACCTGCTTCAGCGCGTGGTAGACCTCGGCGCCGATCCGCAAGCGCGTCCGAGAACGTCTCGGCGCCTGACCGGCACGACCATGAACTCCTGCAGGTCGATCGAGTTGGCGGCGTGCACGCCGCCGTTGATCACGTTCATCATCGGCACGGGCAGCGTCGCGCTGCTCGGCCGCCGAGCCAGCGGAAGAGCGAGATGCCGGCGTCGGCGGCCGTCGCCTTCGCGGCCGCGAGCGACGACGCCGAGGATCGCGTTCGCGCCGAGCCGGCCCTTGTTCGGCGTCCCGTCGAGCTCGATCAGCGCGCGGTCGAGCGCTGCCTGGTCGGCCGCGTCGCGTCCGCGCAGCAGCTCCGCGATCTCGCCGTTGACGTTGCCGACGGCCTGTGAGACGCCCTTCCCGCCCCACAGCGCTCCGCCGTCGCGCAGCTCGACCGCCTCGTGGACGCCGGTCGACGCCCCGGACGGGACGATCGCCCGGCCGCTCGCACCCGACTCGAGCGTGACGTCCACCTCGACCGTCGGGTTGCCGCGTGAGTCCAGGACCTGCCGGCCGCGCACCATCGTGATCGTCGTCGACACCTACTGCTCCTTTGCCTGGTCGTAGTACGCGTCCTGCTCGTCGAGCGACAGTCTCGTCCAATCCTCGCCCGCCGCGGCGGCGAGCTCGTCCGCGCGCTCGACGCGCGTCGCGAAAGCGCCTGGCGGCCGCCCGCAGCTCGAGCTCGGGATCGACGTTCAGCCGGCGCGCCACGTTGACGGCGGCGAAGAGCACGTCGCCGAGCTCGGCGGCGACCCGTCGGCTCGCGGCTCGACGTCGGTCGCGGCGGTCGTGCGTCGGGCAGCTCGGCACGCAGCTCGCGCACCTCGTCCTCGAAGTCGGCGAGCGCGCCCGCCAGATCGGGGTACTCGAAGCCGACCGAGCGTCGCGCGCAGCTGGACCTTGCGCGCGTACGAGCAGCGCCGGCAGGCCCTCCGGGACGTCGTGGAAGATGCCCTCGCGTCCCTCGTCCTCCCGCTTGATCTCCTCCCAGCGCTCGCGCACGGCGCCGGCGCGGTTCGGCGTCCGCCTCGCCGAAGACGTGCGGATGGCGGCGGATCAGCTTCGCCGTGACGCCACGAGCTGCGGCTTCGAGGTCCCCACCCGCGTTCTCCTCGAGCAGGAGCGCGAGGAACACGCACTGGAAGAGGAGGTCGCCGATCTCGTCGAGCAGCTTCGCGTCGTCGCCGGCGAACGCAGCGTCGGCGACCTCGTACGCCTCCTCGACCGTGTGCGGCACGATCGTGCGCGCGGTCTGCTCGCGGTCCCACGGGCACTCGCGGCGAAGGCGCTCGGTCAGCTCCTGGAGCTCGACGAGCGCGTCCGCGAGCGACACAGCGTCGTCTAGGTCGTCGTGGCGTCGCGTCGTCGACGCGCAAGGATCCGGCGAGGGCACGTACCCGACCTGGTACTTGATCTTGAGCCCTTGCAGAAGCTCTTCGTCAGGCTGGTCGAACCAGGTCGTGATCGCCTGGTTCTTCTTCTGCTGCAGGCAGCTGCTGCTTGATCGTCGCCGCGACCTCCTTCTCGGGCGTCGTCGAGCTCGGGCTGGACCGATCCAGAGCGGCTCGATCACGAACCAGCCGTACTGGTCGAGTCGTGAATCGGGCGTGAACCATCTTGCCTGCGGGCGCGAGAACGCGACCTTGTCGAACTTCGGCACGGTCTGGCCCTTCGAGACCGTCAGCTTGCCGCAGTTGTTCTTCGAGCTCGGATCCTGTGAGTACTTCTTCGCGAGCGTGCACCAGGTCTTGTCGTTGCCGGCCTTCAGCTGCGCGATAGATCGTCTCCGCGAGCGGCTTGGTCTTGACGAGGATGTGGCGGACGTCGCGCGTCTGCGCCTTCGAGTAGAGCTGCGGGTGCGCGACGTAGTAGTCGTGCGCCTCGCTCGTCCGACACCTTGATGCCCTTCGTGATCTTCGCGACGATCGCCTCGGAGATCAGCTGCGGCTGGATGTCGTTGCGGACCTGCGCGTCGGTCAGGTGCTGCTGCTTGAGCTGCGCCTGGTACTTCGCTCGCTGCCGCTGAAGTACTGCTGCTTGATCTGCGTCGAGCCGCGCGTCGACCTGCTCGTCGGTCACCTTGATGCCCGTCGGTAGCCGCGCTCTCGGACACGCTCGGCCTGCTGCAGGAGCACGGTGACCGCCTTCGTCTTCAGCGCCTCGTACTGGGCCGTCCCCTGCTTCGGGAACGTCTTGCCGAGGCTGCGCTTGGCCTGCGAGATCAGCACGTCGTAGTCGGACTTCGTGACGTGCGTGCCGCCGACGACAGCGACATCGTCGGTCTTGAGGCCGCGCCGAGCTGCCGCCGCCACCGCAGCCGGCGACCAGCGCCACGGCGAAGAGAATCGGCAGGGTGAGCTTGGCGAGGGACCGCATAAGAAAGCGCCGGCTTACGCGGCCTGGCGCGCGGCCAGCATAGCATCGACCAATTCCAGCGCTCCCTCGAATTCACTCGTGCCTTAACGTCACTTCACGGTTGCCTGTCGAGTAGACGGCGGTCTCCACGACGGCGCCGCAGCTCGCGCAGCTCGCCGGACCCGAGCACGACCGGACCGACCGTCGCGCGGCCGCCGCGGAAGACGAGATAGTCGGCCCCGAGGCGCGCGAGCTTCAGCTTCGCCTCCTGGATCGCGAAGAGGTTCTCGACCGGCTCCGGCAGCGGCCCGTAGCGGTCTTCGGTCGCGACGCGCAGCTCGTGCAGCTCGTCCTCCGACTCGGTCAGCGCGATCCGGCGGTGGAGGTCGATCTTGAGCGCCTCCGCCGCGATGTACGCCGCCGGGACGTACGCGTCGATGCGCGCGTCGACCCGCACGGGACGCGCGGCGAGGCGCCGCTGGCCCGGAGAGCTCGGCGACCGCCTCGTGAAGCATCTCGACGTACAGCTCGAACCCGAGCGCCGCGACGTGGCCCGACTGCTCCGAGCCGAGCAGGTCGCCCGGCGCCGCGGATCTCGAGGTCGCGCATCGCGATCGCGAAGCCGGCGCCGAGCTCGGTGTGGTCGGCCAGCGTCGCCAGGCGCGCGCGCGCCTCCGGGCGTCAGCTCGCGTGCCTCGGGATAGAAGAGGTACGCGTGGGCCAGCGCGTCGCTGCGGCCGACGCGGCCGCGGATCTGGTAGAGCTGGCTGAGGCCGAGCTGGTCGGCGCGCTCGACGATCAGGGTGTTCGCCTGCGGGATGTCGAGCCCCGACTCGATGATCGTGGTCGAGACGAGCACGTCGGCGTCGCCCGAGAGGAACTGCAGCATCTTGTCCTCGAGCTCGCGTTCGGGCATCTGGCCGTGCGCGACGATGAAGCGCAGCTCGGGCCGCAGGTCGCCGCAGCTTCGTCGCGGCCTCTTCGATCGTCTCGACGCGGTTGTGCAGGTAGAAGCTCTGGCCGCCGCGCGCCGCCTCGCGCTCGAGCGCGATCGCGATCAGCTCGTCGTCGTACTCGCCGACGAAGGTGCGGATCGGCCGCCGCCCCTCGGGTGGCGTCTCGATCACCGAGATGTCGCGCAGGCCGGCGAGCGACATATGGAGCGTGCGCGGAATCGGCGTCGCGCTGAGCGCGAGCACGTCGACCTCGAGCCGCAGCTGGCGCAGGAGCTCCTTCTGCGCGACACCGAACCGCTGCTCCTCGTCGACGACGACGAGACCGAGCTCCTTCGAGATCACGTCGCGCGAGAGCACCCGGTGCGTGCCGATCAGGACGTCGACCTTGCCCTCGGCGTAGTCGGCGAGCACGTTCTTGACGTCGGCGGGCTTCCGGAACCGCGAGATCATCTCGACGCGCACCGGGAAATCGCGGTAGCGGGTGCGGAACGTGTTCCAGTGCTGCTGCGCGAGCACGGTCGTCGGCACGAGCATCAGCACCTGCTTGCCGTTGACGGCGACCGCGAACGCCGCGCGAACGGCGACCTCGGTCTTGCCGAAGCCGACGTCGCCGCAGACGAGGCGGTCCATCGGGTGCGGCGCCTCGAGGTCCTCCATCACCGCCTCGATCGCGGTGCGCTGATCCTCCGTCTCGCGGTACGGGAACTCGCTCTCGAGCCGCTCGACCCATTCGTGCTCGACGTCGAAGGCCACGCCCGGCTGCGTCTGACGCTGCGCGTACAGCTGCAGCAGCTCGCCCGCCATCTCACGCAGGTGCTCGCGCGCGCGTGTCTTCAGGTTGTCCCACGCCTTGCCGCCGAGCTTCGAGAGCGTCGGCGCCTTCGAGTCCGAGCCGATGTAGCGGCTGACCTTGCCGATCTGCTCGTGCGGGACGTAGACACGGTCGTCGCCGCGATAGGCGAGCAGGAGGTAATCGCGCGTGACGCCGGCGACCTCCTTCGTCTCGAAGCCCTTCAGCTGGGCGATGCCGTGGTCCTCGTGCACGACGTAGTCGCCGGTCCGCAGGTCTGAGAAGCTCTGCAGCGCGCGGCCGGGCGCGGTCGGTGGCGCGCGCGCGGGCGCTTCCGGAACACCTGCGTGTCGGGTAGGAGCGCGAGGCCGAGCTCGCGCCACACGAAGCCGCGCCGCGCGGGCGCGACGGCGAACGTCAGACCCTCGGGCGCGGCGCCCGGCTCGAGCATCGACGCGTGCGAACGGCGAAGCAGCGCCTGCTGCCGCAGCGCCTCGCCCCGATGCGGGAACGCGACGACGATGTCGAGCTCCTGCCGCAGCAGCCCGTTCAGCTCGTTCTCCGCCTCGGAGAGGCCGCGTGCCGCGAGCGCCGGGCGCTGGGCGTCGAACGAGAACGGCTGTCCTTGCGGGAGCGGCGAGAGCTCCGCGGCGCCCTCGAGCGACACCGGGGCGAAGCCCTCGTCCTCCCACGCCGCACGCACGTCGTCGGGCGACCACACGAGGTCGGGCGGCATGTCGAACGGCGCGACGAGGTCGTCGGGGACGCGGATCGGCTCGTCGTCGTCGGGCAGGACGATCTCGACGAGCTCGGCCCGCCGTTCGGCCGCGGGATAGATCGTCGCGGTCTCGACCTGACGGAGCGCGCGCTGCGTGAACGGTGAGAACGCGCGGATCTGCTCGATCTCGTCGCCGAACAGCTCGATCCGAAGCGGCTCGCGGCCGGTCGTCGGAAAGACGTCGACGAGGCCGCCGCGAACGGCGAACTGGCCTCGCTCCTCGACCCGCTCGACGCGCTCGTAGCCGGCGCCGGCGAGCTGCTCCGCGAGCGCGTCGATGCCGGGCTCGTCGCCTGCGGCGATCCGCAGCGCCTCCGGGCGCTCCGCCGGCGGCGGCGTTCCTTCGGCGAGCGCGGCGGCGGAGACGCACACGAGGCCGCCCTGCTCGAGGACGTCGAGCGCGCGGGCACGCTCACCGACCAGGTGCGGCGTCGGGTGAGGCCCGACTCGAAGCGCACGCCGCGCGAGGGGAAGAGCGCGACGCGCTCGTCACCGAGGAACCAGCCTGCGGCCTCGGCGACGTCCCGCGCATCGGCGTCGTCGGCGAGCGCGACGACGAGGCCGCGGTCGAGCTCGTCGTGGAGCGCGGCGACGACGAGCGGCAGGACCGGCTCCGAGACGCGGGCGCGCGCCGGCAGCGCCTGCGCGAACTCCTGCAGGCGCTCCTCCGCGCGAACGCGCTCGACGAGGCTGTAGAGAAGTGGACGGTCCATGACGACGGGCCGAACGAGGCGTTCGGCCGGGTCGACATGGTACGCCTTCGTCACCGGCCGTTGATGTCGCGCTGCGCGGCCTCGAGCCCGTCGGCGTCGAGCCGCTCGACCGCGTCGGCCGCGGCCGCGACCAGGCGCTCGGGGTCCTCGTGCGGCTCGAAGTTCGAGAGCAGGTAGTCGGCGAGCGGCCGCGGGTCGCCTCGACCCGGTCGGCCGACGCCGACGCGCAGGCGCAGGAAGTCGTTGGTGCCGAGGTGCTTCGCGACGGAGCGCAGGCCGTTGTGGCCGGCGAGCCCGCCGCCGAGCCGCGCCTGCAGGCGGCCGAGCTCGAGGTCGCCCTCGTCGTGCACGACGAGGATCGCGTCGGGTGAGACCTTGAAGAAGCGCGCCGCCGCCTGCACCGACCGGCCGGAGTCGTTCATGAACGTCTCGGGCTTGAGCAGCGCGACCTTGTGCCCGTCGATGCGGACCTCGGCGATTCGGCCGTCGAACTTGCCGCGCCACGAACCGTCGTGACGCCGGGCGAGCTCGTCGGCGACGAGCCAGCCGACGTTGTGGCGGTTGCGCGCGTACTCGCGGCCCGGGTTGCCGAGCCCGACCACCAGCAGGTCGAGGGCCGTGCCGTGACGCCGCGGCCAGAGCCGCACTCGAAGCGTCCCTACTCGGCGTCGCCGTCGGCCGCAGCCTCCGGCTCGCCCTGCGACTCGGCCGTTTCGCCCTCGTCGGCCCTCCGCGGCCTCTTCGCCCTCGGCTGCCGCCTCGGTCGTCTCCGGCTCTTCCTCGGTGCGCGGCTGGGTGACCGTCGCGAGCACGGTCTGCTCGGGGTCGTCGAGGAGCGTCACGCCCTCGGTCGCCGGCATCGCGGAGAGGCGCAGCGTGTCGCCGATCTGCATCCCAGAGACGTCGACCTCGAGGTGCTCCGGCACCTCCATCGGCAGCGCCTCGACGTTCAGCTCGTTCGTCACCTGCGTCAGGATGCCGCCCTCCTTGACCCCGACGGGCTCGCCGTGGAGCTCGAGCGGCACCGTCGCGTGGATCGGCTGGTCGAGCCGGACCTCCTGCAGGTCGACGTGCGTGATCAGGCCGCGCACCGGATCCTGCTGGTACTCCTTGAGCACCGAGGAATGGGTCTTGCCGCCTTCGACGACGACGTCGAGCACGGCGTTCAACCCGCCGCGCGTCGTCAACGCGGCGCGCAGGTCGCGCTCGGGGATCGAGATCGCGACGGGCTCCTCGCGCCCGTAGAGGACGCCGGGGATGATCCCGCTGCGGCGCAGGCGCCGCGCTTCGGACGACCCGAGGATCGCACGGTTCTGGACCAGAAGTTTGACGCGCTCGCCAGCCACGGCGCACGAGTGTACCGGGTGCAGCGCGGCCTTCGCCGCTTGCTGCAGACTTGCGAGCGTGTTCGAGCAGCTCCTTCGCGACTGGGACGGCGAGGAGGCCGTCATCCGGTTCGATCGCGAGAGCGGCGCCTGGATGTTCATCTGCGTGCACTCCACCGCCCGCGGCCCGGCCTGCGGCGGGACGCGCCTTCGCGTCTACCCCACGCCCGCCGACGGCCTGGCCGACGCGATGCGGCTGTCGCAGGCGATGACGGTGAAGATGGCCGTCGCGAACGCCGACCGGGGCGGCGGGAAGGCGGTGCTCGCGGTGCCGGCGCTGCCCGAGGGCGACTCGAGGCGGGCGCTGCTCCTCCGCTACGCGCAGGTCGTCAGCGACCTCGGCGGCACCTACCGCACCGCAGGCGACATGAACATCACCCCCGCCGACCTGGACGTCGTCGCCGAGGTCTGTCCGTGGGTCTACGGCGCGACCGGCGCGGGCGGCAACAGCGGACGCGGCACCGCGATCGGCGTCCTGCACGCGATCCAGGCGAGCGTCGAGCATCGGTTCGGCTCACCGTCGCTCGCCGGTCGACGCGTGCTGGTGCAGGGCGTCGGTGCGGTCGGGCACACGCTCGCGACCTTGCTCGCCGCAGAAGGAGCCGAGGTGCTCGTGTCGGACGTCGACGCGGGGCGGGCCGCCGCGGTCGCGACGGAGGTCGGCGGCACCGCCGTCCCCGCCGAGCACGCGAACGAGACGGAGTGCGACGTGTACGCGCCGTGCGCGGTGGGCGGCACGCTGAACGCCGACTCGATTCCGCGCCTCCGCTGTGCGGTGATCGCCGGCTCGGCGAACAACCAGCTCGCCGAACGCGCCGACGCCGACCGGCTGCACGCCGCGGGGATCCTCTACGCGCCCGACTACGTGGCCAGCGCGGGCGGCGTGATCCAGCTGCTCGGGCTGGTCGACCACGGCTGGGACGACGACGAGCTGCAGCGCCACCTCGCCGCGATCGGCGACACGCTACGCGGCCTGTTCCGCGACGCCGACGCCGCCGGAATCCCCCCTGCCGCAGCGGCGGAGCGTCTCGCAGCCGAGCGGGTCGCCGCAGGCGCCGCCCACAGCGGCTAGAGCATCTGAGGGGTCAGCTCGGCGTGCAGCTGTTCGACCGGACGAGCCACGTCGTATCGCTGACGGACGCCGGGCGCGCGTTCGGCGAGGAGTCCCGCAGGGTGCTGGCCGGCCTCGAGCTCGCGGTGGCCGAGGCTTGCCGCGCTGCCGGCCGCGGCTCGGCACTGCGGATCGGGTACACGCCGTACCTGCCGATCGAGCTCCTCGTCACCTTCCTCGACGGGCTGCACCGGCTCGATGTCGAGACCCAGCCGCGGGTCGAGCACCTGGTGGCGCTCGAGCAGATCCGCCGCCTCGAACGCGGCGAGCTCGACATCGGCATCTTCTCGAGCGCGACGGGGACCGATCCGCGCGACCTGATGCTCGCGGTCGCCACCGGGCAAGGGATCGCGCTGCTCCCGCTTCCGCCGGCAAGACCACGGACGCGGGTGCGATCGTCGTGCAGCGGCCGCTCGATCCACCGCTCGTCATGCCGGACACCGTCGTCGCGTGGCGCACGCGCCCGGCAACCCAGCTGCGGAAGCTCCTGACGCAGGAGATCTCCGAGCTTGCGCGCTCGCTTCGCGCGACTGCGCGGATCGGCGAGACGTCCGGCCTCGCGCCCGGTTGACGATGGGTATTGGACGGAACGCCGCCGTCAGCGTTTAGTGGACGTGCCGAGCGGCCCAGACGGCAGTTGACGGGAGTTCGTCGGCAGCTCTTCCCCCGCCAGGGCGGGCGTCGACCAGGCGCCCGCCCGACGTTCGGGTCAGTTGTTGTGGAGCAGGTACGCCATCGCGAGCAGCGCGAACAGGACGACGACCGCACCCGGGTGGAGCAGCCCGCGGGCAAACCGTCCGATCCGCCGGACGGTTCCATACCGCATTCGTTGACTCCACCTCACGTGGGCCCTGTACCGCCGCAGAGAACTCATGTCCACCCTCCCGCGGCGATTCTGGCAGCCCCCGGACGGGGCGTCTAGGGCCTGAACCTAGCCGGAGGTCGGGCGGCCAGCCCCTAGAACAGCTGGTTTTCGCCGCCGAAGATCGCCGAGACGGAGTCGTCGGCGAACACGTTCATGATCGTCTCGGCGAGCAGCGGCCCGACCGTGAGCACGGTCATGTTGTCGGGCATCGCGATCGGGTCGATCGGCACCGTGTCGGTGACGACGATCCCGGCGAGGTCGGCCTCGCTCAGCCGCTGCAGGCCTTCGCGAGAGAGCAGCGCATGCGTGACGAACACGTAGACCTCGCGCACGCCGTGTGCCTTGAGCGCGTTCGCGCCGGCGATCAGCGTGCCGCCGGTCATCGTGCTGTCGTCGCCGATGATCGCGATCTTGTCGCGCACACGGCCCGTCACCTCAGTCACCGAGACCTTGTCGTGCGCGGTCCGCGTCTTGTGCATGATCGCGAAGTCGGCGTCGATCATCTCGGCGAACCGCACCGCCTGCTTTGCCCGGCCGGCGTCGGGCGCGACCGAGACGACACCCTCGCCGTGCAGGCCGAGATCGCGGAAGTGGCGGGCGAACAGCGGCAGGCTCGTCATGTGGTCGACCGGGATCGTGAAGAAGCCCTGGATCTGACCCGCGTGCAGGTCCATCGTCAGCAGGCGGTCGACCCCGGCGAGCTGCAGCATGTCTGCGACCAGGCGCGCCGAGATCGGCTCGCGCGGCTTGGCCTTGCGGTCCTGGCGCGCGTACGGGAACCACGGGATGACGGCGGAGATGCGCTTGGCGGATGCGAGCTTCGCTGCCTGGATCATCAGCAGCAGCTCCATCAGGTTCTGGTCGACCGGGTGGCAGCCCGTCTGCACGAGGAAGAGGTCGGCGCCCCGGATCGACTCGCAATAGCGGCAGTAGGTCTCGCCGTTGTCGAAGGTATGCAGCTCGATCTCGCCGAGGCCGACACCGAGCTGGTCGGCGATGCGCTGCGCGAGCGTCGTGTGCGACCGCCCGGAGAAGACCATGAGCTTCTTCTGCGGGCCGCGCTCGAGCCAGTGTCCGGTGGACGGCTGGGTCACGGCCTCAGGCGTCTCGAGGCCGGGAAGGACGAGCTCAGTCGCCGCGCTGCCGGGCTGCATATCCCTCCTTGTTCTCCTGGCGTGCACGCGCGATCCCGAGTGCGTCGGGCGGCACGTCCTTCGTGATGACCGATCCGGCAGCGATCCATGCTCCGTCTCCCACCTCGACGGGCGCGACGAAACCATTGTGGATCGCGGTCCTGACGTTGCTGCCGATGCGCGTTCGCTTCTTCGGCTCGCCGGGCTTGTGCGGGAAGTTGGCCGTGATCGCGCCGGCGCCGATGTTCGTGTCCTCGCCGATGTCGGCGTCGCCGATGTACGACAGGTGCGGCACCTTGGTCCGGTCGCCGAGTCGAGAGTTCTTGATCTCCACGTAGGTGCCCGCCTTGGAGGAGTCGCCGAGGACCGTTCCGGGGCGAAGGTAACAGAACGGTCCCACGTTCGCGTGCCGCCCGATCCGCGCGTCGATCGCGACCGTGTTCGCGTGGATCTCGGCCCCTTCGAGGACGCTCGTGGCGCCGCGGAGGATCGTGAACGGGTGCAGCGTCACGTCGGCCTCCAGCTCGACCGTCGGGTCGATCCAGGTGCTCGCCGGATCGACGATCGTGACGCCCGCGAGCATGTGCCGCTCGTTGATCCGGTCGCGCAGAACCGCGCCCGCCTGCGCGAGCTCGACGCGCGTGTTGACGCCGTCGGTCTCACGGTGGTCGGCGGCGACGTGCGCGGCGACCTTCGCCCCACCCGCGACGAGAATCTCGATCACGTCGGTCAGGTACAGCTCGCCCTGCACGTTCTTCGGCTGCAGCTGCTCGACCGCCGGCCACAGCGCGTCGGAGCGGAAGACGTAGATCGACGAGTTGATCTCGCGAATCGCCTGCTCCTCGGGGCTCGCGTCCGTTCCCTCCGCGATGCGAAGCACGTTGCCGTCGCCGTCGCGGACGATCCGCCCGTACATGCGCGCGTCGGACGGCTCGGCGCTGAGGATCGTCGCTGCCGCCTCCTCACGCCGGTGCGTGGCGACCAGCTCGCCGAGCAGCTCGGCGGTCAGCAGCGGCGTGTCGCCGGAGAGGACGAGCACGTCGCCCTCGTAGCCCGCGAGGGCTGGCCGCGCCGAGCGGACGGCGTCGCCGGTGCCGAGCGGCTGCTCCTGGACTGCGACCGTCACGCCGCCGTCGGCGAACTCGTCGCGTGCACCCGGCGAGGCGACGACGACCAACGGGTCGGCGCCGGTCTCGCGGCCGGTCACGAGGACCCAGTCGACCATGCGCCGGCCGAGGATCTGGTGGAAGTGCTTCGGCAACGCGGAGCGCATCCGGGTGCCGAGGCCTCCCGCCATCACGACGGCTGCAAGGGGGGTGTCGGACATGGTGGTCGCTTGGATGGCTGGGGCGCCAGGATTCGAACCTGGGATCGCGGGACCAAAACCCGCTGCCTTACCGCTTGGCTACGCCCCATCGAATCGATGGGCCGACAGTCTAGAGCGCCGTGCTACGCAGGCTTCCGGGTGAAGAGCAGGACGAGCCCGACGATCGCGAGCACCGCGATCACGCCGATCGCCAGGGCCTTGACCAGGCCGAGCGCGATCGGCACGCAGAGGACGAGCAGCTGCGAGGCCGCGAAGATCCAGGTGAGCTGCCGCACGAGGTAGGAGCTGCTGGTGCGTCCGCCCAGCCACCAGACGGCGACCGCGAGCGCCGCGAGCACGACCGCCTCCCACCAGTGCAGGACGTGCACGAGGTAGAGCAGACCCTCGACCGCCGCGGTCCAGAGCGTGATGCGCAGTCGCCGCTCGCGCAACCAGCGGCTCGAACGGCTCGAGCCATGTTCGATCGCGTGCGACCCGTACATGCGTTTCAACCGTACCACGCTGGAACCGTGATCCAGACACGCCCCAGCTCGCGCAGGGAGCGCCCGGCTGCGGCCGCATCGCGGCGGTGGTGGAACAGCCCGTACACCGCCGGGCCGGCGCCGCTGACATCCGCCCGGAATGCGCCGAGCGCGTGCAGCCTGGCCGCGAACGGCGACGACGCGAGATCGTTCAGCGGCAGCGACGACAGGTCGCGCGGCCGCCTCACGATGCGCAACGCGCCGCGCAGTGCTTCGGCTCGCGCGGCGAAGCCGTCGGCGCCCGATCGTGTGTCGAAGGCTGCGTACACGTCGGCCGTCGCGCGCTTGGCCGCCCCGCCCGGGAGGAAGAGCAGCACGAAGAAGTCCTGCGGCAGGTCGAGCGGCTCCAGCACCGTTCCGTCGCCGGTGCCGAGCTGCGGCCCGTCGCGGAGGAAGAACGGGACGTCAGCCCCGACGCGGGCGGCAACCGACGCCAGTTCGTCGCCGGGCAGTGGTTGGGGAAGCTGCGCGTTCGCGAGCCGCAGGGCGGTCGCGGCGTCGGAGCTGCCTCCGCCCAGCCCGGCCGCGACCGGGATCTGCTTCCGCAGCTCGACGCGCCAGCCGTGCGGCGCACCGAGCTCCCCGAGCGCTCGCTGGACGATCGTGTCGCCGGCGAATCCGTGCACCGACGTGTGCGGAGCCGGCTCGACGGTGACGCGGTCGCTCAGGTCGACTCGCTGGTAGACGGTGGCGAGCTCGTGCTTGCCGTCGTCGCGGAGCGGGCCGACGACGAGCGCCAGGTTGATCTTTGCGGGCGCGGGACCGATCAGCGAAGCGCCTCGGCCAGGGCCGGGAACTCGTGCGGCGCGAGCGCCTCGGCGCGGACGCTCGCCTCGCGGCCGATCGCGGCCAGCGCGGCGACCGCCTGCTCCCGCGACGCGGCACCCGCGAGCGCGAGCGAGTTCGCGAGTGTCTTTCGCCGGTGCGCGAACGCGGACTCGACGAGCCGCTTGAGCGGCTCGCCGGCGCCGGGCGCGATGCGTTCGAACGCGACGAGCGCCGATTCGACGTTCGGCCGCGGCCTGAACACCTCGCGCGAGACGGGATGCAGCCCGGTGCGGCGGGTCGCGAGCTGGACGAGGACGGAGACGGCGCCGTACGCCTTCGTCGACGGGACCGCGAAGAAGCGGTCGGCAACCTCGCGCTGCACCATCACGCACCAAAGCCGGAGCTGAGCGTCCGCCAGGCTCTCGACGACGATCGGCGTCGCGATGTTGTACGGCAGGTTCGCGACGAGCTTCCGCGGCGCGGGACGCAGCGCTGCAAGGTCGAGCTGGAGCGCATCGCCCCAGTGGACGTCGGTGTGCGGAATCGAGGCGAGCTCCGACTCGAGGCGGCGGTCGACCTCCGCCGCGTGCACGTGGGCAACGCGGGCGGCGAGGTAGCGCGTCAGAACGCCGAGACCGGGCCCCACTTCGAGCACGACGTCGTCGGGACGCAGGTCGGCAAGTCGCTCGATCACGCCGAGGATGTTCTCGTCGACCAGGAAGTGCTGGCCGAGGCTCTTTCGCGGTGCGACGCTCACAGGCCGAACACCTGCGTCGCGTTGGCGTCGATCTGCCGCTCCAGGTCGCCGGCGTCGACGCCGCGCACCGTCGCGAGCTCGGCGAGCGTGTGCCGCACGTAGGCCGGCTCGTTCCGCTTGCCCCGCACGGCCTGCGGCGCGAGGTACGGGCTGTCGGTCTCCGCGAGCAGCCGGTCGATAGGAACGCGACGCACCGCCGCACGCAAGTCGTACGCGTTCTTGTAGGTGACGTTGCCGGCGAACGAGACGTACCAGCCGCGCGCGAGCGCGGGCTCGAGCAGCGGTTGCGAGGAGAAGCAGTGCAGGATCACCGGCCCGTCGTGCTCGACGAGTCGTGCGAGCGTGTCCTCGTCGGCCGCGCGCGTGTGGATCACGACCGGCTTCCCGACCTCGAGCGCCAGCTCGAGCTGCGCCTCGAACAGCCGCTGCTGCGCCTCGGGAGCCGCGTAGTTGCGGAAGTAGTCGAGCCCGGTCTCGCCGACCGCGACGGCGCGTGGGTGCCGGAGGAGCTCGCGGAGCTCGCCGAGGTCGGCGTCCCGCTCCGCCTCGTGCGGGTGGATGCCGAGGCACGCGTAGACCCCGTCGTGCGTCTCGGCCAGTGCGAGTGTCGTGCGACCACCCTCGACCGTCGTCGCCACGTCGACGACGCGCGTCACGCCGACGGCCTTGGCGCGCTCGAGGACCTCGGCGGCGTCGTCGCCGAGGTGCGCGTGCGTGTCGATCACGCCGCGTCGGCGTCGGCGGGCTCGATGCGCGGGAAGAGCGGCGGTGCGGGCTCGATCCCGGTCGCCGGCTGCAACCGCCCGTAGTCGACCTGCTCCCAGCGAAGGTCGAGCGGCTGGCCGAGGGCGGCGAGGATCTTCGGCGCGGTCTCCGGCAGGTGGGCGGCGAGCGCGACCGCGCACACGCGCAGGCCGTCGGCGAGATCGAAGAGCACCTGGTCGAGCGCCGCCGCGTTCGCCTCGTCCTTCGCGAGCTCCCACGGCTTGTGCTCGGTGACGTAGCGATTGAGGGCCCGGACGAGCGTCCACACCCGGTCGACGGCGCCGGTGATGTCGAACGCGTCGAGGGCCGCGTACGCCTCGGCGCGGACGGCGTCGATCTCGTCGACGAGCGCGGCGGTGCGGCCGGGCGCGGCCGACAGGCTGCCGCCGCGGAAGCGCGCGATCATCGCGGTCGTGCGCGAGAGCAGGTTGCCGAGGTCGTTGCCGAGCTCACTCTCGTATCGCGCCGCGATCCCGCTCACCGAGGCGCTGCCGTCCTGGCCGAACGGCACCGCTCGCGCGCACCAGAAGCGAACGGCGTCGGCGCCGTACGTGTCGATCAGCTGCAGCGGGTCGATCACGTTGCCGAGCGACTTGGAGATCTTCAGCTCGTCGAGGAGCAGATAGCCGTGGATGAAGATCTGCTTCGGCACGGTGTAGCCGGCCGCGAGCAGCATCGCCGGCCAGTACACGCAGTGGAAGCGGAGGATGTCCTGCGCCATCAGGTGGCGCACCTCGGGCCAGAACTCCTCGCGCAGGTCGGTGCCCGGCCGCGCGTAGGTCAGCGCGCTCAGGTAGTTGACGAGTGCGTCCGCCCAGACGTAGGCGACCTGGCTCTCGTCCCAGGGGAGCGGGATCCCCCACGGCTGCCCGGCGCGACTGATGGAAAAGTCGCGCAACCCTCCGCTGACGAAGCTCTTGACCTCGTTGAAGCGAAACGGCGGTTGGATGAAGTCGGGCCGCTCGTCGTACAGCGCCAGCAGTTGATCCTGGTAGCGCGACAGGCGGAAGAAGTAGTTCTTCTCCTCGATCCACTCGGGCACCGTGTGGTGGATGGGGCAGTTCCCGTCGACGAGCTCGCTCTCGGCCTTGAACTCCTCGCAGGCGACGCAGTAGAAGCCGGCGTAGACGTCCTCGTAGACGTCACCGTTGTCGTAGATCCGCTGCAGGAACTCACGGACGAACGCCTTGTGCCCGTCGTCGCTCGTGCGGATGAAGAAGTCCGACTCCGCATGCAGGCGCCTCGGTAGCTCGCGCCAGACCTCGGCGATCCGATCGACGTACTCCTGCGCCGGGAGCCCCTGCTCCTCCGCGACCCGCCAGACCTTCGTGGCGTGCTCGTCGACCCCGGTCAGGAAGAACGTCTCCTCGCCCCGTTGACGGTGATGCCGCCTGAGGATGTCGGCCGCGATCGTCGTGTACGCGTGGCCGATGTGCGGCCGGTCGTTGACGTAGTAGATCGGCGTGGTCACGTAGAACGTCATGGCGTTCCATGATAGGGACGGTCAGGCGACAGCTTCTGAGCGCCGCAGCGACGATCGCGGCCGCAGCCAAGGCGAGGAGTGCGACCACGGGCAGGCGACCGAGAGGCGCCGGGCGGCTTGCCCGAACGGCAGCCGTAGGTCCGACTCGGCCCGTGTCGTGCCGCACCGGGAGCGGGACTGTCGGCGGGAGCTGCACCGGCCGATGTGCAACGAGCGCGCGGGGATGACGGGCCGTCCGGCCGCGGGCCCGGAGCCTCGGCCTGGGCGTGGCGACACGAGGGCCGGCTGAGACGCTGGCGATCCGTGCCGTCGCCGACCGGACGGCCGACGGCGGGGTGACCGGCTTCCGTGCCGCGGCAACCTGGAGCCGGGACGACGGCGCGTGCCCGGACGCCCGTGACACGGGCCTCACCGCGGCGTGTGCGGCCGCCGGCGCCGCGACGGTGAGCGTCCCGGCGTCGCCGGTGGCTCGGGCGACCCGCCCCGAGCGGCCGGCGGATGCGTGCGCGGCAGACGGAGCCGGCACCGCGGCAGCAGCGCCCTCGCCCGGCTGTGCCGCGGGCTGCGCCATCACCTGAACCGCTGTGGTCTGAACCGCTGCCGATTGAGACGTCGGCGGCGATGCCGGCGACTGGACGACGGGCGGCTGGACGGCAGGCGGCTCATTTGCCGGCGGCTGGGATCCCGCCGGCGGAGGGGGCGGCGCCGTCACCGCGGGCAGGAACGTGAGCGGGTCGAGGTAGCCCTGCGCCTGCGCGGCGAGCCGGACGCCGAGATGCACGTACGGCTGGGCGACCTCGGGCTCACCCGACGGCCCGATCGTGCCCACCGGCTCGCCCTCGGCGACCGTCGCCCCGCTCGCGAGGGTGAGGGAGCCCAGATGCGTCAGCGTGACGGCGTACCCGTCGGCGGTCGCGATCGTGAGGCTCGTGCCCGAGGTCGGGACGGCGCCAGCGAACGTCACCATCCCGGCCACGGGCGCTGCGACGGCGGTCCCGGTGCCGGCGGCGATGTCGATGCCGCGGTGCTGGCCCGCGGCGTACGGATGCGCCGGATCGAAGACGAACGGCTGGACGACCGGCCCGCGCACCGGCCAGGTCCAGGCACCGGCTGTCGGTGCGACGAAGAGCGCGGCGACGACCGCCGCAAGCAGAGCTCGATGCATGGCCCACCCCTTGAAATCGACGACCGTCCGGAGCGCTGACGGGCGCTGGACGGGGGAACGTGTGTTCCCGTCCACGGTAGGGGCGGGTACCCGCCGTTGTCAAACGAGATTACAAAGTTGTCACAAAGTTGCCCGGTAGAGGTCGTTTCGGGCCGTGTCCGTCAGGCGGGCCACCACATCGGCAGCCACCCGGCGCGGCGTCCCCGCGGCGACCAGCTCGGCGACGGCAGCCCGCGCGGCCTCCGGATCGCGTCGCTCGCGCGCCGGTCCCAGCACGACCGTCACCTCGCCCTTGACCGGCGCCGGACAGCCGCTCCGCGAGCTCGGCCGCCGAGCCGCTCAGGACCTGCTCGAAGCGCTTCGTCAGCTCGCGGCAGACCGCAACCTGCGCGTTCCGGGTCGGCCGCCGCGAGCGAGCGGAGCGTCTTCGCGAGCCGCTGCGGCGACTCGAACGCGACGACCGGCCACGGCCAGGTCTCGAGCTCGCGCCACAGCGCGGTGAGCTCAGCGGCGCGGCGCGGCAGGAAGCCGAGGAAGAGGTACCGGGCACCGGCCAGGCCGCTCGCGACGAGCGCCGTCTCGACCGCTCCAGCGCCGGGCAGGACGGTCACCTCGATTCCCGCGTCGCGCGCTGCCCGCACCAGTCGCGCACCGGGATCGGAGATCGCGGGCAGACCGGCGTCGGAGACGAGCGCGATGCGCTCGCCGCCGGCAAGTCGCGGCAGCAACTCGGCCACGCGAGCTGCCTCGTTGTGCTCGTGGTAGGAGAGGAGGCGGGCCGAGATCCCGTGGCGTTCGAGCAGGCCGCGGGTGTGTCGTGTGTCCTCGGCGAGGACGACATCGGCCGCGCGAAGCTCGGCGAGCACCCGCAGCGTGACGTCGTCGAGGTTCCCGATCGGCGTAGCGCAGACCGCCAGCGGCACTACGCCGGGACCGCCTCGAACGCGACGAGCCCGGCGCCGATCAGGCCCGCCTCAGCCCCGAGCTCGGCCGTCCGGATCTCGATCTCCCCACCGGGCGCGAGCGCCTCCCGGTCGACCGCCGGCTTTGCGGCCGGCATCAGGAGGTCGAACGCGGCGACGCCGAACCCCCCACCGATCACCACCAGCTGCGGGTTGAAGATGTTGATCAGCGAGCCGATCGCGACGCCCAGATGGTGACCCACCTGGTCGAGCGCAGGATGACGGGCGGCGACGAGGTCCCGCGCGGTCGCCTTCGGCCCCAGCACCGTCCGTGCGAGCCGGTCGACCGCGGTGCCGGAGCAGTACGACTCGACGTGTCCCCGTCCGGTGCACGCACCGTTGCACGGGTCGCCGTCCTCGACGATCACGATGTGACCGACCTCGGCCCAGCCGCGAAAGAGCTTGCCGGCGTGAACGACGCCGCCGCCGACACCCGTGCCGAGCGTCAGCGTGACGAGGCTGTCGACGTCACGCCCGGCGCCGAGCCGGAACTCCGCATAGGCGGCGGCGTTCGCGTCGTTCTCGATCCCAACCGGCAGCTCGAGCCGGCGCTCCATCTCGGATCGCAGCGCAAGCTCGTGCAGCGGCAGGTTGACAGCGCCGAGGACGACGCCGGTGGCCTGGTCGACGCGCGCCGGAATACCGAACCCCACGGCCACCACCCCATCGTGCGGAAGCTCGCGAACGACGGCGGCCAGCGAATCGAGCAGCGCCGCCTGTGTGGTCGACTCCATCGCGCGCTCGACCCGCTGCAGGACGTTGCCGTCGACGTCGATCAGACCGGCGAGAACCTTGGTCCCGCCTAGGTCGACGCCGATCACGCGATTCTCGCTCATGCTCGGTGGGTAACCTAACCCGCCGGATGGCGCGCGAAGAGAAGCCGTACCGCGTCTACCGGGGCGGCCGCGCCAAGGGGAAGGTTCCGACACCCGGCCTGCGTGCACCGCGCATCGAGCGTCGTGGCCTCAAGCGCCGCAGCGCCGAGGGCGCTCCGGAGCAGTCGGTCTACCGCGGCCCGGGGGCACCGACCGCCACCCGGAGCAAGGTCCGCTGGGGCCGGCGGATCTCGCTCGGCGTGCTCGTGCTGCTCGTGCTCGTGATCGTCTGGGCGGTCGCCAGCTGGTTCGTCGTTCTCGGGCGGCGTCTCCGACGCGAACAAGCGGCTCGACCAGAACGCGAAGCTCGCCGCTCACCTCACAGGGCGGCCTGCTGCTCTCGCACTCGACGACGATCCTGATGCTCGGAACCGACAACGCCGCGGGTCGGCGGCCGCGAGGGCGACATGCACTCCGACTCGATCATGCTGCTCCGCACCGACCCGTCGCACCACCGTCTGTACTACCTCTCGATCCCGCGCGACATCCAAGTGCCGATTCCCGGTGGCGGGACGCAGAAGATCAACGCCGCGTTCCAGATCGGCGGCCCGGCGCTCGCGATCCGGACGATCAGGCAGTTCACCGGCCTCGAGATCGACCACGTGATGGTGGTCAACTTCGCCGATTTCAAGGATCTGATCGACGCGCTCGGCGGGATCGACGTGACCGTGCCGAAACCGATCCGCTCGAACCGGTTCGACTGTCCGTACGCAACGCAGGCCCGCTGCGACAAGTGGCCCGGCTGGCGGTTCGAGAAGGGCACGCAGCACATGAGCGGCAGCCGCGCGCTGATCTACTCGCGCATCCGCGAGAACGTGCTCGACCCGTCCGAGACCGACGTGACGCGCGGCGCGCGGCAACAGGATGTGCTGAACGCCGTCGCACAGAAGTTCACCTCGCTCGGCGTCCTGGCGCGGATGCCGTTCTCGGGTGGCTCGTTCGCGAAGCCGCTGACCACCGACCTGACCGCGTCGCAGCTCGTGCAGCTCGGCTGGGTGAAGTTCCGCTCGTCGAACGGCAGCGCGGTGCACTGCCGGCTCGGGGGCGACCTCGGCGGCGGCGGCACGGGCAGCCCGAGCGAGGACAACCCGGCGACGCTCGCGATGTTCCTCGGCCGCTCGGCTCCGCAGCCGCCGACCGACCAGTTCGGCCCTGGCTGCGTCACCGGGCCACGTGCTCAAGTAAGGTCGCCGCGTGAGCATCGTCTCGTTCGTGCTCTTCGGGCTCGTCGCGGGCCTCGTTGCCCGCCTGGTGACGCCCGGACGCCAGTCGATCGGCTGCCTCGCGACCGTTGCGGTCGGCATGGTGGGCGCGCTGCTCGGCGGCCTGATCGGTGACTTCGCGCTCGGCCACAAGGTCCGCTTCGGGTGGCACCTGGGGCCGTTCCTGCTCGCCGTCGCCGGGGCCGTCGTGCTGCTGCTGGCACTCGAGGCCCTGTCGGGGCGGCGTGGCCTGCGCCGGCCGTGGTAGCCGCGGCGCGGCACTGTTCACGCGCTCACGCCATCCCTAACCCCCACCCACCCGGGGAACCGGCTGCCAGTCTGGCACCGAATAGGTCACAGATGGGATACGTGACCGGAGAGAGTGTCGAACAATCGCCGCCGAGCGGCGCGCGTGCTCGACGCGGGCTACGCCTCGGCCGGCTTCTTGCTGTCGCTGGTGCCGGTCGACGCGCCGCCGTCACCGCCGGACGTCCCGCCCGACTCGCCGCCCGACGAGCCCGAGGACGAGTCGCCCGAGCCGCCGTCCTTCGACGGCTGCTTCGACTTTCGGCCGTAGTCTGTCGAGTAGAACCCGGAGCCCTTGTAGTGGACCGCGACCGGGTGCAGCACGACCTGGAGCGGTGCCGCGCCGCAGACGGCGCACCCCTCCGGCCCCGGCTCGGTCATGCCGTGGAACACCTCGAAGAGATGCCCGTTCGGGCACTTGTACTCGTAGATCGGCACGGGAGCGGCAAGGCTAGCACCGGGTTCCGGCCGCGACGGCTCCGGCGCAGGCGCCTCGCGGCGCTCGTCGCCGTCGCTTCGCTTGCGTTCCCCGCGGTCGCGTCCGCCCACGCGACGCTGCTACGGACGACCCCCGCCAATGGTGCCGTGCTCGGCAAGGCTCCGCGCACCGTCAGCGTGGTCTTCGACGACACCGTCCGCGTCGCCGGCGGCAACGCCGCGGTCGACAACGACTCGCGCACGTCGGTGCTGGCGGCGAAGGCGTCGACGCGCGGGCACGTCCTCACGCTGCCGCTGCGTCGCGACCTCGGCGACGGCGACTACACGATTCGCTGGAGCATCGTCTCCGACGACGGGCACCGCGAGCAGGGAGTCCTCGCGTTCGCCGTCGGGGCGGGGCGCGCGCCGCCACAGGCCGTGCTGGGTGCGAGCGCCTCGCTCGGCTTGTTCGACGTGGTGCCTGCGAACGCTGTACTTCCTCGGCATCCTCGTCGGAGGCGGCGCCGCGGCCTTCGGACTCCTCGCCCGCTCCGTCCTCGGTGATCGCCTGCGGCGCCCGCTCGCGCAACTCGTCTTCTTCGCACTCCTCGCGACGTTCGTCGGCGCCAGCGCGATCAACCACGGAGCCGTACCCGGCACGCGGTACGCGCTCGTCGTGCGGATCGCGGTGATCGTGGCGCTGGCCGGCGGTGTCGCTGCGGCTCTCTCGCCGCTCTACGACCGGTTCCTCTACGCCGCCGGAGCCTGCGCACTCGCGCTGCTCGTCGCCCCGACGCTCGCCGGGCACGCGCTCGACCGTGACCAGACGCGCGTGGTTGTCGGTTCTCGTCGATCTCGCGCACCTCGTGTCGGCCGCGGTCTGGCTCGGCGGGCTCGTCTCGCTCGTGGTCGTTGTGCCGCACGCGACGGCCGACCCCGCCGAACGATCGCAGGTGGTGCGGCGCTTCTCGACGGCGGCGCTGACCTCGGTCGTCGTGCTCGCGCTCTCCGGTCTCGGACGCGCGCTGACCGAGCTGCACAGCGTCTCGCAGATGTGGTCCACGTCCTACGGCCGCGCCCTGATCGTCAAGTCGGCGATCTTCTTCCCGCTGCTCGGCCTGGGCTGGCTGAACCGCTCGCTCCTGCTCGACGCCTTCCGTCGCCTGCGCCGCTCAGCGATGCTCGAGGTGACGCTGCTGCTCGGCGATCGTCGTCGCGGTCGCGGTCCTGACCGACCTGCGGCCGGGCGTCTCACGACCACGCAGCGCCGCAGCGGCGCCGCTCCAGGCCGCACAACCGCCCATCGCTCCCGCCACGGGGCGCGGTCGTCGACGCGCGCGAGCTCGGCACCCTGGCTGTTGCGCTCGCCCGCACACCCGGCAACGCGGTCGTGACCCTGCTCGGGCCTGACGGCACGGGTGTCGACGGCCGCGACGTCCAGATCGACGGACACGCAGCGTCTCCGTGCGGGAGCGGCTGCTACCGGAGCGCGGCCGCTCACGGCCCGGTGCGAGTCACGCTCGGCCGACAGGACGCGTCACGTTCGCGATCCCCGAGCGCGCGCCGGACGCGTCGGCGCTGCTGCGGCGCGGTGACGCGGAAGTTCCGCGCCTCCCGCACGGTCGTCTTCGACGAGACGCTCGCATCGAGCCCGAGCAACGCCATCACAACGCGCTTCACGCTCGTCGCCCCGAACCGGCTCACCTACAACACGAGCACCGGCCTCTCGGCGATCGTCATCGGGGCTCGCAGGTGGGATCGGATCCGTCCGGGACAGCCGTTCGTCGAGTCGGCCGCAGACGCCGCTCGACGTGCTGCAGCCGTACTGGTCGACCGCCTCGAACATCCACGAGGTGACGCCCGGCGTTCTCACCTTCGTCGACCGGAGCTTGCCCGCCTGGTTCCGAATGCAGGTGGGCGACCGGCTGCCGCGCGTCATCCACATGACGGCGGCTGCGCACTTCATGACCGAGCGCTACGTGGGATTCGACGAGCCCGTCGACGTGTCGCCGCCGCCCTCGCGATAGCGCTGGGCCTGCTCGCCGAGCAGTTCCAGGAAGCACGGCGCGTCCTCGAACGCGACGAGCCCACCCGGCGCGTCGCGCCGCGCGCGCCGCGGCGCGCGTCGAACCGTCGCGATCGCTCCGGCGGCGCCGACCAGGCCGCCGATCGCGAACGAGCGGAACCTGCGCCCGCGTGACGTGCCGTCCATGCGACGATCGTACTCGTGCGGGTGACGACCCTCGGAGACCTGTTGCTCGACGTGATCGTCGAGCTGGTCGCGCCGCTCGTGCCCGGCGACGACCAGGTCGCGACGACGCGCACCGGCGCGGGCGGCCAGGCCGCGAACGTCGCCGCGTGGGCACGCGACCTCGGCGCGGAGGCACGGTTCGTCGGCAAGCGGGGCGACGACACGGCGGGTGAGCTGGTCACGCGCGAGCTGGCCGGCCGCGGCGTCGGACGTGGCAGGACCGCGCGGCGGCCGCACCGGCGTCGTCGTCTCGCTCGCGTCAGCCGGCGATCGCACCATGGCCTCCGACCGGGGCGCCGCGGTCGAGCTCACGCCCGACGAGCTCGACCCCGCATGGTTCGATTGCGACGTGCTGCACATCTCCGGCTACTCACTGCTGCGGCCGCCCGCTGGCCGACGCGGCGTCGGCGGCGACCGGTATCGCGCGGGCAGGCGGCGCGCGCATCTCGATCGACGTGTCGACGTGGACGCTCGTCGACGACGCGTTCCGCGCCCGACTACGCAGCCTCGAACCCGACCTCCTCTTCGCGACCGAACGCGAGCGCGAGGCGGTCGGCGCCGATCGACACGCGCTGGGTGATCAAGCGCGGTGCCGACGGGCTGTCGGTCGACGGGCGCGACTATCCGGCTGTCGCCGCGACGGTGGTCGACACCACCGGGGCGGGCGACGCGCTTGCCGCGGGGTTCCTCGTCGGCGGGCCGGAGCTCGGTCTCGCCGCCGCCGGCCGGTGCTGCGGCCGACTCGGAGCGATGCCGTGATCCGTGTCTCCCCCGAGGTCGCGGGCGCCCTCGAGGCCGGCCACGGCGTCGTCGCGCTCGAGACGACGCTCGTCGCGCACGGCTTTCCGCCGGGCGAAGGGATCGAGGTCGGCCTCGCGTCCGAGCGCGCCGTTCGAGACGGCGGCGCCGTCCCGGCGACGATCGGCGTGCTCGACGGCGAGCTGGTGATCGGCCTGACCGAGGCGGAGCTCGCACGGTTCGACGCATCGGCGCGGAAGCTCGGGCCGCGCGACCTCGCGGCGGCGGTCGTTCAGAACGTCGTCGGCGCGACGACCGTCGGCGGAACGCTCGCCTCGTGCAAGGCCGCAGGCATCCGCTTCATGGCGACCGGCGGGCTCGGCGGCGTGCACCGCGGCTGGCCCGACCCGCCGGATGTGTCGGCCGACCTCCGCGCGCTCGCCGAGACACGCGTGCTCGTCGTCTCGTCAGGCGTGAAGTCGCTGCTCGACGTGGCCGCGACCTCGGAGCTGCTCGAGACGCTCGGCGATCCCGGTGCTCGGCTGGCGAACCGACACGCTGCCGCTCTTCTACTCGGCGCACGGCGGCCCGGGCGTCTCCGCCCGGATCGAGACGGCGGACGAGGCGGCGCGATTGGCTCGCAGCACACTGGCAGCTCGACGGCGGCGGGCTGCTGGTCGGCCGCCCGCCGGACGAGAGCCTCGACGACGTGGAGCCGCTGATCGAGCGCGCGCTCGCCGAGGCTGCAGCCCGGGACGTCCACGGTCAGGCGGTGACGCCGTTCGTCCTCTCCTACCTGCACCGCGAGAGCGGCGGCCGCACGCTGCGGGCGAACCGCGACCTGATCGTCGGCAACGCGCGGCTCGCGGGCGAGATCGCCGCGGCCGTTGTAACCAGCGCCCGCGTCTAGTAGCTTCGCGCAAAACCACGCAAGAAGGAGCTGCGGCATGAAGGCTGGCGCACGGTCGGTGATGAAGTGGTTCGCGGGGTTGTATCTGGCCCTGATCGTTCTCCTCGTGTTCCTGGCGGGCGAAGGCATCTTCGGCCTGAACAACATCAAGCACGACTGCACGAAGACCAAGGTCGCTGCCGACTGCCTCGGAAACTCCAAGACGCTCGATCCGCACCGCGTGCTTGGCTTCATTCTGGCGGGTCCAGGTGCCCTGCTCTTCCTGATCGTGGCCCTGGTGGCGATGCATCCGGACAAGCGGATCCGAACGGTCTCGATCGTGCTGCCGTTCCTGCTCTTCATCCAGTCGCTCCTTCCCGCGGGCGGACGCTGGGTCGGCGCGTTCCATCCGCTCCTCGCATTCGTGATCCTCGGGACGTTCGGCTGGCTGTTCGCACAACTCCGCGGCGAGCAGACGCCGGCCGCACCGAGCACGGCCTAGAGCGACCAGCGACCGTTCTCCTGCACCAGGCGGCCGTCGGCATAGAGGCGGCCTTCCTGGCGCAGGTCCTTGACGAGGTCCCAGTGGATCGCGCTCTCGTTCGTGCCGCCGTTGACGGTGTACGAGTTTCCGAGGGCGAAGTGCACCGTGCCGTCGATCTTCTCGTCGAAGCCGACGTTCTTCATGAAGCGCTGGATGCGCGGGTTGCAGCCGATCCCGAGCTCACCGAGCCCGCGGGCGCCCTCGTCGGTGTCGAGCGTCCGGAGGAGAAAGGCCTCGCCGACCTGCGCCGTCGCGTCGACGATCCGGCCCGACTCGAAGACGAGCCGTGCGCCCACGACTTCGCCGCCGTAGTAGACAGCCGGGAACTCGCAGAACTCGATCGACGCCCGTCGCCGAGTCCTCGACCGGCGAGTAGAAGACCTCTCCGCCCGGCATGTTGACGTGGCCGTCGTCGACGACGCCGAACCGTCCGGCGAGCGAGAGCGTCAGATCGGTGCCGGTGCCGACGACGCGAACCTCGTCGGCACCGTCGAACACGTCGGCGATCGCCCGCATGCGCTCGCCCTCGGCATCCCAGTCGAGCAGCACGGCGTCGAAGATGAACTGCTCGAGCTCGAAGAGCGTCATGCCGGCGTCCTGCGCGGTTGCGGCAACCGGGTACTCGGCGATCACCCACGGTGCGGACATCGACATCGTCCGCTCGCGCATCGTCGCCGTCATCTGCTGGAACGCAGTCATGCGCTCCCCCGACAGGTCGGCGCCCTCGCGTGCGTTCTCCGGGCCCCAGATCGAGATGAACGCGTCGGCCTCGCGCCAGATCTGCTCGAGCAACGGCGCCGGCGTCGCGCAGCACATCGACCGGCGCCTCGCGCGCGAACGGGCCGCCGATCTGCTCGAACGACAGCTGCAGGATCGGATACGCCGACCGCCTGGCGATCTGCTCGATCACCGCTTCGATCGAGCGGACGGGCGAGCGGGGTCGCGCGAACGGCGACCTGCCAGCCGGGCTTCGCGCCGATCGACCGCTCGACGAGCAGCCGCGCGTACTCGTCTATACGAGGGTCACGCACGTCGTTTCATTCCTAGCCGCAGAGCGCCGCAGTGACAACCGTCCTGTTCGGACTAGTCCAGAGTGTGCAGGAATTCCTCGATCTCGAGCGCAGGCAGCGTCTGATCCTCGTCGAGCCGCGCGCCGCGAGCGCCACCGACACCTTCGCGACGCTCGCCACGTCCGGCGCCTCGACGACGTTGATGAAGTCGAACTCGCCGAGGGTCGCCCACTGGTGCAGCACCTTGCAGCCGAGCTCCTCGACGTCCTTGTTCACCTGGCGCAGACGCTCAGGGTTCGACTTGAGGGTCTGGACGCCCTGCTGGGTCAGCGTCGAGAGGAGGATGAAGATCGGCATCGGCTCGGCTCCTTCTTTCGGGACGGCGGGAGCCTATCCTGGCAGCCTGGTCGAGATAAAGGAGCGCACCGCCGAGGTAGAGGAGCGGGCGTCAGGACGATGTCCGCGAGCGCGTGCGCCACCCGCTGCCCGTTCTCGCCCTGTGAGCGGAGGAGCGCGATCAGGGTCAGCTCCGACACGCCGACGACGATCACGAGCGCGGCGAGCGAGCCGAGCGCGTGGACGTAGTCGGCGGCGCCGAGCCTGCGGCCGCGCTCGAGCGCGGCGCGGAAGCCGAGCCGCTCGACCAGCGAGGCCGGGACCGCGAGCCCGAAGAGCGCGAGCCAGGCGACGGCCGGCAGCACGATCAGGCGCACGAGGATCGGCACCGGCGCGAAGATCAGGAGCGCGAGGACGTAGGCGCGAACCGTCGGTCGCACGCCGTGCACCAGCAGGCAGGCGCCGACGAACGACGCCGCGACCAGGGGCGCGAACGCGAGGAGGACGAGCGTCTGGATGTTGGCGGAGTGGCCGAGCGAGAGCTGGTCGACGCGGCGATCGGGATGCCGAGCGGCAGCGCACGCCAGAAGTGGTCGCCGTAGGCGCGGATCGTCTCGGCGACGAGCTGGCCGACCGTGCGCTCGCCGGGAGGCAGCGGTCCGGGGAGCTCAGGCACGCCCGAGCTCGACGATCAGCAGCGGGACGATCTCGCGCAGCAACGCGAACCCGTCGTCGAACCGCCACTGTGCTCGATCTGGCTCGTCGACGGCGTTGACGACGACCCGGACCTCGACCGCCGGCACGGCCGCGAGCTCGCAGGCCCGCAGCACGGCGAACCCCTCCATCGCCTCGATCTCGTAGCCGCTCCCACCACCGACGCGCGCCGACGTCGCGATCGCGCACAGGTGTGCGTCGGGCAGCGCCCGGCGAGCGGCTGCGAGCAGCGCCGCGTCCGGCTGCGTGCGCGACGGAACGATCGTGCCCGCTGCCGTGTCGGTGTAGACAGACTCGTCCCCGATCACCGGTTCGACGCCCGTGAAGGAGTGCGCGCCGGCAAGGCCGACGTGGAGCACGGCGGCGGGGCGGTGCGCCTTGAGCGCCCGCGCCGTCGCGACGGCCGCCTCGACCGGGCCGATACCGCACACCAGATGCTCGACGCCTTCCGCGAAGTCGAGCTCACGCTCGGTCGCTGCGACGAGGAGGATCACGGCGCCACCGTATCCGTCCGCTCTAGGATCTGGTCGTGGCCTACCGCGTGGCAGACATCAAGGACGTGAGCTGGGACGAGCGGCCGCCGAAGGAGGGCGATGCCGCGAGACTGGCCGCCGACATCACGACGCAGGCCGGGCTGCAGCAGTCGCGGGCCCGCGTCTGGCGCTACCCGCCGCACACGACGGGCCGCCGGCACGCCGATCACGCGCAGGAAGAGGTGTTCGTCGTCATCTCCGGGACGCTGACGATGCTGCTCGGTGACGAGCCCGAGCGCGTCGACCTCGGCCCGGGGAGCGTCGTCGCGGTCGACCCGCTGACGCCGCTGCAGATGCGGAACGAGACCGACGACGAGCTGGTCTGCTTCGTCTACGGCGCCCCGCCGGTGCAGGAGGGCGCGGACTTCCTCGACGACGTCGCGCTGCCCGCCGCGCGCCTGAGCGCGGCTCGAACCGCACACTCGCGAACCTCGTTCGAACGAGGTTCGAACGAGGTTCGAACGAGGTTCGAGGGGTAACCGTCAGGCGCTGACGGCGGCCGGAACCTGCCGCGCGAAGGTCAGCTCGCCGTCGGACACGTCCACCCGGATCGTGTCGCCGTCGGTGAAGTCCGCTTCGAGCAGCCGCAGGGCGAGCGGGTTCTCGAGCAGCCGCTGGATCGCGCGCTTGAGCGGTCTGGCGCCGTAGGCCGGGTCCCACCCGGCCTCGGCGATCGCCGCCTTGGCATCGTCCGACAACTCCAGCGCGAGGCCACGCTCGGCGAGGCGCTCGCGCAGCCGTCCGAGCTGCTGCTCGACGATCTCGGCGATCTGCTCGCGCGACAGCGAGTGGAACTCGACGATCTCGTCGATCCGGTTCAGGAACTCCGGCCGGAAGAAGCTCGCGCAGCGCGTCCGGCGTGCGGATGTTCGAGGTCATGATCAGCACCGTGTTGCGGAAGTCGACCGTCCGGCCCTGGCCGTCGGTCAGCCGGCCGTCGTCGAGCACCTGCAGCAGCACGTCGAACACCTCGGCGTGCGCCTTCTCGATCTCGTCGAGCAGCACCACGCAGTACGGGCGCCGGCGTACCGCCTCGGTCAGCTGTCCGCCCTCGTCGTAGCCGACGTAGCCCGGCGGCGCGCCGACGAGGCGCGACACCGTGTGCCGCTCCTGGTACTCGCTCATGTCGATGCGCACCATCGCGTGCTCGTCGTCGAACATGAACTCGGCGAGCGCGCGTGCGAGCTCGGTCTTGCCGACACCGGTCGGGCCGAGGAACACGAACGAGCCGATCGGCCGGTTCGGATCCTGCAGACCCGTGCGTGCGCGGCGGAGCGCGTTCGCGACCGCCGACACCGCCTCGTCCTGACCGATCACGCGCCGGTGCAGCCGCTCCTCCATGTGGATCAGCTTCTCCGTCTCACCTTCGAGCAGGCGATCGACCGGGATGCCCGTCCAGCGCGCGACCGTCATCGCGACGTCGTCCTCGTCGACCTCCTCCTTGACCATCGGATCCTCCTGCGGGCGCGCTCCGCGAGCACGTGCCTCGAGCTCGGGGATCTCGCCGTAGCGGATCTCGGCGACGCGCTGCAGGTTGCCCTCCCGCTCGGCGCGCTCGGCCTCCATGCGCAGCTCGTCGATGCGTCGCGTCGCATCCTTGACCTGCTCGAGCAGCCTCCTTCTCGCGCGCCCAGCGCGCGGCGAGCGCGTCGCGCGCGCTCCTTCGCCTCGGCGAGCTCGCGCTCGAGCGACTCGCGCGTCGCTCTGGGCCATCGCCGCCAGCTCGATCTCGAGCTGCATCGACCCGCCGGTTCGCCTCGTCGAGCTCGAGCGGGCTCGAGTCGATCTCCATCCGCAGGCGCGACGCCGCCTCGTCGACGAGGTCGATCGCCTTGTCGGGCAGGAAGCGGTCGGCGATGTAGCGGTGGCTGAGCACGGCTGCGGCGACGAGCGCCGCGTCGCGGATGCGGACGCCGTGGTGCGCCTCGTAGCGCTCCTTCAGGCCGCGCAGGATCGCGATCGTGTCGGCCACCGACGGCTCGCCGACGTAGACCGGTGCGAAGCGCCGCTCGAGCGCGGCGTCCTTCTCGATGTGCTTGCGGTACTCGTCGAGTGTCGTCGCACCGACGCAGCGCAGCTCACCGCGCGCGAGCAGCGGCTTCAGCAGGTTGGCCGCGTCGACCGCCCCCTCCGCCGCGCCCGCGCCGACGATCGTGTGCAGCTCGTCGATGAACAGGATGATGCGCCCGTCCGAGTTCTTGATCTCGGCGAGCACCGCCTTCAGCCGCTCCTCGAACTCGCCGCGGTACTTCGCGCCGGCAAGCAGCGAGCCGATGTCGAGCGACCACACCCGACGGTCCTTCAGACCTTCGGGAACGTCGCGCGCGACGATCCGCTGCGCGAGCCCCTCCGCGATCGCGGTCTTGCCGACGCCGGGCTCGCCGATCAGCACGGGGTTGTTCTTCGTGCGGCGGCTCAGGATCTGGATCACGCGCCGGATCTCCTCGTCGCGGCCGATCACCGGATCGAGCTTCCCAGCCTCGGCGGCGTCGGTCAGGTCGCGTGCCGAACTTGTTGAGTGCCTGGTAGGTGCCCTCGGGGTCCTGCGACGTGACGCGCTGGCCGCCGCGCACCTTCTGGATCCACGCTTCGATCTCACTCGCGCGGCACGGGCTCGAGCGCGAGGAAGAGGTGCTCGGTCGAGACGTACTCGTCCTCCAGCGACTTGCGTGCTCGTCGTCGGCCCCGTCGAGCACGCGCGAGAACGCGGCCGAGGCGTTCGGCTGCTGCTGGCCGCCCTGCACGGACGGCAGCGCAGCCGACCTTCCGCTCGGCGTCGGCGCGGAGCCCCTGCCAGTCGGCGAAGAGCTCCTGGTCGAGCAGCGCGAGCAGCAGATGGTCGGGCGTGACCTCGGGATTGCCGCGGCGGCGGGCGTCGTCCTGCGCGGCCGCGACGGCTTCCTGGCTCTTGATCGTCAGCTTGTTGAAGTCCATGTCAGCTCCTTCGCGTCGGCGTCGTCGCGCCGCGGTACACCACGAGGTCGCGTCGGTACGAGCGGTGCACGTCGTCGAGCGCGCGGCGCATCTCCTGCTCCATCCGCTCGATGCGGCGTTGCATCCGCCGGAGCTCGTCCTCCATGTGCAGCACGCGCTCGACGCCCGCGAGGTTCAGCCCGACCTCGGAGGTGAGCTGCTGGATCAGGCGCAAGCCGCTCGACGTCGGCGTCGGAGTAGAGCCGCGTGTTGCCGGCCGTGCGCTGCGGGCGCACGAGGCCGCGCTGCTCGTAGATGCGCAGCGTCTGCGGATGCATCCCGACGAGCTCGGCCGCGACGCTGATCATGTAGCGAGGGCGATCCGCGTCGGTCATCACGCCCGCCTGCTGCAGCTGCTCGAGCAGCTCGCGCTGCTTCTTCGAGACCTTCTTCGGCACCTCGATCCTGATCCGCGCGAGCACGTCGCCTTGGCCCGTGCCCTTGAGCGCGCGGCGCGCCGCGACCCTTGATCCGCAGGAGCTTTCCGTCCTCCGTGCCGGCCGGGACCTTCAGCGAGACGGGCCCGTCGGGCGTCGGCACCTCGACCGTGCCGCCGAGCGCGGCAGTCGCGAACGACACCGGTACCTGCACGATCAGGTCGTCGCCACGGCGTTCGTAGATCTTCGAAGGCTCGACGCGCACGGTCACGAACAGGTCGCCGGCGGGCGCGCCGCCGTAACCGGCCTCGCCCTTCCCCTTCAGCTTGATCCGCGTGCCGTCCTTCGACGCCGGCGGGGATCTCGCACCTTGTAGCGCTTCGTCCGCCGCTCGCGACCTGCGCCGTGGCACGTCGGGCACGGCGTCTCGACGATCGAGCCCATCCCGTGGCAGCGCGGGCACGGCTGCTGCAGCGCGAACAGGCCCTGTGACGTCGCGACGACGCCGGTGCCCTTGCACTGCGGGCAGCGCGACCGGCGCCGTGCCCGGCGCCGCACCCGTGCCGTGGCACGTGTGGCACGCGAGCTCGAGCTGCACCGGCACCGTCACCTCGGCACCGCGCAGCGCGTCCTCGAACGAGACGCGCACCTCGACCTCGACGTCGTTGCCGCGCTGCCCGCGCTGCGGCTGCGGCTGGCCGCGCGGCCGCGGCTGAAGAGCCCGCCGAAGATGTCGCCGAGGTCGAAGTCGCCGAAGTCGAACGTCGTGCCGCCCGGGCCGCCGCCGACGCGGCCGTTCGTCGACCCGATCGCGTCGTACTGCTTGCGCTTCTCCGGGTCGGAGAGCACGTCGTACGCCGACTGCACCTCCTTGAAGCGCTCCTCGTTGCCGGGATTCCGGTCGGGGTGCACCTCGCGGACGAGCTTGCGGTACGCCTTCTTGAGCTCGTCGGGCGACGCGTTCTTCGCGACGCCGAGCGCTCTCGTACAGGCGTCTTAGCCATCGCTCCCCCGCCGAGATGACGACGCGCGCCGGCCGCAGCACGCGGTCGCCGAGCGTGTAGCCCTTCTGCAGCACCTGGATCACGGTTCCCTCCTCCGCCTCGGACGGCTGCGAGAGCAGCGCCTCCTGCGTGTGCGGGTCGAACTTGCCGTCGGTCGCGATCTCGGCCAGCCCCTCGCTGCCGAGCGCGTCCGCGAACGCGCGATGGACGAGCCGCACACCCTCCTCGAGCTTCGCCTCCTCATGCTGAGACGCGGCTTCGAGCGCGCGCTCGAGGTCGTCGAGGATCGGCACGAGCTCGGCCGACCAGCCGCTCGTGGGCGCGCGCGGCCAGCTCCTGCTGGTCGCGCGCCACCCGCTTGCGGTAGTTGTCGAACTCGGCCTTCAGCCGCTGCAGCGCGTCGAGGTACTCGTCGCGCTCACGGCGTGACCGCGACGAGCGGATCGACCTGCTCCTCCACCACCTCGGCGCTCGCTCCTCACGTTCTCTTCGTCCGTCACTCGTCGACGACCTCGTACTCGGCGTCCTCGACGACCTCGTCGTCGTGCGACGCGGAGCCGTCCGCCGTTGCCGGCCGGCTGCGCGGCGGACGCCTGCGCGTAGAGCGCCGACGCGGCCTCGCGTCCACGCCTCCTGCAGCGCGTCGGTCTTCGTCTTGATCTCGCGCGACGTCGCCCGACTCGAGCACACCGCGCAGCTCCATGATGCGGCCCTCGACCGTCGAGGCGAGCGAGCTGTCGAGCTTCTCGCGGTTCTCGTTGAGCGACTTCTCGATCTGGTAGGCGAGCGACTCCGCCGTCGTTGCGGGCGTCGGCGAGCTCGCGCAGGCGTGCGCCTCGTCGCGATGAGCCTCGGCCTCGCGGATCATGCGGTCGATCTCGTCCTGCTTCAGGCCCGAGCCGCCCTCGATCCGGATCTGCTGCTCGTTCCCGGTCGCACTGTCCTTCGCCGAGACGTTGATGATCCCGTTCGCGTCGATGTCGAACGACACCTCGATCTGCGGCATGCCGCGCGGCGCCGGCGGGATGCCGACGAGCTCGAACTTGCCGAGCGTCTTGTTGTAGGTCGCCATCTCCGACTCGCCCTGCAGGACGTGCACGAGCACCGAGGGCTGGTTGTCCTCGGCGGTCGAGAAGATCTCCGACTTGCGGGTCGGGATCGTCGTGTTGCGCTCGATCAGCGGCGTCATCACGCCGCCCTTCGTCTCGATGCCGAGCGACAGCGGCGTCACGTCGAGCAGCAGCACGTCCTTGACCTCGCCCTTCAGCACGCCGCCCTGGATGGCCGCGCCGACGGCGACGACCTCGTCCGGGTTGACGCCCTTGTGCGGGTCCTTGCCGACATCTCCTTCACCTTCGCCTGCACCGCAGGCATGCGGGTCATGCCGCCGACGAGGATCGACGTGGTCGATCTTCGAGGCGTCGAGCCCCGCGTCGGTGAGCGCCTGCTTCGTCGGGCCGACCGTGCGCTCGAGCAGCGCGTGCGCCAGCTCCTCGAGCTTCGCGCGGGTCAGCTGCAGGTCGAGGTGCTTCGGCCCCTCGGCCGTCGCGGTGATGAACGGCAGGTTGATCTGCGTCGTCATCGTCGACGACAGCTCGATCTTCGCCTTCTCGGACGCCTCGTAGAGCCGCTGCAGCGCCATCGGGTCGATCGACAGGTCGATCCCCTGGTCGCGCTTGAACTCGGCGACCATCCAGTCGACGATCGCCTTGTCGAAGTTGTCGCCGCCGAGGTGGTTGTCGCCGTTCGTCGACTTGACCTCGAAGACGCCGTCGCCGAGCTCGAGCACCGACACGTCGAACGTGCCGCCGCCGAGATCGAAGACGAGGATCGTCTGGTCGGCGCCTTCCTTGTCGAGCCCGTAGGCGAGTGCCGCCGCGGTCGGCTCGTTGATGATGCGCAGGACGTTGAGGCCGGCGATCTTGCCGGCGTCCTTGGTCGCCTCGCGCTGCGCGTTGTTGAAGTACGCCGGGACGGTGATCACCGCGTCGGTGACCGACTCGCCGAGGTACGCCTCGGCGTCCGCCTTCAGCTTCTGCAGGATCATCGCGCTGATCTCCGGCGGCGCGTACTCCTTGCCACCGGCCTCGACGCGGACGTCGTCGTTCGGGCCCTTGTCGACCTTGTACGGGACGATGGTCATCTCCTCGTTGACCTCGTCGAACTTGCGCCCCATGAACCGCTTGATCGAGAAGACGGTGTTCTCGGGGTTCGTGACCTGCTGCCGCCGCGCCGGGGCGCCGACGAGCCGCTGGCCGTCCTTCGTGAACGCGACGACCGACGGCGTCGTCCGCCCGCCCTCCGCGTTCGGGATCACCGTCGGCTCGCCACCCTCCAGGGTGGCCATGCACGAGTTGGTCGTTCCCAGGTCGATGCCGATCGTCTTTGCCACTGGTTTCGCTCCTTGCTTGTGGTACTGGGAGAAAATCTAAGCCTTGTTATATCAGATCCCGGCGCTTGCCTGCACGAGCCGACGCGGTTAGCGTTCTCGGCCGTGGAACCGGTAGCGCGGCACGAGCTGGAGGCGACGATCGCCGCGCGGACGGAGCTCGGCCCGGGCCACGACGACCAGCTCGTGGCGGGCTTCCTCGACCGGATCGACAAGGAGATCGACCGCCGGGTCGACGAGCGGATCGCCCTGCGGGGACCGGTCAAGCGCGCCTCCTCCCCGCTCAACCCGGCGACGCTCGGGATCTGCATCCCGATCATCGCCATCGCCGGCGGGATCGGCCACCTGGCCGGCCTGATCGTCGCGTTTCTCGCGCTCGCGGTCGTGTTCGCGGTCGCCGAGTTCCGCCGCTAGCGCGTCGCGCCGATCAGCGCGCCGCCCGCGACGACGAGCAGCGCGCCGAGCGCGAGCCGCTTCCCCATCCCCTCGGTGTGCCGGATCAGCAGCGCCGACAGGCGCGACGCCCCACAGCGACTCGGTCGCGACGAGCGGCGAGACGACGCTGACGCGTCCGCGGAAGTACGCCTCGAACAGGCAGACGTACGAGAGACCGAAGAGCACGCCTGCCGGGGCGAGCAGACGCAGCTCGCGCCCGGTCGGCGCCCGGCGCGTCCAGGCCGCCGCGGCGATCGTGCCGGCGACCAGCGTCGCCGCGGCCGCCGTGCCGGGCGACGTGTGCGTGTGCAGGGCGCGTGCGAGGTTGTCGCGGGTCGCGAAGAGCACCGCAGCGCCGGCCGCGTACAGCGAGGCCGAGCCGGCGGATGTGCCCGGGGCGATCGCGCTCGGCGGCGAGCAGCACGCCGCCCGCGACGATGCCGACCGCCCCGACGAGCAGCGGGAGCCGCAACGGCTCGTCGAGGAACACAAGCGCGATCGCGACCGCGACGAGCGGCGCCGCGCCGACCATCACCGACGTCCGCGACGCACCGGTCTCGCGCACGGCGAGCGTGAAGAGGATCTGCGAACCGCCGGGAGCGAGCAGCCCGGCGAGCAGGAACGGCCAGGCGCCGTGCAGGTTCGGATGGAACGCGGCGGCGACCAGCGCGACGGCGAGCGCCGGGATCACGGTGGCGAACGCTGCACCGCCCGCGTCGTCGAGACCGCGCAGCGCGAGGCGCAGCGCCACGGTCATCCCGCCGAACAGCGCAGCCGAGATCGAGCGCGAGCAGAACGGCGGTCATGCCCGCGCCTTCGCACGAGCCGGACGAGCGTGCTCGCCGCACTCGGCTCGGCGAGGACGATCCCGCCCATGATCACGGCGCAGCCGAGCCAGCCGACGACGCCGAGCCGGTCACCCGCGATCGTGAACCCGAAGAACGCGGCCCACACGGGCTCGAGCGAGAAGGCGAGCGCGGTCTGCGTCGCGCTCGCCTGCCGCTGGGCCCAGGTCTGCACGAGAAACGCGAGCGCACTGGCGAACACGCCCGTAACCACCAGCGCCCCCCACACCGTCCAGCCGCGCGGCACGCTCAGCTGCCCCGCCGCGACCGCGATCACGAGCAGGCCGATGCACGCCGCGACCATCTCGACGAGCGTGAACGCGAACGCGTCGTACCGGGGCGCATACCGCTCCATCAGCACGATCTGCAGCGAGTAGACAGCGGCGCCCGCGAGTACGAGCAGGTCGCCAACCGGCGAGCCACCGTGCACGCCTGCGAGCATCGCCAGACCGACCGTGGCGAGCGCGACGCCGGCCCAGGCGGCCGTGCCGATCCGCGAGCGGAAGATCGCGAGTGCGAGCAGCGGGGTCAGGACGACGTACATCCCGGTGATGAAGCCGGTCGACGACACCGACGTGCGCTCGAGCCCCGCGGTCTGCAGCGCGTAGCCCGCGCCGAGCAACGCGCCGGCAAGCGCGCCCGCCGCGATCCCGCCGCGCCCGAGCGTGCGAATGCGCGCGGCAGCGGGCACGGCGAGCGTGCAGCTCGCGATCGCGAAGCGCAGCGCGAGGAACGCGAACAAGGGGTAGATCGCGACGGCGTCCTTCACCTGGACGAAGGTGACGCCCCACACCGCGGTCACGACGACTAGCGCGAGGAGTGCCTTCACGCTGCGTTGTTCACGATCGCGCGTAACCAGCGGCGCCGGATCAGCGCGGAGAACGGGCCGACGACGCGCCAGTACCGTCCGAATGCTCGCCGGGCGTCTTCGTCCACCGCCGCGATCCTCGTCTCGGTCGTCAGCGTCGCGCCATCCGCGCGGAAGTCGGTGACGACCCGTACCTGGCCCGGGCCGGCGCTCGCGAACGGGCGGATCCGCGTGCCCGGCCGCCACGGCGTGCCCGCGCCGCCGAAGACGATCTCGCCGTCCGCCCGTGCGAGCTCGACGAGCCCGAGCCGCTCGAGCGCGCTGCCGATCGTGCCGGTCGTGCGCAGGCCGCGCACACGGAGCAGCGCACGGGCGACCGGATCGGCCGCGACCGGCGTCGCGAGCGCGGCGGCGATGGCCTCGGCAGGTGGTCGCACGAAGTCGACCGAGTGCACCTCGCGCGCGTCGAAACGCGGCAGGATGTCGTCGATGGCGTGCACCGGGCGATTCAATCAGCGATCCCGGCAGACGGTGGCCCAGGAGCTACCGTCTCAGCGATGAAGACGCTCGACACGCTCGGACGCCCGCTGCGCGACCTGCGCATCTCGGTCACCGACCGCTGCAACTTCCGCTGCACCTACTGCATGCCCAAGGAGGTGTACGGGCGCGACCACCGGTTCCTCGATCGCAGGGAGCTGCTCACGTTCGAGGAGATCACCCGCGTCGCGCAGACGTTCGTCGCCCTCGGCACGCGCAAGATCCGGATCACGGGCGGTGAGCCGCTCGTACGGCGCGACCTCGAGCGCCTCGTCGAGCAGCTGGCGACGCTCGACGTCGACCTGACGCTGACCACGAACGCCTCGCTGCTGGCCGCCGAAGGCACAGTCGCTCGCGGATGCGGGCTTGCGGCGCGTCACGGTCAGCCTCGACGCGCTCGACGACGCGACGTTCCGTGCGCTCAACGACGTCGACTTCCCCGTCGACCGCGTGCTCGAGGGCATCGACGCCGCGGTCGCCGCAGGCCTGCCGGTGAAGGTCAACGCCGTGATCAAGCGCGGCGTCAACGAAGACCAGGTCGCGCCGATGGCGGCGTTCTTCAAGAACCGCGGCCACACACTTCGCTTCATCGAGTACATGGACGTCGGCCACACGAACGGCTGGCGGCTCGACGACGTCGTGCCGGCGAAGGAGATCCTCGCGACGCTCGACCGGGCGTTCGGCGTCGAACAGGTCGATCCGTCGTATCGCGGCGAGGTCGCGCAGCGCTGGCGCTACCGCGACGGCAGCGGCGAGGTCGGCGTGATCGCGTCGGTCACGCAGCCGTTCTGCGGCGACTGCACGCGCGCGCGTCTCTCCGCGGAAGGGAAGGTCTTCACGTGCCTGTTCGCCGTTCGCGGCGCCGATCTGCGGGCGCTGATCCGCAGCGGGTCGTCGGACGACGAGCTCGCCGAGGCGGTGCGCGGGATCTGGAAACGGCGCGGCGACCGCTACTCCGAGCTGCGCTCGGCGGCGACGAACGGCCTGCAAAAGGTGGAAATGAGCTACATCGGCGGCTGAAACGGGCGCTTCAGCGGCTCCAGCCGCCGGGGCGACGTCTAGAATCAGTCTGTTATGTCCTCGGTGGTCGCAGCGGGCCGCCGGCACTTGCCGCGCGGGTGGTCGGATCTTGGGCGCCAGCTTGCGATCTGGTTCGGCTTCGCCGTGCTCTACCAGCTCGCCCGCGGCATCGCCGACCGCAAGCCGCCGTCGGTGGCATTCGCGCACGGCCGCGCCGTCGTCAACTTCGAGACGCACTTCACGCACCGCCTGTACGAGCTGACGCTGCAGAACTTCGTCGACCAACGACACCTGCTGGCAACGATCGTCTCCTGGACCTACTGGAACTCCGAGTTCACGGTCGTCGGCCTCGCCGTGCTGTTCGTCTACCTGCGCCGCCACGAGGCGTTCGTGCAGTTCCGGAACTCGATCCTGCTCGCGAACGTCCTCGGCCTGTTCGGCTACATCCTCATGCCGACCGCACCGCCGCGCCTGCTCGGTCTCGGCTTCACCGACGAGCACCGCGACGGTCTCGTCAACTTCGCTGGGAACCCGTATGCGGCGATGCCCAGCCTGCACGCCGCGGACGCCCTGATCGTCGGGGTCGTGCTCTTCTCGGTCTGCCGGAGCCGCTGGGCGAAGGCGGCCTGGGCCGTCTGGCCCGCGTGGGTCTGGTTCTGCGTGATGGCGACCGGCAACCACTTCTGGCTCGACTGCATCGCCGGGATCGCGGTCGCACTGCTGGCGATGGCGGTGGTCTACCGGGTGCCGTTGCGCACGACCGTTGCCGCTCGTCGGGCGTAAACGACCGTCTGGCGACGCGCAGGGGGCAAACGCCCGGGACGCTGGTACGGTCCCTCGCGTGACCAGAGCGGCCGCGATCAAGCATGGCTACACGACCGGCGCACGCGGTCTCGCCTCGCGTTCGGTCACCAGCCTGACCCGAACCCGCGTCACCCCGAACGCGCTCACCGCTACCGGCGTGCTGCTCTGCGCCACCGCCTCGGTGCTCGTGCTCTTCGAGGGCCGGAACCACCTGCTCTTCTACTGGCTCGCCGCGGTCGTCTTCGTGACCGGGTCGGTGCTCGACATCCTGGACGGCGCGCTGGCACGGGCCGGGGGCAAGACAACGCCGTTCGGCGCGTTCATCGACTCGACCACCGATCGCGTCAGCGAAGGCTTCATGCTCACCGCGATCGCGTACGTGCTCGCGACGCACCACCACCCCGTGTTCGTCGCAGTCGCGATGGCCGGGGTCGCCGGCTCCTTTCTCGTTTCCTACACGCGCGCACGCGCCGAGGCCCTGGGCCTCCGTGGCGACGTGGGCATCGGCTCACGCGCCGAGCGCGTCGTCGTGATCACAGCGGGGCTCGTGCTCGCCCCCTGGGGCGTCCTTCCGTGGGCACTCGTGCTCCTCGCCGCCACCGCCTGGATGACCGTCGTCCAGCGCGTCCTGCACGTCCGCAAGCAACTGATGGAGGCAACACACGATGAGTGACATGAACGGCAACGCTCGCGGGCGCCAGCAGGAGAAGGTGCGCGTCGCGATCATCGGCGTCGGCAACTGCTCGAACTCGTTCATGCAGGGCCTGACGTACTACAACGAGGCCAAGCGCGACGAGTTCGTGCCCGGCCTGATGCACGTCGACCTCGGCGGGTACCACATCAGCGACATCGAGGTCGTGGCTGCCTTCGACGTCGTCAAGGGCAAGGTCGGCGTCGACCTCGCAGACGCGATCTGGGCGCACCCGAACGACACGATCAAGTTCGCCGACGTGCCGAAGACCGGCATCACCGTCTCGCGCGGCATGACCCTCGACGGCATCGGCAAGTACCTGTCGCAGGTCGTCGAGAAAGACGACAGCCCCACCGACGACATCGTCGGGATCCTCAAGGAGCGCCAGGTCGACGTGGTCGTCAACTACCTGCCGGTCGGCTCCGAGGACGCGACCAAGTGGTACGCCGAGCAGATCATGACGGCGGGTTGCGCGATGGTGAACTGCATGCCGGTGTTCATCGCCCGCGAGGACTACTGGAACAAGCGGTTCCAGGAGGCCGGCGTCCCGATCATCGGCGACGACATCAAGTCGCAGGTCGGCGCGACGATCACGCATCGCGTGCTCACCTCCCTCTTCCGCGAGCGCGGCGTGCACCTCGACAAGACGATGCAGCTGAACGTCGGCGGCAACTCCGACTTCCTGAACATGCTCGAGCGCGAGCGGCTCGAGTCGAAGAAGATCTCGAAGACGAACGCCGTCACGTCGATGCTCGACTACGACCTCGGCGCGGGCAACGTGCACGTCGGACCGTCCGACTACGTGCCGTGGCTGACCGACCGCAAGTGGGCGTACATCCGCCTCGAGGGGTCGAGCTTCGGCGACGTGCCGCTGAACGTCGAGATGAAGCTCGAGGTGTGGGACTCGCCGAACTCGGCCGGCATCGTGATCGACGCCGTCCGGCTCGCGAAGCTCGCACTCAACAACGGCATCGCCGGCTCCCTCGAAGGGCCGAGCTCGTACCTGATGAAGTCGCCGCCGGTGCAGATCGCCGACGACGACGCCTACGAGCTCGTCGAGGAGTTCATCGAGCGGAACCGCCGCGAGATCGCGGCTCCCGCACCCGCCCAGGTCTAGTCGAAGGCGGGGCCGCCGACCGGCGGCCCCGCCTTTCGTCAGCTACTTGTTCGAGACCCGGCGGGCGTCCCAGACGCTCGACAGGTCGCTCACCTTGTCGTCACGTGATGCGAGCGGCGCGAGCGAGTAGCGATGCTCGATCGTCGCCAGGATCGACGTCGTGTCGTGCTCGGTGCTGTCGACGCTGAACCCCTCCTTGAGGTGCGGGGCGAGGATCAGTGCCGGCACCCGGGTGCCCGGCCCGAACAGGTCGTGCGGGCCGTCCGAGTTGCCCTGACCGGGCGGCGAGACGTGATCCCACTGCCCGCCGAACTCGTCGTAGGTCACGATCACCATCGTGTTCTTGGCGCAGGCGCCCGACTCGATCTTCTGTAGGAGCGAGGCGAGGCTCTGGTCGCCGAGATTGGTGCTCGCGTATCCCGGATGCTCGTTCTCCGCACCGATCGGCTTGTAGAACGACACCGGCTTCAGCTTGCAGTCGTTGCCCTTGCTCGACGCGTCGATCAGCTGGTTCATGTCGGCCGCGTCCTGCAGGTGCGTGCGACCGGGAGTCCCGGGCGCGAAGGTCGCGTAGTAGTTGAACGGCTGGTGGTGGTACTGGAAGAGCACGTCCGGACAGATCGGGTAGACGAACTTCGCCGCCGGATCCTTGTTCGGGTTCGAGCAGTTCGGCCCGGGACCGTTGGTGTAGCCCGGATCCGTCGTGTTACCCGTCGCGTCGGCCCAACCACCCGAGTACCACGCCCAGTCGATCCCGGATGCGGAGAGGCGGTCACCGATCGTCGGGTTGGCCTGCGGGACGAGCTTGTGGCCGAACGTCCCCGACGGCTCGTAGGTGGGCTGCATCGTGTTGACGGCGTAGTTGCCGCACGCGAGTGAAGCGAGCGGCGCCGGGCAGGTGACGGTGAAGTCGCTGTCCACGTACGTCGCGTTCGGGTCCGGGACGTACAGCGAGTACGTCTTGTTCGGGAAGCCGGCCGAGTCGACCACCGAATGCTGCGCTGCGGGTGCATTCGGGTCGACGGGAGCCTGCGCGGCGATCAGGTACTGGTGATTCAGGAACGAACCGCCGAACGCCCCCTGGAAGAAGTCGTCGGCGATCACGTAGTTCGGGTGACCCTTCGAATGGAGCCACTTGTAGACGGGCAGCTGCTTCGTGTCGTACTGCCCCATCGTCAGCCCGATCGCGTCGCTGCCGACCATGTACCGGTTCTGGGCGCCGCCGTTCAGCTGGTACTGCTCCTGGTAGAACTTGTGCACCAGGTCGCGTGTGCAGCCGCCCGGCAGGCCGGTGCCGTTCAGCACCTCGTTCGGGAAGGCGAACGCCATCAGCGGCGGCAGGCAGGTCGTCGCCGTCGCGGGGATGATCGGGTCGATCATGAACCACGTGTTCCGGAACGCGCTCGTGAAGCCGTGCCCGTCCGTGCACGTGCTCGGGAGGGCGGCGAGGTTGACGTCGTTCTGCTTCAGGCAATCGTAGGGCTGCCCTTGCTGGTCGACCTGCTTCGTCTTGGCCTCGGTCGCGCGCTCGCGCCCGTTGACCCCTTCCCAGCCTCCGTAGAGGTTGTCGAAGCTGTGGTTCTCCTCGTAGATGACGAGGATGTGGTCGACCTTGTCGAGCGGCGTCTTCTGCGCGCTCGACTGGGCCGAACCGGCAGATGCTGCCGTGACGACGGCCGCGATCCCGACGGCTGCGACGACGGCGCGGACTCGTGCAAAGCGCTTCATCGAATCTCCCCTTGGTAGCGGACGCGGCTGATTTTGACCCATCGTCCGGCCCCGGTGCGGCGACAACCGCCCTATCCTTGAGCGGATGAGGATCTGCCTCGTCACGCCGTTTGCGTGGTCGCAGCCCCACGACGTCAACGACCACGTCGGCGGGGTCGCGCGGGGCCTCCGCGCGCGCGGGCACGACGTGACCGTCCTCGCGCCGTCGGCGCGCGCGACCGACCTGCTCGCGGGCCGCCGGGCCCTGACGCGCGGCGAGCGCGCCGACGTGATCGCGCTCGGAGCCGCGGTCCCGATCTCGCGGCGCTCGCAGCTCGGAGTGCCGGTCGGCGTGCAGGCGAACCTCGCACTCGCACTCGCGCAGGGACAGTTCGACGTGGTGCACGGCTTCGAGCCGGGCCTGCCGTCGCTCTCCTATCTCGCGCTCCGCGACACGGACGCGTTGGCGGTCGCGACGTTCGTGTCGCCGAACCGGCTCGGCTACCCGCCGGCCCGGTCGCAGCGTGAGAAGCTGCTCGGCCGCCTCGACTGCCTGATCGCACTCACCGAGGAAGGCCGCGCCGCTGCCGAGGAGCGCTTCCCCGGCGACTACCGCCTCGTCTCACCCGGAGTCGACACGGCGCTCTTCACGCCGGGGCCGAAGCGACAGCGGATCGTGGTCGAGCTTCGCCCCAACGAGCGCACCGTGGCGCGCGGCGTGTTGCACGCGCTGCGCGAACTGCCCGGCTGGGACGTCGTGCTCCTGCGGACGCGGCCGCTGATCGGCCGCCCGGCGATCCCGCGGGCGCTCGCCGACCGCGTGCTCGTGCGCACTGCGCGCGACGCCGAGACGCGCGCCTCGCTGCTCAACACGTCGGCCATCTTCGTCCCCGGGGTCGCGGGCCTGCGACGCGTCACGCTGGAGGCCTCGGCGGCAGGTTGCGCGATCGCCCACCCGCGGGGCGTCGAGGAGCAGCCGGAGCTCGCGGCAGCTGCTGCGGCGCGGCTGGCCTCGGACGACGCCTTCCGGGCACAGGAGGGTGCGGCGGCACGAGCCGAGGCGGAGAGGCAGGACTTCGCCGACGTCGCCGGTGAGCTCGAGCGCCTGTACACCACGTTGCCCGCCCGGCGCCGCAAGCGCTCGGCGGCCGATCCGCTTGCCGACCGCGCGTGGATCATCGCCGACCTACATATGCACACGGCGTGGTCGCACGACTGCTCGATCGACCCCGGCGAGCTGGTCGACCACGCCGAAGCCGAGGGGCTCGGGGCGATCGCCGTCACCGACCACAACGTCTTCGGTGGCGCGCTCGAGGCCGTCGACCATGCTCGCGCCCGCGATCTCGTCGTGATTCCCGGCGAGGAGGTGAAGACCGACAGCAACGGCGAGGTGATCGGCCTGTTCCTGGAGCGCGAGATCCCGCGCGGGCTCAGCTTCGAGGACACCGTCGCCGCGATCCGCGAGCAGGACGGGATCGTGTACCTCCCGCACCCCTTCGACCGGCTCCATGCGATCCCCGGGCCGCGGACGCTCCACCGCCAACTGGCGGAGATCGACGTGTTCGAGGTCTACAACGCCCGGCTCCTGTTCGAGGCCTACAACGACGAGGCGCTCCGCTTCGCGCGCAAGTACAACCTGACGATGGGCGCCGGGTCGGACGCACACGTCCTGCAGGGGGTCGGCACGGGGGCGCTCCGGATGCGGGCGTTCAACGATCCCGAAGAGTTCCTGATCTCCCTCCGCACGGCCGAGGTGCTCCGCCGCCCCAAGTCGCTCGCGTACCTGCAGTCGCTGAAATGGGTGGCTCAGGTCAAGGAACGGGTGCGCTAGTCGAGGAAGCCGGCGAAGCGCGTGCCGCGGAGCGTGGACTCGATCGCGTCGTAGTTGCTGACGACGGCCCGCTTTCCCGACGTGTTGATCTTCTGCAGCTCGGCCGTCAGCTCCCGATCCGGCTCGGCCACGCCGAGGAAGCGAAGGAGGTCCTCGAAGCGCGCCGGCTCGGCGAGGAGGTTCTCGTAGGAAACCTCTCTCGTCTGTGTCCGGGTGACGGCGAGCGCCCGACGCATCAGCTTGCCCTGTCGCTCGAGCGCGGTGAGTCGTTCGACGACGCTCGCCGGGTCGAGCTCCACGACGACCTCCTTGACCGATCCGTCCCCGTCCGAGTGATACCGGCCCCGTGCTCGGGCTGTATCGCGCGAGACGAGGATGTCGAGCAGGTTCGACCGGACGAGATGGATGACGCGTACCCGGTGCAAGGCGATGTAGGCGACAACCGCTGGATTCGTTTTGACGTGCGAGTACATGAGTTTGAAACCGACCGCGTCCAACTCCGGTCTCGAGGCGAAGAGCTCGTTCAGGAAGCCGAAGCACAGGCGCGCCCGGTTCAGCGCATTGTGGTGGGCAGCCCGCCGGCGGAAATGCTCCTCGAAGTACTGCTCGCGGGTGCCGCGGGGCTCGAAGAGCTCGAAGCTCATCCCGACTGCGGGGTGGCTGCCAAGCATCTGCCCTACCCACGACGAGCCGGTTCTCTGGGTCGCCAGAATCACGAACGGTGTCGCTCGGCTCCCCATGACCTGCCGGAGTATGAGGGTGGCAGGGTCAATCTGCCAAATCACGAAGTACTCTCCAGATGCCCGAGCGCCCCGCCGCGTGAGTTGATGACGAGTCAACTAGACGAGATCTACGAGCGCTACCTCCGCAAGGCGATCACCGAGATCAATCGCCTGTCGCACGAGGTCGCGCAAGCCGCCGACGGCGCTCCGACGGCGCTCCCGACGGGCCATCCGCTGGCCAGCATCTTCCTGCTCAAGTACGGGCCTCAGGCACCGGAGCTCCAGGAGGGCGTCGCGTTCCACGGCCGCGCCGGCAACGCCCTGATCAAGTCGCTGCAGCGGCTCCACGTCGACCCGCTCGAGGTGTACGGCACGAACGCCGTCAAGTTCGCAGGCTGCGACCTGACGCTCGCCGCCGAGCTGCTGCGCCGCGAGTTGCGGATCGTCGAGCCGAAGCTGATCGTGGTGATGGGCGAGGACGCGCTCGAGTTCCTGAACGGCATCGCCTTCCCGCTGTCGACGCCGATCGGGACGACGCTCGGCGAGCTGCAGCAGTTCACGCCGACGATCGAGGCGCTGGCGGTGCCCGACATCGACTCGGCCCTCGACGAGGCACCCGCGAAGACCGCGTTTTGGAACGCCTTCAAAGCCGTCGGCCCCTGGTGGGCCGCTCTGCCGCCCTACTAGCCGCCTTCGGGCTGCTCGTCGTCTACTACGAGACGTCGACGCACCTGTGGCGGGCCGGAACCTGGTGGGACGTCGCCTGGCTGGTGGTCGTCCTGATCCCGGCCGTCTTCATGCTCGTCCTGCTCGCGCTGCCGCTGCGGGAGGCCCGCTGGCTGCTGCCTGCGGGCGTCGCGCTGGCATTGCTCGCCGCCGTGCTGACGGTCGTGGACGCGAACGTCTTCGCCAACTTCGCGCGTCTCGGTGCGACGACCCTGCTCGGCTGGTGGTTCCTGAGCTACTTCGAAGCGGTCTCGTGGGTCGTGCTCGTCGCGTGCATCATCCCCTGGGTCGACGCCTACTCGGTGTGGCGCGGCCCGACGAAGCAGATCATCGAGAACCACGCGCACGTGTTCGACGTGCTCTCGTTCGCGTTCCCGGTACCGGGCGAGCACGTGGCGGCGAACCTCGGCGTGCCCGACCTGCTCTTCTTCTCGCTCTTCCTGGGCGCTGCCGCGCGCTTCGGGCTGCGCGTCGTCGCGACCTTCGTCGCCTTGCTCGCCGGGCTCGGCGTGACGATCGCCGCGACCGTGTACTTCGACCTGAGCGGCCTGCCCGCGCTGCCCGGGCTCGCCTTCGGCTTCCTGCTTCCGAACGTCGACCTGCTGGTGCGGCGGCTACGAGGGCAGCCCGGCCCCGGTGACCGCCCGCACGTAGCGGTCGGCCGACCGGCGGACGACTCCTGAGCCGTCGCGCGCGATGAACCGGTCCCACCAGGCGCCGTAGATCGTGTCGAACTCGAACGGCTCGAGCGCTGCGGCGATCGCCTCGACCTTCGCGGGCGGCAGCGGGATCAGGTTCGGATACGAGTACATGAAGCCCACGTAGTCGCGGTCGGGGATCACCTGCACGATGTCGCCGACGAGCAGCGCGCGACGCTCCGCCCAGTGGAGCACCTGGCCGCCCTCGTAGTGACCACCACAGCGGACGAGCGTCAGGCCGCCGCCGAGGTCGTGCGTCTCGCCGGCCCAGAACCGCACGGACGGATCGGGCCGCAGCACCCACTTCCGCTCGGCCTCGTGGAGGTAGATCGGGCACGCGAAGAGGTGCGCCCACTCGACCATCGCGGAGTAGTAGTGCGGGTGCGAGATCGCGATCGCGGCGAGCCCGCCGTTGCCCGCGACCTGCTCCGCCAGGGCGCTCGTCGAGGTACGGGATGCAGTCCCAGAGCACGTTGCCGGCCTCGCTGGTGACGAGCAGCGCGCGCTGGCCGATCGCGAAGCGACGGCTTGCAGCCGATGCCGAGGATGCCGTTGTCGTCGCGCACGTCTGCCTCGTGGCCGTCGAGGAACTCCTGCCACTCGATCCACACCTGGCCGGTGTCGTGCGGAACGTACTGGCGCGGGTCCTCGCAGATCGGGCACTCGGCGGGCGGCGCCGACGACGGCGGGTACTGCGTTCCGCACGCCTTGCAGAGGTACGTCGTCACGGCTCCGACCGCTCGAGCAGCGCGACGCATTCGACGTGCGGCGTGTGTGGGAACATGTCGACCGGCCGCGCACGCAGCATGCCGGTAGCCGTAGTCGTCGGCGAGCCGCTTTGCGTCGCCGGCGAGCGTCGTCGGGTTGCAGCTGACATAGACGATGCGCGGCGCGGCGATCTCGCCGAGCCGCTTGAGCGCCTTGCCGGCCAGGCCGGCACGCGGCGGGTCGACGACGACGACGTCCGGGTCGCCGGCGCGGTCGCGCAGCTCGCGCAGCACCTCGCCGACGTTGCCGGCGAAGAACGCGGCGTTGCCGATCGCGTTCAGCTCCTGGTTCTCGATCGCGCAGGCGACCGACTCCTCGTTGATCTCGATCCCCCACACGGTCAGCGCCTCGGCAGCCAGCGACAGGCCGATCGTGCCGATCCCGCAGTACAGGTCGTAGACGGTCTCGCCGCCCGTCAGCTGCGCGAACTCGCGCGCGATCGCGTACAGCTGCTCGGCCATCTCGCGTGTTCGTCTGCAGGAACGCGTTCGGCCGCACCCGGTAGCGGAGCCCGCCGATCTCCTCCTCGATCGCGTCCTCGCCCCAGAGCAGCTCGGTCGGCAGGTTCGTCACTGCTCGGAGACGGCTTCGTTGACCGACCAGTGCATCGACTTGCACCTCGGGGAACTCGGTCAGCACCTCGATCAGGCGCTCGCGATCGAAGCGCTCGCCGCGCGCGGTCACGAGCTGCACGAGCGCCTGGCCGGTGTTGCGCCCTTCGCGGACGACCAGGTGCCGGAGGTAGCCCTCGTGCGTCTCCTGGTCGTACGCCGCGAGCTTCTCCTCGCGCGCCCACTCGCGCATGCGGTTGCGAATCGCGTTGCCGAGGTCGCGACGTCAGCCAGCACTTCTCGATCTCGAGCACCTCGTCCCAGCGCCCCGCCTTATGCAGGCCGAGCGTCGGGACGCCGTCAGCGTCGGTGAACGAGTACTCCATCTTGTTGCGGTAGTGGAACTGGTCGACCGCCGGCACGATCGGCTCGAGCGGGAAGTCGACGAGCCCGGCGAGGCGCTGCAGCGAGTCGCCGACCCAGCGGTGCTTCGCCGTCGAGCTGCGCGTCGTAGGCGAGATCCTGGAAGCGGCAGCCGCCGCAGGCGGGGTAGTGGGCGCAGGGCGCGTCGACGCGCTGCGGCCCGGGCGCGAGCACCTCGGTCACGACCGCCTCGGCGTGCCGGCGCTGCGTCTTGGTCACGCGCGCGCGGACGGTGTCGCCCGGCAGCCCGCGGCGCACGAAGACGACGAACCCGTCGAGCCGCGCGACCCCGTTCCCGCCGAAGGCGAGAGAGTCGACCGTGAGCTCGAGCTCCTGGCCTCGCTGGACGGGTGCAGCCACGCCCGCAGGCTAGCGACACCACCTCGGCGCGCCTGTGAACCCCGGTGTCTGACACCGGACGTGTCCGGGCCGCGCGCCCGGTGGTGATCGCGGCTCGGCGGCGCGCTGTGGACGAACGGTTACGAACTCGTAGCCGTGTCTGACACCGGACGTGGCCGCCCCGGACATCCGGGCGCTCGAGCTGGCGAGCCGCTCGAGCTAGTGCCAAGTTGGCACTAAGTCAGGCGAGCGCGGTGACGTACACGGACCGGGTGCGCGGGCCGTCGAGCTCGCAGAAGAAGATGCCCTGCCACGTGCCCAGGGCGAGCTCGCCGTCGTCGGTGAGCGGAACCAGCACCTGCGGGCCCATCAGGGCCGCCCGGATGTGGGAGGGCGCGTTCTCCTCGCCCTCCTCGATGTGCTGCCAGCCCCAGCCCTCCGGTGCGATGCGCTCGAGGGCCATCTCGAAGTCACGCGCGACGAGCGGGTCGGCGTGCTCGTTGATCGTCAGTCCGGCGGTCGTATGCGGCACGTAGACGAGTAACGCCGAGCCCGTGAGGCCCGCAGCCGCCGTCCGCACCTCCCCCGTGATGTCGAGGAGCTGCGTGTGCCGCTCCGTCTTGATCGTCAGCGTGCGCACGGGCCCGTATCCTAGGGAGCGATGGCGACCAGCGGCCCATCGACCCGCGAGATCGACGCGCTCCGCGAGCGCGGCGACCGGTTCATCGCCGACCTCGACGAGGAGTACTACCTCCACTTCTCCGGCCAGAAGGAGAGCCTCGACGTCGAGGAGGTGTACGAGCGGTACGAGGATCTGACGAAACTCGAGACGGCCAAGGAGATGGAGGGTGCGCCGACCGAGCTGTGGCGCTTCGCCTGTGAGGGCTTCCTCGGCAACCTGACCCGCGAGCACCAGGCGAGGCTCGCCCGCGAGGAGGCCGCGCTCGAGGCAACGGTCGACAGCGAGACGATCCCGTACCGGATGCTCCGCGTCGTGATGTCGAACGAGCCCGACCGCGACAAGCGGCGGACGCTCGAGGAGTTGCGCGTCCGGCTGCTCGACGAGCACCTGAATCCGGTGTACCTCGAGGCGGCCGAGATCGACCGCGAGGCCGTCCGCCAGCTCGGCGCCCCGAACTACTACGAGCTCTACAAGAAGTTCGGGTTCCAACTCGACTCGCTCGCCGACGAGTGTCGCGCGGTGCTCGACGACACCGAGAAGCTGTGGGAACGCGAAGGCGACAAGCTGTTTCGCTCGCGGCTCGGCATCGGCCTCTCGGACGCGCGCCCGTGGGACGTGGCACGCCTCTTCCGCGCGCCCGACCTCGACAAGTCGTTCCCGTCGGACCGCATGCTGCCGGCGCTCGAGTCGACGCTCGGCGACCTCGGCGTCGACCTGCGGTCGCAGGCCAACGTGCACCTCGACCTCGAGAGCCGGCCCTCGAAAACGCCGCGCGCCTTCTGCGCGCCGATCGAGGTGCCGGGGCGCGTGATGCTCGTGATCCAGCCGATCGGCGGCAAGGACGACTGGCAGGCGCTGTTCCACGAGGCCGGCCACACCGAGCACTTCGCCCACACGAGCGGCGACCTGCCGATGGAGGCGCGCCGGCTCGGCGACATGGCCGTCACGGAAGGCTGGGCTGCGCTGCTCGAGCACCTCGTCATCGACCCCGCCTGGCTCAACCGCCGGCTCGACGTCCCGCGCCCGCAGGACATCGCGCGCGACGGCGCCGTCTCGCTCCTCTATTTCGTCCGCCGCTACTCGGCCAAGCTGCTCTACGAGATCGAGTTCTTCCAGGCAGACGACCTGAAAGCGATGCAGCCGCGCTACTTCGAGATCCTGAGCGACGCGCTGAAGATCCCGGTCAACCGCGAGAGCTACCTCGACGACATCGACGGCAGCTTCTACGTGATCGGCTACCTGCGCTCGTGGGCGTTCGAGGCGCAGCTCCGCGAGTTCCTGCGCGGCGAGTTCGGGAACGAGTGGTTCGCGAAGCGCGACGCCGGCGATCTGCTGCGCGAGCTGTGGTCGCTCGGGCAGGAACCGACGGCCGATGCGCTGCTGCAGGACGTGACCGGCGCGACGCTCGAGATGGCGTCCGTCGCAGATCGCATCCGCGAAGGCATCGGCTCCTAGAAATCCAGACCGAACCGGTCCGCGACGCGCGACGAATGACGCGCGTTCACCGGTGGCGAGACCCCGCCGCCGAATTCGTCAAAGGAGACACACATGCGCAAGCTGGCCTACGCCCTCGGGGCGGCGGCTCTGGTGACGCTCGCCCTCGTGGCCGCGTTGCTGCGCGGGCCCGGCCCGAGCTCGGCGAACGCCTCGAGTCACCGTGAGGCACCGCTGATCTCGGAGGATCCGTCCGCGGACAACACCGATCTGTATGCGTTCCGGTCGCCCGACAAGCCGGACACGCTGACGATCGTCAGCAACTTCATCCCCGGTGAGGATCCTGCAGCCGGGCCGAACTACTACACGTTCTCGCCGTCGGCGCGGTACGACATCTACGTCGACCGCAACGGCGACGGGAAGCCTGACGTGTCGTACTACTTCAAGTTCGAGCGGAAGTTCGGGCCGTTCTTCCTCGGCGACACGGTTCAGCCGTACACGGTGACCCGGGTCGCGAACGGCAAGTCGACGGTGATCGCGCACGGGACGACGCCGGCCGACAACATCGGGCCCCGCACGACACCGGACTACCACGCACTCGCGATGAAGGCCGTGACGCCGCTGCAGGGCGGCGGTCAGGTCTTCGCAGGCCAGCGTGACGATCCGTTCTTCGCGGACGTCGGCGACATCTTCGACCTGCTCGCGATCCGCAAGGGCACGGGCAACGCAGGCGGCGGCAAGGACTTCCTCGCCGGCTACGCGGTCCACACGATCGCCCTGCAGATCCCGATCTCGCAGGTCGACACCGAGTCGCACGTCGTCGGTGTCTGGTCGGCCGCGGATCGCCGCGGCGCGTCCGTGAAGGGCAAGGGCGACGACAAGTGGGTGCAGGTCTCCCGGCTCGGCAATCCGCTGATCAACGAGGTCGTCATCCCGACCAACCTCAAGGATCACTGGAACGCCACCACACCCGCTCAGGACGGCCAGTTCGTCAAGTACTACAAGCAGCCGATCCTGGCGGCCGTGATCAACAAGCTCTACAAGCTGGGCGCTCCCGAGAAGGACCGCGCGGATCTCGTTCAGGTGCTCCTGACCGGGATCCCGAAGGTCACCTTCACCGGGAACACGCCGGCCGACGAGCTGCGGATCAACCTGGCCGTCCCGGTCACTCCCGCCGCGAAGGTCTCACGGCTGGGCGTGCTCGGCGGCGACAACCAGGGCTGGCCGAACGGTCGTCGCCTGAACGACGACGTGATCGACATCGCCGAGCAGGCCGTCGGCGGTTTCCTGCTCGGAACCAAGCTCCCGCTGGGCGACGGCGTCGACAAGGGCGACACGAACCCGATGGGCTCGTTCCCCTACGTCGCCGATCCGCAGAGCGGCGCTGACGACACACACGGACAACAGCACTGATGAGCTACCGGCGACTCCTGGTCGCTACGGCGGCAGCGGTCTCGACCGCTGCCGCCCTGCTCCTCGGCGGGCTGTCGGCGCATGGGACCGCGCCGGCAGCCCGCCCGAAGGCGGCCCCCCAGACGGACAAGCTCGCCTCAGGCTTCGCGGCGGGAAACACGCAGACGCTGGTCGCCCAGCTCCAGGCAGGCCTGCGGACACGCCCGGCGAACGTGCGCGGCCTCGACCTGCTCGGGCTCGCGTACCAGCAACGGGCGAGGGAGACCGGCGATCCCTCCTACTACGTCAAGTCCGCCGGCGTGCTCCGGCAGGCGGTGCGCCTCGCCCCAAACGATCTCGACGCGACGAGCGGACTCGCGTCGCTCGCACTCTCGCGCCACCGTTTCGCGCTGGCGCTCACACTTGGTAAGCGCGCACTCGCGATCTCGCCGACGACCGCACGCAACTACGGCGTCGTGGGCGACGCGCAGCTCGAGCTCGGCCGGTACACGCAGGCGTTCGCCGCCTTCGACACGATGGCGCGGCTCAAGCCGGGCGTCTCGTCGTACGCGCGCATCGCCTACGCCCGCGAGCTCCTAGGCTCGCTCGACGCGGCGCGGAATGCACTGCTGCTGTCGCGCGACGCCGCCGCAGACGAGCGCGAGCCGCTCGCCTGGACCGAGACGCAACTCGGCAAGCTCGAGCTCTCGCGCGGCCGCCTGAACGCCGCATCGGCGCACCTGCTGGCCGCGCTGCGGACGTTCCCCGGCTACGTGTACGCGCTCGACGCGCGGGCACAGGTCGAGCTGGCACGGGGCCATCTGACGCTCGCGACGTCGCTCGAGCGGCGCGCGGTCGAGACGGTGCCTCTCCCCCAGTTCGTCGGCCTCTACGCCGACCTCCTGCACGCGACCGGACACGAGCGCGCAGCGCGCGTGCAGTACGCGACCGAGGACGGCATCCGCCGACTGCTGGCGGCGAACGGCGTGCGCACCGACCTCGAGACGGCGCTCTTCGACGTCGACCACGGCATCCGGCTGCACGCCTCACTCGCTCTCGCCCGCCAGGCGCAGCGCGAACGCCCGTCGATCGACGGGAACGACGTTCTCGCCTGGGCGCTCGCCCGCAACGGCAAGTGCACCGAGGCACTCCACTACTCGAAGCTGGCGCTCCGGCTCGGGACGAAGGACAGCGCCAAGCTCTTCCACCGCGCCGTGATCGAACGGTGCCTCGGCCGCGACCCGCGTCCGTGGGCGCGCGCCGCGACCGCACTCAACCCGCACTTCTCGCTGCTCTGGAGCTCAACCCTGAGGAGGCTCGCATCATGAAACGCCTGATCCTGCTCGCGGCGGCGTGCTACCTGCTGGTTCCGGCAGGCGTCGCCTCGGCGCACCCGCTCGGCAACTTCACGATCAATCGCTTCGCACGCGTCGAGGTCGCGGGGCACCAGCTCTACGTCCGGTACGTCGTCGACATGGCGGAGATCCCGACGCTGCAGCGCGTGCCGATCCGGATCGGCGGCCTGCGTGTCTCGATCGACGGCCGGCCGGTCGCCCTGCGCGTGACGCGAACGGCGCTCGCACATCCAAAGGGAGCAGCGGGCTTGCGGACGACGCGCTACCAGGCATTGCTCACCGGTCCACGCGTCGACCGACCGGCGACGATCACGGTCGACGACCGCAACTACAGCGGCCGGATCGGCTGGAAGGAGATCGTGCTCGGCGCGACCACCCGCTCGACGTCGGACGAGCTGCGCGCGTACCCGAAGGACCTGCTGCGGAGCCCGCTCGACGTGACGCACGCGGGCGCACGCCTGGCACCGAACGACGCAGCTGCGCCGACGCTCCTGAGCGGCCGTGCGTTGAGCGCCCCCGATCGCGTCGCCGACTCGAGCTTCGCGTCGCTGATCGGCCGCAAGCACCTGAGCGCCGCCGTCGTGCTCGTGTCGCTCTTGCTCGCCGTGTTCTGGGGCGCGGCACACGCGCTCTCGCCGGGGCACGGGAAGACGATCGTCTCGGCGTACCTCATCGGCTCGCGCGGCACGCCGTGGCATGCGGCCCTGCTCGGGCTGATCACGACCGCCACGCACACCGCCGGCGTGTTCGCGCTCGGCGGCATCACGCTGCTGCTCTCGCAGTGGATCGTCCCGGACACGCTCTACCCATGGCTCGACCTGAGCGCCGGCCTGATGGTCGTCGGTGTGGGTGCGGCGGTGCTGATCGGGCGCACGCGGCACGCGCATGCGCATCGCCACGGCTCATGACCATCACCACCACCATCACCACGGCGGCAGTGAACGGCGGAGCCTGCTGGCCGTCGGGATCTCGGGCGGCCTGCTGCCCTGCCCGTCGGCGCTCGTCGTCCTCCTCGCCGCGATCTCGCTGCATCGCGTCGCGTTCGGGATGCTGCTCGTGTTCGCGTTCAGCCTCGGGCTCGCGGTCGCGATCACGCTCGTCGGCCTCGTCGCGGTGCTCGCCAAGAGCGCGTTCGCCCGCTTCGACGGCCGCGGACGGCTCCTGAGCGTGCTGCCTGCCGTCAGCGCCCTCGTGATCGTCGTCGCAGGCGTCGCGATGGTCGCGCGCGCACTCCCTAAGGTAGGTGGATGATGTTCGGCCTCGACGCGTGGGTGGTGCACTTCTCGGACGGGACGACGCTCGCGATCGTGCTCGTCGTCGCGATCCTGCTCGGACTCCGGCACGCGAGCGACCCCGACCATCTGACCGCAGTGACGACGCTCGTCACCAACGGCCGGGGCGGCGCAACGCGGCTCGGACTGACCTGGGGGCTCGGCCATGCCTCGTCGCTGCTCGCACTCGGCGTGCCGATCGTGCTCTGGAAGGCGTACCTGCCGTCCCGGGTCGAGCAGAGCGCCGAAGCCACGATCGGTCTCGTGATCGTGGCGCTCGCCCTCTGGCTGCTCCTCCGCTGGCGGCGCGGCGCGTTCGCGCACGGGCACACGCACCTGCGGGTACCTCCGCGGCGCACCCCGCTGCAGGCGTACGCGATCGGGCTCGTGCACGGGATCGGCGGCAGCGGCGGCGTCGGCGTGCTGCTGCTCGCGGCGATTCACAGCCGGACGGTCGCGCTGATCGCGCTCGCGCTCTTCGCTCTTTGCACCGCGGTCTCGATGGCTCTGCTCTCGACCGGATTCGGCTACGTCCTGACCCGACCCCGCATCCAGCAGGGATTCGGGCGCGTCGTGCCGGTGTTCGGCGTCTTCGGCGTCTGCTTCGGGACGTGGTATCTGCTCGGGGCGCTCGCACTCGTGCCGTACTTCCTGTGACGGCGCCGGTCAGGTCAATAGGCTTCGGCGGACGCCGTCGATGCCTCCCCTGTTCGCACATCTGTCCGACGAGGCGCTGCCGGCACTCGTCGCGCGCGGCGACGAAGCAGCGCTCGCCGAGCTGTACGACCGCTTCGGGCGTGTCGCCTACGGGCTCGCGCTCCGCATCGTGCGCGACCCGAACCTGGCCGAGGACGCCGTCCAGGACGCGTTTCTCGCCGTGTGGCGGACGGCGATCTCGTTCGACCCTGGACGCGGCAAGGCGTCGACCTGGCTGCTGACGCTCGTCCACCGGCGGGCCGTCGACGTCGTGCGCCGCGAGGAGCGGCGCCGGGCCGACCCGCTCGAGACCGAGCCCGCCGCACACGGCGAGGCGGCGGAGGACACCGCCGACGTCCGCGCACAGCGCCAGGCGGTGCAGGCTGCCCTCGCCCGGCTCCCGCCCGACCAGCGCCAGGCGCTCGAGCTCGCCTACTACGGCGGCCTCTCGCAGTCGGAGCTCGCCGAGCGGCTCGGGGTGCCGCTCGGCACGATCAAGAGTCGGATGTTCACCGCGCTCGCACGGCTCCGAGACCTGCTCGGGGAGGAGCCGTAGCGCGGCCGTGCTGCCGCTCTTCGACAACATCCCGACCCGGCGCCGGGCGGTCGTCACCTACGGCCTGATCGCGGCCAATCTGCTCGTCTGGTTCTGGGAGCTCTCGTCGCGCGGCACGCGGATCGACGACTACGCCTTCTACCCGTGTGCGGTCAGCGGGCCGTGCGTCGGCGGGGCGACCGGCCACCTGGCCTGGCCGGAAGGGATCCTGGCCAGCATGTTCCTGCACGCGAGCTGGCTGCACGTGCTCGGCAACATGCTGTTTCTCTGGATCTTCGGCAACAACGTCGAGGATGCGCTCGGCCGGGTGAGGTTCCTGCTCTTCTACCTCGCTGCCGGCTACGCCGCGGCGCTCGCGCAGGCGTGGGTGACGATCCACTACTCGGGAAGCGGCGCAGCAAGCATCCCGAACGTGGGTGCGAGCGGGGCGATCGCGGGGGTGCTCGGGGCCTACCTGCTGCTCTTTCCGTACGCCCGCGTGGTCACCCTCGTCTTCGGCTTCATTCCCGTGCCGGTGCCTGCGGTCGTCTTCCTCGGCTTCTGGTTCGTGTTCCAGCTCTGGCAGAGCGGCTTCTCGGTCACGCACCCCGACACCGGCGGCGGAACCGCCTTCGCGGCCCACGTCGGTGGCTTCCTCTTCGGGGCGGTCGCGGTGATCGTCCTGCGGGTCGGGGCGCCGGCCCAGGCTCGCCGGTGACGAGCTTCGAGACCCAGGTCCGGGCCGCGCTCGACGAGCTGCCGGCGTCGATCGCCGGCGCGCTCACGAACGTCGCCGTCGTGATCGAGGACGAGGATCCCGAGGATCCGGACCTGTTCGGTCTGTGGGAGGCCGACGAGTACCTGCCCGACAAGATCACGATCTTCCGGCGCCCCCTCGAGCGGGCGTTCCCCGACCCGGAGCGGCTCCAGGCCGAGATCCGGATCACCGTCCTGCACGAGCTCGCCCACCATTTCGGGATCGACGAGGAGCGGCTGGACGAGCTCGGATACTCCTAGGTCTCGTCGAGAGGTTTGCCGGAATACCGATCTGGCAACGGTCGTTTTGATCGGCATGCGAACCCTGAAAGAGATCAAACAGGAGATCGACGCGCTGTCGGAGCGCCGGATCGGGGTGATGCGCGGGCTCTCCGAGGGCTTCGACGCGAGACTGGCTGCCGAGCATCAGGAGCTCGAGGAGCAGATCGCGCAGCTCTGGGACGAGCAGCGAAACGCACGCGCCTTGCTTCGCTTCGGCGACCGCGACGCGATCATCCAGCGGGCGCGTCAGGAAGAGCGCCTCTCCCGCGCGGCCTAGCCGCTCCGGAACGACAGTGTTGGCGCGGGGCGCCCGTTCGACGGGCGCCCCGCGCAGCTCACCGAAGCGGGGCCCCTCTCTACCTCCGCCTGACGGTGATCGTGTGGCTCTTGCCGCCCAGATAGCCGGCGCCTGCCTGATTGATGCTCATGACCACGCGGACCGCCGAGCGGCCGTGCGGCAGAAGCGAGAGCTTGAAAGTCACGCGCGACGTGCGGCCGAGCCTGGCCCGGCGCACCGTCACCCACTTGCCCGCCGAGGTGCGCCGTTGTAGCTGCACGAGCCGGCCGCGCATCCCGCTGACGGAAGCGACGTGGGTCACGAGGCCCGCAGGCGTGTGGGCGAGCGAGATCGACGGATGGACGCCCACGACGACCTGCGGGCTCAGGCCGCCCTGCCAGCCGGCCTGGTACGTCGTCTGAATCCGCGGCCGCGCGATGTAGCTCCAGACGCCGCCCGCGGCGGTGAGGATCGTGGCCACCGAGACCGGTGAGCCGCGGCCGTAGGCCTGCGCGTACACGATCACCTGCTCGCCGGCTCGCTGGGTCGGAACGCTGCCGGACAGTGTCACCCGGCCACCGAAGGTGACCTCGCGCCCTCCGCTCGAGATCGTGACGCCGTGCGTCGCGAAGGTCAGATCGGAGCCGTAGGTCGTGCCGGCATCGCTCGTCGCGACGAGCCGGTAGTGGTAGACGACGCCATTCTTGAGCCCGCTCAGGTTGGCGGAGACGTTCTGCGCCCCTGCCTTCGAGCCTGCGCTCTTCGCCGCGGTCTTGGCGCCGTAGCTCGCGCTGGCGCCGTACTGGAACCACCAGCTCGTCGACCGCCCGCGTGGGTCGACCGTGCCGGCGATCGTCGCCGTCGTCGAGCCGACGTTCGTGGCGGCGCCGGTGACGATTCCGGGCGCCAGCGACGTCGAGAAGGTGCTGTCGCTGCCGTAGGTGGTGCCGCCGGAGTTGTTCGCGACGAGCCGGAAGTGGTAGGTCGTCGACTTCTTCAGGCTCGAGACGGGTGCCGACGCGGTGCTCGTGCCGGTGCCCGAGCCGGCGCTCCTCGCGGAGGTCTTCGTGCCGTAGGACGCGCTCGTGCCGTACTCGAACCACCACGTCGTCGCGATGCCGTTCGGGGAGACGGTGCCGTTGAGCCGCGCCGACGTCGGTGCGATCGACGAGGCGCTGCCGGTCACGACCGACGGCGCTCCGCTCGTGCGGAAGGACGCGTCGCCGCCCTGCGTCGTTCCGCCGTCACTCGTGGCGACGAGCCGGAAGTGGTAGGTGCGCCCCTTCTGCAGGCCGCTGATCGAGGCGGCTACGGCCGCCGGCCCCGTGCCGCTGCCGGCGTTCTTGACCGGCGTCGTCGATCCGTACGACGTGCTCGTCCCGTACTCGAAGAACCAGGTCGTCGGGCGCGCGTTCGGATCGACGGTCCCGTTCAGCGTCGCGGACGAGATCGCGACCGACGACGCCGCGCCGGTGACGACGCCCGGTGCTGCGAGCGTGGTGAAGATCCCGTCGCTCCCGTGGCTCGTGCCCGCGGTCGAGGTCGCCGTGACGCGGTAGTGGTAGGTCGTGCCCTGTGCCAGGCCGGTGAGCGGCGCGGAGACCGCGGCGTTCGCGGTCCCCGAGCCGGCATTCGTCGAGGCCGTCTTCGAGCCGTAGCTCGTGCTCGTTCCGTACTCGACGTACCACGTCGTCGCGACACCGCCCGGATTGACGGTGCCGGTGACGGTGGCGGTGGCCGCGCCGACGGCGGTCACCGGTCCGGTGATCGCCGTCGGCGCCGCGGCGCTCGCTCCAGAGGCGGTCGCAAGCAACACGACCACTGCCGTCAGCAGGAGCGACCCCCCACGCCGCGCCCTCCCAGCCACTACCTCTTCGCAATCCTCGTGAGCGTGTTCTGGCCGTTGACGAGGCCGCAGCGGATCTCGGCCCGGTCGTTGACCTTGAACTTCGAGTTCAAAGCAACCGAGTCACCGGCAGCGATCGCACACGTGAGCCCGGCGACCGTGATCGAGCTCGACGAGAGCGCCGAGATCGTGCCGTGGGCCTCGCTCTTCTCCGGCTTCTGCGGCTTGACCGGGGCACAGCGCCCGGGGCCGATCTCGACCGCCGCGCCACCCGCGGTGCCGCCGCCGAGCTTGCCGCCCGTGAACCCGCTTGCGGGGTTGAAGCCGGCGGACAGGTTCGCGAGGAGCCGAGCCGACGGCTCGTGCGCGCGGCCGGCTGCGAGCCCGGCGATGTTCCCGTGGTCGTAGACGGCCGAGTAGCCGGCAGTCGTGTCGCGACCGGAGGCGACGTCGATCCGGATCCAGCCGTCGACCACGCCAACGCCGTCGGTCGTGTTGATCACGCTGCGGGCGCGAAGCGTGATCGGCCCGGTGAGATCGGGATCGCCCGACGCTGCGCCGGTGTAGCGCGCGTCGCTGATCGACAGGGACTTCCCGTCGGTGGTCGTGCAGGTACGGGTGGAGACCTTCGAGGACGTCGCCGAGAACGTTCCGGCGACACTCTTGACGCTCTTGGCGCCTCCGATTCCCTCCGCCACCGCAACGCTCGCCGCGACGAGTGCGGCGATGCCTGCGACGACGAACAGCAGCCTGCGCATCTCAAATCCTCCCGGTCGTTTGCCAGCCTGAGCATCCCGCCGAAGCGTGGGAGTTCCGCGAGAGGGACGTAAAACGGATGTAAATCGGGGCGCGGGGCTACACTCCACCCCGGCACGGGGCGTTAGCTCAGCTGGGAGAGCGTCGGCTTTGCAAGCCGAAGGTCACCGGTTCGATCCCGGTACGCTCCATAACTGACATTGCGCAAACCGCCGGCGGGGCCTGCCACGTGGGAAAGCGCGAGGAGTCACCCGCCGCGTTCGGGCCCGTCACGCGAGGGTGCGCTTTAACTGCCCGCGGCTTCGACGCCGAGTGCTTCGTAGGCTGCGAAGAGCTCGTTCCAGCGGGCCTCGACGTTGCGGAGTTCGCGGCCGCCGATGTAGTCGGCCAGATGCTCGACGTGAATCTGGATCCCCGCGCCGTAGGCTGGGAGCAGGTTGACGGGCATGCCCCGCTCTTCCCAGACCAGCTTGGTCCGAGCGCCCTCGCTCATCAGCTGGGCATTAATCACCGTCTGCTCCGGCTGGCCGGGCTGAGGATCGGGATCGCGCATCGTCAAACGCAGCCGTTGGGGAGGCTCGCATGCCTCCACCTGCCCTCTGCGCTCCCCCGCGAGGGCGATGCGCACGCGGAACTCGCCCCCCGGAGCCAGCTCGCCCTCCACCTCGCCGTACCAGTGGACGAGTCGGTCGGGATCGGTGAGCGCTCCCCAGAGGTCATCGATCCCCGTGTCGAGGTGGTCTTCCATCCGCACGACGCCCTCGCCATCGACTGAGTGCAGACTCCCCAGAACGGGTGCGCCGCCGGTCATATAGATCCTCCTTTAATTCGCGCTTTCCTAGGTCTGGATGAGGCGAAACATTCGGCCGTTGCGCCCACGATCAATGCTCAGACGGCAGTGTGGCCAGAAAGTCATCGGACATCGCGGGCTTCTCGTCTCATTCGAGCGTTAGGCCCGGCGCGGAGAAGACACGGTTTGCGCAATGTCTGGTTCCGCCCATAACTGACATTGCGCAAACCACGCAGGCCAACTCTCGGCGTTGGTTGGTTTGAGCAGTTCGGCCGCAGGTTTCGCTGGATCAGTCACTCCGGTCGGACCAGCGCCATTGAAGATCAGATACCTCGTCGTCCGGTACCCCGACGGAGGAGTGGCTCACGATCAGCTTCCACGATCCCGCCTCCCGCCGGAAGGCGCCGGTGAAGCGGGTTCGCATTGCGCCGATCCCCGGAGCGTGCATGACCGGTCGATCGGCCACCCATCCTAGACGGCCCTCTTCCCAGGCTTGCGGATCGTCGGCATCGAGCCGAAGTCCGTCGAGCGCGAAGCCGCTGCGAAGCTTTTCGCGATCGACGAACCACTCGTCATCGGCCGTTCCGATGAAGAGCTTTGCCTCTTCATCGACGACCTCATCGAAGCTCGCGACGTCATTGGCGGAGAATCGCTCGAAGAAGTCGAGGATTGCAGCCCTCAGCGCTGCTGACTCACGCATTTGCCTCGCCCGTGGCTCACGAGCCCGTCACTCTAAGCTCAACTGCGGCGCCGGAACGATCTGGTTTGCGCAATGTCTGGTTCCGCCCACTGTTTCGGCGACCGCAGGTTGCGATCCGTCATACCTTGTGGTTCTATGCATGCCAGTTCGAGCCATCGGAGGCTGGATTGCGCATCGACAAGGACCTGGTCGCCGCTTCCGCGACACCGCTGGTGCTCGCGATCCTGGCCGACGGTGAGAGCTACGGCTACGCGATCCTGAAGCGCGTTCGGGCGCTGTCGCAGGGGGAGCTCGAGTGGAGCGACGGGATGCTCTACCCCCTCCTCCACCGGCTCGGTCGGCTCGGCTACGTGACGACCGAGTGGAGGGCGCCGCCGGAGGGGCGCCGCCGCAGGTACTACGTGCTGACCCACGAGGGCCGAGCGGCGCTCGCCGACCACCAGCGGCAGTGGGCGGCCGTCACCCGGGCGCTCAACGGCGTCTGGCCCGGGTCCGGGGCGCTCCTGACCGCGCCCGGTGAGGCGTGAGCGTGGAGAACGTGGAGTCGCAGATCGCGACGTGGCGGACGTTCGTCGCCGCGGCGCCGGCCGTCAACGGCCACGACGTCGACGAGCTCGAGGACCATCTTCGGCATCAGATCGCCGAGCTGAACGCGGCCGGGCTCACGGACGACGAGGCATTCCTCGTCGCTGTCAAGCGGATGGGCGATCTGGATGCGGTGTCCCGCGAGTTCGCGCGCGAGCACAGCGACCGACTCTGGAAACAGCTGCTCGGGCCGGCGGCGGACGCGTCTCCGGCTCCGAGCGGGTGGGTCGAGGCGCTGGTCTTCGTCGTCGCCGCCGCCGTGGCGGTCGAGCTTGCGCGCCTCGTGGCGGGCTTTCCCGACGACAATCCGACCTGGTTCGGGCGGAACGTCACCCTGTTCGCCCTCCCATTCCTGGCCGCGTACTTCGCCCGCCGACGGCAACTGGGCACGCGCGCCTGGGTGCTGGCAGCCGCGCCCTTCGCGGTTGCCGCGCTCGTGATCAACGTCTATCCCTACGACCGGGACTCGGACACCGAGATCCTCGTCGCGCTCCACCTGCCCGTGGTCCTGTGGTTCGCGATCGCCTTCCCGTACATGGGCGGGACGCTCCGATCGCACAAGCGGCGGATGGACTTCGTCCGCTTCACGGGCGAATGGTTCATCTACTACGTCCTGATCGCACTTGGCGGGGGTGTGCTGATGGGCTTGACCGGCGCGATCTTCAGACCCGCCGGGGTGCAAGTCGACCGGATCGCGGCGTGGGTCGTCCCCGCAGGCGCTGCAGGCGCCGTGATCGTGGCGGCGTGGCTCGTCGAGTCGAAGCAACGGGTCGTCGAGAACATGGCGCCGGTGCTCACGATGCTGTTCACGCCGCTGTTCGCGTTCATGCTGGCGTGCGCCACTGTCGTCTACGCGGTGACGGGGCTCGGCGACGCGTTCGACCGCGACCTGCTCAGCGTCTTCGACGCCTTGCTGCTGGTCGTCCTCGCGCTCGTCCTCTTCGCGATGTCGGCGCGGGATCCGTCGACGACGCCGAACTGGATGGACTGGGTCCAGCTGGTCGGCGTCGCCAGCGCCCTCGCGCTCGACGTGATGGTGCTCGGGTCGATGGTCGCGCGGATCGGCGACCTCGGGTTCAGCCCGAACCGGACCGCGGCGCTGGGGCTCAACGTCGTCCTCCTCGTCAACCTCGCCGGCGCCGCCTGGCTGTCCGTGCGATTCGTCAAGCGGCGCACCACGCTGCATCGCCTCGAGTGGTGGCAGATGAGCTACCTCCCGTTCCTCCCCCTGTTGGCCGCGGCGGTCGTCGTCGTACTGCCGCCACTGTTCGGCTTCTCCTGAATCGCCGCGCCTAGCCGGCAGACGTACTCCAGCGAAAATCGCGCAACAGCGCGGGAACGAGCGGCGCCGGATTCGACCGTCGTGGGTTCGACGGATCCGCCTCCCAGTCCATTCCGCCGCACATCGGGCAGCGCCGCGGCAGCGACCGCGTCGAGACGCCGTAGCCGCAGGCGGAGCAGCGACCCGCGACGAGCGAGCGCGGCTGGGCGAGCTCAGCCGACGTCGTCCTCCGCCTCCTCCGCCTGCTCGCCGAGTTCGACGATGTCGCCGTCGTGGAAGAGGACGCCGCGGCAGGCGATCCGCCACTTTTCCTTTTGCCGCAGCAGGAACTCGAGGTCCATCGCGAAGTGCTTGAACTCCTCCTGCTGCGCGTTGGCCATGATCGCCTTGGCCGCAGCGTCGCGCTCGACGTCGAGGCGCTGTTCGTACCAGTCGATCGCCTCCGCCTCTTCGATCAGGGACTGGATCATCCGCGCGAAGGTCCGCGTCTCCTGCGAGAGCTCCTCCGGCGGCTCGTGGTACTGGTCGAAGCCCATCTAGTCGTTCCGATGGGCAGCCTTCCCGCCCTTTCTGCCTGCCGCCTTCTTCTGCGCGGTCGTGCCGCCCTGCGACGAGGATGACCGGTGCGACGACGAATGCGACGCCTTGCCGCCGCGGCTCGACGCGCCCGGTGAGTTCGCGATCTTCGCGGCGCGTTCCTTCGACATGCCCTTGTCCTTCAGCGCTTCGTACTGCTTCTCGTTCTTCACGTGTGCGCTCTTGCCCGGCATGGCCGCCTCCTTTTCGGAATCGTTGGTGCCTTGTCCTTACCCACCGTGGCGCGATGTTTCACGTCGCCTGCTGACGAGCAGAAGTGAGCGACGTGACGACGCCGATCCCACCCGAGCTTCCACCCGAGCCGTGGCCGCCGCCCGACGAGGGAACGCCGCCGACGCCGCCTGAGATCCCCGAGCCGTGGCCGCCGCCCGAGCTCGATCCGCCGGTGCCTCCGTCGCCCGACGACGCGTAGCGCAACACAGATGACCCGTCTTCGTCGCGCCGACTGCGCCCAGCCGGGACTGACGCGGCGCCGCCACGGCAGGGGATTCACGTACCTCGACGTCGACGGCCGGCCGATTCGCGACCGCGACGCGCTGACGCGCGTCCGCACACTTGCGATCCCGCCGGCTTGGCAGGACGTGTGGATCTGCCCGCACCCGAACGGCCACCTCCAGGCGGTTGGCACCGACGCGGCAGGGCGGCGGCAGTACCTCTACCACCCCGACTGGAGCGTCCGTCGCTCGCAGGAGAAGTTCGACCGCATGCTCGGGTTTGCCCGCACGCTGCCCGACGTGCGCGCTGCCGTCGCCGAGAGTCTCGAGGCGCCGACACTCAGCAAAGAGCGTGTGCTGGCATGCGCGGTGCGCCTGCTCGATCTTGGCTTCTTCCGCGTCGGCGGCGAGGAGTATGCGGACGGCAACGGCAGCTATGGGCTCGCCACGCTCGAGAAGCGGCACGTGCAGCTGCTGGGCGAGCACCGGCTCGTCTTCGACTACGTCGCGAAGTCGGGGAAGCGCCGGCTGCAGGGCCTCGTCGACCCGCTCGTGTACGACACCGCGGCGGAGCTGAAACGGCGACGACGGGGCGGCGACGCGTTCCTCGCCTACCGCGACACACGCTGGGTCGACGTCCGGTCCGTCGACATCAACGCGTTCATCAAGGAGCTCGCAGGCCCGGACTACTCCGCCAAGGACTTCCGCACGTGGCATGCAACGGTGCTCGCCGCGGTCGGGCTCGGGATCTCGACGCACGCGGCGACGAAGACCGCGCGGAAGCGCGCTATCTCACGCGCCGTGCAGGAGGTCGCGCTGTACCTCGGCAACACGCCCGCGGTGTGCCGGTCGTCGTACATCGACCCGCGGGTCGTGGATCGTTACCTCGCCGGCCAGACGATCGCGCGCGCCCTCGAGTCGCCGAACTGGCCGCTCGAACCGGATGCGCCCGCGACGCAGGGACCGATCGAGGAGGCCGTGCTCGACCTGCTCGACGACGCTCGCCGTTAGCTCAGCGACACGTTCAGGCGAGGGCCTGTTCGAGCGCCGCGCGGCCGGCGGGCTCGCCGTGCGTCGGCAGCACGAACTCCACCGGCTTGTCGAGCAGCGGTCGGAGGCCGGTCGCGACCTGCTCGACCGAGACGCCTTCCGGCAGCCAGCTCGCGGGGATCTCGAGCCCGTGCCCCAGGTCGACCAGCGTATCGCCGGCGATCACTGCGCGAATCCGCTCGCTCCACAGCACGAGGTCGAGCTGCCCTTCACGGCCGGGATACGCCTCCATCTCGAACAGCGAGTCGCCGATTGCGTAGCGAGTCGCCGGGACGAGCTGGTCCTCGGGCCGATCCGGCGCCGGGGCCCAGACCGGAAAGCCGAGCGATGCGGCGTCGCGCTCGTGCCACGTGGAGGTGAGAACCGTGACCACGCCGCGCGACCCGAACAGCGCGCGCACGTCGTCCGGCACGGCGATCGGGTCGATCAGGATCAGCCGCTCGCCGTCGTCGATCGCGTACGCCGAGACCGGCCCGTCCCACTCGGGATGCGTCGCGGTCCAGTGGTACACGCCCTCGGGAAGCACCACGTCTGATGTTAGGCGCTACCAGCTGCTTTCGGGGCGACCCGCTCTGTCAGGCGGCCTTGCGAGCGCGGGTCTTGCGCTTCGGGCGCTTCGACTGCTCGACGCTCTGCCGCAGCGCCTCCATCAGGTCGAGCGGCTCGGCTTCCTCGACCTCGGCTGCTTCGTGGACGTCGCGGCCCGCGACCTTCTTCTTGACGAGCGCGCGCAGCGCCGTCGTGTAGGTGTCCTTGTACTTGGCCGGCTTCCACTCGCCGGCGAGGCTCTCGATCACGTCACGGGCAAGGCCCAGCTCACGCGAACTGACCGCCGGTAGCCGCGACGGGGCGACCCCGGCCGGCGCCTTCACCTCGTCGGCGAAATGGAGCTGCTCGAGGATCAGCGCCCGGTCGCGGACGCGGATGCAGCCCAGGTACTGGCGGTTTCGCATCACGAACTTGCCGATGCCGGCCAGGCCGGCATCCGTCATCGCGCGCACGAGTAGCGCGTAGGGCTTCTCGGCGCCGTCCTGCGGCCCGACCAGATAGGTGTGCGCGAAGAACACCGGATCGATGTCGTCGTACGGCACGAAGTCCTGCAGCTCGAGCGTCCGCTGCCCTTCGACCTGGACTGCCTCGAAGTCCTCGTCGGTGAGGTGGACGAGCTTGCCCTTCGCGTATTCGAATGCCTTCACGATCTCGTCGCTCGAGACCGGCTTCTCCTCGAGCTTGCACACCTTCTCGTAGCCGATCGGCCCGTCGTCCTTCTCGTGCACGAGGTGGAACTGCAGCTTGTGCTCGTGCACAGCGCTGAACACCCGCACGGGAAGATTGACGAGGCCGAACGCGATCGAGCCGGTCCAGAGAGGACGAGGAGCCACGGCGACGGCATTCCCCGAAGCCGAGCAACGGAAACGGATCGAGGTTCGTCCGCGAGGCGGACGCCGGATCATCCCCACGACCGATGGCTCCGCCCGCCGCGCGCCGTAGTGTCGCCTGCATGAAACGCCGCCTGATCTTCCTGCTGCTCGTCACCGGCCTGCTGCTGCTCGCGCTCGGCGGCTGGACCGTCCAGGGCCTTCGCTTCGCGGCGTCGGGCGGCCGGCGGCTGCCGCAGCCCGCCTAAAGGCGCGCCCGCGCCCGGGCTGCTCCGACCACGTTGCCCTTCTGCTCGTAGAGCTCGAGCGCCCCGGCGAACTCAGCCGCGGCCTCCGTCGCGCGTCCCGCATGGTGCAGCACCTCCGCGAGGTCGAGCCGAGCGGTCGCGTGGATGTCCAGGAAGTCGCCTCGGGTCGCCAGCTCGACCGCCTCGCGCGCGAAACGCACGCCGCCCTCCGGGTCACCGCGGAGCGCGAGCAACCGCGCCTTGAGGCGCCGCCAACCGATCTGCGGGTCGAGGTCGTCCTCGATCGCCCAGTCCTGGATCCGCTGGATCAACAATGCTGCCTGATCGAGCTTGCCCTGGAGCAGGAGTGCGTCGCCGAACCCCACCGCGACAGTCACGTAGTGGCCGTGGTTGCCGATTCGCACCAGCTCGTCGCATGCCGCGCGTGTCAACGCCTCCGCAGCGGCGGGCAGGCCCGCGTTGAGCTCGACCTCGCCGCCCTCGGAGCGGAGGCCGATCGCCGCCACCTCGAGTCCCAGCTCCTCGGCGAGCGCCATGCCGGCGGCGATTCGCTCACGCGCCACGTCGAAGTTCCCGCGCATTCCCTCGAGCCGGGCCTGGCTGCGCAGGATCATCACCTCGAGTCTTCTGTCACCGCCGGCACGCGTCCGCATCTCGTCCGTGCGGCGAAGCGCCACGTCGACCGGCGTCGGCCCGTGCAGCGAGGCAATCAGCACGTAGGTGAGGCTCGAGCTCTCCTGCAGGCGATCCCCGGCTTCGCGCGCGACGAGCGCGGCACGCTCACAGTCGTCGATCGCCCCACTCGCATCGCCGGCCCAGAAGCGCAGCTGTCCGGCCAGGCCGAGCGCGCGCGCCAGGCCCGCTTTGTCGTCGAGCTCCTCGAAGATACGCATCGGGCCTGCCAGGGCCTCGCGCGCCCCGTCGTGCGTGGCCTCCGGATCGCTGAACACCCGCAGGTGCGTCAGGGCGACAGACGCCTCGGCGCCCTGCCGCCGGTCGCCCAACTTGCCCGCGAGCTCGATCGCGCCGGCCAGCACCTCCTGGGCGCGCGGCCACTCGCCGGCCTCATGGAGCGCGCGCCCGAGAACAGGCAGGAGCGCGAGCCGTCGCGGGTCGTCGTCGGGGTAGAGATCGACGGACCGAGAGAGCAAGCTCGTCGCGGCGCGCATGTCGCCCCGACCCGAAGCCTTGGTGCCGGCAGCCGCCAGGCGCTCCGCCGCGCGCGCAGCGAGCTGCACGGCGCTCTCGCCGGCCGGTCCTAGCTCGACGCGATAGCGATACGCGCGCTCGAGGTGGTACCCGATGATCTCGTCCAACTCGACGAGGTCGGCGCCACGCTCGCTGATCCAGGTGGCGAACCGTTCGTGCAGGTCGGCACGGGTCGCCTTCGGCAGGGCGTCGTACGCCGCGTCGCGGATCAGGAGATGCCGGAAGCGAAACGCGTCGTCGCCCGGGAACACGGTCCGATCCGGCCGCAGCAGCTCACGCCGCACGAGCGCCGTGAGCGGCATGACGAGCTGCGTCTCGAGCGGCGACAGTGCCTGCACCGCCCCGCGGTGGAAGACCCGCCCTTCGACGGCGCCGCGTTCGAGCACCACGCGCTCGGCAGGATCGAGCTGGTCGAGGCGGGCGGCAAGCAGCGCCTGGATCGTCGGCGGCACCACGACAGCCCCGTCCGGCGACTCCCGCAAGAGGGCGACCATCTCCTCGACGAACAGCGGGTTGCCTTCCGCGGCATCGCGAATCCGCTCGCGGAGCGTGTCGTCGGCGCGCGCCCCGTCGAGCAGACGCTCGACGAGCGCGTCGGCGTCGTCTTCGCCGAGCGGCTCCAGCAGGACGGTCGTCGCGTTGAGCTTGCCGCCACCCCAGCCCGGCCGCCGGTCGAGCAGCTCGGGACGCGCCATGCAAAGCAGCAGAATCGGCGCATCACGGCTGAGGTCGGCGACATGGTCGACGAGGTCGAAGAAGACGCCTTCGCCCCAATGGATGTCGTCGAGGACGACGACGAGGGGACCGGCCGCCGCGACGGCTTCGAGGAGCCGCCGGACACCCCAGGCGATCTCCTCCGTCGATGAGACGACGCCGTCTTCACCGAGCACGGCATGGATCGCCACCGCGACCGACTGATCGAGCCCGAGCTCGGCGAGCCGCTCGTCCGGCCGAGCGCCGAGCAGCTGCTTGAGGATCTCGACGACAGGCCAGTAGGTGATCCCCTCGCCGTACGACAGACACGTGCCGCGAACGACGGTCGCGCTGCCGATCCCGTCCAGGAACTCGTAGGCCAGACGCGACTTGCCGACGCCGGCGGCGCCGAGCACGGTGAAGAGCTGGCAGGAGTGGTCTGCAGTCGCCTGCGCCATCGCGGCCTGCAGACGGGCGAGCTCGCGCTCCCGGCCGACCATCGTCCCCCGCATCTGTCGCGGCTGCGCGTCGGTCCGGAGCGACACGAACCGGAAGGCGGCAACCGGCGCAGCCTTCCCCTTCAGCTCGAGCGGCTGAACCTCCTCGGCGACGACGAAGTCGCGCACGAGGGCGATCGTCTCGGCACCCAGCAGCACCTCGCCGGGTTTCGCCGCCTGCTCGAGACGCGACGCGACGTTGACCGCGTCGCCGGTCGCCAGGCGCTCCTCCGTCCCCGTCACGACCTCGCCCGTGTTGACACCGATGCGCAGCTCGAGCGTCGTGCCGTAATCGCGCGACAACCCGACGTTCAGGTCGCCGAGCCCATCGCCGCAACTCGGCCGCAGCCCGGACCGCACGGAGCGCGTCGTCCTCGTGCAGCACGGGGATCCCGAAGACCGCCATGACGGCGTCACCGATGAACTTCTCCACCGAGCCGCCGTGCCGCGCGACGATCGCGCGTGCGAGATCGAAGTACCGCGCCATCACGGCCCTCAGCGACTCCGGGTCGAGCCGTTCGCCGAGCGCGGTCGAGCCGGTCACGTCGCAGAAGAGCACGGTCACCGTCTTGCGCTGCTCACCGGAGTCGAGGACGGCCGCGAGGGCCGCTCCGCAGGCGTCGCAGAAGCGGGCACCGTCCCGGTTCTCGTGGCCGCAACTCGCGCACCTGGGCACGCGCTGAGTCTAGAGGTCCGCCGCCTGAGTGCCACGTCGCGGCACGAGCGCGAGCAATGCAATCGGCGCGACCAGTAACGGCCAGAGCGCCACCCCGAGCCCGAATCGGCTCGCGAGGCCTGCGATCGCGAGCGGCAGCACCGCGTCGAGCGGGAACAGGACGCCGACCGTGAGCACGAGGCTGCTCGATCCGCCGAGCGCGTCGTACAAGCGTGCCTGGAGCACCGGGTACCAGCCGGCGTTGACGAGCGCGAGCGCGCCGACCAGCACCAGCTTCGGCCCGAGGCCGGGAACGACCAGGAACGCCGCGAAGATCACGCTGGCGAGCACCGCGCTCACCCGCAGGTAACGGAGGCCGTCGACCCGTCGGAGCAGCGGGATGATCGCCACCGAGCCGAGCAGCCCGCAGCCGGTCCAGATCGCAACCGCCAGGCCACCCGTCGCGACCGACGCTCCGACGTCGTCGACGAGGTAGAGCGCGAGGAACGCGAGCAGGACGTCGAGCAGCAGGTCGGACAGCTCGACCAGGAACAGCCAGCGCAGCACGTCGCGACGGGCGAGTGCACGCACCGCCGCGCGGAGCTCCAGCCGGTCCTGCTCGGGGACTCGGCCCGGCGAGCGGCGCAGGACGAGCACCAGCGCGACGGCAACGAAGGCGAGACCTGCGAGAAGCCCGCGCCAGCCGAGCCCCGACCACGACGCCGCAGCCAGCACGAGCGGCCCGGCGACGGCACCGACGCCGCCGGCAACCATCCAGCGCGCCATGTTGTGCTCGCGCCGCTCCGGCTCCAGGTCCATCAGGGTCGCCTGCGAGAGCGAGACGAACGCACCCGACGCCGGGTAGAGCAGCGCGAACGCGAGCAGCAGCAGCCACCACGACGACGCGCCCGCCGCGGCCGCGAGCCCGACGGCGAACGCCAGCCCGCCGGCGAGGACGAGCATGCGGCGACGGCCGGCGACGGCGACGACACCCAGCACCGGTTCGACGACGAGCGCGACGAGGCTCGGGACCGACAGGACGAGCCCGATCGCCGCGTACGACAGCGCCAGGTCGTCGCGAATCAGCGGCCAGGCGGCCTCGCGCGCACCGAAGACGAGCTCGTCGAGCAGCTCGATCGCGAGCAGCGTCGAGACGACGCCGCCCAGCGACCTACGGCGTAAGACCTACCAGGGAGGGTGCGTGCGCATCGGCGCATTCTAGGCCACGGTCGCTAGGTTGAAGAGGTGAGCAGGCGCGCGCTCTCCGTCGACCCGCCCGACCTCGGGCTCTGGCCCACCGCCAAGGGCCTGGCCGGCCTCTGGCGCGAGCAGAAGCGGCTCGTGATCTTCGGGCTCGGCTGCGCGTTCGTCTACTCCGGGCTCTCGCTCGCGATCCCGATCGTGATCCGGCACGCGATCGACGACGCGATCGCACCGAAGAGCGGCCACCGCGCGACGCTCTGGCCGTACCTCGCGATCGTCGTCGTGCTGGCGCTCTTCCGCTTCGGGATCAACTTCGCGCGGCGCTATGCGACCGCGCGCACCGGCATCCGCGTCGAGGCGCGCATGCGCGAGCTGCTCTACCAGGCGTACCTCGGCTATCCGCGCGCGTTCTACGACCGCCACGCGACCGGCCAGGTCGTCTCGCGCGCGACGAACGACCTCTACCCGATCCGCTACTTCATCGGCTGGGGCCTGACCCAGGGGATCCAGTCGCTGATGATGATCTTCGGGATCGCGGTCGTCCTCTGTCCTCGTCAACGTCAAGCTCGCCGCGATCGCGCTCGTGGCGATGCCGGCCGTCGGCGCTGCTCGCGTTCACATTCGGCCGGAAGGTGATGCCGATCTCACGCGAGGTGCAGCAGCTGAAGGCCGACGTCACCGAGGCCGCCGACGAGGCGGTCGTCGGGATCGAGATGGTGCAGGCGTTCGGTCGCGAGGACGACGTGCAGGCCCGTTTCGCCGGCAAGGCGGAGCTCGTGCGCGACGGCGTGCTGCGGCAGGCGCGCGATCGAGGCGGCCTTCCTGCCCGGCCTGCTCTTCCTGCCGACGCTCTCGATCGGCGCGGTCGTCGCTCTTCGGCGGGCGCGACGTGATCGGCGGCTCGCTCACCTACGGCGAGTTCTTCCTCTTCTACCAACTGCTCTGCAGCTGGTCTGGCCGCTCGAGGCGCTCGGCTGGATCCTCTCGCTCGCCCAGCGCGCGACCGCGTCGGCGTCGCGCAGCTTCGCCTGGCTGCAGGGAATCGAGTCGATCCCCGAGCCGACGCACCCCACGCAGCTGCCGGCAGGGGCCGCTCGCGGTCGCCTTCCAGGGCGTGCGGTTCTCGTACGGCACCGGCTCGGAGGTGCTCTCCGGCGTCGACCTGGCGCTCGAGCCGGGCGAGATCGTCGCCGTCTGCGGGCCGACCGGCGGCGGCAAGACGTCGCTCCTGAACCTGCTGCCGCGCTTCTACGACCCGACCGACGGGCGCGTGCTCGTCGGCGGCGTCGACGTGCGCGACGTGCCCCTCGACGAGCTCCGCCAGCGCCGTCGCGATCGTGACGCAGAAGCCGATCCTCTTCTCGATCCCGCTGCACGACAACCTGACGGCCGCGCGCCCCGACGCGCCGTGGGAGGAGGTCGTCGCGGCCTGCGAGGCGGCAGGCGTCGCGCAGTTCGCCGCCGAGCTGCCCGACGGCTACGACACGCTGATCGGCGAGCGCGGCGTCAACCTCTCGGGCGGCCAGCGCCAGCGCGTCGCGCTCGCACGCGCGCTCGTCGCTGGAGCCGCGCGTCGTCGTGCTCGACGACCCGATGTCGGCCGTCGACACGCAGACCGAGCGCCACCTCGTCGAGAACCTCCGCCCCGCGCTCGCCGGCCGCACGGTGCTGATCGCGACGCAGCGGCTCTCGACGGTCGAGGTCGCAGACCGCGCCGTCGTGATCGACGACGGCGTGATCGTCGAGTCGGGCACGCCGCACGAGCTGCTCGCCGCCGGCGGCGTCTTCGCGTCGCTCTTCGGAGAGGAAGTCAGTGCCGCAGCCTAGAGAACCGGCGCACCGGGCTGACGCGCCTCGGCCGCTACCTGGTCGGCCGCCGCCTGCGCGTCGCCGCGCTCGCGCTCGTCGGCGTCTGCTCGGCCGCCGCGCCGGTCAGCCGCGCTCCTCGTCGTGCAGGACGCGATCGACAAGGGCATGAGGGAGCACGACAAGGGCCGCCTCGACCCGCGACGTCGCCATCTACCTCGCGATCAACGCGCTCGCCTGGGTGCTGCAGACGACGCTCGTGCGCGGGCTCGCGGGCGTCGGCCAGGACGTCGTGCTCGGCCTGCGCCGCGATCTCTTCAACCACCTGACGACGCTCTCGCTCCGCTACTTCTCGCAGCAGAAGGCCGGCTGGATCATCGCGCGCCTCACGTCCGACGTCGACGCGCTCTCGGACGTGCTCTCGCAGGGGCTGACGACGCTGGTCGTCAACACGCTCACGCTGCTCGCGGCGATCGTCGGGCTGTTCGTGCTCGACTGGCGGCTCGGGCTCGTCGCGCTCGTGATCCTGCCGCCGACGCTCGTGCTGACGCGCTGGTTCCAGGTTCGCTCGCACGCAGCGTTCCTGCGCGTGCGCGAGACGATCTCGTCGATGACCGCGCAGATCGCCGAGTCGGTGTCGGGCATGGCGGTGATCCAGGCGTTCAACCGCGAGCGCGCGTTCCTGGCCGAGTTCGACGCGGCCAACGACGCGAACCGGCGCACGAACACGCACGCGCAGTACCTCAACTCGCTCTTCTTCCCCGGGCATCGAGCTGCTCGGCTCGATCGCGATGGTCGTCCGTGCTCTGGGTCGGCGACCGGATGCTCGACCAACGGCAGCGCTGACGATCGGCACGCTCTTCTCGGCCGTCTTCCTGCTCAACCTCGATCTTCCAGCCGCTGCAGGAGCTGTCGGATCTGTACGGCCAGGTGCAGTCGGCGGGCGCGGCGATGGAGAAGATCACGACCGTCCTCGACGTCGACGCCGAGATCCGCGACGAGCCCGGCTCGGTGCCGGCGCCGCGGATCGACGGCGACCTGCACCTCGACCACGTGACCTTCGCGTACGGCAAGGAGCCGGTGCTGCACGCGATCGACATCCACGTCGGCCGCCGGGCAGCTGCCTCGCGCTCGTCGGCGAGTCGGGCGGCGGCAAGTCGACGACGGCGAAGCTCGTCGGCCGGTTCTACGACCCCGACGAGGGAGCGATCCGCGTCGACGGCCGCGACCTGCGCGAGCTCGAGCTGCGCTCCTACCGGCGGCAGCTCGGTGTCGTGCTGCAGGATCCGTTCCTGTTCGCCGGCACGATCGCCGACAACATCCGCTTCGCGCGACCGGAGGCGACCGATGCCGACGTCGCCGACGTCGCGCGGCTCGGTCGGGATCGACCGCATCGCGCGCCGCTTCGACGACGGGCTGCAGCACGAAGTGCGCGAGGGCGGCAGCGGCCTCTCGGCGGGCGAGCGTCAGCTGATCTCGATCGCGCGTGCACTGCTCGCCGACCCGCGCATCCTGATCCTCGACGAGGCGACGTCGAACATCGACCGTCCGACCGAGATCCTGATCGAGCGGGCGCTCGACCGGCTGCTGCGCGGACGGACGTCGATCATCATCGCGCACCGGCTCGCAACCGTCCGCCGCGCCGACGAGATTCTCGTCATGGAGCACGGCCGCATCACCCAGCGCGGCCGCTTCGACGAGCTGCTCGCCGAAGAAGGGCCGTTCAGGCGGCTCGCGAGTCAGCTACAGGGCTCGTCCGACGACTTGCAGTCGGCGCCCGTCACGGGCAGCCGCGCCAGCAGCTCGGCCAGGGTCGCGAGCTCCGAGCCCGAGTAGCGGCCGACGAACAGCTCGTCGATGCCGCGCAGGTGAGTGACGGCGGCGGCGCTCAGCTTCGACGCGCCGGCGCGGGGTCAGCTTCGCGTACGAGACGCGCGCGTCGGACGCGCACGTCTCCTTCGCGACGAACCCGCCCCGCTCGAGCCCGTCGAGGAGCCGCGTGATCCCGGAGGCGGTCAGCACGACGCGTTCGGCGAGATCGACCCGGCGCAGCCTGCCGTCTTCGGCATGCGAGAGGTGCAGCAGCACCTCGTAGTCGTTCAGCGTCAGCCCGTGCTCCCGCTGCAGCTGCGCCGACAGCTCGCGGGTGATCGCCGCGTGCGCGCGGAGGAACGAGACCCAGGAATCGAGCTGCCGCGGGGGTGTCGTGGTGGTCGTCATGATCGTGATATTTCCTTGCGCACTCAAGTGTAGCGCCGATCCCGGAGCTCGGGTGCTGCCGATAGGTTCTTCTATATGTCCGGGCAAAGCAAGGGAATCGAGGTCGAGGGGCTCGTCAGGCAGTTCAAGGACGTCCTGGCGGTCGACGGGATCGACCTGAGGATCTCGCCGGGGGAGATCTACGGTTTCCTCGGGCCGAACGGCGCCGGGCAAGTCGACCACGGTGCACATGCTGACCACCCTCCTGCCGCCCACGGCCGGCCGGGCCACGGTCGCCGGCTACGACATCGTCCGGGAGGGCCCGAAGGTGCGCGCCTGCGATCGGCGCCGCCCTCCAGGAGACCGCGCTCGACCCGTTCCTGACCGGGCGCGAGCACCTGCGGCTGCAGGCTCGCTGCACGGGATCCGCGGCGCGCGGCGGCAGGAGCTGATCGACCGCCTGCTGGACCGCGTCGGGCTGACGTCGGCAGGCGACCGCAAGATCCGCACCTACTCCGGCGGGATGAAGCGCCGGCTCGACCTGGCGCTCTCCCTGATCCACTCGCCGTCGATCCTCTTCCTCGACGAGCCGACGACCGGGCCTCGACCCGCAGAGCCGCACAGCGCTCTGGGACGAGGTCGGGCGGCTGGCGCGCGACGAGGGCGTGACGGTCTTCCTGACGACGCAGTACCTCGAGGAGGCCGACGTGCTCGCCGACCGGGTCGGGATCATCGACCACGGCCGGATCGTCGCCGAGGGCACGCCCGGCCGCGCTCAAGGCGGAGATCGGCAAGCCCACCGTCGAGGTCGTGCCCGAGGACGGCGACGAGGGCCGGCGGCTCGCGTCGATCCTCGGCCGCTTCGGGGTCGAGACCGCAGCGCGACCGGGTGCGAGCGCCGTGCAGCTCGACGGGCACGGCGCGCTGGCGGACGTGATCCGCGCGCTCGACCAGGAGAACCTGCGCGCCGCGGAGATCAACCTCCACCAGCCGTCGCTCGACGACGTCTTCCTCGCCAAGACCGGCCACACGCTCGAAGGCTCCGACGACGACATGAGCCTGTTCGCGACGCAGGTCTGGCTGATCGCCCGGCGTTCGGTCGTGCGCAACGCGCGCCAGCCGGGCACGTGGATCCCGCCGCTCGCGTTCCCGCTGATCCTGATGGCGGTCAACTCGAACGGCCTCAGGCGGCGACGCATCTGCCCGGGTTCCCGACGAAGTCGTTCCTCGCGTTCTTCCTGCCGTTCTCGTTCATGCAGGGCGCGCTGTTCGCGTCGGGGATCGCCGGCGTCGACTTCGCGCGTGACATCGACACGGGCTTCCTGAACCGACTGGCGCTCACGCCCGTCCGCGGTAGCGCACTGCTGCTGGGCCAGATCGGCGGCGCGCTCGGGATCGGCGACGATCCAGGCGTTCATCTACCTCGGCGTCGGGCTCGCAGCGGGCGTGCACATCGCGTCGGGCGTCGGCGGCGCCGTGCTGATCCTCGTCTTCGCGATCCTGATCGCGGGCGGCTTCGGCACGCTCGGGCTCTGGCTCGCGCTGCGCACCGGCTCCAGTGAGGGCGTCCAGTCGCAGTTCCCGCTGCTCTTCTTCCTGCTGCTCATCTCGAGCATGAACCTGCCGCGGAACCTGATCGAGGTCTCGTGGTTCCGCGACCTCGCGACGGCGAACCCGGTCAGCTACCTGATCGAGGCGCTCCGCTCGCTCGTGATCGAGGGCTGGAACACACAGGCGCTCGCGCTCGGGTTCACGTTCACGTTCGCGCTGATGGCGGTCTCGATGACGCTCGCCGCGCGGCAGCTGAAGGTGAGGATGACGCGGACGTGAGGCGCCGTCTCGACGTCGCGCTCGCGCTCGCCTACCGGCAGACCACGGTTCTGCTCAAGAACCCTTCGCTCTTCCTGCCGCCGATGCTCTTCCCGCTGATGAACTTCCTCGCCTTCGCGGGCGGGCTGTCGCGCCTGCGGCACGTGCCCGGATTCGACTTCAAATCGGCGGCTACACGGCCTTCCAGTTCGTCTTCGTGCTACTGCAGTCAGCGGCGTTCGGCGGCGTGTTCGCCGGATTCGGGATCGCGCGCGACTTCGAGCGCGGGTTCGCGAAGCGCCTCCTCGTCTCGGCGCCGCAACGGGGCGGGATCATCCTCGGCTACGGGCTCGCGGCGCTCATCCGCTGGCTGATGATCGCCGTCGTCCTGACGATCGTCGCGCTCGTCGCGGGCATGCAAGTGGGCGGCAACGGCGTCGACCTGTTCGGTCTCTTCGGCTCGCGATCATCTTCAACCAGGTCGGCCTCCTCTGGGCGTGCGGCGTCGCCATGCGCCTCCGCTCGGTCCAGGCCGGGCCGCTGATGCAGACCCCGGTCTTCCTGATCGCTCTTCCTTGCGCCGGTCTACGTCCCGCTCGACCTGCTGCACGGCTGGATCCACGGGGTCGCGCGATTGAACCCGCTCACCTTCCTGATCGAGTCGGGGCGCGGCTTCATCGACGGCGAGCCGACCCAGACCGCTGCGGCGTTCTCGATCGCAGTCGGCCTGTTGCTCTTCTTCGCGGTGTGGGCGCGGACGGGGCTGACCCGCGCCGAGCGCGCGGGCTAAAGCCGGCCGAAGACGGCGACCTGCGCGGGCGAGCGCGTGCGCCGCATCACCTCGCCGCCGTCCGAGTCGTTGCCGACGGCCGTGTTGCCCTCGACGGTCTCGATCACGCCGCGCGCGGCGCGGATGACGATGCCGACGTGGTCGGGCACGCCGCCGTCCCAGTCGAAGACGGCGATGTCGCCCGGCTGCGGTGGCCCGGTGGCCACGCGCCCCGTGGCGCGGAGCCACGCCGACAGGGTCGGCACGTACGCCACGCCGCGCGTCGCGACGCCCGCCCCGTGCCAGCCGCGGCAGAGCACGACGCCGGCACCGACGTCGAAGCAGTACGAGACGAAGATCGCGCACCAGGGAACACCGTCGACGCCGTACCAGCGTCCGAACATCGTCCGGTTCGAGCCCGGCGGGGACTCCTTCACGCCAACGTGCCGCAGAGCTTCGGCCAGCGCACGCCGGCCAGCGCTCTGTCTCATGCTGGGAAACCTACAACGAACCGCTGAAGGTGTCGCAGCCGCTCGGCTCGCCGCGCTGGAAGCCGCGCTGGAACCACTTCTGCCGCTCGGCCGACGAGCCGTGCGTCCAGGTCTCCGGGTTCACCTGGCCCTGGGTCGCCTGCTGGATCCGGTCGTCGCCCACGGCGCGCCGCGGCGTCGAGCCCGTCGGCGATGTCGGCGTCGGTCAGGTCGACGATGTAGCCCGTCGCGACGGCATTCCGAGCCCAGACGCCGGCGTAGCAGTCGGCCTGCAGCTCCGTGCGCACCGAGCTGGCTGTCGGCGCCCTGCGAGCCGCCGGGCTTCAGGTCGCCGAACAGATCCTGCGCGTGGTGACCGTACTCGTGCGCGATCACGTACGCCTCGGCGAACGGCCCGCCCTGGGCGCCGAAGCGGTCGTGCAGCTCCTGGTAGAAGCCGAGGTCGATGTACACCTTCTTGTCGACCGGGCAGTAGAACGGGCCGACGTCGGTCGACGCCTGGCCGCACCGGGTGTCCGTCGAGCCGGTGAAGAAGACGGTCGGCGCCTGCGTGTACCGCTTGCCGTGCGCCTGGAAGTAGTCGACCCAGTACCTCTGCACGCTGTTCACGTCGCCGAGAATGCGGCAGTCCTGACGGGTGTTCGCGTCGGCCCCCGTCTGGCAGCTCTCGCCCAGTGACTGCGACGGCGGTTGCTGCGACTGCGTGACGCCGTCCAGGCTGCCGTAGGTCCCCGCGCCTCCGCCGCCCAGCAGGGCAAAGAGCAGGTAGATGACGAGCCCGGCGACCCCGAGGCCGCCGCCGCCGATCGCGATCGGGCCGCCGCCGAAGCTGCCGCCCCCCATCCCACGGCGGTCTTCGACCTGGGACGGATCGAGCTTCGCGCCGGGGCGGAACCGCATGAGGCCTGCACCCTACTCGCTTCGATAGCCCTTATGACACGAATGAGAGTTTCTTATCTAGTATCCCGACTACGTCGCTGAACAAACCGAAACAAACGCACAGTTCCCCCGAGCCTCGTGCTCGCCCTCGAGCTCGACGGCGGCCAGATCGTGTTCGTCAGGCCGACTCGGGAGACGACGTTCGCCTAGTGCGGCGCCCAGGCGTCCGGATCAACGGCAAGCGCGCGCACGTGCTCCGGTAGCTCACCGGCCGCGAGATCGGCGAGCGTCACCGCCTCCAGCACGCCGCGCAGGCTCGCACGCACCGCCACCCACACGTCCCGCAGCGGTTCCGCGCTGCCCGTGTACTCGATCTGCTCGGAGCGCACGCCGCGGACGTTCGCGAGCGGCCCGTCGACGGCGCGGATCACGTCGGCGAGGCTGACCTCGGCAGCAGGCCGGGCCAGCCAGTAGCCGCCGTCTGCCCCGCGCCGGCTCGCGACGATGCCGGCGTTCCGCAGGTCGACGAGGATGTTCTCGAGGAAGTTGACCGGGATCTCCTGCGCCTGGGCGATCCGGTCGCCCTTGGTCGGCCCCTCACCCGCCGCGGCCAGCTCGACGGCGGCGCGAATCGCGTAGTCAGCCTTCGCCGAGACTCTCATCCCCGCGGCTCGAACTCGTCGAGCAGGATGCGGATCTCGCACAGCTCCTGGAAGCCGAGCCGCCCCAGGATCGGACGCGACATCGGCGACGCCTGCGTGACGAGCGTCGGCGTCCCGCGAGCGACCGCGTCGTGCCAGCGCGCGGCCACGAGCGCACGGTAAGCGCCGCGCCCGCGCGCCTCGGGCAGCGTCGAGCCGCCGAACAGCGACACGCCGTGCTCGGAGAACGCCGCCGAGCCACGAGCGACCGGCTCACCGTCGACGTACGCGAGGTAAACGACGTTGTTCGGATCGGGCTCCTGCTCGGGACGCTCCTCGGTCGGGATCGGGCCGCCGAAGGCGACCGCAGCGATGCGGTCGGCCGCGAGACGCTCGGCCCCGGTCGTCGCCTGTCGCACCTCGACACCGGGCGGCGGTTCCGCCGGCGGTTCCGTCAGCACCATGCCGACCGCAAGGGGGGTGGGCTCGTCGTCGACGAGGCCGAACTGGAGGAGCTGCTCGACGAGATCGGACGGCGTCGCGTGCGTGCCGACCTCCCACGTGCACGCAATCCTTCCCTTGCCGCGCAGGTGCGCGTGGATCTCGGCGCGCACGTCGGCGAGCTCACCCGGCGCGAGACGGAAGCGCTGCGCGACGTTCCAGCCCGGCTCGTCGCCGCGGCCCATCCAGAGGACGTAGCGGTCGGTGACGATCCGCTCGTCGGTCGGGCCGAGCGGCGTGTACGTGTTGGCGTTCTCTGCGAGTTCGACGAGTGAGGGCATCGGTCAGCTCTGCGGGTACAGCTTCGAGCGCCAGGCACTCCGGTAGATCGACTTCAAGTCTTCGACGCGCTCGACGTACGCACGGGTCTCGGCGAACTGAATCGGCTCGTTGTTCGCACGCCAGCGGTCGACGTTTCCCTGGCCCGCATTGTAGGCCGCGAGCACGAGCTGTTCGTCGCCGTACTTCTTGAACAGGTTGTCGAGATACCAGGCGCCGTAGCGCATGTTGATCTCGGGGTTGTAGAGGTCGCTCGTGCGAAACGCGTGGCCTCCAGTGCGGAGGGCGATGCCCTTCGCCGTCGCCGGCGTCAGCTGCATCAGCCCGAGCGCACCGGACGACGACTTCGCGTCGGCCTGGAACTTCGACTCCTGGTAGATCACGGCGGCGAGCAGCGCCGGATCGAGACCGTGCTCGCGGGCGTGCACGCGGACGTACTCGCTGTAGTGCAGCGGGTAGCGGAGTCGCTCGTACCAGGGCGGCGTCGTCTCGTCGACGTAGAGGAACGCGCCGGCGAGCGACCGCGGCGAGTACGACGAACGCGAGCAGCCGCCTCACTCGGCGGTCAGCTCCGCCATCACCGACTTCGACGAAGGCGTCGAGCTCGTCGAGCGTGCCCGATGTTCTTGAACGAGTAGTCGGCGCGTTCGATCTTCTCCCGGTCGGGGATCAGGCGCGACTCACGCTCGTCGGTCGCCGACTCGGAGCGCATGCGCCGGAGCTTCGTCGGCGCCGTGATCACGACGACCTTGTCGAACCGGCTGTCGCCACCGGTCTCGTAGAGCAGCGGCACCTCGGTGACCGAGACGCGCGGCGCGTCCGGCAGCGCCGCGAGATCGTCCCGCCACTTGCAGGTACTCGGCCGAGACGAGCGGGTGCAGTAGCTCCTCGAGCCACGTCGAGCGCGTCGCGGTCGTTGAAGACGATCGTGCCGAGCGCGCCGCGGTCGATCTCGCCGTCGGTGTCGAGAACGCCGTTTCCCATCCGGGCGACGATCACCTGCTTCACCTCGTCACGGCGGAGCAGATGGTGGACGATCTCGTCGCTCGAGACCGTCGCAGCGCCGTTGCGCGCGAACGCGCGCAGCGCCTCGCTCTTGCCTGCCCCGATGCCGCCGGTGATCGCGACGGCGACCGGGCGGCTCACTCCTCGGAGGCGGGCGCCTCCGGCTCCGGCTCGGTGCAGCAGGCTCCGGCTTCGGCGCGTCGGGCTCGTCGACCGCGACCTCTGCCTCGGCCGACTCGGTTCAGGCTCGGGCTCGGGCTCGACCGCTGCTTCGTCCGGCGCGGCGGCTCGGCCGACGGGCTCGTCGGCGAAGACGTCCTCGGAGAGGTCGAGGTTCGGGCGGGTGTGCACCGACTCGGCACCGTCGGCGCGCGGCTGAACGGGATCCGTGTCCTCGACGCGCTTGAGCGAGAGCGAGAGCCGGCGGCGGTCGCCGTCGACCTCGATGATCTTCACGTTGACGGGCTGGCCCTGAGCGACGACTTCGCGCGGGTTCTCGACGTGGTGCTGCGCAAGCTCGGAGATGTGCACGAGGCCCTCGACGCCGGGCAGGATCTCGACGAAGGCGCCGAAGGTGACGACCTTCGTCACGCGCCCCTCGACGACGTCGTTCTCGTGGTAGCTCGAGAGCACCTGCTGCCATGGGTCGCTCTGGGTCTGCTTGAGGCCGAGCGAGATGCGCTGCCGTTCGCGGTCGATGTCGAGCACCTTCACCTCGACGGTCTGGCCGATCTCGAGCACCTCCGACGGGTGGTTGACGTGCGACCACGAGAGCTCGGAGATGTGGATCAGGCCGTCCATCCCGTTCGAGGTCGACGAACGCGCCGAAGTCGACGATGTTCGAGATCTGGCCCTCGACGACGTCGCCGGGCTGCAGCTTGTCGAGGATCTGCTGCCGCTGCTCCTTGCGCTCCTCCTCGAGCACGGCGCGGCGGGAGAGCACGACGTTGTTGCGCGAGCGGTTGAGCTCGATCACCTTCGCGCGCAGCTCCTGGCCGAGGAACTCGTCGAGGTCCTGCACGCGGCGGATGTCGACGAGCGACGCGGGCAGGAAGCCGCGCACGCCGAGGTCGAGGATCAGGCCGCCCTTGACGACCTCGATCACGCGGCCGTTGACCGGCTCGCCCGACTCGGCGGCGCCCTCGATGTTCTTCCAGGCGAGCTCGAACCGGGCGCGCTTCTTCGAGAGGATCAGCCGCCCTTCGGCGTCCTCTTTCGTCAGCACGAGCGCGTCGATCTCGTCGCCGAGCGAGACCTCGTCGGCGGGGTTGACCGAGCGGCGGATCGAGAGCTCGGAGACCGGGATGACGCCCTCCGACTTGTAGCCGATGTCGACGAGCACTTCGTCCTTGTCGACGCGCACGACCGTCCCGTGCACGACCTGCCCCTCGTTGATCTCGGGGAAGGTCGAGTCGTAGTCGGGGATCAGCTCGCCGTCCGGGTCCTTCGACCCAGACGCCGGGCTCGCGCTCCATGATGTCGTGGCTAGCCAAGCGGCCGCGAAGTATAGCCACGTTCCGGTCTAGCCTCCGGCTGCCCTCTGGGAGGGAAACCACGGGTTTCCCTCCCAATGCCCTCCCTTCCGGGATCGCCGCCCGCGCGGCCGCGCGTCGCCTCCCGGCCGGCAAAGCCGGCCTTCGGCAGCGAAGCGTTTGTGACCCGAAGCTACGAGTGAGCAAGCCTGCCGCGCTTCGCACTGCGCAGGCCGGCAACGCCCGCCTGCGGCAGCAGACGTTTGCGACCCGGAGCAATGAGTGAGCGCCATCCGTTCGCCGCCGGAGCCGGGCTTTGCCCGGCGGGAGGCGCCGAACCGTCGGGCAAGGCAATCCCGGAAGGGAGGCCCGCGGAGGGAAACCCGTGGTTTCCCTCCGCGCTATTTCGCGTCTGCCCAGTTGTCGCCCGCGCCCACTTCGACTGCGAGCGGCGGGTCGAGGTCGTACGCGCCGACCATCTCCGCGCGGACGAGCTCGCGCACCTTCGACACCTCGGGATCGGGCACCTCGAGCAGCAGCTCGTCGTGCACCTGCAGCACGAGGCGTGCGCCTCTCCCCTCCTCGCGCAGCCGCCGCGCGATGCGGATCATCGCGACCTTGATGATGTCCGCGTTCGAGCCCTGCATGACGAAGTTGACCGCGATCCGCTCGCCGAAGCCGCGGGTCTGCCGGTTCGACGCACGGATCTCCGGCACCGGCCGCCGCCGTCCGAGCAGCGACGTCACGTACCCGTCCTGACCGGCCTGCTCGATCGTGCGCGCGATGAAGTCCTGCACGTGCGGGAACCGCGCAAGGTACGCGTCGATGTAGCGCTGCGCCTCGTCGCGCGGGATCTCGAGGTTCTCCGACAGCCCGTAGGCTGAGATCCCGTAGACGATCCCGAAGTTGATCATCTTCGCGATCGACCGCTGGCCCGACGTCAGCTGCGCCGGCTCGACGCCGAGCACCTCCGCGGCCGTCGCGGTGTGGATGTCCTCGCCGCGCTCGAACGCCTCGCGCAGCTTCGGCTCGCCCGAGACGTGCGCGAGGATCCGCAACTCGATCTGCGAGTAGTCGGCCGAGAGCAGCCGGTGGCCCTCCTCGGCGATGAACGCGGAGCGGATCTCGCGGCCGAGGTCGGTGCGGATCGGGATCGACTGCAGGTTCGGGTCGGAGGTCGAGAGCCGACCGGTCGCGGCGACGGTCTGGTTGAACGTCGTGTGCAGCCGGCCGTCCGCCTCCGAAATCAGCGACGGCAGCGGGCCGAGGTACGTGTTCAGCAGCTTCGAGAGCTCACGCCACTCCTCGATCACCGGCACGATCGCATGCTCGTGCCGGATCGAGCGCAGCACCTTCGCGTCGGTCGAGTAGCCCGTCTTGCCCTTGCGGCCCGCGGTGAGCCCGAGCTGCTCGAACAGCACGCGGCCGACCTGCTGCGTCGAGCCGATCATGAACTCGGCGCCCGCGAGCTCGAACGCCTGCGTCTCGAGCTCCTCGACCCGATCGGCGAGGCGCGCGGTGATCTCGCCCATCCGGTATGTGTCGATCTTCACACCGGCGCGCTCCATCTGCGCGAGCACATCGGAGAGCGGCAGCTCGACCGTGCGGTAGAGCTGCGTCAGGTCGCGCTCCTCGAGCCGGTCGAGCAACAGACCGACCAGACGCCTCGGCGTCTCGGCCCGCCGCACGAGCGCGACGGTGTCCTCGTCGGCGGCGGGCGTCGGCACCAGCTCGATGCCGTACTCGGCTGCCAGGTGGTCGAGCTCGTACGAGGCTCGTCCTGGATCGATCAGGTACGCGGCGAGCAACGTGTCCTCGCGCGCATCGACTCCGAGCGCCTTGGCGTCGTGGACGATCAGTTCCGCGTCGCGCAGCCCGTCGTCCGACGGGAGGGCGCCGATCACCACCTCGTCGCCCGCCGCGACCGCCGCGCGGTCGCCGTCGACCGCGTAACCGACGACACCTCGCAGGTCGAGCTCACCCTCGCGCCACGGCACCTCCACGCCGGTCACCTGCAGCGGCGCCGAGGGCACTGCGGCGTCGAGCTCGTCGACGCGGTTCAGCAGGTTGCGGAACTCGAAGCGGCGGAAGATCTCCTTCAGCTCGGCGCGGTCGGGCGGGTTGAGCACGAGCGCGGCGGGATCGCAGTCGATGTCGAGATCGCGGCGCATGGTGGCCAGCTCCTTCGACAGGCGCGCGACGTCCGCGTGCTCGGTGATGTTGCGTCCGCGCGCGGGTGAGAGCTCCGAGGCGTGCTCGATCACCGCCTCGACGGAGCCGTACTGCGCGATCAGCTGGCCTGCCGTCTTGTCGCCGATCCCCGGGACGCCCGGGATGTTGTCCGACGTGTCGCCCTTGAGCCCGATGAAGTCCGGCACCTGCTCGGGCGTGACCCCGTAGCGCGCCTCGACCCGCTCCGGCGTGTAGACGTTGACGTCGGCCACACCGCGCGGCGTCATCATCAGACACACGTTGGCGCTGCAGAGCTGGAACGCGTCGCGATCGGTGGAGACGACGCACGTCTTGATCCCTTCGGCGTCGGCGCGCGTGGCGAGCGTCGCGATCACGTCGTCGGCCTCCCACCCCTCGAACTCGAGATTGCGGTAGCCGAACGCCTCGACGATCGGGCGGAAGTGCGGGAACTGCTCGCGGAGCAGGTCCGGCATCGGCCGCCGGCCCTCCTTGTAGACGACGTCCCCGGCCTCGGCGACCGCCGCGCGATGCGTCGGCCGCGAGTCCCACGCGACGGCAACGCCCTTCGGCCGGTAGTCGGCCAGGAGCTTGAAGAGCATGTTCGTGAAGCCGAGGAGCGCGTTCGTGGGCTGGCCGTCGGTGGTCGCGAGCTCCTCCGGCAGCGCGAAGAACGCCCGGTAGGCCAGGTTGTTGCCGTCGACGACGAACAGCTCGCTCTCGCGGGCCGGCGCGTCGTCGAGGTCGAGCTCGGCCCCGGTGACCGTCTTCGGCATACCGCGAGGGTATCGTCACGCGCTCGTGGTGTTCCCGAGCCTGCAGACGATCGCCCTCTTCTCGCTCGCCTCGGTGGCGCTGGCCGTCGTTCCCGGCCCTGCGGTCACCTACATCGTGGCCCAGAGCGTCGACAAGGGCCGCCGGGCCGGCCTCGTCTCGGCTCTCGGCGTCTCGAGCGGGGGTCTGTTCCACGTCGCCGCGGCGACGGCTGGCCTGTCGGCGCTCGTCGCGTCGTCGGCGGCGGCCTTCACCACCGTCAAGCTCGTCGGTGCGGTGTACCTGGTTGTCGTCGGGATCCGGCGGATCCTCTCGCGTGACAACGACCTGATCGACGAGGGCGCCGAGCCCGCGCCGCTGCAGAAGGTGTACGTGCAAGGCGTCGTCGTCAACGTGCTCAATCCGAAAACCGCGCTCTTCTTCCTCGCGTTCCTGCCGCAGTTCGTCGACGCGAGCGCAGGCTCGGCGTGGCTCCAGATCGCGTTCCTCGGCTCCCTCTTCGTCGTGATCGCGCTCTGCTCGGATGTGGCGTATGCGCTGCTCGCCGACGCACTCGCCGGGCGGCTCCGGCGCGGCGGTGCGATCGCACAGGTCCGGCGGTTCGCGACCGGCGGGATCTTCGTCGCGCTCGGGCTCTCAGCGGCGGCCGCGCACCGCGGCACGTGACCCGCGTTCCGCTGCTCGCGGACGCGCGCATCGTCGTCGCGGAGATCGGCCCCGACGACCTCCTGCTGCGACCGGCGGCGGCCCGCAACCAGCTCGACGACGTGCCGGCGGCGGTGCGCGACGCGCTCGCGTTCCCGCTCGCCGGCCCACCGCTCGAGCAGCTCGTGCGGCGAGGCGGCACCGCGACGATCGTGATCGAGCAGCCCTCGCTGCCGATCCCGGGCGTCCAGTTCGGCCCGCGGCACGAGGCGATCGCCACCGTCTCCGACGAGCTCGACCGCCTCGGCGTGCAGCAGGTGACGATCCTGGTCGCGGGCGGCCTCCTCCGCCGGACGGCACCGCGCGAGATCGGCCTGCTCGTGCCACCCGAGTTCCGGCGGCGCTTTCGCGGCCGCGTGATCGTCCACGACGCCGAGGCCGACGATCTCGTCGACCTCGGCCGCGAGGGAAACGTGCAGCTGCGCGTCAACCCCGCGCTCGTCGAGACCGACCTCGTCGTCACGGTCACCGCCGCCGAGACGGTGCTGCACGGCGGACCCGCAGCGCTGCTCGCGGCGAGTGGGCGCGAGTCGCTCCGTGCCGGCGGCGCACTGTCGCTGCTCGAGACGAGCGCATCGCAAGGGTGGCGTCTCGCCGTCGAGATCGAGCGGCGGCTCGGCGAGCGAACGGCCGTCGCAGGCGTTTCGCTCGCGCTCAACCCGCCGCGGGTCGCCGGCCCGTTCACCGGCTACCCGTACGACGAGCGCGCAGTCGAGCGCATGACCGACTCGCGCATGCGACACGTCTTCCAGATCGCGCCCGGCCGGATCCGGCAGCGCATCCTCGAGCGGCTGCCGCGCGAACAGACCGCCGCCGCGGTGTACGCCGGGACGCCGTCCGTCGCCCACGCCGAGGCGCTGCTGCAAGGAACGGTGCTGAAAGGAATCGAGCTTGCCGAGCCCGTGGACGCACTCGTGATCGGGATCCCGTCGACGACGCCCTTCATGCCGCGTGAGCGGCCCAACCCCGTCAGCGCCGCCTACCTAGGTCTCGGGCTTGCGCTGCGCCTCTGGCGCAACACGCCGCCGATCGCTCCCGGCGGCACCGCGATCATCGTCCATCCGTTCCCGCGCCGGTTCCCGCGGCCGACCCAGGCTCCGTACCGCGCGCTCTTCTTCGACCCGCGCACGGCCGGCGACCCGGGCGCGATGCACGACGCCGAGCAGGCCGCGGCGCAGGACACGCGGGCGATCGCCGACTACCGCGCGGGCCACGCGTGCCATCCGCTGCAGCCGTTCGTGGAGTGGAGCGCCTGCGACGCGTCGACGCATCGCCTCGGTGCCGTTGTCGTCGCCGGCTGCCGCGACGCGCAGTCGGCGCGGCAACTCGGCTTCGTTCCCGCAGGCGGCCTCGGGGCTGCGCTCGACATGGCACGCGGCCGCGGCGCGAAGACGATCGGGTACCTGCTGGCGCCGCCGTACGTGCCCATCGTGGTCGGCGTCTAGGCTGTTCTCAGTGGACGTCGTTATCGAGACGCGCGGGCTGACGAAGAAGTTCGGGGACCGCGCCGCCGTCGACGGCGTCGATCTCGTCGTCCCCGCCGGTGTCGCGTTCGGCTTTCTCGGCCCGAACGGCGCCGGCAAGACGACGCTGATCCGCACGCTGGTCGGCCTGACGCGCGCGACGTCGGGCGACGTGAGCCTGCTCGGACTGCCGCAGCCCGCGCAGCGCCGCGAGGCGCTCGCGCGCGTCGGCGCGATCGTCGAGGAGCCGCGGTTCCACGGTCACCTGACGGGGCGCGAGAACCTGAAGATCGTCGCTGCCGCACGCGACCGCGCCGCCGCCGACCGCATCGACGACTCGCTCGCCCGCGTCGGGCTGGCGCAGCGCGCGAACGACCGCGTCAAGACCTACTCGCTCGGCATGCGCCAGCGGCTCGGGATCGCGCGCTGCCTGATCGCCGATCCGGCGCTGCTGATCCTCGACGAGCCGATGAACGGGCTCGACCCGGCCGGGATCCTCGAGACACGCCACTTGATCCGGGCGTTCGTCGAGGAGGGCCGCACCGTCTTTCTCTCGTCGCATCTGCTCGACGAGGTCGAGAAGACCTGCGACCAGATCGCGATCGTCGACCGCGGCCGGGTGATCCTGCAGGGCGCCGTCGACGAGATCGCTGCGACCGGCGACCCGACCGTGCTGCTCGACGTCGACGACATCGAGGCGGCGCGCCGGCTGCTTTCGGGTGAGGCGCGCGTGACCAAGATCGAGCAGGAGGGGCACGAGCTGCGGGTGACGCTCGGCGCCGGACTCGGCTCGGCCGAGCTGAACACGAGGCTCGTGACGGCCGGGATCGCGGTCTCTCGGCTCGAGCCGGCGCGCGCGACGCTCGAGGAGAAGTTCCTGGAGGTCACCTCGCGGCTGGAGAGCAACGAGTGAGACTGATCGCAGCCGAGGTCCTCAAGTTGCGCCGGCGCCGTGGGCTGATGACGTGGTCGGTGCTCCTCACCGTCGGCTCGGTGCTCGTCACCGAGATCATCCTGGTCATCCTGCACGCCGCCAATCCGACGCATCACGGCCCGGCGGGCGGCCGCACGAACCTCGAGGCGTACGCGTTCTTGCTCGCGCAACTCGGGACAGTGACGGCGATCCTGATCGGCTCGGCGGCGGGGACACAGGATGTGAGCAACGGTGTCTTCCGCGACCTCGTCGTCACCGGGCGGCCGCGGCGCACGCTCTTCGACGTCCGGATCCCCGGCGCGCTGATCGTCTTCGCGACGATGCTCGCTGTCGGCGGGATCCTGGCGTTCCTCGTCGTCTACCTCCTCGCGGGCTCGAACGCGTCGCCGTCGGGCTCGTACGTGTGGCACACGATCGTCTACGTCACCTCGTTCACGGGCGTCAACCTGATCCTGGCGATCGGCATCGCGGCGTTCACGAGCTCGCGTGTGGTCGTGGGCGTCCTGATCGCGTGGAACTCGATCGTCTCGCACCTGCTGATGAACATCCACGCGCTCGGCGGCGCCCGCAAGTTCATCGACGTCGCGGCCGCGGAGCACTTCTCGCCCGCGATCAACGACAACAACCAGGTCGGGATGTCGGGGACGACCGCCGTGCTCGTCCTGCTCGCGTGGTCCGCCGCCGCGATCCTCGTCGGCCGCTGGTGGACGAGCCGCCGCGACGCCTAGACCTGAGCAGCTCGGGGCCTGGCCGCGCGAGCCACGTCCGGTGTCAGACACCGGAACGAAAGCGTCACGAAGGGCGCACGAACGTGTGACGGGCGCAAGAAAGGGCGCAAACCACGCCCGCGCCGCGGGACACGTCCGGTGTCAGACACCGGAACGAAAGCGTTACGAAGGGCGCGCGAACGTGTGACGGACGGCGATGAGGAGCGGCGAGTCGGTCGCTACGACTCGCCGAGGTACGTCTTCCGCACCTGCTCGTTCGTCTTCAGCGCCTTCGCATCGTCGGCGAGGACGATGCGCCCGGTCTCGAGCACGTAGCCGCGGTGCGCGGCGTCGAGCGCCATCAGCGCGTTCTGCTCGACGAGCAGGATCGAGGTTCCCTCCTCGTTGATCGTGCTGGATGATCTCGAAGATCCGCTCGACGAAGATCGGCGCGAGCCCGAGCGACGGCTCGTCGAGCAGCAGCAGCTTGGGGCGCGCCATCAGCGCACGGCCGATCGCGCACATCTGCTGCTCGCCGCCCGACATCGTCCCGGCCTTCTGGTCCTGCCGCTCCTGCAGACGCGGGAAGAGCTCGAAGACGCGATCCATGTCCTCGCGGATCGCCGGCCGGTCCGAGCGCTGGAACGCGCCCATCTCGAGGTTCTCGGTCACGCGTCATGCGCGGGAAGAGCCGCCGCCCCTCGGGTGACTGCGCGATCCCGCGCTTGACGATCTCGTGCGCCGGCACCGAGGTGATGTCGCGGCCGAGGAAGCGGATCGCGCCCTGCCGCGGGCGGTTCAGCCCGTTGATCGAGCGCAGCGTCGTCGACTTGCCGGCGCCGTTCGCGCCGAGCAGGGTCACGATCTCGCCCTCCTGCACCTCGAGCGAGATGCCCTTGAGCGCGTGGATCGAGCCGTAGTACGTGTGGATGTCGCGCGATCTCGAGGATCGGGCGTCGCGCCGTTCGCTACTCACGAGAGGCCCTGCCGCTTCATGTCCTCGACGGCGGCCTGGCCGAGGTAGGCCTCGATCACGCGCTCGTTCTGCTGCACCTCGCGCGGCGTCGCCCTCGGCGATCTTCTCGCCGTAGTCGAGCACCGAGACGCGGTCGGAGACGCCCATCACGACGCGCATGTCGTGCTCGATCATCAGCACGGTCAGGTCGTGCTCGTCGCGAAGCTTGAAGACGAACGACGTGAACTCGGCCGACTCCTGCGGGTTCATGCCGGCGGTCGGCTCGTCGAGCAGCAGCAGCTGCGGCTCGGTCGCGAGCGCGCGCGCGACCTCGAGCCGGCGCTGGTCGCCGTACGGCAGGTTGCGCGCGACCTCGCCCGCCTTCCGCCGCAGACCGTCAGCTCGAGCAGCTCGTACGCACGCTCACGCGACTGCTTCTCCTCCCGCCGCACGGCCGGTGTGCGGAGCGATCGAGTTGAAGAGGTTCGCCTTCATCCGCGCGTGCATCCCGACCAGCACGTTCTCGAGCGCCGTCATGTTCTGGAAGAGGCGGATGTTCTGGAACGTGCGGCCGATGCCGCGCGCCGTGATCGCGTGCGGCGGCTTGCCGGTGACGTCCTCGCCGAGGAAGGTGATGCGACCGCCGGTCGGCTTGTAGACGCCGGTCAGCATGTTGAAGAACGTCGTCTTCCCGGCGCCGTTCGGCCCGATCAGCGACACGACCTTGCCTCGCGGGACCGTGAAGGAGACATCGTTGACCGCGACGAGACCGCCGAACACCTTCCGCACGTTCTGCGCGTCGAGCAGGATCGAGCTCGTCACGCGCTCATGCCCGCTCGCCTGGCGTGGCGTCGTAGAGCGGCTCGTCGTGGACGCCCTCGTGGAACTCGGCAGCCCTGCGTCTCGACGGGATCAGGCCCTCCGGTCGGAAGAGCATCACGAGCAGGATGATCGCGCCGTAGATGCCGGACGCGTACAGCGGCGCGTCGATGTTCGGATGATGGCTGCCGACGTGGATGTGGGTGTTCACCCACTGGCCGGTCGTGCCGAGACCTAAGCGTTCAGGTAGGCGAGGAACGCCGCGCCGACGATCACGCCCCAGATGTTCCCCATCCCGCCGAGGATGACCATGCAGAGGATGAACACCGAGATGTTGAAGTAGAAGTCGCCCGGGAAGGTGGCGCTCTTGAATGCGGCGTAGAACGCGCCGGCGATACCGCCGAAGAAAGCGCCGCTCGCGTACGCCCACGTCTTCGTGCGCATCAGCGGCACGCCCATCGCCGCCGCGGCCGTCTCGTCCTCGCGGATCGCGATCCAGGCACGGCCGAGCCGCGAGAACTGCAAGCGGTACGAGCAGAAGACCGTGAAGAGCACGAGCACGATCGCTGTCCAGAAGAAGACGTCGGTCGACTGGATCTGCGTGTCCCAGGTGGTTCGCCTTGCAGCACTGCAGGTAGTTCGAGGGCAGGAACCCGCCGGTCAGGTCGGAGATGCGGTTGCCGAAGCCGGGCGGAGTCGATCGGCGTGATCCCGTTCGGGCCGTTCGTCAGGTTGAAGCCGGTGCCGAAGAAGTTGTCGCCGTTGCGCGCGATCTGCGGCAGGATCTCGCCGAACCCGAGCGTCACGATCGCGAGGTAGTCGCCGCGCAGGCGCAGCGTCGGCAGGCCGATCACGATCCCGAAGAACGCCGTGATGACGCCGCCGAGGAGCAGCAGCAGCCAGATCGAGACGTGCAGACCACCCGAGCCCGGAAGCACCCCGATCGACAGGAAGTTGAAGTTGGTCTTCGGGACGAGCCCCTGCGCGCAGTCCGCGACGCTGACGCCCTTCGTCGGGCACTTCTGGCCGGCGAACTGCTGCGACGCGAACCAGGCGGCCGTGTACGCGCCGGTGGCGTAGAACGCGACGTACCCGAGGTCGAGCAGCCCCGCGTAGCCGACGACGATGTTGAGGCCGACGGCCATCATCACGAACACGAGCATGTAGACGCCGGTCGCGACGTCGGGCCAGGCGCCGAAGACCGGCATCGTGAACAGGTGCGCGAAGTAGAACGGGTACATGATCGCCGCGACCACGGCGGCGACCGGGAGCAATCGCGAGCGGTGAGGCTGCGGGATCGCCGCGACGGTGAACGCGCCGGCGAGCGATCAGCACGAGCGACCAGGGCGTGCTCCCGACGAGCGCGAGCAGCGCGAGCAGGCCGACGATCGCCGCCATTGCGCCGAGCTGAAGGCGCCGCTCGGGCAGTCGGCGCAGCCAGTAGACGGCGCCGCCGAGCAGCACGGCCCAAGCCGAGCGAGTGGTCGGTGAAAGAGATGAGCAGCGCGAACGCGCCCAGAATTGCGATCGAGATGATGACGCGCGCCTCGAGCCGGCAGATGCCGCCAGCGCGCGCGCAGCTGGTTGCGGAGGCCGACCTCGGCGCGGCGCGTCTGTCGTCATCCGCCCTCCGGCGTCTGTTCGCCGAGCAGCCCCGCCGGGCCGGAAGACGAGGATCAGGATCAGGATCCCGAACACGATCGACTGCGTCCAGTCGGAGCCCGGCGCGTGCCAGTTGAGGCCCTCGTTCAACCCTGCAGCATCCCGATCAGCACGGCGCCGAGCACCGCGCCCGGCAGGTTGCCGATGCCGCCGAGCACCGCGGCGGTGAACGCGATCAGCCCGAGCTGGAAGCCCTGGTCGAACTTGACGCTGGTGAAGTAGAGCGAGTAGACGATCCCGGCCGCGCCCGCCAGCGCGCCCGCGATCAGGAACGTGAACGAGATCGTGCGGTTCACGTTGATGCCCATCATCGCGCTCGCGTCCTTGTCCTGGGCAGTCGCGCGCATCGCCTTGCCCTGCCGGGTGTTCTGGATCAGGTAGACGAGCGCGAGGAGCACCGGCACGGTGATGATGACCGCGATCAGCTTGTTCCACTGGTAGTCGAACGAGCCGATCGCTGAACACGTCCGAGCGCGGGAGCACGTCGGGCGCGATCACGTACTCGGGGCCCCAGGCCACGAGAGCGACGTTCTCGATGATGAAGCTGACGCCGATCGCGGTGATCAGTGGCGCAAGTCGAGGCGCAGACCGGAGCGGCCGGTAGGCGAGGAACTCGATCATCGCGTTCAGAGCCCCGCACGTGGCCATCGTCAACAGCAGCGTCCCGAAGATGATCAGGATCGAGCACCGGCCCCTGGCCGTGGTGCAGGCCGAAGAAGTGGGTGCTGTACGTGATCGTGAACATGCCGCCGAGCATGAACACGTCGCCGTGGGCGAAGTTGATCAGCTCCAGGATCCCGTAGACGAGCGTGTAGCCCGAGGGCGACGAGCGCGTAGACGCAGCCGTTCGTCACGCCCGATCGAGGTCACCTCGAAGAAGTCGCTCGGATTCTTGATCGAGGTTGACGACGAGCCAGAAGGCGATCGCCAATGACGAACAGGGTGCCGAGGACGCCTACGACGCTGGGCGCACGCAGCCGATTCGCGACCGTGACGGAGGCATCCGCAGCCAAGGTGGAGCGACTCTACTGTCTCGGCGCGAAAAGTCCTATCGTGACGCGGCTACGATCTCCCGCGCTGGGCCGAAGTGGCGGAACTGGCAGACGCGCCGGACTCAAAATCCGGTGCCCGAAAGGGCGTGTGGGTTCGATTCCCACCTTCGGCATCGACGACCCGTTCTCGATCCTCGATCGATCTTGTCGAGTTGCGCCGCAGCCTTTAGGGTTCCTCCGTCGTTGGCGTCGCAGCGACTGGTTTCCAGCGCTGCGACCCGCCAGACGGGAAAGGAGCTAGAGATGAGGGGAGTACGAGGCCTGCTCGTGACGGCCATGGTCGCGCTTGCGACCGGTCTGCTCGCAACCAGCGGTTCCGCAGGCACCGCATCGTCGGGGAAGATCGGCGCGCAACGCGCCGGCTGCCTCGCGCACATCGTCAGCCAGAACCGCGGCTACTACGAGGGCATCTGCACGGGCCACGACGAGCCCGAGCTCGATCCGGTGTCGTCGGCGCCCCACTCGGCGCGCGACGTGACCTGGCATATCGCCCTCCCGGCCAACGGGGCGACGACGGTGTCGTCGGTCGGTCCGACGTTCTGGTTCGGCGGGACGGTCGCCGACTCGAACCCCGCGAAGATCGGTGGCCAGGGGTTCCTCGAGCTGCAGTTCTATCCCGACGCGCGCGTCACCGCCTGCACCGACAACGGCGACTTCTTCATCAACCACGAGGTCGGCACGTACACCGCGTGCTCGCCTGTCTGGACGATCGCCCAGCAGGGCGACGACATCATCGAGCCTGCCGCGTTCAACGGCATGCTCCGGAACTCGGCCGGCACCGGCCCGTTCGTCATGCATGCCCGCGACATCCTCGACGTCCACATCTGGTCGCCGTCGATGCACGACGCGTACCGCGAGCAGGTGACGGACCAGACGACGCACGAGACGTCCGGCGTGCTCCTGCTGATCAGCCCGGGCGACGGCCCGCTGACACCCGCGTTCGACACGCAGGAGATCGGGCACGCACTCGACTGGGGCGGCGTCTGGGACACCCCGATGTCGTTCGTCTACGAGATCGGGCACTCCGACCTCTTCGGCCGTGAGCCCGGCGCGTTCTGCATCCCGGGCCAGGACTTCTGCGGCTCGTTCAACAACCCGAACTGGGCGGGGCTGCAACCGCTCCGGATCTTCAACGTGACGTTCGGCGACGGCTCGCACCCGCAGCACTGGGCGACCGTCAGCGACACCGGCGGCAAGGCCGAGATCCTGGGCCAGTCGTTCGTCGGCGAGACGCCCTGCACGGGCTATGGCGGCCCGTTCTGCATCTACCCGTTCTTCTCGTGGGACGGCCAGGCGTTCAACTACGGCGTCCGCTACCCGAACACGGTCGACCTCCTGAAGGGCGTCGAGCAGTTCGCGCAGACCACGACCTGCCCTGAGGACGGCGTGTTCCCCGGCAACACGTACTGCGACACGATCGTGCGCTGAGTCGGCACGTTTGGAGGGGTGGCCGCCGGGCCACCCCTCCACTCCGTGGTGCTCAGCCGACGGTGATCGTGCCGAAGAGGCCGTGGGCCTCGTCGTCTGGGCCGGCCGTGAAGAACAGCGTGCTCGTCGGGCCGTTGTTCGCTGCGCCGAGTCCGAACTCGATCGCCCAGAGCCCGTCGATCACGAGTGCGTGGTCGTTGGTCATGAGCTGTCCGTCGGGGACGAACTTGCCGTCCGTGAGCTTGAACGCGTTGATCGTGCCGTCGCCGAAGTTGCCGACGAGCAGATCGCCGCCGAACTGGCCGAACGACGCGGGAGCCATCGCGAGGCCCCACGGAGCGTTCAGCCGGCCGCGGCTCGCGACGCGACCGAGCAGTTTCCCGCTCGTGTCGTACATGTCGACGAAACCGAGACCCTCACCCGCGATCTCGTCCTTACGAGCCTCGTCCTGCTTGGCGTACGTGACGAAGATCGCACCGCCGATGTTCTGGATCCCGAAGGGGGCGTACCCCTTGGGCAGATCGCGGTCGACGAATGCGCCGGCCGCCGGGACCCGCTGGAACGACCCGTTGAAGACGTCGACCCGCCCGTTGTGGAAGTCCGCGGCGTAGAGCCAGTCACCGGATGTCGTCAGGGCGATTGCGAGGCCCTTGTACACCGCGCCGTCCTTGGAACGGTCGGCTGCGACCAGCGATTCGGTCGCGGCCACGCCCGGATTCCAGCCGCGAATCTTGCCGGTCTCGGTCGAGAAGACGAACAGCGCCGGGGCAGAAGCCGTGCCGTGCGAGACCGCGAAGCTCGTCCCCGGGTTCGCGACGAGGCCCGTCGGTGCTGCGCGAACGCCCACCGTCAGCGGCACCTTCGAGCCGTCGGCCCGGTAGAGCGTCGAGACGTCGGTGCCGTTGTCGGACACCCACCAGGGCGATGTCGGGAGGGCCGCGAGGCCCCAGCCGTTGACGAGGCTGGTGTCGCGCGTGAGCGCCTTCCCTTCCTGGTCCGACACCAGGTTGGTGACCGAATAGCTGGTCGTCGTCGTCGCCGACGCTGCGATCGCACCGACGACCGCGAACACCAGGGCGACGAGCGCTGCGGCGCCTCCGAAGCGCCGGATGAACCGTCCGAGCATGCTCTCTCCCTCCTTGAACGTGATTTGCTCGCTCCCCCGAAACGGCGATACGGGCGCGAGCAGCCAGCGGTTTTCGGGAACCGTTCGGTGCCAGGTCCTGCCCCGCCCTGCGTAGGCTTGGGAGCGATGGAGCCGAAGCCGAAAGGCTGGTCGTCGGAGTACGGGGCCTGGTTCCGCGAGCCCTCCGTCGCGGAGCGCTACGACCTCCGTCCGCCGTATCCGGCGGAGGTCTTCGACATCCTCGTCGGGCTCCTGGGCGACGGTTCGCGGGCGGTGCTCGACGCCGGCTGCGGCACGGGCGACCTCGCACGGCGGCTGGCGCCGCTCGTCGAGCGCGTCGACGCCGTCGACCAGTCGACGGCGATGCTCGCCCAGGGGCGCGCGCTGCCCGGCGGAGAGGCCGCCAACCTGACCTGGCTCGAGAGCCCGATCGAGACCGCGGTGCTGAGCCCGCCTTACGGCCTCGTCATGGCCGGCGAGAGCATCCACTGGTTCGACTGGGAGGTTGCGCTCCCACGCTTCGCGAGTGTCCTCGAGCCGGGCGGCGCGCTCGCCCTGGTCTACCGCGACTGGATTCGCGCGCCGGCACTGTCCGAGCGGCTCGGACCGATCTACGGCCGCTACGCCGCCAAGACCGACTTCACCCGGCAAGACGTCGTCGAGGAGCTCGGCCGCCGGCAACGGTTCACGGTGCTCGGGAAGCGCACCACCGCGTCGGAGCCGTGGCGGCCGACGCCCGACGAGCTGGTCGGCGCGCACCACTCGCAGAGCGGGTTCGTGCTCGAGAGGATGAGCGACCCGGAAGGCTTCGACCGTGAGGTCGTCGCCGCCTTCGACGAGCTCGCGTCGAAGCGCCGCGACGGCCGGTACGAGCTCGACGTGGTCGCGACCGTCACCTGGGGGTCGCCCAGCTAGGGTCGAAGGATGAAGCGAATCAACATCGGCAACCCGGAGTTCACCTACGACGGTGACGATCCCGAAGGCTTCCGCTCGGGGATGCACCGCGTCGGACCGGCGCTCGGTGCCGGCCAGCTCGGGACGAGCGTCTACGAGCTGCCGCCCGGCCAGGCGATCTGCCCGTACCACTACGAGTACGCGGAGGAGGAGTGGCTGCTCGTGCTCGCCGGCACTCCGACGCTGCGTCACCCGGAGGGCACGGACGTGCTCGTGCCGTGGGACCTCGTCATGTTCCCGACCGGCCCCGACGGGGCGCACCTGGTGCGCAACGACACGGCCGAGACGGTGCGCGTGCTCATGTACTCGACCGTCAAGGTGCCCGCAGCGACCGTCTACCCGGACAGCGACAAGATCGGTGTCTGGACGGGCAACAAGGCCGACGACCTGATGGTCGAGCGGTCGAGCGGCGTCGGCTACTGGGTCGGCGAAGGCTCGTAGGAGGGGTCCGGCCCGGCCGGTCCCGGTGGGAGCGGCCGGGCCGGGCAGCGACCACTGCGCCGATCTTGACGGGAGCCGCGAGCCGCGCGCGCGAGTGAACGTAGACTCAGATCAAGGTGCGGATCGGAGTACTCACCGGCGGCGGCGACTGCCCTGGGCTGAACGCGGTGATCCGCGCGGTCGCGCGGCGGTCGTGGGCTCGCGGGCACGAGGTGATCGGCGTGCGCGAGGGCTGGCGCGGGATGGTCGAGCGCGTGTTCCAGCCGCTCGGCCCGGGCGAGGTCTCCGGGATCCTGCCGCGCGGCGGCACGATCATCGGCACGTCGCGCACGAACCCGTACAAGGTCGACGGCGGCGTCGATGCCGTCAAGCGCTCGTTCGCGCGAGCTCGACGCGCTCGTCGCGATCGGCGGCGAGGACACGCTCGGCGTCGCCTCGAAGCTGTACGACGAGTTCGGCGCGCCGGTCGTCGGCGTCCCGAAGACGATCGACAACGACCTCTCCGGCACCGACTACACCTTCGGCTTCGACACCGCCGTCGCGATCTGCACGGAGGCGATCGACCGGCTTGCACACGACCGCCGAGTCGCACAACCGCGTCATGGTCGTCGAGGTGATGGGCCGCCACGCGGGCTGGATCGCCGTGCACAGCGGGATCGCCGGCGGCGCCGACGTGATCCTGATCCCCGAGCGGCCGGTCGACCTCGACGAGGTGACACGCGAGCTGAAGCGGCGCCACGCGAGCGGCAAGAACTTCTCGATCGTCGTCGTCAGCGAGGGCTGCGAGCTGCCCGGCGCGGAGGACAAGGGCGAGGTCGACCAGTTCGGCCACAAGCTGCTCGCCAAGCGCGGCGTCGGCGACCGGCTGGGCGAGGAGATCGAGGATCGCACGGGGTTCGAGACGCGCGTCACGGTGCTCGGCCACGTGCAGCGCGGCGGCTCTCCCACTGCCTACGACCGGATCCTCGCGACCCGTTTCGGCCTCAAGGCCGCCGATCTCGTCGAGACGCGGGAGTTCGGCCAGATGGCGTCCCTGCGCGGCGACGAGGTCGTCTCGGTCTCGCTCGCGCGAGGCGACCGCCGAGCTGAAGACCGTGACGGGCGAGTGGTACGACGTCGCGCGCGCCTTCTTCGGCTAGCTCGTCGGCAGCGCCTCGAGCGTCGTCGTCGCGTGCAGGCCGCCCGCGGTCAGTGACAACCGCCAGCAGCCCGCGACCGGAAGATCGACGATCGAGGCGTATGACGGCGCACCGTTCTGGCCCGAGTAGCCGATCGCCGTGAACTGCTGCCAGGACGTGCCAGGCCCGTCGAGACGCTTCCCCTTGATCACGAGCTTCCCGGCGCCGAGGTCACGCTTCGCCTTCGGCGCGAGGAACACCCAGAGAACCTTCATGTGGGGCGTTCCCTCGGCGCCGGGCGACACACCACCCGCGTAGATCCTCGCCTGCACAACGTTGTCCGCACGCCACGTCTCCGGCCAGTACCAGAGCAGGCCCACCAGGCGTTGGTCGGCAGGTTGGCCCGCGATCCACGGCAGGTGATCGAGCCCTCGACCGGCTCCCGGGTAGTGCGTGTAGTGGACTCGAGCAGGTTGGCAGGCGCCGCTCCGGCGCTCGACGCTCGGTGCCTCCGGCGTGGCGGCGGCGACTACGAGGCTGCCGGCGAGCACAGCCGCGAATCCCGAAGCTGCGAGCCCCAACACAACACGTGAATTCTAGAGCTCGGCGAGCGGGAAGCTGCGGTGCCGCCGCGGCGGCACGAGGAAGTTCTGGCGGTGCGTCGTCGAGAGGACCGAGTTGAACCCCTGCTCGCGGGCCCGCGGCTTGAAGGGATCTTCCCGTCCGGGCAGCACGCCGTCCATCGCGAGCCGGTTGCGGCGGAAGTCGTCGCCGGTCGGGTTGAAGACGACGAAGTGCACGCCCGCCGCGGGCAGCGACGCCGATCTCGTCTGGACGCTCGGACCACGCGAACGGGTTGTCGAGCGTGTTGAAGTCGGCGCGGACCGGGACCGCGGTGCCCTTCGGGTAGACGGTGCCGTCCTCGGCGACGTGCGTCGGCCTGCAGACGCGAGGTCGTCTGGATCGAGGCGCTGTGGCCGATGCGGCCCGCGCGCTACGGTAGTCGCGGTGCACGTCGGCCTCGGTCGAGACGTCCTGTCGGGCCTTGCGCGCACCGTCTGCGTGCCCTGCCGCACGTCGTCAGGTTGGGCCGGAACGCGGTCGCGACGCGCTCGTCGAAGTCGAAGTTGAGGTACCACGCCTCGAGGTCCTCGTGGATGTGCGAGAGGTGCATGTGCGTGCCGTGGCGGAAGTAGTCGCTGCCGCGGAAGTCGACGTAGCCCGAGCGTCTCGAAGTTCGCGATCTGACCCCGGCCCCATCCCGGCCTTCTGGGTCGACGTGAAGCCGAGGAAGAGCTCTGACGTGTCCGGGATCAGGTCGGCGCCCGGGATCTGCGCCGCCTGCGCCATCTGCTTCGGCAGCGACCGGCCGCCGTCGAAGCCGCCGCCCGCGAAGCCGCGGCGGATCGACGTGAGCGTGAAGCAGCTTCGTCGCGCGGATGCGCCGCTCCGCGTCGTCGATGTGCTCGCGCGCGTCGGAGCGGAGCAGGATCGCGAGGTCGTTCGCTCGAGGCGCGTGTCGTCCGGGTCGCTCGGGAAGCGCTCGGCGTCGAGGAGCACCGGCTTGTCGGCGCGGCGGTCGTGCGGAAGCAGGCGCTTCGCGGCGGCCGGGACGAACCGCTCGAAGTACGGGCTCCCCCACGCGACCGTGACGCCGAGCCCCGCGGGCGACGGCGCGTAGTCGGCCTCGAGGCCTGCGAGCGCGCCCGCGAGCGCCTTCTGCGCATCCCGCAGGTCGCCCGGTTCCGACTGCGACGCGCGCCGTCAGCACGCGTGGTGGAGCGGCGGCACGAGCACCTCGATCGTCGTCCGAGTGCACGACCCGGATGCCGTCGAGCAGGTGCTGCTCGGGCAGCTGCGCCGCGACCGCCTGCGCGCTTCGGCGACGATCCGGCGAGCTGGTCGACGAGCTCGTAGATGCCGGCGGCGCCGACCGCGCCGGCGGCGCCGCCGACGACCAGCTGCCGCCGCGTGAGCTTCATCAGACCGCGGGCTTGATGAGCACGAGCGCCGCGAGCTCCTGCTTCAGGTACCGCACGACGTGGTCGAACGTCAGCGGCGGCGCGACGTGCTCGGACAGCGTGTAGAGCGTGCCGTCGCGGCGCCAGAGCAGCAGCGCGTGCCAGGCGTCGGCGTCCTGGTTGACGGTGTAGAGGCGCGTCGTGATCCCGTTGGCGGTGATCAGGCGGCCGCGGGTCGGCGAAGCACGGCACGTTCCGGCTGTCGCTGCCGCCGGTGCGGCAGGTCGGGATCGTCGTGCGCCCCGGGTAGCCGCGCAGGTTGACGTGCAGCTCGCCGCCGGCGGCGCCACCGCCGGTCTCCTGCCAGACGAAGCTCTCGAGGTAGCTGCGGTCGGGGGAGACCGAGTTGATGTTGTTCCACTGCCCGCCGATCTGGCCCTCGAGCGGATCGGGCAGCCAGCCCGGGCAGTAGACCGGCGCCTTGATGCGGTTCGCGAGCTTCTGCCAGCCGGCCGGGTAGGCGCAGGTTGGCTTTTGGCGCTTCGCCACCGGCGCGGCGGCCGCCTTCTTCGCCTCACCGCAGCCCGACGCGAGCAACGCGGACGGCCAGCGAGCAGGATCGCAGCGGCGAGGAGCCCTCTCACGACGGGCCATGGTAGCGGCCTACACTTCGAACGGCTGGTGGCCGACCAGGTGGGCGACCGTGCCGTTGCTCACGAGCACCGCGTCGATGCCTGCGCGCTCGAGTGCGAGCACCTCGTCGCGGGTTGCGACATCGACCCGGGCGATCGCGAGCTTCCCCGCCGGCACGTCCGGCAGGAGCTCGAGCACGAGATCGAGCGGGTCGGCGTCGTCGTCGTCGTTGCGCGCCGTGAGAAGGAAGATCTCCGGGTCGCGCTGCTCGAGCGCGAGCTCGAGCTCTTCCTCGTCGCGCACGTCGACGACCGGCTCGAGATGCGGATGCGTGGTAATGGTCCTCCGGCCGCAGGCGGATCGCGTCGGCGTTCGACCGGCTCGCCCTCGCCGATCCAGAGCAGCGGCAGCGAGGTCGCGTCGCGGATGCCGTCGATCGAGCGGTCGACAGCGAGCGCCTTCGCGCCCTGCGCCTCGGCGTCTCGCGCTGCCGGCCGCGTCGTCGACGCAGGCGATGACGGCGATCCCGTCCCCCTCGGAGATGCGCTGGCTGAGACGTCGTGAACCTGGCACTCGCGGACAACAGCGTAGTCGAGTTAGGCAGTCGTGCGCCGAACGAGGCGGGCGGCGCCGGCTGCGAGCCGTTCCAGGGCAGCCCAGTCGTCACGTGGCGGCGCGAACAGCTCGATCAGCGACGCGCCGCTCCGGGCCAGAGCGAACGGAATGCGGAACGTTCGACCGGGATCACCCAGGTCGCGCCGGGCCGCAGCTCGCGGGTCTCGCCGCCGATCGTGAACGTCAACGAGCCGCCGAGTGAGGATCCCGGTCTGCTCGTTCGGATGCTGGTGCTCGGGGACGTCGGTGTCCGGATCGATCTCGATCGCGACCAGCGCAGCCTCCGCGCCGACGACCGCACGGCCGATCAGCCCGTCCCAGATACGCAGGCGCTCGAGCTCGCCGAGGTCGCTGAAGTAGCTCATGTGCCGATCGGGTGCCAGACCGTCTTCAGCTCGAGGAACGACGAGATGTCGTGGAGCGACTGGCTGTCGGGCGTTCCCGCGGACGATGCGCTTGACGTTCTCCGCGGCCGCGGTCTCGAGCTCGGCGCGGAGGCCGTCGGCGCCGGTCAGGTCGATCGCGTTCACGTCCATGTGGCTCGCGAGCCAGGGCGCGAGCTCGGCGCGGTAGCCGGTGAGCAGGTTGACGACGCCGCCGGGGACGTCGCTGGTCGCGATCGCCTCGGCCAGCTCGATCGCGGCGAGCGGCTGTGTCTCCGAGGCGAGCGCGACGACCGCGTTGCCCGCCGGTCAGCGCCGGCGCGATGCGGGAGACGAGCCCGAGCAGCGGCGGCTCGTCGGGCGCGACGACGGCGACGACGCCGGTCGGCTCGGGGATCGTGAAGTTGAAGTACGGCCCGGCGACCGGGTTCGACGAGCCGATGCACCTGCGCGAGCTTGTCGGCGAAGCCGGCGTACCAGACCCAGCGGTCGATCGCGCGCTCGACCTCGTCCCTGCCGCTGCAGAGCTCGGCGAACTCCGGCACGCGCGCCTCCATCATCTCGGCGATCCGGTACAGCACCTGGCCGCGGTTGTAGGCGGTCGCCGACGCCCACTTCGGCTGGGCGCCGCGTGCTGCCTGCACTGCGTCACGCACGTCCTTGCGCGAGGCGCGCGCGACGTTCTGATCCTGCGCCTCGTAGGTGCGGCCCGACTCGCTGCGCGGGAACGCGCCGCCGATGAACAGCTTGTACGTCTTCTTGACGGGCAGCCGTTTGCTCATGCGAAGTCCAGGTACGGCTCGAGGCCGTGCAGGCCGCCTTCGCGGCCGAAGCCCGATTCCTTGTAGCCGCCGAACGGGCTCGTCGGGTCGAAGCGGTTGAACGTGTTCGCCCAGACGACGCCGGCGCGCAGGCGCTCCGCCATCCAGAGGATGCGCGAGCCCTTCTCGGTCCAGACGCCGGCGCTCAGCCCGTACGGCGTGTTGTTCGCCTTCTCGATCGCCTCGTCCGGCGTGCGGAACGTGAGCACGCTCAGCACCGGGCCGAAGATCTCCTCCTGCGCGATGCGGTAGCTCTGCGCGACGTTCGTGAACACCGTCGGCGCGAACCAGTAGCCCTTCTCGGGCAGCCGGCACGGCGGCTGGTAGATCTCGGCGCCCTCGGCCTCGCCGGCCGCGACGAGCTCGTGATCTTGTCGAGCTGCATCGCGCGAGTTGATCGCGCCGACGTCGGTGTTCTTGTCGAGCGGGTCGCCGACGCGCAGGGTCTGCCATCCGCAGCTTCAGCTTGTCGATCACCGGCTCGTAGATCGACTCCTGCACGAAGAGCCGCGAGCCCGGCGCAGCAGACGTGGCCCTGGTTGAAGTAGATGCCGTTGACGATGCCCTCGACCGCCTGGTCGACCGCCGCGTCGTCGAAGACGATGTTCGCCGCCTTGCCGCCGAGCTCGAGCGTCAGCTCTTGCCGGTGCCGGCGAGCCGGCGCTGGATCGCCTTGCCGACCTCGGTCGAGCCGGTGAACGCGATCTTGTCGACGTCGCTGTCGACGAGCGCGGCGCCCGCGCGGCCGTCGCCCGTGACGATGTTGACGACGCCCGGCGGCAGCTCCGCCTGCCGCAGCACGTCGCAGAAGAGGAGCGCGGTCAGCGGCGTCGTCTCGGCCGGCTTCAGCACGACGGTGTTGCCGGCCGCGAGCGCCGGCGCGATCTTCCACGCCAGCATCAGCAGCGGGAAGTTCCACGGGATGATCTGGCCCGCGACGCCGAGCGGCTTCGGCGAGCGGTTCGGGAACGCGTACTCGAGCTTGTCGGCCCAGCCGGCGTAGTAGAAGAAGTGCGCGGCCGCGAGCGGCAGGTCGACGTCGCGCGACTCCTTGATCGGCTTGCCGCCGTTCAGCCTCTCGAGCACCGCGAACTCGCGCGAGCGCTCGGCGAGGATCCGCGCGATCCGGAAGAGGTACTTCGACGCGCTGCGAGCCGGGCAGCCGCGACCAGCTCGCGAACGCCTCGCGCGCGGCGGCGACCGCCCCGTGCACGTCTTCCTCGCTCGCCTGCGCGACCTCGGCGAGCGGCGCTTCGTCGCGCGGCGAGATCGTCGTGAAGTGCTCGCTGCGCCTCGAGCCACTCGCCGCCGACGTAGAGGCCGTAGCGCTCCTGGAGGTTCGGACGATGCTCGGTCGACTCGGGCGCCGGCGCGTAGGTCCAGTCGGTCGGGACCGGGCGAGCGGTCCTGGCGCTTCTCGACGTCAGTCATTCGTGAAGTAGTCCTTCGACTGGTAGGCGCCCGTCTTCTCCTTGCGCAGCTGCATCAGGATGTCGTTGACGAGGCTCGACGCGCCGATCCGGTAGAGGTCGGGCGTCAGCCAGTCGGGGCCGAGCGTCTCGTGCACCTGCACGAGGTACTGGATCGCGTTCTTCGCGGTGCGGATGCCGCCGGCGGGCTTCATGCCGACCTTGCGGCCGGTCTCGGCGTGGACGTCGCGGATCGCCTCGAGCATCACGAGCTGCACGGGCAGCGTCGCCGCGCCCGGGCAGCTTGCCGGTCGACGTCTTGATGAAGTCGGCGCTCGGCGGCCATCGCGAGCAGCGAGGCGCGGCGCACGTTGTCGTAGGTCCCGAGCTCGGCGACCTCGAGGATCACCTTCAGGTGCGCGTCGCCGCACGCCTCCTTGACCCGACGATCTCGTCGAAGACCTTCGCGTAGCGGCCGGAGAGGAACGCGCCGCGGTCGATCACCATGTCGATCTCGTCGGCGCCGAGCGCGACGGCGTCCTCGACGTCGCGCACCTTCACGTCGAGCGGGCTCTGGCCGGACGGGAACGCGGTCGCGACGCTCGCGACCTTGACGCCGGTGCCGCGCGAGGCGCTCCTTCGCGGTCGCGACGAGGTTCGGATAGACGCAGACGGCCGCGACCGACGGGACGCTCGCGTCGCTCGGATCGGGCCGGATCGCCTTCGAGCAGAGCGCGGCGACCTTGCCCGGCGTGTCCTGGCCCTCGAGCGTCGTCAGGTCGCAGCAGCGGAGCGCAAGCTCGAGCGCCCAGACCTTCGCCTCCTTCTTGATGCTGCGCTTCGCGAGCTCGGCGGCGCGCGCCTCGACGGCGACCTGGTCGATCGAGCCGATGCGCGGCAGCCGCTGCTTGAGCGGCAGCTCGAACCCGCGCGGAAGAGCGGGCGCCTGGGCCACGGGCCGAGTGTAGCTTCGAGGCCTAGAGCCCGAGGCGCTCGAGCATCGTCTCGTTGCGCCGCCACTTCGGCGCGGCCTTCACCTGCAGCTGCAGGTAGATGCGGTGGCCGAGCAGCTCCTCGATGAACGGGCGCGCGCTGCGGCCGATCTCGCGCACCATCGAGCCCGCCCTTGCCGATCAGGATCTGCTTCTGGCTCTCCGTCTCGGTGTACAGCCGCACGTGGACGTGCCCGCCCTCGATCTCGACGACCTCGGCGGTGATCGCGTGCGGCACCTCCTCCTTCGTGAGCCGCAGCGCCTGCTCGCGCACGAGCTCGGCGATCCGCGCCTCGACCGGCATGTCGGTGTCGTCTCCGGTCGGGTAGTAGCAGCGGCCCGTCCGGCGAGCAGCGAGATCAGGTCGCCGCGCAGCTCGTCGATCCCGTCGCCCGTCTTCGCGCTCACCGGATGCAGCGCGTGGAAGTCGCCGAGCGTCGCGGCCTCCTTCATCTGCGACGCGATGTGGCCGGGCTTCAGCCGGTCGACCTTGTTGACGACGATCACGACCGGCACGCCGAGCGAGAACACCGTGCGGGCGACGAACCGGTCGCCCGCGCCGATCCGCTCGCGCGCGCTGACGACGAGCAGCACGGCGTCGACGTCGTCGCTCGAGATCGCCTCGTCGACGCGTCTCCTGCATCCGCTCGGTCAGCGTGTCGATCGGCCGCTGCCAGCCGGGCAGGTCGACGAGCACGAGCTGCGCCTCGTCGGTCGTGTAGACGCCGCGGATCCGCTGACGGGTCGTGTGCGGCTTGTCGGAGACGATCGCCACCTTCGCGCCGGTCGAGCGCGTTGACGAGCGTCGACTTGCCGACGTTCGGCCGCCCGGCGACGGCGACGAACCCCGACCTCACTCGGGCAGCTCCCACGTGTCCGGCAGCAGGCTCGCCGCCGAGACGGTGCCGATCGAGCCGTCGGCGCGCCGGTACGAGACCTCGGGGATCCGCCACTCGTACAGCCACTGGCGGCAACCGCCGCACGGCGAGGCGGTGATCCCGATCGCCGCGAGGTCGCCCGGCCGGTAGCCGGCCGTCGCGGCCGCGCCGATCGCGGTCTTCTCGGCGCACAGCGCCGAGCGGGTAGGCGGCGTTCTCGACGTTGACGCCGGCGAACTCGCGTCCGTCGGTCGTGCGCACGACCGCGCCGACGAGGTACTTCGAGTACGGCGCGTACGCGTTCGCCGCGGCCTGCCTCGGCCGTCGCGACGAGGTCGCTCACGAGAACACCTGGAAGATGACGAGCGTCGCGAGCGACCCGACGAGCGCGCCGTACGTGACCTCGAGCGCCGAGTGCACGCCCGACTCGACGCGCGTCTGCGCGACGAGCAAGCGCCATGATCAGCGCGATCGACGAGACCAGGAAGCGGTGGTCGGCGCCCGCGACGTACGTCGCGGCCATCCAGCCCGCGAACGCGAGCGCGGCGTGGCCCGACGGGCACGCCGCCGCGCAGCGGCGTGCCACGGCCCGTGTAGGCCTTGGTCGCGATCACGACGATCACCGTCAGCACGAGCGCGACGAGCGTCAGCTCGGCCGGCGCCTGGCGCAGGCGGTCGAGCAGGTGCGACGAGCGGTCGGCGACCTTGCCCGCGAAGACGAGGTAGCCGACGGCGATCGCGTTGATCGTCGCGATCAGCACCGCGCCGGCGGCGATGTCCTTGGCGAGCTTCGCCATCGGGTCGAACGACGTCGTCGCGATGTCGATCGCCGCCTTCGACGGCGCGTGTTCAGCATCTCGGCGATCAGCACGAACGTGATCGAGATCAGCAGCGCGATCAGCTCGAGCTTCGTCACGTTCACGACGAGCGCGAAGATGAGCACGACGACACGCGATCGCGAAATGGATGCGCATGTTTCGCTGCGTGCGGAGCACGTGGATGATCCCCTCGAACGCGTAGTTGAAGGAGTCGAAGACGCGCCGGACGCAGCGCCGTCGCGTGGCTCATCGCGAGCAGCTCCGCTTCGCGCGCTTCCATCTCGTCACCGTGGTCGTAGCCGAGCAGGTGCAGCAGGCCGTGGGTGAGCGGCCACCGCCACTCGTCCGCCACGACCTGCGGGCACAGAACGACGTCGCCGAGCGCGCGCGGACGCCGTCCGGCACCTCGTCGCGGCCGTCGATCGGGAACGAGAGCACGTCGGTCGCCTCGTCGATGCCGAGAGTGCTCGCGCTTCAGCGCGCGCATCTCGTCCTCGCCGACGAACGCGATCCCGAGCTCGCCGTCGTCGATCCCCTCGGCGCGCAGCACCCGTCCCGCGAGCTCGACCGCGGCCGCCTCGTCGACCTCCACGCCGCTCCGGTTCTCGACCTCGACCGAGATCATCGGTTCCGCTCGTCGGTGTGCTCCTTGTACGCCTCGACGATTCGCTGCACGAGCTTGTGCCGCACGACGTCCTGGTGGCCGAACTCGACGAAGCTGATGCCGTCGATCCCGACGAGCACGTCACGCACGTGCACGAGGCCCGAGCGCTGCTCGCGCGGCAGGTCGATCTGCGTGATGTCGCCGGTGACGACCACCTTCGAGCCGAAGCCGAGCCGCGTCAGGAACATCTGCATCTGCTCCGGCGAGGTGTTCTGCGCCTCGTCGAGGATGATGAAGCTGTCGTTCAGCGTCCGCCCGCGCATGAACGCGAGCGGCGCGACCTCGATCGTGCCGCGCTCGATCAGGTTGAGCGCCTTGTCGGGGTCGAGCATGTCGTAGAGCGCGTCGAACAGCGGGCGCAGATACGGGTCGACCTTCGCCATCAGGTCGCCGGGCAGGAAGCCGAGCCGCTCCCCGGCCTCGACGGCGGGGCGCGTCAGGATGATCCGCGAGACCTCGCGCTCGTGCAGCGCGGCGACCGCGAGCGCCATCGCGAGGTACGTCTTGCCCGGTGCCGGCGGGCCCGATCCCGAACGTGACGGTCGAGCGTCGGATCGGGTCGACGTACTGCTTCTGGGTGACCGTCTTCGGCGCGATCTTCTTGCCGCGGTGCCGCCAGACGACGGCGTCGAAGACGTCGCGGACGTCCTGCCCCGCTTCGAGCGTCCCGAGCACGGCGTCGACCGTGTGCGACGCCGATCTGGTGCCCGCCCTCGACCAGCTCGACGAGCTCGTCGATCACCGCGCGGGCGTTCTCGACGTGCTGGTCGTCGCCCTCGAGGGTCAGCTGGTTGCCCCGCAGGCGGACGGTGCAGGTGAGCCGCTCGCGCAGGGCGTCGAGCACGCCGTCGGAGATCCCGGCCAGCTCGGCCGCGACGGCATTCGAGACGTCGAGTGTCTGCTGCATCGACCTCAGTGTAGGCCGTGCCCAGGGCGGCTACGCGTCGGCGAAAGCCGCAACCGCAGCCACGATCTGGGGCAGATGCTCGATTCGCGCGAGACCGTGATCGGCGCCGTCGAGCTCGAGCACGTCGCCGGAGAGCTCGCGCGCCAGGGCGCCGTCCCAGCTCCCGTCGGCGGTGCCGCCGACGAGCAGGGCCGGCGCCGTGCGGCGCCGGAGCATCGCAACGACCTCCTCGTTCCGCAGGAGCGGCGTCAGCCACACGGCGCGCCAGCCGCGGTCGGCGGCCACGCCGGCGGCGAGCGTCGACAGCGACTTGCCGATCACCAGGAGCTCCTGCGCATCGTGCGCGTGCGCGACGGCCGCCTCGAGCCGCTCCTCGACCCACCGCCGGCCGTCCTGCGAGCGGTCGAGCACGTGGTCCCAGACGAGGATCGCGCGCCAGCCCCGGCTGAGCACGGCCTCGATCGCGAAGGCGTGCACGGGCATGCCCGCGAGCATCGCGCCGGGCAGGACGATCGCCGTGCGGGTCGGATCGCCGGCGTACTCGTAACCGGCGCAGATGCCGAGGTCGACCGGCTCGATCAAGCGAGCTTTTCGCGGACGAGCTGGCTGACGGCCGACCCGTCTGCGCGCCCTGCGATCTGCGGCATCACGTCGGCCATCACGCGGCCCATGTCGCGCATGTTCGTCGCCTTGTTCTCGGCGATCGCGTCGTCGACGATCCGGTCGAGCTCGTCCTCGGACAGCGGCTCGGGCATGAACTCCTCGAGCACGGCGAGCTCGCCCTCCTCCTTCGCGGCCTGCTCCTCTCGGCCGGCGCTGCGGAAGGCATCCGCCGCCTCGTGGCGCTTCTTGCGCTCGCGCTGCAGGACCTGGAGCTCCTCCTCGTCGGAGAGCGGCCGCTGCAGGTCCTTCTCCGCCGACTTGAGGCTCGCCACGATCAGGCGCAGCGCGTCACGCCGCGGCGCGTCGCGCGCCAGCATCGCGTCCCGAACTGCCTGCTCCAACGTGCCGATCAAGCTCAATCTGCCTCCGCGATTGCGATCGCCGGTACCTCGGTCCCGGCCTCGGGTGCACCACCCAGGATGTGCCAGTGCAGATGAAACACCGTCTGACCGGCGCTTGCACCGACATTGACGAGCACACGGTAGTCGGTGAGGCCGACGACCGCGGCCGTCTCGGCGACGAATTCGAGCATCCGCTTCGCTTCACCGGCGCCGAACTCGCCCACGTCGCGGAAGGTGTCGACGTGCCGCTCGGGCAGCACGAGCACGTGCACCGGCGCCTGCGGGTTGATGTCGTTGATCGCGACGAACCCCTTCCCCTTGTGCACGTACGACCCCTGGCGCGCGATGCTGCAGAACAGGCAGCCGTCATGCGGCTTCGGCATGGATGCCCTCCTCGCTGACGCGGACGCCGCGCACCGCGACGAAGCTCGCCGACGGGCCCGTCGACGAGCCACGGCGAGTAGTCGTCGCCGTACCCGCGGCCCGGCCGGTCGACGAGCACGCGGTCGACCGCGCCGACCTTGCCCTGCCAGCGCCGCCGGCAGAGCTCGTGCGACAGCGCACGCAGGCGTGCGCCGCGCTCCTTCTTGACCGCTGGCGGCACCGGGTCGTCTGCCTCGGTCGCCGTGCCCGGGCGCGGCGAGTACGGGAAGACGTGCACCTTCGTCAGGCCGGCGCGCTCGATCGTCTCGAGCGTCTGCTCGAACGCTGCGTCGTCCTCGGCGGGAAAGCCGACGATCACGTCGCTCGTCAGGTTGAACTCGCCGGCGAGCGGCGCGAGCCGGCGCAGGTAGGTGGCGGTCGTGTAGCGGCGGCCCATCGCGCGGAGCACGCCGTCGTCGCCCGACTGCAGCGGCACATGCAGGTGACGGGCTGACCGTTGGCGTCTCGCGCAGCGCGGCGATCAGGGCGGCGTCGACATGGTTGATCTCGATCGAGCTGAGCCGCAGCCGCTCGAGCCCCGGCGTGGCACCGGCCTCGCGGACGAGGCGCGGCAGGTCGTAGCCGGCATTCCGGTCGCGGAAGCACCCGAGGTTGATGCCGGTCAGCACGACCTCGCGGTGCCCCTGCGCGACGCGGCGTGCGATCTCGCCGAGCACGGCGGCCGCGCCGCGACTGCGCGACGCGCCCCGCACCAGCGGGATGACGCAGAAGTTGCACGAGAACGAGCAGCCGTCCTGGATCTTCACGAACGCGCGAACGCGATCGAGGCGCGCGTCCGCCTGGACGCAGCCGATCGCCCCCACGTCGCCCGCGACGAACGCGGCGGTCTCCTCGCTCCGTTTCGCGACGACGACGACGTTCGACGGCAGCCCGGCGAAGCTCGCCGCGCCGAGGTTGGCGCCGCAGCCGGTGACGTAGACGCGACCGTGCGTGCGAGCGGCGCGCGCCGCCGCCTTGCGGCTCTTCGCGACCGCCTCGTTCGTCACGCAGCAGGTGCTGATCACCGCGACGTCGGCGTGCTCGGTCCGCTCGTCGTGGCCGTCGCGCAGCAGCGCCTCGCGCACCTCGTGCGCGTCGACGTGCGAGACCTTGCAGCCCAGGAAGTCGACACGGAACGTCGCCATCGAGCGGGGATGCGTAAAGCGTGCGGCGGTACAGATCGGCGGCCCAGCCGTCAAGGTGCGGCGCGTCCGGTGCTCGTAGCCGGCCAGCACGGGCTGCTCGGAGAGGAAGTACCCCGAGGCCACGAGCACCTGGGCGTCGAGCCGGGCCGCGAGCGCCTGCACGGCGTCGATCGAGATGTTGGCGACGGCCGACTGCACCGGCGGCAACTGCTCGTCGCCGGTCACGAGCTGCGCGTCGAGCTCGACGCCGTTCCGGGCGGCGTTCTCGAGCGTCGCGACGATCGACGGGCCCTCGATGTCGACGGCGAGCACCGGCGAGTGGCCGAGCAGCGCCGCCCCGACGGCGAGCACGCCCGAGCCGCAGCCGACGTCGAGCAGCGAGCCGCGGCTCGAGCTCCTGCAGGAGCTCGAGGCACAGCTGCGTCGTCGGGTGCGCGCCGGTGCCGAACGCGCGGCCGGGATCGATCACAACGGCGAGCGCGTCGGCGTGGCGGCTCCTCCCACGGTGGCCCGACCCAGAGCCGGCCGACCCGGACCGGCCGGTGAAACCTGCGCCACCGGTCCTCCCAACCATCCTCGACGTCGGCGGCGTCACCCATCCCGAAGACGTGCCACATGCGCTCCTCGCCGGCGGCGTCGGTGTACGCGACGAGCTCGACGCCGCTTCGCTGCTCGACCTCCTCGAAGCCCTCGGGGTACAGCTCGATCATGATCGCGCGGCCTTCCTCGGCGCGGTCGCTGCCGATCTGCACCGCCACACGGCGGAGGCCGGTCAGCGGAACGCGCTCTTCAGCTTGTCGAAGAAGCCTTCGTCGTGCCGGTACGTGTCGGCGTCGCTCGCCGCCTCGAACTCGAGCAGCAGCTTGCGCTGCTCGTCGCTGAGCCTGCGCGGGACGGTGACGTTGACGAGCACGCGGTGGTCGCCGCGGCCGAAGCCCTGCAGTACGGGCATGCCCTTGCCGCGCAGCACGCGCACGTCGCCCGGCTGGGTGCCGGCCGCGACGTCGAGCTCGATCGGGCCTTCGAGCGTCTCGACGGTCATCGTCGCTCCGAGCGCCGCCTCCACGATCGTCAGGTCGACCTGCGAGTAGAGGTCGTTGCCCTCGCGCACGAACCGCGGGTCGGGCTTGACGCGGACGAGCACGTAGACGTCTCCCGAGCGCCCGCCGAGGATCGCCTGCATGGCCCTCGCCCGAGAGGCGGATGCGCTGTCCGTCGTGGATTCCCGCGGGGATGTCGACCTCGAGCTCGCGCCGTTCGATCGTGACGCCGCCGCCGTTGCAGGTGTGGCACGGGTGCTCGACGATCGCGCCGCGGCCGCCGCAGTCGGGGCACGCATGCGTGCGCACGAACTCGCCGAGGACGCTACGCGACACCTGCTGCAGCCGACCGGTACCCCCGCAGCGCGCACAGTGCACCGGCTGCGTGCCGGGCTCGACGCCGTCGCCGCCGCAGGTGGCGCAGGCGACGGTCGACGTCGAACGGCACCTGCACCTTGGCGCCGCGTGGCCGACTGTGCGAGCTCGATCTCGACCGTGGCGGCGATGTCGGCGCCGCGCCGGCGGCCGCCACCGGCGCCGCCGCCGAACAGGTCGTCGCCGAAGAACGCCGAGAAGATGTCGCTCAGGCCGCCCATGTCGAAGTTCGTGGGCTGGAATCCGCCCGAGCGCAGCCCGGCGTGCCCGTAACGGTCGTACAAGGCGCGCGTCTCGGAGCTCGACAGCACCTCGTACGCCTCGGTCACCTCGCGAAACCGGTGCTCGGACTCGGGCTCGTCCGACACGTCGGGGTGCAGCTGGCGGGCGAGCTTCCGGAAGGCCTTCTTGATCGTCGCCTCGTCGGCATCGCGTGGGACGCCGAGGAGCTCGTAGTAGTCGCGGTCGGTCGTCGCCATGCTCAGTCGTCCCCGTAGACGTCTTCGACGAACCGGGAGAGCTCGTACGCAGCGGAGCGCACCGAGTGCAGCGCCTTCTCGTAATCCATGCGCAGCGGGCCGAGCAGGCTGACCGCGCCGAGCGTCTGGTGCGCGAGCCCGTACGTCGCGCCGACGAGCGCCAGCTCGCGGAGTCCGGGCTGCTCGAGCTCTTCGCCGACGCGCGCGAACGACTGACGCGGGTCGAGCCGCTGCGCGAGCACGTCGAGCAGCGCCGCGCGCTTCTCGAGCGCCTCCATCAGGCTGCGATACGCACCGATCTCCTCCGAGCGCATCTCGTCGAGCAAGCCGGCCGTGCCGCCGAAGAACAGGCGGCGCTCGTCGTCGGGCGCGCGCTCGAACGCATCGCGCAGGACGAGTAGGAACGCACGCTCACGCGCGCCGAGCGCCGGCTCGTCGAAGGCGACCTTCGCAGCCCGCGACCCGAGCCGAGCGCCGGCAAGGCGCTCGTTGAGGTACTCGGACGCCCACGTGACGAGCCCCTGGTCGACCGGGTCGGCGAAGGAGTAGCGAAGCTTCGTGACCCCGCCCGTCGAGGTGATCACGACGACCATGACGAGGCTCGGCTGCAGCAGCAGCACCTCGACGTGCCGGACGCTTGCCGACTCCCGGGACGGCGCCGAGACGACCGCCAGCAGGCGCGTCACCTGCGAGAGCATCTCGGTCGTCGTCTGCAGCGCCTCCTCCACCTCGGCGCGCGCGACCGGCAGGTCGAGGGTGAAGCTCGCGGGTCGCGGGTCGGGTGTCGAGAGCAGATGGTCGACGTACAGCCGGTAGCCCTTTTCCGTCGGCACCCGGCCGGCCGACGTGTGCGGGTGCGTCAGCAGTCCGAGCCGTTCCAGCTCGGAGAGCTCGTTCCGGACGGTGGAGGGCGAGACGCCGAGCCCGGCGCGCTCGACGAGCGTCTTCGACCCGACGGGCTGGCCCGTCGCGACGTACTCCTCGACGACACGGCGAAGGATGGCTCCCTGGCGCTCGGGCAGGACGGCTCGCATCCCCCCATGGTAGGTGGCTCGGCGGAGATGTCGCGCTACGCGAGCAGGCGCGCAGTGACCCCGCCGCCGAGGAAACGGCCCCTGGGCGTGAGCGCGAGCGTGTCGTCGTCCCGGACGACGAGGCCGAGCTGCGTCAGCCGCTCGAGCTCGGCCGTGTCGAGGATCTGCGCGACGCCGTCGAGCGGCAGCGGCGCGTCGAGGCGCAGGCCGAGCATCAGCCGCTCCGTGTCGCGAACTACGCGGGAGAGCTCTTCGACCTCGCGCGGCGGCCGGTCGCCGCGTTCGAGCGCCGCGAGATAACGCGCGAGCGACGGCGCGTTCCGCCGTCGCGAGACGCCGATCGTGCTGACGGCGCCCACGCCGAGGCCGAGGTAGTCGTGGCCGAGCCAGTAGCCCAGGTTGTGCCGGGCGCGCAGATCGCGATCGGCGGCCCGGCAGAAGTTGGCAGTCTCGTACCAGCGGTAGCCGGCAGCGGTCAACGTCTCGACGACCAGCTCGAAGTACGTCTCCAGCGCGTCGGCCTGGCGCTCGAGCTCGGCGCCGTGCGTGTGCGTGAAGCGGGTGCCGGTTTTCGCCTCCAGCTCGTACGCCGAGATGTGCTCGGGGCCGAGCGCCAAGGCCTGGTCGAGGTCGCGCTCGAGCTCCGTCGGGGTCTGCCCGGGGATGCCGTAGATCAGATCGAGCGACACGTTGTCGTGCCCCGCATCACGAAGCAGCGCGAACGCGCGCCGGACGTCGTCGGGCGACGCGGCGCGATCGAGCGTCCTCAGGTGGCGCGCCTCGAAGGTCTGGGCGCCGAGCGAGACGCGGTCGACACCGGCCCGGCGGAGCAAGGCCGCCAGCTCAGGCGTGACCGTCTCGGGGTTCGCCTCGACGGTCAGCTCCTCGCACGCGGGCAGGCCGTCGAGCAGCCGCTCGAGCGCAGCCGGATGTGTGAACGTCGGCGTGCCGCCGCCGAGGTAGATCGTCTCGAGCGGCTCTGCGAGCAGGTGCCGTTCGAGTGCGAGCTCCAGCAGCAGCGCGTCGACGTAGCGGTCGTGCTCGCCTTCACGGCCGACGACGGTGACGAAGTCGCAGTAGCCGCAGCGCGAGCCGCAGAACGGCAGGTGCAGGTAGAGGTGGCGCGCGCCGCTCACGAGGCGCGGCGCGGCCGCGCGACGAGCTCGCCGCCGCAGTTCGGGCAGACGTGCTCGAGCCCTTCCGCGCAAGCCGTGCAAAAGGTGCACTCGAAGGAGCAGATCGTCGCCGGCCCGTCGGGTGCCAGCTCAGCCCCGCATCGCTCGCACACGCCGCGCATCTCGAGCGCCATCGCTACCGCTTCGCGGTGTCGTTGAGGTTGAGCACGGCCAGGAACGCCTCCTGCGGCACCTCGACGCCGCCGACCTGCTTCATCCGCTTCTTGCCCGCCTTCTGCTTCTCGAGCAGCTTGCGCTTGCGCGAGATGTCGCCGCCGTAGCACTTCGCGAGCACGTCCTTGCGGCGCGCCTTCACGGTCTCGCGCGCGATGATCCGGGCGCCGATCGCCGCCTGGATCGCGACGTCGAACATCTGCCGCGGGATCTCCTCGCGCAGCTTCTCGACGAGCGCTCTTGCCGCGGTCGTAGGCGAACTCGCGGTGGATGATCAGCGAAAGCGCGTCGACGGGCTCGCCACCGACGAGGATGTCGACGCGCGCGAGGTTGCCCGGCTGGAAACCGGTGACGTCGTAGTCGAAGCTGGCGTAGCCGCGCGTACGCGATTTCAGCTGGTCGTAGTAGTCGAGCACGATCTCGGCCAGCGGCAGCTCGTACGTCAGGTGCACGCGCTCGGGCGAGAGGTACTCCATCTGGTCGAACTTGCCGCGCCGGTCGTTGTTCAGCTCCATGACGGCGCCGACGAACTCCTTCGGGACGATGATCGAGGCCTTGATGTACGGCTCCTCCACCTCCTCGAACGCGTCGGGGAGGTCGGAGGGCGTGTGCACCTCGACCCAGTCGGAGTCGTTGAGCGCGCGCACGCGATAGGCGACGTTCGGCGCGGTCACGAGCAGGTCGAGGTCGAACTCGCGCTCGAGCCGCTCGCGCACGATCTCCATGTGCAGCAGTCCGAGGAAGCCGCAGCGGAAACCGAAGCCGAGCGCCTGCGATGTCTCGGGCTCGTAGAAGAGCGCAGCGTCGTTGAGCTTCAGCTTCTCGAGCGCGTCGCGCAGCTCGGGGTAGTCGTCGGAGTCGGTCGGGAAGAGGCCCGCGAAGACCATCGGCTTGACGTCCTTGTAGCCGGGCAGCGGCTGGGTCGCGCCGTTCTTCTCGGCGGTGAGCGTGTCGCCGACCCGGAGCTCGGAGACATCCTTCAGGCCGGTGATCACGTAGCCCACCTCGCCCGCGCGCAGCTCTTGCACGGGCCGCTGGACCGGCGTCATGAAGCCGATCTCCTGCGCCTCGAACCGAGTGCCGAGCGCCATCGCCCGCAGGTGCTCGCGGGGCCGGAAGACGCCGTCGACGACGCGCACGAACGCGACGACACCGCGGTACTGGTCGTACGACGAGTCGAAGATGAGCGCCCGCGCCGGCGCGTCGGGGTCGCCGTGCGGCGGCGGGATGCGCTCGACGATCGCATCGAGCACCGCTCCGACGCCCTCCCCCGTCTTCGCCGAGATGCGCAGCACGTTCGGCGCGTCGTCGCCGATCAGGTCGGCGATCTCGAGCGCCGCCCCGTCGGGGTCGGCGGCCGGGAGGTCGATCTTGTTCACGACGGGGACGATGTCGAGGTTGTTCTCGATCGCAAGGTACGCGTTCGCGAGGGTCTGCGCCTCGATGCCCTGGGCGGCGTCGACCACGAGCAGCGCCCCCTCACACGCCTGCAGGCTCGCGCGAGACCTCGTAGGTGAAGTCGACGTGGCCCGGCGTGTCGATCAGGTTGAGCTGGTGGCCCTTCCACGCGACTCGCACGGCCTGCGCCTTGATCGTGATCCCGCGCTCGCGCTCGAGCTCCATCGAGTCGAGTAACTGGGCGCGCATGTCGCGCGCCGACACCGTGTCGGTGAGCTGGAGGATGCGATCGGCGAGCGTCGACTTGCCGTGGTCGATGTGCGCGATGATCGAGAAGTTGCGGATGTGTTGCTGGTCCATGGCCGTTCAGCCGCGCGAGAGGCGGCTGCGCAAGGAGAGTAGCGCCTGCAACTCGCGCACACGGAGCGCGCGGCACGCCGCCAGGTACACGCCGACGGCGACCGCGAGCGCGAGGCCGAGCGAGACGATCTGGCGCCGGGAACGAGCGGCCGAGAGTCGAGTCGAGCGGCCGCCAGATCGCGTACGCGACCGGCCGCGATCAGCGCCGAGGCGACGAAGATCTTCGAGAGGGCCACGGCCATCCCGGCGTCGCCGAACCGGCCGAGCCGCCGCCGCAGCAGGACGACGAGCGCGACCGTGCCGGCGACGTTGCAGATTGCGGTCGCGAGCGGGATCCCCCAGACGCCGAACCGGTAGAAGACGGCGTCGAGGATCGCGTTCAAGGCGAGGTTGCCGAGCGCGACGTACGTCGGGATCCAGTTCGACTGCAGGCTGAAGAACGCACGGTTCAGCATCAGCATCGAACCCGTTGAACACGAGCCCCGCGCTGAAGGCGGCGAGCGCTCCGGCGACGACGGGCGTCTGGGCCGGCGTCCAGTGGCCGCGCTGGTAGAGCAGCCGGATGATCGGCTCGGCGAGCACGGCGCTGACGACCGCCGCCGGCACGAGCAGGAACGCGATCTGGCGGACGCCCGTCGAGACGGTGTCGCGAGAACGCCGGCCAGGTCGCCGCGCGGCGGCGAGCCGCGAGAGCGTCGGGAAGAGGACCGTCGCGATCGCGACCGAGAACATCCCCTGCGGCAGCATGTAGACGAGGAACGCCTTCTGGATCGCCGTCGGCGCGAGTGACGGGTCGATGAACCGCGAGGCGAAGAACGTGTCGATGACGGCGTTGACGTTGATCAGGCCGAGGCCGAGCGTGACGGGCACCATCAGCTTGAACACGCGCTTGACCGCGGGGTCGCGCCAGTCGAGCACGATCCGGAGCCGTCCTCGCCGCGGTCGAGCCCGCGCAGCCAGGGCATCGGCAGGAACACCTGGATCGAGCGTCGCGACGAGGATCGAGCCGGCGTAGACGTAGAGCTTCGCGCTCGACGCCGTGCGCGTGCGGCACGCCGATCGCGAGCCCGGCGATGATCGCGAGGTTCCAGAACACCGGCGAGAGCGCCGGCACCGTGAAGTGGTCGTAGCTGTTCAGGATCCCGACGACGATCCCGGAGACGCCGAGCAGCGCGACGATCGGGAAGAGCACGCGGGAGAGGCCGACGGCGAGGCCCTGGTCGTGGCCAGGGTTGCCGAAGATGCCGATCACCCAGGGCGCGACCAGGATGAAGAGCGCGGTCAGAGCGCGTCAGGCCGAGCAGCATCAGCCAGAACAGGCTCGAGGCGACCCGCCAGGCGCGCTTGCGCTCGCCCTTCTCGAGCAGCTCGCTGAAGACGGGGACGAAGGCCGACGAGAGCGCCGCGTCGGCGACGAGCGCGCGGACGAGGTTCGGCACCTGGAACGCGACCGTGAAGGCGTTGATGCGGCCGGCGGCGCCGAAGTAGTACGCCGCGACGATCTCGCGGACGAGCCCGAGCACGCGCGAGAGCGCCGGTCGCGACCCCGAAGATCGCCGTCGAGACGATCAGCCGCCGAGGGGCGGCCGGGCTGGGGATCGCGTCGAGGGGCGCCGTGCCCTGGGCCGGCGAGGCCGGCGACCAGCCGTCGTCGGGGATCCAGACGGGCTTCCCCTTGCGGCGCCGCCGCTCGTTGCGAGCCTGGAGCCGCGCCTCGCGCTCGAGGCGTCGTGCGTCGTCGTCCACTGGACGCCAGCATACGGCGAGCCTCTGCTAGCCTTTTCGCGCCCGCCCCTCCCGGTGCGCGGGCTCTTTCTCACGTATGCCGAACATCAAGCAGCAGAAGAAGCGCGTCCGCATCGCCGCCGAGGAGCGGCTCGAGAACCTGCGCTACCGCTCGACGATCAAGACGCTCACGAAGCGCCTCGGCGACCGCGGTGGCCGACGGCGACGCCGAGGCAGTCGAGCCGCCGAGCACCGCGCGCTCGAGCAGCTGATCGACCGTGCGGTCGCCCGCGGCGCGCTGCACCGGAACGCCGGCGCCCGCAAGAAGTCGCAGGCGACCCGCCTGGCCGCCGGCCCTCAGGCCTAGCGCCCTTCTCTCAGTCGCGTTCGGTGATCTCGACGAGCGCGCGCTCGAGCTCCAGTTCGTCCGCGAGCCGCGAGCCGCCTTTCAGCGCGTGGTCGAGCTCGGCGAGCCGGATCAGCGCGTCGTCGAGCTCAGGGCCGCTGAAGTTCCGCACCTGCGCGTAGAGCTTCTGCGCCGGATAGGGCTTGATCCCGAGCCGCGCCGCGGCGTCCTGGTGCGAGAGGCCCTCGTCGTCGAGCCGCTGAACGGCACGCGCGTTCCGGACGTGCTTCGTCAAGCTAGCCGACGAGCCGCGGGATCGTCTTCGAGACGGGGTCGCCGGTCCGGTCGAGCATGCGCTCGGCGGCCCGCAGGACGCCCTCGACGTCGCGGGCACCCCAGGCGTCGGTCAGGTTCCAGGGCGGCGAGTCGGCCCGCGGTGCGACGAGCGTCTCGACGTCGGCGGCCGTCAGCCCCGCGCCGGCCGCCCAGGTGACGAGCTTCTCGATCTCGCTCGCCAGCTCGTAGAGATCCTCGCCGACGAGATCGGCGAGCAGACGGCACGCCTCGGGCTCGACGGTGACGCCGCTCAGCTTGAACTGCTCGGCGATCCACTTGGGGACAGCCCGCGAGGAGCACGTCCCAGAGGAGCACCGCCGCGCGCCCGCCGACCGCCTTCGCGATCGGCGCGTCCTTGCGCAGCTCGTCGGCCGACGAGCGCGAGGGTCGTCCCGGGTGCGGGCGACTTGAGGTACGCCGCGATCGCCTTCGCGTCGGGCGGCTTCCAGGCCTCGACGCCCTCGAAGACGACGAGCCGGTTGCCGGAGCCGAAGAGCCCCATCGCGTTGCAGGCGGCGACTGCGTCGTCGCCGCTCAAGACGCCGGCGTCGTGCAGCTCGACCGCGTCGGGCTCGAAGCGAGCCGCGCAGCCGCGCGACCGCACGGTCGACCTTGGGCCGGTCGCTGCCGGCGATCAGGTAGGCCGGTTGGAGCTCGTCCGCCATCGGTGCCAAGCATAGGCCGCGGCCCCGAGCGCACCGAGGGCCGCGAGCGCGGCTGCCTTGCCGGTCGCCTGCGCGAACGGCGCTGCCGAGACGGTGCGCGCGCAGGCGGCGACGTAGGCCGCGAGCCAGCCGTTCACCGACGCGAGCGCTGCGGCTGCGCCCGGGGCGACGAGGTCGACACAGGCCGTCACCAGGCCGAGCCCGAGCAGGAGACCGACGACCGGCTCGACGAGCACGTTTGCAACCACGCCGAGCAGCGGCACGTGCCCGAACTGGAGCCAGAGGATCGGTGCCGTGGCCAGGCTGCAGGCTGCCGAGATCGCTACCGGGCCGGCCAGCCCCGGCGGCACCGGGTAGCCCTCGAGCACGCGCATTAGCGGCCCGACGGCGAGGAAGATCGCGCCGACGGCGGCGAACGAGAGCTGGAATCCCGGGTCGAACAGCTCATACGGATTCCAGGCGAGCAGGATCACCGCCCCGAGCAGGAGCGTGTGCCAGCGCTCGCTCTCCCGCGCCGCAAGCCACGCGACGGAGACCGCGACCCCCGAGACGGCCGCCCGGATCACGGACGCCTGCGGCCCGACCGCGAGCACGTATGCGCCGATCGCCGAGAGCGCGGCGACATGCCCCACCGGCCGCGGTAGCCCGACCAGCCACACGAGGCCGAGCGTGCCCAGCGCGATCAGGACGACGTTCTGCCCCGAGACCGCCAGCAGGTGGTACAGGCCCGAGCGTCGGAAGCTCGTTTTCAGCCCGTCGCTCAGGCCGCCGTCGTCGCCGAGCACGATCCCTTCCAGGACCGCGCGGCGTTCTCCCGTCAGGCCAGGTGCGGAGCCACGCCTGAGCCACGCGCGGAGACGATCTGCGACGCCGCCGAGGCCACCCCGGCGCCCGACCGCGTGCCACTCGTCGACGTGGAGCACGACGTGGATGCCCTGCCGTCGCAGCCAGCGGCGCTCGTCGAACCCGTTGTGTGGCCCGCGTGGCTCGCGGACGACCGCGAGCGCGCTGATGACTGCGCCCTGCGGAGGAGCGCGGCCGAGTGGCAGCTCGAGCTCGACCCGTTCGTCGACGGGGCGCCCTTCGAAGCGACGTGCGCGACCGAGCTGGCGCTGGGCGAAGCGCCCGGCGCGTGCGTCGGCCGTCGCGACGACCTCGAACCGACCGGCGCGACCGACATCGCCGACAAGCACGCTGTGATCGAGCGACGCGAGCCGCACGCTCCCCCAGCCCCACGCGAGGAAGAGCGCGAGCGCGCCGGCAACAACCACCGAACTGCGCCACCACGCGAGCAGGACGCCTGTCGCCAGGAGCGCGGCGGCCACCGAGGCCTCGGCACCGATCCGCGCGGCGTCGGCGAGCGCCAGTCCGGCCACCGCCGACCCGAGGACGACGTGCGCCGGAAGCAGTCGGGTCAAGGGACGGCGAGTCCTTTGAGGTCGGCGATACGCGCCGGCCCGATCCCGGGGATCGCGTCGAGCGCCTCGACCGAGGTGAACGGCCCGTGCTCCTGCCGGTACGCGACGATCTTCTGCGCGGTCACCGGCCCGACGCCGGGCAGGGAGTCGAGCTGCTCGGCAGAGGCCGTGCTGAGCGAGACCGGGCCTGACTGAGCCACACCGGGAGCACCTCCGCCAGCAGCGGCGCCGGGTGAGCCGCGCACGGCGACGAGCACCTGCTGGCCGTCGGCGACGGGCGCGGCGAGGTTGACCGCCGTCCGTTCGGCCCGGCGCGTCAGCCCGCCGGCATGCGCGACGGCGTCCGCGACCCGTGAGCCCTGCGGCAAGCGGTACAGGCCGGGTCGCGCGACCGCGCCGACGACGTCGACGACCACCGAGCGCCGCGCGGGAGGGCGCGGGGCCGCGGCCGGTCGCACCGGCGCCACCCGCAACGCCGACGTAGCCGCCGTGCCGCCGCCGCGGTGGCGCAGCGGCGAGCAGCGCTGCCGCGAGACAGACGAGGAGCACGACCGCGACTCGGCGCTGTTGCACGGTGAGCGGGAACGACGCCACCCACCAAACGTGCCGGTCAAACCGTCACGCGTGTGAAACGGCTTCGTGCCGACTTCGTGAAACCTCAGATGACGATGTTGACGAGCTTGTCGGGCACGACGATCACCCGTTGCTCGTCGCCGTTCAGGTGCGCACGAACCTTCTCCGAGGCGCGGGCCAGCTCGATCAGCTCCGCGTCCGCCAGGCCGGCCGGCACATGCAGTCGGTCGCGCACCTTGCCGTTCACCTGAACGACCAGCTCGACCGTCTCGCGGCGCAGCAGCGCCGGGTCGGCGACCGGCCACGGCGTCGTCCACAGATGGTCGTGCCCGAGCATCCCCCACAGCTCCTCGGCGACGTGCGGGGCGTACGGTTGGATCAGCGAGACGGCTGTCTCCGCCGCGAAGCGAGCGGCGGGATCGTCCGGCGCCTTCGAGAGCTCGTTCACCAGTTCCATCACGGCGGCGATCGGCGTGTTGAAGACGAAGCGGCGGTCGATGTCGTCGCTGACGCGCGCGATCGTCTCGTGCGCCTTTCGGGCGAGCGGCGTGTCAACGCTCGCCGGCGACTCCGGCTGCGAAGCGACAGCGCCGACGACCCGCCAGAGCCGTTTGACGAACCGCTGCATCCCCTCGACGCCCTCGGGCGTCCAGTCCATGTCCTGGTCGGCCGGGCCGAGAAACAAGATGCAGAGGCGCGTCGCGTCGGCGCCGTACAGCTTGATCAGCTCGTCCGGCCCGGAGACGTTGCCCCGCGACTTCGACATTTTCGAGCCGCCCTGCTTCACCCAGCCCTGGTGCCAGAGCCGCTTGAACGGCTCGCGGAAGCCGACCAGGTCGATGTCGTTCAGCACCTTCGCGAAGAAGCGCGAGTAGAGCAGGTGGCCCTTGACGTGGTCGATGCCGCCGACGTACTGGTCGATCGGCATCCAGTAGTCGACGATCTCGCGGTTCCACGGCGCCTCGTCGTTGTGCGGATCGGTGTAGCGCAGGAAGTACCAGGACGAGTCGACGAACGTGTCCATCGTGTCGGCCTCACGCTTCGCCGGCCCGCCGCACTTCGGGCAGGTGGTGTTGATGAACTCGGGGTTGGACGCGAGCGGCGGCTTGCCCTTCGGCTGGTAGTCGGTGACGTCGGGCAGCAGGACGGGGAGTTCGATCCTCGGGGATGCCGACGATCCCGTCCGTCTCGCAGTAGACGACCGGGATCGGGCAGCCCCAGTAGCGCTGACGCGAGAAGCTCCAGTCGTGCAGACGGTAGTGGATCGCCGGCTTGCCGGCGCCGCGCTCGTCCAGCCACGCGGTGATCGCCGTCACCCCCTCGCGCCACGGAAGACCGTCGAACTCGCCGGAGCCGATCAGCTTGCCGTCCTCGTCGATCACCGGGCGGATCGGAAGGTCGTACGCCTCCGCGAACTCCTGGTCGCGCCCGTCGTGCGCCGGCACGGCCATGATCGCCCCGGTGCCGTACTCCATCAGCACGTAGTCGGCGACCCAGATCGGCAGCTGCTCGCCGTTGACCGGGTTGGTCGCGTAGCGGCCCGTGAAGACGCCGGTCTTCTCGCGCGTCGCGCGCTCCTCGGTCGGCCGCGCCGCGGCGATGCGCGCGTAGGACAGCACCTCCTCGTTGCCGGCAGCCAGGTCTTGCACCAGCGGTGACTCCGGCGCGATCACGAAGAAGGTCGCGCCGAAGAGCGTGTCCGGTCGCGTCGTGAAGACGGGAATGTCGCGGTCGATCTCCTCGACGCGGAAGAGCACCTCGGCGCCCTCGGAGCGGCCGATGTGGTCGCGCTGGATCTTCTTCGAGCGCTCCGGCCAGTCGACCGTGTCGAGATCGGCGATCAGCTCGTCGGCATACGCCGTGATCCGGAAGAACCATTGCGCCATGTTCCGTGTCTCGACGACGAAACCGCAGCGCCAACAGCGGCCGTCGACGACGTGCTCGTTCGAGAGGACGGTCTGGTCGTTCGGGCACCACTTGACCGGCGCTTCGCGGCGATACGCGAGGCCGTGCTCGAAGAACTTCAGAAAGAGCCATTGCGTCCAGCGGTAGAAGGACGGCTCGTGCGCCGAGACCTCGCGGTCCCAGTCGATCGCCCAACCCATGCGGCGCATCTGCTTCGTGATCGCGGCGATGTTGCGCTCGGTGATCTCGCGCGGATGGCCGCCTTCCTTGATCGCGGCGTTCTCGGCGGGCAGCCCGAACGAGTCGAAGCCCATCGGTCGCAGCACGGTGTGCCCGTTGCGGCGGCGGAAGTGCGTGACGACATCGCCCAGCGTGTAGTTGAGGACGTGCCCCATGTGCAGGTTGCCGGACGGGTACGGGAGCATCTCGAGCATGTAGAAGTGCGGCTCCGGCAGCTCGCCGCCGGGCGTCGGGTTCTCGACCGCGAAGGCGCGCTCGGCGTCCCAGACGGCCTGCCACTTCTCCTCGATTGTGTGTGCGTCGTACGCGTCCATCGGTTCTCTTTCGACCCCAGAAATGAAAAAGCCTCTCAGATGAGAGGCCGTGGGAGGCTGCCGCGGCGCTGCCGCGTTGCTCCCTGGCTCAGGTAAGAAGCAGGTTCACGACGCTCAGTGTAACCATGCTTTCGTGATGGAGCCAGCTGCCCTCCCCCTCCTCCCCGACACCGCCGCCGTTGCCGACGGCGAGTTGGTGCTGGGCGGCCTGCGGGCAAGCGAGCTGGCGCTCGAGTACGGAACGCCGCTCGTCGTCTACGACGAGCTGACGCTGCTCGCGCAGGCGCGCCGCCTACCGCGCCGCCGCGCCAGAAGCCCTCGTCGTCTACGGGACGAAGGCGTTCCCGTCGCTCGCCCTCCTACGCCTGTTCACCGAGCAAGGACTCGGTGCCGACGTTTCGACCGCGGGCGAGCTCGAGTTCGCCGAACGAGCCGGTGTTCCGGCTGAGCGCCTGGTCGTGCACGGGAACAACAAAGAGGACGACCTGCTGCTCGGTGCGACCGCCGCCGGCGCGCTGATCGTGCTCGACTCGCTCGAGGAGCTCGAGCGTGCCCAGGCGCTCGGCGCGTCGCGCTTCCTGATCCGCGTCACGCCGGGCATCGAGGCCGACACGCACGAGGCGGTGAAGACGGCGCACCACGGCTCGAAGTTCGGGCTGCCGCCCGACGACGCGCTGGCGGCGCTCGAGGCGCTGGGCGACGCCGAGGGTCTGCACGTGCACGTCGGCTCGCAGTTGCAGCATTTCGGAGCCTCGCTGATGACGGTCGACTGGATCGCCGGCTTCGCCGCCCGTGCCCGTGCGGAGACTCGGGTGGACGCCGCGCATCGTCGACCTGGGCGGCGGGCTCGGCGTGCGCCACGTGCTGGACGAGCCTGCGTTCACGATCGAGGAGTTCGTCGGCGGACTCGTCGAGGAGCTCGAGCGCTCCTGGCAACTCCAGGACCTGCCGCCGACCAAGCTGATCCTCGAGCCTGGACGATCACTCGTCTCGCGTGCGGGCGTGACCCTGTACTCGGTGGGCGGCGTCAAGCGCGCGAGTGCCGCGACGACGTACGTCACCGTCGACGGCGGGATGTCGGACAATCCGCGTCCGGCGATGTACGGCGCGCGCTACACGGCGCTGCTCGCGAACCGCGCGACGGAGGAACCGACCGGTGCGTACGCCGTCGCCGGCAAGCACTGTGAGTCTGGCGACGTCCTGATCGAGCGCGTCGAGCTACCGGCTCCTGAGCGCGGCGACGTGCTCGCCGTCCCGGTCACGGGTGCGTACACGCTCGCGATGAGCTCGACGTACAACGCCGTGCCGCGCCCGGCGGCCGTGCTGGTGCGCGACGGGCAGGCTCGGTTGATCCGGCGGCGCGAGACGATCGACGACCTCCTGGCCTACGAGACTTGACCGCGTCGTAGGCGGCGGTATCTGACGAGAGGACGCTCGCGCAGCCGATGTCGTGTCTCGCGGCGAGGGTGACCGCGCGAGTCCGCGCTAACGCTTTCATCGACGTTTAATCTCGGCTTCCTTCGGCTGTTATCCAGGCGAGCGACTATCGACAGCGTGAAGACGTCATCACGTCTGGCGCCGTCATTCGATGGAGCGTAGAACTAAACCCATGACAGCGTGTCGGTTCGTCACGTAGGAAAAGCAGGCCGGCGACGGAGCAAAGGCAGTTTGCCGCGAGCGCTAGCCGTGATCAGGTAGCGCTGCTCGGTCCGGCGCACGGGGCCGCGCGGGGAATGGGACGCGGCATTCGACCGACGTGGCTGGAAGCCGGGCTCGCCGTTGCCGCATTTGCGGTGCTGTGCGTGATCGTTCTATCCGTCTCGCCTCAGCCTGCAGAGCCGGATGACGGCGCTTATCGCGCATCGATCGTGGCGATGACCGAAGGGCATTTCCTGACGTTGTCAACTGCTCAGGCAGAAACCCTGGCAAGGAAGCTGGGCGACAACCCGGCCGCCCCGCCGAACCAATGGGTCGAGCTCGCAAATGGGCGGTACATCAGCGAGAAGGATCCCGGCTATCCGTTCCTCGCAGCGCCTTTCGAGGCGCTCGGGATTATCCGATGGACGCCGCTGTTTTATGGGGCACTGGCCTGCCTCGGGCTCTTCATCGGCGCCCGGCGCTGGCTCGGGCGCTTTGGCGGCCTCGCCGCGGTGGGCCTCTACTGCTCATCCGGAGCCGCCTTGGCCTTCGCCTGGCGTGATTACATGCCGACGTTCACCGACGCATCGTTGGTCGCGGCCGGGTCCGGCAGCCTGCTGTGGGCGATCCTGGCAACCGACGCAAATGCGCGACGACGCGCCTGGTCCGGTCTCGCGGGATTCCTGGCGATCGAGATCGCGACCTTCGTCCGCTACACCAACGTCGTGATCCTCGGCTGTGCCGTCGTGGCCGTGATTGCGGCCTGGTGGCTGGGAGCCTCGAGGCTCGCACTCCGCACGGTGTCGTGGTGGCTGGCATCAGCGACCGTGTTCGGCGCCAGCGTCGCGACCTTCGACGACCTCGTTTACGGCGGCCCGCTGACAACCGGGTACCAGCCCGGCGAGGTCGAGTTCAGCCTCGGCGCGATCGGGCCGAATCTGCGGAACATGCCCGCACATCTCCTGCAGGCGATGCCGATGTTGGTGCTCGCCCTGATAGCGCTGGCCTGGATCATCGTGCGGGGTCTCGTACTGCGCGGGGTTGGCGGCGATGACGCTGCACTGGCTCGTCGCGATCTCTGGGTAGGCCTCGCCCTCGCTACGTCCTGGGCCGCAATCTGGGGCCTCTACTCCGCCTACACCTGGACGACCGACCCGACAAGTGTGACGGTGCAGGTCGTCAGATTTTACCTTCCGGCGATCGGCGCGGTTTCGCTGCTCGGCGCCTGGCTTGTGACCAGGATCCCCGGCCGCCTCTGGCCGGCCGCCTTCACCTCGACCGCCGTGATCTCCGGGTTGTTCGGCCTCGGTGTATGGGCATTCCACGCCATGTACGCAGCGTTCGGTGTCCCATTGCGCTAGGCGATAAGTGTCGGATCGTTCGGGCGTCGCTCGCGCGGGCCAGCGCTCGCTGCTCGCGATCAGACTCGGCGCCGATGCGTGTCAGGTTCCTCGGCCCGGACACGGATGCGTACGTCGCGAGCGTTGAGCGGGATGCGCCGGAGTTCGAGGAGCGAACCGGGGTCGATCTCGACATCCGGATCGTGCCGAGCGATCTCTATTTCTCGAACGACATTCGCCACCTGCTCGAGGGCGACGGCGCTGCCGACGTGTGTACATCTCCGGACCGGTGCTGATGTGGGATGGGCCGCTTCGGCGATCCGCTCGGCGAAGGGTCATTGCTCGAGGTGCCGGTCAACTGCGAGTCGTACAACCTCGCGTACGTTCCCCGGATTCTTGACGCGGCGGGCGTCGACGCCCCGAGGACCTGGGCCGAGTGTTTCGACGTCGCGACGCGCATCGCGAGTGGCGGCGGCGGGCTCCGCGGTACACCCGATACGCCACGCAGTTCTGGTCGTGCGGCGGGCGCGACTTCGAGGGCGGATCCTGCGCGATCGCCTCCGACGCTGCCGTTCGAATCACCCGCGAGGTCATCGATGCGCTGCACCGTCGAATGGGCGAGCTCGAAGGAGTTCCTGCTTCGCTCGGCGTTCGAGGGGAACATGAACCCGACGCGCACGAGCATCTGGGACGACGACCGCTTCCGGGAGCACGCGCGAGCATGGGGTGACTTCTACGACGTCGCGCGCCGGCTGATCGAGCGCGAAGCGTTCGTGCTCGTCACCCCCACACCCGGCTATCGGCGGATCGCGGGCCGCTGGGTCGAGGCTCTCCTCGACGCCTACGCCGGGCGGCTCGACGTTCCCGAGGCCCTCGCGGGCGCTGCAGCCGACATCCAAACGCTCGTAGAGGCGTAGTCGACGTCGAGGTTCGGACCCAGGCAACCCCACCGGGGCGCCACCCAGTAGCGTGCTCTGTGATGGCTGCCGTCCGGGACTTTGCCGACGAACTCGAAGGCTACGCGTATCTCCCGCGCATGTTCGACAAGGCGCGGGCGCGGCTCAGCGGCGACACGGATGCGCCGCCGTTCGGTTGCCCACTCGACCACAGCTGCCTGGCCCGCCTGCGGGTCTACCCCGAGACCGTGCTCGAGCTCGTCAGGGCGAACGGCGGGGACGACCAGGCGATCCTCCGCGGCCTCCGCGAGCTCGGCATTCCGCCGGCGACGGAGGCGTGGTTCGACGCGCATGCGACGGAGGACGAGCTGCTGACAGGCGTCTATCTCAAGGTTCGCCCCCGCGAGCTGCTCCACGAGCTGCAGCCGCGGCCAGACCAGCGTGTGGTCGCCGTCGAGGAGGGCGAAGCGTTGTTCTTCCTCGGCGATCGGCAGATGCGGATCGTCCGCTCCGGAGAGGTGGTGCGCGTGCCGCCGGAGCTGCCTCATCGGATCGAGAGCATCGGCGAGGCGCCGCTGCGCCTCGACTGGCTGACGGGCGATCTTCCGAACGATCCGCGCCGAACGTCAGTGCGTGCGCGGCGGTAAGCGGCGAAAGCCCATCACGTACGGGGCGCCGGCCATGATCGTGCGCATCGTGAAGGCGACACGCGCAACAGGGCCGGGCACCGAAACGGCCTGAAGCGGCTCGGCGATCTCCGCAAGGTCGACGAAGTAGGCGCGCACGAGGCCGAGGCCTTCGAGTTCCTGGTCGACGGAGCTGGCGCGGTCACGGATCTCGCCGTCGGAGGCGCCGAAGAGCTCCTCCGTCAGCAGGATGTACTCCTCGACGGGAACCGCGTTCTTCAGCAGGCGGTGGACGAGGATCACGTCCACCCCCACGAGCTTCGTGCGATCCCTGATCGTCTGCTCCGCGACCTCGCCGACGTGGCCGACGCACTTCAGCCGAAGTGTTCCCGATCACCGCTTCGAGTAGCCGGCAGGTGTTCGCCTCGGCGTGTGCGAGGCCGATGCGGTGCATCTTCATGTACTGCGTGTCACCGCCGATGTCGGCAATCACGAGGAGCGCTCTGGAATCTGGCATCGCTAGTCGGCCCACCACCCGCGCCGGCCGTCGACGTCCCCGCGCGGGTCCTCGACCGAGGTTCGGCGCCCCGATCACGAGGAGCTCGAGGCCGTCGGGCCCGGCCTCGTAGCCTCGCCACGTGCCGGGCGGGATGCGCACCGCGTCCCATTCCTTGAGCTCGACGATCTCGTCGTCGGCCTTCATCCGCCCGCTCCCGCGCAGGACGACGTACACCTCTTCCTGGGTCACGTGCGTGTGGCCGTACGGAAACCGATAGCCGGGCGGGACGCGCTGGTAGCTCAGGGCGGCGTGCTCGAGCTCGAGCGCCTTGGTCGCAGCACGAAACTCCAGGTCCGGCGCGCCGTCGAACCGCGAGCCGATGTCCTCCAGATCGTCCTTGATGTTGCGGAGCGTGAACGGCACGCCCGAATCCTACGGCGCTCGAGCGCGCGGCCGCCTAGTCCGCACCAGGCGCGAGCGGGCATCCCTGGTGCGCAGCAGGCGCGTCGAGCGCGAGCAACTCGGGCACCGTCACGGCGCGCAGACGGCGCAGCCGCATCGCCTCCAGAATCCTCGGCAGCGCCCTGAGCGTCCACGGATGCAGGTCGTGCATCAGCACGATCGCGCCCGGCCGCAGGCTCGCGAGCACGTTCCGCGTCACCGAGCGCGCGGTCGCCTTCGGGTGGTCGTCGCCGGAGAGCACCGACCAGAACACCTCGACCAGCCCGAGCTCCCCCACGGTCGCGTCGAGCGACGCGTCGTGCTCCTCGTAGGGCGCGCGGAAGAGCCGCGGCGCATGGCCGAGCTGCTGCGCGATGGTGGCCTGCGTGCGCGCCAGTTCGAGCCACGCGAGCCAGCGCGGCAACTCGGTCAGGTGTGCGTGCGACCAGGAGTGGTCGCCGACGACGCCGACCGTCTCCTCCGCCTGCACCACACCCGGCCAGTACTGCAGCCGATTGCCGACGACGAAGAACGTGGCGCGCGCTCCGTACGCACGGAGGATCGCAACGAGCCGCCGCGAGTACTCGCCCGGCCCGTCGTCGAACGTCAGCGCGACCGCATTCGAACGCCGGCCGCCGCAGTAGACCGGCTCGGCGCGCGCGAGCGCTGCGGCGACCGCCTGCCGCTGCTCGGACGGCAGCGCGACATGCGGGCGACGGAACGGCTCCGGGCCGATGCGTGAGCCGCCTGCAAGCGGCACAGCGACGAGTCCGAGCGCCGCCGCCAGTACGAGGGCGAGACGCACGGGCGAACTGTTACATCCGTTCGCGCAGCGCGAGCACGTTCGCGACGAACGGCTTCGACACGGCGTACACGCCGTGCTGGCGCACGGCCCGCTCGCCCTGGTACCACCCGGCTAGCGCCTTCGACTCGTCACCGTCGAACACCGCGAGCAGGTGCTTGAGGTAAAGGACGCCCACCTCGACGTCGCCGTTCACGGTGTGCGGGATCGGCTTGCCGCTCAGGACCGTCTCGACGTAGTCACGCGTCGTCGGCAGCGTCTGCAGCACGCCGACCGCGCCGGCGGGCGAGACGATCGAGGTCTGATAGCCCGACTCCATCCAGGCGAGCGCTCGCACGAGGTGGTGGTCAACGCCGAGCCGTGCCGCCCACGCGTCGAGGATCGAGCGCACGTTGACCGCCTGCGCCCCGAGCGAGCGTGGCGCTCCCTCCGGCACCCGCAGCTTCTGCCCGATCAGGATCGGCTTCGCTGCGTCGAGGTGGTTCAGCTTGGCGAGCGCGGCGACCGACGTCCCGTGGGTGCGCGCGATCGCGGTCAGCGAATCTCCCGTGCGCACGATGTAGCGCATAGCCGGTGCCACGGTGGACCCGGGGACGCGCGCCCGCACAGGCACGCGGTCGTGCCGGACGATCGCAGTGAGCGTTCGCGGCCCGACGACCGCGTCGGCACGCAGGTGCATCGCCCGCTGGTAGCGGCGGAGCGCAGCACCGGTCTCCTTCCCCATGTAGCCGTCGAGCGCACCGCTGTAGACGCCGCGTCGTACGAGCAGGAACTGCAGCACCGAGACGTCCCAGCCGAAGTCGCCCTGCCGCAGCGTGCGGGAGCCGAAGAGCGGGCGGCCGAGCGGGCCGAGCGCCGAGCGCGTCCGAAGGTCGGCGACCCCGACCGGGAGATGATGCTTGCGCTGGAAGGCGTGAACCGCAGCCGAGGTCCTCGGCCCGGCGATCCCGTCGATCTGCGCGAGGTAGAGCCCGTGCGCGCGCAGCGCGACCTGCAACCCGGCGATCTGCGGGTTGGCAGCAGCGTGTGCGGCAGCCGGCGCGGCGAGCGCAGCGACCGCCAGGATGACCCCGAGGCGGCGCACCAGGGCGGAACCTTCAACCCGGGCGGCGCGGTTCCTTCCCTCAGGAGGGTTTGGCGGATTGGATGCCGCCGAAGGGCACCCAGTGGCCGGCATGCCAGCGCTGCAGCTGCACCGACGAGATCGGGAAGCGCTGCGTCGGCGTCGTGTGCACCGTCACGCCCGGGACGAGAAACGGGTTGTTCACCTCGTTCAGGTGCGTGACAGCGGTCATCAGGCCCTTCCGCGTCAGGTTCCTGCCGGCCTGCTTGAGCGCGTCGACGAAGGTGAACCCCTCCGCCATGCCGGCGACGAGGAATCCGTCGGACGGGTTGCCTCCGGGGACGTACTTCTTGATGATCTTCGCCGCCAACGCTACGCCCGGATCCTTCGCGAACTTCGGCGTCGCGGGGTCCTTCCCCCACAGCACCGAGATCGATCCCTCGGCTGTCCCCTGCGGGTCGAGCTTCATGATCGACGACGCCGACGCGACGTCGTTGACGTAGATCTGCGGCTTCCACCCGAGCTTGTTCGCGTAGACGAACGCCTGGATCGCGAACTTGCCGAACGCGAAGATCGCGAACGTGTTGGCGCCGCTCGCCTTCAGCTGTGCGACCTGCGACTGGACGTCGGTGGCCGTCGGGTCGTAGCCGACGGTCTGCACGATCTGCTTGCGGTTCGCACCGAGGCCCTTGCGAAAACCGCCGAGCAGATCCTTGCCGTAATCGTCACTCTGGTAGAGCACGGCGATCTTCGCCTTCTTCGCGGCGGTCGCGAGAATGTGGCGCGCGTAGATCTCGCCCTCCTCCGAGTACGGCGGCAGGTAGCCGATCGTCCACGGGTACTTCGCGTAGTCGCGGCCGAGCGTCGTCGCGCCCGCTGCCGAGAAGACCTGCGGCACACCGGCCGAGTTCGTGAAGTCGCGCACGGCGAGATTGCTGTTCGTGCCCACGAGCGAAAACAGCGCGAAGATGTTGTCCTGCTGGATCAGCTCGCGCACGTTCTGCACCGTCCGCGACGGGTCGTAGCCGTCGTCCAGGTACTTGAAGTCGATCGACCGGCCGTACACGCCACCGCGCGCGTTCACGTACTTGAAGTACGCCTCGGCACCGCGCAGCACGCCCGCGGCGGCCGCAGCCTCGCCGGAGAGCGGGCCGCTCGAGCCGATCGAGATCTTGGTCGACGAGACGCCCGGTGTGGCCGTGCCGCCGGCGCCGGCCAGGCCCGCGAAGACGAGCGCAAGCAGCGCAAAAACGGGCGCGAGGAGCTTCCCGGTCATCGGGGCCGAGAGTAGCCGACCCTCGCCGCGAGCCTGACGACGAGCGGCAGCAGCAGCATCAACGCGACGAGCACGGCGCCGAACGCGAACGTCGTCGGACCGGCCTGCGTCGTGTCGAGGTGCGGGATCGCCCCGACGATGTCGGGCAGGAACTGGATCAGCAGCGCCCCGAGGACCGCGCCCCAGATCGAGCCGAAGAAGCCGACGACCGTCCCCACGAGCAGGTACAGCGAAAGCTGGATCGGGAACGAGTTCGGGCTGACGTACGCCGTGTTGATCGCGAGCAGCGATCCCGCGACGCCGGCGTACGCGGCGGAGAGGCCGAACGCCGCCACCTTGACCGCCGAACGGTTCACGCCCGAGGCGACGGCCGCGAGCTCGCTGTCGCGGACGGCGCGCAACGAGCGGCCGAAGCGCGAATCGAGCAGCCACCACGCGACCAGGAAGAGCGCGACGCCGATCACCCAGGTGAGCGCGTACAGCCACCGGTTGTTGCTGAGGTGGACGCCGAGCAGCGTCACGCCGACGCCATGCCCGGTCTCGTGCGGGTTGCCGAAGAACGAGATCCCGGTCGACCCGCCGGTGAAGTGGTCGAACTTCTTGATGATCGACGGCAGCGCGACAGCGATCCCGAAGGTCGCGAGCGCGAGGTAGAGCCCCTGCAGCCGCAAGGCAGGGATGCCGGCGAGTAGGCCGAGTGCGCCGGCGACGCCGGCCGCGGCGGCGATCGTCCAGACGTCGCGGATGCCGTGGTTCGCGACGAGGATCGCCGTCGTGTAGGCGCCGACGGCCATGAACGCGCCGTGGCCGAGCGAGATCTGCCCGCTCGAGCCGGTCAGGATGTCGAGCCCGAGGATCGCGATGAACGACGCGCCGACCGTCGCGAGCTGGACGGTGCGGAACTCGGAGACGACAAACGGCAGCGCGATCAGCACGACGGCCGCGGCCCCGAGGGCGATCAGCCTAGCCCTCATACGCGCCTCACCGTGGCCCGTCCGAAGAGCCCGGCCGGACGCACCAGCAGGACGGAGAGGATGACCGCGAGCGCGACCGCGAGGCGCAGCTCGCCGCCGACCCAGTGCACGTACGTGCCGACGAGGTTCAGGAGCACGCCGAGGATCAGGCCGCCGAGCACCGCGCCGAGCGGCGAGTCCATGCCGCCGAGCACCGCCGCGGCGAAGGCGTAGAGCAGGACCGTCTGCATCATGTTCGGCTCGAGGAAGAGCGACGGGGCCGCCATCACGCCCGCGACCGCCCCGAGCGCAGCAGCGAGCCCCCAGCCGACCGCGATCATCGCCGGTACGCGGATGCCGGCCAGGCGGGCCTCGGCCGGGTTGACGGCCGCGGCGCGCAGCCCCAGCCCGAACTTCGTGCGTCCGAACAGGACCGCGAGCAGCAGAACGGTGACGAGCGAGACACCGATCACACCGATGTCCTGCTTCGAGAACGCGACGCCGCCGACGTGGATCGGCGCGGTCGAGAACGGGCCCTTGAACTGGCGCGCCGCCCCGCCCCAGACCCACGTGTCGAGGCCGTTGACCGCGATCAGCAGGCCGATCGTCAGGATCACGATCCCGAGCAGCGGCCCGTTCTGGATCGGCCGGATCACCATCTGTTCGAGCAGCACACCACCGCCGAACGAGAGCGCGATCGTGGCGCCGAACGCGGGCCAGAACGACCAGCCGTGGTCGACGAGCGTCCAGCAGATGAACGCCGAGAGCGTGGCGAGCTCGCCCTGAGCGAAGTTCAGAACGCCGGTGGCGCGGTGGATCAGCACGATCGCGAGCGCGAGCGAGCCGTAGATGCCGCCCGACGCGAGCCCGCTCACGACCTGCTGGAAGAAGTTCGCCATCAGTGGTCTCTCCGGCAGGGAGTGTCGATAGCCGAGGCTATCGACGCGACCGAGGACGCGGGCATGCGCCGGTTTGCAGCCGGCAAAAGGGTGCCGCTATTCGCCGGAGCGACCACTTAATAGCCGAGGTAGCTCTTCCGCACGGACTCGTCGACCTGCATCGTCGCTGCGTCGCCCGCGAGCACGATGCGCCCGGTCTCGAGCACGAACGCGTGCTGCGCCGATGCGAGCGCCAGACGCGCGTTCTGCTCGACGACGACGATCGTCGTGCCGGCCTCGTTCATCCGCCGCAGCACGTCGAAGATCTCCCTCACGACCAGCGGCGCGAGCCCGAGCGACGGCTCGTCGAGCAGCAGGATCCGCGGCTTCGCCATCATCGCGCGGCCGAGTGCGAGCATCTGCTGCTCGCCGCCGGACAGCGTGCCCGCCTGCTGCTCGCGACGCTCGTACAGGCGCGGGAAGAACTCGAAGACCCGCGCGAGGTCCCGGTGCGACGTCCCGCGCTGCACCCACGCACCGAGCCGGAGGTTGTCGAGCACCGAGAGGCTCGTGAACGTCCCGCGGCCCTCCGGCACGTGCGCGACGCCTCGCCGCGCCATCGCGTCGGGTGTCCGCCGGAAGACCTTCTCGCCTTCGAAGAGCACGTCGCCGCTGGTCTTGACGGTGCCCGAAACGGCGCGCAGCGTCGTCGTCTTGCCGGCGCCGTTCGCGCCGAGCACCGCCACGAAGTCGCCGTCGGCGACCGTCAGCGAGATGCCCTGGAGGGCACGAATCTCGCCGTAGCGGGCCTCGACGTCGCGCAGCTCAAGCAGCGACAAGGCGGTCCCGCAGACGCTCGACCTGCGCGTCGGTGAGCCCGGCTGCCCGCAGGTATGCGGCGACGTCGCCGTAGCGGCGCTCGATCTCCTCGAGCGTGCGCACCATCCCGTCGGCGGGGGTGTGCGACAGCAACTCGCGCTTTGCGCGCTGCTCCGCGTCGACGGCTTCCTCGACCCAGCGCGCCGACGCGGGAGCGAGGTTGGCCGACGACAACGCGTAATCGGCGCCGATCGTCGCCAGGTCGACGCCGGCGAGCCGCAGCAGCAGGCCCGCGACGAGCCCGGTGCGATCCTTGCCGCCCATGCAGTGGACGACCACCGGCCCGTCGGCATCCGCCACGGCGGCGAACGCGCGTCCGAACCGGTCGCGGTAGCGCTCGAGGAAGTCGACGTACGAGAAGGCGTAGTGGTCGGCCACGTCGTCGACGCCGGCGAGGTGCGCGTCGAGCTCGGCCACGTACTCCTGGTCGTAGCTCTCGCCGAGCACCGAGATGTGGATGACCTCGATGTCGACGTCGCGCGGCGCGTCCTCGGCCAGCTCCTCGGGCCAGCGCAGGTCGACGATGCGTTCGACGCCGTGCTCGGCCAGCGAGCGCCAGCCGGCGTCGGTGAGCGCTCGAACGTTGTCCGATCGGACGACAGAACCTCTGCGTGTCCGCCGCCCGTCCTCGGTCGGGAGCCCGCCGAGGTCGCGGACGTTCAGGCAGCCGTCCCAGGCGAGCTCGGTCAACGTCAGGCGGCCGCGGGCTCGACGCCCAGGTAGGCCTCGATCACCGCCGGGTTGCGCTGCACTTCTTCGGGCGTCCCCTCGGCGATCTTGCGGCCGAAGTCGAGCACGTGGATGTGCTCGGCGACGCTCATCACGAGGCCCATGTGGTGCTCGACGAGCAGCACGGTCAAGTCGAAGTCGTCGCGCAGCGTGCGGATGAAGGCGCCGAGCTCCGAGACCTCCTCGTGGTTCAACCCTCCGGCCGGCTCGTCGAGCAGCAGCAGCTTCGGCTCGGCGACGAGCGCCCGCGCGAGCTCGACGCGCTTGAGCGTGCCGAACGGAAGCCCTGCCACCGACCGGCCCGCGACCCCGCCGATGCCCGACGTAGCTCGAGCACCTCGCGGGCGCGAGCCGCGCACAGCCGCGCCGCGGAACGGCTGGGCGCGCGTGTGCGCGCCGACGAGCACGTTGTCGAGCACGGTCATCGAGCGGAATAGCTCCACGTTCTGGAACGTCCGTGCGATGCCTCGGCGGACGATGCGGTGCGGCGGTGTCCGCAGCAGGCTGCGGCCGTCGAGGCGAAGGCTGCCTGCGTCCGGCCGGTAGAGCCGTGTGATCACGTTGAAGAGCGTCGTCTTGCCGGCGCCGTTCGGCCCGATCAGTCCCACGATCTGCCCCGCTTCGACGTCGAGCGACACGTCGTCGATCGCCACGATCCCACCGAACCGCCGCGTCACGTCGCGAATCTCGAGCAGCGCCATGGGGCTTGAGCTTAATCGAGTTGCGTCACGGGCAGGTCGCAGACGAAGTTGCTGCAGGCGTAGAGGGTCGGCAGCCCGTCGATGCGTTCGCGCCCGGCGAGCAGCGGGACGTCGTCGGCGGGGCCGAAGGCGACGACGTCGGTGGCGCTCGCGCGCGCGAGTGCGGCGCTGGCGATCTCGTCCTGCGGGCCGCCGACGATCGCCAGCTCTCGGTGAGGTGCCAGGTGCTGGTCGAGCGCGACGAGGAGCCAGCCGAACGACGGTCGGTGCCTGCGGCAGCGCATCGCGGACGAGGCGCAGAACCGAGACGGCCGTGCCGCTCGAGCTCGTCGTCGCCCCAGATGCGGCCCAGCCGGAGGAGGACGTAGGCGAGCATCGCGTTGCCGCTCGGCGACGGATGGTCGTCGAGCAGCTTCTTCCGCGCGACGAGCTGCTCGCCGTCGGCGGGCGACTGGAAGAAGCCGCCGCCGTCGGGATCCGCGAACAGCTCGACCGCGACCGTCGCGAGCCGGTGCGACTCGCGCAGCCAGCGCGGGTCGCCGGTCGCGACGTGCAGCTCGATGCAGGCCGTACGCGACGTCGGCGTAGTCCTCGAGGTAGCCCGTCCCCTTGGCGACTCCGTCGCGCCACGTGCGGTGCAGCCGCCCGTCGGTCGGAGAGCGGGCCGAGCAGGAATCCGGCGAGCGCGACGGCCGGCTCGACGCGGCCGGCCTGGGCGAGCGCGGCGAGCATCAGGCCGTTCCACGAGGCGATCGCCTTGTCGTCGCGGGCCGGTTTCGGACGCTGCTCGCGCAGCGTGAAGAGGCGCGCGCGCGTCTCATCGTCGAGCTCGCCGCGCAGCACGAAGCGGCCGTCCTCGAAACGGCTGCAGCAGCTCGGCGGGTGCGCCTTCGCCGGGCGCCCACGTGAACGTCAGCCCCTCGACGCCGTCGGTGTCGGCGTCCTGCGCCGACGCGAACCCGCCGCCTTCGAGCGCGAGCTCACGCAGGACGTAGTCGATCGTGCGGTCGGCGATCTCACGGTAGCGCTCGTCGTCGAAGCGGCGTGCGGCGTGCAGGTAGACCGAGGCGAGCAGCGCGTTGTCGTAGAGCATCTTCTCGAAGTGCGGCACGAGCCAACGCTCGTCGACCGAGTAGCGATGGAAGCCGCCGCCGACGAGGTCGTGCATCCCCCCGGCCGCCATCCCGTCGAGCGTGGCGCGCGTCATCTCCGACTCGCCGCGACGGAGCAGGAACTCGAGCACCGGTGCGGGCGGGAACTTCGGCGCGCGCCCGAAGCCGCCGTACTGCGCGTCGAAGACCCGGGTCGCGTTCCGCACGGCGTCGTCGAGCAGGCGAGCTCGTCAGCGGCTCGGCAGACGGCCTGCAGACGCGCCGACGCGCGGATGTGCTCGGCCAGGTTCCGGCTCGAGCGCTCGACCGTCGCCGCGCTGGTCGCGCCACGCCTCGGCGACGCCCGAGCAGCACCTGCTTGAACGACGGCAGGCCGTGACGCGGCTCGGGCGGGAAGTAGGTGCCGCCGAAGAACGGCTCGCCGTCAGGAGTCAGGAAGACCGTCATCGGCCAGCCGCCGCTGCCGGTCAGCGCGACGACGGCGTCCATGTAGATCGCGTCGAGGTCGGGGCGCTCCTCGCGATCGACCTTGACGCTGACGAAGTTGCTCGTTCATCACGCGCGCCGTCAGCGCGTCCTCGAACGACTCGCGCTCCATCACGTGGCACCAGTGGCAGGCGGCGTAGCCGATCGAGAGCAGGATCGGCCGGTCCTCGTCGCGGGCACGCGCGAGCGCCTCGTCGCCCCACGCGTACCAGTCGACCGGGTTCGCCGCGTGCTGGAGCAGGTACGGCGAGGTCTCGGCGGCGAGGCGGTTCACCGGCGCAGCCTGCGAACACCTTCGACGGCGACGGCGACCGCTGCAGCGGCGCCGAACGCGAGCAGCAGCGCGGCCCACACGTGGTCGTGGAAGAAGCGGCCGCCGAAGTAGCCGAGCAGCGACGCGTAGGCCGCCCACGTGATCGCAGCCGCCGCGTCGAACGCGAGGAACTTCCGGTACGGGTAGTGCGTCATGCCGGCGGTGAACGTGGCGGCCGTGCGGCCGCCGGGGATGTAGCGGCCGACGATCACGACCATGCCGCCGCGAACCTCCGAGCTGCCCTCGCGCCCAGTCGAGGGCGCGCGCGTGCGCGGCGGCCGTCGAGGAAACGCTGCTGCGCGGGGCGGCCGACGTAGCGGCCGAGCCCGTACGAGAGGCTGTCGCCTGCGAAGGCGCCGGCCGCCCCGGCGGCGATCACCCAGCCGAGCTCGAGCTCGCCCACGACCGAGAGCAGCCCGGCCAGGATCAGCCCCGTCTCGCTCGGAAACGCAGGGAAGACGCCGTCCCCGAGCGCGAGGGCGAACACGATCACGTACGCCTCGGGCGACTGGGAGAGCAGGTCGAACGCTGACTCGAACACGACGAAATCATTGCTGCCCGGGGCGCGTGAGCGCGAACCCCTTCGTCTGACAGGAGTCGGACTCACGTCTGACACACGAAACGGCTACGAACTGTCCACAGCGCGATAGGGCAGCGTGCGCCACGTCTCGCGGAAGCCGATCGACTCGTAGAGGTGCCGGGGCGCCGGGTACGCATCGTCGCCGCGGCAGGCGACCAGGGCGGTCGTGGCACCCTCGTCGCGGAGGCGCTGCAGCGCGAACAGGTTGACCGCCCGGCCGAGCCCGCGGCGCTGGTGGTCGGCGTGGGTGCCTACCGGCTCGAGCTCGCCGACACCGTTCAGGTCATCGAGCCACGCAAGCGAATACGCCGCGATCGAGCCGTCCGGCGCCACGGCGACGCAGTCGAGATCCTGCCGATACGGCCACGATGCGCGAACGGCCGCGTAGACGTCGTCGCGGAAACGCGACGGTGCGAAGGCCGAGCGGTGGGCGGCCGCGCGCGAGGCGAAGTCGGCCGCCTCGACCGTGCGCACGCGATAGCCCTCGGGCACGGTCGGCTCCTCGACGCGATCGAGGCTGCGTTCATTGACACGCATCCACGCGGCACCCGGCTCGAGCTGCAGCCCGCGCGTCTCCAGACGCGCGATCGCGTCGGTGTGATCCGCCCGCACCAGCACCTCCCTCGGCTTGGCCCAGTCGAGGATCTCGTCGAGCAGCTCCGGCCGCTCGGGGCGAACCTGCCATTCGAGCTCGGTCTCGCGCGTCACCCAGCCCCACCCGACCAGACGGCCGGCGTCGTACCAGAGGCGCACACGATGCTCGCCGTGCACGAGGAGCGCCGACCAGAACGCGATCTGGCCGAAGTCGCAGGAGAGAGCCGCGGGATCGTCCCGCCGAAGCTCCTGCGCGAGTGAGAGGAGCAGGCGAAGGTCGCCGTCGCGAAAGTCGCGCCACTCCATGGGCGGAGTCTAGGCTCGCGGCCTACGCCGGCCAGCTCGCCGCGCGGTAGAGCTGGCCTTCGAGCGGGCGCCCGAGCAGCTCTGCGAGCCACCGCGAGACGCCGACGAGCGCGTCGAGGTCGATGCCGGTCGCGACGCCGTCGCGCTCGAGCTGCCAGACGAGGTCCTCCGTGGCGACGTTCCCGGTCGCGTTCGGCGAGAAGGGACAGCCGCCGAGCCCGCCGACGGACGCGTCGAGGATCGCCGCGCCGCCGTCGAGCGCCGCCCACGCGCACGCGTAGCCGGTGTTGCGCGTGTTGTGGAGATGCGCTCCGACAGGTTTGCCGAGGATCGACACCCGCTCGACGAGTCGCCGCACGGGACGCGGCGTCGCGACGCCGATCGTGTCGGCGAGGACGAACTCGTCGGCGTCGCCGAGCTGCTCGCACAGATCCGCGACCGCGCCCGCGTCGACCTCGCCCTCGAAGGGGCACCCCCACGCGCACGAAACCGTCACCGTCGTCGGGACCTGGGCACGCGCGAGGATCGCGCGCACACGGTCGACCGCCTCGGCGAGCGACACGTTCGCGTTGCGCCGGTTGAACGCCTCGGTCGCGGCCAACGTGCAGTTGACGCGGTCGAGTCCCGTAGTCGCGAAGCGCTCGTACCCGCGCTCGTTCAGCACCAGCCCGGCCAGCTCGGACCGACCGCGGTGGGCCGCACGAACGACGTCCTCGGCGCCGGCCATCTGCGGCACACGGTCGTCGCGGACGAACGACACCGCCTCGATTCGCGGCAGTCGGGCCGCTGCGAGCCGGGACACCAGCTCCGCGCGCACCGAAGGCGCGAGCGTGTCGGGCTCGTTCTGCAGGCCGTCGCGCGGCCCGACGTCGCAAACCGTGATCACGCCGGCGCGGCGGCGGGTACCGGCACCTCGATCGTGCCGCGCGGCCGCATCGGCAACAGCGCGACGACGAGGCTGGTCAGGGCGAGCCCGACCCATTGCAGGTGCGTCGGAGCCTGGCCGAACTTGAAGTAGAGGACGAGGGTCGCGGAGACCGGGAAGGCGAGCTCGGCGATCGTCGCGGCGACCGCCGGCGTGCGCAGCAGGCCGTAGTAATAGAGCCCGAGCGCCAGGAAGCCGGTCACGACGGCGAGCACGCGCGATCCAGAACGAGTCGTGGGCCGACGCGAACGCGGGCGCCCCGAGAACGAGCAGCGCGACCGCGCTGGCTGCGAGCCCGAAGGTGAAGCGCAGGGTCGCGACGTGCTCGAATCGCATGTCGCGCGCGAGGTAGCGGCCGAGCACGGTCCCGAGTGCCCAGAGCGCCGCAGCCCCGAGCGCGTAGAGCGTCGGCTTGAGGCCGTGAACCGTCGGGTGGAACGGATGCGGGACGCCCATCAGCCAGGCGCCGACGAGCGCCGGGACGAAGAAGAACGCGAAGCTGCGCCGCGGCCGCTCCCCAAGGATCACGCCGGCGCAGACGACCGCCACGATCGGCTGGATCTTCTGCAGGACGACCGGGGTCACGAAGTCGTGGCCCTCGACGAACGCCTGCGTGAAGAGAATCGTCGCGACTGCCGACGACCCGGCTCCGATCACGACCGCTGCGAGCATATGCCGCCAGCCGAGACGGACGACAGCCGCGAGAGCTGCACCGACGAACGGCAGCGTGAGCAGGACGAGCAGCACGTGCTCGCCGAAGACGATCGTCGCGACCTGCGTCGACTGCGCGAGCGGCGCGCGGATCCAGGCGTCGAGGCCCCAGAGCGTCGCAGCGAGCGCGACGAGGAACGTCGCGCCGGGACGTGAACGCAGCCACCGCAGCATGCTCGGAGCGTATCCGCCGAGCGTCACTCGGCAGCGCGGCGCGAGCCGGCAACCGTCGCGACGAGCGCGACGACGACACCGGCGACGAGCACGACGGCCGCCCAGCCGCGCGCGTCGTCGACGCGAGCGGCAAGCAGCGCACCGCCGAGCACCGCCGCGACGGCCGCGAGCGCGAGCGACCCCGCTCCGACGACGAGCCCCCACAACTCCGCCGCGACGGCGCGGACGAGCGCGGGAACGGGTACGCGCCGCGGCCGGGCGATGAGCCGCGAGCACGCAACGAACAGGAAGGCGAACAGCGCGACGAGCACGAGCAGGATCGCGTCCTCGTGCCACCAGTGCACGCCGATGCCCTCGCCGGCGAAGAAGACGCCGAAGGAGGTGAGCATCACGCCGACGCTCGCCTTCATCAGGTTCTCGGGGATCCGCGTAAGCGGTGCCCGCAGTACGACGCCGAGCAGCACCACGGCAGTGAGCGCAGCGCCTGCACCGACGGCCGCGCCGACGCGGTGACCGACCCCGCCGAGCGCGATCACGATCAGGACGACCTCGACTCCTTCGAGCAGGACGCCGTTGAACGCCGTCGTCAACGCCACCCAGTGCTCGCGCGTCGAGAGCGCCCGCTGGGTCGCCTCGAACTCCTCGGCCTCGTCGTGCTGCGCCTTCAGCCCGGCCTGGCGGAGGATCGCCTTGTGCAGCCAGCGCAGGCCGAAGAGCAGCAGGAAGACGCCGACGACCACCTGCGCGTCGGCGACCGGGAACGAGTCGATCGCCGTGCCGAGCGCAACGACGACCACGGCGAGCACGCCGCCCGCGAGCGCGGTGCCGGCCAGCGCCGGCCGCCAACCGCTGAACAGGCCGACGGCGAGCACGATCGTGAACGCCTCGACCCACTCGACGCCTGAGGCGAGGAACGTCGAGATGACGACGAGCGGGCTCAGCCGTCGGCCCCGTAGTCGAAGATGCGCCGCGGCTTGATCCGCACGATCACCCGGTCGACCGGCGTGTGGAACTGCCGGCCCGCGTACCGCTGGGCCAGCGAGTGGATGTGCTCGGCGGCGCCTTCCTCGTCGAGCTCGGCAGGTCCTTCGACCTCGAAGTAGCGATAGGAATTGCCGCTGTCGATCACGGTGATCGACACCTCCGGGTTGCTCCGGAGGTTCCGGCCCTTGGCGCGGGCGTTCGTCGTGTTGAAGATGACGTGATCACCGTCGGTGTCGATCCAGACGACGCTCGTCTGCGGACGGCCCGAGCCGTCGACCGTCGCGACGACGCCGAAGTTCAGCCCCTTGAGGAGCTCCAGCTGCTGAGCCGAGAGTGTCGCCACCTACGTGGCATCCTCGCTCATCCGCCGGAGGGTTTCGACTCCTGGACGTAGACGTGCACGGCGAGCGGCCGGAACGTGTCGTTCACGTGGCCGGTCGAGGCGCTGACGTTTCGGTGCTCGCCGAAGACGACAACCTGCCCGTTGTAGAACGACGGCGTATGGAACTGGACGTTGAGCGGGTCGCGGGTAGCGTTCACGGCGATCACGAACGTCTTGCGCCCGAGACGCTTCGCGATCACCTTGACCGACGTCGAGTCGACGGATGACTCGACCGTCGGCCCAGCGAGTGCAGGGCCGAGCGCGGCGAGCAGGTTGTCGGTCTTGATCAGCTCGTGGACGAGCGGCGCGCGCACGTCGAACTCGTTGTGGTCCGGTGACCACGTGTGCGTGAAGTAGCCGATCCCGCGCGCCCCGCCCGCGATCGCGAGCCAGACCTCCGCACGCAGCTCGGCGCGCGTCATCCGGTAGCCGCCGCAGTAGCTCGAGCGGCTGGGGCCGGTCTCGATCCACTGAAACGTCGGCATCGACCCGGCCAGCTTCCGGAACGCCACCTGCGCGTCGTAGACCGCGCCGAGCTCGATGCTGCAGTGGGCGAGCGGATAGAGGTCGAAGCCGGCGACGTCGGCAAGCTGCGCGAAGCGGCCGTAAACCGACGGCGGGGCGATCGCGTGGGTGTAGGGGAGCGAGTAGAACCCCGCCCCGGTCGTCAGGAAGCTCAGGAGACCGTCGGCACCGCCTCGCCGGAAGGGCCAGGCGGCTCGGAGCGACTCCGGTGTCCAGCCGTTGCCCTCCGGCTCGTCGGGGAAGGCCCAGCCGGCGAGCGCCGGGCCGCTGATCGCGCGCGTCGCGATCGGGAGCACGGCGAGCGAATGGCGGCCGATGCCGGTCAGCTGCTTACTCGGTGACGTGTCGGGGCAGCTCTCGTTGAGGATCAGGTTGATGGCGAGTGCACGCGCGCGCTGCCCCGCCCCGATCGCGCACTGGTCGAGCAGCATGACCGGGAAGAACGGCTTGCCCGCGACCTCGATCAGCATCCCGTCGACCTCCGCGGCTGCAGCCGGTCTCGGCGAGGCCTGCGCGCCCGGAGTTGAGAAGACCGCGAGCCCATAGACGGCCGCCGCCAGGATGGTCGGGATCGAGACCCGGATGAGGAACCCCCTCCTCGTCGGATTTCGGACACCCTAGCGGCGGCCGCGCGCCGTGCGTTACTTCACCGTCGTCGGGATGTTCGCGATCTTCCCGTCGATGATCTGCTGCTCGATCTCGAGCACCTTGGCCTCGATCCCCTTCGGCGCCTTCGCGGAGAACTTGCCGAGCCCGACGCCCTTTTGCTCGAGCCCGTAGACGGCGTCCTGCCCGCCCTTGAACTGGCCGTCCTTAGCATCCTTGATCGAGAGGAAGACCGCGCTGTCGACGCCTTTCAGCGCCGAGGTCAGGATGTGCGGGCCGAGGAAGCCCTGGTCGGCGTCGACGCCGATCCCCCACACCGACTTCGTCTTCGCCGCGTCGAGCGCACCGAGGCCGCAGCCGCCCGCCACCTGGAAGACGACGTCGGAGCCCGCTGCGATCTGGTTCAGCGCCAGCTCCTTGCACTTCGCCTGCACGGTGAAGTCCTGCGAATAGCCGTTCACCGTCTTGACGCCCGGGAACGCCGCCTTCGCGCCCGCCTGGTAGCCGGCGATGTAGCGGTCGACCGGCGGCTGCTTCTGCCCGCCGACGCTCGAGACCGTGGTCGCGCCGTCCGCCTTCGCGGCCAGCCCGGCGGCGTAGCCCGCGAGGTACCCGACCTGCTGCTCCTTGAAGAGCAGTCCCTCGACGTTCGGCGCGTTCCCCTCGTCGGCGTTCGAGACGTCGACGATCGCAAAATGCGTCTTCGGGAACGTCTTCGCGACCGCCTTCATCGCGTCGATCTCGGTGAAGCCGACGCCGATCACGAGGTTGTAGCCCTGGCGGGCGAGCGCGCTCAGGTTCGGGATGTACTCGGCCGGTGAGGCCGACTGCACGACCCGCGTCTGGACGCCGAGGTCGGCCTGCGCGCCTTCTGCAGCCCGACGAACGCGAGGTGGTTGAAGCCGCGGTCGTTGAGGCCGCCGATGTCGGTGATCAGGCCGACCTTGAACGAGCGACCCGGTCGTCGTGGTCGCGGCGGTCGTCGTGGCTGCCTTCTTCGACGATCCGCAGCCTGCGGCGGCCACGGCGAGGACGAGCACGAGCAGCGAATGCGAGCGGTTTCTTCACGGGACTCTCCGAGGTTTTAGACTGTGGGACGAAAACCGTGACGGATTCTACTTCGCACACAGTCGTCGGCGTCGTCCTTCGGGCGCACGACGGCCGGCTGGGCGTGTTGCTCGAGGCCGGCGCGCTGCCCTCGGCAGGGCTCGAGCGGGGCGAGTCGCTCGAGACGGCGCTCGCCCGCGCGGTCGACATCGGAGCGCTCGCCCACCTCGAGCAGCTCGAGACGCGCGTGCGTGCGGACGGCACGCTCGCGACCGCGTACCTCGGCCTCGTCCGCTCGGACGGCGAGCTCGCGGGCGACTGGCGGGCGGCGCGGCCGCCGCCGCGCCTCGGGCGCGACGACGCGGCGACTCGTCGCGCGCGGCGCAGGCGCGGCTGCGCGCGAAGCTCTCGTACACGAACATCGGCTTCGCGCTCGCGCCGGCGACGTTCACGATCTCGGAGCTGCGCCAGGTGTACGTCGCGGCGCTCGGGCACGACGTCGCGGCGACGAACCTGCAACGGGTGCTGCTCCGCCGCGGCGTGCTCGAGCGCGTCGAGGGCCTCCGCCCGCCGGGCCGCTCCGGCGGGCGCCCGGCAGCCCTCTTCCGCTTCGCGTCGCAGCGCCTGAGGTCGACGGACGCGTTCGCGACGCTCCGGCCACCGACCCCGCTGGACGTCTGCCAGGATCTCGCGCCAGCGGCTGAAGAGGATCTGGTGCGTGCCCGGCTCGAGGCGCGAGCGTCGCGTCGGGCAGCGCCTTTGCGATACGCGTGGGCGATCGACGGGACGCACACCGTGTCGCGCTCCCCCCACCAGAGCGTCACCGGCGCGCGCACGTCGGCGAGCTCGAAGCCCCACGGCCGGCCGAGGTACGCGAGCTCGCGCGCGAGCCAGAGGCCGCCGCTACGGAACGACTCGACGCGACCGCGCGCATACGCGTCGTCGGTCGACCGGGTCGCCGGTCGGCGGCGGCGGCCGTCGCCCCCACCGCTCGAGCCCGCGCGCCGCGAGCCGCGGCGCGATGCGCGCGAGCCGCATCGCGCGCGCACGTCGCGGGCGAGCACCGAGACGCCGGACGCGCGGCGGCATCGAGCCGACGAGCGCGACACGCGCGACTCGCTCGGGCGCGACCGCGGCGAGCGCGAGCGCATGCGGGCCGCCCGCCGACCAGCCGATCACGCCGAACCGCTCGACGGCTCGATCGCGGCCGAGCGTCGTCTCCGCCCACGCGCGCAGCGTGCCGTGCCGCGACGGCCGGCCCGCAGCGGTCGACGCGCGAGCAGGCGCACGCCGAGCGACGCCGCGATCGAGTCGTCGGGATGGCGCGAGAGCCGCGAGTCGCCGCCGCCGTGCAGGTACACGACCGGCGCACCCGTCGGGTCGCCGACGTCGTCGATCAGCGGTGACGATCAGCGTCGCGCGCATGCCGAGCGCGCGATGGTCTCGCGACCGAGCACCAGAACGAGTATCGCCCCGGCGCGAGCTTCAGCGTCAGCTCGGCGCGGCGCCCGGCGCTCGACGACCCGCGTCCCGGCGATGTGCCGCGCGCCGATCGCGCTGTACGCGCAGGTCGTGCGCGTCCTGGCCGAAGTTCGCGAGCTCGATCACCGCGCGGCCCGGGCTTGCACGCGCGGCCGCGAGAGCGAGTACGAGTACTCGTGCGCGACCACCTGGAGCCGCGCGGGAGCCGAGCCCGCCGCTTGTGCCAGACGTTGGCGACGAACCAGGGCGAGCGCGGCCACGAGCAGCGCCAGCTTCACTTGACCAGGTGCGGGCGCGGCGAACTTGCGGGCGCCCGGGATCACGCGCGCGGCGTCGAAGCGCGAGCCACTGCTCGAGCAGCGACGCGTAGACGCCGCGGAAGTCGGACGTGGCCTTCAGGTTGCCGTCGCGGTCGAGGCCGCGTCGTCAGGCCCGGGAACTCGCCGACCTGCGTGCCGGCGGCGCGCGTGCCGATCAGGAAGCCGGTGCCGGCGGCGCCGTGGTCGGTCCCGCCCGAGCCGTTCTCCTTCGCGCGGCGGCCGAACTCCGACCAGACGAGCGTCAGGACGCGGTCGGCGACGCCGCGCGCCTCGAGGTCGCGCTGGAACGCGAGCAGCGACGCGGCGGTCGTCGTGAGCGCCGGGCCGAGCGCCGTGGCCTGGCCGGCGTGCGTGTCGTACTCGCCGGTCGCCTCGAGCGCGACGCAGCGCAGCGGCAGCCCGGCCGCGATCATCGCCGCGAGCCCCTGCGAGCTGCGTCGGGAACGAGTCGTCCGCCGGTCGGGTACGGGACGGCGGGCGTGAGCCGGCTTCTTGCCCGCGAACGGCTGCGAGCTGGCGCCGCAGCGTTGTCGGACTGCGCCGCGACCTTCGCGGCCGCGCGCAGCGCCGGGTCGTGACGCATCGCGTGGCCGAGCCCGCCGATCGCGTCGAGCATCCGGTCCTGCGACGTCGCCCCACACGCCCGGCGACTAGAAGTCGTACTGGTCGGGCCCGTCGATCGCGGCCACCGGCACCTTCGAGGTCGCGAGCGCGGGCTGCAGCGAGCCGGTCGAGCGAGAGCGCCCTGCAGCGGGTTGTCGGGCGAGCCGACGTGGTCGAGGTAGCGGCCGAGCCAGCCGGTGAGCAGGCGCGGGTCGGTGGCGCCGACCTCCCAGAAGTGGCGCGACGTGAAGTGCGACTGGTCGGGATGGTCGTAGCCGACCGACGGGCAGCACCGTCACCTTCCCCTCGCCGTGCAGCTGTGCGATCGGAGCGAGCGCCGGGTGCCAGAAGAGCCGCGCGTCCTCGGCGAACGGCGGTGCCGCCCGTGACCGCGAGCGCCGGGCGGAGCTTCGCGGTAGAGCGGGTCGCCCTGCGGGGTAGAGCAGCGACAGCGCGTCGGCGCCGCCCTGCAGGAACACGGTGACGAGGATCGGCTTCTGCGCGCCGTCGCGGCGGCGGCGATCCCCTCCTCGAACATGCTGCAGGCGCCCGGCGCCGTACACCGCGAGCGCGAGCGCCGAGCCGACCGCGACGACGAAGCGAGCGGCGGGTCAGCCCGGTGCCGGCGGGCATCGGCATGCCCGGCTCGATCGCCGGCAGCCCGCGCTGCCCCGCGACGGCACGCAGCACGTCGCGCGCGCGAGCACTCGTCGCAGAGATGCGTGCTCATGCGGTCTGCACGTCCGGGGAGACGGCGATCAGGTGGCGAAGCGCGTTCTCGACCAGCACCGGGTACTGCGCCTGCTTCCACTTCTCGGCCGCGCGCGTCGTGCAGCGCGGCGCTGCGCGAAGCGGAGCAGCGCGGCGTGTGTCCCGGACGACGAGCGGCGGGTCGCGCCAGAACGTCGAGCGCGCGGGCGAGCAGAGCCTCGGCGCGTCGGCCGGCAGCCGGCCGGCGGCTTCGCCGGGATCGAGATGCGTTGGTCGCGGAGCATGCGCTGCACGGCGATCCAGCGGCCGCGGTAGGTCGCCGTGTCGAGCCAGCGCGTGTCGTCCCAGCCGGCGACGTTCGGCGGGTAGAAGAGCTGCTGGCCGGAGAGCGAGCCGATCCACGCCCAGTCGGTCGTCGTGATGCCGCGCGCCGATCCGGCGCAGCAGCCCGGCCGTGGTGGACGACCGGCGGCTTCACCATCCGCGGGCCGTCGTACAGCGCCGGGTGCTCGAGGATCGCGGCGACGACCGGCTGCACCTCGTAGCCCTGCTTGTAGAGCGCCTCGAGCGCCGTGCGCGGTCGAGCGGCTCGGCGGCGACGGGGACGAAGTAGCTCCAGAGCTTCGCGACGAAGAACGACGGGTGCGCCGGGTGCGACACGCAGAGCCGGCACGCGTCCTGCCAGTCGAACTTGCCCGACTTGTGGAAGACGCGTCTTCGTGCCGGTGTCGTGCTGCTTCGCGTCGAAGTGGAAGTCGTAGTCGCCCTCGCCGCGGCTTCCAGCGGTTCTGGAACCCGGTCAGCGCGCGGGCCTGCTCGCGGACGTCGCGCTCGCTGTACGCGCCGCGGTCGGCGCCGAGCGTGAAGAGCTCCATCATCTCGCGCCCGTAGTTCTCGTTCGGCGAGTCCTTGCGATTCTCGGTCCCGTTCAGCCACTTGAGCATCGCCGGGTCCTTCGTCACGTCGAGCAGCAGCTCGTGGAACGAGCCGAGCGCGTGGAAGCGGAAAAGCTCGTTCTGCTTGATCATCAGCGTCTGGCTGCCGACGCCGTCGTTCGAGGTCGCGAACCAGTCGTGCCAGACGAGCGTCATGCGCTCGACGAGCGGGCGCGACGTGCGCACCATCCGGTCGAGCCACCAGCAGTGGTCGTGGCCCCACGCGTCGGCGGGCGCGAGCGGGCGGCCCTTGTCGTCGTGCGGCCTCGGGCCGACGAGCTTCTCGAGGCCCGGGATCGATCAGCGAGTGGACGGCGCCGTCGAGGCCGCGCTTCGCGAGTGCCTCCGCCTCGCCCGGCGCGCGGGCCGAAGCCGGCGCGCCAGAGCAGCCGCTCTGCCTGCGGTACGCCGAAGGCCCCCCGGTAGACCGGTACTCCCACCCGTCAATGGTCGGATCGCGGCCGCCGGCGCCACATCCCTCGTTCGGGTCAGGCCGTGCGGCGGACGAGCAGCACGCGCGGCTCGCCGGTGCCGTCGTAGGCGTCGTCGACCCGCTCGATCTCGAACCCCAGCGCCTGGTGAAAGGCGACCGAGCGCTCGTTGACCGGCGACGTGACGGCGCGCACGGTCGTGCGAGGCGCCACGGCGGCGAAGAAGCGCTCGTAGAGCGCGCGGCCGAGCCGGACCCGCGCTGCGCCGGCGAGACGCCGACGAAGTGGATGTACGCCTCGTCCGGGAAGGTCTGCGAGCGGAAGCCGCAGAGGAACCCGGCGAGCTCGCCGTCGTCCTCCGCCACGAACGAGGTGTCGCGGAAGTGGACGAAGAAGAGCTTCGGCAGCATCGCCGCCATCGACCGCCCGCCCCACCAGTCGTCGACGACCGCGACGATCCGGCCGTGGTCTTCCGGCTCGGCATGGCGGATCTGCAACATAGGCTCAGCGTATGCGGATCCTCGTTCTCGGCGGCACGCAGTTCCTCGGGCGCCACGTCGTCGACGCCGCGCTCGCGCGCGGGCACGAGGTGACGCTGTTCAATCGCGGGCAGACGCGGCCCGAGCTCTTCCCCGACGCCGAACGCCTGCGCGGCGACCGCGACGGCGACCTGTCGGCTCTCGGCGGTCGCGTGTTCGACGCAGTCGTCGACACGAGCGGCTACGTGCCTCGCATCGTCGGGCGCACGCTCGACGCACTCCGGCGACGTGGGTCACTACACGTTCGTGTCCTCGATCTCCGTCTACGCCGATCTCTCGACGCCGCCGACGGAGTCGTCGCCGGTGCGCGAGCTCGAGGAGCCGACCGAGGAGTGGCGCGAGGCCTACGGCGAGCTCAAGGCGCGACTGCGAGAGACGTCGTCCTGCGCGCGCTTCCCGGACGCGTTCATCCCGCGGCCCGGGCTGATCGTCGGCCCGTGGGATCCGACCGGACGGTTCACGTACTGGCCGCACGGATCGCCGATGGTGGGCAGGTGCTCGCGCCGGCGCCGCCGGACGCCGCTGCGCAGGTGATCGACGCACGTGACCTCGCAGCCTGGATCGTGCGCGCCGCCGAGACGCGGGCTCGGCGGCACCTACAACGCGGTCGACCGGCCGACGACGCGGGCGGCGCTGTTCGAGACGTGCGCCGCCGTCGCCGGCGCCGACGCCGGAGCTCGTGTGGGTCGACGGCGACTTCCTCGCCGCGAACGAGGTCGGTGAGTGGATGGAGCTGCCGCTCTGGCTGCACGCGCCCGAGTACCGCGGGATGCTCGCGGTCGACCCGGCGGCGGCCTTCGCGGCCGGGCTCGAGACGCGCTCGCTCGCCGAGACGGTCGCGCGACACGCTCGCGTGGGTGCAGGCGGGCGACGCGCCCGCCGACACGCCCGGCCGGGCTCGCACGCGAGAAGGAACGCCTGGTGCTTGACAGCTGGCTCTCGAAACAGTAGTTTCGAAAGATCTCTTTCGATAGCTCGCTCACCCTGACCGACCCACGGGCGATGCGCGCCCTCGCGCATCCCACCCGGCTCGCGCTGCTCGACCACTTGCATGCGGCCGGGCAGGCGACGGCGACCGAATGCGGGGCGGCGGTCGGCGACAGCCCGTCGTCGTGCAGCTACCACCTGCGGTCTCTCGCGAAATGGGGCTTCGTCGAGGAGGCCGCAGGTGGCGCAGGTCGCGAACGCCCGTGGCGCGCGACCGCCTCGCGCATCGAGTTCCCGTCCGACGGGCTCGAAGCCACCGTCCTCCGCGACGAGCTGGTGGGCCGGCAGCAGCAGCGCCTTCGCGACGCGCTTCGCCGCGAGCACGAGCTGCCGCCGGCGTGGCGCCGGGCGGCGCAGACCTCGTCGTCGACGATCGAGCTGACGACCAGGGAGCTCGAGGAGCTCGGGGAGCGGTTCGAGGAGCTGCTCGAAGAGCTCAGAGGCCGCCCGCACCGGCGCGGGACGCGCCGCGTCGTGGTCAGCTTCGGCGCCGTCGCGGAGCCCTAGGACGTGAAGCTGCTCCGCGACCGCCGCCTCGCGACCCTGCTCGTCGCCGAGGTGATCTCGTCGACGGGAACGCAGATGACCTGGGTCGCGATCCCCTGGTTCGTGCTGCGGACGACGGGCTCGCCGCAGAAGATGACGTGGGTCCTGATCGCGGAGATCGTCCCGGTCTCGCTCACGGGATTCTGGGGCGGCGCGATCGCTGGGCGCATCGGGACCCGCAGGACGATGCTCGTGTCCGACTTCCTGCGCGCGCCGCTCTTCGCCGCGATCCCCCTCCTCCACTCCCTCGGCGTCCTCCACTTCCCGGTGCTGCTCGCGCTGGTGGCGGCGAGCGGTGTGTTCCTGTCGCCGTACCTGACGGTGCAGCGCACGATCGTGCCCGAGCTGGTCGGCGAGGAGCAGGGCGACGTCGCGACCGCGGCTGCGTTCTTCCAGGCCGCGAACCGCGCGACGATCTTCGCCGGCCCGACGATCGCCGGGATCCTGATCGGCTTCCTCGGCGCCGCGAACATCCTCTACGTCGACGCAGCCACCTACGTCGTCGCCTTCGCGCTCGTCGGCCTGTTCGTGCATCCGCCGGCCGTCGAAGCGCCCGAGGATCAGCGCGGCGCGCTCGACGGACTGCGATTCATCAGACGCGACTCGCTGCTTCGTGTGTGGGTGCCGGCGCTGACGACGATCGACATCTGCTGGACGGCGTTCTTCGCGTGCCTGCCGGTGCTCGTCGTCGACCGGTACGACGCGCACGCCCGCACCCTCGGGTTCCTCGTCGGCGGTCTCGGCGGCGGCGCCCTCGTGGGAGCCTTCGTCGCCCTTCGGTTCGTGCGCAGCGTCGAGCCGCTGAAGATGTCGGCGCTCTGCTTCCTCTGCCAGATGGGTGCCCTGTGGTCGGTCGCCGTCCCGGCGCCCTGGCCGGTTGCGCTCGGCGGCATGGCGGCAAGCGGCTTCTTCATGTCGCTCGTCAACGCGCCGATGCACGCGCTGATCATGCTGCGCGTGCCACGCGAGCTGCGCACGCAGACCATGGCCGTGTTCGCGGTCGTGGTCCGTGCCGGCGCGCCGCTCGCGCTGATCGTCGCCGGTTGGGGGCTCGCGACGATCTCTCCGCGGGTCGTGATCGGCGCGGTGCTTGCGGTGCAGACGACCGCGATCCTCGCGGTGGTCGCCGGTGCGCTCGGCGAGCGGTCGACGCTCGGCGTGGCGTCCGTAGACTCGCCCGCGTGAACCGCCTCGCAGGCAAGCACGTCGCCGTCACCGGCGCCGGCACGGGGATCGGGCGCGCGATCGCACAACGGCTCGCCGAGGAGGGAGCGCGGCTGACACTGCTCGCGCGCGACGAGTCGCGCCTGTTCGACGTCGCCGCGGGCGCGACGACCAGATCACTCGACATCCGCGACGAGGATGCGGTATTCGCTGCGTTCACCGAGCCGCTCGACGCGCTCGTCGCAAATGCCGGCATCGGCGGGCCGAACGAGGGCGGCGACGGTGACCGCTTCGACGACATCGTGCGCACGAACCTCTACGGCACGTACTGGTGCGTGCGGGCGGCGGAGCCGTGGCTCGCTGACGGCGGCCGCATCGTGGTGACCTCGTCGATCCTCGCCCGCATCGGAGTTGCCGGCTACACCGGCTACTGCGCGTCGAAGGCGGGACTGCTCGGGCTCGTCCGGTCGCTCGCCGCCGAACTGGCGCCGCGCCGGATCCAGGTGAACGCGATCTGCCCCGGCTGGGTGAACACCGAGATGGCATGGGACGGGCTCGCGGAGTTCGACGGCCTGACACAGGACGAGGCGTTCGAGGTGGCGATGCGTGACGTGCCGCTGCGCCGCATGAGCGAGCCAGCAGAGATCGCAGGCACCGTCGCGTGGCTCCTCTCCGCCGGACGCGCTCGGCGTCACCGGGCAGGCGATCGACCACAACAACGGCGCCTTCATGGTCTGACGTCCGACGGCGGTCCTATGCTCGTGGTCGTGCTGGACGGCGACTACCTGCGGCGAGGAGACCGCCGAGTTCATCGGCACCTTCACGCTGATCTTCATCGGCGCCGGCTCGGTCTCGTTCGCACGCACGCTCACCGACGTCGCGCTGGCCAACGGACTCGCGATCGGCGTGATGGTGTGTGCCATGGGGTTCACGTCGGGCGGCCTCTTCAACCCGGCGATCACGCTCGGCTTCCTGATCACACGCCGCATCGCACCTGCGCTCGCATCTGCTACTGGGCGGCCCAGTTCGCCGCGGGCGCACTGGCAGCTCTCTTGCTCAAGTGGGTGCTCCCGAACAGCCTCGAGACGCAGTCTCACCTCGGCGTTCCCGCACTCGGCGGCGGCATAGGCACGGGCCAGGCAGTCGTCGTCGAAGCGGTGTTGACGTTCTTCCTCGTCTGGGTCGTCTTCGGTACCGCCGTCGATCCGCGCAGCACGTTCAAGCAAGTGGCGGGATTGGCGATCGGCCTCACCATCACGATCGACGTGCTGATGGGCGGCGTCCTGACCGGTGCGGCGATGAACCCGGCGCGCGCGTTCGGCCCGCAGCTCGTCGGCCACCACTGGGCGCACTGGTGGATCTGGTACGTCGGCCCGTTCGCCGGCGCGGTGATCGCCGCCTCGGTGTACGAGATGCTCTACCTGCGGCCGAGCCGCCACAGCCGACACGGCAGCCCGCTAGTTCGGGTAGGTTCCGGCCGCGATGCTGTCGACGTCTCTCGTCGTCGCCGGACTGACGACCGGCCAGAAGATCGGCCTGGCCTCGGTCGGCGGCGCGTTCATCCTCTTCTCGCTGATCTCGTCGTTCGTTCTGCCCCGCCGCAACCCGGGCTTCCCGGGCCGCGGCGTCGGCTGGTACGTGCTGCTCGGGACGCTCTTCTTCGTCGCGATGATCAGCGCCGTGCTCGTCTTCGGGAAGGAGAAGAAGGAGGCGAGCGCCGAGCCGCCGCCGGCCGCGTCGACGTCGACCTCGAGCACGACCCCCGCCCCGCCGCCGGCGTCAGGCGACGCGGCCGCCGGCAAGCCCGTCTTCACCAGCGCCGGCTGCTCGGGCTGTCACACGCTGAAGGACGCCGGTGCGACCGGCAACGTGGGGCCCAACCTCGACGGCCTGAAGCCCGATTTCGCGCGGGTCAAGCACCAGGTCGAGAACGGCGGCGGCCCGATGCCGGCGTTCAAGGACCCGCTCAGCGCCAAGCAGATCGACGACGTGTCGGCGTACGTCTCCAGCGTCGCCGGCAAATAACGCGCCCCTAAACGCGCGAAACCCGCCCGGGGGAGGGGCGGGATTCGCCGCAGTCACGTCAGTTCGCCGGAACAAGTTGGGGGAGCCGGCACGCGCATCCTGCTTCAACCCACCGACCTGCGGCATCGCCCGGAGGGGTGATCTTGGCATCACCCGTTCGAGGGGCGGCACGGAGAAGGAGGGATTCGAACCCTCGAGGCAGGGATTTCCCCACCTAACGCCTTAGCAGGGCGCCGCCTTCAGCCACTCGGCCACTTCTCCAAGGTCGCGCATCGTACCGCAGCATTTTCACGCGAAAGCCCGCCTCGCGGCGGGCTTTCGATCACAGCGGAGGGAGAGGGATTTGAACCCTCGATGCACCTTTCGGCACATACGCGATTTCCAGTCGCGCTCCTTAGACCGCTCGGACACCCCTCCGTGCGGACGTGCAGAGGGTAGCCACGGCGGCGTGACGAGCGGGTGGACCGAACGGAGGCTCATGCGCCATGATTGTCACGATGGCGTACGACGAGGATCTCGCCGACCGGATCCGCGAGCTGATCGCCTCCGAGGAGGGCTACACCGAGCAGAAGATGTTCGGCGGCATCGGCTTCATGATCGACGGCCACATGGCGATCGGGGTCAGCGGCGAGGGTGGCCTGATGATCCACTGCTCCAAGGAGGAGACCGAGGCTCTCCTCGCCAAGCCCGGCGCGCGACCGTTCGAGATGCGCGGACGCGAACTGAAGGGCTGGCTTCGGGTCGATGCCGAGTCGGTCTCCACGAAGCGAGCGCTCGAGTTCTGGGCTGTGCGGAGCGTCGCGTTCGCCCGCGCGTTGCCGCCGAAGGAGAAGAAATGAGCGTGAGCGATGCCGATGCCTATGACCGGTTCATGGGCCGCTACTCGAGGCCGCTGGCGGGTGCCCTTCGCCGATTTCGCCGGACTGCCGCTCGACGGCCGGGTCCTCCGATCAGCTGGACAGGCGTCCGGAGGTTCACCGATCGGCGTCAGCTACTCGCGGCAACCACGGCGACTAGCCGGTGCGCGGGCACTTCCCAGCGACGTACGCCTGGCGGTCGGACGCCTGCAGGATCCAGCGCCAGCCGCCGGAAACCGGAACAGCGTGCATGGTTGCCGTGGTGACGCCGTCGTCCGACGTGACGCGGAGCGTGACGGCCTTCGAGCCGACCGTCTTCGCACCGATTGCGACAGAGTCGTCGTAGTTGTCAAGCACCTTCAGGCTCTTCAGGCCCCAGCCCGCGTTTGCCTGACACTCGACGAAGCGTGCGCGGGTGACGAGGTGCTGGTCGGACGGCAGCAGCTGGTCCCAGAGGCGCCCGGATTGCCCACGCGAGAACTCGACGGTGATCTCGCGCACGAACGCATCGGCGGACTTCACGCTCCTTTGGGCTGCGCTCGTGGTTCCACCACACGCCGCAGTCGTGAGTACGGCGACGAGCGCGAACGACGCGACGACTGCCAAGGTCGCGGCACGGGTCATACGATCACCTCCATCGGCCGGTTCACCATCGCGAGCGGTAGGTCGCCGATCACGATCGGGTCGCCGGAAAGGGGAACCAACAGTGCCGAGAGGGAAGGACGCCGGGCGAGGAGGGCGGCGGCATCCTCGAGCGGGCTGACCGCCAGCGCCGTCGCGTAACCCTCGGCGTCGACTCCGTCACGTGCGACGACGGTGACCGCCAGCAACCCACGCTCCGCCGGCCGCCGAGTCCGCGGGTCGATCAGGTGGTGCAACTCGCCGTGGCGACCGAAGCGCCTTCGATCACAGCCGGACGTGGCCACCGCGCCTTCCGGCAGCGCGAGCGTTCCGATTGTGGCGCCCGGTGTCCGTGGATCGGCGATCGCGATCTGCCAGGGCCCGCCGTCGGGCGTGGCGCCCGACACCGCGACATCACCACCAAGGTCGACGAGCCCGCCCGGCAACGAAGGCCAGGCATCGCGCATCGCCCAGAGGGCGCGCGCGGCAGCGAAGCCCTTGCCGATGCCGCCAAGATCGACGGGCACTCCGCGCTCGAGCCGGGCACGCCGGGAACCGAGATCGAGCTCGATCGCCCCGCCGACGCGCAGGTCGTCGGTCCCGATTGGCGGTCGAGCCACGAGCTGCTCGAACGAACGGTCGTAGCCCACAGCGGCGAGAGCAGCGAGATCGTCGGGTCGTACGCACCGCGCGTCTCGTCTCGTAACCGAACCGCCGCGCGCAGCGCCTCGAGCAACCGTTCATCGACAGCGACCCACGAGCCACTCAACGCGTTCAGGCGCGACAGGTCGCTCGCAGGACGGAACCGAGAGAGCGCGCGCTCGCACGCGTGGATCTCGTCGTGGGCGGCCGCGAGCGCCTGATGGACGCGGCGCGCGTCGGACGGACGGGCGGTGACCGCGACGGTGCACTCCGTGCCCGCGGCGCCGAACGACTCGCGCACCAGGCGGTCACCGATCATGCCGTCCCGGCCCCAACCGGTGCGCGCTTCGGCTCCCGTGGCTGTGCGGCGGTTCTCCGCGCCAGGGTCGTTCGCGGCCGTGCTGCCAGGCCCGCGGGTCGGCCGGGCGTCAGGATCCGCACGAAGGTCAGCCACAGGACCGGAGCGACTGCGACGCCGGCGAAGACGAGGCCGCGCGTGCCCTGCAGGTCGGTGCCCGCGTGCAGTGCGTGTCCGAGGCCGGAGGCGAAGGCGACAAACGAGGCGTAGTGCAGCTGACGCCATCGGCGCTGGCCGATGCGTCGACGCACGCGAAACGAAGCCGCGATCGCGAGCATCATGTAGCCGGCAAGGACGCCTGCGGCGATCGTGATCGGCCGCCAGGGCGCGAGCCCCGGTACAACCACGGCGCGAACGCCGAAATGCATCACCGGGTCGAGCAGGATCGCGCCGCCGTGCAGGCCGAGCATGCAAATCGCGATCCAGAGCAGCGTCTGGTGCCACCCCATCAGATCCTTCTGGCGGCGCGGTTGTAGAAGCCGGGTGCTCATCATCAGCCCGAGCGTCACGGAGACCGTCAGCAACGCGAACGCGACGAGACCGGCCGCGCGCGCGACCAGCCACGCGACGGGCACACCGACCGCGAGCACGGCCATCACCCGACCGGCGGCGGCGACGTGCGGGTCGTGGCGTGGGTGGCGGCGGTGCCGGTGCCCGCGATCACCACGAGCCGGCTCGTGCCGTTCTTGTTCTTGACGATGACGGCGCCGGGGATCGACTGCTGGCTCGGGCTCGACGCGGGCTGAGGACGGGTCCACGCGAGAAACGCGACGACGCCGCAGAGTGCCCAGACCGACAGCACCGTCGCCCAGATCGTCCGCACGGTCAGTCTCCCGGCTCCACGCGCGCCGGTGCGGCAGGCTGTTGCCCGACCACCTGGCTGACGGTCGGCGTAGAGACAGGCGCCGGAGCGGACTTCCGCGTCAGCCCAGCAACCGCCGCCGCCATCGTGAGAACGGTGGCGGTGAGCACCGCGGCGAGCGCAAGCACCTCGCGCCGGCTCGGAACCCGGGACGCGCGTGCGTCCGACATCCAGACCTCCTTACAGCCGATCGGAGCGTAGGTTCGGCGTGAGGAGGGACGCATCGGTGGCGACCCCGACGGGGATGAGGGGATCTACGGATGCCCGTTCCGATGGGCGGAGCGAACGGATGGGAAACACCTCGGGCCATACGCGCACCACCTGCCCTCGCTTGATCGGTACTCAGCGCCCGTGTATGGCTTGGCACGTGACGCAACGGCGGTCGACCGATGCGGCCTTCGACAAGGCCGTCGCGAAAGCGAGGAAGGAGCTCAGAGGCGCACGGCCACGTTCGGACAGAGCTAAAGCCGCTGCGGCAGTTGAGGCGCTGGTCGAGTGCCGCGGGACGTTCGCCGCGAAGCTTTCCGCGGCGATCGAGAAGAACGCAAAGCAGGACCGGGAAGCGGGTCAGGCGGCGGCCCGAGCTATCGCAGACACGGAACAACTCGCCAAACAAGCTGCCGCCGCCCATGCGCGGTTGGCGAAGCGGTCGGAGGAAGAAGGAGTAGCGCCACCGCCCCCGCTCACCGACTGGGTCGAAATCACCCGCAAGCTGGCCGAGGGCGTTCAGCGCATCGAGCCTCGCTTCCTTGCGGTCGGGGACTCGATCGCGCATGCGGCAGTCGAGTCGGTTTACGACCACAGGGCAGTCGAGCGCGCGAAGTTCCTATTCGCGACCTCTGTTGAGGCGGTGGCGATCGCCGGTGGCTTGATGTTGCCTCCGCTTGGAGCCGCAAGTCTCGCCGCCTTGCTGTTGAGCCGCAAGGTCGCAAGCGATGCGAGTTGCTCGAGGCGATCGATCTACGCGCAGGCACGAACACGATTCTCGTGGCGTGGTCACGTGTGCGCTGGGCCTAGAAAGCTCAGCGACCGAAACCCGCATCACGAGCGAGTTTCGGTCACAAGGCGGAGGGGGAGGGATTTGAACCCTCGATCCGCCTAACGACGGATAACGGTTTTCGAGACCGCCGCATTCGACCGCTCTGCCACCCCTCCGATCGGGCGACAGGGTACAGGCGTCACCGCCGGGTCAATCGCTGATGCGCGCGATCAGATCCTCGCGCTTCAGCACGCGCACCCGGTGCGACGAGCGGGCGAGGCGCACCTCGAAGCCCGCGTCGCGGGGGAAGAGCACCTTGTCGCCCGGCTCGATCGTGTTCACGTCCGGGCCGACGGCCGCGACGATGCCGGTGCGGCACTGCGCCGCCTCGTTCGCCGGAACGATCAGGCCGCTCGGCAGCTCGGACTCGTCGAGCGTCTCGACGACGATGTGATCGTCGAGCGGCTCGAGCGTGACGTTGCTCAACGGATGCCCTTCGAGCACGCTCTCAACGATACTCGCTCTGTGCGAATCGGCCGGCGCGACGTCCCCGTCACCAACCCGGAGAAGCCGTTCTTCCCGGAGCGGGGGCTGACCAAGCTCGACCTCGTCGCGTACTACGTCGATGTCGCACCGCTCGCGCTCCCCCACGTGCGGCGCCGGCCGTTCCACATGAAGCGGTTCACGGACGGCGTCGCGGGCGAGTTCTTCCACCAGAAGCGCGTGCCGAAGAACCATCCCGACTACGTCGACGAGATCTTCGTCCAGTTCCCGAGCGGGCATTCGACGGTGTTCGCGGTGCTCGACGACGCAGCCGGGCTCGCCTGGGTCGCGAACCTCGGCTGCATCGAGCTGCACACCTGGCACTCGCGCGTTCCGGAGATCGAACGCCCCGACTACCTGCTGATCGACCTCGATCCGACGACCGACGACCAGTGGCCGTTCGTCCGGGAGATCGCGCTCGTCGTGCGTGAGGTGATGGACGAGCTCGGTCTGCGGTCGTACCCGAAGACGTCCGGTGCGACCGGGCTGCACATCCTGGCGCCGATCAAGCGCGACATGCCGTTTCCCGACGTGCGCCGCGCGGCGAAGGCGCTCGCCGAGGAGGTCGAGCGGCGAATCGGCGACCAGGCCGTCGCGACGACGACCTGGCGCGTCGCCGACCGCGTCGGCGTGTTCGTCGACTTCGGTCAGAACGCGCGCGACCGCACGATCGCATCTGCGTACTCGGTCCGCCCCACCCCGGACGCGCGCGTCTCGGCCCCGCTCCGCTGGGACGAGGTGGCGGCCGTCGAGCCGGAGGCGTTCACGATCGAGACCATGCGCCGCCCGGATCGCCGAGGTCGGCGACCCGATGCGCGGCATGTGGCGCAACCCGCCGTCGCTGCTCTCACGCTTCGCCCCACTCGGGCTCGAACCTCAGTCCAAGTAACAACTTGGCACTTGGGCCGGCGCGGACACGTCTCCGGAGTCCGCAGCGGACGTGACCCTCGAACCTCGTTCGAACGAGGTTCGTGCGTTTCGGCCCGCACGGCGACTGCGAGAAACAGAGCCACTGTCGCTTTCGGGCGTGACCCTCGAACCTCGTTCGAACCACGTTCGGGTGTTCCGTCAAGAGCGCCAAACTCGCGAACCTGGTTCGCGCAGCGAACCAGGTTCGGGGCGAGCCGTCAGGCGAAGAGCTGCTCGACGCCGCCCGCGTTCGGGTCGCGCGGGGGGCGCAGCTCGCGCCACGTGCAGTCGGCAGGATCCTTGTCGTCGCGCCAGCGGATCAACTTCGTGCCGTGGCGGAACCGGTTGCCCTGCACCTTGTCGTAGCGCACCTCGACGACGAGCTCCGGGCGCACGCGGCCTCCTCGAGCTCGCCCGTGCCCCACCGGTTCGGCTCGGAGAAGCGCCCCTCCGACGACTCGCTCGAGCGAGCGGCAGCACCCGCCGCGCGACCTCGTCGCGCATCCGTGCGCCGACGGCGCACGAGCCGACGTAGTCGACCCCGCCGTCGTCGCGATAGAGCCCGAGCAGCAGCGTCGCGATCGCGCTGCGGTCGCCCTTCCAGCGCACGCCGAGCGACGACGCAGTCGGCCGTCTTGTGCTCCTTCACCTTCACGACCGCCTCGCGCGAGCCGGGCAGGTACGGCGGCGTCGAGCCGCTTCGCGACCACGCCGTCGAGGCCGAGCGCCTCGAAGCGATCGAGCCAGGCCGCGCGCCTCGCCCAGGTCGCGCGTCGCAGGCGAGAGGCGGAAGCCGCGCGAGCGCCTCGACGCGGGCGCGGCGCTCGTCGAGCGGCAGCTTCCAGACCGGCTCGCCGTCCCAGAGCAGCATGTCGAAGACGACGTACTCGGCCGGGATCTCGGCCGACAGCCGGCGGATCCGCGACTCGGCCGGATGCAGGCGCGTCTGCATCGCGTCGAAGTCGAGCGCGCCGTCGCGGGCGATCACGATCTCGCCGTCGAGCGCCGAGTTCGGCGGCAGCAGCTCGCCGAGCGGGCGCAGCTCCGGGAAGTAGCGCAGCAGCGGCCGCTCGTTGCGCGACCAGAGCGCGAGCTCGCCGCCGACGTTCTCGAGCACGCCGCGGAACCCGTCCCACTTCGGCTCGTACTGCCAGCCGTCGCCGTCCGGCAGCTCGCGGACGAGCTCGGCCTCCATCGGCGGGAACGGGACGCTCGGCGCGGGCATCGCGGAAAGCCTAGGCGAAGCGTCATCTAGGCTTGCCCGATGAGACGCGTCGCGGTCACCGGCAGTCGGCGCGGTCACCCCGCTCGGGCTCGACGTGCCCACGACCTGGCGGGCGGCGCAGGCGGGCGAGAGCGGGATCGACTGGATCTCGGCCGTTCGACACCGACGGCCTGCCGGTGCGGGTCGCCGGCGAGGTGAAGGGCTTCGACCCGACCCAGGTCGTCTCGCCGAAGGAGGCGCGGAAGCTCGAGCGGAACGTGCTGCTCGGCGTCGCCGCCGGCCGCGAGGCGCTCGACGACGCGGCGCTGAACGGCTTCGACCCGGCGCGCGTCGGGATCGTCTTCGGCTCGGCGATCGGCGGCGTGCCCGGCATCGTCGAGCAGGCGGACACGCTGCGCGAGCGCGGGCCCGACCGCGTGTCGCCGAACTTCCTGCCGAACGTGCTCGTCGACTCGGTCTCGGGCCAGCTCGCGATCTCGCTCGGGATCACCGGCCCGAACTACGCCGTCGTCTCGGCGTGCGCGACCGGCTCGCACGCGGTCGGCGAGGCGGCCGAGATGATCAAGCGCGGCGCCGCCGACGCGGTGCTCGCCGGCGGCACCGAGTCGTGCATCATCCCGCTGATCCTCGCCGGCTTCACCGCGATGCGCGGGCTCGCCGCCGAGGACGAGCACCCGCCGCACGCGTCGCGGCCGTTCGACGCGACGCGCGCCGGCTTCGTGATGGCCGAAGGCGCCGGCGCGCTCGCTGCTCGAGGACTGGGAGCACGCCGAGCGGCGCGGCGCCGAGATCTACGCCGAGGTGCTCGGCTACGGCGCGTCGAACGACGCGCACCACATGGCGCAGCCCGAGCCGGAGGCGACCGGCGTCGCCGCGATGATGCGCGGCGCGCTCGAGCGTGCCGGCGTCGAGCCCGAGCGCGTCGGCTACATCAACGCGCACGGCACGTCGACGCCGCTCGGCGACGCTCGCCGAGACGAAGGCGATCAAGGACGTCTTCGGCGACCACGCGTACAAGCTGGCCGTCTCGTCGACGAAGTCGATGATGGGCCACACGTTCGGAGCCGCGGGCGCGATCGAGGCGATCATGTGCGTGCTCGCCCTGCGCGACGGCGTGCTGCCGCCGACGATCAACTACCGCGAGCCCGATCCCGAGTGCGACCTCGACTACGTCCCGAACGAGGCGCGCGCAAGCGCGTCGACGTCGCGCTGTCGAACGCGATGGGCCTCGGCGGCCACAACGGCTGCGTCCTGCTCGGCCGCGCCGACTAACCCAGCGCAGCGGGCAGCTCGACGATCGAGTCGAGCACGACGTCGGCGTCCGCGAGCGCGTCGCCGTCGGGCGGGAAGTGCGGGTTCGGAATCGCGAAGACGCGCATGCCGGCGGCCTTGGCCGAGCGGATCCCGTTGTGCGAGTCCTCGACTGCGGCGCACACGACCGGCTCGACGCCGAGCCGTCGCGCCGCCTCGAGGTAGACGTCCGGCGCCGGCTTGCCGCGCGCCACCTCCTCCGAGGAGACGGCGACCGTGACGACATCCGACAGCCCGGCCGAGGCGAGCACGACGTCGATCAGCTCGCGGTTCGACGACGACGCGATCCCGAGCGGACGCAGCTCGGCGACACGCCTGACAACGTCGGCCGCGTGCGGGATGAAGCGGCGGCGACTCGCCGTACCGCGCGAGCATCCGCCTGACGACCTCGGCGTTGATCTGCTCGGGCGTGCCCGGGACGCCCAGCTCCTCCGCCATGTACCGCGACCACTCGGCCGAGCTCATGCCCATCATCGCCCGCGCCGAGTCCGGCCCGTACCGGCCGCCCGATCCGCGCGCGTACTCGGCGCGCACCTCGTCCCAGACCTGCTCTGAGTCGACGATCACACCGTCGAGGTCGAAGACGACGGCCTCGATCACACCTGCGTGTATCCCCGGTGGACGTAGACGAGCGACTCGGGCTCCTGCGACGTCTCGATCGACAGCAGCTCGCCGACGAAGAGCGTGTGGTCGCCCGTCCGAACCTCGTCGACGGTGCGCGCGGTCAGCCAGCCCGCGGCGCCAGCGAGCAGGCGCGGATCGTCCTCCCGCACGTCGATCCCGTTCCAGAGCACGATCGGCGGCACGCTGCGCGCGAAGTGCTGGGCGAGGTGCTCCTGCTCGCCCGAGAGCATCGACGCTGCCCACGCGCCCGCATCGCGCAGCAGCTCGTGGAGCGACGCCTCGAGGGCGATCGAGATCCCCACGAGCGGCGGCTCGAGCGACAGCGAGACGAGCGACGAGACGGTCAGCCCGGAGCGACGCCCGTCGACGTCCGCAACGACGACCGAGACCCCCGCCGGCCAGCGCCGGAAGAGCGCGCGCTGCTCTGCTCCACGTTCCGCCACACGGGCGAGCCTAGAGGAAGGCTCAGTTCGCGCGGCACTGGCGATCCCCGAGCTGCGTGATCAACGCATTCTTCTCGAGGTCGAGTGCCTTGTCATACACGCCCGCCGGCTGGCCCATCCACATCACGTCCGGCGTGACGCCGGGGCCTTCGACCGTCGCGCGGTAGTGCGTGCCGTTGCCGGCCGGGTGTGATCCGTGCGGGTTGAACGAGTAACAGAAGGCGCCGGTGCGGGTGTGCGTGAGGAAGCTGTTCTCGCGCTTCCAGCCCGCGCCGTACGCCGAGTCGAACGTGTCGACGAAGATGTTGCGCCCGAACGTGTCGAGCGGAACGCCGGAGGCCGTCGACCGGAACCCGTACACCGGGTCGTTCGCGTAGCGGAACGTCCCGAAGAGGTGGTCCCACTGGTGCCACGCCCAGTCGGTGTCGATCTGGAGCGCGGGCAGCTCGCCCGTCCAGTGCGACAGACGAAGCTCCCACGTGCCCTGCAGGCCGGTCGGGGCGAGGCCGTAGTTCGGCAGCATCCGCTGCCAGGCCTGGAGCGCCCAGTACGAGCCGTCGGGCGCGGTGCAGGCCAGCACCTTCCACGCCAGCGCCGGGCCGGTGTACGCCTTGCACGTGTTGCGAAAGGTCTTCCAGTAGTCGCGCTTGTACTTGCCCCAGCCGCCGGCGTAGTCGAGTGAGAAGGCCACCTGCGGCCGCGCGCGGGTCGGGGCGATCGCGTTCTTCGCTCCCCACGCGAGCACGTGACGAACCTTGCCGTGGGCGGTGTACGTGATCAGCGCCTCGCCCTTGGCGTTCACCGCGAGGCGCACGCCGTGCGCGTTGCGGTCGATCAGCTCGGAAGCGCTCGCGGTTGCCGCGAACGCCGACGTAGCGATGACGAGGATCAGGACGAGTAGGCCGTGCCGCAACGAGCTTCCTCCCGAGAACGATGGATTGCCCTGAATTTCGGCAGATCTCCGGTGCGGCCTCACCCCTGGAACGAGGGAGGAGGGTTGGTAGGTTCCGCGACCAATGAATCGCCGCGACGTGATCGAGCTCTCGGTGACGGCGACGGCCGTCCTGATCGCCGCCATCTGCCACTTCGCGGGGCTCGGCGCCGTCCTGACGTTCGTGATCGCAGCCGCAGCCCTCGCGCTCCTGGCCCGGACGGTGGGCGCGGCGACCGAGCAGCTGGGCGCGCAGCTCGGGTCGGGCGGCGCGAGCGTCGTGCAGTCGGCACTGGGGAACCTGCCCGAGCTGTTCATCGCGCTCTTCGCCCTCAACAAGGGGCTCGTCGACGTCGTCCAGGCGGCGCTGGTCGGCTCGATCCTGGCGAACAGCGTGCTCGTGCTGGGAATCGCGTTCGTCGTCGGCGGCCTGCGACACGGGCCGCAGCGCTTCGACTCGAGCCGGGCGCGCCTCGTGTCCACCCTGACCGTCCTGGCGGCGGCGACGCTGGCGATCCCGTCGCTCGCCCACGCGTTCCACGCTCCCGCTGCCGCACACGGCGAGGCGCTCTCCCTCGTCTGCGCCGGCGTCCTGCTCGTGCTCTTCGCGCTCACGCTGCCCGCGTTCCTGCGCAGTGCCCCGGGCGAGGAACACGCGCCTGCGCGCTGGTCGCGCTCCACAACCGCCGTGACACTTGCGCTGGCCGGCACGGCGGCCGCCTTCGCGTCGGACTGGTTCGTGAACGCACTGACGCCCGCGATCCACACGCTGCACATGAGCGAGGAGTTCGCAGGCCTGGTCATCGTCGCCATCGCAGGCAACGCCGTCGAGAACGTGGTCGGCGTCCAGCTGGCCGCTCGCAACAAGGCCGACTTCGCCGTCGCCGTGATCGTCAACTCGTCGCTGCAGGTCGCACTCGCGCTCACCCCGGTGCTGGTGATCGCCTCGCTGCTCTTCGCGACGCACCTGACGCTCGTCTTCCCGACGCTGCTCGCGTTCGTCCTGCTGCTCGCCGGCGTGCTCGGCGCCCTCGTCGTCAACGACGGGGAGTCGCAGTGGGAGGAAGGCGCCGTCCTGATCGGCTTCTACGTCGTGATCGCCGCGAGCTTCTGGTGGGGAACCTAGGCGACCGTCGCGGCCGTGAGCGCGATTAGATCCTGCGGTGCGAGCTCGATCTGCAGCCCGCGCCGGCCGGCGCTGACGAGGATCGTCTCCCAGTCGAGCGCGGCAACGTCGACCACCGTCGGGAGCGGTCGGCGCTGGCCGAGCGGGCTGATGCCGCCGACGACGTAGCCGGTCGCCCGCTCCGCCTCGCCGCGCCCGGCGAGCTCGGCGCGCTTGCCGACGCTTCGCAGATCGAGCTGCCGGTCGGCGGGCACCACGAACGCGCGCAGCTCGCCGTCGATCGAGACGATCAACGTCTTGAACAGCTGCCCCGGCGGACGCCCGAGCGCCTGCGCCACCGCGAGCGCGTAGTCGCCCTCCCCCAGCTTGACGCCGTCGTACTCGTGCAGCAGGAACTCGATCCCGGCCCGTCGTGCGGCTTCGACCGCCGGCGTCAACCGCCGAGCTCCTCGGCCAGCAGCGAGAGCGCGAGCATCCGCCAGGCGAGCTCGACGTCGGCAACCAGGAAGAGTGCGGCCTCGCGCGCGACCGGCAGGTCGCGCACGCGCAGGACGAGCGCGTCCAGGCTGCGCGCGAGCTGCGCGCGGCGGTCGGCGTCGTACAGGTCGGCCGCGAGCGCCTTCACGGCGCGATCGTCGACACCCAGCTCGCGGTGCACGTCGCCACCCGCGGCGACGAGCAGCACGGCCCGGCGGCGAGCCCCGTTCAGCTCTTCCTCGCCGAACGTCACCTCCCGCCCGGCGAGGTACGCCAGCACCGGCAGCGGGTCGCCGAGCTCGCCGGCATCGATGCGGACCAGCAACTCGCCCAGCTCGTCTCTCGCCTCTGCCTCCATGACTGGCATCATCGCGATATGGACGAGGTGCTCGTCAAGGCGGAGGAGTGGCGCGTGGCCGGCGAGGAGGTCGCGCTCGCGACCGTCGTCGGAACCCGTCGGAGCGCGCCGCGCCCGCTCGGGTCGAAGCTGGCGATCACGGCGTCGGGGCGGATGTTCGGGTCGGTCTCGGGCGGCTGCGTCGAGGCCGACGTCTGCGAGCGGGCCAAGGCGGTGCTCGCAGGCGACCAGCCCGAGCTCGTGTCGTACGGCATCGAGGACGAACAGGCGTGGAGCGTCGGGCTTCCGTGCGGCGGCGAGATCGACGTCTTCCTGGAGCCGTTCGACGCCGCACCACCGGTCGAACGGGGCACGAGCTACGTCGTGGTCGCAGGCGACGACGTCGGCCGGCGCTGGCACGACGACACCTCGGCACCGACGGCAGTGCGCGAGGAGGGGGGTCGCACCGTCTTCGCCGAGCGCGTTGCACCACAACCGCGGCTCGTCGCCGTGGGCGCGGGCGACATCGCCGAGGCGCTCTGCGCACTTGCGAAGCCGCTCGGCTGGCACACGACCGTCGTCGACCCGCGCGCGGGCCTGGCCACGCGCGAGCGCGTCCCGAGCGCCGACGAGATCGTCGTCGCATGGCCCGACGAGATCAGCGTCACTCCCGACAGTGCGGTCGTGTCGCTCGTGCACGAGGAGCGGCTCGACATCCCGGCGTTACGTGCAGGCGTCGAAGGCGGCGCGTTCTACGTCGGGGCGCTCGGCTCGAAACGCACGCAGGCGAAGCGGCGCGAAAAGCTGGGTTCGCTCGCCGACGGCGTTCGCGGGCCGGTCGGGCTCGATCTCGGCGGCGAGACGCCCGCGGAGATCGCCCTCGAGATCATCGCGGAGATTCTCTCGGTTCGGAAGCTCTAGCGAGCGCAAGGAGCGCCAGCCCCAGCAGCAAGTGCAGCCAGTTGTCGGCGATGTTGACGGGCAGCCAGTCGAGCGCGCCGACGACGCCGGCCAGCCAGAGCCCGAGAGACGCGATCCCACCCGCGACGAGTGCCGGCCGTGCCCGTGCCGGCGCGCGGGCGCGAACAGGATCCCGCCACCGAGCGCGACGTGAAGGAGGTTGTGCAGCGACGCTCACCTGGAACGTCCCGAGCAGCCGTGCGCGCGAGTCGTCGCCGGCGAACGCGATCGCGCCGAGCCGCGTCGTAGCACCTGGAACGAAGCCGAGCAGGCCGATCAGTAGAAACGCGAGGCCGCCCACGATGGCGCCCGATCTCAAAGCGAAGACTTGTCGAACCGGTGGTGTGACGAAGACGGATCGGCTCCAACGGGCGCTAGCGAAGCTGGACCTTCACGAGGCGGGCGAACGAACGTGCTCCGTCAGCGGAGGTCAGGCCGAGCTTCAACACATACCGTCCGGATTGCAGAGTCTTTGGGATGCGCGTCACAAGCAACGTTCCGCCCTTTCTTTATTTGAACCCTGCGCGAGACCACGAGCCGGCCGTTTCGCAGGAGCGTCTGGAGCCCCTTGGCCGGCTCCCCCAGCTGCAACCTGACGGCAAGCCTGGTCGCCTTGCCGGCGCGCGTCAGCACGACGGAGAGCACCGAGGCGCTGAGCTTCGTCGTGACGGCCGCGGCGGGTCGCGGGTGCGCCGAGAGGAACGCCCAGAGGACCGCCGTTGCGTTGAGCTGCGCATTCGGTGAGCCGGCTGGGAGGCCAGGGGCACCCGACCACGTATGACCGCCTCCCTGAATGGCCGTGTAGGCGATCGCAGTCCCCGCCGCGCACGGCTGCCACGTCTGGGTGGAGACCACGCCCGCGCCGCTGGCCACGGCGGTGGCCGTGCAGGCGTCCCACTTGCGCCACCGAGCGATGCTCGCCGCCGGCGCCTCGGCCTGCGGCGAGCCGTTGAAGGGGACGACGTCCGCGGTGCCGAAGATGCCCATCACCGTCACGGGGCGGGTCGGCGAGCAGTGCGGCATCGCGAAGACCGCCGAGACGATGCCGATTCCAGCGACCTGCTCGGCCAACTCGCACCCGACACGATAGGCCATAGAGCCCCCCGACGAGAATCCGATCACGAAAACTCGACCAGGGTCGATGTTCTGCGACTTCTCAAGGGAGGTGATTGCACTGCTGATGTACTTGACGTCGGCTTCGGAATTCATCCACTCGGCCGAGAGCCACGTCTTGTTGTCGCCGGTGGACAGCGCCGCGACGACGAAACCTCTCTGCCGAGCAAGCGCATCGAAGCGTGACCAGCTGATCAGCGATTGAGGGCTTGAGCCTGCCCCGTGCAACAGGATCAGCCAGCGAGGCAGGCGCCGTCATCATCAGATCGGCCGGGCGGTAAACGATCGGCGGTTGACGGTTTTCCGGATTCGGATTGGGCGGGGCCTCGGCCGAGGAGATCGCTGAGATCGTGAGCCAAAGGAGAAACGCGACGAGCACAGCAACTCCACGCTGAAGTCCCATTGTCGGCACGATAGACCTTCAGGGCAGGTCCATGGAGCGGCTCCCAACTGCGTTCCCCGCTACGACACCCCTAGAAACGGCGTCGGTCGGCGACTACAGTCCGCGAGTCGTACTGTCTTTCAGATCCGCGGCTCGGCGCTGGACGACGACTGACCTGACAGTTCGCTCCACCGGTCACCGGGGCGATCTGCAGGGCTTACGGGCGGTCGCCGTGCTGCTCGTCGTGCTAGGCCACGCGGGGGGTTCCCGGCATCCCGGGAGGGTACGTCGGCGTCAACGTTTTCTTCGTGCTGTCGGGGTTCTTCATCACCGGACTGCTCCTCGCCGATGCGGCGAAAGCGCGCACGGTCTCGTTCAGAGAGTTCTATCTTCGGCGCGCGAAGCGCATTCTTCCCGCAGCCGCGCTCGTGATCATCGTCACCGATCTTGCTGCCTATCGGCTGCTCAGCGTCGTGTGAGCGAAGGAGGCGATCGGCGACAGCTTTTCTGCGGTCTTCTTCGCAGCGAATATCCACTTCGCGCGCGGCACCGACTACTTCGCACGAGAGCAACCGCCGTCACCGGTGCAGCATTTCTGGAGCCTCGCAGTCGAGGAACAGTTCTACCTCGTCTGGCTCGCGATCTTGGCCGTCGTTCTCTTCGGGCTTGCTCACTTCACACGGCGTCACCGACCGAGGATCACCAGAGAGGAACTCGACACACGCCTCGCGAGACTGCTGATCGTCGGCGCGGTGGCGTTTGTGCTCTCACTTGCGTGGTCGGTCTAGGACACCTACACGCGTGCGACTGCCGCGTACTTCTCAACTCTCACACGAGCCTGGGAACTTGCGCTCGGAGCGCTGATCGCGGTGGGGGCGACGCGCTTCGAGCACCTCTCCGTGCGCGCCCGACTCGTCGCCGGCTATGCCGGAGTTTTGGCAATCGGTCTGGCTGCCGCGTACTTCACCGACGCGACGCGGTTTCCGGGTTACGTCGCGCTGCTCCCACCACGGGTGCAGCGCTGGTGATTGTGGCCGGCATTGGAGGCGACTCTTCGCGAGGCTCTGCGGGAGCGTCCTGAGCGCTCTGCCGATGAGATACATCGGGGACAGGTCGTACACGCTGTATCTGTGGCACTGGCCGATCCTGATCATCGCCGCCCAGTACGGGGGTCATAAGTTGTCGGTGCAAAGCAACCTTCTGCTCGTTGCCGCTGCGTTGGCACTTTCGGTAGTCAGCTATGTGATCTTCGAGAATCCGATTCGCCGGGCGGACTGGAGCGACGGCGCGGTGGGTACACTCACCACCGTGTCGGTCGGGGCCGCGCTCTTGAGCGCACTACTGCCACTCGCCAGAATCGACTCGACGATCGAAACGCAAGCCGCCGTCGCCTTGCCGACGGCGATTGCGTCACCTTCACCGTCGACCACCCGGGGCCCTGTGACCGTCGACCCCATTCCGGAGGCGTCGGTCGACCAAGCGCTACCCGTTGTGGCCCGCAGCGTCTCTCAACGGTCGGCGGCAAATCCGGGCGAGCGAGCTGCTACCTCCGGTCCCGCGTCTCCTCAACGACTACTACCGCCTCCCCAAGGGTTGCTTCGCTGATCAGGGTGAAACGCGAAACGGCATCTGTCGGATGGGATCGTCATCGAGCAAGCGCACCGTGGTGGTGTTTCGGCGATTCGCATGCGCAGATGTGGATGCCATCGATACTCGCCATGGCACAGCGCGACGGCTGGGCCGTCGTGCCCTTCGTCAAGCTCTCCTGCATTCCCGAGTTGTGGACTTCACCGAGCTCGACCTCACTGTCGGCACTGGTTCGCATGGGCGGTCAAGGCGACTAAAGCGTTGCATCCAGCCGCGTTCCTGCTAGATATCGGAGGGGACTATCGAGGCAGAGGCGAGACTCGCCAGACGGCGGCCGTCGCAGGGATCGGTGCCGCGGCCGCGCGCATCGATGTGGGCACGAAGATCATTGCCATGATCGACGTCCCCGGCGAATATCAAGTGCCCGTTGACTGCTTACTCCGGTCGGATGCGACCGGGAACGACTGCTCGAGCTCCGCTCTGTGACTCGCGGGCGATCGACGATGGCAGGGCGAACGACTCCATCGCGAGCACGCCGCGCGCGAGCGGGCGTGGACCCGAACACCGTGGTTCTGCTCCGACGGCATGTGCCCAACGGTCATCAACAAGACGATCGCTTATCGGGACAAGAGTTCCGACGTCACCGACTACGTATGCAACCGAGCTGGCGGCGCCGTTTCGCGCGGCCTTCCGGATACGCCCTGGACGTCTCGCACAGACCCGTAGACGGGCAAATTACGGACGCGCACGGAATCTGGCTACGGCAGGTCTAAGCAGCCGCCGTGCCGCGTCGGCAATACGCAACAGGCCCTCGGAGGCCCGCGCTCGACGCGAATGACCGTCGTTCGCACGCGACGAGGCTCGCTGCCACGGCGTCGAAAAGTCACAGCAAGCCCACAGTACGCGGGCGGTTGTGGGACGCAGGGAGCGCCGCAGGTCGGATGCCCGAACCCGCGATGAGGATCGATTCGAGCGCCTTGATGCTCCAAGATAGGTCGGGCTCGCCCCGGCGAGCGGAGGTCAGGCGGCGGGGGTGGGATTTGAACCCACGGACGAGTTGCCCCGTCAGCGGTTTTCAAGACCGCCCCGTTCGGCCGCTCCGGCACCCCGCCGCGGGGTCATTCAAGCCGATCCGGGCGGCCGACGCGGGCGCGTTCAACGCGCGATGCGGCGCGGGTGCGCCGTAGCGCTGCAGCACCTCGGGAATCTCGCCGCCGAAGTTCTCGAGGATCGCGAGCGCCCAGCGATCGGTGACCGCGGTGCCGTTCAAGCGTGTGCGGCGTCTCCAGCTGCTTCTCGCCCGCTCTGAAGCGGATGCCCGAGCCGCCGCGCCTGGTAGTCGGTCGTGTTCGAGCAGTGACGTGATCTCGCGGTAGCGCTCCTGCGCCGGGAACCACGCCTCGATGTCGTACTTCTTCGCGGCCGGCGCGCCGAGGTCGCCGGCGGCGATGTTGACGACGCGGTAGGGCAGGCCGAGCTCCTGGACGAGCTCCTCCTCGATCGCGAGCAGCCGCTCGTGCTCGTCCCACGACTCCTCGGGCTCGCAGAAGACGAACATCTCCACCTTGTCGAACTGGTGCACGCGGAACATGCCGCGCGTGTCCTTGCCCGCGGCACCGGCCTCGCGGCGGAAGCACGTCGAGAACGCGCACGTAGCGGAGCGGCAGCTCCGTCGAGGATCTCGCCCATGTGCAGCGCGGCCAGCGGCACCTCCGACGTGCCCACGAGGTAGAGGCCGTCCTCCGGCACCGAGTAGATAGTCGGCCTTCTCGGACGGGAAGAAGCCGGTGCCGTACATCGCCTCCTCGCGCACGAGCACCGGCGGCAGCACCGGCGTGAAGCCACCCTCGATCGAGGCGGTCGAGCGCGAGGCGGTACAGCGCGAGCGAGAGGCAGCGCCACGTCGCCGACGATGTAGCCGAAGCGGGCAGCCCGAGACCTTCGCGCCGCGCTCCATGTCGATCCAGCCGTCGCCGAGCTCGAGGTGCTCGCGGAGCGGCTGCGAGCTGCCGGCGGCTCGCCCCACTCCTTGACGACGATCGCGTCCTCGTCGCGAAAGCCGTCCGCGGCAGACTCGTGCGGGAGGTTCGGCACCTTCGCGAGCGCGGCGTCGCGACCCGCCTCGGCCGTCGCGAGCGCTTCCTCGAGCGCCTTCAGCTCGTCCTTGACCAGGCGGTCAGCTCCTCGAGCTGCTCGGGCGTCGGCTTGCCTTCGAGCTTCTGCCGCGCGCGCAGCTCGTCGACCTGCGGCACGAGCTCGCGCCAGCGCTCGTCGGCCGCGAGCAGCTCGTCGAACGCCTCCGCCGGCGCCCTGCGCGCGAGCGCGGCCCGGAAGCGAATCGGGATCGTGGCGGGCGGCTCGGAGGTCGATCATCGCTTCGAGTCTAGAAACAGCTTCGAGCACCTGGGCGACTCCTTCCTGCTCCGCGCTCGGGCAGATCCAGTCGGCGACCGCCTTGACGCGCTCGTGGGCGTTCTCGACCGCGATGCCGAACCCAGCCCACTCGACCAGCTCGACGTCGTTCTCACCGTCCCCGAACGAGATCGTCTGGTCGCGGCGTGAAGCCCATGTGCGCGGCGAGGAAGTCGAGCCCTGCACCCTTCGTCACGCCTGCGGCAGCGAACTCGAGGAAGTACGGCAGTGACTTCGAGATGTAGAGGTCGGCCGCCGAACCGCGCCTTCGCCGCGGCCTCGACGGCGTCGAGCGCGTCGGGATCGCCGACGGCGACGAGCTTCGTCGGCGGCTCGGCGAGCCACGAGAGCAGGTCGCCGACCGCGTGATCTCGAGGTGCTGGAAGCTCGGCGTAGTTGCGCGCGCCTCCTGCGTCACCTCCGCCACGTACAGCTCGTCGCCGACGTAGACGTTGGGCGTGTAGCCCGCCTCGGCCACGAACGCGATCGCCTCGCGCGCGAGGGCGAGCGGGATCGGCTCGTGCCGGAGCCAGTTCCGTCACCGTCGACGACGACGGCGCCCTGGTAGCAGATCACCGGCTCGTCGAGCCCGGCCGGCGCGAGCGCACGCTGCACCGACTGCACCATCCGCCCGGTGACGACGATCACGTGGAGGCCCGGCCTCGCGTGCGCGCTGCAGCGCGGCGATCGTGCGCGGCCGGAGGACGCCGTCCTCCCAGACCAGCGTGCGGTCGAAGTCGGTCGCGACGACGCCGACGTCGCGCGGGAACGCTGCCGGGAGCTCCAGCTCAGCCGTTCGCGTTGCCGCCGGTCGCCTTGACGACGTAGGCGGCGACGTCGGCGATCTGCTTGTCGGACAGCTGGCCCTTGAAGGAGGGCATCGCCCCGGCGCCCTTCGTGACGCGCGTCACGACGAGTGACAGCGGCGGCTTCGCCTCGTCGAGGTTCGGCCCGACGGTGCCGGTCGCGCCCGCGTCCTTCAGCGTGTGGCAGCCGCCGCAGCCGGCGCTAGGAAAACCGCCTTGCCGGCGGTCGGGTCGCCGTTCTTGTACACGGCCGGCACGGTCGCAGTCGGAGCGGTCGCCACGGTCCCGACAACCGTGTCCGGTGTCGGCGTGACCACCTTCTCGCCCGGCTTGTACGTCGAGCACCCGGCGGCGGCCAGCAGGAGCGGCAGCAGAACGGCGATCGGAGCCAGGCGGCGCACGAGGGCGGAGTCTATAGCGGCCGGGCGACGTTGAGGCGCCGTTAAGTGCACGTCGGCACCGTCCGAGCCCGGCCTACAATGCGGCCCATGAAACGCAGATCGTACGGTCGTGACGCCGGTCTGACGCTGCGGATGCTCCTGACGACCGGGCTGCTCGGGCTGCTCTACGTCGTCTTCGCCTCGTGCTGCTGCAGTTCGTCTGGCGTCGGGCTCGTCCCGATGCTCGTGATCATCATCGGCGCTCGCCTTCTTCCAGTACTACACCTCCGACAAGCTCGCGCTCGCGGCCGCCGGCGCCAAGGTCGTCAGCCGCGAGGACGCGCCCGCCCTGCACGACATGGTCGAGCGCCTCTGCGCGATGGCCGACCTGCCGAAGCCGAAGATCGCGATCATGGACACGCCGGTGCCGAACGCGTTCGCGACCGGCCGCTCGCCGAAGCACGCTGCCGTCTGCGTCACCACCGGGCTGTGGGACCGGCTCGAGCCGAAGGAGATCGAGGGCGTCCTCGCGCACGAGCTGTCGCACATCGCGAACCGCGACGTGCTGATCATGACCGTCGCCAGCTTCTTCGCGATGCTCGCGGCGCTGCTGACCCGCTTCGGCCTCTACGCCGGCATGTTGGCGGCGGCGGCAACCGCAGACAACAACAACGGCCCGCCGATCTGGCTGATCGTCTTCGCTCGTCGCGATGCTGACCTACGTGATCAGCTTCGTCCTGATCCGGACGATCTCGCGCTACCGCGAGTACGCCGCCGACCGCGGCTCGGCCGCTGATCACCGGCGCGCCCGAGTACCTGATGAGCGCCCTGCAGAAGATCTCGTCGCAGATGACGCTGATCCCGAACCAGGACCTGCGGCAGGTCGAGGGCATGAACGCGTTCTTCATCATCCCGGCGCGCGCCAAGTCCGCGGCGAGCGAGCTGTTCATGGATCACCCGCCGCTCGAGAAGCGGATCGCGGCGCTCGCGCAGATCGCCCGCGACATGGGCCGCCCGGTCGCGTAGCTACAACGTGCCGTGGTGACGCGGCGATTCTCGACGCGGACGATCGGGCTCTCGCTGCGCATGCTGGTGACGCTGGTGCTCGTCCTCGCCCTCTACGCGGCGATCATCGGCGGACTGGTGGCGCTGATCTTCGTATCGCCCAAGTGGGGTATCGCCGGGGTCGTCATCGGGGCGATCATCGCCGCGACGACCGGCTCCCACCTGGGCGGCGCCTCGACATTCCTGTTGCGAGTCGCAGGGGCACGCCCGCTGGGAGACGATCACCCGCTCGACACCAGCGTGGAGCGGCTGGCGCAACTGGCCGACCTTCCGCCGCCTCAGCTCTTCCTCGTCGACAGCGAGACGCCGAACGCCTTCACCGTCGGCCTGAAACGCACCACGAGTCGCATCGCCGTGACCTCCGGTTTGCTCGAGACGCTCGAGCCGAACGAGCTCGAGGCCGTTCTCGCGCACGAACTCTCGCACGTAGCGAACCGCGACGCTGTCGTCATGACGTTCGCGAGCGTTCCGCGTGCGATCGGCGAGACGATGATCGCCGAGGAAGGCGTCGTCTTCTATCTCTGGTGGGTCGTCTGGTGGATCGGGATCCCCATCTGGGCGCTTGGTTCGCTGCTCACCCTGGCGCTCTCGCGTTACCGTGAGTTCGCCGCCGATCGCGGATCCGCTCTCCTGACCGGACGGCCTGAGACGTTGATGAGCGCGCTGGAGAAGCTCGACGCGCACGGCGCCGATATCCCTTCTGCGGACGTGCGCGATCTCGGTCGCGTCGAGGCGCTCTGGATCGTCGCGACCGGTGGGGCGCGCCTTCAACTGCTGTCCGACCATCCGCCGCTCGCGGAGCGGCTCGCTAGGCTCGCGGAGATGGCACGCGAACAGGGGCGGCCTGTTGGGCCTTAGAGACGTCCTCTTCGGGCGGAAGAAGCTCGCCGAGCCGAAGGACGACCGGCTCTTCTCGCTTCCGACCGCCGCGATCACGCTGCAGACCGAGCTGGGGCTGAAGACGGCAGGCTCGGCGGCGATCGCGTTCAAGCCGCAGTCGTCCGGAGAGTTCCGGAGCGCGTTCGACGAGGTCGACCAGCTGACGGACGCGGTGGCGCAGGCGTCGGGCACGACGATCGAACGCCAGAGCGACGAGTACGGCTTCGACTGGATCGTCGTCCACGATCCAGAGCTCGAGGATCTCGTCGGCGCGGCGCACACGCTGGCAGCAGAGCTGACGGCGAAAGGCTTCGGCTCGCAGCTGCTCGCGGCGACCTTCAAGTTCGACGGCGGCCCGAACCCGGTGTACTGGATCTACGGCTTCAAGCGCGGGGCGTTCTGGCCGTTCGTGCCGCTCGCCGACAAGAAGCGCGACAACGCGACCGAGCTCGAGCTGAAGGCGAAGCTCGAGAAGGAGCTCCCGATCGAGCAGGACCTCACCCGCTGGCTCGCACTCTTCGACGCGCCGGTCTGACGAGTTCGTGATGTCCGCGGCGGACGTGTCGGCGTCGCGACCTCATTCCCAACATTCCATCCACAACGCCGGGAACGGCGGCACCGGCGCTCGCCGAAACCTGTGGGCAGTTCGTTTCGGTGTCTGACACCGGACGTGGCCGAACGCGGCAGGCCGCCGCGCGCGTTTGTGCGAGCCCTAATCGTCGGGGCCGACGCGGACGAGCATCTTGCCGATGTTGTCGCCGCGGAAGAGGCCGGCGAACGCGTGCCGGGATGCTTCTCGATCCCGTCCACGATCGTCTCGCGGTAGACGATCTTGCCGTCCGCCAGCCACGGCCCGACCTCGGCCGCGAACGCGGCGAAGCGGTCGTTGTGGTCGAAGACGATGAAGCCCTGGAGCGCAGCCGCTTCGTGACCATCAGGCCAGGTTGCGCGGCCCCGGCTCGGCGCGCTCGTCGTTGTAGCGCGAGATCGCGCCGCACGCGATCGACGCGCCCGAACGGCCGCAGCGCCTTCAGCGCCGCGTCGAGCTGCGTCGCCTCCCACGTTGTCGAAGTAGACGTCGATGCCGTCCGCGAGCGCATCCTTCGCCTTCGTCTCGCGGTAGTTGAACGCCTCGATGCCGAGCGACGCGAGCCAGTCGACCTTCTCGGCCGAGCCGGCGCTGCCGATCACGCGCAGCCCCTTCAGCTTCGCGATCTGCGCCGCAGCGCTGCCGACGGCGCCGGCGGCGCCTGACACGTAGATCGTCTCGCCCTCCTTCACCTGCCCGATGTCGACGAGCCCGACCCACGCCGTGAACCCCGGCATCCCGAGCACGCCGAGCGCCGTCGACGGCGGCGCGACCGCGGGATCGAGCTTGCGCAGCGTGGTCGCCGGCCACGACGCCCTGCTCGCGCCAGCCGAGCAGCGACAGCACCCAGTCGCCCTCGACGAGCCCCTCGTGCACGCGACGCGACGACGCGGCCGACTGCACCGCCGTCGACCGGACCGCCGCCCACCTCGAACGGCCCGACGTACGTGCGCGACCCCCGTCATGCGGCCGCGCATGTACGGGTCGACGCGAGACGAAGACGTTCGCGGCACCGAGACACCTCGCCCTCACCGGGCGCGGCGTCGGCGCCTCGCGGAGCTCGAAGTCGTCTCCTGCGGCTCACCCTGCGGCCGCGCGGCGAGCACGACCTCCCGCGCTCGACGCGACGGGCAGGTCGGGGATGAGGCCTTCCGCCCTGGCGAGCAGCTCGCGCGCCTCGTCGAGCGAGAGGTCTTCGGGCGGGATGATCGCGTCCGACGGGCAGGAGCTCCGCGTCGCGAGCCGCTCGCCGTTCGCGCGCACCGCCTCCGCGAGCGCCTGCAGGCCGCGTCCAAGCGCGCGCCTCGTCCCCGCCTCGACGGCCGGCGCAGACCTCGTCGTCGAGCTCGTTCAGCCGCGCCAGCGAGCGCGTCGTCGACCCGCCACTGACCCTCACCCATCAGCCGGACGATCACGCCTTCTCTTCCTCCCCGCCTGCGAGCTCCTTCGGCGGCTCGCCGCCGCCGATCTCGGCCTTCATCTTCGCGAGCTCGTCGTCGACCTGCGCCGCCCTGCGAGATCTGCGCGAGCTGCCGGTCGATGTCGTCGCCCGACGAGGTGAAGTCCTCGAGCGCCCCGGCAGTCGTCAGCTCGTCGATCGCGTTCGCGCGCGCCTGCATCTGCTCGGTCTTGTCCTTCGCGCGCTGCACCGCCAGGCCGACGTCGGCCATGTTCTCGCCGAGCCCGGTCGCCGCCTCGCCGATCCGCACCTGCGCCTCGGCTGCCGAGTACTGGGCCTTGATCACTTCCTTCTGCGTGCGGAACGACTCGACCTTGGTCTGGAGCGTGCGCTCACCCTCGATCAGCTTCGCCTGCTGAGCTTCGAGCTGCTGGCCCTGCTCCATGATCCCGTCGAGCTGCGCCTGGACCGCGGTCTTGCGTGCGAGCGCCTCGCGGGCAAGATCCTCCTTGCCGGCCTGCAGCGCCTGCCGCGCCTGACCGTCGAGCTTGTCGACCTGCTGCTGCATCGCCGGTGTACTGCAGCTCGAGCCGCTTCTTCGCGGTCGTCACGTCGGCGATCCCGCGCTTGACGTTCTGGAGCTGCCGCAGCTGCTCCTCGTACGAGTAGTCGAGCGTCTCGTTCGGGTTCTCGGCCCGGTCGAGCGCCTTCGAGAACTTGGCCTTGAAGATCAGTGAAAGGCGTGCCATCAGCCCGGGCATCGTGTTTGTCAGCTCCTCGCGGTTGGGTGCACCGTTAGCCTAACGAGAGCATGGACGTCATCGACCCCCGGGCCGAGGAATACCTCGAGCGCATGTCCTCGCCTCACGACGACCTCCTGGCCGAGCTGTCGGAGGACACCGCCGGCACGCTCGGGATGGAGCAGATGCTGACCGGCCCCGTCGCGGGCAGGCTGCTCGAGCTCCTGATCTGGTTCGGCCGCCCGACGCGGGTGCTCGAGGTCGGCACGTTCAGCGGCCATTCGGCCCTCGCGATGGCGGCTGCTCTCCCGGCAGGGGGGCGGATCGACGCGTGCGAGCTCGATCCCGAACGGGCCGCGTTCGCGCAGGGGTATTTCGACCGCTCGCCGTACGGCTCGCGGATCACGCTCCACGTCGGCCCTGCCATCGACACGATCAACGCCCTCGAGGGTGAGTTCGATTTCGTCTTCATCGACGCCGACAAGGACGGGTACATCGACTACTACGAGGCGGTGCTGCCCCGTCTGACGGAGCGCGGCCTGATCGTGGCGGACAACACGCTGGCCGGCGGCCGCGTCATCTCCGAGCACCCGCCCATCGCCGCGTTCAACGAGCACGTGGCCGCCGACCCGCGCTCGATCCAGGTTCTGCTCAGCGTCCGGGACGGGATGACGCTGATCCGCCGCGCCTGACCGGGCGACCTGTCCGAAACGGACGGTAGGTTGCCGCGGTGCGCCTGATCGTCGCCCGCTGCGAGGTCACCTACTCCGGCCGCCTGGACGCGTTCCTGCCGGAGTCGACGCGGCTGCTGCTGCTGAAGGACGACGGCTCGGTGCTCGTGCACGCCGACGCAGGAGGCTACAAGCCGTTGAACTGGATGACGCCTCCGACCGTGATCGAGGACAGCGGTGACCTCGTCGTCGTGCGCAAGCGCGCCGGCCGGAGCGAGGATCGGCTCGAGATCCGGTTCCTCGAGGTGCTCTCCGACGTGACGCACGACATGGGCGAAGCCGCCGCGCTCGAGAAGGACGGCGTCGAGCGCGACCTGCAACTGCTGCTCGCCGACGAGCCCTCGCACGTCGAGTCGGGCCTGCGGCTCGTCAAGCGTGAGTGGTCGACCGACGTCGGGCCGGTCGACCTGATGTGCCGCGACGCGGACGACGGATGGGTCGCCGTCGAGATCAAGCGGGTCGGCACGATCGACGCCGTCGAGCAACTGAGCCGCTACCTCGACTGCATTCGGGCCGACCCGGCGCGCGGGGAATGCCGAGGCATCCTGGCCGCGCAGTCGATCAAGCCGCAGGCCGTCGCGCTCGCCGACAGCCGCGGCATCGCGTGCGCGACGGTCGACCTCGCGGTGCTGCGCGGCGAACGCGAGCCCGAGCTGACGCTCTTCGGATGAGCACGGCGGGCCGGGACTACGCAGAGCGACTCGAACGCAAGCAGACGGTCTGGTGGAAGCGGGCGCTCAACGTCCAGGCGCCCTATCAGTGGAACCTGCGGCGCCAGCAACTCGGTCGCACCCTCGACGTCGGCTGTGGCATCGGCCGCAACCTGGGCGTCCTGGCTCCGGGCTCGGTCGGCGTCGACCACAATGCGACCTCCGTCGAGATCGCCCGCGCACGCAACCACGACGCGCTCACGGTGGACGAGTTCCTGGCGAGCGAACGAGCGCGTGCAAGATCGTTCGACAGCCTGCTGCTCGCGCACGTGATCGAGCACCTCGAGCGCGACGAGGCGCTCGGTCTGCTGCGGCTGTACCTCCCTACGTCCGTCGCGGCGGCACGGCGATGTTCGTCGGGCCCGAGCTCGAATCGATCGCCCGCGAGGCCGGCCTGACGCCTCGCAGGCTGTGGTCGTTTCCGTTTCCGCGCTGGGCCGGGCGCAGCTTCGTCTACAACGAGCTCTGCCTCGTTTCCGCCTACGACTCGTAGAACGCGAGCAGCCGCTCGCGCTCGGCCGCGACCTCGCGCCGCCAGCGCGACGGCAGCGGCGCAAACGGCTCGATGTCGATCGTCCAGCGGCCCCGCTTGCGCTCGACCCGCCAGGCGCCCGCGACGAGCCCGTCGGCGGTGAACGTCTGCTTCGTCGTCGCGTTCTTGGCGTTGAAGACCGTCTCCAGATACTCCCGCGGCACGATCCGGCTTCGGTCGCGGTGCGCCAGGATGATCGAGTCGAACGCCGGCAGAAAGCGAACTGGTGCCTGCACGTCGGCAGCGGCGAGCCCCGCCCGCGGCAGGTCGTAGAGCGTTCGTCCCTCCTCGTCGAGGAAGGTACGAAGCCCCTCGAGCGCGGGATCGATCTGGCGGAGCTTGAAGGACGTGAACTGCACGATGTCGTCGCGCGAGACGGGTCCGTAGGCAGCCACGTACCGCCGAACAACGCGCAGGGACGCCTCTCGAGCATCGGGCAGCGGCTCGCGCCACAGCACCGCCGGGGAAGGCTTCGTGTGAGGCCACGGACCGATCGGCTCGATCCGGACGAACGGCAGCGCTCGAAACGCAACCGCCACGGTCCAGCGGTCATCCGTGGCGAGCACTCGGTGTCCCAGCTCGAACATCTCCGCCGCTGTGAGCGGAGTCTTCGGGACCGCGGCCCGGAGCACGCTGAGATCGACGCCGAGGCCCTCCGACCGGCCGCGTTGCGACTCGATGTACGCGGAGGCGATCGCCGGAAACTCGCGCCCGCTCATCACGTGCAAGGTGGTGCGCATCGACCCCGCCTTGACGACGGCTCCGGAGGCGAGCGCGCGGGTCAGTTGCTCCTTCCGGAAGCCGTCGACGCGCGACCACAGGGCGACGTACGGCGACGGCGCGTACTGCGCCTGCAGCCCGACCAGTCTCTCGACCGCCTGCACGACGGAGACGCGCTTGCGCGCGAGCAGCAGCTGCCGCTGCAACAGCGTTCGGTTCAGCTCGCGAACTGTGAGCGTTCTCACATCACGACCGCCGCTTCGAGCAGGCCGGTGGGCGGATCGGCGACCAGTGCGGGCAGGTCGTCGAACAGGACGCGGTGCGTGATCAGCCGTTCCCACGGGTAGGCGCCGCTTGCGAGAAACCCGAGCGCAGCGCCCACCGTCGCCGGGGTGTGCGCCGTCAAACCGTCGTCTGGGGCGAGCTCGGCCGCAAAGGGTCCGTCACCGGGATGCGCACCGAACTCGGCGGCGAGGTCGCTGCCCTCGACGACCGGCCACCCGCCCGCATCGGCGACGCAGGCCGCGAGCAACAACGGCCCGATGCCCCCGCCGCGAATCGCGACGACGTCGCCTGCCGCGATCTCGGCCCGCTCGACGCGGGCCAAACAGCGGGCGAGCGGCGAGACCAGCGCGGCCACCTCCGGTGCGAGCGTGCGCGGAACGTCGAGCAGGCTGTCGCCGGCGACGACCAGCCACTCGGCGAAGCCGTCGGATTCGCCGTCGAAGCCGACGACGCGACGGCCGTCGACGATGGCCGAGAACCCCGACGAGAGCATCAGAGCGATCTCGACCTGCACGAGCGTCTGCCCGGCAGCAGGCACCGGACGCGGCACGTCGACAAGCCGCAGTTGGCCGGGACCGCGGAAGAGCGCCGCGCGCACCGCCGTATCGTACGACGGTGCGCGCGGCTCGACTCACCTGTCTGTCTTAGAGGTGAACCGGGAACGAGACGAGACGACGGGCCGAGATGCCGGCCAGGATCGGCTCGCCCGGCTTACGCGCACGAGCCTGCATCGCCAGGATCTGCTGCCGGGCCGAAGCCGGGAAGAAGCGGTCCTGGTTCATCGTCATCGTCGCCCAACCATCGGCGCCGGTGGTCGCCTCGGGCGGGATCGTGAACTGCGAGAACGGCACGGCCGTCGCGTAGACGAGCGCACCCTGTACCGGCCTGCCCGAGCAGGCGGTCACACGGAAGCGAACCGTGATCGACTGCGTCGAGCGAGTCACGACCGACGGCGAGACCGACTGGCCGTCGATCATCAGACGCGCCGGCAATGAAACGGCCTTGACGTCGAGCGTCCCGCTACCCGAGGTCGGACAGCCGTTCGCCGAGGTCGGCGGAGGAGCCGGCTTCGACTTGACGACGGCGGTCGGGACCGAGGTCGCGCTGTTCGAGCCGCTGCTGTTCTTCGCGGTCACGCGGACGCGCAGCGTGTTGCCGACGTCGACGGCCTTCAGCACGTACGTCTGGTTCGACGCGCCGCTGATCGACGCGCAGCTGCCGCCCGTGTCGTCGCAGCGGCGCCACTGGTACGTGTATGTGATCGGCGTCGTGCCGTTCCAGGTGCCGTTGCTCGCCGTCAGGGTCGAGCCCTCTTCCGGCGTGCCCGAGATCGTCGGCGGTGACTGGTTCGTCGGCACGACCTTGCCCGCCGCGGTGCCGTTTCCGGCCACACCGAAGACGGCGCCGATCGCGACGGCCGCCACCGCAAGCAGTGCCGCGGTGGCGCTTCGTTTGAGCAATGGCGTGCGTCTCATCGTCGTTGGACCTCCGTTTCGTGGGGTACAGCCCTATGGGCCTTCCCACCTCGGCCTGGTCCACGCATGAAACGGCGTAAGGGTTTCGTCAGGTTCTCGTAAGAGCCGCCAGGCGGCTACAATTGGCCGTTCCCGGGGCTATAGCTCAGCTGGGAGAGCGCCTGGATCGCACCCAGGAGGTCGGCGGTTCGAGCCCGCCTAGCTCCATCCCCCCAAGAAAACCGCATTTGTGGGCTTCTTGCGTCTGTCGAACCATCGACCGGGTCCTTGCGCCGGGCCGTGATGCGTCAACCGATGCTCTGCAGGTCGTTCACGAGCTGCACGACGCGGGAACGGTCTGCGCGGAGTTCGGCGACGGCAGCCTGCAAGCGATCAGTTCCCTCCTCGGTGAGACGGAGATAGCGGATGCGGGCGTCGCGGCCAGAAAGCTCACGCCGGATCAGACGGAGGTTCTCGGTTCTTCTCACGAGTTGCGTGACAGTGCTCGCGGCAAGACCGAGCATCGTGGCAAGGCCACCGACGGTGACGCTCTCGTTGCGTTGTTCAGAAGTCTTGATCAGCAGCAGCAGTTGGTAACGCTCGAGCGTCAATCCGTGCTTGCGCGTCACGCGAACACTGCTGCGATCGAACTCCTGCAGGGCGAGCCGCAACTTGACGGCCTGCTCGTACTCGAGCAGCGATACCTCGCGACGGCGCGTTGCCCTACGTTTGCCTGTTTTGTCCGATTGGGCCAACTGGGAGATCACACCTTTGGTTTGCGGCGATGGGAGGCTTGGGTTAGCGATAGTGTATTACATCTTAACATCGCTCTAAGAGATACAGCTTAAGATGTACTAATTCGTACTACATGTTGAACGTGCCGTGTGCTTTATGTCGTCGGCCGCCTCGTGCGGCACCGGCAGCAAGGCCCACCTAGTTTTCGAGCTCTCAAGATCACTCCGCGCACGTGGGAGGGACGCTCAGGATTCAGCGTGGATGGCCCGTTCGCTACCGCGGATCGGAAAAGGAGTCGGAAATGGAGACACGTCCTACAGCCCTAAGAGCACGAGTCCCGAGACAGCGCCGCCCGGCCATGATCGGGGTCGCGATCGCAGCGACCGCCGCGCTGGTCGTGACGTTCGGACTGTTCGCGGCCGCCGGAGGGGCAGCGAGCAAGGCCGTCCCGTCGAACTCGACACCCCCCACGATCTCCGGAACGACCCAGCAAGGGTCGACGCTGACCGTGAACCAGGGAACCTGGACAGGTACCGCGCCGATCAGCTACGGCTTTCAGTGGCTGCGCTGCGATACCTCCGGTGCCAGTTGCTCCGCGATCATCGGGGAGACGGCGACGACCTACCTGTTGAAGGGTGTCGATCTGGGAACGACGCTGCGCGTCGTCGTCACGGGGTCGAACGCAGAAGGAACAAACACCGCGACGACGGTTCCGACCGGGGTCGTCGTCACGGCGGCCCAGGTTGCGCCGGTGAACGCCTCACCGCCGACGATCTCCGGCCTGCCCCAGGACGGCAAGGCGCTCCTCGTCAACAGAGGCACCTGGAACGGCACCGCGCCGCTCGATTTCTCCTATCGCTGGCTGCGTTGTGACAAGAAAGGCGCGAGCTGCGCGGCGGTCGGGGGCACGACGACCCAGACGACCCACCTGGTCGTCTCCGCCGACGTGGGCAACACGCTCCGTGCGGAGGTGACCGCAAAGAACGCGGCGGGCTCGAAGAGCGTCAACACCGCGCCGACCGCGATCGTGATCGCGGGCGCTCCGACGACGGGTTGCTCCAAGAATGGTGGCGTGATTCCAGTGACATCCATCGCCCCGCCGGCACGGTTGACGATCGACCAGTTCCAGGTCAACCCGAGCCCGATCACCTACGGAAGCAGATACCTGACTGCACGGTTCCACGTCAGCGCCTGCGGCGGCCCGGTGCAGGGGGCGCTCGTCTACGCGGCGCCCATCCCGTACGGCCAGTTCTCGACACCGAGCGAGCAGGCCACCGACGCAAGCGGCTGGGCCACGATCCAGCTGAGCGCCCTTGCAGGGTTCCCGGTCTCGAGCAAGCAGCAGCTACTCGTGCTGTTCGTACGCGCACGCAAGTCCGGCGACAACCTGCTCGGTGGCATCTCGAGCCGCCGGCTCGTCTCGTTCAACGTTCACCGCTAGATCACGAAATCACGAGGCCCGGGCATCGGTGGGGCAAACCGATGCCCGGGCGAACGTTGCTGCGGAGCCGCAGAACGTCACCGTTCCTTTCGAGCCGACGAGCTTCCGGTCGCCGAAATCTCTCGCGACGCCGTCGACGGACGGTCGTTCAGTCGTCGGAACCAACCTGGTGCGGCGTCACGTAGCGCACGACGCCATCCGCGACGGTACGGGTCACGTCGTTGCCAATGAAGCGCGCGTCCATCGGTCCGTGAGGCCGCAGTCATCGCCGCGGTGAAAACCGACCCGCGGCTGCGCGACAGGATCCATTTCAGCCAGGTTCGCAAGCAGCGTCGGTAGTCGGTGCCCTCGGGCACCGGAATCGCCGTGAGCGGTTCGCGCTTCTCGACTCTCAGCCGGCTTTCGGCTCTTGCTTGGACAGGTGCGGATCACGCGGCGTACCCACTTTGTCTGAGTGGCGCGCCCCTATGGGGTTCTTTTCGGATGCCAGATGATCTCCCAGAGGTGACCATCGGGATCTCGGAAGTAGCCCGAGTAGATTCCCCAGGGTCGTTCGTGGGCCGGGGTGACCGTAGCCCCGGCTGATGCCGCCTTCTCAAGCGACTCGTCCACCTTTTCTCGGCTGCCGACAAGCTGTGCAAGGCTGAACTCGCCGCTCTGCGGCTGCGCTAGCGGGATCGCCGCATCCTTGGCGAGGTCGGAGCGCGGATAGAGGTTGAGGAGCAGGCCACCGTTGAGTTCGAACATGGCGATCGCGCCGTGGGCGCCAGTCAGCGCATCCGTCCAGTCCGTCCCGACAATGCCCTTCGACTCCAAGCCGAGGTCGCGGTAGAACCTGAGCGCGCGCGCGAGGTCGGCGACCGCCAACGTGATCACGTGAAGACGCGGTTCCACCGGATGCTTCTACCCCATCAACCCTCTCATCTCACGCAGACACTCGCGCGGCAGAGAACCGCCGAGGTCGGTCCGCTCTTCTCGATGCGATGCCCTCCCTCCGGCGGTACACGTGCAGCCGGGCGTGACCCTGTCTCCCGGTGCAGTCACTTCGGGGCGGCGTTGAACAGCGTCCACCGGCCCTCTGAGATGACCTCGACAGCCGTGCCGACCACCTGGATTGCGCTCTGATCGTCGATCCCGTAGCCCGGCACCGATAGCGTCGTAGCCCAGCGCTCCGCGGCGGCCAGTGAATGATCCGCCATCGCCGGGTGATCCAGGTGCGGGAACATCGCAAAGTCGACCAGGCCAAGCGCTCGGTCGTCGCCAGCGGTAGTCGGCGGACTCCCGTAGACGAACTCCTCGCCGACGTGCGGTCCCATCACGAGGCTCCCGCCGCTCACGCCGACCCAGACGGTGTCTTGCAGCGACGGCAACAGGTCAGCCAGACCGGACTGGTGGATCCAGTAGGCCAGGTACCCCGGATCGCCTCCTCCGACGAGAAGCGCGTCGACGTCTTCCACTGCCTCGACCCACAGCTCCCTCTCGATGCTGGGTAGCGCGGTGAGCTCCAACACCCCGAGGGACTTCCATCCCAGCTCGCACAACGGGCTGGCAGCGTGCCCACTGATGAGCCTCCAGGCGCTGGCGGCTCCGCCAGGGAGGGCGTAGATCGCAGTTGGGATGCAGAGGGCGGTCGATTCCGCAATCGGCTTGCCCAGAAGCTCAACCAGTGCCTCGCGGATGCTGTTGTTCGTGATGCCACCTGAGGTGAGAAGAAGTTTCACGTCGCCTCCCGATCCTGTGAGTAAGACCCTGTACGCGGCGGAACCAGCACGCGAGGGAGAGACTCGCAAACCGTCGGGAAGTCATCGCCTCCGCCGGAGCGAGCCGTCACGCCGCATCCGGGCCACAAACGAAAGCGACCGAGGACGGGCATGCTCTCCCTTTTGAGATAGACCCTTAGGCTGGGACCGGCTCCGTGCGCGGCCGGCGCTCGAGTCGACGGATCGCGGGCGTCGCGGCAACCGCGACTGAAACGAGAGCGTTCAGCGCTGCGGCGAGGTAGAGCGTTGTCGCGACGCCGAGAACGTTGGCGAGCGGGTCGTCGCCTGCGCCGTCCCCGTCGCCAAGTCCCCGAGCACGAGCGGCGCCTTACGCGAGACACGGTCCGCCCACACGCCGCCGACAAGCAGCAAAACGACAATCGGGATCTCACGAGCGAGAAAGACGTACCCGAGGTCAGCCGTGCCGCCGATCTGCAACACGGTCACGCAACGCGCTTCTTGCCCCCGTCGCGCGCACCAACCCGACTCTAAAACAACGCTAGGCGCCAAGCGGCGGCTCCGAAACGCTTCGACATCATGATCACGCCGATCCTCGCGACGTGGATCGCGGGCTCGAGTGCAACGGCAACCTCTACGAGCGCGTCCCGCCCGACCCGCCACCGCGGGCCTTCTCCGCTTTAGGCCGATGGACGCAGCCGCCGCGGACACGCGGCGACATAGAACCGAAGGTACTCCCTCATTCGACTCGACCAGCCGCTGTGCCCGCCGCCGTGGACGTGCAGTCGAACGCGAACGCCGCGTGCTTCTTGCTCGCGCGCGAAGGCGAGATCGGCGTTGTAGAACGGGTCGAGTCGACCCACGTCGACCCAGAGCGGCACCTGGTAGAGCCGCTTCGTGCGCGCCACGAGGACGAGGTCGTTCCGATCGAAGTCGGATGCGTCGTCGAACGCGCCGGCCGGCGTATCGGCGCCCCGGAACCAGAGCGCTGCCGAGTGGGCGCCGACCGCACAGAACATCGAAGGGGCGAGGCGGGCCACGTCTAGCGCACCGAAGCCGCCCATCGAGATGCCACCGATCGCGAGTCGATTCCGGTCAGCTCGTGTTCGGGCGAGCGCGGCCGGTATTGCCTCCCGGAGCAGCGAGGTTCCCCAGGCGCCGTCACGGCGGTCGTGCCAGTAGCTGTGGTCGCCGCCATCGGCGAGCAGGACGACGGGCGCGTCTTGCCCAAGATCTCGGAGTGCATCGAAGAGCTGCTGGTTGAGATTCGACCTCGGCGCGGATCCTCGGCCGTGCAGGAAGACGAGTAGCTCTCGGCTGTGGCTCGCGCCGGGAGGGACGACGAGTATCTCGTGCAGGTCGCGGTGGACGAGTCGGCTCTTCAACGTGAACCGGACGACCGTGGCGCCTCGCGTCGTTCGGTAGCCGCGGCGCCAGTCGCGCAAGCCGATCCAGCCGGCTCCGACGAGCAGCGCGAGCAGGCAGAGGGCTAGCCCCCGCCGCACGACCCAGCCGTGCTGATGCCCGCGGCAGAGGCGACGCCACCGGCGCCCAGCGCGAACAGAGACACCGCGGTCAGCCAGAGGCCGAGCTTCGCGGAGCGACGGAACGTCTCGGTCGTTCGCAGCGACCAGATCGAGAGTCCCACGGCACCCGTCATCGCCAGGACCCAGCCGCGACGATCGTGTCAGCCGCGACACCCCAATGGTGCGCCCAGTGAAACGCGGCTGCCAGGAGCCCGAGCGAGGCAAGGCCGAGAAGACCTGCGACAAGGCCTCGTACCCGCGGCTTGGGAGGAGCCTCCATGCGACCGGAACGCTAGTCCATTGCCGCGGGCCAATCGAGAGAGCCGGGCAGATGCTCGGCGGCTTGCACGAGGAGCTGGAAGAGCGCCTCCGGCTCGCTGAGGTCGGGCATCAGGCGGCTGAGCATGTTCAGTCCGAGGTAGCCGGAGGCGATCGCGAACGCGATGGGTCCGATGGCAGGAGCGAACGGGGCGGCAAGCGGCGAGTCGCCGGCGACGCGCTCGAGCACCTCCTGGATGAGATCGAGCCAGGGGCGCATGCGGTTGACGAGCTCGGTGCGTAGTTCGGGCTTGGCGAGGCTGGCGCCGATCATTTCGGTGACCGCGGTGACGTGGCCACCCTCGATGTCCTGTCGAAAGAGTTCGGCGGCGCGACGGATCAGCTCGCTGGGCGCGGCCAGCTGGAACAGCGCGTCGCGGTAGCGCTCGAGGCGCTCGGCGCTCGACTTGTCGAGCGCGGCGAGCAGCAGGTCGTCGACGCCCTCGTAGTGGTAGAAGACGAGCGCGGCGTTGAACTGCCCGCGAGCCGCGATCGCGCGTGCGCTGGTGCCGGCGTAGCCCTCCGCGATCAGGGTCTGCAGCGCCGCGTCGACCATCGTGGCGCGCGTGCGGACGCCTTCTTCCGCGCGGCCTCGTGGTGATGTTCTCTCACCTCTCTTAACCATGTGGTTAAGTTTAGTCTATATTCTTGATCGTGCGATCAAGAATAGGGGAGGAAACGGTCTTCGACGCCGCCATCGTTGGTGCGGGGATCGCGGGCATGGCGACGGCGATGCGCCTGCAGGCACGTGGGCTGCGCACGATCGTGCTCGAGGCACACGGACTGGTCGGGGGCTGTGCCGGCTACTACCGGCGCAAGGGCTTCTCGTTCGACGTCGGTGCCACCACCCTCGTCGACTTCGAGCGCGGCGGCGTCGGTGACCAGCTCCTGGTCGAGGTCGGGATGGAGCCGCTGATCGGCGAGGCGTTGCCGGGCTACGTCGCCTGGTTGCCCGATCGCAAGGTCGTCCTTCATCGCGACCGCCAACTCTGGCAGGAGGAGCGGCTGCGCACGCTTGGCTCGACCGCAGATCACCGCGCCTTCTGGAAGCTGCTCGATGATCTTGCCGACACGTTCTGGAGAGCAAGCCGCGCGGGAATCAAGCTGCCGATCCGCACCCCGCGTGACATCGCCCGAGCGCTCGACTCAATCGGGTTGCAGCACCTGCCGCTGATCCGCTACGCACGCTGGACCGTCGGTGACGCCCTCCGCTCGTTCGGGCTACGCGACGACCAGGCCCTCAGCGGGCTGCTCGCGATGCTGATCGAGGACACCGTTCACAGCAGCCTCGACGATGCACCGCTCCTGAACGCAGCGCTCGGGATCACGATTCGCGGCGCGGGGCTCACGCGCGCAGCCGGCGGGATGCGCGGCTTCTGGGAGGCACTCGTCAGTCACTACCGGCGTCTCGGTGGCACGCTCAAGACCGGCTGGCGCGTGGACATGATCGACCGCCGGAGCGCCGGTTACGTGCTCACCACGCGCAAGGGCGCGATCGACGCGGCACAGGTCGTGTCTGCGCTTCCGGTCTCGCTGACAGCGTCGATCGCGCCGAAGCTCGTTGCGCGCAGTGCGCGACGCTATTTGCGCCGCGACGAGCACAGCGTCGGTGGTGCCATCGTCGTCTTCCTCGGCGTGCCCGAGAGTGAAGTCGCCGGGCAGTCATTCACCCATCACCAACTGTTGCAGGACTACGAAGCGCCGCTCGGTGACGGCAACAACATGTTCGTCTCCGTCTCGGCCGCAAACGACTGCGTCAGTGCTCCACCGGGCCACCGGGCGGTGATGATCTCCACCCATTGCGAGCTCGACAGCTGGGAGAACCTCGGGCAAGAGACGTACGAGCGACGCAAGCTGGCTGCGGGAGGGCACCTCGTTGCGCTGGCACGACGCGTCTACCCCACGCTCGGCGATCACGCCATCGTCCACGACGTCGCCACCCCACGCACGTACGAGCGGTACACCCGACGCCCGCGTGGCGCCGTCGGCGGGATCAGGCAAACCCTTACCAACTCGAACCAGCATGCCGTACCGCACAACCTCGGCGCGCCCGGCTTCTGGCTCGTCGGGGACACGACCTGGCCCGGGCTCGGCACCGTCGCCTGCGTCCTCGGAAGCCGCATCGTCGCCGACGGCGTAGCTCGACGCGCGCACCAGCCAATCCGCCGCCGTGCAACCCACTCGACTCGCATCACCCCGATCGAGGCGCGGTGAACGACCAGCCGCCACCCGTGAGCCCGCCGCGCCTGACGAGCCTCGGTCGCGACCTCCTCCGCACCACGCGCAAGCAACAGGCACTCGCACTCCTGCGACCTTTCCTGGGCGTCACGGCCTTCGCCGGCGCGATGCACTACGGCCTTTGGTGGCTCGCCCCGCTGATCGTCTTCGCGATCTTCGTCGCGATCATCACCGTCACTCACGACGTCGTGCACAACGCGCTCGGACTCGGACCGCGTGCAACCGACCTCGCGCTGTTCGCGCTCGGCGCTGTCCTGCTCGAGAGTGGCCATGCATACCGAGCGACCCACCGGCAACACCACCGTGTCTTCCCCGGCCCCGACGATCCCGAAGGCGACCCGGCCCGCCTCACGCTGCCAGCCGCTGTCCTCGCGAGCCCGCTGTTCCTGCCGCGCCTCTGGTGCTGGGCGTTACACCGAAGCCGCAACCGCCGCGGCGAGCAACTGTGGCTGCTCGCCGAAGCCGCCTTCGCACTCGGATTCCTCGCCGGCTCGATCCTCCTGCTCCCACTCACCCGGGCGCCGCTGCTCTACGCAGTACTCGTCATCGTCGGCAGCTGGACGTACCCGGTACTGACCGTCCACCTGCCCCACCGCCACTACGGCGACACGCCGCTCACCCAGACCCACACCCTGCGGGGCCGAATCGTCCCGGCGCTCTTCCTCGAGCTCACCTACCACCTCGAACACCACCTCTACCCGCAGGTGCCGAGCCACAACCTGCCCGAGCTCGCCCGCCGCCTCGACCCGTTCTTCGAAGCAGCGGGCGTGAAGCCGATCCGGGTCCCGTGAACGCTGACCCGTCCTGTTACTTCTTCGCGTCGACCGCGTGTTGCAGCGACGCCTTGCTCATCTTCGAACGTCCTTCGATGCCCAGGTGCCTCGCTTCGTTGTACAGCTGCTCGTAGGTGCGACCTTTCGGTCGATTCGTACCCGACCGCAGGCCACCACGCCGACCGGGCGAGATGTCGTTCGTCGACGTTCTCGAGCGTTCGCGCGACTCACCAGCGCGGGCGCGTTCTTTGTTGACCGTGCGAGCCGCGATCTCCTCGGCCCTCGACTCAGACCTGCCCTGCTCCTTCTCGCTCTCCTTGATGTGCTCGTATTGCCGTGCACGCTTCGTTCCCTTCTTCACGCCACGCGGCGGCATGTCCCCTCCCGTCTCGGTGTTGATTCGTTTGTCCAGGATCCCGCACGCGCAAACGGCGCACTGCTCGGCCGAGCGGCATCGGCGGTTCGGCGCGCTCGCTCACACCGCGCGCGGCGACGCATTGGCCGCGATCGATGCCCGTCGGGTCCGCGGCGTAGGTTCTGACGGTGAGCCGCGGACCCGAGCTGCGCCCGGAACGGACTCGTCAGGACGTTCTGATCCTTCTGAGCGTTTTGACGTTGTTCGTCGTGGTGATCGGGGTGACCGTGCTGGGTGTAGTGGTGAATTGGCCGCGCCACCACTCGATCTCGGGCGGTCAACAGCTTCATCGTCCGAAAGAGCTCGATGCGAAGGTGGTGGGTCTGCGGTCGGTCCCGTGCCAGGCGCCTTCCGCGACCGACTGCAGCCTCGTCACGGTGAAGCTGGAGCAAGGTCCCGAGCGGGGGAAGCTGACGACCCTTCGGTTTGGCGATTCCGGCAGCACGGCTCGGATTGGGTTGGGCGACGCGGTGCTGGTCTACAAGAACCCGTTGCCCCCGACGGCAACGTTGGGAGGAGGGGTCAAGGTGCCGGCGTACGCCTTCTCGGACTTCAAGCGGACGACCCCTTTGGTGTGGCTGCTGATCGCGTTCGCCCTGATCGTTGTCGCTGCCGGCCGGCTGCAGGGCCTGCGTGCGCTCGTGGGTTTGGCCGCAAGTCTTGTCACGGTTGTCTATTTCATCGTTCCGGCGATTGCTGATGGTCGGCCGCCGTTGCAGGTTGCGGCGTTTGGGTCGTTGGGCGTGATGTTGCTGACGATTCCGCTTGTGCATGGCGGTGGCGCGAAATCGCTTGCGGCGTGTTTGGGTACGGCGTTCGCCTTGCTCTTGACGCTCGGGTTGGCGGATGTCTTCACGCGCCTTGCCCATCTGACAGGACTGACGACCGACGAGGCGGTCTATCTGCAGGCCACGACCCACGTCTCGATCCGCGGCCTGCTGCTCGCGGGCATGGTCGTCGGTGCTCTCGGGGTGCTTGGCGATACGACGGTCACGCAGGCCTCGGCGGTGATGGCAATTCGCCGCGCCAATCCTGCACTCTCGTGGGCGTCGCTGGTCGCTCACGCGACGAGCGTCGGGCGCGATCACATCGCTGCGACGATCAATACGCTTGTGCTGGCCTACACGGGCGCGGCGCTTCCGCTGTTGATCATCTTCAGCATCGGCGGTACGTCGTTCGGGAGCGCCGTCAACAGCGATTCTGTGGCTGAGCCTGTCGTCGCCACGCTTGTCGGTTCGATCGGTCTGATCGCGGCCGTGCCGGTCACGACTGCTCTTGCGGCGCTGCTCGCTCAGCACCTCCCCGAGCGGAGCCTTCGCGTCGGGCACGTTCACTGACCATGAGCGACCGCTAGCTGCAGCCGAGATCGGCGCGCAGTGCCTGGAGGTTCTGTCGCATCAACGTCAAGTAGGTGAAGCCGCGCTTCGCTTCCGCGGGCGTCAGGCCTTCGATCGGATCGAGGACGGCGGTCTTTGCTCCGGCGGCACGCGCGACCGTTTCGGAGAGCTTCGGGGAGACGAGCCGCTCGAAGAAGACGGTGCGGATCTTCTCGCGGCGAACGAGCCTGGCTAACTGAACGAGCTTCTTCGGGCTCGGCTCGGACTCCGGATCGATACCGGTGATCGCGATTTGCTGAAGCCCATACCGAGACGCCAGATAGCCAAAGGCGGCATGACTGGTCACGAAGTCGTGTCGCTGACAGTGAGCAAGACCGCGTCGGTACTCCGAATCCAGTGCGCGGACACGTGCGGCGAGCGCTGATGCGCGGGCCGACTCGTGCAGAACCTCACCGATGCGTGTGACGATACGTGCGAACAGCAGAGGATCCAGCCAAACATGCGGATCGGTCTTGCCTGCCTCATCTCCTACCCCGGCTCTCAGTGAGAGTCCCGCGAGAACGTCGAGGGTCTCGCCGGAAGCGTTCGAGACTGCCTGCTCGACCCCGGGCTGAAACCCGTGAGTCAGGTACAGCACGACGGACGCGCGCTGAATTCGTTCAACCTGCTTCGGAGTCAGTTCGATGTCGTGAGGCTCGGCGCCGGGTGGCGTCAGGTTCTCGACCGACACAGAACCGCCGCCGATCACCGCGGCCGCGTACGCGAGCGGATAGAACGCCGTCACAACCGTCGTTTGACCGCTCCCACGAGATGATCCGCACCCGGTCAGCAACGGCAGGGCAACGAGCCAGACGATAAGAACGATTCTCGCCACGCCGAGATGATAATGATTCTCATCAAGCTGTCAAAGGTGCGGCGCCATCAGCCAGAATGAGGTGCCGTGCGCGCCCTTGCCCTCCTGATTGCGTTGCTCTTCGCGCTCCTCCCAGTCGCAGACGCGTCGGCCGACGGCGACCCCGCGAGCGACTTCCTCGTCTCGCAGGACATCTTCACCCCCTACCCCGCGCCCTCTGCGGGAGCCAGCCAAATGCTCGCCAACGCGGTTCAGGCAGTCGTCGCGAACAACGATCGCGTCAAGGTCGCAGTGATCGCTGGCCCATCAGACTTGGGCTCGGTTTCGAGCCTGTACGGGCACCCTCAGGACTACGCGCAGTTCCTCGGGGCCGAGCTCGCGTTCATCTACGAGGGGCCGCTGCTGATCGTGATGCCCTCGGGCTTCGGGTTCGCAAGAGTCGGCAAGCCAGTGCCGGCCGCAGCCGCAGTCCTGGCCAGGGTCTCGCTCGACCGGCGAGGAGCCGACGGTCTCACGCTCTCAGCAGGCCGCGCACTGCCGGCGCTGGAGCACGCGAACCTGTTGACCTATCGAGACTCCGTCGCTCCGCAGGTGTTTCCGTTGGCGACCAAGGTCATCGCCGGACGCCGCGTCGCCTTGCGCTACGAGGTCTGGGACGACAGCGGCCGTGCCAGCGTCGACCTACGGGTTGAGAACGCTCGTTTCGCAACGATCGCTCGGTACAAGCTCCCACTGCGCAACGTCGTCCAGGGCACGTGGTACCAGGTTGTCTGGCGCGCGCCACTGAAGCTCGCGCACACTGTCGCGGCAGTCTGCGTACGGGCCACCGATCCCGCTGGAAACCGCAGCCGCAGCGCCTGCGCAAAGCTCACGATCGCGTGACCGGTAGGCGCTGTATCAGCCGCAGGGCGTGGACACGAACGTAGCCTGGGTTCGATGCTCAAGGGTGTGCGGCTCGGGGCGCCGTTGTTTCCGGCGGTGGCGGCGCTCGGCGCCTCCTTCGGCGTGCTCGCGCACACCGCGCACGTCGATGCGCTGGCCGCGATCGTCATGTCGGCGACCACCTTCGCCGGGTCGTCGCAGGTCGCGGCCGTGTCGGTGCTCGGTGCGGGCGGCGGCGTCGTCGCGGCTGTCGTCGCCGCGCTGTTGCTGAACGCGCGCTACGCGCCGATCGGGATCACGGTCGCCCACGCATTCCCGGGCGGCCGCCTGCATCGCCTGCTCGAGTCGCAGCTCGTCGTCGACGAGTCCTGGGCACTCTCGGGCGGCGGCAGCGACCGCTTCGACCGCCGGGTGCTGCTCGGCCTGGGTGCCGGGCTCTACGCAGGCTGGGTCGGCGGCACCGCCGTCGGCGCGCTCGCCGGCCAGGCGATCGGCGACCCATCCAGGTTGGGCCTCGACGGCGCCTTCGCTGCGCTCTTCACCGCCCTCGTCGCCGCGCAACTGCGTGGCCGCACGTCGGTCCAGGTCGCCGCCGCCGGCGCCGTCATCGCCGCTGTGCTGATCCCGTTCACGCCGCCCGGCGTGCCGATCATCGCCGCAACTGCGGCCGTGCTGATCGGCTGGCGACAGACATGAGCGCCGGCTGGACCGTCGTGCTCGCGGTGGGCGTCGGCACGGTTGTGCTGAAGGCCGTCGGGCCGGTCGGGGTCGCGGACCGGCCGCTGCCTCCGCGCGTCGCGGGGCTGCTCGCGCTCGTCGCTCCCGCCATTCTGGCGGCGCTCGTCGTCACGGAGACGTTCGCCGCGGGACGCTCGCTGGTCGTCGACGCGCGCATCGCCGGGCTCCTCGCAGGCATCGCCGCGGTCTCGCTGCGGCTGCCGTTGTGGGCGATCGTCGTCGCGGGCGCCGCCGCGACGGCAGCGGCGCGGCTCCTGACGTGATCAAGCGCCGCTGAGCGCATCGTCCCGCACGACGATCCGCGTTCCCTCGATGCGGATCACGGAGGCCCACGGGACGATCGGCTGCTCGGAGTTCCGGCGCAGGCCGAGATGGGCGAGCCAACCTCGCTCGCCGACCCGGAGACCGACGACACGCAGCTGCGACCCCTTCAGCTCGCCGCGCAGGTCGTGGCAGCGTCCGAGCGAGCGGCCCGACTGCGTGACCACGTGCCGTCCCTGCAGCGAGGAGAACGTCCTCATCTCCCGGCTCCGGGGATCTTCTCGACGTAGGGCCGCAGGCGATCGTCGCCGCGACCGAGCCCGAGCGCAGTGGCGTCATGCTTCAGATGAACCGCGGAGTCGACCTTCGCGACCTCGTCCCAGTCGATCCGAGCCCGCCCTCCGCCGCCGACCCAGCCGGCGAGCCGTCCGATCCAGCCGGCCCGGGCGCCCCAATAGCCCGGCCCGACCAGCAGCGCGACGACCACGGGCACGTCACCAGGCCCGCCTTCGATCGCGAGATCGTCGACGTTGCCACAGCGCCGGCCGTCCTTGTCGAGCAGCTGGTGGTCGAGCACGTGCAGGCCGATGTCCAGCTCGACGCTCAATTCTGACCCGCGTTCGTGAGCACCATGAGCGGGATCGCGGTCACCGCGACCACGGCGATCACCACCAGGTAGACGAGCCCGAGCACGTTCGCGAGCCGGCCGTTGCCGTAGCGGCCCATGTACGCGCGGTCGTTCGCGACGAGAAGGATCGGCACGTACGTGAGCGGCAGCGCCACGACCGAGAAGATGACCGAGTACTCGGTCAGCACCACGGCGTCGACGCCGGTCATCACGATCCCCGCGCCGAGCACGAGCAGCACGAGCCACGTCACGGTGAAGCGGGGCGCGCCCTTCGGATGGCGGTAGCGCCCCCACTCCCAGCCGCAGAATTGCGCCAGGTTGTAGGCACCGGCGAACAGCGTGTCGATCGACGCCCCGCCGACGGCGAACAGGATGCCGGCAAGAGCCAGGAGCAATCCGATCTTGCCGAGCGGGTCACCTGCGCCGAGCGCGATCGTGCCGAGATGCTCCGGCGAGATCCCGCGGCCGAGGAACACCGTCGCACCGACGATCATCAACGCCAGCGAGAGTGTTCCACCGAGCGCGTAGCCGCCGATCGCGTTCGCACGGTTCAGGCCGAGGTCCTTCGGTGACCAACGCTCCTCGACCCCACCGGACGAATAGAAGTACACCTCGTACGGGGTCATCGCAGCGCCGAGCAGGCCGACGACGAAGTACGCGTAGAGCGTCGAGTTGTTCTGCGAGATGTGCGGGACGAACCCGTCTCCCACCTTCGTCCAGTCCGGCCCGAGCTTCACCGCCGCCACCGCGAACACGAGCATGCAGAGCCCGCCGTACCCGAAGATCCGCTCGAGCCACTCGAACGCCGTCACCCACACGATCACGGCGAACGCGAGCGCCGCGAGCACGATCAGCCACCGATACGGAAGCCCCGACAGGAGCTGCAGGGCGATCGCGACGCCGCCGAGCTCTGCGGCGAGCGTCATCAGGTTGACGATCTCGGACGCGACGAGCGCGCCCAGTGCGGCCTTGAAGCCGACCCGCTCGCGGACCGCATCGAACACGGCTTTGCCGGAGACCGCGGCGACGCGACCGCACATCTCGGAGTAGACGATGATCCCGAGCACGCCGATCGGGATCACCCACAGCAGCTGGTAGCCGAAGGTGGCGCCGGCGGCGACGTTGAAGACGAGATCGCCGATGTCGACGAACCCGCCGATCGCCGCGAGGATCCCCAGCGCGAGGCCGAAGATCCTGTTCATGCGCAGGCCCCGAGCCGGCGTAGCGCCTGTTCCGCGGACGCGGCCACACCCCGGTCGGTGGGATGGTCGTGGAGGCGCCGGAGCGTGGCCGCCAAGCGCGCCGCCTCGCGCGACTTCGCGCGCACCCGAGCCTCGATCGACGCCTGCGCCCGGCGGTGCGCGAGCGCGTCGGCGAGGTTCGAGGCCTGCACACGGAGTGCCGCGGCCTGCTCGCGCGCGAAGAAGCGCGTCGACCTGCCGGCGGCGACGTCGTGCGCGAGCAGTGCGCCCTCACAGGCGATCGAGTCGATCGTCGCGGCGTCGTTCGTGAGCGCGTGGCGGTCGACCGTGCCCCCGTTACAGCCCGAGAGCAGTGCCGCACAGGCAAGGAAGGCGAGAGCTCGCGCCGGCATCGACGCTCGCTGTCTACCCGGCTAGGCGATCTCCAATCAGCGTACGCGGAATGTCTTCGTGTCGACGGCGGCGGCGACCTTGCCGTCGTCGGAACGAACTCGCAGCGTGCCGCCGTCCCCAGACAGGATCAGGCGAGCCGTCCAGATGTTGCCGGCGATCGCCGGCAGGTCGATGCAGACCGCCGAGCTTCGCACCGTGTTGAGCGCGTGGATGAACGGCGCGCCGCCGTCGTTGCGCGAGTACAGCGTGTACACCCACGATCCGCCCCGACCGGTTGTCCGCGCGACCGGGTAGCCCCGCATGTCGCCCGTTTCTCCCTTCGCGACGATCGTCCCGGGCAGCAGACGGCCCGCTTGGAGGTCGTAGGCACGCACGACGTACGCCACGAGGTCGGACCGGCGCCGGTGCTGGATCACGTACATCGTGCGAGCGCGCGGCGAGAGGACGTCGAAACCGAACTCGCCGGGCAGCTCGATCGTCTTTGCGACCGTGAGGGTGCGGGTGGAGAGCACGAGGAACCTGCTGGTCGACCGAAGGCCGCTGTACGTCGGCGGCTCGCTCAGGACGAGCAGCTGCCCGTCACGGGAGAGCCCGCCCGGTGCGCCGTTGCTCGTGATCGCCGGAATCCCCCAGGCGCCGTCGAGCGTGGCTTCGGCGGCGACTGCCCCACTGCCGGCTCGCACCGCACGCACGACCGTCGAACCTTCGGCGCGGGACGCGGTGTAGCGGAACTGGCCGTCGGGCGAGCGAACGGTCGTGGCGAGCCCTGGCCATGGGCCGACACCGAGCGCGACGCTCGCGGAGACCAGCGCCGCGACGGCGACGGCAACGAGCGATGTCCAGCGCAGCATCCCCATCAACGCTTCGAATACGACGGCGCGGGCCCGGGAGGTCCCCGGCCGCGAATCGCGTGCTACTTCGTCGGCGCGCGGCCGCGACAGACCTTGCCGAACGACGACGACGCCCGCACGCGGATCAGCTCGTAGCCACGGTCGCGGAGCCGCACCTTGATCCGCGAGCTGTGCTTCAGCTTGACGGTCGAGACCTTGAGCCACTTCGCGCCGCGCTGACCGTCGATCACGACGGTCGTCGTCTTCTTGGCCTTGGTCACGACCGCGAAGGCCAGGTTGAAGAAGCCGCGGGCCGGCTTCGGCGTGAACCCGCCGACGTTGAGGACGACCTTGCCCTTCGAGCGCTTGACCGACGGGACGGTGCACACCTTCGGCTTGGGCTTCGGCTTCGGCGTGGTCGTCGTCGTTCCGGTGGTCCCGCCGCCGCCAGCACCGGTGGTGGTGCCGCCCCACCACCACCACCGCCACCCGGCTGGTTCGCGACGATGCCGAGCGCCTGGTACGCAGGCTTCGCGCTGCCGTCGTTTCGGAGCAGTCCGAGCCCGCGCTCCCATGTCGACGGCGACGCGTTCGAGTCCTGTGCCTCGAACCAGAACATCACGTCGACCCACGGGAGATAGCGCCGCTCGTAGATCCAGGCGCGGTCCAGATAGTCGGCCTGCGTGGCTTCGTCGACACCGTTGATCAGGTTCAGCTGACACGAGTTGCAGGTCGACCAACCGAACTCCGTGATCCAGACGTGCAGGCCGGGGTCGCGTGACTGCATGAGCGAGTGCAGGTAGAGCTGGCCAGGGAACGACCCGGCGTAGGGCCGGCCGGAGCTGTCGAGGAACGTGTCCTCGGGCGCTCCCGGCGGGTACAGGTTCCAGGCGAGCGCGTCCGCCGAGCCACGAATGCCCGCGTTGTACGCGCTGGTCAGGAAGTCGTACGGGTTGATCGCCCCGGAACCGCCGTTCCCGTTCAGACCCGGGCCAGTCGGCGCGAGTGGCCCGAGCAGCACGACGGAGCCGGGGTCGCCCGCCTTGACCGCCGGGTAGGCAGCCTGAAGGAGATGGGTGTACTGGACGGGATCGGGGGTCGCCCAGTAGTTGGGGTGATTCGGCTCGTTCCAGACGATCCACGCGTCGACGAGCGGCCCCATGCGCGTCGCGAGTGCCTTCAGGAAGGAGGCGTAGCGCGGATAGTTAGCCGGGGTCGGCGGGATGCCCGTGCCCGTGAAGCCCGTCGCCCAACTGGGGGCATCGGTCAGAGTCAGCTCGACCCGCAGTCCCTGGGATTTCGCATGCTGGAGGTGCGCCTCGAGCCCGTTCCAGGCAGGCACGGAGTACGTCCCGTTCGTTGGCTCAAGCTTCGCCCACGAGGAGATGAGCGAGACCCAGCCGGCACCGGACGCGGCAACGCGATCGACCTCGGTGTCGCTGCGGGCGACCACACCGACATCACCGCCGCTTGTGCCCTGGCCGGACGCGCTCAACGAGAAACCGGCGAGGGCGATCAGGGCCAGCAACGCGGTCGCCAAGACGGATCGGCGAACGATCGACGTCAACGGGCGCGCGCCGAGACGAGTCAACAGGCCTTCTCCCCCAGTTGCGACTCGACCCACACCGAGGGTCGAGCGCTAGTCCGAATTGCTTCCCCGACATAGGATACTCCGTACCGTGAAGATGTCTATCCGGCGCCTTTTTGCCCTTGGAATTGCCGCAATCGGCATGTCGCTGCTCGCGCCGGCGGTGGGGCGCGCCGACGATTCTCAGCCCAGCAAGGCCGTGCGGGAGTGCATCGAGCGGAACGGCGCTCGCTACGCGACGCCCGACAAGGCGTGGATCAGCCAGTACGTCTCGCTCGAAGATGCGTGCCGGGCGCGCTTCGGCAATCAGGGGGACGTCACGCTCACCGTGACTCCACTGGCGACCGGTGTGGCGGCGAAGACGAGGGCAGGTTCGCCGGCGAACGCGAGCACGGGGACCGTGTCGAGCGGCGGCATGAACACCGCGACGAAGCACCGCGGCGGCACGACGACGCCGGGTGGCAAGGCCGCGAAAACGCCTGCGGCGTCGCCGCTCCCGGTCGTGCAGGCGACGCTCCAGGTGCACCGGGCGCGCGCGTCCGTGATTCCCGACGGCCTCGCGCCGGCCTGGCTGTGGGCGATTCTGCTCGGGCTCCCGATCTCCGGAGCCGCTGTCCGGGCGATCCGGCGACGCTAGCGTGAAGAGGCCGGCCGCCTCCGCGGTCGTCCCAGCCGCTGCGACTGCTCTCCCACTCGCGGCTGCCGCCGTGCTCGTCTTCCGCTCCGGCGGCTACTACCCGCCCGGGTTCGGCGTGGCGGCACTCGTCCTGCTCGCTGCCGCGGCGGCGGCTGCGACGGCGGTGCCGGGCTCGTGGACGGCCGGCGGTCTGGTCGCGCTGTGCGGGCTGCTCGGTCTCTCCGCCTGGCAGCTGGTCGGGGCGGCCCACGCCGACGACCCCGAGCTCGGTCGACAGGCTGCGACGCTCACCGCGCTCTACGCGGCCGCCGGGGCGCTGACCTTACTGGGGATGCGGCGTGCGTGGCTGCCCCGCCTGGTCGACGGCGCCCTGCTGGTCTGCGGAACCGCCGCATTTGCCGGCCTCGCGTCGCGTCTGTTCCCGTCGTTCGGGAACGACACCGAGGCGCGGCTCGCGTGGCCGCTGACGTACTGGAACGCGCTCGGTGCCGCCGCCGGGGTCGGGATCGTGCTGGCGATCGGGATCGCGGGTGCGCCCAGGCGATCAGTGGTCGTCCGGTCGCTCGCCGCCGCCACCGTGCCGCCGTTGCTGCTGACGCTCGTCATGACCTTCTCGCGCGGTGGGGCGCTGGTCGCATTCGTCGGGCTGGTCGTCGCGCTCGCACTCGCGCCAGGGCGGATCGAGACCGTCGCGGCGCTGGTCGCGTGCGCCGGGCCTGCGGGCGTGCTCGCCTGGCTCGCGACGCGCGAGGACGGGCTCGTCCAGGCCTCTCGCACGCTGCCGCCGCACGCGGCAGCGGGCCATCGGATCGCGATCGACGCGGCCTGCGCGTCGGTCATCGCCGCCGGCCTCGCCGGCCTGGCCGCGACGGGCGCCGCCGCCCTCCCGCGGACCGGCCGTCGCGCGACCGGCGTCGCGATCGGCGTGGTCGCGATAGCCGCCGCCGCGACGTGCCTGGTCGTCTTCGCCCCCGCGCGCGGTTACTCGCATCAGATCTCGAAGACCGCGCACCAGTTCACCCAAAAGCGTCAGCTCACCGGATCGCGGACCAGTGCGTATCTCACGGCCAGCGGCACCGGACGGTGGGAGATCTGGACGATCGCGGCCCAGGAGTGGCGAACCGGCCGCGTCGCCGGAACCGGCCCTGGTGATTTCCGCTTCTGGTGGGACCAGCGCCGTGTGTCTCACTTCGACGTCGTCAACGCGCACAACCTGTACCTCGAGACGCTGGCCGAGTCCGGGGTGATCGGCCTCGGCCTCCTCCTCCTGCTCCCGGTCGGGCTTGCCGCCGGCATGGTGTCGCTGCGGCGCGGGGGTGCGGGCTCGTCGTTGGTGCGCGAGGCGTCGGTCGCGTGTGGCGCCTGCGCGGGCGTCCTCGTGCACGCGGCGTTCGACTGGGACTGGCAGTTGCCGGCGCTGATGCTGCCGGTCGTCGTCCTCGCCTTCGGCGTGATCCGGGCAGGCGACACGGGCGCGCGGCTCCGAACGACGTGGGCGCCGGTGCTCGCAGTGCCGTTCGTCGCGCTGGCCGTGCTGCTCGCCGGCGGCGTGCTGGCCGGGATCGACGTGCAGCGCGGCAAGTCCGCCGCGGCGAACGGCGAGCTGACGCGGGCACTGGCGCTCGCCCAGGCAGCCGTCCGCCACGACCCTGGTGCGGCCGAACCCCGGCGCCTGGAGGCCAACGTGCTGGCAGACCTCGGGAGACCGGCTGCGAGCGACCGGGCGTTCCAGGCAGCGCTGGCGCGATCGCCCCGCAGCTACGTGACGTACGCGGACTGGGCGTCCTTGCTGCTGCTGCGCGGGGACGACCGCGCCGCGCGGCTTCTGCTTCGCCGCAGCTTGCAGCTGAACCCGCAGAACGAGCGTTCCAGGCTGCTGGCCCGGCTCGCGGGTCTCGGTCAGGCCACGAAGTCGTAGATCGCCCAGCGCGCGAGCGCGAGCCCGAGCAGCAACGCACTGCAGCCGACGATCGCCGTCGCAACGCGAGGGCGGCGACCAAGGTCGCCGAGTGAGATGAAGATCGGGAAGGCCGCGAGCGCGAAGCGCGACATCGAGAGCAGCGGGTAGTCCTGCGTGGGCGCTGACAGTGGAAGGACAACGCTGAGCAGGACGAACAACCCGTAGGGAGCACCGAGCCGCCGCCACGCGTACACGCCGAGTGCGATCACGACCACCGCAAACCCGAACTGCTCCAGGTTCACCGTCGCCGTGTACGACGGCGTGTGGTCGGTGGCGTTCGGGAAGTAGTTCACTCCCGCGCCCCCGATCAACTGCCGCACCCCGTGCCAGGCAGCGACGAGCCCGTCCCAGGCGCCGCCGAACGGGCCTGCGTGTGAGACATGCCGGCCGAAGTGCGTGCTGCTCTGCGCGCGAAGAAAGAGGAAGGGGTCGCCGAACTTGATCCACTGCCAGAGCGGCCAGAGCGCGCCCACCGGCAAGGCGACCGCCGTTCGGGCGAGCGCAGTCCTGCGGTTCGGCGCGTGCCAGGCGAGCAGCACCAGTGCCGGCAACACCGCAACGCCCGCGCTACGGGTCAGCAGGCAGAGCCCGGCGAGCAGTCCGGCGCGCGCCCAGTGGCCCCGGCGCGCCAGCAGGAAGGTCGCGATCGTCAACGCCAGATACAGCGACTCGCTGTAGACGGCCCCGAGGAAGAGGGCTGCCGGGAAGAGCGCGAGGTAGACGACCGACCTGCCGGCGGCGGCGTCGCCGAGCAGCTCCGACGCCAGCTTGTAGAGCAGGACGAAGGCCGCCAGGCAGGCCGCCAGCGACACGAGGACGCCGCCGAGCAGCTCGTGGCCGCCGACGACCGTGCCGACGCCGCGCACGAGGCCCGGGTACAGCGGGAAGAACGCGGTCGTCTCGTGCGGGTCGACGTACCCGTGCTGTGCGATGCGCAGGTACCAGCCGCCGTCCCAGCGACCCCAGATGTCGACCGCCCAGCCGACGTCGTGCGGTGCGTTGCCCGTCGTCGCCGCCGTACCGAACGGCCCGCGCCCGGAGCCGCCGAGGACGAGGTAGGCGAACAGCGTCCCGATCCAGATCGCCGCGCGCGACCAGAGGAAGACCTCCACGGGGATGGAGGGCAAGCGCCGTCTCGACTCACGCAGCGTCGGCAGGTGGAACTCCGTTTAGGGTTGGCGGGTGGATCCGTCCCGCATCTTCTCCGTCGTGCTGGCCGGCGGCGAGGGCAAGCGGCTCGCCCCGCTGACCGCGGATCGCGCGAAGCCGGCCGTCCCGTTCGGCGGCGACTACCGGCTGATCGACTTCGCGCTCTCGAACCTCGTCAACGCGGGCTTCCGGCGGATCGTCGTGCTGACGCAGTACAAGAGCCACAGCCTCGACCGGCACATCGCGACGACCTGGCACCTCTCGCCGCTGATGGGCAACTACGTGACGCCGGTGCCCGCGCAGATGCGCCGCGGGCCCGCGCTGGTTCGCCGGCTCGGCCGACGCGATCTACCAGAACCTCAACCTCGTCTACGACGAGCGGCCCGAGACGATCTGCGTCTTCGGCGCCGACCACATCTACCGGATGGACCCGCGGCAGATGATCGACCAGCACCTCGAGACGGGCGCGGGCGTGACCGTGGCCGCCATGCGCGTCCCGATCACGCAGGCCGGGGAGTTCGGCGTGATCGAGCCCGCCGCGGACGGCCGGCACATCGCCGCGTTCCGCGAGAAGCCGCACCGACCCGGTCGGGCTGCCCGACGAGCCGGAGCCCGTTCTCGCCTCGATGGGCAACTACGTCTTCAGCGCCGACCTGCTGATCGAGGCAGTGACGACCGACGCGGACGACGCCGACCTCGAAGCACGACCTCGGCGGCGACATCATCCCGATGCTCGTCGAGCGCGGCGAGGCGTGCGTCTGGGACTTCGCCGCGAGCGACATCCCGGGCTCGACCGAGCCGCGACCGAGGCCTACTGGCGCGACGTCGGGACGCTCGACGCGTACTACGACGCGCACATGGACCTCATCTCCGTCGAGCCGATCTTCAACCTCTACAACGACGAATGGCCGATCCTCACCTGGCACGAGCCGCTGCCGCCTGCCAAGTTCGTCTTCGACGAACCGGGGCGCGTCGGCCAGGCGCTCAACTCGCTGGTCTGCTCGGGCGTCGTCGTCTCGGGCGGCACGGTCCGCCGGTCGATCATCTCGCCGGGCGTGCGCATCCACTCGCATGCCGAGGTGACCGGCACGGTGCTGATGCACGGCGTCGACGTCGGACGCGGCGCGATCGTCCGGAACGCGATCGTCGACAAGAACGTGCGCATCGAGCCGGGCGCCACGATCGGCGTCGATGCCGAAGCGGACCGCAAGCGCTTCGTCGTGTCCGACGGCGGCGTCGTGGTCGTCGGTAAGGGAGACACGGTCGAAGCCTGATGACGCGGGTCGCGCTCCTGACTCGCGAGTACCCGCCCGAGGTCTACGGCGGCGCGGGCGTCCACGTCGAGTACCTCGCCCGCGAGCTCGCGCGACTCGTCGACCTGACCGTGCACTGCTTCGGCGCCGACCGGCCGGGCGCGGTCGCGCACCGGCCGTGGGACGAGCTCGCGGGACCTGCTCCGCACGCTGGCCGCTCTCCAGGCGATCTCGGTCGACCTGGCGATGGCCGCAGGCGCAGCGGGAGCCGATCTCGTGCACAGCCACACGTGGTACGCGAACCTCGCGGGCCACTTCGCGAAGCTCGTGTACGAGATCCCGCACGTCGTCACCGTCCACAGCCTCGAGCCGATGCGCCCGTGGAAGGCCGAGCAGCTGGGCGGCGGCTACGCGCTCTCGAGCTTCTGCGAGCGAACGGCGCTCGAGCCACGCCGACGCGATCATCGCCGTCTCGCACGAGCACGGCCGCGACCTACTCGCCGTGCTACCCGGATCGTCGACCCGGACGCGTCAGCGTGATCTACAACGGGATCGACACTGACGAGTACGCGCCCGACGCGACGACCGACGTGCTCGAGCGCTACGGCGTCGACCCGGAGGCGCCGTCGGTCGTCTTCGTCGGCCGGATCACGCGCCAGAAAGGCCTCGCGCACCTGCTCGAGGCGGCGCTCGACATCGACCCCGCCGCGCAGCTCGTGCTCTGCGCCGGCGCGCCCGACACGCCCGAGCTCGGCCGCCGAGATCGCGGCGAAGGTCGAGCGGCTGCGTGCCGAGCGCGGCAACGTGGTCTGGATCGAGCAGATGCTGCCGAAGCCCGAGGTGATCCAGCTGCTCAGCCACGCGACCGTCTTCGTCTGCCCGTCGATCTACGAGCCGCTCGGCATCGTCAACCTCGAGGCGATGGCCTGCGAGGCGGCGGTCGTGGCGACGAGCGACGGGCGGCATCCCGGAGGTCGTCGAGGACGGCGTGACCGGCCTGCTCGTGCCGTTCGAGCCGCGCGACGACGGGTCGCGCGAGCCGGTCGACCCGCCGGCGTTCGCCCGCGCGCTCGCCGAGCGGGTCAACGCGCTGCTCGCCGACCCCGCGCGCGCGGCACGGCATCGGCCGGGCGGGCCGCGCGCGGGCGGTCGAGCGGTTCGGCTGGCCGGCGATCGCGAGCGAGACGGTGGCGCTCTACGAGCAGCCTGCTCTGAGCGCTACCGTCGGGCGTGATGTGCTGCAGGTCGCCGATGAGCCCGACGAGCAGCCAGAACGCGAGCACCACGGCCACGGCGACGATCCCGCCGATCAGCATGTTCACGAGGGAGCTCATGCCGGTTTGGTTCGACGTCCACAGGCCTCCTCCCTCGGAGAAACTACGCGGCCGGGCGGACGACCTCGAGATAGGTCCGCGTGCAGGTCGGGCTCGCAGGTGACGAGCGAGTCGACGACGTCCGGGTCGAACTGGCTTCCGCGGCCCTTCGAGACCTCGCCGATCGCCTCGTCCCACGAGACCGGGCTGCGGTACGGCCGCTCACCCGTCATCGCGTCGAGCGCGTCGGCGACGGCGAAGATGCGCGCCTCCGGGGGGATGTCACCGTCGCCCCGGCCGTCGGGGTAGCCGCCGCCGTCGAACCGCTCGTGATGCGAGCGGATCGACGCGCAGGCCGGCGCCCTGCAGCAGCGGCACGTGTGAGACGAGCTGCTCGCCGAGGAGCGTGTGCTGTTGCATGCACGCGCGCTCGTCGTCGTTCAGCGGGCCGGGCTTGAGCAGCACCTCGTCGGGGATCGCGATCTTGCCGACGTCGTGCAGGAGGAAGCCCCACTCGAGCGTCGGGTCGTCGACGAGCGACGGCCTGACTTCGAGGGTGAGCCTGGTCGCGTAGGCGGAGACGCGGTGCGAGTGCGCGCTCGTCCCGAAGTCGCGTGTCTCGAGCGCGTCGACGAGCGCCTCGAGCGTCTGGCGGTACGAGTGCTGCAACAGGTCATGCTGGCGCTGGCCGATCTGGATCAGCCGGCGCAGCTCGCCGGCGCCCTCGGCACCCTGCTCGCTCTGGGAGAACGCGGTCTGCAGCGGCGAGACGCCGACCAGCCGCTCGAGCGTGGCCAGCAGACTGATCGGATCGAACGGCTTGCCGACGAACGCGTTCGCGCCCGCGGCGACCGCGCGCGCACCGGCTTCCTGCGAGCCGCTGATCGCGATGATCGGCATCGACTTCGTCTGCACGCTCTCGCGCAGCCGCTCGGTGTAGAAGATGCCGTCGACGCCGGGCAGGCCGATGTCGAGCACGATCGCGTCGGGGCGCGTCCCGATCAGGAGGCGCTCCGCCTCGATCACGTGGTGCGCCTCGAGCGACCTTGATCCCCTCGAGCTCGAAGGTCGTGCGCAGCAATCTCGCAGAGCGCCAGGTCGTCATCGACGACGAGAACCTGGATTTCGCGGCTGTCACGCATCGTGCTCCCCCTTCGGGCTCTCCTTGTGGTGTCACGCCGGGGATCGACTGTCCGCCCACGGCCCTTGAACGGCAACAGCGAGCACCTTCGCTCAGCGGAACCTGCCGAAAACGACCGGCACCTGACCCGATTCGGGTCGTGCGGTTCACCCGATCGAGGGACTGACGGCCAGGATTCACCGAGCCGGGCACGAAGCGAGCCGGACGACGACGATCATGCCCCCGGACGCCAGCATCCTGCTTGTCGAGTTGGAGCACCTCGAGCGCCGCGAGCGTGAGGTGTCGGCGTTCCGGCGCAAGCTGCACGCGCGGCTCGACAGCTTCCCGAACCCGGTCACGCAGGCGCGCGAGCGCGAGATCTCCACCGAACGGCGCCAGCTCCACCTCCGCATCGACCAGCTGCGCGCCAAGCTCCAGCTTCCGTAGTGCCGTCGTATGATCGGGCTGTGCCGACCGACGATGCCCGGGTGCAGGCGCTCCTCGACGAGATCAGCGAGCTCTACGCGATCCTGCTGCGGACCAGCCGCCGCGTCGACCGGGCCGAGGCCATGACCGCGACCCAGAGGCTCGCGCTGATCGAGGTGTCGGTCGTCGGGCCGATGCGGCTGCTCGACCTGGCCGCGCGGATGGACACGACCGCCGCCACGGCGAGCAGGGCGATCGACGCACTGGAGGATTACCGCTTCGTCACCCGCCGGCCCGATCCGGATGACGGTCGCGCGATCCAGATCGTGGCGACTGCGAAGGGCCGCCGCTGGGCGACACGGCGGCGGGCGCAGCTGCACGATTTGCTCAGCGACCTGCCGCCCGACGTCGTCTCGGAGCGGCTCGCCAAGCAGATCGGACGGCTGAACGCCGAGCTGCGCGACGCGACGGGGCACAGCGACGTCGCGCGCGGCGCGCTGCTGGCTCCCTGACGAGGGCTACGCTGCGCGCGTGACGAAGGTGCTGGTCGTCGAGGACGACACCGACCTGCGCGGCGTGCTGCTCCGCGGCCTGCGCGAGGAAGGATTCGAGGCCAGTGGCGTCGGCACGGGCGCGGAGCTGCTCGAACGCATCGAGCCGGAGTCGCCCGCCGTCCTGGTCGTCGACATCGGCCTGCCGGATGCGGACGGTCGGGACGTGTGCCAGGCGCTGCGGGCACAGGGCGTGCAGACGCCGGTCCTGTTCCTCTCGGCCCGCGACACGCTGACCGACCGCGTCACCGGCTTCAGCGCCGGCGGCGACGACTACGTGACGAAGCCCTTTGCCTTCGCGGAGCTCGTCGCCCGGCTGCATGCGCTGGTGCGCCGATCGGGCGACACCGGAGCCGTCGTCCGCGGCCCGCTGCGCCTCGACCCGCTGGCGCACGCCGCCTTCGTCGAAGCGGCGAAGATCCCGCTCACTCCGACCGAGTTCCGCCTGCTCGCGAAGCTGGTGTCGATGCCGGGGCAGGCCGTGCGCCGGCGCGATCTCGTCCAGACCGGCTGGCCACACGGCGCACGGGTGCGCGACAACACCCTCGACGCGTACATCGCCCGCCTGCGCCGCAAGCTCGCCCCGCACGACGCGGCACCACGCATCGTCACCGTGCACGGCGTCGGCTACGCGATCGAATGACCGACCGGCTGCGCGGCGTCCGGACGCGCCTGCTGCTCGCGGTGCTCGCGGCGGTGACGGTGGCCCTGGCCGCGGCGACGATCGGCTTCAACCTCCTGCTCGTCCGCACGAACGCGGACGACGCCGACTCGCTACTGCGTCAGCGCGCCGCCGCCGAGCGCAGCCAGATCGCGATCACCCGCGGCAAGCTACGGCTCGACGACGGTGTCGATGTGCCGATCGGCGAGAGCCACATCTGGATCTTCGCCGGCCGGCGCGCAATCGAGCAACCCCGTTCGAGTCGGGAAACACAAGCCGCGGCGCGCGCGCTCGCGAGCGGACCGAACGGGTTCGTCACCGTGAAATCGACCGACGAGCGCCTGTACGCACTCCCCGTGCTGTCCGGCGGGCGACGCGTGGGCACGATCGTCGCGGGGCTCTCGCTGTCGCCGTACGAGCAGACCGAACGCTCGGCCCTGCTCGGCTCGCTCGCCTTCGCGGCCACGCTGCTGCTCGTGTCGTGGGGCGCCGCGCGGTGGTTGCTGCGGTCGGCACTCGAGCCGGTCTCGGAGATGACCACGCTCGCGGCCACGTGGAGCGAGACCGATCTCGACCGCCGCTTCGCACGCGGCGAGCCTTATGACGAACTCTCTCGGCTCGCGTACACGCTCGATCGTCTGCTCGACCGCATCGCGGCCAGCCTGCGCCACGAGCGCCGCTTCTCGGCGGAGCTGTCACACGAGCTCAGGACGCCGCTGGCCAAGGTGGCCGCCGAGGCGGAGCTCGCGTTGCGCCGGCCGCGGGAGTTGGACGAGTACCGCCGCGCGCTCGGTGTGATCCTGACCAACACCGACCAGATCGCTCGCATCATCGACGCGCTGTTCGCGGCTGCGCGAGCCGAAGCCGGGCCACGCGGCGTCGCCGACGCCGGCGACGCTGCTCGGTCGGCGATCGAGTCATGTGCCGCGCTCGCAGCAGAACGCAACCTGCAGCTGGCGATCGACGGTGCGCGGACCTTGCGCATCGGTGTCGACCGCGATCTGGCAGAGCGCATCCTGCATCCGATCCTCGACAACGCGTGCCGGTACGGGCGGCACAGCGTGCGGCTCTCGATCGGACGGGACAACGGGAGCGTCTCCTTCACTGTCGCAGACGACGGACCCGGCGTCACGGAAGCCGAGCTCGAGACGATCTTCGAGCCGGCCGCACGCGGCGCCGCAGGGCTCGGCGCAGGCCCGTCGGCCGGTCTCGGCCTCGCGCTGGCGAGGCGGCTCGCCCGCTCGGTGTCGGGTGACGTCGAGGCGGAATCGTCAGCAGCAGGCGGGCGTTTCGTCGTCCGTCTGCCGAGTGCGTAACGGCTGTCATGCGACTGTCAGGGCCGCGCGCCGACCATCGGCCTCGTGTCACCGCGCGCGCTGCTCGCCGTTTCCCTGCTCGTCGCCTGCATCACGGGCTGCGGCACCGGACATGACCCCGTCGCGAAGACCGTGCGGAAGCACGTCGTGCGGGCCGTGCACCGTGCCCACGCAGAGTGGCGGCTGGCGGCGTCGACGACCGGGCGGCTGGCCGCGCCCTTGCAGGACGCAGCCCCCGCCGCAGCCGGCCGGTTCGTCGTCCTGGTCGGCGGGCTGAACGCCGCCGACACGTCGACGTCCGACGTCATCCATGCCAACGCAGCGGGGGCCCACACGGTCGGGACGCTGCCCACGGCACTGCACGACGCGGCGGCCGCGACGCTCGGCAACCGCACCTACGTCTTCGGCGGCGGCAACGGCGTCGCACAGCTCGACCAGATTCTGCGCACGCCGCGGACGCCGGCCGGCCGGCTGCCGCTCCCGAGCTCCGACCAGACCGCCGCGACGATCGGCGGCACCGCCTACGTCGTCGGCGGCTACACCGGGACGCGCTGGCTCGACACGATCGTGGCCTTCACTCCGCGGGGCGGGACTCACGTGGTCGCGCACCTGCCGACTGCGGTGCGTTACGCCGCGGTCACGGCCGCGCGCGGACGGCTGATCGTCGCAGGCGGCTCGCTGCCGAACGGAACGGCGAGCCGGGCGATCTACAGCTGGGCGCCGGGACAGGCGCGCGCACAGCTGCTCGGACGCCTACCGGCGGCGACCACGCATGCCGGCGCGGCGTCGCTCGGCGATGTGGCCTACGTGATCGGCGGCCGCGGCGACGCCGTCGGAACCCCGACCGACCGCATCGTCGCGGTGGACGTCCGGACGAGCCGCATCCGGCTCGCCGGCCGCCTTCCCGAACCGACCTCCGACGCACCGGCGGCCGTGCTCGGCGACCGCATCCTGGTGCTCGGCGGCCGCACGGTGGCCGGCACCACGGATGCGATCGTCTCGCTCGTCCGCCGCGCGCCGGCAGCCGCGAGACGACGGACGACGACTGCCAACGTCTACGCCGCGGACGCTCCCGGGGCGTTCCACGGCGCCGCGCGGATCGCGCGTCAGCTCGTCTACGTCCCGAACAGCCTCAGCAACACCGTCGACGTGATCGACCCACACACGTTCAAGGTCGTCGAGCATTTCGCGGTCGGCGCACTGCCGCAGCACGTCACCCCGTCCTGGGACCTGAAGACGCTCTACGTGCTGAACGACCAGGGCAACAGCCTGACGACGATCGACCCGAGAACCGGAAAACGCGGGCGCTCGATCGCCGTCGACGACCCGTACAACATGTATTTCACGCCCGACGGGCGATACGCGATCGTCGTCGCCGAGCGGCTGCACCGCCTCGACTTCCGCAACGCGCACACCTTCAAGCTGCACCACTCGCTCTCGGTGCCGTGCGCCGGAGTCGACCACATCGACTTCTCCGCCGACGGCTCGTACCTCGTCGCGAGTTGCGAGTTCTCGGGCCAGCTGATCAAGGTCGACGTCGCGAGCGAGCAGGTCGTCGGCACCCTGACGATTCCCGGCCGCGGCTCGATGCCCCAGGACGTGAAGCTCTCGCCCGACGGGCGCACGTTCTACGTCGCGGACATGATGGGAGGCGGCCTCTGGAAGGTCGACGGCGACGCGTTTCGCGTCGCCGGCTTCCTGGCGACCGGCCGAGGGGCACACGGCCTGTACCCGAGCCGCGACGCACGCTTCCTGTACGTGACGAATCGGGGCGAGGGGACGGTCTCGGTCGTCGACTTCGCGAGCGAGCAGGTCGTCCACAGGTGGACGATCCCGGGCGGCGGCAGCCCGGACATGGGCGGCGTCTCGGCCGACGGCAAGGTGCTGTGGGTTTCGGGCCGCTACAACGGCGTCGTCTACGCGATCTCGACGAGCGACGGCACGCTGCTCGCCAAGATCCCGGTCGGCAGCGGGCCGCACGGCCTCTGCGTCTGGCCCCAGCCCGGCCGCTACTCGCTGGGCCACACTGGCATCCTCCGCTAGTGCTCCTCCTCGCACTTGCGCTGCTCGTCGCGCCGAAACCGGCGATCGTGCAGAAGCCGATCCCGTTCGGGGCCGCGCGTCGCGCCGAGACGGCCGCGTACACGCAAGCGGCACTACGGCACGGGCACGTGGCGGCTGACGTCGCCGCACGTGATCGTCGAGCACTACACGGCCACCACCACGTTCTCCTCGGCCTGGAACACGTTCGCGCGCGACGCGCCCGACGCCGAGCTCGGCGAGCGCCCCGGCACCTGCGCGCATTTCGTCATCGATCGCGACGGGACGATCTACCAGCTCGTGCCGCTCTCGACGATCTGCCGCCACACGGTCGGGCTCAACTGGACCGCGATCGGGATCGAGCACGTCGGCACGCAGCGACGCGTCGATCCTCGGCAACCCGCGCCAGCTGCAGGCGTCGCTGCGCCTGACGCTCTGGCTGATGAGCCGCTACCGCATCTCGCTGCCGAACGTGATCGGGCACGCCGAGAGCCTGACGAGCCCGTACCACCACGAGCGCTATGCGCCGTGGCGCTGCCAGACGCACGGCGACTGGCAGCACGCCGACATGGTCACCTACCGCGCGCGGCTGGCGAGCCTCGCCCGCGCGCAGCACGTCACCGTGTCGCGCGCGGGCGGGGCTGTTCGCTCGACGTGCTAGAGCGATTCGCCGGTCTCGAGCAGCGTCTTCAGGCCGCTGAGCACGAACATCCAGCCGGGGCCGGAGACGCTCGCCGCGGTCTTCGGTGATGCCTCGAGCTGGTCGTGGACGAGCGTGAGCTTCGTGACACCTCCGTCCTGCGGCTCGATCTCCCACGTCACCCGGCTCGGCGCCTCGGCGGCGAGCTCGGGGTCGTAGAGGGACAGCCACTCGTGCGCGAGGCGCCGCGGTGGGTCCCACTCGATGACCCGCCCGTCGCCCCACGCCTGGGAGCCGTCCGGCGAGGTCGACGTGCGCCACTCCGGCGTGACCGTGATGCGGGAGCCGTGGAAGTACTTCGTGGTCAGCTCCGGGTTGACGATCGCCTCCCAGATCTCGTCCGGGGTCGCCTTGATGAACACCTGGTAGACCTGCACGGTCGTGACGGTGTTCTGCATCGTTGCACTCATCCTGTTCCCTCCAAGTCGCTCTTGAGGTCGAGGAGCGCCGACACCATGCGCTCCGTGTACTTGTCGATCCACCGGTCGTGGATCTGCCGGATCGGGACGGCGTTCAGGAAGTGCAGCTTCTCCCGCCCGCGCCGGCGTGTGACGACGAGTCCCGCCTCCTCGAGCACCCGCAGGTGCTTCATGACGCCGAAACGGGTCATCTCGAGCTCCGCGTCGAGCTCGCCGAGCGTCCTGCCGTCCCGCTCGAAGAGCAGATCGAGCAGCAGGCGGCGGCTCGGATCGGCCAGCGCGCGGAACACGGCGTCGTCCTCCATCGCCGCTGACTATATGTGACCATTTGGTCACCTGTCAAGACGGGTATCAGGGAGCCGTGATCAGCTCCAGATCCGCCTTGAGCGCGGGCAGGTCGAACCCGTTCGGCGCACGCCCGTCGAGCAGGAAGTCGTTCGAGAGGAGGCAGTACGCCTCGTCGCAGTAGCGGTCCCAGAAGGCCCACGTCATCAACTGCAGGCGTCCCCACGTGACGACCGTCAGGCCGTCGGGCTCGAGCGCGACGACGTCCACGGCGTGCCCGCCCCACGATCCGAGGCTTGGCGTCGCCGCTCAGCGAGCCGGTCCAGTCCCACGTCACCTGGCGCTGCGCCGTGAGCGGGAGGGCGAGCCCGATGTAGAGGCCGCCGAAGAGCCAGGCGGCGGTGCGGCTCAGCTCGTGGTCGTGCGCGCCGACGCGTCGCATAGGCCCCGATGCGATGGTCCCGCGATGCCGGTCTTGCGCCAGTAACGAAGGACGTCGAGCTCGATCGCACCTTCCTCGCCGGTCAGCGGATCCGTCGAGCCGTACCGCGTCGAACGGCGCTCAGCACCGCCGCCTCCGAGACCTGACGGCCTCGCCGGCGGCTGCAGCCGTCCACGCCTCGATCATGTGGCCGGCGGCCGCCGTCGTGCAGTCGCCGCGCGTGTCGTTCGCGTACATCGGCCAATCCCCGACGCGCGCGGTCAGGTCGATGCGCTCCGGCGGGGTCGGCAGCGCGGGTAGATCGACGTATTTCCGTAGGCGCAGGGTGCGTACGTCTGTACGCACGGACAGCTTGCCGAGCTTGCCGGTTGCGAGCGCGGTGGTGGTCATCGACGGGCTCCTCCTCTTGGTCTCCGGACGAAACTGCTTCCTTCGAAGACCGCAGGTGCCGCGAGACCGTTTTTACCGCGCGGGCGCCGCGCCCGTCAAGCGTCGTCCTTCGCCCAGGCGTCCAGCAGGCCGCGGTAGTGGGCGACGAACTGCTCGTGCTCGTGCTGCGGGAACGTCGTGGCGACCGTGTGGACGAGCACGTCGTCGAACTCGGGCGAGGTGAACCACTCGTGCGCCAGCTCGTCGAGGTGCCCGAGGTGCGTGTCGCAGAACTCCTCGTAGGCGTCGACCTGGAAGTAGGCGTCCGCGAGCTCGCGGTACTTCGCCAGCTTCTCGCTCGTAGGTGAGGTCGTCGCGGTCGCCGCGCGTCGAAGTAGTCGCGCGAGTTCTGGTTGACGTGCATCTCGCGCCGCGTCACGGCGCAGAACGCGCGACCAGCGGACGAGCGCCTTGATCGCCCACGGGAAGTAGTAGTGCAGCGAGGTCAGCGCGACGTCGGGCGAGGCGTTCGCGTAGTCGATCGGGTAGGCGACGCCGTCCTTGACGATCGTCTCGCACGAGTTGAACTCCCAGCGGAAGAACGCGTTCACGAGCCGTGAGATCGAGACGATCTCGTCGCCGAGCTCCGGCGAGAGGAAGTCGTGGCGCACCTGGTAGCGGTCGTGCATCGGCTTGCCGGGGTCGAACCACATCGACATCGTCTCGGCGCCGATCGAGAGCGAGCGCACGAAGACGTCGAAGTCCTCGAGCGCCGGTCTGCAGGTGCATCATCCGCTCGCCGGACTCGTCGTAGCGCGCGCGCAGCTCCTCCGGCGAGCCGACGCGCGAGACGCCGACCCACTGGCCGCCGTCGAACGGCTTCATGAAGAGCGGGTAGCCGATCTGCGTCGCCGATCGCCTCGAGGTCGAACGGCGCGTTGTAGCGCTCGGCCGTCGGCTGGAATCGCGGGTTGACGGGCGGCACCTTGTGCGGGATCAGCCACGTCTCGGGCACGCGGATGCCGAGCCGCATCAGCGCGCAGTACGCCGAGTGCTTCTCCATCGCCTGGAACGTGAACGGGTTGTTCAGCAGGTACACGTCGTCCATCAGCGAGACCTTCTTCAGCCACGCGCGCGGCAGGTCGTACCACCACGCGAGCCGGTCGATCACGAGCGCGTACCGCGGCCGGTAGCGCAGGTCGAACGGCTCGTTGACGATCCGCTCGGTGCGCAGCGTCGTGCCCGTCGACCGGCCCGAGGCGCGCGACGAGCGCCTCGAACGCGGCGGGCCAGTCCTCCTCGGTGCCGAGGAGCAGGCCGATCAGTCTCGCGCTCAGACAAACCGCGGCAGATGATGCGCGATCTGGCGCCGCCATGACGGCCAGTCGTGCGGCACGTCGTGACCCCAGAGGTCGACCTCGTGCGGGATGCCCTTCTCGCCGAGCAGTGCTGCGAACCGCTTCGTCGAGTCGAGCGCGCCGGTCGTGTCCTCCCACTGCCCCTGCCCGCAGACGAGCAGGACCGACGCCTGCCGGCGCAGCCAGTCGAGGTGGTCGCCGTGCGAGGTGCGCGACGTAGTCCATCGGGTTGTGAAGTAGACGGCGTCGCCGCGCTCGCCTCCGCCCTGGACGGAGACGTCGTACACGCCGCTCATGCCGATCGCGAGCGGGAAGACGTCGGCGCGCTTGAGGCAGAAGTTGACGGCGTGGTACGCGCCGAACGAGCACCCGGTCCGCGATCAGCTCGTGCGTGCTGCGAGTCGGCCTGCACGAACGGAACGAGGCGCGAGAGGATCCACCACTCGTAGTGGCCGTGGCGCTGTGCCCGCTCCTCGAGCGGCAGGTCGCGGCGCGTCCAGCTCTCGCGGTCGAAGGAGGGGACGCAGTACAGCTTGATGCGGCCGCCGTCGATCAGGCCGCCGAGCGCGTCGACCATCCCCCGCTCCTCCCAGTCGGCAGCCTGCCCGTCCTCCGAGGGGAACGCGACGACCGGCCGGCCGTAGTGGCCGTAGGCGAGCACGTACGCCGCCGTCGATCTCGACCACACGCCGTTGCATCAGGTGACCGCCTCGAGCAGCGCCGGCAGATGCGGATCGAACCCGTCGCGCCAGCAGGTCCAGGTGTGGGCGTCCCGGACCTCGGCGAGCCACGCGGGATACCCCTGGGCGGCGAGCGCCTCGGCGACCGCGCGGTTGTTGGCGCGGTTCTCCTCGGCCGTGCCGCACGTGAGCGCGACCGGGATCGGCTCGCCCGGCTCCGCGCAGCACGCCGCCGACGAACCGGGTGATGCGCTGGTAGCGGGGGAAGCCGGACTCCTGCTTGTCGGAGCGCTGCCGGAAGAAGCTCCCCGACTGCAGGAGCAGCCCGTCGAAGCAGCGCGGATGACGGACGTGCGCGTGCAGCATCGCGAGCGCGCCCAGGCTCGCCCCCATCCCGATCGCGTTTGCCGTGCGGCACGCGCTTCGCGATCTGCGGCAGCAGCTCGCTGGCGAGGGCGCCGGCGTAGAGCGCCGAGGCGGAGTACGTCTCGTTGCGGTCGACGGGCTGGATCAAGGCCGCGCGCAGCGGCGGGATCCGCTCCTCCCAGCTCATCGCGTCGAGGAAGCGCGTCAGGCCGGCGTATTCGGCGTACTCGGGGCCGTCGTGCACGACGAGCAGCGGCGCGTCGGTCCCGGGCGGCTCGGGCGTCGCGTAGAGCAGCACGGGCACGCGCGCGATCGAGCCGCCGGCAGCGCAGCTCGACGCGCTCGACCGGGCCGGCGTCCGCGATCGAGTCGAGCCAGGCCGGCTGCTCGTACTCGGGCCACTCGATCACCGACTTGTCGCCGAACGGACCGGCGCGCGCGACGCGGGTTCGACGGATCCGGGCACGAAGGCGCCGTCGATCCCGAGCAGGTACTCGAGGCGATCCGCATCCGGGCGCGGGAACGTCAGACGCCACTGCGCCGTCCGGCGCGCTCGAACGCCGGGCCGTTGCGCGGCCGCGACGACCTCCTGCCCGAGCACCACCTCGTCGAAGCGGTGCTCGGGATCGGGCAGGCGAAGCCCGACCGCGTCCTCGAGGACGCGGGGCGGGGTCAGCGCTTCTTCTTGGGCCGATTCGCGCGTGCGCGAATCTTGTACTCCCGGACGCGTTCCTGCCGCAGCAGGTGGTTGCGCCGCAGCTCGATCGCGTCGAGCTCGCGCTGCAGCTTGACGTAGCTCTCGCCAGCGGTCGTGCGCGAGCGAGCCGTCGGCGAGCGCCTCGCGGATCGCGCAGCCCGGCTCCTGGTCGTGGTTGCAGTCCGAGAAGCGGCAGCGGCGCGCGATCTCCTCGATGTCGCCGAACGCCTGCTCGAGGTCGGCGTCCCAGAGCTGCAGCTCGCGGATGCCCGGCGTGTCGAGCACGATGCCGCCGCCCGGCAGCAGGATCAGCTCGCGGTGAGTGGTGGTGTGCCGTCCGCGCTGGTCGTCCTCGCGCACCTCCTGCGTCGCGAGCAGCTCCTCGCCGGCGAGCGCGTTGACGATCGTCGACTTGCCGACGCCGGACGAGCCGAGCAGCACCGCCGTCCTGTTCCCGTCGAACCAGCCGCGAAGGGCCTCGAGCCCCTCTCCCGTGCGTGCCGAGACGGCGAGCACCGGGCAGGAGCCGAGCGTCACCGTCTCCGACGTCGGCGAGGTACGGCGCCAGGTCGTCGACGAGGTCGGTCTTCGTCAGCAGGACGACTGGCTGCGCGCCGCTCTCCCACGCCATCGCGAGGTAGCGCTCGAGGCGGCGGACGTTGAAGTCGAGCGGCAGCGCCTGGACGAGGAAGGCGACGTCGATGTTGGCGGCGAGGATCTGCTCGCGGGTCGCCTGCCAGACCTCCTTGCGCGAGATCGAGGTGCGCCGCGGCACGACCACCTCGATCTGGCTGGTCGCTGGCGTCGACCCCGACCCAGTCGCCGACGCCGGGCAGGTCGTCGGCCCGGACGAGGTGATTCGCCGCGCTCGCGCGCAGCTCGCCGGCCTCGCCGCAGCAGGTCGTAGGCGCCCCTGTGCTGGATCGCGACGCGGGCGGGGACGAGCCCGGCGGCGCGGTGCTCGGCGAACGCGGCTTCCAAGCCGTCGTCCCACCCGAGCCGGTGAAGGATCGATTCCGTGACCGGAAGTGTCAACCAATGCTCCTTTGTGTGCGAATCGGTGAACGGGCGCGCTGCCCGCCGGCTTCGCTCAGGAAGGCTTGGCAGGACGGGCGATGGCGCGGAAAACGCTGAACTCGACGACTCGTTTCATCTCGCGACCACCTCCCGTGTCCGGTTTCGGGGCATTGTGCGGGCAATCCGGGCTTTGCGCAAGTCCGGCGACGGCGCTACTCTCGGCGCCCACCCACGATTTCTCGAGTCCCGAAAGGCCAACCCGCCATGCTGAAGCCCCTCGCCCCCACGCTCGTGCTCGTCGCTGCCGCAGTTGCGCTCGCCGGTTGCGGCGGTGGCAGCAAGTCGTCCGGGTCGAACGGCGGCACCGTCGACACGTCGAAGGTGAACGGGATCACCGTCGGGAACTGCCTGAACACGAGCGACTTCCTCGTCCAGCCCAGCATCGACCAGCTGAACGGGCAGGCGCCCTCGGGTGTCGTCTTCGAGCTGACGTTCTACAAGTCCGACGCGGAGGCCAAGGCGGCGGCGGCGAAGAAGAACCCGAAGACGACGGCGCTCGTCGAGAACGGGGTCGTCGACTTCAAGGGCAACCCGTCGATCTACAAGGGCGCCCCGCCCGCGAAGATCTCGAAGCTCGAGCTCGACGCGATCAAGGCCTGCATCGACAAGTCAAAGTAAGGCGTCTGCCGGAGCGACACGCGGGCTGTCGGCGTTGGCCGGCGCGGACGCGTGCAGGCGGCGGCGAAGCCGCCAGAAGCAGTAGCACCCGGCCGCCGTCGCGGCGAGGATGCCTCCCGATCCCAGCGCCGACGCCCCCGGGACGACCAGCTTGACGCCGCTGAAGATGAGGACGCCGGCGAGCACGATGCGCAGCCCGTCCTCCGGCAGGCGAACCGACCAGTTGCTGCCGATCAGCACCCCCGGGATCGAGCCCATCAGCATCCAGGTGACGGCGTGGAGGTCGACGTGGCCGACCACGAGGTGCCCGATGCCCGCCACCCAGAGCAGGCCGGCCGCATGCAGGAGGTCGGTGCCGACGACCTTTCCTGCGCGGAGCGGGAAGACGATCAGCAGGGTCAGCCCGAAGAAGACGCCGGTGCCGACGGAGGTCAGCCCCACGATGAAGCCCCCGATCAGGCCGATCAGCACGGCCGCGATCTTGTCGCGCCGCGTCAGCACGAACGGGTCGCGCACGGCGATCTTCTCGCGCAGGACGTTCTTGACGAGCAGCCCGAGCCCGCCGCAGCAGGAACGCACCACCGAGCGCCCACGACTCGGCCGAGGCGACTCCCGCCCGGGCCGTGTCGAACCTCGAGGCCACGGCGACGCCGACCAGGGACATCGGGGCGGAGCCGAGGAACATCCAGCCGCTCAGCCGTCCCTGCACCGTGCCGAGGCTGCGGTGGCGGATCGCGCCGACGCTCTTGAAGACGGCGCCGTGGAGGATGTCGGTGCCGACCGCCGTCACGGGCTGGAAACCCAGGACGAAGATCAGGATCGGCGTCATCAGCGACCCGCCGCCCATGCCCGTCGCGCCGACGAGGGTGCCGACGAGCAGGCCCGTGAGCAGGAACTGCCAGGTCAAGCGCGGCCCCCCCAGGACGGGGCGGCCGAGACGCCGCAGCGATGCATGCCCACGAAGCTCTCCCCCTCGACTCGGACGAACGGATCTTGCGCCGAACGAGCGGAAAAGGCAACCCGATCGGCCTAGTCTTTCGAGGGGTTCTGGCCTACTCTGGATTCTTGCGGTTGGGGGACGTTTCGTCACGCTCTGCTTGGTCCACGGCGGCGGCCAATGGCCTGCATCGCCGTAGGCTTTTCTGCCTCATTGCGGCGGTGTTCGGTGTGCTCTGGTTTGGTGCGCCTGCCGCGCTCGCGGTCAACAACCCGGTCCTCGCGGGCTCGGTCAGCAGCTCGACGACGCTGGCGGGTGCCACCCAGGTCGCTATCAACGGAACGTGGGCGTACACGACCGCCTACTCGGCCGGCCACCTCGTCGCGATCGACATCCTCGATCCGGCGCACCCGGTGATCGGCGGACAAAGCGCGTTCTCGAACGCCCTGCTCGACAGCTCGAACGTCACGATCAGCGGAGGGCTGGCGTACGTCGCCAGCAAGAACCGCAACGCGAGCTCGACGAACAACGACGACGGGACCGGCAACAGCCTGACGATTCTCGACGTCGCCTCCAACCCGGCGATCCCGACGATCGTGGGCTCGGTTCGGGACACGACCGCGCTGTTCGGCGGCTACGGCGTCGCCGTCTCAGGCGATTACGCCTACGTCGCGGCTCAGGGTTGCCTCTCCGGGCAGCCGTGCCCAAACCCGAACGCCGGCGACGCGTTCACGGTCGTCGACGTCGCCGACCCGGCGAACCCGCCGTCGTCGCCTCGATCCGCAACAGCGCGCTACCGGCGCCGTTCACCGGCAGCGGCGCTCTGAAACACGCGGACTCCGTCGCGATCTCCGGCAATTTCGCGTACGTCACCGCCTCGTACTCGGACCGGTTGACGGTGATCGACATCTCGAACCCGCTGAGCCCGGCGATCGTCGCGTCGCTGCATGACGGGACGCAGTTGAACTTTCCCGTCGACGTCGCGGTCGAGGGTGGCTTCGCCTACGTCGTCGACCAGATCTCGAACGGCCGGCTCACAGTCGTCGACGTGAGCACCCCGTCGAACCCGCACGTGGTCGGCTCTGTCGTGAGCAACACGTGGCTGAACGGCGCGTACCGCGTCCGGCTGCGCGGAAGCTTCGCGTTCGCATCGGGAGTCAACGGCGACACCGTCGGCGTTGTCGACATCTCCGACCCCACCGCCCCGCGCGTCGCCGGCGGCTACCAGAGCTCCGCGGTCCTGAACCGGTCGACCGGGTTGGATCTCGACGCGAGCGGTCGCTACGTGATCGCCAACTCGCCGTACGCGAGCACCGAGACGCAGGCGCTCTTCCCGCCGTACCCGTTCCAGCCGGGCGGGCCGACGGCGACCGGCACGATCTCCTCGATCGACGTGGTTCCGACACCGATCTCGGTGGCGCTCAACGCCGCATCGCTCCCTGCCAACCCGACGACGCAAATCGCGGTGACGTTCGCCTTCACGGTCAACAACTCGATCTCGACCGTTCGCTGCAAGCTCGACGGCGGGACGTTCGGGCTCTGCACGGGCGCGGCAACGCAGGCGTACAGCTCGCTGAGCGTCGGGAGTCACACGTTCACCGTGCAGGCGATCGACCCGATGGGGAACACGGACGACCGACAGTTACTCCTGGGTGATCAACCCGTCCGGCCCGGCCAGCCCCACCACCCCGGTTCTCGACGATTTCAACCGCGCGAACGGCGCGATCGGGGCGAACTGGGCGCAGATCCGCCCCGGCAACAGCTTCGCCGCCATGAAGATCTCCGGTAACGCCGCCGTCGACAACTCGAACACGTCGTTTGCGTGGAATTTCTGGAACCAGAGCGGCTTCGGGCCCGACAGCGAGGCGTACATGACCGTCGCGACCTACGGTTCATCAGACGTGATCCGGGTCGGCGGGCGTGTCACGGGCGGCACGCCGTCGTACACGGGGTACTTCGTCTCGGTCAGCTCGACCGGCGTCTGGTCGTTCATTCGCCTCGACACCGGCACTCCGACCACACTGACGACGGGACCGACGCAGGCACTCGCGTCCGGCGACAAGGTCGGGATCCGGATCGTCGGCACGACGCTGACCGGGCTCCACTACACACCGGCGGGGGGCTGGGTCCAGGTGCTGAGCTACGACACGTCGCAGGATGCGACGCAGTACAGCGCCGCGGGAAGCCTGGCGCTCGAGTTCAAGACGAGCACCGTCGACGACTTCGGCGGCGGCACGATCACGGCGTCGAACGCGCCGCCGGTCAACACGTCGCTGCCGACGATCTCGGGGACCACGACCGTCGGTCAGCAGTTGACCGCCTCGCCCGGCAGCTGGACCGGCACCCCAGCGCCGACGTTCACCTACCAGTGGATCCGCTGCGACTCGGCCGGCGCCAACTGCAACCCGATCGGCAGCGCCACCAACGCCAGCTACACGCTCGTCGGCAGCCGACCACGGCAACAAGATCGCCGTCGCCGTCACCGGCACGAACACCGTCGGGAACGCAACCGCCACCTCCAACCCCGCGGGGCCGATCAACCAGACGCCCGCCAACACGTCGCTGCCGACCGTCTCCGGCACGACCACGGTCGGTCAGCAGCTGACGGCCTCGACCGGCAGCTGGACCGGCACCCCAGCGCCGACGTTCACCTACCAATGGATCCGCTGCAACAGCGCGGGCGCCAGCTGCAACGCGATCAACGGCGCCACAGCGAGCACCTACACCATCGTGAGCGCCGATAGCGGTAACACGCTCGCCGTCGCCGTCACGAGCACGAACGCCGCCGGCAACGCGACGGCCACCTCGAACGTCGTCGGGCCGGTCAACGCCGCACCGGCTCCGCCGGTCAACACGTCGCTGCCGACCGTCTCCGGCACGGCCACGGTCGGTCAGCAGCTGACCGCCTCGCCCGGCAGCTGGACCGGCACCCCAGCGCCGACCTTCACCTACCAGTGGATCCGCTGCGACTCGGCCGGCGCCAACTGCAACCCGATCAACGGCGCCACAGCCAGCACCTACACCCTCGCCGCCGCCGACCAAGGCAACACGATCGCCGTCGCCGTCACCGCAACCAACAACTCCGGCAACACCACCGCCACCTCGCAACCGACCGCCGTCATCCAGGGGACGACTCGATCGCCCCCACGACACCGGTGCTCGATGACTTCAACCGCGCCGAACGGGGGCGGCGGGGCGAACTGGTCGCTGATCCGGCCGGGCAGCAGCTTCGCCGCCATGAAGATCACCGGTAACGCCGCCGTTGACAACTCGAACACGTCGTTTGCGTGGAACTTCTGGAATCCGAGCAGCTTCGGCCCTGACTGTGAGGCCTACGTCACGGTCAAGACCTACGGCGCGTCGGACGTGATCCGCGTCGGCGCGCGTGTGACGGGCGGCACGCCGTCTATACCGGCTACTTCGTCTCGGTCAACGCAACAGGGGTGTGGTCGATCATCCGGATCGACAACGGCGCGCCGACGACGCTCGCCACCGGGCCGACCCAGGCCCTCGCTTCCGGTGACAACGTCGCTATCCGGCTCATCGGCTCGACGATCACCGCGCTTCATTTCACGACCGGCGGCGGCTGGGTTCAAGTCCTGAGCTACGACACCGCGGCCGACGCGATCCGCTACACGGCCGCCGGCAGCCTCTCGCTCGAGTTCAAGACCAGCACGCTCGACGACTTCGGCGGCGGAACGATCTCGGCCGCAGGCGCCGCACCGGTCAACACCGCCCTGCCGACGATCTCCGGCACGGCCACGGTCGGCCAGCAGCTGACGGCCTCGCCCGGCAGCTGGACCGGCACCCCAGCGCCGACGTTCACCTACCAGTGGATCCGCTGCGACAACGCCGGCGCCAACTGCAACCCGATCGGCAGCGCGACCAACGCGAGCTACACACTGGTGGCAGCAGACGCAGGCAACACGATCGCCGTCGCCGTCACCGCCAGCAACAGCTCCGGCAACACCACCGCAACGTCGCAGCTCACCGGCGTAATCCAGGCCGCCGGCGCCGCACCGGTCAACACCGCCCTCCCGACGATCTCCGGCACGGCCACGGTCGGCCAGCAGCTGACGGCCTCGCCCGGCAGCTGGACCGGCACCCCAGCGCCGACGTTCACCTACCAGTGGATCCGCTGCGACAACGCCGGCGCCAACTGCAACCCGATCGGCAGCGCGACCAACGCGAGCTACACACTGGTGGCAGCAGACGCAGGCAACACGATCGCCGTCGCCGTCACCGCCAGCAACAGCTCCGGCAACACCACCGCAACGTCGCAGCTCACCGGCGTGATCCAGGCCGCCGGCGCCGCACCGGTCAACACCGCCCTGCCGACGATCTCCGGCACGGCCACGGTCGGCCAGCAGCTGACCGCCTCGCCCGGCAGCTGGACCGGCACCCCAGCGCCGACGTTCACCTACCAGTGGATCCGCTGCGACAACGCCGGCGCCAACTGCAACCCGATCGGCAGCGCGACCACGCAGCAGCTACACCCTGGTGGCAGCGACGCAGGCAACACGATCGCCGTCGCCGTCACCGCCAGCAACAGCTCCGGCAACACCACCGCCACCTCGCAGCTCACCGGCGTAATCCAGGCCGCCGGCGCCGCCCCGGTCAACACCGCCCTCCCGACGATCTCCGGCACGGCCACCGTCGGCCAGCAGCTGACCGCCTCGCCCGGCAGCTGGACCGGCACCCCAGCCCCGACGTTCACCTACCAGTGGATCCGCTGCGACAACGCCGGCGCCAACTGCAACCCGATCGGCAGCGCCACCAACGCAGCAGCTACACACTGGTCGGCAGCAGACGCAGGCAACACGATCGCCGTCGCCGTCACCGCCAGCAACACGCTCCGGCAACACCACCGCAACGTCGCAGCTCACCGGCGTGATCCAGGGAAGCTCGCTCGCCCCCACCACGCCGGTGCTCGACGACTTCAACCGGGCGAACGGCGCCGCCGGTCCGAACTGGTCGCTGATCCGGCCGAGCGCCGGCTTCAACGCGATGAAGATCACCAACAACGCCGCCCAGGACGCTCTCACCACCGGCTTCGCCTGGAACTTCTGGAACCCGATGACTTTCGGGCCCAACTGCGAGGCGTACGTGACGGTCGCGACCTACGGCGCCTCTGACGTGATCCGGATCGGCTGCCGCGTCACTGGCGGGATCACCAACTACACCGGCTACTTCGTCTCGATCAGCGCAACGGGTGTCTGGTCGCTCATCCGGATCGACAACGCGACGCCCACGACCCTCGCCACCGGCCCGACGCAGACGCTCGCCTCCGGCGACAAGGTCGCGATCCGGATCATCGGCTCGACGATCACCGCGCTCCATTTCACCACCAGCGGCGGGTGGGTTCAGGTCTTCAGTACGACACGGCCGGTGACGCGATCCGCTACACGGCCGCCGGCAGCCTCGCGCTCGAGTTCAAGTCGAGCACGCTCGACGACTTCGGCGGCGGCAGCCTGCCGTAGCCGGCCTCCTAAGGCAGGTTTGCGGCTGCCGAGGCGAACGACGTCGACCGCGTGAACCCGTCGAGCCAGACCGAGGTAGGAGCCGTCGACTGCGCGCGGTAGGCGCCGATCTTGTCGAGCGACCCCGGTGCGAACGTACCGTCCGGCTGGACCTGCAACGTGGGAGCGCCTGAGAAGGAGACCGTCTGCTTCCACGCTCGTCTCTTCGAAGGCTTCCGCGACTTCAGACGATGCCACGTCTCGATCGACCCGGTCGAGTCGGTGGCCCAATGGACGTGGATGACCAGTTCGTGCCACACGCCGAGCACCATCGGCCGGGGGATCGGTAGAGCGGCGGGAGCCGCTGCTTGCCGGGGCTGTCGGCGTTCGACGAGTACTCGCAATGGCGGTTCGCGCACACGCCGCTCTGAACCGCCAGCGTGATGTGGTCGGTGTGAGCCTGCAGGCCCACCGTCGGCCCCCAGTAGCCCTGGAAATTCAGCTGGGCGATCTCGACGCCCCAGAAGCCTTCGGTTCCGGTCGACCAGCCGTACGGCAGGTAGACCATCAGGCTGTAGAAGTCGTCGCCGCCGGCGTTGATGCCGCGTCGCGTGGCGACTTCACACCGCGTCAATCTCGACCCATCGGTGGGGAGATCGAACCGGCCGGCGAAAGAGCCTTGCCCGACACGGCTCCTCTGAGGGAAGAAGGTCCCGAAGCTGTAAAGCGGATTCGCAGGCTGCGCGTAGTTCGCGCATTCGGGAGTCGACCACGGCTTGTACGTTCCCGTCTCGAATCCGCCCGCGAACACGATGCGAGGGTCCGCCCGACCCGCCAGTGACTCGGCTCTCATAGCTACGAGACTCCCGGCAATCAGCACGACAACCACGAAGAGCCTGACCCCCGCCCCCATGGGCGCCCAGGATAGCTCTGTCCAGGCGCCGTACGAGACACCTGCTTTGCGCTAACGGATCAGGGGAGGTTGCCGGCGGCGGTGGCGAACGACTGTGAGCGGGTGTAGCCGTCGAGCCAAACCGAGGTGGGCGCCGTCGATGCAGCCCGGTAGGCACCGATCATGTCGAGCGTGTTCGTCGGGAAGCTCCCGTCTGGGTTCGACTGCAGGGTCGGATAGCCCGACAGCGAGGCGGTCTTCGTCCAGGTCGACTGGCCCTTGATGCGGTGCCAGGACTCGATCTGACCGGTGTTGTTGGTGGCCCAGTGGGCGTGAATGACGAGCTCGTGCCAGACGCCGAGCTGCATCCCGGGCGGAACGGCGTAGAGGCCCGGGAGGTTCGGCTTTCCAGGGTCGTCGACGTTCGAGCGGTACGCGTAGCAGGGCTTGGTCGTCGTCGTGACGCCGGTCTGCATGACGAGGGTCACGTGGTCGGCGTGTGCCTGCAGCGCGATCGTCGGACCGCCCGGGCCGAGATTCTGAAGGTTGAGCTGCGCGAGCGTAACGCCCCAGAACCCGCTCGTCCCAGGCGTCCAACCGCTCGGCAGGTAGAACATCAGCGAGTAATAGTCGTCGCCGCCCGCATTGGCTGTTCGCTTCGTGATCAGCTGGCAGCGCGTGTTGTGCGTCCCGTCTGCGGGAAGGTCGAACCGCCCTGCGTAGGAGCCGGTGCCGACGATGTTGGAGACGGTCGAGAAGGTCCCGAACGTGTAGGTGCCGTTCACGTAACCGTAGTTCGCGCACTGCGGCGTGTTCCATGGCAGGAACGAGGTCGAGCTGAAACTGCCGTTGAAGAGGAGCGGCAGCAGCGAGCTGCTCGAGCTGCTGGTCGTGGTCGGCGCGGTCGTCGTGGTCGGCGCCGTCGTCGTGGTGGGCGCGGTGGTCGTGGTGGGAGCCGTAGTGGTCGTGTGAGCCGTCGTCGTAGCGACGGTAGTCGTCACGACGGTCGTGGTCGTATGCCCGGTCGTCGTGCCGACGGTTGTGGTCGTCACGCAGCGATCGGGATGCTCGGTGCAGGTACGGCGGCCGGCCGCTCCGCCCGAGACCAGGAACGCGGCTGCGAGCCCGGCGACGCCACAGAGACAGGCGAGCGAGAGCTTGAGCTGGCGGCGATCGACGAGCGGCACACTCCGCTCTTCGGAAACGACCTCACAGACCGCCATGCCTCGAACGAGGGATTGCAGCGACCTGGGCCGGCCCTCGCCGGTGAGCGAGATTCAGGCCGTCGAGCCGAGCCGTAGAGCCGATCTGAGGGCCGCTCCCGCACCGGGACAGTACGGAGCAACCTCACCTCCAGCCTCACCGTTCGCGCCGGCGTGCGCCAGCAGAAACGCCTCGATCTCAGCGATCTGACGGCGCTTTCGACCTGTCCGGCCCCGCAACCCGGGAACCCAGCCCAGCGCCTGGATGAGCCGGCGCTGGAGACGGAACGTGGTGAGCGCCGTCGCGGCGCCGCGTTTCGCGACGCGGTCACCTTCCCAGATCGAGAGGTACTCGAGGGTGCCGAGCAGCGACCAGGCGAGCGGCGCGACGCGCAACGAGTCCGTCGACGCCGACGACGTGCTCAGTGCGTGGTGGCCGACGAGACTGTCCGTCAGCCGGATCTCCAGCCCACGGTCGCGATAGCGCCGGGACAGGTCGAGATCCTCGCCGTAGAGGAAGTAGCGCGGGTCGAAGCCCCCGAGGGCGACGAACTCGTCGCGACGGACGGCGATCAGCGCAGCGGCCGCCCACACGCCGGTCGCAGAGCGCGCAGGCCGAGGAGCGCGTTGAAGCTCGCGCGGCCGAAGGTGCGCCCACGTCTGACGCAGGATCGCCCGCAGCCACCAGCGATACGGAAACACCTGGTGGCTGGCCGAGGCGTCGGCCGAAGGCGCCAGGAGCGGGACGAGCAGGCCGAGTCGCGGCTGGGCCAGGGATTCTGCGAGCGCGCCACGGTCGACTGCAGCGATCCCCACGTCCGGATTGACGAACAGCACCGCGCCGGATCGGGCGCGCTCCACCCCCAGGTTGCACGCGCGTCCGAAGCCGAGGTTCGACGCGGCCTCGATCACTGTCGCCTGCGGCGCGGCGCGCCGCACCGCCTCGACCGAACCGTCCTGCGATGCGTTGTCGACGACGATGATCTCCGCCGGCCGCAGCTGCTCGGCCACGCTCGCGAGGCACCGAGCGATGCAGTGCGCCGAGTTGTACGTCACGACGACGACCGCAACGTCGAGCGGGGTACTTGCCTCCATCAGCCAAGGCCATCCGCGCCGGCAGCCCCGACCTCGGTCGGCGCTCGACGCACCGCGACCGACGCCCCGATCGCAAGCAGACAGGCCGACAGCTGGAGCCCGCCGAAGCTGAAGAGATCGACAAGCGTCAGCGAACTCGCGACCAACCCGATGATCCAGATCGCCGATCCGAGGCGAACCCACTCATCACCCGGTGCCGCCCTCCCGGGGTCAGGCGCCGCCCGACTCAAAGCGCGTAGGACGATCAACAGCGGCAGGTAGAGGAGGGCCGCCCCGACGATGCCCATCAGCATCACGATGTTCAACACACCGAGGTCGCCGTTCCTGATCGAGCCGCGCGGGAGCGACGGATACGAGTGCGCCGACGGGTGAATGAAGCCGACACCGATTGGCCAATCCTGGCCGAGGATCCGCAGCATCGCGTTGGTCACGTTGACGCGATCGGCAACCGTGCCGCTGCCGCTGTTGACGTCGCTGTAGCCCGCGACAGCACGCGTCGCGACCTTCGAGATGATCTGCCGCTCGGCCGACGAAACAGCAGCGCCGAGACCGAGCAGCAAGATCGCGAATAGCGGAATGAGGAGCAACTGCCTTCGCGCCTGGTTGCGAACCGGCCCACTTCGAAACCACCAGATCATCCCTGCGACGCCGAAGCCGGCGGCCGCGCCGAAATAGGCGGCCCGTGTCAGCGACAGGAGCACAGCGACACCGAACACGGCCGCCCCAAAAGCCGCCCACCGTCTGAGACGCCGACTCGGGGCCAGGATCAGCGCCCCGCAAGCGAGCGCGAACGCCGCCCTGACCAAGCCGTTCATCGGCGAATAGACGCGCGTCGTTCCTTGTACTCGGGTGGTGAGCTCGGGATGGAGGATGAAGTTCAGCGGCAGAGTTTGCGAACGTCTGCCCGAGTTGCGCGACCGCAAAGACGCTTGCGCCCAGCCCGAGCGTCCAGAGCACCTGGCGACGGAGTCGAGGGTAGGTGATGAAGACATCGCAGAGCAGCGGCAGGCCGACGGCGAAGTAGAGGAAGTCGCGGGCGAACCTCGCTGCGAGCATCGGCGGAACGCCGGCAAACAGCGACGAGCGCACCCAGGTGACCATCCACCAGAGGACGAACCACAGGCAAACCCCGTAGATCGCACGCTGCAAGGAGGAGCGCTCGCCCACTTGGCCGGACACGACGACGTAGAACAGCCCGGCCAGCACTGCGACCCCCGCGACATCCTGGAGGTGGGAGATCGCGACATGCCCCGGGTTCGCTTCCAGGCCGGGTATCCCGTTCAGCTCGACGAGCAGCGCAACCCCGAGCAGGACGCCGTAGGCGCGCCTCTGGATCGCGAATGCACCCGCTGTGAGGACGAGGATCGCGGCGATCAGCTTCACCCCGTGGCGCATCTCGAGCCAGCCCGCCGCCACCGTGGCGAGCAGACCGCCGACGTACAGGGCGCCCGAGCGAGTCGTACGCCGGGACAGGGCGAGGCTGGGCGCGGTCATGCGGCGGAACGCTCCCGGGGATCGAACAGGCTCAGGTACTTGGCGGCGGAGCTCGCGATGCTGAACAGGTTGCACGCCCGCTCGTGCCCGGCGGCCGCGTCGCGCCGGCGCAGCTCGGGGTCGGAGGCGTAGGCGCGAATCGCGGCGGCGAGCGCGTCCGGGTCACCGGGCGGCACGATCCGTCCTTCCGTCCCGTCGCCGAGGACCTCGGGAATGCCTCCGTTGCGGGTCGCGACGACCGGCACGCCGCACGCCATCGCCTCGAGCGTCGACATCGAGAACGACTCGACGAACGCGTCCGAAGGTACGACTGCGATGTCGCAGCGTCGCCAGAACTCGGGCATCGCCTCGACCGATCCGCGAAACGTGACGACGCCTTCGAGGCCAAGTTCGGTCGCGAGCGCCACCAGGGCAGCCCGCTCCGGCCCGTTCCCCGCGATCTCGGCGCGCAGCTCGAGATCACGGAGCTCCGCGAGCGCCTGCAGGAACCGTTCGACGCCCTTTCCCGGGACGAGGCGCGCCGCCACCCCGACGAGCAACGGCTGCGTAGGCTCTCTCCGGTCGGCGGGCGTGAAGCGGTCGGTGTCTACCCCGTTGTAGATCCGGCGCACGGCGCGAGCGTGCGGGTGCCGCCTGATCTCCTCGACCATGAAGTCGGAGACGCCGACATCGACAGCCCGGAACCGGGCGCCCAGCGAGCGCTCCAGCCGGTCCCTCAGCCGGCGTGCCGGTGACAGGGCACCGGTGCTGAGCAGCTTGCCGTGCTCGACCGCGACGATACGGCCGCGGTAGCCGCCGGCCCGAAGCGCGGCCGACAGGTAGCCGGAGTCGACCAGCAGCGCGCCGTCCGGCCCCGCGTCGGAGACGGCCGCGGCCAGGCGCCGCGGGTGGGTGAGCGCGTCGCGGCCCCGCGACAGGCCGACGGAGCGATGAGGGGTCCTGTCGCGGTCGAGCCGCTCGGCGAGCGGCGCACCGTCCGTCACGAAGACGACCGACGCGTCGACTCCGTTGGCCCGCCACTCGCGCGCGATCATCGCCTTCACCGCTTCGGCCCCACCGAGGTTGCCGTTCCACAGGACGATGGCAAGCCTCGCTCCAGTCGCACCCGCCAAGGTCTCGGGCCGGTCGTCGACCGGGTGCCGTATGACTGGGATCGCCAACGCCGAGCCCCGTGGCTCTAGTAGGCGTTCCGGGTCCGCATCAACGCAGGCAGCGTCCGGCAGATGAGCACGATGTCGCCCCACAGCGACCAACTCGTCACGTAGAGGTAGTCGAGCCGCGTCATCTCCTCGAACGGGATCTCGCTGCGGCCGAGCACCTGCCAGAGCCCGGTGATGCCCGGCTTCAGGCGGAGGCGGGTCCGTCCCCAGTCGACCACGTGCTGGTCCTCGCCGAGGATCAACGGACGCGGGCCGACCAGCGACATTCGCGTACAGAGCACGTTGATCAGCTGGGGCAGCTCGTCGAGCGAGTAGCGCCGGAGCAGGTGGCCGATTCGAGTGATCCGCGGATCGTTCGCGACCTTGAACATGCGCGCGTCCTCGCCCGCGAGCAAGTGTTGATTCAGGTGCATGACCTCGGCCTTACGGTTCTCCGCGTCGACGAACATCGTCCGGAATTTGAAGATCCGGAACGACCTCCCACCGTGGCCCATCCGCACCTGGCGGAAGAACACCGGACCGGGCGAATCCACTTTGATCAGGATCCCGATCGCGATGAAGACCGGGAGCAGCAGGAAGAGAGCGATCGCGGACAGCACGACATCGAGCACGAGCTTGAGTAGACGCGACGAGCGTGACAGCCGCATCGGCGGCAGGCCGACGAGGCTGATCCCCTCGACGGCGTGGATGCCGACCTCGGAACCGACCAGCTCGAAGTACCGCGGCACGATGTCGACCTGGACGTCGTAGTCCTTGAGCGACCGGATCAGGTCGAGCATCTCGCCGTGGGACGCGCGCGAGAACGCGATGATCACGCGCTCGACGTCGAACAGCCGGATGAGCGCTGGCAGCTTGTCGGGGCCACCGAACATCGCGATGTGCTCGACGGCGCCGGTGAGCTCGCGGGGCTCGTCGTCGACGAAGCCGACCAGGTTGATCCCGTACTCCGGATGGTGGAGCAGCTTCTTCGCGACAAGCTGGCCGATCTCTCCGGCGCCGACGATAACGGTGTTCTGGAGGTAGTTGATGCGCCGTCGGCAGATTGATCGCGCGATCGCGCGGGCCGTGACCACGAAAGCCACGGCGGCGGCCCAGAAGACGAGCAGCTTCGGCAGCTCCGCGTGCCCGAGGTGGGTCACGTACGTCAGCGCCCAGAAGAGCCAGGTGCAGACGGTGATCATGTGGAAGACGCCCGTGAATTCGTCGGCGCCGGAGTGATCCGTCCGCTCTTCGTCGCGCTCGTACAGTCCGTAGATCTTCGCGGCGACGACCCAGAGCGGCACCGATGCTGCGAAGATCCCGAACTCGACGAGCTTGCCGAATGGGGTGTCGACGTTGGGGGTGGACACGACCTCCGCGATCGCCATGGCAGCGAGCAGCCCGGTCACATCGGCCACGAGCAGCATTCGCCGGACCAACCAGCCCCGACGCTTGACCACGGAAGTCCGCCGTCGCCGGTCGAGGATCTCCAGGGTCTTGGGGTCGATCGAGAGCGCGAGGCGGTCGTGCAGCTCGAGACCGTCGAGGATCGAGGCATCGCTCGACGTCATGCGACGTCACCGACCTCGGCCTTCGCTTTCCGGCCCTCGTTCGAAGCGTTCGGGTAGTAGCCGTACCCGTAGCCGTAGCCGACATCCCTCGGAGCCGCCGTCGCGGCAAAGCCGAGCACCCGGGCCGGTGTCATCGCGAGCAGCCGTGCCAGCTCGACGAGCATCGTCCGGTGCACGACGTTCATCCGCGCGACGATCAGGATTGCGTCGACCCTGCGGCTGAGCGTGATCGCGTCTCCGACGGCGAGCGCCGGCGGGGCGTCGATGAGGACGAGGTCGACGCGCTGCTTGAGGCGCTCGAGAATGCCCGTGAGCGCCTCCGAATCGAGGAACATGCCTCGATCGGGCGGAACGGCTCCCGCCGGCAGGACGTCGAGCGAGCCGGTGAGGAACTCGGGCAGCCGGCGAATCCCGCGGTTGGCGCCGTTCAGGCGCCCGCTCTCGGCGGTCTTCCGGGTCGCCGCCTCGGGGAGCGAGATCCGGACGAGCGCGTCCTCGAGCGGCACCGCGCCCAGCGCGACCTGGGTCACGCCTGGGCCTGCGAGTGAGAAGAACGACGCGATCTTCGGCCGGCGCAGGTCGAGGTCGACGAGCGCGACGCGCTGACCCGAGCGCGCGAATGCGACGGCGAGGTTCGCGATCGTCGTGGACTTGCCCTCGGCCTCCACGGCGCTCGTCACCATGATCGTGCGGACGTCGCTGTCGAGCATCACGAACTCGAGGTTCGTGCGCAGCATCTGGAACGACTCCGCCTGGAACCCATCCGGATCCTCGGTCATCACCAGCCGGCCGTCGGTCTGGTACTTCTTGCTTGGCGGCGGTACGCGCGCGAGCAGGGGTGCCTGCCCCAGCAGCTTCCCGATGTCGTCCGTGTTTCGAACGCGGGTGTCGAGCGTCTCCCACAGCCAGGCGAACGCGAGCCCGAGGATCAATCCGAGCACGACGCCGAGCATCACGTTCCGCCTCGTCTTCGGCTGGGTCGTGGCAGCGCCGTTGGCCTGCTGGATCACCGAGGCGTTCGAGGTCTGGAGCGCTTCCATCGTCGCGAGCGTCTGGTCGCGGTCGATCAGCTGTGCACGCAGCTGCACGTTGGCGGCTCCGTCGGCGGGCAGCTTGTTTAGCGACGCGCGGACGTTGGCGCGGGCGCGCAGGATCGGCGCGACGTCCAGCTCGTGGCGGTAGCTCGTGTACGCCGTCGCGTACGCGTTGACGAGGCGTCGCGCGAGGTCGGGGCTGCCGTTCGTGACGTTGAAGATGAGGACGTCGGCGTTCGGGTTCGGCGTCACGCTGGATGCGGCGAGCAGGCCGCCTGACGTGAGGCCCGTGCCCGGGACCTGCGCGAGGACGCGCTTTGCGACGGCCGACGTCCGCGCCAGCCCCGCCTGGGTGCGCGCGATCCGATCCGGCTGCTGCTGCACGCTCGAGCCCGAGATCCCGGTCAGCTGGTTCGCAAGGTTCTGGTAGCTGAGCAGCACACGGGCGTTCGACGCATACAGCTTCGGCTGCGAGACCGAGAGCGCCGTGACAATCAGCGGCACGAGCACGAGCGTCTGCAGCACGATCCACTTCCTCCGCCGGACCAGCTGGAGGAAGTCACGAAGCGTCAACCCGTTTTCCACGTGAGCCCCTCCAAAACTACTCCCCCGCTCCCCCCAAGAAGGTCAACGCCCCGGCACATGGCGTCTTTCGATCATAGGTGGATTCCCGAGGGCTGAATAGGGGCGAAAGGCTGGTTTCGTCGGCCGTCCGGCCAGGTTCACATCGCGTGAAAACGGCTATGCCGAGCGCCCTCAGGCGTCGCCGCGGGTACGGCCGATATACGCGGCGATCTGGCCGATCGAGCCGAAGTTCGCGGCGACCACGTCCTCGTCGCGCACCTGGATCCCGAATTCGGCCTCGAGCCGGCCGACGACCCGGAGGATGCCGAGCGAGTCGATCACGTGGTCGGCGATCAGCGGCAGGTCGTCGGTGAGCTCCTCGGGGCTTCCGTCCCACTGTAGATCCTCGACCAGGAGGTCGCGAACTGTGGCACGCAGGGCTGTGTCGGCTTCGGTCACGGAGTCAGTTTCTGTCGGTCGATCTTGCCTGTCGACGATCTCGGCAGGTTCTCGACGAGATCGATCTCGTCCGGCACCATATAGCGCGGCAGCCGTTCCCGGCAAAAACGGATGACGTCGCGCTCGGTCAGCCCCTTCGACACGATCACGGCGCGCAGCCGGTTCGTGACCAGATCGTCAGGGATCGCCAGCACCGCGCACTCGGAGACGCCCTCGAGCGCGTAGAGTGCCCGCTCGATCTCGCCGAGCTCGATGCGATAGCCGCGGCTCTTGATCTGCGCGTCACGCCGGCCGAGGAAGATCAACTCGCCGCTCTCGTCGTAGCGCACGAGGTCGCCGGTCCGGTAGAGGCGATTGCCGCCGAACGGCGAGAGCACGCGCGCCGTCTGGTCGGGGCGGCCGAGGTATCCGTGCATGACGGTCGGCCCGTGGACGAGCAGCTCGCCTGCGTCTCCGCCGGCAACCGGCCGGCCTTCCTCGTCGGCCACGATCACCTCGACCCCGCCGATCGCCTTTCCGATCGGGAGATCGTCAGGCAGCTCGCTCTCCGGGCGCGGCACCTCGTACCACGTGCACACGTTCGTCTCGGTCGGGCCGAAGAAGTTGTAGAAGCGCACCGACGGGAGGAGACCCATCAGCAGCCCGAGGTACTTCGTCGGGAAAACCTCACCGGCGAAGATGACCGTGCGGAGGTTGTCCAGCTTGTTCTCGTCGAGCGACCCACGTAGCGCGAGCAGCGTTAGGATCGAAGGAACCGAGTACCAGACGGTGATGTGGGCGTCCCGGATGAAGCGTGCGAGCTCGACCGGGAAGACCGACGCCTCGCGCGGCACCAGCACGACGGTCGAGCCGGCCACCGCGGCGGCGAACAGGTCGAACGTCGAGAGATCGAAATGGAACGGCGCGTGGCTCGAGACGCGGTCGGCCGGTGTGAGCGCAACGAGCTCCGCAGCCCACTCGACGAACGCCAGGGCATTTCGGTGCGAGAGCATCACGCCCTTCGGCTCGCCTGTCGAGCCCGACGTGTAGAGCACATAGGCGAGGCTGTCGGCAGCAAGCTCGACGCCGGGTGCGTCGGCGGGCTGCGCGTCGAGCGCGCTCCACGGGAGGACTCGAACGCCCGCGGGCCCCTCCGGTGCGTCGTCGGCCCCGGCCACGACGAGCGACTCGAGCGGCGCTCCCGCATCGATCAGCGGGGCCCAGTCGCCGGCTCGGGCGACAGAGGTGACGAGGCACCGGATCCCGGCGTCGCGTGCGATGAACGCGAGCCGTGCGGCGGGGGCCTGCTCGTCGAGCGGAACGTACGTCGCGCCGGCCTTGAGGATCCCGTAGAGCGCGACCACCGCCTCGGGCGACTTCTCGAGGAACAGGCCTACCCGGTCGCCCGGACGAACGCCCTCGGCCGCGAGCAGGGCTGCGAACCGGTTGGCCGACGTGTCGAGCGCCTCGTACGTGAGCGTCGCGTCAGAGCCCACCACCGCGTCGTGCTCGGGCCGGTCGCGGGCCGCACGTTCGAGCCGGCGATGCAGCAGCGCGTCCGTCACAGGCCGAGGTGGTGTGCGATGACATTGCGCTGCATGTCGGACGTTCCCGAGTAGATGCGGCTCGCGAGCGCGTCGCGAACCTCACGCTCGAACTCGTATTCGGCCATGTAGCCGTAGCCCCCGTGGATCTCGAGCGCGGACAGGCTCGACTGGACGAGCGAGTCGCTGAGGTGCAGCTTCGTGATCGCGGCGTCGAGCGCGGTCGCGGCCCCCGAGTCGAGAAGCCCCGCGAACCGGTAGAGCAGCAACCGCGAGGTCTCTAGCCGCACGCGCATGTCGGCGACGCGATGCGAGATCGCCTGGAAGCTGCCGATCGGCTTGCCGAACTGCTCGCGCTCGGTGGCGTAGCGCAGACACTGCTCCAGCTGCCTGCGCATCGTCCCGACCGACGCCGCGAGGATCAACCCCCGCTCCCACAGCATCGCGTCGTTGAAGACGACCATTCCCGCCCCCTCGCCCGCGACCATCGCCCCGGCGGGGACGCGGCAGTCGGAGAGGAAGATCTCGCCCATCGGCGACGACCGGAGCCCCATCTTGGCGAGCGGCGGGCCGACGACGAGGCCCGGGGTCTCACGCTCGACGAGGAAGGCGCACAGGCCTGCGAAGCCAAGGTTGCGATCCGTGGTCGCGAAGACGACGAACACGTCGCCCTCCGGTGCGTTCGTCACGAATGTCTTCGAGCCGTTCAGCACCCAGCCGTCGCCGTCCGCGGTCGCGGTCGTGCGGAGGGCGAACGCGTCCGAGCCGGATTCGGGCTCGCTCATCGCGTGGGCGGCGATCAGCGTGCCGTCACAGAGCCCGGGGAGATACGTGCGCTTCTGCTCGTCGGTACCGAAGCGGATGAGCGGCCGCTCGCAGGCCCAGAGCTGGGCGTTCAGCGAGAAGATCAGGCCGTTGTCGGCGCAGCCGTAGCCGAACGCCTCCAGGGCGACCGCGATCGTCGTGGCCGACGCGCCGCTGCCGCCGTACTCCGTCGGCACCGGCATCCCGAGCAATCCGAGCTCGGCGCAGCGTCGCCACGCCTCACGCGCGAAGCCGCCGGCCGGCGCCTCGGCTCCGAGCGTGCGCTTGAGCTCGTCCTGCGTGAACGCGACGACCGATTCGTGCAGCAGCTTCTGGTCGTCGTCGAAGCCCGAGAGATCGACGAGCGACGCCGCGCCACCTCTCACGCGCGCCCCGCGGGCGCCGACAGGAACCGACCGTAGCTCGTCAACGGGCCGGTACCCGAACTTCCGCCACACGGGCTCGCCGGCGGCCGAGGTCTGACACAGCGAGCGCGCGACGCCGTGCTCCTCGAAGGCGGCCTGGAGCGACGCGTAGAGACAGCTCTCCGCGAGCCCGCGCACACCCGGCTCCGGCCGCGGCAGCCGCTGCCCCGGCTTCGGGCGCCGGATCGTGGCCGCCTGACAGCCGAGCGCGACGCCGTGCGAGATGAGCGCCATCGCGCCTGACAGGGGGAGGTCGTCGTAGTACGCGACGAACGCGACGACGTTCGGCGCGTCGAGGCTGTCGGGAGCGAAGAAGATCTTGGCGGCGAGTTCGAGCGGCATCGCGCCGAAGCCCCACGCGTCGGCCACCACCCTGACGTAGTCGTCACGAACCTGCGGATCGTCGGCTGCGCGGAGCTCGACGCCCGCTGGGGCACCACGATCGGGCGGCAGCTCGTCGAGCACCAGCTCCGGGAGACGCTCGAGGTCGCGGACCGCCGCTTCGCTGACCATCGCCTCGAGTTCGGCGTCCCCGTGCTCGCGCGTCCAGACCACGTACCCGCTCTTCCGCGCCGCGAAAAACCGGTCGGCGCGCCGCACGACCTCGTCCGCCGGCAGCTGGTCGTCGAGCCGGAGCAGCCCGTTCCGATACGGGTTCGGTTGCGTGTGCGCACCCGCGAACAGGAGCAGTCCGTCCTCCTCGAGGATCGAGCCGCCGTAGCGCGCGAGATGGCGCAGAAACTCCGCCAGCGAGAGGTCCGCCAGCCGCAGGAGCTTCCGATCCGACTCCGCAGTGATCGTTTCAGCGATCGTCGAAGATGTCGCCGCCATCGCCTGATAGTAGGCGGACCTGCTGGACTTTTGTAGATCCGAAACAGGTCGAACAGGTCACCTCCGCCTCTCACCGATCCCTCTACGATCAGGTACGTGATCGAGTCACCGACCGACGACGCAATCCCGACCCGCCCCTTCGTGGTCCGCGCGCCGAACGAGGCGACCGCGGACGAGCCGCGTGACGGGACCTGGTTCAAACGTCGGGTCGGGCTGTTCCAGGCGCTGCGCGAGCTCGTCGAGTTTCGCCCGCTGATTCGCGCCCTCGCCGAGCGCGATCTTCGTGTCCGCTACAAGCAGGCGCTCCTCGGAATCGCGTGGGCCGTCTTCACGCCGATCGTGCTCATGCTCGCATTCACACTCGTGTTCACGAAGTTCGGTCACGTCGCGACGCACGGCGTGCCGTATCCGCTCTTCTCGTACATCGGGCTCATCCCCTGGTCGTTCTTCTCCGCCTCGGTCCTGACAGGCGGCATGAGCCTGAGCACGAACCTCGCGCTGCTGAACAAGCTCTATTGCCCGCGCGAGGTCTTCCCGCTCGGCGCGATCGCCGTCGCGGCGGCGGACGCGGTCGTGTCGATCCTCGTCCTGCTCGTGCTCTTCCCGATCGAAGGGTCGACGCCGAAGTGGCAGGCGGTCTACGCGCCGATCATGCTGCTGATCCTCTTCGCGTTCACACTCGGCGTGACGCTCGCGATCTCCGCGGCCGTCGTCTACATGCGGGACCTGCGCATTGCACTGCCGCTGGTCATCCAGCTCGCGCTGTTCGTGACGCCCGTCGCGTACGGGGCAGGCACGGTGGCGTCGACGAGGTCGGGGCTGATCGCGTACTCGGCGCTCAACCCGCTCGTGCCGGTGATCGACGGGCTGCGGCGCACGGTCCTCCTCGGGCAGAGCCCGAACTGGACGTCCGAGCTCGTCGGCGCGGCATCGGCCTTGATCATCCTCTGCGGCGGATTCGTGCTCTTCAAGCGCCTGGAGACGGGGCTCGCCGATTTTGCGTGAGGGCACGATCAGCACGACGGAGGTGTGGAAACGCTTCCGAACGGACAGCCGGCCGACGTACCTCCAGGATCAGGTGGGGCGCGTCGCCGACATGGTTCGCGGCAAGAAGACATCGGGCTGGCGCTGGGTCCTGCGCGAGATCGAGTTCCGGGCCGAGCCCGGGCGAGTCGTGGGGGCTGATCGGCGCGAACGGCGCCGGCAAGTCGACGTTGCTGAAGATCCTGACGCGGGTCATGTACCCGTCCGCCGGACGGGTCGACGTCGCAGGCCGGGTGGGCGCGCTGATCGAGGTGCGGGCGGGGATCTCGCCGCTCCTGACCGGCCGCGAGAACATCTACCTGACCGGGACCCTGATGGGCCTGAAGCGAAGGGAGATCACGAAGCGCTTCGACGAGATGGTCGAGTTCGCCGGCCTCGAGCAGGCGGTCGACCGCCAGGTCAAGTTCTACTCGTCGGGTATGCAGATGCGCCTCGGCTTCGCGGTCGCCGCGTACCTCGAGCCGGACGTCCTGCTCGTCGACGAGGTGCTGGCGGTCGGTGACGCCTCCTTTCAGCAGCGCTGCCTCGAGCGCATGCGCCACGTGCTCGGGCAGGGCACGACGCTCGTCTTCGTCTCGCACGACCTGGCGGCGGTCGAGGCGACGTGCGCCAACGCGGTCTGGCTGAGCGGCGGTGCGGTGCAGGCCTCCGGGCCTGTGCGCGACGTGCTCGGCGAGTACCGGCGCTCGGTCGAGGAGATCTCGGTCGAGCGTGCGACCGACGGACGCGTGCGGCTGCGCGAGCTCGAGGTCGGCTCCGCCTCCGGCGCCGGCGTCCGAACGGGAGGCCCGCTCGACGTCAGCTTCGCGCTCGACACCGACGACGAGTATCGGGCGTGGATCTACCTCGGAATCAGCGAGGGCGCGGCGACGCCGATCTTCCTGATCAACCCGGGTCGCGAGACGATGCTCAGGCCGGGATCGACGCGCGTAAGCTGCACGCTCGAGACGGTCCCGCTGCCACTCGGCCGCTACTACCTCTGGGGCGCGATCTACCGCAACTGGACGAACGGGATGGAGCTGCTCGGGTGGCAGCCGCTCGCCCAGTTCGACGTGTACGGGCCGGAGATCGACGCAACTCCCCGCGCGATCGTGAGACTGTCGCCGGTGCACGTCGACTCGACCTGGTCGATCGCCGGCGAGAACGGCGCGTAGCCGCACTCGTCGACGGTGCGGGCGCCTCGCGTGCGCCCACACCGTCCGAGTTCAGATCTTCGACCTACGCGTCGACCGGGGCGAGCTGCTTGCCCTCGACCATCTCGGCCATCGCAACGAGGATCTTCCGCTCGCCGCTGAACGGCCTGCGGGCGTGCGCGACGAGCATGTTGTCGAGCACGATCATGTCGCCGGCGGCCCAGGGCGGCTCGACGCAGAGCTCCTCGTACAGCTCGCCGATCTGGGCGACGACCTCGTCCGGGATCGGCGTGCCGTCACCGAAGTAGACGTTCCGCGGCATGTCCTCCTCGGCGAAGAGCTGGCCGAGCGCGTTCCGCGTCTCGTCGTCCAGGCACGACACGTGGTGCAGCTGGATCTGGTTGAAGAAGAGCTTCTCGCCCGTGCGCGGGTGCACCGCGACGGCCGGCGAGATCTGGCTGATGCGCAGGCCGCCGCTCTCCGTCCACTCGCAGCTCATGCCGGCTTCCGTGCACATCTTCTCGACCTCAGCCTTGTCCGACGTGTGGAAGAAGTCCTGCCACGGGACGTCGATGCCCTCCGAGAAGTTCCGGACGTACATGAGCCCCTTCTCGGCGAACCGGTCGCGGAGCGCAGGGTCGAGCGCCTCGTAGCTCCGGCGGCAGTCGAGGAGCGGAGTCTGCCCCCGGTCGGCCGCAGGGATGACGCAGAAGAAGAACTGACGCAGCGGCCACTGCGGCAGGTGCGAGCTCTCGTTGTGGAACAGGATCGTCTTGTCGGCCGGGTATGGCGTCGAGTGGTAGATCCGCTCGGTCGTCGACTCCTGCGGCAGGTCGCCGTACTCGGCGAACAGCTCGGGTGAGACGGCGGCCGCGACACGCTCGAAGTCGGCGGCGTTCTCGAGCCCGAACCCCTTGAAGACGATGGCGCCGTACTTATCGAGGTAGCCGTTCAGCTCGTCCTTGTTCGACTCGCACCACTCGGCCAGGTCGACGTTGGCCACGGCGGGCCGCACGACGAGGGGCATGCTGTCCTCGTGGCCGGGCAGGAACTCGGTGTCGATCAGGCGGGTGGTCGCGACCTGCTTGCGACGCATTCCGCGGATACCGCTGCTCTGCGTGCTCTCCATGCTCATGCCTCTCTCCTTGCTCAGTTGTAGACGACTGTCGTGATGTCGATTTCCCGGTCGACGCAGTGCCACCCTGTCGCCGGTGCGGCGATCGCCGCGACGTGACCTCGCTCGCTGTCGCTCAGATCGACGAGCTGCCAGCGAGCCGGTTCCTCGGGAGACCAGCCGGTCCGTACCACGGCCGCCGGCTCGTCCGGGGCCAGGGTGACGTCGAAGCTGTCGAGCGCGAGCGTGAGCCCGTCCCCGCGGGCCTTGAGGAACGCTTCCTTGCGGGTCCAGCACGTGAGGAACGCGCGTGGCTGATCGGCTGCCGGCAGGGCCCGGAGCGTCGCCACCTCGCGGGGTGAGAAGAAGCGCTCGGGGATCGCGTCGCCGGCGAACGCGGCGTCGAGGAGCTCGACGTCGACGCCGATCTCGAACGACGCACTGAACGCGTAGACGGCCGTCGCACCCGAATGCGCGAGATTGAACCACGGGCCGTCGCCGGCCAGAGTCGGCTTCCCGTGCGCGCCGTACTGGAATCGGATCCGTGACGGGTGCACGCCGACGTAGCGTCCGGCCAGCGAGCGGAGCAGCCCGCGGCCGACGACGTAGCGGGCCCGATCCCGCGGGAACCGGAACCGCCGCGCACGAGCGAGCTCGTCGTCCGAGAGCAGCGACTCGAGCCGCGCCGAAACGTCGGCTTCCTGGTCGAGGCACGTGCGCCAGACGTCGACGACGGCGGTCATGCCTCCCTCCGGAGCGAGGCCTCTTGCTTGCGGAGCGTCGCGTCGATCACGCGCGCCACCTCTTCGCCGACGTGCTCGGCGAGCGGCTCGTACATCATCGAGCCGTGTGAGATGCCCTCGCCGGCGATCGAGTGCACGGCGACACCGCCGCGCGCGAGGCGCTTCCAGAAGATCGGCCGGGTGTCGTCGCCGCCGTTCTGCGCACGGAAGAAGGAGATGCGGAGCTCGGTCGCCGGCGTCACGTAGCGCGCCTTCGCCAGCTCGCCGGCGATCAGCCCGAACTGCCAGAACTTCTGCGGCCAGCGCCAGCCCGTGCGGATCGCGACCCGATACGCACGTTGCCCGGTCCGGTAGTGGATCTCGCGCATGAGGCGCCGTTGCGGGCTCGAGGAAGCCGTGAGGCGGTTCCAGATGTGGCGGAGCTTCGCGCCGAGCCCGTCCGCCTCGAGCACCGGACGCATCTTCGCGAGCGCCTTCTCGGTCGGGCTCGGCAGCACGCGGACCGGTGTATGGCCGAACGGCGAGGAGCTGATCGAGACCCAGGAACGCCGTCTCCTGGCCCACCTCGGCGAGCTGGCGCGAAGCTTCGTAGGCGACGACGCCGCCGAAGCAGAAGCCCGCGAACAGATACGGCCCCTCCGGCTGGAACCGCTTCACCTCGGCGACGAAGTGAGCGGCGATCTCCTCGATCGTCGAATACGGGATCGACTGCTTGTCGAGGCCCGGAGCTCGGAGGCCGTAGAGCGGCTGTCCCGCAGGGAAGCTGCGCACGAAATCGCGGTAGCCGAGCAGCTCGCCGTCGACCCAGCCGAACAGGAAGAGCGGCGGGTTCGCACCCTCGGTGCGGAGCGGCACGATCGACTCCCACGGCGTGTCGTCGCCGCGCTCCTCCTCGATCGCGACCGCCAGGGTCGCGACCGTCGCATCCTGGAAGAGGCGCGTCAGCGGCAGGCGGACGCCGACGCGGCGCTCGATCTCCGCGACCATGCGCACCGCGAGCAGCGAGTGGCCACCGAGGTCGAAGAAGTTGTCGTTGACGCCGACGTCCTCGATCGCGAGCACGTCCTTCCAGACGGCGGCGATCGCGCGCTCGGTCTCGGTGCTCGGCGCGACGAACGCCTCGGCCGCGGCCGAGCGGTCCCACTCCGGCTCGGGCAGCGCCGACACGTCGACCTTGCCGTTCGGCGTCAACTGGAACGCGTCGACGGTCACCCAGGCCGCGGGGACCATGTAGACGGGCACGTGCTCGGTGACGAATGCGCGCAGCTCGTCCGGCTCCGGCAGCTGTAGCGAATCGGCGACCGTGACGTACGCGACGAGGCGCGCGTCTCGATCGGTCACGACCGCCTGGCTGATCGCCGGGTGACGCTCGAGCACGGCCTCGATCTCGCCCGGCTCGATCCGGAAGCCGCGGATCTTCACCTGCCGGTCGGTGCGGCCGAGGAACTCGACCGTCCCGTCGGGCAACCAGCGGGCGAGGTCGCCGGTGCGGTAGAGCAGACCGTCGCCGAGCGGGCTGGGCACGAACTTCTCGGCGTTCAGCTCCGGCCGGTTCAGGTAGCCCTGCGCGACGGCAACCCCGCCGACACACAGCTCGCCCGGGACGCCGACCGGCATCGGCTCGAGACGCTTGTCGAGCACGTAGATCTTCGTGTTCTCGAGCGGACGCCCGATCGGCACGAAGCGCCCGGCGATCAGCGACTCACCGTCGCGGGGCTCCCAGTAGGTGCTGTCGATCGTGGCCTCGGTCAGCCCGTAGGCGTTGATCAGCCTCGTCTCCGGGCCGCAGAGGCTGCGGAAGAACTCGTACTTCTCGTTGCGCCAGGCCTCGGAGCTGACCACGACGACACGCATGAAGTCGAGACGGCGCCCGTTGTCGGCCGCCCACTCGAAGAGCAGCGTCGCGGTGGCGGGGACGAACTCCGCCATGTCGACGGACTCGCGCTCCATCAGCTCGTAGAGGCGCGGCGGGTCGACCACGATCTCGAGCGGGCAGAGCACCATCTTGGCGCCTGCGAGCAGCGACCGGATCAGGTCGCCGGTGAAGACGTCGAACGAGAAGCTCGCCATCTGGAGGTGACTCTTCAGGCTGCGCAGGCCGTAGGCCTCGGCGTAGGCGAAATGCGCGCTCGCGAGGCTGCGGTTCGTGATCATCGCGCCCTTGGGACGGCCGGTCGAGCCGCTCGTATAGATGACGTACGCCAGGTCGTCGGGCTGCGACACCGTCGGCGGGGAATCGTCGCGGCCTTCGAGCGTCGCGTCGATCGCGATCACGGTCGCCCCGTGCACGTCGACCTCGCCCACCAGCTCCGGATGCGTCAGCACGACCTGCGGCCGCGCGTCCTCGAGCATGAAGTCGATGCGGTCCTTCGGGTACTGCGGGTCGATCGGGATGTAGGCGCCGCCCGACTTGATCACGGCCAGCACCGCCGGGACGAGCTCGAGCGACTTGTTCATCATCACCCCGACAAAGGTGCCGGGGACCACCCCGGCCTCCTTGAGCCGCCAGGCGATGCTGTTCGCAGACCGGTTCAGCTCGTCGAAGGACAGCCGCTCGTCGCCGAAGACGACCGCGGGTGCGTCCGGCGTTCGCGCTGCCTGCGCCTCGAAGAGCTCCTTCACCGAATGGCTCTCCTCGGAGAGGCCGTAGTCGCCGCTCCAGCCGAGCACCTGGCGCCGTTCGTCGGTGGAGAGCATCGAGAGCTGTGAGAGCGGGCGCTCTGGGTTCGCCGCGACGCTCTCGCCGAGCGTGCGGAAGTGCCGCACCATCTGGTCGATCGTCTCGGCCTTGAAGAGCTCGGTGCTGTACTCCCAGGTGGTGTTGAGCCCGCCCTGGCGCTCGCTGGTGCCGAGCAGGAGGTCGAACTTCGCCCAGCCCTTCTCGTGGCTGAGCTCGGTCGCCTGGAGACCCTGCGGCTCGAACTTGGGCCGCTTCGTCAGCCAGTCGGGGTTGTGCAGCACGATCATCGCCTGGAAGACCGGCGTCTGACTGAGGTCGCGCGCCGGGTTCGTCTCGCGCACCACGGTCTCGAACGGCAGGTCGGCGTTCGCGAAGGCGTCGAGCACGGTCGAGCGCGTGCGCGTCAGCAGCTCGGTGAAGCTCGGATCGCCGGACAGGTCGAGACGCAACGCGAGCGGGTTGATGAAGTAGCCGACCATCTGCTCGAACTCGCTGCGGTTCCGGCCGGCGAACGGCGTGCCGAGCACGACGTCCTCCTGGCCCGCATGACGGCCGAGCAGCGTGCCGAACAGCGAGACGAGAGCGACGAACAACGTCGCGTTGGCGTCGCGCGCGACCGAACGCAGCCCCTCGCGCAGCGACACGTCGAGCATCTGGTTGCGGTACGCGCCGACGTACGCGCGCACCGGCGGGCGCTGGAAGTCGGCGGGCAGGTCGAGCCGTGACGGAGCACCGGCGAGCTTCTGCTTCCAGTAGGCGAGCTGGTCGGCCGCGGCCCCGTCGTCGAGCCAACGGCGATGCCAGACCGCGTAGTCGGCGTACTGGATCGGCAGCGGCGCCAGGTTCGACGGAACGCCCGCGCCGATGCTCTCGTAGAGCGTCGTCAGGTCGCCGTAGATGATCGCGCGCGAGTAGCCGTCGGTCGCGATGTGATGCAGGCAGAGCATGAAGACGTGGTCGTCGGGGGCGTGGCGGATCACGGTCGGCCGCATCACCGGCCCGTTGACGAGGTCGAACGCGAACACGGACTCCTTCTGCAGGATGCGCCCGGTCTCGGCCTCCTGCTCGTCGCGCGGGAGGTGGCTCAGGTCGATCAGGTTGAGCTCGACCGGCATGTGGTCGTGGACGACCTGCATCGGCCGGTCGCCGATCACCGAGTAGGTCGTGCGCAGGACCTCGTGCCGCTCGACGAGCGCCTCCAGCGAGCGGCCGAGCAACTCGACGTCGAGGGGCCCTTGCACCCGGTAGGCGCCGGGCGAGTTGTACGCAACGCCGTCGTTGAAGACCTGGGTCAGCAGCCAGAGCAGCTCCTGCGAGTAGGAGAGCGGGCACGGGCTCAGCACCTCTCGCCGGGTGACCGAGTTGCGCTTGGCGGCCGAGGCACGGCGCTCCATCAGGCGCTGCTCGAGGAGGGCGCGCTGCGCGGGGCTCAGGTTCTCGAGGCGTGCGGTGAGATTGCCGTCGCCGCTGGGTGCAGGAGCCTCGCGCTTCGGCGCAACGGCCTGCCGCCGCCGCACGCGGCGCGCGACTTCCGGGGCGGGCAGCGCAGCCCGATCGAGCTTGCCGTTGGCGCTCACGGGCAGCGACTCGAGCAGCACGATCGCCGCGGGGTTCATCTCCTGCGGCAGGCGTGCACGAAGGTGGTCGCGAAGCTCGCTGACGCTCGGCGCCGCGCCGTCGGCGGCCACGACATAGGCGACGAGCCGGCGGTCGCTCGGCGTGTCTTCCCGGACGACGGCCGCTGCGGCAGCGACGGCCGCATGGGCGCTGAGGACGGCCTCGACCTCACCGAGCTCGATCCGGAACCCGCGCAGCTTCACCTGGTCGTCGAGACGGCCGAGGAACTCGAGCGTCCCGTCCGACTGCCGGCGCACGAGGTCGCCGGTGCGGTACAGGCGCTCGTCCGGGTCGACGGGCGAGCCGACGACGAAGCGCTCGGCGGTCAGCTGCGCGCGATCGTGGTAGCCGCGTGCAAGCCCGTCGCCGCCGATGTAGAGCTCTCCCGAGACGCCGTCCGGCACCGGCCGGCGGTGCTCGTCGAGCACGTACATGGTGGTGTTCGCGATCGGCGTGCCGAGCGGCGGCGAGCCGCCGCCCGCCTCGAGCTCGACGAGCGACGACCAGACGGTCGTCTCGGTGGGGCCGTAGGCGTGCCAGACAGCGCCGTAGGCGAGCAGGTCGTCGGCCAGCTCGCGTGAGAGCGTCTCGCCGCCTGCGACGATCGTCAGGTCCGGCGTGCCCGCCCAGTCGGAGTCGACGAGCTGCGCCCAGACCGTCGGGGTCGCCTGGACGAGCGTCGCGCCGAAGCGGATCAGCTCCTCCCCGAGGCGGACGGCGTCGAGCGTCGCCTCGGTCGAGGCGATCGCCAGCTTGGCGCCGCTGGTCAGCGGCAGGTACCAGTCGGGGACCGAGAGATCGAACGCAGGTGTCGTCACACTCGCGACGACGTCGTCCTCGTCGATGCCGGGCGCCTCACGCATGTGGGCGAGCAGGTTCGCGACCGAGCGGTGGGTGATCTCGACGCCCTTCGGCTTGCCGGTCGAGCCCGAGGTGTAGATGACGTAGGCCAGATCGCCGGGATCGACGTCGATGCCGACGGGCTCGCTGTCGTGCGCGTCGATGCGCGCACGGTCACGGTCGACGCACAGCACGGGGACGTCGCCGAGGTCGAGCTCGCCGGCGAAGCGTTCGTGCGTGATCACGGCGGCGACGCGCGCGTCCTCGAACATGAACGCGCGACGCTCGCGCGGGTAGGCCGGCTCGACCGGCACGTAGGCGGCGCCCGCCTTGAGCACGGCGAGCATCGCGGCGACCAGCTCGACCGACCGCGACGTGCAGATGCCGACGAGCGACCCGGGGACGACGCCGAGCGCGACGAGCTCGCGCGCGAGCCGGTTCGAGAGCCGGTCGAGATCACCGAACGAGATCTCGTCGTCGCCACACGCAGCCGCGATCGCCGCCGGGCGGCGCGCGGCCTGCTCGGCGAACTGCTCGTGCAGACAGCTCTGGAGATAGGGACGCGCCGTGTCGTTCCAGGCTTCGAGCGTGCGGTGCAGCTCGGCGTCCGGAACTGGCTTCAGCTCCGCCTCCATCAGCGGGTCTCGTCGCCCTTTCCGAGCTCGCCCACCAGCTGGCTCGCTTCGTCCTCCGAGAGCTCTTCGAGCTCGGCGAGGAGCTTGGCGGTCTCGTCGTGCTCCGCGGCTCCCATGTGCGTCATGATCTCGGCCGACAGCAGCGCCACCGTCGGGCACATGAACAGGCTGTGCAGCGGGAGCTCGATCGCGAAGTCGGTGCGCACCTGCGCGACGACCTGGGTCGCGAGCAGCGAGTGGCCGCCGAGCGCGAAGAAGTCGGCCTCGACGCTGACCCGGTCGAGCTTCAGCACGTCCGCCCAGATCGTCGCCACGGCCTCCTCGAGCGCCGTGCGCGGCGCGACGTAGTCGGCCGCCGACTCGCTCGCAGGCTGGGCGAGTGCGGGCAGCGCCAGCCGATCGACCTTCCCGCTCGCGGTCAGCGGCAGTGACTCGAGCAGCACGAAGGACGACGGGATCATGTACTCGGGCACCCACTGCGCGACGTGCTTGCGGAGCTCGTCGGATGTCGCTGGCCCGCCAAGCGCGCAGTAGGCCACCAGGCGAATGTCGCCCGGGGTGTCCTCGACCGCGAGCACCGCCGCGTTGTCGACCGATGGATGGTTGCGCAGCGCGGCCTCGACCTCACTCGGCTCGACCCTGAAGCCGCGGATCTTCACCTGCTCGTCGACCCGGCCGAGGAACTCGAGCGTCCCGTCGGGCAACCGGCGGGCGAGATCACCCGTGTCGTACATCCGTGCGTCCCCGGCACCGAAGGGCTCGGGCACGAAGCGCTCGTCGGTCAGTTCCGGCCGGCCGATGTAGCCGCGTGCCACACCGGCGCCCGCGATGTAGAGGCGGCCGGGAACGTCGAGCGGCACCGGATGCAGGTGCTCGTCGAGCACGTAGCAGCGGGTGTTCGCGATCGGCCGGCCGATCGGCACGGTGGCCGATTCGTACGCGCCGCGGCCCTCCTCGACGACCATCGTGCACGAGCCGACCGTCGTCTCCGTCGGGCCGTAGTGGTTGAGGATCCGGCAGCCGGCGAGCCCACGGACGCGATCGACGAGATCCCAGCCGAGGCGCTCGCCCCCGAGCACGAGCCACTGCCGCGGCAGCAGCCGGGCGTCGTTGGCCGCGAGCAGCGCGTTCAAGTGCGACGGGGTGATCTTGAGCACGTCGAGTGGCGAGCCTTCGAGCCGCTCGGCAAACGCGGCCGGATCGACGGCGACGTCTGGCTTGATCAGCGCGAGGGTCCCGCCGGAGCACAGCGCCGGGAAGAAGGCCGTGTTCCCGAGGTCGGTCGAGATCGCCGTGACCATGCCGAACGCGTACGCGCGGCCGGCAGCCTCCAGCCGGCGGACGATGTCGTCGACGTAGTTCGCGAGATTCCCGTGCGTCACCTCGACACCCTTCGGCGTCCCGGTCGAGCCTGACGTATAGATCACGTAGACGGGATCGTCGAGCGAGCCGACCGGCTCCGGCGCCGCGGCGTCGAGTGCGTCGAGCGCCTGCCGGTCCCGGTCGAGGCAGAGCACCTGTTCGAACTCGGGGAGCTTCTCGAGGAAGGCGGCCTGGGCGACGAGAGCGCGTGCGCCCGACTCGGTCGCCTGGTGCGCGAGCCGCGCGACCGGATGCTCCTGGTTGAGTGGCACGTAGGCACCGCCTGCCTTCAGGATCCCGAGCACGCCGACGACCATCTCGACTGAGCGGTCGGTGCAGAGCGCAACGACATCGCCTGCTCCCACGCCCGCCTGCCGCAGCCACCGCGCCACCTGGTTCGCGCGCGCATCGAGGTCGCCGTACGTGATCGAGGCCGTACCGTCGGTGACCGCAATCGCGGTCGGGGTCTCGGCTGCCCGGCGCTCGAAGAGCTCGTGCACGCGGACGTCCGGCGTGTCGGCCGTGGTCTCGTTGACCGCGTCGACCAGCAGCTCCCGGTCTGCATCGCCCAGCAGCTCGAGCGCACCGACGGTCGCACCGGGATCGGCGACCGCGCTCCGCAGCAGCCGCTCGAACTGGGCGGCGAGCAATTCGGCGTGCTCCAGCGCGACCGTCGACCGGTCGAAGACGAGTGCGAGCGAGACGAAACGCTCGCCGGCCAGCCTGTACACGAGCGTCAGCGGCGACACGGCACGGTCGGCGAATCGCACGAGCGAGACACCGGCTGCGTCGACGCTCGGCCGAGCTGCAATCGCAGGCCCCGGCACTGGGGCGACAGGCGCTTGATCCTGATGGCCGGCCGCGTCGGCGAGGGCGCCGTCGAGCCGGCTGACGAGCTCGGCGAAGGTGAGCGTTCCGCCCACGCCGACCCGAACCGGCAGCGGGCGGGCGATCGGGCCGACGGCACCGTCGAGATCCGGGTGGCGCGGCGTCGCGCCGAACGTCGCGACCGCGAAGTCGTCCTGTGCCGTCACGCGCGAGAGGAACGCGTGCCAGGCCGCGTGGACGAGCACCGCCGGGCTCGACCCATAGCGGGCGCCCAGCTCGGCGATCGAGGCGGAGAGCGCGGCGTCGACCGGAACCGCGACCTCGCCCGGCGTGGCAGTTCCCGAAGGCGTCTGCGCCAGTGGGACCCGGGCCGCGGGCGCGTCGAGCGCGTGCTGCCAGAACGACCTGGCCTCGGCAGAGGGGTCGGCCAGCTGCTCGTGCTGCCACTCCGAGAAGTCGGCGTACTGGAGCGGCTCGCCGGCGACCTCCCCGCCAGTCGCGAGCACCATCAGCTCGTCGAGCATGACGGCGACCGACGCAGCGTCGGCGCACAGCGAGGAAACCGTGAGGGCGAAGAGCTGCGAGCCGGCGCCGACGTCGACGAGCAGGCCGTGGACGAGCGGTCCATGCTCGAAATCGCGCAGCCCGACACGCGCGTCGGCGAGCGCCACGTCGAGACATGCGGCGCGATCGGGATCGTCGCTGCCGGTCAGGTCGAGCGTCTCCCAGCGCGGCGCAAGCGAGTCGTTGATGACCTGCAACGGCACGCGGATGCCGGGCGGCCGGACGAATGTCGTCCGTAGGATCTCGTGGCGCTCGACCAGCTGTGAGAGCGCAGACTCGAGCGCCGAGGCGTCGAGCGACGCCTCGAGCTGCACGACCGCCTGCACGGTGCCGGTCGGGCCGTCGGCCTCCTCGGCCCACAGCTGCTCCTGCTGCGGCGAAACCCTGAAGCTCGATTCGTCCTGCATCCTCTCCCCCTCGCTCGACAGCTAGCTGGCTTGTTCGGCCGATCGCGCCCTGCGCGTCGGAATCCTGGAAGTCGTCTCGACGGCACGTCGACGGCCGTGTGGCAACAAGATCGCGAGCACCGGCGTCTCCGGCGCCGCCAGCACCTGGTCGAGCAGTGCGGCGAAGTCGGTTGCGAAGTGCTCCACGATCCGGACGTCGAACAGGTCGCGGTCGAACTCGAAGTAGCCGCTCACGCAGTCGGGCTCGACGTGCAGCTCGAGCGCGAGGTCGAAGCGCGAGAAGCCGATGTCAACGGGTACGAGCGACGTCTGCAGACCTGCGAGACGCAGCGGCAGCCGGGCGCCGTCCTGGGCACGGAAGTTGACCTGGAAGACCGGGTTGTACGACGGGTCGCGCGAGACGTTGAGGGCCTCCACCGCGCGCTCGAACGGCAGCTCCTGATGCTCGTACGCCCGGAGCGCCGTCGCTCGGACCCGACGGCACACATCGCTGAAGGAGGGATTCCCGCCGAGCCGCGTCCGCAGTGCCATCGTGTTGCACAGGAACCCGACGAGCGAGCGCAGCTCGGTCGTCGTGCGGTTGGCGATCGGACTTCCGACCACGACGTCGTCGGTGCCGGTGATGCGGTAGAGGAACGTCGAGAACGCCGCGAGGAGCAGCATGTAGACGGTGCAGCCCTCCGCCCGCGCGACGGCGCGTACACGCTCGGCGACCTCTTCGGAGAGGTGCACCTCGTGCCTGCCGCCTTCGTGCCGCTGGACCGCGCGGCGTGGCCGGTCGGTCGGAAGCGGCAGCAGCTGTGGCGACCCCTGCAGCTCCCCCGTCCAGTAGGCGAGGAGGTCGTCGAGGACCTTGCCCTGGAGACGCGTGAGCTGCCACGCGGCGAAATCGCGGTAGCGGATCGGAAGCTCGGGGAGAACCGGCTCGCGCCCGGCGACGATCGCGTCGTAGACCGCCGCCACCTCGGCGAAAAGCACCGGCTCCGAGAAGGCGTCGGCAGCGATGTGGTGCATCCGGACGAGCAGGACGGTGTCCTCCGGCCCGAGCGTGAGCAGCGTTGTCCGGATCGTGAGGTCCGAGCTCAGGTCGAACGGCTCGCGCGAAAGCTCCCGGAGCTGCCGGTTGAGCTCGGACGTCCGCTCGCGGGGGCGAAGCGAGCCGAGATCGACCTCCGGCAGATCGAGCGTCCAGTCGGCAAGGACCTGCTGCCTCGGCTCGCGGTCGTGCATCACGAACACGGTGCGCAGGCTCTCGTGGCGCTCGACGACGGCCCTGAAGGCGGCCCTGAGTGCGTCGCGGTCGAGCGGGCCGCGAATCCTGAAGGCGCGGGCCGCATTCGAGGTCGGGGTGCCGGGCTCCCACTGGTCGAGGAACCACATCCGCTGTTGCGAGAACGAGAGCGGGGTCGGACCGGTCTCCGTCGTCCGCGGGATCTCGAGCGCCTGGGCCGCGGCCTGACGACGCTGCCGCAGCGCCTCGAGCAGCTGCGCACGCCGTTCGTCCGCGACCTGCGTCGGGCCCATCGGTGCCGCCGCCTTGTTCCCGCTCACCGGATCACTGCCCGTTCGATCTGCCGGCAACGGCCTCTGCCAGCGCACCGATCGTCGGCGCGACGAAGAGCGCGCGCAGCGGAACGTTCCCGTGGCGGCGCCGGATCCGCGTGATCATCTGGGTGGCCAGCAGCGAATGGCCGCCGAGTGCGAAGAAGTCGTCGGTCACGCCGACCTGCTCGACGCCGAGCAGCTCCTGCCAGATCTCGGCGATCTCGTGCTCGATCTCGTTCCGAGGCGCGACATACGCGTTGCCGCTGCCGACCTCGACGTCGGCCGGGTCGGGCAGCGAGCGCCGGTCGACCTTGCCGCCCGGGGTGAGCGGCAGCACGTCGATCGGGATGATCGACGGCAGCATGTACTCGGGCAGCCACGCCGCGAGAAACGCGCCCAGCTCGTCGCTGCTCGGCTGCGGGGAGGCGACGACGTAGGCGGCGAGCCGCTGGTCGCCGGCGGGCCCGTGGGCGACGACGGCAGCCTGGCGGACGGCAGGATGCCGCTGCAGCGTCGCCTCGATCTCGCCAGGCTCGACGCGGTAGCCGCGAATCTTCACCTGCTCGTCGATCCGCCCCAGGAACTCGATGCTGCCGTCGGGCAGGAACCGCACGCGATCGCCGGTGCGGTAGACGCGGGCGCCGCGAATCTCGGAGAACGGATCCGCGACGAAGCGCTCGTCGGTCTCCGACGGCCGGTTGAGATAGCCCTGGGCGACACCGGCACCGCCGATCAGCAACTCGCCGGCGACGCCGGGAGGCGTGGGCTGACCGCCCGCGTCGACGACGTAGGCGTGAGAGTTCTCGAGCGGCCGGCCGATCGGCACCGTGGCGGAGGGCCAGGAGGCATCGGCCGTCACCTCGCCGACGCACGTGCCGATCGTCGTCTCGGTCGGCCCGTAGTGGTTGAGGATCCGGCAGCTGCCCCCGAGCGCGCGGACCCGCTCGAGCAGCTCGAGCGAGAACGCCTCGCCGCCGCACACGAGCCAGCGACGCGGCAGCGCCGCGCGCGTCTCGGTTCCGAGCAGCGCGGAGAGCAGCGACGGGGTGATCTTGAGGACGTCGACCTGGGACTCGCTCATGTACGTGGCGAATGCCTCCGGGTCCATGACCACGTCGGGGCTGATCAGGTTGATCGAGCCGCCGCCGGCCAGCGGCGGGAACACGCTCGTGTAGCCGAGGTCGGTGCTGAGCGCGGAGACGACGGCGAAGGCATGTGCCGCCGTTGACACCGAAGCGGTCGAGGATCCGCGCCGCGTAGTTGGCGACGTTGGCGTGTGTGACGGCGACGCCCTTCGGCAAGCCGGTCGAGCCCGACGTGTACATCACGTAGGCCACGTCGGAGAGCTGCGTGACGTGCACCGGATCGTGCGCCGGCTCCGCTGCGAGCGTCTCGGCGTCGCGGTCGAGGCAGATCACCGGGCCGTCGTACGCGGGTAGCTGCGCGAGCAGCGGCTCCTGGGTGACGAGCGCGGCGACGCCGGCTTCCTCGAGCTGATGGGCAAGCCGCGAGGACGGATGCTCGAAGTTGAGCGGGACGAAAGCTGCGCCCGTCTTGAGGATGCCGAGGAGCGCGACGACGGCGCCGACCGAACGGTCGACGCACAACGCGACCGTCTGGCCGCGGCCGATACCGAGCTTGCCGAGCCGGTGCGCGAGCCTGTTCGCGGCGGCGTTCAGCTCGGCCGAGGTCAACCGAGCGGTGCCGTCTGTCACGGCGAGGCTTGCAGGCGCTGCGGCAGCGCGCCACTCGAACGCGTGGTGCAGCGGCGTGTCCGGGGTCGGCGCGGCGCCGCCGGCGCCCAGCGCGAGCACGGAACGGCGCCGATCGCCGTCGAGAAGCGTGAGTCCGGCCACAGGCTGCGTTGGATCGGCGACCGCGCTCGCGACCAGTGCCGCCAGGCTCGCGGCGATCTGCCGGGCGTCTCCCTCGTCGTACGCCGCAGGGTCGTACACGAGCTCACAGGCAAGACCGTCCAGCACGACGAACTCGAGCGCAAGCTCTCCCAGCGGCGCGGCAAGCCGTCGTAGCCCCTCGAGGCTCGCGTCGTGGGCCGAGACCCCGATCGTCACACGCGCGGGAAGCGAGTGTGCTTCGGCCGACGCATAGTCCTGCCAGCGCCGCGCGTCGGCACGTGCGCGGCGGACCTGGTCGACGAGCTCGGCAAAGGTCGTGTCGGCGTCGATCCGCGAGCGGATCGGAGCCCACTGGGCGAACGGGCCGACAGCGCCTTCGAGATCGGGCTGCGAGCGGCCGTCGGCGAGGCCCGCCAGCGTCAGTTCGGTCTCGCCGGACAGGCGCGCGACGAGCGCGTGGACGCACGCTTCGAGAACGACCGCGACCGGCGCGTGCAACTGCTCGGCTGCTTCGCGAAGCACCCGGTCCTCGGGCAGCGGGATCGGCAGACGCTCGAGAGCTGCGGCCGACTCGGCGGCGCGGCCGAAGAGCAGCACGGGCGCGCGCCGCTCGGCGTCCTGGCCCAACCACGAACGGGCGGCGTCCGCATCCGCGCCGCCTTCGTCGAGCAGGTCGCGGCGCCAGGCGGCGTAGTCGGCGTACTGCAACGGCTCGTCGTCGCTCCCGCCCCCACTCGCCGTCTCGGCGAGGTCGCGGAGCACGATCAGGATCGATGCGCCGTCGAGCGTGACGGCGGCAGCAGTGAGCACAAGCGCCCGTTCCGAGCCCGGCAGCGACACGACCGCGGCGCGGAGCACAGGGCCATGCTCGAGGTCGAGCGCGGCCGACTCCTCGCGGAGCAACTCGTCGAGAGCCGGCTCTGCGTCGCCGGCCGCAGCGAGGTCGACCCACCGCCAGGCCGGCGGCAGCGCGTCGTTGATCACCTGCTGCGGAACACGCATCCCGGCAGGCCGGACGAAGGTGGTGCGCAGGATCTCGTGAGTCGCAACGAGCCGGACGAGCGCCGCCCGGAGCTCCGGCTCCGGGACGGAATCGGCCACGCCAACGACGGCCTGCGTGACCGGGACCGCGCCCGACAGCAGGAACGCACGTTCCTGTTGTGGCGCGAGTAGGAAACCCGCGATGTGCTGAGTTTGGTTCGACATCCCCCGGCCCGCTCCCCTCCGGCATTGCGTATGCGCCTCTCCCGACGCACGCCCGCCGTTCAATGTTAATTGCTGGCTTGGAAATTGCTAGCTAGCCGGTCGTTTAGGGCAAACCGCCCCTCCGACCCTGGCCGCACCGCGCGCTGGAGGGTTGTTTCAGCTCGCGCGGCGGCCGCGAGAACCGGGCCTGGCAGAGCGCATGTCACGATGACTTCGATGAGCGCGCCGGAGAACGACACCGACTCCACCGCCGAGGGTCGGCCGCTCGATGCGCCGTACAAGCCGCGTCGCGAGCTGACGTTCGGCAACGTCGTCGACAGGCGCCTGCGTCGAACGCTCCCCCGCCCGGCGTACCAGCTGATGCTCGGCGGCTTCCACGGTCTCCGCAGGGCAACCGGGCGGAACCCAGGCCGCGGCCGGCTACTGCCCGATTTCGCGATCATCGGGGCCGCGAAGGCGGGGACGACCAGCCTCTTTGCCTGGCTGCTCGAGCATCCGGACGTCGAAGGCCCTGCGCACAAGGAGCTCAACTACTTCAGCTACTACCACTACCGGGGCACGGACTGGTACCGCAGGCATTTCCCGCTCGAGCGTGCGCGCGCGGCGTTCGCCGCGGAACACGGCCGGCCGTTCCTGACCGGCGAGGCGAGCCCGTCGTATCTGCTCCACGAAAGGGCGCCTGCGCGGATGCGCGACCTGCTGCCCGGGATCAAGCTCATCGTCCAGCTCCGCGACCCGGTCGACCGTGCGTACTCGCAGTTCCAGATGCGCCGCCGCGACGGCGAGGAGCCGCTCGAGTCGTTCGCGGCCGCGGTCGAGATCGAGGACGAGCGCCTGCGCGACGAGCGGGCGCGGATGCTCGCCGACCCGCGCTACAACAGCCTCGAGGTCGCCTGCTGGTCGTACCTGACGAGAAGCCGGTACGCCGAGCAGCTCGAACGCTGGTTCGAGCACTTCCCGCGTGCGCAGTTCCACTTCCTGACCCTCGAGGAGCTCGCCGCCGAGCCGCAGCGGGCACTCGACGGCGTCACGGCGTTCCTCGACCTGTCCACGCGGCCGGCCGACTCGTTCAGGGTGCGCTTCGGGTTCGACTACGACCCGCTGCCGCCCGAGACGCGCGCGCAGCTGCAGGCGTACTTCAAGCCGCACAACGAGCGCCTGTACGAGCTGCTCGGAACCGACTTTGGCTGGCACGACACGTGATCGAGCGCGAAGTCGTCTGCACCGAGACCGACATGCGGCTGTTCGCAAGTGGAAGCGGCGACGTCAGCCCGTTGCACACGGATCCCGACTTCGCCCGGTTCACGCCGTACGGCGCCTGCATCGTCTATGGCGGCATCCTGAGCCTCGCGCTGCTCGGGACGCTGCCGCCCGACGCGCTCGCCCGGATGCGAACCGTGCGCTCGTCGTTTCCCGGCCCGGTGCTGCCGGATGTGCCACTGGTCGCGCGGGCGACCGAGCATCCGAGGCGGCCGGGGACCTGGGAGGTCAAGTTGCTCGAGGGCGACCGGCAGCTCGCGCGGCTGGTCGCGTCTGCGGACCCCGACGGCCACGCCGCTGCCGACCTCGACGGCGCGCTCGGTGGGCCGTACACGGCCGGCGACGAGTTGCACACGCTCGCCGACCGCCTCGGCGCAGGACAGCTCGACCCGGCCCTGCGCGAGGGCATCGGCTGGGCGAGCTATCTCGTCGGGATGGCGATGCCCGGCTTCGACGGGCTCTGCGCAGCGGTCGACCTGACCGCGGAGGGGACAGGCTCCGGCAGCGCCGTCCGCGGCCACGCCCTCGTCCGCGACCACGACCCGCGCACCGAGCGGCGGCTGATCGAGGGCGTGCTCCTCGACGAATCGGGCGAGGTTCGGACGACGGCGCGGATCGAATGCTTCCCGATCCCAATCCTGGAGTTGGGATGAGCGGCCTGACGGACGAGCGCTGGGGCCGGATCGGCGCCTTCAGCGAGACGTTCACGTGCTACAGCGCCGCGATGGCCGCCTGGCGAGCGGCCGCCGACGACAGCTGGGCTCGCGTGGTCAACCCCGGCCTCTGGCTGACGGTCACCGAGCCCGTCGGCGGGATCTTCGGTTTCGCCTACTTCCCGCCGTCGCTCCGTGCCCGGCTCGGCCTCGCCCGGCGCGGCGCCGACGACGCCGCGGCCGCCGTCGAGGGCGTGCTCGCCGAGCTCGGCCGCAGCGGCCGCGCAATCGTGGCGGGCGACGGCTTCGATCTTCCCTGGCACGTCGCGTTCGAACGCCGTCACGTGCCGCACTGGTACGTGCTCGAGCAGTCGTCGGACGACCTGACCATGTTCGACGCGTTCGCAGCTCGCAACGAACTCGGGGTTCAAGAGCCGGCGCGACGCCCGGTTTCGCTCACCGACCTGCCGCGACTCCTGCACGCGCTGCCCGAGGACGATCCGGTCTACCGCATGCGCGAGGTCCTCGCGTTCGGCGACGACACGACACCCTTGTCCTGGAACGCGTTTCAGTGGTTCGTCGAGGAGACCGTCCCGAAGACTGCGGCGCCCGCCGGCACGGACGGGCCGGCGGGGCTGTCGCTGCTCGCGAAGCACTTCCGCGACCACGGCCAGGAGCCGGAGGCGTATCGCCAGGCGGACGACATCTGGTCGATCGGCCGTCACCGCGCGTTCCTCTCGCGCCTCGTTGCGGAGCAGGCAGAGTCGCACGGTGACGCGCCGCTCGCGACGTGGGTCGAGGAGCATGCCGCGCCGCTCGCTAAGCGCTGGGGCCACATCGCACCGCTGCTGATGCAGGCGACCCTCGCCCTCGGCAGCGGCAGGCCCGCGTCGTCGAGCGTCTCGGACGTGCTCGAGGACCTCGCCGAGCGCGAGCGCGCGGCTGCCGATGCCTTCCCGGGCGACCGCGAGATGATTCGCGTCTAGGCGGTCGACCGCGCGTCGCTGACGAGTTGCTTCAGCGAGCCGACGGTCTGCTCTTCGAGGAGCGCCGAGTCCGGCAGGCGCACGTCGAAGCGACTCTCGAGGTTGTGCACGAGGCGGATGTGCACGAGCGAGTCCCACGTCTCGACGGTCTGCGGGCTGTCGTCCGTGGTCAGCTCGACGTCCCAGCCGAAGACGTCCTCGAGAACGTCGGCGAACGCCGCGTCGAACTGGTCGTCGCTCACTCAGTCCACGTCCACGATGTAGGGGCTCTCAATCGGCCCGCGGGCCAGGTCGTACTCCCAGCGCAAGCCGTCGCCGTCAACCGCGTCGAACCCGAGGCGCTCGTAGAGATCAGCGACGAGCGCGTTTCGCGGCCCTTCGACATAGGTGCCGCGCAACCGTGCGAAACCGGCCGCCATCGCCGCCCGACTGACGTGCGCGAGCAGGTGGTTCTCTGCAGTGCGGCCGATCACGCGACAGCTGAGGATCAGCGTGTCGATCTCCCCCGTCGCCGGGTCGTCCGCCGACGGCGCGAGAAACGCCAGGCCGATGATCCCGTGGGCGGCGAAGCGATCCTCGAGCTCGAGCGTCAGGCACGTCGTGCCCGACTGGGCCGCGAGCTCGTGCACCTCGTCCCGGGTCCGGCGGAGGAGCGTGAGGTTGAACTGATTGGTCTTCTGGGTCAGCTGCGCGCCACGATCGAGGGTCTTGCCGTCGAGCGGCCGCACGCGCGCCCGCATCTCGAGCGAGCGCAGGAAGTCCTCGACCGTCGACTGCGCTCTCAGCTCTTCGGCGACGCGGCGGCCGGCGTACGACTGCTGCCGTTTCAGGTCGTCGGCGGTCAGCGCCGACGCCTCGAACCGGACGCTCCCGCCGAGGATACGGACGAACTCGGAGGGCGAGTCGCCGAGGTGGATCGTGTCGACGAGCGGCAGCGCGGCCGCGACCTGGGCGCACTCGGCCGGGTTGTCGTCAGCGAAGACGAGCGCATCGAGCGCCAGGTCGAGCGACGCGGCGATCTCGGCGATCTGCTCGGACTTCGGCCGCCAGTCGGCAACGAAGGCTGCGAAGTCGTCGAGCCGAAGCCGCATGCGCGGGTTCAGCTCGAACGCCTCCCTCGCCGCGTCTGCGTCGTTCTTCGACGCGACCGCCAGCAGCACGCCGCGCTCCCTGAGCGCGCGCAGGTGCTCCTGGAAGGCGGCAAACGCCTCGCCGTCCGGCCCCTCGCCGACGACGACGCCTTCGGGGCCTTCCTCCCCCACCAGCCCGCCCCACAACGTGTTGTCGAGGTCGACCACGAGGCAGCGCGCCGCCAGGCCGACGTCGGCGGCCAGCACAGCGGCGGTCTCGCGCGCGAGCAGACCGAGCGCCTCGTAGCCGTAAGGCTGCCGCGCCACGTACCAGAGGCGCGGGTCGAACCACGTGTCCTTGCCGATCCGGGCAGCTAGCCGCTCACAGTCGACGAGCAGGACGTCGGTCCCCGCAGCCGTGCCGAGCCGCGCGTTGAGGGCACGCACGAGGGCAAGCCTGCTTGCAGGCAGCCGCAGCGCGAGGTGACCGACCGGCGTCTCGTCGGGCACGACGAACGCATGCTGGAGGACACGCGCACCCGTGTTGCGGCCGATCTCCTCCCACAGCGCACGCCACCGCTTCTCCTCGCCCTCGAGCTCTGCGTCGGCGTCGGCCGCGAGCGACGAGAAGCCGAGGTCGGCTGACGTCGGCGCAACGAGGACGTGGGTCGGCGCGAAGGCGGCGAGCGCCGAGTCGGGGCGGAAAGCCTCTTGCTCGAGCTGGCCGTACGGCGCCGCGTAGAGCTCCACGTCGACGCCGAGCGCACGGCATGCGAGCTCGAGCCGGTCGACGAGCTCGGCCGACTCGTACGTCGACAGAACCGCGAGCCTCGCTGTGCGACGCGCCTGTGGCCGCCACGCCTCGCGCGCCCCGGTCTCGAGAACCCGACGGGCCAGCGTCCATGCGGCCGGGTCGGCGCCGGCGAGGACCGGCGCGCGAAGGAGCCGCCACGCCTCCTCGTACCGTTGCGCTACGAGCGACGCCCTGACCGCGGCGCGTAGCGACTCCGCCGGCGCAGCGACGACCGCCGCTTCGGTGTGCAGTTCCCCGGTCATGAGCCCTAAGGCTCGCATACGCGCGCCCTGATCCGCCCTGGCCGAACGGCGAGTATCGACGCCGCGATTTGGCACTACGATCGACGCATGGACGGCGAACGCCCGAGCTCGCGGCTGGAGGCTGCCGTCGCGCAGATCTGGCGCGACATCCTACGGGTCGACGAGGTTGGCCCGGATGACGACTTCTTCTCGCTCGGGGGCGACTCGCTGCAGGCCGTCCAGATGCTCGCGGCGGTCGACGAGGTGCTGCTGGCGCCGGTCGACTTTCCCGACTTCATCGACGTGCCGACCGTCGCAGGGCTCGCGGCGGCGGTCGAGCGCGCACGGCAGCGGCCGTCGCCTCCAGCCGTCGACACGCTCGACACGACCGAGCCTGCCCCTTGCAGCTTCGCGCAGGAGCGGCTCTGGTTCCTCGACCAGCTGACCGGCCCGACGGGCGCCTACAACATGCCGCTCGGCACGCGCATCCGCGGTCCGCTCGACGTCGATGCGCTCGAGCAGGCGCTCCGCGAGGTCGTCCGCCGGCACAACGCGCTACGAACCACGTTCGTCGCCGAGGGCGGCGCGCCGCGCCCGGTCGTCACGGACGAGCCCCGCTTCGAGCTCGAGCAGCAGGATCTGAGCGGCAAGCCCGACCCAGAGCGCGCCGCGCACGAGATCGTCGACTCGATCGTCTCGACGCCGTTCGATCTCGCGGCCGGGCCGCTCATGCGCGTCGCGCTGCTCCGGCTCGGCGACGACGACCATGTGCTCGAGCTCGTCTTCGACCACATCATCTGCGACGGCTGGTCGCACGTCGTCATCTTCGACGAACTCGGCCGCCTGTACGAGGCGTTCCGCCGCGGCGAGCCGCTCGAGCTGCCGGCGCCCGAGATTCAGTACGAGGAGCAGGCGCGCCGCGAACGAGCGCGGCTCGGAGACGATGTGATCGAGCAGAAGCTCGCGCACTGGCGCACGCGGCTCGCCGGCATCCCGACCGCGCTCGAGCTTCCGACCGACCGTCCACGGCCTGTACGGCCCAGCTTCGAGGGCGGCACGCTCCGCACCCATGTGCCGCTGCCCGTCGCCGAGGGGATCCGCTCGTTTGCCCGCGACGAGGGTGCGACGCTCGTCGCGACCGTGCTCGCCGCCTATGACGTGCTGCTGCACCGCTACTCGGGCCAGGAGACGATCGTCGTCGGGATGACGTCGGCCGCGCGGAATCGCCCCGAGCTGAACGGGGGCGTCGGCCTGTTCGCCAGCACGGTCGCGCTACGCGCCGACCTCGGCGGCGACCCGTCCTTCCGCGAGGTAGTCTCGCATGTCGGGAAGCGCGTGCTCGAGGCCGTCGCGCACCAGGATGTCCCGTTCGAGCGGCTCGTCGCCGACCTGGCGCCCGAGCGCGACCCCAGCCGCCACCCGATCTTTCAGGCGTTCTTCGCGCACGTGCCGCAGATCACGCTCGCGATCGACGGCGCTGAGCCGTTCGACTCGAGCCCCAGCAAGGCGAGATTCGACCTGACGCTGTGGGTCGAGGAGGAGGCCGACGGCCTCGACTTCGTCTGGGAGTACAGCTCGGATCTGTTCGACCGCGATTCGATCGAGCGCCTCGACCGCCACTTCACGACGCTGCTCGACGCTGCGATCCGCGACCCGGCCCGACCGATCTCGGAGCTGGAGCTGATCAGCGCCGGCGAGCGCGACGAGCTCGCGGCGCAGTTCGCGCGCGGGCGGCAGGAGTTCCCGGTCGCGTGCCTCCACGAACGGTTCGAGGAGCAGGCAGCGCGTGCCCCCGAGGCGACCGCCGTTGTGTACGACGGCGCGTCGCTGACGTACGGCGAGCTGAACGCCGCGCGCAAACCGGCTGGCGCACCTCCTGCGCGCCAACGGCGTGCAGCCGGAGACGCTCGTCGCGCTCTGCCTGGAGCGCTCCCTCGACCTCGTCGTCTCGATCCTCGCCGTGCTCAAAGCCGGCGGTGCGTACGTGCCGCTCGATCCGGAGTACCCGGCGGAGCGGCTCGCGTTCGCACTCGAGGACACGAACGCGCCGGTGCTGCTGACGCTGGAGCGGCTGCTCGACCGCGTGCCCGCGAGCGAGGCGACCGTGATCTGCCTGGATCGTGACGCCGCCCGGATCGACGAGTCCCCGGACGGCAACTTGCCCGCGGCCGCGACGCCCGACAACGCTGGCCTACGTCATCTACACGTCCGGCTCGACCGGGCGCCCGAAGGGCGTCGTCGTCGAGCACCGCAACGTCGCGCGCCTCTTCACGGCGACCGACCACTGGTTCGGCTTCGGCCCGGACGACACGTGGCTCGCTCCTCCACTCGTACGCCTTCGACTTCTCCGTGTGGGAGCTCTGGGGCGCGCTGCTGTACGGCGGCCGCCTGGTCGTCGTGCCGCACTGGACGACCCGCTCGCCCTCGGCGCTCAGGCGAGCTGATCGTCGGCGAGCGTGTCACCGTCCTGAACGCGACCCCGAGCCTCTTCCTGACGGCGCTCGACGAGCTCGTGTCGGCCGGCGACGCGCTGGCGCTGCGCGTCGTCGTCTTCGGCGGCGAGGCGCTGCAGCCGCCCGCGCTGCGCGCCTGGTTCGACCGGTTCGGCGACGGCGGCGCACGGCTCGTGAACATGTACGGCATCACCGAGACGACGGTGCACGTGACGTACCGGCCGATCACCGCCGCCGACTGCGCGCGGCGACGTCAGCCCGATCGGCGAGCCGATCCCCGACCTGCAGACCTACGTGCTCGACGCGCAGGCTGGAGCCGGTGCCGGACGGCGTGCCGGGCGAGCTCTTCGTCGGCGGCGCCGGTGTCGCGCGCGGCTACCTGAACCGCCCCGAGCTGACCGCCGAGCGATTCCGTCGCGAACCCGTTCGGCGAGCGGGACGCTCTACCGGACCGGCGATCGCGCGAGGCATCGCGGCAGGCGAGCTGCTCGTATCTCGGCCGGGTCGACGACCAGGTGAAGATCCGCGGCTTCCGGATCGAGCTGGGCGAGATCGAGTCCGTGATCACCGAGCATCCTGCCGTCGCGGCAACCGCGACGGCGATCCGCGAGGACATGCCCGGCGACCGCCGCCTGGTGGCATACGTCGTCCCGGAGCGTGGCCGGCTGCCGACGGCCGACGAGCTGCGAGCCCACGTCCAGGAGCGGCTGCCTGCGTTCATGGTCCCGTCGGCGTTCGTGACCGTCGACGCCTTCCCGCTGACTGCGAACGGCAAGCTCGACCGCGCGTCGCTGCCCGCACCCGCGGTGGAGGAGCGCAGCGCCGAGGAGGTCGTGGCTCCGGCCGCCGGCACCGAGGCGCGCCTCGCCGCGATCTGGCAGGACGTGCTCGCGCTCGACGCGGTCGGCGCGGCCGACCACTTCTTCAACCTCGGCGGCCACTCGCTGCTCGCGGCGAAGGTCGTGACGAGGGTGCGTGACGAGTTCGAGATCGAGCTGTCGGTCCGGGCGCTCTTCGAGCACCCAGTCCTCGCAGCGTTCGCGACCGAGGTGGACGCGAGTCGCCCCGCCGGCGCTGCGGCGCCGATCGTGGCCGCGCCGTCGCAGTCGGTGACGGCCGCACGACGTATCCGCTCTCGTTCCAGCAGCAGCAGCTGCTGTTCCTCGACGACCTCACCGAGGGGGACGCGACGTACAACGCGACGCTCGCGTTCCGGGTCTCAGGGCCGCTCGACCGTCGCGGCGCTCGAGCAGGCGATCAACGTGATCGTGCGGCGGCACGAAGCGTTGCGCACCGTGCTTCACATCGGCCGACGAGTCGGGCGAACAGGTCGTGCTCCACGACGTGGCGGCTCGAGCTGCCCGTCGTCGACGTCGCACGCGAAGGGACCGATCTGGACGACGTCCTGCGCGAGTACGCACGGCGGCCGTTCGACCTCGGCGCGCGACCTGATGCTGCGCGCGACGCTCTTCCGCCTCGCCGCGGTCGACCACATCGTCCTATTCCAGACGCACCACGTCGCGTTCGACGCGCTGGGCGGTCGAGATCTTCTACCGCGAGCTCGCGGACGCGTACGCCGCGTATCTCGAGGCCGGCGAGCGCCGCAGCTGCCCGTGCTGCCGCTGCAGTACCGCGACTTCGCGCGTGTGGCAGCGGCAGGTCCTGACCGGCGACAAGCTCGAGCGCGAGATCGAGCTTCTGGCGCCGGTACCTCGCCGGCGCGCCCACCGTTCCTACCGCTGCCTGCCGACCGCGCGCGGCCGGACACCGACACCTTCGAGGCCGGGCGACTCACGATCGAGCTGCCGCGCGAAGTGGCCGACGACGTCGCCGCATCTGTGCAGCCGAGGGCGTGACGCCTTACATGCTCCTGCTCGCCGCGTTCGCGACGCTCCTCTACCGCGAGACCGGCCAGGACGACCTGCTGTTCGGCGGCCCGTCCGCGAACCGCGGCCGTGCAGAGTTCGCCGGCGTGATCGGCTTCTTCGCCAACACGCTCGTGACGCGCGTGCAGCTGCGCGGCAACCCGACCTTCCGCGAGCTGCTGGCACGCGTCCGCCAGACGGTGCTGGAGGCGATCGAGCACGAGGAGCTGCCGTTCGAGCGGGTCGTGGAGCTGATCCAGCCGCCGCGGCGGCCCGGCGTCAACCCGCTCTTTCAGGTCAACTTCCGCACCCGCGTCGGCGCCCGTGCCGACACTCGACCTGGCCGGGACCGTGTCGGAGCCGATCCCGAGCGGCGCCGGGCTCGCACGATTCGACCTGGCCTTCGAAGCGGACGTGCGCGAGGACGGCATCGGCGGCGAGTTCCTCTACGCAACCGCGCTCTTCGACCATGCTCGTGTCAGCGCCTCGCCGGCGCCTTCGAGCGGCTCCTGACAGCAGGCTTTGGCCGACCCGTCACGTCAGCTGCTCGGCTTCGAGCTGCCGGCCGAAGCAACCACCGCCGAAAGCGGACCGAGGATCCACGGCTTCCGCGGCCGGCGCGCGCGACGCTATCGGATCGAAAAACCGGCGTCGACCGGGATAACGGCGCCCGTCATGTGCGCCGCCGCGTCGGAGGCGAGCCAGACGATCGTGCCGGCCACGTCGGCGGCTGAGACGAGTGAGCCGAGTGGGTGGTGCGGCAGCGAGAGCATCTCGTAGTCCTCGGCGCCCACGCCGAGCATGCCGGCGACGCCGCGCAGCATCCCCGATGCAAGCTCGGGCTCGTCGCGAATCGACGTCGGGCGCGACGGCGTTGACGCGGATGCCATACGGCGCGTAGTCGAGCGCGAGCGCGCGCGTCAGGCCGATCAGCCCATGCTTCGCCGCGACGTAGTTCGCGAAGTGCGGGAACGCGACGAGCCCGGCGGTCGAGGCCACGTTGACGATCGCACCGCCGCGTTTCGCGATCAGGTCTGGCACGACGGCCTTCGCGCAGCGCCACGGGCCGGTCAGGTCGATGTCGATCATCAGCGCCCACCCCTGCTCGTCGAGCTCGTGCGCTGCAACACCGCCAGGCCCGACGATGCCGGCGTTGTTCACGAGCACGTCGAACGGACCGAGCTGGTCGCGCCCGCGCCGCACCGCGTCCTCGACCTCCGCGGCGCTGCGCACGTCGGCCGGCACCGCAAGGACACGCGCGCCCGCGGCCCGGCAGCGCTCGGCCGTCTCCTCGAGATCCTCCCGTGTCGCGAGTGGGTACGGACACCCCTCGAGGTCGCCGCAGATGTCGAGCAGCAGCAGGCTTGCGCCGCCGGCGGCGAATGCCTCCGCGGTCGCACGCCCGACGCCCCGGGCGGCGCCGGTGATGAAGACCGTCTGCGCCACCGCTAGGCCTCCCAGCCGAAGTCGATGCCGACGAGCTCGTACAGCCGCTCGTTGTGCGGGCGGAAGTGGTCGGCGAGCTGCGCCCGGACGTCGGCCGGGATCGGGTCGTACCTCGGTGCGACGTGGAGGTTCTCGAGATCGACGTTGGCGTGCGCCGGCAGGCCGAGGAACGCATAGGTCTCGTCGAGGGCCTCCTGCGGCCTGGCCTCGAGTACGTGGCTGTCGATGAACAGGAACTGCTCTCGCGGGAACAGCTCGAACCAGCGCTCGACCTGCTCGGCGTAGCTGCTCCGATACAGGTACGACCAGTTCCCGAGCGGCCAGCTGACGTAGCGCGCATCGCGCCGCGAGCGCGCCAGCTCCGCGGCCAGGCGCGCCGGCTCCGCAGCGACCGCGTCGGCGAACGAGTCGAACGGCTCCTCGTCCTCGCGCCGTGCCATCTGGAACTGCGAATACGCGCGGTCGATCGGATTGCGGAATGCGACGATCAGCTTCGCGCCCGGCAGCACTTTCGCGATGCGCACCGGCGCCCACTGATGGGAGATATACGTCGGGCTCGTCTCGCCGGTCAGGAACGCACGGCCGTGCGCGAGCGAAAACTCGTCGCGTTCACGCTCCGTGGGAAAGTGCGTGCGGTAGAAGTCGACACCGCGCTGCCAGTCGTAGTCGAAGAAGTGCACTTCTTTCTTCACCGCCGGCACGACGAACGGGTGCTCGCTCAACCAGCCGTGCAGGGTGGTCGTTCCCGACTTCGCGGTGCCGATGATCAGGAAGTCGGGCAGCAGGTGACCGCGCCCGGGGTTCCGGCCGACCGCCGTGCGCGCACCGTAGAAGCCGGTGCGCAAGACCTGGTAGCCACTCCGCGGGAGCTTCCGTCGCAGATAGGCGGCGATCGGCTTCTTCAACTCGGTGACGCTCACCGCGCTGCCTCGAGGTACTCGACTAGCCGGTCGTGCACGAACTCGACGTGCGGCTCCATCATCACCTGCCGGTTGTTGTCGTGCTCGCCCGGCACCGCGTGCGCCGTGACGCCGCCGATCGCGAGCTCGTCCCAGCCGAGCGTCGGGTCCTCGTACAGGTGGTCTCCGTAGAAGGTGAGGATGTCCTGCGGGTACGGCACCGGCTCGTAGGCGCGTTCGGCAAGCCCGTGGATGCGCAGGAAGTACTCCTCGCGCAGCTGCTCCGGCAGCGGACGGCCGGTCGCGAGCGCCAGCCTTGCCCGCAAGTTGCGCAGTCGCCGCGACGTATGGTAGACGAACGCGCGCCGGATGCGGAACGGCTCGCGGACGGCGCGGCGCACCTTCTGCGCGCGTGTCAGCCGCTTCCGACGCGGTCGTTCCTGACGGCGCGAGGGCTGGTTGCCATACCAGCCCCACTGCTTGATCCAGGTCGGGCTCGGCCCGTTGAACGTCGCGAGCAGCTTCACCTCCTCGCCCTCCGCCAGCATGCGCTGCGCCATTTCGAACGCCACGATCGAGCCGAAGCAGTAGCCCGCGAAGTAGTACGGGCCGGTGGGCTGCACTTGCCGAAGCTCGGAGAGATAGTGCGTCGCCATCGCCTCCACCGTGTGCAGCGGGGGCGCCCCGCCGTACAGACCGCGCGACTGCAACGCGTAGAACGGCTGGTCGGTGCCGAGGCGCCTCGCAAGCGGCTCGAGATGCAGGATCGTGCCCGCGCCACCGTGCACGCAGAAGATCGGCGTCTGGGTGCCCTGGGGCTGGATCGGCACCAGTGACGTCCAGCGGGACCCGCCGTCGTCGCTCTCGATCAGGCTGGCGAGCGCCTCGATCGTCGGGCCGCGGAAGACTGCGCCGAGCGGCAGCGCGTTGCCGAGCTCGCGCTCGATCTCCGCGAAGAGCTGCGCGGCGACGAGCGACGTCGTGCCGAGGTCGAAGAAGTTGTCGGTGACCCCGATCGGGCTGACGCCGAGCACGCGTTCCCAGATCTCCGCGAGACGCTTCTCGAGCGGTGTCCGCGGCGGCACGACCTCGGCCTCGGACTGGCGCTCGCGCGTCGGTGCCGGCAGCGCCTTGCGGTCGATCTTGCCGTTCGGCGTCAGCGGGAAGGCCTCGAGGCTGACGATGGCGCTCGGCACCATGTACGGCGGCAGGTGCTCCGAGAGCATCCGGCGGAGGTGCGACGTCGCCACCGGGATCCCGGACGGGACGATGTAGGCGACCAGTTCTGCGCCGCTGCCGTCGTCGCGGGCCACGCAGACCGCACGCCCGACCCCGGGATTCCGTGCGAGCAGCGTCTCGATCTCGCCGAGCTCGATCCGGAAGCCGCGCACCTTGACCTGGTGATCGAGCCGGCCGAGGTACTCGACGGTGCCGTCGCGCCGGTACCGGGCGAGATCACCCGTCTTGTAGATGCGGCCGTCGCTGAACGGATTCGTCAGGAATCGCTCCTCGGTCAGGTCTGGCCGGTTGCGATAGCCACGTGCGACCCCGTCTCCGCCGATGTGCAGCTCACCTGCGACGCCGGCCGGGAGCGCCTTCAGGCGGGCGTCGAGGATGAAGAGCGACGTATTGCCGATCGGCCGGCCGATCGTGAGCGGCTCGCCCGCCTGTACGCGTGACACGGTCGACCAGATGGTCGTCTCGGTGGGGCCGTACATGTTCCAGAGCTCGATCCCGCACGCGACGAGCTCTTCGGCGAGCGCGACGGGCAGCGCCTCGCCGCCGCAGAGCCCGCGGAAGCCTGGCCTGCCGCGCCAGCCGGAGTCGAGCAGCATCCGCCAGGTCGTCGGCGTCGCCTGCATCACGGTGGCGCCGCTGTCGGCGAGCAGCGAGGCGAGCAGGCGCGGATCGCCGGCGGTCTCCGCAGTCGCGATCACGACCCGTGCCCCGACGACCAGCGGCAGGTAGAGCTCGAGCCCCGCGATGTCGAACGAGAGCGTGGTCACCGCGACGAGCACGTCGTCGGGCTCGAGCCCCGGCGTCTCGCGCATCGTCCAGAGGAAGTTCGCGAGCGCACGGTGCGGCAGCTCCACCCCTTTCGGCAGGCCGGTCGACCCCGACGTGTAGATCACGTAGGCGAGCTGCTCCGGATCGCGGTCCTGCGTCGAGCCCGGCTCGGGCGCTGCCTCGATCTCCGGCCAGTCACGGTCGAGGCACACCGGCCGCGCTTCGCCGAACGGCACACGGTCGAGTAGCCGCTCCTGCGTGACGACGACCTTCACGGCGGCGTCCTCGAGCATGTACGCCTGCCGATCGACGGGGTACGCAGGATCGATCGGCACGTACGCGCCGCAAGCCCTGAGGATGCCGAGGAGGCCGACGAGCAGCTCGACCGAGCGGTCCATCGCGATCCCGACGAGCACGTCCGGACCGACGCCATGTGCGCGGAGGAATCGCGCGACCGCGCTTGCGCGATCGTCGAGCTCGGCGAACGTCAGCTGGCGATCGCCGCACACGACTGCGACGGCGTCGGGCGTGCGTTTCGCCTGCTCGCCGATCAAGACGTCGACGCACGTGTGCGGATAGTCCATCGCGGTCGCGTTCCACTCGTCGAGCACGAGCGCCCGCTCGCGCTCCCCGAGCAGCGGCAGCTCGGCGACGAGCCTCGACGGCTCGCGGAGCGCGGTCTCGAGCAGCGTGCGAAGGTGACCGAGCAGCCGTTCGGCGGTCTCCGGCTCGTAGAGATCCGCGTCGTAGTCGAGCACCAGCTCGTCGCCGTCGACCGCGAGCCAGAGATCCTGCTCGGCCGCGTCTGCGGGCGAATCCTGGTCGAGCGAGAGCACGACCTGCGTCGCCGGGCCTGTCGCTGCCGCCGCGATCGCCGCCCGCGAGCGCTCGACGACCGCCTCGAACGGCGGCGTATCGGCGAAGTCGAGGTCGAGGATTCGCAACCGGTCGGCCGCGTCGGCGTAGCCGAGCGTCACCGTCTCGGCGTTGGTGTAGCGATGGAGGAGCCCTGCGAACGCGGCGGCGAGCACCGCGTAGCGATCGCCAGCGGGAATGTCGAGGCCTAGCGTCAGCGACGCTCGGCCGCGCTCGCCGGAGCGCTCGGGACGGCGCGGCCGATCGGTCGGCAGATCGAGCACGGCCGCCGCCTCAGCCGAGGTTGGTACGTGCCGATCCCTCGGCATTGCCGCGGAAAGTTCCACGCGACCATTGTGGACCAGAAATTGGAAATGGTGGTGAACGCAAACCGTACTTCTGGCCAGGATTGCATCGCGATGTTCGCCAGTACGATGGGACGACCGTGGCTCTCGACTCCTCACTGCTTCGCCGTGTCCCCGGATCGCACGAGCCGTTCGATGCGCCGCTCGTCCACGGCTCGGTGCCCGGCCCGGCTTCCGAGCGAGCGCTCGAACGCCAAGCGGCGCGCGAGTCGAACGCACGCTCGTACCCGCGGAACCTGCCGATCGCAATTCACCGCGGGCTCGGGTCGTACGTCGAGGACCTCGACGGAAACGTCTTCATCGACTTCCTGATGTCGGCGGGCGTGCTCGCGCTCGGGCATAGTCATCCGGAGGTCGTCGAGGCGGTGCAGGAGCAGGTGCCGCTCCTGATCACGGCACTCGACTTTCCGACCGAGCCGAAGGACGAGTTCACGACCGTCCAGCTGTCGCTGCTGCCCGAGGGCATGCGCGACCGGATGAAGATCCAGTTCTGCGGCCCTGCCGGCGAGAACGCTGTCGACGCGGCGTTGAAGTTGTGCAAGACGGCCACCGGTCGCGGCGACGTCGTCACGTTCCACGGCGGCTTCCACGGGAGCACGCACAGCGCGATGGCGCTCACCGGGCTCGTCTCGCAGAAGCGCGCCGTGACGAACACGGTGCCGGGTGTGCATTTCTTCCCGTACCCCGCCGGACGGCACTGCGCGCTCGGCGGCGACCCGGAGACGACCGGGGCGCGCTGCCTCGAGTATTTCGAGCGCGCGCTGAAGGATCCGCTCGGCGGGATCCCGTTGCCCGCCGCGGTGATCCTCGAGGTCGTGCAGGGCGAGGGCGGCGCGGTCGCAGCGCCGACCGACTTCGTACAAGGGGTGCGTCGCGTGACGCACGAGCTCGGCATTCCGCTGATCGTCGACGAGGTTCAATGCGGTTGGGGCCGAACCGGCACCTGGTGGGCGTTCGAGCACCACGGCATCGAGCCCGACGTGATCGTCGCGTCGAAGGCGATCGGAGGGATCGGTCTCCCGTCGGCGATCATCCTCTACGACGAGACGCTCGACGTGTGGCCACCCGGCGCGCACACTGGGACGTTCCGCGGCAACCAACTCGCGTTCGTCGCCGGCAGCGCCGCGGCTCGCATCATCCAGCGCGACGGGATTCTCGAGAACGTCCGCGAACAGGGCGCCTACGCACTCGCCGCGCTGCAGGAGCTGCAGCGCGAGCACGAGCTGGTGCTCGAGGCACGCGGTCTCGGCTTGATGCTCGGCCTCGAGGTCCAGGATCCCGCAGGCGGGAATCCCGGCCCGATCGCCCGCGCGATCCAGCGAGCAGCGGTCGAGCGCGGCCTGATCATCGAGCTCGGCGGCCGGCACGACGCGGTCCTGCGGATCCTGCCGCCGCTGAACGTGACCCGCACGACTCTCGACCAGGCGCTTGGGATCCTCGCGGAGAGCATCGCCCAGGTCGGCGCCGCGGCGTAAGGGCCGATCGTGAGGCTCTACTGCCTCCCGCACGCGGGCGGCTCGGCGAACGTCTTCCTCGCCTGGAAGCGGCATCTGAGCGCCCCGATCGAGGTCGCGCCGATCGAGCTGTCGGGCCGGGGCCGGCGGATCAGAGCACCGCTCCACGTCCGCTTCCGCGACACGCTCGCGGACGTCAGGGCCCAGGTCGTCCGCGACGGCGTCCCCGCCGACTACGCCCTCCTCGGCCACAGCTTCGGCGCGATCCTCGCGTTCGAGCTCGCGCACGAGCTCGTCGAGGCGGGCTTCCACGCGCCGCGCCACGTCTTCGTGTCGGCGTCGTGCGCGCCATCGCGTGTCGGAGAGATCGCCATTCCACTCGCACACGGCAACCGTGAGTTGCTGACGTCGCTCGCGCACCTCGGCGGCACGCCGCACGAGATCCTCGCCGACGAGGAGGCGGTCGAGCTCTTCGCCCCGATCCTGCGCGCCGACCTCGAGGCACTCTTCGACTACCGGCCGTTGCGCGCCGCCCGGCTCGCCTGCGACCTCTCGGTCATCCTGGCCGAGTCCGACTCGGTGGCGACCGCCGTCGACGCCGACCTCTGGGCCGGTCTGACGACCGGCAGCACGTCGACGCACGTGATCGAGGGAGGGCACTTCGCCGCGCTCGAGCATCCGGGTCGGGTCGCCCCGTACGTCGCCGACCTGTTGCTGCGCACAAGGGTGCTTCGTTGATCCTGACCGTTCTCGGCACCGACGAGCATCCGTTCGAGCGCGCGCTCGACGCGATCGAGCCGCTGCGTGCGAATCACGAGCTGGTCGTGCAGCACGGGCATACGCCGCCGCGGGACTGGGCCGACGCGCGCTGGCTCGACTTCACGCCGTACGAGACGCTCATCTCGCTGATGGGCGAGGCCGACGCGATCATCTGCCATGCCGGCGTCGGCACGATCATGACCGTCCTCTCGCTCGGACGACGACCCGCAGTGATCGCGCGGCTCGCCGCGCACGGCGAGCACGTCGACGACCATCAGCTGCAGATCCTCGGAAAACTCGCGGAGCGCGGGTATCTCGTCCCGTTCTCGAGCGGCGTCGAGGTCGTCGATGCCGTCGAGCGCTCGCGCGGCGGTGCCGTCGAGTGGCAACGAGACGGCCGCCTCGCGAAAGCGGTCGCCGCCGCGGCTGGAACGTGACGGTCGACAGCGACGCCGCCGTCGTGCACTTCGCGCCCGCGCTCGACGAGCCCGGCGGGATCGCGCAGGTCGTGCAGTCCTACTTCGACGCCGACCTGCGACCGTGGCGCGTCGACTTCGTCTCGATCTACTCGACCCGGTCGCGCGCGCGGCAACTGACGCTCTTCCTCGCCGCGCTCGTCACGCTGGCACGGCGACCGCGCGCGCGGCTGACGGGCATCCACCTGCACACCTCGAACGGCTTCGACCTCGTGCGCTCGCTGCTCTTGCTGATTGTGGCTCGGCGGCGCGGGCTGCCCGCGGTGGTGACGGTGCACGGGTCTCGCTTCATGAAGGAGGTGGCCCGCGCGCCGCGGCTGGTGCGCGCGATCTTCACCCGTGCGAGCGCCGTCACCGTGCTCACCGACGAAGTACATGACGCTGCGGTCTCGCTCGGCGCGCGGCGCGTCGTGCGGCTCGCGAACCCGGTCGAGCTCCAGGCGCACGCGACCGGCCTCGCCGAACGCACGCAGGTCCTGTTCGCCGGCGAGATCGGGCGGCGCAAGGGCGTCGACGTGCTGTTGCGCGCCTGGCTGGAGGTACGCGCTGCGCACCCCGGCGTCTCGTTGCTGTTGCTCGGGCCGGTCTCCGAACCGGCGCTGCTCGAGTCGCCGCCGGACGGGGTCACGTTCGGCGGGTCGCTTCCCCACGCAGCGGTCGTCGACGCGCTCGCGTCCTCCCGGCTCGCGGTGCTTCCGTCGCGCGCCGAGGCGATGCCGATGTTCGTGCTCGAGGCCATGGCGGCCGGTGTGCCGGTCGTCGCGACCGACGTGGGCGCGGTCGCAGCGACGCTCGCCGGCGCCGGAATCGTCGTGCCGGCGAACGACGCCGGTGCGCTCGCCTCGGCGCTCGTCGAGTTGCTGGGCGACCCCGGCAGGCTTGCCGAGCTGAGCGGCACGGGACAGCGTCTCGTGTCGGAGCAGCTACTCGACCGACGTGTTCCGTCGCAACGTCGTTGCGCTGTACGAGAGCGTCTTCGGATCATGAAGCGCCGCCCCGTGTTCCTGGTCGCGTCTTCCGGACGGCCATCTGCTCCAGCTCGTGCAGCTGAAGGACGAGCTGTCGAGTGACGAGCGGGTCTGGGTGACGTTCCCGACGACCGACGCGACGTCGCTGCTGCAAGGCGAGCGCGTCTGGTTCGCGCATCATCCGACGAACCGCAACATCCCGAACCTCCTTCGCAATCTCGTGCTCGCCGTCCGCCTGCTGGCGCAGCTTCGGCCGCGCGCGATCGTCACGACCGGCGCCGGGGTCGCGGTGCCGTTCTGCTACATCGGCCGGCTGTTCGGCGCGCGCGTGATCTTCATCGAAAGCTTCTCGCGTATCACACGACCGTCGCTGACCGCGCGGCTCGTCCATCCGATCGCGCACGACTTCTTCGTGCAGTGGCCCGAGCTGCAGTCCAGGTTCCGCAAGGCGCGGTACGAGGGCCAGCTCTTCTAGCGAACGCAGCTCGGCGAGCACGCGGTCGCGCAACTCGCGGCCGGCAGACGAGCAGGTCCGGCAGCCACGTCTCGTCGGTCCCGTAGTCGAGCGGCGAGCCGTCGATGCGCGACGCATGGAGCCCGGCCGCGTCGCCACGGCGACGGGAGCGGCGGAGTCCCATGTGTACTGGCCGCCCGAATGAACGTACAGGTCGACGTCGCCGTTCAGCACCGCGATCGTCTTCGCGCCGGCCGAGCCCATCGGCACGAGCTCGCCGCCGAGCGCCTCGGCGAGCGCGACCGCCTCGGCCGGAGGCCGTGTGCGAGAGACGGCGATGCGCGGCGCGCGACCGACGGCGGGCGGCGGTGAGACCGAGTCCGACGCGAACGGGATCGAGTCCTCGGCGGGCATCGCGACCGCACCGGCGACGAGGCGGCCGTCTCTCGACGAGCGCCACGTGCACCGCCCAATCGGTCGCGCCCGGCTTCGCCGAACTCGCGCGTGCCGTCGAGCGGGTCGACGATCCACGTCGCGGCTCGCCGTGCGTCGGGCGGCTGATCGTCCGGCGACTCCTCCGACACGATCGCGTCGTCCGGGAACGACTCCGCGAGCAGGGACATGATCAACTCGTGCGAGCGGCGGTCACCCTCGTTTCGCACCGACTCGGCGTCGACGCCGCGCTCGAGCCCGGCCCGGATCTCGAGCAGCAACGAGCCGGCAGCTGCCGCGACGTCGCGGGCCGCGCCGCAGTCGCCGTTCGTCACGTCGCCCACGGCCCGGACAGCAGTTCGATCACGGCGTCGGCGCCCTCTTCGGGGCCGAGCGCGGTGGTGTCGATCCGTAGGTCGGGCGCGCCAGGCGCCTCGTACGGCGAGTCGATGCCGGTGAAGTTCCGCAGCTCGCCTGCGCGCGCCTTCTTGTAGAGGCCCTTCGGGTCGCGCTCCTCGGCGACCGCGAGCGGCGCGTCGATGAACACCTCGAAGAACTCGCCCTCCGGCACGAGCGTCCGCGCCATGCTGGCGCTCGGTCGCGAACGGCGAGATGAACGCGACGATCACGATCAGCCCGGCGTCGACCATCAGCGACGCCACCTCGGCGACGCGGCGGATGTTCTCGACGCGGTCGCTCGGCCGTGAACCCGAGATCCTTGTTGAGGCCGTGGCGGACGTTGTCGCCGTCGAGCAGGTAGGTGTGGCAGCCGAGCGCGTGCAGCTTGCGCTCGACGAGGTTCGCGATCGTCGACTTGCCCGCGCCCGACAGCCCGGTCAGCCAGACGACGCACGGCTGCTGGCCGCTTCGCGGCCGCGCGGGCATGCTTGTCGATGTCGAGCTCCTGCCAGTGGATGTTGTGCGAGCGGCGCAGCGCGAAATGCAGCAGGCCGGCGCCGACCGTCGTTGAACGTGATCCGGTCGATCAGGATGAACCCGCCGGTCTCGCGGTTCTCGCTGTACGGATCGAAGGCGATCGGCTCGGCGAGCTCGATCGCGCAGACGCCGATCTCGTTCACCTCGAGCTGGTTCGCCGCGACGTGCTCGAGCGTGTCGACGTTCAGCTTGTACTTGAGCGGTGCGATCGTCGCGGCCACCGTCTTCGTCCCGGCGCGCATCAGGTAGGTGCGCCCGCGCAGCATCGGCTCGGTCAGCTCATCCAGACGACCATCGCCTCGAACTGGTCGGCGACCTCGGGCGGCTCGTCGACGCTCGCGAGCACGTCGCCGCGGCTGACGTCGATCTCGCTCGTCAGCGTCACGGTCACCGCCTGGCCGGCGACGGCGTGGTCGAGGTCGCCGTCGAAGGTGACGATCGCGCGACGGTCGACTCGCGGCCCGACGGGTACGCGCGCGACCCGGTCGCCGGGGCGAACGATCGCCGCCGGCGATCGTGCCGCTGAACCCGCGGAACGTCGGGGTCGGGCCGGTTCACCCACTGCACGGGCAGCCGGAACGGCTTGGTGCTGCATCCGGTCCTCGTCGACCTCGACGTCCTCGAGGTACTGCAAGCAGCGTCGGGCCGGCGTACCACGGCATCGACTCGCCGCGCGTCGACGACGTTGTCGCCGCGCAGCCCCGAGACGGGGATGCAGATCGCGTCCTCCAGCCCGAGCTCCGACGCGGTCGCCGGCACGCACGCTCGATGCTCGCGGAAGCCTTGCTCGTCGTAGTCGACGAGGTCCATCTTCGTGACGGCGAAGGCGGCGTGGCGGATGCCGAGAGCGGCGGACGAGCAACGTGTGCCGCCGGGTCTGCGTGAGCACGCCCTTGCGTCGGCGTCGACGAGGATCACGGCGCAGTCGGCGGTCGAGGCGCCGGTGACCATGTTGCGCGTGTACTGCTCGTGGCCGGGCGTGTCGGCGACGATGAAGTTGCGGCGCTCGGTCGAGAAGTAGCGGTAGGCGACGTCGATCGTGATGCCCTGCTCGCGCTCGGCCGACAAGGCCGTCGAGCAGCAGCGCGAAGTCGAGCTCGCCGCCCTGCGTGCCGATGCGCTTCGAGTCGGCCTCGAGCGCCTCGAGCTGGTCGTCGAAGACCAGCGCGCGCTCGTAGAGCAGCCGGCCGATCAGCGTGCTCTTGCCGTCGTCGACGCTGCCGCACGTGATGAAGCGCAGCAGCGTCTTGCGTCGTGCTCGAGGTGCCTCGATCTCGGTCGCGGGTCGCACGGCGCGCGTCAGAAGTACCCCTCCTGCTTCTTCTTCTCCATCGACCCCTCGCTGTCGCGGTCGATCACCCGGCCCTGCCGCTCGGAGGTCGCGTCAGCGAGCATCTCCGCGATGCATCCTCGGCAGCGCTGTCCGCCTCGCTCTCGACCGCGCCGGAGAGCGGGTAGCAGCCGAGCGTGCGGAAGCGGACCCGCTTGCAGCGTCGGCTCCTCGCCCGGCTCGAGCGGCATCCGCTCGTCGTCGACCATGATCAGGCGGCCGTTGCGCTCGACGACCGGCCGCTCCCGCGCGAAGTAGAGCGGCACGATCGGGATCTGCTCGCGGTGGATGTAGTGCCAGACGTCGAGCTCGGTCCAGTTCGAGAGCGGGAACACGCGCATCGACTCGCCCTGGTGCTTGAGCGCGTTGTAGAGGCGCCACAGCTCGGGCCGCTGGTCTCTTCGGGTCCCAGCGGTGCTGCGCCGAGCGGAACGAGAAGATCCGCTCCTTCGCGCGCGAGCGCTCCTCGTCGCGGCGGGCCCCGCCGATCGCGGCGTCGAAACCGTACGCGTCGAGCGCCTGCTTGAAGCGCCTCGGTCTTCATCACGTCGGTGTACGACGGCCGAGCCGTGCGTGAACGGCGCGATGCCCCGCGCGACGCCGTGCTGGTTGACGTACACGAGCAGCTCGACGTCGTGGTTGCGCTGCCACCTCGTCGCGGAACGCGTACATCTCGCGGAACTTCCACGTCGTGTCGACGTGCAGCAGCGGGAAGGGCAGCTTGCCCGGGTGGAACGCCTTGCGCGCGAGGTGCAGCAGCACCGAGCTGTCCTTGCCGATCGAGTAGAGCAGCACCGGCCGCTCGGCCTGCGCGACGACCTCGCGGAAGATGTCGATCGCCTCGGCTTCGAGCCGGTCGAGATAGGAGAGCGAACTGCTGGGTGCGTGCAGGCTGCTTGTCATGGGCGACCGCCTCATCTTGCTCACGAGAGGGCGGTTCCTCAACCATCCCCACGGCCTGACTGAGCAGGCCGTAAGCATCGCCCGCGGTACACTGCGCTCGCCCGCGGCGCGGTGAGGTTCCGAACCGGGTCAGATCCGGGAGGAAGCAGCCCTAAGGATCCCTCACCGGTGCCGCGGACTTCTTTCTTTAGGGGCGGTTGTCCGTCGGCTTCCAGAGCTTGACCGGGGCCGTCGCCTCGTAGGCCATCCCGTGCGGGTAGCTGATCAGCTCGACGTCGGTGCCGAACGGCGTCGCGAAGTAGTTGATCGACTGCCCGGCCGCCGGGCCGGCACTGAGCGTCAGTGGCCCGTCGCGCTTCGTGCCGGCGCGCGACTGCAGGAACTCGACGTTCTTCTCGATGTGGCGCACGTAGAAGCCGAGGTGGTGCCCGCCCCAGTCCGAGTTCCGCCGGGACGACCGGTCCTGGCCCGGGGCCGTGTACTGGAACAGCTCGACCCCCGGCCCGTTGCCGCCGCGCAGCACACGGATCTGCTCGACGACCGCCCGCGGCTCGACGTCGACGAGCTGCGTCATGAAGTCGCCGACCGGGTCGGCGAACGGCCCGAAGGTGAGCGGGTTCGCCATGCCGAGGTTCGCCTCGAGCCATTTGGCCGCGGCGCCGATGTCCGGCACGGTGATCCCGATGTGGTCGATGCCGAGGAGGCCCGGCACCTTGGTCACGTGCGCGTCGAGGCCGTTCTCCTTCGGCGACCAGAGCGGATGCACGCCCGGCACCTGGTACGCCATCCCGTGCGGGTAGGTGATGAACTCGATGAACGAGTTCCAGGGCGTCTTGAAGTAGTTGATCGACTGCCCCGCTGCCGGGCCGGCCGTGAGCGCGAACGGGCCGAACAACCGGTGCACGCCACGCGAGTCCATGTACTCGACCGCCGCGTCGATGTCGGTGACGTAGAACGCGACGTGGTGCCCCGACCAGTCGGAGTTGCGCGGCATGGTCTGCCGCTGTCCCGGCGACTCGTACTTGAACAGCTCGATGTTCGCGCTGTGCCCGACGCGCAGCATCGTGATCTGGTCGATCTTCGTGCCGGGCGCGACACCGATCGCACCTTCGAGGAACGTGCCCTCGAACGGGCCGAAGGTGAGCGGTGCAACGGCGCCCAGGATGTCCTCGAACCACTCGATCGCCTCGTTGATGTCCGGCACGGTGATCCCGACGTGGTCGAGCCCGACGAGCCCGAGCTCGCCCTTCCCCTCCCCGCCGAGCGCGCGTCCGGCGCCGAGCATCGGACCCGCCGCGACAGCTCCGAGCGCGACGGCGCTCCTCGAGAGAAACGTCCTCCGCGGCATGCGCCGCTCCGAGTACCACGCCTCGTTGCTCACAGCTGCCTCCCCGCTCGGTTCGACCAGAACCTGGCCATGTTACGCCCGTGCCTGCCGCGCTACCGAGAGAGGAAGCGCCGTCGAAGGGTACGATTGCACCCTCTTTCGGGCGCATAGCTCAGCGGGAGAGCGCTCGCTTCACACGCGAGAGGTCCCTGGTTCGATCCCAGGTGCGCCCACTGCACGTGGATCAGGACGCACCGTTCGGCCTGCCCAATGACCGCCTTTACCAGACGATGCTATGGTAAAGGAATGAGCGTCATCTCTCGCAAGAATCAGATCACTCTGCCGGTCGACGCCCTGCGCGCAGCGGGCCTGGAACCGGGCGACGACGTGCGCGTCGAGGTCGTCGGGCCTGGCCGTCTGGAGCTCGTTCTCGCGGATGACCTCGTCCAGGAGTTCGCCGGCGTGTTCGACGCCAACGTGTATCCCGAGGGTTACCTCGACAAGCTGCGGCGCGAGTGGCCGTAGCGGTCTTCGGCGCAGACGTCCTCATCGCCTACCTCGACAGCGAGGACGCCAACCACACGAAGGCCGTCGAGCAGATGCGCCAAGCACTTGAGCCGGGCACGCGGCGACTCGTCTCCGCAGTCAACTACTCCGAGGTGCTGATCGGGCCACTCCGCCACGCCGGGCCTGCGGGCGCCGACACCGTGGACGCGATGCTCGTTCGCTTCGGCATCGAGACGATCCAGGTCGACCTCGCGCTCGCCCGACGTGCCGCCGCAGTCCGCGTGCGAACCGGACTGAAGCTGCCCGACGCCTACGCCCTCGCCACGGCGATTCACGCCGAGAAGCGTGGCCACGACGACGTCCGCCTCGAGAGCTTCGACGCCAAGGTCATCAAGGCATACGCCGCACTGCACCCGCTCTCGCCCGAGATCGGGTAAGACCCGTTCAGCGATCCAGGTCTTCCCTCGAAATGCATCGTGCCGACCGCAACCTTCGGCGGCAGTGTCCGGCCGGATGCCGACACACAATGGCACCGATGGCACTGTTCGAGATGTTCAAAGCGGGCGAGGATCACCGCAACGCGGCGACTGGGATCGGCTGACCCGATGGCTGCACCCGGCACGCGACAGCTGCTGTTCGGACTCGAGGTCAACGCGCTCACCATGGGCGAGGTCCTCGAGCTCTGCGAACAGCGGCTGGCCGCACGCGAGCAACTGCAGGTCGGCGTGGTCAACGCCGCGAAAATGGTCCGGCTCCGTTCGGACGAACTGCTGCGGGACTCGCTGCTGACCTGCGACGTGATGCTCGCCGACGGGCAGTCGGTGGTCTGGGCCAGCCGGCTCCTGCGCCGCCCGCTGCCGGAGCGGGTGGCCGGCATCGACCTGTTCGAGCGGCTGCTGGAGCTCGCCGAGCGCACCGGTCGTTCGGTGTTCCTGCTGGGCGCCCGGCCGGAGGTGCTGACCACCCTGCAACAACGGTTGGCCGAGCGCTTTCCGCGCCTGCGGATCGTTGGCGCGCGGGACGGTTACTTTCCGCCGGCGCAAGCCGGCGAAGTCGCCCGCGAGGTACGGGAAAGCGGCGCCGACCTGCTGTTCCTCGGCATGGTGTCGCCCAAGAAGGAGATCTTCCTCGGCGACTACGGCGAGCTGATGCAGGTACCGATCATGCATGGGGTTGGCGGCTCCTTCGACGTCCTGGCCGGTGTCACCAAACGCGCGCCGGCTCGCTGGCAGCGGCTCGGCCTGGAATGGCTCTACCGGCTGTTGCAGGAACCGAGACGGTTGTGGCGCCGCTACCTGGTGACCAACAGCGCATTCGCCTGGCAGTTGATGCGCGAGCTCCTTCGACCGACTCCCGCCTACCGGTCGTCGACCAGTGGTCGGCAGGTGGACGCCCCTTAGACCGCACTCAAAGCAGAAGCGGCGTCGATCGCCGGTTCTTCGTCGCGGCCGAGGAGGTACTTGAGCTCGAAGCCCTTGGCAAACCACGAGGCTCCGAACGCTGCGGTCGCAAGTCCTTCGCCGAGGAGCATCGAGATACGCGGGCCGCGATGTGAGAGCCACGTAACGACGATCCAGAGTGCCGCCAGCCCGATGACTCTTCGCGCACGTGTAGTGGAACCGCCGCCAGTCGTGGCGGACTGAAGCGCGTATCTCTCACTGGCCGCTTTCCTTCGCGCCGACCGAACAGAACGATGATCCCGCCCAGCCCGATGATGAAGGCAGCTGTTGCGCTGTAGTGGACGTAAGCGGTCCAGTCAGGGTTGTTTCCGGGGTACAGCTTCTGTAAATCGGTATCCGGATACTGAGCAGCCAACGCGGCCGGACGGTGTGTCGGGAAGAGCGGAATCAGCATTCCCGCAAGACCGGCGACCATGCTCAGCGTGTTGTCGAGATTTCGCTCGAAGATCTTGTAGATGAAGAGGAAGAACGCGACGGTCCCGATGCTGACCGTGAACACCTCGCGCATTCCCGAGTAGTAGTAGACGCTCTCCGAACCGCGCGGATGCGGGTTGCCGCTGAACACCCACCAGTCAAAGAGGATGAGCGCAAGCGGCAGCAGCAGGCCGATCAGGCCGATGGCCAATCGGACGACGAGAAACGAACGAATGTAGAGCGCCTCGAACGTGCCCGCGCTCGGGCGGATATCGGCCGGCTCGGCCGGCTTCAGCCATGGTTTCACCCACGCAGGAATGTGGTGCCAGACAAATCGCAGAATCGGCAGTGCCCACCGACGCATCAGCCGCGACCAGATCCAGCTCAGCACACCCGACCTCCTCCGCCGACGGCGCCGCGACCGCTCTCAAGCGCTCCCGGAAAGAATTGGGGCATCACGCTTGAAGCCCCAGACGGTCCGAGAGGAACGATCCAGTCCTTGATCGCCGCCAACGTGTAGGCGACCGTGCCTTCGTTTCCACCGGCGGCCTCTCGAAGAAAGACGCTCGCTGACGACATCCCACTCCCTTCGCCGACCCGACGAATCGCCTCGCTATTCAACACCGTCACGCAGGTCGGCGCGGCCCCGAGCACCCGCGGGGGCCGATCCGGAGGACTAGTGCGGCCTGCGGAACCGAATGCGGATGGTCGCCGAGCCGCTGTGGCCGGTCCGGTTCGTCGCGACCGCGCGCAGGACGTGCCAGCCGTGCGCGGTGACCGGACAAGTGAGCCGGGCGGTCGTGTCGGCACAGAGAGGCCTGCGGTCGATCGTCAGTGCGATGTGAGCGATCCCGCCGGGGTCGACGGCGCTGACGCCGATCAGGCTGCCGGGCGCGACGGTCATGCCGCTGTGCAGGTTCGCGAGCCAGCGGGTCTCTGGCCTTGCCGCCGAGACCGATCGCGTCGCGCCGTTCGGGAAGCCGGCGCTGACGGCGGCATAGCTGTTCCCGCGGCGAAGAGCGCTCTGGAAGACGACATCGGTCTCGAGGTGCGCCTGCCGGTCGAGCAGCTGCAGCACCCTCGCCGGGATCCCGTCGTCGTAGAGCGTGGCGATGTGGGTCAGCGGCAGGACGGTCTTGCCGTTCAGAATCACCTGGACGAAGCCCTTGGCCGGGCTCGACGACCAGCCGACGTTGAGCACGTAGTCGTAGCGCTTGCCGGGCTTGAACGCCGGGTCGAGCACGAACCGCGTCTGCGTCGGATGGACGGGGTCGCCGTTGGTGACGGCGAGGACAAGCGCCTTGTGCGCCGAGTCCACCTCGAAGTTGAGCATCGCCTGACCCACCATCGTCGTGCGCTGGAACTGGGTGTAGACGTTCCAGAGCGGCATCGACGTGACCTGTGGTCTGTAGGACGGATCGAAGTACGTGCTCCACGCCCACCAGTCGGTGTTGCCCTCGGCGCCGTGCGTGTCCGACGCCGACGCAACGAGCTGCGCACTCTCCCCGGTACCGCCGAGCCGGTCGCCTGAGCGAACCTCGTAGCGGAACCAGGTGCCCGGGTCGCCGAGTGGGCTCGGGACGGTGGTGAGGCGGTTCGCGGCCCGCCGTTGCACGCTCGCGAACTTGGCGAACGTGTCGCCGGTCCACAGGAGCATTGCGGACGGTGCCGGCGGAGGCGGCGGCGTGCTGGTCGTCGTGGTCGACACCGTCGTGGTCGGCGGCCTGACGGTCGTCGTCGGCACGGTCGTCGTCGTCGGTGGCGGCGTCGTTGTGGTCGTGGGCACCGTGGTCGTCGTGGGGGGCGGTGTGGTAGTCGTCGTCGGCACGGTCGTCGTGGTCGGCGGCGGTGTGGTGGTCGTCGTCGGCACCGTCGTCGTCGTGGGCGGCGGCGTCGTGGTCGTCGTCGGCACGGTCGTCGTGGTGCCGGGGCTCGTCGTCGAGGTCGTCGCCGGCGGGCTGCCGCCGAGGCTCGGCGGGATCAACGCATCCGGCGACGTGAGATCGGGTGCCTGCACGATCGAGGGGCCGCCGAGGTTGACGCCGCTGCCGCTGTAGTACTGACCGGGCAGGCTCGTGCCGCTGACGGTCGGCCGGTCGGCGAGCGCCTCCGGCATGCTCGTGCCGATGCGCGTGAGGGCGAGCCGCACGGTCGACTTGACCCCAAGCCCACCGGTGTAGTCGCCTTCCCACAGCTGCATCCAGCGCTGCGTGTACCAGTTGCCGTCGGGGGCTTTCGCGCGCTGCACGGTGTTGATGTTGCTGAGCGAGATCGCGGGTGTCTCGGAGCCGTCTGCCCAGACCGTGACGGCGCCGGAGCGCGGCGTGCTGCCGTCCGTGCGGCCGGCGACGAAGTGCACGACGTAGGTGTGCCAGGCGTCGCGGCTCGGGACGGGAAGCGCGTTGTTGTTGTTGGGTGCGTTCGGCTCGACGTCGAACTGCGGGGCTGCAGCGCCGGGCAGCCAGTCGAGCGCCAGCGACGAGACGCCGCTGCCGAAGCCCCAGCCGACCCCGCCGCCCGGCCCGGCATCGCCGGCGACGTTGTGGAAGTTGGCCTCGCGGCCCCAGGCACCGTGGTTCGAGGCCGGGTAGTTGGCGGGCCAGTACCGCTGGATCACGAACCACCAGTCGTCGGCCCCGCGGCGGCCGTCCGCATCCGTGTAGCGCGGGTCGAGCAGCAGGTAGCGGGTCTGCTGCTTGTAGCTGTCGGGCGAGCGATACGGCGTCGTCGGCGACGCGGGGTAGAGCCACACCGCCTGGTAGTTGGACGAGGGTGGGTCGTTCGGGGAGATCCAGTTGGGAGTGAGCGTCACGTCCCACGCCGTCAGGCTCGACGGGGCGGGAGCGGAGCCCCAGGCCATTCCGGCGAGCAGACCGACGCAGAGGAGTGCAGCGAGCCAGATGACGGCGACGAAGCGGCGGCGAACGGCCATGGGCTTGCCATCGGCCGGTGCCTACGTGCACTGGTCAGGAGGAAGTGCCGGACTTGCGCTCGGCTTTTCCCGAGCCTCATTCGAGGGACGAGCGCCGGCTTGCCAAGCCGCTGCGGAGCGGGAAAGCCACGACGGTGAAGATCGGCGAGGCACTCACACTCCGCAGTCAGATGCAGGTGCGGTTCCAGCAAATCCGTGAACGGATCAAGGCCAGCGCGCTCGTGCAAGAAGGCGAGCAACCTCCGGAGGATCCTGCAGTCCTCCTCGCGGAGCTGGAGGGAATTGCCGCGGAACTGGAGCACCTCGTCGCGCGCATCAACAAGACGAACCTCGACACGTCGCTCGCGGACGGCCGGACACTCACCGACGCGCTCGCCCGCCGCGACTACCTCGGGCTCCTCCAGAGTGCGTACCACCAGGTCGCCGAGACGGCCAGCGCCGCCCAGGCGCGGTACGGGAGGGCCGAGCTGCGGGTGATCAGGACGGTCGACGTCGGCGACCTTCGCCGGCGTGGCGACGACCTGGCGAAGGAACGGCGAGAGCTCGACGCGAGCATCCAGGAGGCCAACTGGCAAACCGAGCTGCTGCCCTAGAGACGTGAGTCGGTAGCCGAGCACGAAGCCGGCGGCGTGTACAAGGCGGCGACTGCCGAAGTCGCATCGGTGGCGTCACGGGCGGGCGCCTGGGGTCCGAATCCCCACCTGACACAGCGCAGCGCCCAGCACGACGCACACGTCACCACGCATCGAAACCGCGCATCACCATGTACAGAGCCGGCTTCGCGGTGAGGGTGGGTATGGGGACCTCACGGACCTGCCGGCAGCAGCTCGTTCCTCCCCAGCCGTCAGCGGTGCTCGGGATTCGGGAAGTCGAACCGGCAGCCCGCGTCCCAGAGCGACCGCTGGTTCCCGTGCGCCGGGAAGCCGCCCGCATCCTTCAGCAGCCGCGCGGCATGCATCAGGTTCCAGGTCATGAATGTCGTGTTCCGGTTCGTGAAGTCGTTCTCCGGACCGCCCGAGCCCGGGTCGAGATACGACGGCCCCGGGCCGGCCTCGCCGATCCAGCCTGCGTCGGCCTGCGGCGGGATCACGTAGCCCAGGTGCTGCAGCGAGTAGAGGACGTTCATCGCGCAGTGCTTGATGCCGTCCTCGTTGCCGGTCACGAGGCAGCCGCCGACCTTCCCGTAGTACGCGTACTGACCGGCGTCGTTGAGCTGCGACGAGTTGCCGTACAGGCGCTCGATCAGCCGCGTGCAGATCGATGATTTCTCGCCGAGCCAGATCGGCGTACCGACCACCAGGATGTCCGCCGCCTGCACGCGTACGTACAGCTCGGGCCACTCATCGGACGACGCACCGTGCTCGCGCATGTCGGGGTAGACGCCCGGCGGCAGGTCGTGATCGACCGCCCGGAAACGATCGACGGCCACCCCGTTCGCCTCCATGACCGCGATCGAGAGGTCGATCAGGCCGTCCGTGTTCGACAGCTCGGGCGACGCCTTGAGCGTGCAGTTGACGTAGAGCGCGCGAAGACCCGAGAAATCCCAGGTGCTGGTCGCGGCGAGCTCGCGCTGGCGATCGCCCAATTCCATGTGTCCGTGCTCCTTTGGCCCGAGGTTGTCGTTCGCTGTACGACCGGCGACAAAAGCCGACGTTACGGATGGTGCGGTTCTACAGCTGCGAGGCCCCGGCGCCGGAACGCCGGGGCCCGAGCCCCCTCAGGCAGCCTCTTCGAGCACCTCGAAGCTCTCGAGCTCACCCGCGGCCGGCTCGACCGGGCGCGGCGCCGGCCTGACGAGCGTCCCGGCGACCACCGTGCCCACCACGAGGACACCGGTCAGGACATAGAGCCCGGTCCGGAAACCGTGATCGAGAGCCGGGGCACTCGACACGGTCAGGGCCGCGTGGGTGTCCGCGAAGTGGCTCGTCGACGCGGCCGTGATCGCGCTGACCGCGGCGAGGCCGATGGCGCCGCCCATCTGGCGGCTCGTGTTGATCAGCCCCGACGCGATGCCGGCGTCGGAGCGGTCGACACCCTGCAGGCTCGCGATCGTGATCGGCACGAACGCGAGGCCCAGGCCGGCACCGCCGAGCACGAACGCCGGGAACAGATCCCAGAAGTAGTGGCCGTCGACCGGAAGGCGCGTCAACCAGGCGAGCGACGACGCCGAGGCGACGAGCCCTGCCGTCAGCGAGGCGCGAATCCCGAACCGGGCCACGATCAGCTGGGCGAGGTTGGAGAGCACGACGACCGACACGGCGAACGCTGCGAACGCCGCGCCGCTCTGGATCGCGCTGTAGTGCAGAACGTCCTGCAGGTACAGCGTGAGCAGGAAGAACTCCGAGAAGACGACCGAGCCGACCAGCGTCATCGTCACGTTGGCGGCGACGAGCGTCCGCAGCCGGAAGATCCGGAGCGGCAGCAGCGGCGCCTTCGAGCGCAGCTCGACCACGACGAAGGCCGCGACCAACGCTGCCGAAGCCGCGAGCAGGCCGATCGTCGAGCCACTCCCCCAGCCGTCGCTCGTTGCGCGGGTCATCGCGTAGACGAGCAGCATCAGGCCGGAGGTGACGGTCGCCGCGCCGGCCACGTCGAAGTGGCGATGCGCGAGCGTGGCGCGGCTCTCACCGAGCAGCCACGGTGTCACGGCGATCGCAGCAATGCCGACGGGCACGTTGACGAAGAAGATCCACGACCAGTTGAGGTACGAGGTGAGCACGCCCCCGAGCAGGACGCCCACCGCCGCGCCGCTGCCGGATGCCGCGCCGTAGATCCCGAGCGCGATGTTCCGTTCGCGGCCCTCGGTGAACGTGGTCATGAGCAGCGACAGCGCCGCCGGTGCGAGCAGCGCACCGCCAAGACCCTGGACGCCCCGGAAGGCGATCAGAGACGCCTCCGACCAGGCGATCCCACAGAGCAACGAGCTCGTCGCGAACAGCGCCAGGCCGGTGATGAACAGTCGGCGGCGCCCGAGCAGGTCGGCGAGGCGCCCGCCGAGCAGCAGGGTGCCTCCGAAGAGGATCGCGTAGGCAGAGATCACCCACTGGAGGTTCGCCTGCGAGAAGTTGAGATCGGACTTGATCGACGGCAGCGCAACGTTGACGATGGCGACGTCGAGGATGACCATGAACTGTGCGGTGACGATCAGAGCCAGCGCGCTCCAGCGGCGTGACCCTTGCGCGGTGCTGCTCGGAGATTGCTTCATCAATCTACTCCCTCAATCGTTTACTCTCTCCACGATAGCACAGACAAACCATTTACCGCGCTACACTTCTTAGGTGAACGTGTCGAACCCGTCGATCATTCCCGCGCCCAAGCAACCCGCTCCGTCCCGCGAATTGCTGTCGAGCACGAGCTTCCTGCTCAAGCGGCTCGGCCTGCTGATCAAGGAGCGCGCCCACGAGGCCCTCGAAGGAACGGGGATGGCGCCCCAGCACCATGCCGTCCTCTCCCTGCTCGACGAGGGCGCGCGCGAGACCCAGGGCGGCATCGCCGACGCACTCGGCTACGACCGCAGCCAGCTGGTCGGAATGCTCGACGAGCTCGAGGAGCGCGGCCTGATCGAGCGACGCCGCGACCCGGGCGACCGACGGCGCCACGTGGTCACCCTGACGCCCGACGGCAAGGACGAGCTCGGCCGCCTTCGCGCGATCTCGAAGCGCGTCGAGAAGGAGTTCCTCGCTCCACTCGATCCGGAGGAGCGGCGGCAGCTGCACCGGCTGTTGCTCTCACTCGCCGAGCACCACAACGCCCGGTGGGCTCCGCCGAAGCCCTAGGTGGCCGAGCAGCCGGACCGGTTGGAACGGCGGCGTGCGGCCAAGCTCCGCGCGGCGCGCCGCCGGCGTGCGGTCGCGCTCCTCGTCGTCGCCGTCGCAGCTGCGGGGGCCGTGGCGCTCGCGAGCCGGCTCGGCTCGTCGGGTGCGGCCGCCACCACGCAGACCCGCACGACCCCGCCTCCCACCCATCCGCGCAGGACCCACCCGAAGCGCGTGCCGGCCGACTCGAAGGCGACGGTGACGATCGCGTGGGGCGGCGACACGGTGCTCGGCTCCACCTACGCCATGCCACCGGCCGAGGGACGGTCGATGCTCGCCCACGTCGCGCCGATCTTCCGGGCAGCGGACATCGGCTGGGTCAACCTCGAGGAGGCGCTCGCGAACGGCACGTCGTCGAAATGCGCGGGCTCGACGCCCGGCAGGTGTTACGCGTTCGGCGCGCCGCCGAGCTACGCCCGCGCGCTACCCGCATCGGGGATCCGGATCGTCAACCTCGCGAACAACCATGCCGACGACTACGGCGCGGCCGGCCAGGCCTCGACGCTGGCCGGGCTGCGAGCGGCGGGCGTCACCTGGGACGGTAAGCCCGGTCAGATCCGCTACCTGAAGGTGCACGGGCTGCGGGTCGCGTTCCTCGGCTTCGCCCCGTACAAATGGGCGGCGCGGCTCGAGAACATCCCGGCCGCGGTCCGGCTCGTGCGACGCGCCGCGGCCACCGCCGATCTCGTCGTCGTGGCGATGCATGCAGGCGCGGAGGGATCAGCGGCGGTCCACGTCCCGCAGGGCACCGAGACCTTCCTGGGCGAGAACCGCGGTTCGAGCCGCGCCTTCACGCACGCTGTGATCAACGCAGGCGCCGACCTGGTCGTCGGCTCCGGGCCGCACGTGATCCGGGGCGTCCAGTGGTACCGCGGGCGCCTGATCGCCTACTCGCTCGGCAACCTCGCCGGCTGGCGCACGTTCGCGATGGGAGGGACGCTGTCGAAGACGGCGATCATCACCGTCACCCTGCACGCGGACGGCGGCGTCGCTGCCGCGCACTGGACGTCGCTGTCGCTCGAGTCGCCCGGCACCCCGGTGCTCGACCCGGGCAACGGGAGCCTGAGCCTCGTCGCGCAACTCTCGCGCGAGGACTTCGGCGCGAGCGGGGCCCGCTTCGCAGCGGACGGCACGATCCGCGTGCCCTAGTCGCTGGCCACCGCGCCGATCCGGATCTGGGCCGGCGCAGGCTCTCCAGCGCGGCCACTGCCTGGCGATGGTCGGCGTCGAACCGCTCGGGCCGGGCGAGGGTCCGCGTCCGCGCCAGCTCGACGAGCAGCTCACGCTCGCGAGCGCCGTGCACGTCGAGCTCGCCCAGGAACGCCGCGATCGCCGCGTCGTCGTCGCCCAGCAGCCGAAGACGCTCGAGCGCGTTGTCGCGATCTCCGGCCATGGGTGACTAAACCGCGCCACTCGACGTAGGGTTCCCGCCGTGGACGTGGTCGACGAGCTGTTGACGAACAACGCGCTGTACGCGGACGCGCTCGCGGAACATCACCTCGACCTGCAGCCAGCGCGTGCGATCGCGATCGTCACGTGCATGGACTCGCGGCTGAACGTGTTTGCCGCCCTCGGTCTCGCCGACGGGGACGCGCATGTGCTGCGAAACGCCGGCGGCGTCGTGACCGACGACGTGATCCGCTCGCTGGCGATCTCGCAGCGTCTTCTCGGCACGCGGGAGATCTTGCTGATCCACCACACCGACTGCGGCATGCAGAAGCTGAGCGACGACGGTTTCCGCGCCGAGTTGCAGGAGGCGACCGGCGTCGCGCCCGAGTTCGCGATCGAATCCTTCAAGGACCTCGACGCGAACGTGCGGCAGTCGATCGTCCGAATCCAGCGCTCGCCGTTCCTCCTGCACCGCGACCGGGTGCGCGGCCTCGTCTACGACGTGGACACGCACCGGCTGCGCGAGGTCATTCCGGTTCCGGGCTGACCTCGCCGGCGAGCTCGTCGCTCACCTCGAGCGGGCCTTCCTCGAGCTCGCGCCGCTTCTCCGCAGCTCTCGCGTCCTTCTTCGCCTGCTTGCGCTCACGCCGCTCCTTGAGCGCCAGCTCGCGGGCGCGTTTGATCTGCGTCTCCGGGCTACGCGACCCCATCCGCTAGCCCCGCCGCAACCGCGCCCGGCGCGGCTCGACGAAGGGGACGACCGAGACCCGCACCGCGTGCGCACCCGTCGCGACCTCGATCCGATCGAACGTCAACCGTGTCCCGGCGCAGCGGTCGCCGAGCACGTGGCCCGGCTCGAAGCCGGACTCCTCGACGAGCAACCGCTCGCCCTGCTCGGTCCGGATGAAGCCGTGGCGCTTCGCCGGGTTGAACCAGATCAATGTGCCGTTCATCGATACCTCCCCGGTTTCTTTGACGGCGCGGGAGCTGCAGCTCCCGCGCCCGACGCATGCCTACGCGAGCACGACGCTCTTCGCCTCGGGGCCTTTCGCGCCCTCGGCCTCGTCGTACTGAACCTTCGCACCTTCGGCGAGGGACTTGTAGCCCTCACCCGAGATGGAGCTGTGATGCACGAAGACGTCCTTGCCGCCCTCGTCCGGGGTGATGAAGCCATACCCCTTCGCATCGTTGAACCACTTCACGGTTCCAGTTGCCATAGATAAAACACCTCCTCTGCCAACTCAAGAACGGGCAGGGTGGCGCAGAATGCGCAACCGGTACTCGCTCGATCTACCCCTTACCGTAGCACCGACTGTCACAAGTCGACCGTCGACGCGGACGGATACAGCACCAGCTGTGTGCAGCGAAAAACGGCGATCGGGGTGCTGCCGTCACCGGAGTCGACGGTCGCATCCCACACGTGCGTCGAGCGTCCCATGTGCAGGGCGCGCGCCTCGCAGCGAAGGGTGCCCTCCCGCGTCGTGCGCAGGAAGTTCGATTTCAGCTCGAGCGTCGTGAACCCGACGGCCTTGTCGGGGAGATGCGCGAAGCAGCCATAGCCGCTGGCGGTGTCGGCCAGCGTGACGACGCTCCCTGCGTGCAGGTACCCGTTCGGGGCAAGCAGCTCGGGACGGACCGGCAGCTCGGCCTGCAGGACACCCTCTGCGACGCCCGTGATCACGACCCCGAGGTAGCCCGGGAGCTGTTCCTCGCCAAGGGCGTTCAGAAACGCGAGATCCCGGTCGGGCCGAAGCGGCATCGACCGGCATCGTCGCACGCGAGCAGCTCGGTGTCCGTGTCGAGCCGCTACCGTGAGGTGCGCGTGGCCAGGGTCGATGAGAAGCTCGTGCGGCGTTGCTGTGTCCTGTTCGCGCTCGCGCTGCCGCTCGTCGCGGGCGTGAGTTCGTCGGCCGGCGCCCGGCACACCGACGCGCAGCGAGCGCTCTCTGCGTCGCAGCTGCGAACCCAACTCGTGCGCTCGTCGCTCAGCGCGGGTCGTGGCGCACGTGGCTACGGCGCCGCTGTTGCTGCCGCGCCGACGCCGTGCGGCAAGCCGACCGGCGTTCTCTGCACCGATCTCGTCGTGCCGCTCGATCGCACCGGCGTCGTGCCGGGGACGGTCACGCTGCACGTCGAGGAGCTGCCCGCGCCGGGCGTGGCGCGCGGCGTGATGTTCCTGATCGCGGGTGGCCCCGGTCAGGGCTCGGCACACGTGTACGGGCTCGGCAACGCGGGGAGCGCCGCCACACTTCGCAGCCTCTTCCCCGGCTACACGCTCGTCGCCTACGACGACCGGGGCACCGGCGCCTCGGGGCTCCTCACCTGCGAGGCGCTGCAGCGCGCAGCTACGGCGGACACCGAGCAGGCCGCCGCGGCCGCCTGCGCCACGCAGCTCGGACCCCAGCGCGACTTCTACAGCACGGCCGACCATGCCGAGGATCTCGAGGCGGTCCGGCAGGCACTCGGCTTCGACAAGGTCGGGCTGTACGGCGTGTCGTACGGCACGAAGCTCGCGCTTGCCTACGCGCTCGCCCATCCGGACCACGTCGAGCGCATCCTGCTCGGCTCCGTCCTCCCCACCGAGCTCCCGGATCCCTACGAAGCGAACGTCCTGCGTGCGATGCCAGGCGCCCTGACGGCGTTCTGCGCCGACGGTGGCTGCGCCGGCGCGACCCGCGACTTCGCCGGTGACGTCGCCGCGGTCGCGAACAAGCTCGGCACCAAGCCGCTCCGGGGCACGATCGCACTCGCGAACGGCAGCACCAGGACGGTCACCGTCGGCGGCGTCGACTTGCTCTCGATCATCGTCGGCGCCGATCTCAGCCCCGGCCTCGCCGCGGAGCTGCCGGCCGCGATCAAGGCCGCCCGCGCCGGCAACACACAGCCGCTGCTCCGCCTCGCCGATCTCCAGAACTCGAGCTCGTTCGAGCCGTCGATCGAGCTGAGCGCAGCACTGAACGCCGCGACGGTCTGCCACGACGGCCCGTTCCCGTGGGCGTCCGAGACCCCGCTGCCGGCGCGCTCGGCGGCCGAGCAGGCGGCGATCAGCGCGCTGCCGCCAGGCTCGCTCGGCCCCTTCGGGACCCTGGGCGGTGCGCTTCGGCACCGCCGACTTCTGCCTGGCCTGGCCGAGCGCGACGGGCGGCAGCGCGACCCTGGGCGCAGGCCCGCTCCCGGACGTGCCGATGCTCGCCGTCAGCGGCGGCTTCGACATGCGGACGCCGACGATCGACGCACAGGCGGTCGTCGCCCGCTTCCCGCAGGGCAAGCTGCTCGTGGTCCCCGGCGTCGGTCACGACCCGGTCGACGCCGACTTCTCCGGCTGTGCCGCCGCCGGCGTGCGGGCCTGGATGACGAACCAGGCGGTCCCGTCGAGCTGCCCGCGGCCGAAGGCGCTGGTCCTGCCCGTGCCGGCCCTGCCCGCAGCGGGCCAGGTGAAGCCCGCGCATCCCGCGACCCCCGCGGCGACGTTCGCGATCATCTCGAAGACGATCCGCGAGGCCGAGGCAGCGTGGCTGATGACGGTCGCGCTCTCGGGGAACAGCGACCGTGTGCCGGGAATCTACGGCGGCTACCTCGTCGGCACCTCGGGCGTCGCGTTCAAGCTCGTCCGCTACACCATCACGCGCGGCATCGCCGTCAGCGGGACGCTGAAGATCGTCAAGATCGGCGTGCCGCTCGCGTTCCAGGGCACGTTCACGATCTCGGGCCCGGGTGGCGCCACCGGCGTCGTCGCCCTGCAGAACGGCAAGCTGAGCGGCGCCCTCGGCGGCAAGCTCTTCCGCTAGCTGCTAGCCAGCGCCCCCGACCAGCCGTTCGACCACCCGACGTCACGGGACATGTCCTGACGCCAAACCAGGGTTACCAAAGTGTGACCGATGTTCCACAGGCCCGGTCGAGCGCTGACGCCGCGGCCCAGGGACAGGTGGCCTCTGTGTCGATGGACTAGGCGCCCCGGGACACGTCCCGTCGCCAAACGACGGTTACCGACGTGCGGCGACGGTCGAGGACGAGGGCCGGTCACTGCCGACCCTCATCCTCTTCCTCAGTTCGCTACGTGATCTTGGCGCTGAAGCTGCGCGCGACCTTCACGCCCTGCACCGTCACCGTGACGGTGCCGCGAATCGTCTTGCCCTTCGACGTCTTCGGCAGCTGCCAGGCGCACGCGGCGATGCCGTTCTTGAGCCCGTGGCCCTGCGTCGGAACGTGCTTCGTCGCGATCGTCGCCGTGCACGCGACGGTCCCGACCTGAGCCGGGCCTGCGGTGTCGCTCTCGTTGACGGCGAGGCCCGCGATGAACGGCTTGCCGTGCTTCGCCGGCTTCGGCGAGGTCGTGAACGCAAGCACGCTCAGCGTCAGCTTCGTCACCACCTTGTAGCTGTAGAAGCCGTGCCCCTGGTCGGGAGCGGTGTCGGCGTGGCTGTTCGTGAAGTCCGGGTTGCCGCTGGCGTCGATCGCGATCCCCGAGATCGCGAACGCCTGCAGATTGATTCCCTTCGTCTTCTCGAGATCCGAGGCGCCGACACGGATCGTTGCGCCGGTCGTGTCGTACCCGAACGTGAGCGAGCTCTGGGAGGGCGCCGTCGCGTAGTCGGTGCCGTTCCACTTCGCGAGCACGACGGAGCCGGGGTCGAGCTCGATCAGGTAGTCCGAGCCTGCAGGGTTGCTCGGGTCGCCCGTCGAGGCGTTCTGGTCGGTGTCGAGGAAGAGCAGCACCGCCATGTCCGGTGTCAGTGCCGTTCGGTTCGAGATGTTGATCTTGAAGGTGATCATCCCGGCGTCGTCGTTCGAGACGACGACGCTCGTGATGTCCGGCGCGTTCGGATCCTCACCGGTCGAATCGGCGAACGTCATGCTGTTCACCGTCGTCCGCGCTGCACCCCCGAGCGCCGCGGTCGGTAGCACGACGAGCGCCGCGCCGAGCGCAGCGATGAGCCAAATCCTCGATCTCACGTGGTAACCCCTCTCTTGGCGACCGCCGGCGCTCGGCCACGCGCAATCCGGGCGATGGGTGTTCGCGCCAGAACCCCGACTGTAGTTCAAGGTTCGGCTCAATTCGACCCCGCGACGGGGGATCCCCCCGCTGCCGGCCCGCGTGATTGCATTTCCGTTCAGAAACCCATCAGGATTGGTGTGATTCGTTCCCCCGGGGCGCGCCGCGTCCCTTAGGGTCACATCACCCCCCGAGACATGGACTTCGATTCGTTCGCCATCGGCTTCGACCACCGCGACCGCGTGCGTCTGCATGCCCTGTGGGAGTCGGCGCTCGACGCGGAGCAGTGGTCAGAAGGTCCGTTGACGCGACAGTTCGAGGAGTCCTGGGGCGCCTGGAACGGCCTTCCCGCCGTCGCGACGGGCAACTGGGCCGGCGCGGCGCTCGCCGCGCTCGAGTACCTCGGCGTGCGCGGCAGAACTGTGCTCTGCCCCTCGAACACCTTCATGGCCACCCCGCTCGCGATCCAGGCGGCCGGCGGGCAGGTCGAATTCGTCGACTGCAACCGGCACGACCTGTGCATGTCGTTCGCCGACTTCGAGCGCAAGGTGCACAGGCACAAACCACACGCCGTGTTCCTCGTCCACATCGGCGGCCATCTCGCCTTCGACGTCGAGCAGATCGCCGGGTACTGCCGCTCCGAGGGCATCGCGTTGATCGAGGACTGTGCGCACGCACACGGAGCGTCGTGGAACGGGCGCCGCGCCGGCACGTGGGGTGACGCCGGGATCTGGTCGTTCGCCGCGACCAAGACGATCTCGACCGGCGAGGGGGGCATGCTGGTCTCGGCCGACGAGGGGCTGATCGAGTTCGCCCAGCGGTTCCGCAACTACGGCAAGCCCGACTACGAGCAGCTAGGCCTCAACTACCGCATGAACGAGTTCACCGCCGCACTCGGCATAGTCGGCGTCGAGCGACTCGACGAGATCACTGCGTGGAAGAACGCCGTCGCGCGAGAGGAGCTCGACCCCGTGCACCCGAACCGCGTCGAGTTGCCGTCCGGGATGGTTTCCGGCTACTACAAGTACGTCGTCTTCGACGCGATCGAGCGCTCCACCGGCAAGGTCTACGACGAGCCGTGTCACCGCGTGCTCGGCCACGCGGTCGACCTCCCGAACAGCGACTGGGTCGCCGACAACCACTGGTGCGTCCCGCTCTACTACCGGCCGGTCGGGCGGCCGGCCGCGCGGGTGCTCGCATGAGGGTGCTCGTCACCGGCGGCGCCGGCTTCATCGGCTCCCACGTGATCGACCGCCTGCTCGAGCACGGGCACGAGCCCGTGATCTTCGACCTGTCCCCCTCGCAGCACCACGCCCCCACCGACGTGCGGACGGTGCTCGGCGACATCGCCGACCGCGACACAGCGTGGCGTGCGGCTCGTGGGTGCGACGCGATCATCCACCTGGCCGCCGTCGCCGACGTCAACGACGTCGTCGCCGACCCGATCCGAGCCGACCGGATCAACGTCCACGGCACGCAGATGATCCTCGAGGCTGCCCGTCACGCCGAGATCGCGCGCGTGGTCTACGGCAGCACCGTGTGGGTGTACGGCAATGCGCCGGCCGACGGCACGGTCGACGAGGAGACACCGCTCGCGCTGCCGGCGCACCTGTACACCGCGACGAAGATCGCCGGCGAGATGTACTGCCTCTCGTACACCCATCTCTACGCGCTCGAGCACACGATCCTCCGGTTCGGCATCCCCTACGGGCCACGCGCCCGGCCGGCAGCCGTCGTGCCGTCGTTCGTCAGCCGCGCCCAGCAGGGCAAGGCGCTCACGATCGCGGGCGACGGGTTGCAGACGCGGCAGTTCGTCTACGTCGAGGATCTCGCCGAAGGCGTCGTCGCCGGGTTGCAGCCGGGCGCCGCGAACCGGGTCTACAACCTGGTCGGGGAGGAGGAGACGAGCGTCAGGCAGATCGCCGACACCGTCCGCGCGCTCGTGGCCGAGGTCCCGCTCGTCCACGGGCCCGAGCGGCCCGTCGACGTCCGCCTCGCGCGCATCTCCGGCGAGCGCGCAGCCGCCGAGCTCGGCTGGAAGCCCGCGACGACCTTCACGAACGGCCTTGCGCGCTACCTCGACTGGCTGAGCGCGACGAGCGACTCCCCGGTCTGGGAGATCGCGGCCAGCACCGACGGCAGCGCAGCCGCTGTCCTCCGCCAGGAGCCCGCCGAGCTGTAGTGGTCGGCGTCGTGCAACAGCACGACGTCGCCACCTCTGAGACCGCGCGTTGCGCGCGCCGCGATCGACGCCGCTGTCGCCCCGCGCTCCCAGTCGCGCCCCCAGCGCGACCAGAGGTACGGCGACCAGCCGAGCTGCCGCACGAGGCGCAGCGCCGGGACGCTGAAGACGCCGTACGGCGGCCGGTAGAGGACCGCCGCCCTGCCGGTCGCCTCACCGATCACGTCGGCCGCGCGGGCGAGATCCCGACGGAGCGCGCGCGGCGAGCGGCGCAGGAGCAGGGTGTGGCGGTAGCCGTGGATGCCGACCTCGTGCCCCGCGTCGACGATCTCGCGCGCCAACCCGGGCAGCCGCTCGACCTGCTCGCCGACGAGGAAGAAGGTGGCCCTGCCGCCGGCGCGCTCGAGCTCGGCCAGCACTGCAGGTGTGCCGTCGCGGTGCGGGCCGTCGTCGAAGGTGAGCGCGATCCCCGACGGTGCGGCCAGGCGCCTCGGTACGCCGAGCAGGTGCGCCGCGACGGGAACGACGGGCGCGGCCGCCGGCGCACACCAGGCGGCGAGCGCCGCGACCGCGGCACGCTCAGCGCGCATCGGCCGCGTCGAGCACGAACGACGCTGCACTGCGAAGCTCGGTGAAGCCCGACACCTCCGTCCGACCGCGCGCCAGCGCCCGTTCGAGCGCCGGACGCAGCTCGCTTCGCGACTCCACGACATCGGCGAGCCCGTAGCGGCGGAACGCGTCGTCGTGCTTGCGGATGTGCCCGCGTCCCCAGCCGTACGACACGACCGGGCAGCCACGCAGGAGCGACTCGAGCACGGTCAGTCCGCCGGTCGAGTGCACGAGGACGTCCCCGGCCGCGAGCCACTCCGCCATCAGCTCGGTGAAGCCCTCGACACGAACGCGCGGCTCGTCCGCGTAAGCGCAGCTCGAGGCCGGAACGCAGCTCCTCGTTCCGCCCCGTCAGGCAGACGACCGTCGCCGCGTCGACGCCGAGCGACTCGGTCACGGCTCCCGCGACGTCGCCGACGCCCCAGCCGCCGCCGGAGACCAGCACGATCGTGCCCTGCTCGGGCAGGCCGAGCGAGCGCCGCGCGTCGACCCGCGACCGCGGCGCGTAGAACGCCGGATCGGTGAATCCCGTCACCGTCTGCACCGCCGCACCTGCGCCGGCGATCCGCCGCACCTCCTCGATCGCCTCCGGCTGGGTGACGAGGTACGCGTCGGCGCCCGAGCACGCCCAGTAGTCGAGCGCCGCCACGTCGGTGATGCCGGCGAGCACCGGCATCGCGAGCCGGCGCGAGCGGCGCAGCCGGGCGAGCACCTCGGTCGTCTGCGGGTAGACCGACACGACGACGTCTGGACGCACGCGTTCGACGAGGCCGAGCAGCCCCGGCGCCCCGAGTCTCGCGAGGAGGCGCTGGCTGAGGGCGCGAGCCGCCGGCGGGCCGGTGAACGCCCAGAACCCGAGATCCCAGAGCCAGCGCAGCCGGTAGAAGATGACGCGCGGGGCCGACTCGCTGAGCACGGACACAACCCGGCCCATCACCCGCAGCGAGTCCTCGATCAGGACGACCGCGTCCGGACGTTCCGAGCGGATCTGCTCCGCGAGCCACAGCGCCGGACGGTCGTGTCCCTCGCCCACGCTCGCCGTGAGGATGAGGACCCGGACCGGCACGCCGCGCAACGCTACCCGAGCGATCCTGAGAAGCTCGGGTCGTGCTCCTGTTTCTCCTCGTCGTCTCGATCGGCGCGCTCGACTCGCTCAACCCGTCGACCGTGCTGCCGGGCCTGCTGTACGCGCTCGGACGCCGTGGCCTGCGCGACGTGGCGGCGTTCACGTTGGGGGTCTTCGGCACGTCGACGATCGGCGGGCTGGTGCTCGTCTTCGGGCCGGGCCGGGCACTGCTCGCGTTCGCGTCACGGCCGCGACCGCACCTGCTGCACCTGCTCGAGCTCGCCGCCGGGGCGGTGATCCTCGCGGCCGCGCTGTTCACCTGGCTCACACGCCACCGCATCGCGCGGCGCCTGTCCGAGCAACGACCTCGGCGAAGCGGCTCGGCGCTGCTCGTCGGCGCGGGGATCATGGCAACCGAGCTGCCGACCGCGGTGCCGTACTTCGCGGCACTCGTGGCCGTCACCGAAGGAACCCACAGCTGGCTCGCCGCCACGGCCCTCGTGCTCGCGTACAACGTCGTCTTCGTCGCTCCACTGCTCGTCGTCGTCGCGATCCTCGCCCTGAGCGGCGAGCGTGGAGCGACGATCGTGACCGCGCTCCGCGCGCATCTGATTCGCCACGCGCCGCTGGCGCTCCCGGCGCTGCTCGCCGTGCTCGGGCTCGGCCTGCTCGCCGTCGGCGCGCTGTCGATCTAGGTGCGCTTGCCGCGGGCGAGCACGGGCCAGACCGTCTCGACCGTCTCGCCGCGAATCCCGACCACCTCGTCGGCGAGGTTGACCGTGGTGCAGCAATGCGTCGGCACGAACCGGATCCGTTCGCCCAGGGTCACGCGCTCGCCGCCGCCGAGGGTGGCCAGCCCGTGCTCCTCGCCGAGCCGGTCGAGAACGATGTCGCGGTCGAGCGCCCGAGCAAAGCCGTCGATCGGGCCGCGCTCGCTCGTGAACGTCTTGGCGCCACCGTCGACGGTCGCCCCGCCGGGCCGGCTCGTGCTGACGACGCTGCAGAGCACGGTCAGGGCGAGATCGTCCTCCTGCGCAGTGCCGCTGGCCAGCTGCATCAGGTCGTTGAAGACGTAGGTGCCGGCACGGAGCTCCGTCACGCCGGGTGCGGCTGCGACTCCGCGGCCCGACGTCGACCCGCCCGCAGCGACCTCGCGGATCGCATGCCCGCGGGCTCGCAGCAGCTCGGCCAGTGCGACGAGGCGGTCTCCCTCGTCGCGGCCGGCCTCTGCCGGGGTGCGGTCGCCGACCTCGGCGTAGGCGAGCTGACGATGGGTGGTGATCCCGGCGAGCTCGACGCCGCCCAGCCGCTCGACGAGCGCGCAGAGCGCGGACAGCTCGTCCACCGCTGTCTCGGGCACGCCGCCTCGGTGCAGCCCGGTGTCGACGTCGACGTAGACCTCGATCGTCGCATCCGACGCGCGGGCGGCTGCCGCGATCCCCTCGACCGCGTCGGAACTGTCGGCGTTGACGCCGATCCGGCTCCGTCCCGCGAGCGCGGCGAGCCGCTTCCACTTGATGTCGCCGAAGATCGGATACGCGACGACGACGTCGTCGCAGCCGGCGTCGACGAACACCTCGGCCTCGGAGACCTTGGCGCAGACGATGCCGCAGGCGCCCGCCGCGAGCTGCTTGTGCGCGATGGCAGGATTCTTGTGCGTCTTCACGTGGGCCCGGAACCGGAGCCCGGCATCGTCGGCGAGCCGCTGCCAGCGTTCGATGTTCCGCTCCATCCGGTCGAGGTCGACCAGCACGGAGGGTGTGTCGAGCTGCCAGATGTCGGTCATCAACGAGACTGTAGAGACGTGAACGAGCTGACCCTGCTCGACTGGAAGCGCCGCATCTTCGAGCTCTACGCCGAGGTGCGGGGCGACCGCGACCCCGCACACGCCTGGACACATTGGCGCGACGTCCGCGACGAGCTGTTTCGCGCCCACGTGCAGTCGCCGATCCCGCCCGAGAGCCGCGCCTCGTTCAGCGGGTTGCCCCTCTATCCCTACGACCCGGCGCTGCGCGTCACGGCACTGGTCGAGCCGGCGGAGCGCGAGCAGCGCGAGATCGCGACCTCCGGCGAGCACCCGTACTCGTTCACCCGCTTCGCCACGGCCCACTTCACACTGGCCGGTGACCAGACCCTCGACCTGTACTGGCTCGACGGTTACGGCGGCGGCATCTTCCTCTCGTTCGCCGACGCGACCAGCGGCAGCGAGACGTACGGGGCGTGCCGCTACCTGCTCGACACGGTCAAGGGCGCCGACCTCGGCGAGACGAACGGCCGACTCGTGCTCGACTTCAACTTCGCCTACAACCCGTCGTGCGCCTACGACCCGCAGTGGGTCTGCCCGCTCGCGCCGCCGGGCAACCGCCTGGCCGTCCCGGTGCGGGCCGGGGAGCGGCTTTGATCGCCTGACCGGCCCGGGCGCTGACGCGTCTGCGACAATCGGCCCGTGGCCGCCCTCTACCGCAAGTACCGTCCGCAGACCTTCGCCGAGGTCGTCGGGCAGGAAGCGGTCGTGCGAACACTCACGAACGCGATCGAGCACGACAAGGTGCGGCAGGCGTACCTCTTCGCGGGGCCGCGCGGCACCGGCAAGACGTCGCTCGCACGCATCCTCGCCAAGTCCGTCAACTGCGCCCACGGCCCGACCGCGACGCCGGACAACACGTGCCATTCGTGCCTGGCGATCACGAGCGGCACCTCGCTCGACGTGATCGAGATGGACGCAGCCTCGCAGCGCGGCATCGACGACATTCGCGAGATCCGCGAGCGAGTCGTGCTGCAGCCGGTCGAGGGCCGCTCGAAGGTCTACATCCTCGACGAGGCGCACCAGCTCACCGAGGCCGCGTGGAACGCGCTGCTGAAGCTGATCGAGGAGCCTCCGCCCCACCTGCTGTTCGTGTTCTGCACGACCGAGCTGCAGAAGGTGCTGCCGACGGTGCGCTCGCGCTGCCAGACCTTCGTCTTCCAGCGCCCACGCTTGCCCGAGCTGATCAGCAAGCTGCGGCGGATCGCCGACGGCGAGGGAATCGACGTGCCCGACTCCGCGCTCGGGCTGATCGCCCGCGGCGCCCGGGGCGCCTTCCGCGACGCCGAGTCGACGCTCGACCAGCTCGCGTCCGCGACCGGCGGCACGATCACGCTGCAGGACGTTCTCCAGCTGCTCGGTGCCGTCGAGGACGAGGTGCTCTTCCGCCTCTGTGACCAGGTCGTCGACGGCGACACCGCGGGTGCGCTCGTGTTCCTGGAGGAGCTGTCGGAGCGCGGCCAGGATCTCGGCCGCCTCGTCACCGACCTGCTCGAGCACCTGCGGCACCTGCTCCTCGTCCAGCACCTGAACGAGGTTCCGGACTCGCTGCCGGTGACCGACGAGGCGAAGGAGCGGCTGCGCGAGCAGGCGAACCAGCTGCCGGCCGCGACCGTGATCCGGCTGATCGACCTGCTCGCGGTCGCCGTCGACGACATGCGCCAGGGCGGCGACCCGCGACTGCCGCTCGAGCTCGCGCTCGTCAAGGTGACACGCCCGGCAGCCGACCTCTCGCGGGAGTCATTGGCTTTTCGCCTCGAGCGACTCGAACAAGGGGCGCCGGCGCGAATCGAGACTCACGAACCTGGTTCGCCGAGCGAACCAGGTTCGAGCGTTGCGGCAGCACCCGCGCCGCCGATCGCGGTTGAGCTCGAGCAGTTGCAAGAAGCCTGGCGGCGCTCGATCCTGCCGGCGGTCGAGCAGCGGTCGATCCCGATCGGCAAGACGCTCGGCGAGGCGCACCCCGCTGCGCTCGACGGCGACACGCTCACACTCGAGTTCCCGCAGACGGCGTCGTTCCACCTCTCGCTCGCCGAGGACCCGAAGAACGCGGCTCTCCTTCGCGAGGCGCTCTACGAGGTGACCGGGCGCAAGCTGGCCGTCGCGTTCGAGCTCGGCGACCGGTCGCACCACGATCAGGCCGACGACGCACCGGTCAGCGAGGAAGACGTCCTCGAGCTGATGAAGAGCACCTTCGACGCGAGGGAGCTGGACACATGAGTTTCGACATGAACGCGCTGATGAAGCAGGCCCAGGAGATGCAGGCGCAGATGCAGCAGCTGCAGGAAGAGGCGGCCAAGGAGACGGCCGAGGCCTCCGCGGGCGGCGGGATGGTGACCGTCGTCGCGAGCGCGAGCGGTGAGCTGAAGGAGCTTCGGATCGATCCGAAGGCGATCGACCCGGACGACCCCGAGCTGCTCGCCGACCTCGTCATGGCGGCCGCCAACGAAGCGCTGCGAGCCGCACACGCCAAGGTCGAGGCGAAGATGAAGGGGATGCTGCCGCCCGATCTCGGCGGCCTGCTGCCCGGGCTGTAGCCGGCTAGTAGCCGCCGCCCTTGCCGCACGCGGTCAGGACGAGCGGCAGCGCGACGAGCAGCAGGAGCAGCAGCGTGATGCGATACCTGGTCATGCCAGTTCTACGCACGACGGCCGGGACCGGTTTGTCCCGACCAGCCGAGGCCGCTGGGCACAATGGTCGGCGTGTTCAGCCCCTCGGTCGAGAACCTCGTCGCGCAGCTGAGCCGGCTTCCCGGTATCGGCGCGCGCACGGCCCAGCGGCTCGCGTTCCACATCCTGCAACGGCCGAAGGACGAGGCGCTCGCGCTCGCTGCGGCGCTCGAGGAGGTCAAGGAGCGCGTGCGCTTCTGCCGCGAGTGCGGCAACCTGACCGAGGAAGAGGTGTGCGCGATCTGCACCGACCAGCGCCGCGACCACACGATCATCTGCGTCGTCGAGCAGCCGGTCGACGTGATCTCGCTCGAACGGACGGCGGAGTTCCGCGGCCTCTACCACGTGCTCGGCGGCGCGCTCTCGCCGCTCGACGGCGTCGACCCGGGCGACCTGCGGATCGACGAGCTCCTGCAGCGCGTCTCCGCGAACGGCGTGCAGGAAGTCGTCCTCGCCACGAACCCGAACATGACCGGCGAGGCGACCGCCGCGTTCCTCGCCGACCGGCTGCGCGACCGCGTGCGGGTGACGCGGCTCGCGAGCGGGCTACCCGTCGGAGGGGACCTCGAGTACGCCGATGAGGTCACCCTCGGGCGGGCGCTCTCGGGCCGCCGCGACATGTGAGCCGACGACCCGGGCGAGGAACCGCTCGGTTCGGTACGCGATCCAGAAGCAGACTGCCGCGGCGGGAAGCTCTGCAACCGCGGCAAGAAGCAAGGCGGTTCGCAGCTCGTCGTTGTCGCTGGAGAGGATCACGTCGAACCATGCGTCGGTGACGAGCAGCGTTCCCGTGGCGCCCGCGGCGACCCCGATCCACGGCGAGCGCCGCCACGCGGCGAACGCGGTCAGCAGAAACATCACGGCGAGCGCGGCGTCGAATCCCGACCAGGCGATGTCCCAGCGGGGCGACTCGTGCGTCGGCCGTAGGCTGCCGGCGAGCCAGATCGTCCACGGCAGCAGCGCGATCCCCGCGCCGGCGAAGACGAGCATGACCAACTGCCGCAGTGTCGAAGGACGGCGATTCATGCTCCCTACACTGTCTCAGAGATGACCATGCTCGAGTTCGAAGCCGTCCCCGCGGTCGGCGACCCCGTGCGGACGCCGGGGCTCGTGGTCATGAAGTTCGGCGGCACGTCGGTGGGCACGCCGATGAAGCTGCAGAGCGCCGCCGAGCGGCTCGTGCAGGCACGCGACTCGGGCGCGAAGGTGGTGGGCGTCATCTCGGCGATGGGATCGACGACCGACGAGTTGATCCGGCTCGCCCACGAGGTGTCGCCGCGTCCGCATCCCCGGGAGTACGACATGCTCGTCTCGACCGGCGAGCGAATCTCGAACGCTCTCACGGCGATGGCGATCCACGACCTCGGCCACGAGGCGGTCTCGCTGACCGGCTCGCAGGCGGGCATCGTCACCGACGACAACCACACCCGCGCGAAGATCATCGAGGTGCGCCCGCACCGGATCCACGAGGCGCTCGAGCTGGGCCGGATCGTGCTGGTCGCCGGCTTCCAGGGCGTGTCGAACGGCACGCACGACGTGACCACGCTCGGTCGCGGCGGCTCCGACACGACCGCGGTGGCGCTGGCGGCTGCGCTCGGCGCGGACGCCTGCGAGATCTACACCGACGTCGCCGGCGTCTTCACTGCCGATCCGCGCCTCGTTCCGCAGGCGCTGAAGCTCGGCTCGGTGTCGTACGAGGAGATGCTCGAGATGTGCGCGTCGGGCGCGAAGGTGATGGCGCTGAGGTCGATCGAGGTGGCCCGCAGCTACGGTGTGAAGGTGCACGTCCGATCGACGTTCGGCGCTGCAGAAGGCACCTGGATCCGCGAGGAGGACACGGAACTGCTGGAGAAGGCGATCATCTCAGGCGTCACCCACGACACCTCGGAGGCGAAGATCGTGCTGGTCGGCGTGCCGGACCGGCCCGGCGCGGCGGCCCGCGTCTTCCGCAGCCTCGCCGACGCCGGCGTCAACGTCGACATGATCGTGCAGAACGTCGCCGAGCAGGGCACGACGAGCATCACCTTCACGATCCCGAAGACGGACATCGCGACCGCGGATCCGATTCTCGACACGGTCGCCGAGGACGTCGGCGCGGCCCGCATCGAGCGCGACGCGGGCATCGGCAAGGTCTCGCTGATCGGCGCCGGGATGAAGAGCCACCCAGGCGTCGCCGCGGCGATGTTCGACGCACTCGCCGAGGAAGGGATCAACATCGAGATCATCTCGACGTCGTCGATCCGCATCTCCTGCGTCGTGCGTGCTGCCGACGTCGAGCGCGGCGTCCGCGCGGTACACGCACGGTTCCTCAACTACGCCGAGGAGCGCGTCGGTGCCTGAGATCGGCGTCGTCGGCGCGACCGGCGCGGTCGGCACGGTCACGCTCGACCTTTTGCGTGCGCGCGGGTTCGAGGACGTTCGCGTCTTCGCGTCGGCGCGCTCGGCCGGCAAGCGCCTCGGCGGGCACACGGTCGAGGAGGCGACGCCCGAGGCGCTCTCGCGCGGTGACGTCGATGTCTTCCTCTTCTCCGTCGGCACGTCCGCGTCACGCGAGCTCGTGCCGCACGCGATCCGCGGTGGCGCCGTCGCGATCGACAAGTCCGCGGCCTACCGGCTCGAGCCGGGCGTGCCGCTCGTCGTGCCGGAGGTGAACGCCGATCGCGTGCCCGAGCACCGGGGCGTGATTGCGAACCCCAACTGCTGCACGATCCCGCTCACCTGCGTGCTGAAGCCGCTGCACGAAGAGGCGGGCCTCGTGCGTGTGCGCGTCGCGACCTACCAGTCGGTCTCGGGCGCGGGCGCGCAGGCGATGGAGCGGCTGCGGAACGAGCCGCAGGCCGAGCACGACCTGCGCATGGACTGGGACTTCGACGGCGAGGAGTTCGACGAGGAGTCGAAGCTGCGCGACGAGACGCGGAAGATCATGGAGCTGCCCGAGCTGCCGATCCAGGCGACCTGCGTGCGGGTCCCGGTGATGGTGGGTCACGCGGAGGCGATCTGGGTCGAGTTCGAGGACGACCTCTCCCCCGAGCGCGCGACCGAACTGCTGGGCGCAGCGCCGTCGGTCCGGCTCGAGGAGTTCCCCACCCCGGGCAAGGCTGCAGCGGGCATCGACGACGTGCTCGTCGGCCGGATCCGCCGCGACCCGACCGTCGACGCGCGGCCTCGCCCTCTTCCTCGCGAGCGACAACCTGCGCAAGGGCGCCGCGCTGAACGCGATCCAGATCGCGGAGCTCGTGCTCGCCCGCGAACCTGCGGCCGCGTAGACGAGCGTTCAACTCGGAACCCTGAGTCTGACTCCAGTCAGCAGACTGATGTCTGACACACGAAAGTGTGACGAGGCGTCACGAAAGTGACAATTCCCCTGCTCAGAGAGGCACGGTCAGGGTTGAGGCGGCGCGGGGACCGGTTCCGGCAGGCCGAACGCATCCTTCACGACCCGCAGCACCTTCTCGCGCTTGCCCTCGAGCACCGGCTGCAGGCCGCCCAGCTCGAGACGCGAGAGCCCGACTCGTCCCGGCGGCGCGCAGGACGTCGAAGCCGAGATCGGCCAGGAACGACTGCGGGAACACGGTCTTGTGCACCTGGAAGCGCTCGTACGCCGACTCGCCCTCGGGATAGCGGTACGAGAACGCCTCCAGCGCGCGCGCGCCGCGGTCGCGCGCCTCGCCGATCGCGGCCAGGAACAGCGACTGGAGCACCCACGGGCTCGATTCCTCGACCAGGTAGGCGCAGGTGACGAGGATCGCGTCGTCCGACACCGGGCCACCGGGAAGCTCGGCGGCGCGCGGAAACGCCTCGGCCGGCCCGTACTGCATCGAGCCGAGCACGCGGCCGTCGCCGTCGTAGTAGACGGTGCCGAACGCGCCGAACTCGAGCTCGACCTTCTCCATCCAGCGGTCCTTGTCGATCGGGCGCCGGCCGCGCGACTGCCACCAGATGCAGTTGTGGCAGACGGACGGAGCCGTCTCGAGCGTCAGCTTCGTCAGGCCGGAGAGGCGAGGTGGCACGCCGGGCTCACCTCTGCACGTCGTCGACGACGACGTGCACCGCATCCGGCCGGGCGTCGGCCATCTGCTCGAGATAGTCGGCGACCCGCTGCTGCACCTGGCCGGCGACGGTCGGGACGTTCGCGCCGTAGTCGACGACGACGTGCACCTCGACCTCCGAGCCGGTCACCTTCGCACCACGCCGTTGCTTCGTGTGCACACCGCGCACCTCGGCGGCCGCGTCGGCCGCGTAGCGCGCGAGCACGTCCGGCGAGATGTGGCTACGTCCGTCGGGCATCGCCGCATCGTAGAACGAGCTCGGTCGCCTCGGGCCGGGCAAAGAAGCGGAACGGGACGAACGTCGTGCCGAGCCCGGGCGAGACGTGCATCGCCGTCCTGCCGCGCCGGTACACGCCGTGGGAGTAGCGGGCGCTCGGATGCGCGAGGAGCAGCCGGCCGAACCCGTACGGCAGCACGATCTGGCCGGCGTGCAGATGGCCCGCCAGGATCAGGTCCCACCGGCCGTCCGGCACGAGGTCGAGCGCGTCGGGCCAGTGGCAGAGGAGGATCCGCAGATCGGCGCCGGTCTCGGGGAAGTCGCCTCCCGGCGAGGCGAGCCACGACCGCGGATCGACTCCCGCCAGCTCGACGCGCCTGCCGCGCGTGTCGACCTCGACCGAGCGGTCGCCGAGCAGCGTGCCGTGCTCGAGCTGCTCCAGCTCGGCGGGGCGTGAGAACGGGTCACGCGAGACGGCGAGGTCGTGGTTGCCGAGCACGACGTACGGGTCGCCGAGGCGCTCGAGGAATGCGCGCAGCAGCGGCTCACCGCGCGGCCGCGAGAGCAGGTCGCCGGTCAGACAGACGAGGTCGGGCCGGCGCTCCTCGACCCACGCCACCGCCCGGTCGACGGCACGCACGCCCCGCGAGGGAACGCCGAGGTGGAAGTCGGAGAGGTGGGCGATGCGCAGCCCGTCGAGCTCCTGCGGCAGGCCGTCGATCGGCAGCTCGAGGACGCGGAGCCGGACCCAGCCCGCCTCGAACCACGCGTAGCCGGCGACCGCGGCCGCCAGCACGACGACGGCCGCGACGAGAAGCGCCGCCGCGCTCAGATCTGGAGCTTCTCGATGACCGGCTTCACCGAGACGACGTGCCGCTTGAACTTCAGCTCGGACTCCTCGAGCCCGGCAGCCACGCCCACCAGTTGCGAGAGGTGGAGGATCGGCATCCCGTAGTCGCGGCCGGTCTGCGCCTTCAGCTTCGACTGCCACGCGTCGAGCGAGAGATGGCAGAGCGGGCACGGCGTGACGATCACGTCGGCGCCGGCCTCCATCGCCTGCTCGATCGGCTGGATCAGCTCACCGAGCGCCGTCTCCTCGCGCGCCTGGATGATCGGGAAGCCGCAGCACTTGATCTTCGCCGGGTAGTCGATCGCCTCGCCGCCGCACGCCTCGATGATCCGCTCGAGCGACCACGGCCGGTCCGGGTCCTCGAAGCCGTTGATCTTCGACGGCCGCAGGATCTGGCAGCCGTAGAACGGCGCCACCTTCAGGCCTTTCAGCCCGCGGTGTGCCGACGCCTTCAGCTTCTCGTACCCGTCGCCCTCGGCGATCTCCCAGAGCAGGTGGCGCACGTCGACGTCGCGCTCGTAGGCCGGCACGCCGACCGCGACGAGATTCTCGTTCACACGCGCGCGGAGCTCCGAGTCGCCGAGCAGCATGAAGTTCGCCTGCCGCAGGTTGAGCGTGCAGACGTTGCACACCGTCAGCAGCGTGTCGACGCCTTCCGCGGCCGCGTAGGAGAGGATGCGCGCGTTCAGGTGCAGGTAGTAGTCGGGCTCGGCCTCGTGGATGTCCCCTGCGCCGCAGCACGTGACGGACTCGAGCTCGACGAGCTCCAGCCCGACCTTCGGCGCCAACGCCTGCGTGGCCGAGTCCAGCTCCTTCGCCGACAGCGACGCGAGGCAGCCCTTGTAGTACGCAACCCGTCTGGTGCTCTCCGCGATCTGACTCACGGCGCCTCTTCCTCTCCTTCGACGTAGGGACGTGCGAACGAACCGGGCCGGTCGTAGATCTCTTCGAGCGTCTCGCCGCCGACGTTGCCGTGCGAGAGCTTCGCGAGCGCGTGCTCGCCCTGCACGATCCCGGCGAAGCCGTTGCGGCCCTGCTCCGAGACGAGATCGTGAAGCCGCCGTGCCTCCTTGACGTCCTTCGCGACGTGCGGCGGGAACGGCGGCGGCACCTTGCCCTTGACAGCGAGGTCGAGCGCGAACTTCGTCTGCTTGATCGCCTCGACGACGCCCTGCGTCTTCGGCACGAGCTCCGTCTCGCGCAGCCAGCCCGTCGTCTTCGCCGAGACGACGAACCACTTCGCGTGCTTCGCGCCCATGTCGCGGTCGATGCCCTCCTTCATCGACTCGGCGCCCAGCTTCGCGATCGCGTCACGCGGATCGACGCCCTTCGGGCAGCGCTCGTTGCAGAAGTAACAGCGCGTGCACTCCCAGATCCCGTGCTCGCCGTTCAGCTTCTCGAGGCGCGCCAGCTTCTTGCCGTCGCGCGGGTCGCCGACGAAGCGGAAGGCCTTCGCGAGTGCCTGCGGCCCCGTGAAGAGCGGGCTCGACTCCATCGCGTTGCACTCGGAGACGCAGCAGCCGCAGTTGATGCAGAGCGCCTCCTTGTGGACGACGTTCATCCGCTCCTGCGAGATCCGGTACTCCTTGCCGTCCGGCGGCTCGTCGTAGCCGGGCTGCAGGAACGGGTCAACGCTGCGGAACTTCTCCCAGAACGGCTCCATGTCGACGACGAGGTCCTTGACGATCGGCAGGTTCCCCATCGCCGAGATCACAGGAACGCGGCCGGCGTTCGCGATGTCGTACATCCGCACCTTGCACGCGAGCACCGCGGCGCCGTCCATGCGCATCCCGCACGAGCCGCAGATCATCATGCGGCAGCTCTTGCGATAGGCGAGCGAGCCGTCGTGCTGGTCCTTGACGATGTCGAGGCAGTCGAGCAGTGTCGCCTCTTCGGGCGCGTCGATCTCGAACTCCTGCAGCTCGCGCTCGCCTGAGCGCGAGTTGAAGCGCCAGATCTTCAGGCCTACCTGCATCAATAGGTCCTTTCCATCGGCTCGTACTTCGTCACACGCACGTCCCTCCACGACAGCTGCGGCTCACCGTCGACGAAGTGCGAGATCGAGTGCTTCATGAAGTTCTCGTCGTCGCGCGTCGGATAGTCGTACGGCCGTGCGTGCGCGCCGCGGCTCTCCTTGCGCGCGACGCCCGCCTGCAGCATGCACGCGGCGAGGTCGAGCATGTTGCCGAGCTCGATCGCCTGCGTCAGGTCGCTGTTGAAGACCTCGCCCTTGTCCTCGATCAGGACGCCGCGCTCGTAGCGCTCGCGCAGCCCGGCGATGATCGTCTCCTGCTCGAGCATCTGCTCCTCGCGCCGGAAGACGCCGAAGTTCTCGAGCATCGAGGTGCCGAGGTCGTTCCTGATCTGCCACGGCCGCTCGCCCTCCGTGACGTCGAGCAGGTCGCGCAACTCGCGCTCCGCGTCCTCCTCGGCAGTCCGCGGCACGTCGATCGTCGTGTGCGAGAGGGCCCACTCCGCGGCTGCACGGCCGGAGCGCCGGCCGAACGTGATTGTCTCCATCAACGAGTTGCCGCCCAGCCGGTTCGCGCCGTGGACCGACACGCAGGCCACCTCGCCGGCCGCGTACAGCCCGGTCAGCTCGGTGGCGCCGTCGTTGTCCGTCTCGACACCGCCCATGTGGTAGTGGGCGCCCGGGCGCACCGGCACGGGGTCGTAGATCGGGTCGACGCCCGCGAACGTCATCGAGAGCTCGCGCGACCCCGGCAGGCGCTCGATGATCCGCTCGGCGCCGAGGTGGCGCATGTCGAGCATCACCGAGCCGTTGATCCCGCGGCCTGCGTCGATCTCGGTCTGCTCCGAGCGCGAGACGACGTCGCGCGAGGCGAGCTCCATCGCGTTCGGGGCGTAGCGCTTCATGAAGCGCTCGCCCTCGTTGTTGATCAGGTAGGCGCCCTCGCCGCGGCAGCCCTCGGTGAGCAGGATCCCGGTCGGATACAGCGTCGTCGGGTGGAACTGCATGAACTCCATGTCCTTGAGCGGCAGGCCGAGCCGCAGCGCCATCGCGGCACCGTCGCCGGTGCAGGCGTAGGCGTTCGTCGTCGTGCGGTAGATCCGCCCCTGGCCACCGGTCGCGAGCACGACCGTCTTGCCGCCGATCGTCTTGATGCCGCCGTTCAGGAGATCCCAGCTGATCACCCCCTGGCAACGGCCGTCGTTCTCGATCAGCTTCCAGGCGAAGTACTCCTCGTAGACCGTGATGTCGCGCTTGACGAGCTGCTCGTAGAGCACCTGGATCAGCACGTGACCGGTGATGTCGGCCGCGTAGACCGTTCTCGGCGAGCCGGCGGCTCCGAACGGGCGCTGGGCGAGCTTGCCGTCCTCGCGGCGCGAGAAGAACGCGCCCCAGTTCTCGAGCTGGTAGATGTCGCCGGGCGCCTCGCGGCAGAGGATCTCGATCGCATCCTGGTCGCCGATGTAGTCCGAGCCCTTGACGGTGTCGAAGGTGTGGCTCTCGGGCGAGTCCTCGGTGGCGTTCCCGAGCGCGGCGTTGATGCCGCCCTCGGCCGCGCCCGAGTGGCTGCGCGTCGGGTGGAGCTTCGAGATCACGCCGACCGACGCGCCGGCGTCGTAGGCCTCGATCGCGGCCCGCATCCCGGCGCAGCCGGCGCCGACGACCAGGACGTCGTGAGTCGCTTCCACGGTGGAGGACGCTAGCGGAACGAGGCGGGTTGGGACTCGACGATCCAGAGCGGCCCGTCGGCGCACTTGACGGCCGTGGCGCCGTCGACCTCGGTCAGGCTCGTGCGCGTGACGCGGACACGTTCGCCGTCGAGGTCGAGGAACGGCCCGAGGTCGGGCTGGATCGGTGGGACGAAGCTCCACGCGCGCACCTGCCGGTGGACGTCGGCGGCCGCCCGGCCGAGGTCGATCGTCCAGTACTCCTGCTCGAACATGCTCTGGTACTCGCCGCCCTCCTGCGGGTCGCCCCGATCGCCGGCGGCGAGTCGGTCGAAGACGATCGGCAGCAGCTCGGCGACGACCGGCGGGCCCCGGTAGCGGGGCAGCAGCGACGGATGGCCGTTGACGATGCCGAGGCGGGGCACGTCGAGCGTCTCTTGCGGGATCAGCCAGGGGAACCCGGTGCAGAGCGCGAGATCCGGCTCGTACGCGCGAAGCTGGCGGGTCAGCGACCGTCTCGTCGCGGCGAACAGGACGTCGAGCTCGGGCGGGTCGTCGGCGACGTGCGCCGCGGCGAAGGGCATCGGCGGCGCGTCGAGCTTGCGCCGCCTCGGTGTGATCACCGCGACCGGCTCGTGCCCGGCCTCGCGTACCGACTTGCGTGTAGGTCTGCGCGACGATCGGGAGGACGGTGATGATGACGACGCGCCAGGGCGCGGCGGCGGTCACGGGGTCGGGCCGGCGGAGCGGACCGACGCGTCGACGTCCGCGAATCGCTTCGCGAAGTTGTCGGCGAACAGGCGGGCGAGCTCCCGCGCCTTGCGGTCGTACTCGTCGCCGTCACGCCAGGTCGAGCGCGGGTCCAGCAGCTTGGCGTCGACACCGGGAATCGCCTTCGGCACCCCGAAGCCGAAGATCGGGTCGATGCGCAGCTCCGCGTCGTCGAGCTCACCCGACAGCGCCACGTGCAGCATCGCCCGCGTCGCCTTGATCGGCATGCGGGTGCCTTCGCCGAACGGGCCGCCCGTCCAGCCGGTGTTGACGAGCCACACCGTCGAGCCGTGCTCGTCGAGCTTGGCGCCGAGCAGCCCGGCGTAGACGCTCGGCGGCTGCGGCAGGAACGGCTGCCCGAAGCAGGTCGAGAACGTCGGCTGCGGCTCGCTGACGCCGATCTCGGTCCCGGCGAGCTTCGCCGTGAACCCGGAGAGGAAGTAGTAGAGCGCCTGCTCGCGGTTGAGCTTCGCGATCGGCGGCAGGATCCCGAAGGCGTCCGCGGTCAGGAAGATGACGGTCGAGGGGTGGCCGGCCTGTTTCGCGGGCAGCGCATGCGCGATCTGCTCGAGCTTGTAGGCCGCCCGCGTGTTCTCGGTCTTCGACTCGTCGTCGAGGTCGAGAACGCCGTTCTCGTCGAGCACGACGTTCTCGAGAATCGTCCCGTAGGTGCGGGTCGTCTGGAAGATCTCGGGCTCGGCCTCCGCCGAGAGCCGGATCACCTTCGCGTAGCAGCCGCCCTCGATGTTGAAGACGCCCGTGTCGCCCCAGCCGTGCTCGTCGTCGCCGATCAGCGCGCGCTCCGGATCGGCCGAGAGCGTCGTCTTGCCCGTGCCGGAGAGGCCGAAGAAGACGGCGACGCGGCCGTCGGCCGAGACGTTCGCCGAGCAGTGCATCGGAAAGACGCCCTCGAGCGGCAGCCGGTCGTTCATGACCGTGAAGATCGACTTCTTGATCTCGCCTGCGTAGAAGGTGCCGCCGACCAGCAGCTCCGTGCGCGTCGGGTGCAGCACGACGAACGTGCCGGTACGCGTGCCGTCGTCCTCGGGCGTTGCCTCGAGGTCGGGCGTGTGCAGCACCAGCGCCGTCGGCTCGAAACCGGCTTCCTCGCCCGGCGCGAGCTCGATGAACATCGTCTTCGCGAACAGGGCGTGGTACGGGTGCGCGGTGATGACGCGCACACCGATTCGATGCGCGGGGTCGGCGCCGGCCCAGGCGTCGACGACGTACAGCGGCTCGGCGCTCCCCAGTCGCGCCGTCACCTTCTCGCGCAGGCCGTGGAAGTGCTCCTCGCTGAGCGGCTGGTTGACCTCGCCCCACCAGATGCGGTCGTGCGAGCCGTCCTCGTCGACGAGGAACTTGTCCTTGGGCGACCTACCGGTGAAGTGGCCGGTGTCGACGGCGAGCGCACCACCCTCGGCCAGACGCCCGTCGCCGCGAGCACCGCGTGCGTGTACAGCAGCGAGGTGGTCGGATTTCGATAGACGCGCCCGGCGGGGTCGATCCCGTGGTCGGAGAGATCGAGCTGGCCCGGTAGCCCTGTCATCGTCATTCAGACCTGCCAGTCGCCGCCGCGCAGGACCGGCACGCGCTCGCCCTCGGCGGTGACGCCGTCGACGTCGAGCTCGGGCGAGCCGATCATGAAGTCGACGTGCGTGCCGCTCGAGTTGACACGCGGCGACGTCGTCGCCCTCGACGAGGAACGGGAAGCCGCTGCCGAGCGCGATGTGGCTCGCCGCGTTCTCGTCGAGCAGCGTGTCGTAGAAGACGGTGTCGAGCGGGCCGATGCGGCCCTGGCGGTCGACGAGCGCGACCTCGCCGAGCCGCAGCGCGCCCTCGTCGATCGTCAGCTGGGAGCGGAGCGCCTCGGCGTTCTCGTCGGCGTCGATCTCGACGGCGACGCCGTCCTCGAACCTGACACGGAGCCCGCGGATGATCGTCCCGTCGCGCAGGACGAGCGGCTTCGTCGAGGTCACGTGACCCGACGTCCGGCTCGGGGTCGGGGGTCGTGAACACCTCTTCGGTCGGGAGGTTCGGGAAGTGCCGCAGGCCGTCGGCGGTCGAGAAGTCGGCCGACCACCACGTGTGCGTCGGCAGCAGGCCGACGGTCAGCTCGGTCCCCGGCCCGCGCAGCTCGAGTGCGTCGAAATGCCGGTCGGCGAGCCGCGCGGCCGAATCGTTGAGGACGGCCATGCGCTCGTCCCACGCCGCGGCGGGGTCGGCCTCGTCGAGCCGCAGCACGTGCTCGATCTCGCTGCCAGAGCCGCTCGAGCGCCTCGTCCGCCGGCAGGCCGGGGAAGACGAGCGCGGCCCACGGCGCGATCGGGCACGGCACGATCGTCCAGTTCGTCGAGCGCTCGCCGATCACCTTGCTCGTCTCCTTCAGCCACGGCAGCCGATCCTTGCCGACGAGTGTCTTGTCGAGATCGTCGAGCAGGTTCGGCGCCGTCGGCCCGGACAGCGCGATCCGCGCGCCGTGGCTCTCCGCCAGGGTCGAGCATCCGCTCGCCGTACCACGCCGGCACGTAGTCGAGCGTTGTCGGGATCCGCATGCTCGATCGCGCGCCCGTTTCAGGTGCGGATCGAAGTAGACGACGTCGACGAACTTCGCGCCGCGGCCGTACGCCGCCGCGGCGACAGCCCGGGCGAGCTCCTCCTGGCCGAGCTCGGCGGTGACCATCACGATCTGGCCCGGCTGCACGTTGGCGCCGTGCACGGCGAGCTCGGCAAGACGCGTCCAAGCGATCAGCCATCGGCAGGCGATCCTACCCACCACGCCGAAATCGACCGGTGGATGACCGTCGAAAGCGCATGCGAGCGGTTCCTCGCGAACGCCGGGATCTCGGAGGGGACACGCCGGGCGTACGGCAGCGACCTGCGCGACTTCGCGCGCTGGTTCGGGCCGGACAGCCCGCTCGAGGACGTCGACGTGCGCGTGCTCGCCGACTGGGTCGCCGAGCTCGGGCGTGCGCGGCCCGGCGGGAAGCTCGCGCCGTCGACCATCTCCCGCAAGCTGGCCGCGGTGCGGTCGCTGCTCCGCTACTCGCTCGGCGCCGGAACGCGTGCCCGACGCCGCGCTCGCGCCGAAGCGGCCGCGCCGCCTGCCCGACGCACCGAAGCTCGCGCGAGGTGGAGGCGGTCGTCGCGGGGTTCGACGACGACGAGCCGCTCGGGCTTCGCAACCAGGCGCTCGTCGAGCTCGTCTACTCGGCCGGCCTGCGGAGCGCGGAGGCGGTCGGGCTCGACCTCGGCGACGTCGACTTCGAGCAGGAGCTCGTGCACGTACGCCTCGGCAAGGGCGCGAAGGACCGCGTCGTGCCGCTCGGCGAGGAGGCGGCCCTGCTCGTCGCGCGCTACCTCCGCGAGGCGCGGCCCGACCGCTCGCGCGCGGCGCCGAGAACGCGCTCTTCCTCTCGGTCCGCGGCCGGCGGCTCGACACGTCGACGCTCCGCCGCCTCGTGCCCCATCCGCACCGCCTGCGCCACGCGTTCGCCACCCACCTGCTCGAGGGCGGCGCCGACCTGCGCGACGATCCAGGAGCTGCTCGGCCACAGCTCGCTCTCGACGACGCAGATGTACAGCCACGTCGACGCCAAGCGCCTCCGGCGCGTCTACGACCACGCCCACCCCCGCTCCTGAGGACGAGGCCGCGCGGGAGACGTCCGGTGTCAGACACGCTTACCGAAGTGCAACGCGAATCTGGCGGAAGTGTGACTTCGGCTTGGTTGCGAGGCGGGTGCCTGCGCCGCGCGGGACACGTCCGGTGTCAGACACGGTTGTGGAAGTGCAACAACCGTGTGCCGGAAATGTGACGGCGCGCCGGTTGAACCAGGGTCGCGCGGGTGGGCGGCGAACCTCGTCCGGTGGAGCGCGATCCTGACGTCGACGGGTTTCTCGCCCTGCTCGCGGCGCGGCGGTCGCCGCGCACGGTCGACGCCTACCGGCGCGACCTCGCGGCGCTCGCCGCCTACCTCGGCAAGCCGCCGGCGCAGGCGACGCTCGAGGAGCTCGAGCGCTACACGGCGCAGCTCCGCGCCGACGGGCTCGCGGCGACGACGATCGCGCGCCGCACCGCGGCGGCGCGGAGCTTCTTCCGCCACCAGCAGCTGCTCGGTACGCGCGACGACAACCCCGCCGCGGGCGGTCAAGCTGCCGCGCCGCCCGAAGCCGCTGCCGAAGACGCTCTCGCCCGGCGAGGCGGAGCGGCTGATCGACGCCGCCGCGGGCACGCAGCCGCGTGCGCTGCGCGACCAGGCGCTCGTCGAGCTGCTCTACGGCGCAGGCCTGCGGGTCTCCGAGGCGGTCGGGCTCGACAAGGCCGGCGTCGACCTCGACGACCGGCTCGTGCGCGTGATCGGCAAGGGCGGGAAGGAGCGCGTCGTGCCGATCGGCCGTGCCGCCGTCGACGCGCTCCGCCGCTACCTCTCGCGCGGCCGCCCGTACCTCGACCGCCGCCACCGCCAGGAGCTCTTCCTGAACGCGCGCGGCGGCCCGCTCACGCGCTCGGGCGCCTTCCTGATCCTCCGCCGCCTCGCCGTCAAGGCCGGCCTCGAGCCGGAGCGCGTCCACCCCCACCTGCTGCGCCACTCCTTCGCCACGCACCTGCTCGAAGGCGGTGCCGACCTGCGCTCGGTGCAGGAGATGCTCGGCCACGCCGACCTGTCCACGACCGAGCTCTACACGCACGTCTCCGATCGCCGACGCCGCGAGACGTACTTCAAGGCGCACCCACACGCCCGGCGCGGTTAGCGGCTAACGCGACTTCTGCCGCAGCGTCTGCGCGACCTTCGTCGCCGCGTCGCGCAACTCGCGCGGCTGCTCGTCGTCGGCACCGAGCGATGCGAGGATCTGGATCGTGTCGGGCCGCGCCGAGCCGTTCCGCAGCACGACGACGGCCAGGCGGCGCACGGCCTCGTTGCCGTCGTGCGTCAACAGCTCGTGCAACAGCGGCCGCATGTCGTTGACGACGCCGGGGTGGTCACGCGACAGCTGCTCGAGCGAGAGGAGCGACGAGCCACGCACCGCCGGGCTGTCGTCCCCGATCCCGCGCCGCAGCAGCTCGATCTTCGTGCGGAACCGGAACTGCCCGATCGCCCGGTACGCGACCGCGCGCTCACGGAAGTCGGGGCCGCGCGCCGCCGCCTCGAGCTCGTCGTCCCACTGGGCGCGCAGTTGCGAGAGCTCGCGCTCCTTGCCCTCACCGGCGAGCGCGTCGGCCGCCACCGCCGCGTCCGCCAGGTCGCTCAAAGGTCGGCGAGCGTCCGCGCGCCGGGACCGATGTACCGGGCGGCGGGACGGATCAGCCTGCCCGTGCGCTTCTGCTCGAGCACGTGCGCCGACCAACCGGCGACGCGCGCGCAACCGAACATCGCGGGCGTCAGCTCGGCGGGGATCTCGGCGACGTCGAGCACGACCGCCGCCCAGTACTCCACGTTCGTCTCGAGCTGACGGTCCGGCGACTTCTCCCGCAGCACCTTCAGCGCCGCCTCCTCGAGTGCCGCCGCGACCTCGACGCGCGGTGAGCCCAGCTCGACCGCCGTGCGCTTGAGCACACGCGCGCGAGGGTCGTAGGCGCGATACACGCGATGGCCGAAGCCCATGATCCGCTCGCCGCGGTCGAGCAACTCCCGGACGTACGCCTCGGGGTCGCCGTGCGCCGACGGCGCCGTCGATCATCGGCAACACGCGCGCGGGTGCGCCGCCGTGCAACGGCCCCGAGAGCGTCCCGACCGCCGACGAGAGAGCCGCGGCGCAGTCGGCACCGGTCGAGGCCGCGATGCGCGCGGTGAACGTCGACGCGTTGAGCCCGTGCTCGGCGGCCGAGATCCAGTAGGTGTCGAGCGCCTTCACGTGCCGCGGGTCGGCCTCGCCGCGCCACCTGATCAGGAACTGGGCGGCGGCGTTCTCGCCCGTGGCGATCTCGGCATCGGGCACGGCCGGCTGCTTGCCGCGCGCGGCCTGCGCGACGATCGAGAGCGTCGCCGACGACAGCCGCGCGAGGTCGTCGCGCGCCTGCGCCGTCGTCGATGTCGACGAGCTTCTGCAGCCCCCACTTCGCGCCGAGCGTCGCGAGACCGGCCTGCAGGTCGGCGGGCACCGAGCCGCTCGGGTCCTGCAGCTCGATCGGCTCGGAGGGCGGCAGCGGCGAGTTGATGTCCTCGTCGACGAGCAGACCCCAGACGTTCTCGAACGGGTAGCGCCCGACGAGCTCCTCGATGTCGATGCCGCGGTAGCGGAGTGACCCGCCGTCCTTGTCCGGCTCTGCGATCTCCGTCTCGAACGCGACGACGCCCTCGAGGCCGGGCCGAAAGTCGCTCGCAGAGGCGGTCATCGGCGCGACATACCGTAGCGGAACCCCGCCGCGGGATCTGTACCCTCCGCTCCCGGATGGCGCACCGCGTGACCCTGATTCCGGGCGACGGCACGGGCCCCGAGCTGACCGAGGCCACCCGCCGTGTGCTCGAGGCGACCGGCGTCGAGTTCGACTGGGACGTCCGCGAGGCCGGCGTCGACGTGATGGAGACGGCAGGGACGCCGCTGCCCGAAGAGACGCTCGCGTCGGTGAAGGCGAACGGCGTCGCGCTGAAAGGCCCGATCACGACGCCGATCGGCACGGGCTTCCGCTCGGTCAACGTCGCTCTCCGCCACGAGCTCGGTCTCTACGCGTGCCTGCGCCCCTGCAAGACCTACCCCGGCGTTCGCTCGCGCTACGACAACGTCGACCTCGTGATCGTGCGCGAGAACACCGAGGACCTCTACGCCGGGATCGAGTACGAGGCGGGCAGCCGATGCGGCGAACAGCGTGATCGCCGAGCTCAACAGCATTGCAGGCGAGGCAGATCGCCCCCGGCTCCGGCATCTCGATCAAGCCGATCAGCCGCGAAGGCTCGGAGCGCATCATCCGCTTCGCGTTCGACTACGCGCGCGCTCACGGCCGCAAGCGCGTCTCGTGCGTCACGAAGGCGAACATCATGAAGTTCACAGACGGCCTGTTCCTCGACACCTTCCGGAGCGTCGCGCGGCGACTACCCCGACATCGAGCCGTGGGAGAACCTCGTCGACGCGGTCTGCATGGGGCTCGTGCAGCGCCCCGAGGAGTTCGACGTGCTCGTGCTGCCGAACCTCTACGGCGACATCATCAGCGACCTGACCGCCGGCCTCGTCGGCGGGCTCGGCGTCGCACCGGGCGGCAACATCGGGCCCGAGACGGCCGTGTTCGAGGCGACGCACGGCTCGGCGCCGAAGTACAAGGGGCAGAACAGGGTCAACCCGACGGCGATGATCCTCTCCGGGAAGCTGATGCTCGACCACCTCGGCGAGCCCGACGCCGCGCGCCGCCTCGAGACGGCGGTCGCCGCGGTGATCGCCGCGGGCGAGCGCGTCACCTACGACCTGAAGCCGTCGCGCGACGACCCGACCGCGGTCGGGACGAGCGAGTACGCCGACGCGATCATCGAGAAACTGGAGGCGGCATGAGCGACAGGAAGAAGGTGACGATCGTCGGCGCGGGCGCAACCGGTGCGACGTGCGCGGAGGTGCTCGCGCAGCGCGACTACGCGGAGATCGTCCTCATCGACATCAAGGAGGGCCTGCCGCAGGGCAAGGCGCTCGACATCAACCAGATGGCGCCGATCCTCGGCTTCGAGGCCTCGCTGACCGGCACGAACGACTACGCCGACACCGCGGGCTCGGACGTCGTCGTGATCACCGCGGGGCTGCCGCGCCAGCCGGGCATGAGCCGCGACGATCTGGTGCAGACGAACGAGAAGATCGTCAAGTCGGTCACGGAGCAGGTGGTGGCGGTCTCGCCGGACTGCGTGATCATCGTCCTCTCGAACCCGCTCGACGCGATGTGCCACGTCGCGAAGAACGTGTCCGGTTTCCCGAAGGAGCGCGTCTTCGGCCAGGCCGGGATCCTCGACACGGCCCGGCTACCGGACCTTCATCGCCCTCGAGACCGGCGCGTCGGTGAAGGACGTGCACGCGCTCGTGCTCGGCGGCCACGGCGACCAGATGGTGCCCGTCGTCTCGGCGACGACCGTCGGCGGCGTGCCCCTGCGGAAGCTCGTCTCCGAGGAGCGCATCCAGGCGATGGTCGAGCGGACGGCGGTCGGCGGCGGTGAGCTCGTCAAGCTGCTCGGGACGTCCGCCTGGTACGCCCCGGGCGCTGCGTGCGCCCAGATGGTCGACGCGGTGCTGCTCGACGAGAAGCGCGTGCTGCCGTGCACCGCGTTCCTCGAGGGCGAGTATGGGATCGACGGTCTCTACATGGGCGTGCCGGTGTCGGTCGGCGCGCAGGGGATCGAGCGGATCTTCGAGCTCGACCTCGACGACGCCGAACGTGCGGGGCTGGCGGCCTCGGCCGACGCCGTTCGCGACGTCGTGTCGGTCCTCACGACCTAACGTCGTCAACACAAGCGGTCGGTTACCTTGGCGCGATGGATCTCGGTCTGCGCGGCAGGACGGCGATCGTGCTCGGCGCCTCTTCCGGCCTGGGCCTCGCGTCGGCCGACGCCCTCGCGGCCGAAGGCGCCAACGTCACGATGTTCGCCCGCCGCCGCGACGAGCTCGAGCTCGAGGCGAACCGGCTGGGTGCGCTGGCCGTACGAGGAGATGTGACCAATGCCACCGACCTGGAGCGGGTCGTCGACCGCACCCTGCAGGCGTTCGGCGGCATCGACATCCTGGTCTGGAACTCCGGCGGGCCACCGGCCGGGAAGCCGTCGACCGTCACCGACGACCAGCTGGAGGACGCCTTCGACCTCCTGCTCCGCCCCGCCGTGCGCCTCATTCGCGCGTGCCTGCCCCACCTGCTCGAGAGCAAAGCCGGACGGGTGATCTGCATCACGTCGGGCGCCGTCAACGAGCCCGCGCCGAACCTGGCGCTCTCGAACGCCTTCCGGCCGGGTCTGACCGGCTGGGCGAAGTCGCTCGCGACGGAGCTCGGCCCGGCGGGCATCACGGTCAACTGCGTCGCGCCCGGGCGGATCGACACGCCCAGGATGACGGCGCTGTACGGGAGCGACGGGCCGCCCCCCGAGCAGCTTGCCGAGATCCCGCTCGGCCGCCTCGGGCGCCCGCAGGAGTTCGGGGACGTGGTCTGCTTCCTCGCCTCCGACCGCGCCTCCTACGTCACCGGCACGACGATCCTCGTCGACGGCGGCGCGGCCCGCTCACTGCTGTGAAGCGTCTCTTCTCGCCGTCGGGCCTCATCGTGGCGGGGCTCGTCCTCGCTGCAGTCGTCCTCGTGCTCTTCGTCGCCCCGTCCGGCGTCGTCGGCTCGACGCAATACATCTTCCTGCCCGACCCCGCCCACCCGGTCGCGCCGCTCGTCACGTTCCCTGGCTCGCGCGACCCGACGAAGGGCGGCGTCTATTTCGTCGACGTGGTCGTACGCAAGGCGACGGTGCTCGAGCGGCTGTTCGGCGGCCTGCACAAAGGCGCCGACCTCTACCCCGCGGACGCGGTCAACCCGCCGGGTGTGAACGACCAGCAGCGGCGGCGGATCGACCTCCAGGACATGCGACGCTCGCAGGAGATCGCGGCCGCGGTTGCGTTGCGCGCGGCCGGTAAGAAGGTCGTCCTGCAGTCGACCGGAGCGCTCGTCGACGCCGTCGAGCCGGGGAAGCCGGCCGTCGGCAAGCTCCAGCCGGACGACGTGATCACCGCGATCGGCGGTCGCCCCGTCCGGTCGCCCGAGAACGTGTTCGCGGCGATGACCAAGCTGCCCGTGGGCGCAGTCGTCCGCTTCACGGTGCGCCGCGACAAACAGACGCTCGTGGTGCCACTGAAGACGGTCGCGTCCGACCAACCGCCCCGGCGCGCCGTGGTCGGCATCTTCCTCGAGCCGGCGATCGACATCCACCTCCCGTTCCCCGTCCGGATCGACACCGGAAACGTCGGCGGGCCGTCGGCCGGCCTCGCCTTCGCCCTGGAGGTGCTCGAGGAGCTCGGCCGCGATGTGGTGCGCGGCCACAAGGTGGCCGCAACTGGCGAGATCCGGCCGGACGGCTCCGTCTTCCCGATCGGCGGCATCAAGCAGAAAACGATCGGTGCGCGCGAGGCGGGTGTGGATGCTTTTCTCGTGCCCGCTGGGGAGAACGCGCGCGAGGCGCGTGCCAACGCGGACGGGCTCCGGATCATCCCTGTGAAGACTTTTCCACAGGCGTTGCGCGCACTGGCGACACTCGGCCCGAGCGCGTAGAAACGCCCACATTTCGGCGGGTTCGAAGTTTCCGGAAAATGGGCGTTTTCCGTTTAGGCAAGCCTGTTTCCGCGCGACAGACCGGCCTAGAGTGGCGGCCTCGTCTGCTTGCCCCGCCCCCTCGGAAGGACGACGATGACCCCTCGACAGAGCGTTCCGACCTGCAACGACTGCTACTTCCGCCGTCACGGACTGTGCGCGATGGCACCGGAGCGCCCGTGTCCCACCTTCCGCGCCGCGGCCCGCACCCTGCAGCCGCCGCGTCAACCCCGTCTCGTGCCGCTCGCAGTCTCCGCCGTCGCCGTCGCGTAGCATCCGCGCGTGGAGCCGGAGCAGCATCAATCGCTCGGCGAGCGGCTCGACCAGGGCCGCCGCACCTTCCAGCCGGGCCTCTGGCTCCGTCTCGTCGCGATCGGGGTGATCGGGCTCTACGCGCTGCTGTTCGTCGTCCTGAACACCCACGCGGTGAAGGTGAGCTTCGTCTTCGCCTCGACCCGCGTATCGGTGATCTGGGTGATCCTGCTCAGCCTGGCGGCCGGGCTCGTCATCGGTGTGCTGGCGTCGCAGCTGCACCGGCACCGCTCGCGGCGCTAGCGAGTCGCGCGACACCGTCGGCGATCTCCTCGACGGAGACGTAGCTGAACGCCAGTCGAAACGTGTCCGGGCCACCGCCGAAGTCAGGCCCCGGCACGAAGGTGACCCCGTTCGCCTCGGCGCGCGGCAGCAGCTCCGCGACATCGGCTCCCTCGAGTGAGAGCCACACGAAGTACCCGCCGTTCGGCCGCGTCGTGCGCGCCTCGGGCAAGCCTCCGTCGAGCGCTGCGAGCATCGCGTCGCGGCGACCGCGCAGCAGCCCGCTCACGCGCTCGACGTTCGGCTCGAAGAGCCCGCGCGAGACGAACTCGTGCACCGTCGCCTGCCCGAGCAGCACAGGCGTGATGTAGGTCGCCGTAGCGGTCGCCTCCACCTCGCGCGCGAGCCCCTCCGGCAGGACGAACCAACCGACTCGGAGGCCGGGCGCGATTGTCTTCGAGAACGACGAGCTGTACGCCACCTCGCCGTCGGACAGCTCGTAGAGCGACGGCAGCGGGTCGCCTTCGTACCGGACGAGGCCGTACGGGTCGTCCTCGAGCACGAGCAGGCCGTGCTCGCGAGCCAGCTCGACGACTCGCCGGCGGCGCTCCTCGGTGAGGGTGCGCCCGCTCGGGTTCTGGAAGGTCGGGATCAGGTAGAGGAATGCCGGCGGCGACCCGTCGCGGAGCGCGGCCTCGAGCGCATCCGGATCCAGCCCGTCGTCGTCGCAGGTGAGCGGCACGATCTCGGCTCCGAGCTCCCGCAGGATCTTGAGCGGCCGGTCGTAGGTCGGATGCTCGACCAGCACGCGCTTGCCCGGAGCGAGACGTCGCGCGAGGAAGACAAACCCCTGCAGCGACCCGTTGGTGAGGAAGATGCGCGAGACGTCGACGCCGTGCCGCGCCGCGAGCCATTCGCGCAGCGGGGCGTAGCCGGGCGACGGCCCGTAGGAGAGGATCGTGTGCCCGTCCCGCTCGAGCGCGGCCCGCGCGCAGTCGGCGAGGTCGTCGACCGCAAGGCACTCGGGTGCAGGAATGCCGCGCGCAAAGGAAATCGTGGCCACGCGCGCACAGTACCGACCGCCGCCCGTCTCCTTGTGGACGATTCGTTGCACTTCCGTAACCCTGGTTTGGCGACGCTCGAGGCGGCCCGAGCGACCAAGTGGCCTGGATCCAAGGCGCATCGAGAGGCTGTGGACGAAACGTTGCAGTTTGGTCACCTTGGTTTGGCGTCGGGTCACGTCCTGAAGAGCCGTGTCGCCTTATGTCGTTCTTAGCGAACCTGGCAACAATGTGGGCATGACGACGCGTGTGCTCGTGGTGGACGACGACCCGGCGGTCCGGTCGGCGATCTCGCGGGCCCTCAGGGTCGACTACGACGTCGACGAGGCGCGCGACGGCGCGGACGCGCTGGCGCGCCACAACGCAGCTCCCGCGGACGCGATCGTGCTCGACCTGCTGATGCCCGAGGTGGGCGGTCTCGATGTCTGCCGCTCGCTGCGGCGCCGCGGCGACGCGGTGCCGGTGCTGATGGTGACCGCCCGCGATGCGGTCTCCGACCGGGTCGAGGGCCTCGACGCCGGCGCTGATGACTACCTCGTCAAGCCGTTCGCGGTCGAGGAGCTCCGCGCGCGGGTCCGCGCGCTGCTCCGCCGGACCGGGGCCGGCGACGGCGTCCTGCACTTCGCCGACGTGACACTCGACCCCGCGACCCGCGAGGCCTCCCGCGGCGACCGCCGCATGCAGCTGACGCGCACGGAGTTCAACCTGCTCGAGCTCTTCCTGCGCAACCCACGGCAGGTGCTGACTCGCTCGCAGATCTACGAACGAGTGTGGGGCTACGACTTCGGCGCGACCTCGAACGCGCTCTGGGTGTACATCGGCTACCTGCGCCGCAAGCTCGAAGAGGGCGACGAGCCGCGGCTGCTCCAGACCGTGCGCGGCGTCGGCTACGCGTTGCGCGAGGAACCGTGAGCTTCCGTCAACGGTTGATGCTGCTGACGGCGATCGCGATCACCGTCACCGTCGCGGGCGCTTCGCTCGCCCTGTGGCTCGTCGCCAAGCACGAGCTGTTCGCGCAGGTCGACAGCACGCTGCAGACGCAGGCTGTCCTCGCGATCCGCGGGCCGAACAACGGCCCGTTCGGCGGTCGCTCGCGCATCCCCTACAACCTGGTCAGCCCGAACGGCACGCTCGCGCATCAGGAGCTCAATCTCGCAGTGACCGCCGCCACCAGGTCCGTGCGCTTCCGGCACCAAGGATTCGTACGCGTACAACAAGACGGTCGGCAACGGGCACTTCCGGATCTACGTCGCCGGACTGACGACGGGTGGCGCTGTCGTCGTCTATCAGGATCTTGAGCCGACCGACCACGCGCTCGCGCGCATCAAGTTCTGGATCTTCCTGATCGGCGGCATCGGCATCGGCTTTGCGGCGGCGCTCGCAGCGACCGTCGCGGCGGCCGCGCTGCGGCCGGTCCGCCGTCTGACGGCCGCGGCGGAGAGCGTCGCCGCGACCGGCGACCTGACCGCAGCGGGTCGACGCGACGTCGACCGACGAGCTCGGCCGCCTGGCGATGCGCTTCAACGAGATGCTCGCGGCGCTCGAGCGCGTCGGTCGGCGCCCAGCGGCGGCTGGTCGCCGACGCGTCGCACGAGCTGCGCACGCCGCTGACCGCCGCGCGGACCAACGTCGACCTGCTGCGCGAAGGGAAGCTGCCGGAGGACGAGGCGCGACACGCGCTCGACGAGGCGTCGGTCGAGCTGGACGCGCTGACGAAGCTCGTCGCCGACCTCGTCGAGCTCGCGCGCGGCGAGGAGCGCCAGCTGCACCTCGAAGATGTGCACCTCGACGACCTGGTCGCCGGGATCGTCGAGCGCGCGCAGGCCCGGGCGCCACAGGTGAGGTTCGTGACCGCACTCTCGCCCGCGGTCGTGCGGGCCGACGCGGGACTGCTCGAGCGCGCCGTCTCGAACCTGCTCGACAACGCCGTCAAGTACAGCCCCGACGGCGCGCCGATCGAGGTCACCGTGCGCGGGCGGCGACGTCGTCGTCGCCGACCACGGCCCGGGAATCGCGGAGGAGGACCTGCCGCGGGTCTTCGACCGCTTCTACCGCGCCGCGACCGCGCGGGCGAAGCCGGGCGCCGGGCTGGGGCTCGCGATCGTGCGCGAGGCGGCGGAGGCGCACGGCGGCACGGCGACCGCCGAGAGCACGACCGCGGGCGCGCGCTTCAAGCTCGCGCTGCCGACGACTGCCTAGGACGCCGCAGCGACCACGAGCTCGGCGACCTCGGTCGGCGTCGTGCCGACCTTGATCCCGACCGCCTCGAGCGCATCCTTCTTCGCCGCTGCGGTGCCGGACGAGCCGGAGATGATCGCGCCCGCGTGGCCCATCGTCTTGCCGGGCGGCGCCGAGAAGCCGGCGATGTATGAGAACACCGGCTTCGTGATGTGCTCGGCGACGTATGCCGGCGGCCTTCTCCTCCTCGTCGCCGCCGATCTCCCCGACGAGCACGATGTACTCGGTCTCGGGATCGGCCTCGAACTTCTCGAGGATGTCGATGAAGCTCGAGCCGACGACGGGGTCGCCGCCGATGCCGACGATCGTCGAGTTGCCGAGCCCGCGCTGCGCGACCTCGTAGCCGATCTGGTACGTCAGCGTCCCCGAGCGCGAGACGAGCCCGATCGAGCCGGGCTTGAAGACCTCGGCCGGGATGATCCCGACGTTCGCCTTGCCCGGCGAGAGCACGCCCGGGCAGTTGGGCCCGATCAGCGTGACGCCCTTCGGGCGCACGTAGGTGTAGACGCGCAGCATCTCGTGCGCCGGGATGTGCTCGGTGATGCAGATCACCGTCTTGATGCCGGCGTCGACCGCCTCGTAGATCGCGTCCGGTGCGAAGCGCGCAGGCACGAAGATCATCGACGTGTTCGCTCCGGCCGCGGAGACGGCGTCGGCGACCGTGTCGAAGACGGGGACGCCGTCGACGTCCTGCCCGCCCTTGCCCGGCGTCACGCCGGCGACGAGGTTGGTGCCGTACGCGCGGTTGCGCAGCCCGTGGAAGCGCCCCTCCGAGCCGGTCAGCCCGGCGACGACGAGCCGCGTGTCGTTGTCGACGATGATCGCCATCAGGCCTGCGACCGCCGTGCCTTGAGGACGACGTAGTCGTTCGACCACGTCGAACCGTCCTCGCTCGAGAACGGCACGAGCAGCTCGCGGACCCGCGCCGCGTCCTCGCCGGTGCAGCCGGTGCGCGCGAGCCACTCGTCCATGTCGTGCTCCTTCGTGAAGAGCAGCTCCTGCTCGATCTCGAGCCCCGCGTCGACGAGCAGCTCGCGCCACTCCTCCACGGTGAGCGAGCGCTTGTGGGTCGGATCGCGGAGCAGCTCCGCCTCGTGCTCGTCGTCGCTCGCGGTAGAGCATGTCCTCGACGACGAGAACGCTGTTCGAGACGCGGACCATCTCGCCGACGGCGGCACCGAGATCGTCGAAGTGGTGCGCGGCGATCCGTGTGACGACGACGTCGAACGACCCGTCGGCGAACGGCAGATGCTCGGCCGGCGTGATCACGTCCGGCTGCATCCCGGGCGCGGCGTCGCACGTCACGACCTGAGCGCCCCGCTCGCGCAAGCGCCGCGCCACGTGGCCGCCGCCGGTCGCGACGTCGAGGATCTTCACGCCCGGCGCGGGCTCGCACAGCTCGACGACGGCGTCGAGATCCTCGCCGCTCGCGTGCGTCGCCGAGGTGCGATACAGCTCGGCGCGCGCGTCCCAGGCGTTCGAGCTCACGCTGCGAGCTCCACGGCCTGCCGGGCGGCGTCGAGCATCGTCGGCGAGACGTGCAGGTTCGACGCCGCGGCGTCGGCCAGGATCCTCCGCCCCTCCTCGGCGTTCGTCCCGTCGAGGCGCACGACGATCGGCACCGACACGTCGAGCCGCTCGAGCGCCTCGAGGATGCCGCGCGCCACCTCGTCGCAGCGCGTGATGCCGCCGAAGATGTTGAAGAAGATCGAGCGAACCTGCGGGTCGCGCGTGATCACCTCGAGCGCGTCGACGACGCCTTCCGCGCTGCCACCGCCGCCGAGGTCGCAGAAGTTGGCCGGCTTGCCGCCCGCCACGACGACCACGTCGACGGTCGACATCGAGAGGCCGGCGCCGTTGCCGAGGATGCCGACCGAGCCGTCGAGCTTGACGTAGGTGACGCCCTTCTCGCGCGCGAAGGACTCGAGCGGGTCGGCCGCGCTCGTATCGCGGAACTCGGCGATGTCGGGATGGCGATACAGCGCGCTGTCGTCGACGGTGAACTTCGAGTCGAGCGCCTTCACCTCGCCTTCCGGCGTCACGATCAGCGGGTTGATCTCGGCGAGCATCGCGTCGGACTCGACGAAGCAGCGGTAGAGCTTGCCGATGATCTCCGCGATCTGCTTCTGCTCGGACGGGTCGGAGACGCCGGCCCCGTAGACGAGCCGTCGTGCGACCCACGGCTGGAAGCCCTCGAGCGCGTCGACGTGCAGACGGACGAGCGCGTCGGGGTCGTTCGCCGCGACCTCCTCGATCTCGACGCCGCCCTGGGTCGTGAACATGAACAGCGGCTGCTTCGCGCCACGATCGAAGGTGACCGAGAGGTAGTACTCCTTCGCGATCTCGGAGGCCTTCTCGATCCAGACCTTCTCGACCACGTGGCCCCGGATGTCGAGCCCGATGATCTCGCCGGCCTTCTGCTCGGCGTCCGCGGCGTCCTCGGCGAGCTTGACGCCGCCCGCCTTCCCACGCCCGCCGGTGAGCACCTGGGCCTTGACGACGGTCTGGCCCGCCGAGCTCCTCGGCCGCCGCGCGCGCCTCTGCCGGGGTCGTCGCGAGCCGCCCGTCGGAGACCGGGATCCCGAACTGCCTGAAGAGCTGCTTGCCCTGGTACTCGTAGAGATCCATCGGCCGCGGCGGACTGTAGCGACGTGGCTAGTCTCGAGGTCGATGGATGCGATCGTCGTCGACGACGTCAGGAAACGCTACGGCGAGGTGCAGGCGCTGGACGGCGTCTCGTTCGCGGTGCGCGAGGGCGAGGTGTTCGGGCTGCTCGGCCCGAACGGCGCCGGCAAGTCGACGACCGTGCGCGTCCTCGTCACGCTGACGCACGCCGACGGCGGCAGCGCGTCGGTCGCGGGCCACGACGTGCGCACCGACCAGACCGCCGTGCGCCGCGCGATCGGCTACGTCCCGCAGGACTCGGGCGTCGACCAGTTCGGGACGGGTCGCGAGAACCTGATGCTGCAGGGCCGCGTACAGGGGATGAGCGGACGCGACCTGCGTGCGCGCGCGGACGAGTTGCTCGAGCTGGTCGGGATCGCAGACGCGGCCGACCGGATCGTCAAGAACTACTCGGGCGGCATGCGGCGACGCCTCGACATCGCACTCGGCCTCGTCCACCGGCCGCGCGTCCTCTTCCTCGACGAGCCGACGACGGGCCTCGACCCGGAGGCGACGAGTGGCGATGTGGGAGGAGGTCTCGCGGCTCGCGGCGGCGGAGTCGCTGACGATCCTCCTCACGACCCACTACCTCGAAGAGGCCGACCAGCTCGCCGACCGGCTCGCGATCGTCTCGCGCGGCAAGGTCGTCGTCGAAGGGACGCCGGGCGAGCTGAAGGCCGGCCTGCAGGGTGACGCGGTGCACGTCGAGCTCGACAACGGCGCGGTCGATGCCGCTCGCGGTGTCCTCGCGGGTGTCGGCGCACGCCCGGAGCAGGTGCTCGACGGCCGCACGATCGTCTCGCGGGTCGAGAACGGCGGCCGCGCGCTACCGGGCATCATCTCGGCGCTCGAAAGCGCGGGAATCGGCGTTGCGTCGGTCTCGCTCTCGCGCCCGTCGCTCGACGACGTCTACCTCCACTTCACGGGACGCGACTTCAACTCGGAGGACCGCGGCCAGTGACCGTGCTCCGCCACACGTGGTTCATGACGGTGCGCCAGGCGCGCAACCTGATGCGCGAGCCGATCTGGATCGTGCTGCTGCTCGTGCAGCCGATGGTCTGGCTCGTGCTCTACGGGCAGCTGTTCAAGAACGTGACGCGGCTCGGCGGCTTCGGCACGACGTCGTACATCACGTTCCTCGCACCGGCGATCGTCGTCATGAACGCGTTCTTCGGTGCCACGTGGAGCGGCATGTCGATGATCGCCGACCTCGACCACAAGGTCGTCGAGCGCTTCCTGGCGACGCCCGCCTCGCGGTTCTCCCTGATCCTCTCCCAGATCGTGCGCTCGGCCCTGACCGCCGCGATCCAGGCGATCGTGATCCTGGTCGTCGCGCTGGCGCTCGGCGTGCGCGTCCACACCGGCATCCTCGGCTGGCTGACGATCATCGTCGCGGCAGTGCTGGTCAACAGCGCGTTCGCGGGGATCTCGCAGGCGATCGCCCTGCTGACGCGCCGCGAGGCGACGATGATCGCCGTCGCGAACTTCATCGGGCTGCCGCTCCTCTTCCTCTCGTCGACGATGATCGCCCGGTCAAGCAGATGCCCGGTTGGATGCAGGCGACGGCGAAGTTCAATCCCGTCGACTGGGGCGTGCGTGCGGCGCGCGAGGTGGTGCTGCCGGGGACGGCATGGAGCTCGGTCGGCTTCCACCTGCTGCTCCTGCTCGCGCTGTCCGCGCTCACGGCGGCCTGGGCGACCTGGACGTTCCGCTCGTACCAGCGCTCCCTCTAGACAGGGGGCGGGTCGTCGTCGGCCGCAGCCTGCACGATCGCCGGCTTGCGGCCGCGAGCCGGCTTGGTGCGGACCACCCCGGCGAGCGCGGTCAGACCATCCGCCACCGAGATCCGGTCCCGTCCGGCCGTCTTCGACATGTAGAGCCCCACGTCGGCCAGCTGGATCAGCTCCTGCAGGGTCTCGCCGCGGCTCGAGTCCGTGACGCCGAAACTGGCGGTGAACGGCGCGTGGCCGCCCTGGTGCGCGAGAGCGAGATTCGAGCGGACGCGCTCGAGCACGACGACCGCCTGCTCGCAGTCGATGTTCGGCATCGCGATCACGAACTCCTCGCCGCCCCAGCGCGCGACGAGATCGACGTCGCGGAGCACCTGCAGGGTGGCCTGTGAGAAGACGCGGAGCGACCGGTCGCCCGCCTCGTGGCCGTGCGTGTCGTTCAGCTGCTTGAAGTGGTCGAGGTCGGCGACTGCCAACGCGAACGGCGTCCCCTCGCGCAGCAACGTGCGCAGGTGGGTCTCGAGCGTGCGGCGGTTGATCAGCCCGGTGAGGCCGTCGGTCGACGCCTGCAGCTGTGTCCGCTCGAACGCCCGCACGGTGCCGATCCGCGCGCCCGCCTGGGTGGCCAGCGTCGTCAGCTGCGTCACCTGCTCGGCGTCGAGCGGCGCTCCCACCGGCCCGCTCGCGTGCAGCACGCCGAGCGAGCGGCCCATGAAGCTGATCGGCACGCAGACGGCCGAGCACGGGCCGCCGGGGCGATCGCGGAGCTTCGGGCACGCGTTCAGCGCCTCGCTCGACTCGAAGACGACCGGGTTGCCGCGCCGCACCGCCACGCACGAGAACGGCGACTCGACCGGGCACGACGGCGCACCTGCAACCGGGTTGACCGCCGCCTGCTCGAGATGGGCGCGGCTCGAGTCGGAGACGAGCAGCTCCATCGGCGTCGCCGCCGAGATCTCCTGCATCGCGCGCCTGATCACGTCGTAGGTGGCGTCTTCCTCGTCAGCCATCTCGAGCGCCTCGACGAGCTGCGAGCCGAAGTTGTCGCGCTGCGCCTGCACCGTCAGCTCCTGCTCGAGCCGTACGCGGTCGGTGATGTCGCGGGCATTCAGGACGACGCCGCGCACGTGCCGGTCGTGCCGCAGGTCGGTGACGTTCGCCTCGAGGTGGCGCCACTCGCCCGCGGCATTGCGCATGCGGACGACGAGCTTCCCCTGGCCCGACCGTTCCGCCTCGCGCAGCGCGTCGTTGTCGTCGTCGTGGACGAAGTGCACGAACCCGTTCTCGAGGAGCTCACTCTGCGAGCGTCCGACGAGCTGCGCGACCGAGCCGCTCGCATAGCGGCAGCGGCCGTCGCTGAGCACGAGCACGAGGTCGGTCGACGACGTGACGAGGCTCCTGAAGTGAGCGGTCTGACGGCGCGTGGTTGCGACGAGCGCCCACGCGAGCAGGAGGGAGAGCAGGATGCCGCCACCGCCCAGCAGCAGCTGCAGTCGGATCGACGTGTTGACGTTCCGGTCGGTCTGCGCAGCGATCGTACGGGCGGCGTTCAGGGAGACGTTCGACGTGAGCGACGCGAGAATGCGGAGGCGCTCGACCGGCGACTGCTGCGCGATGTGCTCGTGGGCGGTCAGGCGGACGCCCGAAACCGGCCGGTCGCTCAGGAACGCGGCGCCCGTTGCCGTGAGGTCGACAACGAGCCGTTGCTCCTGCGCCAGTTGCGCACGAAGCGCGGCCCCCTTGGCTGCCGCGATCGTCATCTCGTCGTCATCGCCCTCGACCGCCGGCGCCGTCCCGCCGTCGAGCAGCACACGGGCGCTCTGGGCGAGCAGCGAGCCGATGTGCTGCGGGTCGGCGGTGTTCCCACGCCGCACGAGCAACAGCTCCTCGACGTATCGCTCGGCCAGCGTGCGCTGCCTGGCCGCGACCTCGACGACGGACGCGCGGTTCTTCGAACGCCCGGTCGACCAGATGGAGATCGCGGCGCTCGCGGTCGCGACCAGCGCAAAGGTGAGGAAGATCGCGACGATCGTGCGCCTTGCGTGCGGCGCGAACGGCCGCAACGCGCGTGACCGCCACGGCATCACTTGACGACCACCACCGTGTGCATGCCGCCCATGTAGTGGCCCGACATGTTGCAGAGCAGCTCGTAGCGGCCCGGCTTCAGCTTGACTCGGAGCTCGCGCACCGAACCCGGCGCTCCCGGCTCGAGCGTGCCGACAATCGATTTCTCCAGCGCCTCCTCGCTCACCGTCATCCCGTCCGAGCGGAGCTGGAGCTGCTTGCCCCGCTCGCGGACGACGATCAGCTCGTGAGCGTCGGGGCCGCGGTTCCGTGCCTGGAAGACGACCGTGCCGGCCGACACCTGCCGCGGCGACGCCTTGATCGCAAAGTCGCGCTCGGTGACGGCGACGACCTGCCCGCCCGCGGTGAAGCGGGCCGCTGTCCCGCAGCCGGCGGAGACGGCGCAGAGAAACAGGCACACGGGGACGAGCGCACGCGACGACACCCGCGGGTTATCGGGCCTGCGCGCCTCGACCTTGAGGCTTCCGACACGAACGGCTGTTCTAGTGGGCCGTGATGACGCAGATCGGCTGACCGGTCGTCACCGGGACGCCAGCCGAGACCGAGACGCTCGTGACCGTGCCGGCCCAGGGCGCCGGCACCTCGTTCTCCATCTTCATCGCCTCGACGATGCAGACGACCTGGCCGGCGGCGACCGCGTCGCCCTCGGCGACCCTCACCTCGAGCACGGTTCCCTGCATCGGGCTGCCGACGATCCCCGAGCCCGGGTCGCTCACTCCCGCAGCGGCTCGCTCACGGCGGCGGCGGGCCAGGTCGCGGTACGGCGGCTCGGGCACGTGCACCTTCACCTCGACGCGCCGCCCACCGACCTCGGCGAGGGTCGTGCGCTCGACCACCACGCCGTCGGACGCGGCGGTCGGGCTCGTTGCGGTCGGCGTCAGCTCGCGCGCGCGTTCCGCGATCAGCTCCGACTCGACCAGCCCGTGGCACGTCTCCCCCGCGATGAAACACGGATGGGCGAGGAGTGCCCGGTGGAACCCGAGCAGCGATTTGACGCCTCCCAGGTCGAACTCCCCGAGGGCGCGCAGCATGCGGCGTCGCGCGGCCTCGCGATCGGTGTCGTGGACGATCAGCTTCGCGATCATCGGGTCGTACAGGCCGCTGATCTCCGAGCCGAGGCGCACGCCAGAATCGACGCGCACACCGGGCCCCGACGGCTCGCGGTAGCTCGTGATCCGGCCGGGACTCGGGAGAAAGCCGTTCGACGGATCCTCGGCGTTGATCCGGCACTCGATCGCGTGCCCGCGCAGCACCACGTCCTCCTGGCGCAGCGACAGCGGCTCACCGGCGGCGACGAGCAACTGCTCGCGCACGAGGTCGAGGCCGGTGACGAGCTCGGTGACCGTGTGCTCGACCTGGATGCGCGTGTTCATCTCCATGAAGAAGTAGTCGCCTTCCGGCGAGAGCAGGCCTTCGATCGTCCCCGCGGAGCGATAGCCAGCTGCGCGCGCCGCGTCGACCGCGATCCGCCCGATGTGCTCGCGCAGCTCGGGTGTGACGGCCGGCGACGGCGTCTCCTCGATCAGCTTCTGGTGGCGGCGCTGGATCGTGCAGTCGCGCTCGCCCAGGTGCAGCACGTTGCCGTGGCTGTCCGCGAGTACCTGCACCTCGATGTGCCGCGGGTCCTCGAGGTACCGCTCGACGTAGACGGACGCATCCGCGAAGTAGGACTGGCCCTCGCGCCGCGCCGAGTCGAACGCCTGCGCCGCCTCGTCGGCGGACCGGACGACCTTCATCCCTTTGCCGCCGCCGCCGGCAGCAGCCTTGATCAGCAGCGGCCAGCCGATCTCGTTGCCCAGTCTGACGACAGCATCGCTCGTCTCGACGGGATCGGTGGTGCCAGGGATGATCGGCACGCCGGCGGCCTGCATCGCCTGGCGCGCCCGCGTCTTCGAGCCCATCAGCTCGATCGCCTCCGGCGGCGGGCCGATCCACGTCATCCCGGCCGACTCGACCGCCCGGGCGAAGGCGGCGTTCTCGGCCAGGAACCCGTAGCCGGGATGGACGGCCTCGGCACCCGACTCGCGCGCGGCGGCGAGCAGCTTGTCGACGACGAGATAGCTCTCCGCTGCGCTCAGCCCGCCGAGCGCGTACGCCTCGTCGGCGTAGGACGTGTGTAGCGCGGATCGGTCGGCGTCCGAGTAGACGGCGACCGACGAAACGCCCAGCTCCCGGAGCGTCCGGAAGATGCGGACGGCGATCTCTCCGCGGTTGGCGACCAGGACTTTCGCGAACACACTCCGTATTCTCCCGTCGGATGAGCTTCGCCGACCAGCTGACCGTCGCTCGCGCAGCCGCCGTGCCGATCGTGGTCGCCCTGTTCGCGATCTCGTTCACCGGTCACGACTACTGGGCGACAGGCGTGTTCTGTGCGGCGATGGCGACCGACTGGTTCGACGGCCGGGTCGCGCGGCGGTCGGGCCGGACGTCGTCGCTCGGCTCGCTGCTCGATCCCGTCGCCGACAAGCTGCTCGTGATGTCGACGCTGATCGTGCTGATCGACCAGCAGGTGTTCCCGGCCTGGATGGTGGCGGCGATCGTCGCCCGCGAGCTCCTGATCTCAGGCCTGCGGCAGGCTGCGATCGAGCGTGGGGTCGTGATCGCCGCCCGCGATCTCGGGAAGCTCAAGACGTGGTCGCAGGCGGTCGCCGCGGCGATCGGCGGCCTGGCGGCCGCCGGTGTCTGGAGCGACCGGGTCGCCTGGTGGGCGCTGCTCGTCGCGCTGGCGCTGACGTGGATCTCGGGGCTCGACTACGCGCGCTCGGCGCCGAGCGTGCTCCGCGGGCGCGCGGCCGTCTCGCCGTAGAGCGCCTCCTCGAGGCCGGCGCGCCACCACGGATCGGCGACGGGCCCCGCGTCCTCGAGCAGCGCCTTCGCCGCCGCGACGACCTCGGGCGGCTGCTCGGGGGTCACCTCGAGCTCCATCGGCCCATCCTAGGCTCTCCTAGATCGAGTGATTGTGCGGCAACCCCCTACGACGGGGGAGGCGTCCCGCCTGCCGAGGCAACAACGTGGGTCACATGAAGCGGCACATCCTCCCCTGGGCGACGTTCGTCGTCGCCCTCTGTCTCGTCCTGCCCGCGTCAGCCGGCAACGGACGCAGCGTCAAGGGCCTGATCGCAGCGATGACAACCCACAGCGTCGCGGTCAAGGCACGCAACTCGGTCGTCACCACCTGCGCCCTCAGGCGGAGCTCACCCTCGCTCACCGGCTTCGCCGCGGGCGACCCCGTTCAGATGGTTTGCCGCGCCCGCCAGGGCCGGCTCGTCCTCGCACACATCCGGCATCTCCCAACAACGACCCCTGTCACCCAGAACAAGGACACGGCGCCGACCGCCTTCGGTGGCTCGATCACCGCCCTCACGGACGGCTCGATCACGCTGCACGACGGTGACCGTGACCTGACTTGCACCCTCGGCCCGTCGTCTCCCTCGACGGCGGACTTCAAGGTCGGCCAGCACGTCAAGGTCGAGTGCGCCGGCGGCGCGCTCGTGCGGATCGCTCCTGTCACGCAGGGCGATGCGGGCCGCTACTACGTCGGCACTGTCGCATCGCTCGGCGACAAGGGCGTCACGCTGCAGACCGAGCATGGCCTGGTCACCTGCACGCTCGGCCCCGGCTCCCCGAGCACGGCCGAGCTGAAGGTCGGCGATCGGATCGGAATGGGCTGCAAGGCAGCGACGATGCAGCTCGTGCTCATCCGCAAGGTCGACGGCGCCGCCCCGACCCCGACAACGCCCATCACGCACACCACGACCGGCGCGCGCGGCGCGGTCAGCGCGCTCTCGGCCGAGTCCGTCAGCGTGGCGACCGACGGCGGCACGGTCACCTGCAAGGTCGGCGCGGCATCGCCGGCTCTCGGTGACCTGAAGGTCGGCGACCACGTCGCGATGAAGTGCTCCGACGGCGTGCTCTCGGCGCTCGAGCGCGTGTCGTAGCTCGGTCCGACTAGAGCGGGATGTTCCCGTGCTTGCGCTGCGGACGGCGTTCACGCTTCGTGATCGCCGTCCGCAGCGCATCGATCAGCACCGGCCGCGTCCGTCGCGGCTCGATCACGTCATCGACGTAACCGCGTTCCGCGGCCGAGTACGGGTTCGCGAAACGCTCGCGGTAGTCGGCGATCAGCTCGGCGCGACGCTCGTCGGCGTCGTCGGCTTCCTGCAGCTCCTTACGGAAGATGATGTTGACGGCGCCCTCGGGCCCCATGACGGCCACCTCGGCCGTCGGCCAGGCGAAGTTGAAGTCGGCGCGGACGTGCTTGGAGCTCATGACGTCGTAAGCGCCGCCGTAGGCCTTGCGGGTGATCACGGTCAGCTTCGGAACCGTGGCCTCGCAGTAGGCATAGAGCAGCTTCGCGCCGTGCCGGATGATCCCGCCCCACTCCTGCGCCGTGCCCGGCAGGAACCCCGGGACGTCGACGAAGGTGACGAGCGGGATGTTGAACGCGTCGCAGGTGCGGACGAACCGCGCCGCCTTCTCCGACGAGTCGATGTCGAGAACGCCTGCAAGCGCCTTCGGCTGGTTGCCGACGATGCCGACGCTGTAGCCGCCGAGACGGGCGAAGGCGGTGACGATGTTGTCCGCGTACAACGGCTGGATCTCGAGGTACTCGCCGTCGTCGACGACCGCCTCGATCACCTTCTTGATGTCGTACGGACGCGTCGCCTCGTCCGGGATCAGGGTGTCGAGCTCGGGCGACTCGCGGTCGACGGGATCGCTCGGCTCGTCGTACGGCGTCGGCTCGGCGTTGTTCTGCGGCAGGAAGCTGAGCAGGTAGCGGGCGTCCTCGAGCGCGGCCTGCTCGGTCGGCGCCGTCAGGTGCGCGACCCCCGACTTCGTCGCGTGAGTGATCGCGCCGCCGAGCTCCTCGAACGTGACCTCCTCCCCGGTGACGGTCTTCACGACTTCGGGGCCGGTGATGAACATGTAGGAGGTTCCCTCGACCATCAGGATGAAGTCGGTCATCGCCGGCGAGTAGACCGCGCCGCCCGCGCAGGGTCCCATCACGAGCGAGATCTGCGGGATCACGCCCGACGCCTGCACGTTGCGCCAGAAGATCTCGGCGTAGCCGGCGAGCGAGACGACGCCCTCCTGGATGCGCGCCCCGCCCGAGTCGTTGATGCCGACGACCGGGCAGCCGTACTTGGCCGCCAGGTCCATCACCTTGCAGATCTTCTCGGCGAAGACCTCGCTCAGCGAGCCGCCGAAGACGGTGAAGTCCTGGCTGAAGACGAAGACGCGCCGGCCGAAGACGGTGCCGTAGCCGGTGACGACGGCGTCGCCGTACGGCCGCCGGTCGAGCATCCCGAAGTTCGGCTCGCGGTGGCGGACGTAGCGGTCGAGCTCGACGAACGAGCCGGGGTCGCAGAGCTGCTCGGCGCGCTCGCGGGCGAGCAGCTTCCCGGCCTCGCGGTGCTTCGCCACCGACGCCTCGGACCCCGCGTGCAGCGCCTGGTCGCGCAGGTCGCTGAGCCAGTCGAGGCGCTCCTGGGTGGTCTCGTGCGTGCGCTGCTCGTCCGGCGCCATCTCGCGCGGAGCCTAGATGACGGCGACCTGGGACACAGCCTGTGGATGGAACGCCACTCTTCTACAACCGTGTCTGACACCGGACGTGTCCCGAGCCGCTCCGATGCCGTCGAGTGCGTCCGCTGCTCGCTCGGCGCCGGCTCCCACGAGCTCCATGACGACGATCCGGGACACGGCCCGTGGACGGAACGTCACTCTTCTACAACCGTGTCTGACACCGGACGTGTCCCGTAGAGTCGAACTGTGGAAAGCGGGCGCACGACGATCTGGCCCTACGACGCCGCGGGCGAGCCGGGGCGGTTCTACTACCCGCGCTACGACCACCCGGCCGGAGTGGCGGCGGAGCGGGCGCTCGGCGCGCTCGAGGGCGGCGACGCGCTCCTCTACGCGTCCGGGATGGGCGCGACGACCGACCGTGCTCCTCGCGTTCGCGCGCAGCGGCGCGACGATCGCGCTCGCCGAAGGCGCGTACTTCGGGACCGGCAAGCTGATCCGGCTGCTCGAGCCGTTCGGGTTGCACCTGCGCGAGTTCGACCAGGAAGGCGCCCCGCCAGACGCCGACATCGTCTGGGTCGAGTCGCCCGCCAACCCGACGCTGACGCAGCCGAACTGGCCCGCGCTGCGCGAGCATCCCGGGCTCGTCGTCTGCGACTCAACGGTCTCGACGCCCGTCTACCTGCGCGCGCTCGACGAGGGCGCCGACGTCGTCGTGCACTCGGCGACGAAGTTCCTGACCGGCCACCACGACGCGCTGCTCGGCGCGACGATCTCCCGCGGACAGCACAGCGAGCGGCTACGCGAGCTCCGGGTGAACGCCGGCGTCACGGCATCGCCCGAGGCGGCAGAGTCGCTGCTCGCGCGGGCTCGAGTCGCTCGAGTCGCGCATGCACCGGCATACGGAGTCGGCGACCGAGCTTGCGTCACGGCTGCGCGCGCACCCCGCCGTCGAGAACGTGCGCTACCCGGGTTTCAGCGGGCTGATCTCGTTCGACGTCGCCGACCCTCGCCCGGTCGAGACGAGCACCAGGCTGATCCTGAACGCGACGAGCCTTGGCGGCGGGCGCTCGACGATGGAGAGCCGCCACCGCTGGGAAGGCGACCGGATCCCGTCGGGGTTGCTGCGCCTGTCGGTCGGGCTCGAGCCCGTGGACGAGATCTGGGCCGACCTCGAGCAGGCCCTCGCAGCCGCCTGAGACGAGAGCCGGAGAGGGGACTCGAACCCCTGGCCTTGGCTTTACAAAAGCCCTGCTCTACCAGCTGAGCTACTCCGGCGTCTGCCCGATTGTAGGTCGCGTGCGTGTTGTCTGATTTGGACACGGCCTGTCCGAGTGGACTGGCACGCTCGAAGGAGTGGAGCATCCGAAGGACATCGGTGACCGTTCGACGCTCGCGATCATCTTCGCGCTCCGCTCCCACGGGTACGGCGTGTTTCTCCCGTTCGGCGAGAACAGCCGCATCGATCTGATCCTCGAGCAGGGCGCCGTTCTTCGGCGGGTGCAATGCAAGACAGGGAGGCTCAGGGGCGGCGCCGTTCATTTCGCGACCTGCAGCACCTATGCCCACCATCCGAATCCGAAGATTCGGCGTCGCACCTATGCGGGAGAGATCGACGATTTCGCGATCTACTGTCCCGAGCTCGGAGCCGTCTACCTCGTGCCGATCGAGGATGTCGCCGTCAGGTCAGGCGGCACGCTGCGCGTTGAGCCGCCACGCAACGGCCAGGTCATCGGGATCCGCTTCGCTGCGCCGTACGAAGTCGCGAAGATCGACGTCTACTGAAGCACCTGGCGCGCCTGCTGGTGCGTCAGGATCTTCCGCTTCACGCGCTGCAACGCGTTGTCGATCGTCTTCGTGTCGCACAGCAGCTCCTCCGCCATCTGCTCGTAGGACGAGCCTTCGAGGTAGAGGCGCAGCGCGTCGGCCTCGAGCGGTGAGAGTGTCGACGAGAGGCAACCGACCAGCGACTCGAGCTCCTGTGTCGAGATCACGCGCACCGACGGGTCGTTGACCGCGGGGCCCGGCAGAGCGTCGCCGAGGCTGCAGTCGTCGCCCTCCTGGCCGGCCGGCGTGTGGCTGAACGAGACGTACGAGTTGAGCGGCGCATGCTTGAAGCGCGTCGCGGTCTTGATCGCGGTGATGATCTGGCGCGTCACGCACAGCTCGGCGAACGAGCGGAACGAGGTCTCCTTGTCGGGCCGGAAGTCGCGCACCGCCTTGTAGAGGCCGACCAGACCCTCCTGGATCAGGTCGTCCGAGTCGCCGCCGGCGAGGAAGTACGAGCTCGCCTTCAGCCGCACGAACGACGTGTAGCGGCGGATCAGCTGATCCATCGCGACGGTCGAGCCGTTGCGCGCCTTCAGGACGAGCTGCAGATCCTCAAGCTCTCGTTGAACCTTCTGCGGAGACTTCGGGACGGTCGCGGTGCGGACGGACACGGTGGCTACCCCCGTGATTGCTGGGTGTTTTGATGAGACTTCGTCCTCCAAAGCCACCGAAGTCTCACCCTGAGGTCGAGGTGAACATAGCAGGGTCCCGCAAGGAGCACAACCCCCTTTTGCGGTGGACCCGCTCACTCGCCTCTCGGTAACCGCTCCAGGCTGATCGAGCCGCGCGGTTCAGCCGCGCTGGCGCTTGGCCTCGTACAGCAGCACCGCGGCGGCGACGCTCACGTTCAGCGACTCGACCTCGCCGTCGAGCGGAATCGAGACGAGCGCGTCGCACGTGCGCCGGACGAGCGGCCGGAGACCGGTCCCCTCGGCCCCGAGGACGAGCGCGACGCCTCCGGACAGGTCGGTCTCCCACATCGACGGCGCCGCCGCGTCGCCGACCGCGCCGAAGACCCACAGGTCGGCGCCCTTCACCTCGCCGAGGTAGCGCGCGAGGTTCGTCACGACCGCGACCGGCAGATGCTCGATCGCACCGGCCGAGGCGCGGGCGACTGCCGGCGTCACGATCGCCGAGCCGTGCGCGGGGACGACCACGCCCGTCGCGCCGGCTCCCTCCGCGCTGCGGGCGACGGCGCCGAGGTTGCGCGGGTCGGTGACGCGGTCGAGCACGGCCAGCAGCGGCTTCTCCGCCGCGGCCAACTCGTACGCGTCCGCGTACCGGAACGGCTCGACGAGCGCGATCACGCCCTGGTGGTCGCGCGTGTCGGCCCGGTCGGAGAGCTCGCGCTCGGCCTTCTGCCGTGGCTTGATCTCGGCCAGCCAGTCCTCGGCCTTGATCGCCCGCTCGGTCGCCCACACCTCGAGCACCTCGCGCCGCCCGCGAAGGGCCTCGCGGACCGCACGGCGACCGTAGACGAGCTCGGGCGTCACGCGGGCACGAGGTCGAAGCCGTCGTCCCGGTCGCGCATCTCCCAGCCCAGCGCGGCCAGCTCGTCGCGCAGCCGGTCGGAGGTCTCGAAGTCGCGCGTCGCCCGCGCCTCGGCCCGGCGCGCGGCCAGCGCGACGATGTCGGGCGGCGCCTCGGCGCGCTCCGCGAGCGACTCGAGCCCGAAGACGCCCAGGCCGCGCCGCAGCAGCTCGAGCTGCCCGCCCGAGGCCCAGTCGTGCAGCACGGCGAGTGCCGCCGGCGTGTCGAAATCGTCCTCGAGCGCTCCAGCAAACGCAGGCCAGCCGCTCTCGTCGTGATCCGCGCCCGGCCGCGTGAACGCGTTCCGCAGTGTGTCGCGGCGGGCCGCAGCCTGCTGCATCGTCGTCTCGGAGAAGTCGATCGGCTTGCGCCACGACGCCGTCAGGAAGAAGACGAGCAGCGTCTCGCGCCCCCACTCGTCGATCGCCTCCCGCAGCGTCATCACGTTGCCGAGCGACTTCGACATCTTCTCGCCGGTGAACCTGAGCAGCCCGTTGTGCGTCCAGATCGACGCGAACGGATGACCGACCGAACGTGACTGCGCGATCTCGTTCTCGTGATGTGGGAAGACGAGGTCGAGGCCGCCGCCGTGGATCTCGAAGGCCGGCCCGTAGATCTCCTCGACCATCGCCGAGCACTCGATGTGCCACCCCGGGCGGCCGCGGCCCCAGGGCGACTCCCACCACGTGTCCTCGGTCTCCGGCTTGTTCGCCTTCCAGAGCGCGAAGTCGCGGCCGTCCTCCTTGAGCGGATTCGGCTCCTGCTCCTCGACCTGGTCGGGCCGCTGGCCGGACAGGCGACCGTACTCGGGGAACGACGAGACCCGGAAGTAGACATCGCCCTGCACGGCATACGCATGCCCGCCGTCGATCAGCTCCTCGATCAGGTGCACGATCGCAGGCACAGACTCGGTCGCCTTCGGCAGGAAGTCCGGCATCCCGAGCCCAAGGTCACGGGTGTCCTCCAGGTACCACTCGGTCGCGCGCGCGGCGAGCTCGGCACTGGCGCCGGGTGCAGCGTCGTAGATCCGGTCGTTGATGTCGGTGATGTTGTGCACGAGCGTCGCCTCGTAGCCCGTCGCTCGGAGCCACGAGCGCAGCCACATCCCGACCACGAACGGCCGCGCGTTCCCGACGTGGGCGCGCGCGTACACGGTCGGGCCGCAGAAGTACATCCGCACCGGCCCCGGTGCGGCGGGGAGCTCGACCGTCGAGCGGGTGAGCGTGTCGTAGAGGCGCATCGCTTCTAGCGTAGAGCGCGCCGCACGGCTTCGTCCCGCGGCAGCGCGCGCAGCACCGCCCAGAGCTCCGGCCCGCGCTGCGGCGCCGGTGAGCGCGAGCCGCAGGTCGCGCAGGCTGCCGCCGACGGCCTTCAGCTCCCGCTGCAGCGCCTTCGCCCCGTCCCTGTCGAGGAGCTCCGGCATCGCGGCGCGCAGCTCGACGAACCGCTCGAGCGTCTCCGGACTTTGTGCCAAGTTGGCACTTGGAGGCTCGAGCACGCCGCGCACCAGCGCCCCGGCCTCGACGAGGTCGTGCGCGCCACGGGCGAGCGGCGCCGCCTCGGGCGGCACGCCGAGGCGCACCGCCAGCTCCTCGTCGGACATCCGCGTCAGCACGTCGACGGACAGCGACCGGACGCGCGTGAGGTCGAGGTGCACATCGTGGCGCGGCAGGTCGAGCTCCTCGAGGTACGCCCGCACCGCCTCGGCCGGATAGCCGGCGTCGCGCAGGGACGCGACGGTCGCACCCTCGGCGCGCTTCGACAGCTTCTTGCCGTCCTCGCCCGACCACGAGCCCGTGGTGGATGACGTGCGGCGGCTTCGTCCCGAGCGCGCGATGCAGGGCCGCGTGCAGCTCCTCGTTCGGGCGGTGGTCCGAGCCGCGGATCACGTGCGTGATCCCGAAGTCGGCGTCGTCGACGACGCTCGCGAGGTGGAACGTCGGCGTCCCGTCGTCGCGCCACAGCATCACGCCGTCGAATCGCTGCGGCAGGCCGGCCGCGCGCGCCGCCTCGAGATGGCGCCCGGCGCGGGAGCTCTGGCGGACCGGCCCCTCGTCCCACCCGACTCCGAGCCAGCGCGAGATCCGCGATCATCGCCCTCCTCCCCGCCGGCCACGTTGCGGGCCGGGTCGGTGTCGTCGATCCGCAGCAGCAGCCAGTCCCCGAAGCGCCGGTTCGCGACCGCGCTGAGCGCGTTCCCGACGTGCAGCGTCCCCGTCGGGCTCGGCGCGAACCGGACCCGTGTCATGCAGAGAACCTATCGTGGAGTCATGCAGCGTCTCTTCGACGGCATCAAGTCCCTTGCGCGGTACCTCGAGCAGAACCCGCGCACGCGGAAGCGCATCCAGCTTGCGCTCGTGCTCGTCACCGTCGCCTTCTGTGCGTGGGCGGTCCGGAACGAGTGGTCGAAGGCCGGCCCACGCCTCAGGGATGCGCACCCGGGTGAGCTCGCGCTCGCGCTGGCCGCGGTGTCGGTGTACTACCTGGTCTTCATCCTCGGCTGGATCAGGATCCTCGCCGCCTGGGGCATCCGCGTCCCGTATCGCGTCGCGCTGCAGGCCGAGATGGTGTCGATGCTCGCCAAGTACCTTCCGGGTGGCGTCTGGACGCCGGCGGCCCGCGCGCTCGCCCTGCGCCGGTCGGCGAACGTGACCGACACGCCGACCGTCCTCACGTCGATCTTCGTCGAGGCGGCGCTCTCGGCGATCTCCGGCGTGATCGTCTTCGTCGTCAGTCTCGCCTGGGTGCGCGGCGTCAACGCGCCGCTGCCCTGGCTGATCCTGTTCGCGCTCGTGCTGGCGTCGCTCCTCCACCCGCGGATCTTCCGGCCGCTCAGCCGCCGCGTGATGAGGCCGTTCGGTGCCGACGCGATCGAGCCGCTGCCGTTCCCCGTGACGATCGTGCTGCTGCTCTTCTACTGCGGCACCTGGCTGATCGGCGGGCTCGGCCTCTGGTTCCTGCTGCGCAGCGTCGACGCCTCGCCGGCCTGGTCGACGATCCCGTTCCTCGGCGGCGTCTCGGCGGTCGGCGCGATCGTCGCCGTGATCGCGGTGTTCACGCCGTCGGGCCTCGGCGTGCGCGAGGCGTCGATGTACGGCATCCTGCTCGCGATCACGGACGCCGGGCCGGCCCTCGGCGCGACCCTGCTGAACCGGCTCGTGATCACGCTGGTCGAAGTCGCCCTGTTCGGCGTCGGGCTGGCGGCGTGGCGAGCCGGCCGCGACCTGCCGCCGGCGGCGGAGCCTCAGCCGTCGCGCAGCCCGTAGCGCTCGCCGAGCGCGACGAGCTGCTGTGCCGCCGAGACGACCGGAGCGTCGACGAACGTGCCGCCGCGTGCGAACCCGCCGCCGCTACCGGCTGCGAGATCGACCAGGGATCGGGCGGTCTCGAACTCGGCCGCCGTAGGCAGGTACGCGCGCTCGATCACCGGCAGCTGAGCCGGATGGATCGCCGTACGGCCGAGAAAACCGAGCTCGCGGCCGCGCGCGCAGGACGCCGCGAGTCCCTCGAGATCGGCGACGTCGAGATACACCGACTGCGGCGGCCGCGGCAGCCCGGCCGCGCGCGCGGCGTTGATCAGGCGGCTGCGTGCCCAGTCGAGACCCGCGTCGCCCGCGCCGGTCTGCGCTCGCAGGTCGGCCTCGCCGAGCGAGAGGCCGGCGACGCGAGGATGGGACGCGATCTCGAACGCCCGCTCGACGCCGAGCGGCGTCTCGATCAGGCAGTGGAGCGCGAGCCGCGCCGACGTCGGGCAGCTCGGCGGACTCGACTTTCGCCAGGACGACGCCGTCGATCGGCAACGCGGTCGACGACCGCGAGGTCGTCGTCGACCCACGGTGTTCCAAGCGCGTTCACGCGGACGTGGACGCGAACGGGCGGCCGTTCCGCGAGCGCGCCCGCGAGCGCCGCCCGCGCCTCGTCCTTCGCGCCGGGCGCGACCGCGTCCTCGAGGTCGACGATCACCGCGTGCGCGCCCGATCTGAGCGCCTTCGCGACACGGTCCGGCCGGCTCGCGGGGACGTACAGCCAGGTCAGCGGCGGCAGGTCGCTCACACGGCACCCGCCGTGCGCAGCGCCGCGAGTTCGGCGGCGTCGACTCCGATCTCGGCCAGCACCTGCTCAGTGTCCGCCCCGTGGTCTCGCCCTGTCCAGCGGATCTCGCCGGGTGTCTCCGAGAGCCTCGCGACGACGTTCGACATCAGCACCCGGCCGAGCCGCTCGTCGTCGACCGAGGCGATCGCGCCGATCGCCTGCAACTGTGGGTCGGCGGCGATGTCGCGGGCGTCGTAGATGGGCGCGACCGCCGCCTCGGCGCGCTCGAACGACGCGACGACCTCGTCGCGACTCCGAGCCGCGATCCAGCCCGCGACTGCACCGTCGATCTCGTCGACGTGCGCCGCACGGCCCGCACCGGTCTGGAACCAGTCCTGCGCGACCAGGTCGTCGCGGCCGACGAGCCGGAGGACGCGCTCGGCGATGCTCGTCGCGCTTGCCGACACGGCCACCCAGCGATCATCGGCCGTGCGGTAGACGTTGCGCGGCGCGTTGTGCGCCGAGCGGTTGCCGGTGCGCGGCTGAACCTCACCGAGCAGGTCGGCCTGGGCCAACTGCGGCCCGAGCAGAAGCATCAGCGGCTCGATCAGCGACAGGTCGACCACCTGGCCGCGACCGGTCGTCTCGCGCGCCCGCAACGCGGCGAGGATCGAGAAGGCGGTCGCAAACGCCGCGACGCCGTCCGCCAGCGCGAGCGGCGGCAGGAGCGGCGGGCCGTCGGGCTCGCCGTTCAGCGACGCGAAGCCGCTCATCGCCTCGGCGAGCGTGCCGAAGCCGGGCCGACGGGCGTACGGCCCCGTCTGGCCGAAGCCGGTGACACGGGCGACCACGACGCGTGAGTTGGCCGCGAACAGCTCTTCAGGCCCCAGCTGCCACCGTTCGAGCGTCCCCGGCCGGAAGTTCTCGATCACGACGTCCGAGCGCTCGACGAGCCGCAGGAAGACGTCACGGCCGCCTGGTGTCGCGAGGCCCAGCGTGATCAGCCGCTTGTTGCGCGCCAGCGTCTTGAACCAGAGGCCGTCGCCGTCCTTGCTCGGCCCGTGACCGCGTGCTGGGTCGGGGATCGTCGGGTGCTCGATCTTGACGACGTCGGCGCCGAAGTCCCCGAGCAGCATCGCGGCAAGCGGCGCCGCGAACAGGGTCGCCGCTTCGACCACCCGGATTCCCTCGAGCGGCCGCGTCACGAGCGGTCGACCGCCAGCCTGAACCCGATCGACGGTGAGCGCTGCAGACCGCCGCCGACGAGCAGCAGCTTCAGCGAGCGTTCCGGGCGCACGTCGCCGCCGTCGACGTACCACTCCGAGCCGGCGACCACGTGGTCGGAGCCGCCCTTCAGGATCGCGAACCGCGTCCGACCGTCGCGGTGCTCGCTCTCGGTCCAGCTCCCAGACGCGCGGCGCCGCGCGCTCGAGCACGCCGGCCGTCGCCGCCGACTGCCATTCGTCCTCCGTCGGGAGCCGCGCACCCAGCCCGGCGGCATAGGCACGCGCCTCATCGAGCGTCACGTTCGTGAGCGGCGCGCCGTCGCGCAGCACCTCGTTGACGCCGATCGCGAACGGCCGCTCGCCGCGCCGGGCGCTCGACCGCGACGAAGTCGTGCAAGCGGGGCGGCAGCGGCTTCCACTCCTCGACGTAGGGCGCGTCGCCGTACGTGCCGGTCTCGCGACGGCGGAAGACCGCGGTCTGAGGCGGAGGCGGAGGGAGGTCGACCATTCCCGTCCTGAAGAGCCTCGGCGATCGGCGCAGGCACACGCACCGTCGGACGTACCGGGAAGTCGGGCGAAAGCCCATCCGGCGAGACGACGATCCGGCCGTCGGGCTCGACGGCGGCGATCCCGTCCGGCGGCAGCTCGAGCTGCACCTCCCGGCCGTCGAGCGACACACGGCCGACGAACGGATCGGGATGCCGATTCGCCAAGGTCCACAGTGTCTCGCCCCCGTCGCTCCCAGCGCGAGCCGACGACCTGCAGGTCGTCGCTCCGCGCCGGCGAGCGGCGTCCATTCACCGTGCGTCAGCAGCGCGGCATGGCGGCGCTGCACGTCGAGCATCGCGCGGAGCAGGCCCTTGTCGCGCTCGTTCCAGCCCACCCAGACGCCGAAAACGCCGTCCCAGACGAGCATCCCCGCCCCGTTCAGCCAGCCCGACGTGCAGCTCGTCGAGCGTGGCTGCGGTTCCAGCGGCGCGTGTGGTGAAGCATGTGCCGCCGCTCGAACCACTTGGCGCGGATCACGCCCGGGCACCGGGCTGTCGGCGAACCACTGCGCCCACGAGAGATGATGGTCGTCGATGCGGGCGAGCGGCACCGTCGACTCGCCCTCGAGCGCCAGCCCGGGACGGATCGCGTCGAGCTCGCGACGAAGCTCCGCGCGGCGCCTGCTTCATCGTGTCGAGGAAGACACCGTCGGCGTCGAGCAGGCGCACGACGTCGGCGACCGCGCGCGAGTCGTCGACCGGCTCGCGGCGGGTGCCCGTGTCCCACGGGTTGTAGTCGACGAAGACCCGCACGCCGCGCGCGTGCAACGTCGCGACGAGCGCCGGCAGGCCCGGCACGTCGCGGTACCAGTCGAACTGGTTGCGCTCGTCGATCCCGATCACCGGGTACGCGTGCCAGAGCACGACCCCGTCGAAGCCGCCGAACTCGCGCTCAGCTTCGTCGAGCAGCCGGTCGGGCGTGAAGCGCTCGGCCTCGAAGTCGTAGAGCAGCTCGTCCCAGAGCCAGACGAGCGCGACCGCGAAGCAGCCTTGCGTCCACCGAACTCGGGCCGGTCGTACAGCTCCCCCGTGTAGGCGAGCCGCGGCGCGCGCCTCACGTCGCCAGTCGGCGAGGCGTGCGCGCCAGGCCGGCCAGCTCGGCCGGGTCGTCGGGCGCGGCGATGATCTTCGCGCTGTCGAGCTCGACCGCCGACGGGCGTCGGCCGGTCGATCGGACGCGGCGACAGAGGGTCGATCACGCGACTGCGAGCGTGCGTCGCGCCAGCGCGTCGATCGAGCTCGCGTCGAAGCCCGGCAGCGAGCTGGCAACCGTGTCGTGGAGCGGCTCGCTCCACCGTGCGTCGATGCCGTCGACGCCCGCGAGCGCGCCGAAGATCGAGCCGATCGCCGCGCCGTTCGTATCGGTGTCCCACCCTCCTGCGACGACGTTGCCGATCGCCTCGTCGAAGGTCGTGCAGTGGTACATCGCCGCCGCGACGAGGGCGGTGTTGTTGATCGCGTGCACCCAGTGCAGCGAGCCGTAGCGGTCGTACAGCGCGTCGACGATCGACTCCCAGTCGCCGCTCGCAGCACGGGCGGTGCCGATCGCCTCGGCGAGACGGCTCCGCGGCGGCACGGCCTGCAGCCCGATGTCGGCCGCCTCGGCAGCGGTAACGTCGGCGAGCGTCGCGGCGTGCGCCGCAGCCATGAACATCGCCGCGTAGACGCCGTTCGCCGTGTGGCTGACACGCGCATCCTCCCACGCCATGTGCGCCGCCCGCTGCGGGTCGCCGGGCGCCGCCCAGCCGTAGGCGTCGACACGGAGCCGGGCGCCGATCCACTCGCGAAACGGGTTCTGATAGCTCGCCGTCTCGGGCGGGAGCAGGCCGAGCAGCAGATTGCGGCACGCGACTCGCTCGGCGGTGAAGATGCGTCCTGGCGGCAGGTAGTCGAGCCAGGCCTTGGCCACGTCGACGCTCGTGAACGACGATCCGTGCTGCTCGAGCACGAGCGTGGCGAGCATCGTGAAGTTGAGGTCGTCGTCCTCCGGCATCCCGTCGATGTTCTCGGCGAGACTCGTCGGCCGGCTGGCACGGTTCCACGGCCAGCGCTCGCTCACCGCCGGATCGAGGCCCGAAGCGGTGAAGTAGGCCCGCACCGGCCACGCACCCGTGCCCTCGGCGATCGCGCGGATCCCCTCGCGCGGGATGCTCTCGACCGGCTTGCCGAGCAGGCATCCCACCGCCCGCCCGAGCCACGCCCCGCGGACGCGGTCCTCGACGTCGGCTGCCGGCTCGAGCCGCGCGAGCACCGGCGCGTACTCCTCGGGCTCGTCCTCGTCGAGCGGCCCCGTCAGCCCTGCGACCTCGTCGAGCAGCTCGGCGGCAAGCAGCCGCAGCTCGGCCGAAGCGCGATCGGGTGAGGCGCCGCGCGCCGGCGCGGGCGCGCCGCCCGCGGCCAACCAGCGCGCCTCGATCCGGTCGACGTCCTTGCCCTGCTCGCGCGCCTGGCGCAGCTCGTGCCCGATCAGATCCTCGGGCTGGATCCACGTCACCCTCAAGAGAGCTGGGCGACGCCGTCGAGCGAGGGCTGGGCGATCAGCGTGGCGAATGCGTCGCTCCGCCGCGCGTGCCGCTCGACGTCCTGCCGGTAGATCTGCACGGCGACCTCGGCCATCCGACGGCCGGGCTCCTCGAGGTCGTAGCGGCTCGCGGTCCCGATCTGCTCGGTCCAGTCGGCGCGCAGCCCCGCGACGCCACCGAGCGCGCCCGCAAGCGCGCCGCCCATGGAGGCGATCGAGTCGGAGTCGCGCCCATAGTTCACGCCGCCGAGCACCGTCTCTGCGAAGTCGCCGCCGGTCGCCACGAGCAGGCCGATCGCGATCGGCAGCTCCTCGATCGAGTGCAGGCGGCTCGGGATGCGAGCACCGAGCGACGGCGAGGCGTAGCGCTCGCCGACCGAGTCGTACGGCGCGAACGCGGCGCGCAGCGCAGCCAGGCCGCCCCCACGCCACCCGGTGAGTGTCGCGGCAGCGGCTGCGACGGCGTCGATTGCGGTGCGCGTGCCGTCGTGGGCGAGCCGGAGCGCGGTCTCCACGACGCTCTCGACGCTCGCTCCCGGCCGCATCGCCTCGGCGACCGCCGCGGCGAGCACGGCGGCTGCTTCCCGCCCGTAGCTCGACTGGTGAGCGCCCGCGACGTCGGCTGCCTCGGTGAAGGCGCCGTCGGGGTCGCCTGCGTTGGCGATGCCGATGGGGGCGATGTACATGGCCGCGCCGCAATTGACGATGTTGCCGACTCCGCCTTCGCGCGGGTCGCCGTGGCCGAAGCGAAGCCGCGCCACGAGCCACTTCTCGGCCAGGAAGAGCCGGTGGTAGAGCAGATCCTCGCGGCCCAGCTCGGGGATCCAGACCTTCTCGTCGACGAGCTGCGGCATCAGCCGCGACTCGACGTCGAACGCGTCGAGGTGGTCGCGCTTCGCGTCGTAGACGTTGACGAGCGCGCGCGTCATCAGGGTGTCGTCGGTGATGTGGCCGTCGCCCTTGTGGAAGGGCGAGAACGGCTTCTCGAGGCCCTTCGTCATCCGGATCGACGGCACGACGCCCTCCACCGGTGCACCGAAGTGCTCGGCGATCTCGTGCGCCTCCCAGCCCTCGGTGGCGCCGCCGAGCGCGTCGCCGACTGCTGCGCCCGCGAGCGCGGCTACGGCACGGTCGTTGAGCTCGTTCTCCTGCACACAACCTCCTCGTCGAAGTATGCGCTGCCGCCGCCGCCAGGACAGGGGCGACGGCAGCGCGTCTGACCGCCCCTTGCGGTTAGTGCACGTTCACCTTCGTCCAGCCGGTCGAGAGCGCCGTCGAGAGATCGGCGAGGCTCGACTTGTTCTGGAAGTACGACTGCAGAGCCGGTGTGGCGACCTGGCTCTTGAACTGCGGGTAGTTGACGAGGTAGTTGAGCGGATGCTCACGCAGCGACGGAAGTGACGCGATCGCGATCTTCCAGCTGCCGTAGTGCTTCGTCGACTTGACGAGCTGCTTCCCGGCCGCCGGGTTCGACGGGATCAGCCAGTCGCCTCCGGCGAGCTTCTGCATGTTCTGCGCGTTCGCGAGGTACGCGAGGAACTGCATCGCCTCGGCCTTGTGCGAGCTCTGTGACGTGATCGAGTACGTCTGCGGATCGGCCAGCTGATCCTGCGACGTGCCCTTGAGCAGCGGCAGGAGCGCCCAGTGGAACCCGGCCGGGGCCGACTGGATCATCTGCTGGGCGGCGTAGTTGCCCTGGATCGTCATCGCGTACTTGCCCGCGAAGAAGCCCGGGAGCACGCCGCCGCCGCTCGACCCGACCGCGGCCGGGTCGATGCTGCCGTCGGTCCAGATCATGTCGTGGACGGTCGTCAGGTACGAGGTCTCGCCCTTGCCGACCTTGACGACCCACTTGCCGCTCGACTTGTCGAAGTAGAAGAACGTGCCGCCCCAGTTCAGCGCCATGCTCATCGAGACGGAGGCCGGCGACTTGAGGCCCCAGCCGACGCCGAACTTGCCGTTGCCGGTGAGCTTCTTGGCGGCGGCGCGGAACTGCGTCCACGTCCACGGGTTCGCCGTCGTGGGCAACTTCACGCCGGCGGCCTTGAGCGCGTCGACGTTCGCGAACACGTTGTAGGTCTGCAGCAGCGTCGGTACCGCGGTGATCTTGCGGCCGTAGGTGACCGAGTCCCACACCCGCTGCGGGATGCTGGCCTTCAGGCTCGCCGGGATCAGCTTGCGCATGTCGGCGAGGTAGCCCTGCTGCGTGAAGCCGGCGATGTCCGCGGCCTCGTCGTGGATGATGTCCGGCGCGGTGCCGCCGGCGAAGTTGGTGACGATGTAGTCGTGCACCGTGTTCGGGTCGATCTGGATCTCGTTCACGTGGATGTTCGAGTGGCTCGCGTTCCACGACTCGACGATCTTTTTCGTCGCCGCGACCGTGGTCGGCTGCCACACGTACGTCATGAAGTTGATCGTGACCGCCTTCCTCGATCCCGTCTGCGCGGACGCAGCCGTGACCGCCAGCACTGCACAGGCGAGCACTGCACATACAGCGCTCAGGTACCTCTTCATTCGATCCAACCCCTTTCTCTTGGGGACTCCACTGGGTTGACAGACGTTGGCGATGGCTAGCCCTTCACCGCCCCGGAAAGCAGGCCGCTGGTGAGCCAGCGCTGCATGACGGAGAAGAAGACGAGGCTCGGGATCGTCGCGAGCAGCGACGCCGCCGCGAGCGGGCCGAGCCGGATCTGCCCTTCGATCCCGACGAACTGGGCGAGCTTGACCGGGAGGGTCACGAGTCCAGGGGTCTGAAGCAGCACGAGCGCGAAGAAGAACTCGTTCCAGGCCGAGATGAACGCGAACAGCAGCGTCACGACGACGCCGGGTGCGAGCAGCGGCGCGATGATCCGCACGACGATCTGGATGCGGCGGGCTCCGTCGACCGCCGCCGCCTCCTCCAGGTCACGCGGGATGTTGGCGATGTAGCTCTGGAGCATCCAGAGGATGAAGGGCAGCGACCAGACGAGGTAGACGAGGATCAGGCCGGAGTGGGAGTTCGTCAGGTGCAGGTCGCGCAGCACCAGGAAGAGCGGGATGATGATCAGGATCAGCGGGAACATCTGGCTGACGAGGATGTAGGCGAGCCCGAACTTCGAGATCCAGCCGCGCGTGCGCGCCAGGACGTACGCCGCAGGCAGGCCGACCAGCGTGGTCAGGATCGCGGTGACCACCGCGACCTTGAGGCTGTTCAGCCCGGAGTGGACGAGGTCGGCATCGTGCAGCGCCGACGTGAAGTTGTCGAGCGTCGGATGCTGCGGGACGAGCGACGGATGCAGCTCGACCAGCTCCCGCGGGTCCTTGAAGCTCGTCGACAGAAGCCACACGAGCGGGACCGCGAGGAAGATCATGTAGCCGGCCAGCGCGGCGTACTGCCCGGCCTTGACGAGGCGCGGACGGCGCGAGGTGATCACTTGAGCGCCTCCTTGAGCCGGCCGAACATGTACACCGACAGGACGACGGCGATCACGACCACCATCGCGTCGCCGAGCGCCGAGGCGTAGCCGAACTCGCCGTACTTGAAGGCGGCGTTGTACGCGAAGAGCATGGGTAACTGGGTACTCGTCCCGGGTCCCCCCTGGGTGAGGACGTAGACGAGCCCGAACGAGTTGAAGTTCCAGATGAAGTCGATCGACGTGATCGCGAGGATCACCGGGCGCAGCTGCGGCAGCGTGATGTGCACGAACCGCCGCCAGGTCGTCGCACCGTCGACGGCAGCCGCCTCGTGCAGCTCGCCGGCGATCCCCTGCAGCCCGGCGAGCAGGGCGACCGTCGTCTGCGGCATGCCGGTCCAGACGCCGACGAGGATCACGGCCGGCAGGGCCCACTTGAAGTCGGCGAGCCAGTTGATGTCCTGGCCCGGCAGGTGGCCGCGGCGCAGCCCCTCGTTCAGCAGGCCCGCCTGCGGTTGGTAGAAGAGCGTCCACATGATCCCGACGACGACGGGCGGCATGGCCCACGGGACGAGCGCGAGCGAGCGGGCGATCCAGCGGCCGCGCAGGTGTGTGTTGAGGAGGAGCGCCAGCCCGAGGGCGAGGGCGAACTGGGTCAGCGTGACGCTGAACGCCCAGATGAAGCCGATCTTGAAGGAGTTGACGAACAGGCTGTCGTGGATCAGCCGGTGGAAGTTCGCGAGCCCGACCCAGTGCGTCGAGACGTGGAAGCCCGCGTGTGAGTCGGTGAAGCCCAGGTAGATCCCGCGTGCCAGCGGCAGCAGGCTCAGCACGACGACCGGGACGAGCGCCGGGATCAGGAGGAAGAACGTCTCGTGCCCGGAGAGCGCGGTCGAGCCGCGGCCACGCTTGCGCCGGAACGCGATCGCGCTCAACGGCGGACCCTCGGTGTGCCGGTCGACGCACGGACGCACAGCTGGGCCTCGACCTTGATGCGCTCGACGGCCCGGCCCGGCTCGTCGATGCGGTCGATCAGCAGCTCGGCCGCCCGCCGCGCTCGCTCGGCCGAGCCGAGGTCGACGCTCGTCAGCGGCGGCCACGTGATCAGCGCGAGGCCGCTGTTGTCCATCCCCACCACGGCGACGTCCTCCGGCACCTCGAGGCCCGTCGAACGCAACGCGCCGATCGCGCCGGCTGCGAGCAGGTCGTTCGCACAGAGGAGGCCGTCGGGGCGCGCACGGGCGAGCAGGCGCAGCGTCGCTGCGTGGCCCGCTTCGACGTCAAACTCGTCCGCCGCCTCGATCAGCCGCTCGTCGCGCTCGAGCTTGGCCGCCCTGAGCCCGTTCAGGTACCCGAGCCGGCGCAGCCGCCCGGGCGTGGTCGCCACCGGGCCGTTGATCAGGCCGATCTTGCTCCTGCCGTGTGCATGCAGATGCTTGACGGCGAGTGCGGCGCCGCGCTTCGAGTCGGCCTCGACCGCGTCGACGCGCACGTCCGCCGGGATGCTGCCGATCACGACCACGGGCGCCGAGGCGCGGCCGAGTTCGTCGAGGTGCGCCTGCGTGACGTTCAGCGGCACGAGGATCAGCCCGTCGACGAAGCGGCGGCGGAGGTCGCGCAGGATCCCGAGTTCCTCGTCGGCGTCCGCGCCGGTCGAGTGCAGGACGAGACGACAGCCGCGGGCGCGCGCCACCTCCTGGATCGCGCGCACCATCGACGCGTACACCGGGTTCGCCACGTCGGGCATCGCGAACGCGATGTGGCCCGTCCGCTTCGAGCGGAGCGCGCTGGCCGCCGCGTTCGGGACGTAGCCGACCCGCTCGGCGGCCTCGAGCACCTGGGACAGCGTCTCGGGCCGCGTCCCGATGCCGTTCAGCGCGCGCGAAGCCGACGCCACCGAGACGTTCGCGAGTTTCGCGACTTCGGCCAGCGTCGGCGAGACGGATTCTTCGACGGATTCGCTCACAGGGCTGTAAACGGTTACTGAGAACGATTACAGTACGAGCCGCACCCGCCCCCGTCAAGGGCCGACTTCGAGGAGGATCCATCGATGGCCGAGATCGCATTCGCGGACGTGACGAAACGCTTCGACGACGGCACGATCGCGGTGGACAACGTCACGATGGAAGTCGGTGACGGCGAGTTCATGGTCCTCGTCGGCCCCTCCGGCTCCGGGAAGACGACGATCATGCGGATGGTCGCCGGGCTCGAGGAGATGAGCGGCGGCGAGATCAAGATCGGCACCGAGGTCGTGAACAACGTGCCCGCGCGGCTGCGCAACGTCGCGATGGTCTTCCAGAACTACGCGCTCTACCCGCACATGAGCGTCGGCAAGAACATGGGCTTCCCACTGCGACTCGCGAAGGTGCCGAACGAAGAGGCGAAGACGCGCGTGCGCCACGCGGCAGAGATGCTCGGGATCGCCGATCTCCTCGAGCGCAAGCCGCGCCAGCTGTCCGGTGGCCAGCGTCAGCGGGTTGCGATGGGCCGCGCGATCGTCCGCCAGCCGGCCGCGTTCCTGATGGACGAGCCGCTCTCGAACCTCGACGCGAAGCTTCGTGTCGAGATGCGCGCCTACATCTCGCGGCTGCACCAGGAGCTGAAGACGACGACGCTCTACGTGACGCACGACCAGTCCGAGGCGATGACGATGGGCGACCGCGTCGCGCTGATGCGCGACGGGCGGATCGAGCAGCTCGACACGCCGAACACGCTCTACGACAAGCCGCGCAACCTGTTCGTCGCAGGCTTCATCGGCTCGCCGGCGATGAACATCGTCCGCGGCCGGCTCGGCGACGGGAAGGTGACCGCAGGCGGCCTTGTGCTGCCGGTTCGCGGCGACCACGAGCCACTGCGTGCGTACGAGGGCCGCGACGTGCTGGTCGGCATCCGGCCGGAGGCGTTCGCCGACGCCGCACACGAAGCGAGCACAGAGGGACGGCACCTGTTCGAGGCGCGCATCTCGCTCACCCAGTCGATGGGCTCCGAGGTGATCGCCCACTTCGAGCCGGCGGGCGGCGCCGTGCGCACCGAGGACGTGCTCGCGTTCACCGGCGAGCAGGACGACGTCGCCGGGCGCGACCAGCTCTCGAGCGCGCACCAGCTGATCGGACGGCTCGACCCGCGCACGAAGGCAGCGGCCGGCGCGGGCTTGACGATCTCGCTCGATCTCGACCGGATCCACTTCTTCGACCCCGAGACCGAGCTCGCCATCTAGCCTGTCGGCATGTGCCGGAACATCCAGAACCTCTACAACTTCGAGCCGTCGGTCACCGACGACGAGATCCGCGGTGCCTCGCTGCAGTTCGTGCGCAAGGTGAGCGGGATGCAGAAGCCCTCGCAGGCGAACACGGAGGCGTTCGAGCTCGCGGTCGACGAGATCGCAGCCGCGACGGAGAAGCTGCTGCAGTCGCTCGTCACGTCGGCGCCGCCGCGCGACCGCGAGGTCGAGGCCGCTCGCCGCAAGGCGCGTGCCGTCGTGCGCTTCAGCACCGCTGCGAGCTGATTCGCCTCACGCGGTGAAGGACGCACTGCTCGCCTGGTACGGGGCGAACCAGCGGCCGCTGCCGTGGCGCGAGACCACGGATCCCTACGCGATCCTCGTCAGCGAGGTGATGCTGCAGCAGACGCAGGTCGAGCGGGTGATCCCGCGCTGGCTCGCATGGCTCGAGCGCTGGCCGACTGCCGGGGCGCTGGCCGCGGCGCCGGTCGCCGACGTGATCGTCGCGTGGCAGGGGCTCGGCTACAACCGCCGCGCCGTCAGCCTGCACCGCGCCGCGCTGCGTCGTCGCCGAGCACGGCTGGCCGGACGACCTGACCGAGCTGCCCGGCGTCGGGCCGTACACGGCAGCCGCGGTCGGCAACTTCGCCTTCGGGCGGGACGTGCTGCCGGTCGACACGAACGTCCGACGGGTCCAGGAGCGCACCGGCGAGCGCTTCGACGGCTCCTGCACGCAGGCGCTGTTCGACCTCGGCGCGACGATCTGCCTGGCGCGCATCCCACGCTGCGGCGTCTGCCCGCTCGCCGAGGCGTGCCCCGCCCGCGGCTCACGCTACGCGCCGCTCCGCAAGCAGTCACGGTTCGAAGGCTCGTTCCGGGAGCGCCGTGCGGTGGCGCTGCGGGCCGTCGCGAGCGGCGAGCAGCCCCGTGACGGCGAGGCACTCGTCGCGCTCGAGCGCGACGGGCTGGTCGTGCTGCGCGACGGCATCGCGTCGCTCCCGGCCTGAAACTCGGAGCTACGCGGCGAGCTGCGAGCGTGCGACTTCGCGCGCGAGTGCCGGTTCGTCGGTGACGAGGCCGTCGACGCCGAGAGCGACGAGCTCGGCCATCTGCCCGACGTCGTTCACCGTCCACGGCACGACCCGCAGACCGACGGCGTGCGCCTTTTCGACCAGCTCGCGCGTGACCACGTCGTGACGCGGACCCAGCGTGCGCGCGACGGTCACGATCGGCTGCGGGCTGTCGAACAGGAACGTCGTCTCGACGCTCGAGCGCAGTCGCGCGACCTCCGCGAGCAGGGACTCCGAGAACGAGCAGACCGCGATCCGGTGCAGGTGCGGGCGGAGCGCCTGCACGAACTCGTGCGCGGTCGGCGTCACCGGCGGGAAGCATTTTGCCTCGACGACCACGGTCGTCTCGCCGGCCAGGTCGAGCGCCCGCTCGAAGCCGAGACCCGAGGCGTCACCGTGGTCGACGTCGTGCGCGACAACGAGGCTGTCCGCGGCGAGGCCCACGTCGAGCTCGACCGAGGTCGGCGCAGCGGCGAGCAGCCGCCGCAGCGCGAGCGGGTCGTTCGCCCTGTGCGCCTGGATCTCGACCGCCACGACACTCAGATTCGCCGCTCAGAGCTGGTTTCCGGGTTGCAATCCGGACGAACGGCAGTGACAGGTCGGTGAACGGCGGCTAGACCGAGTGGCGCACCCAGACGTTCGGCTCGACGTGCACGCCGACGCCGTCGCGCACCGCGAGCGGCGCGAGCATCCCGGGGACGACGTAGGTGCCGTCGGCCGGGAAGGCCATCTCCGTCCACTGCTCCCAGTCGCCCACGGGCGCCTCGATCAGCATCGACGCAGGCGCGGCCCGCTCGATCGTCCCGCCGACGCGCTCGTGCACCCGGAGCCAGGGATCGAGGTGGGCGCCGTCGTCGCGCCGCCACGTCATGAACTCCTCGATCGGGATCAGCGGGTAGCGCTCCTTCAGCGTCGGGCGCACCGGCGCGATCACCGACTCGAGCCCGGCGCGGCCGGCCACCTCGCGCGCCGCGGCGATCAGCTGCGTCGCGAGGCCGCCGCCGCGCCGCGACGAGGAGACGCTGATCGCGAGCAGCGAGAGCACGTTCCCGCCACCGGCCTCCATCCCACGCTCGAACGCCTCGTCCCACCCTGTCGGGAGCTCGTCGCCCGCGACCGGCACCGACAGCGCGTGCACCTCGGCGACGAGCTCGCCGCCGTCGAGCAGCGCGAGCTGAAAGTCGGGAAACTCGTCGTAGAGCCGGCCCCAGTACCTCCAGCCCATCGCGTTGTGGTTCATGAACTCGGGGAACTCGTTCAGCGTGTCGCGGCGAAGCTCGCGCAGGTCGGGCCGGTCGGCGTAGCGGAGGAGCTCCATCAGCGGCCCAGGAGCGCGACGGCATGCGCGGCGAGCCCGTCGCCGCGGCCGGTGAAGCCAAGCCCGTCGGTCGTCGTCGCCCGCACGTTCACCTCGCCGCCGTCGAGCGCCTCGGAGAGGCGACGGCGCATCTCCTCGCGGTACGCGGCGATCTTCGGCTCCTCGCCGACGAGCACGCAGTCCGCGTTGACGAGCACCCAGCCTTCCGCTCGCACCTGCCGGTAGGCCTCGCGCAGCAGGTCGAGACTGTCGGCGCCGCGGAAGCGCTCGTCGCCGGAGGGGAACAGCGAGCCGATGTCGCCGAGCCCGGCCGCACCGAGGACGGCATCGACCAGCGCGTGGGCGAGCACGTCGCCGTCGGAGTGGCCGGCGAGCCCGCGCGGATGATCGATCGTCACACCGCCCAGCACCAGCGGCACGCCGTCGACGAGCGCGTGCGCGTCGACGCCGATCCCGACGCGGAAGCTCACGCGAGCACCTCGGTCAGTTCCGCCAGCGAGCGGATGCCGATCGCGCCGGCAGGCGTCTCGTGCAGCAGTCCCCACGGGCCGCGCCGGATGTGCACAGCGACCAGGCCCGCGGCGAGCGCCGGCAGGACGTCGTTGTCGACGCGGTCGCCCACGTAGGCGATCCTCGCAGGCGCGACGCCGGTCTCCTCGATCAGCCGCGCAAAGAACTCGGGCGCGGGCTTCCAGACGTCCCAGCGGGCGGCGGAGCCGACGTGGTCGACGTGCGGCCTGAGCAGCTCCTCGGTCTCGAGCGGGGTGTTCCCGGCCGCCCAGACGGTGCTCCCCTCCGCCCGCAGCGCGGCGATCGCGGGCAGCGCGTCCGGGTACCAGTCCTCCGGCCCCCAGGTCGCGGCGGGATGCTCGACGCCGAGGATCGACCAGACGCGGTCGTGATGCTCGCCCCGTGCGGCGAGCCCGCCGAGGACGCCCATCAGCGTGAAGCGCGGCACGCCCGCAACGTCTGCGGCGCGCTCCCACATCCCGGTCTCGTCGATCAGCGTCTCGCCGACGTCGAAGACGACGACGCTCACAGCCACGCCGCCACCCGCTCCAGGTCGGCCCGGGTCGTCACCTTGAGCAGCCGCTCGTCACCCTCGACCGTGATCACGCGCCCGCCCGCGGCCTCCACCAGCGCCGCGCAATCCGTCGCTTGTGCCAACTTGGCACTAACTGGGTCGAGCGCTGCTCGCAGCACCGGCGCGACGAAGGCCTGCGGGGTCTGGACGGTGACGAGGTCGGTGCGGTCGAGGGTCTCGGTGACGACGCCGGCGGCGAGGCGCTTCACGGTGTCGGCGAGGGGCAGCACCGGGACGGCGCCGTCGAAGCCGCCCGCGAGCGCCTCGAGCAGCCGCTGCACGACGCCTTCGTCGACCAGCGGCCGCGCCGCGTCGTGGACGAGGATCACCGCCGCCTCCCCGGGAACCTCGGCGACGCCCGCGCGGACCGAGTCGGTGCGCGTCTCGCCGCCGGCGACGCAGGCGGCGACCTTCGACGCGCCGAGCTCCTCTGCGAGCAGGATCGCCGGCTCCTCCCACTCGGGCGGGGCGACGACGACCACGTGGTCGATCCAGCCGCACTCGTCGAGGCGGCGGAGCGGCTCCGCCAGGAGCGGCAGGGCGCCGAGACGTACGAACGCCTTCGGCCGATCCTCACCGAGCCGCTCCCCTCGCCCGGCGGCGACGAGAACGGCCCAGACGCTCACTTCGCGGCGGTCGTCTTCCTCTTCGCGGTCGCGGCGGGCTTCGCCGCCGACGAGCTCTTCGAGACGGTGCGGGTGGCGACGGCCTTCGTCTTCGCAGGCGCGGCTTTCTTGGCGACCGGCGCGGCCTTCTTGACACCGGGAGCGGGACGGACGGTCGCTGTCGTCGTCGTCTTCCGCTCGGCGGGCGTCGGCTTCGGCTTGGCGCCGTTCGTCAGCGTCTCCTCGAGCCACTCGAGCGCCTCGTCCTCGCTCATCGTCTTCGCGTACATCAGCTCGGAGGCCAGGATCTTCTTGGCCTTGACGTACATCTGCTTCTCGCCGGTCGAGAGGCCCTTCTCGCCGTCTCGGAGCGCCAGGTTGCGGACGACCTCGGCGAGCTCGTAGATGTCGCCGGTCTTCATCTTGTCGCGGTTGTGCTTGAACCGGCGGTTCCAGTTCTTCGGCATCTCCGTGCCGCCGGAGGTCAGGTACTTGACGACCTTCTTGACCGCCTCCTCGTCGATCACCTTGCGGAGACCGACCCGCTCGGCGTTCTCGGCAGGGACGTTCACGGTCATGTCGTTGTGCAGGATCTTGATCGTCAGGTACTCGCGCTTCTCGCCGAGAACCTCGCGCTTCTCGCGCTTGACGACCGTCCCAGCACCGTGGTGGGGATACACCACCTTGTCGCCGACCTTGTACAAGTGCGCCTCTTTCCGTCTGTAGTCGCGAAAGTGCCGGCGACCTTGAAGGCTCACCGGCGAGGGACTTCAGGGTAGCAGAAACCCTGCAAATCTGCCATTTTTCCGAAAATCCCTGCTAGTTCGCAGAATCAGCCAGGGCGCTGCGCAGCACGTCGCGCAGCGTCTCGCCCGCCGATCGGCCGGCAGCCGAGCTTCGGCATTCGTCGACCCGCCGGTCGGCCTGGGTGGCCACCCGGAGGCGGCCGGTCAGCCCGATCTCGCCGAAAGCGGCCACCTTGTCCCGAACCGGCGCGCCCTTCGCGGCCGAGGCGATCGCGAGCGCGATCCCCAGGTCGGCCCCCGGCTCGTCGATGCGCACGCCGCCCGCGACGTTGACGAAGACGTCTGCGCTGCCGAGGGCGAGCCCTGCATGCCGGGAGAGGACGGCGACGATCATCGCGAGCCGCTTCGGGTCGACGCCGGTGCCGACGCGGCGCGGCATCGCGAGGTCGGTCGGCGCGACCAGCGCCTGGATCTCGAGCAGGAGCGGCCGCGTTCCCTCGAGCGTGCAGGTGACCGCGGCGCCGACCTCGCCGGCGTGGGTCTTGCCCGAAGACCGCCGACGGGTCGGGCACCCCGACGAGGCCTGCGCCGGTCATCTCGAAGACGCCGAGCTCGTTCGTCGAGCCGAACCGGTTCTTGACGGCGCGAAGGATGCGGTGGGCGTGGTAGCGGTCGCCCTCGAACTGCAGGACGCAGTCGACGAGGTGCTCGAGCACGCGCGGGCCGGCGACCGAGCCGTCCTTGGTCACGTGCCCGACGAGGAAGGTCGCGACTCCGGTCTCCTTGGAGACCCGCAGCAGCCGGCCCGGCGGCCTCGCGCACCTGGGCGACGGAGCCCGGCGCGGAGCCGACCTCGGCCGACCAGAGCGTCTGCACCGAGTCGATCACGCAGACCGCGGGCCGCTCGCGCTCGAGGGTCTCGCAGACGGCGTCGAGCTCGGTCTCGGCGAGGATCTCGACCTCGTCGCAGCCGCCGAGCCGTGCGGCGCGGAGCTTCACCTGCGCGACGCGACTCCTCGCCCGTGACGAGGAGCGCGCGCCGGTCGCGCGAGATCGCGCCGAGCGCGGTGAGCAGGAGCGTCGACTTGCCGACGCCGGGCTCTCCGCCGACGAGCACGAGCGAGGCGGGGACGAGGCCGCCGCCGAGCACCCGGTCGAGCTCCGGGACGCCGGTCGGACATGCGTTCCGCCTCGTCGGCGACGACGTCGACGAGGCGCAGCGGCGTCCGGGGCGCGGCGGCGCGCAGCCTCTGCCGCCCGGGCCGCGGCAGCGGCGCCTCGGCGACCAGCGTCCCGAACTCGCCGCAGCCGGGGCAGCGCCCGAGCCAGCGCCCGGACGACGTCCCGCACTCGGCTGCAGACGCTGGACCAGTGCCGCCGCCTTCGAGCCATTCCGACGAGGACGGTACTCGCACCCCCCGACGGCACGTGTGCCGGTTTTGGAACGATCCGTCCCCATGCGCTACCGGCGGCTCGGCGATCAGCGACCTCGAAGTCTCGGAGATCAGCCTCGGCTCGTGGCTGACGTACGGCGCCGGTGTCGCCGACGACCAGGCACGGGCCTGCGTCGACGCAGCGTTCGACGCCGGCATCAACTTCATCGACACGTCGAACGTGTACGCGCTCGGCGGCGCCGAGTCGTTCCTCGGCGAGGTGCTCGCCCGCAGGCCGCGCGAGTCGTTCGTGCTCGCGACGAAGCTCTACTTCCCGATGGACGACACGGGCGAGAACCAGGGCCTGTCCCGACAGCAGGTGCTGAAGCAGATCGACGAGTCGCTGGCCCGCCTCCGCACCGACCACGTCGACCTCTACCAGTGCCACCGCTACGACCCTGCGACCCCGCTCGAGGAGACGATGGCGGCGCTCACCGAGGTGGTCGACGCCGGCAAGGCGCGCTACATCGGTTTCAGCGAGTGGACGGCACCGCAGATCCAGGCATCGCTCGACCTGAGTCGCGAGCATGGCTTCGCCAAGTTCGTCTCCTCGCAGCCGCAGTACTCGCTGCTCTGGCGGCGGCCGGAGCTCGAGGTGATCCCGCTCTGCGCCGCGAACGGCATCTCGCAGATCGTCTGGTCGCCGCTCGCGCAGGGCGCGCTGACCGGCAAGTACCGGCCGGGCGAGGCGCCCCCTGAGGGCTCGCGCGCGACAAGCCCGCGCATGGGCCGGATGATGAGCGACTGGCTCGACGACGACGTCCTCGAGGGCGTCCAGCGACTCGTCCCGATCGCCGAGCGGCTCGGGCTGACGATGGCCCAGCTCGCACTCGCCTGGGTGCTGCGGGAACGACAACGTCGCCTCGGCGATCGTCGGCGCCTCGCGGCCCGAGCAGGTGCACGACAACGCTTCGGCGAGCTCGGACCTCTCGCTCGACGCCGGTGCGCGAGCGGAGATCGAGCGGCCGCGGTGAGCCGTTAGGCTCAGACCGTGGCGCGCCCAAGCTTCGCTCGCAGGCAGAGGTCGTCGAACGCTGCAGCGCGCTGCAGGGCGACGTGCGCGGGGCGCTCGGCCTGCTCGCCCTCGGAAGATCCCGCCGTCATCGACGCGATCTGGCGCGGCGAGGCGCTCGGGACGCTGCTGTGGGCGCTCCAGCTCGCCGAGCTGCCCGGCTACGACCTCCCGTTCCACACCGACGAGGTCGCCGCAGCGACCCTCGGGGACGCGCGAGCTGCGCGACGTCGACGAGATCGATCTCGAGCGCGAGTCGGCCCGGCTCTGGCTCTGGCGGGCGCGCACGACCGGCGTCCAGGCGGACGGCGGTCGAGCTGCCGCCGCGGTTACGCCACCTTCGACCAGCTGATCGCCGCGACCGCGATGCGCGGCTTCGAGCAGGGCCTGCTGCCGACGCCGATGCGCGGCGATTTCCGCGCGTACGGGAAGGTCTACCGCCACCTGGCGCCCGCGCAGCTCGCCGAGGCCCACTCGATCGCCGCCGAGCGCCACCACGCGCTCGCCTGGCTCTGCGGCGACGGCACGTCGTGGGACGAGGTCCCGCTCGACACTTGATATCGGCGCCTCTATTGTCCCGCTCATGAATCGCATCGACAGCTACGCCGACCTGATCGTGCGCGTCGGCGCCAACGTCCAGCCCGGCCAGACGGTCTTCGTGACCGCACTCGTCGAGCATGCCCCACTCGTGCGCGCGATCGGTAGGGCCGGCTACGCCGCCGGCGCGCGCTACGTCGACGTGCGCTACGCCGACAACCACCTGCAACGCTCGCTGATCGAGCACGGCCGACGACGCGACGCTCACCGAGTCGCCGCCCTGGCTGGTGACGCGCGCCGAGCGTCGCTCGACGGCGGCGCGCTGATCATGATCGCGGGCGACCCCGACCCGGAGCTCTTCGCCGACCTCGACCAGGAGCGCGTCGGCAAGGCCCGACCCGTCGAGGCGATGACGCGGCAGCTGCGCGCCCAGAACGAGCGGACCGTCAACTGGACGATCGCCGCGTTCCCGACCGAGGGCCAGGCGCACCCAGGTATTCGGCGAGCCGGACACCGAGCGGCTCTGGGAGTCCGTCGCACACGCCGTTCGACTCGACGAGGCCGACCCGGTCGCAGCCTGGCAAGCCCATGTCGACAAGCTGCACGCACGCTGCCGCTTGCTCGACGCCGCAGCGTTCGACGCGATCCATTTCTCCGGGCCTGGCACCGACCTGACGGTCGGCCTGCTCCCCGGAGCCCGCTGGTCGGGAGGCGGCCTCGAGACCGCCGACGGGATCAAGCACGTGCCGAACCTGCCGACCGAGGAGGTCTTCGCCTGCCCGGACTGGCGCCGCACCGAGGGAACCGTCCGTTCCACGCGCCCGTTGCAGCTCGGCGGCACGATCGTCCGCGACCTCGAGATGCGGTTCGAGCACGGCGACGCGGTCGAGATCCGCGCGTCGTCGGGCGCCGACGGCGTGCGCGGGCAGATGTCGATCGACGAGTACGCGAAGCGGCTCGGCGAGGTGGCGCTCGTCGACGGCGAGTCGCGCGTCGGCCAGACGGGGATCACCTTCTTCGACACGCTCTTCGACGAGAACGCGACCTGCCACATCGCCTACGGCGCGGGCGTTCCCTTCGGGATCGACGGTCTCGACGGCCTCACACCCGACGAGGTGCGCGAGCGCGGCATCAACGTCTCGGCCGTCCACACCGACTTCATGATCGGCGGGCCGGAGGTCGCAGTCGACGGGATCACGAAGGACGGCGCCGCGGTCCCGATTCTCAGGGAGGACGTATGGCAGCTCACCTAGACGAGCGGCTCGAGCGGTACGCCGAGCTGGCGGTGCGGGTCGGTGCGAACGTGAAGGAGGGCCAGACCGTCTTCATCCACGCGATCGTCGAGCACGCGCCGTTCGTGCGCGCCCTGACGCGCGCGGCGTACGCCGCGGGCGCTCGCTACGTCGACGTGCGGTACACCGACAACCACGTCCGCCGCGCGATGATCGAGTTCGGCCCCGACGAGGCGCTCGAGCACACGCCGGAGTGGCTGAAGACCCGCTACCGCCACACACACGGGAACGCCCTGATCGCGACGACCGGCGACCCCGAGCCCGACCTGCTCGCCGACCTCGACGGAGAGAGGGTCGGTCGCGCACGCATGCGCGCCCTGAACGAGATCATCCGCGAGACCATGATCGCGCGGCAGATCAACTGGAGCGGGCTCGCCTATCCGAGCGAAGGCTGGGCCGAGCATGTGTTCGGCGAGCCCGACCTGGAGCGCCTGTGGGAGGCGGTCGCGTTCTGCACGAGGCTCGACGAAGCCGACCCTGTGGCGGCCTGGCGCGAGCACATGGCGAAGCTCGAGGCGCGCGCGGCCCAGCTGAACGAGCGTCGGTTCGACGCGCTCCGCTACCGCGGCCCGGGCACCGACTTCACGATCGGGCTGCTGCCGAGCGCGTCCTGGCAGTCCGCGCTCTTCCACACGGCGGACGGCGCCGAGTACGTCCCGAACATGCCGACCGAGGAGATCTTCACGACACCCGACCCGCGGCGCGCCGAGGGGACGCTCAGGTCGACCCGGCCGCTCGCGCTCTCCGGCGACGTGATCGAGGGTCTCGAGGTGACGGTGAAGGACGGACGGATCGTCCAGGTCGACGCGAAGCACGGCGCCGACATCGTCCGCGCCGAGGTGGCGAGCGACGAGGGTGCTGCGCGCTTCGGGGAGGTCGCGCTCGTCGACGGGGCCTCGCGCGTCGGCCAGACGGGGCTGACGTTCTTCGACACGCTCTTCGACGAGAACGCGACCTGCCACATCGCCTACGGCTTCGGGATCCCCGAGAGCTTCGACGGCGAGCCCGACGAGCACATGAACGTCTCGACCGTGCACACCGACTTCATGATCGGCGGCCCCGAGCTGGAGGTCGACGGGATCACCGCGACCGGTGACGCCGTCGCGATCCTGCGCGAGGATCTGTGGCAGCTCTGAACGGCGCAGCGCGGGTCGAGCGGTACGCGGAGCTCGCGGTCCAGGTCGGAGCCAACGTCCAGCCCGGTCAGCTCGTCGAGGTGCTCGCGCAGGTCGAGCACGCAGACGTCGCCCGCGCCGTCGCCCGCGCCGCGTACCGCGCCGGCGCGCGTTACGTCGACGTGCTGTACAGGGATCAGCACATTCGCCGCGCCCTGATCGAGCACGCCCACGACGAGGTTCTCTCGTGGACACCGCCCTGGCTGCTCGAGCGGGCGAAGGAGATCGGCGCCGAGAACGCCGCGGTCGTGGCGCTCACGGGCGACGCCGAGCCCGACCTGCTCGCAGATCTCCCGGGCGACCGGGTCGGCCGGGCGCGCCCGCGCGAGCTCGCCGAGGAGAACAGCCGCCAGGTCAACGAGCAGCTGAATAACTGGACGGTCGTCGGCGTGCCGAACGAGGGCTGGGCGCAGCAGATGTTCGGCGAGCCCGACGTCGAGCGGCTCTGGAAGCTCGTCGAGTTCTGCGTCCGCCTCGACGCCGTCGATCCGGTGGCCGCGTGGCGCGAGCACGCCGGGCGCATCGACGCGCGCGCGCGCTGCCTGAACGAGCTCCACCTCGACGCCCTCCGGTTCACCGGCCCGGGGACCGACCTCACCGTCGGGCTGCTGCCCGAATCGCGCTGGCAGGGCGTCGAGTCGGTGACGGCGGCGGGCATCCCCTACATCGCGAACATGCCGACCGAGGAGGTGTTCACCACCCCGGACTCGCGTCGCACCGAGGGCGTCGTCCGCTCGACCCGCCCGCTGGCGCTGTATGGCCGGATCGTGCGAGGCCTCGAGATGCGCTTCGAGGGCGGGAAGATCGTCGAGGTCCACGCCGACGAGGGTGAGGACGTCGTGCGCGGCGAGCTGACGACCGACGAGTCGGCGCCGTTCCTCGGCGAGGTCGCGCTCGTGGACGGAACGTCGAGAATCGGCGAGACCGGCGTCACCTTCTTCGACACGCTCTTCGACGAGAACGCGACCTGTCACATCGCCTACGGAAGCGCGTACGCGGAGGCGGTCGACGGTGAGCCCGACGGCGGCGTCAACGTCTCCACGGTCCACACCGACTTCATGATCGGGGGCGCCGAGGTCGAGGTCGACGGCGTGCTGGCGGACGGCACGCGCGTGCCGTTGCTGCGCAACGACGTCTGGCAGCTCGCGGAGTGACAGAAAGAGCGGCGGCGGGGCGCCCTGTGCGCCCCGCCGCCTGCGTTCCGCGTCCTCTCTACCCCGTTACTTGATGCAGAGAGCCGCGAGGTCGACGCTGTACGTCGGGTTGTAGGTGAAGCAGCCCACACGGTTCGACAGCAGGATGCGGTCGTTGAAGTTGTTGCGGGCCGCCCACGGCGGGTTCTTCGCCATCATCGACACGTCGAGGTTGCCGTACGCCGAGTAGCGCGACTGGCCCGAGAGCAGAGCCGCAGAGCGCATCTGCTTGTTGTAAGCCGGGTCGTTGAAGTAGGCGACGTTGTTGTTGTTCGACGCGTGCAGGCTGTCACCCGACAGGAGCACGTTGATGAAGTCGTACGGATCGGCATAGTCGGCGATCCACGCTTCCGACGTGATGTCGAACGGCTCGCCACGGGTGCCTTCCTTGTCGATCTGCACCGCGCGGGCGAACAGGTGGCTGTTCACGTTCAGGCCGATCTGCTTCAGGTTGAACTGCACGATCTGCGCCACGAGCGGAGCCGAGCCGGTGTTGGACGTGTAGTACTCGACCGTCGTCCCCTGCTTCACCCCGGCCTTCGCCGCCCACTTCTTGGCGGTGGCCAGGTCCGGCCCCTTGAGCGGGTACAGGTTCGCGTCACGGAAGCCCGCGATGCCCGGAGGCAGGACCTGGTCGGTGCGCTTACCGGCCAGGTAACCGCCCTGGGCCAGCATCGCCTTCCGGTCGATCGCGTAGTTGATCGCCTTCGCCAGATCGGTGCCCTTGGCGCCCTTGAACAACCCACGATCGTGGTTGAACGCCAGGTAGCTGACGCCGAGCTGCGGCTTCACCCAGAACTGGCTCTTGTTGATCCCGTATTTCTGGGCGGCTTCGGCGTACGACGCGGGCGGGATGCCGCCGGCGGCGTAGTCGGTCGCGCCCTGCTGCGTGCGCAGGTAGGTGGCCGCCAGCGAGTTGCCGACGACGTAGTTGATCTGCGTCACGTTGTGCGGGCGCTGGCCCCTGTAGTACGGGTTCTTCTTGATCGTGATCGACTTGTTCGGCGTGCGGGCCGCGATGTAATACGGGCCTGCCGACGGCGGCGTGAGCACGCCGTTCGGGTCACGCTGGAGATTCGACGGGATGGCACAGAAGAACGGCATCGCCATGCGGGCGAGGAAGTCAGGAGCCGCCTTCGTCAGGTTGACGATCAGGTGCGAGCCCGAGACCTTCACGCCCGAGACGGGCGACTTGTCGGACCCGACGATGTCCGAGAAGAACGGCACCGACGGGGACTGCATCTTCGGATCGGCGTCACGGTCGAACGCAGCCTTGAAGCTGGCGGCGGTGACCGGCTGGCCGTTCGAGAACTTCGTGTACGGCACCTTGACGGTGAAGTCGTAGGTCTTGCCGTTGTTCGAGACCTTCGGGAAGCCGGTTGCGGCCTCAGGGACGAGCTGAGCACCCTTCGCGCCGTTGGCGTCCGGGTAGTTCATCAGCTTCAGGCACGTCGCGTACTCGATCTCCCAGCCGGTCGACAGGTAGTCGAGCGCCGGATCGGTGTAGTCGACGTCATTCGGAAGGTCCACGTTCAGCGTGCCGCCGACGGCCTCGGTCTTGTCGGACTTGGCGACCGCGCTGCCTGCGAAGACCGCCGTCAGGACGACGGCCGCCAGCACCGTGGACAGCCACAGGATTCTGCTCAAGGAAGTGCTCCTTTCCCGATTTCAGGGCGGGTGCCCGCAAGGCACCCGTGCAGTTCGACGCTCGGGAAAGGCGAGGGTTGGGCCCAGCGGCCCAACCCTTACGCTTTATTTACGCCGCGTAACAAAACGCGCAAGAACAGCGACGAACCTAGTCAGCTGTCTCGACGTCGACCGGCAGCGAGTCCGGTGCCGCGGAGACACCGATCGCCTCCGGCGGGGCCGGCGGCAGCACCGTGATGTCGACCTCTTCGTCGTTCAGACGCGCGACGAGGATGGTCGAGCCGGGCTCCAACTGACGCCCGAGCACGAAGTCGGCCAGCGGATCCTCGATGTAGCGCTGGATCGCACGGCGGAGCGGCCTGGCGCCCATGGTCGGGTCCCAGCCCTTCTCCACGAGCAGGTCCTTGGCCTCGTCCGTCAGCTCGATCGTGACCTCGTGCTCCGCCATCTGCACGCGCAGGCGGTTCATCAGCAGGTCGACGATCTGCAGGATCTCCGGCTTCGTCAGCTTCGGGAACACGATGATCTCGTCGATGCGGTTCAGCAGCTCGGGGCGGAAGACCTTCTTCAGGTCGCCCATCACCCGCGTCTTCATGTCCTCGTAGGAGAGCCCCTGCTCGTCCGAGAGGTTGAAGCCGAGCGACTGGTTCTTCGAGATCGAGGTCGAGCCGATGTTCGACGTCATGATCACGATCACGTTGCGGAAGTCGACCTTGCGGCCCTGCGAGTCCGTCAGCTTCCCGTCCTCGAGGATCTGCAGGAGGATGTTGAAGACGTCCGGGTGGGCCTTCTCGATCTCGTCGAAGAGGACGACCGAGTAGGGCTTGCGGCGGACTGCCTCCGTGAGCTGACCGCCTTCGTCGTAGCCGATGTACCCGGGCGGCGAGCCGACGAGCCGGGACACGGCGTGCTTCTCCATGTACTCCGACATGTCGATCTGGATCATCGAGTCCTCGTCGCCGAACAGGAACTCGGCGAGCGTGCGTGCGAGCTCGGTCTTCCCGACGCCCGACGGGCCGAGGAAGATGAACGAGCCGGTCGGCCGCTTCGGGTCCTTGATCCCCGCACGCGCACGGCGGATCGACTTCGAGACGGCGATGATCGCCGCGTCCTGGCCGATCACGCGCTTGTGCAGTTCCTCCTCCATGCGGACGAGCCGCTGCGACTCCGCCTCCGTCAGCTTGAACACCGGGATGCCCGTCCACATCGAGACGATGTCCGCGATCTCCTCCTCGCCGATCTCCGGCTGCTCGGTCTGCTCCGAGTCGCGCCACTGATCCTCGAGCTCACGCTTCTTCTGCGTCAGCTTGCGCTCCTTGTCGCGCAGCGAGGCGGCCTTCTCGAACTCCTGGCCCTCGATCGAGGCTTCCTTGTCCTTGCGGACCTTCTCGATCTCCTCCTCGAGCTCGCGGTAGCGAGGCGGTGCGGTCATCGTCTTGATGCGCATGCGCGACGCGGCCTCGTCGATCAGGTCGATCGCCTTGTCGGGCAGGTGCCGGTCCTGGATGTAGCGGGCGGCCAGCGTCGCCGCGGCCTCCAGCGCCTCGTCGGAGATCTTGCACCGGTGGTGCGCCTCGTAACGGTCGCGCAGCCCGCGCAGGATCTGCACGGTGTCGTCGGTCGACGGCTCCTCGACGCGGATCTGCTGGAAGCGCCGCTCGAGCGCCGCGTCGCGCTCGAGGTACTTCCGGTACTCGTCGAGCGTCGTCGCGCCGATCGTCTGCAGCTCGCCGCGGGCGAGCGCCGGCTTCAGGATCGAGGCCGCGTCGATCGCGCCCTCGGCAGCACCCGCGCCGACGAGGTTGTGGAGCTCGTCGATGAACAGGATGATGTCGCCGCGCTGGGTGATCTCCTTCATCACCTTCTTCAGGCGCTCCTCGAACTCACCGCGGTACTTCGACCCGGCGACGAGCGCCGCGAGGTCGAGCGTGTAGATCTGCTTGTTCTTGAGCAGGTCGGGAACCTGGTTCGCGGAGATGCGCGCCGCCAGCCCCTCGACGACGGCCGTCTTGCCCACGCCGGGCTCGCCGATCAGCACCGGGTTGTTCTTCGTGCGGCGTGACAGGATCTGCATCACGCGCTCGATCTCGGTCTGGCGCCCGACGACCGGGTCGAGCTTGCCCTCCTGCGCCTGCTTCGTCAGGTTGCGGCCGAACTGGTCGAGCAGCTTCGAGCTCTTCCCCTTCTCGCCCGACGAGCTCTGCGCGCCGCCCTGCCGCCGGCCCGGGCCGGAAAGCATGCGGATGATCTCGTTGCGGATCTTCTCGGCGTCTGCGTCGAAGTCGAGCAGGATCCGCGCTGCGACCCCTTCGTTCTCGCGGACGAGCCCGAGCAGGATGTGCTCGGTGCCGATGTAGTTGTGGCCGAGCGACAGCGCTTCGCGCAGCGCGAGCTCGAGCACCTTCTTCGCGCGCGGCGTGAACGGAATCTGGCCGGTCGTCACCTCGTCGCCCTGGCCGACGATGCGCGCCACCTGGGCGCGAACCTCTTCGACCGTGATGTCGAGCGACTCGAGCACCCGCGCAGCAAGACCTTCCTCTTCGCGCAGCAGGCCGAGCAGGATGTGCTCCGTGCCGATGTAGTTGTGCTTCAGGGCTCTTGCTTCGTCCTGGGCGAGGACGACGACCTGCCGGCCCGCTCTGTAAACCGTTCGAACACTCAGCTACCTCTCTTCCGTCCGGTGGACGGCGTCAAACCGATTTCCTCTTTTCCAGGTGCCTCATCGTACTCCCCCTCCGGGCTGTGACGTAGCGCGGAGGGAAACCACAGGTTTCCCCCCGCGGGCCCCCCTTCCGGGATCGCCTTGCCCATCGTCGCGGCGCCTCCCGCCGGGCAAAGCCCGGCTCCGGCGGCAACCGGCGACGCTCACTCATTGCATCGGGTCACACAGGTTCGCTGCCGAAGGCCGGCTTTGCCGGCCGGGAGGCGAAGCGCGGTCACACGGGCGGCGATCCCGGAAGGGAGGGCATTGGGAGGGAAACCCGTGGTTTCCCTCCCAGCTTAAGTTGGGCGCTGCGCCGGGAAGAGAATGACGTCCCGGATCGAGTCCTTGCCGGCCAGCACCATCGCCAGCCGGTCGATGCCGAGGCCGAGCCGCCCGTCGGCGGCATGCCGTAGGAGAGCGCCTCGACGTATTCCGGATCGCCCTGCTCGGCCTCGACGTTGCCCCCGGCGCCCTCCTCCGCCTGCATCGCGAACCGTTCTGCCTGCTCCTCGGCGTCGTTCAGCTCCGAGAAGGCGTTCCCGAGCTCCATCCCGCCGACGTAGTACTCGAACCGCTCGACGACCCGCGGGTCGCCGTCGGTGGCGCGCGCGAACGGCGACAGCTCGATCGGATAGTCGTAGAGGATCGTCGGCTCGATCAGCCGCGGCTCGATGTACGAGGTGATCGCCTTGTCGATCAGCTGCGCCCAGGTCTTGTCCTGCGAGACGTCGACCCCGCGCGACGAAAGGCGCTCCTTCAGGTCGTCGTAGTCGTCGGTCCAGAGGTCGAACTCCTGCAGCTCGTCGATCAGGCGCACCCGCCGCCACGGCGCCTTCAGGTCGACCTCGTGGCCCTTGAACGTCGCCTTCGTCGTCCCGAGCGCGTCGAGCGCCACGTACTCGATCAGGCTCTCCGTGCGCCGCATCGTGTCCTGGTAGTCGGCATAGGCCTCGTACCACTCGAGCATCGTGAACTCGGGATTGTGCTTGTAGTTGACGCCCTCGTTGCGGAAGTCCTTGCCCGAGCTCGTAGACGCGTCTCGAGGCCGCCGACGATCAGGCGCTTCAGGTACAGCTCGGTCGCGATCCGCAGGTAGAGATCCTGGTCGAGCACGTTGTGGTGCGTGACGAACGGCTCGGCGAACGCGCCGCCGTACCGCGGCTGCAGCACGGGCGTCTCGACCTCGACGAATCCGTTCGTCGTCGAGGTACCGGCGCGCGGCCGAGACGATCCGCGCGCGAAGGATGAAGTCCGCGCGGATCTCCTCGTTCATCAGCAGGTCGAGGTAGCGGCGGCGGTAGCGCTGCTCGACGTCGGTGAGCCCGTGGAAGGTGTCGGGCAGCGGCGCGCGGATGCGGGACAGGAGCACGAGCTCGTCGACGATCAGCGACGGCTCGCCGCGACGGCTCTTGGTCGGCTTGCCGATCGCGCCGACGACGTCGCCGAGGTGGACGTCCACCTCCCCTGTGCGCGCGGCGGGGCAGAGGAGCTGGATGCGGCCGCTCCGGTCGACGAGGTCGAGGAAGACGAGCTTGCCCATGTCGCGGCGTGCGAGCACGCGGCCCGCGAGGCGGCGTGTCTCCTCGCCCTCGACGCCGCTCTCGAGCGTGTCGGCCTCGGCGCGGACGGCGGCGATCTCGTCGCGGTCGGGAAACCGCTTCGGCAGCGAGGCGGTCACGGTCGCTCTGACCATAGCCCAGGCGTTCGGGCCGTCCTCCGGCGTCCGGCCCTCGTCGCACGACGGCGAAACCGTGCGCCTCGTAGAACGGCAGGTTGGCCTCGTTGTTCGTCAGCAGCACCGCCGACACGCCGGCGGCCGCCGCGGCTGCGATGCCGGGCTGCAGCAGGGCCGAGCCCACTCCCCGGCGCTGCGCCACCGGGTCGACCCCGATCCCTGCGAGATACCAGTGCGGCCCGCCCGCGACGTCGACCCGCAGTTGCTCGACGGCGCGGCCGTAGGCGAGAAACGGGCCGGTGGCCGCGCCCAGCCGGAGCGGGGTCGTGACGAGCGCCCGCAGCGTCGGCCCGACCCGCATCGCCGGGCGGCCCGGCGGCAGCCAGCGCGCGGCGCCGAGCACCGGGCCGGCCGTCACGAAGACGTCTGCGGCGGTCACGTCGAAACCGACCCGGAAGAGCCACGGCAGGAGCCGCGCCCGTCGTGTCTCGTCCGGCAGCAGCCAGACCCAGGCCGGGTCGTCGTGAAACGCCCGCGCGAGGACATCGCTGGCTTCGCCGAGCCGCTCCCTGCCGATCCGCACGACCTCCATGCCGTGCGAGCTTAGGGGGTTACGCGGCGCGGATCTCGACGATCTTGAACTTGAGCGCGCCGCGCGGCGCCGTCACCTCGACGACGTCGCCCTTCTTGTGGCCCATGATCGCCTTGCCGACCGGTGACTCGTTCGACAGCTTGTTCTGGGTCGGATTCGCCTCGGCGGAGCCGACGATGTGGTACTCGACCTCCTTGCGCGCCTTGACGTCGCGGAGCAGCACCCGCGATCCGATCGAGACGGCGTCCTTCGAGATCTCCTTCTTGGTGATCACGCGCGCGGTCAGCAGACGCTCCTCGAGCTGGGCGATCTTGTGCTCGAGCATCGCCTGCTCGTTCTTGGCGTCGTCGTACTCCGCGTTCTCGGCGATGTCGCCGAACTCCCGAGCGACGCTGATCCGCTCCGCGACCTCGCGGCGCCGATCGCCCCGCAGCAGATCGATCTCCTGCTGGAGCTTCTTGTAGCCCTCGGCTGTGAGAATCACTTCCTTCAACGGCGGCCTCCTGAAGCCCGGAAAACGGGCGGGAATGGTAGCTACGCCGTCAAGGGCTCTGCAAGCCGACGGGGCTACAGTTCACATCTCGTGAACATCGACCTGCAAGCGACGTGGTTCCTGGGAGAGGTCGAGATCCCCGGGCGGCTCGTGCTGGCCCCGATGGCAGGCGTCAGTGTGCAGGCATTTCGCCGCCAGGGCCGCCGCTACGGAGCCGGGCTGGTCTGCTCCGAGATGGTCTCCGTGGCGGGGATCCAGCATCGGAACGAGCGAACCCTCGGCTACCTGCGCGTCGCCTCCGACGAGCACCCGCTGGCGATCCAGATCTTCGGCTCCGACCCGACGGCGATGGCCGAGGCCGCGCGCATGGTCGAGGCTGCCGGCGCCGACATCGTCGACATCAACTTCGGCTGCCCGGTGCGGAAGGTGACGAAGACCGGTGCGGGCGCCTCGATGCTCGACGATCCCGCCCACGCCTGCCGCATCGTGCAGGCCGTCGCCGACGCGACACCGCTGCCGGTGAGCGTGAAGATGCGCCGCGGAGTCGAGAACGGCTCGCGCGCGTGCCTCGCGCTCGGGCCGCGGCTCGTCGAGGCCGGGGCACGCTCGCTCACGCTCCATCCCCGCTCGGCGAAGCAGATGTACACCGGCACCGCCGACCACTCGCTGACGGCGGAGCTCGTCACCCTCGTCGACGTCCCGGTGATCGCCTCCGGCGACGTCACCTCGCGCGCGCGGGCGCAGACAGTGCTCGCGACGACTGGTGCGGCAGCGGTGATGGTCGGGCGCGCCGCGCAGGGCAACCCGTGGGCGCTCCGCGAGATCATGGGCGACGACCGAGAGCCGTCCCGCGAGGAGGTGGTCGCGGAGCTCCTGCTCTTCATGCGCGAGACGGTGCGCGAGCTCGGCGAGCAGCGCGCCTTCGGCTTCCTGAAGAAGTTCTACGGCTGGTACCTCGGCCGCGGCCGCTTCCCGCGCCCCTTCAAGCAGGAGCTCGTACTGCTGCCGACCCTGGCCGAGGTCGAGCAGCGCCTGCTCGCCGCCGCCCCCGGCGCCCGCTTCGTCCTCGAACGGCTGCTCGACGAGACTCCCGGACCCGCAGGACGAAGTGCTCCTGGACTCGCTTCCGATCTCGATCTACGGCGGCGGGTAGCGCCCGAGAATCCGCCGCGCTTACGCGCGGCATGACGATTCTCGGGCGTGGGTCGCACCCTTGGGTTCGCGGGAGCGAGCACGGGCGAAGCCCGCGCTCGCCCTGAACGAAACGCACGAACGTGGTTCCAACGTGGTTCGAACCTCGTTCGAACGAGGTTCGTGCGGTTCGCGCTGGCGGCGAACCGTTAACCCAGTTAGTGCCAACTTGGCACAAGCGACGGGGTCACGCGGCGACGGGACCGTCACGAGTTCGTGACCACTTCGATGATTTTTGGCTGGTTGGGCGGTCTACGTTTGCATCCTGCGGGAACCCCCGCCAACTGACGACGCGAAAGGGAGTGGGCATGGCCGGTCAGATCGTGCACTACGAGATCCCGGCGGACGACACCGGGAAGTCCCGCGAGTTCTGGGGGTCGCTGTTCGGCTGGCAGTTCCAGAACTTCCCCGGGCCGTCCGAGTACTGGATGACCGAGATCGTCCCCAAGGAGGTCGGCGGAGCGATCACCAACATGGAGCCCGGGAAGCGAGGCAATCGGGCGTACTTCTCGGTCGACGACATCAACGCCGGCGTCGCTCGGGTCAAGGAGCTCGGCGGTGAGGCGGGCGACGCGATGCCGGTGCCGAACATGGGCTGGTTCTCGACCTGCAAGGACCCGCACGGCAACGAGTTCGGGCTCTGGCAGAACGACGAGTCGGCGCCGACGCCGGGCTAGGCGCGCGTCAGGGTTCCGGCTGGTTGCGTGCCCAGACCAGCCGGAGCCCTTGCAAGGTCAGCTCGGGGTCGACGACGCTGATCGTGGTGGTGTGCGGCGCGATCAGGTCGGCGAGGCCGCCGGTCGCGACGACGATCGCGTCCGGCGCTCCGAGCTCGGCGCGGATGCGGTCGACGATCGCGTCGACCTGCCCGGCGAACCCGTAGACGAGTCCCGACTGGAGCGCCGCGGTCGTCGTCTGGCTGATCACGCGCTCGGGCGCGACGAACGGGATCTTCGGCAGCCGCGCCGCCCGGGCGAAAAGCGCGTCCATCGAGATCTCGATCCCCGGCGCCAGCACGCCGCCTGCGAACTCGCCGGCCGCCGAGACGACGTCGAAGTTCGTCGACGTGCCGAAGTCGACGACGACGGCCGGCGCGCCGTGGCGCTCGCGTGCGGCGACGGCGTTCGCGATCCGGTCCGGCCCGACCTCGCGCGGGTCGTCGTAGCGGATCGGCACGCCGGTCGACACCCCCGGTCCGAGCACGAGCAGCTCCGCGCCGGCCCACCGCTCGGCGAACAGCTCGTACTCGCGCACGAGTTGCGGCACGGACGAGCAGAGGACGATCCCGTCGAGCGCCTCGAGGTCGATGAACGCACGCAGCAGAACGGCGAGCTCGTCGCCGGTGTGGTCCGGTTCGTGCCGACCCGGAACTGCGCCGTCAGCTCGACGCCGTCGAACAGGCCGAAGACGGTCTGCGTGTTGCCACAGTCGATCGCGAGCAGCATGCCCGCCGGGACGCTACAGATCTTCGATTTCGGAGCGGCCCTCACCGATGCGCTTGGCGAGCGCTTCCGGGGTGAGGACCGGCTCGTCGCCCTCGCCGCGCAGCTCCTCGATCGTCACGTCGCTCGACGTGTAGACCTCGGCGCGCGGGATCATGCGCGTCGGCCGGTTCTTGTCCCATACCCAGACGTCCTCCATCTTCAGGTGGAAGAACGGGTAGCTGGGCTGCGGCACGTACTGGAAGTCGAGCTTGTTGCAGAGGTAGGTGGCGTCCTGGGTGAGGACGCAGTACCGGAAGAGGCTGAAGACCGCGCTGTACTCCTTCTTCAGCCGCAGCTCGGCCTCGGCCTCGAATTCGTCGAGCTCGTCGAGGTGGCTCACGCCTGCGGATTGTATCTCTGCGAGTGCGGCTCGGACCGTGCCGTTTCCGGGGATTTTCTGTGCCGGAATCAGCTCGGCGAGCGGTGCGAGCACGAAGGCCCGTTCGAGCAGCAACGGGTGGGGAACGATCAGGCCCGGCTCGTCGACGACCCGGTCGCCGTAGAGCAGGAGGTCGAGGTCGATCGTGCGCGGCCCCCAGCGCGGGCCGACCCGCTCGCGGCCGAGCCGCCGCTCGATGTCGAGGAGGTGGTCGAGCAGCGCGCGCGGCTCGAGGGTCGTCTCCAGCTCGGCCGCGGCGTTCAGGAACGCCGGCTGGTTCGTGTACCCCCACGGCTCGGTCTCGTGGAGCGCGGACAGGCATGTCGCCCCGATCAGCTCCGCTGCCTGCCGGATCAGCGATTCGCGGTCGCCGAGGTTCGAGCCCAGACCGACGTAGGCGTGGATCACGGCCGGGTGACGGTGACCGCGCTGTACTCGACGGTGAGGCCGGCCGGCCTCACCTCGGGCTTCCGTACGCGCACGCGGACCGACTCGGGCCGGAACCGCGCGTGGAGCTCGTCGGCGACCGCCGTGGCGAGCGCTTCCAGCAGGTCGAAGCGGCGCTCGTTCACCTCGCGGACGGCGGCAGCGACCAGCGTGTAGTCCACCGCCTCGGCAAGCCGGTCGTTCGCCCCGCGGTCGCCGACCTCGAGCGCGACGTCGTAGAGAAACCGCTGGCCGTGCTCCTGCTCGGCCGCCTCGACGCCGTGGTGCCCGTGCAGCTCGAGCCCTCTCAGCTCCACCTTCATCCGGCCACCGCCCGCGCCGCGGCGAGCGCCTCGACGTGGTCGCGGACGTCGTGGGCGCGGATGATCGTCGCGCCGCGGTCGTAGGCGGCGACACCGGCCCCGACCGACGCGGCGGCCGACCCGGTCTGCCTGCCGACGAGGGCTCCGAGCGAGCTCTTACGCGAGAAGCCGACGAGGAGCGGACGTCCCAGCTCGGTCAGCTCGCCGAGCCGCCGCACGAGCTCGAAATTGTGCGCCGCCGTCTTGCCGAAGCCGATCCCTGGATCGAGGCAGATCAGATCCTCGCGCACACCCGCCGCCAGAGCGAACTCGAGCCGCTCGGCGAGAAAGGCCTTCACGTCGTCGACGACGTCGTCGTACGTCGGGTTCGCCTGCATGGTGCGCGGCTCGCCCTGCATGTGCATGAGGCAGACGTAGCAGCCCGCGTCGGCGACGACGCCGGCCAGCTCGGGATCCCCGCGTAGGGCGGTCACGTCGTTGACCAGCTCGACGCCGAGCTCGAGCGCGCGCCTCGCGACCGCCGCCTTCGAGGTGTCGATCGACACCGGCGCACCGCCGAGATCGGCGAGCACCGGCTCGACCCGTACGAGCTCCTCCTCCGCGCTGACCCCGCCCGATCCCGGCCGTGTCGACTCGCCGCCGACATCGATGATCGCCGCCCCTGCCTCGAGCATCCCCCACGCCTCGGTGACGGCGGCGTCGGCACGGAAATGCACCCCGCCGTCGGAGAAGGAGTCGGGCGTGACGTTGATCACGCCCATCACGGACGGGGCGGGAAAGCGCTCCTCGATCGGGATCCGGCCGCTCACAGCGTGTCTGACACCAATGGTGTCAGACACCTTCGACGCGCTACGAGGCCTCGGGCTCCGGCGGCTGCATCGCGGCGCCGCCCGGCAGCGGGAACGGCCGCGGCTTCGGCTGCGGGCGCCGCTCGGGCTGCGGTGCGGGCTCAGGCGTCGCGGGCTCGGGCGCCGGCGGGAAGACGGCGTCTTCCGACTCGCCCGCGAGCAGGCGCTCGAACTGTTCCTTGTCGATCGTCTCGCGCTCGATCAGGATCTGCGAGATCCGGTGCAGCAGTCGTCGATGTGCTCGCGCAGGACGCGCGTCGCGACGTCGTGGCCGTCTTCGATGATCCGGCGGATCTCGTCGTCGATCTCGCGCGCGACCTCTTCCGAGTAGTCGGGCTCGTTCCCCATCTCGCGGCCGAGGAACGGCATGTCGTGGTTGCGGCCGAGGACGCGCGGGCCGAGCTTCTCGCTCATCCCGAAGCGCATCACCATCGCCTTCGCGGTCGCCGTCACCTTCTCGATGTCGTTCGAGGCGCCGGTCGTGATCTCGTTGAAGACGATCTCCTCGGCGGCGCGGCCGCCCATCGTCATCGCGATCTGCTCGAGCAGCGCCTGACGCGTGGTCAGGTAGCGGTCCTCCGTCGGCAGCGAGATCGTCAGGCCGAGCGCCTGACCGCGCGAGACGATCGTGATCTTGTGCACCGGGTCGGTGTTCTCGAGGAAGTGGCCGACGAGCGCGTGACCCATCTCGTGGTAGGCGGTGATCCGCTGCTCCTTCTCGGAGAGCAGGCGCGCCTTCTTCTCCGGGCCGGCGATCACGCGCATGATCCCTTCCTCGAGCTCGTCCTGCTCGATCACGTTCTTGCCTCGGCGGGCAGCCAGCAGCGCGGCCTCGTTGACGAGGTTGCGCAGGTCGGCGCCCGTGAAGCCCGGCGTGCCGGCGGCGAGCGAGTCGAGGTCGATCGCGGACGCGAGCGGCTTGCCCTTCGAGTGCACCTCGAGGATCTTGCGGCGGCCGTTCCGGTCGGGGCGGTCGACGACGATCTGGCGGTCGAAGCGCCCCGGGCGGAGCAGCGCCGGGTCGAGGATGTCGGGGCGGTTCGTGGCGGCGATCAGGATGATGTTGTCCTTCATCTCGAAGCCGTCCATCTCGACGAGCAGCTGGTTCAGCGTCTGCTCGCGCTCGTCGTGCCCGCCGCCGAGGCCGGCGCCGCGGTGGCGCCCGACGGCGTCGATCTCGTCCATGAAGACGATGCACGGCGACGCCTGCTTCGCCTGCTCGAACAGGTCGCGGACGCGCGAGGCGCCGACGCCGACGAACATCTCGACGAAGTCGGAGCCGGAGATGGAGAAGAACGGCACGCCCGCCTCGCCGGCGACCGCGCGCGCGAGCAGCGTCTTACCGGTACCGGGAGGCCCGTAGAGCAGGACGCCCTTCGGGATCGAGGCGCCGAGCGCCTGGAACTTCTTCGGGTTCTCGAGGAACTCCTTGATCTCCTGCAGCTCCTCGACGGCCTCGTCGACGCCGGCGACGTCCTTGAAGCCGATCTTCGGCGAGTCCGGCGCCATTCGCTTCGCGCGCGACTTGCCGAAGCTCATCACCTTCGAGCCGCCGCCCTGCACCTGGTTCATCAGGAAGATCCAGAAACCGATCAGCAGCAGGAACGGGCAGGAACGACCCGATCAGCGCCGTCCACGAGAACCCGCCGGTGCCCTTCGAGTCCCACTTGACGCCCTGCTTGAGCAGCAGGTCCTGGAACTGGAGCTGCGCCTGGTCGGACGCGTAGTGCACCGTCGCCTTCTTGTTGTCCGCCAGCTTGAGCGTGATCGCGCGCTTGCTCGGGTTGAACTCCGCCGACTGCACTTCCGCCGGAGCGCACCTTGGCGTACGCCTCCGACGAGGTCAGCGGCTCGGTGCCCTTGCCCTTCGGGATCAGCGTCTGGCTCGCGAGCCAGACCAGCAGAACGATCACGATGAGCGGGAAAAACGCGCTACGGAAGAATCGGTTCACGATGGTGTCCAGTCAGGGTAGCCGAGGTGTCGCCCCCGGGGGCATCGGCAGAACCCCACCAAAACCAAAGGCCGTTCAGACCCCCTCGGGCATCAGGTCGGGGTGCAGGACGCCCACATAGGGCAGATTCCTGTATCGCTCGGCGAAATCGAGCCCGTAGCCGATCACGAACTTGTTCGGGATCTCGAAGCCGACGTACCTGACCGGGACGTCGATCTCCCGCCGCGAGGGCTTCGTCAGCAGGGCGCAGATCTCGAGGCTGGCGGGCTCGCGCGACTCGAGGTTCCGGAGCAGGTAGGACAGCGTCAGGCCCGAGTCGATGATGTCCTCGACGACGAGCACGTGCCGGTTCTCGATGTTGATGTCGAGGTCCTTGAGGATCCGGACGACGCCCGAGGAGTCGGTCGACGCGCCGTAGCTCGAGATCGCCATGAAGTCGATCTCGCACGGGACGCTGAGCGAGCGCATCAGGTCGGCCATGAAGAAGACCGCGCCCTTGAGCACGCCGACGAGCAGCAGCTCGCGACCCTCGTAGTCGGAGGAGAGCTCGCGGCCGAGCTCGTGGATGCGTGCCTGCAGCCGCTCCTCGTCGATCAGGACTTCGCCGACACCACGCTCGAGCTCAGTCTGCCGACACGGATCGCACTCACCCCTTCCGCCTCGATGATGCCCGGGTACCGCGACGACCTCGTCGCCGCGAACGACGAGCGGCCAGCCTTCACGGTCGGAGCGCGGGATCTTTGCGTCGACGAATACGTCTTGCACCTTTCTGCTGCGGCCGGCGAGCCGGTCGCCGGGACGCCACCCCCGTACTTTAAGCCCTCCGACCCTGGACTCGATGCGCCACGGTCCCCACTCCACGGTCCCGCGCAGCTCGACGGGGCCCTGCTCGAGCCAGAGCCGGTCGTGCTCGCGCACGGCCTGGACCCCGCCGCCGAGGTCGACCCGGCGTGAGCCAACCGGCGATGTCGAGCAGCTCCGCGAGCGCGGGCGGCAGTGTCCGCCGCTCGTCGAGCGCGCGCAGGATGTTCTTCGCGTGCGGCCGGGTGGATCTGTTGGAGGAGCGGGATCACCTCGCGGCGGATCAGGCCGCGCACCGTGCCGGCGTTCGACGATCGGTCCGCCAGGCGAGCCCGCGCTCGCGGCAGAACGCCTCCGTCTCCTCGCGCCAGACGCAGAGCAGCGGACGGACGACCCCGTCCTCGCGCCGCACCTTGATCCCCCTCGTGTTGCCGCTCGACGCGAGCCGGAAGAGGATCGTCTCGACCTGGTCGGAGAGCGTGTGGCCGGTCGCACGGAGCACGTCGGCGCGGAACGAGTAGCGCACGTCCCTGCAGCTCGGCCTCGGTCGAGCATCGGGCAGCGGCCTGGACGACCTCGGCGCCGAACTGCGACGCGCACCAGCGCGCGTCGTCGTCGGACTCCTGCCCGCGCAGCCCGTGGTCGACGTGAAGCGCCGAGACGCGGTAGCCGAGCTCGCGCAGCACGTGGTAGAGGCACGTCGAGTCGGCGCCGCCCGAAACGAGGCACAGCACCTCGCCGCCCGGCTCGATCAGGTCGTGCCGCCGGATGTGCTCCTCGACCCGCCGGGCGATCATCGAGCCGCCCGCCTGCGCGAGATGCGCGTCGCGAGCTCGCCCGCGGCCCAACGCAGGATCCAGAACGCCGCGGCGAGCTTGAGTGCCCGTCTCAGAAGAGCACGCTCCGATATTCGAGGACGCGACGCATGCCGACTGCATCGTAGAGCGCCGATCGCCGCAGTGTTCTCCGTGCGCACGAACAGCGTCACGACCGGCGTCGTGTCGAGCAGCAGCCGGCAGAGGTCGCGCAGGCCGCGCGACCCGTAGCCGCGACCGCGCGCCTGCGGGTCGACCCACACCTGTTGCAACTGCACCGCCGAGGGCGTCCAGGCCGACGCCTCGGCCTTGAAGCGGACGACGTCGTCCTCGAGCCAGAGCCACGACCGGCCCTCCTCGATCTGCGCGAGCGTACGCCAGCGGAACCCGTCGGGATCGCGCGCGAGCGGGTCGATCCCGAGCTCCAGCTCGTGCGCCGCCGCGCACGCGGGCACGAGCACGTCGAGATCGCGCCGGCGTCGCGGCGCGCAGGCCGGTCTCGCCGGCCGGCGGCGGCTCGTCGAGCACGTAGACGGGCTGACCCGGCCGGTCCTCGCGCGGCTTCGGGAGGAGACGGCGGGCGCGCCTCGTCACAGCGCCGTCGACGGCGCCCGCCTCGCCGATGATCATGCGCGACTGGCCCTCGGCGGCGGCGCGGGCGAAGATCGCCGCAGCCCTCGCCCGACGGCACGATGTTCGCGCCGACGTGGCAGAGCGCCGAGAGCGACCCGTCGTCTCGAGCGCCCGCGACGAAACGGCCGAGGCCGCGTCGCGCGACGTCCTCGAGAAACACGCGCTCGACCGGCGCGTCGTGCGCAGAACGCGAGCACCTGGTCGACGCGTCGGCTCGACGAGTTTCACGGCGCCAAGTCTTCTATAGAGTCCGGCGCGCATGCCGATCCACGTTCGCGCCGAGCCGGGCGAGTACGCAGAGGCGGTCCTCCTCCCCGGCGACCCGCTGCGCGCCAAGTACATCGCCGAGACGTACCTCGACGACGTCGTCCAGCGAAACGCGAGCGCGGCCTGCTCGGGTACACCGGCACGTACAAGGGCAAGCCGGTCTCGGTGCAGGGCACCGGGATGGGCTGCCCCGGCGCGGCGATCGTCTTCGAGGAGCTGGTCCAGCTCGGCTGCAAGCGCCTGATCCGCGTCGGCACGTGCGGCGGCCTGCAGCCACACCACGCGCTCGGCGACCTGATCGTCGCGCTCACCGCGGTGCCCGCCGATTCGACGGCGATGCACCTCGTCGGCAACGAGCCGCACTGCCCGACCGCGTCGTGGAGCTCGATCCACGGCGCCGTCCACGTGGCGAAGGAGATCGGCCAGGACATCCACGTCGGCCCGATCGTCTCGAGCGACGTCTTCTACAACCCCGACGAGGGCCAGTACGAGCGCTGGTCGAAGCGCGGCGTCCTGGCGGTCGAGATGGAGGCGTCGGTGCTCTTCACGATCGCCGCGCTCCGCGGCGTCGACGCGGCGTGCCTGCTGACGGTCAGCGACATCGTCGTCGAGGGCGTGTTCACCCGCATCTCTGACGACGAGCTGCGCGCATCGGTCGACCGCATGACGCAGATCGCGCTCGAAGTCGCGACCGTCCGATTAGCAGCTCGACCGTCTTTCTCGTCAACCCGGCGTCGGCCAACGGCGCGACCGGCAAGCGCTGGCCGGAGCTCGCGCACCGCGCCGAGCGGCTCGGCCTGCACGGCGAGGCGCTCTTCTCCGAGCGGCCGGGCCACCTGATCGAGCTCGCGCGGCGCGCGGTCGACGACGGCGCGACAGCCGTCGTCGCCGTCGGCGGCGACGGAACGCTGAACGAGGTCGTGAACGGCGTTGCGAGCCGCGACGTCGACCTCGCGACGATCCCACTCGGCACCGGGATGGACTTCGTGCGCACCTACGGCATCCCGACGAAGTTCGACGACGCGGTCAGGGTGGCGCTCGGCGGGACGACGCGGACGATCGACGCCGGCCGGGTTCGGTACCGGACCTGGGAGGGCGAGGAAGCCGAGCGCTGGTTCGCGAATGTCGGCTCCGTCGGGTATGAGCGGCGCCGTCGCCCAACGAGCGAACGGGATGTCGAAGGCGCTCGGCGGCAAGCTGACGTTCTTCTATGCGCTGACGCGGGTGTTCTTCGAGTGGGAGAACACCGAGGTTCGCGTGCAGCTCGACGGCGGCTCACGGATTGGCCCGGATGCACGACGTGGTCGTCGCGAACGGCGTCTGGCACGGCGGCGGGATGATGCTCGCGCCCGACGCGTCACCCGACGACGGGCTCTTCGACGTCGTGCTGATCGGCGACGTCGGCAAGCTCGACTTCCTGACGACGGCCCCGAAGATCTACAAGGGACGCCATGTCACCCACCCGAAGGTGGAGGTGGTGCGAAGCGCGCGGGTCGAGGTGGACGCTGACGACCGGCTGCCGATCGAGGTCGAGGGCGAGCAGGTCGGGACCACCCCGGCCGTCTTCGAGAACGTGCCCGGCGCGCTGCGGATCCGCGTCCCCGGCTAGCCGTCGGCCGGCGGCTTCTTCGCCGCGGCAGGCTTCTTCGCCGGTGTGCCTTCGAGCTTCGCCAGACGCTCCTCGAGCTGCGCGAGGCGCTGCTCCATCTGCTCGAGCCCGCGGACGCGCTTCGTCAGGTCGTCGACCCGGTCGCGCACCTGGGCCGCGCCCTGGATGACCCGGGCCGCCGTCGGGTTCTGCGACGCCTTGTCGAGCACGTCTTCGCCGAGCGAGGCGAGCTGTGAGAGTGGATTGCGGTTCATGTCCTGTCCTTTCTACCGCACGCGGCTGACCGTGTAGGTCAACTGGTAGCACCCGTGGAGGTTGGAGGGCGGGCAGGTCGAGCCCGCCGTGGCGGCGTCGACGACGTGCCGGCCGAGCGCCGGCGTCCGGTAGGTGACCGCGATCGCACCGGGATAGTCGTCACCGCTCGCGTTTCCGACCTCGCGCGAGCTCGGGCACGGCTGGATCGTGTGGCCCGGCCCGTCGAAGTCCGGCAGCGCACCGAAATCGCAGTCGCGTGCGAGCGTGACCAGCGTCCACGGCTGCCCCGGCTCGACGTAGAAGTCGACACTCTGGCGGCCGGCGAACGTCGAGCCGTCCTTCGCCGCGAGCGTGCCGGGCCAGCGTCCCCAGATGCCGTCGACGCTCCAGAGCAGCTGCCACTCCCCGGGCGGCGTCGTGATCTGCCCGAGCAGGGTCGACTCACCGGCCACCTTGCAGGTCGGCTGGTCCGGAGCGCACGAGGGATCCATCGCGCGGCGGACCAGCAGCCGATCGAAGTGGAGCCGCAGATGGGTGACCGCCGTTCCCGTCGACCATCCGAGGTAGACCTGCTTCGCGACGACGACCCGCGCACCGGCGGCGGCGCCGATCGTCAGCCGCACCGTCGCGCACCCACCCGCGGTCGTGACGGCGACCTTCGGCGCGTTGACGCTGCCACGGTCGACCACGCGTGACACGAGGCGGGCGCCCGCACGATGCTTCGCCGGGGCACAGAGCGTGTACGCGTACGACCCGTTCACGCTCAGCCAGTTGGCGGCGGCGTGCGAGCAGGTCTTGAAGGTGTCGTCGCCTTTCGTGGAATGCGCGCATTCGGCCTCCTGGCCGGCCGGCGTCGCATCCGTCGAGATGAAGAGATCGCCCTCGGCCTCCCCACGCGCGCTCGTCGGCGACGCGTGTCTCGGGTGGCGCACGACGAACGCCGAGCGGAACGGGTGAAGCTCGGTCTTCTCCCCGTTCGGCCGGTAGTGGTCGCAGTCCCAGACCCACGAGCCCGAGACATCGATGCGGTCACCCGGCTGCGGCAGCGCCCAGAGCGGATAGGCCGCCGACTCGCGCTCGACGTGGATCGTCCCCTGCTCTGCGGTCGAGTCGCGCGAGGTGCCGGTCAGGAACTGATCGTGCGAGTCGACGGTGATGTCGATGTTCACGTCGTACGAGCGGTGCGTGATCGGATCGTCGGAGCTTGCCAGCCGCGAGGCAAGCAGCCCCGTCGCGCCGCGCACCACGCCCGAGGCGCTGCGCGTCGCAGGCGGCGACCCCGACGCGGGGAAGTCGCGGTCGTTGACGTAGGCCCAGTTCGGGGCGAGCCCCGTGTAGATCTTCGTCGTGTCGCGCTGGCACCCGTCGGCGATCGCCTGCACATTCGGATCGGGCTTGACGTCGGCCAGCCGCCAGGCCGTCGCACCGAGCGCCACCGCGACCAGCAGCACCGCGACGGCGAAGCGTCTCACGCCCGGATTATCACCGGCGTACCGGCGACCGCCGCCGCGAACACCTTGAGCAGGGTCCGGTTCGGCAGCCTGATGCAGCCGTCCGAGACCGCCTCACCGGTCAGTCGCGGTTCGTTCGTGCCGTGAATCGCGATCGGGCCGCCCTGCGCCCACCCGGTCAGGACGTTCGAGAAGGCGGAGATCCCCGCCGCCGCCGGGCCGTACGGGCCGGACGGATTCGGAGGCACGAGCCGCTGGTTGACGTAGTAGCGGCCGACCGGCGTCGGCGTCGCCGGCGAGCCGATCGCGACGCTCGCCGTCAGCGAGGCCTTGCCGTTCTCGAAGAGCGTCAGCCGCCGCTCGGAGAGGTCGACCAGGATGCGCGTGCCGACCGCCTCGAGCGCGAGCGACGAGGCACGGACGAAGCCGACGCTGCCGTTCGGCTTGATCGGCAGCTCGACCCGGTACCACCGCGGCGCGCAGTCGCGACCGACGACCACACCGATGACACCGAAGACCGTCGGGTAATGGTTGACGTTTCGGGCGCCGAAGCGCGCGAGCACCTTGCCGCCCGGCCGGCGAAACGCCGTCGCGCCATCGGTCGCGGCACCGACGTAGGCGCGCTTCGCCGAGCCGAGCGCGTGCAGCGAACCGGCGACGCACGTCTCCACGACCGGCGGGCGGGGCGTCGTCCGGCCCGCGCTCGGCGGGCTCGAGGAGCCACAGCCCACGGCGGCCACCAGCAGCGCCGCGGCCGCGAGAGCCGCGACCGCCCGCGCGCCTACCCTTTGCCCGTGATCGTCGCGCACCTGGACCTTGATGCCTTCTTCGCAGCGGTCGAGGAACTGGAGGACCCGTCGCTCAGGCAGGTGCCGCTGGTCGTCGGCGGCGATCCGCGCGGCCGCGGCGTCGTCGCCACGGCCAACTACGTCGCGCGCAGCTTCGGGATCCACTCGGCGATGTCGTGCGCCGAGGCGATGCGCCGGTGCCCGACGGCGACGTTCCTGCGGCCGCGCCACTCGCTCTACGGCGACTACTCGCGCGAGGTGTGGTCGACCGTCAGGGAGATCGTCCCGACGGTCGAGCAGGCCGGCATCGACGAGGGGTATCTCGATCTCGGCGAGGTGGCGCCCGCGTTCGACGATGCGCGCGCAGTGGCCGAGACCGTGCGCGCGGTCGTGCGCGCCCGAACGCGCCTGTCGTGCTCGCTCGGCGTCGCGACGTCGAAGGTCGTCGCCAAGGTCGCGTCCGACCGCCGCAAGCCCGGCGGCCTCACCGTCGTCCGTCCCGGGCGCGAGGCGAGCTTCCTCGCTCCCTTCCCGATCCGCCTGCTGCCGGGAGTCGGTCCGCGCGCCGAGGAGCGCCTGCTCGCAGCCGGCATCGACACGATCGGGCGCCTCGCAGCGCTCGGCGACGACGAGCTGCGCACGCTCGTCCGCGGCGTCGTCGGCCGCCAGCTGCGTGACCGCGCGCGCGGCCTCGACCCGCGCCGGCTCGAGGTCTCGACGGAGCGGATCTCGATCTCGAACGAGGAGACCTTCGCGCAGGACATCTCCGACCCGGAGCGTCTGCACGACGAGCTCCGGCGGCAGGCGCTCCGGCTCGCCGAGTACCTGCAGAAGCGCGGTCAGGTCGGGCGGACCGTCACGACCAAGCTCCGGTACCCCGACTTCGCCATCCGCACCCGGTCGACCTCGCTGCCGGTCGGCACCGACGACGGCGAGCGGATCGGCGAGCTCGCGTGCGCGCTGCTCGACCGGGCGCTCCGCGACCGGCCCGGCCCCCTCCGCCTGGTCGGCGTCGGCGTCTCCGGGCTCGCCGACCACCTGCAACTTTCGCTGCCCGGAGGCGTCTGAGCGGTTACAGAGTGTTTCCACGGATTCACCCTTTCGAAGCACACGCTCGCCGCACATCCGCTTACTCTGGTTGAGACGATGACCACTCGCAACACCGCCACCGTTCACGAGCACGTCGCGAAGCGTGTGCACCTGCTGTCGCAGAAGGCAGGCATCCCGTACGAGGTCGAGCAGCAGGTGTGTGAAGCCTGCGCCCGCATCCTCGACGAGAAGCCGGTCAAGCGCGCAGCCGCGTAGCATCACGCCGAGTGGACGGCTTCTCCTTCTCGACACCGGTCAAGGTGCGCTTTGCCGAGACCGACGCCCAGGGCATCGCGCACAACTCGAACTACTTCATCTGGTTCGAGGTGGCGCGCGTCGAGTATCTCGAGCGGTTCGCGGGCGGCTACCAGCGGCTTCGTGACCTCGGGGTCGAGGCACTCGTGCTCGAGACGCACGTGCGCTACCTCCAGCCGGCGAGGTTCGACGATCGTCTCGAGGTTCACACTCGCTGCGTCGATGTGCGCGGCGCACGGTTTCGCTACGAGTACGCGATCGAGCGCGACGGCATCGTGATCGCCGACGGCTGGACAGCGCATGCGACGGTCGACGCGGCGACGCTGCTGCCGACGCGCGTGCCGGACTGGCTGGCCGCGGCGATCGAGTCCGCTAGTGCGGGCCGCCCGGCAGCCCCGGCGTCGTCGTGACGTCCGGCTGCTTCGGCTGCTTCGGCTTCTTCGGGCCGACACGGATCACCTTCGGCTCCGCCCGGTAGATCGAGTTGAACGTCTGGTCGGAGAGCAGCTTGCCGTCCTGTGCGTACACCTTGCGCTCGACCGCCGTCGCCTGAGCAGGCACGCCGTCGTCGTCGACGGCGACTGCGCCGGGCTTCAACGTCGTGTCGACCGTCTTCTGCACCGGCGGCTGCGCGACGACGTGCAGCGGCGCGGCGACGCTCTCGACCCGGCGGTGCTGTGACGTGCCGTACAGGCCGACAGTCAGCGACGACGAGCCGACGAACGTCCTGAGCAGCAGCCAGTGGCCTGTGTCGTTCGAGAACTTCAGGTCGACGTCCGGGTAGTTGACCGTCGCGTCGCGCCCGAGTGGGTAGTGCGAGATGTAGAGCGCGTGGTTCGTGCGCTCGACGATGGGCAGACCCGCCTCGTAGGCGGCGTTGAAGACGGTCGTCGAGACCTGGCAGACGCCGCCGCCGAGCCCGGTCTGGAGCTCGCCGTTGATGATCACCGGTGCCTCGAGGAAGCCCTTCTCGGCGCTCCGCTCGCCGGTGGCGCCGTTGAACGAGAAGGTCTCGCCCGGCGCGATCAGCTTGCCGTCGACCAGGTGCGCAACGAGCTGCACGTTGTGGATGCGGTTCGCCTCGCCGCCGTAGAACGTCTCGTAGGTGGCGACGGTGCCGGTGATCCCCATCGCCTGGGCCTGGGCGGTCGTGCGCTGCGGCAGCCGCTCGGTGAGGACGAGGTGGGCGACCCGGTTGGTCGACCGCTCGGCGGCCGCGAGCATGCGTGCAGCCGACTGCGGGACGTCGATGCCGATGCCCGGGACCGCGGGCACGACGCGGACGCTGCCCGAGGCGTTGACCGCGAAACGCGCGTCGCGCGGGGCGCGGTCGAGGCTTCGCTCGAGCCGGGCGAAGTACCGGTCGGCTGCGGGCCCGCTGAACGACAGCCGGGTCGACCCGCCGGTCGGCAGGTGGAGGATCGTCGCGAGCCGCCAGCGCGGGATCCGCAGACGCGTCGCCCCGGCGACCACCGTGATCGGCGCGTCGATCACCTGCGTCGCCGCCCGCTGCGGAGCGGAGAGCGTCTCGACCGTGACCGCGGGCGCGTCGCGCAGCACCGGCAGCGCGACCGGGGCGCGCGAGAACGACGCGAGCGCCGTGACGAGGATCTCGCGGGTCGCGTCACGGTCGAGCGCGCGCCCCGTCGAGCCGGGTGCGATCGTCACGTGCAGGCCGCGGCGCACGAGCCGCGCCTCGCGATGGGGCGCGTTGATCTCGTTCGCGAGCAGCCCGACCTCGTAGCTCACGCCCGGGTCGTAGGCACGCGCGCGAGGCACGAGGTCCTGTGGGAAGAACTCGAGCCCGAGGCGCTTGTAGCCACGCACGACGCCGAAGCCGTTCCCCTGGCGCTCCGCCGCGGCGACGGTTGCGGCCCAGTCGACGCCGACGCCGAGGCGGCGCGGCGTGAGCCGGAACTCCCTGCCGGCGGCGGTGAAGGTGACGGGGACGGTCGCGAGCCGTGCCGCGCGGCGCTCGAGCAGCTGCCGCGCTGCCTTGGGCGTCAGCCCGCCGACCTCGACGCCGGCGATGCGCGTGCCCTTCGCGAGCTTGTCCGAGGAACCGGCGAACAGCAGGCCGAGCCCGATCGCGAGCAGTCCGAGGAGCAGGACGGCGATTCCGAGGCGGGACCACAGACGCGAGCGCGCTGACGCACGGCGGCGGGTGCGAAGAGCCGTCGAGGACGCTGCCACTGCCCCGGCCATGGTAGCCGGAGCTTCGGCGACGGCTAGAAGACGAAGAGCTCGACGCCGCCGGAGACGTTCAGCTCGATCCCGGTGACGTACGCGGCGAGGTCCGAGCAGAGCCAGGCGATCGCGTTCGCGATGTCCTGCGGCTCGCCGGGGCGCTTGAAGACGGTGCGGTTCGCGATCCGCTCGTTCATCGCCGGGTTCGCCATGTGGAACGCCTCGGTGCCGATGATCCCCGGCACGATCGGCGTTCGCGGTGATGCCGTGGCGGCCGCCCTCGAGCGCGAGCGTCTTCGTCAGCCCGATCACGCCCGCCTTCGTGGTCGAGTACGACGCCTGGCCGAAGCCGCCGAGCGTCCCTGCGACGGACGCCATGTTGACGATGCGGCCCCACTTGCGTTCCTTCATGTGCGGCCACACCGCCTGCGCGCAGTTGAACGCGCCGCTCAGGTTGACGCGAAGATCGCGCTCCCAGAGCGCGGGCTGCTGGTCGTGGAACTGGCCGACGTGGTCGAGCGTGCCCGCGTTGTTGACGAGGATGTCGACCGAGCCGAGCTCCTCGACGGCCCGCGCGACGGCGGCTGCCGACCTGGTCGCGGTCGGTGACGTCGCAGCGGACGGCGAGCGCCTTGCGGCCCATCGCCCGGATCTCCTCCGCAGCCGACTCGGTGCCGACGAGACCCTGCGTACGCGCCACCTGCGCGAGCGGGCCGTAGGCGTCGGTCTCCTCCGACAGATCGGACTCGACGAGCAGGTCGGCGATCACGACGTCGGCGCCCGCGCGCGCGAGCGTCAGGGCGTCAGCCCTGCCGAGCCCGCGCGACCCGCCGGTAACGAAGGCGACGCGGCCGCTGAGGTCGATCTCGATGCTCATCGGGGCGAGCCTACCCGCGGGGCAGGAAGATCTCCTTCGCGATCACGAGCCGCTGGATCTGCGACGTGCCCTCGTAGATCTGGAAGAGCTTCGCGTCGCGCATCAGCTTCTCGACCGGGTATTCCTTCATGTAGCCGTAGCCGCCGAAGACCTGCACCGCGTCGGTCGTCACCTTCATCGCAGTGTCTGCCGCGAAGCGCTTCGCGAACGACGAGTAGAGCGTGGCGCGCTCGCCGCGGTCGAGCATCCACGCCGCCTGCCACGTGAGCAGGCGGGCGGCCTCGATCTCGGTCGCCATGTCGGCGATCATGAAGTTGACGCCCTGGTGCATCGCGATCGGCATGTCGAACGTGACGCGCTCCTTCGCGTACTCGACGGCGAGCTCGTAGGCGGCCTGCGCCACGCCGACGGCGCCGATCGCCGTTCCGGGCCTCGTGAAGTCGAGCGTCTGCATCGCGAGCTTGAACCCGTCGCCTTCGGCGCCGAGCCGGTTGCCCGCCGGCACGACGACGTCCTGGAGCGCGAACGCGGACGTGTCGGTCGCGCGCTGCCCCATCTTGTCGAGGTGCTGCTCGATCGTCACGCCGGGCGTGCTCATCGGGACGATGAAGGCCGAGATGCCTCGGTGACCTTTCGACACGTCGGTCTTCGCGAAGACCACGGTCCACTCCGCGTAGCCGGCGTTGGTGATGAACGTCTTCGAGCCGTTTAGGACGTACTCGTCGCCGCGGCGAACGGCCGTCGTGGAGAGCCGCGCCACGTCGGAGCCGGCCTCCGGCTCCGAGAGGCCGAACGAGCAGAGGATCGGCTCGTCGATCAGCGGCGGCAGCCACTGCGCCTTCTGCTCGTCGGTGCCGGCGATCAGCACCGGGCCGGCACCGAGCCCGTTCGCCCCCAGCGACGTGCCGATGCCGGTGCAGCCCCAGTTCAGCTCCTCGCCGACGAGCATCCCGTCGAACGCGCCGAGCCCGAGCCCGCCGTACTCCGCCGGCACGTGCAGGTTCATCAGGCCGAGGGCGTGCGCCTGCTCGACGACCTCGGCCGGGTGGCGCATCGCAACGTCGCATTCGGCTGCCTTCGGACGGATCTCCTTGGTCGCGAACTCGCGCGCCATCGCGCGCAGCTCCTTCTGCTCGTCCGTGAGTGCGAACGAGACGCCGCCGACGGTCTGCTCCACGGTTGCCATGCCGCTCCTTGCATTCTTTGATTGACCAGTCAGTCAAGGACTGTAGCCGAGCGCCTGCGCTTCGGCTATCCATCGTGGGGTGGGAAAGCTCTTCGACGGGATCGACGCGAAGCTCGCCGACTGGATCGGCCGGCAGCGGCTGTTCTTCGTCGCCACGGCGCCGTCGACCGGCGGCCACGTCAACGTCTCGCCCAAGGGGCCGATCGGCACGCTCCGGATCGTCGACGCGCACACGATCGAGTACGTCGACCACGTCGGCAGCGGCGCCGAGACGGCCGCCCACCTTCGCGAGAACGGCCGGGTCTGCGTGATGCTGTGCGCGTTCGAAGGCCCGCCGCGGATCGTCCGCCTGCACGGTCGCGGTGAGGTGCTCGCCGCCGCCGACCCGGGCGACGGGATCCGCGGCGTCGTCCGCGTTCACCTCGAGCGCATCTCCGACTCGTGCGGCTACGGCGTGCCGCTGATGGAGTACACCGCCGAGCGTCCGCAGCGAGACCTGTGGCTCGACCGCAAGGGCGAAGCCGGCGTCCGCGACTACGTGCGCGAACGCAACGCGGAGTCGATCGACGGCCTCCCGGCCTTCACGGACTGACACACCGCCTGACGGGTCGACCCCGAGACACACTCTCGACCCACTTCTGCGCGCGGTTCGTTCCGGTGTCTGACACCGGACGTGTCCACCCGGACGTCAACAACCATCGCCCAGACGGGCGGCCGACACACTTCCGTTGCACTTCCGTGCGCCTTTCGTTCCCGTGTCTGACACCGGACGTGGCCGGGCAGGCGAGGGGACCTCGCGCCGGCGCGCGCTACAGCTCGCCGTCGAAGTAGTCGACGGCGTCGTTCAGGCGGAAGAGTTTGTTCTGCGGCCAGACGCCGAGTTTGTTCGAGTCCGGATAGACCGCGACGCCCGGGTGCGTCTTGAGCCGACCTCGTAGTGGTACGCGCAGACACTCTGACCGGGCGGCAGCTCGTACACCGACAGCCCGAGCTGCTCGGCGCCGATCAGCGGGCCGACGCGCTGGTAGAGGACGTGGTAGCCGGCGGGATCGTCGTCGTCGTCGTCGTTCAGCGGCAGGTCGAACAGGTTCACCTCGCTCACGGCTCGCCCTCCCAGTACTCGCGCTCCTCGTCGAGCGGGACGATGCGCCGGAAGCCGGGGCCGACGATCAACGCCGTGTTGCTCTCCGGCCGGATCGCGACGTACCCGCGCGTCTCGAACGACGACGGCATCGCGAACCGCGCGGGCTCCGACGACGCGTTGCGAACGGCGTGGGCGCCGTGCTCGCCCGGCGGGAAGCACGTGACGTCGCCCGCACGCAGCGTCCGCTCGCCGTCGGGGCCGCGCACGGTCACCTCGCCCGCGACCACGATCAGCCACTCCTCGCGCTGCAACTCGTAGTGGTACGCCCACGCCGCCTCGCCGGGCGGCAGCCCGTACACGCTCATCCCGGTCAGCTTCGAGTCGAAGAGCAGCGAGAGCTGCAGCCGGACGAAGCGATGACCGTCACGAACATGCGCCGGCTCGACGGGCTCGGCGTCGAGCAGGTTGACGATCCGCGTCGTCATACGGCGAGCCCGTCATGGGTGACGGCGACGACGGTCACGACCGCGCGCTCGACGTCGCCCTCCTCGCCCGGCAGCTGGCCGAGCACCCAGCCGGTCAGGATCTCCTCGAGCGCCCCGTAGAGCACCCACGCAGCGACCGTCGGGTCGACGTCGAGACGCACCTCGCCGCGCCGCTGGCCGTCTTCGATGATCCGCCCGAGCGCCTCGAACAGGTCGTTGATCTCCCCCACGCGACGCCCGACCTCCGGGCTCCGCGCGACCTCGCGCACGAGCACCCGCACGAGCTCGGGCGTGGCGAGCCACGAGCCGAGGTAGATGCGCGCGAACCGCCGCAGCTTCTCCCGGAACGGCGCGTCCGACGCCTCGATGCGCGCCGTCTCGCGCACGAGTGTCGTCCACGTCTCGCGGAAGATCGTCTCGAGCACTTCCTCCTTCGAGCGGAAGTAGTGGTAGAGGAGGCCGTGCGCGACGCCCGCCTCGGTGGCGATGTCACCGACCCGCGACGCGTGGAATCCCTTCGCCGCGAAGACCCGCACAGCCGCGTCGAGCAGTTCCGTCCTGCGATCCGTCGTCCGCTCGGACATGGCAGCGAGCAGCATAATCAGCGCGCGATGCAGCCCTTGGCCGGCATGACCGTTGCTGATCTGACGCGCTACCTGCCGGGTCCGTTCGCGAGCAGGGAGCTGCTGCGCCTCGGCGCGCGCGTCGTCAAGATCGAGCCGCCCGACGGCGACCCGACGCGGCACACCCTGCCGGGCGTCTACGCCGCGCTGAACGCGGGCAAGGAGATCGTCGCGTGGGACGCCCGCAGCGAGCCCGTCCCGGCCGCTCTGCGCGACGCCGACGTCGTCCTCGAGGGGTTCCGCCCCGGCGTCTGGGAGCGCCTCGGGATCGAACTGTCGCCCACGACCGTCCTCTGCTCGATCACCGGGTTCGGCACCGACGGCCGGCACGCACGGCAGGCGGGTCACGACCTCAACTACCTCGGCTACTCGGGGGCGCTCGCGGACACCGCGCCCGGCCTGCCGCCGGTGCAGATCGCCGATCTGGCCGCGGGTGCCCAGGCGGCGGTGATCGAGATCCTCGCCGCGCTGCTCGAACGGGCCCGCACCGGAGCCGGACAGCGCCTCGTCATCTCGATGACGCACGGCTCACACCACCTCGTCGCCCACCGCCTCGCCGGCGAGCCCGTCCCACGCCTGCTCACGGGCGGCGCGGCCTGCTACCGCATCTACGAGACGGCCGACGGACGCCACCTCACCGTCGCCGCGCTCGAACCGAAGTTCTGGCAGCGGCTCTGTGAGCTGCTCGAGCGCCCCGACCTGGTCGACCGTGCCTTCGAGCCCGATGTGCCCGAACTCGCCGACCTCTTCCGAACCCGACCGCTGGCGGCGTGGCTCGATCTGCTGGAGCGCGAGGAGACGTGCGTCGGTCCGGTGCTCTCGCTCGAAGAAGCGGCGCGCGAGCTGGGCTCGGCGGCTACCGGCTGAGGCGGAGCGGCGCGAAACGCGCCTGCGCGTGCCAGGCTGCGAGCGCGAGGACGAACATCGCACCGGCGGCGATGATGAGCGCCTGTGCCGCGATGCCGAACGCGATCGCGTCCTCGCTGCGCATGCCGGCTGCAACGAGGATCGCTGCACCGGCGCCCGCCTGGACGGCGGCGCCGGCAGGTGCGACCGGCAGGACGGCCGACGCAGCAGAGGCACAGACGAACGCGAGCGCGAGCGCGAAGTCGGTGCCGAGCCCGAGTGCGGCCAGCAGGACGAACGTGGCCAGCGAACGGAGCACCCACGAGATGGCAACGGCGCCCCACGCCCACAGCGCCTCACGCCGCGGCGTGGCGTTGTCACGCATCCAGCCGGCGATCCGGTAGCGGGCGACGAAGCTGATGCCGGTCAGCCGCGGCAGCCCGAGCACGAGCGCCGCAGCTGCGACGCCGGCGACGACGACGACCGCGAGGCCGACCTGGAACCAGCCGCCGACGTGCTCGACCGAGAGAGCGACGGCCGCCGAGCGGCGAAACCGCGGCGCTGTCGATCAGGCCGAGCAGGAAGATCGAGAGCGCGACGGCACCGAAGCTCGCGGTCCGCCTGCGGCAGCGGCGGACCACGGCCACGCGGATCACCTCGTCGCAGCGGCCGGGAAGCGCGATCCCTCCGACCGACGCGGCTCCGCCGGCGGCGGCGAGCGTCAGCACGGCGGGCCGCTGCTCGCTGCGGAACAGCCGCTGCCAGCCCCACGCCTTGGTCGCGTAGGCACCGAGGAAGCAGATCGCTGCGAGCGCGACGAGCCAGAAGTTCGCGCGGTGCAGGGGCCACCCGGCGTGGACGAAATGACGCGCAACGAGTCCGGCCACCGCGAGGGCGACCAGCACAAAACCGGTATTGAGGAGCCGCTTCAGGGTCAAGGGGTACAGCCGCTATCGGCAGGCAGCCTGCCGAACTGCATCCCTCACTTTGTAGCGTCTTCGTCCTCCGACCGCGGCAGGAGCGCTCTCCGACATTCCGCCGAGCGCGGTCGTCAACTCGCTCGGGATCACCCACACCTTGTTCGCGTCGCCCTGTGCGATCTGTGGCAGCACCTGCAGGTACTGGTAGGCGAGCAGCTGCGGGTCGGGGTTGCCGTCGTGGATCGCCTTGAAGACGGTGCCGATCGCCTCGGCCTGGCCCTGGGCGGCGAGGATCGCAGCCTGCTTCTGACCCTCGGCCTTGAGGATCGCCGACTGCTTCTCGCCCTCGGCGGTGAGGATCTGCGACTGCTTGACACCTTCCGCCTGCAGGATCGCGGCGCGCTTCTCACGGTCGGCGCGCATCTGCTTCTCCATCGTGTCCTTGATCGAGGGCGGCGGGTCGACCGACTTCAGCTCGACGCGATGCACGCGGATCCCCCACTTTCCGGTCGCCTCGTCGAGGATGCCGCGCAGCTGGTCGTTGATCGGTCTCGCGCGACGTGAGCGTCTGCTCGAGCGTCATGCCGCCGATCACGTTGCGCAGCGTGGTGACGGTGAGCAGGTCGATCGCGTTGACCGGGTTCGCGATCTCGTACGTGGCCGACTTCGGGTCGGTGACCTGGAAGTAGATGACGGTGTCGATGTTGACGACGAGGTTGTCCTCGGTGATCACCGGCTGCGGCTCGAAGGAGACGGCCTGCTCGCGCAGGTCGAGGAGCGGCTTGACGCGGTCGATGAACGGCACGACGAGCGTCAGCCCGGGAGTCAGCGTGCGCGAGTAGCGGCCGAGCCGCTCGACGACGCCGGCCCGCGCCTGCGGGATCACTCGAACCGTCTTCGCGAGCACGAGCAGGATGAAGAGCGCGATCACTCCGAGCACGATCAGCAATGCCATCTGGAGATCTCCTATTCGGCGACGACGAGAGCGGTGACGCCCTCGATCTGGATGATGTCGACGGTTCGGCCTGCGGGCAGGACCTGGTCGTCGAGATATGCGCGGGCGCGTCCACTCCTCGCCGCCGATCCGCACGCGCCCTCCGTGTCGCGTCGACCTGCTGGGTGACGACGCCCTTGCGGCCGATCATCGCGTCGGTGCCGGTGCGCGACAGGGCGGGCAGGCGGATGTGGCTGCGCGCGATCGGGCGCAGGATCCCGAGCGAGGCGATGGAGCAGACGATGAAGACGATCAGCGAGCCGAGCGTGCCGGCGCCCAGGAGCGCTGCTGCGGCGGCCGCGGCAGCCGCGAGCGACACGGGGCCGAGGAAGAAGAGGCCCGGGGTGAGCACCTCACCGACCGCCAGTGCGACCGCAATCAGCACCCAGAGGAGCCAACCCACGATCTGAGCTTAGTCGAGCCCGAGCGCGACCGGCAGCCCGCGCAGGTCGCCGAGTCGATCAGGAGCGTCCAGATGGCGCCCCTCACGGTCGAGCAGCAGCGCGCGCATCCCGACGGAGCGAGCGCCGTCGATGTCGTCCTCGATCGAGTCCCCGACCATCGCCGCGTCGGCCGACGCGACACCGAGCAAGTCGAGGATGCGCCGGAAGATCGCCTCGTGTGGCTTCGTCTTCCCGTGCACGCGCGAGGTCAAGACGGCATCGACGTCGAGTGCGTGGTGCGAGACGAACGCGTCAAGGTCACGCGCCGTGTTCGAGAGCAGCCCGAGCCGTAACCCGCGGGCGCGCAGGTCGCCGAGTGTCGGGAGCACGTCGTCGTACAACTCGAAATGGTCGGCGCGCTCCCAGGCATGTGTCATCTCGGCAGCGCAGCCGTAGGTGTCGCCGCGCCCGCCCATGCCCTCGATGATCCGCTGCGTGAAGAGGATCCAGGTCTCCTCGTCGTGCTCCAACTCAGGATGCCGCTCGAGCGACTCGAACGCAGCCAACCGAGCAGAGTCGTACAGCAACGGATCGAGCGAAAGCCCGTACCGCAACCCGAGCGACCGGTACCCGGAAGCACCGAGGTTCGGCCCAGGCTGCGCCAACGTGAAATCGACATCGAATACGACGGCCCGAAGCACGGAACCGAAGATAGCCAGCTGTACGGCGGACGCCCGGGCTCCGCCCGGGCGTCCGCTAGGAGGCAATGGCATCCCGAGAACGCCGGTACCCGACGGACCACCCGCCAAGCGAGCCAGGAAGGGAGGCCCGCGGAGGGAAACCTCGGTTTCCCTCCGCGCACTATCGGGGTGCGGAGATTTGAACTCCGGACCTCTCCGACCCGAACGGAGCGCGCTACCAGGCTGCGCCACACCCCGAGACCGGCAGGTTAGCGGAGGAATTCGAGCGCAGCCTTCGCGCACGCGTCCGGGCGCTCGGAGATCAGCAGGTGGCCGCAGTCGGCGATCACACGCACGGGGGCGCGGAGGCGGCGGGCGTACTCGAACCCGTCCTCGAGCGGCACCTGGCGGTCGCGGCCGCCCCAGAGGACGAGCACCGGGCAGCGCACGCGGTCGAGGTCGCGGCGCGGGTCGTCGGCGGCGAGTGCGCGGCCGGAGGCGAGTGCGTCCGTGTGCATGGTCGGCCCGCGTAGGAGTCCGTGGACCGAGCGCTCGGTCAGCAGGTCCGGGTTCGCGACCTCGAACGGCCCGAAGACGAGCCGCCGGAGGCGCCGGGAACGGGCGACCCGGTCGACCCTGCGGCCGGCGATCCGCGCCGGTTGCACGATCCCGGCGAGCGTGATCGCGATCTCCGAGAGGCGGGTCGAGCTGGTGATGCCGGCGGCGGCGGCGAGGACGATCCGCCGCACGAGCTCGGGCCGGCGCTCGGCGAGTCGCAGCGCGATCGGGCCGCCCATCGAGTGCCCGAAGACGTCGACCGGCCCGCCAGGCAGGCACGCGGCGACGGCGTCGGCGTAGGCCGCCATGGTCGGGGCTGCGGGCAGCGGCGCGGAGCCGGCGTGGCCCGGCAGGTCGGGGATCAGCAGCTCTCTCCCCGGCAGGAGCGGGGCCAATTCGCTGAAGTTCCAGGCAGAGCCGCCGTAGCCGTGGATCAGGAGGAGCGGCGCCCCTTCACCCCCGCTGAACAGCCGAATTCGGGCCCCTCGATGCTCGACGAAGCGTTCCGCCAGGCCGGGCAAGAGGCTGCTCGCTTCCGTCACCTCGATCGATTATGGTGTGGGGACTATGAGCTTGCGCGCGACAGAGGGACGCGAGTGAATCGTTCCCTCCTGCGCCGCGAGGACTCGAGAAACCAGCCCGCCTGCGCCACGTGCGCGGCGGGCTTTTTCATGCCCAACTAGGCAGGGAGGAGCGAGCATGGCAAACCACCTGACGCCGGACGAGCTGTCGAAGGAGACCGGCATGGATCGCGAAGACGTGATCCGCATCTGCCTCGAGGAGAGCGTGCCGATCTACCAGGGGAAGATCGACAAGACGCTGTTCTCCGCGCAGCTCCAGGCGATCGGGGTGCAGGCGGCGCAGCACTAGCGCCGCGCGTTACTTCCTGGCCGCGGCCGCCCTCTTGCGAGCAGGCGCCGCGGCCTTTTCTTTTGCGGGCTTCTTCGAGGCCGCCGCGACCGAGGCGCGGAGCGCCTCCATCAGGTCGACGACCGGCGCCTCGTCCCCGGCGGGCTCGGGGATCGCGATCTCGTGGCCGGCGGCCTTCGCCTCGAGTATCTCGCGCAGCTGGGCGCGGTACTCGCTGCGAAGCTCGGCAGCATCGAAGGGCGCCGCGAGCGACGCGATGATCTGCTTCGCGAGGTCGAGCTCCGGCTGCTTGACCTCGGCGGTCGAGACGGCCTCGTCGATCTCGGCGTGACTCTTCACGTCCTCGGCGACGAACAGCGTCTCGAGGGCGAGCGCGTCGCCCATCGGGCGGATCAGGCACAGCTTCTCCTTGCCCGCGAGCACGAACCGGCCCAGGGCTGCGACATCACCCTCCTTCATCGCCTCGAGCAGCAGCACGTACGGCCGGCGGGCCGCCTCGGCGACGGCGGGGACGAGGAAGTAGGTGCGGTCGAAGAAGACCGGGTCGACCTCGTCGAGCCGCACGAAGCGGCTGATCTCGATCGACCGCGACGTGTCGCGCTGCTCGATCGCCTCGAGGTCGGCGTCCTCGACCATCACGAACTGGCCCTTGGCCACCTCCCAGCCGCGAACGAGCTCGTCGCCCTCGACGTCGCGCTCGTGCACGGGGCAGTAGCGCTTCTGCTTGATCGGGGTGCCGCACTCGCGGTGCAGCATCCGGAACGAGACGTCCGACTGGCGCGCGGCGGGTTTCGTCGCAGGCGCAAGCCCGACCGGGATGTTGACGAGGCCGAAGCTGACGGAGCCGTTCCAGGATGTACGCATCTGCAGGTGAAAGTGTAGTGGGATGGCGTGGATTCGCGCTCACCCGAACGGTTCCTCCGAGTAGATTGCGGCCGTGACGGGCGAGCGGACGATCGGGAGGCTGTGGCGCGACGCGACGGCGGAGCCACGGGACGACCCGGCGTACCTGCACGAGGTCGACGGCGAGTGGGTGCCGGTGTCCTGGGAGGAGGCCGCCGAGGCGGTCGACGAGATCGCGAACGGGCTGCTCGCGCTGGGGATCGCCAAGGGAGACGCGTTCGCGCTGGTCGGTCGGACGGAGCTCGAGTGGGCCCTGTTCGACTTGCGCTCGCGCTCGTCGGGGCGGTCGGCGCGCCGATCTACTCGTCGAGCTCCGAGCGCGACGTCAAGTACGTCCTCGAGCACTCGCGCTCCGTCGGCGCGCTCGTCGAGGACGACGAGATCGAGGCCAAGGTCGGCGCAGCGGTGCAGCATGTCATCTCGTACGCCGGACTTGCGGAGCTGCGAGCGTCCGGTCGTGCCTACGCCGCAGCCAATCCGACCGCCTTGCAGGAGCGTACCGACTCGATCGACGAGGACGACCTGTTCACGTTCATCTACACGTCGGGAACGACCGGCCCGCCGAAGGCCTGCATGATCCGGCACCGCAACTACTACTCGATGGTGCAGAAGAGCGACGAGTTCGACGAGCGGCTGACGCTGCCGGGAGACGTGATGCTGCTCTATCTGCCGCTCGCGCACAACTACGGTCGGCTGCTGCATCTCTCCGCTGCGTACATCGGCTTCACGATCGCCTTCCTCCGGGATCCCGCTGCAGGCCGCGGCGGAGCTGCCCCGTGTGCGCCCGACCCTTTTCCCGAGCGTCCCGCGCGTGTACGAGAAGATCTACGCAGCGGTGGCGGCGCGGTTCGAAGCGGAGACCGGCGTGCGCCGCCGGCTCGTCGACTGGGCGCTCCGGGTCGGCCGTGAGGTGTCGGTCCTGCGGCAGGCGAGCCAGCCGGTGCCTCCCGGGCTCGCGCGGAAGCACCGCCTGGCCGACCGCCTCGTCTATTCGAAGGTGAAGGAGCGGCTGGGCGGCCGACTGCGGATCGCGAACGCCGGCGGAGCCCCGCTCTCACGCGACGTGGCGGAGTTCTTCCACTCGATCGACATCCTGATCCTCGAAGGCTACGGGCTGTCGGAGGTGACGACGGCGGCGACCGTGAACCGGCCGGACGCCTTCAGGTTCGGCACCGTCGGCAGGCCGATGCCGGGCGTCGAGCTCGGCCTTCGAGCCGGACGGCGAGATCCTGATCCGCTCGAACACCGTCTTCGCGGGCTACTACCGCGACCCTGGCGCGACCGCCGAGGTGCTCGACGCCGAGGGGTTCGTGCACACCGGCGACATCGGCCACCTCGACGATGACGGGTTCCTCGTGATCACCGACCGGAAGAAGGACATCATCGTGACCGCGGGCGGCAAGAACGTCGCACCGCAGAACCTCGAGAACGAGCTGAAGACCCACGCGATCGTCTCCCAGGCCCTCGTGATCGGCGACCGCCGGCCCTACCTCGGCGTGCTGATCACACTCGACCCGGACGTCGCGTCCGACGAGCCGGAGGCCGCGGTCGGGCGCGCCGTCGACGCCGTCAACGACGGCCGGTCGCGGTTCGAGCAGATCAAGCGGTTCCGGATCCTGCCGCGCGACTTCACGATCGAGAACGACGAGCTGACGCCGACCCTGAAGATCCGTCGCAAGGTGATCCTCGAGCACTTCGCCGAGGACGTGGACGCGCTCTACGCCGACTAGGACAGACTCACATCACCCCCTGATGGGCCTGACCTCAGAAGGCTCTGTACGTGCGCGCCTTCGGGTCAGTCACGTTTCGCCGCCGGAGCCGCGCTCCGCCCGGCGGGAGGCCGAGTGACGTCACGCAGGCGGCGATCCCGGAAGGGAGGGTATTGGGAGGGAAACCTGTGGTTTCCCTCCCCAACTCAAAGGATGCGGCGGGCGCCGACGTAGCTCGACGCGTACCAGCCTTCGTAGAGGCTGGAGACCTTCACGACGTCACCGGTGTGCGGCGCGTGCACGAACTGGCCGCCGCCGATGTAGATGCCGACGTGGCCGAGCCCGTCGAAGAAGACGAGGTCGCCGGGCTGGAGCTGATCCTGCGAGACCGGCGCGCCTATGCTGTAGAGCGCATAGGTGGAGTGCGGGAGCGACTTGCCGACGGCCGCGAACGAGTAGACGACGAGCCCCGAGCAGTCGAAGCCGTCCGGGCCGGCTGCGGCCCACACGTACGGCTTGCCGAGCTCCGACATCGCCACGCCCACCGCGCCCGAGTAGCTCGACGGCGGGGCGACCACGGTGTCGGCCTGCGGCGCCTGGGCGGTGATCCCGACGACGGTGTCGGCCGCCTGCTGTTGCTGCGCACGGTGCGCCGCGTACGCACGTGCCTGCGCCGCCTGGGCCATCTGCAGCTGCCGCGCCTGCTCGGCCGCCACCAGCGAGGCGATCTGGCCCTTGATCGAGGCGAGCAGCGACTGCTGCTGGGCCAGCTTCGAGGCGATCGCCTGCTTCGCCGCGGCGCGCTGCGCGACGACGCGTACCTGGTTCTGCCGCGCATTCGTCAGCTGGGCTCGGTTGCGCTGCACGGCGGCGCGGAAGGTCTTGACCTGACCGAGGACGTTCGCGTCGAGATTGGTGACGCTGCGCGCGTTGTCGAGGCGATTGATCATGTCGTCCAGGCTGCGGGCGCCGAGGATCACCTCGAGGGTCGAGGTCTGCTGCGACGTGTACAGCGAGACGAGCCGGGCGGAGATCGCCCGCTGGCTCTGCTGGAGATTGTGACGAGCGACGCGAAGCTCGCGCTTGTTCTCCCGCAGGTCGCGCTGGATCCGCTGCAACTGGGCCGTCGACGCGTCGTACTGCGAACGGGCCCGCTCGAGCGAGTCGGACAGGTCGCGGAGCTGACCCATCACCTGCTGCGCCTGCGCGCGTTTCGCCGCGACCGAGGGGTCGGCGAACGCTGGGACTGCCGCCAAGAGGGCGATACAGATCCCCGCGAGAACGTACGGCGCCTGCCCCAACCTACTTATGACAAACCCCTGGGTAGGGGCCGGGACGGGCGCACCGGGAGGGGCCGGTACGTCACGAGTGCCGGAGGCTAGCAGGCTTCCCGGACAAGCGTCAACCGGGATCTGCCGAAATCGTGTCAAAACACACGTAATTCTCCGCCAGGAGGTGTGTTCCTTCCCGGAACCTGGTACGGTCCCGCCCCGTGCTTGGGCAGGCACAAACGCCGCGTCGGCGCCTTTTGCCGTTCGCCGCCATCGCCCTGGTCGTCCTCGCGGCGCCCGCACTCGGCCTCGCCGGGTCCGCGCAGTCTGCCTCGGCGCTGAAAGCTCAGAACGCGCAGCTCGCGTCCCGGTCGCGGTCGGCCGTACTCGAGCTCTACTCGCTCGACCAGCGGCTCGCCGGTGCCCGCGCGCGGCTCCTGCAACTGCAGCGCGAGTCCGCCTCGCTCCGGGCCGAGCGCGCCGACCTCGGCAAGGCGCTCCGGATCGCCCGGCGCGGCGATCGGATCGCGCAACGGCAGCTCGGAGCACGCCTGCGCCTGATGTACGAGCAGGGCAACGTCGAGCCGCTCGAGATCATCTTCGGCTCGAAGAACCTCGACGAGGCGCTCTCGAGCCTCGACAACCTCAACCGGATGACGACCCAGAGCGAGGACGTCGTGCGGCAGATCGAAGCCGCGCACACCACGCTGACCGCCGCCAGCGGCCGGCTCGCCGCACGGCAGGCCGCGATCGCCGAGGCGACCCGGGCTGCGAGCGCGACGGCGGCGGCGCTCACGCAGATGCGGGCCGACCGCACGTCGTATTTGGCCGGGCTCGCGGCGAGGCAGCGCCTGAACGACACGCAGATCTCCTCTCTGGTCGCCGCGGCGAACGCTGCCAGGGTCCGCAGCGACGCCCTCGCCCGCACGGTCGCCGCCAACGCGCCCGTGCTGACCCGACTAGCCGCCGCCCCGGCGGCGCCGGCGATCGGCGGCCGCTCGCTCACCGTCGTCGCGACCGGCTACTCGATGCCGGGCACGACCTCCACCGGGCTGCAGGTCGGCTGGGGTGTGGCGGCGGTCGACCCGGCGGTGATCCCGCTCGGCACGCACATGACGATCCCGGGCTACGGCGTTGCGGTCGCAGCCGACACGGGAGGCGCCGTCGTGGGCGCGACGATCGATCTCTGGTTCCCGACGACGACACAGGCGAACGCCTGGGGCCGCCGGACCGTCACGATCGCGCTTCGCTGACGCTCCACTAAGCTTGTCCCCCACGCCCAGGTGGGCCCAGGCTTGAGCGACGCAGAGACAATCACCGATCGACAGATCCCCCGCGTGCTGCTCGTGGACGACCACGACCTGTTCCGCACGGGCCTGCGCAACTTGCTCGACGACCAGGAGGTCGAGGTCGTCGGCGAGTGCGACAACGGCACCGAGGCGTTGCAGGCGGTGCGCGAGCTCGCGCCCGACGTCGTCGTCATGGATCTGAACATGCCGGGCATCAGCGGCGTCGAGGCGACGCGGCAGATCTCGATGATCGCGCCGCTTGACCCGGGTGCTCGTGCTGACGATCTCCGACCAGGACAGCGACGTGATGGACGCGATCCTGGCGGGAGCGTGCGGCTACCTGTTGAAGGACGCGTCGATCTCCGACCTGATGCAGGGAATCAGGTCGGCGGCGGTCGGCGAGGCGCTGATCTCTCCGACGATCGCGTCGAAGGTGCTGCAGCGCGTGCGCGCGACCGGCGCGTCGCGGCGCGAGGCCGAGCTGATCCAGTCGGAGTTCTCCGCGCGCGAGCTGCAGGTTCTGAAGCTGATCGCGAACGGGCAAGGACAACGCCCTGATCGCCGCCGAGCTGCACATCAGCCCGAAGACGGTCAAGAACCACATCTCGAACATCCTGATGAAGCTGCAGATCGAGAACCGCATCCAGGCGGCCGTGTACGCGGTGCGCTCGGGTCTCGTCTAGGCGCGCAGGCGGCGGAGCTCACCGAGCCGGCCGCGCAGGTCGCCGAGCTCGCCGTCGTAGCCGTCGAGCCGTTTCGCGAGCTCGGACAGCTCCACCGCCCGCTCGGCCGGATCGCCCGGCCGCAGCCTTTGCGCCAGCTCCGTCAGGCGGCGAGCCAGCCGGCCCCGCTCGGCCTCCAGCGCAAGCGCGTGCGCGTAGCCGTCGGTGAGCGTGTGGTCGAGGTGGTCCGGGTCCCGGTGCGGCGCGGCCAGCAACGCGGAGATCCTCTCGTGCAGGTCGCTCATCGACCGCCGATTCTTGGGCGGTTGCCGTCGGCGGGCAATGGGCCGCGCGGCCCATCTTGACCGGCCGCGGACCCAGACCCGGAGACCGCCGGACGGCGCGGCACAATGACGCGGTGCGGCGAGGTCTCGTAGCCATCGTCCTGTGCCTCGCGTTGGCCCCGCTCGCGCGCGCGTCGGCGCCGCTGCCGACCCGCCTCGCCCAGGCGCTCGCGGTGCCGGGAAGCAGGCCGGCGGCCTCGGCGGCGATCGCGATCGACCTCGCGAGCGGTCGTCCGGTCTTCGAGCGGAACGCCGACACCTCGCTCGCACCGGCCTCGAACGAGAAGTTGCCGGTGACGTACTCGGCGCTCGTGTCGCTCGGCGTCTCGTATCGCTTCCGCACCCAGGTGCTCTCCTCCGGCCGCCAGGAGGGAAGCACGTGGTACGGCAACATCTACCTGAAAGGTTTCGGCGACCCGACGCTCACCTCGTCCGATCTGAAGCGGCTCGCGGCGCAGCTCCGGCGGGCCGGGATCGAGCACGTCGAGGGACGCGTCGTCGGGGACGAGTCCTGGTTCGACGCACGGCGCACGGCGCCCGGCTGGAAGACGTCGTTCTTCCTGTTCGAGTCGCCACCGCTGTCGGCGCTCGTCGTCGACCACGGCGTGTACGACAAGCATCTCTCCCTGGAGCCCGCGCTCGCCGCCGCCGGGCGGTTCAAGCAGCTCCTGAGGGCGCGAGGAATCACGGCCGGCCGGGCCAGTGTCGGCCCCGCGCCGGTCGGGGCGTATCCACTCGCCCACGTCGAGTCGGCCGCACTCCCGAAGGTGCTGCAGGAGATGGATCGCGACAGCGACAACCTGACGGCGGAGCTGATGCTGAAGCAGCTCGGCGCGGAGGTCTCCGGCAAGGGCACGACCGCCGCGGGCGCGGCCGTCGTGCTCCGCGACCTCGCGAGAGCCGGCGTGCCGCTGACCGGCGTTCGGATCGCCGACGGCTCGGGACTCTCCCTCAACGACCGCGTGACCGCGCGTGCCCTCGCCTCGATGCTCGTCGCGGTCTGGAACGACACCGACCTGCGCCGGGTCTTCTTCCGCGCCCTCGCGGTCGCCGGCGAGAACGGCACGCTCGAGAAGCGCATGGAGGAGGCCCCGGCACGCGGCGTCGTGCGCGCCAAGACCGGCACGACGAACCGCGCCTCCGCGCTCTCCGGCTACGTGGGCGCCCGGTACGCGTTCGTGATCATCCAGAACGGCTTCCCCGTGCTCGCGTGGGCCGCACGCCACGCGCAGGACCGCTTCGCGACCGCGCTCGCCTCAACCTTGTAGCAGCGCCTGCAGGTCGGCCTCGCCGAGGATCGGCACGCCTGCCTTCTGCGCCTTCGCGACCTTCGAGCCGGGGCTCTCGCCGACGAAGACGCCCGTGGTCTTCTTCGAGACGTTGTCGGAGACCTTCGCGCCGAGCGCCTCCAGCGCCTCGCGCGCCGCCTCGCGCGACATCGATTCGAGCGTCCCGGTGATCACGTACTGCGTTCCGGTCAGCGGTCCCTCCACCGGGCGGTCGCCCTCGTCGGCCTCGAACCTGAGGCCGAGCCCGCGCAACTCGGCGACGAGCTTCGTGTTGTCCTCGTCGGCGAACCACTCGGCGATCGCCTCGGCTCGCTCCGGTCCGATGCCCTCGCACTCGATGATCTCCTCCTGTGTCGCGCCGGCGAGCCGGTCGACGTCGCCGAAGTGGCGCGCGAGATTCTGCGCCGTCACCCAGCCGACATCCGGGATGTTCAGCCCGAAGAGCACGCGCCGGAACGGAATCGCCTTCGATGCCTCGATCGACGCGATCGTGTTCGTCGCCGAGATCTCGGCGAAGCCGTCGAGCTCCAGCAGCTGCTCCTTGGTCAGGCGGTAGAGCTCCGGCAGCGAGCGCACCAGGCCGAGCTCCCAGAGCCGGCGCACGAGCTGCTCGCCGACGCCTTCGATGTCGGCCGCCGCCTGCACCCAGTTGATCAGCGACTCGAGACCGCGCGACGGGCATGCCCGGTTGGGACACCGGTGCATCGCCTCACCCTCGGGCTTGACCACCTCGTACCCGCAGAGCGGGCAGTGCGTCGGCATCGCAAACCGCTTCGTGCCCTTGCGGTGCGCGCCGGAGGGGCCGACGATCTGCGGGATCACGTCGCCTGCGCGCTGCACGATCACGTCGTCGCCTTCGCGGATGTCCTTGCGATTGATGTCCTCCTCGTTGTGCAGCGTCGCGCGCGAGACGGTGACGCCGCCGACCTGCACCGGCTCGAGCATCGCCCATGGGTTGAGCGCGCCGGTGCGGCCGACGCGGATCGCGATCTTGTGGAGCCGCGTCGTCGCGGTCAGCGGCGCCCATTTGAACGCGCGCGACCACCGCGGCCGGGAGTGCAGCGCGCCGAGGATTCGCTGCTGCGCGAGATCGTCCACCTTGATCACGATCCCGTCGATCTCGTAGTCGAGGTCGGCGCGCTTGCGCTCCCAGAGACGGCAGGCGTCGGCCACCGCCTCGACGGTCTCGAGCCGCTCGGCGAACGGGTTGATCGGGAAGCCGTGCGCGCGCAGCCACTGCAGCGTCTCCCAGTGCGAGGCGAGCTCGACGCCCTCGTGTGCGCCGACGCCGTACGCCCACACCGAGAGCGGACGGGCGGCGGTCACCGACGAGTCCTTCTGGCGCAGCGAGCCCGCGGCCGCGTTGCGCGGGTTCGGTGCCAGCTTCTTGTCGGTCCCGGCGAGGCGCTCGTTCAGCTCGCGAAACCCCGAGATCGGCATGTAGACCTCGCCCCGCACCTCGATCAACGCCGGCGTGTCGTCCCCGAGCAGGCGCAGCGGGATCGACGGGATCGTGCGCAGGTTGGCGGTGACGTCCTCGCCCACCTCGCCGTCGCCCCGCGTCGCGCCGCGCACGAAGACGCCGTTCTCGTACGTGAGGTTGATCGCGAGCCCGTCGATCTTCGGCTCGATCACATACGTGACCGGCTCGTCCGAATCGAGGCGCTTCGCGACGTCGTCGGTCCACTTGAGGATCGCCTCGTCGGTCGTCACCTTCTCGAGCGAGCCCATGGCGGTGAGGTGGCGCACCTTCTGAAACTTCGACGACGCCGGCGCGCCGACGCGCTGGGTGGGCGAGTCGGGCGTGACGAGTCCCGGCTCCGCCTGCTCGAGCGCAACCAGCTCGTCGTAGGCCCGGTCGTACGTCGCGTCGTCGACCGAGGGCGCGTCGAGCACGTGGTACTCGTGCAGCCAGCGGTTGAGCTGCGCACGCAGCTCGGCGGCCCGCTTCTCAGAGCGCGGCAAGTAGCTCCTCCGCGGTCTCGACGACCACGTCTGCGTCACCGAGCGCATCGCGGTCGTGGATCCGGCCCCACGTGACGCCGACCGCATACATTCCAGCGGCGTTCGCGGCCTGCATGTCGTAGGGCGAGTCGCCGACGTATGCGGCTCGGTCGGCGGTGGCGCCGAGCCGCTCCAGGCCGAGCAGCAGTGGCGCCGGGTTCGGCTTGTGCAGCTCGGTCTCGTCGCCACCCACCACCGTGTCGAAGTAGTGCGCGATCGGAAGTCGCGCGAACGCGAGGTCGACCGTCGCGCGGCGCTTGGCGGTGACGAGACCGAGCAGTCGTCCCTCGTCCCTCAGTGTCCGGAGGGCGTCCTCGATCCCCGCGAAGGCCTCGAGCTCGTCGTGCAAGGGCTCGTTGTGCGCGCGGTAGACGCGCACCAGCTCGTCGACTCGCTCGGGTGCGAACGCCTCCATCTGCGCCTCGAGCCCGGGTCCGCCGACGTTTGCCATCAGCTCCTCCTCGGTGTAGCTGCGCGCGAGCACGGTCTCCGTGGCGTGCCGCATCGAGGCGAGGATGATCCCGCCGGAGTCGACGACCGTGCCGTCGAAGTCGAAGAGGACGACCGGGAAGCGCACCCGCCCGATCGTAGCCAGGGCTACAGCTTGAGCGTCTCGCGCAGCGACTCGAGCAGCGGCCGCCGCGGCCGGGGCGGCGAGAGGAACGCGGCGACGCGCTCGGCCTCCTCCTCGGTCAGCGACACGGCAGCGTCGGCGGACTCGGCCGACCAGATGCTGAACCGAAACTGGGGCACGGTCTCGTCGTCACCGAGATACTGCGAGACGCGGAGCGCCTTGTGCACGTCACCGGGGACGGCAGGGTGCGGTGCGAAGAACTCGACGAGCTTCCGCCGCTGCGGCGCCGCGCACCAGGGGCAGTAGCGGTACCTGTCCTCGAGCCCGTTCCCACAGTGCCGACACGCGTGCACGGTCGGATTCTCCTCCAGCACGCCCCGCCGAGCAAGCCGTGCCCGCGCCGGACGGCTGTGGACGGAACGTCAGTCTTTCGTGACGGTGGTTTGGCGAAGCCGCTTTGCGGGGCGACGCGGCCGAGCCCAATCGCCACGCGTTTCAGGCGGCCTGTGGATGGTTCGTCACACTTCTGTGACGCTGGTTTGGCGACGGGCCACGTCCTCGTAGGAGACGGCCATCAGGTACAGGCCGTGCGGTTCCGCGGTCGGGCCTGCCTCCGAGCGGGGGCGCCCCTCGAGGAGCGGCGCCAGATCCTGGCGCTTCAGCATCGTGCCGACCAGACGTCGGCACCATGTGGCGCAGGAACGAGTCGGCGGTGACCTCGAAGACGATCAGGTTCTCGTCGAGCTCGAGCCACTCGGCGTTCGTGATCGTGCGGACGAAGGTCGAGTGCTGCGTGTCGGCGGGCGTGAACGCCTGGAAGTCGTGCTTGCCGAGAAGCTGCGCCGCGGCGGCTTGCAGCGGCGGGCGAGGTCGATCGGCCCCGGGTACCACAGCGCGCGCGTCGCCTCGAGCGCCGAGCGCTCCCGGCGACGCCAGACGCGGTAGCGGTACGAGCGGGAGCGCGCGTCGAAGCGGGCGTGGAAGTCGGCGCGGACCTCGACGACCGACGAGACCGCGAGGTCGGCCGGCAGGAACGCGTTGAGCGCGCCGGCGGCCCGGCCCGGCGGTGGGCCGCCCTCGACGTCCGTCGAGACGACGTTCGCGACCGCGTGCACACCGGCGTCGGTGCGGCCTGCAACCGTGAGGCCGCCCGACCCCGGCCCGTACAGGCGGTCGAGCGCGTGCCGCAACTCGCCCTCGACGGTGCGCTCGCCGGGTTGCGTCGCCCAGCCGCGAAAGGCCGTGCCGTCGTACTCGATCGTTAGCTTCACACGCACGTCAGGCGTACCTGCGCCTTCTTGTAAGGTCTTCCTTCTGCTCTATTCACTTGGCATCAGTTAGCTACACTCTATCCGTGTCGGACGAGCACCATTTCCTTCTGCAGCGCGTGCAGCCGGCGATGGTCGGCCTCATCGACGGCTCGCTGTCGACGCTCGCCCCGATCTTCTCCGTCGCGATCGTCAGTCACAAGCCGCTCTATGCGTTCGCAGCCGGCCTCGCCACGTCGATCGGCGCGGCGATCTCGATGGCCTTCTCGGAGGGTCTCTCGGACACGGGTGAGCTGACCGGGCGCGGCAACCCCGCACGTGCGCGGCACGATCACCGGGGTCGGGACGTTCCTCGGCGGGATCCTGCACACGCTGCCGTTCCTGCTGCCGAACTACCACGCCGCGATCGTCACCGCGATCGTCGTGGTCGCCGTCGAGCTAGTCGGGCTTGCCTGGATCCGCTGGCGGTTCTTCGGTACCAGCTTCACCAAGAGCCTCGGGCTCGTCAGCTTCGCCGGGCTCGTCATCGCCATCGTCGGCGCTCTCGTCGGCGCCGGCGTCTAGCTCGTCCTCCTCGACCGGCTCGGCCTCCGCCACCGGGCGCGGGCGGCGGGGTGCGCTCCTCGCGCTGCGCCGCGACGTATTCCTCGTCGACGAGCTCGAGGTACGCCATCTCGGCCGCGTCACCGGCGCGCGGGCCGATCTTGATGATCCGCGCGTAGCCGCCGGGACGATCCTTGAACCGCGGCGCCACCTCGGCGAACAGCTTGTGCACCACGTCGCGCGAGCGCAGGAACGCCGTCGCCTGCCTGCGGGCGTGCAGGTCGCCGCGCCGGCCGAGCGTGATCATCTGCTCCGCGATCGGCTTGACCGCCTTCGCCTTCGTGACGGTCGTCTTGATCCGCCCGTGCTCGATCAGCGCACCCGCAAGGTTCGCGTAGAGAGCCTTGCGGTGCGCCGAATCGCGACCGAGCTTCTTGCCGACCCGCTGGTGCCGCACGTCGCTCCTACGCCTCGAGCCCGTTCGTCGAGCCGCCACGGAGGGTGAGACCGTGCTGCTGCAGCGTCTCCTTGACCTCTTCGATCGACTTCTTGCCGAAGTTCGGGATCGCGGCGAGCTCGGACTCCGACTTCGTGACGAGGTCGCCGATCGTCTCGATCCCGACCCGCTTCAGGCAGTTGTACGAGCGGACGCCCAGCTCGAGCTCCTCGATCGGGAAGTTCTCCATCCCGCCGGCCAGCGAGATGCCGCCGTTGTCGAGGCCGCCGTCGGCCGACACCGCGGCCGACTCGCCGAAGCCCTCGATCCGCTCGAGGTCGGTGAAGATCGCGAGCTGCCGGATCAGGATCTCGGCCGCCTCGCCGATCGCGTCCTTCGGGTCGATCGACCCGTTGGTCGTGACGTCGAGGATGAGCTTGTCGTAGTCCGTCCGCTGGCCGACGCGCGCCGCCTCCACGTCGTACGAGACGCGGTTGATCGGCGAGAACATCGAGTCGACCGGGATGACGCCGATCGTGTGCGCCTGGCCACGGTTGCCCTCGGCGGGCAGGTAGCCGCGGCCGCGGCCGATCGTGAGCGTGATCTCGAGGCGGCCCTTGGCGGAGAGGTTCGCGATCTCGAGGTCCGGGTTCAGGATCTCGAGGTCGGCAGGCGCCTCGATGTCGGCGGCGGTGACGACGCTTTCGCCGCGCTTCGTCAGGCGCACCTCCACCTCGGGCGACTCGCCGTGGAGGATGCAGACGAGCTGCTTCAGGTTGAGGATGATGTCGGTGACGTCCTCGCGAACACCCGGAAGCGTCGTGAACTCGTGGGCGACGCCCTCGATCTTCACCGAGGTGACGGCCGCGCCCTCGAGCGACGAGAGCAACACCCGGCGCAGCGAGTTGCCGAACGTGTAGCCGAAGCCGCGGTCGAGCGGCTCGATCACGAAGACACCGCGGTCCTCGTTGACCTCCTCGTGCGTGATTTTCGGAATCTGGAAATCGGTCACGCGTACTGCCAAGTCTTTCTCCTTTTCTCGCGAGTAGCGGGAAGCGCTACTTGCTGTAGAGCTCGACGATCAACTGCTCTGACACCGGCGTGTCGATCTCGGCACGCTCGGGCCACTTGAGCACGGTGCCGGTCAGCCCGTCGTGGTCGGCCTGCAGCCACGGGGCGACGGCGGCGGTCAGGTCGGTCGCGTCGCGGACGATCTGCTCCGCGGACGACCCGTTCTTCAGCGTCACGACGTCGTCCGGCTTCACCTGGTAGCTCGGGATGTTGACGCGGCGGCCGTTCACGGAGAAGTGCCCGTGACGGACGAGTTGGCGCGCCTGGGCGCGCGACGCCGCGAAGCCGAGGCGGTACACGACGTTGTCGAGCCGCGTCTCGAGCATGCGCAGGAGGTTCTCACCGGTGATGCCGCCCTGCTTGTTCGCCTTCTCGTAGTAGTTGCGGAACTGGGTCTCCAGCAGCCCGTAGTACCGGCGCGCCTTCTGCTTCTCGCGCAGCTGCAGCAGGTACTCGCTCTGCTTGATCCGGCCGCGGCCGTGCTCGCCCGGCGGATACGAGCGGCGCTCGATCGCGCACTTCTCGGTCAGGCAGCGCTCGCCCTTCAGGAAGAGCTTCATGCCTTCCCGGCGGCACTGCTTGCACTTCGGTGACGTGTCGCGAGCCACGACTAAACACGCCTCCGCTTCTTCTGGCGGACGCCGTTGTGCGCCTGAGGCGAGACGTCCTTCACTCCGAGGATCTCGAGGCCCGCGGCCTGGAGCGAGCGGATCGCCGTCTCGCGGCCGGAGCCCGGCCCCTTGACGAAGACCTCGACCTTCTGCAGGCCGTGCTCCATGCCCTTGCGCGCGGCCGAGTCGGCGGTCACCTGTGCGGCGAACGGGGTCGACTTGCGCGAGCCCTTGAACCCGGCCGAGCCGGCGGACTCCCAGACGATCACGTTGCCGTCCTTGTCGGTCAGGGCGACGATCGTGTTGTTGAACGACGTCTTGATGTGGGCCTGGCCGATCGCGATGTTCTTGCGGACCCGGCGGCGCGTGCGGCCGCGGGTCGCAGCCTTGCGGGGAGGCGCCACTAGGTCTTCGCCTTCTTGCCGCGGCCGACGGTCTTCTTCGGGCCCTTCCGGGTGCGCGCGTTGGTCTTCGTGCGCTGACCGCGGGCCGGCAGGTTCCGCCGGTGCCGCAGGCCACGGTACGAGCCGATCTCCTGCAGGCGCTTGATCGACTGGGTGCGCTCGCGGCGCAGGTCGCCCTCGACCTGCTCGTTGGCGTCGATGTAGTCGCGCAGCTTCGCGACCTCGTCCTCGGTCAGGTCACGAACCTTCGTGTCGGGAGAGAGCCCGAGCGCCGCGCAGATCTTCTGGGCCGTCGGCTGGCCGATCCCGAAGATGTAGGTCAGCCCGATCTCGAGCCGCTTCTGATTCGGGAGGTTCACGCCTGCGATACGAGCCAAATTGCTCCTTTATCCCTGCCGCTGCTTGTGGCGCGGGTTGGTACAGATGACCATGGTGCGCCCATGCCGCTTGATGACGCGGCAGCGCTCGCACATGGGCTTGACGGAAGGACGGACTTTCATGAGAGGAGGACGCGCACAGGCTTCCGCCTGCCGACGCGGGTCGTCATCGTACCAGGACCCCTGTCCCCTGAGTCAGGATCCTGGGGCCTTCGGCGGTGATCGCGACGGTGTGCTCGAAGTGGGCTGCGAGCGACCCGTCGGTGGTCGAGATCGACCACTCGTCGTCGTGGATGTAGACCTCCGGCTCGCCGACCGTGATCATCGGCTCGATCGCCAGGGTCATGCCCTCGCGGAGCTCCGGGCCACGCTGGGAGGAGACGAAGTTCGGCACCTGGGGGTCCTCGTGCATCGACCGCCCCACGCCGTGCCCGACGAGGCTCCGGATCACGCCGTAGCCCGCCTCCTCGGTGACCGCCTGGACGGCGCGCGAGATGTCGCTGATCGTGTTGCCGAGCCTGGCCTGCTCGATGCCGGCCTCGAGCGCCGCGCGGCAGGTGTCGAGCAGCCGCTGCGCCTCCGGCGAGATCGCGCCGACGGGGAACGTCCAGGCCGAGTCGGCGACGAACCCGTCGAGCGTGACCCCGACGTCGACCGAGAGGATGTCGCCGTCGCCGAGCTGCCCCGGCCCGGGGATCCCGTGCACGACCATGTCGTTCGGCGAGAGGCACGTCGCTGCCGGATACCCGCGGTAGCCCTTGAAGGTCGGCACGCCGTCGTGCGAGCGGATGAACTCCTCGGCCAGCGTGTCCAGCTCGCCGGTCGTGATCCCGGGCTGGATGCTCTCCTCGAGCAGCGCCAGCGTCCCGGCCACGACCTGGCCCGCGCGCGCCATCGTCTCGATCTCCTGCAGCGACTTGCGAATGATCATGCGACCGCCTCCACGTGCCGCAACGCGTGCTCGATCTCGCCCCAGACCTCGTCGACGCTGCCCGCGGCGCGCAACGGGACGAGCTTGCCGGTCGCCCGATAGTGCTCGACCACCGGCTCGGTCTCGGAGTGGTACGTCGCGAGCCGCCGGGCGATGACGTCCTGCGTGTCGTCGTCACGGCCCTCGATCGCCGCGCGGCTGAGCGCGCGCTCCATCCCGACGGCGTCGGGAAGGTCGAAGTAGAGGATCGCGTCGAGGCCGCGCCCGATCTCGCGCAGCATCTCGTCGAGCGCCCGTGCCTGGACCAGGTTGCGCGGGAAGCCGTCCAGCACGAAGCCGTCGCTCGCGTCGTCGTGCGCGAGCCGCTCACGGATCAGCGAGACGGTGAGCTCGTCGGGCACGAGGATGCCTTCCCGCAGGAGCGGCTCGACCTGCTTGCCGAGCGGCGTGCCCTCGGCGATCGCGGCGCGGAACATGTCGCCCGTCGAGACGTGCGGGATGCCGTAGTTGGAAGAGATGCGCTTCGCCTGCGTCCCCTTCCCGGCACCCTGGGGACCCAGGACGAGCAGGTTCACCGCAGAAAGCCCTCGTAGTAGCGCATCATCATCTGCGACTCCATCTGGCGCATCGTGTCGAGCGCGACGCCGACGACGATCAGCACCGAGGTGCCGCCGAGCGCGCGCGACGTCGCGGTGCGAGAAGCCGAAGTTGTTGATGAAGACCGACGGGAGCACTGCGACGGCGGCCAGGAAGAACGACCCGGGCAGCGTCAGCCGGGTGAGCACGCGGTCGAGGTACTGCGCGGTCGGCGGGCCGGGCCGGATGCCGGGGATGTAGCCGCCGTACTTGCGCAGGTTGTCGGCCTGGTCGACGGGGTTGAACTGGACCGCGGTGTAGAAGTAGGTGAAGACGATGATCAGCAGCGCCTCGACGCCGAGGTAGGTCCACGAGCTGGGCGAGAAGTGCTGGTTGATGAACGTCTGCGTGCCCGGGGCGAACGAGCTGACCGTCTGCGGCAGCGCCAGCAGCGCGGCGGCGAAGATGACCGGGATGACGCCCGCCATGTTCACGCGCAGCGGCATGTAGGTGGAGCCGCCGGACGTCTGGCGGCGACCCACCATGCGCTTCGCGTACTGGATCGGGATCCGGCGCTGGCCCTCCTGCACGAACACGACGGCGACGACGACGCCGAGCGCGATCAGCGGGAAGAACAGCTTCTCGATCGGCCCGCCGTTTACCCACGCGCTGATCCCCGCGGGCGCGGAGGTGAGGATCGAGGCGAAGATCAGGAGCGAGATGCCGTTGCCGATGCCGCGCTTCGTGATCAGCTCGCCGAGCCACATCAGCAGCGTCGTGCCGGCCGTCAGCGTGACCACGATCAGGACGAGGCGGCCGGGGTTGCCGGACAGCGCGCCCTGCTTGTGGAAGAGGAACGCGTACCCCGTCGCCCTGCGCGGCCGCGAGCGCGACGGTCAGGTAGCGGGTGTACTGGTTGATCTTGGCGTAGCCCGACTCGCCTTCCTTCTGCAGCTGCTCGAGCGTCGGGATGACGACGGTCAGGAGCTGGAGGATGATCGACGCCGTGACGTACGGCATGATCCCGAGCGCGAAGATCGAGAAGCGCGACAGGGACGAGCCGGAGAACAGGTTCAGCAGGCCGAGCAGCGAGCCGCCCTTGCCGTTGAAGAAGTTCTGGATCTGCTGCGAGTCGACGCCCGGCGCCGGCATGAACGAGCCGAGCCGGTACGCGGCGAGGACGGCCGCCGTGAAGAGGAGCCGGCGCCGCAGCTCCGGGACCCGCCAGGCGTTGGCGAGCCAGGAGAGCACTAGCCGCCGTCCTCCGTGGATTCGGTCGCGTCGGTCTCGGCCGGAGCCCGCGTCCTGCCTTCGGGGCGCCGCTTCAGGTTCTTCGGCTTCCGCACCTTCGGCTCGCGGAGGAGCGTCAGCGTGCCGCCCGACGCTTCGACCTTCTCGCGCGCGGTCGCCGAGGCGCCGTGCACGCTGATCTGCAGCTTCTTCGTCAGGTCGCCGACGCCGAGCAGCTTCACGTCCTTGCGGATGCTGCGGATCAGCCCCTTCGCCTTCAGCGTCTCCGGCGTGACCTCTTCGCCGGCGTCGAAGCGGACCTCGAGATCGCGGAGGTTGACCGGCTGGGTATACGTGCGGAACGGGCCGATCGGCATCGCGTCTGCAGACGTGTTGCCCGCGCAGCTTGGCCGTGCGCATGTGGAGCGGCATCTGGCCGCCCTCGAAGCCGGCGCGCATCGCGTGCGAGCCCGCGCGCGACTTCTGGCCCTTGATCCCGCGGCCCGAGTAGCGCCCCTTGCCGGAACCGAGGCCGCGGCCGACGCGCTTGCGGTCCCGGCGCGGCTGCGCGGGCTGCAGGTTCGAGAGGTTCAGATCTCCGGCCATCGCCTTACGACTCCTCCACCTTGACGAGATGACGCACCTTGCGAAGCATGCCTGCGATCACCGGCGTGTCGTCGTGCTCGGCGGTGCGGCCGATCTTGCCGAGCCCGAGCGCCCGCAGGGTGCCGCGGTGGCGCTGGGACTGCGCCGATCTGGCTACGAACCTGCGTCAGCTTCAGCTTCGCCATCTGCGCTCACCTCCTCGGCCGGGCCTCTGGTAGGGCAGCACCTCGGCGATCGTCTTGCCGCGCGCCTTGGCGACGTCCTCGGGGCGGCGCAGCTGGCGGAGCGCCTGCTCGGCGGCCTTCAGCATGTTGATCGGGTTCGTCGTACCGAGCGACTTCGCGAGCACGTCGTGGATCCCGCCGAGCTCGAGCACCGCGCGGACGCCGCCGCCGGCGATCACGCCGGTACCGGGCGAGGCCGGGCGCAGCAGCACGCGCGCCGCGTCGAACCGGCCGAGCGACTCGTGGGTGATCGTCTGGCCGTGCTTCGGCACGGTGAACATGTTCTTGCTGCGCGTCGTCGACGGCCTTCGAGATCGCGAGCGGAACCTCGCGCGCCTTGCCGTAGCCGACGCCGACGCGGTCGACCTCGTCGCCGATCGACGACGAGCGCCGTGAACGAGAACCGCCGGCCGCCCTTGACGACCTTGGCGACGCGGTTGATCTCGACCACGCGCTCCTTCAGCTCTCTGGTCTCGGCGAACGTCAGTTGCCACTAGAAATTCAGTCCTCCTTCACGCGCGCCCTCGGCGAGCGCCTTGACGCGTCCGTGGTACAGGTAGCCGCCGCGGTCGAAGACGACGTTCGAGACGCCGGCCTTCTTGGCGCGCGTCGGCGAGCCGCTTGCCGACCTCGGCCGCCTGCTCGGTCTTGTCGCCCTTGAACGACTTCGGCAGCGCGAGCCACGAGGACGCCGCGACGCGTCGTGCCGGCGTCGTCGTCGACGAGCTGGGCGAAGATGCCGCGGTTCGAGCGGAAGACGAGCCAGGCGCGGACGCTCGGCGGTGCCGCGGACCTTGCCGCGGACGCGGCGATGGCGGCGCACACGCAGCTCGCGCGCGGTGATCTTGCTCATGCCCGCTTCCCGACCTTCCGGCGAACGTGCTCGCCCTCGTAGCGAATGCCCTTGCCCTTGTACGGCTCCGGCGGGCGCACCTTGCGGATCTCGGCGGCGGTCTGGCCGACCATCTGCTTGTCGATGCCGCGCACGACGACCTGCGTCGGCACCGGCACCTCGAACGCGATGCCCTCGCGCGGCGTGATCCGGACCGAGTGCGAGTAGCCGACCTGCAGCTCCAGGTTCGTCGCCCGCGAGCGCGGCGCGGTAGCCGACGCCCTGGATCTCGAGCCTCTTCTCGAAGCCCGTGCGTGACGCCCTCGACCATGTTCGCGATCAGCGTGCGCGTCAGCCCGTGCAGCGCGCGATCCTCGCCGCGCTCGGTCGGACGAGCGACGGTGATCGTCGCCCTCCTCCTGGGTGATCTGCATGCGCGCCGGCACGACCTGGCGCAGCTCGCCCTTCGGCCCGGAGACGGTGACGCGGCCGGGGTCGACCGAGACGATCACGCCGGCGGGAACTTCGATGGGCTTCTTTCCGATACGAGACATCGTCGGTTACCAGACGTAGCAGATGACTTCGCCGCCGATGCCCTCGGCCTCGGCGGTGCGGCTCGTGACGACGCCGCGGGAGGTGGACATGATCGCGATGCCCATGCCGCCGAGCACGCGCTGGCGGCGGTCCTTGCCGGCGTAGATGCGCCGGCCGGGCTTCGAGATGCGCTTCAGGTCGGTGAGCACGCGCTCGCGGCTGCGGCCGTACTTCAGCTCGACGACGAGCGTCGGGTGCGTGCCTGCGCCGCCTTCGGCGACGTGGTAGTCGCGGATGTAGCCCTCCTCCTTGAGGATGCGGGCGATCTCGACCTTCAGCTTCGAGGTCGGCATCTCGGCGCGGTCGTGCAGCGCCTTGTTGGCGTTGCGGATGCGCGTGAGCATGTCGGCTACTGGATCGGTCAGCATCGGTGTCTCCTCCTACCAGGAGCTCTTCGTCATGCCCGGGATGACGCCCTGGTGGGCGAGCTCCCGCAGGCAGATCCGGCAGAGCCCGAACTTCCTGAAGACGGCGCGCGGCCGCCCGCAGCGGTTGCAGCGGGTGTAGTTGCGCACCTTGAACTTCGCGGGCCGTGCGGCCTTCACGCTCAGCGACTTCTTCGCCACGTACCTGCTCCCTTCCGTCGGCCGCGAACGGCAGGCCGAGCGCCGTGAGGAGCGCGCGCGCCTGCGTCGTCGTCCGCCGCAGTCGTCGTGATCGCGACGTCGAGGCCGCGAATCTGGTTGATGCTGTCGTAGTCGATCTCCGGGAAGATGATCTGCTCGCGGATGCCGAGCGAGTAGTTGCCGCGACCGTCGAACGAGTCGGGGTTGAGCCCGCGGAAGTCGCGGATGCGCGGCAGCGCGATCGAGACGAGCCGGTCGAGGAACTCCCACATCCGGTCGCCGCGCAGCGTCACCTTGACGCCGATGGGCATCCCGTCGCGGATCTTGAACTGGGCGATCGACTTCCGGGCGCGGCGCACCTGTGCGCGCTGGCCGGCGATGATCGTCAGCTCCTCGAGCGCGGCGTCGATCTGCTTCGCGTCGGTCTTGCCCTCGCCGACGCCCATGTTGAGCGTGATCTTCGAGATCGTCGGCGCCTGCATGATCGACGACGAGCTCGAGCTCGCTCCTGCAGCTGTCGCGCGAAGCTCGTCGTTGTACCGCTGCTTGAGGCGCGGCATGTAGGTCTCCTGGACGGCGGCGGTCACTTGTCGATCTCCTGGCCGCAGCCGTCGCGCTTGCAGACGCGCACCTTGACGCTGGTCGCCGCCCTTGCGTCTCCTTGAAGCGGTAGCCGACGCGCGTCGGCAGCTTGCACGTCGGGCAGACGAGCATCACGTTCGACGACGAGACGGCCGCGGGCGATGCTGATGATCCCGCCCGGCGCGATCTGCGTGCCGCCCATGCGGTTCGAGTCGCGAATCGGGCGCGGCTTCTGGTGCTTCTTCAGGATGTTCAGGTTCTCGACGACGACCTTGCCGTCGCGCGGGCGCGCGTCGACGATCGCGGCCCTGCTTGCCGCGGTCCTTGCCGGACAGCATCTGGACGGTGTCGCCCTTCTTGAGTTTCAGTGTCGCCATGTTGTCTCAGAGCACCTCGGGAGCCAGGCTCACGATCTTCATGAAGTTCTTCTCGCGCAGCTCGCGGGCGACCGGCCCGAAGATGCGCGTCCCGCGCGGGTTGCGCTGCCGCGTCGATGATCACCGCCGCGTTCTCGTCGAACGCGATCAGCGTCCCGTCGTCACGGCCGAACGGCTTCTTCGTCCGCACGACGACGGCCTTCACCACGTCGCCCTTCTTGACCGTCCCCTGCGGGGCATGCGGCCTTGACGGTCGCCGTGATGATGTCGCCGACGCGCGCGTAGCGGCGCTTCGAGCCGCCCGCAACGCGGATGCAGAGTAGCTCACGAGCACCCGTGTTGTCGGCGACCTTGAGGCGTGTCTCCTGCTGGATCATCTTGGCCTTCTCCACCACTTCGGCGAGCCGCCAGCGCTTCAGCTTCGACAGCGGCCGCGTCTCGATGATGCGGACGGTGTCGCCGACCCCGGCGGTGTTCTCCTCGTCGTGCGCGTGGAACTTGACGGTCGAGCGGACGACCTTCTTGTACTTCGGGTGGCTCTTGATCACGTCGACCTTGACGATGATCGTCTTGTCGCCCTTGTCGGAGACGACGACGCCGCGGCGCTCCTGGCGCCGGCCGCGCTCGCTCTCGGGCTTCTCGGTGCGCGTGATCGGCTTGCGCTTCTTCGGCTTCTCGCGCACGACCTTCGTGCGCGTCCGGCGCTCGCTGCGCGGCACGTGACGGCCCGAGCGCTGCTTCTTCGCGGGCGCCGTGCTCTGACACCTCGGTGTCTGGCACCTCTTCAGCCGCTGCCACGGGTTCGGGCTCCGAGGTCGCCTCACTGGTGTCTGACACCTCGGTGTCAGACACCTCTTCTGGCGGCGCGATCTCCTCGGCGACCGGCTCGGTCACCTCGGCCTCCGGCTCTTCGATTGTCTCGTCTTTTTCCTTGTCGGCCATCTAGCTCTGCACTTTCTGCTTGGTCGCGGCTCGACGGGTCGAGCCGTGGCGGTCGTGTTGCACGGTCAGGATGCGGGCGATCTCGCGCTTCGCGAGCTTCAGCCGCGTCGTGTTCTCGAGCGCGCCGGTCGCCGTCTGGAAGCGGAGGTTGAACAGCTCCTTGCGCGTGTCGGCGAGCCGGTGCTCGAGCTCGTCGTCGGTCAGGTCGCGCAGGTCTCTAGCCCGCAAACAGATCACCGCCCTCGCGCTTCACGAACTTGGTCTTCAGCGGCAGCTTCTGGCTCGCGAGCCGCAGCGCCTCCTTGGCAAGCGGCTCGGGGACGCCGGACAGCTCGAACATGACGCGCCCCGGCTTGACGACGGCGACCCACCCTTCGGGCGAGCCCTTGCCCTTGCCCATGCGGGTCTCGGCCGGCTTCTTCGTGAACGGCTTGTCCGGGAAGATGTTGATCCAGACCTTGCCGCCGCGCTTGATCTTGCGCGTCATCGCGATCCGGGCCGCCTCGATCTGGCGGTTGGTCACCCAGCCCGCCTCGAGGGACTTGATCCCGTAGTCGCCGAAGTTGACGACCGACTGGCCCTTGGTGGTGCCGCGACGGCGCCCCCGGTGGTGCTTGCGGAACTTTGTCTTCTTGGGCAGCAGCATCGAGCTACTCCTTCGCCCCCTCGTCGGCGGCCGCAGGCGGAGTCGCCTCGGGCGCCTCAGGTGTGGGCAACGTCGTCTCGTCGACCGGCGGCGTCGCCTGGCTCGGCCGGCTTCTGGGTCGCGGTCCGGCCGCTGCTCCCGCTCGAGCCGCTGCGGCCGCGGGGCGGGCGTCCGCCACGCGGCTGCGCCGCCGGGGCGCTGCCCGCCGCGCTGGCCGGGACGGCCACGGCGCACCGGGCCGAGACCCTCGCGGTCCTGGTTGCGGTTCCGGCCCGACTCACGCGAGGCGCCGAGCCCTTCGGTGACGCCGCCGCGCCGGCGAGCGGTGTCCTGGTCGCCGAGCCGCGTCTCCTTGCCGCCGCCGGGAACGCCGCCGTAGCCCTCCGGCATGATCTCGCCCTTGTTGATCCAGACCTTGACGCCGATGCGGCCGGTCGGGGTCCTCGCCTCGACGAAGCCGTAGTCGATGTCGGCGCGGATCGTGTGCAGCGGCACGCGGCCCTCCGAGTACTGCTCGGAGCGGCTCATCTCGGAGCCGCCGAGGCGGCCGGAGCACTGCACCTTCACGCCGGCGGCGCCGGAGCGGATCGCCGAGGCGAGCGAGCGCTTCATCGCGCGCCGGAACGACACGCGGTTCTGGAGCTGCTCTGCGATCGACTGGGCGACGAGCTTCGCGTCGAGCTCGGGGCGCTTGATCTCGTTGATGTTGATGTGCACGTTCTTCTGGGTCATCGCGTGCACTTCTTTGCGCAGCGCGTCGACCTCGACGCCAGACTTGCCGATCACGATGCCGGGGCGCGCGGTGTAGATGTCGATCGTGATCCGCTGCTTGTCCTTGCGGATCAGGATGTCCGACAGGCCCGCGTGCGAGAGCTTCTTCAGGATGTGCTCGCGAATCTTGATGTCCTCGATGAGCGCGCCCGCGAACTCCTTCTTGCCGACCATCCAGTTCGACTTCCAGTCGTGGATGACGCCGACGCGCAGACCGCCCGGATGAATCTTCTGTCCCATCAGTTCCCTTCTTTCTGGGCGACCTGCACGGTGATGTGGCAGGTGCGCTTCATGATCCGGGAGACGCGGCCGCGCGCACGTGCGCGCCAGCGCTTGAGCGTCGGGCCCTCGTCGACGAAGACGGCGAGTGCACAACCAGGTCGTCGCCGTTCCAGTGCAGGGCGGGGTTCGACTCGGCGTTCGCGACGGCCGAACGCAGGACCTTCTCGACGTCGACGGCGGCGGCGCGCTCGGTGAACGCGAGGATCGTGCGCGCCTCGGGCACGCTGCGCCCGCGGATGTGATCCGCAACGAGGCGCGCCTTGCGCGGCGAGACGCGCACGAACTTCGCCACTGCCTGCACGGTCCTCGGGGTTGCGACGTCGGTTGCCATTACCGCTTCTTCACCTGGGTCTTCTGGTCGCCGGCGTGGCCACGGAAGTGGCGCGTCGGCGCGAACTCGCCGAGCTTGTGCCCGACCATCTGCTCGGAGATGAACACCGGCACGTGCTTGCGGCCGTCGTGGACCGCGACCGTGTGCCCGACCATCTGCGGGAAGACGGTCGACGAGCGCGACCAGGTGCGGATCATCTGCTTCGAGCCCGACGTGTTCATCGACTCGATCCGCGCCAGCAGGCGCTCCTCGACGAACGGGCCCTTCTTGGAGCTTCTACTCAACGCTTGTCCTTCCCGCGGCGGCGGCCGCGCACGATCAACTTGTCGGATTCCTTGTGCTTCGAGCGGGTGCGCTTGCCGAGCGTCGGCACGCCCCACGGGGTGACCGGATGGCGGCCGCCCTTCGACTTGCCTTCACCACCGCCATGCGGGTGGTCGACCGGGTTCATCGCCGAGCCGCGGACGGCCGGGCGCTTGCCGAGCCAGCGGCTGCGGCCGGCCTTGCCGATCGTGACGTTGCCGTGCTCGACGTTCCCGACCTGCCCGACGGTCGCGCGGCAGGTGAGCATCACGCGGCGCATCTCGCCCGAAGGGAGACGCAGCGTCGCGTAGCCGCCGTCCTTCGCGACCAGCTGGATGCCCGAGCCGGCCGACCGCGCCATCTGGCCGCCCTTGCCGGGCTTCAGCTCGACGTTGTGCACGAGCGTGCCGGTGGGGATGTTCTCGAGCGGCAGCGCGTTGCCGGGCTTGATGTCGGCGTCGGCGCCCGACTGCACGACGGAGCCGACCCGGACGCCCGCGGGCGCGAGGATGTAGCTCTTGAAGCCGTCGGCGTAGTGCAGCAGCGCGATGCGCGCCGAGCGGTTCGGGTCGTACTCGATGGCGGCGACCTTCGCCGGCACGCCGTCCTTGGTGCGCTTGAAGTCGATCGAGGCGGTAGCGGCGCTTGTGCCCGCCGCCCTGGTGGCGCGTCGTGATCCGGCCCGTGTTGTTGCGGCCGCCCTTCTTGGTCAGCTTCTCGGTGAGCGCCTTCTCGGGCTTCGACTTCGTCACCTCGGCGAAGTCGGAGACCGTCATGTGGCGGCGACCCGGGCTCGTCGGCTTGAACCTGCGGACAGGCATTAGAGCTGGGCCCCCTCGAAGATCTCGATCGTGTCGCCGGCGCGCAGCTGCACGACGGCCTTCTTCCAGCCGGGGCGCGTGCCCTTGAACATGCCGCGCCGCTTCGGCTTCGCCGGCACCTTGATCACGTTGACGCGCTCGACCTTGACCTCGAAGAGCTCCTCGACGGCCTGGCGGATCTGCGTCTTGTGCGCGTCCGAGTGGACGCTGAACGTGTAGCTGCCGCGCGTCGAGCCCGCGTAGCTCTTCTCGCTGACGATCGGCGCGAGGATCACCTGGCTGGCGTGCACTACTGCGCCCTCCCGGTGACGGCGGCGAGCGCCGCCTCGCTGACGAGCAGCGAGCGCGCCCAGACGACCGCGGCGACGTCGAGCTCGGACGGCGCGACGATCGCGACGCGCTGCAAGTTGCGGAAGCTCTTGACGAGGCCGGTCTCGCCCTCGGTGCGCGACGACGACGAGCGGCGCCTGCAGGCCGGAGCCCTCGACGAGCCCTCTCGCGAGCTTGGTGGACGGCTCGGCGAAGTCGTCGGCTGCGACGACGGCGATCGACCCTGCGGTTGCGTGGCTCGCGAGCGCCGACCGCAGGGCGGCTTTGGCAGCCTTCCGGTTCACCTTCTGGATGAACGTGCGCGGCACCTTCGCGAACGCGTGACCGCCGCCCTCGAACTGCGGCGCGCGGATCGTGCCCTGGCGTGCGCGCCCCGTGCCCTTCTGACGCCACGGCTTCGCGCGGCCGCCGGCGACGAGCCCACGGCTCTTCGTTGCCGCGGTGCCGGCGCGCTGCGCGTTCAGCTCGGCGCGCACGGCCTCGTGCACGAGATGCGGCTTGACCTCGGCCGCGAACACGCCCTCATCGAGGGTCACGTCCTTCGTCTTCTTGCCGTCGGAGTCGAGCTGCGGAGCCTTCACGGCCATTAGCCCACGCACCTCCACGATGCCGTGCTTCGGGCCGGGGACGGCGCCCTTGACGAGCAGCAGGTTCCGCTCGACGTCGATGTCGTGCACGGTCAGGCCGAGCTGCGTGACGCGCTTGCCGCCCATGCGGCCGGCCATCTTCTGCCCCTTGAACACGCGCGACGGCGTCGCCGACGCACCGATCGAGCCCGGCTTGCGGATGTTGTGCGAGCCGTGCGAGCGGGGGCCGGAGCTGAAGTTGTGGCGCTTGATCGTGCCCTGGAAGCCCTTGCCGATGCCGATGCCGGCGACCTTGATCTTGTCGCCCGGGGCGAACGCCTCGACGGTCACGGCCTCGCCCTCGACCGCGCCGTCGATCCCACCGCGGAACTCGACGAGCTTGCGGTGCGCGCCGACCTTGAACTTCGCGAGGTGGCCGAGCTCACCCTTCGACAGCTTCCGCTCGGCGACCGCGTCGAACGCGAGCTGCACGGCGTCGTAGCCGTCGACGTCACGCGTCTTCACCTGGACGACCGGGCAGGGGCCGGCCTCGATCACGGTGACAGGGGTGACTCCCCCCGTCTCCGAGTCGAAGACCTGCGTCATGCCGAGCTTTCTGCCGAGGATTCCTTTGGCCATCAAGAAACCCCCGTGTCTGACACTGATCCACCAGGTGTCAGACACGTAGCGGAATGACTCTGTCTCATAGCTTGATCTCGATGTCGACGCCGGCAGGCAGATCGAGCCGCATCAGCTGGTCGATCGTCTTCGGCGTCGGGCTCAGGATGTCGATCAGGCGCTTGTGCGTGCGCACCTCGAAATGCTCGCGCGAGTCCTTGTCCTTGAACGGGCTGCGGATCACGCAGTAGACGTTCTTCTCCGTCGGCAGAGGGACCGGCCCAGTGATCGTCGCGCCGCTGCGCTGAGCGGTGTCGACGATCTGCTGGGCCGACCGGTCCAGCTGCTGGTGGTCGTAGCCCTTCAGGCGGATCCGGATTTTTCCCTGTGCCATGACGGTTCGTCTCGTTTCTACTTGACGATCTCGGTGACGACGCCCGCACCCACGGTGCGGCCGCCCTCGCGGATCGCGAAGCGGAGGCCCTGGTCCATGGCGATCGGCTGGATCAGCTCGATGTCCATGTTCGTGTTGTCGCCCGGCATGACCATCTCCTGGCCCTCCGGCAGCCTGACCGCGCCGGTCACGTCCGTCGTGCGGAAGTAGAACTGCGGGCGGTAGTTGTTGAAGAACGGCGTGTGCCGGCCGCCTTCGTCCTTCGACAGCACGTAGACCTCGGCCTTGAACTGGGTGTGCGGGGTGATCGAGCCGGGCTTCGCGAGCACCTGGCCGCGCTCGACCTCTTCGCGCTTGACGCCGCGGAGCAGTGCGCCCGCGTTGTCGCCGGCCTGCGCGAAGTCGAGCGACTTCTGGAACATCTCGAGACCGGTGACGACGGTCTTCTCGACCTTGTCGTGGATGCCGACGATCTCGATCTCGTTGCCGACCTCGATCTTGCCCTGCTCGACGCGGCCCGTGACGACGGTGCCGCGGCCGGTGATCGTGAACACGTCCTCGATCGGCATCAGGAACGGCTTGTCGGCGTCGCGCACCGGCTCCGGGATGTAGGAGTCGACCGCGGCCATCAGCTCGACGATCTTCTCCTCCCACGCCTCGTCGCCCTCGAGCGCCTTCAGCGCCGAGACGCGGACGATCGGGATGTCGTCGCCGGGGTACTCGTACTTCGAGAGCAGCTCGCGAACCTCGAGCTCGACGAGCTCGAGGAGCTCCTCGTCGTCGACCATGTCGGCCTTGTTGAGCGCGACGACGATGTACGGCACCTCGACCTGGCGGGCCAGGAGGATGTGCTCGCGCGTCTGCGGCATCGGGCCGTCGGCCGCCGAGACCACGAGGATCGCGCCGTCCATCTGCGCGGCGCCCGTGATCATGTTCTTGATGTAGTCGGCGTGACCAGGGCAGTCGACGTGCGCGTAGTGACGGTTCTCCGTCTCGTACTCGACGTGCGACGTGTTGATCGTGATGCCGCGCTGGCGCTCCTCGGGAGCGTTGTCGATCTCGGCGAAGCTCTTCACCTGCCCGCCGCCGCCGCGCTTCGCGAGCACGCTCGAGATCGCGGCAGTCAGCGTCGTCTTCCCGTGGTCGATATGCCCGATGGTGCCGACGTTGAGGTGCGGCTTCGTGCGCTCGAACTTCTGCTTGGCCATGCCTTCCTTCCTTTATTTGGAAGATCCCGAGCTCTGCTCGGTGATCTCGCTCGCGATAGACGCCGGCACCTCTTCGTACCGGTCGAACTGCATGGTGAAATCTGCGCGGCCCTGGGTCATCGACCGCAGGTCGGTGGCGTAGCCGAACATCTCGCTCAGCGGGACGCTCGCCTTGACCACCTGGGCGTTGCCGACGGGCTCCATGTTCTCGATCCGGCCGCGGCGGGAGTTGAGGTTGCCCATCACGTCGCCGAGGTAGTCCTCGGGCGTCGTCACCTCGACGGCCATCATCGGCTCGAGGAGCTTCGGCTTCGCGCGCTTCATCGCTTCCTTGAACGCGATCGAGCCGGCGATCTTGAACGCGCGCTCGCTCGAGTCGACGTCGTGGTAGGAGCCGTCGATCAGCTCGACCTTCACGTCGACGACCGGGTAGCCGGCGAGGATGCCGCTGCCCATCGCCTCGCGGATGCCCTCGTCGACCGGCTTGATGTACTCCTTGGGGATCTTGCCGCCGACGATCTTGTCGACGAACTCGTAGCCCGCGCCCGGCTCCTGCGGCAGCAGGTTGATGACCGCGTCGCCGTACTGGCCCGAGCCGCCCGTCTGGCGGACGAACTTGCCCTGGACCTTCTCGGCGGGCTTGGAGATCGTCTCGCGGTAGGCGACCTGCGGGCGGCCCGACGTTCGCGTCGACGTTGAACTCGCGCTTCAGGCGGTCGACGATGATCTCGAGGTGCAGCTCGCCCATGCCGGAGATCAGCGTCTGGCCGGTCTCCTCGTCGGAGTGCGACGCGGAAGGTCGGGTCCTCCTCGGCGAGCCGGGCGAGCCCGTTGCCGAGCTTGTCCTGGTCGGCCTTCGACTTCGGCTCGACGGCGACCGAGATCACCGGGTCCGGGAACGTCATCGACTCGAGCACGATCGGCGACGACTCGATCGAAAGCGTGTCGCCCGTCGTCGTCGACTTGAGGCCGACGCCGGCGGCGATGTCGCCCGCGCCGATCTCCTCGCGCTCCTCGCGGTGGTTGGCGTGCATCTGGAGGATGCGGCCGATCCGCTCGGTCTTGCCGGTGGTCGTGTTCAGCACCCGGTCGCCCGCCTTGATGCGGCCCGAGTAGACGCGGAAGTAGGTGAGCTTGCCGACGAACGGGTCGGACATGACCTTGAACGCGAGCGCGCGAGAACGGCTCCTCGACGGACGGCTCGCGCGTCGACCTCGGCGCTCGGTCTTCGGGTCGAGGCCCTGCATCGGCGGCACGTCGAGCGGGCTCGGCAGGTAATCGATCGACCGCGTCGAGCAGCGGCTGCACGCCCTTGTTCTTGAAGGCGGAGCCGAGCGTGACGGGCGTGATCGCGTCGGCGATCGTCGCGGCGCGGAGCGCGCGGCGGATCATCTCCGGCGTCACCGAGCGACTCGTCGGTCGAGGTAGGCCTCGGTCACCTCGTCGTCGAACTCGGCGATCGCGTCGATCAGCTGGTGGTGGTACTCGTGCGCCTGCTCGGCGAGCTCGGCCGGGATCTCGCCGACCTCGAAGTCCTCGCCGAGGTCGTCCTTGTAGACGATCGCCTTCATCTCGACGAGATCGACGACGCCGACGTGCTTGTCCTCCTGCCCGATCGGCAGCTGGATCGGCACCGGGCGGCGCGCCGAGGCGGTCGACCATCGACTGGACGGCGTCGAAGAAGTCCGCGCCGGTGCGGTCCATCTTGTTGATGAACGCGATCCGCGGCACCTTGTACTTGTCGGCCTGGCGCCAGACGGTCTCGGACTGCGGCTGGACGCCGGCGACGGAGTCGAAGACGGCGACCGCGCCGTCGAGCACGCGCAGGTTCCGCTCGACCTCGACGGTAAAGTCCACGTGCCCGGGCGTATCGATGATGTTGATGCGATGGTCGCGCCAGGAGGCGGTCGTCGCGGCAGACGTGATCGTGATGCCGCGCTCCTGCTCCTGCACCATCCAGTCCATCGTCGCGGCGCCCTCGTGCACCTCACCCATCTTGTGGGTGCGGCCGGTGTAGTAGAGGATCCGCTCGGTCGTCGTCGTCTTGCCCGCGTCGATGTGGGCCATGATCCCGATGTTGCGGACGCGCTCCAGCGCCACTCGTGTTTCCGTTACAGCCACGTAGCTCCAGTCCTTACCAGCGGTAGTGGGCGAAGGCCTTGTTGGCCTGCGCCATCCGGTACATGTCGTCCTTGCGCTTGAACGCGTTGCCCTGCTGCTCGAGCGCGTCGAGGATCTCGCCGGCCAGCTTGTCGTCCATGTGCTTCTCGCGCCGGTCGCGGGAGAAGGTGACGATCCAGCGCAGCGCGAGCGTGCGCCCGCGGCGCTGCGGCACCTCGACGGGAACCTGGTAGTTCGCGCCACCGACGCGGCGCGACTTGACCTCGAGCACCGGCGTGACCGTCTTCACGGCCTGCTCGAGCACCTCGACCGGCGGCCGGCCCGTCTTCTCGCCGACCTTGTCGAGGGCGGAGTAGACGATCGCCTCGGCGGTCGACTTCTTCCCGTCGAGCATGACGCGGTTCATCAGCTGTGTGACGAGCTGGCTCTCGTAGACCGGGTCGGCGATGACCGGACGCGGGGTGATCTCTGCGCGACGCGGCATCAGCTCGCGCCCTTCTTGGCGCCGTACTTCGAGCGCGCCTGCTTGCGGTCGGCGACGCCGGAGGCGTCGAGCGCGGCGCGGATGACCTTGTAGCGGAAGCCGGGCAGGTCCTTGACGCGGCCGCCGCGGACGAGCACGACCGAGTGCTCCTGCAGGTTGTGCCCCTCGCCCGGGATGTAGGTGCCGACCTCGAGCCCGTTGGTCAGCCGGACGCGCGCGATCTTCCGCAGCGCCGAGTTCGGCTTCTTCGGCGTCATCGTCGAGACGCGCGTGCAGACGCCGCGCTTCTGCGGTGCTCCCGCGAGCGCTGGGGTCTTCGTCTTGCCGGGCTTCTTCGAGCGGCCCTTGCGGATGAGCTGATTGACGGTCGGCATGCTGAGGCTGAGGTTCTCTTTCGGGTCGTATGCAGACAGGAAGGACGGCGGAGCACGCGGCTCACGCCGAACCGGCTGGGCATGGTACCGAAAGCCCGTCGCTGCTGCACGAGAGCCGCCCTTGCTTGTGCCAAGTTGGCACAAGCAGGGGTTCGTCCCGGATCGGCGCTACTTGGTCGGGCGGCGGGCCTTGCGGTGGAGGCCTGCGTCCTCGTCGATCGGCCACATGTCGGTGGCCTTCTCGAGGAGCGCGGTCGCCGGTCGGACGCGGAAGGCGACGTCGGTGACGACCTCGCCCCAGCCTGGGACGAGCGGCTCGAGGCGAATCTCGTACACCAGCTGGCGCGTCCGTTCGTAGCTCGGCCGCGGGACGGCGAGCTCGGCGGCGCGCGCGCCGATCGCCCGGTGGATGTCCGCCGCGCTCAGATCCTCGCGGGCGAGCCGTTCGGCGAGGCGCACGAGCTCGGGCGTCAGGCGGGTCGACGAGCGCATGCCGCGAGCGTGCCCGCAGCGGCGTCACGCAAGCGTGCCGCCTTCGCCACCTTTCTCCCACACCGAGACGTGCTTGGTGCTGTCGCTCGTGAACGGTTCGCGCGTCCAACTGCTCCAGCGCTCGCGGAGCCGCATCCCGGCGATCCGGGCCATCAGGTCGAGCTCGGCCGGCCAGACGTAGCGAAACGGGATCGACCTCCCCACGAAGCTGTCGCCCTCGAGGCGATAGTGGTGCGAGATCAGGCCCTGGCGGGCGATGTCGTACTCGTCGAAGCCGAGCCGGGTCGCGGTGATCCGGAACGGCCGGGCCGTCTCGCCAGGCGGGAGGCGCTGCAGCGCCGGCACGCCGACCTCGATCACGAAGCAGCCCCCCGGCCCGAGGTGGGCCGCCGCGTTCACGAAGCAGGCCACCTGTGCATCCTGGGTGGTCAGGTTGTTGATCGTGTTGAAGACGAGGTAGGCGAGCGCGAACGTCCCCGGGACCGTCGTCGTGGCGAAGTCGCCGATCGCGACCTCGATCCCTGCCCCGCCCGGCTTTGCGCGCAGACGCTCGACCATCGCCGCCGAGAGATCGATCCCCTTGACCGGCACACCGCGCTGCGCAAGCGGCACGGCGATGCGACCGGTGCCGATCCCGAGCTCGAGCGCCTCCCCGTCGCCGGCGAGCGCGGCGAGGAAGTCGACCGTCGGGCCGATCACCGCCGGATCGAACATCTCCGAGGAGAGGTCGTCGTACCGAGCCGCCACCTCCTCACCGAAGAAGTCCTCGGGCATCGGCCGCACTCTGCCAAAGAACCCGGTGCTTGTGCCAAGTTGGCACAAGCGAGCGGGGCTCAGGCCGGCTGGAAGAGCTCGATGCAGTTCCCGGACGGGTCCTCGACCAGGATCTGGCGCCCGCCGGGGCCGCTCAGGATCTCGTTCCGGAAACGCACGCCACGCGTCCGGAGCGCTTCGACGAGCTGGTCGAGATCGTCGACCACGAGCACGAGCCGGCTCCAGCCGCCGGGCTCCGGCTGCGTGCCGTCCGGCATCGGCTGCGACGCTGACGCGCCCGGCCCGGCCAGCCAGACCGTCGCTCCGTCTCGGCTGACGATCGCCATGTTCGGGCCGAACTGCCGCTCGAGCACGAACCCGAGCGCGTCGACGAAGAACGCGACCGACGCGTCGACGTCCGAGACGATGTACCTGAACGACGTGGGCACGGACGAAACATGGTGCCTGACACCCTTCCGGGTGCCAGGCACCTCTAGCGTCTAGTCCTCGGCGGGCCGGTCGACCTCGGGGAGCTCCTCGCCGCCGAAGGTGGCGTCGGGAGTGCCGAAGTCGATCGCGCTCGAGTCCTGGCCGATCTCCTCGAGCGCCTGCAGGAGCGTGTCGCGCTCGTAGGCCTCGCGGACGATCGGCTCGGACGGGGCGATGTCGATGTTCCGGTACCGCTTCAGGCCGGTGGCCGCCGGGATCAGCTTCCCGATGATCACGTTCTCCTTCAGCCCGAGCAGCCGGTCGATCTTGCCCTCGATCGAGGCGTCGGTGAGCACCTTCGTCGTCTCCTGGAAGGAGGCGGCCGACAGGAACGACTCGGTCGCGAGCGACGCCTTGGTGATGCCGAGGATCAGCGGCTCGTGCGTCGCCTTCTCCCCCTTGCCTTCACCTTGGCGTTCTCGCGCTCGTAGACGACCTTGTCGACGAGCTGGCCCGGCAGGAGATCGGTGTCGCCGTTCGACTCGACGCGCACCTTCTTGAGCATCTGGCGAACGATCAGCTCGATGTGCTTGTCGTGGATCTCGACGCCCTGGCTCTTGTAGACCTTCTGCACCTCGTCCGACGAGGTACAGCTCGGTCGCCGTCGAGCCCTTGAGCGCCAGCTTGTCCGTCGGGTTCTGCGAGCCCTCGTTGAGCGGGTCGCCCGTCTCGACCACCTGGCCGTTCGTCGACGAGCAGGCGCGTGCGGCGCGGCAGCTGGTACTCGACCGGCTCGGCGAGCTCGCCGTCCGGCCCGACCTCGGTCGGGTGATCGTGATCTTCGGCCCGCGCTCGGTCTGCTCGAGCTCGACGCGACCGCCGGACCTCGGCCAGCACCGCGGCACCCTTCGGGTTCCGCGCCTCGAAGATCTCGACGACACGCGGCAGGCCGTGCGTGATGTCCGCGCCGGCGACGCCGCCGGTGTGGAACGTCCGCATCGTCAGCTGCGTGCCCGGCTCGCCGATCGACTGGGCGGCGATGATGCCGACCGCGTCGCCGATCTCGCACATCTCGCCCGTCGCCGGGAAGATGCCGTAGCAGGTGCGGCACACGCCGGTCTCGGCGCGGCACTTGAGCACCGAGCGAACCGGCAGCGGTCGCTCCCTCGCCGAGCTCGGCCTCGAGCTGCCTCGAGCAGCGCGAGCGTCACCGTCGGCGCCCTTCTCGGCGACGAGCGTCTTGCCGGGCTTGCCCGAGGCGAGCGGCTTGTAGATGTCCTCCGAGATGATCCGGCCGAGCAGCGACTTGTTCAGCCCCTCGCTCGTGCGGATCGGCAGGTCGACGTGATCGTCGGTGCCGCAGTCCTCCTCGCGCACGATCACGTCCTGCGAGACGTCGACCAGGCGCCGCGTCAGGTAGCCCGAGTCGGCGGTGCGCAGCGCCGTGTCGGCGAGGCCCTTGCGGGCGCCGTGGGTCGAGATGAAGTACTCGAGCACCGACAGGCCCTCCATGAAGTTGGCCTTGATCGGGCGCTCGATGATCTCGCCCTTCGGATTCGCCATCAGGCCGCGCATGCCGGCGAGCTGGCGGATCTGCTTGAACGAGCCGCGGGCGCCCGAGTTGGCCATCATGAAGACCGGGTTCAGCTCGTCGAAGTGATCCTCCATCGCGGCGGCGACCTCGTCGGTGGCCTCGGTCCAGATGTTGACGATCGTCTCGTGGCGCTCGTCCTCGGTGATCAGGCCCATGTCGTACTGGCCGTGAACCTCCTCGACGCGCTTCTCGTAGTCGGCGAGGATCTTCTCCTTGTTCGGCGGGATGATGATGTCGTTCTTCGAGATCGTCACCCCGGCCTTCGTCGCGTACTGGAAGCCGAGCGTCTTGATCGTGTCGAGCACCGGCGCCAGCGTGTGCGCGCCGTAGCGGTCCGACGAGCGCGAGCACGTACCGGTCGGTGTCCGGCTTCGTGAGCGTCTCGTTCATGAAGTCGTAGCTCGAGCTCCTCGTCGGGCGGCAGCAGCTCGTCGAGCGCCCGGTAGACGGCCGAGTTGAAGAGCACGCGGCCGGGCGTCGTCACGTGCAGCTCGTCGTTGAAGCGGAACTCGATCGGCTCCTGCAGCCCGACGGCCTTCATCTCGAGCGCGACCTCGATCTCGTCGGCCGAGTCGAAGCGCCGCGGGTGCGGCTTCAGCTTCGACGGCGTCGCGTCGACGGCAGGTCGGCAGGTTCGAGTACGTCAGGTAGTAGATGCCGAGCACCATGTCCTGCGTCGGCGTCGCGAGCGGGCGCCCGCTGGCCGGCGAGAGGATGTTGTTCGACGACAGCATCAGGATGCGCGCCTCGGCCTGCGCCTCCGCGGAGAGCGGCAGGTGCACGGCCATCTGGTCGCCGTCGAAGTCCGCGTTGAACGCGTGGCAGACGAGCGGGTGCACCTGGATCGCCTTGCCCTCGACGAGGATCGGCTCGAACGCCTGGATGCCGAGGCGGTGCAGCGTCGGTGCGCGGTTCAGGAGCACCGGATGCTCGGCGATCACCTCTTCGAGCACGTCCCAGACCTCGGGCGTCATCGAGTCGACGTACTTCTTCGCCGCCTTGATGTTCTGGACGGACTTCCGCTCGACGAGCCGGCTCATGATGAACGGCTTGAAGAGCTCGAGCGCCATCAGCTTCGGCAGGCCGCACTGGTGCAGCTTGAGCGTCGGGCCCGGCGACGATCACCGAGCGGCCGGAGTAGTCGACGCGCTTGCCGAGCAGGTTCTGGCGGAACCGGCCCTGCTTGCCCTTGAGCATGTCGGACAGCGACTTCAGCGGCCGGTTGCCCGGGCCGGTGACGGCGCGGCCGCGGCGGCCGTTGTCGAACAGCGCGTCGACGGCCTCCTGCAGCATGCGCTTCTCGTTGTTGACGATGATCTCCGGCGCGCCGAGGTCGAGCAGCCGCTTGAGGCGGTTGTTCCGGTTGATCACGCGGCGGTAGAGGTCGTTCAGGTCGGAGGTGGCGAAGCGGCCGCCGTCGAGCTGCACCATCGGGCGCAGCTCCGGCGGGATCACCGGGATCGCCTCGAGGATCATCCACTCGGGCCTGTTCTGCCGACTTGATGAACGCGATGACGACCTTCAGGCGCTTGATCGCGCGCTGCTGCTTCTGGCCCTTCGACGTCTTGATCGTGTCGCGGAGCGTCGCGGCCTCGAGGTTCAGGTCGAGGTCGCGGAGCAGGTCGCGGATCGACTCCGCGCCCATGCCGCCGCGGAAGTAGACGCCGAAGCCGTACGGCGAGCCGAAGCGGTCCTTCAGCTCGCGGAACAGCTGCTCGTCGTTGACGACCATCTTCGGCTCGAGCTCGCGGAAGAGCTGCCAGGTCTGCTCGAGCCGGCGCACCGAGTCGACCGCGGCCTCGCGGGTGTCCTCGCGGCGGGACTCGATGTCGAGGTACATCTCGCGCACCTTCAGCGCCCACTGGATCGAGCGAGTCGAGATCCTCCTTCTGGATCTTCCCGTCGGTGCGCAGGCAGAGGTCGTTCGTCAGCTCGCGGATGTCCTGGCCCTCGTCCCACGTGTCGACCGCGTCGCTGCAGCAGGCCGTTGCCGAGGCTCGCGCGCCTTCTCGAGGTTCTTCTGGTCGACGCCGGCGACGAGCGCCTGCGTCCGTCCTCGTCCAGCTCCTCGCCGAGCGAGCAGCGCGTCGACGATCGCGGTGGATGTGCTTCGTGATCGCGCCCTTCTTCGCGCCGGTCGCCTTGCCGAGCTCCTTCTCGAGCGGGCTGATCGCGGCGAGGATCTGCTCGGCGGCTGACGGCGACCTGCTCGAGCTCGCGCGGGGTGAGCTTGCGGTCGTCGCGGATCGCCGCGTTGCGGACGAGCTCGCGGATCTTCTTCGCGTCCTCGGTCGTGATCTGTCGGGACGAGCTCCAGGAAGAGCCCGCCGACGAGCTTGCGCGCGTCCTCGAGCGGCGGCAGCACCTGCTCCTCGGCCCAGGTGGCGAGACCGCGCGTCCAGAAGTCGTCGTCCTCGTCGAAGCCCTTCTCCTTGCCCTCCGCGAAGAACGCGCGCCGGCGGGCGAGCCGCTTCTCGAGCTCGGCGAGCTGCTCGTCGCGGTCGACGTAGATGCGCTCGGACTCGGCCTTGACCTTGTCCTCGAGGTCGTTCAGGTCCTTCGCGCGCGCCTCGTTGTCGACGTTCGTGACGATCGAGGCGGCGAAGTAGAGGACCTTCTCGAGCTCGCGCGGGGCGATGTCGAGCAGGTAGCCGATGCGGCTCGGCACGCCCTTGAAGAACCAGATGTGCGAGACGGGCGCGGCCAGGTCGATGTGGCCCATGCGCTCGCGGCGCACCTTCTGCCGGGTCACCTCGACGCCGCAGCGCTCGCAGATGATGCCCTTGTAGCGGACGCGCTTGTACTTGCCGCAGTAGCACTCCCAGTCCTTGGTCGGACCGAAGATGCGCTCGCAGAAGAGGCCGTCGCGCTCGGGCTTGAGCGTGCGGTAGTTGATCGTCTCCGGCTTCGTGACCTCGCCCGACGACCAGTCGCGGATCTGCTTGCTCGAGGCGAGACCGATGCGGATCGCGTCGAACTCGTTGATGTCGATCAAGTGAGTCTTCGCCTTCTTTCTTGTGTCTCAGGTCGTCGGGTGCATCAGTCTTCGATGCTCGGCGTCGCCGTCGTCGGCCGCGCCGACGGGCTCCGCGTCCTCCTCGTCGCCGTCGCCGTCGAGCTCGATGCCTCGAGGTCGACGAGCGACTCGTCGGTCGGGCAGCGCGAGCTCGCCGTCGGCGTCGACGCGCTCCTGCGCCCTCGTCGACCTCCTGCGCGGTCGGCTGGCGCGCCGCCGCGCGGAGCGAGCCGGGCGAGAGGTCGATGCCGAGCTCCTCCGCGGCGCGGAGCAGCTCGTCGTCCTCCTCGCGCACCTCGACCTCGCCGCCGTCCTCGGAGATGACGCGCGACGTCGAGCGCCAGCGACTGCATCTCCTTCAGCAGCACCTTGAACGACTCGGGGATCGACGGCTCGGCGATGTTCTCGCCCTTGACGATCGCCTCGTACGCCTTGACGCGCCCGACGGTGTCGTCGGACTTGATCGTGAGCATCTCCTGCAGCGTGTAGGCGGCGCCGTACGCCTCGAGCGCCCACACCTCCATCTCGCCGAAGCGCTGGCCGCCGAACTGGGCCTTGCCGCCCAGCGGCTGCTGCGTGACGAGCGAGTACGGGCCGGTCGAGCGCGCGTGGATCTTGTCGTCGACGAGGTGGAGCAGCTTGAGGATGTACATGTAGCCGACGGTCACCTCCTGCTCGAACGGCTCGCCGGTGCGACCGCTGAACAGGCGCACCTTGCCGCTGACGCCTGGCGGCCGGCGGACGCCTTCGTGTCGACCTGACGATCTTGATCGGGCTGTCCGGGTTCTGCTTCGTCCACTCGACCAGCGCCTTGTCGACGTCCTCGACCGTCGCGCCGTCGAAGACGGGCGTCGCGATCGGGGTCGGCTTCGGCGCGTTGATCACGCGGGCGGCGCTGCCCTCCATCGGGACGCACCTCGTCGTCGGCGAAGACGCCGTGCGCGGCCGACCAGCCGAGGTGCGTCTCGAGGATCTGGCCGATGTTCATCCGGCTCGGCACGCCGAGCGGGTTCAGGAGGATGTCGACGGGGCGGCCGTCCTCGAGGAACGGCATGTCCTCCTCGGGGACGATCTTCGAGATGACGCCCTTGTTGCCGTGGCGCCCGGCGAGCTTGTCGCCCTCGGAGATCTTGCGCTTCTTCGCCACGTAGACGCGGACGAGCTCGTTGACGCCCGGGGACAGGTCGTCGCCGCGTGTCGCGCGAGAACGTCTTGACGTCGATCACGACGCCGCCCTCGCCGTGCGGGACCTTGAGCGACGTGTCGCGGACCTCGCGCGCCTTCTCCTTGAAGATGGCGCGGATCAGCTTCTCCTCCGCCGTCAGCTCGGTCTCGCCCTTCGGCGTCACCTTGCCGACGAGCAGGTCGCCCGAGCCGACCTCGGCGCCGACGCGGACGATGCCGCGGTCGTCGAGGTTGCGGAGCGACTCCTCCGAGCGGTTCGGGATGTCGCGGGTGATCTCCTCGTCGCCGAGCTTCGTCGAGCGGGCGTCGATCTCGTACTCGTGGATGTGGATCGAGGTGAGCACCTCGTCCTTGACGAGCCGCTCCGAGAGCACGATCGCGTCCTCGAAGTTGTAGCCCTCGAACGGCATGAACGCGACGAGCAGGTTCGCGCCGAGCGCGAGCTCGCCGTGGTCGGTCGAGGAGCCGTCGGCCAGCACCGCACCCGAGTCGACCTTGTCGCCCTGGCGCACGATCGGCCGGTGGTGGATCAGCGTCCCCTGGTTCGAGCGCATGAACTTCGTCAGGTCGTACTCGTCGCGGGTGCCCCGGCCCTCGACGACGATGCGGGTCGGCATCGAGGTCGATGACGGTGCCGGCGTTCTTCGCGACGACGACGTCGCCCGAGTCGACCGCGGCGCGGTACTCGACGCCGGTGCCGACGATCGGCGCCTGCGGGATCATCAGCGGCACGGCCTGCCGCTGCATGTTCGCGCCCATCAGGGCGCGGTTCGCGTCGTTGTGCTCGAGGAACGGGATCATCGCGGTCGCGATCGAGACGATCTGCGCCGGTGACGACGTCCATGAAGTCGATGTCCTTGGCGCTCGCGATCACGGCCTCGCCCTCCGACGAGCGGCAGAGCACCTGCTCGTGCTCGAACTTGCCGGCCTTGTCGAGCGGCTCCGAGGCCTGCGCGATCGTGAACTGCGCCTCCTCGGCGGCATCCAGGTAGATGATCTCGTCGGTCACCTTGCCGTTGACGACCTTGCGGTACGGCGTCTGGATGAAGCCGAACTGCGAGACGGTCGCCATCGAGGCGAGCGAGCCGATCAGGCCGATGTTCGGCCCTTCGGGCGTCTCGATCGGGCACATCCGGCCGTAGTGGGTCGGGTGCACGTCGCGCACCTCGATCGGTGCCCGCTCGCGGGTCAGGCCGCCTGCCCCGAGGCGCAGAGAGGCGCCGGCGGTGGGTGAGGCCGTCGAGCGAGTTCGTCTGCTGCATGAACTGCGACAGCTGCGACGAGCCGAAGAACTCCTTCAGCGCCGCCACGACGGGACGGATGTTGATGATCGTCTGCGGCGTGATCGTGTCGACGTCCTCGGTCGTCATCCGCTCGCGCACGACGCGCTCCATGCGGTAGAGACCGACGCGGAACGCCTCCTGGATCAGCTCGCCGGTGGTGCGAAGGCGCCGGTTGCCGAAGTGCTCGTACTCGTCGAGCTCGGTCCGGATCGCATCACGGCTGATCGCGATCGCGTCGGCGGCGTAGTCCTTCGAGTCCTCCGGCACGCCGATCGCGTGCGGCATCGAGACGAGCTTCTGGACGAGCGCCAGGATGTCCTGGGTCGTCAGCACGCGCGTGTCGTCGGGCACGTCGACGCCGAGCCGCTGGTTCAGCTTGTAGCGGCCGACCTTGGTCAGGTCGTAGCGCTTCGAGTCGAAGAAGAGCGACTTCAGCAGGTTGCGGGCGTTGTCGAGCGTCGGCGGCTCGCCGGGCCGCTGCTTCTTGAACACCTCGATCAGCGCCTCTTCCTCGCGGGTCGTCGGGTCCTTCTCGAGCGTCTTCGCGATGAAGTGCGAGTCGTCGAAGAGCGCGAGGATCGCCTCGTTCGTCGACGTGTCGAGCTTGTAGCCCGTCGTCGGGTCCTCGGCCGGCAGCGCGCGCAGCAGCGTTGTGATCGGAAGCTTGCGCTTCCGGTCGATGCGGGCGTAGACGACGCCCTTCTTGTCGATCTCGAGCTCGAGCCACGAGCCGCGGCTCGGCATCAGGTTCGCGGTGAAGACCTGCTTCGTCGCGTCCTTCGGCTCCATCAGGTAGGCGCCCGGCGACCGCACGAGCTGCGTCACGATCACGCGCTCGGTGCCGTTGATGATGAACGTGCCCCACTCCGTCATCATCGGGAAGTCGCCCATGAACACGGTCTGCTCGCGAATCTCGCCCGTCTCCGTGTTCACGAAGCGGACGGTCATCGTCAGCGGAGCCTGGTAGGTGAGGTCCTTCTCGCGGCACTCCTGGATCGTCATCGGCGGAGCGCCGAACTTGTATTCGCCGAACTCGACGGCGAGCGTGCCGGTGTAGTCCAGGATCGGCGAGATGTCGTCGATCGTCTCCCGGAGCCCTTCGTGCAGGAACCAATCGAACGACTCACGCTGGATGTCGATCAGGTTGGGGAGGTCGAGGACGTGCTTGAGACGTGAGAACGACTTACGCGCGCGAGGCGCTAGGACCGACTTGGCCAAGTAGAACAGCCTCCCTTACTGGTGGCGATGAGATGAGCGGCGGCGAAGCAGGAAAAAGGGCGTGCGAGCAGGAATGTCCGGACGTGCGGCGCAACCCTCCACAATAGCGGAGGCGTCCCTCCAGCCGCAAGCGCACGACGAGGGGCCCGCTGGGCCGCCTCTGCAAGGTACCAGGTCGGGGCCGGCTGGCGCCGACCCCGACCCGCTTGTGCCAACTTGTTACTTGCTGATCGAAGGGTGCTGCTCGCCGGGCTTGTCGCCATGCGGCTTCGGAGCCGCGAAGAGCGCGCTCCGGGCGGTCAGGGTGCCGGCGTCGCCGCCGCACCGCTTGCCGTTCACCCAGGCCCAGTCACCCGGGTTCGGGCCGCTGAGCGTGCCGCGGCCGGTCCACGAGACGCGGGTGTCCGGGGTGACCGCGACCGTCACGGTGGTGCCGACGGTGCCCGCCGACGAGTGATTCGCCTTCAGGACCTTGATCGAGAACGACGACGCGCCCGCGGACACCAGGGTGCCGCGCAGCTCGAAGCGCCGGCAGTCCGGCGTCGTCGTCGTGGTGGTCGTCGTGCTCTCCGCCGACGTGCTGGTGGTGCTGCCGGCGTTGTGGCCGTCATCGGCGAGCGCGTAGGACGCGCCGGCGCCCGCGACGGCCAGAGCGAGGAACAGAGCCTTCAGTTTCATGGAACAGGTGCCTCCCAGGTCTAGGTGGGAGCGTGATCGGCAGCTGGCGGGAAACCGCGATCACTCGAACGCGGGAGCCAGGCTTCGCCTGGCTCCCGCGCTAGCAACGAGTGTTACTTGATTTCGACCGAGGCGCCGGCCTCCTCGAGCTGGCCCTTGATCGTGTCGGCCTCCTCCTGGGCGACGCCCTCCTTGACCGGCTGCGGAGCCGAGTCGACGAGGTCCTTCGCCTCTTTCAGCCCGAGGCCGGTGACAGCGCGGACGACCTTGATCACCTGGATCTTCTGCTGGCCCGCACCCGTCAGGACGACGTCGAAGGCGGTCTTCTCCTCCGCGGCAGCAGCGCCGTCGCCGCCACCGCCGGCGGCCGCGACGGCAACCGGAGCAGCGGCGGTGATGCCCCACTCGTCCTCGATCTTCTTCTTCAGCTCGACGAGCTCGAGGACGGTCATCGTCCCGAGCTGCTCGAACACGGTGTCAACTGCTGCCATCTGCCTCTTCCTCCTGGGTCTCAGTCGTTTCGGTGGTGTCGGGCACCGGCGTCTCAGAGGTGTCTGACGCCGTGGTGTCAGACACCGGTTCCGGGCCGGCCGCCTGCAACTGTTCGATGCGGGCGTCGATCAGCCCGTAGAGCCCCTGCAGGGGCGCGTTCACGAGCGCGAGCAGGTTGTTGAGCGGCGCAATGATCGCCGCCGAGCACCTGGCCGCGGAGCACGTCGAACGGCGGGAGCTTCGCGAGCTCCTCGACCTCCGCGCCCGAGATCTGGCGGCCCTGCATGACGCCGCCGCGGATCTCGAGCACCTTCGTGTCGCGCGCCGAGTCGGCGAGCGCCTTCGCGACGGCGACCATGTCGCCGTCCGCCTCGATGAACGCGATCGCCGACGGGCCCTCGAGCAGCGCCAGCAGCGCGTCCGCCCCGGCGGCCTCGGCGGCGCGGCGGGTGAGCGTGTTCTTGACGACTGACAGCCGCGCCCCGTGCTCGATCAGGCGCCCGCGGAGGGCGTCGATCTGGGGCATCGTCAGGCCGCGGTAGTCGGCGACGAACAGCGTCTCGGCGCTCCGGAGCTTGTCCGTCAGCTCGGCGACGACGCGTTCCTTGTCTTCTTTCTGCATGTCATCTCCTCCGGAAATCGACTAGGGCTCGCCGAAGCGAGCCGCGTGGAGAAAGAGACACTTCGATGCCGGACCGCCTCGGCTGGGCTTCTGCCTCTCGGCTGCCAGCTGTCTCGGGCGAGATGCCTAGTCGATTAGCTGCTTACAGTAGCCGCCTCGGCTGCGGGGGAGCCGTCGAGCTCCTCTGCGATGTCGCGGGTCCGCGTCGGGTCGACGTGGATGCCGGGCCCCATCGTCGAGGTGAGCGTGATCTTCTTGATGTAGCGGCCCTTGGCGGCGGCCGGCTTCGCGCGCACGATCTCGTCGATCAGCGCGGCGTAGTTCTCGACCAGCGCGCGCTCGTCGAAGGACCGCTTGCCGATCGGGATGTGCACGTTCGCGCCCGCGGTCGGTGCGGTACTCGAGCTTGCCGGCCTTCGCGTCACGAACCGCCTTGGCCACGTCGAAGGTGACCGTGCCGGTCTTCGGGTTCGGCATCAGCCCGCGCGGGCCGAGCACGCGGCCGAGCCGGCCGACGTTGCCCATCTGGTCGGGCGTCGCGATCGCGACGTCGAAATCGGTGAAGCCCTCCTCGATCCGCTTCGCGAGGTCGGCCGAGCCGACGACGTCCGCGCCTGCCTCCTCGGCCTCGCGGGCCTTGTCGCCCTCGGCGAAGACGGCGACCCGCTGCTCGCGGCCGGTGCCGTGCGGGAGCATCATCGTCCCGCGCAGCTGCTCGTCCGCGTGGCGGACGTTCAGCCCGAGGTTCATGTGCACCTCGACCGTCTCGTCGAACTTCGCCGCCGGCGCGTCCTTGAGCAGGCGCACCGCCTCGACCGGCGTGTAGAGCTGCTCGCGGTCGATCGCGCTGCGCGACGTCGTCGTAGCGCTTGCCGTGCTGCGCCATTTACGCCTCCACCTCCACACTGTCCCGAGCGATTTCCGGGCGGAGCCCGGCAATCGCCGAGCGACAATCCAAAGCTGTCACAGCTCGACCTCCACGCCCATGCTCCGCGCCGTGCCGGCGATCACGAGCATCGCCTGCTCGACGTCGCGCGCGTTCAGATCCTGCATCTTCGTCTCGGCGATCGAGCGCAGCTGGGCGCGCGAGAGCCTGCCGACCTTCGTCCGGTTCGGCTCGCTCGAGCCCTTCTCGAGCCGCAGCACCTCCTTGATCAGGACGGCCGCCGGCGGCGTCTTCGTGATGAAGTCGAAGCTCCGGTCCTCGTAGACCGTGATCTCGACCGGCGTGATCCGGCCGTTCTCCTGCGCGGTCTGGGCGTTGAACGCCTTGCAGAACTCCATGATGTTGACGCCGTGCTGGCCGAGCGCAGGGCCGACCGGCGGCGCCGGGTTCGCCTGCCCGCCGGGGATCTGGAGCTTGATCAGTGTGAGAACTTTCTTCGCCATTCGCGTTTCCTTTAGTCGAGCTTCTTGACCTGGTCGAAACCGAGCTCGACCGGAACCTGGCGCTCGAAGATGTCGACGAGCACCTTGAGCTTCTGCTGGTCGGGATTGACGTCGACGATCTCGCCGTCGAAGTCGGAGAGCGGCCCGGACGTCACCTTGACCGACTCGCCGAGCGAGTACTCGATCGTCGTGCGCGCGCCGGTCGCCGCCGGCGGACGGCGCCCGTCTTCAGGATGCGGTCGACCTCGGGCTGCGACAGCGGCACGGGCTTCGAGCCGGCGCCGACGAAGCCGGTCACGCCCGGCGTGTTCTTGACGACCGTCCACGCGTCGTCGTTCAGATCCATGTTCACGAGCACGTAGCCCGGGAGCACGCGCTTCTCGGCCTGCACCTTCTGGCCGTCCTTCGTCTCGATCACCTGCTCGGTCGGGACGACGACGCGCCGGAAGCGCGGGCGCTGCCCCATCGACTCGATGCGGTGCTCGAGGTTGGCCTTGACCTTGTTCTCATGGCCGGAATAGGTGTTGACGACGTACCAGCGAAACATTCGAGATCCTTTTACTGGCCGAGGAAGACCTTGGAGACGACCTGCTTCCAGATCGCGTCGTTGACGTAGAGGTAGAAGCCGACGACGAGGCAGGCGATCAGCACGACGACGGTGCCCTGGATCACCTGGTTCTGCCCGGGCCACTCGACCTTCTTCAGCTCCGCCCACGACTCGGCGAAGAAGTTCGAGCGGCGACGCTGCTCGACCGCCTGCGGCTGCGGACGGTCGGCGCGCGCGGCCCGTTGCGGCCGGCGGCGCTCCGAGTGCGAGTCAGCCATCGTCGCTAGCGGGTCTCCCGGTGCGGCGTGTGCCCGCCGCACCAGCGGCAGTACTTCCGGAACTCGACGCGGTCCGGCGTGTTCCGCTTGGACTTCATCGTCTGGTAGTTCCGCCGCTTGCACTCGGTGCAGGCGAGCGTGATCGCAACTCTGACTCCGGTCTTGGCCATGTCTCTCTCTGAGTGTGATGGAAGACCCCGAGCACGCTGACGCACTGCCCCAGGGCCGCAGAATTGTAGCGGGACCGGCTCGCTACTGCGTGCCGCGGCCGGACTGGTAGTTCTCGCCCGCCGAGCCCGAACGCTGGCTCAACCGGGTCGTCTCGATCTGGTCGGCGAGGCGCTTCGCCTCCGCCTCGGCGGCGATGTCCTCCGGTGTCAGGGGCGCCGGCCGGATCGCCTCGAGCAGCTTCGTGAACAGGTTCACGGTCGCCGCATCCTAGTTGGTGCGCCGCAGTGCGACCACCGGGATCACGCGGTCGGTGCTCTTCGCGTACTCGGCGAAGGCCGGCACGCGCCTACTCTGCGCCGCGTACTCACGGTCGCGTTCCTCCGCCTCGAGGGGCGTCGCTGTCGCCTCGAAGCGCTCGTCTCCCACCTCGACCGCGACCCGCGGATCGTCCACCAGGTTTCGGTACCACCCAGGGTGCGACGGCCTCCCACTGTTCGAGGCGTAGACGAGCAGCCGGTCGCCGTCGGGCGTGTAGGCCACCGGTGTCGTGTGCTGCTTACCGCTCTTGCGACCGGTGGTCGTCAGGAGCAGGAGGTCGCGTCCCTCCCAGTGGCCGCCCACCCGGCCTGCGTTGGCACGGAACTCCGCGATGATCTGGTCGTTGTAGTCGCTCATCCGGTGCGAGGGAAAGTAGCGGCGGGTGGGCTCGAACCACCGACCTTCGGGCTAAGACGTTCTTGGATAGCGGCGGGTGGGCTCGACCACCGACCTTCGGGCTATGAGCTCAGTCGACGCGCCAGCGTCGGCTGAGACGTTCTTGGATAGCGGCGGGTGGGCTCGAACCACCGACCTTCGGGTTATGAGTCCGACGCTCTAACCAGCTGAGCTACGCCGCCACGCGCGACCGCGATTTTACCAACCCTCGAAACAGGTGTCTGACACCGGAACGGTGTCAGACACCATCTCTACGATCGGCCGATGACCGAGGCGGAGCGATGCTGGCGCTGCCCGACGACGATGGTGTGGCGGCACGGAACGTGGCAGTGCCCCAACTGTCACTTCAAGCTCGGCTGCTGCGAAGGCGAACCGCAGACCCCCTGTGATGCCCCGACTAGTGTGGTGGCATGGCAGGCGCAGTCATCGAAGCGAGCGAGCTGAGGCGCGTCTACAAGACGACGACCGGCGTCATCCGCCGCAAGCCGCTCGAGGTCGAGGCGGTCCGCGGCGTCTCCTTCAGCGTCGAGCGCGGTGAGCTGTTCGGACTGCTCGGCCCGAACGGCGCCGGCAAGACGACCACGATCAAGATGCTGATCACGCTGCTGCTGCCGACGAGTGGCGAGGCGCGCGTGCTCGGCCACGACGTCGTCGCCGAGGCGCGCGAGGTGCGCAAGCGGATCGGGTACGTGTTCGGCGGCGACCGCGGGCTCTACGAGCGCCTCTCCGCCTACGACAACCTCCGCTACTTCGCCGAGCTGTACGGCGTCTCGGGCAAGGCGCAGCGGCACGCGCATCGACGAGGTGCTCGAGCTCGTCGGACTGAAGGGGCGCGAGCAGGAGCGCGTCGAGGGCTACTCGCGCGGCATGCGCCAGCGGCTGCACATCGCGCGCGGGATCCTGCACGACCCCGAGGTGGTGTTCCTCGACGAGCCGACGATCGGCGTCGACCCCGTCGGCGCGCGCGACCTGCGCCAGACGATCGCCGACCTCGTCGCCTCCGGCAAGACCGTGCCTGCTGACCACCCACTACATGTTCGAGGCCGACGCGCTGTGCGATCGCATCGCGGTGATCGCCAAGGGCCGGATCGTCGGCGAGGGGACTCCTGCGCAGCTGAAGGACAACGTCGGTGGCGGCCGGGTGACCGAGATCGAGGTCTTCGGCGTCGACGAGCCGACGGTTGCGAGGCTCCGCTCGATCGAGGGCGTCACCGCAGTCGCCGTCGAGGAACGCGACCAGAAGCAGCTGCTCGTCGTCCAGACGACGGGCGAGCGTGAGCTGACCGCCCCGCTCCTCGCCCAGCTCGACGGATTCGAGGTGGGTCGTGTCGCGTCGCGCGAGCCGACGCTCGAGGACGCGTACGTCTCGCTCGTCACCGCCGAATGAGCGCCGCACGGATCTTCTGGACCGGCTTCGTCCTGCACTTCAAGAATCTCTCCGCGTCGCCGTTCATGGTCGTCACCGCCGCGGTCTGGCCGCTCGTCTACGCGACGCTCGCCTTCCTGATGTTCAGGGCGACCCACCAGGCGCCGTCGCTGCTGTACGCCGCACTCGGCGCGGCCGTGATGGGGATCTGGTCGACGACGGCAACCAGCGCCGGCGGTGCGATCCAGCAGCAGCGCTGGTACGGGATCCTCGAGCTGCTCGTCGGCGCACCCGCGCGGCTGATCCTCGTGCTCGCGCCGATCACCGTCGCGATCGCCGGCATCGGCGTCTACTCGATCGCCACCACGCTGCTCTGGGGACGCTTCCTGTTCGGCGTGCCGCTGCACATCTCGCACCCGCTGCTCTTCGCGCTCTCGATCCCGGCCGCCGTGCTCTCGATCGGGCTGCTCGGGCTCGTGCTCGCCTCGGTGCTCGTCCTCTACCGGTCGGCGAGCTCGCTCTCGCAGGCACTCGAGTACCCGATCTGGACGATCACGGGGATGCTGATCCCGCTCTCGCTGCTGCCCGGCTGGGTGAGCCCGATCGCCTGGACGCTCGCGCCGACCTGGGGCATGCGGGCGGTCCGGCGGGCGGCGATCGGCGGCGACGTCGCCAAGCCGCTGCTCGTCTGTCTCGCGCTGAGCATCGCGTACACGGCGGTCGCCGGGATCCTTCTCCACCACTTCGAACGTCTCGCCCGCGACCGCGCGACGCTCTCGCTGACATGAGGACCTGGTTCCGCATCTTCTTCGTCGGCGGCGCAATCAGCTTCCGCGCGTTGTTCTCGTGGATCCGGCCGTCGGTCTACATCCCGACGCTGCTGCTCGGCCCGACGACGCAGATCATCTTCTTCGCGTACCTCGGTCGCACGGCGCACCTCCAGTCGGACTCGTGGTTCGTCGTCGGCAACGCCGTGCAGTCGGCCTCGCTCGCAGCGCTCTTCGGGATGGGGTTCGCGATCGACGGCGAGCGCTGGACGCAGACGCTTTCCGCCGTGCTCGCAACGCCGGCGAACCGGGCCGCGCTCTTCCTCGGCCGCGCGCTGCCGGTGCTCGTGAACGCCGCGGTGACCGCGTCGACGGGCTTCGTCGGCGGCGCGCTGCTGCTCGGCTTCCGCATGCCGTGGTCGGCGGTTCTGCCCACGGCGCTGCTGGTACTGCTCGCGTCGTTCGCCTCGACCGGCCTCGGGATGCTGACCGGCGCCGTCGGCCTGCGGATGCGCGACGTGCCGATCATCGCCAACCTGACGATGGCCGTGCTGCTGATCTTCTGCGGCGTCAACGTGCCGCTCGACAAGCTGCCCGGCTGGATGCACGCGGTGGCCGAAGGGCTGCCGCTCACGCACGCGATCGTCGCCTCGCGCCTGGTCGCCGACGGCGCGTCGCTGACCAGCGTCAGGACGCCTGTCCTCGTGGAGCTCGCGCTCGGAACGGGTTACCTGCTCGTCGGCTTCGCGCTGCTTCGTTGGTTCGAGCTCGAAGGCCGCCGGACCGGCACCCTGGACCGGGCATGAACGCCGTCCGCATCGTCATCACCGGCTTTCTGATCAACCTGAAGATGCTCGGGACGTCGAGCTTCTTCCTGCTCACGTCGGTCGTGCAGCCGATCATCTTCGCGACCGTCGCCTTCTACATGTACCGCTCGGGCGACCGCGCCGGGACGCTCCTCTACGCGGCGCTCGGGGCCGGGATGATGGGCGTCTGGTCGACGACGCTGTTCGGCTCCGGCGGGATGATCCAGTGGCAGCGCTGGCAGGGCACGCTCGAGCTCGGCGTCGGCGCTCCGCCGTCGATGGCGCTCGTCTACCTCCCGTTCTCGATCGCGAACGCGTTCACCGGGATGTACGCGCTCGCGGCGACGCTCGTGTGGGGCCGGCTCGCCTTCGGGGTGCCGCTCCACTTCGCGCACCCGTGGCTCTTCGCTGCTCGCGCTGCCGGCGACGGTGATCTCGCTCGGCCTGATGGGTCTGGTGCTCGCCTCGACGTTCATCCTCTACCGCCACGCGAACGCGCTCTCGAACCTGCTCGAGTACCCGGTCTGGATCGCGTCCGGGCTCGTCTTCTCGACATCGCTCCTGCCGGTCTGGACGCGGCCGATCTCGTGGGCGCTGCCGCCCTACTGGGGCATCCTCGCCCTGCGCCACGCTGCGCTCGGCGGTGACGTGTGGGGCCCGCTGGCGCTCGTCGTCGCGCTCGGGCTGGCTGTCGGTCGCGATCGCGACGTTCACGTTCACCCTCTTCGAGCACTTCGCACGCGCCCGCGCGACGCTCTCGCTGACGTGAGGCTGGCTTCGGACGTTCTTCGTCGGCGGCCTGATCGCCTACCGCGGACTGTTCAACTGGATCAGACCGGCGATCTACATCCCGACGATGCTCGGGAGCCCGCTCTTCCAGCTGATCTTCTTCACCAAGCTCGGCCAGTACGCGCACGCCGAGTCGCGCGACTTCTACATCGTCGGGAACGCCGTGCAGGTGTGCGCGATGTCGTCCGTGTACGGCATGACGATGGCCGTCGCCAACGAGCGCTGGTTCGGGACGCTCGGCCCGCTGCTCGCCTCACCGGCCAACCGGGCCGCGGTGTTCCTCGGCCGCGGCGTGCCGGTGCTCGCGAACGGCCTGTTCGTCTCGGCGTTCACGTTCGGCGCCGGCGCGCTCTTCCTCGGCTTCCGGCCCGGGCTCGACGCCGTGCCGGCGCTCGCCGCGATCGTCGCGGTCACGGTCGCCTCGTGCACCTGCTTCGGGATGCTGCTCGGCTCGATCGGCCTGCGCGCCAAGGACTTCTTCTTCGCCGCCAACCTCGCCTACTTCCTGATGCTGCTCTTCTGCGGCGTCAACATCCCGCTCTCCCAGCTGCCCGGCTGGATGAGCGCCCTCGGCCGCTGTCTCCCGCTGACCCACGGGATCGCCGCGGCCCGCGAGGTCGCCGCAGGCGCGAGCCTGGGGCACGTCGCCGGGCTCGTCGGGACGGAGGCGGCGATCGCGATTGCCTATGCGGCTGCAGCGTTTGCGCTGTTCCGGCTCCTCGAGCACGAGTCGCGGCGCAACCGCCGTCCTCGACGCGTACTAAGGAACGCCGCCGCCGCCGCCGAAACAACGTTGGATGACCGTTGTTTCGCCGGAGCTGGCCCTCGTCGACCCCTGCCTGCGCTCGGACGCGATCGCAAGCCTGCCGCCGCTCGAGCCGTTCGACTTCCTCCGCTTCGAACGCACGCCGTGGACCGCGTTCTTCGACGGGTTCTGGTTCGTCGACGAGGACGCGGCGCCCGAGCGGGCGAGCTGGCGGCCGCCGCTCGTCCTCGCCGCCTCGATCTACGCCGCGTCGGCGCTCGCCCGGGTGGTGCTGATGGACGGCCTCTTCGTCCTCGTGCTCGTCGCCGCCGTCGTCGTGCTGAACGCGATCGGCTGAACGCGAACGCCGGTTAGTGCCAACTTGGCACAAACTGGTGGTCCGGCCCCGGCCGGCAGCAGAGCCGCCGCTTGACTTGATTCCGCAAGCAGTTCACGATCGACTCGGTCGGGTCTGTCCGGTCTGACTGCGCGCACGCGCGGCAAACGAGGAGGGAGAGAGATTGATGCCGATTTCACTCGGTGCGCGGCGGACGGTCGTCGCGGTTTCTGCGGTGGTGATCCTGGTCGTGGTGGCGCTCGCGGGCGCCGTCTCGAACGGCCGCGCCGCACAAACCAGCCTGTCGACGACGTTCACCGTGCTCAACGACGTCAGTGCCACGATTCAGGGCCAACCGACGCCCGGGGGGAACATCGGTTACGACTTCGCCGGCACGAACACCGGCCACAAGGCTCTGACCGACGTCAACATCACGGAGACGATCGGGGCCGCGGGCGTCGTGGTCTCGATCAAGACGACGGGAATCACCTGCACGGGCCTGAACACGACGGCGCTCAGCTGTCACCTCGGCTCTCTGCCCGCGGGCGGGACCTTCGACGTGATCGTGCTGTTCAGGACCGACCCGTCTGCGGCACCAGGCTCGCAGGTGACGAACACGGTCACCGGGCACTTCAAGAACGACTCGTTCGGGCCCGGCAGCGTCGCGCGGACATACGCGGCCACCAACAGCGGCACAGTGACCCAGTCGCTCGCCCTGCCGACCCAGCAGCTGACCGCCGGCGGCAACACGCAGACGAGCAGCGTCACGATGCCCGGCGGCTTCGTGAACAACTACAACTGGGTCGGGACGACCCTGAACAACCACACGGGCACCACCTGCCCGACCTGCCTGCCGTACATCACCGACATCACGATCCCGGCGGCGAGCTCCTTCACCACCAGCGGCCCGTTCTTCGACGCGGCGTCGACGACGAAGCCGTTCACGTGGACGCTGGTCGTGCCGAAGTCGGCGGTGCCGGTCGGCTTCATTCCGACGAAGGTGTTCCACGACGGCGTCGCGCTTCCGATGTGCGCGATCGTCGCCGGCAACCCGGTGCCGAACACGTCGCCGCCCGGCATCTGCGTCATCTCGCTGCTGCGCAACGTGCCTGCCCCGGATGCGATCACGGCAACCGGGCTGGCGCTGTCCAACGGCAGCTACTGGATCGGCTGAGACCGAACCCTGTGGATCTGGCCCGGTGCGCCGGGTCAGATCCGCACGGTCTTCAGAGCGTGTCGGGTGAGAGCCTGGCCGTCAGCGCTGCCAGCAGGCTCGAGTGAACCGCCGGGATCTGGTCGGCCACCCGTCTGAAAGCGCGGTCGGTCAGCACGAGAACCGTCGTCTCGGTGGTGGTCGTCACCGTCGCCGTGCGCGGGACGTCCGAGAGCAGGGCGATCTCGCCGAGGAAGTCGTTCGCACCGAGCTCGTTGACGGTGCGGCCGTTCTTGACCACCTTCGCGGCGCCGTCGACGATCACCATGAACTCACGGCCGCGCTCGCCCTGGCGGGTCAGATCCTTCCCCGCCGGCACCGTCAGCTCGTCGGCTTCATGCGCGAGCGCCGCCAGCTCGCGCCGTGTGCAGTGGGAGAAGAGCGGAACGCTCTTGATCAGCTCCTCCTTCGCGCTCTTCCTCAACCGCATCGCGTCGATCCTAACGGGCGGCGTCGAGGATGGCGAGCACACGCGCCGCGAGGACGTCGCTGCCCTTGGCGTCGGCAAGCTCGTGCGCACGCCGGAACGCGTCGGCGGCTCCCGGCCGGCCGAGCATCAGCAGGACCTCGCCGAGATCGGCGAACGCGCCGATCTGCAACACGTAGGCGTCGGTCGGCTCGAGCAGGTCGACCGCGCTTCGGACGAGCTCCTCCGCCCGCTCGGCCTCCCCACGCCCGGCGAGCACCTTGGCCTGGACGCAGCGCCAGTGGACCTGGGCGTCGATGTCGTCGGGGTCGGACAGCTCCTCGGCGAGCGTCGCCATGTCGTCGGCCTCGTCGGCGCGGCCCTGCGCCCAGAGCGTCTGCGCCAGCAGCCCGGACAGCGTCGAGAGGACGTAGCGCTCGCCGAGCGTCTGGAGGATGTCGAAGCCGCGCCGGAGCTCCCGCTCGGCCGCGGCGTGGTCCCCGGCGAGCGTCTCGACACGCGACGACTCGAGCACCATCGCAGCGGACTCGACCCGCAGGCCCAGCTCCTCCAACCGGCGGCGGGACTGCGCGCACAGGTCACGGCCGACCTCGAAGGAGCCGCGCATCGCCTCGAGATGTGCCGTGACGCAGAGGATCAGCGCCTCCGCCTGGCGATCGCCGGCGACCCCTTCGGCCACTTCGGCGCACCGCTCGAGCGCCTCGTCGACCGGGGTCGGGCCGTTCGCGGATGTGAGCGCGTAGGCGGTCGACGCCCGCCGCTCCTGCCGGACGTCCTCGGCTGCCCGTGCGTGCTCGATCGCGCTGCCGAGCGACTCGGCTGCCGCGCCGTAGCGGCACGCCTTGCCGTCGACCCACGCGAGCAACCGGTACGCGCGGGCGACGGTCGCCTCGTCGCCACGCTCGCCCGCTGAGGCGACGACGTCTTCGGCGATCGCCCGCGCCTCGTCGCTCCAGTCGTCGGCCGCGCCCGAGAAGAGCCTGATCAGCTGGAGCACGACGCGCGCCCCACCCGCGAGCCCCGGCGCACCGACGCGCTCGGCGTCCGCCTGCGTCGCGACGAGCAGCGCCTCGGCAGCGGGAAACTCGCCGACCTGCATCAGCGCCTCGCCCAGGTCGGGTGCGATCGCGAAGCGCTCCGGTGCGTCCGCCGGGAGGATGTCGTGCGCGCGCCGGAGCAGGTTGGCCGCGGCCGGCATGTCGCCACGGACGAACGCACGGCGGCCGGCCGAGGTCAGCCGGCCCGCGGCGTCGGCGCCGAGCATCCGCACGTGGTCGTCGGCCGGGGCAAGCTCCGAGAGGAAGCGGTGCGCCTGCTCGAGGTGGTAGCCGAGGATTTCCTCGTACTCGAGCGCACGGTCACCGTTGACGACGTCGGCCCACACGACGAAGCGCTCGTGCAGCGACGCGCGCTGCCGCTTCAGCAGGCTCTCGTACACCGAGTCGCGGATGAAGATGTGATGGAAGGCGCGGAAGTCGATGCCGTCCTGCTCGGCCGCGCGCCGCAGGAACTGCGTCCGCTCGAGCTCGTCGGCGCGCTCGCCCACCTCTCCCGGTGCGGCCCCGTCGGCGAGCTCGGCAACCGCCGCGAGCGGGAAGATGTGGCCGATCACCGAGGCCGGGTCGAGCACGCGGCGATCCTCGGCCGCGAGGCGGTCGATGCGGGCACTCAGCAGCGCGTGGATCGTCGGCGGCAGCCAGCCCGCCGGCAGCGCGGCGAGCACCCAGCCGTCCGCCTCCTCGATCAGCAGTCCGTCGTCGGCCAGCATCGAGAGCAGCTGGCGCGCGAACAGCGGGTTCCCCGACGACGCCTCGACGATGCGCGCGCGGCCCTGCGCGTCGAGCGCGCCCGCCGAGCCACGACTCGATCATCGCCGCCGTCTCGGTCTCGTCGAGCCGCCCCAGCTGGATCGCGGGCGCGTCCGCGAGGGCCGGCCGGCTCTCGAACAGCTCCGTGCGCGCCGCGCAGACGGTCAGCACGCCGGCGCCGAAGTCGCTCGACGAGAGCGAGTCGAGGAGGTCGTGCAGCGTCGGCTCGGCCCAGTGCAGATCCTCGACCAGCAGCAGGACCGGACGCCGCCGCGAGATGTTCTCGAGCAGGCGCCGGAAGCCCCAGAAGAGGTCGGCCAGCGGGAAGGTCGCCTCGCTGAGGCCGATCATCGACGCGACGCGATCGACCACGCCGACGTCCGTGAGCCCGGCCAGCGCCTCCAGCTTGCCGCGCGCGCTCGCTGCGTCGTCGGCGTCGGTGACGCCCGCGCCGAGCCGGAGCGCCTCGACGATCGGCCAGAAGGTGATGCCCTCCCCGTACGAGAGACAACGGCCGCGCAGGACGAGCGCACCCTCGGTGGCCGCCTGCACGAGCTCGTCGAGCAGCCGCGTCTTCCCCACGCCGGCCTCGCCGAGCACGAGCACGGTTCGCGGCACGCCGCTACCTGCGACCTCGTCGAGGAGCGCCAGGAGCTCGTCGAGCTCTGCGCGCCGGCCGACGAGCTGGTGCTGAGCCGAGCCCGCCGTCACGTCCCCGGCCGCCTTGACGCCGATGAGGCGGAACGCAGCGACGGGTGCCGCCTTCCCTTTCAGCGTCAGCGGTTCGACCTCCTCGACGTCGACCGAGTCGGCGACGAGCTTGTAGGTGAGCTCTCCCAGCAGGGTCTCCGTGTCGCCGGCCGCCTGCTCGAGACGAGCGGCGACGTTGACCGCGTCGCCCGTAACGAGCCGCTGGTTCGTCGTCGCGTCCCCGGCGACGACGCTGCCCGTGTTGACGCCGATCCGGTTCGCGAGCGTGACGCCGTACGTCGTGAGGAGCTCGCCGTTCAGCGCCTTCAGGCCGTCCTGCATCGCCTGGGCGGCGCGAACCGCGCGCAGCGCATCGTCCTCGTGCACGCGCGGGAGTCCGAACACGGCCATCACGGCGTCGCCGATGTACTTCTCGATCGTGCCGCCGTGACTGGTGATAGCGGCGCTCATCACCTCGAAGTAGCGGTTCATCACCTCGCGCAGCGACTCGGGGTCGAGCGTCTCGCCCAGGCTGGTCGACCCCTTCAGATCGCAGAAGAGGATCGAGACGACCTTGCGAACCTCGTGCGCTTCGGCTGCGGCCGCGAGCGGCGTGCCGCAGAACCCACACAGTCGGAACTTCGGCGGATTCTCCTCGCCGCAGTTCGAGCAGGTGATCATGGCTCGTTCGAGCCTAGAGGACAGCCCGGAGCTTTAGGAGTGCGCGTGAGCGTCGAGCTCGCGGTTCCGCTTCGCCATCGCCTCGAGCAGCGGCCAGGCGATCGAAGCGTTCTCCTCGACGAGCGGGCGGAACTGCCACGACGTGAGGCCGTAGCTCCTGCCGTCGGTGGTCGCCGTGATGGTGGCCGTCCTGAGGCCGCCGTCGATCAGCGCGATCTCGCCGAAGTAGTCGCCCGGGCCGAGCGTCCGGCGATCCTGGCCGTCGACCGTGACGCGCGCCTCGCCGGACTCGATCACGAAGAAGCCGGCACCCCCGGTTCCCTCGGCCGTCAGCTCCTGGCCCTCCCGGAACGAGCGCTCGGTGAAGGAGTTCGCGAGCGACTTCAGCTGCTTGTCGTTCAGGCCGTGGAAGAGCGGGACGTTCTTGATGAGTTCGACGGGAGCGGACATGCGGGCATCCTAACCTCAGGGAAGCTCGAGCTCCAACCCTTCATGCGCGAGCTCGACCGGTTGCCCGTCGACGGCTGCCCGCACGTCGGCGAGCATCGCCTCGAGCTGCGTGTCGCCGTGGCTGGGGTCGTGGTGGAACATGACCGCACGGCGGGGCGCAGCCTCGGCGAGATACGCGACGAAATCGCTGGTCGCCGAGTGCCCCCAGCCCACCCGTGACGCATACTCGGCGTCGGTGAACTGCGCATCGTGGAAGAGCACGTCGGCGTCGCCCGAAACGGCCAGGCCAGACCGACGGTCGAGCGCCGGCTCGTTGTCCGGGATGTACGCGAGCGAGCTGCCGTTCCTGCTCAGCCGGTAGCCGAGGGTCGACCCCGGGTGGCAGACCGGCGCGGTCGAGATGAGCACGTCGTCGATCTGCCAGGTGTCCTGCGACACCTCGTTGAACGAGATGCGCGAGGGCAGCTGCTCGAAGGGAACCGGGAAGAAGGGCGGCGAGAGGTACGTGACGATCTCGGCCTCGAGCGAGCCGGCGGCAGGCCTCGGCCCCCAGATCCGGATCGTGCACTCCGGGTCGAACAGCGGCGCGAAGAAGCCCAGGCCCTCGATGTGGTCGAGATGCAGGTGCGTGAGCAGGAGGTCGACCTCCTTCGGCGCCTCGACGGCGAGCGACTCGCCGAGCGGCCGGATGCCGGTGCCGGCATCGAGCACGAGCAGCGCACCCGTCGCCGTTCGCACTTCGACGCAGCTCGTGTTGCCGCCGTAGCGGACGGTCGCCGCTCCAGGTGTGGAGAGCGATCCGCGGCAGCCCCAGATCGTCGCTTTCATGCCGGCGGCAGGGTAGATGACGTGGTCACACGGCCGTCACAGCCCCGAGCCGCGTGACCGCGAGCTCGTCGGCGGAGGCGCGGCTCCGGGAGTGTCCGCTGACCGCGTCGAGGAAGTCGTCGCGCTCGAGCGCCCAGAGCTCGGCGTCGGCGTGCGCGCGGACGGAGGCCGTCCGCGGGATGTCGCGCAGCAGCGCTATCTCGCCGACGAACGAGGGCGCCTCGTCGAGCTTCGTCTCGCCCGGCAGCTCGATCTCCAGCGATCCAGAGTGCAGCACGTAGAAGCGGTCGCCGCTGTCGCCCGCGTGGAAGAGCGTCGCCCCCGCCGGCAGCGTCACGTCCGCGAGCTGCGTCGCGAGGCGCTCGATCGTCTCGAGGGGCAGCGGCGCGAGGAACGGCACGGCTCGGAGTGCCTCGACCCGCTCGGGCGGGACTTGCGCTCCCTCGTCGATCGCGCCGAGGCTGCGCCAGCGAAGGATCGACAGGACGGGCAAGAGCCCGCCGATTGCGAACAGGGCGCCGCGGACGCCGAGCACCGCGATCAGCCCCGGGGTGGCGAGCGCGCCGAGGGCGATCGAGCCGACGATCACGCTCTCGAGGCACCCGAACACGCGCCCGGCGACGTCGGGCGGTGCGGCCCGCTGCAACAGCGTCATCGCGGAGATGTCGACCAGCGTGTTCCCGACGCCGACGATCCCCAGCGCGAGCGCGGCGACGATCGCCGTCGGGGCGGCGCCGACCAGGAGCAGCGGCAGCCCCCAGAGCAGCAGGCCGATTGCGAAATCCGCTGCGATCCGCGCCCGCGAGACGAGCGACAGCGAGACGGCGGCGCCGGCGAGCGCGCCGATCCCGCACGCGGCCTGCAACAGGCCGACGCCAGCGGTGCCGAGCCCGAGCAGCTTGAGTGCGATCACGACCACGAAGACCCCGAGCGCACCGGCGACGAAACACTGCGCACCGTAGAGGCCGATCAGCAGACGGAGGCGTGGCTCGGCGGCGATCGCCTGGAAGCCCCCGATCAGACCGCCGCGGCCCGAGTGCGAGCCGGCCTCCCGCGGTGCGGCCTCGGCGGGCGGGTGCACGCGCGCAATGAAGTACGCGCTCCACGCGAAGGTCGCGGCGTTGAACGCGAGCGCGAGCCCGGGCCCGCTGAGCGCGAGCAGGAACGCCGCGAGCGCGGGGCCGACGAACACACCGAGGCTGTCGAACGTGCTCGACGAGACGTTCGCCGCGGTCAGCTCCTCCGGTGAACGCGCGAGGATGGGCATCAGCGCCGACTCGGCCGGACGGAAGATCGTCCCGAGGATCGTCGTGACCGTGGCGATCACGTAGACGATCAGCGCCGGGGAGTGCTGGACGACGAGCACGGCGGTTGCGCCGACGCTGACGAGCCTGCCCACGTCCGACCCGAGCATCACACGCTCCCGCGGGAAGCGATCGGCGAGCGACGCGGCGAACGGCGCGATGCCGGCCGCGATCACCTGGCGGATCGCGGTGACGACCCCGACGGCCGTCGCCCCGCCGTGCTGGTACGCGTAGACGGCGATCGCAACGCCGTAGGCGAAGTTGCCCATCGACGAGCCTGCGTAGGCGAGCTGCACCCGCCGCAGGTCCGGTTTCCCGAACACGCCCTTGAGCGCGCCGAACGAGGCTCCGAACCGATTCCGCAGCGATCCCACCGCGCGGACAATTGCATCGTTTGACAGGTAGTGGAAGGGAGCGGGAAGATTCGGGGCAAGAACTCCGTCTAGTAGGTGTCATCCGCCAGAGCGGGTCAGCTTTTCCCCAAGGAGGCTTCACATGTCGGACGAGCGCGACAAGTTGTCACAGAGCGACGAGTTGGAGAACGACGAGAACGACGTCGAGGCGCACCAGCTCGGCGGCGACCGCGACCAGTTGGGCGGCGACGGGGATCAGCTGGGCGGCGACCGCGACCAGCTCGGTGGCGACCGCGACCAGTTGAGCGGCGGCGACTAGCTTCAAGGGATGGGGAGAGCGACTGAGGG
>CAWFWL010000003.1:0-538880 GCA_963819535.1 uncultured Actinomycetes bacterium | reverse complement strand
CGGGGGCAGGATTTGAACCTGCGACCTCCGGGTTATGAGCCCGGCGAGCTACCTGACTGCTCCACCCCGCGTCGCGGCGAAGATTGTAGCACCGTTACCATGCCGCAATCTCGCTCCTGACCTTGTTTTCGCTGCTCTTCCTGGTCGTCGCGATCGGGGCCTCGGCCGCCGTGCTGGTCGTGCGGGGACTCCGCCTCTGGCGGAGCGTCAAGTCGCTGACCCGGGCCGCAAACGCCGCGACGAGCGCGCTGACGGCGAAGGCCGCGACAGCCGAGTCGCGCGCGTCCGAGCTGTCGGCGCACACCGAGCGGCTGACCGGCGCGCTCGAGCAGTTGCAGACCTCGCTCGCCCGGCTCGCGATCCTCCGGAGCGCCGCCAACGAGGTCAAGCGCTCGGTCGACGGTCTGCGCGGCACGGTTCCGCGCAAGTGATCCGGGTCGCAGCGGTCGACCTGGGGACGAACTCGACGCGCCTCCTGGTCGCCGACGTCGACGACGGGCACGTCGAGGAGGTCGTGCGCCGGAGCGTGGTGACGCGTCTCGGCGAAGGCGTCGACGCGCGCCGCCGCTTGCTGCCGGTGCCGGTCGCGCGCGTGCGAAACGCGCTGACCGAGTTCCGTCGCGAGCTCGAGTCGCTCGGCGCGGAGCGGACGCTCGCCGTGGCGACGAGCGCGGTGCGCGACGCCGAGAACGGCGAGGCGTTTCTCGGCGAGGTCGAGTGGTCGTACGGCTTCACGACCCGTCTGCTCTCGGGAGACGAGGAGGCGCGCCTGACCCAGCGTGGCGTCGGGGCGCTCGAGCCCGGAACGCTCCTCCTCGACGTCGGGGGCGGCTCGACCGAGCTGACGGCCGGCGCCTTCACGACGAGCCTCGACATCGGCTCGGTGCGCCTGACCGAGCGGTACCTGCACGGCGACCCTCCCGTCGAGGCGGAGCTCGACGCTGCCGCGGCAGCCGTGGCCGCGCTCCTACCGCCGCTCGACGTGTCCGCGGCGATCGGCGTCGCCGGCACCGTCGGTCAGCTGGCGATCCTGGCCGGCTCCGAGCTGCTCACCGCCCCGACCCTCGATCGCCTCGCCGCAGAGCTGGCCGCTGTGCCGCTCGCCGAGCGGCGACTCCTCGCCGGCCTCGATCCAGACCGCGCGCCCGTGATCGTCGGCGGCGCCCTGATCGTGCAGGCGGTTCTGCGCCGCTACGGCCTCGCAGCGGTCCGGTTCAGCCGCCGCGACCTCCTCGACGGCGCCGCACTCGAAGCCGCGGCCCTGCCGCCGGCCGGCGAGGGAGCCGCGCCGCCCGGGGCCTACACGTGCTGCTGAGACGGCTCGCAGCCGCCGCGGCGTTCGCGGCGCTCGCGGGCTGCGGCGGCTCGACGAAGCCGACGACGACCGGTGCCTCGCAGCTTCCGCCGGGTTGCAGCGCGGCGGAGGTCGACACGATCGTCACCGCCTTCCTCGCGCATCCGGACTTCGCGCCCGCGCCCTTCTTCCAGAGCTACGACGCCTCCGAGAGCGACGGCCGCTCGTTCGTCGCCCGAAGCCGGGCACGGGCACTCGTGCACCTGCGGTCTCGGGCCGCGCTGGGCGAGCGCGACCGTCTGATCTCGCTGCGGGTGTACCAGGGCGACATCAACCACGTCCGCATCCTCTTCCAGCTGACGCGCTACGCCCCGGACTTCCGCTCGCGGGGCATCCACGGCCGCCTCGCCCGGGGCGGCGGCACGGTCGACTGCGCCCACGCCAAGATCGCCGCCTGGACGATGAACGGCCCCTGACCATCTTACTTGCGCTCGCAATCTTCTCCTGCTACGATCGTTGCGCGATCAAGTATTGCCCCTCAAGGACGTAAGGAGAAGATTCGATGAGCACGATCGAGCAGACCACCCAGAGCATCCCGACCGGCACGTGGCAGGCGGACACCGTCCATTCCCGCGTCGCCTTCGAGGTGCCGTATGCCGTCGCGACCTTCACGGGCGAGGTCCCCACGTTCACGGCCACGCTCGAGGACGGGACGCTCACCGGCGTTGCGCAGATCTCGAGCATCCAGGTCAAGGAGGAGAACCTCGAGGCGCACCTCCTGTCGCCCGAGTTCTTCGACGCCGAGCGGCACCCCGAGGTGACGTTCGTGTCGCACCGCATCGAGCGGAACGGCGACGCCGTCTCACTCGACGGCGAGTTGACGATCAAGGGCATCACCCAGCCCGCGACGCTCACCGGGACCGCGACCGGCCCGGCCGTCGACCACTTCGGCGCCAACCGGCTCGGCCTGCAGCTGTCGACGACAGTCGACCGCACCAAGTTCGACATGAACTGGAACATGCCGCTCCCGAACGGCGAGCCGGCCCTCTCGAACGACGTCACCCTGAAGGCGGAGCTGACGCTCGTCGCACAGGACACGCCTGCCGAGGCGTAGATGCGGGTTCTCGCGATCAGCGGCTCGCTCCGGCAGGACTCGAACAACACGGCCCTCCTCCGCGCCCTGCGCGAGGAGGCGCCGTCGGCGATCGAGATCGAGCTCTGGGACGGTCTCAGCGCGATCCCGGCCTACGACGCCGACGACGACGTCGTGCCGGGGCCGCCTGCGGTCGAGGAGCTGCGCGAGCTCGTGCGCGGCGCGGACGCCGTCTTCTTCGCGACCCCCGAGTACAACTCGTCCGTGCCGGGCGCGCTCAAGAACGCGCTCGACTGGGCCTCGCGCCCGCTCGCGACGAACGCCTTCCGCAACAAGCCGGTTGCCGTGATCAGCTCGAGCGCCGGCGCCTTCGGCGGCGTGTGGGCGGCGGCCGAGCTCCGCAAGGTGCTGGCCGCGATGGGCGCACGCGTCACCGACGCCGAGCTGTCGGTCGGTCACGCGGCCGAGAAGTTCGAGGACGGGCGCCTCGTCGACGACGATGTCCGCCAGGGGCTCCGCGACGCGCTGGACACGCTCGTCGCGGAGGTTCCCGCGGCCGTCGCGGCCTAGCTGTCCGGCTCGGCCGGCGGCTCGTCTTCGGCCAGTCGCCGCTGCACGACCGAGCGCGACAGCACGCCGAGCAGCTTCGCGCCGTCAACCACCGGCACCCGCTCGTAGTCCTGCTGCTCGAGGAACGTGAATGCCTCGTCCAGCGGCATCGCCGAGTCGATGGTCGCGTTCGGGAGCTCCGCGATCTCACCGAGCGTGGTCGATCCGGGAGCGCGGCCTGTGGCGATCACCTCGCGCACGAGTGTCTTGCGCGTCACGACGCCGACGAGCCGTCCCTGGTCGGTGACGAGTACGGCCCGGACCGCGTCGCGCGAGAGCACCTCCCCCGCCTCGCTCGCCGTCGCGTTCACCTCGAGCGTGAACGGCTCCGGCACCATCGCATCGCGAGCCACCTGCATCGTCGTCAGGGATAGATCCCGCGCGCCTCGAGCGCGGCGGAGACCTCGCGGATCGCTGCGACCAGTGCGGCGTCACGGAGCGAGATGCCGCGCTCGACCGAGACGTCCCAGACCCGGTCGAACGCGTCGGACAGCTTGTCGGCGAGCCGGCGGCGGATCTCGTCGCGGTCCCAGAACAGGCGGCCGAGATCCTGGACCCATTCGAAGTACGAGACGGTGACGCCGCCGGCGTTGGTGAGGACGTCGGGCAGGATCGGGATCCCACGGTCCTGGAGGATGCGGTCGCCGTCGATCGACGTCGGGCCGTTCGCCCCCTCCGCCACCATTCGACACTGCAGGTTCGCGGCGTTCGCCCCCGTGACCTGATCCTCGCGCGCGGCGAGTACGAGGATGTCGCAGGGCAACTCGAGCAGCACCTCGTTCGTGATGCGCTCGACGCCGGCCTCGTACCCTTCGAGCGATCCGTGCTCGGCGACGAACGCGTGCAGTGCCGGAACGTCGAGCCCGGCCTCGCACATCACGCCCCCCGAGAGGTCGGAGACGGCGACGACGCAGGCACCGCGGTCGTGGAGCTCGGTCGCGGCGATCCCGCCCACGTTGCCGAAGCCCTGCACGACGCACCGCTGCTCCGAGAGGTCCCAGCCGAGGCGCGCACACGCACGCTCGATCACCATCACGACGCCCGCACCCGTCGCCTCATGCCTGAACACGGAGCCGCCGATCGAGATCGGCTTGCCCGTCACGATCTCCGGCACCGCATAGCCCTTGAGCATCGAGTACGTGTCCATCATCCACGCCATCGTCTGCTCGTTCGTCGCCATGTCGGGCGCGGGGATGTCGAGCTGCGGGCCGATGAACGGAGCGAGCTCAGCGGTGAAGCGCCGCGTCACGCGCGTCAGCTCGTTGACGGACATCTCCCGCGGCGAGCAGCGGACGCCGCCCTTCGCGCCGCCGTAGGGGAGGCGCAAGAGCGCGCACTTCCACGTCATCCACATCGCGAGCGCCGCGCACTCCCCGAGATCGACGGCGTGGTCGTAGCGAACACCGCCCTTCGTCGGCCCGAGGACCGAGGAGTGCTGCACGCGATAGGCGGGGAACGACGCGACCGTGCCGTCGTCGAGGCGAACGGGCAGCGTCAGGATCACCGCCCGTTCCGGATGGCGGAGGCGGTTCGCGACGAAGTCGGGGATCTCGGCGAGCTCGAGCGCGTGCTCGAACTGCTGCGACGCCTGGCGGTATAGAGGGGTGTCCCACTCGAGCGTGGGCGCTGCATGCACCGTCGTCGAGCTGGCCACGGCGGGAGGGTACTGCTTCTGCGGCGCGCCTACGCGATCAGGGACCGGATCAGGGCCGCCTCGTCGGGGTCGGCGCCGAGGTAGGAGGCGCGGATCACGGTCCAGGCGCGGATCTTGAAGTCGTCGAGGCCCGCCTCGACGAAGGCGGCGATTCGCCGTTCGGTCCGGGCCTCGTCGGTCATCCGGTACGAGAGCGGGTTCCACAGGAACGAGGGAATGTCGTACTCGGGCTCGCCCAGCATCGCCTTGCTGTCGATCGCCACCCACCGGTCACCGTGCCGGAGGATGTTGTGGTGGTGGAAGTCGCCGTGGATCAGCGTCGCGCGGCCGACGTCCAGCTCGGCGAGCAGCTCGCGCGCGAGTGGGATGAGCTCGCTCCCCTCATCTGCCTCGCGCTCGCCGTCGTCGATCCAGCCGGGGACGACGTCGCCGATCCAGCGGAACGGCCGACCGGCCGGACGCCAGAGGCGACGCCCGACGTCGACGGCGATCGCGAGCTCCAGCTCCTCCGGCACCTCCGAGAGATCGTGGCCGGGCACCGCGCGCTCCTCGAGCAGCGCACGGCGTGACGGGTCGCTGCGCAGGAGCCGCACAGCGCCGTCGCCGTTCCACAGCTCCAGTGAGTCGGCCTCGTGAAGCGACTCGTCGTCGCCGCCCCAGGCGATCTTGAGCACCGCGTCGTCTCCCGTCGGGGCGACGTACGAGTACCGCGAGAGCGCGAACGGCTCTCCGAGCTCCAGCTGCCACTCCGCTGCGACGGCGTCGGCGATCGCCTTCAGCTCGTCGAGATCCGGCAGCTCGTCCATGCGGATCGGACGATAGTGGGGGCCGAGGCTGCGGCACCCCGGCCCCCAGCTGCGCGAGGGTACCGGGACCGAGTGACGGAACCGGTGCGAACGCATCCTCCTCGAGGATGATCTTGCCGTCGCCTCTCGGGAGGACGCGCTCCGGGTGCGGAGAGCGCTACGTTCCTCGCAATGAACACGGGTCTTGGCCGCATCCGGCGCCTCTTCGGGCGCCGCGTCGAGCAGGAGCTCGAGCTTCGGCAGGTGGCGGAGCAGGCGGCGGCCGAGGAGCGCGCGCGAATCGCGCGCGAGCTGCACGACGTCGTCGCCCACTCGGTCTCGGTCATGGTCGTGCAGGCGTCGGGCGTACGCCGGCTGCTCAAGGAGGAGCAGCACCGCGAGCGCGACGCGCTGCTCTCGGTGGAGCAGATCGGCCGGCAGGCGCTGACGGAGATGCGCAGGATGCTCGGTGTGATGCGAACCGCCGACGGCGAGCTTCCGTCCCTCGCGCCGCAGCCGGGCCTGCAGCACCTCGAGCGCCTGGTCGCACACGTCGAGGAGGCAGGACTACCGGTGACGCTGCGCATCGAAGGGCGGCGCCCGGAACTCGCTCCTGGCATCGACCTGTCGGCGTACCGGATCGTGCAGGAGGGTCTGACGAACGCGCTCAAGCACTCGCGCGGCGGCCACGCCGAGGTGATCGTGCGCTACCACGAGGACTCGGTGCAGCTCGAGATCATCGACGACGGCCTCGGTGCGAACGGCGACGGCCCCGGTCACGGGCTCGTCGGGATGCGCGAGCGGGTTGCGCTGTACGGCGGCAAGCTCGACGCCGGGCCGCGCGACGGCGGCGGCTTCGTGCTGCGTGCCGAGCTTCCGGTCGAGGCGCGCCGATGATCCGCATCCTGCTCGTCGACGACCAGGCGCTCGTGCGGGCGGGCTTCCGCATGATCCTCGACGCCGAGACCGAGATGGAAGTCGTCGGCGAGGCCGCCGACGGACGCGAGGCGATCGACCAGGTGCGGTCGCTCCGGCCCGACGTCGTGCTGATGGACATCCGCATGCCCGAGCTCGACGGCCTCGAGGCCGCGCGGCGGATCATCTCCGGGAACGGCGACGACGCGCCGAAGATCCTCATGCTGACGACGTTCGACCTCGACGAGTACGTCTACGAGGCGCTGCGCGCGGGCGCGAGCGGCTTCCTGCTCAAGGACACGCCGCCCGAGCAGCTGGTGGGCGCGATCCACGTCGTCGCGCAGGGCGATGCGCTGCTCTCGCCCTCGATCACCCGCCGGGTGATCTCCGAGTTCGTGAAGGGCACGGGACCCAAGCCGCAGGCCCAGTTCCCGCGACTCGGCGACCTGACCGCCCGCGAGCTGGAGGTGCTGCTGGCGATCGCGCGCGGCCTCTCCAACGCCGAGATCGCGAAGGAGCTCTTCGTCTCGGAGACGACGGTCAAGACGCACGTGGCGCGAATCCTGATGAAGCTCGGTCTCCGAGACCGCGTCCAGGCGGTCGTCCTCGCCTACGAGGCGGGCGTGGTCCAACCGGGCGAAAACCCGGCCGACACGTAGCCCTTCGAGCCGCGGCCTCACAGGCCATGACCCGTCGCCAAACCAAGGTGACGAAAGTGTGACGAATGCTCCACAGGCCGCTGAATCGCTGCCCCCGAGCGGCGCCAGGCCCGCACCCCGTCGCCAAACCACGGTTACAGAAGTGGGACGAACGTTCCACAGCCGTCAGGTGCAGACTTGGCTCAAACGCGGCGTAGCAGCGCGAGCGAGCGCGACTCGAGCAGGACGTCGCCGCCCGGGACGAGGCGCTCCGCCTGGCAGCCTCCGGTCGCCAGCACGACCTCCCAGTGTGTCGCGAAGCGGCGTGCCGGCAGGCGGAAGCTGATGTCCTCGAAGTGGCCGTTGAAGAGCAGCAGGAACGAGTCGTCGCGGAGCTCGTCGCCGTGCGCGTCCTGCGTGCCGAGCTCGTCGCCGTTCAGGAATGCGCCGATCGCGCGTGAGCCGGTGTTGTCCCAGTCGCGGCGTGTCATGCGCCGCCCGTCGGGACGCATCCACCACACGTCCGGGAGGTGCTCGCCGGTGCCGTCGAAGAATCGCGTGCGCCGGAAGACCGGGTGCCGGCGGCGCAACTCGATCAGCTGCTTCGCGAACGCGAGCAGCACCTCGTCGCACGAATTCCAGTCGAACCACGAGATCTCGTTGTCCTGGCACCACGCGTTGTTGTTGCCGCCCTGCGTCCTCCCCCACTCGTCACCGCCGAGCACCATCGGCACGCCCTGCGAGAGCAGCAGCGTCGCGAGGAAGTTGCGCTGCTGCCGGGCCCGGAGCGCGTTCACCGAGGGGTCGTCCGTCGGCCCCTCGGCGCCGCAGTTCCAGGAACGATTGTCGTCGGTGCCGTCGCGGTTTCCCTCGCCGTTCGCGTCGTTGTGCTTCTGCTCGTACGAGACGAGATCGCGCAGCGTGAACCCGTCGTGCGCGGTGATGAAGTTGACCGACGCGAACGGCTTTCGCCCGTCGCTCTCGTAGAGATCCGCCGAGCCGCCGAAGCGCGAGGCGAACTCGGCGACGGTCGCCTTGCCGCGCCAGAAGTCGCGCATCGTGTCGCGGTAGATGCCGTTCCACTCCGACCAGAGGATCGGGAAGTTGCCGACCTGGTAGCCGCCCGGCCCGACGTCCCACGGCTCGGCGATCAGCTTCACCTGCGAGAGGACCGGGTCCTGGTGGATGACGTCGAAGAACGCCGACAAGCGGTCGACGTCGTAGAACTCGCGCGCCAGCGCAGACGCGAGGTCGAACCGGAAGCCGTCGACGTGGCACTCGGTGACGAAGTAGCGCAGCGAGTCCATGATCAGCCGCAGCACGCTCGGGTGCACCGGGTTGAGCGTGTTGCCGGTGCCCGTGTAGTCCATGTAGAAGCGCGGCGAGTCGGGCATGAGCCGGTAGTAGCTCTCGTTGTCGACGCCGCGGAAGCTGAGCATCGGGCCGAGGTGGTTGCCCTCGGCGGTGTGGTTGTAGACGACGTCGAGGATCACCTCGATCCCGGCACGGTGCAGCGCCTTGACCATGCCCTTGAACTCGCGCACCTGGTCGCCGGTCGCCGCGTACAGCGAGTGCGGCGCGAGATAGCCGATGTCGAGTAGCCCCAGTAATTCGTCAGCCCGCGGTCGTGCGAGGAAGCTCTCGTCGATGATGTGGTGCACGGGCAGCAACTCGACCGCTGTCACACCGAGCGACGTGAGGTACGCGATCGCGTCCGGGCTCGCGAGCCCGCCGTACGTCCCGCGCAGGTCTTCCCGCACGCCTGCGCGGAGCTGCGTGAAGCCCTTGACGTGCAGCTCGTAGATGACGGTCTCGTTCAGCGGCGTCCGCGGACGGACGGCGTCGTCGTCCTCCCACTCGAAAGACGGGTCGATCACGACGCACTTGGGCATCGCTGCGGCCGAGTCGGTCTCGTCGACCGTCAGGTCGGCGTCGTCGGCGCCGGTGCCGGGCACGTACGGCAGCGTGTTCGCGGCGTGCCAGTCGACCGCCCCGTCGATCGCCTTTGCGTACGGGTCGATCAGCAGCTTGGCCGGGTTGAAGCGCCGTCCGCGCACCGGTTCGTACGGGCCGTACACGCGGTACCCGTAGCGCTGGCCTGGCCCGACGCCCGGGAGGTAGCAGTGCCAGTTGAACGCGGTCCGCTCGTGCAGCCGGATCCGTTCCTCCTGCGCCGTGCGCGTCGAACAGGCACAGCTCCACCCGCTCGGCCTGTTCGCTGAACAGCGAGAAGTTGGTGCCGGAGCCGTCCCACTCGGGCCCGAGCGGGAACGGCCTGCCGGTCCAGACGGCACGGGTCGACATCGGCGGCACCGTAGCGAGGGCAGATGCTGTCCGCGCCGATCGCGACGATCCATCCGTGATCGCCGACGAGCTGGGCCGGATCATGACCTGGAGCGAGCGACACGAACGGCTCGTCAGCCGCCTGATCCTCGTGCTCGCGTTGACCGCGATCGTCGACATCGCCGGGTCGTTCGCGGTCTACGCGTTCGAGCACGGAACGCGAGGCGGCGACATTCACTCGCTCGGCGACGCGTTCTTCTTCACGACCGTGCAGCTGCTCACCGTGTCGTCGCAGATCAAGAACCCGCTGACGGCCGGCGGCCGCATCGTCGACGTGGTGCTCGAGCTGTGGGCGGTGATCGTCGTCGCCGGCTCGGCGGGGGCGATCGCGAGCTTCTTCCAGTCCGCTGACCGCTAGGCGGTCGCGGGCCGCAGCCAGAGCACCGAGAGCGGCGGCAGCGTCACGTCGGCCGAGAACAGCTGGCCGTTCCAGCCGCGGCCGGTCGCCTCGACGCGGCCGAGATTGCCGACGCCGGTGCCGCCGTAGTGCGAGGAATCCGTGTTCACGATCTCCTCCCACACGCCGCCACCCGGCAGCCCGACGCGGTAACCCTCGCGCGGCACCGGTGACAGGTTGGCGATGCAGACGACCTGGCTCGACGCGTCGCGCGAGACGCGCATGAACGCGAGGACGTTGTTCGAGGCGTCGTTCGGCTCGATCCAGACGAAGCCCTCGTGCGAGAAGTCGACCTCCCACAACGCCGGCTCCTCGCGATAGAGACGGTTGAGGTCGCGGACGAGATCGCGCATCCCTGCATGCTCGGCGTGCTCGAGCAGCCACCACGGCAGCTCGGTCGACTCCGACCATTCCCACGGCGACGCCAGCTCGCCGCCCATGAAGAGCAGCTTCTTGCCGGGATGCGCCCACATGTACGCGTAGAGCGCACGCAGGTTCGCGAGCTGCTGCCAGCGGTCGCCGGGCATCTTCTGCAGCAGCGAGCCCTTGCCGTGCACGACCTCGTCGTGCGACAGCGGCAGGATGAAGTTCTCGGTCCACGCGTAGACGAGCGAGAAGGTCAGCTCGTGGTGGTGGTAGCGGCGGTGCACCGGATCCTGCTCGAAGTACGCGAGCGTGTCGTGCATCCAGCCCATGTTCCACTTGAAGCCGAAGCCGAGCCCGCCTATGTACGTCGGGCGTGAGACACCGGCCCACGCAGTGGATTCCTCCGCGGCCGACATCGACGCCGGGCTCGCGTGCGTGCACGAGCTCGTTCAGCTCCTTCAGGAACGCGACCGCCTCGAGATCCTCGCGGCCGCCGAACGCGTTCGGCACCCACTGGCCCTCCTTGCGCGAGTAGTCGAGGTACAGCATCGACGCGACTGCGTCGACGCGCAGGCCGTCGGCGTGGTACTCGCGCAGCCAGAACAGCGCGTTCGCGAGCAGGAAGTTCTGCACCTCGCTGCGGCCGAGGTTGAAGACGAGCGTGCCCCAGTCGGGGTGCGAGCCGCGCCGCTCGTCTTCGTGCTCGTACAGCGCCGTTCCGTCGAACCGCGCGAGCGCCCATTCGTCGCGCGGGAAGTGCGCCGGGACCCAGTCGAGGATCACGCCGATGCCGGCCTGGTGCAGGTGGTCGACGAAGTAGCGGAAGTCGTCGGGCGAGCCCATCGAGGCGAGCGGTGCGTAGTAGCCGGTCACCTGGTAGCCCCACGAGCCCGAGAACGGGTGCTGCATCACGGGCATCAGCTCCACGTGCGTGAAGCCGAGATCGGCGACGTAGGTCGCGAGCTCGTGGGCAAGCTCGCGCCAGCCGAGCCCCGAACGCCATGAGGGCGCGTGCACCTCGTAGATCGAGATCGGCCGTTCGAGCTGCTCACGGGTGCGGCGCTCGTCGATCCAGTCCTCGTCGCGCCACGTGTACGAGGATCGATGCACGACCGACGCGGTCTTCGGCGGCACCTCGGCCTCGAACGCGAGCGGATCGGCCTTCTCGTGACCGTCGAGGTCGTACTTGTAGTGGTGGCCGACGTCGGCGCGGTCGACGATGCCCTCCCAGATGCCCGTCTCGGCGACCGGCTGCAGGAGGTCGACTCCCGGCTGCCAGTCGTTGAAGTCGCCGATCACGCTCACCTGGCGCGCGTTCGGCGCCCACACCGCGAAGCGCACGCCGCCGCCTTCAACCGGATGCGCACCCAGCTTCGCCCACAGCCGCTCGTGCCGTCCTGCGCGCGCGAGCCAGATGTCGAGCTCGCCGAAGGCACTCGCACGCGCCTGCGTCATACGACCAGCTCCTCGTCGAGGATCGCGGATCAGGCCGGCGACGGGGATGCGCAGCCAGTCGGGCCGGTGGTTCAGCTCGTAGCGCAGCTCGTACACCGCCTTCTCGAGCTCGAACACGGCGAGCAGCTTGTCAAGTCGCCGCGCCGGACGGCACGAGCTTCGGGTCGATCGTCGACCGGTAGCCCGACGAGGAACTCGGCCCGAGCTCGATCCTCCCAGTCGTCCGGTGTCTGGCAGCCGCGCAGCAGCTCGGCCGCCGACGCGGCGTACGAGAACGACCGCAACATCCCGGCGACGTCGCGGAGCGGGCTCCGCTTGCGCCGGCGCTCGGGCAGCGACCGTGCCGGCTCGCCCTCGAAGTCGAGGATCACCCAGTCGCCCTCCGCCCAGAGCGTCTGGCCGAGGTGGAAGTCGCCGTGGTGGCGGATCACCTGGCCGGTGCCGCCGAACTGCGTCCAGAGCCGCAGCCGGTCGCGCACCTCCTCGCCGCGTCCGCGGATCGGCGCGACGTCGTCGTTGTCGTCCGGCAGGTCGACGAACACGCTCTCGATCTCGTCGTCGATCGTCGGCGGTCAGCAGCCCGAGCGACTCCGACGAGGGCGACTCTGGCGCGAAGGCCGGATCGTCGGTCTCGCTGCCGAGCAGCGTGTGCATGCGGCCGGTCACCTCGCCGAGACGGTGCAGGCTCGCGAGGAACTCCTCGGAGCCGGCGCACGATCGAGTCGAGCGCGAGCTCCAACCCGTCGCGGCCGCCGGCGACGAACTCCTGCAGGATCCCGAGCGTCGCGTCCATCGGCCCGCCCGAGTACGCGTACCAGCCCTCGAGCTGCGCGATGTTCTCGAAGCCGTGCTCGGTCAGGAAGCGCAGCAGCTCGAGCTCGGGGTTGATCCCCGCCTCGAGCCGGCGGAACACCTTCAGGATCAGCTCCTCGTCGAACACGATCGAGGTGTTCGACTGCTCCGCGCCGACCGGGCGTGCCGTCGCGAAGTGCTCCTCCCCGCTCCGGCCGGCCCTCGACCGCGCCGAACTCGACGACGCCCTCCGTCCGCCTCGCACCCTCGCCCCGGCCGGATCAGGTGCACGAGCTGGCGCACCTGGTCGGGGTCGGCGAGCGCGTCGAGGCCGCCGTCGGCGACCAGCTGGTACGTCTCGTGCGTCCCCGTGTCGAAGCGGATCTCGACGAGCTGCAGCTCGAGCGCGGGGTCGTCGCGCAGCAGCGCGCGGTCGACGACGGTCGCGTCGGCTCACCTGACGCGTCTTCGAGCCGAACCAGCGCTGCTCGCGGATGAACTCGATCAGGCCCTGCTCGTCGGTCATACCGACTCTTCTTTCCGCAGCTGGAACCAGAAGAACCCTCGCGGTGCCGAGCGTCAGCAGGTACGGCAGCTCGCCGATGCGCGGGAAGCGCGGTCTGCCCGAACATCTCGACCGGGATCATGCCCTCGAACCGCGACAGGTCGAGCTCGACGGCCTGCGCCGAGCGAGCGACGTTGTGGACGCAGAGCACGATGTCGTCCTCGTACGTCCGGACGTGCGCGAAGATCCGCGGGTTCTCGGGCCGCAGCGCCTCGTACGTGCCGAGGCCGAAGACCGGGTGCTGCTTGCGAAGCGCGATCAGCCGGCGCAGCCAGCGGAGCAGCGAGTTCGGCTGGCGTAGCTGCGCCTCGACGTTGACGGCCTGGAAGCCGTACACCGGGTCCATGAGCGGCGGCAGGTAGAGCTGCGCGAAGTCGGCGCGCGAGAAGCCGCCGTTGCGGTCACCCGTCCATTGCATCGGCGTGCGCACGCCGTCGCGGTCGCCGAGGAAGATGTTGTCGCCCATGCCGATCTCGTCGCCGTAGTAGAGGACGGGCGAGCCGGGCAGCGAGAAGAGCATCGCGTGCATCAGCTCCATCTCGTCGCGACCGTTGTCGAGCAGCGGCGCGAGGCGCCGGCGGATCCCGAGGTTGAGCTTCATCCGCGGGTCCTTCGCGTACTCCTCGTACATGTAGTCGCGCTCCTCGTCGGTCACCATCTCGAGCGTCAGCTCGTCGTGGTTGCGGAGGAAGAGCCCCCACTGCGTCGCCGTCCGGGATCGGCGGCGTCTGCTCGAGGATCTCGATGATCGGCAGCGCGTCCTCACGGCGGACGGCCATGAACATGCGCGGCATGACGGGGAAGTGGAACGCCATGTGGCACTCGTCGCCGTCGCCGAAGTACTCGACGACGTCGTCCGGCCACTGGTTCGCCTCGGCGAGCAGGACGCGGTCGGCGTACCCCTCGTCCACCTCCGCGCGCACGCGCTTCAGGAACGCGTGCGTCTCCGGGAGGTTCTCGCCGTTCGTCCCGTCGCGCTCGTACAGGTACGGCACCGCGTCGAGGCGGAAGCCGTCGAGCCCGAGGTCGAGCCAGAAGCGGAGCGCGTTCAGCATCTGCTCCTGCACCTCGGGGTTGTCGTAGTTCAGGTCGGGCTGGTGCGAGAAGAAGCGGTGCCAGTAGTACTGGCCGCGGACGGCGTCCCACGTCCAGTTCGACGGCTCGGTGTCGAGGAAGATGATGCGCGCGTCGCCCCAGCGCGCGTCGTCGTCGCCCCACACGTACCAGTCGCCGTACGGCCCGGTCGGCTCGCTGCGGCTCTCCTGGAACCAGGGGTGATCCGACGAGGTGTGGTTCATCACGAGGTCGGCGATCACGCGAAGGCCACGCTGGTGCGCCTGGTCGATGAAGAACTTGAAATCGTCGATCGTCCCGTAGTCGGGGTGGATCGAGTAGAAGTCGGCGATGTCGTACCCGCCGTCGCGCAGCGGGCTCGGGTAGAACGGCAGCAGCCAGATGCAGTCGACGCCGATCTCCTGCAGGTAGTCGAGCTTGTCGGCGAGCCCGACGAAATCGCCGGAGCCGTCGTCGTTCCCGTCGAAGAACCCGCGCAGGTGGATCTCGTAGAAGACCGCCGTCTTGAACCAGAGCGGCTCCCGCTCGAACCAGTGCCCCGGCTCAGACATGGCTCCCTCGCCCACGTCCGGTGTCAGACACCGGTACGTCGGTGTGACGCCTTCGCAACGGCTTCGTGAAGTCCCTGCTCAGCGCCACCGCGATCTGGACACGTCCGGTGTCAGACACGGTTGTCGAAGTGTCACGCGATTCGTGCGGAAGTGTGTCGGCCGGTCTGCTCACGCCGTCACTTTGACGACGTGCGCTTTGCCGGGAGGGAGCTGGACGTAGTTGCGGCCCGCGCGCCACGTGAAGTCGGCGCCCGTCAGCAGCTCGCGGGCGTCGAAGGCGGGCGGGAACCCGAGCGAGACCGGGATGACGCACACGCCCGCTTGCTCCGCAAACGGATCGATGTTGACGACGCAGACGACGTCGTCCTTGGCGTACGCGACCAGCGCCTCGTTCTCCGTCTCGAGCCAGCGGAGGTTGTCGACCCGCTGCAGCGCCGGCTCCTGCACGCCGCGCGCTGGTTCAGCGTCTGCACGAGCGGCAGGAGCGGGCCGTCGAGCGTGCGCTGCTTCACCTCGTACTTCTCGGAGTCGAGGTACTCCTCCGAGCCGGCCTGCACCGGGACGTTCTCGAACGACTCGAAGCCGGAGTAGATCCCGAACGACGGCGACAGCGTCGCCGCGAGCACCAGCCGCGCCTCGAACGCCGGTGGGCCACCGACCTGCAGGTACTCGTGGAGGATGTCGGGCGTGTTCACGAACGCGTTCGGCCGGTAGAACTCCGACCACGCGACCAGCTGCAACATGTACTCCTGCAGCTCGCTCTTCGTGTTCTTCCACGTGAAGTACGTGTAGCTCTGCGCGAACCCGAGCTTCGCAAGCGTCGTCATCATCGACGGCCGCGTGAACGCCTCCGCGAGGAAGATCACCTCCGGGTGCTTGCGCCGCACCTCGCGGATCAGCCACTCCCAGAACGCGGCCGGCTTCGTGTGCGGGTTGTCGACGCGAAACACCGTGATCCCGCGCTCGACCCAGCCGAGCGACGACGTCGAGCAGCGCCTGCCACAGCCCGCGCCAGTCCTCGGACTCGAAGTTGACGTTGTAGATGTCCTGGTAGCGCTTCGGCGGATTCTCCGCGTACTTCAGCGTCCCGTCCGGCCGACGGTTGAACCATTCGGGGTGCGCCTTCAGCCACGGGTGGTCGGGGGAGCACTGGATCGCGAAGTCGAGCGCGATCTCGATTCCCTCCGCTCGCGCGGCCGCGACGAGCGCGGCGAAATCGTCCCAGGTCCCGAGCCCCGGATCGATCGCGTCGTGCCCGCCGTCGGCCGACCCGATCGCCCAGGGTGACCCCGGGTCGTCCGGCCCCGCGACGAGCGCGTTGTTCGGGCCCTTCCGATTCGTCGAGCCGATCGGATGAACGGGCGGCAGGTAGACGACGTCGAATCCCAGCTCGGCCAGGCGCGGCAACTGCTCCGCCGACGCCGCGGAAGCCGCCGAACGACCGCGGGAAGAGCTCGTACCAGGCACCGAACCGGGCGAGCACGCGGTCGACGTCGACCTCGAGCCGCTGCGACACGACCTCGCCGTGCCGATCGGTCGACGCGATTGCCAGCGCCTCGTCGACGGTCACACGATCGACGCCGAGCAACGCCGCGCCTTCGGCGAGCTCGCCCGCCAGATCCGTCTGACCGGCGGCGAGCTTCCGCCGAACCTCGTCCTGCCAGGTGGCGATCCGGTCGCTCCACGCGGCGACGGCGAACTGCCATCGCCCTGGCCGGTCGACGACGAACGTGCCGCCGAAGCGATCGTTGCCGAGCGCTGCGAGCGGTATCTCGCGCCAGTTCCGCTCGCCGGGCCGACGGATGCGGAGGGCGCCGCCGAGCACGTCATGACCGTCCTTGACGACCGTCGCGTAGACGTCGACCCGGTCACCGACCGTCCGTTTGACGGCGTAGCGGCCGCAGTCGAGGATCGGCTCGAGCGCCTGGATCGCGATCCGCGAGGGTGGCTGCTCTGTCTTCGGAAGCGGCACGATCGTGAGATTCTCACCGAACCCGATGGATCTCACACGTTCCTCAGGGATCCTGCTGCATCCGACGTCGCTGCCGAACGGCGTCCTCGACGAACACGCCTATCGGTTCGTCGACTGGCTTGAAGCGGCCGGACAGCGGTGGTGGCAGGTTCTACCGCTCGGCCCTCCGGAGGGCATCACCGGCTCGCCGTACATGTCCCCGTCTGCCTTCGCGGGGTCGCCCGGCCTGCTCGCCGAGCCGCGTGCACGCGTGACGCGCGCGGACGCGCTCGCGTTCCGCGCGCGGACTGCGTACTGGATCGACGACTGGCTCGCGCATGGAGGATCGCTCGAGGACCAGGTGCGATTCGAGCGTGAGTGGCAGGCGCTTCGCAGCTACGCCCGCCACCACGGCGTTCGCCTGTTCGGCGACATCCCGATCTACGTGTCGCAGGGCGGTGCCGACCACCTCGCACATCCCGAGTTCTTCCGCCACGGCGAGGTCGCAGGGGTGCCGCCGGATGCCTTCGCACGCACGGGCCAGCTGTGGGGCAACCCGCTGTATGACTGGAGCGCCCTCCGCGCCGACGACTACCGCTGGTGGGTCGAGCGCCTGCGCCGCATGTTCGAGCTCGTCGACCTGACCCGCATCGACCACTTCCGCGGCTTCGTCTCCTACTGGGCGGTACCGGAGCGGAACAAGACCGCGGCGAACGGACGCTGGCTGCGCGGTCCCGGCGCGGCCGTCTTCGCCGCACTCGAAGCGGCGCTCGGCGATCTCCCCGTCGTCGCCGAGGACCTCGGCGTGATCACCGAGCCGGTCGTCCGCCTGCGCCGCTCGCTCGGCCTGCCCGGGATGGTCGTCCTCCAGTTCGCGACCGGCAACGACCCGACCAACCCGCACCTCCCGCAGAACCATGAGGAGCAGTCGGTCGTCTACACCGGCACGCACGACAACGACACGACGCGGGGCTGGTTCGACTCGCTGACGCCCGCCGAGCAGGCCTGGACCGAGCTCGACCCGGCCCGCCCGGCGTGGAATCTGATGGAGGTCGCGTGGGCCTCGCCGGCGAGGCTCGCGATCGCGCCGTTGCAGGACGTGCTCGGCCTCGGCAGCGAAGCGCGGATGAACCTGCCGGGCACGCAGGAAGGGAACTGGCAGTGGAGATTCGAGCAGAAGGCGTTGACCGCGGACAACGCCCAGACCCTGCGCGATCTGACCCGCCGCAATCGTCGAACCTAGAAGTGCCGGGGGAGGGACTCGAACCCCCACGTCCGTAAAGGACAGCCGGTTTTAAGCCGGCAGCGTCTGACCAATTCCGCCACCCCGGCGAGGTCACGGAGGGAAACCTACGGTTTCCCTCCGTGGGCCTCCCTTCCCTTTCGCGCGCCTTGCCCATTGTGGCGGCGCCTCCCGCCCGGCCAGGCCGGGCTCCGGCGGCGAGCGACTGCGCTCACTCATACCTCCGGGTCACGGACGCTCGCTGCCGAAGCCGGGCTTTGCCCGGCGGGAGGCGAAGCGCGTTCCCGCGGGCGGCGATCCCGGAAGGGAGGGTTTGGGAGGGAAACCCGTGGTTTCCCTCCCAACTATGTTCCTGGTTGGAGCGCGCTCTTCGGGTAAACGCTCGACTCCGGGCCGTGGTAGCGGAACGCCGACTGGAAGGCCTTGAACGCCTTCTGGTTGAAGCTCGTGCACTCCGCCCACTGCGTCCATGACGTCAGCGCGATCTTGTTGCCGAGGTTCGGCAGCGGCGCGACCAGCATCGCGGTCGGGTCCTTCTGCCAGAACGCGTCGATCTTGGTGATGTCGCTCTTCGGCACCTTGTTGCCGTACTGAATGATCACCCCGCCGTGCTCGAGGTTGTGCACTTCCTTGATCAGGGGAACGGGCTCGGTGTAATCGCCCCAGAGGACCCACTGGTAGAAGTGCCGACCGCTCGACGGCGGGTACGAGTTCCAGCTTGGCTTCGGCGTCGGATTGAGCGTCGTGTAGTGGGGCGTACGCGCGAGCGCCGGGTAGTGCTTGTAGGTGCAGCCAGCGGCTGTGAGCGTCTTCGCGGCGGCCTTCGCTCCCGAGGCACCTCCCCCGAGGACGACGATCAGCACGACCACGATCAGCGCGACGATGCCCGAGCCCGCGACCCCGTAGAGGATCGCCCGCTGGCGCGTGCCGAGATCACCCAGCTCGACGCCGGGGGCCGGCTTCCCCTTGCTGCTCGAGCCCGTACGGGTCTTCGGCGCCTGCACGCGACGGGGCGGCGGCGGAGTGCGTGGCTTCTTCTTGGCCATCGGGGCCGACCATTCAAGCGGAAACGGCAACCGCTTCGCCGAAGAATGCCGCGACCGCCGCGGGATCCTCGACGACGGGACAGCGCGGCAGCGCTGCCATGAACGCCTGCCCGTAGCCGCGCGTGCGCAGACGCGGGTCGAGGATCGCAACCACCCCGCGATCCGAGTGACTGCGGATCAGTCGACCGAAGCCCTGCCGCAGCTGCAGCGTCGCAGCCGGCAACGCGTAGTCCGAGAACCAGTCGCCGCCGCCCCGCTCGATCGCCTCGCAGCGGGCCTCGTGCAACGGATCTCCCGGCGCCGAGAACGGGAGCTTGTCGATCACGAGCAGCGAGAGCGACTCGCCCGGCACGTCGACCCCCTGCCAGAACGTCGACGTCGCGAGCAGTACCGACCCCACCTCCGCGCGAAAGCGCGCGAGCAGGCGCTCGCGCGGCGACTCGCCCTGGACGAGCACCTCGAACGGCACGCGTCCACGCACCCGCTCGCGATACGCCTCGAGCGCGCGGTAGCTCGACGTCAGCACGAGCGCGCGTCCCTCGGAGAGCGCGAGGAGCGCGACGATCTCCTCCGCTGCGCGTTCGAGGAACGCCTCGCTGCGCGGGTCGGGCATCGACCGCGGCAGGTAGAGCAGCGCCTGGTCGGCGAAGTCGTACGGCGAGCCGACGACCGCCTCGCCCGCGTCGGCGATCCCGAGCCGGCGGCGCACGAAGCCGGCGTCCTCGCCGGTCGTCAGGGTCGCGGAGACGAGGATCGCGACCGGCCCGTCGTCCCACAGCCGCTCCTCCAGCTCTTCGGCGACGCTCACCGGCGCCCACGCGAGGGCGTCGGGCTCGGACCACACGACCCGGTCGAGCTCGCCCGGGTCGAGACACGCCTCGACCTGCGCCGAGACGCCGAGCGCGCGGCGCGCGAGTGCATCCAGATCCTCGCCCTGGCCGTGCAGGGCCGTCGACAGGTCGCCGAGCGCGTCGATCAGGACCAGGGCAGCCTCGGGGGGCACCGCCCGCAGGCGCCGTCGCCCGGCCGCGGGTGCGACCGTCCGCAGCAGCTTCTCGCCGGTCCGTTCGACCCGATCGAGCTCGCGCACCGGCAGCGGTTTCTGGCCGTCGCGGCAGGCCCGCTCGACGTCGAGCGCGAGGCGTCGGAGCCCCGCGCGTGAGACGCGCCCGCCGAGCCACGAGGCGGCCGACTCCTCGAGCCGATGGGCCTCGTCGAAGACGACGGCGTCGTGTTCCGGCAGCACCCCGCCGCCGGCGGCGACGTGCGCGAAATAGAGCGCGTGGTTCGCGATCACGAGGTCGGCCTCGCCCGCGCGGTCGCGAGCGGCCTCCGCGAAGCACGTGGCGACGAAGGGGCAGCGCCGCCCGGCACAGCGGTCGCCGCCGACGGCGAGCTCCGCCCACAGCGCCTCTGATGGCTCGACCTCGAGCTCCGCACGATCGCCGGTCTCGGTCGCGTCCAGCCAGCCCTGCATCGCCTCCCACGCGCGGCCGTCGCGCCCCTCGGGCAGCAGCGACGGCTGGAAGCCGTGCAGCTGGCGGCGGCACAGGTAGTTCTGGCGACCCTTGACGACCGCGACCGAGACGTCCCGGCCGAGCGCAGCCGCAGCGAGCGGGACGTCGTGACGGAGCAGCTGTTCCTGCAACGCCTTCGTTGCCGTCGCCACGACGACGCGAAGCCCGGACTCGAGCGCGGGCACGAGGTACGCGAGACTCTTGCCGACGCCCGTTCCCGCCTCGGCGACGAGATGGCGGCCGGCGGCGAGCGACGACGCGACCTCGGCGGCGAGCGCGGCCTGCTGCGGCCGCGGCTCGAACGCGGGCAACGCACGCGCAAGCGCACCTCCGGCGCCGAAGACGTCGTCCATCACCGGCAGCCTACGCGAGCGAACGGATGTTCCCCTGCGCAGGCCGCAGCCGGAAATTGTCGCTCGGAGCGACTTTCCGGACAGGTCTCACTTGACGGGCCGAGCTCGCCCCCGATAGGTTCCTCTCGTCGGATCCGGTAGCTCTTCGGAGTCGCTGGATCCGGCACTCAGCTCCGGTAGACCTTCGGGTTCGCCGGGGCTGATTTTTTTGTGCCCTGGCAGGCCTGCCGATCCGTCCGACGCGGTCTCTACCGTGGTTCGGCTCTATGGCACTCGCCTTCGTCTCCCTCGTCCTGACAGTCGCGGCGCTCACCGCCGGCGGCGTCCTCCTCGCCCGCTTCATGCGCGGGGAGATCGGTGCGTTGCAGCGGCGCTCCACCGAGGAGCTGCAGGCGCTTCGCGCCGAGTCGACGAAGGAGCTGAGCCAACGGACGGCCGAGGTCGACCGCCGCCTGGCGGGGTTCGCCGAGACGGTCGACCGGCGACTCGGGCAACTCGACGTGAAGGTCGACCGGCGGCTCGAGTCGGCGCAGAAGACGACCAGCGAGATCCACGAACGGCTCGGCAAGGTCGACAGCGCCGCCGCGCAGATGCTCGACCGCGCGAAGGACCTCTCCCGGCTCGAGCAGGCCCTCCGGCCGCCGAAGGCGCGCGGCGGTTTCGGCGAGCTGCTGCTCGAGAACCTTTTGCGCGACCGGCTGCCCCCGAGCGCCTTCGCGATCCAGCACACCTTCACGTCGGGCGACCGGGTCGATGCCGTCGTCCGAGCCGGCCAGCTGATCTCCGTCGACTCGAAGTTCCCGCTCGACAACTACCAGCGGCTGGTCGAGGCCCAGAACGACGACGAGCGCCAGCTCCACGAGAAGGCACTCGGCCGCGATGTGCGCAACCACGTCGACGCGATCGCCTCGAAGTACATCCGCCCGGAGGACGGCACCTACGACTTCGCGTTCATGTACATCCCGGTTGAGGCCGTCTACTACGAGCTCGCGTGCGGCAAGTCGGCTGCCGTCCTCTCGTACGCACACGAGCGCCGGGTCTTCCCTGTCTCCCCGTCGACCTTCACCGCCTACCTCCAGGTGATCGTGCTCGGGCTGCGTGGGATGCAGATCGAGCAGCGCGCGGGCGAGGTGATGGCCTACGTCGCTGAGCTCGGGCGCGAGTTCGAGAAGTTCACGGAGGACTTCGAGCTCGTCGGGAAGCACCTCGGCAACGCCCAGACGAAGTACGCGTCGGCCGACAAGCGCCTCGACAAGTTCGCCGGCAAGCTGGAGCGGGCGAGCGACGAGGTCGAGGACGCGATCGAGCTCGAGCCGGTCGACGCCGACCTCGACGAACCGCCGTTCGCAATCGAAGCCGCGTAGAGCCCCGGAACGGCTTGCTTCCAGGAACATTTGGCCGCCTCGCGTCGTTTACTCTCCTGTACGAGTTCTTTCGAGAGGAGCAATGTTGGGCGACCACAACGTCCGTGAGCTGATCATCATCGGAGGCGGCCCGGCCGGATACACCGCGGCGCTGTACGCCGCGCGCGCCGACCTGGAGCCGCTCGTGATCGAGGGCTTCGCCTGGGGCGGCCAGCTGATGATCACGAGCGACGTCGAGAACTACCCGGGCTACGCCGACGGGGTCATGGGCCCGGAGATGATGGCCGACTTCCGCCGCCAGGCCGAGCGCTTCGGCGCGGAGTTCATCACCGACGACGTCACGAGGGTCGACTTCTCCGAGCAGCCGCTCCGCGTCTTCGTCGGCGACGACGAGTACCGCGCGCGCGCGGTGATCGTCGCCACGGGCGCGAGCGCGCGCTGGCTCGGCATCGAGTCCGAGGAGCAGCACAAGGGCCGCGGCGTGTCCGCCTGCGCGACCTGTGACGCAGCGTTCTTCCGCGAGAAAGACGTGTACGTCGTCGGCGGCGGCGACTCGGCGTTCGAGGAGGCGCTGTTCCTGACGAAGTTCGCCACGCGCGTGCACCTCGTGCACCGCCGCGACGAGTTCCGCGCGTCGCAGATCATGGTCGACCGCGCGGACGCGCGAACGACAAGCTCGACTTCGTCCTGAGCGCCGAGTCGTCGACGAGATGCTCGGCGACGTGAAGGTCGAAGGGCTGCGCCTGCGCAGCACCGTGACGGGCGAGACGTGGGAGGTGCCGGCCGACGGCCTCTTCGTCGCGATCGGACACGACCCGAACACCGTCGCTCTTCCTCGACCAACTCGACCACGACGACGCCGGGTACCTCGTGACGAAGCCGGGGTCGACCGAGACGAACATCCCGGGCGTCTTCGCGGCCGGCGACGTCCAGGATCACATCTACCGCCAGGCCGTCACCGCCGCCGGCTCGGGCTGTATGGCTGCGCTCGACGCCGAGCGGTTCCTGTCGTCGTCAGGCTCGGCTGCGACGGCGACCGTCGAGGTCGCCTAGCTCGAGCATCGACGAGTACCTCCCCAGGCCGGTGGCTGGCGAATCATCGGTCCCGTGGTTTAGAGTCGGTCGCGCACCACTGCGGCAATCAAGGAATGGGGAGAAGGCAATGGAGCGAACGGGCCACGACCCGGACGACCGCCGAGTGAGCCAGCGGCGGAAGACGTGGGTCGAGCAGTACCTCGGCGACGGCTGGGTCGAGGACGAACCCGGGATCTACCGGTTCGTCGCCAAAGAGGGGCAGGCAGCAACGGCTGCAGCAGGAGCCGGCGAATCCAAGCAGGACGTGAAGCCGACCCGTTCCTAACCGCGGACGGGCGTCAACGCAACGAGGAGACCACCATCGTCGTCGTACGCCGGGAAGACGTCGGCGACGATCCTCTTCTCATGCCCGCCGCGTGTGCGGATCGAGAGCTGCTCGCCGAGCCGGCGGACACCCCATTCGCGGGCCAGCTCGACGGGCTTGTCGTCGGACAGCGTCAGCGCCTCGACGACGTCGCGTCCCATCAGGTCGGCTTCCGGGAAACCGGTCAGCTCGAAGATCCCGCGCCCGATCGCGAGCACGCGCCGGTCGCGGTCGGTGACGAGCAGGCCGGTGTCGGGCGCCGGGTAGTAGTCGTCGAGCAGCTCGAACAGGAACCCGAAGCCGCAGTGGCGACACGCCGGCGCCTGCACGGAGAAGCCCTCGCGCGCGTCGATATCGAGTGAGCGCTCCTTGCAGCGCGGGCAGATGTAGTACGGCATCGAGGCGCCAGGGTAGCCATGTCGCTCTCCGCCGCCTTCAGGGCTCAGCGTAGGCAGCCGGCAATCGCCTGCGCGACCGCGCCGCCACCGCTGTAGAGCACGTTGCCGACCCGGCGATCGTGAGCGTCGCCGAGGCGAGCCTCTGCGCGCTCGGCCGCCTCGGCGTCGGCGACCGACTTGAAGATCGTCAAATCGGTCTCGGCTCCGTGATGGAAGTAGTTGATGCTCGTGACGCCCTCCTCGGTGTTCGAGAAGACGCGATCGACTGCTCCCGGCGGCACGTGCTTCGTCACGCAGGCCTTGACGTCCGCCGCCGGCAGCGTCCCATGACCACCGCAACCCACCAGCGCGGCAACGATGACTGAAATGGCAACGATGCTGCATCGCCTCATACGCGGCTCGCCGGGCAGAGGTCGGCCGCGAGCGGGCACTCCTCGCAGCGCGGGCGACGCGCGTCGCAGATCCGCCGGCCGTGCCAGATCAGCAGGTGCGGGAAGCGCGCCCAGTCCGCACGCGGAACGAGCCGCATCAGGTCGCGCTCGATCTTCACCGGGTCCTCCTGCCGGGTGAAGCCCGAGCCGCTGCGAGAGCCGGCGCACGTGCGTGTCGACGACGATGCCCTGCGCGTTGCCGCGCTCGGCCGAGACGACGTTCGCCGTCTTGCGCGCGACGCCCGGCAGCCGCAGCAGCTCCTCGAACTCGCTCGGGCACCTCGCCGTCGTACTCCTCGAGCAGCATCGCCATCGTGCCGCGCAGCGACTTCGCCTTCTGGCGGTAGAAGCCGGTCGCGAAGATGTCGCGCTCGAGCTCCTCCTGCGGCACGGCGAGGTAGTCCTCGGGCCGCCGGTACTTCCGGAACAGCGTCGCCGGTCACCCGGTTGACGTTCACGTCGGTCGTCTGCGCCGAGAGCATCACCGAGACGAGCAGCTCGAGCGGTGCCTCGAACGTCAGCGCGATCGTCGCGTCGGCGTGCTCGACGGCGAGCCGCGTCGATGACCGGCCCGATGCGCTCCTTCTTCGGCGCGACTCGCTTGCGGCGCGCCTCGGCGACGTAGCTACGCGGCACGCGCCTACGCGTGCGCAGCGACGGGCTCGTGCGGCCACGTGCCGCCTCCGAGCCTCGGCCCGGCGCAGACGAGGTCGAGCGCCGGGCAGCCGGCGCAGGTGAAGTCGCTCGGGCGTCGGCACGAACTCGCCGGCGTTGATCCGCTCGATCGCGGCCGACAGCTCCGTCTTCGAGCACCGGCAGCTCGAGCCGCTCGAACGTGGTCGCGACGACCGCGTCCGGCGCTCGAGGAAGTGGTAGACGACCTCGACCTCGTCGGCCCCGGCGCGGAAGCACGCGAGCGCGTAGACGAGCCGCTGCAGGCGGTAGTCGGCCTCGACGATCTCGTCCGGCGATCCTTCGGCCAGCGAGTTCGTCTTGTAGTCGAGCACGAGCGCGCTGCGTGCCGCTCGCGCCAGAGCACATCGAGCCGGCCGTGCAGCAGGACGCCGTCGTGCTCGAACGCGAACGGCCGCTCCGGCAGGGCGCCGTCGAGCGTCGCGATCCGGGCGGCGAGCTCGGAGTCGCAGTACGCCGCGACGAAGCCCCGGATCCGCTCGAGCTCCTCGTCCGTGACGGCGGGATACCAGTGCGCACGGGCTCGACGTCGGGCAGCGTCGGGTGCGAGCAGATCGACGAGCTCGAGCAGGCGGTGCACGGCGTCGCCGATCTCGGTCGCCTTCAGACCCGCCGCCGCCCGTGCCGCGCACGCGCTCCTCGCGAAGACCGGCGACGCGCTCGGCGTAGTAGCGATACGAGCACCGCTCGAAGAGTGCGAGCGCGGAGTACGACAGCCGGCGCACCCGGTGCAGCGGCGCTGCGGCCGGCGGCACCAGCTCGGGCAGGCGGTAGCCGCGCGACGACCGGCGTCGTCGGCAGCTCGTCGAAGAGCGCGAGCTGGCCCGCCTCGGCCTCGACGAGCGGTGCCTCGCCCGGCGCGTCCTGTGGTGCGAAGCGGTCGACGCGTGAGCACGAACCTGCGCGTCGCCGCGCTCGAGCTCGAGTGGCTCGGCGGCCGCGCCCTCGACCTCGCCGCGCGCGTCGAGTCGGTCGAGCACCCAGCCGATCGGCGTCTCGCGATCCTGCGCGCGCTCCGGATCGATCGCGCCGGACACGATCAGCCGGTCGATCGCGCGGGTCATCGCGACGTAGTAGAGACGGAGCCGCTCGGCGCGGTCCTCCTGCTTCTCGGCCGCGCGCACCGCGTCGTAGTCGAAGACGCCCTGGCGCTTGCCGGACGTCGGGTCGATGACGCGGAACCCGAAGCGCCCGTCCGGGCGCACGAGGATCTCGTCGGCCGACGGCGCACCGCCCGTGTCGCGCCCTGCGTCGGCGACGATCACGACCTTGAACTCGAGCCCTTTCGCCGCGTGGATCGTGAGCAGGCGCACCGCGTCGGCCCCCTCCTCCTCCGAGACCGCCTCGAGCTGCGACGCGCCGACCGCCTCCTGGTCGCGGATGAACGTCGACGAACCCCTCGATGTCCGGGCCGCGCAGCTCCTCGTAGGAGCGCGCGAGCCGCATCAGCTTGCGCAGGTTCGCGTAGCGCCGCTTGCCGTCCCAGCGGGCGAGCACCGCGAGGTCGTAGTCGTGAGCGGCGACGATCTCCTCGCAGAGCCGCTCGAGGCTCGTGCGCGCCGACGCGGCGACGAGCCGCTCGTACCGCTGCTTGAACGCGCGCACGAGGCGCTCGTCGTCGTCGGCCAGAGCCTCGGGCAGCGAGCGCTCGATGCCGGTGAAGAGCGGGCGCTTGCCGGCGTGACGGCGGATCGAGCACGAGCGCGTCGTTCGAGACGCCGACGAACGGCGACGCCAGCACGGTCGCGAGCGCCTCGTCGTCGTAGCGGTTGTGCAGCAGCCGCAGGTACGCGAGCAGGTCGACGACCTGCTGCTGGCCGAAGTAGCCTCGGCCGGTCGCGCGGTAGGTCGGCAGCCCTTCGGCCCGGAGCGCCGACTCGTAGCGCTCGGCGTCGGTGCCGGCGGCGAAGAGCAGCACGATCTCGCCGCAGGTGGCCGCACCGGTGTCGACGAGCTCGCGCACGCGCCGCGCGATCGCCGCGGCCTCGCCTTCGCGCCAGCTCGTCCCGGATCCCTTGTAGCTGCGCTTGTCGCTGACGAGCAGCTCGACCGGGTGACCGAAGACGGGATCGGAGAACTCGCCCGACGCGGCGAGCGGCTGGTAGTCGTCGCCGAACTCCTCGCCGAACAGGTGGTTGACCGCGGCCAGCACCTCGGGCCGCGAGCGGTAGTTGCGGGTCAGCGGCAGGTGCCGCGCGGCGGCTTCGCGCCGCTCGCGGAAGACGGCGACGTCGGCGTGCCGGAACCCGTAGATCGACTGGAACTCGTCGCCGACGAAGAAGACGTCGCGCCGCGCCCGGTCCGCTGCGCAGCAGGTCGATCACGTCGCACTGCAGCCGGTTCGTGTCCTGGAACTCGTCGACCATGATCGCGCGGAAGCGCAGCTGCTCGGTCTCGCGCACGTCGTCGTGGTCGCGCAGCAGGTCGCGGGCGTAGAGCTGCAGGTCTTCGAAGTCGAGCGCCGACTCGCGCTGCTTGGCCGCCGCGTACTCGGCCGCGAAGAGGTCGAGCAGCTCCTGCAGCAGCTCGCTGTCGCGCAGCTGCGAGCTCGTCGAGCGCCGCCTGCTGCAGCCGGTCGCGCGCGGCGCGGAACGTCAGCCGCACGGTCGCCGACGCGCCGGCAGGTCGAGATCGAGCAGCTGCTCCGGGTTCGAGGCGAGCACGAGCGCGGCGTTCGCGGACGCGACGCTGTGCCGGCGTCGCGTCGGGATCGGCGGCCAGCGTCTGCGCCGCCGCGTGCAGCTCGCCGAGCCGCTCGGCGACGCCCGCGTGCTCACCGAGCTCGAGCGAGAGATCGCGGCCGGCCGAGCGGAGCGTCTCGTAGACGCCGGTCAGCATCCGCCGCAGGCCCGGCGCGCCGTACGTCGCGAGCAGCCGGAGCCGCTCCGGGTCACGGCCGGCGCAGAACGCGCCGAGTGCGCGCTCGAACGCCTCGCCGCGGAGCACGGCCGCCTGGTCGTCGGCCAGCTCGTGGAAGCGCGGGTCGAGCCCGACCGCGAACGGGTGCGCGCGCAGCAGGCGCGAGCAGAACCCGTGGATGGTCGAGATCCACGCGCCGTCGAGCCGCCGCGCGAGGTCGGGCCGCCCGCGCTCGTGGAGCGCGGCGCGGATCCGCGCGCGGAGCTCGCCCGCAGCCTTCCGCGTGTAGGTGATCACGAGCATCGACTCGACGTCGAGGCCCTGCTCGCAGACGGCGCGCACGAAGCGCTCGACGAGCACGGTCGTCTTGCCCGTGCCGGCTCCCGCCGAGACGAAGACCTCGCCCGTCGCCTCGACCGCCGTGCGCTGCTCGACGTTCACGACACGCTCGACCCGGCACATCGGCCAGAGGTCGCACCACGCCGGGCAGGCGCCGCCCTTCGGGTCGTGCCGGACGTCGCCTGCGCGGATGCGCTGCGCGTAGCCGCGCGCGCGCTCGCGCGATGTGTCGACGAGCGGCCAGAACTCGTCGCCGGGCAGGTAGTCGTTCCGCTGGAAGCCCGGGAGGTCGTCTGCCGCGTCGCCGAGCAGCAGGCCGCGCGTGACGCGCGCGCCCGCGAGCGCGCGGTAGACGCCGCCGAGCGGCTCGATGCCGACGAGGTCGCGGAGGACGAGCATGTAGAGCGGGATCTGCAGCCGCAGCTCCTCGTCGATCTGCTTCGCCGAGTGCGCGGTGCGGCCCGACTTGTAGTCCTGCACGATGCCGCGCGCGCTGAACGGGTCGACGTCGATGCGGTCGATCTTGCCGCTCAGATGGAAGCCGTCGCCGAGCGGCAGCCCGCGCTGCAGCTCGGGCGCCGACCGCTCGGAGCCGAAGCGCGACCTCGAACCGCCGCGGCACGAGCTGCAGCGGCGAGCGCGCCTCGTCGCGCACGAACCCCTCGAGGTCGCGCCACAGCCCTCTTCGAGCTCGGCCTCCTGCAGCTCGGTCAGGTCGAGGCGGACGCCGCCGCGCAGCGCGTCGTCGAGGCAGCGCCGCAGGAAGCCGACGGCCTGCTCGACGTTCTCGGGCGTCACGCGGTCGTGCCCGAGCTCCTTCGGCAGGCCCGCGTAGAACTTGTGCAGCGCGCTGTGCGCGACGGAGCCGCGCAGCATCGGGTCGACGACCGCGTCGATCGTCCTCGGCGAGATGACGCGCTCGAAGAGCCAGGCCGACGAGCAGTCGGCGAACCGCTCGAGCTCGGTGACGCCGAACGTCGTCTTCGCGCGCGAACCAGCCCGAGCACGCCTCGTTCGTCAGGCGCGTCCTGCGGTCGAAGGCGGTGCGCGCACGGGTCGAGCCTGCGCTCCCAGCCGTTCGCGTCGGCGAGCGCGGCAGCCGAATCGCCGTCGGTTGCGACGAGCTCGGCGAGCGCGCGCAGCCGCTCGCGCTCGGTCGGCGCCCCCTCGAGCGGCCACGTCAGCGCCGAGAGCGGCCGCCGTGCGGTCGCAGCGCCGACGTCGTCGTCGGTCGAAGACCGACGCCACCTCCTCCCAGAACGGGCTCGGCTCGCGCGGCCCACCGTCGTCGGTCGCCGCCTCGCGCACGAGGTAGAGCCGCCGCGTCGCGCGCGTGCAGGCCGTGTAGAAGAGATAGCGGTCGCGGCTGACCTGGTCGGGGCGCTCGAGCCGGGCGCCGAGCGCGCGCCGCGCGTCGTCGTCGAGGAACGGCGACGACGCGCTGGCGCCGCGGCAGCGACGCCTTCCTCGAGGCCGAGCACGAACACCACGTCGAACCGCCGCGTCCGCGCGCGCAGCAGGTCGAGGACGGCGACGCGGCCCGCCTCCGCCGCGCCGGCGAGGCGCACCTCGCCGCGCTCGAGCGCGGCGAGCACGTCCTCGGCGGTGACCGAGCCCGCCGAGCGCGGCAAAGCCGTCGAGCTCGTCGAGCAGCCGCACGACGGCGTCGTACGCGCGCAGGTCGAGGCGCGACGTCTCGCCGGCCGGGGGCGCGTCGGTGCCGTACGCGGACGCGCATCATCGAGCGGATCAGCACCCGCACACCGGTCGGCAGGATCGGGCGCTCCGCGCAGCTCGGCGAGCGCGCGGGACGGGCGCCTCACGCAGCGCTCGGCCTCCTCCTCGACGCGCTCGGGCGCCTGGATCGCGCGGCCGCGCAGCCGGCCCTCGACGAAGTCGACCGACGAGCGGGCGAGCCCGGAGTACGGCGAGCGCAGGTACGCGAAGAGCTCGCGGCGGGTCGCCGCCCAGCCACGCGAAGCGGAGCAGCTGCAGCAGCGCATGCCCGAACGGCGTCGCGCCGAGCCGCGCGCGCGCCTCGACGGCGTACGGGACGCCGAGCGCGCCGAGCACGGTCTCGAGCGGGGCGCGCCAGCGCGTCGAGCGAGGGCGCGACGAGCGCGATCTGCTCGGGCGGCGTCCCGGCGCGGAGGAGCTCGAGCAGCTCGTCGCCGACGAGCTCGAGCGTGCCGCGCGCGCCCGCTCCCTCGAAGAAGCGCACCGCACCGTCGAGCGGCACGGGAGGCGGCGGCGACTCCTCGAAGAGCGCGCGCTCGAGATGCGCAAGCGCCGGGTGCGCGATACTCGGCCGAGCGCGGCGGCAGCTCCTCGATCGCTCCGGCGGCGAGCGCCGACAGGTCCTCGGCGGTGCGCGCGAGCGACGCGAACGCGAGCCGGCCGGGCTCGTACGGCAGCGACACCGTGCACCTCGGCGCGGCCGGCGAGCGCCTCGAGCAGCGCCCACTCGGCCCCGGTCAGATCCTCGAAGCCGTACGCGAAGACCGGCTCGCCGTGCCAGGCGTCGAGGTCGTCCTGGAGGCGCTCGCACCGCACGCCGGCGCTCGGTGTCGCGGTCCCAGAGCCCGAGCCGGTCGAGCTCGGCGCGGTACGCGGCGTACAGGAGCGCCAGCTCGCCGTCGAGGTCGCTCGGGCTCGAGCAGGCCGGACTCGAGCTCGCCGAGCGTGCTGGAGCAGCGCGTCGGCGAAGCCGGCCGTGCGGGCGGAGCGCGCGAGCCCGTTCGAGCGGAACGGCGGCGAGCGCGCGCCGCACGACCAGCGACGCGCTGGGCCTCGCCGGCGACGCGGCGCCCGCCGGATCGCCCGCCGCGAGCCTGCGCGAAGAGGTCGTCGAAGGTGCCGATCGTGCCGCCGAGCAGGCAGCCGCAACGCGCGAGCAGGTCGCGCTCGACCCGGTCGACGTCCGACCGGTTCGGCACGATCAGAACGGGTTCGTCGTCGAGGCGCGCCAGATAGCGCTCGAGCAGGAGCGCGACCTTGCCCGCGTTCGCAGGCCCGGCGAGGAGGGAGAGCCCCACCTTCCCATCGTAGAGCGGCCGCAGGACGGGTCCCGGGCCGCTCCAGAAGGGTTTCTTCGCTCCGAGCTAGGCGGACGCCTGAGCCTTCGGCCGGCGCCCGCGGCGGGCGCCGCGCGGCCCGGCATCTTGCCGGCGCAGTCGTCGCAGAGATCGGCCACCTTCGAGCCGCGGCGCGCGTCGGAATACGTGACGCGGAGCGACGCGCCCTGCGCCTCGTCGACCTCGCTTGCCGCAGCTGTCGCAAACCAGCACTGTTTTCCGAGCCAAATTCGCCTCCTGAACGGGTTGGGAAATCGATCGTAGACGGAAATCATGCCGCGCCGTACAGCGAATGAATTCTGGACGGCTAGAGTCTCGCCGATGGAGCTGCAGACGATCGTCGTGCTCGAGGGCGACCAGACCGGCCAGGAGCTGCTCGAGGAGTCGCTGCGCGTGCTCGCGCCGGACGTGATCGGCCTCGAGCTCGACCTCCCCCGCTTCGACCTCTCGCTCGAGCACCGGCGCGCGACGCGGAACGCCGTCGTGCACGAGGCGGCGGCGGCGATCCGCGCAGCACGGGCTCGGCCTGAAGGCGGCGACGATCACGCCGGAGGCACGCGGCGACGTCGGCTCGCCGAACCGGATCCTGCGCGAGGAGATCGGCGGCAAGGTGATCGTCCGCACCGGCCGCCGCATCCCGGGCGTCGTCCCGTTCGGCGGCGTCCACGCGCCGATCTCGGTCGTGCGCATGGCGGTCGGCGACGCGTACGGCGCGAAGGAGTGGCGCGAGGGCGAAGGCGACGACGAGGTCGCGTTCCGCACCGAGCGGATCGAGCGGCGCATCTGCCGCGCGGTCGCCGAGTTCGCGTTCCGCGAGGCCGAGCGCACGGGCGCGAAGGTCTTCGGCGGGCCGAAGTACACGGTCACCCCGACGTACGAGGGGATGCTGAAGGAGGAGATGGACGCCGCCGCGGAGCGCCATCCCGACGTGCGCGTACGAGCCGCAGCTGATCGACGCGACGTTCGCGCTGCTGGTCGCCTCGACGGGCGACCCGCTCGTGATCCCCGCGCTCAACCGCGACGGCGACATCCTCTCCGACCTCGTGCTGCCGCTGTTCGGCTCGATCGCGGCTCGGAGTCGCTGCTCGTCGCGTTCGACGGGACGACTCGAGCCGACCGCGTTGATGGCCGAGGCCGCGCACGGCACCGCGCCGTCGCTCATGGGCAAGAACGTCGCGAACCCGATGGCGATGATCCTCGCCGCGGCGGCGCTGCTCTCGCAGACCGAGCGAGGACGCGCATCGGCGGGCCGGGCGATCCGCGAGGCGTGCCTCGAGGCGGTCGCCGAGGGCACGCAGACCGCCGACCTCGGCGGCGACGCGGCGACGACGGAGTTCACCGACGAGGTGATCCGCCGAACGCGCACGAAGCTCGAGGTCTGGTCGAGCCTCTAGGAGGGTTACGCCTTGGCGCCCATCCGGCGACGCCAGTAGCGCAGTGCGACGAAACCGACAGCTCCGAGCACGAGCAGGGCGATCACGCCGTACAGCCCGTAGCGGTTGATCGTCTCGGCCACCGCCTTGCCGGCCCAGTAGCTGAGGAGCGAGACCGAGGTCGCCCAGACGATGCCGCCTGCGGCGTTCCAGATCAGGAACTTCCACCACGGCATGTGGCTGATCCCGGCCACCCAGGCTGCGGTGACCCGCAACAGCGCGACGAACCGGCCGATGAAGACCGTCTTCGGGCCGTGGCGTTGGAAGTAGCGCTCGGCCGGCGGCAGCACCTTGGCGGCGTGTCGCGCGGTGAACGACCAGCGTTCGAGCAGCGGGCGCCCGCCGACGCGCCCGAGCCAGTACCCGATGTTGTCGCCGACGATCGCAGCGGCCGACGCGACGACGATCACCGACCAGAGCGAGTAGTGATGCTGCTCGGGGCGCGCGAGGTACGCGGCGACGATCAGCGTCGTCTCGCCGGGAATCGGCACGCCGGCCGACTCGACCGCGACGAGCAGGAAGAGCAGATAGAGGCCGTAGTGCAGGAGCAGGTGTGTCACGGAGACGCCAGTCTAGGCAGTCCGCGGACCGAAGGATCCGATAGCGTCGCTCGCGATGCGCGTCGGCGTTCCGAAGGAGACCACCAGCGGCGAGCGCCGCGTTGCGCTCGTCCCGGAGACGCTCGGCCGCCTCGGCGACGGCGTCGAGGTGATCGTCGAGCCGGGCGCCGGCGAAGCAGCCGCCTTCACGGACGACGCGTACCGCGAGGCGGGCGCGACGCTCGGCGACCCGTGGGGAGCCGACGTCGTCGTCAAGGTCGCGCCGCCGACGGCCGACGAGGCGGCACGGCTGCACGACGGCCAGGTGCTGATCGCGTTCCTGCAGCCGCTGTCGGATCCCGCCGGGATCGAGCGGCTCGCGAGCGCAGGCGTCGTCGGCCTCGCGCTCGAGTCGATCCCGCGCATCACGCGAGCACAGCCGATGGACGCGCTCTCGTCGCAGGCGACGGTGGCCGGCTACAAGGCGGCGCTGCTCGCAGCCGACCGGCTGCCGCGGTTCCTGCCGATGCTGATGACCGCCGCAGGGACGATCCCGCCGGCGAAGGTGCTCGTGCTGGGCGCCGGCGTCGCCGGGCTGCAGGCGATCGCGACCGCGCGACGTCTCGGCGCTGTCGTCTCCGCGTTCGACGTCCGTCCGGCGGTGGCCGAGCAGGTCGAGTCGCTCGGCGCCACGTTCCTCGACCTCGGCGTCCGCGGCGAGGAGACCGAAGGCGGCTACGCGCAGGAGCTGACGGCCGAGCAGCAGGCGACCCAGCAGGCGGCGTTGCAGGAGCGGATTCCGCAGTTCGACGCCGTGATCACGACCGCCGCGATCCCCGGCCGCCCGGCGCCGAAGCTCGTGACGGCGGCGGCGGTGCGCGGGATGCGGCCCGGGTCGGTGATCGTCGACCTCGCCGCCGAGACCGGCGGCAACTGCGAACTCACGGAGCCCGGCGCCGAGGTCGTGCGCGAGGGCGTGACGATCGTCGGTCTGACCAACCTGCCGGCGACGATGGCGACGCACGCGAGCCAGTTGCTGTCGCGCAACTTTGCGGCGGTGCTCGACCTGATCTGCAAGGACGGAGCGCTGACGCTCGACTGGGACGACGAGATCGTCGCCGGGTCCTGCGTCACGCGGAAGGAGGTCGCGTCGTGAGCCACACCGCAACGCTGGTTGCCGAGCTGACGGTGCTCGTGCTGGCGATCTTCCTCGGCATCGAGGTGATCTCGAAGGTGCCGACGATGCTGCACACGCCGCTGATGTCGGGCACGAACGCGATTCACGGGATCGTGATCGTCGGCGCGATGGTCGTCGCCGGCTCGCCGCACCAGGACGGCTTGATCAAGGTGATCGGCTTCGTCGCGATGGTGCTCGCCGCCGCGAACGTCGTCGGCGGCTTCGTCGTCACCGACCGCATGCTCGAGATGTTCAAGAAGCGCGATCCGCCGCCGAAGCAGGAGCAGGACACGTAGTGAGCACGAACGGCGTCAACCTGCTCTACCTCGTCACGATCGTCTGCTTCGTGCTGGCGCTGCGCTTCCTGTCGTCGCCCGCGACGGCGCGGCGCGGCAACCAGATCGGCGCCGTCGGCATGGTGGTTGCGATCGTCGCAACGCTGTTCAAGTCGGGCGTGCACATCACGTGGCTGATGGTGATCGGCGCTGCGATCGGCGGCACGTTCGGGGCGGTCGCCGCACGTCGCGTGAAGATGACCGCGATGCCGCAGATGGTGGCGCTGTTCAACGGCGTCGGCGGCGGTGCGGCGGCGCTGGTCGCGCTCGCCGAGTTCCACGACATCGCGCCCGCGCCCGGCCGGCTCCACGGCGACGTGTCCGTCTCGATCCTGCTCTCCGCACTGATCGGCTCGATCTCGTTCAGCGGCTCGATGGTCGCCTTCGCGAAGCTTCAGGAGCTGATCCAGGGCCGGCCGATCGTCTACCCGGGACAGAAGCTCGTGAACGCCCTGCTGCTCGGCGCGTGTGTCGCCGCCGGAATCGCGATCGTCGCCGGCTCGGAGCACAGCTGGCTGCTGTGGGCGCTGGTGGGCGGTGCGCTGGTGTTCGGCGTGCTGTTCGTGCTGCCGATCGGCGGGGCCGACATGCCGGTCGTGATCTCGCTGCTGAACGCGTTCACCGGCCTCGCAGCCGCCGCGACCGGGTTCGAGCTGTCGAACAACGTGCTGATCGTCAGCGGCATGCTCGTCGGCGCGTCGGGCACGATGCTGACGCTCCTGATGGGGCGGGCGATGAACCGGTCGATCGCGAACGTCCTGTTCGGTGCGTTCGGGCAGGTGGCCGCCGGGGCGGGCGGCACCCCCGGCGGCGCACAGGGCGGCGCGGTGCGCTCGGCGACGGCGGACGACGTGGCAGTGATGCTCGCGTACGCGCACAAGGTCGTCGTCGTGCCGGGCTACGGGATGGCGGTGGCGCAGGCGCAGCACGACGTGCGCGCGCTCGCGGACATCCTCGAGGAGAAGGGCGTCGAGGTGACGTATGCGATCCATCCGGTGGCGGGTCGCATGCCGGGGCACATGAACGTGCTGCTGGCCGAGGCGAACGTCCCCTATCCGCAGCTGAAGGAGATGGACGAGGCGAACGCGGAGTTCGGCCGCACGGACGTGGCGCTCGTGATCGGCGCCAACGACGTCGTCAACCCGGATGCACGGTCGAACACGAGCAGCCCGATCTACGGGATGCCGATCCTGAACGTCGACAGCTCGCAGGCGATCGTCGTGCTCAAGCGCTCGATGAATCCCGGGTTCGCCGGCATCGACAACCCGCTCTTCCTGAACCCGAAGACCGTGATGCTGTTCGGCGACGCGAAGGATTCGGTGGCGAAGCTGGCCGCCGGCGTCAAGACCGTCTGAAGCGCGCCGGGTCGAAGAGCCCGAGCTCCGGCAGTCGTTCTCCGAGGATTGCGCGGGCCAGCAGCTCGCCGCAGGCGAGGCCGAGTGCGTTCCCGTGACCCGAGTAGCCGCCGGCCAGCCAGATGTCCTCGCGGCCGGGGACGGCGCCGACCAGCGGCATCAGGTCCGGCGTCGTGCCCCAGATCCCCGCCCAGCGCTTCTTCACCGGCGGCTTCGTCCCCACGAGCCGCTCCGCCAACGCGTCGAGCCCATCCTGGACCACGGCCGTCGTCGCGAGTGCGTCCGTGTCCTCGGTCTCGAGCGACGCGTCACGGTTGCCGCCGAGCACGAGCCGACCGTCCGGCAGCTGCTGCCAGTAGTCGTAGCCGCCGCGCGCGTAGTGGGGGAACGGATAGCGCAGCTCGGGCAGCGGCTCGGTGACGAGCACCTGGCCACGCGTCGGGCGCACCACGGCGGCGAGCTCCGGCAGGAGCGCTGCGGTGAAGCCGTCACCCGCGACGACGACGACGTCGGCGTCGACGTCACGGACCTGGTCGACAGCGTCGTGCTCGCGCACGTCTGCCCCCGCCGCGGCCGCGTGCGCCGCGAGCCGCCGGACCCACCGCGCCGGCTGCAGCGCCCCGTCCGGTGGATGGTGGATCGCGCCGGCGTACAGACGGTCCAGGGGCGCATCGAGCTCGTCGACCCAGTCGACCGCGAACCCGTCCTCGCGCAGCGCGTCGTACTCGCGGCGCAGCTCGTCGCGCTCGTCTTCGTCGCCCGCCAGGCGGAAGCTCCCGACGCGGCGGAACGCATCGCCTGCGAGCTGCTCCATCCGGTCGAGCGAGCGTTCGGTGAGCGCCATCAGCCGCCGCGCCGGCTCTGCGCCGAGGTCGGCGCGCGCACGGTCGTAGGGCACGGTCGCACCGCGAAGTGCGAAGCCACCGTTCCGGCCGCTCGCGCCGGCGGCGATCTCGCCGGCCTCGTGCAGGCGCACCCGCACGCCACGCTCGGCGAGCGTCAGGGCGCAGGAGCATCCCGTCACGCCACCGCCGATCACGGCCACCTCGGCGCGGCCCTCGAACCTCGCGGCTGGCAGGGCGACGCGCGGCTCGTCGAGCCAGTACGACGTCGCTGCACTCATCGAGCGATCCTACGCGGACAGCGCGAGCGCCTCACGTGCGGCGCGCGCCGACAGCAACGGCACGTATTCCTCGAAGCGCGCATGCTCGAGCAGCTGGGAGGCAACCGTCTCGACCACGTCGTCGATGTAGCTCTCGTGCACGTCCGGGTATTCCCGGCAAAGGGTGCTCCGTAGATGCTCGAGTCTCTGCAGCGTCTGTGGAGATGCGTCCACGCTACGGAAAGTGGACCACCGCTCGGGTCCGGTTGGATCGGCGGAACCTCGCACGCCACATCAGTAGTGAGCCGCAGGCGCGCGGTATCGGCCGTCGGCGTGGACGACCGCGCCGAGCAGTTCCAGCTCTGCGACTGCGGCTGCGACATGTGCCGCGTCGAGGGTCGTGCGCTGGACGATCTCGTCGACCGACGCAGGAGCATCTGTGAGCGCTGCGCGAATCCGTTCGAGCCGCTCGTCGAGCGCGGCCCGTGGCGCCGCCGGCGGCGGTCGCACCCCCAACACCGCCAGGATGTCGCCGACACAGGTGACCGGCGTCGCGCCGAGCCGCAGCAGGTGGTTCGTGCCTTTCGAAAGCCCACTCGTGATCTCTCCCGGCACTGCGAGCACCTCGCGGCCGTCGTCGAGCGCGAGGTCGGCGGTGATGAGCGCGCCGCTCCGCTCACGCGCCTCGACCACCACCGTCGCGTCGGCAAGGCCGGCGACGATGCGGTTGCGTGCGGGAAACCGCCACGGCGCCGGTTCAACTCCCGGCGCGTACTCGGACACGATCAGGCCGTGCGCGACGATCTCGGCCGCGAGCGCCGCGTGCGCGCGTGGGTAGTCGCGGTCGATGCCGCAGCCGAGCACGGCGATCGTCGTGCCCGTCTCGAGTGCGCCGCGATGTGCCGCCGCATCGACGCCACGCGCGAGGCCGGAGACGATCACGACCCCCGCCGCGGCGAGGTCGCGCGCCAGACCCTGCGCAACCGTGGAGCCGTACGCAGAGCAGGCGCGAGCGCCGACGATCGCGACGGTCGGACGACCGGACAGGTCGACCGGCTCGCGGGCGCGCACGAAGAGGCCGACCGGCGGATCGTGGATCGACCTGAGCCGCGGCGGGAACAACGCCTCGCCGCGCCCGATCCACGACAGGCCGTCGGCCGCCAGCCGACGACGGTAAGCACGCTCGTCGAAGGAGCGGCAGAACAGCTCGAACCGCCGGTTCCGGGGCGTCTCGATCAGGTGCTCGCCCGCCTCGGCTGCGAACGCGGCCAGCGCGAGGCCACTCATTCGACCAGCTCCTTCGGAGCACGGTACGAGAGCGCCTCCGCGAGATGCTCGGACGCGATCTCGTCGGCGCCCGCGAGGGCGGCGACGGTGCCCGCGACCCTCGCGACGCGGGCGCGGCCCCGGCCGGAGAGCGGCAGCCGCTCGACCGCCCGCGTGAGCAGCTGTCCGGCTCCCTCGCCCAGCCCGGGCGGCGCATCGGCAAGACGGCGGCGAGCCTCGACGACCCGTGCCTGGATCGGCTCGGACGCTTCGCCGGCTGCTCCCGCCAACTCGACCGCGCGCGCACGAGGCACGGCGAGAACCAGGTCGAAGCGGTCGAGTAACGCCCGCGAGAGCTTCTCGCGGTAGCGGTAGACCCGCTCGGCCGTGCACGCGCAGGAGAGCGCCGGATCGCCACGGGCGCCGCACGGGCAGAGGTTCATTGCCGCAACCAGCTGGAAGCGCGCCGGGAACACCGCGCGACCCATGACGCGGGAGACGGTGACCACCCCGTCCTCGAGCGGCTGCCGCAGCGACTCGAGCACCGGCCGCGCGAACTCCGGGAACTCGTCGAGGAACAGCACACCGTGGTGGGCGAGACTCGCCTCGCCGGGCCGCGGCGCCGAGGCGCCGCCGCCGACGATCGCGGCGGCCGAGGCCGAATGGTGCGGGGCGCGGAACGGGGGCAGACGGATCAGACCGCCGCCCGGAGCCAGAACGCCTGCGACCGAGTGGATACGCGTCACCTCGAGGGCCGCCGTGTCCGCGAGCGGCGGGAGGATGCCCGGGAGGCGCCGGGCGAGCATCGTCTTGCCGGTGCCCGGCGGGCCGGCGAACAGCACGTTGTGCGAGCCCGCGGCGGCAATCTCGAGCGCGCGGCGCGCGCGCTCCTGCCCGCGCACGTCGCAGAGGTCGGGAACGGGCGCGCAGTCGAGTTCGCGCAGCGGTAACGGCTCCGGCGGCTCGCAGGTGCCGCTCAGGTACGCGACCGCATCCGCGAGGTGGTGCACCGGGATCGGCTCGATGCCCGCCAGGGCGACCTCGGCCCCGGACTCGGCCGCGCAGACGAGCCGCCGCAGCCGCGAGCGCCGCGCGCCCTCGGCCGCGATCAGCGCGCCCGGGACCGGACGCACGCGGCCGTCGAGGGCGAGCTCGCCGAACGCCGCGACGCCGTCGAGCGCGTCGGGCGGCAGCTGATGCGACGCTGCGAGCACGGCGAGCGCGATCGGCAGATCGAAGCCCGAGCCTTCCTTCCGCAAGCCGGCGGGCGCGAGGTTGACGGTGATCCGCCGGACCGGGAAGACGAGCTCGGCGGAGGTGATGCCGCTGCGGACCCGTTCCTTCGCCTCCTGGCACGCGCGATCGGCGAGGCCGACGATCGCGAACGACGGACGAGCGAGCTGCAGGTGCGCCTCGACCTCGACCCGGCGCGGATCGAGACCGACGAGCGCGTGCGTGATGGTGCGGGCGAGCACGGTGCCACGCTAGGCGGGAACGTGTGACGTGTCTGTGCCGAAAGCGTGACGATTCAGGCGCGGCGGGCGACCAGCACGTCTTCGTAGTACTCGCCGGCGCGACGGCCGGTGCGGCGGTTCACGTGCCGCTGGTACCGCTGCTCGAGCGCGAGCTCGGCGCGCTCGAGAATCGACGGGTAGAGCCGACGGCGGTCGTTGACGACGACGACCAGGCGTCCGCCCGGACGCAGTGCGGCAGCGCACGACGCGAACACGGCAACCATCCCGTCGCCGTATGCCGCGAGCGACGCCTGCGACGTGCCGTCCGCAGCGGCACCCAGCTCGAGTGTCCGCCGGTCGTCGAGGCCAAGCAGCTCGTACGCGTAGCGATGCTGCTCGTGATAGTCGATCAGCCCCGGATACGGCGGTGAGGTGACGATCGCAGCGAACGGTCCGCCGAGCGCGAGCTCGCGGGCATCGCCGTGACGCACGTCGGCCGAACGCTTGCTGCGAACGCGCGCGAACTCCTTCAGCCGCGCGAGCGTGTCGAGTGAGTAGCGACGAAGGAAGTGCCCGGCGCGCTCGACGGGCCGACACTCACGCTTGTGCTTGAAACACCAGTACGGCTCGAGCTGCGGTACCCGCGGGAAGTCGAGATCGAAATGCGTCGTTCGCCGCGCCGACCGCGCGGCACGCGCCAGCACGACGCGCAGCACGTCGGCGTGCTCGTATTCGTCGACCAAGGAGGTGAAGCGGAGCAGCTCGTCGCGCGCCTGCGGCGCGAACCACTCGTCGACGTACGCCGTCGCCGCGCCGGCCGCGCCGTCTCCCGCCTCGAAGCGCGCGAGCGCATCGCGCAGGTCGCGCTCGAGCACGAACGGATTGTGCGCCGCCGTCTTGACCCTCATCAGAAGGCAGTTGAACGCCGCCACGTCCACGCCGACCGAGTCGAGGCCGCTCTCGAGCGCCTGCACGAGTGTCGTCCCCGAGCCGGCGAACGGATCGAGCACGCGCCCGCCGGCCGGCACGTGGCGGCGGAAGAGCTCCTCGACGAGCTGCGGGATGTACTTGCCGAGATAGGGATGCAGGCGGTGGACGTGCTTCGTCCGCTCGCGCTCCGGCAGGTCGCGCTCCGACCAGGAGAGATCGAGGTCGAGGCCTTCGTAGATCTGCTCCTGCGTGACCCCCACGGAAACCAGGTTCCCGGCGGTCCCCGCTGCTCCTGCCCGCTAGCCGCTCGCCCAGGCCGGCGGCGGGCCGGCGAGACGCGTGATGCAGCTGCGATAGGCCGCCCTGCTCGCGGGCTTGTCCGCCAGGTCGAAGATGGCGCCCGGCTTGCTCTCGTAGAACTCCTCCGTCTCGGTCGCGTGCTGCTTCAGGAACGTGCACATGTGCTGCACGAAGACGGGGTCGTCGACGCCGAACATCCCCCACTCCGGCACCGAGAACGGCCTGTGGTGCCCGCGCACGAACGCGAAGATCGACTCGAACTTCTGCCACGGCGGCTCGCGACCCGCCTCCTTGTAGATGTCGGCGCCGCCCACGTCGACGTACGACGCGCCAGGCCAGTACGGCTCGGGGGCGCTGCCGCCGGCGAGTGGGCTCCAGAGGACGCGCACGCGCGGCGCCGGATTGCTCGCGAGCTCGGGCCCTCGGTACGGCGGCAGGTGGAGCTTCGCCAGCCGGGCCGCCACCTGCGGGCCGCCGTGGACGATCACGAAGATGCGCGCGAAGGCCTTCCGGTAGGCGGCCGGGTCGCCCGACCAGGGGTTGCCCGGGTTGTTCATCTCGGCGAGCGGACGGATGTAGATCGGTCGGCCCCACGCGCCGACGGCCTGGTTGAGCGCGCCGAGGTACGCGTCACCCTGCCCCGCCGCGATCTGCGCGACGCTGATCGCCGGGAGGCGAGTGCGCTTGCCCGCGGTCCCCAGATGGATCATCGGGATCCGGCCGAGCGTCGCGAACAGCGCGCCGAACGGCGAGCCCCAGCTCGTGCCCTGCTCCCAGCCGATGAACGCTTGCACGACGTCCGACTGCTGGCTCGTCTGGCCGGTAAACCGTGCGGCGTTGCCGGTAACGCCGAGGATCGGCTGCGGGCGAGCGTCCGTCACCGCGCCGCCCGTGGATCCGCCGAGCAGCAGGAGCGCGAGACCCAGGAGCGCGATCCGTCGAGCCATCCGCCGACGCTACCTGGTCAGAACGCGTTCGGCACGTGCTCGAGCCGACCGCTCCGGTCGGCGATCAGGTCGAAGCGCACCTCGAGCCCGCTCACCTCCGGATGGCGCGCGAGCCACGCGTCGGCAGCCGACATGATGCGCCGCATCTTGACGTCGTCGACCATCTCGAGCGGGTCGCCGAACGTCGAGCCGGTCTTCGACTTCACCTCGCAGAAGACGATCCGCCGGCCGCGCCGGACGACGAGATCGAGCTCACCGCCCGCGAGCCAGCAGTTGGCGTCGAGGATCCGGTAGCCGCGCAGGCGGTACCAGCGGGCGGCGCGGCGCTCGGCGTCGTTACGAGGCGGCGACCGGTTCCTCGACAGGGAGGTACGCGCGTGCGCGCCAGGAACGCCGGTGGATCTCGCACGGCCCGCGCTCGCGAACGACCTGCGTGTGCGCGGGTGTGATGTAGCCGACGTGCGAGACGAACCCGTAGCTTGGATAAAGCGCGTCGGCGGTGCGCATGTAGCGGTCGCGCGTCACCTTGGCGACGATCGACGCAGCGGCGATCGCGGCGCTCTTCGTGTCGCCGTCGACGATCGCGCGGTGCGGCGGCGCGGTCGGGCCGAGCTTGAAGCCGTCGACGAGCGAGACGTCGGCCGGCTGGCACGCCCAGAGCGCTGCGCGCAGGCCGCGCAGATTCGAGCGATGCAGGCCGTCACGGTCGATCACCCCGGGCGGATACACGTGCACCGAGACCCGCTCGGCACATGCGAGCACGGCGTGGTAGAGCTCCTCGCGCGTCGCCTCGTCGACCTGCTTCGAGTCGTTCAGCAGCGCGAGCGGCCGGACACGGTGGTCGCGCAGGCACTCGTAGTCGAGCAGCACGCCCGCGACGACCAGCGGGCCGGCGAGCGGGCCACGACCGGCCTCGTCCGTCCCCGCGACGTACCGCACGCCGAGGCTGCGGTCGAAGCGGAGGAGCCTCTGGCCGGTGCGCTTGGGCGGCATCTCGCCGAGGATAGCCCCGGCGTCAGCCGGCGAACGGAAAAGTCACAGAGGCTGCACACAATCGCCGTGCGCTCGCAGCACGGAAATCCTGGCCGGGGCCGGACCGGAGACGTGAAGGACGGTGCAGTCGAGCGGCGAGCGGCGAACGAGGCAGATGAAGTCGGGTTTCGCACCAGGGGTGGCGGGCGCCTTGAAGCCCGAGCTGCAACTGACGCTTCCGCTGACGTGATGCCGATCGGCCCAGGTCTGTGCGAGCTTGACGGCGTCGATGTGCGCAGCCGTGCCGCACCCCGCGCAGACGAGGATCAGGGCGGCGAGCGCCGCGAAACGGCTCAGCGCTGACGCAGCTCGCGCACGCGAGCCTTCTTGCCGACCTTGCCGCGCAGGTAGTACAGCTTGGCGCGGTTCACGTCGCCGATCGCCTGCACCTCGATCTTGTCGATCTTCGGCGAATGCAGCGGGAACGTACGCTCGACGCCGACGCCGAACGAGTTCTTCCGGACGGTGAATGTCTCCCGCGCTCCGGCGCCCTGGCGCTTGATCACGATCCCCTCGAACACCTGGATGCGCTGGCGGCTGCCCTCGATCACGCGGAAGTGCACGCGCACGGTGTCGCCCGCCTTGAAGCGCGGGACCTCACGCAGCTGGCGGCGCTCGATGTCCTGGATGATGGTGCTCATAGCGAGGAGGCCCCGGAGGGCGCGGCCTATGGTAGCGAACCGGCGGGGCTAACGAATCGTGACCCGGCTCGGCGGCCAGTAGGTCGCGAAGACCTTGCCGATCAGGTTCTTGCGCGGCACCGTCCCCCACGCCCGCGAGTCGCAGGACGAGTTGCGGTTGTCGCCCATCATGAAGTAGTTCCCGGGTTTGATCTTGATCGGCGAGATCGTGCGGGCGTCTCGTCGCCCGGCCTGCACGTACGGCTCGTCGAGCCGCTTGCCGTTGACGTAGACGTAGCCGGCCCGCTCCTCCCAGGTCTCGCCTGGCAGGCCGATCAGGCGCTTGACGAAGGTGCCGCCCTCGCCGCAACGGACATCCGCGAGCGGCGGGGTGTGGAAGACGATGATGTCGCCGCGCTTCGGCGACCAGAGCCGGTAGCAGAAGCGGCACGCCAGCACGCGGTCGGAGAACCGCGCCTCACAGCCGGTATCGGGGCGCGCGCAGTGCAGCGTGGGCTCCATCGAGCTCGAGGGGATCCGGTACGGGTTGACCACCCAGGCCTTGATCGCGAGCACGATCGCGATCGCCCCGAGGATCGTCACCAGCCAGTCGATCGTCACACGCCAGCCGTGCGGCAGCCCCTCGGTCAGATGGTCGATCGGGTTCCTCACCGCACATGCTCCTTCCGCCAGCTCTCGATCCGCGCATGGTCACCCGACAGCAGAACGTCGGGGACCTGCCAGCCGCGGAACTCCGCCGGCCGTGTGTAGTGAGGGTACTCGAGTCCGCCGCCGAGCTCGGCGGAGAATGACTCGAGCTCGCCCGACCCTTCGCTGAGCGCGCCCGGGAGCCGCCGCGCGATCGCGTCGACGAGCACCATCGCCGGCAGATCGCCGTTCGAGAGCACGTACGGGCCGATCGAGATCGAGTCGGTCGCGAGATGCTCGACGATCCGCTCGTCGAAGCCTTCGAAGCGCGCCGAGAGCAGCGTCAGCCGCTCCTCGGCCGCGAGCTCCTCGACGACCGCCTGCGTCAGCTGCCGCCCCTGCGGGCTGAGCGCGACGACGCGGTTGCCGGGCGCGCCGCCGTATGCCGCCGTCGAGCGCGGCCGCGACGACGTCGACGCGCAGCACCATCCCCGCGCCGCCGCCGTACGGCTCGTCGTCGACCTGGCCGTTCCGGAGCGGCGTCGTGTCGCGGTAGGAGAAGAGCCGCAGCTCGAGCTCGCCGCCGAGCACGGTCGCAACCGGCCGCTGCTCGGTCAGCCACGCGAACGCGTGCGGCACGAGCGTGAAGACGTCGAGCTGCATGGCATCAGTCGGCGAACCCCGCCGCGACGACGATCCGCGCGGCGGCGAGATCGACCGTCGCGGATGCAGTCCTCGACCATCGGCAGCAGAACGCCGCCGTCGAGCTGCGAGCACGTCGTTGGCGACACCCGGAATGCACGTCCGCCACCGTTCCGAGCGACGCGGCCGTTCTCCTCCACCACCTCGAGCCCGACGAGCTCGAAGGCGTAGTACTCGTCGTCGTCCGTCGGCGGCAGGCTCGCCCGCTCGACCTCGAGGGCCGTGCCGCGCTCGACGCCGCTGGTCGAGGCGGATCGACCGGGCGGCCGCCGAGGCGCGTCGCGCGCCGACGACCTCCACCGGCGTGCCGCCCGCAAGGAACCGCGCGCCGACCTTCCACCAGCGCGCGTCGTCGCTCGCCTGCTCGACGACGAAGGAGCCGTCGATGCCGTGCGGACGGCCGACGCGCCCGATCGCGCACCCTCACGTGCGCCGGCTCTCCAGCGTCGCGATCGCCTCGTCGCGCGACGGGCGCGACGAGCAGGTTCTCGGCTACGAAGTCCTGCGCGTGCGGCCAGGCGCTCGCGCGTGTCTCGTGCGACCGCGCGCTCGACGTCGAACGGCGTGCGGCGGAACGCGGGCTCGCCGTCCTCGACAAGCGTCCAGAACGCCGCGACCTCGCCTTCGTACGGCATCCCGACCGAGCCCGCGTTGACGACGCGCAGAGCCGCCGATGCGGCGGTCGAACTGGTGGTGCGTGTGGCCGATCACCACCGTGCCGCTCGACACCGGCAAACGTTTCGCAACGACCAGCGTCGTCGGGGGTGATCGCGGTCGTGATCGGCAGGTTGCTCGTCGGCGCCGCGTGGCAGTAGAGAACGCCGTCGACGGTCGTCGCGAGCGGCAGCGCCTGGAGCCACTCCAGGTCACCCGGCGCGAGCTGGGCGCGACTCCCAGTCCTCCGCCAGGTCCTCGCAGTTCCCGCGCACACCTGCGCGTCGAGCGACCTGACCAGCGCGACCGTCTCGCGCGGGTACGGGCCGTAGAGATAGTCGCCGCCGAACACGATCGCGTCCGCGTCGACCTCGGCCAGGACGGCCTCGAGCGCCCACGGCATCGCGTGGACGTCGTAGAGCGCGGCGACCTTCACGCGGCGTCGTCGGCGATCTCGACGAGCACGCGCCGCCCGTCGCGCACGGCGCTCGCACGCACGAGCGTTCGGAGCGCGCGGACGATCCTGCCCTGCCGGCCGATCACCTTGCCGACGTCGTCGGCAGCGACGTGCAGCACGAGCACGAGGCGCCGTCTCGCTCCTCGGACTCCACGCGCACCGCGTCCGGATCGTCGACGAGCTCGCGCGCCAGATACGCGAGCAGCTCGGCCATCTACTTCTCGATGCCCTGGATCTTGATCAGCTTCGCGACCGCCTCGGTGGGCTGCGCGCCCTTGCCGAGCCAGTCCTTCACCTTCGCCTCGTCGAGGTCGATCGTCGAGGGGTCGGTCTGCGGGTTGTAGCGACCGACGATCTCGAGGAACTTGCCGTCACGCGGCGAGCGCGAGTCGGCGGCGACGACGCGGTAGATCGGGTTCTTCTTCGAGCCCACGCGCGTGAGCCTCAGCTTCACTGCCATCTGCTTCCTTTACCTCCGTCCGGCCTTCTTGCTTCTTGCGCTTCGACGACTTCTTCCGCGTCGCGGAACGAGCCGCCGCCGGGCGCCTGCTGGTTCGGGAGGGCCGGCAGCTTCCCCCGCCCCAGCTGCTGCATCATCTTCTCCATCTGCTTGCGTGCGTCGAGCAGCTTGTTGACCTGCTCGACGGTCGTGCCGGAGCCGCGCGCGATCCGCAGCCGCCGCTTGCCGTCGATCACGATCGGCGCGCGCGCGCTCGAGCGGCGTCATCGAGAGCACGATCGCCTCGACGCGGCCGAGCTCGCGCTCGTCGACGTCGACGTCACCGAGCTGCTGGCTGCATGCCGGGGATCATCTTCAGCACGCCCTTCAGCGGCCCCATCCGGCGCAGCATCTTGTACGCCTTCAGGAAGTCGTCGAACGTGAACTGGCCCGCGCGCAGCCGGCGTCTCCATCTCGGCCTGCTCGTCCTCCGCGACGGCCGCCTCGGCGCGCTCGATCAGCGTCAGCACGTCGCCCATCCCGAGGATGCGCGAGGCCATGCGGTCGGGGTGGAACACCTCGAGCGCGTCGAGCTTCTCGCCCGTCGACGCGAACTTGATCGGCTTGCCGGTGATCGCCTTGACGCTAGAGCGCGGCGCCGCCGCGGGCGTCGCCGTCGAGCTTCGTCAGGATGACGCCGTCGAACGCGACCCGCTCGTGGAACGCCTCGGCGACGTTGACGGCCTCCTGGCCGGTCATCGCGTCGAGCGACGAGGATCACGTTCTGCGGCTTCGCCTCGTCGCGCACGCGCGCGAGCTCGGCCATCAGCTCGTCGTCGATCTGCAGGCGGCCGGCGGTGTCGACGATCACCGTGTCGAGCCCGGCCTCGCGCGCGCGCGCGAGGCCGCTCTTCGTCGCCTCGACCGCGTCCTTGGTGTCGGTGCGGAAGACCGGGATCTGGATCTGGTTGCCGAGCTGCTCGAGCTGGTCGATCGCGGCCGGGCGCTGCAGGTCGGCCGCGATCAGGCCGGGCTTGCGGCCCTGGGCGCTGCAGGTGCAGCGCGAGCTTCGCGGCGGTGGTCGTCTTGCCCGAGCCCTGGAGGCCGGCGAGCAGGATGACGGTGAACTTCCCGAACGCGAGCCCGGACTCCCCCTCGCCCATCAGCCTCGTCAGCTCGTCGTGGACGATCTTCACGACCTGCTGGCCGGGCGTCAGGCTCTTCAGGACCTCCTCGCCGAGCGCCTGCTCACGCACGCGGGCGACGAAGTCGCGGACGACCGTGAAGTTGACGTCTGCTTCGAGCAGCGCGAGGCGGATCTCGCGCATCGCGCGCGAGATCGCCTCCTCGTCGAGCGCCCCCTTCTTCCGGAGGTCGCCGAGGGTGCTTTGCAGCTTGTCGCTCAGGCTGTCGAACACGACCGCGCATCGTAGCCGCGTGGTCTGCGAGCCCCGTTGCATACGATCCGGCGATGCTCTACGAAGCCGCCGCGGATCGCTACGACTCGATGCAGTACAGGCGCTCCGGCGCCAGCGGCCTGAAGCTGCCGGCGATCACGCTCGGCCTCTGGCACAACTTCGGCGGCGACCGCCCGTACGAGTCCGGCCGCGCGATCCTGCGGCGGGCCTTCGACCGCGGCGTCACCCACTTCGACCTCGCGAACAACTACGGCCCGCCGTACGGCTCGGCCGAGGAGACGTTCGGCAGGCGCTGCGCGACGACCTTCGCCCCTACCGCGACGAGCTCGTGGTCTCGACCAAAGCGGGGTACGACATGTGGCCGGGCCCCTACGGCGAGTGGGGCTCACGCAAGTACCTGCTCGCGTCGCTCGACCAGTCGCTCGCCCGGATGGGGCTCGACTACGTCGACATCTTCTACTCGCACCGCTTCGATCCCGAGACGCCGCTCGAGGAGACGATGGGCGCACTCGACACGGCGGTGCGGCAGGGGAAGGCGCTCTACGCGGGCATCTCGTCGTACTCGCCCGAGAAGACGCGCGAGGCATACGAGCTCCTCGCGTCGCTCGGCACGCCATTGCTGATCCACCAGCCGTCGTACTCGCTGCTGAACCGCTGGATCGAGCCCGAGCTGCTCGACACGCTCGGCGAGCTGGAGGTCGGCTGCATCGGCTTCTCGCCGCTCGCGCAGGGGATGCTGACGGACAAGTACCTCGACGGCATCCCCGAGGGATCACGGGCGACGCAGAACTCGTCGCTGTCGCCCGACCTGATCACCGACCAGGCACGCGCAAAGATCCGCGCGCTGAACGAGATCGCGCAGACGCGTGGTCAGAGCCTCGCGCAGATGGCGCTCGCGTGGACGCTTCGCGATCAACGCATGACGTCGACATTGATCGGCGCGTCGAGCGTCGACCAGCTCGACGACTCGCTCGGCGCGCTCGGCAATCTCTCGTTCGGCGACGACGAGCTGGCCGAGATCGACCGCTACGCGACCGACGCGGACATCAACCTCTGGTCGCGGTCAAGCGGCGACTAGCGCCTGCGCGAAGTCCTTCGCGTCGAACGGGCGCAGGTCGTCGAGCGCCTCGCCGACGCCGACGAGCTTCACCGGCAGCCCCAGCTCGTAGGCGATCGCGACCGCGATCCCGCCCTTCGCCGAGCCGTCGAGCTTCGTCAACGCGACGCCGGTCACGCCGACGGCGTCGTTGAAGAGCCGGGCCTGCTGCAACCCGTTCTGGCCCGTCGTCGCATCGACGACGAGCAGCACCTCGTGCGGCGCGCCGTCGCGGCGGCCGGCGATCACGCGGCGCACCTTCGCGAGCTCGTCCATCAGGTTCGTCTGCGTGTGCAGGCGACCGGCGGTGTCGACGAGGACGACGCCGTGGTCGGTACCGACTGCGTCGTAGGCGACCGCGGCGGGGTCACCGCCGCGCTCGCCCCCGACGAAGCGCGCGTCGGCGCGTTTGGCCCAGATCTCGAGTTGTTCCTCAGCCGCTGCGCGGAAGGTGTCCGCGGCGCCGACGGTGACGTCGCGGCCGCTCTCCCGCAACCGCTTCGCGAGCTTGCCGATCGTCGTCGTCTTGCCGGTGCCGTTGACGCCGACGACGAGGATCACCGCCGGCTCGTGGCCGACGTCGAGCGTCGGCGGCTCGCCGAAGAGCGCGGCGATCTCCTCCGCGAGCGCCGCCTGCAGCTCCGTCAGGTCCTGCCGCGCCTCGAGGCGCCGAATCAGCTCGGCCGTCGCGCGCACGCCGACGTCGGCGTAGATCAGCGCCTCCTCGAGGCGCTCCCACGACGCGTCGTCCTGCGGGTCGAACGCGGCCACCTGCAGCTGCTCGGTGAGCGCCCGCCGCGACTTGCCGAGCGACTCGCGCAGGCGCCCGAAGACGCCACGCCGGACCTCGGCGCTCTCCTCGTCCGCCGCCTCGTCACCCAGCAGCTCCGCCCAGCTCCTCGCCATCGCCGCGAGAGGGTAGCCGCCCCGCCTGTGGACGAGCCGTCACACTTCTGAACCCGTGTCTGACACCGGACGTGGCTCGGACGGACGTGGCCGCCGGGGAGGGTGCGCTCAGGCGGTGGCGGCGGCGACGTCGTCGCGCGGCAGGCGGCGCGAGACGATCTGCGAGACGCCGTCCTGGCCCATCGTCACGCCGTAGAGGACGTCGGCGGCTTCCATCGTTCGCTTCTGGTGCGTGATCACGATGAACTGCGCGCGGTCGGCGTACGTGCGGAGCAGCTCGGTGAAGCGGCCGATGTTCGTGTCGTCGAGGGCGGCCTCGACCTCGTCCAGGAGGTAGAACGGGCTCGGGCGCGCGAGGAACAGCGAGAAGAGGAACGCGATCGCGCCGAGCGCCTTCTCGCCGCCCGACAGCAGCGACAGCCGCGTCACACGCTTGCCGGCCGGACGCAGCTCGACCTCGATGCCGGGCTCCTCGCCGTCCTCCTCGGCCTCGGTCAGCCGCAGGCGGCCCTCGCCGCCCGGGAACAGCGTCGCCGCCACCTCGTGGAAGTGCGTCTCGACCGCGGCGAACGTCTCGGCGAAGCGCGTCTCGACCGTCCTCGTCAGGTCGTCGCGGAGCTTCTCGAGCTCGTCGAGGCTCGCCTCGAGGTCGGCGCGCTGGGTCGCGAGCTCCGTCAGGCGCTCCTTCTCGGCCTCGTACTCCTCCTTGGCGAGCGGGTTGACCTGGCCGAGCTGCTCGCGCCGGCGCTCGTAGCGCTCGAGCTTCTCGGCGAGCTCGGCGCGATCATCGCCCTCCGCCGGCTCGGCGTTCGCCGCTACGAGCCGGCGCTGCGCCTCGTCGTGCTCGGCGTCCGTGCGCGCAAGCTCCACGTCGATCGCTGCCAGCCGCTCACCCGCGTGAGAGGCGTGCTGCCGCAGCTCGACCTCCTCGGCCCCGAGCCGCCGCAACGCGGCACCGAGCTCGGTGGTGCGGGTCGCCTGGGCCTGGGCACGGTCCCGCACCGGCGCTTCGAACCGGTCGACGTCGACGGTGAGCGAGCCCTCGAGCCGCTCGCCTCCGGCCAGCAGGCGCGCGAGCACGAGCTCGCCCGGCCGACGGGCGCGCCGCGGGTCGGCATCCGCCAGCGCACGCGCAGCCGCCCTCGCCCGCTCGGCGGACGCGTCGGCGGTCGCGGCGGCCTGCTCGGCACGGGCGGAGAGCGCCTCGGCCAGCGTCCGCAGCTCCTCGGGCTCACCGCTCGCCTCGGCAGTGCGGCCGCCCGCGCGCCGCTCGGCGGCCAGCGCACGCGAATCGGCGTCGCCGGCCGCGCGGCGCAGGTCGCCCTCGCGGGCGGAGATCCCACGCAGGTCGTCGGCCAGGCGCCCCGCCCGCTCGGCGAGGGGCGTCTCGAGCCGGCCCGCGAGCGACGCCGCAACCCTCAAGGTCTCATCGAGCCTCGAGGCAGCGGCGACGAGCCGCTCCAGGTGCGCCGGATCGGCTCGGAGCACGCTCCGCAGGTGCGCGACCGGAGCGAACGCCGCAGCGGCCGCCTCCGCGCCGCGCGTGTGCCACGGCGATCCGCTCGCCGGCCTCGACCGTCTGGGCGGCGAGCCGCTCGACCTCCTCGTGCAGCTCGCGCCGGCGCGCATCGAGCTCGAGCAGGACGGCCTCGGCCGTCTCGCCGGCGAACCAGAGCTCGCCGCGCTGCGGATCCCAGCCGATCCCGTCGTCGGTGACCGCCGGAACGGCCGATGCGAGCAGCTGCTCGCGGGCGACGACAGGCAGGTCGACGAGCTGTTGCGGGTCGCGGCCGACCAGCACGAGCAGCGATCCGAGCCCGGACGACATGGCGTTCACGACCAGCTCGAGCGCACGGGCGGGAGTCTCGGCGACGATCGCCGAGGCGCGGTGGGACAGCGCGGCTGCCACTGACCGTTCGCGGCCGGGAGCCACGTCGAGCAGCTGCAGCGCGAGCCGTTCGCCTGCCTCCGCGAGCGCCCGTGCGGCGGGCGGCAGGCCCTCGCGCTCGGCGAGCGACTGCTCGAGCGCGCCCAGCCGCTCGCGGGCCATCGCGAGCCGCGCTTCCAGATCCTCGTGCTCGCGCGCCGCGGCACGGGCGGCGCCGTCGGCCTCGTCGGCCGCGCGGCCGAGCTCGGCCGGCGTCGGGCCGCCCGGCAGCACGGCGCACCTCGTCGAGCTCGCCGCGAAGCTGGGCGAGGAGCCGGTCGGCGGACTCGTGCCTGACGCCGAGCGTCTGGACGGCACCCCGGAGCGCGAGCAGCGCATCTCGGCCGCCGCCGGTGAGCAGCGACTCGGTCTGGCGACGCTGCGCGAGCACCTCGTCGAGCTGCCCGGCGAGGAGCGCCTGCGCGTTCCGTTCGACGGCGGCGACGCGGGCCCAGCGCTCCTCGGCATCGACCTGCAGCCGCGCGTGCTCGGCTGCGGCCGCCTGGGCAGCACCCGCGGCGTCGCGCGCCACCGTCTCCAGCTCGACAGACGCAGACGGATCGTGGGTGCGTGCTGCCTCGAGGTCGGCCCGGAGCGACGTGGTCAGCGCTGCCGCCGATTCGCGGCGCAAGACGATGCGCTCGCCGCCGCTCCTCAGGCGGTACAGGGCCGCCGTCGCCTGTTCGCGGGCGCCGGCCGAGTCGGTCAGCTCCTCCTCGGCCTGCTCGCGCTCGGCGACGAGCGACGGCGATCTGCTCGTCGAGCGCGCGGCGCTGCTCGGCCGTCTCGGCGCGCCGGCTTTCGGCCTCGGCGCGGCGCTCGGCGAGGCGCGCGAGGTCGAGCGTCGCGACGGCTGCCTGCAGCCGGGCGATCTCGAGGCCGAGCTTCTCGGCCCGCTCGGCGGCGGTCGCCTGGAGCGCGAGCGGCCGCAACCGCTTCTTCACCTCGTCCTCGAGGTCCCTGGCGCGCTCGACCTGCACGGCGACCCGCGCGAGCTTCAGTTCGGCGCGATGACGCCGTCGCTTGAACCGGCCGAGCCCCGCGGCTTCTTCGATCAGCTCGCGCCGCTCGTGCGGCTTCGAGTTGAGCACCGTCTCGACCCGGCCCTGCGAGATCACCGAGCGCAGCCCGCCGCCGAGGCCGACGTCGGACAGCAGCTCGACGAGATCGATCCGGCGCACGGGCGTGCGGTTGACGAGGTACTGCCCCTCGCCGCCGCGCTGCAACTTGCGTGCGACCGAGACCTCGGCGTACGGCAGGTCGGGCCAGGCCCCGTCGGCGTTGTCGAACAGCAGGTCGACCTCGCAGAGGTCGGTCGGGCCACGCCCGACCGAGCCGGCGAAGAGCACGTCGTCGGGCTTCTCGGCTCGCAGCTCGCCCGGGCTGAGCGATCCCGTCGCCCAGAGGATCGAGTCGGAGACGTTCGACTTCCCGGAGCCGTTCGGGCCGACCACGACCGACACGCCGGGCTCGAGACGGATCTCGACCGGTTCGACGAATGACTTGAACCCGCGCAGCTTGATTGCCTTCAGGTGCACCCGCGAGGAGGCTAGCGGTCGTTTCGGATGGGGCTACGCGGTCCCCCCACCCACCAGGAGCTCGCAGGGGCCGACGAACCCGTCGGGGCCCTCGAAACGCTCGAGCGCTGCCTCGATCTCGCTGCCAGGTCGACGCCTGCTCGGGCTCGGAGAGCCCGGCCAACATCTGGTGCAGAGCACCGAAGGACTCCCGCTCGAGCTGCGCGCATTCGGCAGCGCTCGAGAGACGGAGCGGCGCCTCCACCCGTCGGACCTCGACGTCGGAGAATCCGGCGTCGGCCAGCAGCTCTTCCAGGTTGGTGGCCGAGAACGGGCCGGGAAGACCCGGTGCCGGCGGCGGCAGCTGCGCGTTCGTGCGGATGATCGAGATCGGCAACGAGAAGAACCCGTTCCGGTCGGCCTCGGCGAAGACGAGGGCTGCGTAGCGCCCGCCGGGGCGAAGCGCCTGTCGCGCCGACACGAGCGCCCCGATCTTGTCGGGCAGGTACATCAGCCCGAGACGCGAGACGACCGCGTCGAACGATCCGGCGTCGACATCGAGGGCTTCGGCGTCCATGACCCGCGTCGCGACGTTGCCGACGTTCGCGGCGCGCGCGGCCAAGGCAAGCTCGTCGAGGATGTTCGACGCGAGGTCAGTTGCCAGGACCGCACCGTCGTCTCCGGCCCGCCGCGCAGCCACGATCGTCTGGCCGCCCGAACCCGCTGCGACGTCCAGCACGCGCGAGCCGGCGCCGACGCGTGCCAGATCGAGCAGCAGCTCCGTCGCCTCTCCCAGCCACCGGTCGAACACCGGATCCCACCGACGCCACGCCGCGGCGGCGTCCTGCCATTGACGACGCGTGGTTTCCTTGTAACGACCAGCATCGAATGCAGCGGTCGCCATGGCTAGACCTCCTGGATCCAGCCGCGCAGGTCCTGCTCGCTGACCTGGTCGAGGAGCTTCGGGTGGTCGGTGCGCATGTGCTCGCGCGCGCCGTCCAGCACTTCCCCGTCGGTCTCGCCGCGGATCACGACGCCGCATTCACAGGTGATCTGCTTCGCCATCTCGTGCCTCCTCTCGCTCGGGTCGGCCCGTTTGTACCGCCGCAGGGTTGAGGCTATGTTGGCGCGGCGTTGGCGCGCGGCAAGGTGCAGCTTTGCGGCCGGTTCGTCCTCGAGGTCGAGGGGCGGCGTGTCGAAGCGGACCTCCCCGGCAGGCAGGGTCGACTGCTGCTCGCGTTCCTGGTCGCAGGGCGCGACCAGACGCTCGGGCGGGAGCAGCTCGTGGAAGCGCTTTGGCCCGACGGGCGCGACGGCGGTCTCGCGCCCCTCCTTTCCAAGCTGCGACGGGTCGTGCCGCTCGAAGGGACACGCCTTGCTTTCAGCGAGCTTCACGTCGATATCGAGGCAGCGGCCGACGCCCTCCACCGCGCCGAGTCGGCGCTGACGCTCGGTGAGCCCCTGCGTGCCTGGGGGCCGGCGCAGGTGGCCCTGTTCGTGACCGGGCGGCCGTTCCTGCCAGGCGAAGAAGCAGCCTGGATCGACGAGCGCCGCCGACGGCTCGGCGAGATGCGGCTGCGCGCGCTCGAGGCGTACGCGGGCGCCTCGCTCGCGATCGGCGACACCGAGCTCGCCGCAGCAGTACGCAGCGGGCGCGAGCTGACGCGGATCGAGCCATACCGCGAGTCGGGGTACCGGATCCTGATGGAAGCTCTCGACCGCGAGGGGAACTGTGCGGAGGCGCTGCTCGTCTACGACGAGCTGCGGGTGCGACTGCGGGAGGAGCTGGGCGTCACTCCGTCGGAGCCGACGCAGCAACTGCACCGTCGGCTGCTGCGGTGATCTGCAGCGCCTGCCGCGCCGCCGCCTGCTCGGCGTCCTTCTTCGAGCGGCCGATGCCGGTTCCGACGATCTGGGAGTCGATCAGCGCCGCCGCGGTGAACGTGCGGTCGTGCGGCGGGCCCTGCCACCTCGAGCACCGTGTAGTTGACCGCCCGGCCGGTGCGCGCCAGTCGCTCCTGGAGGTCGGTCTTGTGGTCGAACTGCGAGGTGAGAGCGAACTCGATCTGGCCGTCGAACGCCTCGACGATCGCCTCGGCGATCGGCTCGAACCCGTGCGCGAGGTAGAGCGCCGCGAGGGCGGCCTCAAGGAGGGCGGCCAGCACGTTGCGGTTCTGCGAGAGGCGCGTGACCTCACCGCTCGGCGGGCCGTCGGACTCGGCCAGCAGCCGGTCTCCCAGCTCGAGCTCGCGCGAGACGATCGCACAGCTCGCCCGCGAGACCACGTGCGAGCGGATCTTCGCCATCCGCCCCTCGCTGAACTCCGGAAACCGGTCGAAGAGGGCGCGCGCGATCGCCAGCTCGAGCACCGAGTCGCCGAGAAACTCGAGGCGCTCGTACGAAAGGCGTGCGGTCGGCGGCCCACGACGAGTGCGTGAAGACCGCCGACGCCCGTTCGGCCGGAAGCGCCGCAATCAGCTCCCGCAGACTGTTCGAGCCAGGTTTCGAGCTGGTCGAGCTCTTACTGGTGCGACGTGACGTAGTCGACGGCCTGACCCACGGTCGTGATCTTCTGCGCGTCCTCGTCTGAGATCTTGATCCCGAACTGGTCCTCGAGCTCCATGATCAGCTCGACCAGGTCGAGGGAGTCGGCGTCGAGGTCGTCCTGGAACGACGCCTCTTCCGTGATCTGATCCTCTTCGACTCCGAGCTGCTCCGTCAGGACCTCCTTGACGCGCTCGAAGACCTCTTCACGCGACGCTGCCATGTCACCTCGATCGTTGTTGGGGGCGAAGAAACGGGTCTACCTGGAAAACCGCGCGATCATACACGGACGCGCTCGCCGAGTCGCTCTGCGAGCCGCTCGACGACACGGTGGTCGGCGCCCCGGGCGGCCAGCCGGATCGCGTTCGCGATCGCCTTGCGGCCGCTCGAGCCGTGCGCGATCACTGCCAGGCCGCGCAGCCCGAGCAGGTAGGCGCCGCCGTACGTGTCCGGGTCGAATCGGGTACGCAGGCGCCGCGCCGCCGGGCGGATCAGCAGGCCGCCCAGCTTCCCGGTCGTCGTTGCGGTGATCTCGGCCCGCAGGGCGTCGAGCAGATCCTTGATCGTGCCTTCGAGGAGCTTCAGGGCGATGTTGCCGGTGAAACCGTCGGTGACGACCACGTCGGCGGCGCCCCGGAGAAGTTCCCGGCTCTCGAGGTTCCCGCTGGAAGTTGAGCGTGCTGCCGCGCAGCAGCGCGTGGGCGTCGAGTGTCAGGCCGTTCCCCTTCTCGTCCTCCTCGCCGATCGAGAGCAGCTGCACGACCGGGTTCTCGACGCCGAGCAGCTCGTGGCTGAAGATCGAGCCCATGTGACCGAACTGCAACAGGTGCTCGGCGCGGGCGTCGGCGTTCGCGCCGGCGTCGAGCAGCACCGACACGCCCTCGCGCGCCGGGATCGGGACGGCGATCGCAGGCCGCATCACGCCGGGAATCCGGCGCAGGTGCAGCGAGGCCGGCGGCCAGCATCGCGCCCGTGTTCCCGGCGGAGACGACAGCGTCGGCCTCGCCTCCCCGACCGCACGAACCGCCGCGACGAGGCTCGAGTCGGGCTTCGCCCGGACCGCCTCGGCCGGCTTGTCCGCCATCTCGATCCGGTCCGCAGCCTCGACCAGCGGCAGCCCTTGCGTGTCGAGGCCGGCGGGGCCGTACAGCGTCACCTCGATCCCGTCGCCGGCGGCGTCGAGTGCGCCGAGGATCACCTCGGTGGGAGCGTTGTCTCCGCCCAGGGCGTCGACTGCGACGCGCGGCACGGGCGCTACGGGGCTTGGAGCCGGAGAGGTTCGACCTCGCGGCCCTTATAGGTGCCGCAGGTCGGGCAGATGCGGTGCGCGCGCTTCGGCGAGCCGCACTGCGGGCACGTGTTGACGCGCGGCGTCTCGATCGCGTGCTGTGCGCGGCGCTGGTCGCGGCGTGCCTTTGACGTTTTCCTCTTGGGGACGGCCATTGCGGTCGCCCACTATAGCGGCGTCCGATACTGTGCGCGCAGGCCCTCGGGCCTTCCTATGACGGACTTCTGAGTCACAGACCGCGCGTTTTCTCGTCCTGTCGACTCATGGAGGTCCGCCCGTGCCGGGCTCAATCGCTGCACGTGACATCTCGAAGAGCTTTGCTGCCCGCCAGGTGCTCGAACGGGTCTCGCTCGTCGTCTCGCCGGGCGACCGGGTGGGCATCGTCGGCCCGAACGGGATCGGCAAGTCCACCCTGCTGCGCCTGCTCGCAGGCCTCGAGCAGCCGGACACGGGCCGGATCGTGCGCACCGGCGCCGTCGGCTACCTGCCGCAGGAGCCGGCACCCACCGCCGGTGAGACGGTGCTCGGTTATCTGGCACGCCGGACCGGTGTCGGCGAGGCGGAAGCGGCCATGGACGCGGTCGCAGCGCGTCTCGAGGCCGAGCCGGAGCAGGCGACCGCTTACTCGGAGGCGCTCGACCGCTTCCTCTCGCTCGGCGGCGAGGACTTCGAGGCGCGTGCCCGCGCCGCGCTCGCCGACGTCGGGCTCGGGCCACGGAGCGAGCAGTCGATGACGACCCTCTCCGGCGGCGAGGCTGCAAAGGCTGCGCTTGCGGCGATCCTGCTCGCGCGCTTCGACGTCTTCCTCCTCGACGAGCCGACCAACAACCTCGACTTCGCAGGCCTCGACCGCCTGGAGCGGTTCCTCGACTCGCTCGCTGCCGGGGTCGTGCTCGTCTCGCACGACCGGGAGTTCCTCGACCGGGCGGTGACGCGGGTGGTCGAGATCGAGGCGGAGACCCGAAAAGTGCACGAGTACACGGGCACGTGGTCCGAATACGAGGCCGCGCGCGAGCGCGCGCGGGCGCAGCACGAACGCCACTACGGGGAGTACGTCGAGGAGAAAGGGCGCTATTCGGCTCTTCTCCGTGACCGGCGCACGCAGGCGCAGCAGCTCGGCGGCCCGCGCAAGCTGGCGCGTCAGACAGGAGGCTCCGACCGGCGCCCGACCAACGCCCTTCGCGGCAAGGTGCAACAGGCGAAGCACCACCTTGAACGGCTGGAGGAGGTCGAGAAGCCGTGGTCGCCGTGGCGGCTGCGGCTCAACCTTCCAGCAGCGCCGCCGAGCGGCGTGATCGCCGAGCTTGCGAACGCGGTCGTCGAGCGCGGCGCTTTCACGCTCGGGCCGGTGACGCTCGAACTGCATTGGGGCGAGCGCCTCGCGATCGTCGGCGCCAACGGCTCCGGCAAGACGACGCTGATCGGAGCGCTCCTCGGCGAGTTGCCGCTCGTCGCGGGGATTCGCCGGCTTGGCTCGTCGGCGGTGTTCGGGGAGCTGAATCAGGCGCGGGACCGGTTCACGGGGATTCTTCTGGACGATTTCGTCGGTGCCTCCGGCCTGCTGCCGGGCGACGCGCGGACGCTGCTCGCGAAGTTCGCGCTGGGCGCAGACGACGTCGACCGCCCGGCACCGCGGCTCTCGCCCGGCGAGCGCACACGCGCGGGCCTGGCGCTGCTCGCCGCCCGCGGCGTCAACTGCCTGGTTCTCGACGAGCCGACGAACCACCTCGACCTCGAGGCGATCGAGGAGCTCGAGACCGCGCTCGAGACGTTCGAGGGCTGCCTCGTCGTCGTGACGCACGACCGGCGCTTCCTCGAACGGCTGCGCGTGACTCGTACCATCTCCCTGTGACGATCGAGGACATGCGTCCCGAGGATTGGCAGGCGTGCGCCAGGATCTACGAGGAAGGCCTCGACGTCGGCACGTTCGAGGAGGAGGTGCCGACCTGGGAGGCGTGGGACGCGGCGCACCTCGCTGCCCCGCGCCTCGTCGCGCGCGAGGACGCCGTGCTCGGCTGGGCGGCGCTCGCGCCGGTCTCGTCGCGGGCGTGTTACAGCGGCGTGACGGAGAACTCGGTGTACGTCGGCTGGGCCGCACGGGGCCGCGGCATCGGCACGGCACTCCTCGAGGAGCTCGTGCGCCGGGCCGACCGGGCGGGGGTGTGGACGATCCAGGCGGGGATCATCAGCGGCAACGACGCCTCGGTGGCGCTGCACGAGCGCTGCGGCTTCCGGATCGTCGGCGCCCGCGAGCGGATCGCGAAGAAGCGCGGCCAGTGGCGCGACGTCGTCCTGATGGAACGCCGCGCACCCTCCTTCTAACCACGTCCGAACCGACCGGCTGGGGACGGTTCGTCACGCTTTCGAACCCGTGTCTGACACCGGACGTGGCCCCGCGCGGCACGTCCCGGTGTCTGACACCGGACGGGTCGCGACCAGGCAGGTCCCGATGGGGGGAGGGCTCAGACCTGGTCGCGGAGGGCTTCGAGGGCGGCCCAGCGGGGGTCGCGGTGCTCTTGCTCGTGGACGTGCGGCTCGTCGTTCAGGTTCTTGCCGCACTCGCCGCAGAGGCCGGCGCAGTCGGGGCGGCAGAGGATCTTCTCCGGCAGGCCGAGCGCGACCGCGTCGCGCGCCCACGCCGACACGTCGAGGTTCGCGCCCGTCGATGTACGGCGTCGTCAGCTCCTCGTCGTCGGGCGACGACGCCTGGTACTCGCGCGCCTTGACCGGCACCTCGAGCACGGCGTCACCGAGGCAGCGATAGCAGGGCCCGTGCAGCCGGGCGGTGAACGCCAGGGTGAAGACTGTGCCCGTGGTCGCACGCGTCAGCTCGAACGCGGCCGGCACCTTGTCCGGCACCGGCAGGTAGCGCTGACCGCCGTACTGCAGCGGCGCCAGCTCCACCTCGAGCTCGTCACGCAGCTGCTCGCCCGGACGCAGCTTCACCTGACGCAGGTTGAAGCTCGTCATACCGACGAGGGTACGCCGCGGGTTCTAGTAGCGTGGAGCCGTCGGCCGTTGTCGGACAGGTCGACCGGGCCGATCCCGGCGACCACCGACTCCTGCGAACGCTCGTGCAGCCGCTCGCGCCCACGACGGACGGCAACGAGGAACTTGTCGAGGTTCGTCTCGAGCGTCGCGAGCATCCCGTCGGCCCAGTCCTCCATCTCGAGCCGCATCTCGCGCGCGTTCCGGCGGGCCTCGTCGATGATCTCCTGCGCCTGGCGCTCGGCGAGCTTGACGATCTCGGTCTGCGACGCCTCACGCACGGCCTGCTCGCGGGCCTCCTGCAGGAGCCGGTCCTGCTCGCGCTTCGCCTCGGCGAGCATCTCCTGGCGCTCCTTGACGATCCAGCGGGCCTGCTTGATCTCCTCGGGGATCGTCGCCCGCATCTGATCGAGGATGTCGTAGATCTCCTCACGGTCGATCCGCACCTGGTCGGTGAGCGGCACGGCCTTCGCGTTGTGCACGAGGTCGTCGAGCTTGTCGATCAGTACGAGGACGTCCATGGGATGTGCAGTCTACTCCTGGTCGGACAGGGGAGCACCGCCACGGCCGTCCGGAAACATCTCCTTCAGGCGGCGTGCGACGCCCGGGGGCACCAGCTCTTCGACATTTCCGCCGAACGACGCGATTTCCTTCACCCCGCTCGAGGAGACGAAGCTGACGGCGGGGCTCGCCATCACGTACACGGTCTCGATCTCCGGGGCGAGGGTCCGGTTGAGCTGGTTCATCTGGAACTCCCACTCGAAGTCGGAGACGACCCGGAGCCCCTTGACGATCACCTTGGCGTCCCAGCGGCGGGCGAAGTCGACGACCAGCTCGCTGAACACCTCGACCTCGACGTTCGTGACGATCCCCGCAAGCGCCTCCTTGATCTGCTGGACCCGCTCCGGCACGTCGAACAGCGGCGTCTTGTGGTGCGGGTTGCCGACCACGCCGACGACCACGCGGTCGAAGATACGGGCGGCGCGGCTGATCACGTCGACGTGGCCGTTCGTGACCGGGTCGTACGTACCGGGGTAGATGGCGGTGATCACAGCTCGAACAGCGTAAGCCGTGCGGACCCGTACTTGCGCGATGTGCGTTCGCTGCAGGCCCGGCAGCTCGGGCGGCGGCTCGCGCCCGGCGCTCTCCCAGACGAGCACGCCGTCCTCGGCGAGCAGCCGTGCGAGCTGGGGCGCGAGCCTGCTCCGGTCGTAGTCGTAGGGCGGGTCGCAGAGGATCACGTCGTAGGTGCGCCGGTCGGCGGCGACGGCCCGCACCGCGTCGGTGCAGAGCACCGTCGCGTGCAGCTTCAGCTTGTCGAGGTTCGCGTTGATCGTGCGGCACGCGTCGCGGTCGGAGTCGACCAGCACGGCGCTCGCGGCGCCGCGGCTCAACGCCTCGAGGCCGAGCGCCCCGGAGCCGGCGAACAGGTCGAGCACGACCGCGTCGTCGACCGGCCCGATCAGGTTGAACGCGCTCTCCCGCACGCGATCCGACGTCGGCCTCGTGTCGCGGCCCTTCGGCGCCGCGATGCGGTGGCCGCGGTGGGTGCCGGCGATGATCCTCAGTTGAGCGAGAACGTGACGTTGACGACCGCGGTCACGTCCTTCTCGAGCGTCGAGGTGTCGTAGACGCCGTAGTCGGTGACGTCGGTGGAGTTCGGCGACGTGACCTGGAAGACGCCGACATCGACCCCGCGCAGCTTGCCGAGCGAGCCGCCGGTCGCCGCGAGCAGCACCTTGCCGCGGTTCTGGGCGTCGCGGACGGCCGCCTCGAGCAGCTTCGGCCGCAGGTCGGGGAGGCGGGTGTAGACGTACTGCAGCGGCTGTGCCTGCAGCGGGATCCCGGCCGAGACGAGCCGCGAGCTGGCCTCCGCGACGCCGGCGATCGCCTGCACGCGCTGCGAGCGCACCTCGAAGTTGCGCGCCACCTGGTAGCCGACGATCTGGTTCTGGTTGTTGCTGTCGGTGACGGTCTGCGTCGAGACGGGCTGCACGGTCAACTCGCCGGCCTGCACGCCCTGCGCCTTCAGGAACGCGCGAATCGCCGCTGTCCAGCGCGCGAGCTGCGCTGCTGCCGGCGCTGCGCTCGCCTGCTGGCTCGAGACCGACAGGTCCCAGATCGCGTAGTCGGAGGTGATCCGCTGCTTGGCCGAGCCGGTGACCGTGACGACGTCGCCCTTGCCGCGGTCGCGGATGCCGTGGCCCACGGCGATCGCGCCGAGCAGGATCGCGATCGCGAGCAGAGTGAGCCCGAGCAGCAGCGGCAGGCGGTCGCGCATCGGGGCGATCCTACGCGGACAGGCCGGGCGCCGGGGCCAGGCGGTCGGCCTCGTCCTGCCACGGGCCGTCGACGTCGCGCAGTTCGTTCGCGAGCGCACGCGCACGCTCGATCAGGTCGCGGTCCTGACGCAGCTTCGTGAAGCGCAGGTCGCTCCAGCCGGACTGCCGGACGCCGAGGAGCTGGCCCTCGCCGCGCAGCTCGAGGTCGACCTCCGCCAGCTCGAAGCCGTCGGTCGTGTCGACGAGCGCCTGCAGCCGCGACTGCGCGACGTCGGTCAGCTCGAGCTTGTCGCGGGAGATCAGCAGGCAGTAGCTCTGCTCGGCGCCGCGTCCGACACGGCCGCGCAGCTGGTGCAGCTGCGCGAGCCCGAAGCGGTCGGCCTCCTGCACGATCATGATCGTCGCGTTCGGGACGTCGATGCCCACCTCGATCACCGTCGTCGCGACGAGCACGTCGAGCTCGCCCTCCTTGAACTGCCGCATCACCTCGCGCCGGTCGGCGGTCTTCAGCTTCCCGTGCAGCAGGCCGACGCGGTAACCCGCCAGCTCGGCGCGGCGCAGGCGCTCGGCCTCGACCTCGGCCGCGCGCGCGAGCCGCGTCTCCGACTGCTCGATCAGCGGGCAGACGATGTACGCCTGGCGACCGGCGTCGAGGTGCACGCGGAGCCGCGCGTACGCCTCGCTCGACCGCTCGGCTCCTACCCACGCCGTCACGATCGGCTTGCGGTCGGCGGGCGGCTTCGCGATCTCGCTGACCGCGAGGTCGCCGTAGATCGTCAGCGCGAGCGTGCGCGGGATCGGCGTCGCGGTCATGTGCAGCACGTGCGGGCTTCGCCCCTCGGCAAGCGCGTGACGCTGCTCGACGCCGAAGCGGTGCTGCTCGTCGACGACGGCGACGGCGAGGTCGGCGAACTCGATGTCGCGCTGGATCAGCGCGTGCGTGCCGACGGCGATGTGCGCCGCCCCGTTCGCGAGCTCGGCGCGGATCTTCTTCGAACCGACCGAGCCGGTGAGCAGCACCGCGCGCACGCCGAGCGCCGCACACAGGGGCTCGACGGTGAGGAAGTGCTGCTCGGCCAGCGTCTCGGTCGGCGCCATCAGCGCCCCCTGGCGGCCGCACTCGACGGCGCGCAGCAGCGCGTAGAGCGCGACGACGGTCTTGCCCGAGCCGACGTCGCCCTGCAGCAGCCGCTGCATCGGCACGGTTTGCGCAAGGTCGAGGTCGATCTCCGTGATCGCGCGTTCCTGGTGCTCGGTCAGCGTGAACGGCAGCAGCTCGCGGTACCGCGCGACGAGGTCGCCGGAGACGCCGAGCGGCGAGGCGACCGACTCGTCGTCGCGCGCACGTGCGACGACCAGCTGCAGGGCGACGAGCTCGTCGAGCGCGAGCCGCCGGCGCGCCTCCTCGGCCTGCGCCTCGGTCTCGGGAAAGTGAATCGCCGCGAGCGCGTCGCAGCGGAGCGGCAGCTCGAGCTCGGCCGGCAGCGGATCGGGCAGGAACCGGCCGTACTGAGCAAGCGCCGCCCGTGCGAGCTCGCGCAGCCGTGTCGCCGGCACGCGTTCGCTCGCGGGATAGACCGGCGCGAAGTCGGCCGTCGCACGGGCCGCGCCGACGTCGTAGCTCTTGACGTCGAAGCCGTACCGGCCGAGGCGGCCGCGCAGCCGGAGGTGCGTCCCGGGTGTGAGCTTGTCGGCCAGCCACGGCTGGTTGAACCACGACGCGCCGATCGTGCCGCTCTCATCCTTGACGCGCGCGGTGACGATCGTGCGCCTGCCACCGAGGCGGCGTGTCCGCACGTCGACGACCTCGCCGGCGATCGCGACCTCGTCGTCGCCCCACAGCTGCGAGATCGCAATCTCGTCGACCGCGCGCTCGTACCGGCGCGGCCGGTGCAGCAGCAGATCGCGGACGCTGACGATGCCGAGCGCGCGCAGGTGCTTCGCCAGCGTCACGCCGACGCCGGGCAGCGTCGTGATGGGCAGCCCGTCGAGCTGCTCGGGGAGCTGGAAGCCTCGCGGCCTCGGCCACTCGTTCTGGACCACACCTGCGAAACCCGGGTGCATTCGGGTCAAGGTTGCCACCGGGACCGAGCTTAGGACCCTGGACCGGACGTCACGGGTAGCGGACGACAGCGTCGATGCCGCCGCTTGCCGCCGGCAGCAGCTCGATGTTGCCGCCGTCGAGCGAGACGAGCCGCCTCGAGATCGCGAGCCCGAGCCCCGAGCCAGGACCGCTGCCCGCCCGCCAGAAGCGGTCGAATGCGCGCTCGCGCTCGACTTCGCCGAGCCCAGGGCCCTCGTCGACCACGTGCAGCTCACGCCCGCGCGCCGAGACGGTGACCGTCGAGCCGCGCGGAGACGCCTCGATCGCGTTTGCGAGCAGGTTGTCGAGCACCTGCTCGACCCGGCCGAGACCGGCCGAGACCATCGCACCGTCGCCGCTCGCGATCAGCGTCACACCTTGCTCGGCAGCGTAGCGGCGCCCACTGCGCCGACGCGCTGCTCGGCGACGTCGCCGAGCAGGACGTCGTCGGCCGCACCAGTCTCGGCATCCGCGCGGGCGAGCGCGAGCAGCTCGTCGACGAGGCGCGCGAGCCGCTCGACCTCGACGAGCGCCGCTTCCGCCTCACCGTTCTCGAGCCGCAGCCGAAGCGCCGTGAGCGGCGTCCGCAACTCGTGCGACGCGTCGGCGACGAACTGGTCCTGCGATGCGACCAGCGCCTCCAGCTTCGCGGTCGTCCGGTTCAGCTGCCGCGCGAGCCGCCGCACCTCGGGCGGCCCGCTCTCCTCGCGCGCCCGCGCGGCGAGCTCGCCCGCACCGATCCGTGCCGCGACTGCCTCGAGCCGGCGCAGCGGCAGCGCGACCGAGCGTGCGAGCAGCAGGCCGATCACGGTCGCCGCAGCGAGCACGATCAGCGCGACGGCGAGCAGCGAGAGCCGGTAGCGGTTCGTGCGGCTGTCGAGCGTCGAGGTCGGATAGGTGATTCGCACCGCGCCGAAGACCCGCCCGGCGGATGCGACGGGGACCGCGACGTACAGCAACCGGTGGTGCAGCGTCTCCGAGTTGCGGATGCCGTCGACGGTCCGGCCGCGCAGCGCGGCCGCGATCTCGGGGCGCGAGGCGAACGACCGCTCTCCAGGCACGGTCGGGGCCGAGTCGGCGATGCTCATGCCCGCGGCGGTCGACGATCACGAGGCGGCCGCCCGTCGACTGCCGGTAGCCGGCCGCGAGCGTCTGCAGCGCCGGCGACGTCTTTCCGGACTGCAGCGAGTCCTCCGCGAGCGACGCTGCAGCGAACGCGTCCCGCTCGACCTTGGCGGTCAGGTCGCTGTCGCTCGGAGCGAGCGTTGACGATCGCGAGCGGCACCTCGAGCGCGACGAGCACGGCAACCGTCAGCGCGAGGTAGCTCGCGAGGAGGCGGCGACTCACGCCTGCAGGCGGAGGCCGATCCCGCGCACGGTCTCGATCAGCGCCGGGTCACCGAGCTTGCGCCGCAACGCTGCGACGTGCACGTCGATCGTCTTCGACGAGCCGTACCAGGTCGTCTGCCACACCTCGCGCAACATCCGCTCGCGGTCGACGACCGCGCCCGCGTCTCGCGCGAGCGCTGCCAGCAGGTCGAACTCCTTCGCCGTCAGCTGCACGTCGCGGCCGTCGACCGCCACGCGGTGCGCGCGCAGGTCGATCCGCAGCGCGCCCGGCCACGATCTCGTCGTCGCGCGGTCGCGGCCGTCGTCGAGTCCGCCGTGTCACCGCCCGGATCCGGGCGATCAGCTCGCGCAGCCCGAACGGTTTCACGAGGTAGTCGTCCGCCCCGAGCTCGAGGCCGACGACGCGGTCGACCTCCTCCCCGCGCGCCGAGACGACGATGATCGGGACGTCGCTCCGCGCACGCAGCTCACGACAGACGGTGAAGCCGTCGACGTCGGGCAACCGGAGGTCGAGCAGCACGAGATCGGGCGATCGAGGCGGCGAGGGCCGCCGCACCTGTCCCGACGTGCTCCACGTCGAACCCTTCGCGGCGCAGCCCGGCCGCGAGCGGTTCAGCAATCGAGTCGTCGTCTTCGACCAGCAGGACGTTCATGGGCACATCGTCGCAACGGCCGCGCACGGCTGCGTCCGTGGTTTACCGAGTCTTTGCCAAAGCCTCGGGTGCGCCTTGCCCACCCCTTTCCGACCGCCTCCTACCGTGCGACCCATGACACGCACACATGGATTCCTCATCGCACTGGCGCTCGCCGTCGCCGTCGTCGCCGGCATGTTCGCCGCGCTGCGCACGACGCAGCTCGGGTCGGCCTCGACGCCGCAGGTGAGTAGCACGCAGGTCGCGCACCAAACACGGGTCCTGAACCGCGCCGAAGCCGCCCTCCGGGCCCAGCTCCGGCACAAGCCCCCGAAGGTGCCGGCTCTCCCGGCGTCGGCCTCGCCCGCCGCCGCACCTCAGACCGTCATCTACCAGCGCCCGGCGCCGATCGTGCACGTGATCCACCGCCACGGCGGCGACGACTCGTCCGACCGCGGCGACGGAGGAGGCGGCCTCGATGACTAGCGCCGTCGCGCGCCTCTACGCGATCGTCCTGGCGGTCGTGGCGTTCTTCGTCTCCTGGGCGACGATCGCAGCCCACCCCTGGGCGACGGCAAGCACGCCGGCGCGCGATCCGCGCCTCGCCGCTCTCGCCGTCCGCCAGACGCAGGTCCAGGCGGAGTCGATCCGCGTGAAGAAGATCGTCGACGCGCGCTGGGCGGCCTACCGCAAGGCGCTCGCCGCGCGCAACAAGACCGCGGCCACGCAGCCCGTCGCCGCTGCCGCGCCGTCGGTCCGGGTCGTCACGCTTCCCCCGCTCGTCGTGACGAGGACGTCATGATTGCGCACCGCACGTTCAGGGCGATGGGCACGGAGATCGAGCTCGTGCTCGACGCCGACACGCACGACGCGGCGTTCGACCGGGCCGAGGCGGAGTTCGAGCGCCTCGAGCAGGTGATGTCGCGCTTCCGGCCCGACTCGGAGCTCTCGCGGCTGAACGAGGCCGGTTCCCTGGACGCCTCAGCCGACCTCGCCGAAGTCGTCTCACTCGCGCTGGCCGCGCGCGAGGAGACCGGCGGCAGGTTCGACCCGACGGTGCACGACGCACTCGTCGCCGCCGGATACGACCGGACCTTCGACGAGGTCGCTCCGACCGGACCGGCCCGGAATGCGGCCGGCGCGTGCGGCGGCGGCGTGACCGTCGAGGGTCACCGGATCGAGGTCGAGCCTGGCTACCGGCTCGACCTCGGCGGCATCGGCAAGGGATTCGCTGCAGAGCGCGTCGCAGAGCTCCTGGCCTGCTCTGGGCCGTGCCTCGTCAGCGCCGGCGGGGACGTCGCCGTGCGCGGCGTCCCCGCCGAAGGGGTGTGGCCGGTGGCGGTCGGCGACGGGCTGACCGTCGGGCTCGAGCGCGGCGGCCTCGCCACCTCGGGCCGCGACCGGCGCCGCTGGCGCCGCGGCGCCGAGGAGCGTCATCACCTGATCGATCCGGCCACCGGACGCCCGGCGCAGACCGACCTGGTCCGCGTCACCGCGATCGGGCGGACCGCCGTCGACGCTGAGGTGCTCGCCAAGGTGCTCTTCCTCGGTGGCTTCGACGAGGCTGTTCGCCGCGACGCGACGGCCGTCCTCTTCACCGAGGACGGCGGCCGCGTGCTCACCGGAGTGCTCGCATGACCCACCACGACCCCACCTTCTGGCTGCTCGCCCGCGCGAGCGGGATCACCGCGTACGTGCTGCTGACCCTGTCAGTGCTCGCGGGCCTCGTCCTCAAGTCACGCCCGTTCGCGCGCCTTCGCGCGGCGACGGTCACCGAGATTCACAAGACACTCGCCTTGACCGGCCTCGGCGCGCTCGTGTTGCACGCGGCGTCACTCGTGCTCGACTCGACGGTCAAGGTGAGCATCGCGGCCCTGGTCGTCCCAGGCCTCGTCACCTACCGCCCGGTCGCGGTCGCGGCGGGCGTGCTCGCCGGGTGGCTGCTGGTGCTGATCCCCGCGTCGTTCTGGGTGCGTAAGCGGATCGGCGTCCGGATGTGGCGTCGGCTGCACTGGCTCACCTACGCGCTCTTCGGTCTCGCGACGTTCCACGGCGTCGACGGCCGGCACCGACACCGCTCGACCGTGGATGCACGCGATCTACCTCGGCGCTGCCGGGTCGGTCGTGGCCGCGACGGCCTGGCGCGCCCTCGTCCCTCCCGCCCGACGGGCGGTCCCGAAAGGAGAACTGGCATGAGCAGGTACTGCATCTCGATCGATCCGTCCCTCTGCAGCGGCTTCGGCTCCTGCGTCGACCTCGCTCCGTCGCTCTTCAGACTCGAGGCGGGCGGCGTCGCCACCGCCGTGGTCGCGACGACCGACGATCCTGCGGCGCTCGACGCCGCCGATTCGTGCCCGATGGGCGCGATCGTCGTCACCGAGGAGGCGGCGGCATGACCGGAACCGTCCTGATCGCCGGCGCCGGGCTCGCCGGCTCGCGCACGGCAGAGTCCCTTCGCGCGCTCGGTTGGCGAGGTCGCGTGCTGCTCGCCGGCGACGAGCACGAGCCGCCGTACGAGCGGCCGGCAGTCTCGAAGCGGGCTGCTGACGAGCGGCGAGGACGTCTCGCTGCGCCCGCCCGAGTTCTGGGACGAGCACAGCGATCGAGCTGCGGCTCGGAGCGCCGGTCACCGAGGTCGACACGCGCCTGCGCACCGCCCGGGTCGGCGTCGGAGATCGTCGAGTGGGACGCGTTCGTCAACGCGACGGGCGTGCGCGCGCGGCGGCTCGAAGGCCCACCCGGCGTCCACCATCTCCGCTCGCTCGCGGATGCGCAGCGCGCTCCGCGCCGAGCTACGCGGCGACGCACGAGTGGTGGTCGTCGGCGCCGGCTTCATCGGCGGCGAGGTCGCCTCGAGCATCTCTGGCATCGTTGGCTCGGTGACGGTCGTGGAGCCTGCGGCGACGCCGCTCGAGCGAGTGCTCGGCCCGGAAGTCGGATCGCTCCTCGCAGCGCGGTACCGCACCTACGGCGTCGACCTGCGCCTCGGCACCGGCGTCGCGGGCTTCGAGGGCGTCACGCGGATCCGCTCGGTGCGGTTGACCGACGGCAGCGAGCTCGCCGCGGATCTCGTGGTCGTCGGCATCGGCACGGTCGGGATCGACGATCGAGGTCGACCCGTGCGGGCGGCACGGCCGAGCCCGACGTCTACGCGTGCGGCGACGTCGCGTCGTGGTGGCGGCCGTCGCGCGGGCCGCCACGTCCGCGTCGAGCACTGGACGAGCGCGGCCGGACAGGCCCGTGCCGTCGCGTCGGCGATCGTCGGCGACGAACGGCCCTACGACGAGCGCGCCGTACTTCTGGTCGGACCAGTTCGGGCTGCGGCTGCAGCACGTCGGGCACGCCGACACGTGGGCCGGCGTCGAGCTGGACGGCAGCGAAGCGGCGTTCACGGCGCGCTACACCGATCCCAACGGCCGCCTCGTCTCCGCCCTCGCGGCGAACCGCAGCGGCGAGCTCGCGGGGCTGCGGCGGGAGCTCGCGGCGTGAGGTGGATCGTCGCCGCGGTGGTCGTCGCCCTGGCCGCAGCGATCGGGGTCAACGCACTGCTGCTCGGCTACGGCACGACCCGCCACGATCCGGTCGGGCGGCTGAGCCCGGTCGCGAACCTGACCACACCGGTATCGACGACGCCGACGCGGACGAACAGCGAAGACGATTAGTCGTCGTCGAACCAGAAGAAGCCGACGGTGCCCGGCCCGGCGTGCGTGCCGACGACGGCGCCGAGCGTCGTCGCGATCTCGATCTGCGCCTGCGGCCGCACGTGCGCGACGAGCTCGCGCAGCGCCTCCAGCCGCTCGGGCGCCGCAGCGTGGGCGATCCCGACCTTCAGGTTCGGCGAGTCGGTCGAGCGTCGACTCGAACAGCGTCGCGGAACTCGGCGAACGCCTTCTGGTTGCCCGCGCACCTTCTTGAGCGGCACGACCTCGCCGTCGCGGATCGTCAGGATCGGCTTCACGTTCAGCAGGTTGCCGGCGAGCGCGGCAGCTCGCCCGATCCGGCCGCCCTTCGCGAGGTACTCGAGCGTGTTGACGGTGAACAGCAGCTTGTGCCCGTGCCGGTAGCGCTCGACGAACGCGTCGATCTCCTCGTCGGTCGTGCCGCGCTCGAGCCGCCGCTGCACGCCGATCGCGAGCAGCGCGAGCGACGCCGAGACGGTGCGCGAGTCGATCACGCGCACGCGCTCGCCGCCGAGCAGCCCGGCGGCTGTCTGCGCGCTCGCGAACGTGCCGGAGAGCGTCGACGAGATCTGGAGCGAGAGGACGCGTTCGTACGAGGCGCGAGCTCCTCGTAGACCGCGAGGAAGTCGCCGGGCGTCGGCTGCGAGGTCGTCGGCAGCTCGCGACGCGGACGCGAGCCGCTCGTAGAACGCGTCGGGCGTCGATCTCGTCGTAGTCGCGGAAGCTCTCGTCGCCGAACCGCACGTACAGCGGGACGACGCGGAAGTTCGGGAAGCGCGACGGCGCCTCGGGGAAGTCGGCGGTCGAGTCGAGGACGACCGCGGTGTTCGTCGGCAGTCAGCTTCATGCCGCGCAGCCTCGCAGCACGGCGCGCAACGAGCCGGTCGAAGTCCTCGTCCTTCGTCACGCACGCGACCGCGCCGGCGGCGATGCACCTCGTCGATCTCCTGCTGCGTGACCGACGCGCTCAGGCAGACGACCCGCGTCTCCGGGCAGGCGCTGCAGCACGGCTCGCGTCGCGTCGGCGCCGTTCAGCCCGGGCATGCGGTAGTCCATCAGCACGACGTCGGGGCGCACGCGGCGCGCAGAGCGCCGCCGCGTCGTCGCCGTTCGCGACGCTGCCGACGACGTCGACCTCGTCGCGCATGCCGAACAGCAGCTCGAGCGTCTCGCGGAAAACGTCGTTGTCCTCGACGAGGACGACGCGGACCGGCGTCACTCGGCCGCCAGCAGGAGCGAGTAGTGGGGCTGGCCGCCCTCGTGCACCTCGAGCTCGAGGTCGGGATGCGTCGACGGCGAGGTCGGCGAGCAGCCCGTCGAGCGCCGGCGCGCTCCTCTCCGGTCAGCAGCGTCAGGACGCCGCGCGGCTCGCGCGAGCAGCCGCTCGAGCACGGCCCGCGCGACCTCGTCGAACGTCGTCGCCGCCCGCGACCGGCTCGCCGTCTGCGAGCCCGAGCCACGTGCCCTTGCGCACGGCGACGCCGTTCGAGCTGCACGTCGCGCGAGGCGACCGTGACCGCGCCGGTCGCGACGCTCGTCCGCGCGCCTCGCGCGATCGCGTCGGCGTTCTCGTCGGCGCCGAGCGACGGGTCGAACGCGACGAGCGCGGCGAGCCCGGCCTGCAGCGAGCGCGTCGGCACGACGCGCACGACCTTCGCCGCGTGCTCGGCGGCCTGCTCGGCGGCCATGATCACGTTCTCGTTGTTCGGCAGCACGCACGACCTCGTGCTGCCGCGACGCCCTCGATCGCGGCGACGAGGTCGGCGGTCGACGGGTTCATCGTCTCGCCGCCGTCGACGACCACCGCGCCGAAGCTCTCGAAGAGCGCGCGGTTGCCCGCGCCGGCTGCGACGGCGACGACGGCCGCACGCCTGCTCGGCCGTCGGGCACGGCGTGCAGCAGGCGCTCCTCGCGCTGCTGCGTCTGCTCGTGCATGTTCGCGATCTCGACGCCGCCGATCGCCCCGCGCGCGACGCCGAGCGAGAGCGCACGGCCGGGATCGTCGGTGTGCACGTGCACCTTGAGCGCGGTTCGGTCGCCGACGACGAGCAGCGAGTCGCCGAGCTGCTCGAGCTCGGCCTCGAGCGCGTCGGCAGGTCGAGGCCGTCACCCTCGACGACGAACACGGTGCAGTAGCGGAAGCGCGACAGCTCCTGGTGGATCGCCTCGATGCCGAGCGTCTCCTCGACGCTCGGGCGCCGCGGGCAGCGCCTGACCGGTGATCGCGGCGGCGATGCCGCGCACGATCTCGACGAGCCCGGCGGCGCCCGCGTCGACGACGCCGGCCTCGCGGAGCACCGGCAGCATCTCGCGCGTCCGCGACGACCGTCTCGTCGCCGCGCGCGACGATCTCGGCCAGCGTCAGCCCGTGCTCGGCCGCCTCGGCCAGCTCGCGGATCGCGGTCAGCATCGTCCCCTCGACCGGCTTCTTGACCGCGCGGTAGGCGGCGTCGCTCGCCGAGCGGAAGGCGCGCGCGAGGTCGTCGGTCTCGGCGAGCGAGTCGGTCGCGCCGCGCACGATCTGCGAGAGGATCACGCCCGAGTTGCCGCGCGCGCCCATCAGCGCGGCGCGCGAGACCTCCTTCGCGAGCCCCGGCGCGGTCGTCGGGGCCGTCACCCGCGAGCGCCTCGGCGATCGCGCGCACGGTCAGCGTCAGGTTCGTGCCGGTGTCGCCGTCCGGCACCGGGTAGACGTTGAGGTCGTCGATGCGGCGCGCGGTGCGCCTCGATCGCCGCCCGCGCGCCGTCGACGAGCTCGCGGACGCGCGCTCTCATGCGCTCGGCCCGACACGTTCTGGATGACGACCTCGACCGCGGCGACCGGGAAACCTGTCAGCCGCGTCACCTCGTAGCGCGACCTGCGAGCGGATCGTCGCGGCGACCTCGGCGAGGTTGAGCCCGTGCTCGACGACGACGTGCAGCTCGATCCGCAGCCCGCGGGCGTCACCCTCGATCGCTGATGCCCTCGCGGCGCAGCAACGCTGCCGAACGCGGCTGCCGGCGGTGAGGCCGACGACGCCGTAGCAGCCGAGCGCCGTTTCGGCGACGATCTCGGCGAACGCGTCGCGCGAGATGGTGAGTCGGCCGAGCTCGAGGTCCAGCGTCAGGTCGTCCGCCACGGCACCGCATTAGACCCTAGCGGCGGCGCGGTTGCGAGCTGCCTAGACGGCCTTGGTGACCTTGCCGGACTTGAGGCAGCGGGTGCAGACGTACGCGCGCTTCGGCGAGCCCTCGACGAGCATGCGGACGCGCTGCAGGTTCGGGTCGAACCGGCGCTTGGTGGCGACCATCGAGTGGGAGCGGTGGTTCCCGAACCCGGGCTTCTTGCCGCAGATTGCGCAGACCTTCGACATGGCGGGCGGCAGTGTAGCGGGAACTCGGCGCGCAGCGCGGGCGAACAGATCGGCCATCTCGAGCGCCGAGCGGACGGCGTCGGCGGCCTTCTCGATCCGCGCCTCGGCCTGCGCGACGTTGTCGACGGTCAGCACGCCGAACGCGACCGGCACGCCGGTCTCGATGCCCGGCGAGCTGCAGGCCCGAGGCGCACTCGGCGGCGACGTAGTCGAAGTGCGGCGTCTCGCCGCGCACGATCGCGCCGAGCGCGACGATGCACGCGTAGCGGCGCGTCTTCGCGAGCGCCATCGCCGCGAGCGGCAGCTCGAACGCGCCCGGGCACCGGCACGACGGTGATCGCGTCCTGCGAGACGCCCGCCTCGGTGAGCGCCTCGAGCGCGCGCCTGCAGCAGCTGGTTCGTGACGCCGCCGTTGAAGCGGGAGACGACGACGCCGACCGACCGGCGGCTCGCCGAGCGGCGTCGCCCTCGAGCACGGTGTAGCCGTCGGGCACGTCGATCTCGCCGCGCACGTGCTCGACGCTGACGTCCGTCCGGCGGCGCTCCTCGATCACGCTCGCCGACTCCGCCGCGGGCCAGCCCTCGAACGGCGTCGCCGACCGCTCGTCCGGATCGGCCTCCACGGCCCCGGCTCGTCGGCCGTCGGGCTCGCCGATCGTGCGGGCTGCTCCGGTCATCGTCGCTGTCGGCTCACTCGGGCTCCGGTTCGTAGTCGAGGTTCTTCAGTCGAGGTTCTTCAGTCCTGGTGGTGCAGTCGGTGTCCGAGCTTAGCCCGCTTGGTGGCCAGGTACCGGCGGTTCTCGGCCTGCGGCGCGACCTCGATCGGCACCTGCTCGACGACGGTCAGGCCGAAGCCGTCGATCCCGGTCAGCTTCTTCGGGTTGTTCGTGAGGATGCGCAGCGTCGTCAGGCCGAGGTCGGCGAGGATCTGGTTGCCGATCCCGTAGTCGCGCGCGTCGGCGGGGAAGCCGAGCTCGAGGTTCGCCTCGACCGTGTCGAGCCCCTGCTCCTGCAGCTCGTAGGCGCGCAGCTTGTTGAGCAGGCCGATCCCGCGCCCCTCCTGCGCCATGTAGAGCAGCACGCCGCCGCCCTCCGCCTCGATCTGCGCGAGCGCCTGCTCGAGCTGCTCGCCGCAGTCGCAGCGCAGCGAATGGAAGACGTCGCCGGTGAGGCACTCGGAGTGGACGCGCACGAGCACGTTCTCCGCGCCGTCGACGTCGCCCTTGACGAGCGCGACGTGCGTCTTGCCGGTCAGCTTCTCGCGGAAGGCGATCGCGGTGAACTCGCCGTAGCTCGGTCGGCAGCCGCACGGCCGCGCCGCGCTCGACGAGCTTCTCGTGGCGGCGGCGGTACTCGACGAGGTCGGCGACGGTGATCATCTTCAGGCCGTGCCGCTCGCAGTACGGGAGCGAGGTCGGGGACGCGGGCCATCGTGCCGTCGTCGTTCATGATCTCGCAGACGACGCCGGACGGGTTCGAGGCCCGGCGAGGCGCGCGAGGTCGACCGCCGCCTCCGTCTGGCCGATCCGCTCGAGCACGCCGCCGGGCCGCGCGCGCAGCGGGAAGACGTGGCCGGGCTGGACGAGGTCGTGCGCGCGTCGAGTCGGCGTGGATCGCCACCTGGATCGTGTGGCTGCGGTCGGCGGCCGAGATGCCGGTGGTGACGCCCTCGCGCGCCTCGACCGAGACGGTGAACGCGGTGCCGAGCGGCGCCTCGTTGTGGTCGGTCATCGGGCGCAGCGCCGAGCTCGTCGGCGCGCTCCTCGGTCAGGCAGAGGCAGATCAGGCCGCGCGCGTGCGTCGCCATGAAGTTGATCGCCTCGGGCGTCGCGAACTGCGCCGCGATCGTCAGGTCGCCCTCGTTCTCGCGGTCCGGGTCGTCGACGACGACGACCATCCGGCCCTCGCGGATGTCCTCGATCGCCTCCTCGATCGTCGCGAACGGCGTGGTGACGGCCATCCCGACAGGCTAGCGGGCGAGCAGCTTCTCGACGTACTTCGCGAGCACGTCCGACCTCGAGATTCACGCGCGTCGCCCGGGCTGCGAGCGCGCCGAGCGTCGTCGCCTGCGAGCGTGTGCGGGATCAGCGCGACGGCGAAGCCGGTCGTCGTCGAGCGCGGCGACGGTCAGGCTCGTGCCCTGCACGGCGATCGAGCCCTTCTCGACGACGTAGCGGAGCAGCCGCCGGGTCGGCGTCGAACCAGATGCGGCGGCCGTCGCCCTCCGGCTCGACCGACGCGCACCGTGCCGACGCCGTCGACGTGGCCCTGGACGTAGTGGCCGCCGAGCGGCTCGCCGGCGCGGAGCGCCGGCTCGAGGTTGACCCTCGACCCCGGCTCGAGGGTTTGCAGCGAGGTGCGGCGCGAGCGTCTCGGGCACGGCGTCGAACGCGAGCCGCGCCGCTCGCCGACCGTCGACGACCGTCAGGCAGACGCCGTCGATCGCGACCGAGTCGCCGAGCGCTGCCTGCGCGGCCGTCGCCGGCGCAGCGAGTACCGAGCCGGACGCCCGCGTCGCCGCCGGCGAGCGAGACGACGTCCCCGACCTCCCGGATCAGCCCGGTGAACATCGGCCTTGCAGGTTAGTCGCCGTAGACGAGCGTCTCGACCGTCTCGCGGACGAGCACCTCGAGCTGGGCGCGTTCGCCCGGTGCGGCCGCGTGCAGCTCGACGAGCAGCTCGGCGACCGCGGTGCGGCCGCCCGGCGGCAGCTCGTCGCGTGTCGATCCCCTGCACCTTCCGCAGCAGCTCGTCGTTGCCGAGCTGGCGGGTCAGCCAGTGGCTCAGGTGCGTGACGAGCTGGTCGTCGGCGCGATCGGTCTGCTCAGGGGTCGTGGACATACGCTTCGAGGAGCACGTCGGCACCGACCGGCCTGGCCGTGAGGTGCGTCAACGTGCGCGGTGAGGGTAGCGAAGCGCGTCGGCGCCGGCCCGTCGCCCGCGAGGACCGGCGCCACGAAGAGCAGGAGCTTGTCGACCAGGTCGGCCTCGAGGAACGCCGAGGCCAGCGTCGGGCCGCCTTCGAGCAGGAGCGACTGGACGCCCGTCGGCCGCGAGGGCGCGCAGCTCGTCCGCCGAGCGCGCCGGTCCGCAGCTCGAGGTCCGAGCCCGTCCGGCAGCGGCCCGCTGCGAGAAGACGAGCCGCCGCGGCTGGCCCTTCGGGGCGTCGCGACGTCGCGGGCGTCGAGACTGCGGCCGGTCTGCGCGCGCCGTGCCGCCGCCGACCGCGACCGCGTCGACCTGCGCGCGCAGCTCGTGGACGAGCCGGCGGCTCTCCTCGCCGGTCACCCAGCGCTGCTCCCGGCACGACCACGCGCCCGTCGAGGGTCGCGGCCGCCTTGTAGATCACGAACGGCCGCCGCGTCGCGCACCCAGGTGCGCCACGCCTCGTTCTGCACGCGCGACGCCCACGAGTCGACGAACTCGACGTCGACGCCGCTGCGCGCGGAGCCGCTCCGCCCCGCCCGCCGCCTCCGGGTTCGGGTCGTGCGCGCCGAAGACGACGCGCTCGACGCCCGCGGCGAGGATCGCGTCGGTGCACGGCGGCGTCGTGCCGTGGTGCGCGCACGGCTCGAGCGTCACGTACAGCGTCGCGTCCCGCGCGCGCTCGCCCGCGGCCTCGAGCGCGACCACCTCCGCGTGCCGGCCGCCCGCCTCGGTCACGCCCTCGCCGACGATCTCGCCGTCGCGCACGATCACGGCGCCGACGGTCGGCTTCGGATACGCGCGCTGACCGCGCGGCCGCGCGCGAGCTCGACCGCGCGGGAGATGCTCACGCGAGCGCTCGACGAGCTCGCGGTACGCGGCCGGCTGGTCCTCGCGGCCGAAGACCGACGCCCCCGCGACGAAGAGCGTCGCGCCGCGGTCGCGCAGTTCGCACGATGTTCTTCGCGCCGACGCCGCCGTCGACCTGGATCGGCATCGCGTCCGGCAGCGCCGCGCGCAGGCGCTCGACCCGCTCGAAGGTCTCCTCGCGGAACGCCTGGCCCGAGTAGCCCGGGTGGATCGCCATGCAGAGCACGAGGTCGGCACCTGCCGCGACCGCGGCGACCTGCTCGGGCTCGGTCTCCGGGTTGAACGCGACTCCGGCCTGCGAGGCCGTGCTCGTGCGCGGCGGCGATCGTCGCCGCGACGTCGTCGACCGCCTCGAAGTGGAAGGTGACGCTGTCGCCGCCCGCCTCCGAGAACGGCTCGAAGTACTTCGCCGGGCCGCTCGACCATCAGGTGCACGTCGATCGCGCCGCCGCGCGCGTGAACGAGCGGCGAGATCCACTGCGAGCACGATCGGGCCGATCGTGATCGGCTCGACGAAGTGACCGTCGCCGACGTCGAAGTGGAAGATGCGGCAGCCGGCGTCGAGCAGCTCGTCCATCTGCTCGCCGAGCCGTGAGAAGTCGGCGGCGTACAGCGACGGCTCGACCTCGTGCGGTCCGGATCCAGTCGCTCCAGGGCATCTAGCGTCGATGTTACGTAGCCGGGCGATGAAGAAGCCCGACGTCCGGTCGCGGTCGGGGCGCGTGAGCAGGAACTCGGGCCGGCTCGGGTGCGCGTACTGCGGCCACTCGTCGCCGAGCGACGACGACCTCGAGGCCGAGCGCGTCGACGACGGCCTCGTTCTCGTCGGCGTTCAGCGTGCAGACGGCGTAGACGATCGTGCCGCCGGGCTTCGTGCGCTCGGCAGCGGCCCGCAGCAGCTCGAGCTGCAGCTCGGGCAGCGGCTGCGCGCGCCAGCGCAGGTCGGGACGGCGGGCGAGCACGCCGAGTCCCGAGCAGGGCGCGTCGACCAGCGCCCGGTCGAAGCCGTGCTCGTCGAGCTCTCGGACGTCGGCGTTGACGACGCGCACGTTCGGCGGCATCTCCTCGGCGAGCGCGGCGGGCGCGGCCGGCGTGCAGCTCGACGGCGGTGACGTCGCCGGCCAGCATCAGCGTCTTGCCGCCCGGCGCGGCGCACGCGTCGAGTGATCCGCTCGCCGGCCTGCGAGCCGACGACGAGCGCGGCGAGCTGCGAGGCGCGGCTCATCGGACGCATCCGCGCGGTGTCGACGCGCTCGACGACGTACGCACCGGGCACGTCGGTCGGCTCGCCGACCGGCTCGGCCGCGTGCACCTCGAGCGCGGGCGGCTCGTTCTGCGCGTACATCAGCGCGATCGCGTCCTCCGAGCCGAAGTCTCGCGCCCAGACGTCGGCGATCCAGTCGGGATACGACTGCTTGACCGGCCCTTCGGGCAGCGAGGCGACGAGTCCCTGCAGGCCCTGCGCGAGCCGTCGCATGACGGCGTTCGTGAACGGCACGGCGCGCTCGAGGCCGGCGGCACGCACGAGCTCGACTGCGTCGTCGACGACGGCATGCACCGCCTGGTCGCTCCAGGCGAGCTGGTAGGCGCCGAGCCGAAGCGCCGCTCGCACCGGCGGGTCGAGCTTGCGCACGGGTCGCTTGCCGAGCTGCTCGATGCCGAAGTCGATCGTGCGCTTCCGCTGCACCGTGCCGTACGCGAGCCGCTGTGCGAGCGAGCGGTCGCGGTCGTCGAGCCCGGCGACCGCAGCGGCGAGGGCTCGGTCGGCGTATGCGTCCTCCTCGAAGACGCGGCGCACGACCTCGAAGGCGGCGCGGCGTGCGGGCGCGATCACCGGACGCCGCGGAGGAACTCGTCGTAGCTCATGCGGCTGCGCCCTTCGGGTTGCACGACGTCCGGAACGTACGCCCCGTCGTCGAGATGGCCTTCCCAGATCGTGACGCGGCGGTCGTGCAGCTCCGCCCACGCGCCGATGTGCGGCGAGAGCGCGCGCACGCGCCGCCAGGTGTCGAGCGGATCGTCGAGGTCGAGCTTGCGATCGGCCGCGACGATCTTCTCGGCGTACGTGACGCCGTCGTCGCCCTGCGGCTCGAACACCGGCTCCTCGATCACTCGCTCGAGCAGGCGCGCAGGCGACCTCGCCCGCGCGCTCGAAGACCCCGCCGGCGTCGAGCTCGCCGACGGCGAACGCCTCGCCGGCCGCGACCGGCCCGGCGTCGAGCTCGGCGACCGTGCGGTGGATCGTCACGCCCGTCACCTCGTCGCCGGCGAGGATCGCGCGCTCGACGGGCGCAGCGCCGCGCCAGCGCGGCAGCAGCGACGGATGGACGTTCAGCCAGAGCGACTGGTCGAGCAGCCGCTGCGGGATGTAGAGCCCGTACGCGCAGACGACCATCCGCTCGACGTCGGCCGGGCAGCTCGGGCCGGTCGGACTGGTACACGGGGATGCCGAGCCGGACGGCGGTCTCCTTCGCGGGCGGCGCCGCGAGCCGGCGGCCGCGGCCCCGCGGGGCGTCGGGCCGGGTGAGGAGAAACGCGATCTCGTGCTCGTCCGCGAGCCGCTCGAGGACATCTGCGCCGATCGGCGCCGTCGCGGCGACGCCGATCTTCACCGCAAGGTGACGCGCGGCCGCAGCAGCGAGAGGGCTTCTTTCCGGTGCTCCTCGTCGGTGCGGTCGATGATCAGCACGCCGTCCAAGTGGTCGAGCTCGTGCTGCGCGATCCGCGCGCCATGCCCGGAGAGCTCGTAGCTGACGTCGTCGCCGTTCTCGTCCTTGCCCTCGAGCGTCAGGGTCGTCACGCGCTCGACCGGCACCCGGACGCCCTGCAGCGACAGGCAGCCCTCGTCGTCCGACTCGATCTCCTCGCCGCGCGACGACGATCGTCGGGTTGACGACCGCCCGCGCGCCGTCCTCGTCGGGCTCGAAGACGAAGACGCGCCGGAGCACGCCCACCTGCGTGGCCGCGAGCCCGACTCCCTGGGCGTCGTGCATCAGGTCGGTCATGCGCGAGACGAGCCGGCGCAGGTCGTCGTCGAAGTCGGAGACCTCGTACGCGGTCAGCCGCAGCGACGGATCGCCGTACTGGCGGATCTGCGCGAGCGCGAAGCGGCGCCGAGCCTCGGCCTCGGCTTCGGCTTGCAGCTCCTCGTCGGTCTGCTCGTGCTCGTGGTCGTGGTCGTGGTCGAGAGTCATGGGCGGTGCAGTGTACGGGAACCGCTTCAGGATCCAGGCGGCGTCGAGCGGTTCGCGACGGTACGGCTTGCCGCCGACCTTGACGAAGTCGCGCGTGCGCGGGTCCATCTTCAGCCGCGACTCCGTCGGGAACCAGCGGTTGTGCTTGTCGATCAGCTCGTTCAGCGAGCCGAAGTCCCAGCGCTCGGCGAAACGGAGCCAGCCGGCCGGGTCGCCGCGGTGCTCCTCGTAGGCGACCGCGAGCGCCTCGAGCTGCCGCTCGGTCTCGAGCTCGATCTCCCGCAGCCGGCGCATGTAGGGCAGCGGGCCGCCGAGCGATGCCAGGTACGAGTCGGGCTCGGCGACGAAGTTCCGCAGCCGGCGGCGGAGCGGCTTGCCCACCAGCGGGTTCAGGTCGGCATCGCCGGCGAGCGCCTTTCGCTCCTTCTCCGAGGGCGGTGTCACGTCGCGGACGCCCCACTCGCCGATCACGTCCTCCGGGCGGCGACCCTGCTTCATACCGGAATGGTGCCTAGAGCGACTGGGGGTCGACGTCGACAACCGCGGTCAGCTTCGCCCGGCGCATCGCGGGTGCGGCGGAGGCGAGGAGTCGCGCCGCCTGCGAGGCGATCCGCCTTGGGTGCTCGGTCTTCGCGACGAGCTGGGCGCGATGCTTGCCGCGGAGGCGCAACAGCGGCGCCGGCCCGAGCAGCTCGGCTCCGATGACGCCCGCCTTCAGCTCCTCGAGCGCACGCAGGACCGGCTCGGGCTCCGGGCCGGTCACGAGCACGCGCACGAGGTGGGCGTACGGCGGATAGCCGAGCGCTTCTCGCCGTTCCAGCTCCTCGGCGAGGAACCGCTCGACGTCGTGGCGCGCCGCGTGGGCGATCGTGCCGCGAGTCGGGCTGGAACGTCTGCACGATCACCCGGCCGGGCGCGTCGCGGCCACTCCGCCCGGCGAGCTGCGTCACGAGCTGAAACGTGCGCTCCTCGGCCCGGAAGTCGGGCATCGCGAGCCCGGTGTCGGCGTCGATCACCGCCGCGAGCTCGACGCCAGCGAAGTGGTGCCCCTTCGCGACCATCTGTGTGCCGAGCAGCACCGCGCCCTCCGCGTCGCGGAAACGGGCGAGCGACGCGACCAGCTGCTCGGGCTTCGCGACGGCGTCGGCGTCGAGCCGGATCAGCTCCAGCTCGGGCACCTCGCGCCGCAGCTCGCGCTCGAGCTTCTGCGTGCCCGCGCCGAGCCGTGCGAGATCGGGAGAGCCGCAGACGCGGCAGTTCGACCGCGCGTCGGTCTGGTAGCCGCAGTGGTGGCAGCGGAGCGAGGCGTCGTCGTGCAGGACGAGCGACACGTCGCAGTCGGGGCAGCGAACGGTCGTCCCGCAGGCGCGGCAGTGCAGCGCCGGCGCGATGCCGCGGCGGTTGAGCAGGAGGATCGCCTTGCCGCGGCGCTCCGCGACGCCGCGCAGCGACTCGAGCAGCGGCGCCGAGAGCGGGTAGCCCGCCTCGCGCCGCAGGTCGACGACCCGCACCGGCGGCAACGCAGCGCCGATGCGCGCGCCGAGCGACAGACGCTCGAGCGCCGCCCAGCTTTCGGGCCGCGGCGTCGCGGAGCCATAGACGGCGACCACGCCTTCGAGCGCGGCGCGCTTCGCGGCGACGGTCCGCGCGTCGTAGCGCGGGTCGGAGTCCTGCTTGTAGGAGGGGTCGTGCTCCTCGTCGACGACGATCAGCCCGAGCCCGGCAACGGGGGCGAAGATCGCTGAGCGCGCCCCGACGACGATGCGTGCCTCGCCGCTCGCGATCCGCAGGCGCTCGTCGCGGCGCTCGGCGTCGCTGAGCGCCGAATGCAGAATCGCGACCCGGTCGCCGAAGCGGGCACGCACGCGGCCGACAGTCTGCGGCGCGAGCGCGATCTCGGGGACGAGCACGATCGCGCCGAGCCCCCGCTCGAGCGCCGCCGCGCAGGCCTGCAGGTAGACCTCGGTCTTGCCCGAGCCGGTCGGCCCGTAGAGCAGGAAGTTGCCGCCGGCGCCGGCGTCCATCGCCTCGACGATCCGCGCGGCCGCGGCCACCTGTTCCGGCGCCAGCGAGAGCGGCTCGTCCTCGCCGCCGAGCGCCTGGCGCTCGGCCGGCGGCGCCTGCTCCTTGCGCCGCTTCGGGAGCTCCGGTGCGACGAGTGCGAGCGCGCGGGCAGGTGTCGAGCCGTAGTAGTCGGCGATCCAGAGCGCCAGCTCGACGAGCGCGGGCGGCACCTGGCCGAGCACGGCCTCGACCGGCCGTGCGTCGACCCCGGCCGGCGCGGCATCGACGAGCCCGACGACGATCCCGCGTGCCCGCGCGCGGCCGAACGGGATGCGGACGATCGCCCCCACCCCGACGCCGTCCTCGACCTCGTACGTGAACTCGCGCGCGACGGCGCGCGCCGTCACGAGCGGATAGACGGAGGCGAGCGGCACTAGTGCCCGGCCAGGTTGCGTTGCCTGCTTCGCGCCGAGCGAAAAGCAAGCGATGCAAGGACGCAGGGAGCGTCCATAGCCGTAGCTATGGACGCGACTGAGGACGCGGCAGCGCGCAGCTTTGCAGCCGGCGCGGAGCACGATGACGCGACGTGGTCGGGCACTAAACCGGTTGCTCTTGCTCGGCGCGCGACCGCTGGCGGAGGTTCTTGAACGACAGCGTCTTCGCCATCAGGCCGATCGCGAGCAAACCCATCAGCAAGTTGGCGACGGTGATCGCGATGTTCATGCCGACGCTGAACGCGAGGAGCAGCGCCCGCGAGATCGCCTGGCCGCGGAAGAGGAAGACGATCAGGCCCTGCTTCGTTCCGGCGCCGCCCGGGGTCGCCGGGAAGAGCGTCGCAAGCGACTCGACGACCTGGGCGAGGAGGGCGTTGTGGACCGAGGCGTCCACGCCGAACGCCTCCAGGAAGAAGTAGACCGTCGCGATCCGGAAGAGCCAGGAGAAGGTCTGCGGCAGCAACACACCGATCGCGAACTTGCGCCGGTCGCCGAGGATCGCGAAGCCGAGGCGGACGCGGCTCCAGAATTTCTCGACGTGGATCCGGGCCCAGAAGAAGCCGATCACACCCGCGACGGCGAGCACCGCAAGCCCGATCGCCGTCGCTCGCTCGTGTAGCAGGAAGAACTTCCAGTCGACCGTCGGGATGCGGGAGTAGACCTGGTGCGTCGGCAGCACGCCGATCGAGAGCGCCCAGATCATCAGCGCGCCGGCGACGAAGAAGTCGAAGATCGTCTCGACGACGAGGGTCGAGGCGAGCGTCGGATACGTCGCCGCCTCCATCCGGTGCTTGATCAGGTAGATCTTGATCACGTCGCCGCCGCGGGCCGGGACGACGGAGTTCACCCCGACGCCCGCCACGTACGCGCCGAGAGCGCTCCGGTACTTGAGCCGGCTACCCGGGTACGAGGCGCGGACGATGTTCTGCCAGGCCCGGGCGCGGAACAGGAGCTTGATCACGTGGCACGCGAGCGCAAGCCCGAGCGCCGACCACTTCACATCCGCCAGATGCTGGAAGAAGACCGCAACCGCATGCCAGAAGGCGCCCAAGGCGCCAAGGTATCGGGAGGGAACCCTGGCGTTTCCCTCCGCGCTTAAGCGCCTGCGGCGACCAGGACGAAATCTGTTGCGAAACCGAGAACGATCCCGGCGAGGATCCACCAGGCGACGATCACCGGCATCGCGTAGCGGCGGCAGACCTCGAACAGCTGGATGACGACGTAGAGGATCGAGCCGGCGGCGAGGGCGAAGAAGACGACGCCGAGCGCCTCGCTGACCCAGGCCTGGCCGATCACGGTGCCGACGAACGTCGGGCCGCCGCCGATCAGGCCCATCAGGGCGAGGAAGCCCCAGCTCGGGCGCTCGGACTCGCCGGACATCGGCCCGACGATCCCGAAGCCCTCGGTGGCGTTGTGCAGCGCGAAGCCGATGATCAGGACGAGCGCCAGCGAGACCTCGTCGGCGGCGGCCGACTGGCCGATCGCGAGGCCCTCGCCGAAGTTGTGCAGGCCGATGCCGGTCGCGATCAGGAGCGCCAGCCGGCGGCCGGGCGAGAGGCTCTCGATCCAGGAGCGGTGCGTGAACTCGTCGACGGCGGCGGCGCCGGGCCCGACGAGCGGGGTGGCGCGCTTGTTCGACATCCAGCGGTCGTAGTAGACGAGGCTCATCAGACCGACGATCAGGCCGCCGCCGAGCAGCGGGCCGAGCTCGGCGAGCCGCGTCCAGTTGTGGTCGGAGACGGAGGTCTCGACCGGCTCGACGCCGTGGCCGAGCACGTCCCAGAGCAGGAAGATCAGGATCCCGGTCGCGAAGGCGGTCATGCCGGTGCGCATCGCCTTCGAGGTCCCGCCGACCCTGCCGATGGGCAGGCCGAGGAAGATCGTCGCGCCGGCGATCCCGCCGAGGATCAGTGTCTGCGTCGTAGACATGTAAGGGTCACCTTACACACGTGACCTCTAAAGTCCAGACATGGCCGTGGGACATGGGATCGACGAGTACCTGGAGACGATCTACTTCCTGGCCTTCCCGATCGGCGAGTATCGCCCCGTCGCGACCGGCTCGAAGACGATCGCCTCGCGCGTCGCGGAGATGCTCGGCGTCTCCCGGGCATCGGCCGGCGAGATGCTGAAACGCCTGGAAATGGAGGGTCTCGTCGAGCGCGGCGAGCACAAGGAGGCGATCCTCACCCCGGCAGGCACGGAGCGCGCGCGGCTGGTCGTCCGCAAGCACCGGGTGATCGAGCGCCTGCTCACGGACTTCATGGGCTACACGGCCGCCGAGGCGCACGTGCACGCCGACGAGCTCGGCGGCACGTTCAGCGACGAGATGGTCGAGCGGATCGACGAGAAGCTCGGCCACCCCGACCGCTGCCCCCACGGCTGGCCGATCGATCCCGACATCGAGCAGGCGGAGAACCGCGAGCTGGAGCCGCTGACGGCCCTCGAGGCGGGCGCGACGGCGACGATCGTGCGGCTGGCCGAGCACGACGGCGACCTGCTGCACTGGTTCTACGACCAGGGCCTCGCGCCGGGGACGGAAGTCGTGCTCCGGGGCACCGAACCGGCGGCCGGCCAGGTGCGGATCGCCGTGGACGGCGTCGAGAAGGCAGTCGGCGACAAGGCCGCCGCCGGGCTCTTCGTGAAGCGCGTCGTGTAGCGAGCGAAACTCGCGAACCAGGTTCGAACCGGTGCTGACTGAACCTGGTTCAGCCCAGCTGAACCAGGTTCACGAGTTTGCGGCTCTCAGACGGCCGCGGCCGCGAGGCCGGCGGCCTCGCGCAGGATCTGCGCCTTGTCGGTGCGCTCCCACGTGAAGTCGTGGTCGTTGCGCCCGAAGTGGCCGTACGCGGCGGTCTTCGCGTAGATCGGACGCCGCAGGTCGAGGTCGCGCAGGATCGCCGCCGGACGCAGGTCGAAATGCTCCTGGACGAGCGCCTCGATCTTCTCGACCGCGATCGTCTCCGTCCCGAACGTCTCGACGAGGATCGAGAACGGTCGCGCAACGCCGATCGCGTACGCGACCTGGATCTGGCAGCGCGCCGCGAGCCCGGCCGCGACGACGTTCTTCGCGACGTAGCGCGCCGCGTAGGCGGCCGACCGGTCGACCTTCGTCGGATCCTTGCCCGAGAACGCGCCGCCGCCGTGCGGTGCCGCGCCCCCGTACGTGTCGACGATGATCTTGCGCCCGGTCAGCCCGGTGTCGCCCATCGGGCCGCCGATCACGAACTTGCCCGTCGGGTTGACGAACACGAAGTTCGGGTCGTCGAGCTGCCGCTCGTCGTACAGATCCTTCGGCAGGATCGGATGGAGCACGTGCTCGATCAGGTCGGGCTTGATCATCGCCTCGGGATCGAGACCCTCGCGGTGCTGCGTCGAGACGAGCACACGCTCGATCGAGACCGGGGTCTGCTTGCCGTCGGCGTCGACGTCGTAGCGGATCGACACCTGCGCCTTCCCGTCCGGGCGGAGGTACGGCAGCACGTCGGCCTTGCGCACCTCGGAGAGCCGTTTTGCGATGCGGTGCGCCAGCATGATCGGCAGCGGCATCAGCTCGTGGGTCTCGTCCGAGGCGTAGCCGAACATCATCCCCTGGTCGCCCGCGCCGACCCGGTCGAGCGGGTCGTCGTCGCCGGGGCCGTGCTGCACCTCGTACGCCGTGTCGACGCCTTGCGCGATGTCGGGCGACTGCTCGTCGATCGCCACGACGACCCCGCACGTCTCCGCGTCGAAGCCGTATTTCGCGCGCGTGTAGCCGATGCCCTTCACCGTGTCGCGCACGAGGCGCGGAATGTCGATGTAGGTGTCGGTCGTCATCTCGCCCGCGACGACGACGAGACCGGTCGTGATCAGCGTCTCGCAGGCGACGCGGCTCATCGGGTCGTTCGAGAGGGCGGCGTCGAGCACCGAGTCCGAGATCTGGTCGGCGATCTTGTCGGGATGACCCTCCGTGACCGACTCGGACGTGAACAGGAACGAGCGCTGCGCCATGCGCGTCAGGGTAGCGCTATCGCGCGACGACTACGAGCCTTCGCTGCGCGCGATAGACGAGCACGCTGCGCAGCCCCGTGACACGCGTCACGAACGTCGGCGAGAGGGTCGTGCCCGCGAGCGACGCGAGTTGTGTGAGGCCCGGCAGCCCGCGCGGGACATCGAGGTACGCCCACGCCGACGTCCGCTCCGGCAGCCCGTCCGGCGCGAGCGCCGAGTCAGGACGGAGACGCAGCTCGGGATCGTCGGTGACGACCAGCATGTCGTCGACCCGCCCGTAGTAGAGGTCGAGGGCGCCGAGATGCACCACCTGGAGCGGGGCTCCGTCGAGCTCCGCCGGCTCGGGTAGCGGCGCGGCGCGATCGAGGTCGCGGACGAGCCGCCGTGCGGCCGCGAGTGTGCCGCCGCGTGCGAGCAGCGTCACCGTCGGAACCGGCAGGCCCGGCCGCGCGAACACGACTCCGCCACCGGGCGCCGCCGCCGCGAGGTCGACGAGCCGCAGCCCGACGCCACGCTCGAGCGCCGGACCGAACGACAGGCTCCTGAACGCAGCCGCGCCGTCCTGGAACGCGGCCGCGGCGACGGCGTCACCCGGGATGCGCGCCGCGAGCGCCTGCGGCGCGTCGAGACCGCCAACCCGCGACGTGCGTTCGGCGATTTGCCGGTCGCCGTGGCGCGTCGCCGTCAGCGTCAGCGCCGGCAGGACGAAGCTGACGTCGCCCGACGCAGGCCGGTACCACCGCGTGTCGACGAGGTGCCGCTTCGCCCGGCGGACGGCGTCCACCGACGCGCGACTGCGCGAGAAGACGATCCAGCCGCGCACGTTCGCGTGCACGATTCCGGCGCGGTCGAGCGCCGTCGTGTCCGCAGAGCGCACGATCGCAACCGCGTGGCGACCCGACGGGTCGAGCAGCACGACGCGCTCGCCGCCACCGCTCGCCGCGCGGGCGCGAGCGAGCAGCGCGATGAGCCGCGGGCCGTCCGGGATCAGGGCGAGCGCCCGCGAGACCCGGTCGGGACTGCCCGAGAGCACGCCGACCGCCGTAAACGGCGCAACATCGGCGACGCTCGCAGCGGGCTTGCCGCCGCCGCCGCACGACGAGACGAACAGCGTCGCCGCGACGAGGACGAGCGCCGGCTTCACTCGCCGGTCGGGCGGCGCCCCATCAGCGAGGCGAGCAGCTCGTCGATCGGCATGCCGTCGAGGACGGCGCAGACCCCCTCGGTGATCGGCAGCTCGACGCCGATGCGACGCGAGAGGTCGCGCAGAACCGGAGCAGTGTTCAGCCCCTCCACGACCTGCCCGATCTGCGCCTTCGTATCCGCGGCCGAGACGCCGCGCGCGATCAGCTCGCCGGCACGACGGTTGCGTCCGGAGGGATGCCAGCAGCTGCAGACGAGATCGCCCAGACCGGCCATCCCCGAGAACGTCTCCGATTCGGCGCCGAGGGCTTCGCCGAGCCGGGCCATCTCGGTCAGGCCGCGCGTCATGATCGCCGCCTTCGCGTTGTCGCCGAGGCCGAGCCCGTCGACGCCGCCTGCCGACAGCGCGATCACGTTCTTCGCGGCGCCGCAGATCTCGACGCCGATCAGGTCGGTGTTGACGTAGACCCGAAACGTGAGCGAGTTGATCGCCTCCTGCAGCCAGAGGGCGAGCGACTCGTCTTCGGAGGCGACGACGGTCGCGCCCGGCAGCCCGGCGAACACCTCCTCCGCCATGTTCGGCCCGGAGAGCACCGCGACCGGCCGGCCCCGGACGAGTGTCGACAGCCGGTCGCCGCTCTCGGGATCGAGTCCCTTGACGAGGCTGAGCACCGGGGCCGAGCCGCGCACGTGGCCGATCACCTCCCGGAACGCGCTGGACGGCACCGCCAGCACGACGAGGTCCGTCTCCTCGTACGGCACGTCGTCGAGCGTCGCGCGGACGGCCACCGTGACCTCGTGCCCGCGGCTTCGCAGCAGGTGGCTGAACGCGGTCCCCCACGCCCCGCCGCCAACCACGATCGCGTTCACGAACGTGCCCTGAAATCGATCGCCACCGGAACTCCCTCGAGCTCGAACCGCTCCCGCAGCTGATTCTCCACCCAGTAGCCGTAGTCGCGCGTCACGAGGCCGGGGTCGTTGACGGTGAAGCGGAACCGCGGCGGCCGCGAGGTGACCTGAGCGCCGTAGAGGAGATTCAGCCTACGCACACCCTTCGACGGCGGCTGCCGCATCTCTTTCAGCTCGCCGATGAACTTGTTCAGCTCGGCGGTCGGCACCCGCGCTGCGTAGCGGTCGAACAGCTCGGCCGTCTTGCCCAGCAGCCGCGAAACACCGCGGCCCGATTTCGACGAGACGGTGATGAAGTCGGGGCGCTGCCGCAGCCGCCGCTGCAGCTCGGGGCGCACCTCCTCGATCGTGATGTTCGAGATGTCCCACTTCGAGAGCACGATCAGCGTCGCGGAGTGCGACTTGCGTGCGACCTCGACCGCCGTGATGTCGCCTTCGACGATCCCCTCGCTCGCGTCGATCAGGACGAGCGCGACGTCGGCGCGTTCAGCGGCGTCGAGCGCGCGCAGCTCGGAGTAGTAGTCGATCCCCTGCCGCTGCTTGCGCTTGCGGCGAAGACCCGCGGTGTCGACGAGGATGAACGTGCGGTCCTCCGCACTGGACGACGGTGTCGATCGTGTCGCGCGTCGTCCCGGGAACCTCGTCGACGATCGTGCGCTCCTCGCCGACGAGCTTGTTGTAGAGCGACGACTTGCCGACGTTCGGCCGGCCGAGGATCGCGACGCGGATCGCGTCGTCGTACTCGCGGCGCGACGACGTTCCCGGCAGCCGGTCGACGACCTCGTCGAACAGGTCGCCGGTGTTCGAGCCGTGCAGCCCCGAGATCGGGAACGGGTCGCCGAAGCCGAGCCGGTGCAGGTCGAGCGCGAGCGACTCCTGCGACGGGTCGTCGATCTTGTTCGCGATCAGCAGGACGTCTCGCTTCGACTCGCGCAGGATCTGCGCCAGCTCCTCGTCGCCGGGCGTGACGCCGGCACGCGCGTCGACGATGAACAGCACGAGGTCGGCCTCGCCGATCGCGGCTCGCGCCTGCTCGGCGATCTGGCGCGTGATCGGGCTGCGGTCGGCGATGTCGACACCGCCGGTGTCGATCAGCAGGAACCGCTTGCCGTTCCACTCGGCGACCAGCTCCTTGCGGTCGCGCGTCGTGCCCTGCGTCTCGTGCACGACCGCCTGCCGCGTCGCGGTCAGCCGGTTGACGAGCGTCGACTTGCCGACGTTCGGGATAGCCGACGATCGCGACGGTCCCGTAGAGCCCTCTCGCTCATACGGGCGGCGTCAGGCCCGGCGGGCGGCCCTTCGGCGTGCACCTCCGCGAGCCAGTCGAAGAGGACGTTGATGCGGCGCTCGATCTCCACGGTCGCCTCCTTGTAGCCCTTCCCGCCCTTCGGCAGCCCGTCGAAGCGGACCGGCTCGCCGAAGGCGACGCTGCAGGGCTTGAAGTTGCCGATCCGCCAGAACTGCGTCCCGTAGACGGCCACGGGCACGACCGGGACGTCCTCCTGCATCGCGACCATCGCGGCGCCGGGCTGCGCCGTTCCCGGGCGGCCGTGCCGCTGGCGGGTGCCCTCGACGAAGAGGCCGATCGTGCGTCCGTCGCGGGCCGCCTGGCGCATCATGCGCACCGCGTCGCGGTCGCCCTTCGCCGCGCCGGACCGCGATCGTCCCGTGCCAGCGCAGGTACGCACCGAGCCAGGGGAAGCGTGACCGCCTCGGCCTTGGCGACGAAGTCGATGTTGCGCGGCGACGAATACGCCGACGACGGGAACGTCGACCCAGTGCAGGTGGTTGATCGCGTAGACGAGGCCGCCGGTCGCCGGAACGCGGTCGCGCGCCGTAGGCGCGCGCACGCGTGCAGCAACTGGGCCGGCCAGCCCATCGTGCGCCGGCCGATCGCCCACGCCAGCTTGGGGCCGGTCAAGACGGTGCGAGCGAGCGCGTGCGGATCAGCTCCTGGATCCGCCCGACGACGTCGTCGACCTCGAGGTCGGTCGTGTCGATCAGTACGGCGTCCTCGGCCGGCCGCATCCGGCCGCGGTCGGACTCGTCGCGCGTGCGGAGGTCGGTCGCGAGCGCGTCGGCGCCGATGTCGGGCCGCTCGGCCTGGCGGCGCTGCGCGCGGATCTCCGGATTCGGCCTGCAGATAGACCTTCACCGCGGCGTCGGGCGCGACGACGGTGCCGATGTCGCGCCCCTCGATCACGGCGTCGCCCTGAGCCGCGCGAGCTCGCGCTGCCGCTCGCGCATCACCTCGCGCACCTCGTGGTGGCGCGCGACGACGGACACCATCCGGTCGATGCGCGAGTGGCGAATCGCCGAGGTGACGTCGGAGCCGGCCATGAAGACGCGGCCCTCGTCGTCGAACGTGATCGGGTTCTGCCGGGCGAGGCGCGCCGATCGGGTCGCCCTCGGCGAGCGGCAGCCCCTCGCGCATCGCAAGCCACGTGAGCGCGCGGTACATCGCCCCGGTGTCGAGGTAGCGGAAGCCGAGCCGCTCCGCCAGCAGGCGGGCGACGGTGCTCTTGCCGGCCCCTGCGGGCCCGTCGATGGCGATGATCATCTCTGCACGACCTGGTCGAGAAGCTCGAAGAAGCCGGGGAAGGATATCGCTGCGCTGTCGGCGCCCTCGATTTCGACGCCCTCCCGTGACCAGAGGCCGGCCACGGCACCCAGCATCGCAATCCGGTGGTCGCCGCGTGCGTCGACCCGCCCCCCACGCGGCCGCGTCGGCACGCCGGTCACCGAGAAGCCGTCCTCCTGGCCCTGCGCGCGGGTGCCGATCGCGCGCAGCGCGTCGACGACCGCCTCGATCCGGTCCGTCTCCTTCAGCCGCAGCTCCGCCGGCGCCGTAGACCCAGCTCGAGCCGCGCGAGCCCGCGGCGAGCAGCCCGAACAGCGGCAGCTCGTCGACGAGCAGCGGCACCTCCTCGGTTCGGACCGTGGTCGCCGTCAGCTCGCCGGTGCGGATCTCGAGCTCGCCGACCGGCTCGGGCCCGGATCGGCTGCGGGAGAGGATCCCGACGCGTGCGCCCATCCGCTCGAGCACGTCGAGCAGCCCGGTTCGGCGCGGGTTGAGGCTGACGCCGTGGATCGTGATCCGCGACTCGGGCACGAGCGTCGCCGCGGCGATGAACGGCGCCGCCGAGGAGAAGTCGCCCGGGACATCGACCGCGCGCACCGCGATCCGCTCCGCCTGGTCGACGCTGACGGAACTGGGGCGGATCGTGACGCTTGCGCGCCCGCGCCGCGCAGCATCAGCTCCGTGTGGTCGCGCGTCGGAGCGGGCTCGATCACGGTCGTGCGCCCCTGTGCGCCGAGCCCGGCGAGCAGCACGGCCGACTTCACCTGGGCGCTCGCGACCGGCAGCTCGTAGTCGATCGCCTGCAGCGGCGCACCGGTGACGGTGAGCGGCAAGTGGCCGTCGGTCGTCTCGATCTGGGCGCCCATCAGGCGCAGCGGCGCGGCGATCGCGCTCCATCGGGCGCGCGGAGAGCGACTCGTCGCCCGTCAGCGTGAACGTCCCGTCCTGGAAGGCGAGCAGCCCGACGATCAGCCTGGCCAGCGTGCCGGCGTTGCCGCAGTCGATCTCGCGCGGACCGCAGGCCGCGCAGGCCGACGCCGTGCACGACCAGCTCGTCGCCGTCCTCGTCGACCTGCACGCCGAGCGCGCGTACCGCTGCGAGCGTCGACTCGGTGTCGCCCGAGCGGCCGAAGCCGCGCACGACGGTCGTGCCGTCGGAGACGGCGCCGAGCAGCAGCGCGCGGTGCGAGATCGACTTGTCGCCGGGGACTGCGAAGTGGCCGTCGAGTGCGACGGCGGGCTCAACCTTCATCGATCACCGCGGAGACGACGACGCTGTAGCCCTGGCCCTCGAGCAGCGCGGCCGCGCGCTGTGCCTCGCCCTCGCCGGTGACGAGCAGCGTCAGCGTGCCGCCGCGCTCGGGCGAGACGTGGTGCAGCTCGAAGTCCTCGATGTTGATCCGCTCGGCGCCGAGCGCCTGGGTGATCCCGGCCAGCACGCCCGGCCGGTCGGGGACGTGCACGCGCAGCGCGCTGCAGCTCGCCGGGATCGGGGTACTCGCGCTCGAGCATCCGGCGGCGGCTCGACGACGCCTCGCCGATCCAGCGCGCGAGAAAGCCGGCGTCACCGCGTTCGAGCGCCTGCTCGACCTGCTCGATGCGGCGACGGTGCTCGGCGAGCTCGGCGCGAACGCGATCGGCGTTGTCGAGGAAGATGTCGACCCAGATGCGCGGGTTCGCGCCCGCGATGCGCGTCATGTCGCGCAGCGAGCCGCCGGCGTGCGCGAGCGGCTCGTGGCCCTCGACGCGCGCGGCGCCGGTCTGGTTCGCGACGACGTTGGCGAGCACGTGCGGCACGTGGCTGGTCAGCGCGACGAGCCGGTCGTGCGCCTCGGGGTCGATCGCGACCGGCGTCGCGCCGACGTCGGTGACGAAGCCGTGGACGGCGCGGTACCGGTCGGGGTCGGTCTGCGTGACAGGCGTCAGGAACCAGGTCGCGCCCTCGAACAGCGAGGCGCTCGCGTTGTCGGCGCCGCGCGTCTCGGAGCCGCAGATCGGGTGGCCGCCGACGAACCGCGGCGAGCCCTGCGCGGCGGCGACGACGCTCGCCTTCGTCGAGCCGACGTCGATCACGGTCGCTTCGGTCGCGGCGTCGAGGGCGGCGGCGACGGCCGCGGGCAGCTGCGCGATCGGCGCCGCAACGACGACGAGCTCGGCGCCGGCGACGGCGTCGTCGAGGCTCGCGGCGGCGGCGACCGCGCCGCGCGCGACCGCCGCGGCGAGCGCGTCTGGATCGGGGTCGAATCCGGCGACGTCGTCGCCGCGCACGCGGGCGGCGAGCGCGACCGAGGCGCCCATCAGGCCGGTTCCGATGACTGCGACGCGCATCGCGAGGGTCTAGAAGGGCTGCCGCATCAGCTCGGCGAGGCGGAAGGCCAGGTCGAGCGACTGGCGCGCGTTCAGGCGCGGGTCGAGGAGCGTCTCGTAGCGGGATCGAGAGCTGCTCCTCGAGCACGTCGTCGGCGCCGCCCAGGCACTCGGTGACGTCCTCGCCGGTGAACTCGAGATGGACGCCGCCCGGCCAGACGCCGACCTCGCGACACGCGGCGAAGAACCCCTCGAGCTCGCTCATGATCGTGTCGAAGCGGCGCGTCTTGACCCCGCCTTCGGTGCGGATCGTGTTCGCGTGCATCGGGTCGGAGGCCCAGAGCACCGGATGCCCCTCCTCCTTGATCGCCCTGAGCAGCGGCGGCAGCAGCTCCCGCACCCGCTCGGCGCCCATGCGTGCGTAGAAGGTGAGGCGCCCCGGGATGCGCAGCGGGTTCAGGCGCTCGGCGAGCTCGACGAGGTCGCCGGGCGTCGCGGCGGGGCCGATCTTCACGCCGAGCGGGTTGTGCACGCCCGAGAAGAACTCGATGTGCGCACCGTCGAGCTGACGCGTGCGCTCGCCGATCCACAGGAGGTGCGCCGAGCAGTCGTACCAATCGCCGGTGAGCGAATCGCGCCGCGTCAGCCCCTCCTCGTAGTCGAGCAGCAGGCCCTCGTGGCTGGTGTAGAAGTCGACCTCGTGCAGGCGACGCTCGGCCCGAAGGTCGATCCCGCACGCGGCCATGAACGCAAGTGCGCGCTCGATCTCCGACGCGAGCTGCTCGTACCGCTGCCCTTCCGGTGAGCTCGAGACGAAGTCCTTGTTCCACATGTGGACCTGCGTCAGGTCGGCGTAGCCGCCCTTCGTGAACGCGCGCAGCAGGTTGAGCGTCGCGGCGGACTGGTTGTAGCCCTCGACCATCCTCCGCGGATCCGGGACCCGCGCCTCGGCGGTCGGGGCGTCGTCGTTCACCATGTGGCCCCGGAAACTCGGGATCTCGTCGTCGCCGACGCGCTCGAACGCGTCCGAGCGCGGCTTCGTGAACTGCCCAGCGATGCGGCCGACCTTCACCACCGGCAGCGTCGCGCCGTACGTGAGCACGGCGGACATCTGCAGCATGATCTTCAGCTTCTCGCGGATCCGGATCGCCGACAGCTCGTTGAAGGACTCGACGCAGTCGCCGGCCTGCACCAGGAAGGCGCGGCCCTCGAGCACGCCGCGCGAGGCTCTCCTGGAGCTCGCGTGCCTCGCCGGCGAAGACGAGCGGCGGGTTGGCCTTCAGGCGCTCGAGCGCGGCGGCCGCCACGGCGGCGTCCGGCCACTCGGGCTGTTGCAGCGCCGTGCGCTCGCGCCACGAGTCGGGCGACCAGGTCTGGGACGTGACGGCCATTTGCCCAGTGTAGATACGGGCTTTCGTCTATCCTGACGACATGAACTTCGCCTCCCGCATCTGCTGGTCATGGCGCCGCGGGCGAGGCGAAGCCCCGCGCTAGATCGCCTCGTCCGCTGACCCGGCCCAGCAGACCATCGACCCACGCGAGGTGAACCCAATGCGCGTCTTCTCCGGCATCCAGGCCACGGGTGCCAAGCACATCGGCAACTACATCGGCGCGATGCGCCAGTACGTCGCGACCCAGGAAGAGGCCGAGGCCTTCTTCTGCATCGTCGACCTGCACTCGATCACCGTCGAGTACGACCCGCAGGACCTGCACGACCGGACGCTCGACCTGGCGGCGCTGCTCTTCGCCGTCGGGCTCGAGCCCGAGCGCTCGACGCTCTTCCTGCAGAGCCACGTGACCGCGCACTCCGAGGCGGCTTGGCTGCTCTCGGCCGTCACCGGGTTCGGGCAACTCGGCCGCATGACGCAGTTCAAGGAGAAGGGCGAGGGCAAGGACTTCGTCTCCGCCGGGCTCTTCACGTACCCCGTCCTGATGGCGGGCGACATCCTGCTCTACCAGACCGACCTCGTACCGGTCGGGCGACGACCAGCGCCAGCACGTCGAGCTGGCGCGCGACGTCGGCGCAGCGCTTCAACTCGCGCTACGGCGAGACGTTCAAGCTGCCGCAGGGCGTCTACCCGGAGGTCGGCGCGCGGATCATGGACCTGCAGGAGCCGACGAAGAAGATGTCGACGACCGGCGCGAACCCGCAGGGGATGGTGCTCGTGCTCGACGAGCCCGACGCGATCCGCAAGAAGTTCAAGACCGCGGTCACCGACTCGGGCCGCGAGATCCGCTACGAGCCCGACGAGAAGCCGGGCGTCTCGAACCTGATCGAGATCCTCTCGGTCGCGACCGACCGGTCGATCCCGGAGGTCGAGGCAGCGCTACGACGGCCAGGGCTACGGCGACCTGAAGGCGGACGTCGGCGAGGCCGTCGTCGAGCTGTTCGCGCCGGTCCAGCGAGCGCTACGCCGCGCTCCGCGCCGACGAGGCCGAGCTGCGACGCCGTGCTCCGAATGGGAGCCGAGAAGGCCCGCGAGACGTCGGCGCCGACGCTGCAGCTGATGTACGAGCGCATGGGGTTCGTCGCCCCGTAGCAACCCCCGCCCGACCGGGGCATGCCCCGGTCGGGCACGGCCCGACGCCAAACCAAGGTGACGAAAGTGTGACGGACTGTCCACAGCTCGGGAAGCGCGCTGATTGACCCGATCCGCACGCTTCCAGGGCGAAAACCGTCGCCAAACCACGGTGTTGAAAGTGCGGCAGCTTGTCCACAGGCGGCTGTTTCGGCCCTCAGCCAGTTCGTCACAGAACCGCCGCACGGCGGTCTCACATATGTCACGGTTCCGCCCTTATCGTCGCCCGGACGCAGCTAATCGACCACCAGGGGAGGGCTTGATGAAACGAACGATGCTGATCGCCGCGGTTGCGCTCGTGTGCGCCGTGGCAGCAGGCGTCACCGGCGCTGTGACCCATCGCGGGGCCACCGCGGCCGCCGCCGGTTCGTGCCAACTTGGCACAAAGGCCGGCCAGGTCAAGCACGTGATCTACCTGCAGTTCGACAACACGCACTACCGCCGCGACAACCCGAACGTCGCGTCCGACCTCGAGCAGATGCCGCACCTCCTGAGCTTCCTCAAGGACAACGGCACGCTCCTGACGAACGACCACACGATTCTGATCTCGCACACCGCCGGCGGGATCCTGTCGTCGCTGACCGGCCTCTACCCCGACCGCAACGGGCAGACCGTCTCGAACAGCTACGACTATTACCGCAACGACGGCACGCCCACGTTCACGTCCTCGTTCAAGTACTGGACCGACACCGTCGACGGCTCGGACGACTCGCTGCCGAACATGGTCGGCGACGGCGGCCAGACCGCTCCCGCGCCGTGGCTCACGTACACGCACGCCGGCTGCAACGTCGGCGGCGTCTCGGCGGCCAACATCGAGCTCGAAAACAACAACGCGATCGCGTTCACATCGCTCTCGGCCGCGACCGCGGTCGGCGACACCGTGATCAAGGTCGGCGGCGTCGCGAGCTTCTCCGCCGGCCAGTCGATCACGATCGACACCGGCGCGAACACCGAGACCGCCACCGTCGCGAGCGTCGGCACCGCCGGCGCGACGGGCACCGGCGTCACGCTCACCGCCGGGCTGACGATCGCCCACGCCGCCGGCGCCCGCGTCTTCGGGCCCGACCCGGCAGGCGACATGACGCGCGTGTTCGGCATCGGCTCGCCCGAGTGGACGGAGGGCCGCGACTCGCAGCTCGCCTCGTCCGGCACCGCCGCCAGGGCGCTCGCGCAGACCGACTTCGTCGGCTACGCGATCCACTGCGCCGCGGGCCAGGCTCCGTGCCAGGGCAACGCGCACGCACGGCCCGACGACGCAACGATCGTCCCGGGCTCGAACAACGGCGACCTCGGCCTGTTCGGCGCAAAGTACGTCGACCCGGTGATCGCCGACAACCAGCCGTGCGTCAAGGCGACGGACGGCAGCAACATCGCCGACCCGTTCGGCCAGTGCGGCTTCCCCGGCTTCGACGGTGCCGTGGCGAAGAACTCGCTCGGCATGGTGGCGGCGATGCAGGAGCACGGCATCCCGGTCACCTACGCCTACATCTCGGACGCGCACGACAACCACACGCTCGTGCGCGCGTCAGGCCCCGGCGAGGCTGACTACAAGCAGCAGCTGGCCGACTACGACGCGGCGTTCGCGACGTTCTTCGACCGGCTGAAGAAGGACGGGATCGACAAGAGCAACACGCTCTTCGTCGTGACGGTCGACGAGGGCGACCACTTCGCCGGCGGCGAAGGCACCCCAGCACCCGACGGGTCGCTGACCTACGCGCACACCCCGTGCGCGCCGGCGACGACGACGTGCCCGTCGAACCAGATCGGGGAGATCACGACCAACCTGAAGGCGTTCGCGCCGGCAGGCAGCCCCGTGTTCGACCTGCACTTCGACGATGCACCGACGATCTACGTAAACGGCCAGCCGACACGCACCGACCCGTCGGTTCGCCAGCTCGAGCGTGACCTCGGCGGCGCGACCGCCGTCGACCCGTACGAGGGCGGCAAGACCGTGCCGCTGACGGAGCGCCTCGCCGACACCGTCGAGGAGAACGCGCTGCACATGGTCAACGCCGATCCGAAGCGGACGCCGACGTTCACGCTGTTCGGGAACGCCGACTTCTTCTTCCAGGCGTCGAACTCCGGGACGTGCGGCACACCGACACAGGTGACCTGCGTCGACCCGAAGTTCGCCTGGAACCACGGCGACTTCCAGGACGTGATCGCCAACACGTGGCTCGGCGTCGTCGGCCCGGGCGTCCAGCACAACGGGATCGACACGAGCACGTGGACCGACCACGTCGACGTCCGGCCGACGATCAACGCGATCCTCGGCCTCGGCGACGACTACGTGAACGACGGTCGCGTGATCACGCAGGTGTTGTCGAACCAGGCGACGCCGAAGGAGCTTGGCCAGCACGGCAAGCTGACCGCCGACCTCGGGGATATGTACAAGCAGATCAACGCCCCGTTCGGCAAGTTCGCACTCGACACCCTCGTCGCGTCGACGACTGCCCTGAAGCAGCCGAACACGCCCGAGGGGAACCTGAAGTACGACTCGCTCGAGTCCCAGATCGCCAACCTGACCGCACAGCGCAACGTGATCGCGGGCGCGATCCGCGCGGCGCTGAACGACGCGGCCAAGGGTTCCGGGAAGCTCGACGAGAGTGCAGCGAAGAACTGGATCGATCAGGGCAAGGGGCTGCTCAGCGCCGCCGCCGCCCTTGCGGCCGCCGGCTAGGCGACCGCAACCGCTCCACCTCGGAGGGCTCGAGCTCGCGCCACGCGCCGGGCTCGAGCCCTCCGAGCGTCAGCGGCCCGTAGCGGGTGCGATGCAGGTGCCGGACGCGGTGACCGACCGCCTCGAACATGCGCCGCACCTGCCGGTTCCGCCCCTCGTGGATCGTCAGCTCGACCGAGTGGCGGCCGAGGCGGCGCACCTGCGCCGGCGCGGTGAGGCCGTCTTCGAGCTCGACCCCGGTCGCGAGTTCGGTCGAGCGTGGCGTCGCTGACGCCGGTGTCGAGCTCGGCGACGTACACCTTCTCGACCTCGTAGCGGGGATGCGCGAGCCGGTGAGCCAGCTCGCCGTCGTTCGTCAGCAGCAGCACGCCGGTCGTGTCGCCGTCGAGCCGGCCGACCGGCACCACGCGCGCCGGGTGGTCGACGAGGCCGACGACGGTGGGGCGTCCCTGTGGGTCGCTGGCCGTCGTGATCACTCCCGCCGGCTTGTGCAGCAGGACGTAGGCGAGCTGCTGCTTCGCGAGCGGCTGCCCGTCGAGGCGGACGTCGTCGTCGGCGCCGACGAACGTGTTCAGCTGCCCCGGCTCGCCGTTGACGGTGACCCGGCCGACCTTGATCAGCTCGTCGGCGCCGCGGCGCGAGGCGACCCCGGCGCGCGCCAGCCAGGCGTTCAGGCGCATGGTTCACCTGCTTGCACCGCTTGGAGCCGAGGCGTAGGTTCGCGCCATCTGCAACGCAAGGGAGACGTGATGACAGAGACCGTTGCTGCTCCGGCGCTGGACGCCGAGGCGCTCCACGAGCTTCGCGAGGGCTTCCGCGGGGAGATCATCGAACCGGATCATGCGCACTACGACGACGCACGCGTGGTCTTCAACGGGATGTTCGACCGGCGTCCGGCCGTCATCCTCCGCCCCACCGGGACGGCCGACGTGATCCGCGCGCTCGGCCTCGCCAAGTCGAGCGGGCTGCCGTTCGCGATCCGCGGTGGCGGCCACTCGGTCGCCGGCTTCTCGTCGACCGGCGGCGGGATCGTGCTCGACCTGAGCGCGCTGCAAGGCATTCGCGTCGACCCCGAGAAGCGCACTGCGCGCGCCCAGGGCGGCGTCAACTGGGGCTCGTTCGACCGCGAGACGCAACAGTTCGGCCTGGCCGTGACCGGAGGTCGCGTCACGACCACCGGTGTCGCGGGCTTCACGACCGGCAGCGGCAGCGGCTGGCTCGAGCGCAAGTACGGCTTCGCGTGCGACAACCTGATCTCCGCCGACGTCGTGACCGCCGACGGCGAGGTCGTGGTCGCGAACGACAAGGAGAACTCGGACCTCTTCTGGGGCCTGAAGGGAGGCGGCGGCAACTTCGGCGTCATCACCGAGCTCGAGTTCAAGCTGCACCCCGCCGGGCCGATCGTCTACGGAGGTCTGACTGCGTTCGACCCGGCGAAGGGTCGCGAGGTGATCAACACCTGGCGCGACCTCTGCGACGGTGCACCCGGAGAGCTGGGCTGGGCCGTAGCGTCGGTCGTCGCACCCCCGGAGCCGTTTGTCCCCGAGCAGTGGCAGGGCAAGCGCATGTGGGCGATCGCCGGCCAGTTCGCAGGCTCCCAGGACGAGGCCGAGAAGGTGCTCGCGCCGATGCGGGCGCTGGGGCCCGAGTTCGACCTCTTCCAGCCGATGCCGTACACGATGATCCAGGGCCTGCTCGACGGGGCGAACCCGTACGGCCGTCGCAACTACTGGCGGGCGCACAACCTTGCGGACTTCGACGACAAGCTGACGGACACGCTGCTCGAGCAGGCGCAGTCGATGCCATCACCGTTCAGCGCGCTGATCGCGATCAACATGGCCGGTGCGATCGCCGACGTCGGCGACGACGACACGGCGCTCGGCGGCCGCCAGGCGCCGTTCTCGGTGCACCTGAACACGATGTGGGAGGGCGCGGAGAACGACGACGCGAACATCGCGTGGACCCGCGGGACGACCGAGGCGCTCAAGCCGTGGATCTCGCCAGGGATGGCGCTGAACTTCTACACCGAGGTCGGCGACGACGAGATCACCGACAGCTTCGGCGCCCGGCTCGCGCGCCTGAAGGCGGTGAAGCAGAAGTACGACCCCGGCAACCTGTTCCGGTTGAACCAGAACATCAAGCCGTGAGCGAAGCGGAGGGGGCGCGAGCCCCCTCCGTCATTACCTGCCGACCGCTTCGAGCCGTTCGCGGATCTGGGCGACGTCGGCGCCGAGATCGTCGAGCGCGGCAGCGCCGCGAGCGACTCGAGCCCGAAGACGCGCTCGAAGAGCGGCGTCGTGCGGTAGCGGACGGCGCCGAACTCGTTCTCCGCGGCCGCCCCCTTCGGCGACGAGCCCGCGCTCGACGAGCCCGGCGATCACGCCGTCGACGTTGACCCCGCGGATCCGCGCGATCTCCGGGCGACTCACCGGCCCGAGATAGGCGACGATCGCGAGCGTCTCGAGCGCCGCCTGCGAGAGGCCCTTCTCGACCGGCTTCTCGAACAGCCGCGCGCACGCCTCGGAGGCCTCGGCGGCGGCGCGGAAGGCGAAGCCACCTGCGACGTGCTCGAGCACGATCCCGCTGCGCCCCTCGGCGTAGCGCTCGGCGAGCAGCTCGAGCGCGTCGTGCACGCTCGACCTCGTCCACCTCGGTCGCTGCCGTGAGCTCGGCCAGCGAGAGCGGCTGCGACGCCACCACGAGCAGCGCCTCGACGGTGCGCGCCAGCTCGGCGGCGGGCGTCACCTCGGTGGGGATCAGGCGGAGCGGACGTTCCAAGAGAGACTCCTTTCGGCGTCGGCACGGGAAATCCTTATCGGGGCGAACGGGGCCGCCTGCGCGATCGCGATCTCGTCCTGCTTGCGCAGCTCGAGCAGCGCCAGGAAGGCGACCGCGACCTCGACGCGCGAGAGCCCTTCGACCTCCTGGTCGAAGTCGAAGCGCGCGCGGCGGCGGAGCAGCGCGCGCCAGCGATCGAGAAACTGGGCGACCGGCGGGAAGCGGAGCGCCATGTGCGAGGTCGAGGGCTGCGGCGGCGGCGTCGCCAGCACGCGCAGGGCCGCGGCGAGGGTCTCGGGCTCCTGCTGGGCGAGCTTGCGCTCGGTCTTCGGCGCGAGCGGCGCCGGGCCGAGGCGGAAGAAGAGGTCGCGGCGCTCGGTCGAGGCGGTCGCGCAGCATGTGCGCCGCCTCCTTGGCGCGGCGGTACTCGGCGAGCCGGCGCGCGAGCTCCTCGGCGGCCACCTCGGGCTCGAGCTCGGCCAGCTCGGCGTCCTCCTCCGGGAACATCGCCCGGGCCTTCAGCTCGAGCAGCGCCGAGATCAGGACGAGGAACTCGCCGCACGCATCCAGGTCGAGCTCGCCCCGCTCGTCGAGGTGCGTCGACGAACGCGATCGACGATCTCGGCCAGGTCGACCTCGCGCAGCGGCAGCTCCTCGCGGAGCACCAGGGAGAGCAGAAGGTCGAACGGCCCTTCGAACGCGTCGAGGTCCAGCTCGAGTTCGCGGACGGCCAGGGCCACCCGGAGAGGGTACTGGCGTTACCGGACGCGGCCCTTGGGGATCGCCATCGCCGGGCGGTGCTCCGGCGGCGGGAGCTTCTTCGCCCGGCCACCGTAGAACTGGTGCCAGACGAAGTAGGCGACGGAGGCGACGAAGAGCACGATCGAGACCCACGCGTTCAGGCGCAGACCGGCGATGTGGTGGGCCGGGTCGATGCGCAGGAGCTCCTCGAAGAAGCGCCCGAACGTGTACCAGGCGACGTACAGCGCAAAGAGGCCGGTCGGCTTGATCCGGAAGCGGCGGGCGACGTAGATCAGCACGACCACGCCGAGCAGGTCCCAGATCAGCTCGTAGAGGAACGTCGGGTGGAAGGTGCCCTTGTCGAAGTACTGGATCGGGCGGTGGGCGGCGTCGATCTTCAGCGCCCAGGGCAGGTCGGTCGGCTTGCCGTAGAGCTCCTGGTTCCACCAGTTGCCGACGCGTCCGATCCCCTGTGCAAGCAGCAGCCCCGGCGCCGCCGCATCGAGGAAGACCCCCACGTTCGCGCCCGCACGGCGAACGACGACGGCGCCGACGAGCGCGCCGAGCGCGATCCCGCCCCAGACGCCGAGCCCGCCCTTCCACACCTCGAAGATGCCCTGCCATTTCGGCGACGGCACCTCGCTCCAGGAGGTGATGTCGTGGTAGAGCCGCGCTCCGACGACGCCGAAGGCGACGCCCCAGACGGCGACGCGGGTCACGAGCTCCCACTCGCCGCCGAGCGCCACCCAACGCCTGCCGGTCAGCCAGATGCAGGCGAGGATCGCGACCAGCAGCGTCAGCCCGTACATGTGGAGCGTCAGCGGGCCGACGTCGACGACGCCCGTGTGCGGACTGGGGATGAATGCCAGCATCGGCGCGATTCAACCAGGTCCGCGAGTCGAACCTGGTCCGCTGGGGCCGGAACCAGGTTCGTGTCGTGCTACGAGCTAGCGGAGAATCGCGACTGCGAGCTCGGGCGAGCAGCCCTTCTGCAAGAGCTCGACGGCGCGATGGAGATCGACGTCGTTGCGAGCTGAAAGCTCGCGTGCCGCAGCAGCTGGGTAGCCGGCCCGTTCGAGCTCGGTCGCGCGCCACAGTTCGACCAGTTCCTGCTCGGTCGGGCGGACGTTTGTCTCGACGGTCGGCATCTAGGTCAGTTCCTCCTCGGTCACTTGTTCGGTAAAACGAACGAGTTGGTTCTCCCTATACCGGGGGATCTCCTGATTTAACGGACTCCTTACCGCTTCCACCACTGGCCGTTCGGCTGGTTCGTGCTTTTCTAGCGCCTGCTAGCTTGGCGTTAGAGATGAGAGCCCTCGACGCGATCGGTGACCCGGAGCTGCGCGAGGCGCTCAGCTTCGCGCGCTCGCAGGCGCGGCCGGTCTCGGCCGACGAGCTCGCGGTCGCGCAGGGCGTGCATCGCAACGTAGCGCGCTCGCGTCTCGAGCGGCTGGTGGGTGCGGGGCTGCTGGCCGCTTCCTACGAGCGCCGGACGGGCCGGACGGGGCCGGGTGCGGGGCGGCCGGCGAAGGTCTATTCGGTGCAGCCGGAGCTGGAGGCGCTCGAATTCCCGGTGCGCCGGTACGAGTCGCTCCTCGGAATGCTGGTCGACGCGCTGCCCGCCGGGAGGCGGCCGGAACGTCTGCGCGAGGTGGGCGTCGCGTTCGGGGAGGAGCTCGCCCGGGCTGCCGGCCTTCGCTCGACGCGGTCGGTGCGCACGGGCTTCGAGCGGATGTGCGAGGCGGTGCGCGGCCTCGGCTACCAGGCCTCGGTTTCGGAGGTGACCGACGACGGTGCGCTGATCGCGACCCCGACCTGCCCGCTCCGGCCGCTCGTCCGCGCCCGGCCGGAGGCGGCCGAGATCGACCGCGGCATGTGGCAGGGCCTCGCCGCGCACGCGCTCGAGGGCGTCACCGTCGACCGGGTGCAGTGCGAGACCCGGGACTGCCTGCTCGACCACTCCTCCTGCCACGTCTTGCTCACCCTGCAGGTTTCTAAATCATCGGATCGGGTATAAAGAGACGATGCTGGTCGAATTCGACGGTCTCTCGCTCGAGTCGCTGCCGGGTGTGGTGATGACGCCGCGGGCCACGAGTGTCGCGCTGGTGGATCGCGTGGTCGCGCACGTGGGCTCGTCGGCGGCGGTCGTTGCCGACGTCGGCACCGGCTCGGGCGCGCTGGCGCTCGCGATCGCCGCGCGCGCGCCGCGCGCCGAGGTGTGGGCGACGGACGTCGATCCGCACGCAGTCGGGCTGGCGCGCGCGAACGCGGTGCGTGCGGGCTTGTCCGCGCGCGTCCATGTGCGGCTCGGCGACCTGCTCGACCCGCTGCCGCGGTCGCTCGACGTGATCGCCGCGAACCTGCCGTACATCCCGTGGCACGAGAGCCCGCAGCATCCCGATCTCGCCGCCGAGCCGCCGGCGGCGGTGTTCTCGGACGGCGACGGGCTTGCGATCTACCGGCGGCTGCTCGCGTCGGCCGCTTCGCGGCTCACGCCCGGAGGCTTGCTCGTCGTGCAGTTGCGCGGCCACATGCTTGCGGCATCGGCCGAGGAGATCTCGCTGCTCGAGCCCGTGTTCGCGGAGCGCGCCGCGTGACCGCGTCGGCCGAGCATCTGGCGCTGATGGAGACCAGGCGGTCGCTGCGCCAGTTCTCCTCGAAGCCGGTGCCGCACGAGCTGATCGAGAACGCGCTGCGGGTCGCGGGCACGGCGCCGTCGGGTGCGAACCAGCAGCCGTGGACGTTCGTCGTCGTCACCGACGAGGCGACCAAGCAGCGGATCCGCGACGCCGCCGAGCACGAGGAGGAGTTGCTCTACCGCGAGCGCGCGAGCGACGAGTACCTGGAGGCGATCAAGCCGATCGGCACGAACGCCTCGAAGCCGCACATCACCGACGCGCCGTATCTGATCGCCGTCTTCGAGCAGGCGTGGCACCGCGAGCCGGACGGCTCGAAGCGCCGCCACTACTACGTGCGCGAGTCGGTCGGCATCGCGGTCGGCTTCCTGCTGACGGCCCTCCACACGGAGGGGCTGTCGGCGCTCACGCACGCCCCGTCCCCGATGGGCTTCCTGCGCGAGATCCTCGAGCGCCCGGAGAACGAGCGGCCGTTCCTGCTGATCCCGGTCGGCTACCCGGCCGAAGGAGCCACGTACCCGGATCTGCGCCGCAAGCCGCTCGACGAGTTCGCGGTCTTCGTCTAGACCCGCGAACCTCGTTCGAACGTGGTTCGAACGTGGTTCCTGGGTCTCCAGCGGCTCTCCGACACGACCCGCAAACCCGCGAACCTCGTCGGAACGAGGTTCGAACGAGGTTCGCGGGGTACGCGCCTCGTCCAGAGCGGACACGGGAGCTTCGGCTAGGCGATCGCGGCCTCGCCGAGGATCATCTTCACCTCGGCGTAGAAGTCCGGGGCCGGCTTCACCTTGTACTGGGAGCCGAACGCGTACGTCTTTTGCCCCTGCGAGGTGAGCAGGTCGGCGTAGACCGGCGAGTCGCCGGGGAAGTCCTTGATCAGCGCCGCCAGCTCGCGGATCGTGCCCGCGCCTGCTTTCGTCGCGTCGATCTTCAGCCGCACCTCACGCATCTCCGGGACCGCTTCGAACGCCGCCAGCTCGAGCGCGACCAGCTTCGTCTCGCCCTCCTTGCGGTCGACGCGGCCCTTCACGATCAGGACGCGATCGGTCGTGCACAGCTCGCGCGCCTTCTCGTACGTCGCGTTGAAGACGACGGTCTCGATGATCCCGGTGACGTCCTCGAAGCGGAGGAAGACCATCGCGTCGCCGCGCTTCGTCGTCATGTGACGGACGTGCGTGACGATCCCGCCGACCGTGACGACCTCGCCGTCGCGGCGGCGGTCGAGCTCGCCGACCGTCGCGTCCGACTTGCGCCGCAGCTGGTCGCGGATCGCAGCCAGCGGATGCTCGGAGACGTACAGCCCGAGCACCTCCTTCTCGAGCCGCAACAGCTCCGTCTTCTCGTACTCCTCGGTCGGCGTCACCGGATGATGACGCGGCTTCTCGTCCTCCGGCGGGCCGAGGTCGAAGATCGAGCCCTGGCCGGCGAGCCGGTCGGCCTGCTGCTTCTGCCCCCACGAGACCGCCTGCTCGAGCACCTCGAGCGCGCCCTTGCGCGAGCCGGGCAGCGCGCCGCACTTGACGAGCGCCTCGAGCACGCGCTTGTTCGAGACCGACGGATCGACCCGCTCGGTGAAGTCCCAGATCGACTCGAACGGACCGCCTTCGGTGCGCGCCGCGATCAACGCGCGCGCTGCGCCCTCCCCCACGCCCTTCACGGCGTTCAGCCCGAACCGGATCTTGCCGCTGCGAACGGCGAAGTCGACATCCGACTCGTTGACGTCGGGCGGCAGCACCTCGATGCCCATCTCGTGGCACGCGTTGACGTAGATCGGCACGCGGTCCTTCGTGTTCATGACCGAGCTGATCAGCGCCGCCATGTACTCGCACGGATGGTTCGCGCGCAGCCACGCGGTCTGGTACGCGATCAGCGCGTAACACGCCGCATGCGCCTTCGGGAACGAGTAGTCGGCCGCCTTCTCGACGTCCTCCCACAGCTGCTTCGCGACGCCTGGCGTCACGTTCTGCTCGGCCGCACCTTCGAGGAACTTGTCCTTGAGCGACTCCATCAGCGCACGGATCTTCTTGCCGATCGCCTTGCGCAGGTCGTCGGCCTCGGTGATCGAGAAGCCGGCGAGCTCGCTGCGCGATCCGCATATAGCTCTCTTGGTAGACGCAGATCCCGTACGTGTCGCGCAGGATCGGCTTCAGCCGCGGATCGAGGTAGGTGACGGCCTCGTGCGCCCGCCTTCCGCTTGCCGTAGACCGGGATGTAGCCCATCGGGCCCGGCCGGTAGAGCGCGACGAGGGCGATCAGGTCCTCGAACTCGGTCGGCTTCACCTGCCGGAGCGCGTCGCGCATGCCCGACGACTCGAACTGGAAGACGCCGGCCGCCTCGCCCTTCGCGAGCATCGCGTACGTCTTCTTGTCGTCCATCGGGATCGCCGAGATGTCGAGGTTGTCGATCAGCTCGCACGCCTTGACGATCACGTCGAGGTTGCGCAGGCCGAGGAAGTCCATCTTCAGGAGGCCGAGCGACTCGATGTCCTTCATCGAGAACTGCGTCACGACTTCCTGGTCGGCGCCCTTCTGCTGCAGCGGCACGACGTTGATCAGCGGCTCGGCGCCGATCACGACGCCTGCGGCGTGGATCGAGTCGGCGCGCGTCAGCCCTTCGAGCGGCAGCGCCAGGTCGAGGATCTCCTTCGCGACCGGGTCGCCGTCGATCGCCTTGCGCAGCTCGCCGCCCGGCTTGAGGCAGTCGTCGAGCGTCTGCCCCGGCCCTTCCGGGATCAGCTTCGCGATCTTGTCGACGACGCCGTACGGAACCTCGAGCACGCGGCCCGCGTCGCGAACGGCTGCGCGCGCGGCCATCGTCGAGAACGTGATGATCTGCGCGACGCGGTCGGCGCCGTACTTCTCGCGCACGTAGTTGATGACGCGCTCGCGGCCCTCCACGGCGAAGTCGATGTCGATGTCGGGCATCGACTTGCGGCCCGGGTTCAGGAACCGCTCGAACATCAGGTCGTAGCGGATCGGGTCGATGTCGGTGATCGCGAGCGAGTACGCGACGAGCGAGCCGGCCGACGAGCCGCGGCCCGGGCCGACGGAGACGCCGTTTCGCTTCGCGAAGCGCGATGAAGTCCCAGACGATCAGGAAGTAGTCGGTGAACCCCATCTCCTTGATCGTCTTCAGCTCGTACTTGAGCCGCTCGGTCAGCTCGGGCGTGATCGAGTCGTAGCGGCGCTGCAGCCCGCGCTCGCACAGCTCGACGAGATAGTCGAACGAGTCGCGGCCCTCGGGCACGTCGAACTTCGGCAGCAGGATCCGGCCGAGCTCGATCTCGACGTTGCAGCGCTCGGCCACCTCGAGCGTGCGCCGCATCGCGTCGTCCTGGCCGGGGAAGTCGAGCGCCATCTCCTCCGGCGTCTTGAAGTAGAAGTGGTCGGTCTCGAACTTCCAGTGATCCGGGTTCTTGAGCGAGTCGCCGGACTGGATGCAGAGGAGCGCCTCGTGAGCGCGCGCGTCGGTGTCGCGCAGGTAGTGCACGTCGCCGGTCGCGACCTGTCGGCAGCTTCAGCTTCTCGGCGAGCGAGATCGAGCTGCGGCAGGATGCGCGCCTGCACGTCGAGGTGCGCGTTCTGCAGCTCGACGTAGACGTTGTCGCGCCCGAACACCTGGGTCAGGCGGTCGAGCTCGCCCTCGGCGTCGCTGACACGGTTCTCCTCGAGCGCCTTGCAGACGCGCCCGGAGAGGCAGCCGGAGAGCGCGATCAGGCCCTCGGAATGGCTCTCCAGGAGCTCCCAGTCGACGCGCGGCTTGTAGTAGTAGCCCTCGAGGTAGCCGAGCGACGAGAGCTTGATCAGGTTCGAGTAGCCGGCGTTGTCGGCGGCGAGCAGCGTCAGGTGCGCGTTGCCCTTCTCGTGCGCCTTGCGGTTGGCGGCGACGTAGACCTCGCAGCCGATCACCGGCTTGACGCCGGTGCCGCGGGTCGTCTTCCAGAGCTGCACGGCGCCCGCCATCGAGCCGTGGTCGGTCAGGCTGACCGACGGCATTTCCAGCTCGGCGGCCCGCTTGACGAGGTCGGGACCCTGCACGCACCGTCGAGAATCGAGTACTCGGAGTGAACGTGCAGGTGGACGAAATCAGCCTGGGCCATCGCGGAGGGGTCAGTGTACGCCGGGGTCCTGACGGGTCTCTCCGGGCACGGCTCCGCCTCATTTCACGCACAATCTCGGTGTGAGCGTCAACCCCGAGATGCGTGAGGAGCGCCGCGTCGTGACCGCGCTCTCCGCCGACCTGGTCGGCTCGACGGCGATCACCGAGGCCCTCGACCCCGAGGAAGCGCGGCTCGTCGTCGGCGAGGCGGTCGGCCGGATGGTGCACGCCGTCGAGGAGTTCGGCGGCACGGTCAAGGACCTCGCCGGCGACGGCATCCTCGCCCTCTTCGGCGCCCCGACCGCGCACGAGGACGACGCCGAACGCGCGCTACGAGCGGCGTTGCGGATCACCGAGGACGTGCGCGAGTTCGCCCGCGACGTCGAGCGCAGCTTCGCCGTCTCGGGCTTCGCGGTGCGGGTCGGCGTCAACACCGGCGCGGTCGTCGTCGGCCCGGTCGGCGCCGGTAGCCGCGTCGAGTACGGCGCCACCGGCGACGCCGTCAACGTCGCGGCGCGCCTGCAGTCGGCGGCCGAGCCCGGCGTCGTGCTCGCGGGCGCGGAGACCCGGCGGCTCGCCGAGCGCCAGTTCGCCTGGGGCGACCGCGCAGGCGCTGACGCTCAAGGGCAAGGCCGAGTCGGTCCAGGCGTGGGCCGTCGAGAGGGCCACCTCACCCGGCCGCGAGGAGATCGACACGCCGCTCGTCGGCCGCGAGGCCGAGCTCACGGTCGCCCTCGAAGCGCTCCGCGACGTCAGAGCCGGCGCGGGCTCGATCCTCTTCGTCTCCGGCGAGCCGGGAATCGGCAAGAGCCGCTTCCTCGGCGAGCTGCGGCGCCTCGCGCCCGACCCGACCTGGCTGGAGGGGCGGTGCGTCTCGTACGGCGAGTCGATGCAGTACTGGCCGTTCCGCGACCTGCTGCGCGACTGGCTCGGCCTCGGCGCCGACGATCCCGAGCTGCGCGCCCGGCTCTCGCTGCGCCGCGCGCTCAACCAGCTCGCCGGCGAGAGCGCCGACGACTACTACCCGTACCTCGCGGCGCTGCTCGGGCTCACTGCCGAGCCGGAGTTCGCACAGCCGACTCGCCGAGCTCTCACCCGAGGCGCTGCAGTACCGCACCTTCGAGGTCGTCCGCCATCTGCTCGAGAAGCTCGCCTCGAAGGGGCCGGTCGTGCTCGTGCTCGAGGACGTGCACTGGGCCGACCAGACGTCGCTGCAGCTGGCCGAGCAGCTGCTGCCGGTGACCGAGGACGCGGCGGTGCTGCTGATCATCACGCAGCGTCCCGACCCCGACCATGCCTCGTGGGCCGTGCGCGAGCAGGCCGCGCGGCAGCTGCCGCACCGGCTGCACTCGATCGAGCTCGAGGCGCTCTCGGGCGACGCCGAGCGCGAGCTCTTGCAGGCGCTCGTCGGCGCGGGCACCCTGCCGGCCGACCTCGAGCAGCGCCTGCTCGCGCAGGCCGAGGGCAACCCGTTCTTCCTCGAGGAGCTCGTGCGCTCGCTCGTCGACGCGGGCGCGCTGCAGCTGACGGTCACCGGCTGGCGGTTCGACCACGACGTCGCGATCGACGTGCCCGCCACCGTCGAGAAGGTGATCCTCGCGCGCGTCGACCGCCTCACTGCCGAGTGCCGCGAGGCGCTCACTGCCGCGTCGGTGCTGGGCCGCAACTTCAGCCTCGCGCTCCTGGCAGGCGTCGCCGGCGGCGAGGAGCAGCTGCGCGAGCCGCTCCGTGAGTTGCAGCGCCTCGACCTGCTGCGACAGAGCCGCCGCTGGCCGCAGCCCGAGTTTCGCTTCAAGCACATCCTGATCCAGGAGGCCGTCTACCGCACGATCGTCGGGAGCGAACGGCGGCGCCTGCACCGCGAGGCGGCAGTCTGGCTCGAGGGGCGCACAGACTCGGCGGACGACTCGCTCGCGCTGCTCGCCTACCACTGGCTCGCGGCGTCCGACGAGGACAAGGCCGTCCACTACCTGATGCGCGCCGGCGACAAGGCGCGCCAGGAGTACGCGCTCGACGAGGCGATCGGCCACTACCGCGTGCTGCTGCCGCTGCTCGAGCAGCGCGGCGCGTCGCAGGAGGTCGCGCTCGTGCGTTTCAAGCTGGCGCTCGCGCTGCACACGTCGCTGCGCTTTGCCGAGGCGAACGACACCTACCAGCGCGCCTTCGCGATGTGGCATCCGGACGCGCCCGCGCCGGTGTCGATGGAGACGGTGCGGATGGCGAGCAGCTTCGTGCCGAACGACCCCGACCCGCGCTCGGCGATCGCGTGGCCGAACATCCAGCTCTGCATGCAGCTCTTCGACCGCCTCGTCGAGGCGTGGCCGGAGCGCACGATCGTGCCGTCGCTCGCCGAGTCGTGGGAGATCTCCGACGACGGCCTGCGCTACGTCTTCAAGCTGCGCGAGGGGCTTCGCTGGTCGGACGGCGAGCCGCTGACCGCGCACGACGTCGAGTTCGGGATCAAGCGCGTGCTCGACCCGGAGCGGCCGGGCTCGTCGGCGGCGATCTACTTCGTGCTCGAGAACGGCCAGGACTACTGCCTCGGCCGCACGAGCGACGCGTCGAGCGTCGGCGTGCGCGCGCTCGACGACCTGACCGTCGAGTTCCGGCTGGCGGCGCCCGCGCCGTACTTCCTGAGCGTGATGAACCGCCCCGACGGAGGGCCGCAGCCGCGCCACGCGATCGAGCGCGACGGCGACGACTGGACCGCGACCGGCAGGCAGGTCGTCAGCGGCCCGTTCGCGATCACCGAGCGCGACGAGACACGGCTCGTCCTCGAGCGGCGCGCCGACTACGCGAACGTCTTCCGCTGCGGCAACATCGAGCGGTTCGAGATCGAGCGCAACACGATCGCCGACGCGATCCCGCAGTACGAGCGCGACGAGCTCGACCTGGTCGCCGTGCGCTACACACCGCGGCTCGCCGACCGCGTCACCGGCGCGCCGGCAGCCGACACGGTGATCGGCCCCGCCGCGTGGACGGCGTACCTCGCGTTCGACCACAAGGACCCGATGGTCTCGAACCGCGACTTCCGGCTCGCGCTCGCGCATGCGATCGACCGCGAGGAGCTCGGCGAGCACCTGCTCGAGAACCTGCTGGTCGCGACGGGCGGGCTCGTTCCGCCGGCGCTGCAGGGCCACACGCCCGACATCGTGCCGCGCTACGACCCCGACAAGGCGCGCGCGCTGCTTGCCGCGTCCGGCATCGACGGCACGGTGCGGCGTCGCCGGCCTGGAGGCGTGGGCCGACATCATCGAGGTGGTCGCGCGTGGCTGGGCCGACGTGCTCGGGCTGCGCGTCGAGACGCCGACGTGGACGCCCGACCAGGCATGGCAGACGCCGCGACCGTGGGAGGAGTTCATCGCCCCGATCGTCGTCACCGGCTGGCTGCCGGGCTACGCCGACCCCGAGTACTACCTGCGCCTGTTGCTGCACTCCGAGTCGAAGACGAACGAGGGCGGCTACGCGTACGCCCCGTTCGACGAGCTCGTCGAGCGCGCCCGGCAGGAGCGCCGCGACCGCGAGCGGCTCGAGCTGTACCACGCCGCCGACCGGATGGCCGTCGCCGAGCAGGCGGCGCTGATCCCGATCGCCTACGGCCGCTCGACCGCGATCGTGAAGCCGCAGCTGCACGGCTGGTGGGAGTTCGGCAAGACCTCCGCCGCGTTCGCCGACCTGACCGTCGACGCGCGTTAGGTTGTCAGCTCGACGCTAGTTCATCTCGGGCCTCCCCACCTCGGCGAGGAGCAGCTCGCACACCTCGCACCAGACGTCGTCGTCCTCCGGTCTCGCCGGTAGCGGCTCGCTGCCGATCTGCTCCAGCTCGGCCGCCAGGACCGGCATCGAGACCCGAGCCACCCGTCCGATCCGGCCGAGCCGCGCGCGGACGGCTCGGCGCCGCTCGGCCGTCGCGAGGCGACGAGCCGGCTGCTCGCGCGACGGCGCCGGCGAGAGCCGCGCGGAGCTCGGCCTCCGGGATTGCCGCGTCCCGCCGGGCGACGATCGCAACGCGACGCGCGACCTCGCGCCGGCCGCGAGGCGGCGTCCGCTGGATCAGCTCGTCGATGCAGCAGACGCAGAAGAGCGGCGGGTGATCTGCCTGCGACAGCTGCATCGCGATGCTCTGGACGACAGCGCGGACGACCTCGGCACGCGACGACTCCCGAGCCAGAGCGGCGCGTGCCGCAACCGCCGCCGGAACCCACTCCTCGCCCATCTCGACCACGCGACCGAGCCCGAGCTCGATCGCCTTGGCCAGCTCGTCGTCCCAGATCGCCGCCACGGCTTCGTCGGTGAGCCGCTCCGACTCGTCGTCGTCCGCCCAGACGAGCATCGCATCCGCCAGCTCGTCCAACGGCGCCCGATCTGCCTCCGGATCGGGCATGAGGCCGATGGCCATCGCGAGGTCCCACGCCGTCGGCTCGAAGACGAAATCGTCAACCCCGTCGTCGTCGTCGTCCAGAGGCGGAAGCTCAACCGTGGCCATCTCACCATGAAAGCGACCCGGGCCCCGCCTGTCATCGGCTATTTCGGACAGTCAGCCGTGCCAGAAGTGTGACTTTCAGTCCACGACGGCGACAGTCACAGGCACACCGCGCGCCCGCTGCCCGGCCGCCCACGCCTGCACCCGCAGGTGCGTCGCGAGCCGCATGCCTTCCTCGCCGTACGAGCCCACGATGTCGACCTCGACGAGGTCCTCCCCGGCCGGTTCGGCCAGCACGTCGTCGGTGCTTCGCAGGTCGGCGCAGATCAAGTCGATCAAGCCCGGGTCGCTGATTCGGACGAGGGTCACGCGCCTCGTTATACGTCACTCCCGCGCGAGCGCGACCGCCTCGTCTGGCTGAAAAGCCGCACCTTCGGCTAATGCTGTCGTGAACTCCTCCGCACCGAGTGCGGCGGCGACCGTGGCGACCGTCTCGTCGCGCAGCCGCTGCTCGAGCGGCGGCAGTGAGCCGCCGGTCCGCTCGCGCGCCGCGCCCGCCGCTCCGGCCAAGATTGCCGCCCGACGCGCGTCGCCGGCATGCGCCGCGATCGCGGCGGCGGTGTCGAGGCAGTAGGCGACGCCCTCGGCGTGCTGCAGGTCGACGTAACCGTCGAGGCTGCGCGCCCAGGCGACGCGCGCCTCGTCCACAGAGTCGAGCAGCAGCTCGGCTGCGGCCGCATTCAGCCACGCGCCCGCCGCCTCCTCCCCGAAACCGAGCTCCTCGAACAGCGCAGCCGCCTCCCGGCACGTCTCGCGCGCAGCGGCGGGATCGTGGCGCAGCAGGGCGAGATAGCCGAAGTTGCTCATGATCCCCGCGAGCGCCGGCCGCGCACCCGCGCGACGCGCGTGCGAAGCAGCCTCGCTGTAGATCTCCGCGGCCTCATCCTGTTCACCCAAAGCCGCCGTGACGTTCGCGAGCACGACGAGCGCGCCAGCGATGTCCTCGTCGACGCCAAGAGCCTGGCGCGCCGTCACCAGCGACTCGGCGAGCTCGCGAGCGCTGTCGAGGTCGCCGGAGATAGCCGCCAGCACCGAGGCGCCGCGTAGGGCCGGCGCACGCAGCTCGTCGGGCTGCGCCTGATCCACGAGCGCCCGCTCGAGCCAGCTTCGGCCCTCCGTCAGGTGACCCCGCACGTACCAGAAGCGCCAGAGCGCACCGACGAACCGCAGCAGCGTCTCGCCGTCGCCGGCGTCGACCGCCCAGGCGAGCGCGGTGCGCAGGTTGTGGTGCTCGACCGCAAGCTGCTGCAGCGCCCGGCGCGACGACGGCCCCTGGATCTCGGCCTCGGCGCCCGCTGCCAGGTCGCGGAAGTAGTGCGCGTGCTGGCGCCGCGTCTCGTCCTCAAGGCCGAGATCGGCGAGGCGCGCGAACGCGAACTCGCGGATCGTCTCGAGCATCGTGAAGCGCGGCGAGCCGTCGTCGGCCGTCCGGATGATCAGCAGGCTCTTGTCGCGCAGCGACGTCAAGAGCTCGAGCGTCCGCCCGCGAGACTCGAGGACGGTCTCGACCGCCTCGAGCGAGGCACCGCCCGCAAACACGGCGAGCGTCAGGAACGCAAGCCGCTCGTCGTCGTCGAGGTGCGCGTAGCTCCAGTCGATCGTCGCCGCGAGCGTCCGCTGCCGCTCCGGCAGGTCGCGTGCCCCGCCTGTCAACAGTGAGAGACGCTCGCCCAGGCGGCCGAGGATCGTCTCGAGCGGAAGTACCCGCGCCCAGGCAGCGGCGAGCTCGAGCGCCAGCGGCAGCCCGTCGAGCTTGCGCGAGATCGCGTCGACGTCGGCCCGTTGCGCGTCGACGTCCAGATCAGGACGCGCAGCCGACGCGCGAGCCGCGAAGAGGTCGGAGGCATCCGAGGCGTCCAGTGGATCGAGCCGGTACTCGTGCTCGGCGCCGAGATGCAGCCGCTCGCGGCTCGTCGCGAGGATCTTCAGCCGCGGGCAGCGCTCGGTGAGCGCGGCGACCTGCGGCGCTGCATCGAGCGCCGACTCGAAGTTGTCGAGCACCAGCAGCACCTGGCTCGACTCGAGCCGGCGGTGCAGCGCGTCGATCGCCGACTCGCCGGCCTGCTCGGTCACCTCGAGCGTCTGCGCCAAAGCAGCGGAGAGGTCGGACGCACGCGCCGCGGCGAGCGAGACGAAGAAGGCGCCGTCGTCGAACGAGTCGCTCGCCTCGCGCGCCGCCTCGACGGCGAGCCGCGTCTTGCCGACACCGCCGGGCCCGGTGAGCGTGACCACCGGCGCGTCGCCGGCGAGCAGGCGACGGATGTCGTCGAGCTCGCGACGGCGGCCGTAGAAGCCGGTTCGCGTGCGCGGCAGATTGCCGGGCGACGAAGCACGGGGCGGCGGAAAGCGCTGCTCGAGGCCGGGCCCAAGCAGCTGGTAGAGACGCTCCGGCGCCTCGATGTCCTTCAGCAGGTGCTCGCCGAGGTCGCGCGTCTTGACGTCGTCGGCGACGAGGTCGCGCGTCGCCCGCGAGAGCAGCACCTGGCCCCCGTGCGCCGCGGCGCAGATCCGCGCCGCGCGCGAGAGGTCCACGCCGACGTAGTAGCCGCCCTCGGCGAGCGTGGGCTCGCCGGTGTGGATCCCGATCCGAACGCGCACGTCACCGTCCGCGAGCGCCCGCTGCGCATCGGCTGCGGCGGCGGCAGCGTCGTGCGCCCGCGCGAACGCGACGAAGAACGAGTCGCCCTGCGTGTCGATCTCGATCCCGTTGTGCGCGGCGAAGACGTCGCGGAGCGCCAGCCGGTGCGCGGCGAGCACGTGCTGGTAGCCGCCGCCGAGCCGGCGGGCGAGCTTGGTCGACCCTTCGATGTCGGTGAAGAGAAGAGTGACGGTTCCGGCGGGGAGGCTGGCCACGGCCCTGCCGCCGGCGATCAGTCCGCCGAGTACCGCTCGGCGATCAGGTCGTCGATCTCCCCCGCCTCGAACAGGTCGACCGTCTCGACGGCCTCGAGATCGAACAGGATCGCCCGCTTCTGCTCGACCGTGTCCCAGTGGATGTGGGCGTGCGCGAAGCGGCCGCTCACCTCGAAGTAGATGTTCTCGGCGCTGCCGCCGTCGGCCACGACGATCTCGACGACGCATTCCTTGAGGCGCGCCTTCGAACGGTCGTCACCCGCGCACTCGCGGATCTTGCGGCTCGTGTTGCTCGGGATCTTGACCCAGGAAAACGGCATTCCCCACCTCGCGACTCGGTTGCGCCGATCCTAGTCGAGTACGAGCCGAAGTTCACCTGCGATCACCTCGTCGACGGTCGACTTCCCGTCGGCGATCAGCCTCACGGCGGCGATGAAGTCGTCGACGTCGGCGACCCGCTCCTTCAGCAGGTAGCCGAGCCCGTTCCGGTCACCCTGGAACAGGTCGAGCGCGCTCTCGACGTCGATGTACGAGGAGAGGACGAGCACGCCCGTGTGCGGATAGCGGCGGCGGATCTCGTGCGCGGCCCGGATCCCCTCATCGGTCTTCGTCGGCGGCATGCGGATGTCGACGATCGCCACGTCGGGGAGCGTCTCGTCGACGAGCACGAGCAGATCCTCGGCGTCGCCGGCCTGCCCCACGACCTCAAAGCCCTCCTCCTCGAGCAGCGACGCGACGCCTTCGCGCAGCAACACCGAGTCGTCGGCGAGCACAACGCGGAGCGGTTTCAGCGCGGGCAACGTGCCGGGCAGCGCAGGAAAGTCGCGCCGAGAGCCCGTCCGCCACGATGCGCCGAAGCGCGTTGGCTGCGGGATCCCCTTCAGTTGCACCTCGCCGAGATCGACGCCCGCGTGCTCGACCTCGACGGCGTGTGAGACGAGAATCTCTCCGCCCCGCGCGGTCTGACAGACGCGCGCCGCGTGGTGAACGGCGAGCCCGACGTAGCCGTCGCCGGCCGTCTGCGCACGGCCACGGTGCACGCCCATCCGCACGCGAAGCTGCGCCGGCCACGATTCGGCTCCCAGCGCCCGCTGCGCGTCCACCGCCGCCTGCACCGCATCGTGCGACTCGGCGAACGCCGCGAAGAACTCGTCGGCATGCCGGTCGACGACCCGGCCGTCGTTGGCCTCGATCGCCTGCTGCACAAGCGCACGGTGCCGGTCGAGCACCGCCGCGTAGCCGGCCCCGAGCTCGGCGAGCAGCCGCGTCGAGCCCTCGATGTCGGTGAAGAGAAAGGTGATGCGGTCGTCGGCGCGCTGCTCGGGCATCTACGCCGGGATCATCGACGATCGGCCTACCCGTTGAGCAGGTAGATCGCTTTCGCCACCTGGAGGTCGGCGAGGAGCGTGCCCGCGGTCGCGTCCGACGACACCGCGCTCGACGTCGACGTCGACGTCCGCGGTCACGTCGCCGACGGTGAGCGAGAGTGTCGCAGTCGCCTCGTAGCGGGCCGTCGTGTAGATCACGCGCTGGCCGACCACCTTCTGCGGGCGCACGACGAGGATCACGATCGGCTTGTCCTTCAAGACCGCCGCGAGAACGGTCGTCTCGCTCTTCGGCAGGGTCACGCCGACGGTCTGCTTCGCGATCGGTGTTCCTGGCTCGGTCTTCATCTGCGCCTGCCTGTACTGCTTCACACCCGCGTAGACGCCGACGGTCACGAGCGTTGCGACGAGCACCTCGACCCAGATCGGCCGCGTCCAGATCCGGGGGAGCACGACGAGCAGGAGCGCGACCGTGACGAACAGCCAGCGGAGCCACGGCGCCGCCGCATCCGGATCGCCGCCTGACAGATGGAGCACGCGCGCGAGCCAGTCCGGCGGGGTCGCGGGCAGCCACACCGCTGCGAACAGACAGAGCGTGGCCGCTGTCCCGAACGCCGCTGAGACGGTGGAGCTGCGCTTGCCCACTAGTAGCCCGACGCCTCGTGCACGAGTTTCCAGTTGGCGAGCGCCCGCTCGCCGTCGAGCCTCGCGAGGATGTCGAGCGCCTTCTGCCAGTCGTCGGTCTCACCACCGTAGGCAAGCCAGGCATAGAGACAGGCGAGATCGTTCGACTCGTCGTCGGTGCGGTTCGCCTTGTCGAGCTTCTCGAGCGCCTCGTCGTACTTCTTCGCTTTGATCAGTGCCCTGGATGGCGTCGCGTACTTGAGCTTCTCCAGCGCTTCGAGCTGTTTGTCGGGCTCGGGCTCGATCGGTCCAATGGCTTCCGCACCGCGCAGCAGTCGGCGTCTCAAGCCGTCGAAGGCAGCTCCGAGCTTCATGACAGCTCCAGCCACGCGGTGCGATCGGCGCCGAGCAGTACATCCTCGCGGCTGAAGACCCACTCGTCTCCGGGCAGCGGCACGCTCTGGCCGCCGACTCTGAGATCGGGCCGCCGGACGCCGCCCGCCCAGGTCTCGAGCTCGATGCTGAACTGCGCGGCGCTCACCGGAAACTGCAGCTTGATCCGGCCATGAGCGAACTCGAGTGTCGGCTCAGGCTCGGCGTGGATGTACCACAGCGGCAGCTGATAGGCGACCACGGCCGACGAGCCGGACGGAAGCCCACGGACACGCCAAGCCAGACGCGGCGTCGCCTCACCGAGGATCGTCGCGGTGGCCGAGCCTTCGACCGGGACCGGAACCCAGCCGATGCGGCCCACCCGGGTGTCGTCGACGACGAACTCGGCGTCGCCGACCCAGACGTTCGTCCCGAGCCGCGAGACGACGAACACGTACTCAATCGCCCTGACAAAGCGTCCTTTCGCGAGCGGCTCGTCTCGATCGATGACATCTTTCGTGACGACGTCGGCGCGAACGTCAGCCGGCGTGTGGACGGCGAGCCCCGGCGCCGCGGCGGCGGCGGCGGGCGCGTCGGTTAGGCCCGGCCGCAACGTCTGCGTCGCACGCACCCACCACTGCTTCTCGGCCGCCGGCGCTGTTGCGCCGTCGAGCGCGAGCGCCGTCTTCAGCTTCTCGCGATGCAGGTCGAAGACGACGGCCATTGCCCCCATGAACTGACGCGCGACGTTCACCGCAACGCCGTACGCGATGTAGCCCGCAAGGAGGGCTAACAAGGAGGCAAGTGCGCTCGCCCACGCGTCGCGAGCAGTGAAGTACAAAAGCCCTTCCACCCCGAACGCGACGAGGACCGCGACCAGCGCTGCCAGCAGGTCGAGCGACGCCTTCTGATCCTTGACGGCAGTCAACGCCGCGGCATCCTTGAGCTCTGGGGTCGCCTCCATCTGGGACCACAGCAAGGCGATGTCGATCCCGTAGCGATCGTTGATCACCTTCTGACCCGCCGCGAGCGCGTTCCCGAGTCGCGTCGGCTGGATCTCGTTGGGCGCTGGGAACCGGGTCGCCTTCTCGAAGCTCCTCGTCGTCTCGCCGAGCACGCCCTCGCTCCAGATGCTGTCGAAGTTGTCCAGGCGATACGTCTGCCACCGGCGCAGCCTCGAGTACAACAGCGACCCGCGCCAGGCCTGCCCGCTCAGGATGTCGAGGATCGAGTTGGCCGAGCTGACGAGCAGATAACCCGAGCGCGAAGATGGCCGTCGCCAGCACGACCGCCTGCCAGTTCTTGTCGAGCCCGGCGAACCGCTTCGCAACCCCTGTGCCCTTGGCCGACGGATAGACGAAGGCCAGGTTCAGGAGCACGAACAGCGTTGCCGGCACGAGCCCGGACGGCTGGATCAGCTTCTTCAGGTTCTCGCTGACAGCCCCGCTCAGAAACGTTGCGAAGACTGGCACGAGATCGATCTAACTGCGATCGAGAATCCCGGTCAAGGAGCGGTAGACCTTGTCCCACCTCGTTCGGCCGGTTTACGCTCGACATCCATCACGTGGGTCAGGAGGGGAAGTCGGATGCTCAGAGATCGGAAGGCGCTGGTCGCCATCGTGCTCGTGTTCGCGGCCATCGCCGCCGCAGCCACGAGCTCGTCGACTTCGACCTGACGTACGTGTTCATCGCGCACGACCTCGGCGTCGTGCATCACGTGTCAGACCGGATCGCGGTCATGTACCTGGGCGTGATCGTCGAGATCGGCCCGTCGGACGCGCTGTTCGTCGATCCGGTGCATCCGTACACGGAGGCGCTGCTGTCGGCGATCCCGGCGATCGAGGGCGACGAGGAGCTGCGGCGCGAGCGGATCGTGCTGGAGGGCGAGGTGCCGAGCCCGGTGAACCCGCCGAGCGGTTGCCGGTTCCATCCGCGTTGCCGGTATGCGACGGAGATCTGTGCGGCCGAGCGGCCGCCGTTGGTCGACCATGGCGGCGGCCGTTTCGCCGCCTGCCACCACCCACTCGATGCGAAAGGTGATGCGAGATGAGCGAAGACCGGATGATCCGCGGCGAGCACGAGACGTGGTACCGCGTCGTCGGCGATCTGCAAGCCGGGCCGCTGCCGGTCGTGATCTGCCACGGCGGCCCGGGCGCGGCGCACGACTACACGGAGCCGATCGCGGAGCTGTCGCGCTTCGGCCGCGGTTGTGTCCTGTACGACCAGCTCGGCTGCGGGCAGAGCACGCATCTGCCGGACGCGCCGGCCGACTTCTGGACGGTGCAGCTGTTCAAGGACGAGCTGGTCGACCTGACGCGCCATCTCGGCATCGCCGATCGCTACGCCGTCGTCGGCCAGTCGTGGGGCGGCATGCTCGCGATGGAGCACGCGCTCGACCATCCGGAGGGGCTGCGCGCGATCGTCGTCGCCGACTCGCCGGCGAGCATCCCGCTGTGGGTCGAGGAGGCGAACCGCCTGCGCGCCGACCTGCCGCCGGATGTGCAGGAGGCGCTGACGTCGCACGAGGAGGCGGGCACGACCGACTCGCCGGAGTACGTGGACGCGGTGCGCGTCTACTACGACCGTCACCTGTGCCGTGTCCCGTGGCCCGACTACGTCGAGCGGTCGTTCGCGCAGATGGCCGAGGACCCGACCGTCTACCACACGATGAACGGCCCGAGCGAGTTCCACTGCATCGGCTCGCTGAAGACGTGGGACATCACGGATCGCCTGCACGAGATCACGACGCCGACGCTGCTCGTCTCAGGCAGATACGACGAGGCGACGCCGCACATCGTCGAGCAGATCGAGTCGCGCATCCCGGGCGCGCAGTGGCGGATCTTCGAGGAGTCGAGCCACATGCCGCACGTGGAGGAGCAGGAGGCGTTCCTCGAGGCGGTGGAAGGGTTCTTGAAGACGGTCGACTAGCTCGACCCAGTGGACGACCGTCGGCCCTGGGTCGGGCAGCGGCAGCGACTCGGCCTCGGCGACGACCGCGTCGCGTTCTTTGGTCGAGAGGCGCCGCCAGGCCTGGATCGTGAACGTGCGCCGCGAGCGGCGCCACGTGCCGACGATCTCGCCCTTCACCAGGACCGCGCCCGGCCAGACGCGCGGCGTCCAGAGCTCGGCGCGGTTGCGGGCGTCCGGCACGAGGAGCGCGCGCTCCTCGGGCGTGCCGTGCAGCGTGTAGGCGTCGCCGCTCGGGAGAAGCCGCGCGGCGCGCCGGGGGCGCGGGCTCTTGGCGCATGGCGGCCTCGTCGGAGGCGAGCAGCCAGGAGTCGCCTGCCGGCGTCCTGACCGGGATCAGCTCCGGCTCGAGCTGCGTCGAAGGTGGTGACGGCCTTGCGAGCGGCGATGCCGGCCCACTTGGCGAACGCGCTCGGCCGGGTCGGGCCGAAGATGTGCAGGAAGCGTCGCGCGAGCTCGCGCGTCGCCTCGGCGGGTTCGATCTCCGGCGGGGGCACGGTCCAGACGGTCGGCCGCCGAGCTCCCTCCCACCGAATTGCGAGCGTGCCGGTCAAGGCTGCGTAGCGGAGGTTGTTCCCGTGCGTGCCGAGCGCGCTGCCCGACGTCGTCGTACCGCATTCGAGTCCCGCCAAGGACGGCGTGAGCGCGAGGCGCCAGTTCCTCCGCCCGTCGCCGGATCATGCCGCCGTCCGGAAGCCGGCCAAGCGTGAACACGGCGAGGTCGCGCGCTGCGACGACGTAGACCTGGTACCGCGGCCCCCACACCTGCACGAGCGAGGGGTCCTCCCAGGTGGTCGGAGTGGCGCCTTCGACGCGTGCGTGGATGGACAGCAGCGCGGCACGGGGCATGCTGTCCTGCAGACCCGGCCCACGCCGCACGCTGAAGCGACTGCTTGCCCGCTGGCAGTCGCTGATCCAGCGCTCCGACGCGTCGCCGAAACGCGAGGATCTGCGCTCGGGTGAGCTTCAGCTGCTGCCGCCGTCACGTCAGAAGCGAGATGTCGAATGGCTGAGGCTCGACGCAGACATCACTGCCCGAATCGTAGGTCGCGAGCCCGTTCAGTGCTGGGGTCGCAGGACTTCCCGATGTTGCAACAGGCGGTCGGCAGGCCCCGCACGCTGGGACAGCGTGCGCCGCATAGGATCGCGCCGGTGGACGCAGACCAAGACGCAGTCTGGGCGGCGGTGCAAGCCATCTACGCCGGCTTCCTGGCGGGCGATCGCGCGGCAATCGACGCGCACATCTCGCCTGACGCGACGATCTGGGACTCCGCGCACGAGCCGCTAATCCGCGGCCGGAAAGAGATGGACGCCGTGCGCGACGCGCGACCACCGGAGGGTCCGGCCCCGAGCCGACCTCCAAGCCACCGACCCGGTAATCGACGTCTTCGGCGATGTCGCACTCGTGCGGCACGTGCTCGTCGTCACCTTCGCGCCCGAGGCGAACCTCCCCGACGCAGCGGATCCGCAACACCTCCGTCTGGCGCAAGACCGACGGACGCTGGCTCTGCATCCACAACCACGAGGACGTCGTCAGCTAGCGTCAGGGCGTGTTCGACTACGCCTCCCGCCAGCGCCGGCTCTCGGAGCGGCTCGAGCAAGCAGGCGTCGACGCGCTCTTCCTCGCGCCGTCCGCCGACCTCGAGTACCTGACCGGCGTCGAGCGCCAGATCCCCAACTTCGGCGAGGCCTCCTACGCGCACGGCTGGGTCACCGGCGCGTTCTTCCGCCCCGACGCAGACCCCGTCTTCCTCTTCCCGCGCATGTTCGCCGCCTTCGACCTGCGCGAGGAGCCCGCGGGCGAGGTGATCGTCGTCAACGAGACCGACGACGGCGCGGCGATCTTCGAGCGCGTCGCCAAGCAGATCGGCACCGCAGGCAAAGTCGCGGTCGGCGACCGCGTCTGGACCGAGACGGCGCTCCACCTCGGAAGGACAGTCGGCTTCGAGCGCCTGCAGACCGGCTCGCGCATCGTCAACGAGCTGCGCCGCACGAAGGACGCAGACGAGATCGCGGCGATGGGCCGCGCCGTCGAGACCGTCGAGCGCACGATGGCGGCGACAGCGCCGCTCGTCCAGCCCGGCGTGACGATGGCCGAGCTCGCCGAGGCCGTCGAGCACGAGCTGCTCGCCGCCGGCTCGCGCTGCCCGTCGTTCGCGACGCACATCTTCACCGGGCATCGTCGACGGCGACTACGACTCGCACACAGCGACCGGCCGCACGCCGATCCCGCAAGGGACCTCCGTGATGTTCGACTTCGGCGGCGTCGTCGACGGCTACTGCTCCGACTTCGGCCGCACCGTCTACTGCGGCGAGCCGCCGCAGGACTACCTCGACGCCTACGACGTGATGCTCGCCGCCTACGAGGCCGGCAAGGCCGCCGCCAAGCCCGGCACACGCGCGCAAGACGTGAACGCCGCCTGCCGCGCGCCGATCGAGGACGCCGGGCTCGGCGAGCACTTCCGCCACCGCATGGGGCACGGGATCGGCATGGACGTCCACGAGCGGCCGTTCCTCTCGACCGAGGACGAGACGCCGCTGGAGACAAACATGACCTTCACCGACGAGCCGTCGATCATCATCCCCGGCCGCTACAGCCTGCGGATCGAGAACATCATCGTGGTCGAGGAGGGCGGCGGGCGGAGCCTCAACTCCTACCCCGCCGCCCTCGTCGTCAACTAGCGCCTACTTCGGCGCGACCTTCGTGACGTCGATCGAGTACACCGCGTTGTAGACGGCGTTCTTCAGATCCGACGTCGCGACGAACACCTGCGTCGGCTGCATGAGCGGGAAGTACGGGCCGCTCGTGTTCAGCTGCCGCTGGAACTGCTGGAACAGCGCCTTCCGCTTCGTCGGATCGGTCGCGACCGCCGCCGCGGCGGCCGTCTTCTCGATCGCCGCGTTGGCGCCCTTCGCCCAGCCCGCACGCAACCCGACCAGGTCGCCCGGGGCGAACGTCAGGTAGTCGGCGGGATCCGGGTAGTCCGGGCCCCACAGCGACAGGCCGAACGCCATCTTGCCGCTGCGATAGCTCGTCAGCCACGTGCCCGTCGGCGAGCCCGACAGCGTCACGTCGATGCCGATCGCCTTCAGGTTCGACTGCACCCGCTGCGCGAGCGTCGTGAACGGCACGCCGTTGATCGTCAGGTCGCTCGGATACTCGAGCGTCACGCTCCTGGCCCGACTGGCCCGACGCCTGCAGCGCGGCCTTCGCCTTCGTGACGTTCTGCTTCACCGCTTCCTTCGCAGGCAGCGCGCCCGCGAACATCGACGGGATGATCCCCGGCGTCTGGATACGCGCCCGGGCCCGCCACCGACAGGATCGACTTGTAGTCGAGCCCGAAGCGGATCGCGTTCTGCCACTGCTTGTTCGACGTCACCGCCGAGACCGCCGGGTCGTTGTTCGCGAACAGCCAGAACACCCACGTCGACGGCTGCAGCGAGACCTTGACCTTCGAGTTCGACTTGAGGGTTTGCGCCTGGTCGGAGGCGAGGTCGATCGCGACCTCGTGCGAGCCGCGGCCGACGTTGATCAGCTGCGTCGCCGCGACCATGTTGCGCACGACGACCGTGTCGAACGCCGGCTTCGACCGCGCCCCAGTAGCTGCGGGTTGCGCTTCAGCGTCACCTGCGACGTCGTCGAGTACGACGAGAGCACGTACGGGCCGCTGCCCTCGCCGACCGCCGCCGACGAGTTGAGGAAGCTCTCCGCCTTGTCCTTCTTGTCGGCGCCGACGGACGCGGTGCCGCCGTGCGCCTTCACGAGCTTCGAGTTGACGACGCCCGTCGACGGGTTCGCGAGGATCGCCGGCAACTGGCCCGCCGGCGTCTTCGACGTCATCACGACGCGGTACTTGCCCGACGGCTTGATCACGATGCCCGTCAGCAGGAACGACGGGTTCCCCTTCAGGTTGATCAGCCGGTTGAGCGAGAAGACCACGTCGGCCGACGTGAGCGGATCGCCGTTCGCGAAGTGCACGTTCGTCTTCAGGTTGAACGTGAACGTCTTCGCGCCGTTCGAGGCCTTCCACGACGAGACCAGGAGCGGGACGGCATGGACGAGATCGCCCTTGTTGTACGTGAAGAGCGTGTCGTAGATCCCGCGGTCGACGATCGACCCGGTCGGGTCGAACGCACGCTGCGGATCCGAGGTCTTGAGGGTGAACGAGTTGTCGACGACGAACGTCGACGCCGGCCGCGCGATGCGAGCTCGCGGCGAGCGCGGCGGCCGCGCAGGCGAGCGCCGTCAGCGCGGCGAGCGGCACGATCAGCCGCCATCTATACGAGGTGGAACGACTCAATTCGACTCCTTGGTTCGCGGGTCACTCAAGCCTAGTCACGAGCGGTTGCGGCGGTTGGCCCGGGCGTCTGCAGCCAGCACGCGGCGGCCCGCTCCGGGCGTCAGCTCCATCAGCGGCGGCTCCTCGACCGGGCAGCGGTCGAACGCGTACGAGCAGCGCGGATGGAAGCGGCAGCCGGTCGGCGGATGCGACGGGGTCGGGCACCTCGCCCGGCAGGCTCTCGGGCAGGATCCCCGCCCCGTCGGCGCGCGGCACCGCCGCGGTCAGCGCCTCGGTGTACGGATGCGCGGGCCGCTCCCAGAGCGGGCCGGTCGGCGCCTGCTCGACCATCCGCCCCAGGTACATCACCGAGACGTCGTCGGCGACGTGCCGCACGATCGCCAGGTCGTGCGAGATCAGCAGCAGGCCGACATCGAGCTCGCGCGAGAGGCGCTTGAGCAGATTCGCGAGCTGCGCCTGCGCCGACGCGTCGAGCGACGCGAGCGGCTCGTCGAGCACGATCACCGACGGGTCGGCGGCGAGCGCGCGGGCGATCGCGATGCGCTGCCGCTGCCCGCCCGAGAACTCGTGCGGATAGCGCTTGATCGCGTTCGCCGGCAGCCCGACCAGCTCGAGGATCTCGCGCACCCGGCCCTCGCGCTGCTCTCCCCCGGCCCCGTCGGCGACCTGGCTGCCGATCGTGCGGCGCGGGTTGAGCGACGAGTACGGGTTCTGGAAGACGAGCTGCAGCCGCACCAGCTCGGCGGGCCGCGCGCGGCGGCCGAGCGGGCTCACCGGCTGGCCCTCGAACGTGACGGTGCCGTCCGTCACCTTGCACGAGCCCGACCGCGGCGCGCGCGAGCGTCGACTTGCCGCAACCCGACTCGCCGACGAGGCCGACGATGCGGCCGCGCTCGACCGAGATGCTCGCGCCCGCGACCGCGCGCACGCGGCCGCCGCGGCCGTGGTAGTCGACGACGACGTCGTGCAGCTCGAGCGCGCTCATGCGAACGGGTCGACGTGGCAGGCGAGACGCCGGTTCGCCGACCGGCGCGAGCGGCGGCACGACCGTGCGGCACTCGTCGATGACGTACGCGCAGCGCGGATGGAACGCACAGCCCGGGCGGGATGCGGCCCGGCGTCGGCGGCGCGCCGCCGATCGCGACGAGGTCCTGCTCCTTCGGCGCCTCGGGATGCGGCAGCGCGTCGAGCAGCGCGCGCGTGTACGGGTGCCGCGGCCGCTGCAGCACGTCCTCGCGCGCGCCGGACTCGACGACGCGACCCGCGTAGAAGATCGAGACGCGGTCGGCGATCGACGAGAGCACGCCCAGGTCGTGCGTGATCAGGACGACCGCCAGCTCGTGCTCGTGCCGCAGCCGGTCGAGCAGCCGCAGGATCCCCGCCTGCACGGTCACGTCGAGCGCCGTCGTCGGCTCGTCGGCGATCAGCAGGCGCGGCTTGCACGCGAGCGCGATCGCGATCGCGATGCGCTGCCGCATGCCGCCCGAGAACTGGTGCGGAAACTTGCGCAGCGCGGCGCTCGGGTCCGGGATGCGCACGTCCTCGAGCAGCTCGACCGCGCGCTCGTTCGGCCGCCCGCGGTCGAGCCCGAGGTGCAGGCGCACGTGCTCGGTCAGCTGCTTGCCGACCGAGAGCATCGGGTGCAGCGACGTGAACGGATCCTGGAAGACCATCGCGATGTCGCGCCCCGAGATGCTCTGCAGGCGGCGCCGCGGAATGCGGATCAGGTCGTCGTCCGCCGAAGCGCGCCGTCCCCTCGACCGTCGACGCCGTCGGGCAGCAGGCCGAGCAGCGCGAGCATCGAGATCGGTCTTGCCGCTGCCGCTCTCGCCGGCGATCCCGAACACCTCGGCCGGCTGCACCTCGTAGTCGACGCCGTCGACGACCGTCACGTCGCCCGCGCGGCGTCGGCAGGCGCACGCGCAGCCCCTCGACGTCGAGGACGCTCACTCGCACGCGCCGCGCCGTGCGCGGGTCGAACAGGTCGCGCAGCTAGTCGCCGAGGAAGTTGAACGCGAGCACGACGGTGAAGATCGCGAGCCCCGGGAACGTGCCGATCCACCACCACTGGAAGTACTGCGTGCCGTCGGCGACCATCGCCCCCCACTCCGCCTTCGGCGGCTGCGCGCCGAGGCCGAGGAACGAGAGGCCGGAGAGCAGCAGGACCGCGTTCGCGAGGTCGAGCGTCGCGAGCACGAAGATCGGGCCGGCGACGTTCGGGAGGATGTCCCGGAACAGCGTCTTGCTGCTCGACGCGCCGAGCAGCCGCGCCGACTGCACGTACTCCGACTCGCCGACCGAGAGCACGAGCCCGCGCGCGACGCGCGCGTACGACGGCCACGCGACGACGACGATCGCGAGCGCCGCGTTGAAGAGGCCGCGGCCGAGCACGGCGGCGACGACCATCGCGAGGATGATCGGCGGGAACGCGAAGACGAGGTCGGCGAGCCGCATCAGGACGCCGTCGACGGGGCCGCGGAAGTAGCCGGCGACCGCGCCGACCGTGCTGCCGATCACCATCGCGCAGCCGACCAGCACGAGCGCGATCGGCAGCGAGACGCGCGAGCCGAAGATCACCCGGCTGAAGACGTCGCGGCCGAGCTCGTCGGTGCCGAAGAGGTGCGACCAGGACGGGCTCTGCGACGCGGTAGCGTTCTGCGCAAGAGCGTCGTGCGGCGCGATCAGCGGCGCGAAGATCGCGATCAGGATCCAGATCACGGCGATCACGGCGCCGGTGATCGCGAGCGGCTGGCGCCACGCGGGCGCGATCGTGAACCGGCGGCGCGGAAGCTCGAGGCTCAGCTCGGTCACGTGAGCCGGATCCGCGGGTCGATGACGCCGTACAGGATGTCGACGATGAAGTTGATGCTCACGTAGACGACGGCGACGAAGATGCTCACGCCGGCGATCGCCGGCACGTCGAGGTTGACCGCCGCCTGGTACGCGTACTGGCCGACGCCCGGCCAGGAGAAGATCTTCTCGACGAGCACCGCGCCGGTGAGCACGTTCGCGAAGACGAGGCCGAGCACGGTGATCACCGACGGCAGCGCCGCGCGCAGGATGTAGCGCACGACGACGACGCGCCCCGGCAGGCCCTTGGCGCGTCCGGCGCGCACGTAGTCGTTGCCGATCACCTCGAGCACCGCCGAGCGCGTGAACCGCGTCAGCAGGCTGACGTTGAACGCGGCGAGGACGAGCGACGGAAGGATGAGGTGGTGGAAGGCCGTCCCGAAGAGCCCGAAGTTGCCGTGCAGCAGCGCGTCGATCGTGTACAGGCCGGTGATGCTCTTCGGCGGGTCGACACCGGGGTCGAGGCGACCCGCGCCCGGGAACCAGTTGAGCTTGTAGAAGCCGACGTACAGCGCGACGAGCGCGATCCAGAACGTCGGCATCGAGATACCGGCCAGCGACGTCACCCGAAGCACGTGGTCGGTCGGCTTGTTGCGTCGCAGCGCCGCGAGCACGCCGAACGCGATCCCGACGATCGCGGCGAACAGGACCGAGTAGAGCGCGAGCTCGGCCGTCGCCGGGATGAACTGCCCCAGGTCGTGCGTGACCGCGGCGTGCGTGAGCGACGACTGGCCCAGGTCGCCGTGCACGACGTGGTCGAGGTAGAGCAGGTAGCGCTGCGGCAGCGGCTTGTCGAGGCCGTAGTGGTGCTTGAACGCGGCGACCGCCGCCGGGTCGCCGGCAGCCTGCTCGCCGAGGTTCGTCGCGACCGCGTTCGACGGCACGAGCTGCGTGAGCAGGAAGACGACGGCCGTGATCCCGACCAGCAGCAGCAGGAACGCGGCGAACCGCCGGGCGACGAACCGGATCAGCCCGTTCGCACGGCCGAACCGAGGCGCGCGAGGCTCTGCAATCGCCACGTCGGTCACGTCGCCAGAATAGGTGCGTGGCGCGGCGAACGGTGCGAGACGGATCGGCGTTCGAGGAGCTCGCGGGCTACGCGCGGGCCGTACGCGTCGGCGCGCACGTGGCGGTGAGCGGGACGGCGGCGATGTCGGAAGGCGTCGTCCTTCATCCAGGCGACGTGTACGGGCAGACGCGCGAGGCGCTCGCGAAGGCGCTGGCTGCCGCGGCTGAGCTCGGCGCGTCGCCGGCGGACGTGATCCGGACGCGGCTCCTGCTCGCAGCGGGCTGCGACTGGCGGGCGGCAGTGCGTGCGCACGGCGAGGCGTTCGCAGGCATCGACCCCGCGAACACGACCTACTTCGTGGCCGGGTTCATCCCGGAGGGCGTGCTCGTCGAGGTCGAGCTAGACGCGATCGTCGCGGACTAGACGAGCTGAGGTTCCGGCACGAGCCGGCCCGCAGCGAAGCGGTCGACGCCGAGCACGTCGAGGATCGGGTCGCGCTCCCCGAGCACGGCGTCGGCAGTGATGCGCGCAACGGCCGGGGCGATCATGAAGCCGTGCCCGCTGAAGCCGCAGGCGACGAAGACGTTGGCGGCGACCTGACCGAGGATCGGCTGGTGGTCGGGCGTGACGTCGTAGACGCCGGGGACGAGCTGCGCGAACGAGACGTACTCGAGGCGCGGCAGGAGCTGCCTGATCGCAGCGCGAATCGACGCGAGCCACTCTGAGCGTGCGTCGCCGCGCGCGGAGAGGTCGCTCGCGAGTACGCGCCCGTCGGCCAGCTGCTTCGCCGCGAACGCCAGCTCCGGCGCGACGACGAGCGGCTCGAGCAGGCGCTCCTCGATCGGGTCGCTCAGGAAGAGGAACCGGTCCTCGGCGACGACCGGCAGGTCGATCCCGAGCGGCGCGAGCAAGGTACGCGTCTCGGTGCCGGCGGCCACTACGACCGCGTCCGCGTCGATGTCGGCGATCGACTGAACATCCTCGCGCCGCACGTCAATCCCGTCCGCGAACGCCTCGACCACCGACTGCGGCCGGTCGAAGTAGCCGTCCTCCCCACACCACGCGCCGCCCGCGATCTCGTCGACACGCAGCCCCGGCACCAGCTCCGCGGCCTCGGCCGGTGAGACGATCCGCGACGGCACGCCCTCCTCGTTCTGCAACCGCACGTTGGCCGAGAGCCGCGCGAGCGTCGCCTCGCTCTGCGCGACGAACAGGTAGCCGCCGCGGCGAAGCGTCAGCGGCACGCGCGACTCGAGCCGGCGGTCAACGTCGCGCCAGAACGCGACCGACTCGACGGCGAGCCGGCACGCCACGCGCGTGCCCCACTGCTGCCGCACGCCGCCGGGCTGCACGCCCGACGCGCCGGCACCGATCCCCGCGCTATCCAGCACGACGACTTCGACCCCACGCCCCTGCAGCTCACGCGCGATCGCGAGTCCCACGACCCCAGCGCCGACGACTGCGCATTGCATGAGGCGGAGCATGCCGGACAGGGGATCCCCACGTAGGATCGCCACGTGCGAGACGACGGCCTGAGGAGCTCGTGCTTCGCCTCCCTGGACGTTCTCTGCGCGCGATACGGCGATGAACTCCCGTTTCCCGGAGCGCTCTCCGAGGGATTCGCGTTTCGGGGACGGCGGGTTCCGTTCCTATCGACCCAAAAGGGCATCTATCGGGCGGCAGCTCAATCTGGCCCCGCGGCTCTTTCGGTTCAGACATCGTGGAAGTCGCCCTACGGTGACGCCGAAACGGAGTCCGGCTACCTCTATGCGTACCGGTCGGGACCGATCGACCAATCAGACAATCGAGCTCTGCGGGCGGCCCACGCCTTGCAGGTTCCGATCATCCATTTCGTCGCGACGCGGCCGAACTACTACGAGCCAATTTACCCCTGCTTCGTCGTTGAGGACGATGCGTTTGGGCGACGAGTCCTCATCGCGCCGGGGAAAATGGTCGGACCGCTCGACGAACGGGAGCCGGTTGTGGTCGACGACCTCATAGAGCGCCAATACGTCTTCCGCCAAACGCGAGTACGCGTTCATCAAGCGCGCTTTCGCGCGCGCGTCGTGCCGGCCTACGGCGAGCGATGCGCGATCTGCCGCCTGAAGGAGGCGCGATTGCTCGATGCTGCGCATATCGTCGGCGACCTCGAGGAGCACGGTGAGCCCACAGTCAGCAACGGTCTGAGCTTGTGTTCGATCCACCATCGCGCCTTCGACCACGACCTCGTCGGCATCACACCTGACTACGAGGTGCGCGTGGCGCGGCGCCTGCTCGATGATCAGGACGGTCCGATGCTGGAGCTACTGAAGGAGTTCCACCAAACGCCGATCGTCGTTCCTGTTCGCCGCTCGTGGTTGCCAGATCGAGAGCTTCTCGGGGAGCGTTTTGCGCGCTTTGCGGCTTCCCAGTAAGATCGGGCTGGCATCAGAGCATCGTGATGCTATGATGCGGAGGTGGCGAAGGTGAGGACGACCCTGACGATCGACGAGGACGTCTTGCGGGCAGTGAAGATCCGCGGCGCGCGCATAGGCAAGGGAGACAGCGAAGTAATCGAGGACGCCCTACGCCGTGAGCTTGGCCTCGACCTGCTCGAGCGCCTCTGGCAGCGTGACGACATCGGCGAGGACGCGGCGGTCGCTCTCGCCACTGAGGCACAGCACAAGACGCGGCCGCGCCGGCGTTAGTGCGCGCCGTTCTCGATCCGAACATCCTCATCGCCGCCCTGCTCTCTCGGAGCGGCGCACCAGCACAGATCATCAGCCGCTGGCTTGGGGGCGCCTTCGAACTCGTCGTCTCCGCGGCGCTGCTCCGCGAACTCGAACGCGCGCTCGCCTACTCGAAGCTCCGCCGTCGCATTCCGGAAGAAGATGCCTCCGAGTTCGTGGCTTTCCTTCGTTCTTCAGCGATCGTCACCCCCGAAACAGAAGCCGGCTCCCACCGCTCCGACGATCCAGGCGACGACTACCTGCTCGCGCTTGCCGAGAACGAACACGCGATTCTCGTCTCCGGCGACCACCACCTGCTCGAGCTGGCCGACAACCTTCCGATCGAGACCGCGCGCTCCTTCCTCGACCGACTCGCCGTCTAACCGGGAGCTCACACAGCATCTGGCAACTCGCGTCGCCCACCGAGGGTCAACACCTCTTCTCAACCAGAAGGAAGTCATCACGGTGGTCACTGAAAAGCTCCTGTGCGGCGAGCTACCGAGACCTGCAGCCGCGACAAGCTTTGCCTGCCCCTTGTCATTCCTTACCGCTGCTTGGCCCAACGCTGGCGTGACGGCGCGTAGAACACGGAGGCATACCGCAACCGCTCGAAAGGACTCGCAACCGCTCACCGGCGCCGCGCTCGCGGCCACCCCGACCTCCCACGCGCACGCGGACGGGCGTCATCGACCGCACCGCAACAGCCGCGACCGCGCCGAACACGGCACGCGCCACGAATCCACAACCCGCGATCGCGCGAGTCACGACCGCTCAAGCCACGAGCAGCGTGCGCAGACGCGCGACCGCTGACAAACACGCCCATCCCGGGCGTCGGCACCACCGCCGGCGCCCACCGGCCGGCAAGGAGGCCACCGATGGTTACACGGCTCAGCTTCGACCACACCCCGAAACTACTCGCCCAGCGCCACACCGGCACAGTTGACGTCGCGCTCCTCTGGAGCAAGAGGACACACCGCGCCGCCGTCACCGTCGACGACGACGCAACCGGTGAGCACTTCGAACTGCTCGTTGAAGACGACGACAACCCGCTCGAGCTCTACGACCACCCCTACGCCTACGCAGCCACACGACAAGGCACCCGACCGACCGCCCCGGCCGCCTCGCGCTGACACGGTCAGCGCGAGCGTCGCGCGAGATCTACGATCGTGCGGATGGAAGCCACGATCCGAGATGGCCAAGCACCGGCTGTGGTCGTCGCTCTGCAGACCGGGGAGACGCTGACGTCGGAAGCGGGGGCGATGATGTTCCTCTCGGGCGATATCTCGATGGACGTGGAGATGCCCGGCGGCCTGATGGGTGGAATCAAGCGAAAGCTGCTCGCGGGAGAGAGTCTCTTTCTCACGCGCTACCGCGCGAACGGGCCTGGAGCTGTCGGCATCACGGGTCCGTTTCCGGGTTCGATCCGCCAGCACGAACTCGACGGCGAGATCATCTGCGAGAAGCACGCCTACCTCGGGCACTACGGGGAGGTGGAGATCGAGAGCGCCTTCGCGCAGCGGCTCGGGATGGGGTTGCGCGGCGGCGGCGAGGGCTTCTTCCTTCAGCGGCTGAAGGGGAAAGGCACGGTCTGGCTCCATGGCGGTGGTGACTTTCTCGATTTCGATCTCGCTGCCGGGCAGCGGTTGATCATCGACACGGGTTGCATGGTGATGATCGAGCCGTCGGTCAAGTACGAGGTGAAGATGCAAGGCGGAGTCGCCAAGAGCTTGTTCGGCGGCGAGGGTCTCTTCCTCGTCCACATGACCGGGCCGGGCCATGTGACTCTGCAGACGCTCCCGTTTTCCCGAACTGCGCGGCGCGTCCTGGCCGCCGCCGGGGGCGGCCGGGACGAGACAGGTAGCGGCGGTATCCTCGGCGGCATCCTCGGCGAATAGGAGGCGACTAATGGGATTTCTCGATAAGGCCAAGGCCGCGGCCGAGCAGGCGGCGGCGAAGGCGAAGGAGGGCGTCGACGACGTCCAGGCGAAGCGCGAACTGAGCCAGGCCTACAGCGATCTCGGCAAGACCACGTACGAGTTGATCGCCAGCGGAGACCTCGCCGACTCACGGCTCGAAGCAGGCGCGGAGAAGATTCGCGCGCTCCGAGAGAGGATTGGCGGCAGCAGTGCGACGGAGACAGAGACCGAGCCACCCGATCCCAGCCAGCCGCCCGCCATGCCGACCTGACGGTGACACCGCGCGCGCAACGGATACGCGGCGTACACACTGTCTAGTCGCTGACCAGGGGCGCGGCACCTCCTTGACAGCATTCGGCCGTTCGCGTGCGAGATCGCCGACTGCTTGATGAGGTCGACGGCGAACGCCCCGACGCCACGGGCGGCGTCGAGCCGCCTTAGCGGACCGGGATCGGCCCGGGCACGGGCACGGGCGACGGCGCAGGGAACGGCGCCCACCCCTGGGCTGCGAGGGTGCCGAGACTGCTCGAGGCGACGCCGGCGTCCGAGGCTGTAAAGACGCTGTCGCCGACGACAACGGAGCGCCTGATCGCCGGCGAGACCCCGTTGCCCGCTGGATGCGTGACGCGGCCGACGAGCTGGATGCCGTGCGCGCGGCCGACGCGATAGCCGACGGCGCTCTGGTCGAACGGTACGACGGCGAGCCCGGTGTTCGGCCAGAAGAGGAAGGCGTGGTGATCGGACTCCGCCTCGGACCAACCAAGACCGAGCGTCGCGTGGGCCAACCGCGTCGGGTGCCGGAGGTCGGAGACGTCGAACAGCGAGAGCTGCGTGCCGACCGGTCGGCCCTGGTCGTTGACCTCCTGCCCGATCCCGAGCAACAGATCGGCCCCGATCGGGTGCAGGTAGGCCGAGTAGCCGGGAATCTCGAGCTCGCCGAGCACTCGTGGCCGTGTGGGGTCGGCGAGGTCGACCGTGTAGAGCGGGTCGACCCGCTTGAACGTGACGACGTAGGCGGTCGGACCGACGAAGCGGACCGCGTAGACCCGCTGGCCCCGGCCGAGGTTGCCGACACGGCCGATCTGGCTGAGCGCGCCGTCGCCGGCGCGCAACGTCGTCAGCGACGACTCGGTCGAATCGCTCGAATCGAACCACGCGGGTGCGTCGGTGCTGACGACGCGCAGAACGCCGGCGGACTCGGACAGCGACCACTGGTTCAGCAGGTACCCCGACACCTGGCCGCTACCGCGATACCGGGTACGCGTCGGGTTCGAGATGTCGAAGCGGTGGATGGCGGTGCTGACGCTCGGCTGCGCCTCGGTCGGTGTTTCCGGGGACGGCCGGTCGGCCCAGCGCTCGGTCGCGAGATAGAGATTGTCGGGTGACGCGTAGACGATCCGCGCGTCGGTCATCACACCGATCGAGTCCACGGGCACGAGGCCCTTGGCCAGATCGACGGTGAGCACCGTCAGCATCCCGAGGCCCGAGAAGCTCCGTGGGCGGTCGACGTTCCGGCACTGCACGAGCGGCCGCGCAGCCTGCGACGGCCGACCCGCGCGCTTGATCCGGTAGGTCGGGAGCCACGACTTGAGTCGCGATGACTGGACGATCGCCCGGTTCTGGTCGCGCGACTTGGCGAGCGCCGCGTCCGTCGAATCGGTCGGCTGCGTGAACGGTAGGGCCGTCGGTACTTGCGACGAGACGACGATGCGCGCGGTCGCGCCGACGAGCCGAGCGTCGACGTAGGCGCCGTCGAGCGTGAGCGTCCGAACAAGCCGCAACGCCTTCGGGTTCGAAACGTCGATCTCCGAGAGCACCGACGTCGCGGGGAAGTACGGCCTGGCGATCGCCGTCGCAGCGGGAAGGGGCGTCAGCCAGTACCCACCCCGCGAGAGCACGAGCAGCCGATCGCCCGCGAGCAGGAGCTCGTGGCTCCACCCGCCGTCGAGCTTCAGCGAGTCGAGCAGCCGCGGCCGAGTGCCGGCCACGTCGACGGCGTTGAGCCGCCCGCCGGCGACAGCGAACAGCGTCGTGCCGTTCGTCTTCACGAGGTCCGGCTCATCCACTCCCTGCTCCTGGACGTTGGTGCCCGAGTAGTCGATGCCCTCCGTCGACGTCGCGCCGGCGGCCTTTCCGGCCGCCGCCGGGACGGCGACACCCGGCGGCAACGAGGCGCCGCCGAAGCCCCACGGACCGACGAGCGGCGAGGCCTGCGATCTGACGTAGCCGAGCAGATCCCCGCAGGAGCGGAACGCCACGAGCCGTGAGGCCTTCGCGGCAGCGCTCGCGTCGGCGTGGCCCGCGGCCGTCGCGCCCATGCTCGTCGCAACGAGCACGACCGCCGCCGGAACGAGCGCCAAGCGCCTGAGCGTCATACACCCGTTATACGCCGCCCACCGGCGCAATGTCACATCCGAGCTACCGCGTAGCGCGGGCGGCGCGGAAGCCAACGAGCTTCCGCTGCCGTTCGTCCCACAACTTCAGCCGCGTCGCCCGCAGGCCCTCGAGGAGTGAGATCGTCGGGACGCCGTGAAGCGCAGCGTTCTCGTCATGGGCAGCCTGCAGGTTGTAGTTCGGGATCCGCGCACTGAGGTGGTGAACGTGATGCAGCCCGATGTTCCCGGTCAGGAACTGCAGCACGCGCGGAAGGCGCAGGTATGAGCTCCCTTGGAGCGCTGCGTCGTCGTACGACCAACTCTCGCTCGACTGCCAGTAGGTGTCCTCGAATTGATGCTGGACGTAGAACAGCCAGATCCCGATGCTGCCGGACACGAGCAATGCCGGCAGCTGCACGACCAGGAACCCCTGCCAGCCGAACAGCCAACAGAACGCCAGAACGAGGACGACGAGGACGAGGTCCGTGCCGAGCACGCTCCGCTTGAGCCGTCTCGGAGTCGACCACGAGACGACTCGCGGCCCGATCAGCACGACCCAGAGCGGGCCAAGACCGAACATGACGAACGGATTCCGGAAGAGCCGGTAACGAAGGCGGCTCCACCAGGGCAGCGCGTGGTACTCGTCGACCGTAAGGGTCTGCACGTCCCCGACGCCCCTCCGGTCGAGGTCGCCAGCGGTTGCGTGATGGATGGCGTGCTCACGCCGCCACACCGCAAACGGGGTGTAAACGAGCACGCCGAGCGTCGCCCCGAGCAACGCGTTCGCCCGCTTCGACGGCCAAAACGAGCCGTGCGCGCAATCGTGGAACACGATGAACGTACGGAGCAGGAAGCCCGCCGCGATCACCGAGAGCCCGCCCGCAAGCCACACCGAGAACCCCAGCACGGCACACGACGCACCGATCAGCCCGACGTACAAGACCGCTGAGGTGAGCAGGTTCGAGACCGCCCGGCGCCGCCGAGGCACCGCGTAGCGGGCAAGGACCTTCTGCAGAGGCGCGCCGGTAGGCGGCACGGAAGACGTCGTCATCTCTTCGATGGTACGGGCAGTGTGTGAAGACCGTGGAGTTCCCGCCTCGCGGCCAACGGCCTCAGCGCGCCGGGCGTAGTTCCCCGCATGACATTCACGGCCGGCCCCGATGTTGCTGAACGCGCCTGGCGATTACGGTCGCCTGGGACAACAACGTCGACGAGGAGATCCGTGCCATGACCGTCAACTCCGCCGAACTCAAGACCGGCACCGTCGGTGATGCAATGACGCCCGGCATCCTCACCTGCTCGCCGCTGACGCCGTTGAGCGTTGTGGCGCGGATGATGGCGACACATCGCGTCCACGCGATCGTCGTCTTCGGCCACGAGGACAACCTGCTGCCGTGGGGCGTTCTCTCGGACCTCGATCTGGTGGGGGCGATCGAGAGCGGTGCGACGGCCGGCGCGGTCGCAGCGTCGCCGATTGTCACCGTGACGCCGGGCCACTCCCTGCTGCGAGCAGCTTGGTTGATGCGTGAGCACTCGACAACGCACTTGATCGTCGTCGCAGACGAATCGTCACCTCTCCCGATCGGCGTCGTGTCGACGCTCGACGTCGCACGAGCATTCGCGGCCGCGAGCACGCCCGAGGAGGCGACGCCCTGAAGCTCAGCGGGCGGGCTGCGAAGCTCTAGCCAGCCGCGAGCAGCGCCGCTCTGGCCGCATCGCAGCCTGCTCGCAGTACCGCCTCGAGCTGCGCACCACCCCGCGCGAGTGCGACGAGGAACCCGCCCGCGAAGGCATCGCCTGCGCCGAGCGTCTCGGTGCGGTCGACAGGTTCCGCCTCGACCCGGACGATCTCTTCTCCGGTCGCCGCGACGGCACCTGCGCGGCCGAGCTTGATGCAGGCGATGCGGTAGCGCTGGGCGAGCGCGAGCGCAGCCTCGTCGGCGTCGAGCCCGGTCAGCGCCCGCGCCTCCTCGGCATTCGCAAGCAGGATGCCGGCTGTCGCCGTCGCGGTCAAAAATCGGTCAACGCCGAACGCGGTGAGCAGTCGCGCCGACGCCGCGTCGACGGCGAGGTTGTCCGTTCGTGCCCGCTCGAGTGCGGCACGTGCTGCGGCTTCAGGCCCCGGCTGGAGCAGCGTGTAGCCCGAGACCAGGATGGCACCTGCCGCGAGCGTCGCCGGAAGATCGACGGGTGCGAGCCGCGCGCTCGCGCCGGGATCGGCGACGATCGACGTGCCGCCCACGACGACGACGCACCCCGTCGGTGCCTCCGCATCGCGCGCGAGCAACGGCTCGACGCCGGCCGACGCGAGTGCATCCGTCACCAGCCGGCCGGCAGGGTCCGCACCAATGCGACCGACCACCGCCGCGCGCGCCCCAAGGCGTGCGGCAGCAAGAGCGGCGTTCGCCGCCGACCCGCCCGCGCGCAGCTCGATGCGGCCGTGTACGCGGCCGCCGGTGACAGGAGCCGGAAGGGTCCCGTCGAGCATCACGTCGCCGACGGCAATCAGGTCATACGGCACGGCGCACGATCCTACGCCCGGCCGCTAGGCTCGGCCTGTGATCGCACGAGCGCCGTTCGGAAGCACCGGCCACGAGAGCACGCGCACGCTCTTCGGCGCGGCAGCGCTCGCGTCCGTCACTCAGGCCGAGGCCGATCGTGCGCTCGAGTTGCTGCTCGAGCACGGCGTCAACCACATCGACGTGGCCGCGGCGTACGGCGACGCGGAGCTGCGGCTCGCCCCGTGGCTGAGCCAGGATCGCGACCGCTTCTTCGTCGCGACGAAGACCGGCCAGCGCGACCGCGCCGGCGCGCACGACGAGATCCGCCGCTCGCTCGAACGCCTCGGCACCGATCGGATCGACCTGCTCCAGCTGCACAACCTCGTCGACGTGATCGAGTGGGAGACCGCGCTACGAGAAGGCGGGGCGCTCGAAGCAGCCGTCGAGGCGCGCGACGAAGGCCTCGTCCGCTTTATCGGCGTCACCGGCCACGGCCTCACCGTCGCGCGGATGCACCGCCGGAGCCTCGAGCGGTTCCCGTTCGACTCGGTGCTCGCTCCCTACAGCTACGTCCAGATGCGCGACGAGCGGTACGCGGCCGACTTCGAAGCGCTCGCCGCCGTGTGCGCCGAACGCGGCGTCGCCGTGCAGACGATCAAGGCGATCTCGCTCGCTCCGTGGGACGGCCGCGAGCAAACCGCCGGGACGTGGTACGAGCCGCTGCAGGATCAGGGCGACATCGACCTCGCCGTGCACTGGGTGCTGGGCCGGCCCGACGTCTTCCTGAACACGGTCGGGCGACCTGACGCTGCTCCCGAAGGTGCTCGACGCCGCGAGCCGCTTCGAGTCACGGCCGCCGGATGCGGCGATGGATGAGCTCATGGCGCGACGCAGCCTCGTACCGCTGTTCTCGTAACCGCGTGTCTAGCGAAATCTCGGAGCTGTTCGGGCTCGACGGCCAGGTCGCCGTGGTCACCGGAGCGTCGGGCGTTCTTGGCGGCGCGATCGCCCGCGGGCTCGCTGCCGCAGGCGCACGGGTCGGCCTGCTCGCACGGCGACGTGAGCCGCTCGAGGCGTTGGCGCAGCGCATCGGCGAGCGGGCGCTCGTCCTCGAGGCCGACGTGCTCGACACCGCGCAGCTCGAACGGCCCGCGCGACGGTGCTCGACCGCTGGGGGCGATCGACGTGCTCGTCAACGCCGCCGGCGGCAACGTCGCGGCCGCGACCGTCGGCGAGCGGTCGTTCTTCGAGCTGCCGGCGTCGGCGCTCGACGAGGTCGTCAAGCTCAACTTCCAGGGCACCGTGCTGCCGACTCAGGTGTTCGGCGCCGCATGACCGCGCTCGATCGTGAACGTCTCGTCGATGGCGGCGCACCGCGCGCTGACGCGCGTGGTCGGCTACGGGGCGGCGAAGGCCGCCGTCGAGAACCTGACGCGCTGGCTCGCGGTCGAGCTGGCGCCGCAGGGCGTGCGCGTCAACGCCGTCGCACCCGGCTTCTTCGTCGGCGAGCAGAACCGCGCGCTCCTGCTCGACGAGTCGGGTGCGCTGACCGCGCGCGGCGAGCAGATCGTCGCGGCGACGCCGGCCGGGCCGCTTCGGCGAGCCGGACGAGCTCGCCGGCACGGTGATCTGGCTGTGCAGCGCGGCGTCGTCATTCGTTACCGGCGCGGTCATCCCCGTCGACGGCGGCTTCGACGCCTTCGGCGGCGTCTAGTCCAGCCGGTACGCGCGGCGCACGAGGTCGTATGCCAGCTCGTGCGCGAGCCGGTGCGCGTCTTCCTCGTCGAGGAAGCCGGCGTCGACCTTGCGCGCGAGCCAGCCGCACGTGCGGCGGCGCCAGAGATCGTGGCGCGCCGGGAGCGCCGTCAAGGCACGGGCGTCGTCGACGAAGCCGGCGAGGTTGTGAATCCCTGCGGTCTCGATTACCTGGTCGAGGAAGCGGTCGATGCCCGACGGGCTGTCGTGGAACCACCACGGGCAGCCGAGCCGGACGGCGGGATAGTGGCCCGCGAGCGGCGCCAGCTCGCGGCTGTAGGTGCTCTCGTCGAGCGTGAAGAGAATGACAGTGAGCCGCGGATCGCTGCCGTACGCCTCGAGCAGCGGCCGAAGGCCGCGCGTCCAGTCGGTCGCGACCGGGATGTCGGCGCCGATGTCTCGCCCGAACCGCTCGGCGAGCGGACCGTTGTGGTCGCGCAGGCTGCCGACGTGCAGCTGCATGACGAGTCCGTCGTCGCAGCTCATCCGCGCGAACTCGTTCAGCATGTGCGCCTCGAACCGCCGCGCGTCCGCGTGCGTGACCGTTCCCGCGAGCGCACGCTCGAACAGGCGGACGCTTCGCCGTCGGAGAGCCGCGTCGTGTCGGCGCTCGTCGCCGCGTGGTCGGTCGCGGTCGCGCCGAGCGCCTTGAACGCCGCCCGACGCTCGACGAGCGCCTCGACGAACGACGCGTAGGCGGTCGACGCCGAGCTCGGCGATCGCGTCGCGCCAGCCGGGCGCGTCGAGCGCGACGACCGCGTCGGGACGGAACGTCGGCCGAATGCGGCGCGGCTCCGCGAGCGCGCGGTGCTCGGCGAGCGACGCGCCGGCGGCGTCGGTCGTCGCCAGGCACTCGACGCGAAAGCGATCGAGCAGGGCCAGCGGCGCGAACGCCGGCGATGCGAGCTGCTCCTCGACGCGCGCGTAGATCGCCGCGGCCGACGCCGAGTCCAGCTGCTCCTCGATCCCGAAGACGGTCGCGAGCGTCTCCCGCAGCCAGAGCCCGCTCGGGGTGAGCGCGAACAGGTGCAGGTTGTCGGCGAACAGCTGCCAGACGGCACGGTCGTCGACGTCCGCCCCGCTCCCGAGGCGCGGCCGGAGACCTGCACGCTCGAGCGGGATGCCCTGCGAGTAGAGCATCCGCACGACGTAGTGGTCGGTCGTGACGAACAGTCGGCCCGGCGGGTCGAGCCGCGCCGCCGGGTCGGCCAGCAGCCGGACGTCGATATGCCCGTGCGGGCTGACGATCGGCAGCGCGGCGACGCCCTCGTAGAGCTCGAGGCCGAGCCCAGAGGCCTCGATGTAGCGATCGGGCTTCAGACCCGCCACAGCCCCAGCCCAGGGTTCGGGAGATATGTGAACTGCTCGCCGTCGCGCGGGAATCGCGCGAGCGCCTCGGCGAGCGGCAGGTAGTGGAAGCCGACACCCTCGACCTCCGCACGCGAGAGCGCAGGGCCTGGCGCGTAGGTGACGGTGAAGCGGCCCTCGGTCGAGCCGTGGATCAGGTGCGCGACCGCCGCGAGGTTGGCCGCGAGCTCGGGGTCGGCCGCCATCGCCGCGAGCGCCGCGTCGCGCCCGTGATGACCGTGCCGCCGGATCAGCGCGTCGACGGCGGGGTCCTCGCCGAAGCGCGAGACGCCGGGCGCGATGATGAACAGCTCGCCGCCGTCCGCCATCGCGAGCCGCGTGCGGTAGATCGCCTTGTTGCCGAGCCAGGTCGAGGGGTACTCGACGGGGTCGAGATACGCAACGCAGCGCCGGAACGGCGTCTCGACGGTCTCGATGTTCACCTCGGCGGACAGCGCGGCTGCTGCCCGGAATGCGTCGCCGCCCGACGAGCGCGGTGCCGCCCTCGCCCGCGAAGACGCCACGCAAGACCGGTTCGCCGTGGCGGGCGTCGACGACGGTGAGCGCGAACAGCACCCGGCAGCGCGGCTCGAGGAAGCGGTCGAAGCCGCGGTCGAGCAGCTGACGGACGGGCGCATCGACCTGCCCCAGCGTCTGCTCGATCCCGTAGACGGCGCTGAAGAAGTGGCTGCGCTGAATCGTCTGTCGCGCCGCCGAGCCCGATCGAGAGGTGCTTCGTGTAGCCGCCGAAGCCGGCCACCTCGTGCGGCACGACCTGCCCGACGGAGACGACGAGATCGTACGAGCCGTCGACGAGCGCCCGGTTGACCTCGAACGGCAGGGCGAGACCGAGCGAGTGACCGACGACCTCGTCGACCTCGTCGGCGGACAGCTCACCCACCGCCGTCACGTCGTCGCGCCAGCGGTGCTGGAGCACGCGCGCAGGGTCGATCGCGTCGCCGAACATGAGCCGGCACTCGGCAGGCCCGAGCGGCTGGTGCGTGCCGAGCGCGGGCATGACATCGACGCGCTCGAGCTCGCCGTCGAGGAGCCCGGCGAGCTGCGCGACGATCTCGCCCGCGCGCGACTGGATGCGCGTCTGGTCGGGAGGCACGAGCAGCACACGCTTCGCGCCGGTGTCCGCGACCCGGCCTGCCAGATCGTGAACGAACGCGGCGAGGAGCTGCCGTCCCGTGGTGGTCGACACGCTCGCCAGGATAGGCACAGCCTGCCGGACGGAGGTGCTTTGCCCGACCTAGGTCTGGTGCGCGTGATGCGGAACGCAGTCACGGTGAGCGGGTGCTGCGGAAATTCGCCCTTCTGCTCGGCCTCGTCGCGACTGCCGCCGTGCCGGCAGCCAGCGCACGAAGCGAGTCGCCTGTCTCACTGAGAGCCGACCTCGCCGAGTGGAGTCTCGTGCCGTCGGCGGGAGTCGTTCGGGCAGGGCTCGTCAGGATCACTGCGCGCAACGTGGGGAACAAGACGCATCAACTCGTGCTCGTGCGCACGACCGGTTTCGCGGAGACCCTGACGACCAACGGCAGCCACGCTGTCGGCCAGACCGTCACCAAGCCGCTCGTCGTCGAGCCCGGACGATCCGCATCGACCGTGGCTCGGCTCGCGTCCGGTAACTACGTGCTGATCGACAACCTGCCGTGGCACTACTGGCACGGCACCTTCGCGGCGATCGTCGTTCGCTGATCTACTGCGTGGCGGCCACGAGCGAGCCCCAACGCTCGTCGACGTGCGACTGGATCGCCGCCATCTCGTCCACCGAGAGATGGCTGAAGCGACCCTGCGTCTGCAGATACTCGCTCACCGGCACGCGGTGCTTGGGCCGGAAGGTGATCGCCCACTCGCCGTGATCGCATTCGAACAGCGGGAAGCTGCCGGATTCGACCGCCAGCCGCGTCACCTCGGTCGACTGCGCGGTCGGGTAGCGCCAGCCGGGCGGGCACGCGCCGAGCACGTGCAGGAACCGAAAGCCTTCGATCTCTGCGGCGCGCGTGACCTTGCGCCTGAAGTCCTTGAGCAGCGGCACCGAGCCGAGTGCGAGTGTCGCGACGTACGGAATGCCGTGCGCCGCCATGATCCGGGCGATGTCCTTCTTCTGGCCCGCCTTCGGATGGGCCGCGGGCGTCGTCGTCGTCCAGGCGCCCTCGGGCGTCGCGCCCGACTTCTGCACGCCGGTGTTCATGTACGCCTCGTTGTCGTTCAGGACGTAGATGATGTCCTCGTTGCGTTCGGCCGCGGCCGAGACGCCGGAGAAGCCGATGTCCGAGGTTGAGCCGTCACCGCCCCAGACGACGATGGTCGTGTCCTCGATCCCGCGCAGCCGCATCGCCGCCTTCAGGCCGGACGCCTCGGCGGCGGCAGACGCGAACGGCGTCAGGTGTACGAAGACGTCGAACGCGCTGACCGGATAGACGCCGGCGATGATCGTCCAGCACGAGGCCGGGACGACGAGCACGATCTTCGAATCCGGCTTCGCCTTCGTGAGCGCGCCCAGGACGTGCCGCACGTTGACCGCAGGCATGCAGCCGGCGCACGCGGCGTGCCCCGGCAGGAGCCGGCTCTTCTCCGTGACGACCTCGTCGAGCCACGTCGCCACCGGTCACACCCCCTCGGGAACGTAGACGGGCGCGGCGCTCGACTGTTGCGAGCGGGTCAGGTTGATCGCCCAGCGGAGCGTCGTCGGGGTCACGTCGGCGCCGCCGATCCCGCAGACGAAGTTGGTGACCGCGCGCGCGTGCGGCAGTTCCAGCGACCGCACGTCGGCGCCGAGCGGCCCGAGCGAGCCGAACGCGGCCGCCCGGTCGATCACCGAGATGTGCGACGCGCGCGCTAGGGCCGCCGCCAACTCCTCGGCCGGGAACGGCCGGTACGCGTGGATCCGGGCGACCAGCAGGTCGTCGTCGCCGACCAGCTCGTGGGCCGTGTCGCCGATCGAGCCGATCGTGACCAGCGCGGTCTTCGCGTCAGGATTGCCGAAGAGCTCGAACGCCGCGGTCTTCCCGCGGCCGAAGTGCGTCGTGAACTCGGCTGCGACGGTCGCGATGATCTGCCTCGCGTCGTCCATCGCCTCGGCCACGTGGCGCTGGAACGAGTTGTAGTCGCGTGGCGTTGCCAGTGCAGAGAACGTGTGCGGCCTCGCGGGGTCGAGCACCCAGCCGTCGGGCGCATTGAATGGCGGCAGGAACGCGTCGACGGCCTCCTGACTCGGGATCTCGAGCACCTCGGACGTGTGCGAGAGCAGGAATCCCTCGGCGCAGACCATCACCGGCAGCAGCGCCGTCTCCGCGATCCGGTACGCGCAGATGATGCTGTCGAGCACCTCCTGCGCGGATGAGCAGTAGAGCTGGATCCAGCCCGTGTCTCGCTGGCTCATGCTGTCGGTCAGGTCGGGCTCGATGCTCCAGGGAGCGAAGACGGCCCGGTTGACGTCGACGATCACGAGCGGCACGCGCTCGCGCGAGGCTCGATGGAGCTGCTCGTGCGCGTAGAGCAGACCTTGCGACGACGTCGCGGTGAACGTGCGAACGCCCGCGCGCGCGGCCGCGATCACGTAGCCGAACATCGAGTGCTCACTCTCGAGGTTCGCGTACTCGATGTCGTCGCGCCCGGCGACGAAGTCGGCGAGCCGCTCGACGATCAGCGTCTGCGGCGTGATCGGGTAGCAGCCGATTGCCTGGACGCGCGAGAGCATCACCGCGGCTGCTGCGGCCTCGTTGGAGGTCAGGACGACGCGACCCTGCGGCAGGTTCACGCGACCACCTCCTCCATCGCGATCGCGTTCCGCACCGGGCAGACGACCTCGCAGATGCCGCAGCCCTTGCAGTAGAGGTAGTCGATCGCCATCGCGCCGTCGCTCCTCGAGATCGCGCCCTCCGGGCAGAAGAGCGCACACAGCGCGCAGGCCGTGCACGCGTCGTGGAGGTGCGGGCGGTCGAGCGACCAGGTGCCCGTGTGGTTGCGGCTCGAATCGACACTGCTGACGGGGAAGAGCGGCGGGCTCCAGCTCACCGGCGCGACCGGCGTCAGCTCGACCGGCGTGTCGCCGACGAGCGTGTGCTGCCTGGTGCAGCGTGCGTAGCCCTCGCGGGCGGCGGCGATGTTTGCGTCGGCCAGCTTGCCCATGCGCGCCGCGATCGCCTGCTCGAGGCACGGCAGCGCGGACGGTGCCAGCAGCTTCACGCACGCGCCGAGCACCGCGACGTTGCCCATCGGCCGGCCCTCCGACGAGAGAACGCCGTTGTCGCGAGCGACCCGGGAGGCAGGGACGCGCGCAACGTGAAAGTCGCCCGCAGACGCGAAGCGGGTCTCGCGGTTCAAGACGATCAGCCCGCCGGGCCTGACGGTGCCGATCGCCTGCGCGGGCGGCGGCGAGGGAGTGACGACGACGAGCACGTCGCACTGCCGCACCTTGTACCGGCGGTGGATCGGCGACGTCTCGTCCCAGCGCAGGAACGCCGAGATCGGCGCTCCGCGGCGCTCGGCCGTGAACTCGGGAAAGCTCTGAACCCAGAAGCCCGCGCGTGCGAACGTATCGGCGAGGAGCTGGGAGGCGAGGACGACCCCTTCGCCGCCGCGGCCGACAATCAGCATCTCCTGCACGAGCCGCTCCTTCGGGGAGAGATCCGTTCGGACTGATGATTCCCCCAAGCCTCGGCTCGGTCATCAGGGAGATTGCTGAGGCGGCTCCGTAGTCGTCGCGGCCCTACGCGCCGGCCCAGACCTGAGCGAGGTGCACGATCGTCGAGGCGGCGGCGCCCATGTCCGGCACGCAGAGCCACTCGCGGCGCGAGTGGTACTCGTGTCCGCCGGTGGAGAGGTTCGGGCACGGCAGGCCGTTCTCCGAGAGTCGCGAGCCGTCGGTGCCGCCACGGATGATCGAGCGCCTCGGCTCGCTGCCCGACCGGCGGATCGCCTCCTCGGCGGCTTCGACGATCCAGGGATCGTCGATGAAGTGCGCCATGTTCGAGTACTCCCGCTCGAGCTTCACGTCGACCTGAGCTCCGCGGCCCACCGCCGCCGCCTCGGCGAGCCGGCGCACCACCTCGGCGTGCGTGTCGAGGTGCGCGTCGTCGAAGTCGCGCAGGATCAGGACGACGGTCGTCTTCTCGACATTGCCCACGATCTCGTCCGGGTGGACGAACCCGTCGCGCCCGTCGGTCGTCTCCGGCGACAGCCCTTCGCGCGGCAGCGAGGCGAGGAAGTCGCCGGCGGCCTTGACCGCGTTCACGAGCACGCCCTTCGCTGTTCCGGAGTGGGCGGAGCGGCCGACGAAGGTGATGGTCGCCTTCACCGCACTGAACGTCTCGGCCTCGATCTCGCCGCGGTCCGACCCGTCGAGCGTGTAGGCGACGTCGGCACCGAACGCTTCGAGATCGAGGTGGTCGGTGCCACGCCCGACCTCTTCGTCCGGATTGAAGAGCACGCGGATCGGGCCGTGCTCGATCTCGGGATGCCGGATGAGATAGGCGGCAGCGGCCATGATCTCCGCAACGCCGGCCTTGTCGTCGGCGCCGAGCAGCGTCGTGCCGTCGCTGGTCACGAGCTCGTGGCCGACGTGCTCGGCCAGGTCGTGCCGCGAGAGCACCTGCGCCGGGTCGCCGGGCAGCGCGAGGTCGCCGCCGTCGTAACGCACGACCTGCGGCTTCACGCCGGTCCCGGTCACGCCGGGGTACGTGTCGACGTGGGCGGCGAAGCCGATTGTCGGCACCGCACGGTCGACGGTCGCGGGGACGGTGGCCGTCACGTAGCCGTGCTCGTCGAGCTGCACCTCGGCGAGGCCGGCCTCGCGACACTCGTCGGCGAGCAGGCGCAGGAGGTCGAGTTGCTTCTCGCTCGACGGATACGACGTCGACTTCGGGTCCGACGCCGTGTCGATCTGCACGTAGCGGAGGAAGCGCTCGAGCGCGTCCGCAGCGAGCTCGCGCGCGAGCTCGGAGAGATAGCCGTCAGTTGCCGTCAAGCGGCCAGCGCGTCCCGCGCCTCGGCGAACCGGTCGGCGGCGAAGTCGAGATCCTCGCGCGAGTGCGCGGCCGACATCTGCGTGCGGATGCGCGCCGTCCCGCGCGGCACGACGGGGAACGAGAAGCTGACCGCGTAGACGCCGCAGCTCGACGAGCTGCTCGCGGACAGCCGCGCGGCCGCGACCTCGTCGCCGATCATCACCGGGCACGATCGGATGCTCGCCCGGGAGGACGTCGAAGCCGAGCTCGGTCATGCGCGGCGCGGAAGCGCGCGGTGTTCTCGCGCAGCCGGTCGCGCAGCTCGTGCGAGCTCTCGATCAGGTCGAGCGCCCGCAGACTCGCCGCCGGCGACCGGCGGCGCGACGCTGTTCGAGAACAGGTACGGCCGCGACCGCTGGCGCAGCAGCTCGACGATCTCGCGCCGCGCGGAGACGTAGCCGCCGCTCGCGCCGCCGATCGCCTTGCCGAGCGTGCCGGTGAGGATGTCGACGCGCTCGATCACGCCGTGGTGCTCGGGCGTGCCGCGGCCGCCGGCGCCGACGACGCCGACCGCGTGCGAGTCGTCGACCATGACGAGCGCGTCGTGGCGCTCGGCCAGGTCGCAGATCGCGATCGAGCTGCGCGAGGTAGCCGTCCATCGAGAAGACGCCGTCGGTCGCGATCAGCCGGTAGCGCGCGTCGGCGGCCTCCTCGAGTCGCGCCTCCAGCTCGTCCATGTCGCCGTTCGCGTAACGGAGCCGGCGCGCCTTGCAGAGCCGGATGCCGTCGATGATCGACGCGTGGTTGAGCTGGTCCGAGATGACGGCGTCCTCGCTCGCCGAGCAGCGCCTCGAAGAGGCCGCCGTTGGCGTCGAAGCAGGAGCTGAAGAGAATCGTGTCGTCGGTGCCGAGGAACGACGAGAGCCGCTCCTCGAGCTCGCGGTGGAGCGCCTGGGTGCCGCAGATGAACCGGACCGACGCCATCCCGTAGCCCCAGCGGTCGAGTGCCTCGTGCGCCGCCTCGATCGATCGCCGGGTGGCTCGCGAGACCGAGGTAGTTGTTCGCGCAGAGGTTGAGCAGCTCGCCGCGCCGCTCGACGTCGACGTGCGCGCCCTGCGGCGTCGTCATCACGAGCTCGGTCTTGTACAGGCCCGCCTCGCGCACCTCGGCGAGCCGTGTCGGCGAGGTCGTCGCGCAGCGTTCCGTACACGGTCCCTCCTAGATATCGGTCCAGTCGAGGATCACCTTGCCGGACTCGCCCGAGCGGGCGACGGCGAACGCCTCCTCGAAATCGCGGTGCGAGAACCGGTGCGTGATCACCGGGCTGATGTCGAGCCCGGACTCGAGCATCACGGTCATCTGGTACCAGGTCTCGTACATCTCGCGGCCGTAGATCCCCTTGAGCGTGAGCATGTTGAAGACGAGCGGGTTGAGGTCGAGCGTGACCTCGGCCGTCGGGATGCCGAGCAGGCGATCCGCCCGCCGTGCGCCATGTTCGCGATCGTGCTCCGGAGCGCGTCGGCGTTGCCCGACATCTCGAGGCCGACGTCGAAGCCCTCGGTCATGCCCGAGCTCGCGCTGGACGTCGCCGAACTCGCGCTCGCGCGGGTCGAAGGCCAGCGTCGCGCCCATCCGCCGCGCGAGCTCGAGCCGGTACGGGTTGAGGTCGGTCACGACGACGTGACGTGCGCCGGCGTGACGCACGACGGCCGCCGCCATGCAGCCGATCGGGCCTGCGCCGGTGATCAGCACGTCCTCGCCGAGCACGGGGAAGACGAGCGCGGTGTGCACCGCGTTGCCGAACGGATCGAAGATCGAGGCGACGTCCTCGTCGATCCCCTTCCAGTGGTGCCAGATGTTCGTCATCGGCAGCACGACGTACTCGGCGAACGCGCCGGGCCGCTGCACGCCGAGCCCGATCGAGTGCGCGCACAGGTGCCGGCGGCCCGCCATGCAGTTGCGGCAGCGGCCGCAGACGACGTGCCCCTCGCCGCTGACGAGGTCGCCGACCTGGAAGTCGCTGACGTTGGAGCCGACCGCCGCCGACCTCGCCGACGAACTCGTGGCCGACGACCATCGGCACCGGGATCGTCTTCTGCGCCCAGGCGTCCCAGCCGTAGATGTGCAGGTCGGTGCCGCAGATCCCGGTCTTGCGCACGCGGATCAGGACGTCGTTGATGCCGACCTCCGGCTCCGGCACGTCCTCGAGCCAGAGCCCCTCGGCGGCCTCGGCCTTGACCAGCGCGCGCATCTCGGCGCCACGCTACCTGCCTCGGTGCGGACTTCTACGGTTCAAGCGAGCGCGCCGTGTGTGCCGATAATCACGAGCACTGATCGTGGACGACTGGCTGACACAACGCCCGGGCTCGGAGATCGAGCGCCGGTTCCAGAACCTGGTCGAGAACATCCCAGGCCTCGTCGTCTACCTCGACGTCGTCGGGGCAGACCCCGGCCACTCGTCGCCCATCTACATCGGTCCTCAGATCGAGCAGCTCCTCGGCTACCCCCGCGAGGCGTGGTTGACCGAGGACGAGCTGTGGCTCGAGGTGCTCCACCCGGACGACCGTGAGCGCTGTGTCGCCAACGACACCCAGGCGCGGAGCGCACTCGCCCCCCTGTTTGCGGAATACCGGATGATCGCGCGCGACGGGCGTGTCGTGTGGGTCAGCGAGAAGGCCGCGGTCGTCACCGACGAGCTCACGGGCACCGTGTACTGGCAGGGCGTGATGGTCGACATCACCGACCGGAAGAACGCAGAGGAGGCGCAGGAGGCGAGCGAGCGGCAATATCGCTCGGTCTTCGACGCCGCCACGATCGGACTGATGACCGTCGACCTCGAAGGACGCGTGATCGAGGCGAACAGCGTCGTCGAACGTGTGCTTCGCCATCCGGCCGGCTCGCTCGCCGGCGTGAGGCTCGCAGGCGACCTCGACGACGGCGACGGGATCCGGCGCGGCGTCGAGACGCTCGCCGCAGGCAGCGACGACCGCTTCGAGCTCGAGCACCGCCTGCACGCGCACGACGGCTCGTCGATCTGGTGCCGCACCGTGATGGCGCTCGTCCGCGACGGCGCCGGCCGGCCCGAGCACCTGACGGCGATGATCGAGAACATCGACGGCCGCAAGCGGGCCGAGGCAGAGCTGGTGCATCGCACGATCCACGACCCGCTCACGAAGCTGCCGAACCGCGAGCACTTCCTCGACCGCCTCGCCGAGGCGCGGCGGGAACACGAGCTCGACGTCGGCGTCGTGTTCGTCGACCTCGACAACTTCAAGGACGTCAACGACTCCGTCGGCCATGAGGCCGGCAACGAGCTGCTGGTCGCGGTCGCCGCACGGCTCCGCTCCGCGGTCCGGCCGACCGACATCGTCGCCCGCTTCGGCGGGGACGAGTTCCTCGTGCTCGCCGGAATGCTGAACGACGCGCAGGACGCGACCAAACTCGCCTGGCGCCTCGCCCACTCCCTGCGCAAGCCGTTCTCGGTCGCAGGCATGGATGTGAGCATCACCGCCAGCTTCGGCGTCGCGACCTCGCGCGATCCGGCCGAGGCCGACGAGGATCTCGTCCGCAAAGCGGACGCCGCGATGTACACCGCGAAACAGCGCGGCAGCAACCGCGTCGCCGTCTTCGGCGAACTCGACGGCACCGACACCGCGCTCACCGCCTGACCGGCGATGAGTTTCCGGCTCTCCGCCGGTCTCTGTTGGTGATCTCGATAGCGTCCGATCCGAAGACTTCGACGGAGGGAGCGAAGATGCCCGCACACGCAACGGGAACACGCGAGGAATGGCAGGCGGCGCGCGACGAGCTCGCCAAGCTCGAGGCCGAGCAGGCGAAGCTGAACGAGGAGGTCAAGAAGCAGCGCCTCGATCTGCCCTGGGTGCCCGTCGAGAAGGAATACGTCTTCGACACCGAGGACGGGAAGAAGACGCTCGCCGAGCTGTTCGACGGCCGCTCGCAGCTACTCGCCTACAACGTCATGTTCGGCCCCGACTACACGCTCGGCGCCTGCCCCGGCTGCACCAGCCTGGCCGACGGGCTCGACGGCACACTCGTCCATCTGAACCACGCCGACGTGACCCTGATCTGCTTCTCGCGGGCGCCGATCGACCGGCTGACCGCGTACAAGCAGCGGATGGGCTGGCGGTTTCCGTACGTCTCGACCTACGACACCGACTTCGCGACCGACTTCCGCCTGATGATGACGGAGGAGCAGGTGCAGGAGATCCCCGAGGTCAAGGCGATGATCGAGAACCCGCCCGACTGGCTCGTCGACTGGTCACACCAGATCGGCGCCGAGCTGAAGGACGGCATCCGCGAGGCCCCAAGCTGGATCGCCTTCGCGCGCGACAACGGCACCGTCTACCACACCTACACCGTGCAGGCACCCGACCCGTTCGTCGCGCCCTACTTCGGCTTCCTGCTGGAGCGGACGCCTAAGCCGCAGCCCGACGAGCCGCTCGCGCGGCGCAAGGACGAGTACCCGGATTAGAGAATGACAAGCTCGTCGATGCCGCGCGGGTAGTCGGTGAGCAGCTCGATCCCGTCCTCGGTCACGACGACCGTGTCCGAGTGGCGGAACCCGCCGACCCCCTCGAGGTAGACGCCCGGCTCGATCGTGAACACCATCCCGACCTCGACGGGCGTGCGGTCGCCGGTGTCGAGGAACGGCGACTCGTGGTTGCGGAGGCCGATCCCGTGGCCGACGTGCTGGCGCCAGTACGGCAGCAGGTCGTTGTCCTCGAAGTACCGGAGCACGGCGTTGTCGACATCGGCGCAGGTCACGCCGGCGCGCAGCGCCGCGAACGCGACGTCCTGCGCGGCGACCGTGTGGTCGAAGAGCCGCCGCATCTCGTCGGTGGGCTCGCCGACGATCATCGCCCGCTCGAGCTCGGCGTTGTAGCCCCAGATCGGCGCGCTTGTCTCGGTCACGAGCATGTCGCCGTGCTTGAACTCGATGTTGTGCGCCACCGCGTGCGCCCATGCGCTTCTTCGTGCCGATCTGGCCGCGGTAGCCCGCCGTCGCGCCGTCCGGTGAGCCCTGCTGGCCGCCGAACTCGTCACCGAGCGTCGACAGCATCTCCAGCGTGGCTTCGTGACCTGCGCGCAGCGACGCCTCAGCTTCGGTCGCGCCCGGCACCGAGTACTGCTGCAACAGCCGATGTGCGACGCCGCACCATTTGCCGCTCTCGCGGATCAGCTCGATCTCCGCCTTGCTCTTGATTCGCAGCATGCGTTCGATCCGCGACGCGAGCGGCGTCACGCGCGCGGCTGTCACTTCGCTCAGCGGTGGGCCTTCATAGCCGAGGATGCCCGGGTAGCCGTCCTGGTCGGCGCCCATCGCGACACCGACTCCGAGGTCGGCGAGCACGCGCGCCAGGATTTTCATCGGGTGCTCGAGGCCCGGGTACTCGGGATACGACTCGATCCGCTCGAACGCCGTCTCGGCCTTGACGCGCTCGACCTCGAACTCGGGCACGAACACGGCCAGTTCGCCCGCCGCGTTCGACGCGACGGCTACCGGGCGCTCGGTCGCGAGGAAGTTGAAACCGGTGAAGTACTGGATGTACTTGTCGTCGAAGAGCACGTAGCCGGAGAGCGCCAGGTCGTGCACATGGACGAGCAGGCGCGCACGCCGATCGGCGAACTCCGTTGCTTGAATGCCGACCACGGCGGCGATTCAATCAGGCGGCGACGGATCTGTCGCCGGCACGCGCGAGCGCGCTGCCGTCGAACAGGCCCCGCGCCCGCTCGACGCCGAGCCGTCCGGCCGCCAGCTCGTACGCCCAGTCGAGCCGCGCGTTGCGGTTCGGGCCGTGCGCGTCGCTCGCGACCAGGTCGCCGTAGCCCGCCTCGAGCAGCGCCCACGCCGCCACCTGCGACTTCGGCCCGTGGCGGCCGTCGAGGCTGAGCCCGTTCAGCGCGAGGAGCCAGCCGCGGTCGGTGAACTCGGCCACCCGCTCGGGGTCCTCGACGATCTGCGCGCACCGCTCGGGATGCGCGAGCACCGGTAGCAGCCCGGCCCGCTCGGCTCGCTCGGCCTCTCGGCGGACGAGGGCGAGCGCGTCCCGCTCGGGCGTCCAGAAGCCGGGGAACTCGACCAGGTAGCCGCAGCTTTGCGCGAGGCCGAAGTCCCGCAGGTCGGCCGACGCGGGTAGCGCGCCGGGATAGACCTCGAAGCCGCGTCGCAGCTCGAGGCCGAACCTCGCGCAGGCGGCCCGCATCTTCGGCAACGCCTCGTCGTAGCGCCGCAGCCGTTCCGCGTTCAGGGGGTAGCTGTCCCAGGCCGCGTGCGCATGTGGCGTCGCGTAGAGGACTCGCGTGCCGTGCTCGGCCGCGTCACGGCAAAGCCGCAGGCCGTCCTCGATCGTCCGCGCACCGTCGTCGCCGGTCGGCACGACATGCGCGTGAACATCGACGATCCACTGTTTTCCCACTGCGACCAGCATGCCGGACCCACCGGCGCCTCGGTCGAGCGCCTACCCTCTCGGCATGTCCGACAGGGAGCTGACCCGGCGCGAGCTCGTCGCCCGCGCGGCCGGGCTGGGCGCGGTTCTTGCGGTGCCGGCGCTCCGCTACGTGCCGGTCGCGATGGCCGAGAGCCTGGTCGATCCGCGGCTGAAGGCCCTCGACAAGGCAGTCCGCGGGCCGGTGTTCATCCCGGGAGGCGCGAAGTACGACACGGCACGGCTGGTCTTCGACAGCCTCTACAACGGCGTCCACCCACTCGCGGTCGTTCAGCCGCTCGACGCGAAGGACGTCAGCCAGATCGTGCTCTGGGCCCGCAAGACCGGGGTGCACATCGTCGCCAAGTCGGGCGGACACAGCTACGGCGGCTACTCGACGACGTCCGGCGTCGTGGTCGACCTCGCGAAGCTGGCCAGCGTCCGCGTCGTGGCGAAGCAGGCGGTGGTCGGCCCGGCGGCGCGGCTCGGCAACATCTACAACACGCTCGGCGCGCACGGGCTCGCGATCCCGGCCGGCACGTGCCCGAGCGTCGGTATCGGCGGCCATGCGCTCGGCGGCGGCTTCGGGCTCGCCTCGCGTGCGTGGGGACTCGCGTCGGACAACCTCGTCTCGGTGCAGATCGTCACGGCCGACGGGAAGGTCCTCGTCGCCGACGCGAAGCACAACGGCGACCTCTTCTGGGCGTGCCGAGGTGGCGGCGGCGGCAACTTCGGGATCGTGACGCGGCTCGTCTTCCGTACGCATCCGGTGACGCAGGGCTCGTACTTCATCGCGAGCTGGCCGTGGTCGCAGGTCGAGCAGGTGCTCGCGAGCTTCCTCGCCTGGGCGCCGCACACACCCGATGCGCTCGGCTCGCTCTGCCGGCTCGCGGCTGGGCCGGGTGGGCCGACCGTGCAGGTGTTCGGGCAGTTCCTCGGCAGCGAGACGAAGCTGAAGGCGGCGCTCGCGACGCTCGGCCCGCCCGCGACGAAACTCACCACCGGCACCTCGTCGTGGCTCGACCTCGTGCGCCGCTGGGCCGGCTGCCTCGGACACACGCTCCCCTCCTGCTCCGCGCCCGGCACGCAGGCGTTCGTCGGCGCCTCCGACTACATCGGGAAGATCCCCTCGGCGGCGCGGCTGGCGAAGTTCCGCACGGTGATCGAGTCGCGCGGCGCGTCGTCGGGCGCGCTGCTCGTCGACTCGTACGGTGGCGCCCTCAATCGCGTCGCTCCGGGCGCGACTGCGTTCGTGCACCGCAACACGCTCTCGTCGATCCAGTACTTCGCCGCCGGCGACCCGGCCTCGGCCCGCGCGTGGGTGAACAGCTCGCGGGCGGCGCTCGCCGGTGCGGTGAACGGCCAGGCGTACGTCAACTACATCGACCCCGCTCTCAAGAACTGGCAGCAGGCCTACTACGGCTCGAATCTGCCGCGACTGCGCACGATCAAGCGCAAGGTCGACCCGCACAACCTGTTCCACTTCGCGCAGAGCATCCGCCCGCTGTAAGAGACTGGTCCCGATGGGACGACTGCGGAGTGTGCCCCTCCTGCTGCTGCTCGCTGCGCTCTGGCTTCCGGGCGCCCACGCCGCCTCCGTCGTGCGCATCGCGCACGTCTCGGACGGCGACACCGTCACGCTCACGAGCGGCTACCGCGTCCGCCTCGTCCAGATCGACACGCCCGAGGTCTACTTCTCCCCCGAGTGCTACGGCCGGCAGGCGTCGGCGATCACGAAACGGCTCCTGCCGCCCGGGACGGCGGTCCGGCTGATCGCCGAGCCGGCCACCGACCGCGTCGACAGCTATGGCCGCCTGCTGCGCTACGTGATCCGGGCGCGCGACGGACTCGATGTCAACCTCTACCTCGTTCGGGTCGGTGCTGCCGCGCCGTACTTCTACCGCGGACGCCACGGCAGATACGCGGCGGAGATCCTGCGCCTCGCGCGTCGGGCGCGACTGCTCCACCTCGGGCTCTGGGGACGCTGCCCAGGCACGCCGTGGAACCCCGACCGCGGCGTCTCGAGCGGTACCGCCTGAGCGAGGCGCGGCCGGCAGCTTGACCCGCGATCGCCAACAGGTGTCTGACACCACGGTGTCAGACACCTTGCTCGGTCAGCGGCTCCGGCGCAACAGCTGGGAGAGCGGCTGGGTGTTGAGCACGTCGGCGGCGGTCGCGCGCCCGCGGCGCGCCGTTCGAACCGACAGTTCCATCCCTTCGAGGCCGCCCACCGAGTGCGCGTCGGTGGAGCAGACGATCCGCACGCCTGCCGCGATCGCGGTCTGCACGTGCGCACCCGACAGGTCGAGCCGCGGCGCCAGGCCGTTCACCTCGAGCGCCACGCCTGTCTCGAGCGCGACCTCGAACGTGCGCTCGAGGTCAAGCGCGTTCTCGGGCCGGTGACCGATCAGCCGCCCGGTCGGATGGCTGAGGCAGCGGACGGCCGGGTGCCGCATCGCCTCGGTAACGCGCGCCGTCAGCTCCTTGCGTGCCGCCCGCTGCCCCGCATGCAGCGAGAGCTGCACCCATTCGAGCTCGGCCAGCACATCGTCCGGCGCATCGAGCGTGCCGTCGGCGCGGATGTCGCACTCGACGCCGCGCAGCACACGGAAGGGCGCGAGCGCCTCGTTCGCGGCCGCGATCTCGACCGCCTGACGTCGCAGCGCGTCGCCGTCGAGGCCAGGCACGACCGACACGTTCGGTGTGTGGTCGCAGATCGCGAGGTACTCGTAGCCGCGGTCTCGTGCTGCTGTTGCCATCTCGAGCACGGTCGCCCTGCCGTCGGACCACTGCGTGTGCACGTGGAGGTCGCCGCGGATCTGTGTCAGCTCGACGAGCTGCGGCAGCTCGTGGTCGAGCCGCGCGCTGCGGATCTCCGGCGGTGGGAACGGCAGCCCGAGTTGGCGGTAGACGTCCGCCTCGTCGGCGGCGCGCGGGAGTGGCCCGAGCGCCTCGACGTGCTCGCGGGGGCCGGTCGCGCGGACGAGTGCCGTTCCGAGCTCGTTGGGCGCGGCGACCACGAGCTCGAACGGCACGCCGTCGAGCGTCACGCCGGTGTACTCGTCGAGCATCGCCACGATCTCCGGCAGCGCCGCGAAGCGCTCCACCGCGTCGTCGCCCGTTGCGACGACCGCGAGGTGCGTCGACGCGTCGGCCCAGCGCCGCGCATCGCCGGCAGGCACACCGTCGAGCGCCGCCGCGATCCGCTCCGTCAGCTCGCGCGCACGAGGAAGCAGGATCGGCCGGCGAGGAGGCTCCGGGCGTTCGAGCGCCGCGATGATCTTCGCCTCGCGATGCGGGCCGACGCCGGGCACCGAGCGCAGCCGACCCGCGTGCGCGGCCTCCGTCAGCTCGGCGACTGTCGCGATCTCGAGCGCGGCCGCGATCTTCGTCGCCAGCTCGACGCTCAGCCCCGCGGCGTGTGCGAACGCGACCAGCTCGACCGGCGTCGACTGCCGCAGCTCGGTCACCTCGGCGATCTCGCCGGTGTCGAGCAGCTCGCGGAGCCGGCGCTCGATGCCCGGGCCGACGCCGCGCAGCTGCTGCACGCGTCCGGCGCGCACGAGAGCCGCCGCCGACACGTTCAGGCCGCGGATCAGGTCTGCGGCGCGCCGAAACGCCCGTACGCCCTGCCAGTTCGCGTCGGACAGCTCGAGCAACGCGGCGAACTCGTCGAGGTGCGCCGCGATGGCGGCGTTGTCCGGGTCGGCCACCTAGCGGGTACGGCGGCGCCGAACGTGGATCGCGTACGCGGGCAGCCCGACGATCAGGAACAGGAAGACGAAGCTCGCCCACGCCGACGGATGCTTGATCTTGCGCTTCTCGGCGTCGAAGAAGACGGCCGTCCCGGCAGCTGCAGCGATCAGGAAGGCGACGAGGAATTGCGGGGTCGTCAGCTGGGCCACGTCCGCAGCGTACGCGTGCCGAGTCGTCCACAGCGCGAGCGGACCTCGAGTTGCCCGAAACGAGAGAAACTGCGGTCAGAGCGCAAACGTTCGTGTCGTCCCTTGTGGACAACCCCGTTGAAAACCAGGTGCCCCTTGTTACGCAGTTGTAAGGTGCTGCGCTGTGAGTCCCGAGCCGGAGCGGCGCCTCGACGAGGCGAAGATCGACACCCTGCGCATCTGGGGTGAGGGTCTCTCGGGCGATCCGCGCGAGGAGGTTCGTGCGGCCGGTCGTGCGATCACGATGCTGGTGGAGGAGATCGAGCGGCTGAACGTCGACCTCTGGAACGAGCGCGCGCAGATCCGCTTCGCCGAGCCGGCGGCCACCGAGCGCGAGACGTCGCTGCAGCGCGCGCTCCGGCCTCGACTCGGGAGCTCGAGCGCCTAGACTCGCGAACCTGGCTCACAGGCGAACCAGGTTCGTAAGCAAGATTCGGTAGCCTCCCCGCCGCCCTTTCGATGACGACGACCGAGACAACCACCTGGTGGCAGCGCGCGCACGCCTCGAGCGGCGCGCGGATCGCCTACTTCTCGATGGAGTTCGCACTCTCCGACGAGCTGCCGATCTACTCGGGCGGGCTCGGCGTGCTCGCCGGCGACCATTTGAAGGCCGCCGCCGAGCTCGGGCTGCCACTCGTGGGGGTCGGCCTGCTGTACCGCACCGGCTACTTCCGGCAGAGCATCGACGCTGCCGGCCGGCAGACCGAGCGATACGAGACGATCGTCCCCGAGGCCGCGGGCCTCGTGCGCGAGCCGGTCACCGTCGACGTCGACCTCGACGGCGACACCATCTCGGCGACCGTCTGGCGCAAGGACGTCGGCCCGGTCACGCTCTACCTGCTCGAGGCGGAGGGCCTGACCGACGCGCTCTACTCGGGCGATCGCGCGCACCGGATCCGCCAGGAGCTGTTGCTCGGCGTCGGCGGCGTGCGCGCGCTCGAGGCGCTCGGTGTCGAGGCGAACGTCTTCCACATGAACGAGGGTCACTCGGCGTTCCTCGCGATCGAGCGCATCCGCGCGCTGGTCGAGCAGGGGATGTCGACCGACGAGGCGATCGCGCACGTCAAGCGCACGACGGTGTTCACCACGCACACGCCCGTGCCCGCCGGTAACGAGATCTTCGACCCGGAGCTGGTGACGCACTACGTCGGCCCGCTCGCCGGGCGCGCCGGGATCGACCACGAGCGCCTGCTCGCGCTCGGCGCCTTCGATCACGACGACATGTTCGGCCTGACGCCGATGTCGCTTCGCCTGTCCGCGTACGCGAACGGCGTCTCCGAGCTGCACGGCGAGGTCGCGCGCGAGATGTGGGCGCCGCTCGACGACGTCGACACGCGGATCGGGCACGTGACGAACGGCGTGCATCTCGGCACGTGGCTCGAGCCCGCGCTCGCGCAGCTGCTGCGCGACGCCGGCATCGACCCGGCGGCGCCGCCCGACGAGACGCCGTGGGAAGAGGCGCGCGAGCTCGACGACGACGCGCTCTGGCGCGTCCACGCAGCCGCGAAGGCGCGCCTCGTGCGGCTGACGCACCTCGATCCTGAGCGCCTGACGATCGGTTTCGCACGCCGCTTCGCGACGTACAAGCGCGCCGGCCTGATCTTCAGCGACCTCGAACGGCTGCTCGCGCTGCCGGTGCAGCTCGTGATCGCCGGCAAGGCGCACCCGCAGGACAACCCCGGCAAGGACGTGATGCAGCACGTGATCGAGCTCGCGCGCGAGCATTCCGACCGCGTCGTCTTTCTCGCCGACTACGACATCGCGCTCGCGCAGACGATCATCCCAGGCTGCGACATCTGGCTGAACAACCCCACGAAGCCGCTCGAGGCGTCGGGCACGTCAGGCATGAAGGCCGCCGTCAACGGTGTGCTCAACCTGTCCGTGCTGGACGGCTGGTGGCCCGAGGGCTACACCGAGGAGGTCGGCTGGGCGATCGACGGCGTCTCCGACGACGTCGACCGCGAGCAGCTGTACGCGCTACTCGAGACCCAGGTTGTGCCAACTTGGCACAAGCGGGAGGAGTGGCTGCGGATGATGAAGGCCTCGATCGCGACGCTCGCGCCGCAGTTCTCGATGCAGCGTGCGGTGATCGAGTACGTCGAGCGCTACTACGTGCCGGCTGCCGCGTGATCTGATCCCTTCGTGGGATCGCTTCCAACCGGCACCGTCACCTTTCTCTTCACCGACGTCGAGGGCTCGACGCGACTGCTCGACTCGCTCGGTGAAGCCGCGTATGCGGATGCACTCGACCGGCATCGTGTCGTCCTGCGGGCGGCGTTCGCCGCGAACGGCGGCGTCGAGGTCGACACGCAGGGCGACGCGTTCTTCGTCGCGTTCCCGACCGCGCCCGGCGCGATCGCGGCGGCGGTGTCGGCAACCGAAGGGCTTGCGGGCGGACTGATCCGGGTGCGGATCGGCGTCCACAGCGGTACACCGCTCGTCACCGCCGAGGGTTACGTCGGCGTGGACGTGCACCGCGCAGCACGCATCGCGGCCTGCGGCCACGGCGGACAGACCCTCGTATCGGCCGCCACGGCCGGGCTCGTCGGCCAAGCCGCGCTGCGCGATCTGGGTGAGCACCGGCTGAAGGACCTTTCCGCCCCCGAGCGCATCTTCCAGCTCGGTACGACGGAGTTCCCGCCGCTCAAAAGCCTTTACCGGACGAACCTGCCCGTGCCGGCGACGCCGTTCCTCGGCCGCGAGCGCGAGCTCGGCGAGGTGGCCGCCCTGGTGGGCGCGGGCGAGCAACGTCTCGTGACGTTGACCGGGCCCGGCGGGGTCGGCAAGACGCGTCTCGCGCTGCAGGCTGCGGGCACAGCTGCAGACCGGTTCCCGCACGGCGTCTTCTGGGTGCCACTCGCACCGCTCCGCGACCCGAGCGACGTCCTTCCCGCCGCCGCGCAGGCGATCGGCGCGAAGGGGAACCTCGCCGAGCACATCTCCGACCAGCGGCTGCTGCTCGTGCTCGACAACCTCGAGCACCTCACCGGTGTTGCGGGCGCGCTCGCCGAGTTGCTCGCCGCCTGTCCGCACCTGCGGCTCCTCATGACGAGCCGCGAGCTGCTTCGCCTGCCGGGTGAACAGGCGTATCCGGTCACCGAGCTCATGCCGGAGGACGGCCGCGCGCTGTTCCTCGCGCGCGCGCTCGCGGTCCAGCCGGCGTTTACGCCGACCGATGCCGTCGCGGAGCTGTGCGCTCGGCTCGAGCAACTGCCGCTCGCGCTCGAGCTCGCTGCCGCACGCGTCCGGGTTCTGTCGCCGGAACAGCTGCTGGAGCGCCTCTCTGGGCGGCTCGATCTCCTGAAGGCGGGACGAGGCGTCGACCCGCGTCAGCAGACCCTCCGCGCGACGATCGAGTGGAGCCACGACCTGCTCGACGCCGACGAAAAGCAGCTGTTCGCGCAGCTCGCGGTGTTCGTCGGCGGTTGGACGCTCGACGCGGCAGAACGCGTTTGCAACGCGGAACTGGACACGCTGCAGTCGCTCGTCGACAAGAGCCTCGTTCGCGCGATTCAGGGCGGGCGGTTCTTCATGCTCGAGACGATCCGCGAGTTCGCCGTCGAGTCGCTCGAGGCGAGCGGGCTCGCTCCGGCCTTGCGCCGCCGGCATGCCGACTACCTGCTCGCGGAGGCCTCCGACGCAGCGCCCGGGCTGGAGAGCGGACGGATGGAGCAGTTCGAGCGTCTCGAGCAGGACCTGCCGAACTACCGCGCCTCGTTCGCATGGCTGCTCGAGGCGTCGCCGGACGACGCGCTCCGGCTCGCCGACGCGCTCCGAGACTTCTGGTTCGCGCGCGGCTACCTCCACGAGGGCCGACGCTGGTTCGCGGCCGCGCTCGCGACGGACGCAGATGACGACACGCTCCGAGTGCGGATTCTGAGCGCGGCGTCGATCCTCGCCTCGCTGCAGGCCGACTGGCCCGAGACTCGGCGGCTCGCCGAGGAGAGCGCGCGGATCAGCGAACGGCTCGGCGACCCGACCGCCGCCGCGCAGTCGCTACTGACGCTCGGCCGCGTGCTGCTCGCCGAGGGCCAGGACGATCACGCGCTCGAGCTCTTCGACAAGGCGGACGAGCTCGCAACGGCCGGTAACGCGCCTCGCATGGTCGGGATGGCGCGCTTCAACAGCGGCTACCTCGAGCTGGGACGGGGCGACTACACCCGGGCGCGCGAGCGGTTCGAGTCGGCCCGCGCGCAGTTCGCCGCGATCGAGAACACGTACGGCGCTGCACGCACGCTCGCAGCGCTCGGGGCGGTCGCGCTGCACGAAGACCGGTTCGCGGCCGCGGTCGAGCCGTTGCGCGACAGCATCGAGCTGTCGAACTCGATGGGCGACCGGGAGAACCTCGTGTGGGCGCTCGAGCTGCTCGGCGTCGCGCGCTCTGCCTCAGATCGCGCGGTCGCGGCGCAGCTCCTCGGCGCGGCCGAGGCGCTGCGCGAGTCGCTCGGGAGCAAGCTCGAGGGGATCGAGCTGGCGCTGCACGATCGCGCGCTCGCGACCTTGACCGGGACCGACGCTGCGTGGACAGCCGGGCGCGCGCTGGCGCCCGAGGAGGCCGCGGCCCTCGCGCTCGCCTAACCCGCAGCGGCGAACGCCTCGTAGGCGCGCTGCAGCACGTCGGCGAGATCCTCGTCGCCCACGTGGATCCCGCTCGGGCCGAGCCGCTTCAGGACGGCGCCCACCGGCAGCGCGCGCGGCGGCGCAGGCTCGGGTAGCTCGCCGCCGACCCACGGGTCGCCCCGCACGACCTCGGGCGTCGGCTCGTCGACGCAGCCGCGCCAGCGCAGGAAGAGTCCAGCGTCGCCGTCGATCGCGTCGGCGAACGCGAGGGCGGTAGCGGCGACGTGCTCGCAGGCGCCGCTCGGGTCACAGGTGCACGTGCGCCTGATCTGGCCGGGCCGCGGGACGAGCCGCTCGCCCCAGTCCTCGGCGAGCAGGTGGTCGAGGTGCGTCGACTGGATGCGGCCCTTCACCGCGTCGGCGAGCGGGCCCATCCCCTGCGCGTAGCGCACCATCGCGATCCACGAGGCGCGCGCCACGCGCTCCGCGCTGAGCACGACGTCGCACTCTCCCACGCGCGCGGTCACCCGGCCGATCTCGACCTCGAGCTCGTCGACATGCGCGTCGGGACGCGCGTCGCCCGCGACGGCGACGAGGATCGCACGTGCCCACGGCCCCCTCACGCCGCTTCCTCCGTCGAGTCGGGCGCGAGTGCGACTGCTGCGCGGATCGCGCCGAGGTCGAGGTCGCCGAGCCAGTCGTCGGCGCGACCCGCGAGCACCTTCTCGACGAGCTCGCGCTTCGAGTCGAGCAGCGCGTCGATCCGCTCCTCGAGCGTGCCGAGGCAGATCAGGCTGTGCACGAACACCGGCTTGCGCTGCCCGAGCCGGTAGACGCGGTCGGTCGCCTGCTGCTCGACCGCGGGGTTCCACCAGCGGTCGAAGTGGAAGACGTGGTTCGCCGCAGGCAGGTTGAGGCCGCGCCCGCCGGCGCGGATCGAGATCACGAGCAGCGACGGGCCGTCCTCGGTCGCGAACTCGGTGAGCAGGTCGTCGCGCTGGCGGCCGTTGAGCCGGCCGTGGAAGAAGCCGACCTTGCGGTCGAGTCGCTCGGCGAGGAACGGGACGAGCCGCTCGAAGCTCGGGTACTGCGTGAAGACGAGCGCCTTGTCCTCGCGCGGCACGTCGCGCAGCAGCTCGACGAGCCGCTCGAGTTTGCCGGAGCGGTCGTCGAGCGGCGCGCCGGTGTGCACGAGCATCTCCGGGTGGTTGCACACCTGCTTCAGGTGGGCGAGCATCGCGAGCACGGCGCCGCGGCGGCCGAAGCGATCCTCGTGCGCCTCGATGCGCGGCAGCCAGTGGTCGACGGTCGCGCGGTAGAGACTCGCCTGCTCGAGCGTCAGGCGGCAGTAGTCCTTGACGACGCTGATCGGCGGCAGGTCGAACTCGACCTCGGGCGAGTCCTTCTGGCGGCGCAGGATGAACGGCTGCACGATCCCGCGCAGCCGCTCGAGCGCCTGCTCGTCGTGCGCGATCTCGATCGGCCGCGCGAACGTGCGCGCGAACCACTCGCGCGAGCCGAGCAGGCCCGGGTTCAGGATGTCCATCAGCGCCCACAGCTCGCCGAGGTGGTTCTCGAGCGGCGTACCCGTCATCGCGAGCCGGCGCCGCGCGGGGATGCGGCGCAGCGAGCGGGCGCGCTTCGTCTGCGGGTTCTTCACGTCCTGCGCCTCGTCGAGCAGCACGCGGTCCCACGCGATCGCGGCGAGCGTGTCGACGTCGCGCGACGCGATGTCGTACGACGTGACGACCACGTCGACCTCGCTCACCTTCTCGATCAGCAGGTCGTCGGCGAGCCGGTCGCTGCCGTGGTGCAGATGCACACGCAGCGACGGGCGCGAAGCGCTCGATCTCGGCCACCCACTGGCGGGCGACGCTCATCGGGCAGACGACGAGTGTCGGGCCGAGCTCGCCGGTCTGCTCGCGTTCGGAGAGCAGCATCGCGATCGCCTGCACCGTCTTGCCGAGCCCCATGTCGTCGGCGAGGATCGCGCCGATCCCGCGGTCGCCGAGCAGTCGCAGCCAGCCGTGGCCGCGCTCCTGGAAGCCGAACAGGTCGAACTGCATGGCGCTCGGCGTACCGAGCGGCTCGAAGCGCGCCTCGCCGTCGAGCAGCTCGGCGAGCGAGCGGTCGAGCGTCACCTCGCCCAGGTCGAGCCCGGCCTCGTCGGTCTCGAGGCCCGAGACGGTACGCACGAGGTCGACGACACCGCCGCCGCGCTTGCGCCGCTCGAGGAAACGGATCGCGCGCTGCACGTCCGACTGGCGGAGCGCCTGCCAGCGGCCGGCGACCTGGACGACGGGGCTCTTCGCGGCTGCGAGCTCGGCCAGGTCGGCCTCGCCGAGGTCGAGATCGCCGACGGCGAGGCGCCAGTCGAAACTGGCGAGCGCCTCCGTGCTGAGGAGGCCGCTCGACTGCGCGCCGAGCCGCGCGCTCACGTTCGCCCGGATGCGTGCGGGCGCTCTGACCCACGCGGTCGGGAGCAACACCGGGACGTCGCGCTGCTCGAGCTGCGGCATCAGCTCGCGCAGGAAGACGGCGGTCTCCTCCGTGTCGAGTGTTGCCTCGCCGCGGGCGTCGAAGTCGAGGTCGCCGAGGATCGGCTCCAGGTCGGCAAGCTGTTCTTCGAGGTCGCCGACCGGATCGCCCTCGCGCACGAACGCGAAGCCGTCGTCGCCCTGCCGCAGCAGCGCCACCGGCAAGCTCAGTGTCGGGTCGTCGGTGGCGTGCAGCCACTGCTCGACCGCGAGTGCGTCGCGACCGGGACGCTCGTCGAGGTGCAGGCCGAGCTGCCAGCGCGTCTCACGGATCTCCTGCAGGCCGAGGTCGACCCAGCGCGAGAGCCGGCGTTCGAGCGTCACGTAGGTCGGTCCGGGCGGCAGGTCGGGCTCGGGCGCAGCGAGCGCGCGGAGCACGCCTTCGAGCGCGGGCGAGCGGCCGAGCTGCTCGGTGCTCGCCGAGCCTCACCTCGGCGGCGAGCAGGCGGTCGCGTGCGATCTGGTCGACGAGCTGCGGGTACAGCTCGTCGAGCTCGCCGGCTGCGGGCGGCGCGGCGGCGACGATCGCGTCGAGCTCGTCCTGCAGTCCCTCGTCGAGCGTCGCGCCCCAGAACGCGTACCAGCTCGTGCCGCCGCGGGTCAGCTGCGGGTGGACGAGACCGTCGCTGACCGTGCGGCGCGCGAGGTCGCGCAGCGCGAGCACGGCGCGGGCGCTCTGGCCGAGCGCCTGGTCGGGGTCGAGATCGGTCAGGTCGGCCACGCTGAGGCGGCGCGCGACGGCGTGCGAGCCGGCGACATGGATCTCGGTGCGTGAGCCGACGGCGAGGCCGTCGTCGGTCAGGACGCCGTCGTCGGAGCGCGTGAGCGCGTACGGGGCGTCGTGCTGCCAGATGAGCTCGAGAGTCGACACGAACCCTGCAATGTAGGCACCGCGGCACCACTCCTGCTTGACTCGAGCCGAATGGACCTGGACGCACTCGAGTTTCCGGCCGTCGTCGAGCGGCTCGCGACGGCCACGGCGACCTCGTACGGGGAGGTGCTCGTGCGGGCGCTGGTGCCGTCGGCAGACGGCGACGAGGTGGCACGGCGGCAGGCGCTGACAGCCGAGGTGGTGGCGCTGCTCGACTCGTCGCTGGAGCCGCCGCTCGAGGGGATCTCGGACGTCCGGGCCGACGCCGAGCTCGCGGGCCGCGGGGGAGCACTCGGCGCGGCGGCGCTGCGGGCGGTCGCGGACACGGTCGCAGGCGGGCTGCGGGCGCGGGCGGCGCTCGGTGCGGAGGCGCCGCTGCTGGGCGAGCTGGCTTTGGGGATCGACTCGGCGCTGGCGCCGCTGGTCGAGGAGATCGGTCGCGCGGTCGAGGAGGACGGCTCCGACGTGCGCGACACCGCCTCACCAGCGTTGCGACGGTTGCGCAAGGAGGTGCGCGAGAGCCGGCTGCGCGTCGCCGAGGAGCTGCAGCGGCTCGCGCGCGCGAGCGGGTTGCGCGAGCATCTGCAGGAGGAGTTCGTCGCGCAGCGCGGCGGGCGGCCCGTCTTCGCGGTCAAGGCGAGCGCGCGGCGGAGCGTGCCGGGGATCGTCCACGACGTCTCCGACAGCGGCCAGACGCTGTTCGTCGAGCCGCTCGCGATCGTCGAGCTCGGCAATCGGCAGGCCGAGGCTGCCGGCGCCGAGCGGGAGGAGGTGGCGCGGATCCTGCGCGATCTGTCGGCGTCGGTTGGCTCGCGCGCTTCTGCGTTGGTCGCGCTGGTCGAGGCTCTTGGCGAGATCGACCTGGCGCTTGCGCGCGGAATCGTCTCGCGCGGGTGGCGCGGTGCTCCCGTCGTCACGGGTGACTCGGTGCGGCTGCTCGGCGCCCGCCATCCGCTGCTCGATCGCGCGACGGCAGTGCCGATCGACCTCGACCTCGGCGACGCGCGCGCGCTCGTGATCAGCGGCCCGAACACGGGCGGCAAGACGGTCGCGCTGAAGACGCTCGGCCTGGCGGCACTGCTGCACCAGGCGGGGCTGCGGCCGCCGGCCGAGACGGCGGCGCTTCCGGTCTTCGACGACGTGCTCGCCGACATCGGTGACCAGCAGTCGATCGAGATGAGCCTCTCGACGTTCTCGGGGCACGTGGCGAACCTCGTCTCGATCCTTTCGGCGGCGAGTTCGCGGTCGCTCGTGCTGGTGGATGAGGTCGCGTCGGGCACCGATCCGGTGGAGGGGTCGGCGCTGGCGCAGGCTCTGGTGTCGCGGCTCGCGGGACAGGCGCGGCTGACGGTCGTGACGACGCACTACCCGGAGCTGAAGGAATGGGCGAGCGCCGAGTCGGCGGCGGTCAACGCGGCGACGGCGCTCGACCCGGAGACGAACGAGCCGCTCTACCGGATCACGCTCGGACGGCCCGGGACGTCGCACGCCTTGCAGACGGCGGAGCGGCTGGGGCTCGACGCTTCGGTTGTGGCCGACGCGCGAGCGCGGGTCGAGCCGGAGCGGCTGCGCATCGCGGAGTTGCTCGCGGAGACCGAGGCGGCCGAGCGGGCCGCGGTCGCATCGCGCGAGGAGGCGCGTGGTCGCGCTGCGCGACGTTCGGGCGCGCGAGACGGAGCTGGCGTCTGAGGTGGAGAAGGTGCGCGCTCTCGGCGGAGCGCGAGCGCGCGGCCGCTCGGGCCGAGGCCGAGCGCGAGCTGACGGCGGCGCGCGAGGAGCTCGCGTGCGCTGCGGGTCGAATTGCGCGCGGCGCGGCGTGCGTCAACGGAGCCGGACGTCGATCGCAGCCTCGGCGCCGCGTCGGAGCGTGCCGTTGCGGCCGAGCGCGCACTCCGCTCGCTCGACTCGCCGTTGCCGGTGTTGGCGCCGCTGGCTCCGGGCGATCCGGTCGAGGCGCCGGAGGTCGGGCGTGCGCGGGACGATCGCCGCGATCGACGGCGACGAGGCGGAGGTCGTCGGCGCCGGCGGGCACCGTGTGCGGATCGCGCTCGCACGGCTCCGTCCTTCGCGCGTCAGCGCCGAGTCGGCGGAACCTGCGGTGCGGCTGAACGCGCTCGCGCGCAGCGACGTGTCGGACGAGCTCGACGTGCGCGGCAGCCGCGCGCAGGAGGCGCGCGAGGCGGTGCGCGCGTTCGTCGACGCGGCGTCGCTCGCGGGGCTCTCGTCGGTGCGCGTGATCCACGGGCGCGGCACGGGCTCGGTGCGGGCCGCGGTGCGCGACGAGCTCGACCGTCATCCGCTCGTCGACCGACGCGAGAGCGAAGCGCAGGACGGCGCGACGCTCGCGCACCTCGGCAAGTGAGCGTCCGCTACATCGGGCGCGAGAACGCGCGCAAGCGGCTCGCGCCGCTCGAAGGGACGGCGGGGCATTCCCGCTACGCGGGCGGAGTCGCCGAACTGGTGTCTGACACCGACGGTGTCAGACACCTTCGGGTACGCCCTACCTTCGGTCTCCGGCACGAAGGCACGTACGAGACGGTGCACGTTGCGCCGCTGCTCGAGGCGATCGCAGCCGACCAGCTCGTCGCCGTGTTCCTGGTGCGGCTCGGCGGCTACGCCGTCGGCGTTCTGGACGGTGAGCGGCTGGTCGCGTCGAAGGTCGGCTCGCGCTTCGTCAAGAACCGGCACAAGAAGGGCGGCTCGTCGTCGAACCGCTTCCGCCGCCGCCGCGACGAGCAGGCGAAGGCGCTGGTCGAGGAAGCGGCCGAGGTCGCGGCGACGGTGCTCACCCCGTGGCGGGAGCGAGCCGAGTTCACCGCCCTCGGCGGCGACCGCCACGCCGTCGACGCCGCCCTCGCCACCCGAGCCGACCTGACATGGCTGCGAGAGCGGGCGATCCCGCGCTTCCTCGACGTCCCAGAACCGCGCCAAAGGACGCTCGAAGCGCTGTCCTACGACCTCTACGCCGTCCAGTTCGAATCGGTGTCAGACACCGGGGGTTCGTGAAGGGTCGGCGAGGTGGTTTCGGCTCTGGTGCTGCGTTTGCGTGGTATCAGACACCGCAACGAGAGGCGCACGGAAGTGTGACGGGAGTGGTACGGGACGGCCGGGCGGGGTGCTGACGTTCACGATCCTGTGAGCGACCGCCACCAACTCGGCGTGCTGCACGGCACGGCGCTCTACGTGGGCGCGCTGATCGGGCCTGGGCTGCTGCTCGTGCCCGCGCTCGCGGTGCAGGCGGCCGGGGCGGCGTCGATCGTCGCCTGGGCGGCGCTGCTCGTGCTCTCGGCGCCGCTCGCGATCACCTTCGCGGCGCTCGGGGTGCGGCACCCCGTCGCGGGAGGCGTCTCGGCGTACGTGCGCGAGGGCCTTGGCCCGACCGCCGCGGCGATCACCGGCTGCTGGTTCCTCGTCGCGGTGATGATCGGTGCCCCGGCCGTCTCGCTGATCGGCGGCTACTACGTCGCCGACCTGACCGGCTCGGGGAAGGTAGTCGCGACGTGCGTCGGCCTCGCGATGTTCGCGGCCGTGCTGGTCGCGAACCTGTTCGGCCTGCGCATCTCGTCCGGGTTCCAGCTCGCGCTCTCGTCGGTGCTCGTCGTCGTGATGGCGACCGCGATCTCCGTCGCGCTCCCCTCCCGCGCCGGCGACAACTGGGCGCCGTTCGCGCCCCACGGCTGGTGGGCCGTCGGCACCGCGGCGAACATCCTCGTGTGGCTGTTCGTCGGCTGGGAGGCCGTCGCCCAGCTCGCAGGCGACTTCCGGCGACCCGAGATCGAGCTGCCGCGCGCGATGGCACTCGCCTTCGGCGTCGTCACCGTGATCTACATCGGCCTCGCCGTGGCGACGATCGGCGTCACCGGCGGCACCGACTCGAACGTGCCGCTCGCCGACCTGATCGCCGTCGGCTTCGGCCGCGCCGGGCGGGACGCGACCGCCGTGCTCGCGGTCGCCCTGACGATGGGGACGATGAACGTCTACCTCGGCGGCGCCGCGAAGCTGGCAGCCTCGCTCGCCGCCGACCGCGACCTGCCGCCCTGGCTTGCAGGCGACATCCACCGGAGCGTCCCGAGACGCCCGCTCGCGCTCTTTACGGTCACGACCGTGGCGCTGCTCGCGCTGCTCGTGGCCGGGTTCAGCAGCACCGACGACCTGATCCGCGCGACGTCGGCCTGCTTCATCGCCGTCTACGTGCTCGCAGTGCTCTCGGCGGTGCGCATCCTGACCGGCCGCATGCGCGCTGTCGCGATCGTGACGCTCGCCACCGTGATCGCCCTCGGCGTCTTCTCGAGCTGGTTCCTCACCGTCCCGGTCGTGGCGGCGGTCCTCACGCTCGCGCTCCGGCAATCCCTGCGGCCGCGCCGAGAATCGTCCTTGAGGATGACCTAGCCGCCGCTAGGATCGGGCGCGCGGGACGCCTCCCGCGCTTTGGCATGTCACTCCTTCGGCCCGTTCAACTGCCGGTCGCCGACCCCGGTGACCCTGACACGCGCTCGCCTGCCCGCCTGCTCATCTGGGTCGGTCGACACCAGCGCGGCACCCTCCTGATGGGGGTGCTGTTCGGCGTGCTCTGGATGGTGGCGCAGGCGCTGATCCCGTTCGCGATCGGCCGTGCGATCCAGCTCGGGATCGTCGAGAAGGACAACCACGCGCTCGCCGTGTGGACACTCGTGCTGCTCGGGCTCGGCGGCACGCAGGCAGCCGCCGGTGTGATGCGGCACCGGATGGCCGTCTTCAACTGGATCCAAGCCTCCTTCCGGATGGCGCAGCTCGTCGCGCACCACGTCGCGCGCTCCGGGCCGGCGATCCGCGCGGAGCTCTCGACGGGGGAGGTCGTCGCGACGGTCTCGAACGACGCGATGCGCGCCGGAGGAGCGTTCGAGGTCACCGCGCGCCTCGCGGGTGCGGTCGTCGCGTACATCGTGGTCGCGTTCATCCTCCTGTCGTCGTCGGTGACGCTCGGGCTTGTCGTCCTCGTCGGCGTCCCGGTCCTGGTGGCACTGCTCACCTTCGTGATCAAGCCGTTGCAGGCGCGCCAGCGCGAGCAGCGCGAGGAGGTCGGCAAGCTGACCGCCCTCGGCGCCGACACCGCCGCGGGCCTGCGCGTGCTGCGCGGGATCGGCGGCGAGCAGGCGTTCTACGACCGCTACAAGCTGCGCTCGCAGGAAGTGCGCCTGGCGGGTGTGCGGGTCGCCCTGCCGCAGTCGACGCTCGACGCCGCCCAGGTCTTCATCCCGGGCGTCTTCGTCGTGCTCGTCACCTGGCTCGGGGCACGCTTCGCCGTCCAGGGCACGATCGAGACGGGCGAGCTGATCGCCTTCTACGGGTACGCGGCGTTCCTCGTCATCCCGCTACGCACGTCCGCCGAGGCGGTCGACAAGATCACGCGCTCCCTCGTCGGCGCGCGACGGATGCTGAACGTGCTCGCGGTCGAGCGCCACGTCGACGACCCCGAGACGCCGGCCGCCGAGCCGCCACACGGCGTGTCGCTCGCCGACCCCCGTTCCGGGCTCGTCGTGCAGCCGGGCGAGCTCGTCTGCCTCGTCTCCGCCGACCCGGCCGAGACGAGCGCGATCGCCGACCGGCTCGGCCGCTTCGGCGAGGAGGACGGGGTCGTGCTCGGCGACGTGCGCCTCGCCGACCTGCCCGTCGAGACGGTGCGCCGCCGCATCGTCGTCAGCGAGGCCGACCCGACGCTGTTCGCCGGCACGCTGCGGCACGAGCTCGACCCGTGGGGCCACGCGAATGGTCACGACGGCCGGATCTGGGAGGCGATCGAGATCGCCAACGCCGAGGACGTGCTCGAGCCGCTGCCCGAGGGACTGGACGCGCCCGTCGAGGAGCGCGGTCGGTCGTTCTCGGGCGGCCAGCGGCAGCGCCTGGTGCTCGCCCGCGCCCTGCTCTCGGATGCGGAGACGCTCGTGCTCGTCGAGCCGACGAGTGCCGTCGACGCCCACACGGAGGCGCGCATCGCCGCGCGGCTGCGCGAGGCGCGTGCCGGCCAGACGACGGTGATCGTGACGACCAGCCCGCTCGTGCTCGATCGCGCCGACCGCGTCGTCATGTTCGCGCACGGTCACGCGGTCGCCGAAGGCCGGCATCGCGACCTGCTGCGCTCGTCGCCGGACTATCGCTACGTCGTGACGCGCGAGGGAGACGACTCGTGAGCAACCTGCTGCCGATCGCAGCCGGCGCGCAGCTGCGCGAGCAGGCGCGACTGCTCGCGCGCCGTCACCGCGGCGGGATCGCCGTCGTCGTGTTCCTGCATGCCGCCGCAGCCGCCGCCGGGTTGGCCGGTCCGCCCCTGCTCGGTCGGCTCGTCCAGTCGGTGCGCCAGGGCACGACGACCGGTTATGTCGACAAGATCGTCGGGATCCTGGCCGCGGCCCTGGTCGCGCAAACGATTCTGACGTGGTTCGCGCGCCGTACGTCGTTCGTGCTCTCGGAGAAGATGTTCGCGGAGCTGCGGGAGGACTTCATGCACCGCGTGCTCGCGCTGCCGCTGTCTACGGTCGAGCGCGCCGGCACAGGTGATCTCGTCTCGCGCACGACCGCCGACATCGACTCGTTGACACGCACGATCCGCTTCGCCATCCCGGAGACGCTGATCGCAGCCGTCACGGCGCTGCTCACGGTCGCCGCCGCCGTCTGGGTCAGCCCGCTCGCGGCGCTGCCGTGCATCGCAGGCGTTCCCGTGCTCTTCCTGGGCACGCGCTGGTACCTGGCGCGCGCGCCGGCCGGCTACCTGTGGGAGCGCGCCTCGTACGCGACCCTGACCGGCACCGTCGGCGAGACGGTCGACGGCGGACGCACGATCGAGGCGCTCGGCTTGAACGAGGAGCGCGTTGCGCGCATCGACGCCGACCTGCGTGACGCGTACAACGCCGAGCGGCGCACGTTGTTCCTGCGTACCGTCTGGTTCCCGTCGGCTGAGTTCGCCTACGTGTTGCCGGTCGCGGCGGCCCTTGCCTGGGGCGGGTGGCTCGTGTCGCGCGGCAGCGCCACGCTCGGCGAGGTGACCGCGGTTGCGCTCTACGTCGTGCAGCTCGCCGACCCGGTGGATCGTCTGATCTCGTGGCTCGACGAGATCCAGATCGGCGCGACCTCGTTCGCCCGCCTGGTCGGCATCGCGCACGTCCCGCCCGACCGCACTGCGACCGACGACCTGCCGAGTCACGAGCGCCTCGCCGCGGAAGAGGTGCGGTACTCGTACGTCGAGGGCCGCGACGTGCTGCACGGCATCGACCTCGATCTCGAGCCGGGCGAGCGCGTCGCCGTGGTCGGGCCGTCGGGCGCCGGTAAGTCGACGCTCGGCCGGCTGCTCGCAGGCATCCATCCGCCCCGTGCGGGCCGCGTCGAGGTCGGCGGCGTCCGCCTCGTCGACCTGCCGCTCGAATCACTGCGCCAGGAGGTGGCGCTCGTCACTCAGGAGCAGCACGTCTTCGTCGGAACCCTCGACGAGAACGTGAGACTTGCACGGCCCGACGCGACCGCGGCCGAGCTCGAGGCTGCCCTCGACGCCGTCGACGCGCTCGAATGGGTCGAAGCGCTGCCCGAAGGGCGCGAGACCGTGGTCGGTGCCGGTGGCCATCCGCTGACGCCTGCGCAGGCACAGCAGGTCGCGCTGGCGCGACTCGTGCTCGCCGATCCGCACACGCTCGTGCTCGACGAAGCGACGTCGCTGCTCGACCCGCGCGCGGCGCGTCACCTCGAACGGTCGCTCGCCTCCGTCCTCGACGGGCGCACCGTCGTCGCGATCGCGCACCGCCTGCACACGGCGCACGACGCCGACCGGGTCGCAGTGGTCGAAGACGGACTGCTCGGCGAGCTCGGAACGCACGACGAGCTCGTCGCGCGCGGCGGCTCCTATGCGGCACTCTGGGACTCATGGCACAGCGAGCAGTAGACGCGATCCTGCAGGAGGCGCGCACGACAGTCGCCGCGGGCGGCCGCCCGGACGCGTCGCGCCTGCGCGCGCGGTTGCAGGCGGAGGGCGGCGACGCCCAGGCGCTCGAGCGTCTCGAGCGTGTGCTCTCGGTGCATCGCGCGCGCTCGCTCGTCGAGCCGGCGGCTGCGCCTGCTCCGGTGGCGCCGATGCCGCTGCGGGCGGCGCTCCGCACGAAGCCGACGGTGAACGCCAACATGGAGGTGCGTCGCGAGCCCGGGTTCGCGCTCACCTGGGACGCTGTTCCGGCGGTGACGTCGTGGGAGGTGCGGATCAGCGAACGGCCCGACGTGCGCGCCGACTACGTCGTGCGCGAGACCCTGCAGCTCGATCCGGGCGTGACGCGCGTCGAGCTGCCGCTCGCCGAGCAGCCCGTGCGCGTGCACGTGCTCGGACGCTCGCGTGACGGGCGGCTGGTCCGGCGTGCCGTCATCTCGGGGCTCACCCGGGACGGCTGGAACGACCGCTGGCAGCGGCGGGCGAGCGCGAGCTAGACCGGCGCCGGCGGGTCGTCGTCACCGGAGCGCTTCTTCCAGAAGGTCAGCGCGCCGAGCGCACCCGCGATCAGCAGTGCGATCGCGCTCTTGTTCGGCTTCTTGGTCTCGGTGTCGATCGTCGGCACCGCATCCTTCGCCTTCTTCTTGAGCGCGCGCTTGCCGACGACGAGCGCGAGCCAGCCCACGACTGCATTGCGGCGATTGAAGACACTCATGCCGTGACCCTACCCCTCGGGCACGTCTCGGCAAACCGGACCGTGACCCGCTGAGTCTGAAACTCGCGAACCTGGTTCGCCGGGGCGAACCAGGTTCGTGTGAGGTTCGAGGACTAGGCCTTGGCGGGAGTGCGCTTGCGGTTCGGGATGTGGATCGCCCGCCCGAGCGCGGCGAGGCAGGCTTCCTTGATCGCCTCGCTCAGGGTCGGGTGCGGCGCCATGCCGTCGCCGACCGTCTCGACCGTCGACTCGGCGTCGATCGCGACGACCGCGGCTTCGATCATGTCCGTCACATGCGGGCCGACCATCACCATCCCGAGCAGCTCGCCGTACTTCGTCTCGTGGATCGACTTGACCCACCCCGTCGTCTCGGCCTGCATGACGGCCCGCGCGTTGGCGACCCACGGGAACGTGCCGACCGCGACGTCGTCGCCGTACTGCTCGCGCGCTTCCGCCTCCGTCAGGCCGACGCCAGCGATCTCCGGATCGGTGTAGATCGGCCGCGGGACCGCGCGACCCGAAACAACCGAGTCGTGGCCGAGCGCGTTCTCGGCGGCGACCTCACCCTCGCGGAACGCCGTGTGCGCGAGCTGCCAGTAGCCGGCGCAGTCGCCGACTGCGTAGATGTGCGGCACGTTCGTGCGACGCGCTTCGTCGGCGGTGATGCCGGTGCGCTTGTCGAACTGCACGCCCGCTGCCTCGAGTCCAACCCCCTCGACGAGCGGGCCACGCCCGACCGACACGAGCATCAGGTCGCACTGCACGCTCTCGCCGTCACCGAAATAGACCGTGAGCGAGTTGCCGCCCTGCTCGACCTTCGTGCACTGCTTCCCGAGCTGCAGCGTGATGCCGCGCTTCGTGAACGCCTTGGCGAGCTCCTTCGACGCGTCCGCGTCCTCCTGCGGGATGAGCGTGTCGAGCATCTCGACGATCGTCACCTCGGAGCCGAAGCGGTTGAAGATCGATGCGAACTCGGAGCCGATGATGCCGCCGCCGAGAATCACCAGGCGCTTCGGCACCTCGGTCTGCGCGAGCAGACCGGTCGAGTCGACACAGAGGTCGGACTCGAGACCGGGGATCGGCGGCCGCAGCGGGAAGGAGCCCGTCGCGACGATCGCCGACTTGAACGTGACGTCCTCGCCGCCTTCGACCGCAATCGTGTTCGGGCCGGTGAACTTGCCGTAGCCCTTCACCCACTCGACGCCGTTCGCCTTCAGTAGGCCCGCCACCCCACCGGTCATCTGCTTGACGACGCCGGCCTTCCACTCGTTCGCGGCGCCGAAGTCGAGCTGCGTGCCGCTGACCGTGACGCCGAGCTTCCCGAACGTCTCGTTGGCGAGATGCAGGAACTGCGCGGTCTGCACCCAGGCCTTCGTCGGGATGCAGCCGACGCGGAGGCACGTGCCTCCCAGCTCGGGCTCCTTCTCGATGCACGCGACCGTCGCGCCCAGCTGGGCTGCGCGGATCGCTGCGGTGTAGCCACCAGGCCCACCGCCAAGAACGGCGACGTCGACTTCCATCTCAGCTCCTCAGGTTCTCGGTTTCGACATGGCGATGGTACCGCCGGGCCGTGTCCGGCCTAGCCGAAGGTGAACGCGTACGCGTTGACCCCCGCGTCGAAGCGAAGCTCGAGCAGCCCGTCCCGCAGTGCGCGCGAGCTGACCAGGGTGTAGAGGCGATCGCCGTCGACCAGCACGGTGCGGGTCTGCCTGCCGTCGACAAGGACATGAACCCGGCCGCGTCCCCCGAGTACGAGGTACACGTCGTGCGCGTGGAAATGGAGCCGCAACCGCGCGTTCGCGACCGCGACAGCCCGCTGGTCGCCGATGGTCCACCGCCCGGCGTAGGACAGTTCGTCGCGAGCCAGTGAGCGGGCGAAGCCGTACGACGCCTCCTTGCGCGGCCGCACCGGTGAGCCGCGGTACCGGCTCGTGTCGAGACGGACGTAGCCGAGGTAGGTCTCCGGACTGACGACCGTCGTCGGTGTCGCGTCGGCGACGTGCCTGGCACCCGGAACGCTCGCGCCGTTGGCGGCAAGGAGGCTCCGGATCGCCTTCTCGGTCGAGCCGTACTCTCCCTCGCCGAAATGCGCCTCGCGCACACGGCCGACGCGGTCGATCAGATATTCCGCCGGCCAGTACTGATTCGAGTAGGCGTCCCAGGTCTTGTAGCCGTTGTCGAGCGCCACGGGCCACGTCACGTGCAGGTCGTGCGTCGCGGAGCGCACATTGCCGCGCACATGTTCGAATGCGAACTCAGGCGTGTGGACCCCGACGATCTCGAGGCCGTCGCGGTGGTACGCGGCGTACCACGAGCGCAGGTGCGGCAGCGTCCGGATGCAGTTGATGCACGAATACGTCCAGAAGTCGACCAGAACGACTTTGCCGCGCAGCTGCCGGAGCGTGAGGGGGCGGTTCCCAGGCGTGTTGAGCCAGGACTCGATGCCCGTGAACTCCGGCGCAGTGCCGAGCACCGGCAGCTTGGAGCCGGGAACAGTCCGAGTTCCCGCGAACGCGTTGCCGCCGCCACGCAGCTTCGCGAGGTGATCGCGCGCGAGCTTCGTATCCTCGACGTGCTTCTGCAACGCCGAGGAATACCCACCGAGCCTCGTCTGCAGTGTCTGGTCGAAGTTGAAGAGAATCGCCACCGCGCTCACGGCCAGGACGACGCCGCTGACACGGCGGAACAGCGGACCCGTCGCGCGCAGCCGTTGCGACGCACGCTGGCCGCCGAGAGCGATCAGGAGCATCGGCACCCCGGCGCCGACTGCGTAGGCGAGGGTCAGCACGACCGTCTCGACGCTGACCTGGTTCTTCGCCGCGAGGACGGTGATGGTCGCGAGCACGGGGCCGGCACAGGGCACGAAGACAAGACCGAGGCTGAGCCCGAGAACGAAACCACCTGTCGGATGCCCCCCGCGCCGTCGCGTCATGAACGCGAAAGGCCGCTCGAGCAGGAACGCGAACCGCTTCGAGAGCAGCGTGCCGGCCAGGACGAAGAGCATCGCGATGGCGACGTTGCGCAGGAAGTCCTGCGGCAGGTTGAGCGCGGAGAGGATCGATGCCGCCGCGAGCGTGAACACCGTGAAGCTCGCCACAAGTCCGCCGATGATCATGAACGGGCGGCGGGCGCCCCCCGGTCCGGCGCCGCCGGCGAGCACGATCGGAAGCACGGGAAGCACGCACGGCGACACCGACGTGATCACGCCGGCGAGCAGGCCGATACCGATCAGCACGAGCACCGTGACCAACGTAGAGCCGGTTTGCGCGCCCGCGCCTTAGCACTTTCTTACATCTTTCTTACGGCTTCGCTCGGGCCGCCGGTCCGCCATCACAATCGCCGTGGAACGACGACAACTCGACTCAGGGGGCACGGCATGAAACGACTGCTCGTCACCATCGCGGCCGCAGCGCTACTCGCACCGGCTGCGCTCGCCCTCCCGGTCTCCATGCATCCGGAGCTCGGGGCGACGCTGCGCGGCAAGAACGAGGTTCCGAAGGGCTCGCCGACCGCCCACGGGATCGTCAACCTCACGCTCAGCTCGGGCAAGGGGACGGTTTGCTGGACGTTCGACCTGGCCGGGGTGAACAAGCCGGCGTTCGCGCACATCCACAAGGGGCGCGCGGGCGTCAGCGGCCCGGTCTTCATCGCCCTCGGCAAGACGTACAAGGGGAAGGGCTGCGCGTCGGCGGCGAAGAAGCTGATCGACGCGGTCGAGTCGAATCCGAACGCGTACTACGTGAACGTCCACAACGCGAAGTACCCGAACGGCGTCGTGCGCGGCCAGCTCGTCGCCGGCATGGTGCACATGTAAGGACGGCTAGATCGGGGCCGCCTCGACGACGGGCAGCGGGCCGTGCGAGTGGATGCGCTCGAGCCGGAACCCACCGTGCGTCAGGAGGCGGCCCCAATCATCGGCGGTGCGCTCGCGGCCGCCGATCAGGACGAGCATGTGCAGGTCGATCAGCTTCGGCACGAGCTCGCCCGGCCCCTCGGTCAGCACGTTGTCGAGGATCGCCAGCCGTACTCCGTCGCCCGCGACGGTGCGAATCGCGCGCAGGATGCGGAGCGCGGGCTCGTCGTCCCAGTCGTGGAGGATCTGCGAGAGCACGTAGACGTCGCCGCCCGCCGGAACCGACTCGAAGAAATCACCGCTCGCGAACGTCGCTCGGTCGGCCACACCCGCCGCCTCGAACGTCGCCAGCGCCGCGTCCTCGGAATGTGGCAGATCGACGACGGTCCCACGGAGCCCCGGATGTCGCGCGAGCAAGCCCGCGAGCAGCCCACCCGTTCCGCCGCCGACATCGACGACCAGCTCGTTCGACCAGTCGAGCTGGTCGAGCGACGCGAGCTTGAGCGCCGAGCCGGCAGCCATCGCCCGGTTGAAGATCGAGGCTTCGCTCGGATGGTCGGCGAGCCAGTCGAAGTAGCCGCCGCCGAGCACCTCGGGCGTCGCCGCCAGGCCGGTTCGGAACGCATGCTCGGCGTTCTCCCACACCTGGTAGTGCTCGTTCGCGAAGCTCTGCGCGATCCACGCGACCGAGCCCGGCACGTCGGCGCGGAGCAACTCCGACTTCGGTGTGTTGCGCACCGAATCGCCATCGAGCGAGAAGATCTCGAGGGCAGCGAGCGCGCGGAGGATGCGGTGCACCGAGTCGCTCGACAGACCTGACTCGGCCGCGAGCTTCGAGACGGTGTCGTGACCGTCGGCGACCAGGTCTGCGATCCCGGCCCTCGCCACTGTGCCGATCGCCTGCGTGACCATGAACCCGTACGTGTCCGCGAGCAGGGCGGCGCGGGTGTCGCTCACTGCACGAGCACGATCTTGCCGAACTTGCCCGGCACGGCGAACGCGTCGTACGCGTCCGGCGCCTGGTCGAGCTGGAACGTCTGCTGGATCGGCACGGTCACCCGCCCGTCCGCGAAGAGCGGCAGCACCGCCTCGCGCAGCCGCTCGACCACGAGCGCCTTCTCGTCGGCGCTTCGCGAGCGCAACGTCGAGCCGTGGATCCGGGCGCGCTTCTGCATCACGTAGCCGAAGTCGATCTCGGCACGCCTGCCGGCGCCGGTTCCGATCACGGCCAGCCGCCCATGTGGGGCGAGCCTCGCGACGTCTTCCGCCAGATTCGGCCCGCCGACGAGCTCGAGGATCACGTCGTATTCGCCGTGTGCCTCGGTCGACGCCCCGAGCGCCTCGACCTTGTCGGCGTTGCTCGCGCGCAGTGCCGGTCACCTCGGCACCGAACGCGAGCCCGAGCTGGACCGCCGCCGTCCCGACGCCGCCCGCCGCGCCGTTGACGAGCAGCCGCTCACCGGGCAGCAGGAGCGCCTGCGTGAAGAGGGCGTCGTGCGCGGTCGCGTACGCCTCCATGAATCCGCCGGCCTGCAGCCAATCCACGCCTTTCGGAACCGGAAGGGTGTGGCGCTCGTCGACGACGGCGAGCTCGGCATGCCCACCTCCGCCGAGGAGCGCACACACGCGCTCGTCGGTGCCGACGACCTCCCCGGCACACTCGAGCCCGGGGATGTCGGCGGGCGCGCCCGGCGGCGGCGGGTAGCGGCCCGCGACCTGCAGCAGGTCGGCGTTGTTGATCCCGGCGGCGTGGACTCGGATCAGCAGCTCCCCTTCGGCGGGCACCGGATCCGGCCGCTCCTCGAGCACGAGCCCGCCGTCGTGGATGACCGCCGCGCGCATCTCGCATGAAAGGATAGGCGCGTGCAGCTCCACGGGATCCACCATGTGACGTGCATCACCGGCGATGCGCCGCAGAACGTCCGCTTCTACACGGACACGCTCGGCCTGCGGCTGGTCAAGAAGACCGTCAACCAGGACGACCCGATGATCTACCACCTCTTCTACGCCGACGAGCACGGCTCCGCGGGCGCCGACATCACCTTTTTCGAGTATCCGGGCGCGATCCCGGGTCGCGCAGGCAACGGGATGGTGCACCGCGTGCTCTTCCGCGTCGGCAGCGAGGAGTCGCTCGACTTCTGGCAGGCGCGGGTCGGCGGCGAGCGGCTCGAGAACGCCCTTCGCTTCGCCGATCCCGAGGGGCTCGAACTGGAGCTCGTGCTCGACGACGGCGAGGACGCACCCCTCGTCGCGCGGCATCCCGAGATCCCGGAGGAGCACGCGATCCGCGGGTTTGCGGGTGTGCGCGCCTACGCCTCCGACCCGGATCGGAGCGCTCCGATGCTGGAAGGACTGACGCTGACGCGGGCCGGCGACGGCTGGGAATCGCGCGGCATGCGCCACGGCACGTACCACTACGACCCGCCGCCCGAGGGCCGCGGCGTGCCGGGCGCCGGCACGGTGCACCACGTCGCGTGGTCGGTGCCGCTCGAGGAGCATGCAGGCTGGGTGCAGAAGGCCTCGGCCGCGGGGGCTCGGCCGACGCCCGTGATCGACCGCTTCTGGTTCCACTCGATCTACTTCCGCGAGCCGAGCGGCGTGCTGTTCGAGATCGCGTCGCTCGGGCCGGGCTTCACCGCCGACGAGGAGCTCGAGCATCTCGGCGAGAAGCTGATCCTGCCGCCGGCGTTCGAGCACCTGCGTGCCGAGGTCGAGCCGAAGCTGACCCCGCTCCCACCAACACGCGCATGATCGTGCGCGAGCGCCCGGCGAAGGGCGAAGCGCAGGGAGCGCTCGTCCTCTTCCACGGTCGAGGCGCCGACGAGGACGACCTCTTCCCGCTCCTCGACGTGCTCGATCCGGTGCGGCGGTTCGACGGCTACACGCCGCGAGGACCGCTGTCGCTGCCGCCGGGCGGCGCGCACTGGTACGTCGTGCCACAGGTCGGATACCCGGATCCCGAGACGTTCGCCGCGTCGTACGAGGAGGCCGGCGCGTGGCTCGACGCGCTGCCGCACGACCGGGTCGTGCTCGGCGGCTTCTCGCAGGGTTGCGTGATGGCGCTCGCACTCGGACTGGGCGCGGATCGGCCGCGGCCGGCTGCAATCGCCGGGTTCAGCGGGTTCATCCCGGTGGTCGACGGCTGGGAGTTCGACACCGTGCGGCCGTTCCCGCCGATCGCGCTCGGCCACGGCGCGCTCGATCCGATCATCCCGATCGAGTTCGGGCGTAACGCCTGCGACCGGCTGCTCGCCGCCGGCGCGAAGCCGCTCTACCGCGAGTACCCGCAGCGGCACACGCTCGACCCGCGCTTCCTGCTCGAGGTGCGCGACTGGCTCGGCCAGCAGGTCTAGAGATCGCGCCGCATCACGAGCCCGCCGTCGCTCTCGCGCACCGCCTCGAAGCCGTTTCGCTCGTAGAAGGCCACAGCCGGCGATCCGGTCTCGACCGACAGCGAGACCGCCTGGTGCCGTGCCTCCCGCGCCCGGGCGAGCAGCGCGTCGAGCAGCTCCTGGCCGAGCCCGTGACGGCGGCGGGAGGGCACGACCGAGATCGTCAGCTCGGGCGTCCGCTCGTCGATGAAGCCGTAGCCTGGCGTGTCCTCGCGGAAGACGCGCAGCCACGCGGCGCCCACGCGGTTGCCGGTCTCGGCGGCGATCACGGCGATGTCGCCGGGGCGACCCCAGTTCTCGACGTAACGGGTGAGCGGGATGTCGGCTTCGAGCTGGTTGACGCGCCAGCCGTACGCGTGCGCGAGCATCGAGCGCATGAAGGGGGCGTCGGCGTGCGAGCCCTTACGGATCACAGCGCGAGGGCAGGATCCTCGACGAACTGCTTGACGGTGCGCAGGAAGTCGGCTCCCGCTGCGCCGTCGACTGCGCGGTGGTCGACGGTCAGCGTCATCGTCATCATCGGCCGCACCTCGACGGCGCCGTTGCGGGCGACGGGCGTGTCGACGGTCGCGCCGACGGCGAGGATCGCGGCCTGCGGCGGGTTGAGCACGGCGACGAACTGCTCGATCCCGAACATGCCGAGGTTCGAGATCGTGAACGTGCCGTCCTCGAGATCCTGCGCGGTCAGCTTGCTCTCGCGCGCACGGTCGACGATGTCGCCGCGCGCCGCCGCGATCTCGGCGAGCGACTGCCGCTCGACCGACCGCAGAACCGGCACGACGAGCCCCTGCGGCGCGGCGACCGCGATGCCGACGTTCGCGGTCGGGAACCGGAGCAGCGCGTCCTCGGTGTACTGCACGTTGACGTCGCGGTGACGCATCAGCGCCTGGGCGCAAACCTTCGCGAGCAGGTCGGTGACCGTGATGCGGACGTCCGGGTTCAGCTCCCGCGCGCGCGCGACCAGCTCGTTGGCCGCGTCATGTCGGCGCTGACCGTGAGCTGGAACACGGGCGCCTGCCAGGCCGCGGTCAGCCGACGCGCGATCGTCTTGCGGATGTTCGTCAGCGGGACCGACTCGACCTCTTCCTTGTGCCAACTTGGCAGCAAGCTGCGGGTCGCGCCTGGCCGCCCGCGCTCGACGTCCTCGGCGACGATGCGGCCGTCCGGGCCGGTGCCGCGGAGCGCCGACAGGTCGACGCCGCGTTCGCGGGCGATCCGGCGCGCGAGCGGCGAGGCCTTGATCCGACCGCCGTTTGACGACGCACTGGTGTCAGACACCTTGGTGTCTGACACCAGTTGACGCTCTGGCTCGCGCGCGACCTCTTTCGCCTTCGGCGCCGGCGTCTCGGCGGCGACCTCTTCGCCCTCCTTGCCGATCCAGGCGATCGTCTGGCCGACCGGCGCTTCGCCTTCGGCGAGCGCGATCTTCAGCAGCACGCCGTCGAAGTCCGACTCGACTTCCTGGGTCACCTTGTCGGTGTCGATCTCGAAGAGCGGCTCGCCCTTCGCGACGGTCTCGCCCTCGGACTTCAGCCACTTCGTGACGGTGCCGGCCTCCATTCCCTGGCCGAGCCGCGGGAGCTTGACCTCGCTCGCCATGGGGCGACTCTACTTCCCCACCGTGCGCTTGATCGCGGCCAGCACGTCATCCGCCTTCGGGACGACGAACTGCTCCATCACCGGCGCGAACGGCGAGCGGCACGAACTTCGCGCCGACGCGCTCGATCGGCGCGTCGAGGTAGTCGAACGCCTTGTACTGCAGCACGGCGGTCACCTCGGCGCCGAAGCCCATCCGCGTCACGGCCTCGTGTGCGACGACGACGCGGTTCGTCTTCTTGACCGACGCGACCAGCGCGTCGTCGTCGAGCGGCTGCAGCGTGCGCGGGTCGATCACCTCGACCGAGAGGCCCTCCTCGTCGGCGGCGCGCTGCGCGGCCTCGAGCGAGCGGTGCACGAGCGGTCCCATCGCGATCACCGTCACGTCGGTGCCCTCGCGCATCGTGCGCGCCTTGCCGAGCGGGATCGGCTCGATCTCGGCCGGCACCTCGCCCTTGACGGGGTAGAGCAGCCGGTGCTCGAAGAAGACCACGGGGTTGTCGTCGTAGATCGACGTCCAGAGCAGACCACGCACGTCCTCGGGCGTCGACGGGAACACGACCTTCAGACCCGGGATGTGCACGAGCCACGCCTCGAGCTGCTGCGCGTGCTGCGCGCCCGGCGACCAGCCCGCACCGCCCTGCGTACGGATCGTCAGCGGCACCTTGATCTGGCCGCCCGACATGTAGCGGTGCTTGGCCGCCTGGTTGACGATCTGCTCGAGCGAGAGCGTCAGGAAGTCCTCGTACATGATCTCGACGATCGGCCGCATCCCCGCCATCGCGGCGCCGATCCCCGCGCCGACGATCGCCATCTCGGAGATCGGCGTGTTGCGCACGCGCTCCGGGCCGAACTCGTCGAGCAGTCCCTGCGTGACGCCCATCGAGCCACCCATCTCGGCGATGTCCTCGCCCATGATGAAGACGTCGTCGTCGGCTCCATCGCCGTGCGCAACGTGTCGCGTACGGCTTCGCGGTAGGTCAGCTCAGGCATAGACGTTCATGAGCGCGTCTTCGGGCGCGGGATCGGTCCCGTTCTGCGCGAACTCGAGCGCCTCGTCGACGATCTTGTGCGCCTCGGCGTCGAGCGACTCGAACTCGTCGTCGCGCAGGCCGAGCCGGTCGCGGAGGTGCGTGATCGGATCGTGCTCGGCGGCGTCCTCGCGATCCTCCTTCGAGCGATACACCTGGGGTCGCCGATGAAGTGGCCGTGCATGCGCTTCGTCTCGACGTCGAGGAAGACCGGCCCGTGACCGGAGCGCGCGTACTCGAGCGCGTCGAGCGCAGCCTCGTAGACGGCCTCGACGTCCTGGCCGTCGACCTTGATCGAGCGCATGTCGTACGCGAGCGCGCGCTTCGACATGTCGTCCCAGACCGGCGAGTGCTGCCAGCCCGGCGTCGACTCGGCCCAGTGGTTGTTCTCGCAGACGAAGACCGTCTTCGTCTGCCAGAGCTGCGCGAGGTTGAGCGACTCGTGGAAGGTGCCGATGTTCGTCGCGCCGTCGCCGAAGAACGCGAGCGCGACATGCGGCTCGTCGCGCAGCTTGAAGGCGAGACCAGCGCCGGTGACCGCCGGCAGGCCGCCGCCGATGACGGCGTTCGCGCCGAGATTCCCGCGCTCGACGTCGTAGAGGTGCATCGAGCCGCCGTAGCCGTGCGAGCAGCCCTCGACCTTGCCGTAGAGCTCCGCCATCACCGCGTTCGGATGCGTGCCGCGTGCGAGCGTGTGGCCGTGCGCGCGATGCGTCGACGCGAAGACGTCGCCCTCCTCCATCGCCTCGCAGACGCCGACCGCGACGGCCTCCTGGCCGATCGCGACGTGCAGGAAGCCGGGCAGATCGCCGGCGCGGAACCGCTCCTCGACCTTCTCCTCGAAGCGACGGATCAGGAGCATGTCGCGCAGGAATCCGCGCAGCGTCTCCTCGGTCACGGGTGCGTTTCTTCTCGACCTTGGCCAAAGCGCGGGCAGTGTACGTTTTGGTCGTGAGCCTCGCGGACGCAGTGGAAGGCACTCGGATCCGAACTGCCCGCGGGGTGGTCACGGGCCGATCTGCGTCTCGAGTTGCGCGATCCGGCAACCGCGAGCCGCGCGGCGTCCCTGCTCGGCCCGGCGCAGCCGTTCCGCGTCGGAGCCGACGGTGCTCCGCTTCGCCGTCGGCACCGGACGGAAGCGCGACCGGTCCCGAAGCCGTCACACGGCTGCTGGCACGGCTTGACGACGCGAGAATCAGCGGCACGCTGACGCTCGCGGGCACGAAACGCGGTGCACCGCGAACCGAGCGTCGCGGTGACGCCGCTCGCCGAGTCGTGGCAGCGGGCGCTCGCCGAGCTGCCCTCGGATTGGAGCGAGCTCGTAGGCGAGATCGAGCTCCTGTCGTCCGACTACATCGAGCGCGCGTCCGTGCTTTGTATCCAGATGAATCCGCGGCGCGAGGAAAATCGCACCGCGCTTCGCTTCCGGGCCGCCCGGACGACCGGGTACGGCGTCTCCGCGCAGATGGCGGGACGCTGCTTCGAACGGTGCGACGCTGAGCAGATCCGGGGCTCGGTGACCGTCCTGCGCACGCTCAGCGGCAGCGGTCACGTGGGCACGCAAGGCCCGGTCTGGAACATCTCGGGTCAGACCGTCTGACGTGACGGATGCGCTCGACCTCGGCGCGCAGGTTCGCGCGCGCGAGGTGTCGCCGCGCGAGCTGGTCGACGCGGCGATCGATCGCATCGAGGCGACCAACCCCGAGCTGAACTTCCTCGTCACCGAGTGCTTCGCCACGGCGCGCGAGACCGAGCCTGCGGCAGGGCCGTTCGCCGGCGTGCCGATGCTCGTCAAGGACCTCACCGAGACCGCGGGCCTCCGGACGACGTTCTCGTCGCGTGCGTTCGCGTCCTACGTGCCGGTGACACGACGCGGCCGTCGTGCGGCGGATGAAGCACGCCGGCTTCATCGTGCTCGGCAAATCGAACACGCCCGAGTTCGGGATCACGTGCGTCACCGAGTCGGAGCTGAACGGCGCGTGCCGCAACCCGTGGGACACGTCGCGCACGCCGGGCGGCTCGTCGGGCGGAGCGGCGGCGGCGGTCGCCGCAGGCGTGCTGCCGCTCGCGCACGGTTCGGACGGCGGCGGGTCGGTGCGCATCCCGGCGTCGTGCTGCGGCCTCTTCGGGATCAAGCCGTCGCGCGGACGCGTCTCCCCCGCGCCCTTCGTCAGCGGCTCGCTCGAGCTGTCGCAGAGCGGCCCGATCTCGGTCACCGTGCGCGACGCGGCAGCGTTCCTCGACGTGATCGCCGGCTACGAGCCGGGAGACGCGCACTGGCCGCCGCCGCCCGAGCGGCCGTTCCTCGAGGAGGTGGGCGTCGACCCCGGGCGGCTGCGGATCGCGTTCACGGCCGAGCCGGCGATCCCGTACGACGTCGACCCGCGCCTCGTCGACGGTGACGCGGCGAGGCCGCCGATGCGCTCGCGGAGCTCGGCCACGACGTCGTCGAGCGCACGCCGCCGTGGGTCGACGAGCAGGCGCTCGCTGGCGTTCGCGAAGCTCTGGCAGCTGACGCCCGCGGTCTACCCGGTCGCCGACGTCTCGCTCTTGATGCCGATCAACCGTGCACTGGCGGAGGCCGCGCACGCGACGTCGAGCGTCGTCTTCGCGCAGGCGGTCGGCGCGCTGCAGCGCGCGGCGCGACGGATCGTCGCGTTCTGGGATGACGTCGACGTCGTGCTGACTCCGGCGCTCGCGAAACTGCCCGTGCCGATCGGCTGGGTGTTCGAGCCCGACGACCCGTGGGAGCAGTTCGCGCGCGGCGGCGAGTTCACGCCGTTCACGCCGATCGTCAACGTCACGGGCCAGCCGGCGGCGGCGGTGCCGTTCGAGCGTGGTCGACGGGCTGCCTGTCGGGGATCCAGCTGATCGGGCCGCCCGCCGGTGAGGCGCTGCTGTTCCGGCTCTCGGCGCAGCTCGAAGTCGCGCACCCGTGGGCGCAGCGGCTACCCGATCGCGGCTAGAAGCTCCTTCGCGATCCGCCTTGCGCCCTTCGCGTCTCGCGTGACGATCAGGCACGTGTCGTCGCCCGCGAGGGTGCCGAGCACGAGCGGGTGCTCGAGCCGGTCGAGGGCGCGGGCGATCGCCGGCGCCGAACCGATCTCCGACTGGACGACGACGATGTTCTGAGCGGGCGTTGCTTGTCGGCCGAACTGGCGGAGCAACGCCGTCAGCGTGACGCGCGGGTCGGCTCGTTGCCCGCGCTGCGGCAGCACGTAGCGCATGCCCCCGAGCGGATCGTGGATCTTCGCGAGCCCGAGCTCGCGGATGTCGCGCGACACGGTCGCCTGCGTGACGTGGCAGCCGGCGCTCGCCAGCGCAGCGAGCAGATCCTGCTGCGTTGCGATGCGCAGTCGCTCGACGAGGCTTGCGACGAGCCGCTGACGCTCGGCCTTCGTCAGGACACGGTCGGCGTGCATAAAACCAGCATCGCCTATTCACGCCTGCCGCGGCAACGTTTGACCGCGACCGGAGGGCGGGCACAACCAGGCATGTTCGCCGAGTGGATCGGAGTCACGAGGCGGACGTTCAGCGGGTTCGTCGCCGACGACTGCATGGGGCTCGCGAAGGAGGTCGCCTACAGCGCGCTGCTCGCGTTCTTCCCCGCGACTGCGTTCGTGCTGGGCTTGCTCGGCGTGCTCCATCTCTACGACGAGCTCGAGTCGCTGCTCGCGACCGTCGCGCCCCATGGCGTGATCACGTTCATCGAAGGGCTCCGGACAGACCAGGCCGGCAGCGGGAAGGTGTTCGCGCTCGTGGTCGGCGGTGCGGGTGCGATCTGGGCGGCGAGCGGGGCGATGGGCTCGGTGATCAAGGCCGTCAACCGGGCATACGAGGAAGACGAGACGCGGCCCTTCTGGGAGCTCCGTCTGGTCGCGATCGCGCTTGTATTGCTGACCGGCGTGACGCTGCTCGCGGTCGGCGTGCTGATCGTCTTCGGCGGGCCGCTCGGGCAGGCGATCGCGGACAAGGCGCAGCTCGGCGGCGCGTTCACGGTGCTCTGGAGCCTGTTGCGCTGGCCGGTCGCGTTCGGCGCGGTGATCGTCGTCTTCGGGTTCCTCTACAGCCTGGCTCCGGACACCGAGCAGCGCCGTTGGCGCTGGGTGACGCCCGGCTCGGTGCTCGCCGCCGCACTCTGGGTGCTCCTGTCGGCGCTTTTCACGCTGTACGTCACGTTCGCCGGCAGCTACTCGCGCACGTACGGCACGATCGCGGCGGGCGTGATCCTGCTGCTCTGGCTGAACTACACCGCCTGGGCGATCCTCTTCGGTGCCGAGCTGAACGCCGAGCTCGAGCGGCGGCGCTAGGCGCGGAGCTCTGCGCCGAGCTGTTGCGACACCGCGCCGACGATCGCATCGCGGAGCCGTGCACCGTCGTCGTCGGAGAGCGTGCGCTCGGACGACTGGAACGCGAACGAGTACGCGACCGACTTCTTGCCGGCGGGGATCTGGTCACCCCGGTAGTCGCTCAGGAACTCGGCATCGCGCAGCTCCTCGCCCGCGGCAGCGCGCGCCGCGTCGAGCAGAGCGCCGGCCGGAACGTGCTCGTCGACGACGAAGGCGAGGTCGAGCCGCAAGGGGGGATACGTGATCACGTCGCGGTAGAGGATTCGCTCCGGCACGAGCGCGAACAGCTCGCGGAGGTCGAGCTCGAACGCGCTCCAGTCGCCGTCCAGGTCGAGCGGCGCGTACTGCGCGAGCCAGCCCGACTGCACGGTCGCGCCGACGGCGGCCTCTGCGAACGGTCGCGCGCTCGCGAACCGCGGCTCGACCTGCAGCGACTCGAAGACGCGCTCGACGATCCCCTTCGCAACGGGGAAGGCTCCTTGCACGATCGCCCCGACGTGCCACGGCTCGTCGGGAACCGACGCCGTCGGGAGGTAGACGTGCGCGACCTCGAACAGCCTGACGTCGGCGTTGCCCATGGCGACGTTGTGCCGCGCCGCTTCGAGGAGGCCGAGGCGCAGCGTTGTCCGCAGCGCGCGCTGCTGCGAGGAGAGCGGCACCGGCAGCACGATCGCGCCCGGATCGGGATCGTCGGCCTGGAGCGAGTAGGTGTACGCCTCGTAGAGACCGGCTCCGACGAGCACGTCCTCGACCTGGCGGCGGAGACGCTGCTCGTGGTTCAGCCGGCCGAACATCGCCTGCCGCACGGGCAGCGTCGCGGGCACGTCCTCGAGCCGGAAGCGCGCAACCTCCTCGACGAGGTCGATGTCGCGGCGAACGTCGCGGGCGCGCCACGACGGCGTCTGCACGGTCCAGTCGTCGGTCACGCCGAAGCCGAGCCGCTGCAACCGGTCGCGCTGCTCCGGCTCCGGGATCGGCAGGCCGAGCGCCCGCTCGGCGTAGGCGGGTTCATATGCGATCGCCGGTGGGTTCGGCGGGTCGGCACGCACCTCGCCGTGGCCGGTCCAGCGCGCGCCGGTGAGCGCGGCGAGCAGCTCCGATGCGTACGTCATCGCCGGGCCGGCGAGCTCGGCGTCGACGCCTTTCTCCCAGCGGGTCTGGCTCTCGGTGCGCATGCGCAGACGCTCGCCGCTTCGCAACACCGTGAGCGGCTCGAAGTTCGCCGCCTCGAGCAGCACCGACGTGGTCGCGTCGCCGACCTCGGTGTTGGCGCCGCCCATGACGCCGGCGATCCCGATCGAGCGCTCGGCGTCGGCGATCACGAGGTCGCTCGGGTCGAGCTCGCGCTGCGACCCGTCGAGCGTCTCGAGCGTCTCGCCGGGCCCCGCCCGGCGGACGACGATGCGGCCGCCGACGAGCGAGTCGAAGTCGAACGCGTGCATCGGGTTGCCGAGCGCGAGCATCACGTAGTTCGTCACGTCGACGGCGTTCGAGATCGGCCGCATGCCCGCCGCGATGAGCCGGGCCTTCAGCCAGGCCGGCGACTCGCCGATCGTCACGTCGCGGAAGAGGCGCCCGATGTAGCGGGGGCAGCCTTCGAGGTCGTCGATCTCGATCGAGACCGGCTCGTCGCCCGATCGCGCGACGGCTCGGTGCCCGGCATCGGCTGCAACGGGCTGCCGGTCAGCACCGCGACCTCGCGCGCGATGCCGTAGATCGAGGTCAGGTCGGGGCGGTTGTAGAGCGTCTCGATCTCGAGCACGTCGTCGCCGAGCGGCAGCACGTCGGCGAGCGGCGTGCCGGCTGCGAGCCCGTCGTCGAGCACCATGATCCCGGCGTGGTTGTCGCCGAGCTCCAGCTCGCGCTCGGAGAGGATCATCCCTTCGGAGACCTCGCCGCGCAGCTTGCGCTTCTCGATCCGCAACTCACCGCCGGGCATCGTCGCGCCGGGCAGGACGACCGCGACCGTCGCGCCGGCGCCGAAGTTCCAGGCGCCGCACACGATCGAGCGAGGCTCGCCGTCGCCGACGTCGACGCTTGTCAGCTGCAGCTTGTCGGCGTTCGGGTGCTTGCCGGCCTCGAGCACCTTGCCGACGACGAAGTACTCGAGATTGCGGTCCGCCGGGCGCGCCGCGGCGCACGATGCGGTCGACCTCGCAGCTCGAGAACACGAGCTGCCGCGCCAGCTCCTCGAGCGGCCAGTCGAACTCGACGTACTCACGCAGCCAGCTGGCCGGGACCTTCATCAGAACTGCCCCAGCACGCGCAGGTCGTTCTCCCAGAACGCGCGCAGGTCGGGGAGGCCGTGGCGGAGCATGGCGATGCGCTCGATCCCGAAGCCGAAGGCGAAGCCCTGCCACTCGTCCGGGTCGAGGTCGACGTTGCGGAAGACGTCCGGGTCGACCCAGCCGGCGCCGCCCATCTCGATCCAGCCAGAGTGCTTGCACGTCGCGCAGCCCTGGCCGCCGCAGATGAAGCAGGTGACGTCGAACTCGACCGACGGCTCGGTGAACGGGAAGAAGCTCGTGCGCATCCGCACCTCGCGCTCGGCGCCGAACAGCGCGCGGAAGAACTGCAGCACGGTTCCCTGCAGGTTGGCGAGCGTGATCCCGCGGTCGACGGCCAGGCACTCGACCTGCAGGAAGATCGGCGAATGCGTGGCGTCCGGCGTGTCGCGGCGGTAGCAGCGGCCGGGCGAGACCATGTAGAGCGGCGGCGTGCGCGAGAGCATCGCGCGGATCTGGTCCGGCGATGTGTGCGTGCGCAGCACCGTGTCGTCGTCGATGTAGAACGTGTCGTTGATTCGAACGCGACGGGTGGCCGGGGTCCGTCGTCAGCGCGTCGAAGTTCTCCCAGACGGTCGCGACCTCGTTGCCGTCCCAGACCTCGTAGCCCATGCCGAGGAAGATGTCCTCGATCTCGCGCCGGATCTGCGTCAGCAGGTGGAGCCGACCCCGCGCGACGCGGACGCCGGGAACGGTCACGTCGACGCCGCTCAGGTCGGGTAGAGCCGCCCTTGCGATGCGCGCGGCTCGCAGCTCTCGTGCGCCGCCTCGAGCGTTGCGCGCAGCGTGTTGAGGGTCAGCCCGCTCTCGCGGTCGCGGACCGCACGGAGCGCCTGCGGCAGCGGTGCCTTGCGCCCGAGGTAGCGGACGTTGACGTCGGCGAGCTCGTCGCTCGACGCCGCAGCCTCGTAGGCGGCACGTGCTTCGGTTTCATACACGGTCCAGTCCACCGCGGCGACACTATCCAAGGTTCGATCCTCCTTCGGTCTGCAGGGCACGTGGAGAGCCCCAGTGACCGGCCGGAGGTGCTAGCGCACGCTGCGGCCCGGGCACCGGGGCCGCATAAACAGCGTCGCGTGCGTCGCCTGCATGGCTGCAAAGCTTAGCGGGATGTCGGCCTACGACAAGATCGCGCGCCTGTACGACCCTTGGTCGCGGAGCGTCGTCGAGGACGTCTCGTTCTACGTCGAGGAGGCCGTCGGCTCGGGCGGGCCGGTGCTCGAGCTGGGCGTCGGCACGGGCAGGATCGCGATCCCGATCGCCGCGGCGGGTGTTCGCATCGTGGGCGTCGACCTTTCGGCCGGGATGCTCGAGGTCGCGCGCGAGCGCGCGGCGCTGGCCGGGGTGTCGGTCGATCTCCGGCTGGGCGACATGCGCGTCACCGCCGGTCGATGAGCAGTTCGCGCTGGTGCTGATCCCGTTCCGGTCGCTGCTGCACATGGAGACGGACAGCGACCGGCGGGCCGTGCTGGGGGTGGCTCGCGAGCGGCTCGCCCCCGGCGGGCGGTTCGTCTTCGACGTCTTCGCGCCCGGAGCCGACGACATCGCCGAGACGCACGGCCGCTGGCTCGAGCGCGAGCCGGGCATCTGGGAGCGGGCCGACTGGAACGAGGTCACGCGAACGCTCCTCCTGCGGGTTCGCGGGACGGACGGCGAGGCGGAGATGTCGCTCGCGTGGCTCGGCGTCGCCGAGTGGCAGACGCTCCTGCGCGAGGAAGGCTTCGTCGTCGAGGCGCTGTACGGCTGGTTCGACCGCTCCCCCTGGCGCGGCGGCGAGGACTCGGTGTGGGTCTCCCGGCGGCGCTGAACCCCGGTGTCTGACACCGGACATGTCCCACGGAAAACGCTTGCAAACAGAGCCTTCCTCCTTCGTTTGTGGATGGAAGGTCACAGACTCGAGACCGTGTCTGACACCAGACGTGGCCCGCGCAGACACCTGAGCAGCTAGGTGTCAGACACCGTTTGCCGGCGCCATTCGTAGAGCGCGATCGCGCCCGAGGCGGCGACGTTCAGCGACTCGGCGCCCGTGATCGGGATCCACGCGTCGACGTCCCGCTCGACCTCGTCCGGCAGGCCCTCGCGCTCGGCGCCCAGCAGGAACGTGACCGCGGCCGGAGAGATCGACGCTCCCGAGCGGCTGACCGCCGTGGGCGACCAGCGCGACCCGCCGAGTTTGTGCCAAGTTGGCACTAACGAGGGGTCCAAGGGGCACGCGCCAGATGGAGCCGGCGCTCGCGCGCAGGGCTTTGGGCGACATCGGGATCGGCGCAGCCCGGCGACAGGGCGACCGCTGCCCCGAACGCGTCGGCGGTGCGGATCAACGTGCCCACGTTGCCCGGGTCGGCGAGCCGCCAGAGGGCGAGCGTGGCCTGCCGCTCCTCCCACGCCGGCAGGTCAGCGCGCCGATAGACGCCGATCACGCGCGGCGGGTGCGGGGCCGTGGCGACCTCCGCCAGCAACTTCGGCTCGACGTCCTCGCCCGCACGCAGGAGGTCGACCGGCTCGGCGGTCGCCGCCGAGACCGCATCCTCGCCCTCGACGAAGAACAGACCGAGCTTGTCGCGCCAGCTGCGGTCGTGCAGCTTCCGGATCAGCTTCAGGCGCTCGTTGTCGCGCGAGACGATCAACGTCCCCACTCCAGCCACGCGCCGTGGAAGTCGAACACGCCGAGCCGCTCGACCGTGCCGCCGGGGTAGCGCTCGAGCTCGAGCGCGTAGCCGTCCGCGTGGTGCCCCGAGCTGAGGAACGCGATCGGCTCGAGCTGCGCCGCCTCCTCGAGCGCCGCGCGAAGCCGGGTGAGACCCTCTTCGCCGACGTACACGGTCGAAGCCGTCTGGAAGACGACCTGCTGAGCGCCGGCCCGCCGGTCGGCGAGCACGGCCGGCAGCGACTCGACGTAGTCGCCGCGGATCAGGTCCGGCGGATCGGCGCGGAGCGACCTCGATCGCAGCCCGTAGGCGCTCGAGCCGCTCGGCCTGGTCCGGCCACACGAACGCCTGCAAGCAGCCGAGCGCCGTCGGCGGTCGTCGCATCGACGGGGTTGAGATCGATGCCACGCCGCCGGACGACCTCGACCTCGCCGCGCGAGCAGCTCGGAGGGCGGCGGGACGCGGTCGTCGCCGGTCAGGACGAGGCCGCCGCCGCCCCACGATCCCGTCGCGTAGCGGTAGCCGTACCGGTCCCACACCAGGTTCAGGCCCGCGGACGGGCCGAGCTCCAGCAGGTCGAGCGGCCGGCCGTCGGCGAGCGTGAGGAACCCCGGCAGGAGCGCCCACGCGCGCTGCACCTCGTTCGTCTGCACCTGCTGCTCGGACGTGAACCGCCGTAGGAACGAGGCGTGCGCGATCGAGCGCGTCGTCGATCGAGCCCCACGACGCCTCGCCGCCGATCACGAGGTAGTGCAGTGCGCCGAGCAGGCGGAGCGGAAAGTCCCAGTCGAGGTCGGGCGCGACCTCGCCGACCCGCGGATCGTCCGCCAGGCGGCGGCACACGTCGGCGTACAGCGGCGAACGACCGTCGCAGTAGCCGGCCTGCCGGCGGAAGATCTCCGCCTGCCGGGTTATTGCGCGGGCGCGAGCGCGGCTTTCGCCTGCTCGACCAGTTCGCCGAACTTCGCCGGGTCGGCCACCGCCAGGTCGGCGAGCACCTTGCGGTCGAGCTCGATCTCGGCTGCCTTCAGGCCGGAGATGAACTGGTTGTACGAGAGCCCGTTCGCGCGCGCGCCCGCGTTGATGCGCATGATCCAGAGCTTCCGGAACTCACGCTTGCGGACCTTGCGGTCGCGGTACGCGTACGAGAGGGAGCGCTCGACCTGCTCCTTCGCGTACTTGTAGTTGGTGCTTCTTGAGGCCCCAGTAACCCTTCGCCTGCTCGAGAACCTTGCGGCGCTTCTTGCGCGCGTGAACGGATCGCTTGACGCGGGGCATGCCTCAGCGCCTCCCCAACATCCGGTTGACGGTCTTCTCCATCGCCTTGGCGACAGGCCGATCCTTACTGAACTGGCGCTTCTGCTTCGGCGACTTGTTCATGAGCTTCCCCGACATCTGGGCGCGCCGCATCAGCTTGCCCGTCGAGGTCACCCTGAACTTCTTCTTCGCTCCCGATTGTGTCTTCTGTTTCGGCATCTCTCTTGACTCCTGCGTTCTTCGTTGGGCCGAGCACCATGGTCATGTTCCGCCCTTCGAGCAGCGGCTGCGTCTCGATCAGGCCGATCTCCTTCACGTCGTCCGCCAGGCGCATCAGCAGGTCGCGGCCGCGATCCGGATGCTCGCGCTCGCGGCCCCTGAACATGATCGTGACCTTGACCTTCGCGCGCTGGTTGAGGAAGCGCTGGACGTGGCCCTTCTTGGTCTCGTAGTCGTGAATCCCGATCTTGGGTCTGAGCTTGATCTCCTTGACGTTGATCTGCGTCTGGTGCTTGCGGGCGAGCTTGGCCTTCTGCTCCAGCTCGTACCGGTACTTGCCGTAATCCATCACGCGGCAGACCGGCGGGTCCGCTTGGGCAGCGACCTCGACCAGGTCGAGGTTCTTCGCGTAGGCGTACTCGCGCGCCTCGTCTGTTGTCTTGATCCCGAGTTGCTCGCCGTCCTCGTCGATCAGCCGGACGCGCGGGACGCGGATCGCGTCGTTGATGCGGGTCTGCGGCTCCGGACGGCGCGGCGGCTCGAAACTGCGCCTGCCCCGCGGCCTCAAATGCTCTTCACCAAGCTCGTGTTGACCTCCTCATTGAACGAAAAAACCGCTGGCATGCAGCGGCAGAGGGTTCTCTCAACCTTCATCGGTTGAACCTCCGAAGCGTGAGCTAGGAGGTGAGAGACGGTTCCGCCCCTGCTTGCCAGGGTTCAAGGGTAGCAAGTTTCGCCCGGAAATCCCCTAGCGAGAGGGTGCTCTGCTCGCCGCCGTGCTCGCGGATCGCGAGCGATTCGTCGGACTCCTTGTCGCCGTAGACGACGAGGTACGGGATCTTCGCGAGCTCGCCGTTCCGGATCCGCTTGCCGACGGTGTCGTCGGACTCGTCGACCTCGACCCGGTACGGCCGGAGCGACGGCGGCGAGCTCGGCGGCGGCCGGACGGTGGCTCTCGCCGACCGGGATGACCCGGATCTGCACCGGCGCGAGCCAGAACGGGAAGGCGCCGCCGTAGTGCTCGATCAGGATCCCGATGAACCGCTCGAGCGAGCCGAAGAGCGCGCGGTGGATCACCCACGGCATGTGCTCGGCGTTGTCGGCGCCCATGTAGCGGCAGCCGAGCCGCTCCGGCTGCTGCCCGTCGAGCTGGATCGTCCCCATCTGCCAGGCGCGGCCGAGCGCGTCGTTCATGAAGAAGTCGATCTTCGGCCCGTAGAACGCGCCCTCGCCCTCCATCACCTTGTACGGGATGCCCTGCCGGTCGATCGCGGTGCGCAGCACGCCTTCGGTGTAGTCCCAGTCCTCGTCGGTGCCGAGCTTGTTGTCGGGCCGGGTCGCGAGCTCGGCGTGGGCCAGCTCGCGCACGCCGAACGCGTCGTAGAGGAAGCCCACGTAGTCGAACATCTCGTCGATCTCGCCCTGGATCTGCTCGGGGGTACAGAAGACGTGCGCATCGTCCTGGCTGAACTGCCGGGCGCGGGTCAGGCCCTGCAGGGAGCCGGTCGGCTCGTCGCGGTGCAGCACGGCGGCCTCGGCGAAGCGCAGCGGCAGCTCGCGGTAGCTCCGCAGCCGTGAGGCGAAGAGCAGCATGTGCCCGGGGCAGTTCATCGGCTTCAGGCCGTAGGTCGACTCGCCGTACGGGATCAGGAAGAGGTTGGTGCCGTACTTCTCCCAGTGGCCGGAGCGCTTCCAGAGCTCGATGTCCCACATCAGCGGCGTCTTCACCTCGAGGTAGCCGCGCTTCTCGTTCTCACGCCGGCGCATCGACTCGAGGGCGTTCCAGATCGCCATCCCCTTCGGATGCCAGAGCGCCGCGCCCGGCGAGACGTCCTCGAAGTGGAAGAGGTCGAGCTGCGGCCCGAGCCGGCGGTGGTCGCGGCGGCGGGCCTCCTCGAGCCGCACGAGGTGGGCTTCGAGGTCGGCCTGCGAGTAGAACGCCGTTCCGTAGATCCGAGTCAGCTGCTTGTTGTGCTCGTCGCCGCGCCAGTAGGCGCCGGCGATGCTGGTCAGCTTGAACGCCTTGATCGGCTTCGAGTTCTGCAGGTGCGGCCCGCGGCAGAGATCGACGAAGTCGCCCTGCTCGTACAGGGTGATGTCGCCCTCGGCGCTGTCGACCAGCTCGACCTTGTACGGCTCCTGTTCCTCGACGAAGCGCCGATGCGCCTCGTCGCGAGAGATCTCGAAGCGCTCCCAAGCGCGCCCCTCCTTCAGCTCCCGCTTCACCTCGGCCTCGATCCGCGGCAGATCCTCGTCGGTGATCGGCTCCGGGAAGTCGAAGTCGTAGTAGAAGCCGTTCTCGATCGGCGGGCCGATCGCCACCTTGACGCCCGGATACAGCCGGCGCACGGCCTCGGCCAGCAGGTGGGCCGAGGAGTGGCGCAGCACGGCGAGCGCGTCGGGATCGTCGGTGTCGCGCGTCGTCAGCAGCTGGATCCTCGCGCCAGCGGGCAACGGCGAGCGCAGGTCCTGCGGCCGGCCGTCGACGCGCACGAGCACCGCCTGCTCGGCGAGCTTCGCGCCGATCGCGCGCGCGGCGTCGAGCCCGGTCGCGCCGTCGGGCAGTTCGAGCTCGGAGTTGTCGGGCAGGACGACGTTCATGCCCGCAGGGTAATCACCGCCGCGCCGACCCCGCCGAAACGATTTCCGACGAAAGAGCGGCTTTTTGCTCCGTGACCACTTGCGCCGTGTCGGGGCGCGTCGTACATTGGCGATCCCGCAGGGCACGGAGCGCAAGTAGGTCGAAGCCTCCCGAGCAACTCGTGACAGGCGCAAGCCAGGATCGGTCGGTCGGAAGGTGGACGAAAGCGCCACCGGCCCGGCGGGATTTTTCGTTTCCGGGATGACTCGCGACGAGCTTCACCCGCGCAGCCCCGACGACTGGCGTCACTGGCTCGACGAGCACCACGAGTCGGCCGCCGAGGTCTGGCTCGTCTTCTGGAAGAAGGCGTCCGGCAAGCAGGTGCTCGACTGGGCGCAGGCCGTCGAGATCGCGCTTCGCTACGGCTGGATCGACGGGCTCCTACGCGGCATCGACGACGAGCGCTACCGCCAGCGGTTCACGCCGCGGCGGCCGAAGAGCAAGTGGTCGAAGGTGAACAAGGAGCTGGCGCTGCGGCTGATCGCCGCCGGCGAGATGACCCCGAGGGGGCTGCGTGCCGTCGAGGCGGCGAAGGCGAGCGGCGAGTGGGACCGGGCCTACACGGTGCAGCGGCCGCTGCCGGCGCCCGACGACCTGAAGGCCGCGATCAGAGGCAATCCGGCGGCTCGCGCGACACGTGACCGGCTCAGCCGCACGCGCTGGGACCGCTGGATCACGTGGCTCGACGGCACCGAGGGAGGAACGCGTACCCGACGTCTGAACGCGATCGTGAAGGCGCTCGAGACGCGCGACTTCGCGTCGGTCGACGCGGCCGCTCAGCGCAAGCGGTAGTCGCGCCGCAGCGCCTCGACCACAGCCTGTGCCACCAGATCGCCTGCCGCGGCGGTGTAGTGCACGCCGTCGCCGAGCCGCATCAGCGTCAGCTTGCCGTGCACGCGCAGGTAGGCCGTGTAGGTGCCGTTCGCGCTGTCGAGGAGGTGCCAGACGTCGACGTACTGCGAGCTCTTCGCATGGCGAGCGGCCACGGAGGCGAGGATCGAGTTGACGATCGGGAAGCTGTGGCGGAAGCCCGGCCCGTCGGGGATCGGCAGGCCGAGCCAGACACGGTCCGGATGCCGGCGGCGTTCAGCTCGCGGGTGACACCGTCGACGCGGCGACGGTACTCGGCGATCCAGCTCGGGGTGCCGAAACCGCCCACGGTCTTCCCGTCGGGGACGCCCGCGAGGTAGTCGTGCGCGTCGTCCGCGCCGAACGACAGCACCGCCACGCGTGGCTTCGCTGCCGGCGATCAGCTGATTGAACCGCGTGAACCAGTTGTAGAGGTCGGGTCGCGCAAGCCCGGTCGACAGGCGACTCTCGACGCCGACGACGGCGACCGCGCCACCGAGGCGCTCGAGCGCGTCGCCCGGGACCTGGGCCAGCGAGTCGCCTGCGACCCAGAGCCGCAACGGGTGGGCCGCGCTGTACGTCGGCTTCGCGGAGCGTCGCGGCTTCGGGCGTTGATGCGGCTGCGGGAGCGGGCCGGCGGGCGGAGGCAGCGTCAGGTGCACGCGCGAGTCGATCTGGTCCTCGTGCTCCGCGCCCGATCGCGACCTGCAGCTCATGCCGCGGTGTCGTCAGGTGCAGCGCGCGGCTGACACGTGACGAGCGGCCGGGTCACGTCGAGCGCGACGCTCCGGCCGAACCCCGGCGGCTGGATCTGCGCCTGCTTGCGCAGGCCTTCGGCGTCGAGCAGCGCGGCGAGGCAGAGCGCCGTGAGGAGGACGATCGTCCCGCGCCACGCCTGTGTCGTGAAGGGCCTCATCTAGAAGCGGAAGTAGATGAAGGGTGCGACCCCTTCCGGGCCGAGGGTGTTGATCAGCATCAGGCAGACGGCCACCGCCACCGCCTGCGCCGGCACGGGCAGCCGGCCGAAGCCACGCAGCAGCGACGTGAGCGCGCCGGTGCCGACGTACTGGCTGCCGATACCGACCGCGATCGCGAGCAGCACCGATGTCGTGACGAGCGGCGACGGCTGCCCCCACGCGGTGAACAGCCGCTCGAGCAGCGAGCCGGCGCGGCGCGAACGAGTCGGCCCGGAAGAAGACCCAGCCGAAGCAGACGACGTGGAAGGTGAGCGAGCCGGCCGAACCAGCGCGCGCGCCGGCGACGTCGGCCGCCAGCCGAGCGCCCGCTCGATCGCGAGACCGACGCCGTGGATCGCCGCCCCAGGCGACGAACGTCCACGCGGCGCCGTGCCAGAGCCCGCCGAGCACCATCGTCAGCAGCAGGTTGCGGTACGTCAGCAACCCGCCCTTGCGGTTGCCGCCGAGCGGGATGTAGAGGTAGTCGCGCAGCCAGCGCGACAGGGTCATGTGCCAGCGGCGCCAGAAGTCCTGCAGCGAGACCGCCGCGTACGGCGAGTTGAAGTTCTGCGGGAACTGGAAGCCGAGCAGCAGCGCGATCCCGATCGCGATGTTCGTGTAGCCGCAGAAGTCGGCGAAGATCTGAACCGCGTAGCCGTAGACGCCGACGAGCACCTCGAGCGACGAGTGCCTGTTCGGGGCGGCGAAGACGTCGTCGACGATGTGGGTCGCGAGGTGGTTCGCGATCACCACCTTCAGGAAGAGCCCGCTGACGATCAGGAAGAGACGCGCGCGACGCGTCGACGCGCCGGGGGTCGCGCGGCGCCTCGAGCTGCGGCAGCAGCTCGCTCGCGCGAACGATCGGGCCGGCGACGAGGTGCGGGAAGAACGCCTGGAAGACCGCGAAGCGCGCGAACGACGCCGGCACGAGCTGGCCGCGGTACGTGTCGACGACGTACGAGATCGCCATGAACGTGTAGAAGGAGATGCCGACCGGCAAGCACGACATTCGCGATCCACGACGTCCCGACGGCGTTGTCGACCGAGCTGAGGAAGAAGTTCGCGTACTTGAAGTACGCGAGCAGGCCGAGGTCGAACGCGAGGGCGGCGGTGAGGAGCAGTCTTCCGCGCCGATTGCGGGCGCGTGCGGTAGATCGCGACAGCGAGGACGTGGTTGACGACGGTCGAGGCGCCGAGCAGGAAGACGAAGCGCCAGTCCCACCAGGCGTAGAAGACGTAGCTCGCGAGCAGGATCCACGCCCGCCAGGCGCGCTGATGGGGCTGGAGCGCCCACGAGACGGGCAGCACGACCGAGAAGAAGAGCGCGAAGGTGACGGTCGGGAACAGCACCGCGCGCCGGGATCAGCGCCGCAGCCGAAGGAGCAGCTTGCGTTGCCCCTGCTGGCCGCTGCCGTCCCTGACCCGGACGACCACGGTGAAGGTGCCGGTCGCGTCGAGCTCGCGCGGCGTGCCGGTGAGCAGTCCGTTCGCACGGAAGCGGAGACCCGCCGGGAGGCGGCCGGTCAGCGACCACGCGTACGGGGCGAGGCCGCCTGCCGCTTTCAGACGCGTGGTGTACGGGCGCCCACGACGACCGGCCGGGAGCGCCGTGGTCACGACGCGGGGCGCGGGCACCGCGATGCCTGCGCCGACGAGCTTCTGGTGGATCAGGGCCGCCATCGCGATGGCACCGGGGCCCAGCATGTGCAGCCCGTCGGCCTGGAACCACTCGGGGTGGCTCCGCGAGTAGACGTTCCAGTCGATCACCGACACCTCGGAGTGCTTCGCAGCGGCGGCCTGGATCTCGTCGTTCATGCCGATGTACGGGTGGTGCGCGGCCCTGAGGGTGAGCCAGAACACGTGCTTGACGTTCGCCGCCTCGAGCGCGGCGAGCACGTCGTCGATCTCGGTCGCGTAGTGGTCGGCGAAGTCGTTGTAGCCCACCGCGATCACGACGGTCGGCCCGAGCTGCGCGCCGGACTGCTTGATCAGGTCGATCACCGTCGGCGGGCCGGGCGGGCAGCTCGGGTCCTCGAGCCGCCGGCAGGCGTCGGCCCGGAAGTCGAGGTCGACACCCTGTTGCAGGACCGCGATCGCGCTCGACGTGTTGCCGACGGCGCTCGCGACCGAGTCGCCGATCAGCGTCACGTGCTGCAAACCTCTCCCCCCGGCCGTCGCTGCGGCCGTCGAGCAGAGGACCGTGGCAACGACGACCGCCAGTCCGAACGCGCGGCGCATCACCCCGCCAACCTAGCCGACCGGGCCGCAGACGAAACCATGCAACGAGCGGACGATTCGTGCGCGGCGACTCTTGCGCGACCCGCAGTCACGGACGTAGTCTGCGGTTCCTGCCAAGCGCGGGGCGCGAGTAGGTCGAAGCCCTGCCGAGCGACTGGAGGAAGCACGCAAGTGCGGAGGCCGGCCGGTCGGCGAGGTGGACGAAAGCGTCCAGGCGCCGGGTGGGAATTCGGAGGGGCCCCTCGGGGCCCCTCCGTCTTTCTCCGGCACGGACAAGGTGTCTGACACCGCAGTGTCAGACACCTCCTCGGCTTGCGCCCGCCTTCGAGCGTAAGGAAGTCACGACGATTTGTTCAGACAGGGAGTGACCAGATGTCGCCGTTCCTGTCGTCGCCGCTCACGCCACCAGCGAATCAGACCCACCTCCGCAGCATAAGCGGCAACCCTGCGTAGATGCGTCCACTTTGGCCATCTTGCGTAGAGCGAATGTCCACTGCGAGATGCCGGTTCGATTCCGGCCCTCGGGGTCCATGGACAACGAAGGCCCGCCGCCAGGCGGGCCTTCGGGTAGCTCAGAGCTCGAACCAGCTGTCCACTGTCGTTTGATTGTATCTGCGGCTCACGCAACCTCAGGCACACCTCGTCGAGCTTGCGCCACCGCTGACGCCCAAGGAAGACTCCAACGGTGTCCCAATCGCCGAAGCCCACGCTCGTCGTCGTCAGCGGGCCGCCGGGCTCGGGGAAGACGACGCTCGCCCACGAACTGGCGCGCGCGATTCCCTGCCCGGCGATCTGCAGGGACGAGCTCAAGGAAGGGATGGCGCACGCGCACGGCAGCGACTTCCAGGGCGCGCCGGGCGACCCGCTCACGCAGCGAACCTTCCCGCTCTTCTTCGACGCGCTGACGATGCTCGTCGCGGCTGGCGTCACCGTCGTGGCCGAAGCGGCGTTCCAGGACTCGCGCTGGCGTCTGGTGCTCGAGCCGCTGGCCGAGCGCGCCGAGCTGCGGATCGTCCGCTGCAAGGTTGCCGCGCCGGTCGCCCACGCGCGCGCAGCCGGGCGAGCGGGCCACGCCAGGGTGCACGGCGTCGGCACGACAGGGTCCTTCGAGCACATCACGCTGCCCGCGCCGACGCTCGACGTCGACACGACCGACGGCTATGACCCCGGCCTCGACGAGCTCCTCCGCTTCGTCAACAGCCGCTGACCGGCGTCAGTCGGCCTTCTGCCAGCCTTCCTCGCCGTGCGCCCAGGGCACCGCGGTGCCGCGCTCGAACACCAGGTCGTTGTCATCGCCCGCCCAGACGCCGATCGTGTCGCTGTCCGGATAGACCGACACGGCGTATCCCCGCCCGCGGGTCGAGAAGAGCAGCGTCCGCGCCGGCGCATCGCTGCGGTTCAGCACCTTGTGCGCGCCCGCGGGACCGGCCGGGAAGCAGACGAGATCGCCGCGCTGCAAGGTGTGCTCGCCGTCCGGGGCGCGCAGCACGACGGTGCCGTCGACGACGAGCAGCCACTCCTCGTCGTACTCGTAGTGGTAAGGCGACGAGCTCCCGCCGGGGGCGATGTCGTAGATGAACATCAGCATCTCCGCCGAGCCGAGCGCACCGGCTACGTCGATGCGACCCTCGACGTTCTCGGCACTGAAGATGTTGAGCGCTGCCACGAGCGCAAGTTTACGCCGGTGTGCACGAGCTCCCGCAGCAGGTGGTACGCAGTCGCATGCGCCTCCTGGATCCTCGGCACGTACTCGGAGGGTGCGACGATCACGTGGTCGGCGAGCGACTCGGCGGCGATCCGGCCGCCGTCATAGCCGAGGATCGCCATCGTCGTCAGCCCCGAGCGGCGCGCCTGCGCCAGGCCGGCCAGGATGTTCGCCGACCCGCCGCTGGTCGAGAACGCGAGTGCGACGTCCCCCTCGCGTCCGTGCGCCGCCACCTGTCGGGCGAACAGCACCTCCGGGCCGACGTCGTTCGCAAGCGCCGTCAGGACCGCCGCGTCGGCCGCCAGGTCGAGCGCGCGCAGGGCCGGCCAGCCCTGTGGTGCAGCGCGGAAGTCGGCGACCACGTCCAGCGCATCGGTGGCCGAGCCGCCGTTCCCGAACGCGAGCAGCGTCCCGCCCCCGTCGAGGCGTTCCCGCAGCTCCGCAGCCGCCGCAGCGATCGCCTCGCCGTCGCCGACCGTCAGACGGCGCAGCTCGCCGGTGTCGGCGGCCTTGTCCCGCACCGACCGCGCCACGTCGGCGCGAACGCCTTCGAGCGCGCTGCCGCCCTCGTCGAGGAACGGGTAGAGGAACGACGACGCGCCCGCGCCACTGCGGCTGGTGCCAAGGTGCTCGAGGAAGACGTGCACCGTCTCCCAGAGCACGTGGTACAGCGTCTCGACCAGCTCCTGGCGTACGAACGGGTCGTTGCTCGGCGGCTCGAAGGACCACTCGGCGGCGTCACCCGCGAAACCGACCGTCAGGCAGCCAACCGGCGCATCGACCTCAACGCCGAACGAGATCACCATGTCGCTGTCCGCGACCAGCGACCGCAAGTCGCCGGCAGCCAGCGCCAGTGCGGGCAGCGCGCGCTTGCCCACGATCACCGGGTGGACGAACTCGACGGCGACGTGGTGCGCGTCCGACCAGTCCTGGGGGCTCGCACCGCACGCAAACAGTCGCCCGCCGCGCGCGAAGCGCTCGGCCATGTGCAGTGACAACTCGGCGATCCGGTCGGCCTCGCGGTCGAAGAACCGCTCGTTCGCGTCGGAACGCCCGTCGATCACGCGACGGCCGGGCTCCTCGTCGCAATCCGCTCGAGCCAGCCCGCCCACGCCTCGACACCTTCCCCCGTCTTCGCGCTGACGAGCAGCGACGGAACGTCGGGGTGGACCGCATCGAGGTTCGCGAGGAACCGGTCGAGGTCGAAGTCGAGGTGCGGCAGCAGATCGATCTTGTTCACGAGCACCAGGTCGCAGGCGCGGAACATGAGCGGGTACTTGAGCGGCTTCTCCTCGCCCTCGGTGACCGACGAGACCATCACGCGCGCGTCCTCGCCGATCCGGAACTCGGCCGGGCAGACGAGGTTGCCGACGTTCTCGATCACGACCAGGTCGAGCTCGTCGAGCGGCAGCGACGGCAGCGCCGAGCGCACCATGTTCGCGTCGAGGTGGCACTCGCCGCCGAAGCCGGGATCGGTCTCGATCTGCGTCACGGGGACGTGCAGCGACGCGATCCGCTCGGCGTCGAGCGTGCCCTGGACGTCACCCTCGATCACGCCGATCCGCAGATGCCGCAGCTGCTTGAGCGCGCATTCGAGCAGCGCCGTCTTGCCCGCCCCGGGCGCGCTCATGAAGTTGATCACCGTCACGCCGGCGCGATCGAAGTCGGCCCGGTTGGCGGCTGCGATCGTGCCGTTCGCATCGAGCACGTCCTCGAGCACCTTCACGTGAGTGCGATGCATTCGTCCTCCTCGATCTCGATCGACTCGACCTCGAACTCCTCACCCGCGATGATCGCCCCCGCGCTGCCGCACGTCGGGCACCGAAACGGCGGCGCTTCCCACTCGCCGCAGCAGCGAAGCACCGCCGGCACGTGCTCGATCTCGAGCGTGGCGCCCTCGCAGACCGTGCCGCGGCCGACGATCTCGACGTACAGCTCGAGCGAGCCGGTCGCGACCTGGCGTAGCGCGCCGACGCGCATCGCGATCACCGCCACCGTGTGCCCGTCCGCGTGACGCTCGACCGTGCGCACCAGGGCGTTCGCCAGCGACAGCTCGTGCATCAGCAGATCCTCGGCAGTGGGTCTCCCACCAGCATGTCCATGATCCGCCGGCCGCCGAAGCCCGTCTCGACGAGCACCAGCCCCGCCGGTTCGGCCTTCACCTCGCCGATCTCGGTGGCTTCCTCGCACCCGGGTACCGATCGCAGCGCGGCGAGAGCGTCGTCGGCGCCGTCAGGCGAGACGAACGCGACCAGACGCCCTTCGTTCGCGACGTACATCGGGTCGATGCCGAGGATCTCGCAGGCGCCCATGACGGCGGGTGAGACCGGCACGGCCTTCTCGTTCACGACGATCGACACGCCCGAGGCGCGCGCAAGCTCGTTCAGCACCGAGGCGACGCCGCCTCGCGTCGCGTCACGCAGGCAGCGAAGCGACGGCCCGGCAGCGCCGAGCAACGCGTCGACCGCAGGCCACAGCGAGCAGGTGTCCGACTCGATCGCCGCGTCGAGCTCGAACTCGCCGCGGGCGAGCATGATCGCCATCCCGTGCTCGCCGATCGAGCCGGAGAGCAGGATCCGGTCGCCGGGACGAAGCGCCGTCGGTGCCAGCTTCGCCCGCGGGTCGAGCCGGCCGACGCCCGTCGTGCACACGTACATCGCGTCGCAACGACCCCGCTCGACGACCTTCGTGTCGCCGGCGACCACGGCGACCCCGGCCACTGCGGCCGCCGACGCGATCGCCTCCACCTCGGCCCGCAGCTCGTCGGCGCCCAGTCCCTCCTCGAGCACGAGCGAGAGCGTCAGCGCGAGCGGCGCGGCGCCGGCCATCGCGAGGTCGTTGACGGTGCCGTTCACCGCCAGCTCGCCGATCGAGCCACCGGGGAAGCGGATCGGCTTGATGACGAAGCTGTCGGTCGTCAGGGCGAGGCCGTCGACCGACGCCGCGTCCGCGAGCTCGGCGATTCCGAACGCCGGCGCGAACAGCCCCTCGACGAGCGCCTGGGTCGCCTTGCCGCCTGCGCCGTGCGACATCGTGATCCGGTCGTCGCGGAAACGAAGCGGCTTCGCGCGCACTCGGTCGATCAGCGCGAGGGCGTGCTCCTCGGACTCGTTGAGCTTCATACGGCCGTCCGCTCGCGGGCGAAGCGGCCGAAGTTGTAGTACGCGGCGCACGCGCCCTCCGAGGAGACCATGCACGTGCCGATCGGGCGCTCCGGCGTGCACGCGGTGCCGAACACCTTGCACTCCCACGGTCGGATGACCCCTTTCAGCACCTCCCCGCACTGGCATGCCTTCGGGTCGGCGACCCGCACGCCCGGCACCGGGAAGCGAAGCTCGGTGTCGAACGCGGCGAAGTCGTCGTTCAGCTTCAAGCCGCTCGACGAGATGAACCCGAGCCCGCGCCACTCGAAGTGCGGACGCAATTCGAAGACCTCCTCGAGCACGCGCAGCGCCTCTGGATTGCCGTCGTACGGCACGACCCGGCGGTACTGGTTCTCGACCTCGCAGCGCCCTTCCGCGAGCTGGCGCAGGACCATCTGCACGGACTGCAGCAGGTCGAGCGGCTCGAAGCCCGAGACGACCAGCGGCTTATGGTAGTCGCGCGGGATGAACTCGAAGGGCCGCGCGCCGACGACCGTGGCCACGTGTCCGGGCCCGATGAACCCGTCGAGGCGCATGTCCGGGGACTCGAGCAGCGCCTTCAGCGGCGGCACGATCGTCACGTGGTTGCAGAAACACGAGAAGTTCGTGATCCCCTCGGCGCGCGCACGCAGCAGGGTCAGCGCGGTCGACGGTGCGGTCGTCTCGAAGCCAACGGCGAAGAAGACGACCTCGCGCTCGGGGTTCTCACGCGCGATCCGCAGCGCGTCGAGCGGCGAGTAGACCATGCGCACGTCGGCGCCTTCCGCCTTTGCGTCGAGCAGCGTCCCCTCACCGCCGGGGACGCGCATCATGTCGCCGAAGCACGTAAAGATGACGTTGTCGGTGAGCGCGACGGCGATGCCGTCGTCGACGCGGCCCATGGGGATCACGCACACGGGACAGCCGGGGCCGTGCACCAGCTCGACGTTCTCGGGCAGCAGGTCGTCGACGCCGTACTTGTAGATCGTGTGCGTGTGACCGCCGCACACCTCCATCACCTTGTAGTGCCGTCCTGGCTCGACCGTGGCGAGGATCTCGTTCGCGAGGACGCGCCCCAGTTCCGCATCGCGGAACTCGTCGACGAACTTCACGCGAGCCTCGCGATTGCGACACCGGCGTGCACGAGCAGCTGATCGCCGGGCGCAACATCGCCGACCAGCGTTGTCATCACCTCGACGTCGCCCTCGCACACTGCGACCCCGTCCTCGTCGGCTGTGAGGGCGCGCAGCGGGACGCCCTCGTCCGAGCACGTGATGCAGTGGTCGTCGTCGGTCACTGGATCGCGCTCGTCTTCAGGTCCTCGAGCTCCTGTTCGAACGCCTCGCCCATCTGCCTCAGCAGGTCGAGCGTGGCGTGAGCTTCTGCTTCGTCGACCTTCGAGAGCGCAAACCCGACGTGGATCAGCACCCAGTCCCCGGCGGCCACGCCCTCGAGCAACGCGACGTTGACGTTCCGGTGGACTCCGCCGACGTCGACCTTGGCGAGGCGGTTCACGTCGTCGACGATCTCGACCACGTACCCCGGAATCGCCAGACACATGACTCGATCCTATGCGGCTAGCGCACAATCCCGCCATGGATCGCCGTCGGCTGCGCGTGCAAGGGGTCGTCCAGGGCGTCGGGTTCCGCCCCTTCGTCTACGGCCTGGCGCGGCGGCACGAGCTGGCCGGGTTCGTCCTGAACGACGGCACAGGCGTCGTGATCGAGGTCGAGGGGCCAGGGCCGGCACTCGATTCGTTCGCGCAGGCGTTGCGGGGCGAGGCGCCGCCGCTCGCACGGATCGACGGCGTCTCGTCGGAACGGATCTCGCTCACGGGTGATGGAGCGTTCACGATCGCGGCCAGCACGCCGACCCGCGGCGGCGCGCTCATCCCCGCCGATGTGGCGACCTGCGACGACTGTCTGCACGAGCTGTTCGATCCGGTCGACCGTCGCTATCGCTATCCCTTCGTCAACTGCACGAACTGCGGCCCGCGCTTCACGATCGTGCGGTCGGTGCCCTACGACCGTGCGAACACGACGATGGGGGGCTTCGAGCTCTGCGCAGCATGCCGCCGCGAGTACGAGGATCCGGGCGACCGCCGCTTCCACGCCGAGCCTCTGTGCTGCCCCGCCTGCGGCCCGCAGCTCTCGCTGCCGCTCGAAGAAGCGGTGCGGTTGTTGCGCGACGGCGCGATCGTCGCCGTGAAGGGGATCGGCGGCTGGCACCTCGCGTGCGACGCCGGGAACGAGGACGCGACGGCGACGCTCCGGCGACGCAAGCACCGCGAGGACAAACCCTTCGCGCTCCTGACCGCGGAACCGGAGCTGCTCGCCGAGCTGGATGACGCCGAGCGCGCACTGCTCGAGAGCCGCGAGCGTCCAGTCGTGCTCGTCCGGCGGCGCGCAAACGCACGGCTTGCTGCCGCCGTCGCGCCCGGCAGCCCCTGGCTCGGGCTGATGCTGCCGTACTCGCCGCTCCACCACCTGCTCGCGCGGGACTTCGGCGGGCCGCTCGTGCTGACGAGCGGCAACCAGTCCGACGAGCCGATCGCGATCGGCGACGACGAGGCGCGCGAGCGACTCGCCGGCATCGCCGACGCCTTCCTCGGCCACGACCGCGCGATCCATCGCCGCTGCGAGGACTCGGTCGTACGCGCCCAGTTCCCGATCCGCCGCTCCCGAGGGCTGGCGCCGGGAGCGCTCCCGCTGCCGGTTGCCGCGGCGACGCCGATCGTCGCCGTCGGCGCCGAGCTCAAGTCGACGTTCTGCATCGCCCGGGGAACGAGCGCATTTCTGTCGCCGCACCTCGGCGATCTCGACACCGAGGCGGCGTACCTGGCGTTTCGCAACGACCTCGACCTCTACCTCGCGATGCTCGACGTGCAGCCCGAGGCGATCGCGCACGACCTGCATCCCGAATACCTCTCGACGAAATGGGCGGCCGAGCAGGACGCGGCGCTCGTCGGCGTGCAGCACCACCATGCGCACGCGGCGGCTTGCCTCGCCGAGCACGGCGAGACGGGCCCGGCGCTCGCCCTCGTCTTCGACGGGACCGGGTTGGGCACCGACGGCACGCTCTGGGGCGGCGAGCTCCTGCGCTGCGATCTGGTCGGGTTCGAGCGGCTGGCGTGGCTCGATCCGGTGCCGCTGCCCGGCGGCGAGCAGGCGATCCGCGAGCCCTGGCGCATGGCGGCGGCCTACCTCGAGCGGGCGGGCCTGCCCGTGCCGTTCGAGCGCTGGCCCGAGGTGCGTGCGAGCCTGGCCGTGAACGCGCCGCTCTCGTCAGGCATGGGCCGCCTCTTCGACGCGGTCGCGGCGCTGCTCGCGCTGCGTGAATCGGTGACGTACGAAGGACAGGCCGCGATCGAGCTCGAGCACCTCGCGGGCGACACCGAGGCCGCGCCGTACCCGTGGCGGTTCGGCGACGGCGCCGCGCTGATCCGGGCGGTGCACGACGACCTCGACGCGGGCCGGCCGGCCGCCGGGATCGCGGCGGCGTTCCACGAGGCGATCGCCTGCGGCTCCGCCGTCGCGTGCGCGGAAGCCGAGGCGGGCGCGCCCGTCGTCCTCTCGGGCGGCACCTTCCAGAACCTCAGGCTGCTCGCCTCGGTGCGGCGGCTGCTCGAGGCGGAGGGGCACCGCGTGCTCTCGCACCGGCTCGTCCCGCCGAACGACGCGGGGATCAGCTACGGGCAGGCCGCGGTCGCGGCGGCGCGGGCTAGCTGACGTGCCTACACAGGTTGTGAACGGCTGAGGGGTTCATCCGGGCCTCCTTCGAGGCTGTGGGTCTGTCGAGGACTCACTCCCGAAGGAGGGACCCGGATGGTGCTTCACCGTAACGCGAAGCTCGGATTGGCTGGCCGCTACGCGCTCGCGCGGGCGGTCGAGGATGGGCTGTCGGTTCGGGCGGCGGCGGCAGCCTTCCGCGTCTCGCCGGCGACTGCGTGCCGCTGGTCGCGGCGCTGGCGTTCGGCGAGCAGCGCGGAGCGCGCAACTCTTTCGTGCCTGCATGATCGCTCGAGCCGGCCGCGGCGGATGCCGCGGCTTCTTGCCGCGTGCGAGCAGCGGCGGATCTGTAGCGCGCGCCGGCAGACGGGTTGGGGGCCGCGCTTGTTGACATTGCGGACCGGGCACCCCCACTCGACGATCTCGAAGGTCTTGCGGCGACACGGCCTCTCCCGGCCGCCGCGGCCTGAGCGCGAACCGGAGCGGCGCTACGAGTGGCCCTGCCCCGGTGATCTCCTGCATATGGACGTCGCCCATTACGCCCGCTTCCGCCAGCCCGGGCACGCCGTCACCGGCGACCGCCGCAGGACCGGCTTCGACCGCCGCTTCCCAGCCGGCTACGACTACGCGCACGCGATCGTCGACGACCACAGCCGTCTCGGCTACGCCGAACTGCTCCCGGACGAGAAAGCGATCACCGTCACCGCGTTCGTCGAGCGAGCACTGGCTTTCTTCGCCGAGCACGGGATCAAACCGAAACGCGTGATGACCGACAACGCCTTCAGCTACCTCCGTAACCGCTCGCTGCGCGAGCTCTTCGCCGCCCATGCGATCCGGCACCTCAAGACGAAGCCGTACCGGCCGCGCACCAACGGCAAGGTCGAGCGCTTCCATCAGACGATGGCCCGCGAGTGGGCATACGGGGTGCGCTACCGCTCCCATCGACACCGCGCCACAGCCCTGCCACACTGGCTCGACCACTACAACACGCGGCGACCGCACAGCTCACTCGACGGCCTACCCCCGATCAGCCGCGTTCACAACGTCTGTAGGCAGGACAGCTAGCGCCTGAGGTGGAACGGGGCGAGCCGCCAGGCCGCCCAGTGCCAGTACCACGCCGGCGGCGGTTTCGGTGCTGCCTTCGGGCGCGTCCCGCCGCTCTGCTGCCACGTGAAGAGCGCCCACGCCCAGCGCGGCACCACCTTCGGCGTGTCGTGCGGCCGCTTGCTCGGCTGCACGACCACGGCCTGCGACGGCTTGCCGAAGATCCCCGAGCCGTCGACGGCCTGGATCCGGTAGACGGTCTGCGCCGCGGCGTGGAACGAGCGGACGATCACGCGGCGCTTCGTGCCGTTCAGCGTGGAGACCGGCGTGCCGTCGAGCAGCAGCTGGTAGGAGGCGATCACGCCGCTGTTGTCGGTCGCGCCCTGCCAGGAGAGGGTCAGCGCCCCGCGGAGGAGGCGTCCCGTGAACGCCGCGGGCTGCGAGGGCGGGACGGTGTCGGGGAGCAAGCCGAAGAAGCCGGGCACGAGGGTCTGGATCTCGATCGTTCCGTCCGGGTCAACCGTGTAGCCGGCATCGACGCCCGGCGGTAGCGCGGCAGCCTTGAGCTTCGGCAGCGCCTTCCAGGTCGTGCCGTCAGGCGACCACGAGGGCGTCAGCGCGCCGGGCACCACGAGCAGGTGGAGGATGACGGGCTTCGCGAACCGCAGCACCGGCGCGTTGATCGCAGGGTCGGTCACGGTGAGCTGGACGCCGTAGCCGTTCGGCGCCGGCGGCTGCGTCGTCGGCGTCAGCGTGACCACGGCCGTCGAGGCGAACGCGCCGGCGGGCCAGGTGGCGGTCGCCTTCGAGTCGCCCGAGCCGACGGAACCGGCGGGCGGCTCGACCGGTGGCGGCGGAGGCGGCGGGGCGGCCGAGCCACCCACGACAGGGCCGTCGACGACGTTCGAGTCGATGTTGATCGTCACGCCTGCCCACGTCTCCTTGTGGCCGCCCTTGTACTGGTGCACGCGCTGGTGGTTCGACCAGACGGCGTCGCTCACGTACGGATCGCCGAAGACGCTCTCGACGCCGTTCCAGTTGGCGATCCAGCCGGCGTCGGGGAGCCCGGTGCCGAGCGCCGCGACGTCGCGCATCGTCGACGCAGCGCTGCCGTAGACGCCGGAGAGGTAGCCCTGCGCCTGCAGCGCAGTCGTCCAGGCCGAGACGAACGACTGGACGGCAGCGGTGCACGTCGCGTTGTTGAGCGGGTAGCCCTCCATGTCGAAGTAGATGGGGCTGCCCGGCGGCAACCCGAACCCGGTCGCCTTCGTGATCGCGTCGGCGGCTGCGGCGCGCCCCTGGTTCGCGGCGGTCGCGGTGACGGTCGAGATCTTCTGTAGGCCGCCCTGCGAGATGCACGGGGCCTGCAAGCCGACGTACAGCGGCAGCAGGCTCCAGCCGGCGCCGAGCGTCGACGACACCCACGAGGCGGAGAGGTTGCCGTCCTGGCAGGCGCGGTTGACGCCGCCGATGTAGATGCCGAGACCGCGGTACGGCGAGGCCAGCCAGGCGGTGAGCGCACCGCTCGACGGCGCGGTGCAGGCATCGAACGCGTAGCCGGTGAAGATGCCCGCGCGGGCCGCCTGCGGGGCCGCGGAGCTGCCGGACGAGCCGATCAGGACGGCGGCTGCGACCACCGCGGCGATGAGTGAGCTGCCTCTCACGCCCCACGAGGATCGCGGATACCTGTTAGGGAAATCTGATTCGCAAGTGGGAAGCCCGGCGGCAGGCGGACGCGCGGTTCTCAGCCGGCCGCGACGGGATCGGCCGGTGCGTCGGCAGGCTCGAAGACCACGGTGCGGTCGCGCCCACCGCGTTTCGCCGCATAGAGCGCCGAGTCGGCGCGCTGCAGCAGGAGATCGATGTCGGTCGGCGCCACGTCGGCGGCGACGCCGCCGCTCACCCGGATCGTCGGGAGTGTCGCCGCGTCGGTCAGGACCAGGCGGCGGCGGATCCGCTGCGAGAACGCCTCGGCCACGCCGGCGTCCGCGCTCGGCAGCAGCACGACGAACTCCTCGCCGCCGAGGCGCGCGACCACGTCGACCGCCCGGGAGTGCACCGTGAGGAGGCGCCCGAGCTCAGTCAGCACGCGGTCGCCGACGTCGTGGCCCCACTCGTCGTTGATCCGCTTGAAGTAGTCGATGTCGATCGAGACGACAGCGATCGGGTGGCCCTCGCGCTGGGCGTGGGCGAGCTCGACAGCGGCGCGCTCGTCGAACCCGCGGCGGTTGAGCAGGCCGGTGAGCTTGTCCGTGCGCGCCTCGGAGGCGACGCGGAGCAGGAGCTCGTCGTTTCGCTCGGCGAGCACGTGCACGACGAGCGCGACCACACTGACGGAGACCATCACGTCGAACCAGCGGTCGGCGAAGCCGCTCGCGGCCGGCAGCGACCAGAGCACGAGGCCGTGCGCGACGCCCGTGCACGCGAGGATCGCGACCGTCCCCGCCGTCCCGTAGAAGAACGCCGTCCAGAGCACCGGCCACATGTAGAGCAAGGCCCCGTCGCCCGGTCCCGGCGTCGACGACAGCGCGCTCGCGATCAGCGCCACGCCGATCGGCCCGAGCGGCGCAAGCGCGAGCGGCGGAAGCCTCGGCCCGACGAAGCTCAGGACGGCGACGAAGGCGAGGGCCACCAGCCCCGGCCCGAGTGCGACATGCGGCCCGCCGGGGATGTAGTTCTCGGCGAGGCCGAGGAACGCCGCGCCGCCGAACATCGCGGCCGCCGTGTAGGCGATCAGCCGCGGGTTGCGCCGGACGCTGTCGAGGGGTGAATCCATCCCCTCAATATCGGCATTCGAGCCGGCGACCTTAGGCGAGTTCCGCCAGTGCCCCGAGCAGCCGATCGACCTCGGCAAGCGTGTTGTAGTGGGCGATTCCGGCCCTCAGCGACTGGTCCGGAAGCGCCGGCCCGAGCGCGACGCAGTACCAGTTGTCGGCATACCAGACCCCGATGCCCTGATCGGCGAGCCGGTGGGCCGCGTCGACGGCCGGGACGCCCGCGACGTTGAAGAGGAAGGTCGGCACGCGACCGTCCATCGTGCGCGGCCCGTACAGCTCCACGTTGGGCGGCAGGTTGGCGATCAGATGGTCGCCGAGCGCCCGCTCGTACTCGCGGATCGCGGGCAGGCCGCCGATCGAGTCGAGGTATGCGATCGTCGCGCTGAAGGCCGCCAGCAGCTCGTACGGCAGCGTGCCCGTCTCGAACTTCCGTCCGACCGGCGTCGCGGCCGACGGGCGCGCCTTGTAGGGCCGCCACGTTTCGGCGAGCTCCCGCCGGACGTAGGCGATCCCGAGATGCGGCCCGCAGAACTTGTACGGCGAGCAGAGCAGCACGTCGCAGCCGAGCTCGGCGACGTCGATCGGCTCGTGCGCCGCGTAGTGCACCGCATCGATCCACGAGATCGCTCCGGCCTCTCGCGCAAGCGCGCAGATGCGCTTCGCGTCGGCGACCGTTCCGGTCGCGTTCGACGCCAGCGCGAACGCGACGACGCGGGTGCGGTCGGAGAGCTGCCGTTCGAGGTCGTCGTAGTCGACGGTCAGGTCGGGGGTCGCCTGCGCGATCCGCACCTCCATCCCCCGGTCCGCCGCCAGCTCGACCCACGGCGCCACGCCGCCGTCGTGATCGAGTTGCGTCGTCAGCACCTCGTCGCCGGCGCGAAGTCGCGGCCCGCAGCGCGCGAGATCGCGAAGTCGAGCGTCGTCATGTTCATCCCGAACGAGATCTCGTCGGGCGTGCAGCCGAGGAACCGGCCCGCATCCTCCTTGGCCCGCGCGAGGATCGCCTCGACCGCGCGGCCGGTCGCGTACGGCGCGCCGAGGTTTCCCGACGCGTCGCGCATCGCAGCCGCGACGGCCTGGCCCACCTCGTCGGGCACCTGCGTGCCGCCGGGGGCGTCGAAGTAGGCGAACCCGTCGCGGAGCGACGGAGAACCTGGCGCGGACGGCGTCGATGTTCACGGTGTCTCCCCGATCAGGATCCGGCTCAGCACGGCCGGATCGATGTTGCCGCCCGAGATGATGCAGACGACCTTCCTGGCTCCCGCGAGCCGGCTCGAGAGCGCCGTCGCGACCGAGAGCGCGCCTGCGCCCTCTGCGATCACGCGCGCCCGCTCGGCGATCACCCGCACGGCTGCCGCGACCTCGTCGAGCGGCAACGCATACGCAGCGTCGATCAGCTGCGACGCCTGCTCCCACACGCGCGGGATCAGCTCGCGGCTGCCGGAGCCGTCGACGAACGACGGCGTGTACTCGACCGCGGTGGGCGCGCCCGCCGCGAGCGTCGCCGCGACCGGTGCACCGGTCTCGGGCTCGGCGACGACGAAGCGCACGTCGGGCCGCTCGGCCTTGACCGCGCTCGCGATGCCCGTCGTCAGGCCGCCGCCGCCGTACGGCACGACGACCGTGTCGAAGCCGTCGAGCTGCTCGAGCAGCTCCAGGCCGATCGTGCCGTTGCCGGCCATCACGCGGTCGTCGTCGACCGGATGGATGAACAGCCCGCCTGCGCCGTCGTAGCGCCCGGTCACGAGCACCTGCCACCACTCCTCGTACGGCACCTTGATCACGCGGCCGCCGTAGCGCTCGATCGCGTCGATCTTGGTCTGCGGCGCGTGCTCGGGGACGACGATCGACGCCGGCACGCCACGCAGCCGCGCCGCGTACGCGACGCCCTGCGCCATGTTGCCGGCACTCGCCGTCAACACACCGTCGGCCAGCTCGGCGTCGGTCGCCTGCAGGATCGCGTTACCGGCGCCGCGGATCTTGAACGACCGCACCGGCTGCAGCACCTCGAGCTTGAGCCAGAGCTCGGCGTCGGAGTCGACGTCGAGCCGCACCAGCGGGGTGCGGATCGCCGTGCCCTCCAGCACCTCGCGCGCGCGCCGGATCTCGGCAATCGGGATCACAGCGAGACCACCGTGCCGACGTTCTCGGCCTCGGCGCGCGCGAGCACGTGCTCGGCGGCGGCGAGGTCCTCGACGGCCAGGCCGAGCGACTTGAAGACGGTCAGCTCGTCGTCGGACCGCGCGCCCCTCGGCGGAGCCGATCAGCAGCTCGCCGATCTCGCCGCGGATGTGCTCCGGGCCGATCGCACCCTCGCGCTGCGGGAACAGGAAGTCACCCGCCTCGTTGACCGTCGACTCGCGCCGGTCGACGAAGAGCGAAGCGTCACGCATCGTCGCCGTGTCGAGCTCGCGCGTCGACGGGATGCTCGACCCGACCGCGTTGATGTGCACGCCCGGACGGAGCCACTCGCGCTGCACGATCGGCTCGGCCGCCGACGTCGCCGTCACGATGACGTCGGCGGCCCGAACCGCTGCTTCGGCTGTGGCCAACTCTTCGACATCGTCCAGCTCGGCCGCTGCACGTCCGGGCGTGCGGCTCCAGACGACGACGCGGTCGAAGTCGCGCACGGCGCGCATCGCCTCGAGGTGCGCCTTCGCCTGGATGCCCGCGCCGAGGATCGCGAGCGTCCCGCCCGGCTCGCGCGCCAGCAGTCGCGTCGCGACGCCCGACACGGCGGCGGTGCGGACGGCCGTGATCCCGCCCGCGTTCATGATCGCGCGCGTCGCGCCGGTCTCGCCGTCGAACAGCGCCACGAATCCCTGGTGCAGGTCGAGCCCACGTTCGGCGTTCGACGGGAAGATGGCCACCGTCTTCAGCGCCCACAGCGGCGCGTCGCCGCCGCGGTGCGACGGCATCAAGCCGAGCAGGCTCGCCTCGCCGGGCGGCCGGACGACGAAGCGCAGCGGGTTGTGCACCTCGCCGCGCGCGAGCGACGCGAGCGCGCCCGCCATCACCTCGATGCACTCGTCCATCGGCAACAGCCGCCGGACGTCCTGCTCGTCGATCACGCGAACACTCATCCCTCGAAAAACCTCCCAATCCGGTCTCGGTCGTCGGGTGACAGTGCGAGCTCGCGCGCCGCGAGCACGGGGTCGAGCCGCTCGGCGCTGTTCGGGCCGCAGACGGCGCCGGACACGCCCGGGCTCGCGAGCACCCACGCGAACGCGATCGTCGCCTGGTCGACGCCGCGAGCGTTGGCCTCCTCGAGCAGCCGGTCGAGACCGTCGAAGACGCGATCCGACACGAGTCGCTGGTACGGCCCTGGGCGCTGGGTCATCCGCGATCCCTCCGGGAACGCCTCGCCGCGGCGGTACTTGCCGGTCAGCCAGCCGCCGGAGAGCGGCCCGAACGGCACGTACGGGATACCGTGCTCGGCGCACAGCGGAAGCACCGTCCTCCTCGTCGCCGCGCTCGAGCAGCGAGTACGGGTTCTGCACGAGCGCCGGCGTGCCGTGGCGTAGCGCGTCGGCGATACCGTCGGCGTCGTAGTTCGAGAGCCCCCACGCGCCGATCAGCCCCTCCTCGCGCAGCAGCCTCGAACGCGGCGATCGTGTCGCCGAGCGGCGTCGCCTCGTCGGGCTCGTGTGCGAGGTAGAGGTCGATCCGATCGACGCCGAGCCGCTCGAGGCTGCTCTCGAGCTGCCGCCGGATCCGATCGGGTGCGAGCCCGGTGTCGCCGGGTGTGCCGGTGGTCGAGTGGAACACCTTGGTCGTCAGCTGCAGCCCCTCGGGGCGGCGCGCGGCGCGCCAGCGCCCGATCCAGCGCTCGCTCGTGCCGCCGCCGTAGGCGTCGGCCGTGTCGAACCAGTGGATGCCGTTCGTCCAGGCGCGGTCCATGATCGCGAATGCCTCGTCCTCGGCGATCCCCTGCCCGAAGAACGCGGGCGCCGAGCCGACGCCGCCGAAGTTGCCGCAGCCGAGCGCGATCCCACCGAAGCGTCATTCGGGCAGGTTCATCCGCGTCAGGTCGTTGCGCACGTCCCAGAGCTCGGGGAAGAACGAGTGGTGGATCAGCCGACCCATCACCTCGACCGGCGTGCCCTGCGTGCCGATCACGTCGCCGCCGATCACGCGCTGCACGACCTTGAAATGGCGGACGCGCCAGACGATCACGCGCTCGTCGAACTCGATCAGCAGCTCGGCGAGCGTGTAGAGATCCTCGAACTCGCGGCCGCGTGTGTAGACGTCGATCAGCGAGAGCCCCGCCGCTTCGTGCGCCGCGTGAAACGCCTCACCGACCGGCTTCGTGACGCGGCGGATCTCGCGGAACCCCGGCGAGTCGAAGCCACTGCCGTGGCCGAGCACCTTGCGGACCTCGGTGTACTCCCACGGCGACATGTGCTCGAGCATGTCGAGCGCCGTCGTGACGATCTTCAGGCAGTCGTTCGCGCGGCGAAGCAGACGGTTCGCCGCCGCGATGTCGCCCGCGCCGATCAGGCGGCCGGCTTCCTCGACCTCGTTCCAGGCAAGCTTCAGCCAGATCTCCGACGTCTGGTGCACCGACTGGAAGAGCAGCTCGTCGCGGTGCACCCACTCGTCGGCGCCCTTCTGCAGCGCGAGCAGGTCGTCGGTGCGCAGGTACCGCTCGTAGTCCGAGCCGCCCTTACCCGGCAGCACGGGCTTTGCCAGCTCGTTCATTGACGTGCCTCCGTTCCGTCGAAGATCTTCATCGGCAGGTCTGCGAGCGGCACCCCGCCGTCGGCGGTGACGAGCCATGTGTCCTGCATGTAGAGGCACGTCTTGCCGTCCTGCGAGATCGCGTGCGGATGCATCGAGAAGACCATGTTCTCGCGCAGCTCGGTCTCGTCGCCCTCGCCGATCTTGGGAAACTCGATCATCGTCATCCCGATCGAGTGGCCCGTCACGTGCCCGAGCACGAAGCCGCGGTCGAGGAACCCCTTCGAGACGGCGCGGTGCACGTCGTGCGCGGTCGCACCATCCTTGAGCGCCGAGCGGGCGGCCTCGTAGTACTCCTCGTACGCCTCCATCATCTGCGCGGTCTCCGCGCTCGGCGTCTCCGCGCAGATCGCGCGCGAGACCTCGACCCAGTGGCCGCCGGCGCCTGCGATCTCGAGCGACGGCAGCACCATGTCGCTCGCCTTGATCGCGTAGTCGCCTGCGATCTTGAACTCGGGCAGCGCCGAGCCGTTCGCGCCGACGAGCACCATGTCCATGGTCAGCCGGCCGCAGCCCTCGCTGACGAAGTACTGCTCGCAGTGCGACAGGATCTCGCGCTCGGTCTTTCCGGGCGCGAACTGCTCGTGGAAGATCCAGAAGCCTTCGGTGTTGATGCGGACGCTGTCGCGTACCGACTCCAGCTCGAGCTCGCTCTTGACCGCACGCGCATGGTCGAACGCAACGTCCCACGGCACGATCTCGGCTGCGCCGTCGAGGGCGCGGTAGTCGCGCACGGTCATCACGTAGTCGAGGCCGTAGACGCCGACGCGCTTGCCGCGCACCTGGTCGGCCAGCCAGTCGCCCGGCCGGTCGACGAACACCTGCTCGTCGATCCACGTGGTGCCGTGCTCGCCGACGTAGGTCGCCTCGCGCGGGAACACGATCGCCGGGTTCGCCTTCGAGCGGCAGCAGCACGTAGGCGTAGCGGTGCACGATCACGAACCCCGACATGTAGGTGACCGCGCCTTCGAAGCCGCGTGTACTCGTTGCCTGCGACGATCACCGCGTCGAGCGAGTCGCGGGCCATCGCCTCGCGGATGCGGCTGTAGCGCCGGTCGATCTCTGCAGACGGCATCACTGTTGCCACGCGGCCTCCACTCCTTTCACCAGTGCCCAGATCGATTCGTGTGTCGGTGTCGGCACGCCCAGCGAGCGTCCGAACTCTGCGATCCCGCCGTTCAGGTAGTCGACCTCGGTCTGCCGGCGGGCCTCGACGTCCTGCAGCATCGAGGCCTTGTGGCCGTAGGCGACCTCGGGCCGCGCTGCGTAGTCGATCAGGTCCTCGGGGTCGGCGTCGAGCACGATGCCCTGCGCAGCGGCGACCGCCTTCCCTTCGTCGACGAGTTGCGTCACGAGCTTGCGCAACGCAGGCTGCTCGCAAAGGCGCCCGTGGGTGAGCCCCGTCAGTGCGCCGAGCGGGTTCGTGGCGGCGTTGAAGATCACCTTGCGCCACTGCGGGCCGCGCGCGTCCTCGACGGCCACCGCCGGCATCCCGCCGCGCGTACATGCGTCGGCCAGCTGTTGCACGGCCTCGAGCGGCGCCGGCTTCGGCTCGAACGGGCCGAAGGTCGTGTCGCCCTTGACGTCCCACTGCACGACCCCCGGCGCGGTGATCTTCCCGGCTGGGAACGTCGTGCCACGGATCACGCGCTCGACGTGCTCGGCGAGCACCTCTTCGTTCCCGATGCCGTTCTGGACGGTGGCGACGCAGCCGCTCGCGAACGCGTGCGCGGTCGCTGCGATCGCCGGTGCCGTGTGCATCGCCTTCGTCGCGACGATGCCGAAGTCGCAGGCGGGGAGCGTCGGAGGCGTCGCTGGTCGCGTGTGGCCGCGACGTCACCTCGCCGGCGCCGGTCAAACGCAGGCCGTCGCTGTTGATCGCGTCGACGTGCTCGCGTGCGAGGTCGTACGCCCACACCTCGACGTCGTCGAGGGTCGCGAGATTCGCCGCGAACAGCGAGCCGACCGCGCCGCAGCCGACGATGCAGACCCTCATTGCCACGATGCCTCCTTCGCCTTGATCAGTCGCAGCATCGCCTTGTGCAGCGGTACCGGGACGCCGAGCCGATCGGCTTCGCGGACCAGCGCGCCGGTGATCAGGTCGATCTCCGTGCGGCGATGCGCCTCGACGTCCTCGAGCATCGAGGGGTAGTGCGCACTCCCACGCCGCGTCGCCAGGACGTTCATCTCCCAGGGGTCCTCTCGTAGCGGTACGCCCGCCGCCGCGGCGACGGCTTTGCCTTCGTCCATCAGATCACGCACGAGGTGGCCCAGGTCGGAGTCCTCGGCGAGTGCCGCGAAGTGCGGGTCGTGCGGCAGACCGGTCAGTGCCGCGACCGTGTTGACCGTCGCGTTGAAGACGAGCTTCGACCACTGCGCCGGCCGCAGGTCGTCGAAGCCCTCGGCCTTCAGCCCTGACTCGACGATCAGGGCCGCCACGCGCCGCGCGTCGTCGGGCGTCGTGCCGCGAGCCGGACCCGACCCACGTCGCGGTGTCGAGCACGTACTCGACGTGCGTGTCGTCGTGGCGGGTGCCGCTCATGAACGTGACCGCGGTCAGCAGCTTCCACGTCGCCGTGGCGGGCGACGATCTCGTCGGCGCCGATCCCGTTCTGCACCGTCATCAGCGTCGCGTCCGGCCAGTGCCCGGCCAGGCCCGCCGCGACCGTCTCCAGATCGGTGCCCTTGCAGGCGAGGATCACGAGCTCGGGCGGCTCGAGCTCGTCCGGCGACGTCGCGGCTGCGAGATCGGCGGTGAAGTCGGCTCGGCCGCTGATGCGGAGGCCGTGCTCGCGTAGCGCATTCGCGTGCTCGGGGCGCCGCACGAGGGCCGACACGTCGGCGACGCGCGCGAGGTGGGCCGCGAACAGACTGCCGATCGCGCCGGCGCCGGCGACGCAGATGCGCGTCATGTCGCCCTCCGTGGCAGACGGAACTCGCGGCCGCCGGTCAGCCCCGACGGTCTCACGATCAGGACGACCGCCATCAGCACGCCGACGACGATCACGCGCGTCCCGGCGGGCAGGTCGATGTTCCAGCCGAAGAGCGACGTGCCGTTCTCGGCAACCGCGAGGTACGAGTCGAGCGCGCTCACCGCGAGCGCGCCGACGACCGCACCGAGCAGGCTGCCGGAGCCCCCGACGACCAGCATCGCGAGCGTGATGAACGTCAGATCGAGGTACAGGCCCTCGGTGTTCAGCGGCAGCAGGTGCACGTAGAGCCCGCCCGCGAGCCCGGCGAGCAGCCCCGAGATGGCGAATGCGACCAGCCGCTGCCGGTACACCGACGTACCGACGGCGCGCGCGGCCGCGGCGTCCTCGCGGGTGGCGCGGAGCAGCCGCCCGAAGCGGCTTCGGGCGTACGCGAACGCGACGACGATCACGACCAGCGCCCCGATTGCGGCCTGCCGCAGCCCGGTCGTCTCCGGGACCGACGAGAACGTGTTCAGCCCTGGGCCGATCTTCTCGTAGTAGCGCAGCATGTTGTGGGTGATCTCGAGTACCGCGAAGGTCGCGATGCCGGCGGCGAGACCCGACAGCCGCATCAGTGGGATGCCGACGACGAGCGCGGCGACTCCGCCGAGCAGTGCCGCGAGCGCGAGGGAGGTCACGTTCCCCGCCGTGCGGTGCACGAGCCAGTGCGCGAGGTTGGGCATGATCGCCGGCTTCTCGCCGACCGGCACGGTCAGCACCCCGGCCGTCCAAGCACCGACGGCGACGAAGCTGATGTGGCCGAACGAGAGCACCCCCGAGTTGCCGACGAAGACGTACAGCGCGACCACGATCGACACCTTCACGAGCGAGTCGATGAAGTAGGTCTGCGTCGACGCCGACACCGCGGCACCCAGCAGGGCCGCCGCGATCACCAGGGCAGCCGGCGCGACGAGCTGCTCGAGCGAGGAGAAGCTCCTCATACTCGCTCCACCGCTCGCGTCCGGTCGAACAGGCCGCCGCGGCCGGACGAGCAGGATCACGATCACGGCGACGAACAGGAAGGTCGGCAGGTACTGGCTCTTCGCCGTCGGCAACGCGCCGCCCAGCAGGCCGCTGGCGAAGCCGATCGAGAAGCCGCCGAGCGTCGCCGGGATCGGGCGGTTCATGCCGCCGAGGACGACACCGGCGAGCACGATGATCGTGTCGCGCAGGGCGAAGTCGGGTGTCACGAGCGGCGTCTGCACGGAGAGCATCACCGCGACGACCGCGGCCAGGGCTCCCGAGAGGAGCACGGCAGCGCCGATCACCCGGTTCGCCCGCACACCGAGCAGGCGGGCGGTCTGGAAGTCCATCGACGAGGCGCGCATCTGCAGCCCGATCGTCGTGCGCTCGAGCAGCAGCCAGAGTGCGGCCAGGCAGGCGGCCGCGACGACCAGCGCGACGATCGTGATCTTGCGGATGTCGACGCCGGTGAGCGTCACCGGGCGGTTCAGGTAGGCGAGCGACGACGCGATCTTGCCGAGCGGGCCGAACCAGAGGAGCGCGATGCTCTGCAGCAGGAACGCGACCGCGAACGTGGCGACGAGCATCACCGCCGGCGGGTGCCCGCGGAGCGGCCGGAAGACGAGGTAGTCCATCGCCACCGAGAGCGCCAGCACCACCGCGAAGCAGAGGAGGATGCCGGCCCAGCCGGGCCAGCCCCACTGCGAGGCGAGCGCGAGCGCGAACGCGCCCGCCATCACGAGCTGGCCGTAGGCGAAGTTGACGAGCCGCAGCACGCCGAAGACGAGCCCGATGCCGACTGCCATCAGGGCGTAGATCGCTCCGAGCGCGGTCGCGTCCGCGAGCGTCTGGCGACTGATGTTCAGGACCGCGATCATGCGAAGTAGGCCGCCACCATCGTCTCGGTGTCGTCGGCGTCCTTCGGCGCGAGCGTCACGCGCAGCTCGCCGTTCGAGAGCACGTGGCTGCGGTCGGCGAGCGCGACCGTGCGTTGCGCGCGCTGCTCGACGAGCAGCACCGCCAGCCCCTGCTCCCTGATCGCCTGCAGCGCGCCGAAGACGACGTCGACCATATTCGGGGCGAGACCGAGCGACGGCTCGTCGAGCAGCAGGACGTCGGGCTCCGCGACGAGCGCGCGCGCGATCGCGAGCTGCTGCTGCTGGCCACCGGACAGCGCGCCGGCCTGGCGCCGCCGGAACTCCTCGACGATCGGGAACAGCTCGTAGACCTGGCGGAGCGCCGCGCCGGGGCCCGTGCGCGACCGGCGTGCCGCGAAGCCGAGGCGCAGGTTCTCCTCAACCGTCAGCTCCGCGAAGATCCGCCGACCCTCGGGCACGAGCGCGATCCCGCTGCGGGCGACGTCCTCGGGTCGCCGCCCGCGAAGCGAGCGCTCGCCGAGCCGCACGTCACCGCCGGTCACCGGCGCGGCGCCCATGATCGCGTGCAGCGTCGAGGACTTGCCGGCGCCGTTGACGCCGATCAGGCCGACGATCTCGCCCGGCTGCACTTCGAACGACAGGCCGCGCACCGCCTGCACGCCGCCGTAGCGCACCTCGAGGCCCTCGACGACGAGCGCCTGCGTCACTCGGCCACCGCCGACTCGCCGAGGTAGGCCGCCGTCACGTCGAGGTTCGACCTGATCTCGGCGGGAGTCCCGTCGGCGATCGTCACGCCCTGGTCGAGCACGTGGATGCGGTCGCACACGTCCATGATCAACCCCATGTTGTGGTCGATCAGCAGCACGCCGGCACCGTGCTCTTCAGCGACCGAGCGCACGAGCGCCGCGAACTCCGGCACCTCCGCCTCGGGGAGGCCGGCCGCCGGCTCGTCGAGCAGCACGAAGCGCGGCTCGGTGGCGAGGGCACGGGCGACGCCGAGCCGCCGTTCGTCGCCATGGGCGAGCGTCCGCGCAGGGACGTGTGCGTAGCGCTCGAGCCCGAGGCGCGACAGGAGCGCCGCCGACCGCTCGGCCGCGACCCTCGGCCCCGCACCGACGCCGAGCGCCGAGACCTCGACGTTCTCGAGCACCGAGAGCTCGCGGAACGCATGGCTGTGCTGGAACGTGCGCACGAGGCCGCCGCGTCCCCGGCGGTGCGGCGACCAGCGGGTGACGTCGCGGCCCTCGAGCACGACCGAGCCACTGTCGGGGCGGTCGAAGCCGGAGAGCACGTTGACGAGGGTCGACTTGCCCGCGCCGTTCGGGCCGATCAGTCCGACGACCTCGCCTCGCTCGAGCTCGAGATCGACCCCCCGCAGCGCCTGCACGCCGTCGTAGGACCGTGACACGGCGGAGGCCCGGAGTGACGCTCCGGGCCTCCCCTCGTGCGCGCGGTCGGCTTGCGAATCAGCCAACCGGTATCCCTAGATCTTGGGAACGACCTTGGCGACGACCGTCCCGACGAGCTTCGGCTTGTTGTCCTGGATCCGAATCACGCGGTACTGCCGGCCGAACACGGTGTGCAGCTGCGCCGAGAAGCTGACGAGCCCCGAGATCGTCGGCACCTTCTTGAACTTCACCATCCGAGCCGCGAGTGCGGCGCCGTTCGTCGAGCCGCCGGCCCGCCTGATCGCGGCAGCGACGCCGTCGATCGCAGCCGGGCCGGTGACGAAGCCGCCCGTGCCCGCATGGATCTGCTTCGCGAGCTTGTTGACAGCCGGGTTCGGATCGTCACCGAAGACCGACGCGAACGTGACGAACCAGTAGTTCGTCACCGGCGGGCTCTTCGGCAGCCAGTAGTTGCCGTCGCCGGCCCACGAGTTGAGCACCGGCGTGTCGTTGCCGAGCGTGCGGAGCCCGGAGATCAGTGTCGACAGGGCGCCGAACGCCCCGGCCGTCGACGTGACGATCACGTCTGCCTTCTTCCCGTTCAGGCGGCTGATCGTGTTCTGGACGTCGCTACCGCCGAGCGAGTGGTACGTCTCCTGATCGACGATCTTGCCGCCGAGCTGCTGGAAGCGGACCTTGAACGCCTGCACCACGTTCTTGAAGTAGACGATCACCCCGTCGGTGGCGAGCGCCGCGGTGCGCCAGCCTTTGCCCCACGCGTACTGCGCCATCGCCGAGCCCTCATCCTGCGCCACGTTGCCGAAGCTGAAGGCGAGCTTGCCCTTCGCGCCGAACCGCTTCGGTCCCATCTGGTCGGTGCCGATGCAGGCAGCAACCGCGAGCACGCCACGGTTGATCGCCTCCTGCACCACGGGCGCCGCCAGGTCGACATCGCAAGTGGTGAAGATGACGCTCGCGCCGCCGCCGAGCAGCTTCAACGCACACGCCTTGGCGATCGCGGCCTTGTTCCCTTGCGTGTCGCACGTCTTGATCTGCAACTTCTTGCCGGTCACGCCGCCGGCCGCGTTGATCTGCTTGACGCGGAGCTGGGCCGCGGCAAGTGCCGGATTGTCGAACGGCGCCATCGCGCCCTTGCTGTCGAACGCCCAGCCGATCGTGATCGTGCCGGCGCTCGACGACGTCGAGCGGGCCGCCGCTGTCGCCGCAACCGCGACGACTGCCACCGCAAGCGCGGCAGCCATGAGTCCCATGCGGGAACTCAGTCTCCTCATCTTCACTCCTCTGGTCGTGGTGCGGACAAGAGCGATCTTCTCACGAGGTTTGACATCTGATCAAGGGTTTGGGACGTTCCCACCATGACACCAGCCACGGAAGGCCGGATGCGCCACCGCACGATGGCCGAATATGCCCTCGAGCAGCTGCGCGAGGCGATCATCCTCGGCGAGCTGCCGGCCGGCACCCCACTGCGCCTGGATGAGCTGGCGCGGTCGCTCGGGATGAGCATCTCGCCGATCCGGGAGGCGGTACGGCAGCTGGAGGCGCTCGGGCTGGCGAAGCACGTGCCGCACCAGGGCGCGCGGGTGCTCGACTTCGACCCGGACGAGCTCCGGGACCTGTTCGAGGTGCGGCTGGCGCTCGAGTCCCTGGCCGTGCGGCGGGCGGCGGAGCGCCTGACGAGCGCCGAGGCAGCCGAGGCGCGAAGGCATCTCGACTCGCTCGACGAGCTCCGCGGCGCCGGCGACGTCCGCAGCACGATGCGGGCGCACACCGATTTTCACTTCACGCTCTACGAGGCGTCGCAGTCGCCGTGGCTGGTCGGGCTGATCCGCCCCGCCTGGGACCGCTCGGAACGCTTCCGCCCCGCGCTCTTCGCCGAGGCGGGCCCGCTGCAGGAGCGCCACCGCGACCTCGACGAGCGGCTGCTAGCAGCGTGCGTCGCCCGCGACCCGAAAGCCGCCGGGCAGGCGCTCTTCGAGCACCTCGAGCTGGCGAGCCTGTTCTTCGAGACCGAGCTCGGCGGCACGGGCATCTTCGCGCGCTGAGGACGAAACCCGCGAACCTCGTTCGAACGAGGTTCGCGGGTGTCCGCGCCGGGCAGGCCTGGTCGGTCACCACCCACGCGGCCCCAAGGCCACGCAGAACGTCGGCTGCCAGCGCGGTTCGAACCCCGTGAACCACGTTCGAACGTCGTTCACGAGTGTCGGCTACCGCCAGGTCCAGATCGGGTCGCCGCCCGAGACTCGCGAACCTCGTTCGAACGAGGTTCGAGCGTCTTCGCGCGCTCACGGACGAAACTCGCGAACCAGGTTCGATCCCACACCGAACCTGGTTCGCTTGCGAACCAGGTTCGCGAGCTACGACCTGAACTTCGCCGCGATCCGCTTGCGGAGCGGCGGCTCGAGTAGCTGGGCCGCGACCAGGGCGCCGCTGCCGCCGCCGAGACCGGGGCCTGGGTGGGTCGAGGCGCCGACGTGCCAGACGCCGTCGACGACCGTGCGGTGCGGGAGCGCGCCAGAGGAAGTTCTGGTCGAGCGCCAGCGAGCCGCCGTACGGGTCGCCGTGCACCAGGTTGACGTTCGCGGCCTGCAGATCGGCGGGTGAGAGCACCGTGCGCGCCGAGGATCGACGACTCGAGATTCGGGATGTGCGCGCGCGAGCCGGGCCTGGATGCGATCGGCGTAGCGCTCGCGCAGCGTCTCGGTCCACGTGCCGTCGCCGACGTCGAGCTCGCCCGGCGGCGTCGCCCTTGACGCGCCACGGCAGCTCCTGCAGCTGGATCCAGAGCAGGCCCTTCCCGTCCGGCGCGCGCGACGAAGTCCATCGTCAGCGGCTGGCCGACGACGACCGTCGCCTCGGCCGGCAGCAGCCCGCGGTCGGCCTCGTTGACCGCGCGCGACACTCCGTCGAGCCCGGGCGTGAGGTGCACGATCGCCGTCTGCCCGAGCCGGTCGTCGCCCTCCCAGCGCGGCGGCTCCGACAGCGCGAAGTGGATCTGCATCTCGCGAGCGCCCGTAGCGGAAGCGGCGGCGCCTCGATCCCTTCGAGCAGCGTCCCGTACAGCTGCGTCGGCGTCACGTTGCAGATCACCGCGCGGCGCGCGCCGATCGTCTCGCCCGACGCCGTTCGCACGCCGCCGGCGAAGACGCGCTCGACCTGCACGAGGTTCTCGCACGTCCCGCCCTGCGCGCGGATGTACGCGACGAGCGCGTCCGCCAGCTTCGCGCCGCCGCCGCGCGGGATCGGCATGCCGCCCTCCTGCACCGCGACCGCGATCACCTGCGCCATGTAGCCCGACGCGGCCGCGTCCGGGCCGAGCCCGGTGTGCAGCACCCACGGCGCGAGCAGGCCGTGCGCGCGCTCGCGAGCCGAACGTCGTCTCGAGCCAGTCGCGCGCCGAGACGAGCAGCCGCCCGGCGAACTCGATCGCGCCCTGCGCGGCCGAGCCGGCGGTACGCCTTCAGCCCGAGCGCGGCGCCGTGCCGCGACCACAGCTCGGTGCCGAGCACGCCGAACGCGAGATCGGCGTTCGGGAAGAACTCCGTCGAGCAGCGCGTTCCACGCCTCGCCGTCACCCGGTGGTGGCGCGCCAGCTCGGCGGCGTTCGCCTCCGCGGTCCGCAGCAGGAAGGCGCTGCCGCCGTCGGGGAAGAGCGTCGCCGGTCGGCAGCTCGGTGTTCAGGTACTCGAGCCCGTGCCGCGCGAGGTCGTCGCCGAGCTGCGCGTGCGCCGGCCCGCCGACCCACAGCGGATGCCAGGCGCTGAAGACGTCGTGGTGGAAGCCGGGCTGCGTGATCTCGGCCGTCTTGATCGCGCCGCCGAACCAGTCGTTCCGCTCGAGCACGCACACGTTCCAGCCGGCCTTCGCGAGCAGCGCCGCGCACGCGAGACCGTTGATCCCGGAGCCGACGACGACGGCGTCGTGATCAGCCAACGAGCGACCTGAACTCGTCGTCGGTCACCAGCCCGCGCTTCTCCATCCCGAGCTTCTTCACCGCCGCGAGCACCTCCGCGCGCCGCTCCTCGGGCACGTCGAGCCCGAGCTCGTCGGCCTTGATGCGGATCGAGTCGAGACCGCTCTTCTTGCCGAGCACGATCGACCGCTGCGTCGCGACGAGCTCCGACGAGTACGGCTCGATCGACGGCGGATCGTGGAACTGCGAGGCGACCGCACCGCTCTCGCGCCGGTAGAGCGTCTCGCCGGTGACCGGCTTCCACGGCTCGAGCTCGTAGCCAGAGAGCTCGCGCACGCGCTCCGAGACGTCGCGAATCCGCTCGAGCCGCAGGTTCGAGTCGACGCCGTAGAGCGCGCGCAGCGTCAGCGCCAACCTCGCCCAGGTTCGCGTTGCCCGCCCGCTCGCCCATGCCGTTGATCGTCCCGTGCACCCAGCTCGCCCCCGCTCGCACCGCGGCGACAGCGCTTGCCGTCGCGACGCCGAAGTCGTTATGGCCGTGGAAGTGGACCGGCACGTCGACGAGGTCTGACGGTGAAGCCGACGAGCTCCTCGACCGCCTCGGGCGAGGCGATGCCGAGCGTGTCGACGACCACGACCTCCTTCGCGCCTGCCTCGACAGCGGCCGAGTACACCTGCTTGTAGAAGTCGCGCTCCGCCCGCGAGGAGTCGACGCCGAAGAACGCCGCGTGGATGCCGTGCTCGTCGGCGAACCGCATCGCGCTCGTGATGCGCTCGAGCATCTTGTCGCGCGAGACGCCGATCGCGTCGAGCTTGAGATCGGAGATCGGCGACTCGATCACCGAGAAACGCACGCCGAGCTCGACGAGCGCCTCCAGGTCGGCCGGCACCGCACGCGAGAAGCCCCAGACCTCCGCCGCAGAGTCCCGCGGCGGCGATCAGCTCGACCGCCCGCCAGTCGTCGTCGGAGACGCGCGGGAAGCCCGCCTCGATCCGGTCGATCCCGAGCTCGTCGAGCAGGCGTGCGATCTCGAGCTTCTGCTCGGGATCGAGCACGACGCCGACGGTCTGCTCCCCGTCGCGCAGCGTCGTGTCGTACAGGCCCGACATGCCCGCCGATCGCATACGCGTCGTTGAGCGAGCCGGTCCAGATCAAGTCAGACAAGAAACCACTCCGTCCGGGAAGGGCGAGAGCTTCTCTGCGCCCGTCGCCGGTGATCAGGAAGTTGTCCTCGACGCGCAGCCCGCCGCCGCCGTCCCAGTAGCAGCCGGGCTCGATCGCGAGCACCATGCCCTCGGCGATCTCGCCGCCGCCGGCCTGGTGGGCGTACGGCGGCTCGTGTGCACGCGCGCCGACGCCGTGACAGATCGGGTGCGTCGGCTGGCCCGGGTAGCCGATCGCGGCGATGCCCTCGCGCACGAGCACGTCGAGCTCGGCGAAGCTCGCGCCTGGGCGGCAGTGCGCGATCGCGCCGCTCGTACACGCCGAGCAGCCCGGCCTCGAGCTCGCGGTAGTCGGCGCGCAGCTCGCCGGGGCAGAGCAGCTTCGTGTGGTCGGCCCAGTAGCCGTCGGCGCAGACCCAGATCTCGAACAGCGTCGGCTCGTCGGCCGCGACGCGGCACGGTCGCCCGTCGCCGTGAACGTCCTGATTCCGCGGCCCCGACCAGACGAGCGAGAAACCGAACGCGAGGTCGACCTTCCCCTGCCAGCCGGTGCCCTCGCCGTGCACGAAGCCCTGCCAGATCGCAGCGGCCTGCGGCTCTCGGTCATGCCCGGGCGCAGCTCGCCGCGCACGTGCTCCATCGCCGCCGCGCACGATCTCGTTCGCGAGGCGCATCCGCTCGATCTCCTGCGGCGTCTTGAGCGAGCGCGCCGCGTTCAACACGGGCATCGCGTCCTGGGCGCGTCGGCCACGCGTCGAACCACGCCTTCGTGAACGTCGTCGGCTCGCCGACCATCCGATCGGTCGCCTGCGTGCCGAGCGAGAGCTCGAGGCCGACGCGTCCGTAGTCCTTCGCCGCCGCGAGCGCTGCGTCGAGCGTGCGCGCCGGCACCGGGCGGGGATCGTCCGTCGGCGTAGCCGCGCACGAAGCGCACGTCGCTCGTCCACGCCGATGCGCTCGGCGTCGTCGGCCGACGCCTCGAGGCAGATCAGCACCGGCTCGCCCTCGCGCGGGAAGACGCACGCGTCGTACCCCTTCATCCCCCAGAAGTTCGTCAGGTAGAGGACGTTGTCGGGCGCGCGTACGACGAGCGCGTCGAGGTCGTGCTCGCGCCATCAGCGCGCGGACGCGGTCGAGCTTCGCCTCGTCGCGGAGCCCAGCTCAAGCGTCCTCGCCCCACGGGCGCACCCGCGGCGGCGCGGGCGTCGCCGTGCCCCTCCTGCCACGAGATCGACCGGGTTCCGGAGCACGCCGATCCCCTCGATCTCGGCCTCGATCACGTCGCCGGGCTTGAGATAGAGGCGCATCCGCTCCTCCTTCGACTTGAAGCCCGCGACGCCGGCGACCGTGCCGGTCGAGAGGACGTCGCCCGCCGAGTAGCCGAGCGCCGAGAAGTTGGAGAGGATCTCCGGGATCGTCACGCTCATCCGGCTCGAATGCGACTCCTGCCGCACCTCGCCGTTGACGCGCAGCTCCATCGCGAGGTTCGTGCGGGTCGGGAATCTCGTCAGGCGTGACGATCCACGGCCCGAGCGGGCAGAACGTGTCGATCGCCTTGCAGAAGCTGAACACGCCCGACCGCATCTCGCCGCGCTGGATGTCGCGCGCGGTGATGTCGTTGAAGATCACGTAGCCGCCGATGTAGTCCGCCGCCTCCTCCGGCGAGAACCACTTGCCTGCCTTCTTCAGGCACGACCGCGAGCTCGAGCTCGTAGTCGAGCTCCTCGGTCAGGTGCTCGGGGTAGATCACCGGCTCGTCCGGGCCGACGATCGCGTCGACGTTCTGGAAGAAGTTGATCCACGGCGCGATCTGCGTGCGACCAGTCGACGTTCTTCGACTCCTCCTCGTGCTCGCGGAAGTTGCCGGCGGTGTGGAAGAACTTCTTCGGCACGATCGGCGCCTGCAGCTTCACGTCGGCGAGCGGCATGCGCTCGGTCGTCTCGTCGGCGCCGCCGCGCTCGAAGTACTCGCGCATCGTCGGCGACGTCGAGCCGCACGACCTCGTCGCCGTCGACGCGACCGACCTTGCCGCCGTCGTACGTGACCAGCTTCACGCGCAGACCTTCTGCGCGCACGAGCGCGTACGTCTGAGCCATCTGCACCAGCCCGTCGATCTCGAGGTTCTCGCCGAGCGCCACGTCCATCAGCCCGGTCGACGTGCCGTAGTTGACGGTCGGGATGCCGTAGCGCGTCAGCGCCGAGCGCGTCGCTGAACCAGCGCGTCACGTCGCGGCCGGGCCGCTCACCGAAGACCTCTTCGTGCGAGGCGTCGATCGCCGCGACGAGCGGGTGGTCCTCGTCGATCTCGGCGCCCGGGGCGGTGACGTAGACCTCGCCCTCGATGCCGTAGTCGGGGAAGCGCTCGCCGAGCAGCCGGACGAACTCGAGCACCTCGCGCCGCGCGATCGCCATCTGCTTGGTCGGCGGAACGCGCACGTCGAGGAACAGGTCCGTGTGATGGGGAGTCCGCGAGACGCGCCAGCCGAAGCCGCCTTCGACCGCGCCGACGTTGACGATCGCCTTGGCGCCGCGGTAGGTGTTCGCCTCGTCGTTCTCCCAGCGTCGGAATCCACTCGAGCACGGCGCCGGTCACCTCGTGCATGCGCAGGATCGAGTTCTGGTCGCGCTTGCCCTCGCTGAAGGCCGTGTGGATGAAGTTGCCGTGCGCGCGGATGCGCAGCCAGAGCGCGCCGAAGTGGCCGAGCACGACCTTGCCCTCGGTCGGCTCGCCGAGCAGGCACATGTCGGCGACGCCGCCGTGCGAGACGAGGTAGCGCGAGCCGGCCGCGTAGCCGCGGTACTCGGCGCCCTGCGCATCGCCGTACTGCGTCTTCTCGATCTCGCCGCAGACCGCGGCGATCAGCACGTCGCCGCGCAGCCGCACGCCTGCGTCCTGGAGCGCGTGCACCGCCTCGACGTAGCAGGCGAGCGCGCCCTTCATGTTCGAGATGCCGAGCCCGTACAGACGGCCGTCGCGCTCGAACGCGTGCGGCTGGAAGCCCGGCCACGTCCTTGAGCCACGGCTCACGACCCGAGTACGAGGTGTCCATGTGGCCGTTGAACATCAGCGTCTTCCCGCCGCCGGTGCCGCGCCAGGTGCCGAGCGCGTTCGCGCGGCCGTCCTCGACCTGCTGCCACTGCACCTGCAGGCCGAGCTCCTCGTAGAGCGAGACCATCAGCTCGGCCATCGCCTGCTCGTTGCCCGGTGAAGCTGTGCACGTCGATCAGCGAGCTGGCCGTCCCGACGAGCCGGTCGCGGTCGATCTTCATTGCGGACCTCCCATGCCCGGCCTACCCTCCGGCGGCGGCGGCGCGGACACGACCGGCAGCCCCGCGGCACACCACGCCGCGAACCCGCCCGCGAGATCGCCGGCATCCTCGAGCCCGAGCTCGACCAACGACGCCGCAGCCAGGCTCGACGACTCGCCGTGTGCGCACACGAGCACGAGCCGGCGACCGGCGAGCACGGGATTCGCATTGCCCGACTCCTGGTCGCAGCGCCACTCGAGCACCGAGCGAGGCACGTGCACCGAGCCGGGGATGATCCCGTCGCGCGCCCGCTCGTCGTTCGAGCGCAGGTCGACGAGCAGCACGTCGTCGTCGATCTCGTCGGGCGCGTACCTGGCGATGCGCGAGCGCGCCCGGACGAGCATCTGCTCGATCACGACCGGACGTGCGGCAGAACCTGCTCGCCGAACAGGCGGATCTGCTCGTGGCGGTCCTCGCCCCACAGCTCGAGCATCACGTGCGTGCAGCCGGCGTCCTTGTATTCCTCGATCGCCGCGATGCAGTCGGCGGGCGTGCCCGCGATCGGCTTGCACTTGTCGAGGATCGCGTCGGTCACCTGCTCCTTCGCGGCCAGGCGCCCACCGCGCTCCATCGCCTCGGCGACGGGCCGAATCTCGTCCTGCTCGAGCCCGGCGAGGTCGAGCAGCGTGTCGGCCGAGCCCTGGATGTTCTGCACCTTGTTCGCGAGGTACATGCCGGCGATCTCGCGCGCGCCGTCGCGGCCGCGGTCGCGGTCGGTCGCGTGGATCGAGGCGACGACCGTGCAGCCGATGTCGATGTCGGACTTCACGTTGCCGCGCGTGTAGCGGACGAACGCGGGCGTCGTGATCGACGGTGTGAGGCAGCCGTCGCCGATCTCGCCGGCCAGCGCCTGCATCTTCGGCGCCGTCGCGGCGACGTACACCGGTGGCACGTCGCGCGGCGTGTGCGCCTCGTCCTGCAGCGCGGGCACGTCGGCGCTCCAGGTGTCGCCGTCGTACTGGAACCGCTCGCCGCCGAGCACGCCGCGCACGATCGTCACGGCGTCGCGCATCGGGCCGAGCGTCTTCGACGTCTGCATCTTCGCGTTGTTGAGGAAGATCTTCGAGGTGCCGTAGCCGAGGATGAACCGGCCCGGTCCGGCCGCCTCCTGCACGACGCGTGCGTCCATCGCAACCTGCACCGGATGACGGGTGAACGGCGAGATGATCCCCCAGCCGATCGTCAGCCGCTTCGTCTCCCGTGCCATCAGCGCCGAGACGACGGTCGACGAGCGTGCCTCCATCCCGTGCTTGCGCCACCACGGGTACGCCTCGGCGAGCCAGATCGTGTCCATGCCGGCGTCGTCCATCGCGCGCGCCGAGGCGAGCATCTCGTCGAGCGGCTCCATGGTGAGCTGCATCACGCCCACGCGGAAAGGGACGGCCATACCGGACTACGCTCCGCCGGCGACGGCGGCTTGCACTTCGCGGTCGAGCGCGCTCAGCACGTGCGACACCTGCTGGTTGACGATCGGCTGCAGCACGCGCTGGCCCATCGAGCCGACCGGCCCGGCGATCTTGACGTCGGCGTTCCAGTGCATCGCCGTGCCACCGCCGTCGACGTCGCTCAGCTCGAACGACGTCTCCATGCTCATCATCGCGCCGACGCCCTTGCCCTTGATCGCGAGCTTCGCGAACTCCTGCGCGCGCTCCTCGATCTTGTCCATGTCGACCTTCATCTTCAGGCCGCCGAGGCCGAGCGGGATCTTGACGTTCGCAGTCCAGCGCTTCTCGTCGTGGATGTCGAAGCTCTCGACCCCGGGCATCGTCTTCGCCATCGACGCCGGATCGTTCAGCACCTTCCACACGGCGTCACGCGGCGCTGCGAAGGTGCGGTCGCCGTTCACATTCATGCGTCCACCACCGCGACACGGCCACCGGCCTCGGCCGGGCTCTGCAGCATCTCCCACACGCGGTGGTACGGGTTTGCGCTGTCCCACACGATCGCGTCGCCGTTGCCGCGCAGCGCGTCCTGCACCGCCGAGCAGATCGCGTGGATGCCTGCGCCGCCGCCCTCGCCCATGCCCTTCGTGCCGAGCGGGGTGAACGGCGAGGGACTCTCCAGCGAGCCGGTGCGGAGCGGCGGCATGTCGAGCGCGTGCGGCACGTGGTAGTCGTAGAAGTTGGGCGTCAGCAGGTTGCCGTCCTCGTCGTAGACGAACTGCTCGTGCACCGCGGCGCCGAGCGCCTGCGCGGTCGCGCCCATCACCTGGCCCTCGACGATCTGCGGGTTGATGCGCTTGCCGCAGTCGTCGACGGCCGCGTAGTCGACGATGTCGTAGTACCCGGTCTCGGGGTCGACCTCGATCACGGCTGCGTGAATCTGCGTGGCGTAGGTCAGCGTCAGGTTGCCGAACTTGCGCTCGATGTCCGGCACCTGGAACGGCGGCCGGTAGACGTAGCGGCAGTTGAGCGTGACGCCGAGATCCTCGGGCAGGCCGGCGTTGTTCGCGTTGATGATCGCGCCGCAGGCCATGAAGGGCAGGAACGCCTCGGGGCTCTCCTTGATGCGGATGCCGCCGTCGGCCAGCTCGAGCGCCTCCGCCGGGCACGCCGCCGAAGACCGCCCCGGCGAGCTTAGAAGATCTCGTCGCGCAGCATCTCGGTGGCGCCCTTGACGGCGCTCAGGCCCGGTCACCGCGAACTGCGACGCGTACGTCCCCGAGAACCCGGCGTGCGAGTTCCAGTACGAGTCGTGACCGGCGCGCACGTGCACGTCGTCGACCGAGCACTTGAGGATGTCGGCGACGACCTGCGCGGCCGTCGTCTCGTGCCCCTGCCCCTGCGGCGTCGTGCCGAGCGTGACGACGATCTCGCCGAAGATGTCGAGCTTGACGGTGGCCACCTCGTTGTTGCCCGAGAACTGCAGCTCCGGGTTGATCATCCGCGACTGGCCGAAGTTGTTCGTGCCCGAGTCGAGCGTCGAGCCGATGCCGACGCCGAGCAGCTTGCCGCGCGCCTTTGCGTCGGCGCGCCGCGCCTCGATGTTCGGGTAGTCGATCAGGTCGAGCGCGATGTCGAGCATCTGCGCGTAGTCGCCCGAGTCGTAGACGCAGCCGTTCGGCGTCTCGTACGGCATCTCGTCGGTGCGGATGTAGTTCTTCTTGCGCACCTCGACGGGATCGAGGTCGAGCTCGTGCGCGACGATGTCGATCATCCGCTCGGTGAACCACAGGTGCTGCATCCGCGAGTAGCCGCGGTTCGGCGACACCGGCGCCTTGTTCGTCGCGACCTGCGTGAACTCGACGCGGATGTTCCGCCAGCGGTACATGCCGGGCGTGACCTGAGCCCAGATGACGCCGCCGAGCGGCTCGTAGCGCAGCCAGGCGCCGGCGTCGTCGAGCGCCTTCGTGCGGAAGCCGAGCAGCGTGCCGTCGTTCTTGACGGCCACCTCGGTCTCGAGGAACCAGCGCTCGTTGCCGTGCGACATCGACATGTGGAAGTCGGTGCGCCACTCGGTCCACTGCACCGGCCGGCCGAGCTTGCGCGCGAGCAGGCAGCAGACGACGAGCTGCGGATGCGTCGTGATCTTGTTGCCGAAGCCGCCGCCGATGTCCTGCGTGACGAAGCGGAGCTTGTCGAGCCCGCAGTGCATGGCCGGGCCCATCATGATCGCGGCGAACCCGGGGAACTGGTTGTTCGTGTGGATCGTCCACTGGCCGACGCCCCTGTTGAACTCGACGAGCGCGCCGTCGCATTCGAGCGGCGTCGAGTTGAAGCGGTGGAAGTGGAGCTCGTCGATCTTCACGACCTTGTCTGCCTCGGCGAAAGCAGCTGTCGAGGTCGCCCCACTCGTAGACGCCCTCCCACATCAAGTTGCCGCCCGCGTCCTCGTGGATCGCGGGCACGCCGTCGTCGCGCGCGTTGCGGGCGTCGGTGATCGGGGCGATCGGCTCGTACTCGATCTCGACGAGCTCCGACGCGTCGCGCGCGAGCTCGCGCGTCTCGGCGACGACGGCGACGATCGCCTCGCCGACGTAGCGCACCTTGCCGACGGCGAGCGCGTAGTCCTTGACGTTCGCGCCGGGCACCGACGCGATCTGGAAGAACGGGTCGGTCAGCGACGCGACCTCTTCCCCGGTCAGCGTCCCGTAGACACCGGGCGTCTGCTCGGCCTGCGAGACGTCGATCGAGGTGATGTGCGCGTGGGCGTACGGCGAGCGCACGAAGTGGATGAAGCCCATGCCGTGCCGCTTGATGTCGTCGACGAAGACGCCCTGGCCCTGGACGAGGCGGCGGTCCTCCTTGCGCGGGACGCTCTGGCCCTTCCAGGTCTGCTCGGCGGTCTCGGTCTTCTCGGGCGCGACCTGGTCGTGCTCATTCCGACGCCGCCTTGACTGCCTCGAAGATGTTCCAGTAGCCGGTGCAGCGGCAGATGTTGCCCTGCAGGCCCTTCTTGATCTCGTCCTCGGACGGGTGCGGGTTCTCGCGCAGCAGCGCGGTAGCGCTCATCAGCATCCCCGGCGTGCAGTAGCCGCACTGCAGCGCGTGGTGATCGGAGAACGACTGCTGCAGCTTCGTCAGCTCCTCGCCGTCCGCGAGCCCCTCGACGGTCTCGACGTTCGAGCCGTCGGCCTGCACGGCGAGCAGCATGCAGCTCTTGACGAGCATGCCGTCGACGATCATCGAGCACGCGCCGCAGTTGCCGGTGTCGCAGCCGATGTGGCTGCCGGTCAGGTCGAGGTCGTCGCGGACGAAGTGGATCAGGAGCTTCCGCGCCTCGACCTCGCGCTCGTAGGTCGTGCCGTTGATCGTGACGGCGATCGTGCGGGAGGTCGGGATCGTGCCTGCTTCCACGTCTCTCAGCTCCTCGCGTTGTCCGTTGCCTGGACGACCGCGCGCACGGCGAGCACCGCGGCGAGATGCCTGCGGTAGTCGGCCGAAGCGTGCACGTCCGATGGGGGATCGATGTCGGCGGCAGCAACGGCTGCGCGCACGGCGTCGGCGTCGGCCGAGGCGGCGCGAGCAGCGACCGGCACGGCGTCGACGCAGCCGAGCGCGACCGTGACGCTGCCGTTCACCGTCGCTGCGGCGCTGACGATGCAGGTGCCCTCGACGCCGAGCGTGACCGCGGCGAACCCGTCGGCGCGCCCGGCCGGCACGGTGATCCGCGTCAGCAGCTCGCCCGGCCCGACCGCGGTCAGGTAGACGCCGAGGAAGAAGTCGGCCGCCGAGACGGTGCGTTCGCCGTTCGCGCCCGTGATCGTGAACTGCGCCCCGAGCGCGGCGAAGAGCGGCGGCAGGTGGTTCGTCGGGTCGTTGGTGCAGACGTTGCCACCGATCGTGCCGCGGTTTCGCACCTGAACGTCGGCGATCTGGGCGCAGACCACGCCGAGGATCGGTCGCGCCCGCGCCTCGCTCGACTTGACAACCTCCGTGTAGGTCGTCATCGCGCCGATCGATAGCGTCCCGTCGGCGGCAAGGTCGATCCCCTTCAGCTCCTCGATCCGGCTCAAGTCGACCAGCTGGTCGGGCGAGCCGGCCCGCGCCTTCATCACGTTGAGGAGCGTCTGGCCGCCCGCGAGAGCGCGGGCGCCGTCGTTCGCCGCGAGCAGCTCGAGCCGCCTCGGCGAGCGAGGTGGGGCGCGCGTATCCGACTTCTCGAAGCAGCATCTGCGAGGTTTTATCAGGTGTCAGACACCAACAGGTGTCTGACACCATCGGCGGTCAGCGCCGTCAGGACGTGGTCGATGTCCTCGGCGGTGTTGTAGGCGTGGGCCGAGACCCGGAGGTTCCCGTCACGCTCCGAGGTGACGATCCCGCGCCGGCCGAGTTCGCCCACGAGCGCCGGCGCGTCGGTCGAGCGGATGCAGACGAGCGCACCCCGATGCTCGGCGTCGCGCGGGGTCACGACGATGCCGCCGAGCTCGTCGACTCCGGCGATCAGCCGCTCGTTGAGAGCGTTCACGTGCTCCCGCGTCTCGGCGATCCCGATCTCGAGCATCAGCTCCATCGCCGCCACGCCCGCGTAGATGTTCGGGATCGGCGGCGTCCCCGACTGGAACCGGCGCGCCGTCGGCGACGGCGAGTAGTCGGTGTGATCCATCTCGAAGATGTCCTCGTCGGCGAACCAGCCGGTCTGTGTCGGGAGCAGGCTCTCCGCCAGGCCGGGCCTCGTCCACATGAAGGCGAGCCCCGCCGAGCCGAGCAGGTACTTGAGCACCCCTGCCGCGAGGACGTCGACGCCGAGTGCTCCGACGTCGAGCGGGTACGTGCCGATCGCCTGATAGGCGTCGAGCACGACGAGCGCGCCGCGCTCGTGCGCGATCCGCGCGATCTCCTCGACATCGAGCCGCGACCCGTTGCGGTAACAGACCGCAGCGATCGAGACGACGGCCGTCTGCTCGTCGATCGCCTCCTCGAAGCGCTCGACGGGAATCGTCGCGCCGTCGGCCGGCACACGTACGACGTGCGCGCCCCGCAGCTCCTGCGCGTGCCAGATCTGGCCGATCGTCGGAAACTCGAAGTCGCTGATCACGACCTTCGGCCGGCGCTCGAAGTCGACCGCGCTCGCGAGCGCGCTCACGCCCGCCGACAGCGACGTCGTCACGGCGACGTCGTCCGGCTCCCCGCCGACGACGCGCGCGAAGGTCGAGCGTGCGGTCTCCGACCGCTCCACCCAGTAGTCCCACGGCGCTCCCCGCTCGTCCCAGCCGCTCAGGTAGTCGTCGTAGGCGGCGCGCACCGAGTCGGAGAGCGCGCCCTGGGAGCACGAGTTGATGTAGGTGAGCCGCTCGAAGATCGGGAAGCGATGGCGGCACCGCTCGGCGACGGATTGGGTTCTAACGGCCAAGGTATGCCTTTCTCAGATCCTCGTTGTCGCGCAGGTCGGCAGCCGGCCCTTCGAGCACGAGGCGGCCGGTGGAGAGAACGTACCCGCGGTCGGCGATCGAGAGCGACACGTTCGCATTCTGCTCGACGACCAGCATCGCCACGCCGGACGCATGCACCTGCTTGATGATCGCGAAGTTCCGCTCGACGAGCAGGGGCGCGAGGCCCATCGACGGCTCGTCCATCAGCAGGAGCTTCGGCCGCGACATCAGCGCCCGCCCCATCGCGACCATCTGCTGCTCGCCGCCCGAGAGCGTCCCGGCGAGCTGCGAGCGCCGCTCGTAGAGCAGCGGGAACAGCTCGTAGACCCGGTCGAAGTCCTCCTTGCGGCCGCCGCCGTGCAGGTAGGCGCCGAGCTCGAGGTTCTCGAGCACGGTCATCGGCGCGAACAGGCGCCGGTTCTCGGGCACGATCGCGATCCCCCGTCCGATGCGGTAGCTCGTCGGGCGCTTCGTCACGTCCTCGCCGTCGATCAGCACCGAGCCCCGCCGCGGCCGCACGATCCCGAGGATCGTCTTCAGCGTCGTCGACTTGCCCGACGCGTTGCCGCCGAGCAGACAGACCAGCTCGCCCGGCTCGATGCGGATCGAGAGCGCCTGCAGGATGTGGATCTGCCCGTAGTAGGTATCGACCGCGTCGAGCTGGAGGAGGCTCATTTCGTGTCCGCCGTTCCGAGCCCGAGGTAGGCCTCGATCACCTGCGGATCGGTCGCGACGTGCTCGAACGAGCCCTCGGCGATCTTCACGCCGTGGTCGAGCGCGACGACGCGATCGGAGATGCCCTCGACGACGTGCATGTCGTGCTCGATCACGAGGATCGTGTAGCCGCCGTCGGTGCGGAGCTGCGCGATCAGCTCGGTGATCTCATGCGTCTCGGACGGGTTCATCCCGGCGGCCGGCTCGTCGAGCAGCAGGATGCGCGGGTTTGTCGCGGTCGCGCGGGCGATCTCGAGGCGGCGCCGGTTCGCGTACGAGAGCGAGTACGCGGGCGAGTCCCAGCGGTAGCCCATCAGGCGCTTGCCGAAGAATGCGAGCCGCTCGGTGCGCGAGCGCCTCGATCTCGCGCTCCTCCCGGCGCATGCCGGGTGTCCGCAGCATCGAGCGGATCAGTCCAGCGCGCGTGTGGCCGTAGGCGGCGGCCATCACGTTCTCCTTCACCGACATGTTCAGGAACAGCCGCAGCGTCTGGAAGGTGCGCGAGACGCCGCGGTGGCTGATCTGGTGCGGCTGCAGGCCGACGATCGAACTGCCGTCGAGCAGGATGTCGCCCGCCGTCCGGGCGGTAGATGCCGGTGATCAGGTTGAAGAGCGTCGTCTTGCCGGCGCCGTTCGGCCCGATCACCGAGACGATCTCGCCCTCGTCGACGTGGATGTCGAGGTCCCAGACGACCTTGAGTCCGCCGAACGCGAGCGAGACGCCTTGTAGGTCGAGGAGCGGCTCGGCCATCACACGATCTCCACGCGGCGCTCGCCGAGCAGCCCGTTCGGTCGCAGCACCATCAGCGCGATCAGGATCAGCCCGAGCACGATGTAGCGGGTCGGCTCGGGCTTCTTCAGCATCACGTTCTCCCAGACGAACGCGGCGAGATACAGCGTCGGCGGCAGCAGCACGAGGCGCACGCGGCCATGGACGAGCGTGAGGACGAGCGCCACGCCGATCAGACCGACGTAGGAGAACGGCGCGACCCACCCGGCCAGGTGCTGGGGCACGAGCACCCAGTGGTCCACGACGCGCGCCAGGCCCTGCGAGCTGCCACCTGCCGTCCACGAGCTGTCGATCGCACCGGCCAGCGCATGCACGCCGAACCCGAACAGCAGCGTCGCACCGCCGACGATGCCGAGCGCCCGTGAGCGGCGGAACACGAGCAAGATGCCGCCGATCAGCGCGACGAAGAAGATGATCCGCGACTTCGCAGGCTCCCGCAGCAGCTCGAGCAGCGGGCCGATGATGATCGCGCCGAGCACGGCGCCGGCCTGGCTGCCGGCGCCGCCGAGAATGACCATCGTGTAGACGATGATCAGCAGCACGAAGTAGAAGGTGAGCGGGAACACGCTCGCGTTCAGAGACGCGAAAAGTGTGCCCGTCAACGCGGCGACCGCGGCGCCGAACGAGAAGGCCATCAGCTTGAGCCGATTCACCGGCATGCCCATCGCCTCGGCCGCGAGGGAATCCTCGCGCAGCGAGCGCCACGCGCGGCCGGTTCGCGACTCGTTGACGAAGCGCAGGGCGACGAACACAACGACGAAGAAGCCGAGCGCGACGTACAGGTAGGGCACCGCGAACACGCCCTCGTGCTGCACGACGAGGTCGTGCCCGAAGACGTGCAGCGGGTCGATGTTGAGGATGCCGTTCGGCCCGCCGGTGAGGTTGTGACCGAATGCGTTGTCGCCGTTCGTCGTCAGCGTCTGGAACAGCTGGAGAAAGAACAGCGTCACGATCGCCAGGTAGTCGCCGCTCAGCCGCCGTGAGGGAAGGCCGAGCAGGAAGCCGGCGATCGCGCCGACGCCGACGACGATCGGGATCGAGACGATCGTTGGCAGGTGGTAGCCGAACTTGTCGGAGTCGAGGATCGCGTACGTGTAGGCGCCGATCCCGTAGAACGCGACGTAGCCGAGGTCGAGCAGCCCGCCCCAGCCGACGACGACGTTCAGCCCGAGCGCGAGCAGCATGTAGAGCACCGTGTCGAAGCCGACGCGGCGGACGTACCCGCTCGACGAGACGACCGGGAGCAGCGAGAACACGGCGACGAAGAGCACGAGCCACGCCCACCACGGGACCCGGCGCAGCCGCTCCTCGACGGTGGCCAGGGGGCCGGTCTTGAAGAACCGCGCGGCCTGATGGCGCGCGACCCACTCGTCCACCCCGACGGCGGGCCCCTGCGGCTCGGCGGGAGGCAGCTCGGTCATACCTTGCGGATGTCGGCCCGCCCGAGCAGGCCCTGCGGCCGGAAGATCATGAAGGTGATCAGGATCGAGAAGACGACAAGGTCGGACCACTTGGTCGAGATGTAGCCCTGGGTGTATGCCTCCGCGAAGCCGAGGATCAGACCGCCGGCCATCGCACCCGGGATCGAGCCGATGCCGCCGATCACGGCGGCGGTGAAGCCCTTCAGCCCGGCGACGAAGCCGATCGCGACCGTCGTCGGCACGCGCAGGGCGAACATCACGCCGGCAGCGCCCGCCAGCGCTGACCCGAGCACGAACGTGAAGACGATCACGCGGTCGATGTTGATCCCCATCATCGCTGCCGCCTCACGGTCGAACGAGGTGGCGCGCATCGCCTTGCCGGTGCGCGTCTTGTTCACGAGCACGAAGAGCACCACCAGCATCACGAAGGCGGAGCTGATCGTGATGATGCGCAGCAGCGGCAGCCGGACGTTGCCGATGTCGACGCCCTTCAGGTAGAGGGCACCGTTCGACAGGTCGAAGGTGTTGTAGTTGCGCGGGTCGGCGCCGAACAACAGCTGCATCGAGTTGGCCAGGAAGAAGGAGACGCCGAGCGCGCTGATCAGCGGCGCGATGCGTGGCGCGTCACGGAGTGGGCGATACGCGAAGCGCTCGATCACGACGCCCAGCACCGCGCAGCCGGCCATGGCGGCCAGCGTCACGAGCGTGAGCAGCAACCAGACGGGCACGATCGGGTCGGATGAGCCGCCCAGCAGCTGCAGGACGCCGAAGCCGATGAACGACCCGACCATGAACACGTCGCCGTGGGCGAAGTTGAGGAGCTTCAGCACGCCGTAGACGAGCGTGTACCCGAGTGCGATCAGCGCGTAGACGCTGCCGAGCGTCAGGCCGTCGATGCTGAGCTGGATGAAGGTGTCCACGGAGGCTGGCTGCGAGTAAAGCAGGGGCGGCCCGAGTTTCGGACCGCCCCTGTCGTACCGTTGCTGGTCGTTCCTAGCCGACGAGCTTGTACGAACCGTTGCACTGGATCTGGAAGATGTAGAACTTCGCGTTCAGTGGGTCGTTCGACTTCGTCGAGAAGCGGAACGAGCCACCGAGGATCCAGTTCTTGATCCGGACCTTCTTGACCTGCCGTAGCACGTCGCGCCGCGCTTGATGACGCCGTGGTCCGCGACGCAGGCCTTCTTGATCGCGTTCAGCATCACCTGGACTGCCCCGTAGCTCGGCGGGCCGAACGAGCCGACGGCCTTGCCAGGGTTGTCCTTCTTCCAGCCGGCGATGATCGCCGAGTCGGCCGCGATGCCGGTGATGTCCGGCGCGAAGTTCGACACGTACGACCCGGGCAGCTTGAACTGCGACGAGTCGTTCGAGCCGTCTCCGCCGAAGACCTTCGCCTTCTTGCCCTGCTCGAGCAGCTGCTGGGCGAACGTCTGCGCGTCGCCCGGCTTCTGCGTCGGGAAGAAGACGATGTCTGCGTCGCTCGGGACCTTGGTCACGAACGCTGAGTAGTCGGTCGTCGTGTTCGAGGCCGACAGCCGGGTCGTGGAGACGCCGGCGGCCTTGAGCGTGCCCTCGACCGCGTCGGCGAGACCCAGCGAGTACGGCTCCTGGAAGTCCATGATCACGACCTTCTTGACCTTCAGGCTCTTGATCATGAAGTTCGCGTCGCTCGGACCCTGGATGTAGTCGCCCGGGACGACGCGGAAGAACGCCGCGCTGCCCTCGCGCGTCGCGCCCTTGGTCAGCGACGTGCGGGTCGCCGAGGGTGAGATGTGAGCGAGACCGGCCTGGAAATACGTCTTCGTCGATGCAACAGCAGCTCCGGACGTGGACGGCCCGATGATCCCGACAACCCTGCGGTCGCCGACGTACTTCTGCGCCAAGGTCTGCGCCACCGCGGCACCCTGCTCGACGGGCGTGTCGCCCAGCAGCAGCTTGACCTTCAGCCCCAGCGGCTTGGCGAGCGTCTTGACCGCGTACTTCGCCCAGCTCGACTGCTCGGCGCCGAGGAACCCTGCACCGCCGGTCAGCGGCGTCACGAATGCGATCTTGAGCGTGCCGTTGCAGCTGACGGACGCCGAGCTCGTCGCCGCAACCTTCTGGCCTCCCTGCGCCGTCGTCGCCACCACCGCAGTGGCGAGTACGGCAAGGGCGAAGCCCATGGCCTTCTTCATCTAGATGTCCTCCTTGGCCCATCCGGGCCGTGCTGACGGGGGGTGTCGCGCTGAGCAGCGAGTTTCATCGCTGCGGCACGCGGTGTCAATGATCAAATCTGCAGGGCAGCGACCCAACCCGCCGTGTCGAGGTACTGCCGGAACCGGATCGCCTTGTCGCCCCGCATGGTCCAGATATGGACGAAGGGAACGTCCAGATGTTTGCCCGTGTGCTTCCCGACGCCGCGATAGCGCCCGATGACGACCACCTGGTCGCCCGCGTCGAGGAACTCGTCCGGGACCGCCGTGAAGTCGTCCCACCAGGCTTCGTCGAGAGGGTCGAAGATGTTCGCGCGCACCTCGTCGAGCCCGTGGTAGAGCCCGCCGTGCGGCAGGCCCTGGGCCTGGTGCCACTCGATCTCCGGGTCCATGTCGGCGAGCACCGCGTCCAGATCGTCGCGTGCGAACGCGTCGTAGGAGCGCGTGACGATCTCGACGGGACGCATCTGCATAACCTAGAGCGATGCAGTTCGCGATGCACGAAGGCGACAGCGACGACGGCCGCCTGTTCGAGGTCGGCCTCTTCACGCAGCGGGTCGTCCCCGTCGCCGCCGTCCGTGCGTCGTCGGACGCAGACGAGGTGCTGTACGTCCTCGACGGTGCCGGGCGAGCATCGATCGGCGGCGAGACCCATGCGCTCCGGCCCGGTACGTCCGTCTTCGTCGGCCGGGGCACCGGCTGGAGCGCTGAGGGCGACGGCCGCGCCGTGTCGGTGCTGGTGCACGACCCGCCGCCCGGCACGGCCACCCATGCGGTGCTCGACCTGACGGCCGAGGAGACGGGCAGTGCGACCGCCGGCCGCCAGTTCGTGCTCGGCGCGCGGCCGGAAACCGGATGCGGCTCGGTGACGCAGTTCATCGGCATCGTGCCGCCGGGACGGGCTCCCGACCACTTCCACACCTACGACGAGGTGATCTACATCCTCGAGGGCGAGGGCGCGTTGCACATCGCAGGCGAACGTGCCGAGCTCCGCCCCGGCTCGTGTGTCCACCTGCCCGCGCGGCTCGTCCACTGCCTCGAGAACACCGGCGCACACGAGCTGCGCCTGCTCGGCGTCTTCCGCCCGGCGGGCTCTCCCGCCGAGGCCTACTACCCCGACGGCACGCAGGCCGTCACACCGACCGAGGAGTGAGATGCCGAGAATCGAGCGTTCAGCCACTGTCGTCTGGGAAGGCAACGTCGCCCGCGGTGACGGGCACCTCTCGGGCGAGACCGGCGCCTTCACCGACCTGCCGTTCTCGCTGCCGTCCCGCATCAGCGCCACGCAGGGCAAGACGAGCCCGGAGGAGCTGCTCGCGGCCGCGCACGGCGGCTGCCTGACGATGTCGCTCGCCACCGAGCTGACCCAGGCGGGCACGCCGCCGGGCCGGCTCGAGGTGCATTGCACGATCGTGATGGACGAGGTCGAGGGCCAGGGTCACCAGATCGTCGGCTCGAACGCCGAGATCCACACCACGGTCGAGGGTGCCGACGATGCTGGGATCGCGGCGGCGATCGACCGCGCCGACGAGGGCTGTCCGTTCTCGGCGCTGCTGCGTCGCGCCGGTGCGACCGTGAACGTCACTCGCCGCTGAGCGAGGCCCTGATCTCGTCGCCGTGCTCGTCGAGGTCGGGCGGCGGCCGGCGCGTGGTCGCGGGCGTGGCGGAGAGGTGCGCCGGAAACGAGACCGTCCGTACACCCGCTGTCTCGTCGACGACGTCGAGGCCGAGCGCATCGGCGAGCGAGAAGGCCTCGTCGATCGTCTGCACCGGTCCGGCGGGGACGCCGGCGGCGGAGAGCCGGTCTCGCCACTCGGCGCGCGTCCGGGTCTCGAGCCGCGACTCGAGCTGCGCCGCCAGGGCGCCGCGGTTTCGCACGCGCAGCTCGTTCGAGGCGAACCGCTCGTCGGCGGCGAGCTCGGGCGCCTCGATCGCCTCCACCAGCCGCTCGAACTGTGCGTCGTTGCCGGCCAGCAGCATCAGGTCACCGTCGGCGGCGCGGTACGTCGCGAACGGCTCGATGCTCGGATGCGTGTTGCCGAGCGAGACCGGCACCTCGCCGCTCGCGAGCCACCCCGCGGTCTGGTTCGCGAGCATCGCGAGGTTGGCGTGCAGTAGGTCGATCGTCACCCGCTGGCCACGGCCGAGCTCGCGCCGCGCGTAGAGGGCTGCGAGGACGGCGACGCTTGCATAGAGGGCCGTGACGACGTCGATGATCGCGACACCCGCCTTCGACGGGTGGCCGGGCGGCCCGGTGACGCTCATCAGACCGCCGACGGCCTGGACCAGCGGGTCGTAGCCCGGCAGGTTCCGCCCCGCTCCCTCGCCGAAACCGCTGATCTCGCAGTAGACGACGCCGGGGTTGCCGGCGGCGACGCGTTCGTAGTCGAGCCCGAAGCGCTCGAGCGTGCCGGGCTTGAAGTTCGAGACGACGACGTCGGCGCGCTCGCAAAGCTCTCGTGCCAGCGACAGGTCGGTGTCGTCCTTCAGGTCGAGCACGATCGAGCGCTTGTTGCGGTTCGCGGAGTGGTGGTACGACGCCCGCCCCTGCGCGTCGGCGGGCGGCCGCCACGTGCGGGTGTCGTCCCCGGCCGGTGACTCGACCTTGATCACGTCGGCGCCGAGATCGCCGAGCGTCATCGCAGCCATCGGCCCGGCGAGGACGCGTGAGAAGTCGACGACGAGCAGCCCGTCGAGCGCGGTCACGGCGCCGAGCTTAGTCGCCGTCACGGAGTGACCACCTCAAGGCGGGCCCAGCCACGGCCGATACAGGGGGAAATGAGTGTCGCGGCGTCACCGCGCCCCGGCCTGCGCCGGACGCGCCCCTCCCACATCGTCCTCCGGCTCTGGCAGGCGGGGCTCGTGCTCGGCCTCGGGCTGCTCGCGACCCACGATCTCGTCGGGCTCGGCTCCGGCGGGACGAGCGTCTTCTTCGACCGCTGGCTCTACGAGGGTCTCGGGGCTGCGTCTGGGGCCGGCTGCCTCGTGCGCGCGATGCGCATCCGGCGGGAGCGGTCGGCGTGGCTGGCGCTCGGAGCTGCCTTGCTCGCGACCACGACCGGTGACGTGATCTACGACTTCGGCTACGGCGGCAGCCCGCCGTTCCCGTCGCCGGCCGACGCCTTCTATCTCGCGTTCTATCCGGCGAGCTACCTCGGCATCGTCCTGCTCGTGCGCAGCCGGATCTCGCGCTTCAACGCGAGCCTCTGGCTCGACGGCTTCACCGCCGGGCTCGCCGCGGGCGCCGTCGGCGCGTCGGCGCTGCTCGAGGTCGTCGTCTCGAGCACGCACGGCAGCCCGATCGTCGTGCTGACGAACCTCTCCTACCCGCTCGGAGACATCGTGCTGCTCGCGTTGCTCGTCTTCGTCTTCACGATCACCGGCTGGCGGCCGGGACGCGCCTGGCTGCTGATCGGCGCCGCGCTGCTCCTGAATGCGATCGGCGACGGCATCTACCTCTACACGAGCGCAACTGGCACCTACGCCGAGGGCGGCATCCTCGACGCGATCTGGCCGGCGTCGCTGATCCTCGTCGCGCTCTCGGCGTGGCAGGCGCCGCCGTCCGGCAACCGTGCGGGCGGGCTCGAGCGTCGCTCGCTGTTCGCGACGCCGGCAGCCTGCGGGCTGATCGGCACGATCGTCCTCGTCGACGGCTCCTTCACGCACATCCACCCGCTGGCGATCGTCCTCGCCGCCGGGACGATCGTGCTCGTGCTGGTGCGGACCGCCCTCACCTTCGGCGAGAACACCCGGCTGCTCGACCGGAGCCGCGTCGAGTCGCTCACCGACTCGCTGACCGGGATCGGCAACCGGCGGAAGCTGACCGCCGACCTCGAGGGCCATCTCGACTGCGCAGACTCCGATCACCCGCACCTGCTCGTGATCTTCGACCTGAACGGGTTCAAGAGCTACAACGACAGTTTCGGCCACCCGGCCGGCGACGCGCTGCTCGCCCGGCTCGCCGGCAAGCTGCGCGACGCGGTCGAGCCCGACGGTCGCGCCTACCGGATGGGCGGAGACGAGTTCTGCGTGCTCATCCCGGCATCGGAGACCGTGCTGCACCGCGCCGCATCCGCGCTGCTCGAGGCGGGCGAGAGCTTCAGCATCTCGAGCGCCTTCGGCGCGGTGACGGTGCCCGAGGAAGCGTCCGACCCGAGCGCCGCGCTCGGCCTCGCCGACCAGCGCCTGTACGCGCACAAGGACAAGCTGTCCGCCTCGCGGACGAGCCCGCACGAGCTGCTGCTCCGCACGCTGGCCGAGCGTGAGCCGGGGCTGCGCGCGCACGTCGAGGGCGTCGCGCGGCTGGCGGTCACGGTCGGGCGCGAGCTACGGCTCGACGACGAGCAGCTGACGGAGCTGCGACTCGCCGCCGAGCTGCACGACGTCGGCAAGCTCGCGATCCCCGACGACGTCCTCCGCAAGCCGGGACCGCTCACCGACGAGGAGTGGAAGTTCATCCACCAGCACACGCTGATCGGGCAGCGCATCCTGGGCGGCGAGCCGGTCCTCCGCCGCGTGGGCGAGATCGTGCGCTCGACGCACGAGCGCTGGGACGGCAACGGCTACGCGGACGGCATTGCCGGCGAGGCGATTCCCCTCCCGTCGCGCGTGATCGCGGTCTGCGACGCGTTCTCGGCGATGACGAGCGGCAGGCCCTACCGCGCGGCGATCAGCGCCGACCAGGCGATCGTCGAGCTGCAACGCTGCGCGGGCTCCCAGTTCGATCCGACGGTGGTCGCCGTGCTCTGCGCGCTGCTCGAGCGCGAGCCCGAGCTGCGCCGGCTCGCCGCCGGCTCACCGCTCGAGACGTAGACCTCCCTAGATCGAGTCGAGCACGGCGGTGTGCTCGTGCAGCTCCGCCTCTTCCTGGCGGCGGAGCTCCTCGAACTTCGTCACCGGGGACTCGCGGCTCTCCCGTTCGCGTTCGGCCGCTTCGACGGAGCGACGACGCTCGAGCTGCGGGTCGGAGACGGTGCCGGGACTCGTCAGGGAAGCCGGGTCGATCTCGTCGACCGGCTCGGGGGCCGTGGTCGGCCGGCTGCGGAAGCGGTCGACCAACTGCTGTGCCTGCTCGCGAAGATTCTCCATTGTGCTCACCCTTTCGCATCCCGGCGTGGGCTAAACACGGCTAGGAGGGTTTGGCGGAATACAGGTTGTGCCGCAGGGCCGCGCTGCTCGCACCCCTACGACGAACGGCATCCCGCCAAACCCTCCTAGGAGAACTCGATCACGCTCCTGATGCCGTCCTGCGCCTCCATCAGCTCGAAACCGCGGTTCACGTCGTCGAGCGTCAGCCGGTGGGAGATGAACGAGTCGACGTCGATCTCGCCGGCGAGCCACCGCGTGACGAGCGCCGGCACGCCGTCCCGCCCCTTGACCCCGCCGAACGACGAGCCCGCGACGCGGCGGCCCGTGATCAGGTACCGCGGCACGATGTCGAGCGTCTCGCCGCGTCCTGCAACGCCGGCGACCGTGCAGAGCCCCCAGCCCATCCGCGCCGACTCGACCGCCTGCCGCATCACCGACACGTTCCCGGTCGCCTCGAAGGTGTAGTCCGCGCCGAAGCCGTCGGTGAGCTCGAGGATCCGCTCGACCGTCTCGGAGCCGCCCACCAGCGTCTCGGTCGCGCCGTGGGAGGTCGCGAGTGCGAGCCGCTCGGCGGAGAGATCGACGCAGACGATGCGCCCGGCGCCCTGCAGGCGGCAGCCGATCACCGCGCCGAGCCCGACCATGCCCGCGCCGAAGACGACGCACGTCGCGCCGGGCTCGACCTTCGCCGTGTTGATGGCCGCGCCGAGGCCGGTCGACAGGCCGCACGCGAACAGGCACGCGCCCGCGAGCGGCGCCTCGGGGTCGATCTTCGCGAGCGCGATCTCCGGCATCACGGTGTACTCGGCGAACGTCGACGTGCCCATGAAATGCCGGATCGGCTCGCCGCCGCTCGAGAGCCGCGTCGTGCCGTCGGGGAGGAAGCCCTTGTTCTGCTGCTCGCGGATCGCCAGGCAGAGGTTCGTCCGGTCGCTCAAGCAGTGGATGCATTCACGGCACTGCGGCGAGAAGAGCGTCACGACGTGGTCTCCCGGCGCGAGCGAGCTGACGCCCTCGCCGACCCGCTCGACCACACCCGCGCCCTCGTGCCCGAGCACGGTCGGCGCGTAGCCCGACGGATCCGCACCGGACGCCGTGTAGAGGTCGGTGTGGCAGACGCCGCAGGCCACGAGCCGGACGAGCACCTCCCCTGCGTGCGGCTCGGCGAGCTCGACGTGCCGGACGACGAGCGGCGCTCCGAACTCCTCGAGGACGGCTGCCCTGATCTGCACGGCTCGATCCTACGGTCGGTTAGACAACCGCGGCGAACGGCAAGGAGTCGTGGACATCACCCTTTCTGCCACGCAAGGAGGACCCGATGCTTTCAAGGAACCACCGCAGCACACTCAACGACACGATCGACTCGGTCACGCCGATCGGCGACCAGCTCGTCAAGGATCAGAAGCTGCGCGAGCGGCTCGTCGCCGCCGTCGAAGCCGGCGTCGCCGCCGGCAACCGCGCGCACCAGCAGCTCGGCTTCGCAGGCACCGCGCGCCGGCTCGGCTCCGACCCGGCACTGCGCGCCGAGCTGCTCGAGATGGTCGACCAGCTGCAGCAGGCGCGGCGCAGGCTCGAGCGGAGACGCAGCCACAAGCTCCGCAACGCCGGCCTCCTCCTGGCCGGGGCGGGCATCGCATTCGCCGTCCCGGCGGTGCGCAGGCGCGTCGGAAGCCTTCTGCGTCGTAACGACGTTCACGTGCCCGCGGTCGGCGTCGGCTCGAAGACGGTCGAGGAGAAGATCGAGGTCGCCGTCCCGGTGACGAAGGCGTACGACAGGTGGACGAACTTCGAGGAGTTCCCGCGCTTCATGGAGGGCGTCGACGAGGTGAGACGCCTCGACGAGAAACTGCTGCACTGGGCCGCGACCGTCGGCGGCAAGAGGGCGGAATGGGAGGCGAAGGTCGTCGAGCAGGAGCCGAACCGCCGCATCGTCTGGGAGTCGGTCGCCGGCAAGAACACGCGCGGCATCGTCAGCTTCGAGGAGGCCGGTCCGTCGCAGACGCGGATCCGTCTGAGCATGACCTACGCCCTCGACGACCTCGCCGAGCAGGCCGGCGCCGCGGCCGGCGTCGACAAGCGCCGGATCCGTGGCGACCTGGAGCGGTTCCGCGACCTGGTCGAGGCCGGCTAAGACAACGAGACGAGGTCGGGCGGGTGGTGTCTACTGTCCGTCCTCCGCGCTGAAGACGTAGATGAGCTCCCGTCCGCCAGCGGCACTCGCGAAGCCCTCGGCCGGGCGCGTCCCGGTGAACAGGTAGCGACGGCCCTCGTACACGAACGGGCACGGAGCGCCGTCGACGAGCTCGATCTCGTGGGCGTCGAGGAAACGATGAAGCCCCGCCGCTGCGTCGCGGAGGGTGACCGGGACTCGTATGCGCCGCATCCGAGCACGATCGGAAGTGTGGGCTGTCCGGCGCATCGGTGGTTCCCGCAGCCGCGTCGCGGAAAAGTACGGAGACGGTAACGTCGCCTCGTGGAGCTACCTGCACTTCCCTTCGCCCTTCGCGAGCTCGGGGCGGCGATCGCGTCGTCGGCAGACGGAAACTCGCTGACGCTCGTCGCCGGCCCGCGATCCGACTGGTTCGTGCACCCGGGCACCGGCCTGGCAAAGCTCGACGCACCGGGCCTGGTCGGTCGAGTCGAGGGCGACTTCATGCTGAGTGCGCGCGTCGAGGTCGAGTTCGCGGCGACGTTCGACGCGGGCGTCCTCGCCCTCTGGCGCGACGAACAGACGTGGGCGAAGCTGTGCTTCGAGTACTCGCCGGACGGCGAGCCGATGGTCGTCTCGGTCGTGACGCGAACCACGTCCGACGACTGCAACTCGACGGTCGTCGAGGGCAATGTCGTCTGGCTGCGGATCTCGCGGATCGGACGTGAGCTCGCGTTTCACTCGTCCGGAGACGGCGCCACTTGGCGCCTGGTGCGCCACTTCGCGTTGACGGGCGACGACGCGATCGAAGTGGGATTCGTCGCGCAGTCACCGCTCGGCGAAGGCTGCACGGCGCGCTTCGACGAGGTTCGGTTCAGCGCGGCGACGCTGGCCGACCTGCGCGACGGTCGCTAACCGCCTCGGCGAGCGAGGTAGACACCGCCGAGGCAGCAGGCGCCGCCGAGGACCGCGAGGGCGTACGCGAGCGCGGCGACGACCAGGAGACCGATGCCGAGTGCGCCGCCCGCCCCCGAGCCCGCGGTGCCGAGTCCGATCAGCACGCAACCCGCGAAGGCGACGGCGCAGCCGCCGAACAGTCTGCGCGGGAAGCCTTCGCCGAGGAACACGCCCGCGAGAATCGCGATCAGGAGCGGCCCGGTGTTGACCACCATCGCCGACGTGCCGGCGTCGACACGGCGTTCGGCGGCGTTCAACGTGATGCTGTAGAGGGCGAGCCACAGCACGCCGGAGACGACGACCGGCGGGAGGTCCCGCCAGGCCGGGAGACGTTCGTTCCGGCGGACGGCGACCGCCGTCAGCACGGCACTCGACACGAGCAGGCGTCCGAGCGCGATCGAGCCAGGCGAGAACGTCCCGCCCGCAGTCCGGATCGCGACGAACGCCGAGCCCCACAGGGTCACCGTGACGAGGCCCGCCGCGAGTGCGCGCGCGTCGGTCGTGCGCTCAGGCGTCGGCGGCGTGCTGCGGTCGCGGTGTCAGTCGTACGAACGGCGGCAGGCGGCGCTCGAGTCGCAGCATCGACAGCGCAGCGGCAAGCGCGATCCCGGCGAACGCGGCGAAGGTCAGCGACGGCGAGACGCTGAGCAGCTGCGTGCCGACCGTCGGCGCGAGCGCGAGCCCGATCCACCACGAGAGCCCCGTGACCGCCATGTACCGGCCGCCGAGCCCGGGTGGTGCGAGATCCGCGACGAGGGGCGTGAGCGCGGCAGAATGGAGGCATTCGCCGACGCCGATCGCCACAGCGGCCACGACGAGCGCGACGAAGCCGCCGGCGGCGAGCAGCGGCGCCGCGAGAACGAGCAGGCAGGCCGCGGCGAAGGTCGCCGCGCCGCTCGCCATCAGGACGACGCGACGCCGGCCCTCGGAGAGGGTGGCGACCGGCAGCTGGGCGACGACCACGGTCGCGGCGTTGGCCAGCATGAGCAGCCCGATCAGCGGAGCGGTGACGCCGAGCTCGTTCTTCGCGAACGTCGGGACGACCCACGGCAAAACACCCCAGCCGATGCCGATGATCGCGACGTTCGCGAGCGCGAGCCGCATGAACGGCGCGTCCCGCACGACGCGCGTATAGCCGCCGCGGACCCGTTGGGACGTCGCGCTGCGGGGGACAGCTGCGACGAGTACAAGAACGTAGAGGAGATACGTCGCGGCGTTGAGCAGGAAGAGCGCCGCGAGGCCGCTCGTCCCCCGCGCGGCGACCAACCCGCCGGCGGCGCCGCCTACGCCGAAGCCGGCGTTCGTGCAGATGCGGGACACCGCGGTCGCGCGATGCCGCAGCTCGCGAGGTGTGAGAGCGGTCAGCAGCGTCGTCTGCGCCGGGGTGAGCGCGCCGTTGCCGACACCGGCCAGCGCGGCGGCCGCGAACGCATAACGGGCGGTGTGCGTCGCGGCCAGGCCGGCATAGCCGCCGGCGAGTGCGACCCCGGCGCCCGCTGCGACGGCCCGGGCGCCGAAGCGGTCGATGAGCGGGCCGGCGAACGGTGCCGCAACGACGGCCAGGCCCGTCACCGTTCCGACCACGAGGCCCGCCGTTCGCAGGCTCAGTCCGCGCCCGTCGTGCAGGTAGATCACCTCGAACGGCAGCACAGCGCCCCAGCCGAACGTGTTCAGGAAGATCCCGAGCTGGACGAGCCACAGCTCCCGGGACAGTCGACGGCCGACACGTTTGTTACCGTACAAAAACATGTTTGATCTAGCTCAGATCATACGACAGGGCGGAGGCGCGGCCGCCATCGCGCGCGAGCTCGAGGAGGCGATCGGCGAGGGCACCGTTCAGGCCGGGGCGAAGCTGCCGACGGTGCGCGAGCTCGCGTCGATGTTGCACGTCAGCCCTGCCACCGTCGCCGCTGCCTACCGCACGCTGCGCGACCGCGGACTCGTCACCGGCGACGGCCGCCGTGGCACCCATGTGTCGGGCGAACCTCCGCTTCGGACGCGGCCGGCCACGCCGCTGCCCGCGGGGGTACGCGACCTGGCGCGAGGGAATCCCGACCCGCTGCTGCTACCGCCGCTCGCGCCGATCCTGAAACGCCTCGACACGGCACACGTCCTCTACGGCGAGCCCGCGATGCTGCCCGCACTCGAGGAGATCGCCCGAGACCGGTTCGCACGCGATTCCGTCGCGGGGCCGATCGCAATCACCAGCGGTGCGCTCGACGGCATCGAGCGAGCGCTGACCGCGCAGCTTCGTCCCGGCGACGCCGTGATCCTGGAGGACCCGACCTGGCCCCGGATCACCGATCTCGTGCGTGCACTCGGGCTGCGTCCCGAACCGGTGGCGATCGACGAGCGAGGCTTCCTCCCCGAGGCGCTCGACCGTGCGTTGCGCGGGCGTCCGCAGGCGCTGATCGCAACACCGCGCGGCCAGAACCCGGCCGGTGCGGCTCTCGACGACGAGCGCGGAGCGGAGCTGCGCGCGCTGCTCGCGGGGTACCCCGCGCTCCTGGTGATCGAGGACGACTACGTCGCCGAGATCGCGGGCACACCGTACGTGCCGCTCCACGGCACGACCGAGCGTTGGGTCGTGGTCCGGTCCCTGTCGAAGAGCCATGGCCCGGACCTGCGCGTCGCGCTCCTCGCGGGCGACGTCGTCACGGTGCAACGGATCGGTGGACGGCAGCTGCTCGGAGCAGGGTGGGTCAGCCACCTCCTGCAGCACGCCGCCGCGCTCCTCCTGCAGAGCTCCGCGACAGCGAGGCTCCTCGCCCGCGCGTCGCGAACGTATACCGAGCGACGCGACGCTCTCGTCGCCGAGCTCGGCTCGCGCGGCGTCGAGGCCCAGGGCCGCTCGGGACTCGGCGTCTGGATCCCGGTCGACGACGAGACCGAGACCGCGCAGCTCCTCCTCGGCCGGGGCTGGGCGGTGAGCACGGGCGAGCGCTATCGCTTCAGCAGCCCGCCGGGGATCCGGGTCACGACTGCGACGCTGACGCCGAAGGACGCAGCGCGACTCGCCGACGCGATCCAGCAGACGACGGCCTCGCGCTTCGCCACCTACAGCGGCTGAGCCCGGCTAGCTCATCTGACTCGCAGCTGGAGGCTGAAGCGCTGCTGCCGCGGCGACCAGATCCGGAGCAGCGCGCCGTGCTTGAGGCGAATCGTCCGCACGAAGACGCCGGCCTCGTTCGTCAGGCGGTCGTGACCGACCGCCTGCCAGACGTTCTTGTGCAGCACCTCGAGCCGGTACGACTTCCGTCCGGGCCGTCCGCCGCGGATCTGCCCCCAGACCACGGCCTGGTCGCCTCGGCGTGCCGCCTGCGCGAACGGCAGCCTGAACGCCTGCAGCGACGGCTTCGGGTGGTCGTCGGCGAACACGAGCCCGGTCTGGAAGCGGCTGAGTGCGACCTCGTCGCGGTAGAGGTACTGGATCAGCATCGTCACGCGTGGCAGCCGCCACGCGCGCAGCGCGGCGAGGCTGAGCATCGTCGCCTGCCGCTTCGGCGGCACACCCAGGAAGTCGTCCGGCGGCTTGGTCTGGTAGCCGTACTCGGTCAGCCACACCGGCTTCGGCCCAAAGGCGCGCCTGACGAGGATCAGGAGCTTCGGGATTGTCGCCATCGTGATCGACGGGCAGTTCTTGCAACCCCCGCTCGACGGCGTCTCGCCCGGCGACGACGGATACGGATGGTGGGCGTAGGCGTCGAGCTTCGCGTGGGCGGCGGCCATCCCATGGACCCAGACGACCGGCGCGACACCCCCGAGCCCGCCGCGAGGCGCCGTCACCCCGCCGCCCACTTGCGCATGTGGCAGTTCGGCATGGATCGCCTCGTACGCCGGGTTGAGCAGGTGCTGGACGTAGATCGCGGCCCGCGTCGGCCTGAGCCAGAGGCGCTTGTTCGGCTCGTTCCAGATCAACCAGTTGCGAACCCACGGGTAGCGCCTGGCGGCAGCGGTCGCGAACTGGCGGAAGTCTCGCGGGTGTGGCGGCGCGAAGCTCGGACCGCGTCCCCCGTTCGCCCAGGCCGGTGTCCCCACCAGCGTCAGCACCGGTGTCAGGCCGTAGCGGCGCAGCCCGCGCAGGACCCGGTCCGGCCGTCGCCAGTCGTAGGCGCGATCGCGCGGCGAGCTCGCGTCGGCTGGACGCCTCGCGGCGATCTCGTTCCAGTGGAGCGTGAACCGCACGATCGGCACGCCGAGCCGCTTGAACGTCGCGAGCCGCTGGTCGAGCTTCCCCGGCCCGAACTCGAGCCACGCGTCGTCCTGGATCCCGAAGCGAACGCCGGACGACGCCTGCACGGAGCTCGCGGCGACACACGCCGTCACGGCGCACAGCACCGCCAACACTCCCAGCAGGCCCCCGGTCCTCGGCATCGGCGGGTCGGACTCTCTCACGTCGGCGAGCCGCGGTGATCGCGGAGCGGAATCTCGAACGGTTCGTCAGCCGTCACACAGGGGTGGTCCGATACGTCTACCTCCTGAGACCGCACGACGTTCAGCACTCGATGGAGGGGGGACTCAGATGGCCGCCACGCGGCAAGCGGAAAGCACGATCCAGCAGCTCCGCACACAGATCTCCGGGCAGGTGATCGCGCCCGCCGATACCGGATACGACCAGGCGCGCCAGGTGTTCATGCCGCAGTTCGACCGGCGGCCGGCGGCGATCGTCAGGCCGGCGGATGCAGGCGAGGTCGCGTCGGTCGTCGACCTCGCGCGTGAACAAGGATTCGAGCTCGCCGTCCGAAGCGGCGGGCACAGCGCGGCCGGGCACAGCGTCAGCGAAGGCGGGATCGTGCTCGACCTCTCGAACCTGAAGGGCCTCGAGATCGACGTGGCCGCCGAGGAGGCCTGGGCGGAGACCGGCCTGACCGCGGGCGAGCTGACGACGGCCGCCCAGGCGGAGGGCCTCGCGATCGGGCTCGGCGACACCGGCTCGGTCGGGATCGGCGGCCTGACGCTCGGCGGGGGCATCGGCTACCTCGTGCGCAAGCACGGCCTGGCGATCGACGACCTGCTCGGCGCCGAGCTCGTGACGGCCGACGGCCGCCTGCTCCATGTCGACGCCGAGCACGACCCGGACCTCTTCTGGGCGATCCGGGGCGGCGGCGGCAACTTCGGCGTCGCCACCCGTTTCCACTACCGGCTGCACCCGGTCGGAACGGTCACCGGCGGACTGCTGGTGCTGCCGGCGACCGCCGATGTCGTCGCCGGCTTCATCGCCGCTGCCGAGGCGGCACCCGAGGAGCTCTCGACGATCGCCAACGTGATGACGGCGCCGCCGCTCCCGTTCCTGCCGGCGGAGGCGCACGGAAAGCTCGTCGTGCTCGCGATGCTCGTCCACGCCGGACCGCTCGAGGAGGGCGAACGCGCCGTCGCGCCGTTCCGGGCGCTCGCGACGCCGCTCGCGGACATGCTCAGACCGATGCCGTACTCGGACATCTACCCGCCCGAGGATCCCGACTACCGGCCCAGAGCGGCCGCCCGCACGATGTTCGTGGACACGGTCGACACGGCTGCGGCCGAGACGATTCTCGGGCGGCTCGAAGGGTCGACCGCGATGCTGCGCGCCGTGCAGCTGCGCGTGCTCGGCGGTGCGATGGCGCGCGTCCCGGTGGACGCGACCGCATTCGCACACCGGCAGAGCAAGATCATGGTGAACATCGCCGCGATCTACGGAGACCCTGCCGAGGCGCAGGTTCACGAGGCCTGGGCCGGCGAGACGGCCGCCGCGCTCCGCCAGACGGACACGGGCGCGTACGTCAACTTCGTCGGCGACGAAGGAGAGGAGCGCATTCGCGCCGCCTACCCCGGAGCCGCGTGGGAGCGGCTCGCAGCCGTCAAGGGTCGCTACGACCCGGACAACCTGTTCCGGCTGAATCAGAACATCGCGCCGATCGCGACGCGGGGCGGGTAGAACGGCGGCGATGGGTGTGGGGCCACGCAACAGGCGCCGCGGTCTTGAGGCAGTGACATGAAGCTGGTCACGATGACGCAGGTCACGGTCGACGGCGTGATGCAGGGGAACGGTGCCGCGTCGGACGAGGACCGCAAGCAGGGATTCGAGCGCGGCGGCTGGGCCATGGGTGTGTTCGGCGACGAGACGATGACGCTGATCAACGAGACCTACCAACGCGCCGACGCGTTCCTGTTCGGCCGGCGGACCTACGAGCTCTTCGCCGGCTACTGGGGCGCGGAGAAGCGGGCTCGCGCGGCGGCGGAAGATCCCGGCAATAACCAGATCACGGACGCGCTGAACACACGACCGAAGTACCTCGTCTCGACCACGCTCACCGATCCGCAATGGGCGAAGACGACGCATCTCGCCGGCGACGTCGCGGCAGCGATCGACGAGCTGAAAGCACAACCCGGGGGTGAGCTGCAGGTGCACGGCAGCGGCGCCCTGATCCGGTGGCTGCTCGAGCACGACCTGGTCGACGAGATGATCCTGCTCGTCGTCCCCGTGATCCTGGGCCAGGGGACGCGGCTGTTCGCCGCCGCCGGCCCGGACATCGCGCTCGAGCTCGTCGACTCGCGCGTCGACACGAAGGGCGTGGCGGTCCAGGTCTACCGGCCCGCCGGACGCCCGCGATACACACCCGCTGATTGACCCACGCAACCACGGAGACGGCATCTGGTGAACGTCTCGAGATTGACGGTTCACGCACAGGCGACGGCGGTGATCGCTGAGACAACGACGTGGGAGGCGTATCCGGAGACCTGGCCGCGCTTGCTCGACGAGGTGTGGTCTGCGGTGAGGCCGAGAAGAACTGAGATCGCGCCGGGGCGCAACGTGATGCTCTACAAGGACGACGTGCCCAACGTCGAAGTCGGCGTCGAGATCGCCGGATCGTTCACACCGGTCGGGCGGGTCATTTCCTCTGCGCTGCCTGCAGGACACGCTGCGATGGCGACGCATCGCGGAAGTTGGGACGTCGGGCCGGCGCACCGCGCGGTGATCGACGAGTGCGACCGCCTCGGTCTCGAGCGGGCCGGCCCGCGATGGGAGATCTACGGTCACTTCAACGCGCCGGGCGACGAAGAGGTCGAGGTCTACTACCTCCTACGCTGACGCGCCGTACGCGGAGAACTGCAGCTGACCGTGCTCGCACACGGGCGTCGGCGGCGCGACCTTGACCTTCGTCGTACCGCCGCCGCGGGCGGCGACCCGGAAGAACCAGGACGTCGGCTCGCAGTTCCTGCCCGCAACCGGCTCCCCCGCGCCCGGCACGTCTGGCGAGAAGCGCGCTGTCGCGTAGGCCTTGTGACCGGGCGCGAGTCGCACGAGGACCGCCGACAACGCACCGGGGAACGCGGCCCTGACGTGCGTGGGCAGCGGCTTCCCTCCCTTCCCGAGCAGGCGGCCTTGCGGCAGCCCGGTGACGCTGCACTGCATCTGCGAGACGTTCGTCAGTACCAACCGGTAGCTGATGTTTCCCGCGCCCGCGCTGCCGCGGAGGGCGGAGAACGAGCCGTGGAGCTGCGAGCCGCGACAGAGCGACACGGCTGACGTCGTTTTGAACCCGCGTGTGGTCCTCAGACCAGATGGCGACGCCAGAGAAGCAGAACGAGCACCGCGAGCACCGCGCCCAGACAGCTCGTACGCGGTCAGCGTCGGCGACGCGCCCGAGCGTCGCGGCGCGCCGGCGCCGACGATCAGCAGTCCGCCGGAGATGCTCGGGCACGAATTGATGCCTGCGGTCTCCCGGTCCTGCCAGAGGACGGCGCCGTCCTTCGTCGCGAGCGCGAAGATGTCCCCGTCGAGTGTCGGGACGAAGACGACGTCCCCGGCGACCGTCGCACAGCCCGTTGCCGGAGAGCCGAGCCTGCGCGACCAGAGCTTGCGGCCCGTATGTGCGTCGAGCGCCGACAGGGCCCCGTCGCCCCGGCGCAGATCAGGCAGATTGGCGGGCTCCGCCGCACCTTCCTTCGCACATCGCTCGACCACCGGGACGAACAACCTGCCGGACGCGTAGGCCATGGGCGTCAGCACACCGCCCCACAGGCCCGGACACACCACGACCGGCCGAGACGGAAGCGGCCCGAGATCGTGGAGGTGTGTGCCGACCGCCGTCGACCAGAGCCTCCGGCCGCTGCGACGGTCCCAGGCCACCACGCGGCCGGCTTTCCCTGCGCCGAAGACGGTCTTGCCGACGACGATCGGCGAGACGGAGAAGTCGTAGTCGCGCACGTCATGCTTCGTCACCTGGTCGAACCAGCGCAGCTTGCCGGTGTCGGCGTCGAGCGCGACCATCGCGTCGGTGTACGGGACCGGCCCCGGGTACATGCCGCCGTTCGGCCGGACCCGCGAGCCGCCCCACGGCCCGGGATTCGAGATACCGACGTACAGCGTGCCGTCTGCCGCAACCGACGGTGTGTACCAGGCACCCCCGCCGCCGGCGGAGGGGAACCGCCAGGGGTCACGGATCGTCTGGAACCGCCACCGAATCCTGCCGGTTTCCTGGTCGAGGGCGTAGACCGCGCCGCGGCCGCCCGGAGGAAAGCCGACGGTGGAGACGACGACGAGCCCGCGAGCTGCGAGTGGCGCGATGTCGATGAACTGCTCGGTCCGGCTGACGAGCCGCCGGGCCCAGCGGCGCTTGCCGGTTCGGCGGTCGAGCGCGAAGACGGCTGTATCCGTGGCGCCGAACACCCGGCTGCCCGCTACCGCGATCCCGTTCGGCCCGTCGTTCGGCGCCTTGACCCGAAACGTCCAGCGGGGCCGACCGGTCGACGCGTCCAGCGCGTAGACGGAGGAGCTCAGATCCTGTGCGTACACCGTGTCGCCAACCACGAGCGGGGTCGACGCGAACGAGCCGTACGGCGAGCCCGGCGGGAGGTCGAACTGCCAGAGCGGACGCAGCCGGCTGACGGTGCGGGCGTTAATGGGGCTCGAGGCGGCCGCACGCTCGCCGGCCAAGCTGCCGTTCGGTTGCTGCCACGGGCGGGCGGTGCCCGTCGTCGAGAGCGCCAACGCGGAAGCACCGGCGACGGCCAGCGCGGTCGTCCGTTCGAGCTTCACTACGCGCGTGACCTACGTGACCGTGAAGCCGCGGGTCTGGTTGTCGACCAGCGACGACGGAGTGACGACGACCAACTACGCGACGACCGGGCTGGCGATGAGCAGCAGGGTCCGTTTCATGGAGTAAGTATGCCAACCGCATTGCCGAAACCGAAGGATTGCGCAGCTTCGCAAGGCGTCGATGAATAGCATTCCGCGAATGGACGAGACCGCGACCGCCGAATCGTTCGACGTTGCGATCGCGGTTGCGGATTCGCTGCGCGCCAACGTCGAGACGGTCGTCTTCGGCAAGTCCGAAGCGATCGACCTCGTGCTTGCGGCGTTCGCCTCGCGCGGGCACGTGCTGCTGGAGGACGTACCGGGCACCGCCAAGACGGTGCTCGCGCGCGCGATCGCGGGAAGCATCGAGGGTGCGACGGCGAGCCGGATCCAGTGCACGCCCGACCTGCAGCCGACCGACATCACGGGCCTCTCGGTCTGGGACCCGCCTGCCCGCATGTTCGAGTTCCGAGAGGGGCCGGTGTTCGCGAACATCGTCCTCGTCGACGAGGTGAACCGTGCGCTGCCGAAGGCGCAGTCGGCACTCCTCGAGGCGATGGGCGAACGCCAGGTGACGGTCGACGGTGTGACCCGGCCGCTGCCGGATCCGTTCCTCGTGCTCGCGACGGAGAACCCGATCGAGCAGGAGGGCACGTTCCCGCTTCCCGAGGCCCAGCTCGACCGCTTTTTCCTCCGGACCGCACTCGGCTATCCGGAGGTCGACGACGAGCTCCGGATCCTCGAAGCGCAACGCCACTCGCACCCGCTGGCTGCGCTCCGCCCGGTCGTGAAGGTCGAGCAGCTCGACACGCTCGTGCGCGCGGTCGAGGACGTCTTCGTGGACGACTTGCTGAAACGCTGGATCGTCGACCTCGTTCGTGCGACCCGCTCGAGCGAGCTCGTGCAGCTCGGCGCTTCGGTACGCGGCAGTCTGGCGCTCGAACGTGCGGCGCGTGCCTGGGCACTCCTGCACGGACGCACGTACGCGACCCCAGACGACGTCGAGCTGCTGTTCCTGCCGGTGATCGGCCACCGGCTCGTGCTGGCCGCCGAGCTGTTCGTCGACGAGGACGTGACGCGAGAAGAGGCACTCGCACGCGTGTTCGACGCGTGCCGCCGGCAGGCGCCGCGGCCCGAGCCCGGCTGGGACACTGCGGCGGCTGCGCCCGAAGGGTGAGCGCGGACGCTCCGAGGCCGTTTCCCCTGGTTCCGCGCCGCCGGTTCGCCGGCGAGCAGTTCGGTCGCAGGCGCAGCTCGCGCCGTGGCGACGGCGACGAGATCGTCGGGATGCGCCCGTACCAGCCCGGAGATCGGATCGCCCGGATCCACTGGGCGGCCTCGGCACGGCTTTCGGCGGCACGAGGCACTGACGAGTTCCTCGTCCGTGAGTACTTCGCCGAGCAGGCGCCGTGGGTCGCGCTCGCCCGCGATCCGAGCCCGTCGCTCGCGATCAACGCACCGCCCTCCCCGTGGCTCGACAAGCGTGCCGCCTCCCAGCGTGTCGTCGAGCTGGTCGCGGCCAGCGCCGTCGCCGAGCACAGCGAGCTCGTGTACGCCGACGGCGCTCCCCGGCCGCGGCTCCTGAGAGCGCCGTTGCGGCGGGCGCTCGAGGACCGCTCGGTGCCCGGCTCGTCACTCGCCGGCGCGCTCACGTCGCTGCTACGGGGCTCCGCGGGACTGCCGCCGGGCAGCTTCGTCTTCGTCGTCTCGGACTTCTTCTCGGCCGTGCCCGCACGGTTGTGGCTTCGTCTGACGGCGCTCGGACTGGACGTGACGCCCGTGATCGTCCAGGACGTCATCTGGGAGCAGACGTTCCCACGGGTCGGCGGCGTCGTTCTGCCCCTCGTCGACGCCGCAACCGGCACCCGGCGAGACACATGGCTGACGACGCGCGAAGCACACGAGCAGGCCCGCGCCAACGAGAAACGGCTCGAGGAACTTCGCACGCGCTTCCGGAAGCTCGGGTTCGATTCGGTGCTGATCGACTCGACCGAGCCCGAGGCGATCAGACGGCCATTCCTCGCCTGGGCGGAGCGCCGTCGCAGGACCCTGAGGCTCGGCGCATGAGGCCGTTCGCGGCGGCGATCGCGATGCTCGTCGCACTCGTCGGGCCGGTGAGTGCCCACGCCGCGGCCCCGAACGTGACAGCGTCGATCGACAAGAACTCGGTCTCGCTGGGCGATCCGTTTCACTACACCGTCGAGGCGCGCGTCGCCACCGACGCCCCGGTGCGGTTGACGGCCGATCTCGGCCCGTTCAGCGCGGTCGCCCCACCTCGAATCGAGCGCACGCGTGAGCACGGCGTCTCGACCGTTCGTCTCGACCAGATTGTCGTGTGCCTCGATCGCGGGTGTGCGCCCGACGCGAACGCGAGACAGGTGAAGCTGCCGCGTCCGACGGCGCGCTGGCCGGGAGGCTTCGCCACCGCCCGCGCCACCGAGGTGACGGTCGTGCCCAGGGTCCCCGCCTCGGCGGTCAAGGCGGCGCGGGCCGTCTACCGGACGGACACGGGCGGGCCGCGCCGTCCCCGGCTCGGGCTCGACGCAGTGCTCTTCGGCACGGGCGCGCTGCTGCTGCTCGCCGGCGCACTGGCGCTCGGCGCCTGGGTTGCCAGGCATGGGCGCAGGGTCGCCGTGCGAGCGGCCCGGACCTTGTCGTTCGAGGAGGCCGCCCGGCTCCTGCGCGAGTCTCAGCTGCGTGCCACCCCGGACCGGCGGCGCGCGGTCGACTTCGCCGGGCGCGCGAGCGCACGGCGAGGCGACGGGGCGACGGCGTCCGACGCCGCGCGTCTTGCCTGGTCGCGACCCGATCCGGACCCGGCGGAGATCGGCGCACTCGCCGAGCAGCTGGAGCGAAGCCGCGGAGTCGAATGAGCGGGCGCATCGAGACCGCCGACTCTCGCTTCCTCTCCCGCTTCGCGCGACGCACCAGGTCGGCGCAACTGGCGCTCGTTGCCGTGGGGATCGGGGCGGCCGTCCTCGCCGTCGTGCTGACGCCTGGCCGACTCTCCGCAGCCGGCGCAATTCTCCGCCCGGGCACCAGCGCGATCCTGGTCGTCGACGTGTCGGCCAGCATCTCCACCGACACGTACGCGCGGATCGCCGCGACGCTCGACGACGTCGAGCGGCAAGGTGGACGGGCGGGACTCGTGCTCTTCTCGGACACGGCGTACCAGGCCTTGCCGCCGGGCACACCCGTCCGGGAGCTCGCGGGGTTTCAGCGGTTCTTCGTCGTTCACCCCCAGCTTCGGCCCGGAGTCGCGCCGACGCCCCCTCGCAGCCCGTGGACGAGCTCGTTCAGCGGCGGCACCCGCATCTCGGGCGGCCTCTCGCTCGCGCTCGACGTGATCAGGCGCCAGGAGCTGCGGCGCCCGCAGGTCGTGCTCGTCAGCGACCTCGACGACGACACGGGCGACCTCGAGAGCCTGATCAGCGTGGCCCTCGCCTATCGCCAGCTTCACGTTCCGATCGAGGTCGTCGGGCTCAACCCGTCGGCCGAGAACGAGAGCCTCATCCGGCGGCTGATCCCTCCCGGCAGCGGCGTAACCTCCGCCCGTCTGCCGGCTGAGCGCCGGCCCGCAGGCGGAGCCACCGTGCCCGTCGCCGTCGTGGTGCTCGTCGGCGTACTCGCCGTTGCACTGGCCGGGCTGCTCGCCGTCACCGAGAGGCTGCGTTGGGTCGTCGTCTGAGAATCGCGCTCGCCGCAACCGGCGTCCTGCTGGCCGTCGCGGGAGTCGTGCTCGCGCTGGCCGCGCATGACGCCGTCAGCTGGCGAACGACACTGGTGACGGGTGATCGTCAGCTCGCGCGTCGTCCGGCGACTGCGGACTGGCAGGCCGCGACGTGGGTGCCCGGAGACCCGGTACGCCGTCTGGACGGGCTGACCGCTGGCATCGAGCTGCGGCGGGCGATCCGGCTCTTCGCGGTCGCCGAGCGAACGGGTGTCGGCTTCGACAGCGGCGCGAACCGCGGTCGCGTGCGCGCGTCGGCCGAGATCGCGCTGGCGGACGCGTCGCAGCGTGGACCGGCTGCCTCGGCGTCGCAGGCGGCGAACCTGCTCGGCGTGCTGGTCGCGGCCGGCGGGAGGGTGGTCGGTGGTGTCACGGCCGACGATCGGGCGCGCAGCGCGTTCGAGGCTGCAATCCGGCGCGATCCGTCGAACACCGAGGCGAAGTACAACCTGGAGCTCCTGCTCCGGCGCACGGCCGCGCAGGCGACCCGGCAGGGGCAGGGCAACGGAACCGGAACCCGCGGCCGTGGGCGCCGCGGAGCCGGAGCGGGTACACCGGGGCGCGGGTACTGAGCGTGGTCGGTGCGACCCTCACCTTCCTGACGCCGGGCGCCGCCGTCGTCGGTGTCGCCGCGGTCCTGCCGGTGCTCGCGCTGCTCTGGTCCAACCGGCGGGCGCGGGAAGCCGCCGTGCGGCTGGGGCTCGCTCCATCGCTCCGCCGCCCGGCTGCGGCGGCGTTACTCGCCGTCGCGGCGTGCCTCTGCACGGCGCTCGCGGCGGCGCAGCCGGCCCTGCGGACGACCGACCATCAGCACGTCCGAACTCGCTCCGAGGTCTCATATGTCATCGACGTCTCTCGTTCGATGTCTGCTGCACCGACGCTCGACGGCGCGACGCGGCTCGAGCGCGCTCGCGCGGTCGTCCAGCGCCTTCGCGATGCCGTTCCGGACGTCCCGTCCGGGCTCTCCGGCCTCACCGACCGAGTGCTCCCCTACCTCTTCCCGACCGCCGACGCCGCGACATTCAGCGAGACGTTGCGGCGTTCGGTCGCGATCGAGGCGCCGCCGCCGGAGGAGGTATCGACGACCGCGACAAGCTTCGCCGCCCTCGCGACGCTTACTGCGGACGGCTTCTTCGCCTCCCGCGCCGAGCGACGGACGTGCGTCGTCGTGACTGACGGAGAGACCCGCTCCTACTCGACAGCCACGGTCGCCGACGCTCTCGACGGGCCGGGCGGCTGTCGCCTGATCGTCGTGGGAGTCGGTGGCACTGGAGAGCACGTCTATCGCGCCGACGGCACGACCGAGGGGAACTACGCCCCCGACCCGGCGGCCCGCGCAAACCTGCGGGCCTTGGCGGAGGCCGCCGGTGGCCACGCGTTCGACGAGCACGACCTCGGCGGGGCGGTCGCGGCGCTGCGCACGGCGGCAGAGGTCGGCCCGGTGCGGAACGCTCCGAGCGTCCCCTCGACGAGAGCACTCGGACGGTATGCCGCCGCCGCCGGCCTGCTCGCCGCGCTCGGGCTCGCCGTCCTTCGGCTTGGCCGACGGCCTGACGTTGCCCTGATTCGTACGTAAGAGTAGGTTGTCGGCGTGCGGCGCGTGAAGCTCCCTTCGTTGCCGACCGCACTCGCCGTCGCGGCCGCGCTGGGCCTCGCGGTCAGCGCCACGGGAGCGTCCGGCGGTAGCCGGGCCTCGATCGCCGCCGGAGACTGGCTCGGTTTCGGGCGGACGCCGGACAACGCGCGCAACTCGCCGCTCACCGAGATCACGCCGGCCAACGTCTCGAAGCTCGAGCGTGTCTACCGCATCGATTTTCAGCGGCTCGACCCCGACGTGCGCCGCGGGCAGCAGTCCTACCCGCTCGCGATCGGCGGGAAGCTCTACGTGACCACCAACGACGACAACGTCTTCGCGCTGGACGGCGCGACGGGCAAGGTGCTGTGGCAGTACAAGCCGCAGAACAGCGCGCTCTTCAAGAACTTCGGCATCGTGGCAAACCGCGGGCTCGCCTACTGCGACGGACGGCTCTTCATCACGCAGCTCGACATGCGCATCGTCGCGCTGCGGGCGAGTGACGGCCAGGTCGTCGCGACGACGTCGATCAGTCAGGACGTTGCCGGCGCCTCGACCAACTACGGCTACTCGGAGACGAGCGCGCCGATCTGCGCCAACAACCGGATCCTCGTCGGCGCCGCCGGCTCGGAGTACGGCATCCGTGGCTTCGTGATGGCCTATACGACCGACCTCAAGCCCGCCTGGCCAAGCCCGTTCTGGACCGTCCCGCCCGACCTGCAGTCCTGGCGGCGTGCCTCCCGGGTCGTCGGCGGCGGTGCGGTCTGGACGCCGGTCACGGTCGACACGACGACGAACACCGTGTACTTCGGCACCGGGTCGGCCACGCCGCTCTACTTCCCGCAGTTGCGGCCCGGCGCGACGCCGCGGACCGACGGGCTGATCGCCGTGAATCTCGCGACGGGGAAAATGAAGTGGTGGCAGCAGCTGGTCTCCAACAACCAGTGGGCCTACGACGTCTCGCAGCCGCCGCTCGTCTACACCGGCAAGGTCGGCGGTACGACGCACCGGGTCGTCTCAGTGGCGACGATGGAGGGCGTCTGGTTCGCCTATGACGCCGCCACCGGGCAGCCGTTCCACGAGCGCGTCAAGGTGATCGACCGGATCGAGCACCCCGCGTTGCGGCCCGGCCAGCCGGTGACGGTCTTCCCGTCCTCCCTCGGCGGCCTCAACTACTCGCCCGGCCGCATACGACCCCAAGACGAACTACGTCTTCAACGCGGCCGCCGAGACGGCGGCGGTGCTGATCCAGCAGAAGCTGACGCCGACGCAGAAGAAGCGAAAGCTGCTGCTCGGCGACGTCTACCTCGGCCTCGACAACGGGAACTTCGGGACCGCACTCCAGAACTGGCACGACCACGGCTCGATCAGCGCGATCGACGTGTCGAGCGGCCGCCGAGTCTGGAAGTTCGACACGCCCGAGCCCGAACGCGGCGGCGTCTCCCTCACGGCCACCGGACTCGGATTCGCGGGCGGCGGCGACGGTCTCGTCCGTGCCTTCGAGCTGAAGACCGGCAAGGTCCTGTGGACGTTCCAGACGGGCAGGCCGATCGCCTCCGGCCCGACGATCTTCTCCGCCGGCGGCAAGGAATACGTCGCGGTCACCGTCGGCGGAACACCCACGTCGTCGAACGGCGGCCTCGTCTCCCTGCTCGACGTCTTCGCGCTGCCCGGCGGCGCCCAGCCGCAGAGAACGACCCCGTCTGCAGCGACGCCGTTTCCCGTGACGGGCAGCGCGCCCGTGCCGGTCGTGCACCCCACCCGCCTCGCCGCGGGCCGCCTCGCGGCCGGCGTCGCACCCCGCATCGCGATCACGGGCGGCTCGGTGGCGCTCACACTCTGGAAGTCCTCCACCTCGAACGAGACCGACGTCGGCGGGCGGCTCACACTCGGCGGCAGGCCCGTGGTGGGAGCGCGGATGTCGGTCGACCGGTACCTGATCCCCGGCCCCACCGACGCGAAGGGCAACTTCACGGTCGTCGTCGACACGACGCTCGCGCGGCGACACCCGGTGCAGGTGGCGGATCTGTCGAACGCGAGGGTCGCGGGTCGCGAGCTAAGCGCGGCCGAGCGGGCGGCGCTCGGAGCGGCGAGTGCCGGGGTCTCCGTGGGCTACCGCATCGTCGACCTGCACGCCAGCCGGCACTCGAACGGAAACGTGGTCGTGACGGGTCGCGCCGTGCGTGCCGACGGCGTCGCGGCGCCGACCGTCGTCCTGCTCAGCTATCGCCTCGAAGGGACGATCACCGACGCGGCGGGCAAGCCGGTCGCGGGCGCGACCGTGGTCACCCGGACGACCGACCGCGACTTCTGGACCTTCTCGCTCCCGTCGAATGCCGACGGCCACTATGTCTCCTTCTTCTCCTCGTCCGACGAGCAAGGGGACGATCCGGTGCCGCTCAACGTCCAGGTCGCATCAGGTCGCACCTCGTACGGCTCGGGACAGGCGAATGCTTCCTTCAAGCGGCTCAGCAGCGCCTCGATGAACGTCAAGCTGCCGGGCTCAGGCGCCACGATCCCGGTGCCGACGTCGACCGCCGACACGGGCGCGTTCTACCGCGGAATGTTGGTCGGCGTCTCCGGCCCGCAGGGCGTCGTCACGCCGGTCGCAGCGACCTGGCCGGACGCCGCTGGGCGCTTCACGCTGACACTGCCGAAGGTCGCTGCCGGAACGTCGCTCCGTCTCTGGGAAGACGACTTCGTCGCCTTCTCCCGGGTCGCCGCGCGGCCCGGCGGGCCGGTCGATCTTGCAGTCTGGCCGAAGGCGCTGACGAAGCGCGTCTCGTCCGGCATCGCTGCCCTCCGCGTCGGCGGCTGACGCCACCGTCTGCCCCCCGAGTGTTCGACCACGTCGGCATCGCCGTCTCCGATCTCGCGGTCTCCGAGCGCTTCTACCGCACCGTCCTGGGCGCCCTCGGCGTCGAGCCCAGCTATGCGGACGCCGAGTTGGTCGAGTGGGAGGACTGGGACATCGGGCCGACCGACCGCAAGCACCCGCTGACGCGAGGGCTCCACGTCGGCTTCCGTGCCCGTGATCGCGCGCAGGTCGACGCGTTCTGGCAGGCGGGCGTCGACGCGGGCTACACCGACGACGGCGCGCCGGGGCCGCGCACGCAGTACGGCCCGACCTACTACGGCGGCTTCCTGCTCGACCCCGACGGCAACAGCGTCGAGGCGGTCCACGTCGAGCGTGAGCACGCGGTCCCGGCCGGGCGCATCGACCATCTCTGGTTCCGCGTCCGCGACCCGCAGGACTCCCGGCACTTCTACACGACGATCGCCGCGCACGCCGGGCTTCGCCTCACGCATGACGACCCCGGTCGCGTGCAGTTGTCCGGCGCTGACTACAGCTTCTCGCTCGTCCGGGACGAGCGGCCGCTCACCGAGCACGTCCACCTCGCGTTCCCCGCCCATGAGGACGCGACCGTCCGTGCGTTCCACGCTGCCGCGCTCGCGGCGGGCTACGAGGATCACGGCGCGCCGGGCGAGCGCACGGTCTACCACCCTGGCTACTACGGCGCGTTCGTGCTCGACCCCGACGGCCACAACGTCGAGGTCGTGAACCACAACCGAGGTTGAGCTTTCAGGTAAGCGCGCCGAGCAAGCGCCTCTACGAGAGCGTTGTGGCAGCCGCGGTCGTCGGCCGGTGGGTGGAGACGCGGTTGCGTCCCCGGCGTTTCGCCTCGTAGAGGGCCTCGTCTGCCCTCGCGAACACCGTCTCGAACTCGAACCGGCTCCCTGCCGTCGACCCCGCCACTCCGAAGCTCATCGTCACGGTGCGGCCACTTCGCCGAAGTGCGTCGATCGCCGCGCGCAGCTGTTCGGCCACCGCGGCTGCCTGTTCGAGTTCGGCGCCCGGAAGCAGGATCAGGAACTCTTCTCCTCCTGTGCGGTAGCAGAGGTCGAACGCCCGCAGTGCCTTACGCAGCTCGTAGCTGACGTCGGTCAGCAGGCCGTCGCCGGCCGCTCGCCGAATGACGCTTGACGTATTCCCATTCGACATCGTCGAGTGGGCCCGGCTTGTCGAGGATCGCATCGGGGATCGCGAACTTGCCGATGTCGTGAAGGGCTCCTGCGGTCTCGATGGTCTCCCGCTCAGCTTCGTCGAGTCCCAGGCGCCGCGCGGTCGCCCCGGCCATCCGACTGACGACACTCAGATGTTCGGTCAGCTCAGGGCTGCGCTCGAGCAGCGCCTGAACCAACACGTCCTTGCTTTGCGAGCGTGCGCTGGCACGCCCACCTTGCTTCTGGGCGTACATTCGCTGATCGACGAGCCGGAGCGCGCTTTCGGGATCCGCTGCTTCGAGCGGCAGCGCGCCCCAGCCGTAAGAGGCATCGATCGAGAACCCGTCGCCGTGTTCGCTGAGTGCCGCGGCGAGCCTCGAGGCGAGAGGAGCAGGCGCGTCTCCGCGCAGGGTGACAAGCACACAGAACTCGTCGCCGCCGATCCGGTACGCATGCCCGCGCCCGGCGACGGCCGCTGCCAGGTGCCCGCCGAGTCGGGTGAGCAGGGCGTCACCGGCAGGGTGACCGAACGTGTCGTTGTAGAGCTTGAAACCGTTCAGGTCGAACAGGACGAGCAGACGGTCCGCACCGTCAGGGGTTGTCAGTGCTTCGGCGAGGTGCCGGTCGAGGCGTCGGCGATTCGCCAGACCGGTCAGCACGTCGGTCGTCGCCTCTTCTCTGCTCGCGCGGAGCATGCCCAGGTTTTGCGCAAAGGTGATCGCGAGCCTCAACAGCACCGCCAAAAGGCAAGCCCCCGCGAGTGCCAGGGCGAGCATCGTGACGCGGTGGAAGTGGTCGTAGGTCTCGACGCCGACGACGATCAGCGCGAACAGGATCGGAAAGACGATCGAGCGCCAACTCTCGATGCGCGCACCCGCCTGCTTGCGGTCGCCGAGCTGCCACGCAGCCGCTCCGACAAGCATCAGCGCGAGCATCCAACCGGCGTCGAGCACGCCGCCGGCCGAGTACGTTCCGTTCGCCACCTGATACAGGTAGATGCTGTCGCTGATCGCGAACACGCCGAGGCTCGCAGCGAGCCACACCCAGGTGCGATCCAGCCGCCAGCCCGTCATCGCGAAGCCTGCCACGACAAAAGCCATCAGCAAGATGTCGGCGAGCGGATAGCCGAGATTGACGGCAGTCGTCAGGGGTGCACCTCCGATGCTGCCGAGAACGGCGTCGAACACGACCGCGGCGGCCACAGTGGCGACGGCAAGCGCGGCGATCAGCCCGTCGATCCAGATCGTCACGTTGATGTTCCGCGTCCGCTCTCGAATGAGCAGCCCGATGCCCGCGTACACGAACGGGTAGAACGCGATCCAACAGGCGTCCGCCGGAGATGGGATCGTCGGGCTCGTCATGTTGTAGAGCACGACGCGGTAGTACGCATCCCCGACCGCCCAGAGGAAGACGCCGATCCCGATCAACGTCCACGCTCGACGATCCGCGTTGACCCGCCAAGCGCGCACGAGGCAGGCCATGGCTCCGCCGAACTCGAGGATCAGGAACGACCAGCGACCCATGAAGCCTTGAAGAGGCCCGAAATCAACACCGAGCAGAAACGCAAGGACCGCCGCTGCGAGGATGCAACCCGGCGCGACGAGCATCGCCTGTATCACACGCTTGCCGCCGTGCGTCATTGCCGAGCTATCGACACTCCGCACTCGGATCCAGTCAGTAGATTCCCGAAGGCGCGACCCCGACCGCTGAGTGCTCGGACAGCTCGACGAGCGCGGCCGTGATCGCTTCAGGGGAGGGCGGGCAGCCGGGGATGCGCAGGTCGACGGGCAGCAGCGCCTCGACGGGTCCGACGATCTCGCTCGCGAGGCCCAGCACGGCGCGGCCGAGTGCGCAGTCGCCGAGCGCGACGACGCGACGCGGCTCCGGCATCGCCGCGTAGGCAGCCAGCAGCGGCTGGTGCATCCGCGTCGTGACGGTGCCTGTGACGAGCAGAACGTCGGCGTGCCGAGGCGAAGCGACGATCCCGAATCCGTAGCGTTCGACGTCGCTGTAGGGGCTGGTCGCGAGTGTCAGCTCATGCTCGCAGCCGTTGCAGGAGCCCGCATCGACATGCCTCAGCGCGAGGCTCCGTCCCCGGTCCGGTCTCGGATGTGCGATCTGGCGGCGCAGGCGACGGAGGTTGCGGAGCAGGGACAGCATCAGCGATCGGCGCAGGCGTAGCAGAGCTCGAAGCTCTTGTTGATCAACGGAAAGTCGGGCAGCAGGTTGCCCGCCGCCGCGTGCGCGACGACCGGCCAGTTGGCGTACGAGCCGGTCCGCAGGTGCAGCCGCGTGATCCGGCCGCCGGCGTGCTCGACCGCACAGAGCGTCGCGCCGCGCGGACTCTCGACACGGGCGAGCCCGACCACCTTCGCGGCTCGATCGGGCCGCGCGTGCGACGGTTCGACCGGCCCGTCGAGGAGCGCGTCGAGCAGCTCGAACGTCTGCGCCAGCTCGACGGCACGCTGCTCGAGGCGCGCCTGGACGTCGCCCGCGACGCGACGAGGCGCAACCGGCGCGAACCCGTCGTAGGCGAGGCCGTGCGCGTGCGAGCGGACGTCGTCGGCCAGCCCACTCGCCCTCGCAGCAGGCCCGACCGCGCCGAGCGCGGCGGCATCGTTGGCCGTGACGACCCCGACGTCGGGCAGCCGGTCCTGGAACGACGCATTGAAGAGCAGCTCGCGCCAGCCGCTTCGCGAGTCGGCAGCGATCGACGAGAGCTCGTCGCGGACCGCTGCGACGGTCGTCTCGTCGACGGCGAGCCGGCTGCCGCCGATCTGGATCGTGTCGAAGAGGAACCGGTGTCCGGACAGTCGCTCGTTGAGGCGCCGGGCGCGTTCGGTGAGCGCGGCGAAGAAGGTGTTGCCTGCCGCGAGACCGGTCCCGGCACAGAGAGCGGCGATGTCGTTCAAGTGGTTCCAGGTGCGTTCGAGCTCGAGCAGGATCGTGCGGACGCGGGCGAGCTCGGCGGTCGGCACCTGCCCGAGTGCCTCCTCGCAGGCCTGCGCATAGGAGACGGTGTTGGTGACGGCGCAGCCGGCGCAGGCGCGTTGCGCGTAGGCCATCCCCTCGTCGAACGACCTCCCTTCGGCGGCGCGCTCGAGACCGCGGTGCTTGTAGAAGAGGCGCGCGTCGAGCTGCAGGATCCGGTCGCCGACGACGTGAAACCGGAAGTGGCCGGACTCGATCACGCCGGCGTGGATCGGGCCGACGGCGATCTGGTACGCGTCGTCGCCGCGCACGCGCACGGTCCAATGCGCCAGCTCGAGATCGTGCGTGACGAGCGGCCGCAGCGGCTCATGCCCCTCGAAGCGGATCCGCTGCAGGTCGGCGGCCTCGCGCTCGTCCCAGCCGGCCGGGGCGAGGTCGACGATCGTCGGCACCACCCCGTCTTCGACAGGCACGGACTCGAGCCGCACGCCACCGCCCTGGTCCACCAGCACGACGCGCACCAATGCGCCGTCGGCCGTCGCGTAGAGACCGGCGAAGCGCAACCCGTCGGCGAGTGCGGCGCCGATCCGATCGCGGTACGTCAACGCGCCCCCTCGACCAGCGCGCGCGCGATCGCACTGCCCGGCAGCCAGAGCGCGGCGGCCGTGAGGGCGAGGAGGCATGGAACGGCGACGGTCGTGAGCAGCACGACTCCGCGCAGGCCGGGCGCCCCACCGCGGCGCCGCTGCGACGCCTTCCCGAGGAGCGTCTCGAGCAGCGCGTGCGCGAGCCCGAGGAACCCGAGCGCCAGCAGCCCGGCGGTCGCGGCCGCGGCCCACGGTCTCCCGGCGGCGAAGCCGCCCGCGACGATCATCACCTCGCTCGCGAAGAGGGGCGACGGGGGCAGCGCCGCGAGCGCGCCGAGCGAGATCCCGAGCGCCGCCGCCAACCGTGGCTCGCTGCTCGCGACACCGCGCGCCTGGTGTCCTGCCGATCGCGGCTCGTGGCCGAGCAGCGGCGTCGCCGCGTAGAACCCGAGCGCCTTCGCGAAGGCGTGACCGACGAGATGGACGGCAACACCGGCGAGCGCCAGCGTCGAGCCGAAGCCGATCCCGAGCGCGATCACACCCATGTGCTCGAGGCTCGAGTAGGCGAGCAGGCGCTTCCACGGCATCGGCTGCCAGAGAAACGGGACCGAGACGGCAAGCGAGAGGAGGCCGAAGCCGACGAGCACGGACCGGACGGTCGAGACGCCGATCACGGGGGCGAGCGCCTGGCTCGAGCGCCACGCGACGAGCAGCACGGCAGGCAGCAGCGCCGCCGAGAGCAGGGCCGAGACCGGTGCGGGCGCCTCGGAGTGTGCGTCGGGCAGCCAGTTGTGGACCGGCGCCCAGCCGATCTTCGCGGCGAGGCCGGCGAGCAGCAGCAGGTACGCGACGAGCGCCGTCCCGTGCCCGGTCCGCACCTGGGCGAGTGCGCGCCACGAGAGCGCGTCAAGCCCGCCATGAGCGGATCCGGCTGCGAGGATCACCACACCGAGTAGCGCGACGCCGAGCCCGAGCGAGGTGAGGATCAGGTACTTCCAGCCCGCCTCGAGCGCGCGCGGCTTGCCGCCGAACCCGACCAGCAGCGCAGACGCGGCGGTCGTGGCCTCGACCAGCAGCCAGGCGCCGCCGAGGTTGCCCATCAACGGCACCGCGACCAGGATCGTCCAGAAGACGAACAACAGGACGTAGAACACGCGCGGCCGCCGCTCCGGACGCACGAGGCCGGTTGCCGCGGTCGACGACAGGTACGCGGGCGAGACCAGGACACTCGCCAAGCCCGACGACGCCGATCACCCCGACGAGCAAGCCCGCGGCGGCGTCGACCACGACCCAGCGCTCGACCAGCGGCCGCTCCGGGTGCGCCAGCGCCACCGCACAGAGGGCGATCGCGGCCTCCGCCGAGACGAGCGCTCCGACGGTCGCGATCGCCCGCGTCGCGCGGCGCGGCGCCGCCGCGGTCGCGAGCGCGGCGAGGACGGGCGTCGCCACGACTCCGAGCGCGAGCAGCTCGCGACTACTCACGGAGGCTCCGCAGCGCGGCTGTGTCGCCCGCGCCGAACTCGGCGAAGATCCGCTCGTGAAAGACCGCAGCGACGAGCGCGACGAGTGTCAGGTCGAACGCGACGCCGAACTCGATCGCGGTCGATGAGCCACCGGGCAGCTCCAGGGCGGCGAGCGCGAGACCGTTCTCGGCGAGCACGATCCCGAGGACCTGGAAGAGCGTCGCGCGACGTGTCGCCGCCGCAGTCAGTCCGAAGGCGAGCAGCGCGAGCACGCCCCGCTCCGCACTTCCCGACTCGAGTCCGATCGGCGGCACCAAGCCAGGTCAGCGCGAGCGCGAAGCTGACGGCCAGGCCGCCGCGGGCGATCGGCGCGATGCCTGCACGGACCGGCCGCGGCTCGCGCGTGCGGGAGACGACAAGGAGCAGCAGAGTGCCGAGCGCGAGCGCCCGGATCGCGAGCGCGGTAGCGGCGGTCGCGTCGCCGCCGTGCACGGCCGCGATCGCGAGCACGAGCGCCTGCACGGTGACGAGCCCGACCGCGACCGAGCGCCGCCGGACGACGACGACCCAGAGGCCGAGCCCGACGAGCAGCCAGACGAGTGCGCCGCTCACGCCAGCTGCACCAGCCACGAGGCGACGCCGAGCAGCGCCGCGAGACCGCCGACCGCAAGCAGCCGGGGCGCGAGCAGGATCCGCACCTTGGCGGTCAATGTCTCGACCAGCGCGAGCGCCCCACAGAGAAGCGCCAGCAGCACCGGCAGCGCCGCGAGTTGCCACCAGACGCCGTGCGCGTGCGGCAGGAAGATCTGAGCTGCGAGAACCAGCACGAGCCAGTGCCGCGCGGCGGCGACCCACTGCAGGTAAGCCAGGTCGCGCCCGGCGTACTCGAGCAGCGGCCCCTCGTGGATCATCGTCAGCTCGAGATGGGTGTCGGGATTGTCGACGGGCTGACGGCCCGTCTCGGCGACGATCACGAGCGCGAACGCGACCGCCCCGAGCCCGAGCGCGGGATTCGACCAGACGGCGGTGCCCGCCGTGCCGGCGATCAGGCCGGTCAGGCTGGTCGTGCCCGCGACGAGTGCCGCGACACCGAGCGCCAGCACCAGCGTCGCCTCGGTCGACACGGCGATCGTCAGGTCACGGCTCGCGCCCATCAGGGCGAAGCCGTTCGAAACGTCCCAGGCGGACGCGGCGACGGCGAACCGCGCCAGCGCAAGCAGGCCGAGCAGGACGAACAGGTCACGGCCGACGCCCAGTCCCGGGCGCGCGCTCCGCTACCGGCACGAGCAGCATCGCGGCTCCGACGGCCGACGCAGCGACGGCTGGAGCGGCGCGGTAGATCACGCCTGCAGCCGATCGGGGCGACCGCGCTCTTCCCCCACAACCGCCGCAGCTCGCGATACGGCTGCAGCGGCGACGGGCCGCGGCGACCCTGCAAGCGAGCCTTCCAGTGCTGGATCACGCCGGGCAGAAGCGGCGCCAGCGCGACGCCTCCGAGCTCGACCGCGGTCGAGGCGACCGAGGCGGCGCTCATCCGATCACACCGACCTTCGCGGCCGCGAGCAGCGCGAGCACGAGCGCGATCAGGTAGCCGACGTAGGTGCCGAGGTGACCCGTCTGCAAACGGCGGGCATGGCGGGCCGCGACGAGCCCGAGCCGCAGCGCAGGCACGTACAGCCGCTCGTCGATCAGCTGCGGCACCCGACCGCTGTAGCCGACCTCCTGCACGACGCCGCCCTCGGTGCGCACCACGACCTCTCGCTGCGGGCGAAGCACAGCCTCGAGCACCAGCCGGAGGGGCTTGGTGAAGCCTGCGCTCGTCCACCGCAGTTCCGCCTGCACGAGCTGGCCACACGCCCAGGTCGGCGCGGGTGCGGCGACGCGCCGGCCGCGCAACGCGTACAGCAGCAGCGCCGGCGCGGCGAGCAGGAGCGCGATGGCGGCAGTCGGGAGGGAACCGGTGCCCGGAGCGTGCAGTCCGACGGTCGTCGGTACCGAGACCGGCCACGGGGCGAGACCGGCGAGCGAACCAACCAGCAACCCCGGCGCGACACCGAGCGAGACGCAACCTGCCGCGAGCACGACCATCGCAGCGCGCATCGGGAAAGGAGCCTCGACGGCGTCGGCGACCGTCGCACGCCGCGGGGATCCGAGCAGCACGAGCCCGACGACCTTGACGAAGCAGAGCACCGCCAGCGCCGCCGTCGCGGCCAACGCCGCCAACGCAAGCGCGCCGGCCAGGCCGTCGCCGAGCCCTCCGTACACCGGCACGTGCACGAGCGCCTGCAGCGTCAGCCATTCCGACGCGAAACCGTTCAGCGGCGGCACGCCCGCGATCGCGAGGCAGCCGACCAGGAACGCGCCGCCCGTCCAGGGCATCCGGCGCAGCAGCCCCCCGAGCCGGTCGAGCTCGAGCGAACCGGCCGCTCGCTCGAACGAGCCCGCCCCGAGGAAGAGCAGCGACTTGAAGACCGCGTGGTTCAGGGTGTGCAGCAGCGCCGCGGCGAGCGCAAGCGCCGCCCACGTCTCCGCGCCACGCGAGCGAAGCAGCAGGCAGGCACCGAGCCCGAGCACGATGATCCCGATGTTCTCGATCGAATGGAACGCGAGCAGCCGCTTGAGCTCGTGCTGGAAGAGCGCGTAGACGACCCCGCCGACCGCCGAGACGGCGCCGAGGGCGAGCACGAGCACACCGAACCAGACCGGCAGCACGCCCGACCAGTCGACCAGCACCCGGACGAGCCCGTAGATCGCCACCTTCATCATCACCCCGCTCATCAGCGCCGACACGGGAGCCGGCGCGATCGGGTGCGCGCGAGGCAGCCAACTGTGCAGCGGCATCACCCCCGCCTTCGTCCCCATCCCCGCGAGCGCCGCAAGCGCAACCGCGATCTGGACCCCCGACCCACGCGCGAGCGTCCCACCGTCGAGCGCGCCGGCGTGAGCCGCCAACAGCACGGCGACCCACGTACCGGCACCCGCGAGATGCGTTACCGCGACATACAGGAACACGGTCCGGCGCGCGCTCTCGTCGGAGCGGCTGACGAGGATCAACGCCGCCGGCAGGAGCGTCATCAGCTCCCAGCCGGCCAGAAACGTCAACGGATCGCGGGCGCACAGCACCTCGGCGAGGACGAGCACGAACGCCCCGGTCAGGGCTGCCAGCGATCGACCGCGGGGCCCCGGCTCGAGGTAGCGCGATGCGAAGGCGAGTGTCGGCGCAGCGACCAGGCCGAGCATCCCGAGAAAGAACGCGCTCAGGCCGTCGACGCCGAAGCGCGGCTCGAAACCACTCGACCATCCAGAGCCGACGTTCGTTCCCGCCGCGAGCATCACGAACCCCACGACCCCGAGCAGCGCTGCACCGGCGGTCTGTACGGCGAGGGCTGTGCGAGGCGCCGACGTCACGGCGGCTGCGACAACACCGGCGCCGAGCAACGCGACGGCCGCGAGCACGAGGGCGCCGCTCATTCCGAGGCGAGGTCGCGCAGCACGGACTGCTCCGCCGCCAGGCGGCGGCCGATGATCGCCCGGCCCGCCGTCAGCAGGGCAAAGACGTCCTCGTGCTCGATCCGGTAGTAGACGCTCGTCCCTTCGCGGCGTGAGGTCACGAGCCCGACCCGCCGCAACGCCGCAAGATGCTGCGAGGTCCCGCTCGAGTCGAGCCCGAGCTCCCGCTGCAACGCCCCGACCGAACGCTCACCGTCCCGCAGCAGCTCCAGGATCCGCACCCGCGCCGGATGGCCGAGCACCCGAAACAGCCTCGCCTTCACCTCGTGAACCGGTCCAGCGCGATACGGCATCGCCGAACCTTACATCTTTTGAAGAAATGAAGGTTCTGAGAAAAGAGACGCCGGTGCTGCGCACTAGGGCGTTCGCCCGATGTCGCCGGGCTCCGGCCGATGCAAGGTCGACGCACACGACGCGTGTTGCCGGCCGGCCGTTGGACGACCGGTGGTGCGCCAAGGAGGAGCTATGCGGGATTCAATCAAGGTCGGCGTGATCGCCGATCAGACGGGCCCCCTCTCGTTCGTCGGTCGCGCGAACGCCAATGTCGCCCGGATGGTGATCGACGACCTCAACGCGGGTGGCGGCCTGCTCGGGCGGCACGTCGTCCTCCTGCTCGAGGACAGCGCGACCGACGACGAGGTCGCCGCCGCCAAGGCTGCGAAGCTCGTCGGGCGCGATCAGGTCGACGTCGTCTTCGGCGGCATCTACAGCTCGACGAGGCAGGCGATCAAGGGCCCCGTCGTCGCCGAGGGCAAGACGCTCTACATCTACCCGGAGCAGTACGAGGGGCAGGAGTCCGACCCGTTGATCTTCTGCACAGGCCCGGTGCCGGCGCAGCAGGTCGATCCGCTCATTCCGTGGCTGATGCAGCAGACCGGAGCGAAGACGTTCTACCTCCCGTCGGCCGACTACATCTGGCCGCACGTACTGAACGGACGCGTGAAGGACGTCGTGGCGGCCAACGGCGGCTCGATCGTGGGCGAAGAGTACTTCCCGCTCGACCACACCGACTACCGCGAGACCGTCGCGCGGATCACGGCGAGCGGTGCCGACGTCGTGTTCAACACGATCGTCCCGCCCGGTGTGACGCCGTTCTTCGCCGAGCTGTACGAGTCCGGCTTCATGCGCCGCGGCGGTCAGCTCGTCTGCACGTACTTCGACGAGAACTTCCTGAACATGGTCCCGGCCGCCCACGTCGAGGGCCTGTACGGCTGCCTCGACTACTACCAGGCCGTCTCCGACCCGTTCAGCCGCACGCTGCTCGAGCGGTACGACACGCTCTATCCCGGCGACGCCAAGTTCACCGGCGGCGGCGCCTGCTCGGGCCTCTACCGAGGCCTCCGCCTCTGGGCGGACGCCGTGACCGAGGCCGGCTCGCTCACGCAGGACGACGTGATCGCCGCCCTCGACCACGCGCAGATCGACGACAGCCCCGGCGGGCCTGCCGCGATGATCCCCGGGCAGCACCACCTGCGCCTGAACATGTACATCGCCCAGGCACGCAACGGGACGTTCGAGATCGTCGAGAACCTCGGCGCGATCGATCCGCAGGAGCAGCTCGTCCAAGCGCCGGCGCTCGCCGGTTAGCCGACTCAACCCGCGCGGGGCGGCGCGCGAACTTGCGTCGCCCCGCCCCGCGTTCCGCGTGGCACGGTTCGTCGGAATGGTCGACGCCACTCTGACCTCCGAGACCGCGCCCGCCGACGCACGCGCCAGTCGCCGCCGCGGCCAGGTGTACGTGGCGCTCGCGGCGCTCGCCTGGTCGAGTGCCGGTGTCCTGCAGCGAGAGCTGTCGGTCAATACCGCGACGCAGGTGGCCGGTCGGGCGCTCGTCGCCGCCGTTGCCTTGCTGGTTTTCGTCTGGCTCTCGAACCGCCGCAACACGCTCGGGGTGTTCGCCTCAATGGGCCGCGCCGAGCTCGCCGTGGCGACGTTCACGGCTGTCGCCTCGGCGAGCTTCATCGTCGCGCTCAACCACACGACCGTGGCGAACGTGCTCTTCATGCAGGCGGTCGCACCGATCGCCGCAGCGCTGATCGCGTGGTCGGCGTTGCACGAGTCGGTCTCGCGACGCACCGCCGTGGCGATGGTCGTCGCCCTCGCCGGCGTCGCGCTGATGGTCGGTGGGCCGGGCAACACTCCCGGCCTCGGCCTGGCGCTGTCCGTCCTGATGACGATCGCGTTCGCGCTCAGCGTCGTCATCACCCGCCATCGTCGCGACATCTCGATGGGACCGGCGATCTGCCTCTCGCAGCTGCTCGTCTTCGTCGCCTTCGTACCGTTTGCGAGCCCCGGGACGGCCGGCGCTCGCGACCTGCTCCTGATCCTCACCCTCGGCGTCGGCCAGATGGGGCTCGGCCTCGCGTTCCTGACGATCGGCGCCCGCCTGATCCCGGCGGCGGAGGTCGCGTTGATCACCCTGCTCGAGGTCGTCCTCGGCCCCCTCTGGGTCTGGCTGGCGCTCTCCGAGCAGCCGAGCCGGGCGACGCTGCTCGGCGGCACCGTCGTTATCGCCGCCGTCGCGCTGCAGGCCGGCGATGAGCCCAGCGACCCGCCGGCCGCGAAAGGCGGCTGACGATAAGCGCCGACTCGGGCGCGTTCCGGATCTGTCTAGAGTCGAGCCGTGGCCGCAATCGAGTTCGAGCACGTCTCTCGGACCTATCGGACGCGGCCCGGGCTGCTCCGCCGTCGCACGATCGAAGTGGCGGCGCTGAGCGATGTCAGCTTTTCCGTCGACGCCGGTGAGTTGTTCGGTCTGCTCGGCCCGAACGGCGCTGGGAAGACGACGTCGATCAAGATTCTGACGACGCTCCTCTTGCCGTCGTCGGGGCGGGCGCGTGTGTTGGGGCATGATCCGGCGTCGGAGCCGGCCAAGGTGCGGCCGATGATCGGATACGTCTTCGGCGGCGATCGCGGCCTCTACGACCGGCTGTCCGCGCGCGACAACCTGAGCTATTTCGCAGATGTCTACCGTGTCCCGATCCGCGAGAAGGCGCGGCGGATCGAGGAGCTGCTCGAACTGGTTGGATTGCGCGGCCGCGAGCGTGAGCGCGTCGAGACGTTCTCGCGCGGGATGAGACAGCGGCTGCATATCGCCCGCGGGCTGCTGCACGACCCGACGGTGCTGTTTCTGGACGAGCCGACGATCGGGCTCGATCCGGTCGGCGCCCGCGAGCTACGGGAAACCGTCTCGGCGCTCCGAGATTCCGGCAAGACGATTCTGCTGACCACGCACTACATGTACGAGGCCGACGAGCTCTGTGGTCGCGTCGCGGTGATCAACGGCGGTCGGATCGTCGCCGAGGGCACGCCGGCATCGCTGAAGGCCGGGATCGCCGACCGGAAGACGATCGAGGTTCGCGCGAAGGGCATCGACGACGGTGTCCTGGCGCGGATCAGGGAGCTGCCAGGGGTCACCTCGGTGGTCGTCGAAGAAGGAGAGGACTCACAGACGCTGCTTGTCCAGTCGCGCCTCGGCGCCGAGCTCGTCCAGCCCCTTGTCGGTCTGCTCGATCACGTGTCGGTGACGGCGGTGACGTCGCGTGAGCCGACGCTCGAAGACGCCTATGTCGCGCTGGTCGAGCCGTCGTGATCCGTGTCTTCGCGAGCGGGCTCCGCATCCATCTGATGCAACTCGCGCGCTCGCCGTTCGACATCGTCGCCATGCTCGTGTGGCCGGTCATCTTCGCGTCGATCGCCTACTACCTGATCGGGGTCGACGCAAAGAACAGCGTTCTCTTCACGGCGTCGCTCGGCGCGGCAGTCATGATGATGTGGTCGCAGGTGATCGTCGGTTCCGGCTTCGCGCTCGACCAGCAGCGCAATCAGGGAACGCTCGAGTTGCTCGTGGCCGCGCCGGTGCCGCTCGTCACCGTGATCGCCCCGATCATGATCGCGAGCGGCGCGTTCGGGATCTACGGTCTCTTGGTCACCCTGGCTTGGGGGCGCCTCGCCTTCGGGATCCCGGTCGAGATCGCCGACCCGGCCGCATTCGTCGTTGCCACAGCCGTCTCGATTCTCGCGATCGGGCTCCTCGGAATGATCGCTGCGTCACTGTTCGTCCTCTCGCGCGCGGCGTCCTATCTCGGCGTTGCCCTGCAGTACCCGGTCTATCTGGCGAGCGGCCTGCTGGTGCCGCTCGCGATTCTCCCGGCCTGGCTCGGGCCGATCTCCTGGATCGTCGCGCCAACCTGGGGCTACCGGGCCCTGACCCACGCCGCCAACGGCCAGAGCGCCTGGCCGCAGATCGGGATGTGCCTCGTCCTGAGTGCTGCCTACATCGCGGTCGCGCTTCCCTGCCTCGCCTGGTTCGAGCGGCTCGCACGCGACCGTGCCAGCCTGAGGCTCTCATGAACTGGCTCCGTGTCTTCTTCCACGGTGGCCTGACCAGCTACCGGGCGCTCTTCGCCTGGCTCAACCCGTGGATCTTCTTGCCGATGCTGGTCGCCTACCCGCTCTTCCAAACGGTCTTCTTCGTCTACCTCGGCCGCGCTGCGAACGTCGCCGACAGCACGTTCTTCGTGATCGGAAACAGCTTCGTCGCAGCCGCAGTCACGGGTCTCTTCGGAATGGGTCAAGGAATCGCCGGCGAGCGCCGCTTCCAGACACTGTCGATCTTGCTCGCCTCACCTGCAAGCCGGCTCGCGCTCTTCCTCGGCCGCGCCGTCCCGACGATGGTCAACGGATTCGTCGTTGCGCTGATCACCTTCGTACTGGGCGCCGCTCTCGTCGGCGTCAACATCGACAGCACCGCCTACTGGAGCCTCGCCCTCGCCCTCGCGACGAGCTGCTTCGCGTGCACCGCGCTCGGCATGTGCATCGGATCACTCACCTTTCGAACGCGATCGATCACCGTCTTCGCCGACGCGATCGGCGGCGCACTCCTGCTCGTCACCGGGGCCAATGTGCCGCTCGGCCGACTCCCGAACGCGATCCAACATCTCGCCGCCTTCATCCCGATGACGCACGGACTCCGGGCATCGCGTGCCATCGTCACAGGAGCATCACTCCCGGCTGCCCTGCCACAGATTCGCGACGAGCTGCTCATCGGCCTCGCCTATTTCGCGATCGGGCTGCTCTTGCTTCGCCACTTCGAACGCGCAGGCCGGCATGCCGGCTCGTTCGACCGCTTCTGACATCGCGTACCCAGCTTCGATCGACAGTCAGTCGGGTAGCAGCGGCATCTCGAAGCGCCGTTGGGCGAGCAGAACGGCCCGCGTCACCGCCGTCGGCCCGAAGCGCTCTCGTATCTCGTCGAGCACAGCGTCCAGCAGCTCCGTGTCCGCTGCGTCAAGCGGCAGCGCCAGCTGGAGCGGCAGGTCGTCGGCGAGGTTCGAGACGGCGATGCCGATCAGCGTCAAGCCGCGTTCGCGGATCAGCGGCGCGGACGCGGCAAGAAGCGCCCGGGCCGTGCCGAGCACGATCCGCGTCTGCGCGGTGGCCTGCAGCAGCGTCTGCGAGCGGGTCGCGCGCGAGAAGTCGTCGAACCGCAGCCGCAGCGTCACCGTGCGCCCGACGCGTCGCGCGGCTCGCATGCGGCGGGTGACGCGCTCGACAAGTCCGATCAGTGCCGCATCGAGCTCGACTGCGGTGCGAGTGCGTCGCCCAAGCGCGTGCTGTGACCCGATCGAGCCGCGGCGCGGCCGGAGCCGGACGACCCGCGGGTCGCGAAGGTTCGCAAGCGCGTGCAGGTGCCGCGCGGCGTATCTGCCGACCAGGAGTTCGAGCGCGGCGACTTCCGACTGCGCAAGGTCGCCGACCGTCCAGATGCCCCAACCCTGCAGCTTCGCCGCCGTCACGCGCCCGACGCCCCACACGCGCTCGACCGGCAAAGGGTGCAGGAACGCCGACTCGCGGTCGGGCGCAACGAGCAGCAGCCCGTCCGGCTTCGCGACCGCGCTCGCGACCTTCGCGAGGAACTTCGTGCGAGCGATTCCGACCGTGACCGGGATGCCGACCCGCTCTCGCACCTCGTACCGCAGCCGGGTTGCGATCTCGACCGGGGTGCCCGCGATTCGCTCCATGCCGCGCACGTCCAGAAATGCCTCGTCGATCGAAAGGCCCTCGACAAGTGGCGACGTATCGTCGAACACCTTGAAGAGCTCGCGGCTCGCCTCGGTGTAGGCCGACATGCGCGGCATCACAACGACCGCATCCGGGCAGAGGCGCAACGCCGTCCGCCCGCCCATCGCCGTGCACACGCCGCGCGCCTTCGCCTCGTAACTCGCCGCGAGCACCACACCCCCGCCGACGATCACCGGGCGGCCGCGTAGAGCCGGATCGTCGCGCTGCTCGACCGACGCGAAGAACGAGTCCGCGTCCGCGTGTAGAACGGTCGCGGCTCTTGACACGAACGTATGTTCGCACAACAGAACCGAGCGCGAGGCCTCAATAACTATGGGTTACGCGGGCTGAAACCCATACTTAAGGGCGGAGAGGCGGTAGTTTCTCGGTCATGCAGTCGTTTCGTGACCTCGGTCGCAATTTCGACCTGATCCCCGCCGCGCTCAACCGCCAGCTGAGCGAGATCGACATCGGCCGTGGGCGCCAGGAGGCCTTTGCGCAGCAATATCCCACCGCCCTCGAGTCGCTCAAGCAGCTCGCACTGATCCAGAGCGTGGAAGCCTCGAACGCGATCGAAAACATCACCGCCCCGCAGCGGCGGCTCGAGAAACTGGTGGCGCACAAGACGACACCGCGCAACCGCTCCGAGGCCGAGATCGCCGGCTACCGCGCCGTCCTCGACACGATCCACTCCAGCGCAGAGCACATCCCTTTCACCCCGAACGTCGTCCTGCAACTCCACGGCGACCTCTACCAATTCGCACCACACACCGGCGGGCGCTGGAAGAACTCGGACAACCTCGTTACCGAAGACCGCGTCGACGGAACCGTCGCGATTCGCTTCACGCCCGTCTCCGCCCTCGACACACCGGCAGCGATGGACGAACTGCACAACCTCCTCGACGACGCCTGGCGCGCCGACCAGCACCACCAGCTCCTCCTGACAGGCGCCTACGTCCTCGACTTCCTCGTCGTCCATCCTTTCACCGACGGCAACGGGCGCATGTCGCGGCTGCTGACGCTCCTCCTGCTCTACAAGGCGGGCTACGAGGTCGGCCGGTTCATCAGCATCGAGAAGCTGATCGAGCAAAGCAAGGAGACCTACCACGAGGCCCTGGCGGCGTCCACCGCGCGATGGCACGAGGCGGAGCACGACCTACGACCCTGGCTCTCCTACTTCCTCGGCGTGCTCACCGCCGCCTACCACGAGTTCGAGCCGCGCGCCGAAGCCGTAACCGCGGGCCGCGGCTCGAAGGCCGATCTCGTGAAGTCGTTCGTCCGCTCCACCCTCAGCGACGCCTTCACCTTCGCCGACGTGAAGCGAGCTTCACCCGGAGTCAGCGACGAATACATCCGCCAGGTCCTCCGCGAGCTCCGAGACGCCGGCATCATCGAAGGAACAGGCGCGGGCCGCGGTGCGGCCTGGCGACGTCTTGGCGGGGCAGTGACCCTTCTAGGGTCTCAGACCTTTCTAGGGAACGAGACATCCCAGTGCAAACGCTCTGGAGATTACGGCCACGGCGACTGACAGCGTGGGACGCTTCGAACGGGCTTACCTCGCCCCGATCGCCTGCATCAGGAGCGGGAACGCCTTCTCGAGTTCTCGTGCCCAGTACGGCCAGGTGTGGGTGCCGGGTCCGTAGAGGTCGGTGGTGAGGTCGAGCCCGAGAGCGGTGGCCCGCTTGATGAACTCCTGGCACTGCAGAAGGAGGGCGGCTTCGAGTTGGACGAGGAGCCCGGAGGGATCGGTTCCCGGCGGATCGAGCGGGCCAACGTGCCCGTTGCCGCTGGACACGAACAGTTTCGTGCCGCGCAGGTTCGCTACGAGATCTGCCGGGTTGTGCGCCGCCCAAACGTCCCGCTGCGCGACGGGGTCGCCGAAGAGCGAGAGCGGGTCGTACCCAAGCGGCGCGAGAAACGCTTGCAGCACCCAGGTCGCATACAGCCCGGGGAAGAGCGGGGCAACGGTGGGATGGAGGGTGTTGAGCACGCCGCTGAACGAGGCGGCGGCTCGGAAGAAGCCGGGCCGGCGACCTGCGTACGACATCACCCCGAAGCCGCCCATCGAGAGACCGGCGACGGCACGCACGGTGGATGCGTTGAGCCCACGCTCGAGGATCTGTGAGAGCTCGACGAGATGGAATGTTTCCCATCCCGGCTTGTTGCCCGCGCCGTGATCCCACCAGTCGGTGTAGAAGCCAAGGCTTCCGGCGTCCGGCATGACGACGAGCACGTCGCGCTCGCGCGCGAGGTCTGCGATGCGGCTGTTCTGGGTCCAGTCGACGTAGCGACCGAGGCCGCCATGCAGCAGATACAGGACCGGCCACGCGCCACCGGAATGCGACGCGAACCGACGCGGGAGGAGGATGCGGGCCGACGCGGTGTGGCCGAGCGCGGTCGAGTCGATCGTGATGTCCACGGTGCGGTGGTCGAGCACGTTCTGGGCGACCACGCTCGCACCGTTGTCTGCCTGAACGCCAATCAGGTTCGGCTCTTGCCCATCGAAACCGCGCGCCAGCGCAGTGCCCGGCGAGACGGCGACGGCAACTCCGGTTGCCGACGCGACCCCGAGGAAGCGGCGACGATCGATACTCGTCATGGTCGAACCTCCCTTGGTTCGAGCTGTGTCCGCGGGCCGCGTGCATTCGCGTTCCCGCGACGGCGGGCCGATCGTATACCAGACCTCAATTCAGGTCAAACCAAGAACCGGACAAATACGGAACGACCTCTGCGAATGTCTCTGGTCGATCCTTCCCTTATGCCTGACCTGAAGTCGCTTTCGGACAGACGCAATGCAGGCGGTGGTGACGTTTTTCAACCTGCGGCCAGGGAGAGCCCGCGGAGCTTGGTGACGCTGTTTGCCTCCACGCTCAACCTCGGAGAGGCCGCTAGCGACCGAAACAGCACGAAGTCCCCATTTGCAGGGGACTTCGTTGTTACTTCGACATCAAGCGAATGGGCGGTACTGGGCTCGAACCAGTGACCCCCAGCTTGTCGAGCTGGTGCTCTCCCAACTGAGCTAACCGCCCTAACGATGCCGATTTGCAGGCATTTATATCTTTAGATCGTACGCTACGCTCTCCCAACGATTTCGTAGCGCACATAAGACAATACAGTCAGACTAGAAAGGTGCCCGCCGTGCCGAGCGACCCCGCGTGGCAGTTCGTTGGGTCTTCCTTAGCCAACCGGGGCGGGGAGGAGCCCAGTGTCCGCTCCCCGCCGCGTTCGTGGCTCTCACGTCACATCGAGGGTCCGATGTGCGGAACGCTCGAGCCACTTCTCGACTTCAACAATGCTGGCGAACTTGCGCCCACCCCCGCCTAACCCAGCGAATCTCGGGCGAGACATGCTCATCCAGGAAATCGCGGCTTACGCCGAGAGCTGCCGCCCACCTGATCAGGCGACAGCGCGAGGATCGGGGTCGGACGGCGAGGATCGGGGTCGGACGGTTAGTCGCCATCGACATCGCGAGTGCCCTCCGTACTAGCGATGTTCAAGTACCGCGTCGGCGTCAGTGTCATCTGTCTACCTGCTAACGAGGAATGTCACGAACTTGCGACGGTCAAGCCAGCGGGGCCGCCGGACGCCGCACACGCTCGGTTTCATCCGCGAGCGGCCGAAGCCGGTGGGCCGTCAGGACGACGTAAACGTCGTCTAAGGATGCGCTGACATTCTCGACGGTTAGGTCTACACCGTCTTACGATCTAATTCAACGCGTGCACGTCGATGAAAGACGGGAGGTGAACCATGAGCGTCTCCACCCACTATCGGCCGCCGACCGCGTTCGACCGCAAGGTCATGAACCCGCTGATCGCTGCTCTCACTCGGCTCGGCCTAAGCTTCGCGGGCTCGAGGATCCTGGAGGTACGCGGCCGTAGTAGCGGCGAACCGCGTCGCAACCCCGTCAACCCGCTCTCGTTCGAAGGGAGCCGCTACCTGGTCGCCCCCCGCGGCCATACGCAATGGGTGCGAAACCTACGTGCTGCGGGCGAGGGGCATCTGTTGATCGGCAGTCGACGCGAACGGTTCACGGCGGTCGAACTGAACGATGCCGAGAAGGAACCCGTGATGAGGGCGTACCTGCGGCTGTGGAAGTGGGAGGTCGGCCAGTTCTTCGACGGTGTCGGCCCTGATTCCCCGCGTGCGGAGTTCGAACGGATCGCACCCGATCACCCGATCTTCCGACTCTCGCTATGACGATCTTCGCCCTACGACTCACCGGAGCGGATGCAGCCCGAGCCACGGAAAGGTGGGTCGTCTAGCGAGGTGATTCGACGAGTCGCGGCGCCGCCGAACATTGGGAGGCTCATGGCTAACACCGTCCAAGAAACCGCGCACGCAGAGCGGGTTCCCCGCTCCCGTTCCCTCGCCGGTCGCGCAACCGTTGACAACCTGACCCCTTATGGCTGGGCGTTCGGGGTGGCCGGCATCTTCTTTGTTCTCTACCCGGCGATTCGGCCGTTCTCCAACGAGGTCGATCTCGATGGGGCCCGGGCGTTCGGCTCTTCCTCCTGGGTGGTCGCGCACACGCTCGGGATTCTCGGCTTCGTCCTGCTCGCGCTCGGCGCGCTAGAGATGTATCTCCGGCTGCGTGGTGCTGCAATGGAACGGCGGGCGCTTCGCTCCCTCGTCCTGCTCTGGATCGGCGTCGGTCTGACACTGCCCTACTACGGTGCCGAGGTGTTCAGCCTCCATGCGGTCGGCCAGCACGCGCTCGCGCAGAACAACCCCGGCATGGTCAAACCCCTCGCCCACGACATCCGCTGGGAAGCCGGAATCTGGTTCATCATCACCGGGCTAGTGCTGCTCGCGATCCGGGGGCGACCGTCCTCGCCACGGCCATCTGGCGGTCCGGCTCGCTGCAACGCTGGGCCGGCGTCCCGCTCGCGGCCGGGCTCGCGCTTTACATCCCGCATCCCGCAGTTCACGGGGCCGCAGTCGATCCGGATCGCACATGGTCTGCTGATGCTCGCGGGCTGCTCGTGGCTCGGCTGGAGCCTGATGGAGAGCCCGCGACGCTCACGGCGCGATCTCAACGCGACCCTGTCGCGCGGGTGAGCGGAGCGCGCAGCCGATGACCGGGAGCGAACGGTTCAACCTTGTTCTTCGCATCTTGATGGAGCTGGGCATTGTCGGCGGGCTCGCCTGGTGGGGGGTCGCGACGGGCGACAGCACCGCATCGAAGGTCGTCCTCGGCGTCGGCGCTCCCGTCGTCGGCTTCGGGCTCTGGGGCGCTATCGACTTCCACCAGGCGGGACACTTCGCCGAGCCGCTCCGCCTCGCCGAGGAGTTGGTCATCTCGTTTCTCGCGGCAGCCGCCTGGTATGCAGCCGGACGGCAGATCGCCGGTGTTGCGCTCGCCGCCGTCTCGCTCGTCTTCCACGCGTCGGTCTACGCGAGCGGGCAGCGGCTCCTCAAGACGAACCATCCCTCTTCCCAACCAAACGCGCCGATGGAGGAAGGAGTGGCTCGGTAACGGCGCGGGCCGCTTCCCGCCGCGTTGCTCGGTGCCCCGTTCACGGCGCGGTGATCGGCGGGGCATTTGGTTCGGTCTTCCTGCTGGCGAACGCGCAAACCCCGCTCGGACCTACCGGCGGCGCAAGGCAACGAGATAGCCGACGACGAAGCCGAAGGCGCTCGCGATGATCAGACCCCATGCGAGTCGCGTGCGTGTCGCGACGGTGAAGAACCGCACCTCGACTAGCACATAGTTCTCCGCGACAAAGACAACAAGCGAGGCGAGGGCGACTGCGAGTGCGACGAGGCGCAGAGTCCTCGGCTTTCGATCGCTCTCCGGTCGCAAGGTTTCGTGGGTCACTTTGTGCGCATGCGCCGCAGTGCGCTCTCTGCGCGGCGGTGTCCACCGAGAAGTTTGAGGATCGCAAGATTATCCGTTGTTGCGGCATCGATCCCTTCACGAACGAGCGGGTTCAGCTGGCGTAGATTGTTGACGACCCACGCGAAGGCCAACAGACGGTGCGCGTGCAGCCAGGCCGCCGAGTCGGGCTTCAATGCCGTTCGCCGAATGCTCACCCCGTCGATGACAGCCACGTCGCCCGGCGTGTGGATGAGGTGTTCCAGTTGCTGGCCGGTCGTGATGCTGCGAAGCCGGATGACCCATGGGGCGTACTGCCGAATGGCGCGGAGCTGCCTAATGCTCCCGCTGGAGACCGCGATGCGATGATCACGGTGGCTGAGCAAAAACGTCCGCAGGCGCTTCGAATAGGACGCCGAGGTTCCTTTCAGATCGAGCTCAATCGCGTCGGCCCTCGCCGCCGCGTTCCAGATCGTGGCGAGCGTGGGACCACGGAACAACCTGTTTCCAACGATAGGAAGAGGCGGCCGCTGATGCCCCGCGTACAACGTTCCGTGGAGGAGGATAACGTCAACTTCGATCATGTCGGCACCGTCGCCAAGCGCTCTCCGTGTCGCCCGAACGCTGTCACCAGAATTGTGTGCGATCCCGAAGAGCCGAGGATACGTCCGCAAGAGCGACGGGTCGAGTTTGCCGTTGAAGAGTCGAGGACGTGCTCCCGCCGTGTAGCGCTCAGCATCACGGGGACGAGCAACGAAGAAGACGAGGAGCGCGATGCTGCCCGCGATGACCAGAAAGGCCGCTAGCTGCGTCGCACGCCTCACCAGGAGCCTCATCGGCGAAAGAACGTGTCGTCCAGACCGCATTTGTGGCACTGGTTTAAGACGAATCCAGACGTCGAGTTCACGCTCAGCCCAGCGACGCCGTCAACGCAGCAACGACAAAGGACAGTGAGGGTAACTCGCTCGAATCATGTTTGGTGACTTGCAAGCGCACCGGGCTAGGGAGCGCCACCTAAGCCTTGCGTAACCGCCTCCACGTTCAGAAAGTTCGCCGCCTTCCGTGTGCACGCTCGGAACGGGAAGGGGATCACCTTCGACGCTCGCTGGTTTGGAGGGTAGACGCGCAGGCCGCCCGCCGTTACGGCTTGGCAGGCGGACGCCGGAAAGTTCCCCACGTTCGTGATCCGCAGAACACTATGGGCGGTTGCGCCTTTCGCGAGTGTGACTCGACGCGTTGCGTGTACAGAATTGCGGCGGGCGGATCGGCCGAGTTGATGTCCTCCGACGCCTACGGCAGATACACCCGGGTAGCCCGCGAGTGCGCACGCATGGCCGGAGAGGTTCGTGAATCGGAGCGTGTAGTACACGCTTCCGGCCGCACCACTGCCCTGCGTGTCGAGCCAAACAATGAGGTCGGACGCAGCACAATTGGGTACGCCCGCCGAGGGTGAGCCCACCACCAGGTGAGGCACCGCGAGCGTCGCGAGCGCGGCCAGCGACGCGGCTACCGGCCACCTCGTCGAAACGCGATGTGCCGAGTATTTTCGGCGCATCACCTTGCCTCGCATGCTCATGAGCTTAAAGCGTTTGGACTCGCGAAGCGAACGAACCGGGCGCGCGTTACCGGCGGAGGCGCCCTCTCTCCCGTCGAAGAAGAAATCCGCCGCGAACGCGAGCGGGAAGAAGACCACGAGCGCCACCAATTTGCGGCCTCGCGACAGGCCCCACGACCGCAACCAGCGCGATCACGAAAAGCAGGGCGGGAAATTGCTTTCTGTCTCAGACGGGCCGCACGAAGTCAATTCGCGTCGAGCCGAGGAGAGGAGTGGGGATGATCGTGAAAGTGCAGGTGGGCTGATTTCGGCTTGCCGGTACGGGGACGCTTCCCTGCCAGAACGAGCGTCCTCCGATGACGCGACGGAGTACGGGTTTGCCGTCGAGGAGGATCTGCAGGACGTCGGTCGCCTTGGGAAGCAACGTCAGCTCCAGGCGGCCGCCAGCACAGCGATAGACCGTGATGATGGCCGGCCGGGTCATGTCGCCGTTCGGCTGCACACCATCCTTCGCAATCGAGATTCGCGCTTTGCCTTGAAGCCGCCACAACGTCAGTCCGCCGATATCGAGATCGGGCTCCGGAAGATGAGCTACTGGGGTCCCGACTAGGGAGAGGCGGTCGGCTGCGACGACATACCGCTCCCTGATCGGGAGACCCCCGTCTCGCCCGACGCTCACGGGGGTCTGCGCGATCGGCCCGGCGACAACGTTCGTTCTAACCGAGTACACCCTGTCCACTCGCTTGTTCCAGAACCGCTCCTGCCAAACGAGATTCCAGAACGCACTTCCACCGAAGAGGTATGCCACATCGCTGTTCGCGTTCTCGTCGATCCAGCTGCGGTCAGGCCTGAGAATCACCTGTGCGCCGCCGACGACCCGGTCCAACTCATTTGCCGCTACGACCGACGCGGCGATCAGAACGCCGAGGACAGCGACAGGCAAAAGCCCGACCGCGCGGCGCGGAATGACGGTGAACGCCGCGAGCATCACGACCGAGAACGCCGTCACGACGTTGATCGGCTGGTGCCCATGCACACGCGAGACCAGCAGGAGGTCGAACGAATCGGCGAACGCCGCAGGCACGACCAGGCTGTTCCAGGGCACGAGTAAGACAAGAGACAACACCGCGAATGCGGCGACAGGTGTGATCAGGCGACCGCGAGGCGCACCCCGCCCCAACCACAACGCAAACACGACGAACAGCAGCGGCGGCAACGGCGCGAGATCGCGACCGAGGAGGTGGGGCGCGTACCGTGCCGCGAAGAACCCGACCTGCAACGGCAGCAGCACACAACTCGCCGTACAGACCGCGAGCAAGGCTCGCACCGCCGGATCCTGCTCACAGCCGCGAAGCGCACGCACCACGAGCATCACCAACACCGCACACGGCACGAGACCGCAAGCCAGCGCAACGAACGAGAGATGCTCGGCGCTCAGACGCAACCCGGCGGAGAACGGATAGCCTCCGCGAAGCGTGCCCGCGTAGGAACCAACCAGCGACGGGAATGCCCCCAGCGCGGCGACAGCACCCCCCGACAAGCAGCCAGGTCGGCCAGAACCGGCTCAGCCGCGAAAGCTGACGCGCCGCCAGCGCGTCGACGACGATCGCAGCAGCGAACACAGCAGCGAAGACGACTGCCTGCGGCCGGGTCAAGACAGCCACCAGAATCAGTGCGAAGGCCCACGCCTGGCTCCGAACCGTCCCAGAGTGAACGGCATCCGCGACGCCGAGCAACGTCCAGACCGCCACCGGATAGAACAACACCTCCGTCATCACCAGGCCCGAATAGAGAAGCAACGGCGACCCAACCGTCAGCACCGCCGCGATCAACGCATACCGGCTCGACATCAGCCGCCGACCGAAGACGAACACGGGCACGGCGGCGAGCGAGACCACGACAGCCTGGACGATCTTCAACGTTGCGTACCCGCGCGCGACGCTTCCCAGAGACAGCGGCGCCCCGACCAGGAGCGGATAGAGAATCCCGTAACCGCCACCTCCGTGCAGCAACGGCAACGCCCCACGGACCCAAACGTCGGTCGCGCGAGTCGAGTAGATGCCCTCGTCCGGCAGGATCCATAACCCACCGAGACGTCGGCCCGCGAACCAGTGCACGACCGTCGAGACGACGATCAATCCTGACACCGCAACCGGCCCGGCCCAGCGACCGGACCAGCCTCTCAACCGACCCTCAACGCCGCCGCGACAACCAGGCTTCGTCTGACACCTTCCGATCAGTCTAGTGGCGCCAACCCAACCGTCACACACCGCATGAGTGCCGATGTCGTGCGCTCTTTCCGAGTTTGGCGCTCACACGGCGATCCGTTCAGCCGCGTCCGACTGCGCAAGCATGCCTCAGGCTTCAAAGCATCGGATCGAGGAGCACGCCGAACGTCACGCGCCGGGCAAGCTACCGCCGCGATCGGCGCGGGAACGTTCGGCCTCGTTCATGGGACCAACAGCCGTCATCGCGAGCCGCAAACGCGACTTCGACGGATTCGCGGGGCGGACTTCGATGAGTGACCGGTTGCAAGTCGCGAGCGCCGACGATTCGGCCGGCCGCGATTCGTGGGCGAGGCAGTACTCGCCGAGTGTCCGGGTGACACAACCAGAGGCGACACAAATCTTGAGCATCGACATTTGCTTGCCTTCCCTTCGTCTGTCGGTTCTCCCGACGATCTCATTCACGGCTAAGAACCGTCAAAAGCATGTTCGGGTCGCGAAGCGGCGCGCCTCACCTTCGTCTCGACTTCCATTGGCGTTCGATCGCTGGACGTCGCGGTCGAAGCCTCGGCCCAGATCGCGGCAGCACGGCCGGAGCGTGTTCACCGAATCGTGGCGCTGGCAGTCGTTCGTTGCTGCCCGTGTGTCGCGACGAGGGAGAGCAGAGCCACGCGCGGCACCTTCCGACGAGCCGGCAACGTGAGTACCAGCGTCGTCTTGCCGGCCCGGGGATGGCGAATCCAGGTGGCAAGCGGTCGGGATCTGGCGTTCAGGCGGTAGCTCGCCGTCACTGTCGCTGCGGCCGAGAGGTCGATCTGCAGCCGGAGGGTGGCTCGCTTTCCTCGCACGATTCGGCCATGGATCGCCCGGATCGTCAGACGAGATCGCGTCGTCGCGGTTCCCGCGACGGGAATCTCGAGTGTTGTCGCGTTGTCGTTCGCGTTGGCGTCGAGCTCGGATTCGGTCAGGCGGGCCGTGATCACGATTGCTGTGCCTGTCGTGACCTTGACCCGAATCCGCACAGGCGTTGCCCGGCCTCCGCTCAGGTAGTCGAGGAAGCAATCGACCTCAGCGGTGCCCGTGCAGCCCGAGCCGTGTTCGTAGTACGCCGACCCGACCTGCTTCACGTTGTCAGGCAGGGCGATCAGAAGGTGAAGATTGGTGCCGTCTGCGTGACCTGCCTTGTTCGAGACGTCGAACGAGGCTGTGAGCGTGTCCCCGACATGGAGATCGCCGGTCGTACTGGACGATGAGGTGACCGTGACGTCAGGGAGGACCGGCGGTGCGGGAGCGCTTCCTCCTCCGCCTGAGCCGCCGCCGCCACCACCGCTGCCGCCTCCTCCACCTCCGCCCCAAGGCGTCTGGCCCCAGGTGGCCGCGGCGACCTTTGCCTGGCCAGAGGGCGAGAGATGGAAGTAGTCGGTTGCGAGGTCAGAGCTCGAGAGCGTTGCCCATAGGCTGAACGCAGCGCCACTGTCGGTCGCGCAGGTTGCGAACTGGCCACAGGTTGTCGAGATCGCGGTGTTCAGGTCGGTGATGCGCTGACTAACCGTCTGCCTGTCGCTTGTGGTGGCGCCTGCGCCGAAGATGTCCGGGCAACGATTGTTGAACGTCGACCAGGCTGACTGCGCGCTGACGTTCGCCTGGAAGGCCTGCCAGAGCCCGTACCAGTCCGGTATCGAAAGAACCAAGATCCGGGCCGATGGAAGTGCGGCGGTCAGTTGCGAGAGAGTCGTCTGGAGCGAGCCGGTGAAGCTCGAAACACTCGTCATCTGCGAAATGGTCGACGTGCACACGTCGTTGGTTCCCGCCCAAATCGTCACGTAATCCGCGTTCTGGCCGATCGCGGCCGTCGCCTGACTCGACGTGGCTGAGATCTTGCTGCCCGAGACGGCATCGTTGTATCCGTGCCCGGAGATCGCCGCGTTCTGCGCGAGAAGGCGCAAGTAATGCGAGTTGACGGAGCTGTCGGTTCCTGTCGCCCAGGACTCGGCAGGGTCGTCCCCCGGTGCGCCGCCTGCCTGATACGCCTGCGTGAGCGAGTCGCCGAGTGCAGCCATCGTCGATGGGGACGGCGACGCGGCGGCCGCCGCCGCCGGGAGGAGGAGCACGGCGATTCCCCCCAGGACCGCGAACTGCGGGACAAAGCGCACCATGCGGCGGACAGGCCGGTGAAGCCAGTCGCCGACGCCGGACCACTGGAAGCGACTGCCGATCCTCCGCAGCAAGTCCTTGAACCGCCCACGACCGGACGCAGAACGGCTGGGGAGCGAGACGTCGAAGCGCGCCCCTGTCGGCTCGGCGGGTGTGAACTCGATCGCGCCGCCGAGTTTGCCGGCGAGCGTTCTGGCGACGAAGAGGCCCAGGCCTCTCCCATCCGAATCCTTCTCGGACGCGTCGCTGCGCGTCGAAGGCTCGAACAGCCGCGGGACGAAGTCCGCGGAAACCCCTCTCCCGCGATCCTCGACCGTCAACTGGACGCGGTCGCGCTCGTGTCGAAGCGTCAGTTGCACCGGGCTTGCGCCGTATGCGAGAGCGTTACGAAGCAGGTGCCAGCCTACCTCGAGCGCCTCAGGAGCAAGATGGGGTGCTGGATTTGCCGAGGCGATCAGCGTCACCTCCCCTGCGCGGTGGCCCGCAGCGGCGGCGATCAACAGATCCAGCTCTTCCTGCGCATTCCGTCCACGAATCGAGAGCCTTGGCCGGACGCCTTCGAGCTCGCCCTTGCCGATCGTCCCGAATGCGTCGACCGAAGCGTCTGCCGCACTGTCCGCTCCCTGCCAGGCACTCTTGAGCGAGAGAGCCGGCTTCTCCACCCACCTGTAGGAGATGGCGCTCGCAGCTCCGGCCAGACCGGCGACGATCGCGAGGTTGTACAAGAACCCGGAGGTGCCCGGCCGCGTGACGCCGGCGTCGCGGAGGCCACGCACAACGGGATCATGAATCAGAAAGAGGCTGTAAGACGCCAGACCGACAGTGACGAACGGCCGCAAGGTCAGCACTCGCAGGAGGATGCCGTTACCACGAGGCAGAACGACGACTGCGAGCAGGAGCGCACAGCCGAATGCGATCGGTGTCTGGTACTCGACGTCGGACAGCACGCCGTCGTTTCGGAGTCCGATCGCAACCAGAACGAGGAGCATCGCCGAGGCGAGCGCGAGGGATGCCGCGAATCTGGGCATCCTGAAACGTCCGTCCTCCCAGAGAACGCGGAGCACCGCCACAGCCATCCCCGCAGCGAACCAGTCAGCGTGCACGGGGAACGAGAACTCCCACCATGGGTGGGCCAATGTCCTCATCCGATGTTCCGCCACTTTCGCGGCCAGCCCCACACCGAGCATGAACCCGACTGGCATCAGGGCCGCCCACGCGGCCGGAAGGCGTCCCCGCGCGATCCTGATCGCCGCGCCGCCGAGGATCGGGATACAGAGGTAGAACACGACCTCGATCGCCAGTGACCAACTCGGGACGATGCCGATCATCCCGTTGCTCGAACCGAGATTCGACGGCAAGAGGTGTGGGATCGAGAACTGGAGAAAGACTGCGTTCGCCAGGAGAGCGGCGGGTCTGCGCAGGAGCTGATGCTCGAATAAGAGCGCAACGAGAAAGAGAATCGCCCAGTAGGCCGGGAGGATTCGCAGCGCGCGGTTCACGAAGTACTGGCGAATCCGTGGCGAGCCGGCTCCTCGAAGTGCGCTCGCGACGTACGGCCGAAAGAGTAGAAAGCCGCTCAGGACGAAGAACAACGTGACGCCCGCCGTCAGATGCGGCATCACCTTGTTGAGAGGCCCGAGCGGGGCGTGCGTCGCGTTGGGGCTTGCGTACAGCCAGACGTGGTAGACGAGGATGGACACCGCCGCGACGGCGCGGAGCCCTTCGATCCCGACCAGACGGCTCGTACCAGCCGCACCCGTGTGCGACACGCGCTCCTGCGCCCACTGACCTTCGGACCTGCCTCCTCCCCCGAGCAGCATTGCGCTTACCGTAGACGATCAGTGGGCAATGACCCCAGAACGTTCGGGTTGTTTCCACCCACCGGACGCCGCGTCAGTCAGGCGACGGGCTCATGCCTCAACGCGGCTCGGAGAGCCAGCCGGGCGGCAAAAGCACGTGCGCGCAGCGGGACGCTTCCGGGTGGGTGGGCCTTCTCCGGCAAGGATGTCGATTCTCTGCTCGTGTCCTCATGAGACGAGCTGTTCGTGCGCACAAGCGACGTAGCACCTGAGTCATCAGCGGAGCCAGCGATCCCGCTCGGAGACACCGGGATCGACGAGGTTCGAGACCGATTGGACAAATCCGTCGCAGGCCCTACGCTCGGTGGCCGGATCGAGCAAGGCGAGCGCGGCGCGTTCGAAGACATCGCCGTCAGCGAGCGAGTACTCGGAGGCGAAATCGGCGCAGCCGTTTAGCTCCAGCACTGTGTAGCCCGCCTCTGACGGAAGGAGGTCGACGCCGACGAGATCAATTCCGACTGCAGCTGCGGCAGCAAGGGCGAGCGCGCAGGCGTCGGGCGGAGGAACGACGCGCGCACGGTGGCCGCCAAGGCTGATATTCGTACGCCACTCACCGGGCGCCGAGACCCGGCGGATCGCCCCGACCACTTCTCCGCCCGAGACGACGACTCGGAGATCCTCCCCGAGGGGAGGCACGAGTCGCTGGACGAGCGCCCCCTGGAGTCGGAACCAGCGCCGCCGCCGGAGCGCACGGAGCGTCCGCCGGAGCGAGCGGTCGGTCGGACAGAGGAACGTCTCCTGACCCCAGCTCCCGAATCTCGGCTTGACGACCACCGGCGCCGGGAGCCTCGAGCAGTCCTCGGCCGACTCGAGCACCGCGGTCTCTGGATGGGGAATTCCGGCCCGATTGAGCGCGATCGCTGTGGCCAACTTGTCGTGACACGTGTACAACGCACCAGCGCGGTTGAGAACCGTCAGCCCGGCCGCCTCGAACTTGCGCAGCTGCTCGAGTCCGCGTTCGATCCCGTCGAGCGTCGGCCGAACGTCGACGCGCCCCAAGATCGTGTCGCCCGGCTGGGCGGAATGCGCGGTCTCCTCGGGAGGGTAGAGAAGAGCCGAGACACCAAGCGACCGAAAGGCGGTTCGCAGCGCGATGTTCGTAGGTGTGAGACTGCCGCAGATCAACAGGCGAGCCATTCCACGAGCATCGCGCGTCGGCGTCAGCCCGACGTGAGGCCCCTGTCAGGGTTTGCTCACGCTGCCAGCAGCGCCAACAGCTTGAACTCGGAAGGCGTAAGCCTGACTTCGCGACGGGCGACGAGAACCCTGTGTGAAAGCGGCTCGATCTCGATCTCGCCCACGACCAGCGACGCCGACCTGTCGTCGACTGCATCGCGCTCGAGCTCCTGACGACGCAGGACGGCGCGAATGCGGCTGGCAAGCTCTCTCGCCGAGAACGGCTTCGTGACGTAGTCGTCAGCGCCGAGCTCGAGGCCGAGCACGCGATCAACCTCAGCATCCTTCGCCGTAAGCATGATGATCGGGACGATGCTCTCGGCGCGAAGCTGTCTGCAGACCTCGGTCCCTTGCAGCCCCGGCATCATCACGTCGAGCACGACAACGTCGTAGGCGCGACTCCGTACCGACGCCAGCGCTGACTCGCCGTCGGCGACGGTCTCGACGTCGAAGCCGAGAGACTCGAGTGTGTACCGGACGGGGTCCAGAATGTCCGGCTCGTCGTCGACCAAGAGAACCCGGGCACCCACGAGCCTACGGTACCTCGACGCGTGGAGGGTCAGATCGCGAGCGGAACCTGCTCGGGCAGTTTCATGACCTGCGCACGCTTTCCGCGCACGCGCACAACCTTTCGCTCCGGGTCGACGCCGTCGACGAGCGCCGCAGGAAGAACCGGCCTGCGCGTGCTGAGTCGGTCACGGACTCGGAGGACGAGGAAATCGGGAGCGCCGCCGCTGGGCGGGAAGAGCGGTGTCTCCACCTTGCCCACCAGCCCATCGTCGGCCTCGATCGCAAACCCTCCGCACATGGCCAGCAGGACGTCGATGTGCTCGTGAGCGATCACGCGAACGACGATAAGGCGGCAAGGTCAGCAAGCGGTTTGTCTCATAACAGGATTCGCTGACACACGGTGCTTGAGGGAACCCTGACACAGCCTTCACGGGCGTCTGATTTGCCGTCTCGATACTCGAAGACGTGCCGAGGCTGCTACTCGTGGGAACCGCGACGCCGACGAACGAGTCGCTGATCGGGGCTTTCCGAAGGCTCGGCGCAGACGCCGACCGGGTCGAGCCCGACGCGATTTCGTCGAGCTACCGCCGATCCGACATCCACCTTGGCCGACTGAACGTCCTCTCGTCGCTCGCTGGAATCGAGTGCGGGCTCGAGAGGCTCCGCCAACTCGAGCTCGACGGCGCATGCGTGCTGAATCGTGCCGCCTCGCTCGTTCGGTGCCACGACAAGCTGGCGACGGCGTGCGAACTCGAGCGCGCTGGATTGCCGCACCCTCGCACGACCATCGTCGGTGACCGGTCTGCAGGATCGGGAGACGTCGAACCGCCGTTCGTCGTCAAACCTCGCTTCGGGTCGGGCGGCCGAGATGTCTACCTGTGCCCCACTGCTGACGACCTCGGACCGACCCTGTCCGAGCTCTCCGACCGACATTGGTACCGCGAATGCGGGGCCTTGCTACAAGAGCTCGAGCCCACAGGCGGCCAGGACATCCGGGTGATCGTCGCGGCCGGTCGAGTCATGGGAGCGCTGAGGCGGATCTCGAGTCCGGGCGATTGGCGGACGAGCGCCGTTGCAGGAGGTCGCTACCCGGTCGCGCTCTCGCGCGAAGCCGTCTCGATCGCCGTTCGAGCCGCGGCGGCCGTCGATGGAGACCTCGTCGGAGTCGACATCGTCGCCGTGCGAAACCGTCACACGGTGATCGACGTCAACGGCTGTGTGGATTTCACGACCCAGTATTCTTCGGGAGCCAATGTCTTCGAAGCGGTGGCCGCCGCGCTGCTCGATGCGGCCGAACGCCGGAAACCGACGGACCAACTGCAGTCGACCCTCGGAGGTGCCGCGACGTGAGTCCTTCAAGTCATCAGTCACCCGAACGGATCTGGGCGCCGTCACGACGGCGCGTTCACCGTACGAACGGCCGATCAGCGTTCCTCCTCGGCGCCACGGCTGTCATCCTTGCTCTCGCCGTCAGCGCCTGCGGCTCGAAGAAAGCCTCTAACGGCACCACGACAACGACGCCGACGACGACGACCGAGGCGATGGTGCATACCGACGTCTCGGGCTCGGTGACGTTCGACGGGATCTGGACCGGCTCGGAGGCGAAGGCCTTCCGCAAGGTGATCAGCGCGTTCAACAAGGTCTATCCGAACGTCAAGATCAACTACAAGCCGGTCGGCAACAACGTCTCGACGGTGCTCGCTACTGCGCTCGCCGGTGGGCATCCGCCCGACATGGCGGACATCGCCCAGCCGGGGCTCGTGAAACAGTTGGCCCAGCAGGGGCATCTCAAGCCGATCGGCTACGCGAAGGACGTGATCGCGGCGAACTTCGCGCCGTCCTGGCAGCAGCTCGGGTCGGTCAACGGCAAGCAGTACGCGCTCGTCTTCAAGGCAGCCAACAAGTCGTTGCTCTGGTACAACGTGCCAGCGTTCACGGCGGCCGGTGTTACGGCGCCGAAGACCTGGCCAGAGCTGATGTCGGCGGCGAAGACGCTGCGGGCGTCGGGAACGCGCGCGTTCTCGATCGGGGGCGCCGACGGTTGGACGCTCACCGACCTCTTCGAGAACATCTACCTGCGCACGTTCGGGGCCGCGAAGTACAACGCCCTCAGCGCGCACACGATCAAGTGGACGGACCCGTCGGTGACGACCGCGCTGAAGACGATGGCGCAGGTGCTCGGCAACTCGTCGAACCTCGCCGGCGGAACCTCGGGTGCGCTGACCTACGGGTTCAACGACTCGGTCACGAACGCGTTCTCAGCACCGCCCAAGGCGGCAATCGTGTTCGAGGGTGACTTCGTCGCCGGCGTGATCACCTCGTCGACCAAGGCGAAGCCGAAGACCGGCTTCAACACAGCACCGTTCCCGTCGATCACGGCGGGCGCGAACTCGAGCGCGGTCGAGATCGGCGGCGACCTGTTCGTCACCTTCCGCGACACACCGGCGATCCAAGCGTTCGTCAAGTTCCTCGCGACCGCACCGGCGGCCAACGCCTGGGCGACGCTCGGCGGCTTCGGCACCGGCAACAAGAACGTCTCGCCGAGCATCTACCCGGACGCGATCACCCGGGCGACCGAAGCACCGATCGGGCAGGCGAAATCGGTCGTGTTCGACATGTCCGACCAGCAGCCGGCGTCGTTCGGCGCAACCACCGGCCAGGGCGAATGGGGCATCTTCCAACAGTTCCTGAAGACCCCGAGCGACGTGTCCGGGATCCAGAAGAAGCTCGAAGCGGCGGCGGTCGCGGCCTACAAGAAAGGCAAATGACACCTGAGCGGGACTCCCCGAGATGCCCTGGCTTTAACCGATGCCCTGCAAGTCGTTCACGAGGCGCATGACCCGGGATCGGTCTGCGCGCAGTTCGGCGACGGCAGCCTGCAAACGATCATTTCCCTCCGTCGGTGAGGCGGAGATAGCGGATGCGGGCGTCGCGGCCGGAAAGCTCTCGCCGGATCAGACGGAGGTTCTCGGTTCTTCTCACGAGTTGCGTGACAGTACTCGCGGCAAGGCCGAGCATCGTGGCCAAGCTCACCGACGGTGACCCTCTCGTTGCGTTGTTCAGAAGTCTTGATCAGCAGCAGCAGTTGGTAACGCTCGAGGGTCAATCCGTGCTTGCGCGTCGCGCGAACGCTGCTGCGATCGAACTCCTGCAGGGCGAGCCGCAACTTGACGGCCTGCTCGTACTCGAGCAGCGACACCTCGCGACGGCGGGTTGCTTTACGTTTGCCTGTTTCGTCCGATTGGGTCAACTGGAGATCACACCTTTGGTCCTTGGCGGTGGGAGCGCTTGGGGGGGTTAGTAACAGCGTACTACATCGTAACATCGCTCTAAGAGATACAGCTTATGATGATTAAAATTCGTACTGCACTTTGAGCGTGCCGTGTGCTTTATGCTTCGTGTGCCGCCTGGGTCACGGCTGCAGGCCCACCTGAGTTTTCGAACTCTCGAGATCCACTCCGCGCACGTGGGAGGGACGCTCAGGATTCAGCGTGGATGGCCCGTTCGCTACCGCGGATCGGAAAAGGAGTCGGAAATGGAGACACGTCCTACAGCCCTAAGAGCACGAGTCCCGAGACAGCGCCGCCCGGCCATGATCGGGGTCGCGATCGCAGCGACCGCCGCGCTGGTCGTGACGTTCGGACTGTTCGCGGCCGCCGGAGGGGCAGCGAGCAAGGCCGTCCCGTCGAACTCGACACCCCCCACGATCTCCGGAACGACCCAGCAAGGGTCGACGCTGACCGTGAACCAGGGAACCTGGACAGGTACCGCGCCGATCAGCTACGGCTTTCAGTGGCTGCGCTGCGATACCTCCGGTGCCAGTTGCTCCGCGATCATCGGGGAGACGGCGACGACCTACCTGTTGAAGGGTGTCGATCTGGGAACGACGCTGCGCGTCGTCGTCACGGGGTCGAACGCAGAAGGAACAAACACCGCGACGACGGTTCCGACCGGGGTCGTCGTCACGGCGGCCCAGGTTGCGCCGGTGAACGCCTCACCGCCGACGATCTCCGGCCTGCCCCAGGACGGCAAGGCGCTCCTCGTCAACAGAGGCACCTGGAACGGCACCGCGCCGCTCGATTTCTCCTATCGCTGGCTGCGTTGTGACAAGAAAGGCGCGAGCTGCGCGGCGGTCGGGGGCACGACGACCCAGACGACCCACCTGGTCGTCTCCGCCGACGTGGGCAACACGCTCCGTGCGGAGGTGACCGCAAAGAACGCGGCGGGCTCGAAGAGCGTCAACACCGCGCCGACCGCGATCGTGATCGCAGGCGCTCCGACGACGGGTTGCTCCAAGAATGGTGGCGTGATTCCAGTGACATCCATCGCCCCGCCGGCACGGTTGACGATCGACCAGTTCCAGGTCAACCCGAGCCCGATCACCTACGGAAGCAGATACCTGACTGCACGGTTCCACGTCAGCGCCTGCGGCGGCCCGGTGCAGGGGGCGCTCGTCTACGCGGCGCCCATCCCGTACGGCCAGTTCTCGACACCGAGCGAGCAGGCCACCGACGCAAGCGGCTGGGCCACGATCCAGCTGAGCGCCCTTGCAGGGTTCCCGGTCTCGAGCAAGCAGCAGCTACTCGTGCTGTTCGTACGCGCACGCAAGTCCGGCGACAACCTGCTCGGTGGCATCTCGAGCCGCCGGCTCGTCTCGTTCAACGTTCACCGCTAGATCACGAAATCACGAGGCCCGGGCATCGGTGGGGCAAACCGATGCCCGGGCGAACGTTGCTGCGGAGCCGCAGAACGTCACCGTTCCTTTCGAGCCGACGAGCTTCCGGTCGCCGAAATCTCTCGCGACGCCGTCGACGGACGGTCGTTCAGTCGTCGGAACCAACCTGGTGCGGCGCCCTGCACGCCTTCTCACGGCACGAGTAGGCGGATCCCGCCCTCGGCGTTCCAGCAGGCAGGCGTCTACCCCTACTACTCACGTTGAGCCGACACAGTACGCGCGAGAGACATCGTCGCTGGTCGCGGCAGTCGCCAGTCGCGCCTGCGATGCTCCCCGGTTAGGTGGCACGCCGCTTTAACGTTTGGGACGGAGCCGTCGGCGTCTGTGCGGTCTTCTTAGCGGTTGCCGCCGCCGACAAAGCGGAATCCGCTCATCGCACTCCACTTCGCAGGCGGAGGCCACAACGACATCTGGATGCTCCTGTTCGTCGTCGGAGCGATCCTGCTGACAGAACGCCGCCGAACGGTTGCCGGCTCCGCCGCCTGGGCAGCTTCAGCGTTCATCAAAGCCTCCGCCATCGCCCTTCTGCCGATCGAGTTCGTCGCCCTTCTCCGCCGCGACCGCAGGGCCATTCCGATCTGGTGCGCCTCCCTCGTCGTCGCGGCCGCCGTCTTCGGCGGGCTCGCAGCGCTGCTGTACGGGACCGCCTGGCCTTCCTTCATCCGGCGAGCCTCAGCACAGCTGTCACAGACAAGCTCGTTATCACTTGTATTTCGCTTAGGACAACTTGGCGTCTCTCGTCAGATCGCCAAGGTCGTCCTCGCCGTTGTGTTCGTGCTCGGATACGGCAAGCTCCTCCTCGACGCGTGGCGGACAGGCCGAGCACGACTCGCCTTCGCATCAACGCTGCTGATCTTCACGCCCGCCTGGCTCGTACCCTGGTACGGAAGCTGGCCCGTCGCACTCGCCGCCACCGAAGACGACCACATCGGCGAAGCACTCGCGCTGATCGCAACCGCCTACCTACTAACCGACGCCCTACCGCTCCCGTATATCTAGCCGCCAACGCAGAGCTATACGACTCCGTCAGGCTGGCGGGGCGCTCACGTGACGATCCGATTCCGCACGCGACTGACGGAGCTCGCGCGGTCAAATTCTGGTCAAAGACTCACGACCACAAACGGCGACAGGCGGCGAAAGCGCACCAATCCATAACCGAAACAAGGCTACTGACAAAGCCAAACGGCGAACAGCGACCAAGCAACTCGTCCAAATCGCGCCCAGGAGATCGCGGCTTCGAGTGCGAAGAGCCTCTGCTCTCCCAACTGAGCTAACCGCCCAAAACATGCCTATTTGCAGGCATTGATGTGTTCTTATCGTGCGCTACGCTCTCCCACTAGTCGCGGAGCGGGTCTAAGAATACAGTGAGCCGACCTGGCCTCGATAGCGAGGGGCTCGGCGAGGTTGTCCAGGCTGTGTTTTCCGATGGCGCTCCTGACGTAAGGACGCTCGCGCAGGCCACAGCCCTTCGGGTTTCTCTGCGTCTGGATCCGATTGCCTGCGACGGACACGGAATCTGCGCCGAGCTCTTGCCGGAATGGATCCGGCTCGACGACTGGGGCTATCCGATCGTCGACCCGCGGCCATTGCCACCCGGCCTCGAGTCGCACGGCCGGCGGGCCGTCAATGAATGCCCGAAGCTCGCGCTCCACCTCAGCGAACGTTGAGATCCGTGCGCCCGAGCAGGCGAAGGTCATCCGCGACGAGCCCCGGGATGAACGGCATCAGGAACCCGGCTCGCTCGTCGCCGCGTCGGTCGATCAAGTAGACGGCCGTCGAGTGGACGATGTCGCCCGAGACCGGGTCGACGGTGATCTGGTACGCGTCCCAGACCGGCTTCAGCACTGACCGGGTGCCCATGAGCCAGACGGTGCCCGGCGGCAGGTGCCACTTGTGCAGGGCGCGCCGCACCGTGCGCGGTGTGTCGCCGGCGGGGTTGACGCTGACGACGACGAGGCGCGGTCGGGACGCACTCCCGACCAGGCGGATCGCAGCGCCGAGCATCCGTCCCTCGATCGGGCACGACTCCTTGCACAGCGAGTCGAGGAACGTCAGCGCGACCGTGCCTCCGCGCAGGGAGGCCAGCGTGACACGCTTCCCATGCTGATCGCGCAGCGAGATCCCGGGCGCACGGCGCTGGCCGGCGAGCCAGGTGGCCTGCCCGTGGAGTTGCGGTGGAGCGACCGCCTCGGCTGCCGCCGCGCCGTTCAGTTGTGCGTGGAACGCGACCCCGATCGCGATCCCGATGATCGCGGCGGCGGCGACGCCACCGACGAACCACCGACGCCGCATCAGAAGTCGTCGCGGCCGCGGGCGATGAGCCACCAGTACAAGCCGACCGCGATGAGCAGGCCGACGGGGATGAAGAGCGTCAGCAGCGACCCCGTCAGGAACGAACCGACCATGGCATCTCCCTCATTCGAGAAGTGTCAGTGCTCACCGGCGAGCCTTCGTCCGGCGCTGGTAGCGGGATCGAGCCACCGCAGTGCGGCGACGACGAGCACGACGCAGTACGGGACCGAGCCTGGCACCCACATGACCCCGGCCGCGAGGTGTTGGTCGGCGAGTGCCGAGAGTCCTCCCGGCCGATGAGCGAGAGTTGCGTATGCGTCGTAGAGAGGCGCGGACGCGAGCCCGATCACGATCGCGAGGATCCAGCTGACGAGCGAGTGCCGCGGTCCCGTAGAGCGCCCGGGCGGCGTCGCTCAGCTGCGGGCGGCCAGAGGCTCCCGGCAGGAGGTGCACCCAGAAGAGCAACGCCGTCCCGAAGAAGAGTGCGTGCTCGAGGTCGTGCACGGGGCCGTCCCTCAGGGTCAGGTCGTAGAGCAGGGGCAGGTGCCAGACGAGGAGCGTGCCGTTGAACACGGCGAACGCGGGAAGCGGCGAGGCGAGCCGGCGGAACGCATGCCTCAGCGGAGCAAGCGTCGGCCCGGCGAGCGCAGCGCGTGCGAGCGGCCGCCGAACGTTCAGCGGGAGCGGCCGCAAGAGGCGCGGCCAGGGCCGGCCGACGAGCAGCAGCGGGGGTGCGACCATCATCAGCAGCACGTGCTGAACCATGTGCACCCAGAAGAGACGGTCCGCGTACGCGTCGATCGGCGAGCTGATGGCGAGCGCTGCGATCGTGAGGCCCGCATAGAAGGAAGCGCCGCGCCAGCGTTTCGTCGCGGCGCTCGCGGTCGCGCTCTGGCGGCCACCCACGAGATAGAGCAGCGCGGCGACGACGATCGCGGCGAGCGGCCACTCGAGCGGCCAGTTCGACGATTGGAGCAGGAAGCCCATGCGGCTAGATGACGTAGAGGATGAACCAGGTGGCGACGCCGACGCCGGCGAGGAAGAGCGCATAGAACGAAACCGCCTCGAGCTCCGCCCGGACGAGCGACACGGGGTTGTCGATATCCGGCTCGGTGCGGTCGGCGTCGCCGGAGCCGTGCCCCTCCGGCAGCGGGTCCCTCGAGGTGTGGCGGTAGCGGAACGACATTGCCAGGGTGGTCTCGACCCAGAAGACGAGTCCGACCAGAAAGATCGTCAGAAGGCCCGTCCAACCGAGATAGACGCTCGCATACGGGCCGTTCGTCGGCCCGAATCCCTGTGTCGCCCACTCGACGATCTGCAACGCGATCGACGCGATCAGGAGCGCGAGCGCGACCGAGCCCTTGATGCGCCAGGCGGGGCGCTTGTCGGCGCGGTGATCCGCGAGCCCGAGCCGCAGCACCACTGCCGCTGCGACGAGCGCGATCGCCGTGAGCGTGCCGAGGGTGAATGACGGATCGACGTGCTTCGGGCGCCAAGTCGCTGATTTGTCAAGCGAGCGTAGATAGAAGTACGCGAACAGAAACGCCGCGAAGAAGAAGGCCGTCGCGCCGGACCAGAGGTGTGCTGCGAGCCGGAGGTTGCGCGCCATCACCTCGGGTGCCTCGCGCTCGACGATGCCGTAGTCGGTCGAGTGGGTGGCGAGCTCGCTCATGTGGTCGGGCGCGCCGGCACGGTCGCGATGCGCGCCGGCGGGCCGTCGGTCTGCCCATACGGGTACGGATCGGGGCCGAACGTCGGGATCCGGTCGAAGTTGTGCACCGGCACGGGCGAGGGGAGCTGCCACTCGATCGACTTCGAGCCCCAGGGGTTCGGTCCGACGGGCACGCGAGCGAAGACCATCGACCAGATGAAGTTGCCGAGGAAGACGAGCATCGACGCGCCGAGGAAGAACGCCGAGATCGACACCCAGGTGTTCCCGCCGTGCAGGTAGCCGGCGTACGTGACCGACCGCCGTGGCATGCCGAGGAAACCGATCACGAGCAGCGGCCCGAAGGTCGAGTTGAACGCGATGAACATCGACCAGAAGTGGATCTTCCCCCAGCGTTCGTTGATCGCCAGGCCGGTCATCTTCGGCACCCAGTAGTAGATCGCGGCGAAGAACGAGAAGAGCAAGCCGCCCATGATCGTGTAGTGGAAGTGCGCCATCGAGAAGAAGCTGCCGTGCGTCGTCACGTCACTCGGGACGTCGGAGAGGAAGACGCCCGACAGCCCGCCGATCAGGAAGTTGAACAACCACGCAAGCACGAACAGCATCGGCACCGTCAAACGGATGCGACCCTCCCAGAGCGTCCCGAGCGCGCAGATGAAGATGAACCCGGTGGGCAGCGAGATCAGCTCGGTCGAGAGCATGTAGAACGGCCGCAGATCCGCGTTGATCCCGCTGACGAAGAGGTGGTGCTGCCACACGAGCCACGAGAGCAGCGTGATCCCGAGCATGCCCGTGACGGCGAGGCGGTAGCCCCAAAGCGGCTTCCGCGAGAAGACGGGCAGGATCTCGAGCACGATCCCCATGCCGGGCAACGCGAGGATGTAGACCTCCGGGTGGCCGAAGATCCAGAAGAGGTTCTGGTACAGGTAGGCGCTCCCGCCGGCCCCCGCGTTGAAGAACCCGGTTTGCGCCGTCCGGTCGAGCGCGACCATGAAGAGCGTCGAGATCAGGACCGGTGCGGCGAGCAGCATCAGAACTGCGGTCGACACGACACCCCACACGAAGATCGGCAGCCTGCTCCACGTCATGCCCGGCGCGCGCATCGTGATCACCGTCGCGAGCATGTTCAGGCCGAGCAGCGCCATCGAGATGCCGACCAGCGCGAAGAAGACGATGTAGCTGTCGATGCCCATGTTCGCCTGGTCGTTCAGCGGCGCGTAGCCCGTCCAGCCGGTCGGGAAGCCGCCGTAGCCGATCGTCGTCATCAGGATCACCCCGGCGAGCATCAGCAGCCAGAAGGTGAGCGCCTCGATGCGCGGGAACGCCATCCGCCGGGCGCCGATCATGATCGGCACGAGGTAGTTCGCGAACGGGCCGAGGATCCCGCTCGTCATCATCCCCATCATCATCGTGCCGTGCAGGCCGACGAGGGTCAGATAGTTGTTCGCGTTCGAACGACTCGTGCGTCGGGCGAGCAACTCGAAGCGGATGAGCATCGCGTTCAGCCCGCCGATGAAGATGAAGAACGCCGATGCCGATCAGGTATTGCATCCCGACGACTTTGTGGTCGGTGCAGAGCGCTGAAGTAGCGGCCCGCGCCGGCGGTCTCCTTCTCGCGCAAGGACGGCGGCTTGCCGAGCAGCCGCTGGATCGGATAGTTCATGAAGCCGAGCCCGAACAGGAACCCGACGACGCCGGCGATGTAGGCGAGGAAGAGCGCGATGTCGTTCTGACCGGTATCGCCGAAGTACGTCGATGCTCGGGCCGGTGATCTGGTGGCCGAGCCACCAGCCCACGTAGTAGCCGACGACTCCGAGCACGACGGCGGAGAGCAGGTTGTAGCCGAGGAGGCGGCGTACGTTCATCCGGCCCGTCCCGGCGGATCCGGCTTGTAGGTGACTGCGTAGGGCGGCAGGTACTTCTGCACCGGGGCGAACTGCTTGCGCTGGCCGGCGATCCAGGTGGTGAACTGCGAGCCGCTCACGACCTGGCCGGTGTCGAACATGTACCCGTGCCAGAGCCCACAGAGCTCGGCGCAGCGGATCTGGAAATCGCCCGTCTTCGTCGGCTTTGACGTAGCCATGTTGTCGACGCCCGGGTTCGCGTCTGCCTTCACGCCGAGCTCGTACGCCCAGAAGGAGTGGATCGCATCGAGTGACGTGACATGAAACTCGATCTCCCGGTCGACCGGCAGGACGAGTTTTGCGGTCTCGACGCCGCCGTAGGTCGGGTACCGGAAGGTGAACTCCCACTGCTGTCCGATCACCTGGATCGGCAGCACGGGACCGCTCGGCTTCGCGATCGGCTTCGGCCCGCTGCCACCACCCGAGCCGTTCGAGGCGAAGAGCTCAGCGGTGCCGAAGATCGCGAGGAACAACACCGCCGAGCTCGTGACGGCGAGCCAGGCGATCTGCGACGGCAGGTGACCGCGAATCGGGGGCCCGTCGCGCAGCTCTTCGCCCGTTTCGCACGAAAGTTCGCAATCGCGTAACCGAGGTAGGCGAGGATGAAGACGGTGAACGGTGTCATCACGACGAGCAGCACCGTGTTGTCGGTCACCTGGGAGCTCGCGCCGGTCGTGCGGTTTCCGGGCGGCATGTTCGGCCCGAGCACGAAGATGACGAGCGGCAGCACGATCGCGGTCCCGACGACCGTCAGCGCTCCGATCCGCGCGCCGTGGCTCTTCATGCGGAGCCCTCAGACGACATCGACGAACCCGTCCATGTAGCCGATCGTCTGCATCGGGCCGCCGAACCCGTACACGAACCCGGCGGCACACGGCACGAAGCACTGCCAGCGGTAATGGCCTTTCTTGCCGGTGCGGAACGTGAAGGTGATCGTCGTGTGCGCGTTCGACATCGAGCACGGTGCGAAGTCACACTGATTCTTCGCGTTGTCGTCGACGCCCTGGAGCGGCACGAGCACGTTGAATGCCGGGATTGCAAACGTATGCGAGGCGTCGTCCGGGTTGATCGTCTTCATCGTCTTGCCGTCGAGCGTGAACGCTCCGCCGACGATGCCGCGGGCCTGCGACAGGAACGGATTCCGCAGCCCGCTCTTGCCGTCGAACTGGTAGACGGTCACGTGGATGAGTGCGTTCGCCGGCAGCGTCCAGACGGTGCTGCGATGCCACGTGCCGTGCTCGCGGACGAGATACGACACCCAGTTCTCGTTGGGAGAGAGCTTCGGGCCGACCGCCGCAACGGTCTGGAGGGTCAGGCTTGCCTGCGTGGTCCCGGGCGCACCAGCAGTCGGGACGCGATACGGCGTGGGGCCGCCGGTCAGGAATGTCACGTACACACCGATCAGGATCGCCAGTGCCGCAACGCCGGCAAGCGTGGCGACGGCCTTCTGGGCGCGCGGGCTCACGACTCAGGCGTATATCGCAGCAGCCACCGCCCTTCGCCGAAAGTGACGAAAGTGTCACTTTCGTGTCATGACGGGACGTCCTCGGACGCTCAGCACCCTCTCAGGTTCGTCCCATGCCGCTCACAAGGTCGGCAAGCACGATTGGCTCATGACACTCACAACGATCATCACCGTGAACGCCGTCCTCGGCGCCGCCGTCGCCTACGCCCTTCATCATCTGCTCGCCTCCGGACTCCGGTCGCATCAGCAGGAGCTGAGCGAGCTCGAGGCGCTCCCCGAGCGGGAGGCGGAGCGGCTGGCAGCCTGAACAGCGCAGTCTCCGGCGTGCATCGCTCTCTTCCAACGAGGCCTGTTAGGGTCGGCAGTCGCGACCCATGCGGATCCTGGTCATCGAAGACGAGCCGCGCATCCTCGGGTTCCTGAAGGTCGGGCTCGCGGCCGAAGGCTTCGCAGTCGACGGTGCCGAGGACGGCGCCTCTGGGCTCGCTCTTGCGCTCTGCGAGCCGTATGAGCTCGTCGTCCTCGACCTGCAGCTCCCGAATCTCGACGGTCTACAGGTTCTGGAAGACCTCCATCGGCGCCGCCCCGACCTGCCCATCCTGATCCTTTCGGCACGCAACGATCTGCCGACGAAGCTCCGGAGCTTTCACCTCGGGGCGACCGACTACCTGTCGAAGCCGTTCTCGTTCGATGAGCTTGTCGCGCGAGTTCGGATTCAGCTTCGGCACGGCTCGAGCGAGGACGCCTCCACCGTTCGGATCGGGAGGCTCGAGCTCGACCTCGCCCGGCGGCGCGCACGCGTCGAAGACACCGTCGCCGACCTCTCCGACCGGGAGTTTCGCTTGCTCTATCACCTCGTCACGCACGCGGGCGAGGTGGTGAGCCGGGAGCGGCTCCTCTCCGAGGTCTGGGGCTACAGCTTCGACCCAGGGTCGAACGTGGTCGACGTGTGCGTCCGGCGCCTGCGAAAGAAGCTCGGGCCTGCGTCGTCGATCGAGACCGTGCGTCACGCGGGTTACCGCCTGGCCGTTGCCTAAGAACGCTCGCCTGGACATCGCCTGGGCCGCGCTTGCCGTCGCGTGCCTCGCGGTGATGATCGCGTTCCCGGCGTGGGAGACGATCCCGTTTCACGTCATCTGGATCAGCCTCACGATCCTGTACGGGTTCAGGGTCTGGTCGATCTCGACGACGTCGGCGGTCCTCGCGGTCGTGGCGATCGGCACCGGCGCGTCGATCATGACCGACGCGTTCGAGGGGGTGCAGCTCTGGGGCGAGCTCTTCGAGGTTCCGCTGATGTCGGCGATGTTCCTCGCAATGGTCTGGCACGCAAGGCGTCGAGTCGAAGCCCTCGAGACCGTCGAAGCGCTCGCCGACGAGCGGGCCTCGCTCCTCGATCAGGAAGAACGGCTGCTGCATGACGTCTCACACGAGTTGCGGACGCCGGTCACGATCGCCCGCGGCCACCTCGAGCTGCTTGGCCGGCGGCTCGGAGAAGAGCAACCCGAGCTTGCGGTGGCCTTCGACGAGTTGCAGCGGATCGAGCGGATCGTGGAGCGGCTCCTGCTGCTTGCGCGCGCCGAGCGCCCCGACCCGGTCGCTCCGGACGCCGTCCGCCTCGTTCCGTTCCTCGAGGACGTGTTCATGCGCTGGGCCGAGGTCGCTCCCCGCGCCTGGCGCCTCGGCGAGATCCTGGACGTGACGCTCCAGGTCGACGAGACCTGGTTGCGGGCGGCGCTGGACGCGCTGCTCGAAAACGCCGTCCAGTACACCGACGACCACGCGCGGATCGAACTCTCGGCACGTGGCGAGGGCCACCTCGTCGTGATCTGCGTCGCAGACGACGGACACGGGATCGCCGATGAGGCGCTCGCCCGGGTGTTCGAGCGGTTCGCGCGCTCCGACGCGTCCCGTTCGCGGCGCCAGGGCGGAGTCGGGCTCGGGCTCTCGATCGTCGCCGCCGTCGCGCGCGCGCACGGCGGAATCTGCACCGCTAGGAGCGTCCTCGGCGAAGGCTCCGTCTTCGAGCTCAGATTCCCACTCAGGCACGCGTCGGCGGCAGATCTCGAATCATCGCCCGATCTCGGCTCGACGACCTCCCAGCTTCAAACCGAATCCGTCTGAGCGGGCGGTGATTTTGCCCACACCTGTTTCGAATCCGAGGCCGACACCCACACCCGCCTAGTGTTGGGAGGGTTGGGCGGTGTCCTAAAGGGGCAGCGCCCGACGGCTGCTTCTGAGCCGCCCCCTCGAATTGGAGCGGTCGCGAAAGGGTCGGGGCTATCTCTTGACGGATGCTCGGGTTGCCAAGACACTTCTGTCGTCTTGTGGGTTCGTCTGCAGGTGGGGTTGGTGGTCGCGGGGGTGGCAGTGGTCGCGGGCGTGGTGCTTGTGATCGTGCGTGAGTCCCGTGCGCCGGCCGCGACCGAGGTTTCGGCGGCGCCGCAGGGCGGTCCGGTGGCGACCTGGCCGAGTGGTTCGCGGCGGGCTCCGGGCTTCCGGCTCAACGACCAGCACGGCGTTCCCATTTCGCTTGCACTGCTGCGTGGCCGGCCGGTGGTGGTGACGTTCATCGATCCGCTTTGCCGCAACCTGTGTCCGCTCGAGGCGAAGGTGTTGATGCAGATGGCGCGACAGGTACCGGCTGCGAAGCGTCCGACGGTCGTTTCGGTCAGCGTCAATCCTCGGGCCGACTCGTTGGCGAACTTCGCACTGGATCAGCAGCACTGGCAGCTTGACGCAAGCTGGCGCTGGGCGATGGGTCCGCAAACGAGGCTCGCGCGTGTTTGGCGCGACTATGGAATCGGGGTTCAGGTGGTGACGAAAGTCGTTGCCGGCGTCACTGTCCGCTCGGTCGTCCATACCGAAGGGTCATATGTGATCGACCGTGACGGTTATGAGAGGGCACTGTTTCTCTATCCGTTCACCGCCGACGATGTTGCGAAGACTGTCATGTCGCTGTCGTAGTTCGCCGGTGTCGGAAGTACGTGAAGCCGCCGGCGAGGATCAGTAGTGCGGTGACGATGGCGGCGATCACGATCCGGTCGCGAGTGGTGGTGTCCCCGGAAGAGCGTGCGTAGACGATCGGTGTGGCGACGATGCGGACGCCGGCGTGGGTGGTGAGCGCGCGCACGGCGCGTGCGGCGGCGCCAGCGAGTCCGGGGCCATGCGCGACCGGCGGGAGGGGGAGTGTGTCCAGCACCTTCTGTTCGGCGGGAGCGGGCTTGCCGTTTCGAGCGATGCCGTAACCGTTCGGCATCACGACGAGAACGCGTTTCTTGTAGACGAATCGCAGCTCCTGGGAGAGGAAATGCGCGTAGAGGCGAGGCTTCTTGTCGAGAACTGTCACGGACCCGAGGTCGTATCGGCTTGCGATGATCGCGATGCGGATCGTGTAGCCGCCGCGGCGTGCGCCGGTGAGTAGCGCTTCGAGTTGTTGCTCTGCCGCCGTGGGGATGCCTGCGTCGGAGGGGACGAAGGTTTGTTGTCCGAGCAGGTAGTCGCTCGCAGGATCGCCGTCTGCATGCGCCATGGGTGTGACCACAGCCGCTGCGAGGAGAAGGAGGAATGCAAGCCTACGCAAGGGCGTTTCTCAGGATCTGGATTGCCACCGCGACCGCCGTTAGCCCGAGGGCTAGCGCGACGAGCGCGGCGAGCAGGCGGACGCGCACGTTCATCCGGTTGCGTGGTCGACGAAGAGGCCGTTGAACGGTGCCCCGCTATGCGGTGTTACCAGCCCGTGTGCCTGTGTCGGCATTTCCATGTCGAGCATCGCGAACCTGAGGATGACATCGGCGTTCCGAACAGGACTGCCGACCCGCGTGATTCGTACCTCGAAGCTGTTGGGGATGGCAGCGCGGTTGGGCGTCACGCGGAAGCGCAGCTCGTACCCCGCCTTCTTCACGATCGACGTGAACGCGCCAGGGCCGACGTGGGCGCTCGCGTTGCCGACAAAGGCCAGCGCCTTGGATGGTGGCGGCAGCGAGGAGAGCACAGCCGCGGCGAGGATTGCAGCCACGACCAGCACAAGCTCGCCGCCGACGAGCCCGCGCGGCGCTGTCTGAGCGGCGCGGCCGGCGGCGCCGGGCACGACCAGCACCGCGGCGGCGGCCAGGACCGCGCCGGCAGTTGCGAGCAACTCGGCGATCGAGCGTTGTGGTCGGTCCGGCCGATCTACCCAGAGGGCGAGGGCGCCGGCGACACCGAAGAGCGCGAAAGGGGACTGCCGTCCGGCTGCCGGATCACGAGCGAAACCGTCACGGGCTGTCCGGCGGCACCGACCGGCCAGGGCGTCACCGCCGGCGGCAACGCCGCGGGCGCGAGCGCGAGCACAGCGATCACGTCGCATCCGCTTCCGCTGGTGCACCAATCCAGACCACGCCGACGAGCGACACCAGGCCGGAGGAGAAGGCGACCGCGCAGACGAGGCGAACCGCCGACGCCGGCAGCGCTGAGACGACGGCGCCGTGAAAGAAAACCCCAACCCAGGAGAGGCAAAACACCAGCACCGCCACCCCGATCACGCCGCCAACGAATGCACGTTCCAGGCCACGCGTCACTGCCATTGCCCACACCGCAATGGCAGCGAGCGCGAACGCCGCAACTAGCAGCGCCCACGCGATACGGCCGCTTGGGGCGTCCTTCAGCGCGAATCCCGACTCGGCGATCAGGCCGGCGACGCCCGCAACGGTTCCAGCCCCGAGCGACGCCACGACTCGAACACGCGGCCTGATCGCCATTGCGATGACTGCTACCGCGGCCACGCCAAGAGCACCGAGAGCCCACGGCCAGAACGCGGGTCGCGGCACACGCCAGAAGGCGCCACTGACCGCGGTGCGGCGGCCGTCGATGACGAGCGGCACCCGCCAACGCGCAACCGAGCCGTACTGCCCGGCGACAAACGGTGGCGGTGCGAGCCGGTGTTCATGCCAGGCGAACGTGCGACCATCGGCGACCTTCTTCCAACCCTTCTGCGAACGCCGGACGAGCCGGTTCGCCTGCGCAGTCGGCGAGTCCCGATTCACCCACACTCCGCCGTCCAGGCGGAGCATCGGCTCGCCCAGATCGCCCAACACGACGACCCGCCGGCCACGGTCGACCGCCAAGCGCAACGAACGATCACCGTCAAGGATGCTCGCCCGGACACCGTCAAGATTTCCGACACCGGGATCAAGAGGGAGCCGGTAGTCGAGAGCGACCGTTGCGGCACGCCCGTGCGCATTCGCGGCGGGAGCGCCTGCGAGGATGACGAGGCAGACGCCAGCGGCACACCCCGCCAGCCGAACGGCATGGCGAAACACGTTGCAACCGTCGCTCGCCGTGCGTTGCGAAAGCACGACCCGTCCTTGAGGCACGTCGTTTCCCTTCAGCAGAGGCAGTCAATACCTGCCGCCAAGACCGCACGATCACCTGATCTCGAGGCGCCGGATCAGCCGGCGCTAAGAACAGGCGGCGCTCTACCCGCGGCGGCGTCCGCGAGCGGCGAACCTGCGACAAGCAACAACGCGTCAGGCATGCGAAGCGTGCCAACAACGTTCCGCACGCGGCGATTGCTTTCAGAGCGAGCGACGAGCCGTGCAAGTACCTGCCCGACGCGCAGCGCCGCAACAATCAAGAACCCAACGGCCGCCGCGGCAGGTACAGCCCACCAGCCGCCATGACCGAAGATCCCGACCAACTCAGCCGGGTGCCCGTCGGCGAACAGTCCCTCGAGGAACTCCTGAAGAACGTAGATCCCGACAAGCCCGGCTCCCGTGGTCAGCCACAACCGCAGGAACGGCCGCGCGCGAACCCGTTCGATGCCCAGACCTGGCGCGCGCGCGAGGCGCGCCACGAACCAGCCGAGCCCGCCGGCGGTGAGCAAGACGATCCACGGCACGAGCGAAGCAAAATAGGCATGGCCCTGAGCGCTCAGCTCATCACTCGCACTCGACCCGTAGGTCAGCAGGTAGCGAAGCTGATGAACGAGCAACGCCCCCGCAGGCAAGAGCATCATCCCTCTACCCGAGAGCGACCCCGCCAACGCAGGACGCTTCCGCACCCTCAGAGCCTACCTTCAAGGCGGTGCCGCGAGCACGCTTTCGGGCAATCGAGGCGAGCGGATCAACGGCGCTTCGCTACGCAGAGCCTCTCTCCTCTCAGCACCGGCGATCAACGCGCTGCCGCGGTGCTACCTGAGCAGGTCAAGCGGGTCTAGATCGAGTTCCGCTGCGAGGCGCGCGACGGATCTCAGAGTCAAGTTTTGCTCGCCTCGTTCGAGCCCGCCCATGTATCTGCGGTGAACTCCGAGCTCGAGCGCGAACACTTCCTGTGACAAACCTCGCTCGCTCCGGTAACAGCTAACCGCCCCTGCGGCCGCGCAGTCTAGCCGACGCGCTGGGAGGGTTCCGCCTGCTGGGCGTTCGTGACCGCGGCGTTACGCCGCGGCAGCACCCAGCCGGGCCGCGGGAAGTGGCACGTGTAGCCGTTCGGGTACCGCTCGAGGTAGTCCTGATGCTCGGGCTCCGCCTCCCAGAACGGGCCGGCCGGCGTCACCTCGGTGACGACCTTGCCGGGCCACAGGCCGGATGCCTCGACGTCGGCGATCGTGTCCTCGGCGACGCGCCGCTGCTCCTCGTCTGCGTAGAAGATCGCCGAACGGTAGCTCATCCCGACGTCGTTGCCCTGGCGGTCGACCGTCGTCGGGTCGTGGATCTGGAAGAAGAACTCGAGCAGGTCGCGGTACGACGTCTGGTCGGGATCGAAGGTGATCTCGATCGCCTCCGCGTGCGTGCCGTGGTTCCGGTACGTCGCGTTCTCGACGTCGCCGCCCGTGTAGCCGACGCGCGTCGAGACCACCCCAGGCCGTCTGCGGATCAGGTCCTGCATCCCCCAGAAGCAGCCGCCGGCAAGGATCGCCTTCTCGGTCACGACGTGACTGTACCCACCCGGCCCCAGCCGGGAGCGCGATTCTCTGACTAGAGTCAGACAATCGACGAGATCCCGCGCATCCGCAGCTTCAACCGACTCGTCACGCAGCGGGTCGGCGCACTCGATGACCGCTTCCTCGCGGGCAAGCGGCCGCTCGGCGAGGCGCGCGTCCTCTGGGAGATCGGCGACGGCACGGAGATCAGGCAGCTGCGCGCCCGCCTCGGCCTCGACTCGGGCTACCTGAGCCGGCTGCTCCGCTCGCTCGAGTCCGACGGGCTCGCGCGCCTCGCCGCCAGCCCCGACGACGGTCGCGTCCGAACTGTCGCGCTGACCGCCGCCGGACGGCGCGAGCGGCGCCGTCTGGACGGGCGGAACGACGACCTCGCCCGGTCGTTCCTCGAGCCGCTCAGCGCGTCGCAGCGGGCGCGCCTGGTCGCCGCGATGGGCGAGGTCGAGACACTCCTGACCGCCGGGCTCGTCGAGATCGAGGAAGTCCCGGCGAGCGACCCCGAAGCGGCCTGGTGCCTCGAGCAGTACTTCGCCGAGCTGCGTGAGCGCTTCGACGCCGGCTTCGACCCGGCACTGAGCACTGCGCCGACCGTCGCGGAGTTCGAGCGGCCACGCGGGCTCTTCCTGCTCGCCCGAGTGCGCGGCGAGCCGATCGGCTGCGGCGCCCTCAAGCTGCCGCCCCGCAAGCCACCTGAGATCAAACGGATGTGGGTCGCACGCCAGGCGCGCGGGCTCGGGGTCGGCCGACGGCTCCTGGCCGCGCTCGAGCAGAGCGCCACCGCCGAGGGCGCGCACCGAATCAGGCTCGAGACGAACAACACGCTCGCCGAGGCGATCGGCCTCTACCGCTCACGCGGCTACGTCGAGGTCCCGCCGTTCAACGACGAGCACTACGCGCACCACTGGTTCGAGAAGCGCATCTAGAGCCACCCTTTCTCCTCGGCGATCTCGACCGCCTCGCGCCGGTTGCGAGCACCCAGCTTGCGGATCGCGGTCGAGAGGTAGTTCCGCACCGTGCCCTCCGAGAGGAAGAGGGTCGCCGCGATGCCGGCCGCAGTGTCGTTGCCGGCCGAGGCTGCCAGTACCTCGTGCTCCCGCGGCGTGAGCGGGCTTTCGCCCTCGGTGATCGCTGCTGCGGCCAGCTTCGAGTCGACGGCGGTCCCGCCCGCAGCGACCGTCCGGATCGCCGCCGCCAACTCGGTCGCCGGGGCGTCCTTGTGCAGGAAGCCGCTCGCGCCCTCCGACAGTGCCCGTCGGAGGTAGCCGGGCCGGCCGAACGTGGTCAGGATCAACGACCTCGTCGCCGGCAGCTCGCGGGCGAGCACGCCGGCGACGGTGATCCCGTCGAGCCCCGGCATCTCGATGTCGAGCAGCGCGACGTCGGGATGCTCGCGACGCGCCGCGTCGAGCACGACGTCGCCGCGCTCGACCTGCGCGACCACTTCGATGTCGTCCTCGAGTCCGAGCAGGCTCGCGAGCGCGCCGCGGATCATCGCCTGGTCCTCGGCGATCAGGACGCGGATCATGTCGACGCCAGCGGCACGCTCAGCCGCAACCGGAAGCCGCCCTCCGGACGGGAGCCTGCCTCGAGCTCTCCCCGCAGCCGGTGCGCGCGCTCGCGCAGGCCGCTCAGTCCGTACCCCGCATCTCCCGACGCTGCCCCGCTGCCGTCGTCCTCGATCTCGACCGCCGCGCGCCGCTCGTCTGCATCGACCCGGATCGCGCACCGGCGCGCTCGGCTGTGCCGGATCACGTTCGTCGCTCCCTCGCGCACGGCCCACGCGAGCACCGCGTCGACGTCCTCGGGCAGCTCGATGCGGCTCTCACCGAGCTCGCACTCGATGCCGGCGGCCGTGAGCGCCACCTTTGCGCCCTCGAGCTCGCTCGCCAGCGAGCGCCGCCGGTAGCCCTGCACGGCGTCGCGGACCCCGGCGAGTGCATCGCGCGTGACGGCCTGGATGTCATCGAGCTCGGCTCCGGCGCGCTCCGGCTCGCGGTCGACGAGCCTGCGCGCGAGCTCGCTCTTGATCGCGATCACGGAGAGGCTGTGACCGAGCAGGTCGTGCAGGTCGCGGGCGATGCGCAGCCGCTCCTCGGAGACGGCCAGCCGCGCCAGCTCGTCGCGCGTCGCCTTCAGCTCGCGGTTCGCCCGGGCAATGCGGCCGAACGCGGTCATCATCGTCCCGATCGCCACCACTGTCAGCACGGTCGCGGCGAGTGAGCCGCGCTCGACGTTGGTGATCGAGCCCGTGAGGCCGATGCCGAACGCGGTGACGCCGATCACTGCGATCGCTGCCGGCGCAGGGAGCACCATTCCGATTGCGGCGGCGAAGTAGACGAACAGCGCGGCGTAGGACCTCGGCGCCCCGCCCAGCAACAGCGCGATCGCGAGCACCGGCATGGCTGCGAGCGCGAGCGCCATCGCCAAAGGGCCGCGACGTAGGAGCCACGGGCTCGGGGGCAGCAGCGACACATAGGCCACGACGAAGAGCGCCGTGCCGAAGAGCAGCGCCGCCAGGTGCCCGGGACCGTACGACTGCCGCAGCAGGTCGGTCAGCGGCCCGGTCAGGAACAGCAGGCCGATGAGCACGCCCACGCGGGCGCGCAGGCGCGTCATCGTCGAGAGCTCGAAGCCCGGCCGGTCGACGAGCGTTCTCCACATGGCGAAAATCGTGCCGGACCCGGGCCGTTACGCGCGTTCGGTGTCGCGCCGGTAGGCCCAGGCCGCGAGTACGCTCAACACAGCCGTCCAGGCCGCAGTGACGACCCACCCGAGGACGCCCCAGCCCGCGCCGCCGCTCGCGACGTGGCTCGCCTGTGTGAGCCAGAACGAGGGAAGCGCCTGTGCGACGTCGTGCAGGAAGCCGTCGCCGATCGGGAACCACACGCCGCCCAGGAAGGCGAAGAGCGCGGTCGTCCCGCCTACCGCCGGCCCGACAGCATCGGCGTTGATCAGGTGCCCGAGCAGGATCCCGCCTGCTGCGAACGGCAACAGGCCGACCAACAGCAGGCCGATCGTCTCGACCCAGCTCGTCGCCGACAGCCTGACTCCCAGGATCGTCCCGGCGATCACGAGGCTCGCGATCGACAGCAGCGCCGTCATGTACGAGACGAGGATCTTCGTCGCCAGGTAGCTGCGCGGAGCCAGCGGGGTCAGCCGCAGCTGTCGCGTCCACCCCGCGCTGCGATCGAGCGCGATGCGCGCCCCACCGGAGACGACGGAGTTCATCGTCCCGAACGCGGCCAACCCGACCATGAAGTAGAGCGGTGCCGAGACGCCGCTGCCGGCGAGGTCGTGCTCGTGGCGGTTCGGCCCCGCGATCAGGAAGAAGAGCACCAGCGGAAAGCCGAGCGAGAAGAGGAAGAACCGCCGGTTCCGGAGCATCCGGAGCAGTTCGAAGCGAACGTAGGTGGTCGAGCTCATCAGGCGGCCTCCTCCTGGTTGTCGCGGGTCAGCTCGAGGAATGCCTCCTCGAAGCCGGCACCGGAGATCTCGATGTCGCGGGCGCGCGGGTACCGCTCGAGCAGCGAGCGGATCGCGAGGTCGGAGTCGTCGCAGCGCAGCACGACGGCGTCGCCGCGCCCGTCTGCCGAGGCGACGCCCGGCAGGTGCGCGAGCAGCTCGAGGCCGGCGCCCGGCAGCGTCGCGCGGATCGTCCGCAGCCCGACGCGAGCCTTGATCTCGGTCGTCGGTCCGTCGACGACGACCCGTCCCCGCGCCATCAGCACGGCGCGGTCGGCGTAGGCGTCTGCCTCCTCCAGGTAGTGCGTCGCGAACAGCACCGTCTTGCCGCGCGCCGCAAACGCGCGCATCGTGACCCAGAACGCGTGACGGCCCGCAACGTCCATCGCGGCCGTCGGCTCGTCCAGCACCAACAGATCCGGATTGGTGACGAGCGCGAGTGCGAAGCGGACGCGCTGCGCCTCACCGCCCGACAGCTTCTGCGTCCGGCGGTCACCCAGTGCGGCGATCCCGACGATCTCCAGCACCTCGTCCACAGGAAGCGGCGCTGGATACAGCGACGCGATCACCCTCACGAGCTCGCGAACGGACAGGTCGCGCGGCAGCTGCCCGCTCTGGAGCATCGCCGTGACCTCACCGTCCTTGATCGCGTCGGCAGGCTCCTTCCCGAAGAGCGACGCGGTGCCGGAGTCGGGCTTCGTCAGGCCGAGGAGGACGTCGATCGTCGTCGACTTGCCGGCGCCGTTCGGTCCGAGCAGCGCGACGACCTCGCCGGACGCGATCGCGAGGTCGACGTCGCGGACTGCGTGGACCAGACCCTCGGGTGAGCGAAATGACTTGTCGATGCCGTGCAGCAGCACGGCGGGCTCTGTCGTATGCATACCTGCATGGTGCTGAGGCAGGGTTGCCGGGCGCCAGTCGCGCCCGTCACCGATTGGCTATGACGAACGTCAGAAGATCTCGGCGCACCAGGGCGCGATGCTCGTGCGGAAGAGCTCGTCGCCGCGTGCGGCCGCGCCGGCGCGTCAGCTCCTCGGCACGCGACGCGCGCACGAGGTCGCCGAAGCCGAAGCCGCCGAGGTAGACCGACCCGAGCCCGCTCACGTCGAGCCGCAGATCTGCGCCGGCGTCGGTTCGCTCCGCCCGCCCCGCGCCGACCTTGTATCGGCCGGCGTTCTCGGGGAGGAACGCGTCCGTCACCTCGAGCACGATCTCGCCGTCGCCCTCATACGTGCGGGCCGACAGCGCGGCCTCGATGTCGATCAGCCGCAGCCAGACGCCGTCGTTGATCGTGAACCGCATCCGCCGCGGCTCGGCGAGCAGCAGGAAGAGCGGGTGGTCGACCGGCAGCAGGTCGGCGACGAACTGCGACGTCCAGTCGAAGTCGAACAGCCAGCGCCAGAGCTCGCGTGTCGCCTCGGGTGTCGGCGTGACGACCTCCATGATCGTCACCGTCCCCTTGCTGAAGCCGGACTCCCAGTCCTGGGCGACGCGGTAGATCGCGTAACCGGCCGGCTCGCCGTCCAGCTCGAGCAGCGCACGGTTGAGCGGACCGCCGCCGCGGCGGCGGGAGGGATCATCGGCCAGGCGTCGCGTCTCCCACCACGCCTTGCTGCGCTCGAACGTGCCGGGCCGCTGTGCCACCACCTGCTCGTAGAGCGGCGGGAACGCGGCCGCCGCCTCGTCGAGTTCGAGCAGCCGGACGGTACCGCGCGGCTCGAACGGGATCGCGAACGCAGCGCGGTCGCGGGCGAGCGAGAGTGCGCCCATGCGCGACGCGAGGCCGTAGCCGAACCGTCCGTAGATCGTCGCCTCCGACGCCCAGAGGTACGCGGCGAGGTCGCCGCGGGCGCGACAGTCCTCCAGCTGCGCCCGCATCATCGCGGTCAGCACACCGCGACGGCGGTGCGTCGGCAGCACGCCGACGACCGTGACGCCACCGACGGGGATCCTCGCTCCACCGGGAACCGAGAGCCGGTAGGTGAACGCTCCGGCGCCGCCGACGACCTTGCCGTCGTCTCGCAGCAATGTGCATCCGGTCAAGGTCGATCCACTGTGAGAATCGCTCAGCGTCCTCGATCGGCGTTCTCGTGGCCGAAGTAGTGGAGATCGCGTTCGAGCGCCTCCGCGCAGCTCCTCGACGGAGCTGCACGGTCGTCACCTCGATGCTCATACGCGCTCGAGCGGAGCGTATTCGAGCATCAGACGGCGCTCGCTGCCGTCCTCGAAGCGCACGGTGACGACGCCGCCCGCCTCGATCTGCGGTGACGATCCCCGTGCCGAGAGTCTGGTGGCGCACGGTGTCGCCGGTCGAGAGGTCGGGCACGTCGGTACGCGGCGTGAACTCGCGCGGCACCCGGTTGCCGTAGTCCGACCACGACGCCGGCCGGAGCCGCTCGCGCTCGACGCCCAACCCGGGCAGCTCGTCGAGGAACCGCGAGGGCAGGTTCGCCTCGCTGCGCCCGAAGAGGTTGCGCCGCATCGCGTGCGTCAGCGTCAGCCGCTCCTTCGCGCGCGTCATGCCGACGTAGGCAGAGGCGCCGTTCCTCCTCGAGCGCGTTCTCCTCGATCGAGCGCGCGTGCGGGAAGATCCCCTCCTCGAGCCCGATCATGAACACGGCCCGGAACTCGAGCCCCTTCGCGTTGTGCAGCGTCATCAGCGTTACCTGGCCGCCGTCGTCGTCGTCGCGGATCGCGTCCTGGTCGGAGTAGAGGGAGATCTCCTGCAGGAAGCCGCTGAAGCGACGGCTCCTGCGCCGCGGCGTCGTACTCGCGCGCGACGCCGACGAGCTCCTCGAGGTTCTCGATGCGGCCGCGCGCCTCGATCGTCCGCTCGGCCTCGAGCGCCTCGAGGTAGCCGCTGCGCTCGAGCACCGCCTCGACGATCTCGGCGACCGTCGCGTCGGTGGCGGTCGCCATCAGCGACTTTCCATCGCCGTAGCGGAAGCCCTTGACCGCGCGGACCGCCGCGGCGGCGAGCCCGGCCTCCTCGGGGTGCGCCGTCGCCTCCCACAGCGACGTGCTCGAGCCCGTCGGCGTACGCGACGAGGCGCGGCAGCGACGTGTCGCCGATCCCGCGCCGCGGCCGGTTCGCGATCCGGAGCAGCGAGACCGCGTCGGCCGGGTTGTCGAGCACCTGCAGGTACGCGATCGCGTCCTTGATCTCGGCGCGCTCGTAGAAGCGCGGGCCGCCGATCACCTGGTAGGCGATCCCCTGCCGCACGAGCACGTCCTCGAGCACGCGGCTCTGCGCGTTCGTGCGGTAGACGACCGCGATCTCGCGGGCGCTGTAGCCGCTGCTCGATCAGCGCGGCGATCTCGGCCGCGACGAAGCGCGCCTCGGCGTGCTCGTCCTCGGTCTCGACCACGCGCACGGGCTCGCCCTCGCCGAGGTCGGACCAGAGGTTCTTCTCCTTGCGCTCGCGGTTGTGCGAGATCACGCGCGTTGGCGGCGTGCAGGATCGCGTTCGTCGAGCGGTAGTTCTGCTCGAGCGGGATCACCTTCGTGTCGGGGAAGTCGCTGCTCGAACTCGAGGATGTTGCGGATGTCGGCGCCGCGGAACGAGTAGATCGCCTGGTCCGGGTCGCCGACGGCCATCAGGTTCTGATGCTCCGCCGCGAGCAGCTTCAGCAGCACGTACTGCGCATGGTTCGTGTCCTGGTACTCGTCGACGAGCACGTAGCGGAACGCCTTCGCCCAGCGCTCGCGCGCCTCGGGGAAGCGCTGCAGCACGTCGACGGTGAGCATCAGCATGTCGTCGAAGTCGACCGCGTTCGACGCGAAGAGCCTCCGCTGGTAGAGCTTGTAGACGTCGGCGACCGTCTGGTCGTAGAAGCTCGCGACGCGCGACGCGTACTCGTCGGGGCCGATCAGCTGGTTCTTCGCGTTCGAGATCTGCGAGTGGATGCCGCGCGGCACGAACCGCTTCGGGTCGCGCTCGAGCTCCTCGAGGCACGCCTTGACGAGGCGCACCTGGTCGGCCGAGTCGTAGATCGTGAAGTTCGAGCGGTAACCGAGCCGCTCGGCCTCGCGGCGCAGCATGCGGCCGCAGGCGGCGTGGAAGGTCATGATCCAGATCGCGCGCGCCGACCGCCGCCGAGCGATCGCTCGACGCGCTCCTTCATCTCCGCCGCCGCCCTGTTCGTGAACGTGATCGCGAGGATCTCGTTCGGCTTCGCGCCGGCCGCCGCGAGCAGGTGCGCGACGCGGTAGGTGAGGACGCGCGTCTTGCCGGAGCCGGCGCCCGCGATCACGAGCAGCGGGCCTTCCGTCGTCAGCACGGCCTCCCGCTGGGTCGGGTTCAGGTCCGTCAGGTACGTCTCCGGGCTGCACGGCTGCCATCAGTCGAGGGTAGCCGTCAGGTGATGCGATCGAGCTCCGCCTCGAGCCACGTTTTCGCCGCTCCGAGCGCAGCCGGGTCGGACGACTTGAGCACGACCTCGACCTCGGGGCCCGACGCCTGGAAGCTCGGGTACGAGCCGACGCTGACCGCCGGCCAGCGGCCTGTCGCCTCGACGAGCGCCGGCGCGATCGTCGACTCGCGGGTCGCGTACCGGCGCCGCCAGGACTCGATCGGACGGTCGGCGCGCGAGCTCGCCGGCGTAGCGGTCGAACATCGCCTTCATCTCGCTCGGCAGGCCGGGCAGCACCCAGGTGTTCTCGATCCGGAAGCCGGGGGCGCCGCCGAGCGGGTTGTCGAGCGGTCGCGAGCCGGCCGGCAGGGCCGCCCAGCGCGCCGCGTACTCGGGGTCGCGCGCGAAGCGGGCGCGCAGGTCGGCGGCCAGCTCGGGCACCACCTCCTGCGGCACCTCGAACGCCGCGGCGACCGCCTCGCGGGTGATGTCGTCGGGCGTGCCGCCGAGCCCGCCCGTGACGAGCAGATGATCGACGCAGCGAGCGCTCGCGGCGGACGAAATCGACGATCCGGCCGGTCTCGTCGGGACCGCGGCGCTGACGGCGACCTTGACGCCGAGCGTCTCGAGCCGCCGCGCGAGCCACGAGGCGTTCGTGTTCTCCGTGTCACCCGCGACGAGTCTCGTTCCCGATCGTCAGGATGGCGGCGTGCACATGTCGAGTATGACCATCCGGCCGATCGACCCCGACGAGGACGCACGCCAGGTCGTCGCCCTCCTGTACGCCACGAACCCCCTGCTGGTCACGAACGCAGACGAGTGGCGCCACCGGCGATCGGCGATCCCGGAGCGCGTCCACCTGACCTCGCTGGCGGCCGAGGTCGACGGCCGGATCGTGGGCACGGTCGACGCCGGGCTCGAGCTCTTCGGGTCGGGCACGGTGGCGCGCCTCGAGCTGCGGGTCGAGCCGACCAGCCGCGGGCGCGGGGTCGGCAGCGAGCTGTACCGGCTCGGCGTCGACCATGTGCTGAACCTGGGCGCGACCCGGGTGCTGGCGAGCTTCGTCGAAACACCGGCCGGCGTTTCGTTCGCGCGCTCGCACGGCTGGGTCGAGCAGCGCGCCGAGCGCCTCTCGACGCTCGATCCGCGCACCGTGTCCGAGCGGCCCGACGGCGCGTTCGAGCTCGTGGCGGCACGGCACCTGTACCCGCGCGACCTGCACCGCATCGACGAGGAGGCGACGGGCGACCTGCCGGCCGTCGAGCGCGTCGCCGCGGTGCCCTACGACGAGTGGCTCGAGTTCGTCTGGCACAACCCGCTGTTCACGCGCGACGGCAGCTTCGGAGCGGTCATCGACGGACGCGTCGTCGCGGTCTCGCTGCTGCTGGCCAACTTCGATTGGGGCCGCGCCGTGAGCATGTTCACCGGGACGAGCCGTGAGTTTCGGGGGCGCGGGCTCGCGCATGCGGTGAAGCTGGCCTCGACGCGCTGGGCGGGCGAGAACGGGATCACGTTGCTGGTCACCACCAACGACGAGACGAACGTCTCGATGCTCGCCGTCAACCGCCGGCTCGGCTACCAGCCGGCGGGCCGCCGCGTCGAGTACCTAGCCCAGCGGGAATGGCTTCTTCGCGAGCGCAGCGAGAACCTGCGACGTGACCCACACCGGCGTCGTCACGTATTTCGCCGAGTAGCGATAGCTGCCGTCGTCGCGCCGCAGCCGCGCGAGGTAGGCGAAGGCGCGTGCGCGGCGGCCGCCGCCCGGCGGCGACGAGACCCTGGATCGCCCACGCGGTCGACTGCGCGTCGGAACCGCGGCCGTGCGTCAGCTCGAACCCCCCGTCGCGGTTCTGGAAGCCGAGCAGGAACGCGCGCCGCGCGCGTCGACCGGCGCGCCGTGCACACCAGCCACGCGTAGCGCCTCGAGCGCAGCGGCAGTGTCGTTCGAGTCGGGCTGGCCGCGCGCCGCCCACGCGAAGCCGCCGCCCTTCGTCTGCTGCGCGAGCAGACCACGCCGTCGTCGCCTTCGTCGAATGCCCGAGCGCGAGCACCGCCCAGCACGTCGAGTTGACGCGTCGGTCCGATCTGACCGTTCGGCGCCTGGGCACGCTGGAGCCGCGCGAGCGAGCGCCGCCGGCTGCGCTCGCCGAGCGACTCGCTCGGCCAGCGCGACGAGCGCCACGTCGGTGGTCGACGCGAGCGTCGGCTCCTGCGACTGCAGGTAGGCGAGCGACTCGGGCGACGGCGCCCGGCCGCGCGCGAGGCCGAGCACCGCCCACGACGTCAGCAGCGCGGCCGACGACCGCCCGGCTCGGCGAACGCGCCGCCGTTCGCGTGCGCCTGCACGAACTGCGCCGGCGTGACCGCGAGCACGGAGCGCGGCCAGGAGCGGCGCTACGCCCAAACGATCACCGTCCGCAGGCGACTGCGGTAACGGTCGAGCATCCGCCGCAGCTCGGGGCCGACCGCGAGTGCGAGCACGACGTTGCCGACCGCGTGCGCGAGGTCGAACCAGAGCGCCCCGTCCGAGCACGGCGGCGAACGAGGCCCAGGTATGCGGGAAGAACCCGTACCAGAGCCAGACGTCCATGCTCGCGCTGAAGAGCAAGCCGAGCACGAAGCAGACGGCGGCGAGCGGCGAGCCGGTGCCGCAGCAGCGGCGCGAGGAGCGCGCCGGCCGCGCCGCAGGCCGCCCAGCCGAGCATCTGCTGCGGCGTCCAGATCCCCTGGCCCAGGAAGAGATTCGACGCGAAAGCGGCGATCGCGCCCGTCGCGACGCCGGCGCGCAGGCCGAGCGCGACACCTGCGACGACCGCGACCACGGTCACCGGCTGCACGCCCGGCAACGCCGAGAACAGCACGCGGCCCGCTGCGGCGGCGGCAGCCCAGTGTCGCGACCACCGCCAGCTCACGCGTCGAGTCGGGCCCCGACTCGAACCACGCGACACCCGCCGCGACGAGCGCCGCCGCCCCGAGCAGCGTCGCGAGCGCGCCGTCGCCGGTCGCGAGCGCCGCCACGAGCAGGCCGCCGGCGAGAAGCAGCAGGCTACGCATGCACGCCTTGACGAGCCGAGAGGCTGACCACGCGGTCGGCGACCTCGGCCGCCCACGGAAGGTCGTGCGTGACGACGAGCGTGCCGCGGCGGGGCGCCTCGGAGCGCAGCAGTGCGCGCAAGCTCGGCCTTGCGCTCAGGATCGACGCCGCGTGTCGGCTCGTCCAGCACCAGCAGCTCGGGCTCGGTGACGAGCACGGCGGCGAGGGCGAGCCGCTCGCGCTCGCCGACCGAGAGGTCGCGCGGATGGCGCGCGGCCTGTTCGGCGAGCCCGACCTTCGCGAGCGCCGCACGCGCGCGCTCGACGTCCGACCCGAGCGCGACCTCGTCGAGGACGCGCTCGGTGACGAGATGGCGGCCCGGATCCTGGGCGAGGAACGCCGCCGGCTCGTGCCGGGCGCTCCCTGTGTCTGGCTGCAACAAGCCGGCCGCGATCAGCGCCAGCGTCGTCTTGCCGACGCCGTTCGGCCCGGTCAACGCGACGATCTCCCCGCGCCGGACCTCGAGCGACGCGCCGCTCGAGCACGCCGTGGTCGCCGTAGGCGAAGCGACACGTCGCGCACCTCGCAGACGACCATCGGAGCGTGCGGCAGGTACAGCGGGCGATTGCGCGGCGAGCCAGGCGAGCGCGTCGGCCCGCGGGGCGTCGAGCAGATCCGGCCGTCCTCCAGGAACAGCACGCGGTCGGCGCGGGCGAGCGGCCGGGCCGGGCGCTGCTCGGAGACGAGCACCGCGCACGGCAGCTGCTCGACCAGGTCGAAGAACGCCTCCGCGGCCTCTGGATCGAGCTGCGAGCGTCGGCTCGTCGAGCAGCAGCAGCCGCGGCCGCAGCGCGAGCGCCGAGGCGAGCGCACACGCGCTGCAGCTCGCCGGCCGACAGCTCGGCGACCTGCCGCTCGGCGAGGTGCTCGCGCCGACGAGCAGCGAGCGCCTCCTCGACGCGCGACCAGATCTCGGGCGAGGCGACGCCGATGTTCTCGAGGCCGAACGCGACCTCGTTCGCGACCGCGGCCATCACCGACCTGATCCTCCGGGTCCTGGAAGACCGAGGCGACGTGGCCGGCGAGCGCTGCGGGCGAGGCCTCGCGCGTGTCGAGCCCGCCGACGACGACGCGGCCCGCGAAGACGCCGCCGTGGAAGTGCGGCACGAGCCCGGCGAGCGCGCGCAGCAGCGTCGACTTGCCGCCGAGCCCGATGGCCCGAGCAGGGCGACGTGCTCGCCGTCGTCGATCGTCAGCGAGACGCCGTCGAGCACCGGCACGCCGGGCGTGTAGGAGAAGCGCAGGTCCGTCGACGACCGCTAGAGCCACCAGGCCCCCACCACGACGAGCGAGCGAGCGCGACGAGCGCGAGCCGGTCCAGATCGCGTCCAGGAAGGCTGCGGCGCGCGCGTGCGGCCCGCCCGGCCGTAGCCGCGCGCCTCCATCGCCTCGGCCAGGTTCAGCCCTCGCTCGAGCGAGCCGGCGAGGAGCGGCGAGAGCAGGCGCACCGGCCCGAGCTCGACGCGCCGGCCGCGCAGTGCGACGCGCAGGTCGCGCGCGTCGCGCTCGAGCACCGGCATGAGTCGCGTCGCGAGCGCGACGGCGACCGTCGAGCGCCGTGCCCACCCGGCGCCGCCAGCAGCCGGTCGTGGTCGATGCGCAGCGCGTAGACGGCGAACGCGAGGCCGACCGCGACGAGCCGGAGCCCCTGGAAGAGCCCGTTCGCGAGCTCCTCGCGTCGTCACGTCGAGCCGGCCGAGCACCGGGATCGTCGGGCCGGTCCAGAGCGGATGCGAGCCGATCACCTCGACGAACGGCGTCAGCAGCGACGACGAGTCAGCCCGCTCGTCAGCGTGCCGACGAGGTACGGCCAGCGCCGGCCGGCCGGCGCACGCAGCGCGGCGACGAGCAGCACGCACGCGATCGCGGCGACCGACCGAGGTGCGCCGGTCGACAGCGCGGCGACGGCGAGCGCCGGCGAGCAGTGCCGCTGCCGGCGCGGCGCTCACGCGCCGTCCCCGTAGCGGTAGCGGAACGCCGCGCGATTCGGCGGCCAGGCGACGGGCCGCACGCGGCCCGAGCTCGAGCTGGAACCCGGCGCGGAATCGGCTGATCCGCGACCCGGTCGGGGGCGAAGTGCGTGCTGATCACGATGTAGTTCCGAACCGGCGCGCTTGGCGGCGACGACGCCGTGCACCTGCTTCGCGATCGCGGCGGCGAGCGTCCGAGGAACACCGACGGCGACGACGCTCGTCGCTCGTCCCGCGCAAACGGCTCCGGGTACGCGCCGACGACGACGGGAACGCTCATCGAGCTGCCGCGCCAGCGCCGGTAGTCCCACCACTCGACGTCGCCCGGTTGCAACGTCACCTCGGCCGCGCTCCGGTCGCCCTCGACGCCGTCGACGAAGTAGAACCAGTCGCTGCTGCCGCGTCGCCGAGCCGTCGAGCCCGTCGATCGACTGGACGAACCGGCCGCCGTAGCGGGTCGACACCTTCCGGACACGCTCGAGGGCCTGCATCGCCGTCAGGCCGGCCGGCACGGTTCCCGTGTAGAGCACCTGGGCGCCCCGGTCGCGGGTCACCCACAGCGTCGCCGTGCCGTGCTCGCGCGCGCCGCCACAGCCCGGTGAGGGCGAGCGCGAGCAACGAGGACGAGCGTCGGCCTCACTTCACCGCGTTCGAGCGAACGGCGCCGGTCGCGGTGGCGCGCACCAGCACGCCGGGATGCGGTCCCGGGCACACGTTCATGCCGGTCGCCGCCTTGATCGAGCGCTTCGAGCCGATGTGGACGACGAGCCCGGAGACGGTCGCGCTGCCGCCGTTGTCGTCGAACGCGTGCACCGTGTAGCAGCCCTTCGCGGTCGCCTTCAGCGACGAGCGTCGGCGGGCCGCCGGTCGGGCCGAAGTCGGCGTAGTACCAGAGCACGTGGTCGCCGTCCTGCAGCTGCACCTTGTCGGCGCCGACGGGGGGCGACTTGTCGTCGACCTTGAAGACCCAGCCGCTCGACGCTGTGCCGCCGTAGCGGCCGACCTGGTCGACGTACTGCCCGAAACTGCGTCTGCGTGACGTGGTAGTAGAACTCGCCGAGAAGCGACGCCTGCTCGAGCGCGTCGAGCGCGTTCGCGGCGGTCACCGTCACCTCGGCCGGGCCGAACAGCGTCTGCGTCTTGCCTTCGACGCGCACCTTGACCGTGGCTGCCGCGGCAGCCTGCGGCAGGACGACGAGAACGACGAGCACGAGAACGAGGCGCTTGGCCACGATTCCTCCTTCCGCGAGGGGATCGGATCTGGAGGGCGACCGGCAGGTCTTCTGACTCGGGGCTCCCCCTCCGCCGCCTTCCCAGGCCGATGGCCCAGTGGCGTCCGGCGGAGGGCATCTCCCCTCACAGCGGCGGGACCGTCCCGGACTTGCACCGGCTTCCCTTACCGCTCGCCCGTTTTGTGGGCGCAATCTACCATCCGCCCGGATGAGATCCAGGTGGCTCGCGGTGCTCGTGTGGGCCGCTGTGATCTTCGCCTTCTCCTCGATCCCGTCGCTCAGCACGCACCTCGGGACGTGGGATCTGATCCTCCGCAAGGCCGCGCACATGACCGAGTACGCGATCCTCGCGGCGCTGCTCCGACGGGCAGCAGCGTCGTACGGCTGGGCGTTCGCGCTCGCCGTCGCCTACGCCGCGAGCGACGAGTTCCACCAGACGTTCGTCCGCGGGCGGCACGGATCGCCGGTCGATGTCGGGATCGACGCGATCGGCGTCGCGCTCGGACTCATGGCATGGCGTCGGGTTGCCGATCTAGGCTAGAGCCATGGAGCATGGAGAGGTCACCGATCGCCAGCTGGAAGCGCTGCTCAGCCGCCTCGACCGGATCGCGGAGGAGCTCGTCCGCCTGAACCGGCGCGAGGAGCGCCGCGAGGAGCTGACGGTGATCGCGCACGAGCTGCGGAACCTGAACGAGTCGCTGCAGACGATCGCGTACGCCGCGCTCGGCACGCAGGGGCCGCAGGTCCGCAGGCGCCGCGCGAGCTAGGGCAGGCGGTAGATGTCGAGCACGCCGCGGGTCGCGTGCTCGTTCGCGTTCCCCTCTGCGACGGCGACGCGGCCGTCCGCGACGATCGGGCTCTGCCAGTGCACGGTGCCCGTCGGCAGCGTCGCGACGAGGCGGCCGCTCGTCGGCACGTACACGTGCACGGCGCCCGACCCGGCGACGTAGAGCAGCGGGCCGGCGACGACCGGCGAGGTTCCGTCGGTGCCGTTCGACCAGACGCGTCGCAGCCGGTTGTGCTCGAAGCGGAGCGCCTCTGTGCCGGCGCTCGTCGGCGACGAACACCCACGTGCCGTTCCACACCGCGGGCTCGGAGAAGACGTCGGTCGGCCCGGGCGCCGGAAGGGTCTGCAGCTCGCCGCCCGTCGCGCTGTTGACGCCCGGCAGCCGCCCCAGCTGCAGCAGGCGCAGGATGCCGTCCTTGCCTCCCTGGACGGCGTAGCCGTTGGGCAGCAGGGCCGGGCTGGTCGAGCCGAGGTCGACATCGTTGTCGTTCAGCTCCTGGTGGTTCGACGGCGTGTAGTGGCGCAGCAGTTGTGAGGCGTCGGGCGAGAGCACGAGCACGCTGTCGCCCCAGTTGGCCTTGCCGTCGTAGGGCGCGTTGCCGGTAGCGACAACGAGGTTGCCGGTGGCCGGGTCGACGGCTGCGCCGTTCCGCGACCAGATCGCCGAGTCGCTCGCAGCGCAGGTGCGCGGCACGATCAGCGCGTGCCGGTCGCTGCAGAGCGAGTTCCAGACGTGCGCGATCCGTCCCGTCTGCTCGGACATCGTCACGACGTGCCCCTGGTAAGGCGGCGCGTCGCCGATGTAGCCGCCGGTCGTCATGACTACCCGGCCGCGGGACACGTTGATCGACGACGTCAGCTTCTCGTGCGTCGGGTCGACGGTGATCGTCGTCGTCCAGAGCACCTTGCCGTCAGCGACGCGCAGCTTGCGGACCTTGCCGTCGGGTGCGGAGGCGTAGACCGCCGTGCGGTCGCTGGACGCGGCGGGCGTCGAGTTCGTGATCTGGGCCGTGCCGGCCAGGCTGCCGTAACCGGGCGGGGTGAACCGCCACAGCACGCTGCCGCTGCTCGCGTCGATCGCCTCGGTCTTCCCGTACGTGGTGGTGACGAAGAAGACGTCGTGGGTGATGCCGTGCACGCGCACGTCATGGAGGTAGATCGGAGACGAGTCGACCGTGCCGTCGAGTGAGACGGCCTTCCGGACGAGCGACCTGGCGTTGGCTGCGGTGATGCCGCTGCCGGGAGCAGCGTTGTGCCGCGCCGCGTCGTAGCCGAAGCGGTTCCAGTCCATGCCGCTGGCACCGGGACGGGCGATCGCCACGGTGGCCGCGGCGCCGCCGAGGACGGCGAGCACGAGCGCCGCGAGCGTTCTCACTGCGCGGCGAGGTCCCGGGTCTTGACCCAGGGGCCGGGCGGCGTCAGCAGCGACTCGGCGTGCAGGTAGGCGAGCGCCGCGAGCGGCAGGTCGCCCCACCGCTCGAAGCAGAAGTACCGGCGACGCCAGTGCGGGAAGAACTTGCGATTGAAGCTGTGCAGACGCTCGACCTGGAACAGACGGTCGCCTTTCAACAGCACCCAGCGGAACGCGCGCGTCCAGAGCGCGGCGTCGTCGTCGCCGCGCATGAAGTCGGCGAAGACCGCAAAGTTGAGCGAGATCTCGGTCACGTTGTGGGCTCTCCCCCACGCGACCGTCTCGGTGATCAGGAATTCCATCAGCCCGTTCGGGGTGTCTCGACGTCGCCGCATCGAGGCGAGCGAGTAGCCCTCGCTCGCCGGCGAGGGGACGAGCTGCAGGAACCCGCCGACGGCGCCGGTCGGGGAGACCGCGACGGCGAGGACGGTGTCGGGATAGCGGTGGAGCGCGTCCATCGCCATCGTGAACCCTCGCTCCGGCCAGTTGCCGCGCCATTCCTCGGACACAGACCGCAGCTCCTCCCGCAGGCCCGGCGCGCAGTCGGCGGTCGAGAGCACACGCACCTCGTAGCCGCCCTTCTGCAGGCGCGAGACCGACTGTCGCACCTTGCGGATCGGGCGTCCTTCGAGCGAGAACTCACCTGGCCGGATCACCGCCTCGTCGCCGAGGTAGATCGACTTGAACCCCAGGTGGGCGTAGTCCTCGAGTGCGTCGTTCGAGGCGCCGGCGATCGCCACACGCCAACCCTTGGCGTGCGCGACGCGGCGGAACTCGGCGACGAGCTCATGCCGCTCGCCCAGGTCGCCGATGGGGTCGCCGGCGACGAGCGCCGTGTCGGCGATCACGCGGTACGCAAGGAAGCTGCGTCCGCTGGCCGAGAAGAAGTAGCTCTTGTCGCGACGGAGTGCGAAGTAGGCGAGGCTGTCGCTGCCGTGCTGCTGCACCAGCTCGGCGGCGCGTGCGCGGTCCGAGCTCTCCTGCGGCTCGACTCGGAGCGGCCGGAACCAGAGCCACAGCGCGCGGACCGCAAGTCCGCCGATCACGATCAGCAGCGCCTCCTCGATCCGCTCGGAGAACGCGTCGTGGTCGTAGGCGTAGACGAGCGCGACCGGAAGGCAGACGGTGAGTCCCGCGCCGACCTGCACGAGCGGCTTGATGGTCGCCGGGTCGCCGGGCGCGACGAAGTGGTGGCGTGCACGGACGAGCGCGATCAGCAGCAGCACGTGCGTGACGGACTCCTCGACGTCGAGACCCTTGACGAGGTGCGCGACGGCCGAGCTGAACACGACCGCGACGGCGAGCCACCAGGCGCGGCGCTTGCGCCGGGCCAGGCCGCGCGAGAGCCAGATGAGGCCCACGCCGAGCGCGAGCGCGAGCGTGCGCGCCGCGTCGGGGACGCCGGGCGGGAGGATCCCGGTGACGAGATCGACCCGGTCGGCCATCTCCGGCGTCAGCGCCGAGACGATCGAGACGAGGCCTGCAGCGGCCGCGCCCCACGCCAACAGGACAGGAGTGGCCGGGCGACGCACGCCCACACGGTAGCCGGGGTTCTGGCCGGCGCCGGTTAAGCGCCTACGAGCTCAGGAGGATGCGCCGCAGCTCGTCCTCCTTGCCGGGCTCGAGAATCGCCAGCACCTGGTCGCCGGCCTGCAGCTGCGTCTCGTCGTCCGGGATCTCCGCCTTGCCGTTCCGCACGACGGAGATCAGGCGTGCGCCGTCGGGCAGCTTGAGCGCGCGCACGCGCTTGCCCTGGCAGTTGGCGGTCTTGTCGATCGAGACTTCCACGATCTCGAGGTTCTCCTTGCGCAGCTCGAGCAGCTGGATCAGCCCGTGCTCCGGCACCTCGTGCTCGATCAGCGCCATGATCGAGCCGGTCGCCGAGACGGTCGGCGAGATGCCGAGCAGGTCGAAGTAGGGCTGGTTGCGCGGGTCGTTGATGCGGGCGATCACCTTCGCGACGCCGTACTTCTCGCGCCCGAGCTGGCAGATGACGATGTTGTCCTCGTCGTCGCCGGTGGCCGCGACGAGCAGGTCCGGCGGCCGCTTGATCCCGGCGCGTTCGAGCACGAACACCTCGGTCGCGTCGCCGCGGATCACCTGGTGCTCGAACTCCGCCTCGAGCTTGTCGAACCGGTACGGCTTCTGCTCGATCAGCGTCACCTCGTTGCCGCCGCGCAGCAGCGAGCGGGTGAGGTTCGTGCCAACCTTGCCACCGCCTGCGATCAGGAAGTACATCAGGCAGGTGCCTCGGCGGTTGCCTGAACCGCGTCGACCAGCGACTCGATCGCCGACGAGGTCGGGCAGACGATGCGCATTCCGCGCGCCGCGTAGAACTTCGAGCGACCCGGGTCGAGCAGGCGGACGACGACGGTCGGCACCTCGAAGTGTTTCTGAGCGGCCTGCGCGATCACGATGTTCGTGTTGTCGCCGTCGGTGGTGACGACGACCGCGTCGGCCTCCTCGATCCCGGCCTCGCGAAGGAGCTTCAGATCCATCCCGTGGCCGACCAGGAAGCCGCCGGTCCAGCTCTCACCGAGCCGCGCCAGGGCGTCCTCGTTCTCGTCGACCACCGTCACCTCCCAGCCCGAGCCGTCGAGCTGGGTCGCGACGGACGAGCCGACCCGTCCGCAGCCGATCACGATCGCCTTCACAGCGGCGCAGCGTACTCCACAGCAGGGCTGCGGCGCTTGGCGCGGGACCCCGCTGAGTCTGACTCCAGTCCTGACTCCTGTCAGACTCGTGGGGTCAGGTCGCGGCGAGCTCCTCGTCCACAACCGACTGCGGGAACGCGACGATCAGCACCTCGCACGGGGCCTTGCGGAGGACGTAGTCGACCGTCGGTGAGAAGAACCGCGCCTGGCGGCGCCAGCGAGGCGCCGAGCCCAGCACGATCAGGTTGGCGTCGACGGCAAACGCGTACTCGACGATCGCCTGGCCGATCGCGCGCGCCCGGACGGTCTTCCCCTCGACGGTTACCCCCTGCTCGGACCCCAGGAGCCTCGCCTCGTCGAGCGCCGCCTCGGCCCGCTCGTCCTCCGCCAGCATCGGCGCGTCGAGCGGCTGCTCGAGCGGCACGCGGATCACATGCAGCGCCAGCACCTCGCCGCGATCGTCCGCGGCGAGCCGGATCGCCGTCGCGAGCATCTCCTCGCCGATCACCCCGAGCTTCATCGGCACGACGATCCGGCGGAACTGGACGACGGTCTCGAACCGCCGCTCGTCGTCGGCCGTCACGCGTTCCATCAGCCCTTCGCCGTGTGCGTGCCTGACCGCGACGAACACGACCAGCCCGACCGCGAGCCAGACCGGCCCCGCGTATCGCGCACCCGGGTGCGTCGCCAACGCGAGGATCCAGATCGCGAAGGTGCCGATCGAACCGACGATCGCCGGCAGCGGGATCTCCACGCCGCGGAGCCGGACGTTGAAGGGCGCACGGTACGGTCGCTCGAGGTCGGGCTCGGCGATGCGCAGCTTGATCACCGCCAGCTGTGCAGCCGTGAACGCGAGCAGCACGCCGAACGAGAAGAGGCTCGCGAGGAACTCGACATCGTTGCGGAAGAACGAGGTGGCGACGACGACCGCCGAGGACGCAACCGCCACGGACACGATCGCGAGCGGCGAGACATGAGCATGCCGGCTCAGTCGGCCGAAGCTGCGGGGCAGCTGGCCGTGCTCACCGAGCGAGTACGCGAGCCGCGAAAAACCCGAGATCGACGTCGTGACCGCGGCGAGCAGGATCAGCGCTCCCGTCAGCCCGACGTACACGCGGAGCCCGTCGCCGAGCCAGAACGGCAGCTCGGACTTGATCCGTGTGGCGACGCCGACGAGCGGCGATCGCACCCAGCGCGTGCCGAGCTCGGTCTTCGGGCCTGGGAATGCCGAGAGCGCGACGACCGCGATCCCGACGTACAGCGTCACGACCGTCGCGATGCCGGCAAACACCGATCGGGGCAGGTCGACGCCGGGCCGGCGCGCCTCCTCGGCCAGGTTCGCGACCGTCTCGAGTCCCGTGAAGGCGAGCATGGCGAGCGGAAGCGAGAACGCGAGCGCATGCCACGTCGGGTGCGAGCCGAGCGACGTGCCGTGCGCAAGCGCGTGCGGTGAGAACACGAACACGAATCCGAGCACGACCAGCAGCAGCTGAGTCAGGAGGTCGAGCGCCGGCACGACGATCCCGAGCCCGTACAGCGACGGCCGCCGGAACAGACGGATCGCTGCGACCAGCGCGATCATGATGACGGCGACGATCACGTCCCACGGGTTGTCGTCGAGTGCCGCGATCTGCAGCGCGCCGGCCACGTAGTGCGGCAGGAAGAGCGCCGACAGCGCGATCACGATCACGTAGTCGAGGAAGAGCGCCCAGCCGGTCATGAAGCCGGCGAGATCGTTCGAGGCACGTCGCACGAACGTCGCCGCCCCACCGGTCTCGGGCAGGGCGGCCGTGCCCTCGGCGTACGACAGCGCGACGACCAGGAAGAGCACACCGACAGCGAGCAGAACGAGCGGCGTGAAGCCGAGCGCGTTCGCCGCGAGCACGCCCAGCGCGAAGTAGATCGACGAGGCGATCTCGCCGTAGGCCACCGAGAAGAGCGCGCGCGCGTCGAGCTCGCGCTTCAGCCCTGGCAGCTTGCGTGCTATCGGGTTCGCCCCCGCAGCATCCAGAAGCGGCCGGCGCCGGCGGCGATGAAGAGCAGGCCGAGCACGACTCCGACCCCGAAGCCGCCGTTCGCGAGCGTGCGGACGATCATCGCGATGCCGAGGAGCACCATCACGAGCGCGATCAAGAGCACCATGTTCCGATACACCGGCTCAGGCCGCCTTCCGGCCGGCCGCGACCATCACCCGCGACGGGCCGTTCTTGAGCACGTAGTCGACGGTGTGCCCGAAGATGTTCCGATGGCGGCCCCGGGGCGCGCCGAGCACGATGATCTCGGTGCCGCGCCGCTCTGCTTCCTCAACGATCGCACCGCCGGCATCCCGCGCGCGGACGACACGCTCGATCGTGCGTACGCCGTAGGGCGCAGCGACGGCGCGGGCCTCGTCGAGCAGGCGGTCCGCCTCCTCCAGCTGCTCGGTCAGGTCGGCGTCGAGCGGCAGCTCGAGCGGCACGACGACCACGCGCAGCAGGACGATCCGGCCGGCGCGTTCGGTGGCCAGCCGGGCGGCGACTTCGACCGCCTCGCGGGATGCGTCCCCCGCCACGACAGGGACGAGAATCGACCGATACTCGAGCGCGAGTGCCGGACCCAGAGGGATCGGCGCCCGTGAGGTGACGTGGGGCTGGACACGGAGATGGCGACGGTAGAGCAGGTAGAACGCGAATCCGGCGACCAGCCAGGCGAGACCCGCGTAACGCGTCGGTGCGTCCTGCACGACCACGACGAGCCACGCGCTGCCCGTGCCGATCGCGCCGACGACGGCGAAGATCGGCCAGCTGACGCCGCGAAACGTCACGTTCGGCCAGGCGCGCCACTCGAGCTCCTCGTCGCGACGGCGGGCACGCAACGTCACGACGGCGACGTGCGCGATCGTGAACGAGAGCATCGCGCCGAACGCGTACATCCGGCCGAGGAAGTCGACCTGACCGGAGAGCAGGAACAACGACGGGCCCAGCCCGGCGAAGACCACCAGCGACAGCCACGGCGTCTTCAGCTTCGGATGCAGCCGCCTGAACGCCTGGGGCAGCTGCCGGTAGCTCGCCATCGAATACGTGATCCGTGACGCGCCGATCACGCCCGCGTTGGTGGCGATGAACAGGATCGTCGCGGCGAGGATGCCGACGTAGATCTTGGCGATCGTCAGGACGGCGCCGTGGAGGCCGAGGTTCTCGACGAGTCCGAGCACGGGGTCGTTCTTGAAGCCGGTCGGCGGCGGCTGGCCGAGCTGGGTGACGTAGTGCGTGCCCTGGTGGACGACCGGCATCGCCGACAGGGCGATCCACGGCAGCGTGAAGTAGATCGCGAACACGGCGATCGCGACCCACGAGATGGCGCGCGGAATCGATCGCGCCGGATCTCGCGCCTCCTCGGCGAGGTTCGACACGGTCTCGATTCCCGTGTAGGCGATCATCGCCACGGGGATCGCGAGCAGGAACGCGCTCCAGGTCGGCGCAACGCCGAGGTGGATGCTGCCCCACAACACGTTCGGGTGGAAGATCAGGAAGAACCCGAGCCCGACGAGCAGCAGCTGCGTCGAGAAGTCAACGACCGCGAGCAGGATGTTCAGCCTCGCCGCCTCCTGGATCCCGACGATGTTCACGCCGACGAGCAGCCAGGTCAGCACGATCCCGACGACGATGTCCCACGGGTTCGTCCGTAGCGGCTCCCAGAAGATCGAGAGGTAGTGCGGGACGAAGATCACCGAGATCGCGACGGTGATCACGTAGTTGAGCATCTGCGCCCACGCGGCTCCGAACGACACGAGCTCGTTGAACGCATGCCGGGCGAAGCTCGACGACCCGCCTGCCTCCGGATAGCGGACGGTGCCCTCGGCGTAGGTCGCCGCCGTGGCGGCGAAGATCAGCCCGCTGATGATGAAGACGATCGGCGTCAGGCCGAGCGCGATGCCTGCGACCAGGCCGAGGGCGTAGTAGATCGACGAGCCGACGTTGCCATAGGCGGTCGCGAAGAGGGCCGGCGCCCCGAGGACCCGTTCGAGCCCATGACTCTGACGCCGACGCCGTGGCACCGGCGGGATGCTACTGCGCGCGGCTCGGGACGCTGCTCAGAATCACATGCGGCTCGAACAGCAGGCACCGCTTGATCGCGAGCGCCCGGCGGCCGCGGAGCAGACGCATGTTGTCGTGCAGGCGCTCGGGAAGGATCACGTTGACGGCCGCGCCGGGGTGTTCGGTCGATCGCCTGACGTAGGCGAGGACGGCGTCACCGAGGCGCTCCTGCTCGGGCTCGTCGTCGACCGGCACCCCAAGCTCCTCGTCGGCCCACGTTCGCTCGCCGACGTGCATGGCTCGCACGTCGCTCTCGCCGAGCAGCTGCGCGTACTCGACGGCCCGCCGCGTGGCGTCGTTCAGCCCGTCGGCGAGCACGCGTACGAGCAGCCGCTCCGGCACCCTGCCTTCCGGGCGCCGCTCTGAGGTCACGGCGGGCACGTCCGCGACGACCACACCCGGCTCGACGAGCAGCCTCAGCTTGAGCCGGAACTGCGCACGCTGCGCGGCCTCGAACAACGAGCGTTTGCGGAACTGCTCCGGCAGGACGACGGTCACGACGTCGTCTCGGTCCTGCCTGATCGCGGCGATCGCCGCGAGCACCTCTTTGGTCGCGTCGCTGCCGGGCGGCTTCACCTCGAGCCGCGGCTCCCCTCCCGCGAGGTCGAACCAACGCGCAGCGATTCCCGTGTCGGTGTGCTTCCCCGGTACGTGGATCGCGCTGAAGGTGCCGCCGCCGATCCGGCGGGCGTACCAGACTGCCCCTTCCGCGGCGACATCGACGGCCTCGACATAGACGAGAACCCGGTTCGCGCTCAAGAGCGCGACGCTACCAGTCGACCCTGGGTCAGGCGGCCACGGCGGCGGTCGCCGTGCGCAGCACGATCGTCTCCGTCGGCGCGTGCGTGAGGATCCACGCCAGGTCCTTGGCGGTGAATCCCGAGGCGGGCGCAACGATCCGATCGAAGGTCTCGACCTCCCACAGCTTCCGAAGCGCATGCGTGAGCGACCGCCCCTTCTCGATCCGCGCGTCGACCGGCACACCTGCCCGCAGCGCGGACAGCTCGACCGCCTCGAGCACCGGCAGCGCCACGGCCACCTGTTCCTTGCGTTCGGAGTCCTCGGGATACTGCAGCGGCACGACGAGGAGATAGGCCGCGACGAGTACGGCCTCCTCGGCGCGCGCCACGCGGATCGCGGCGTCGAGCACGGCCGGGTCGAGCGCGCCGGAGAACGGCACCAGGATCCGGCCCTTGCCCGCGTACGCGGGGCCGCGGTGCTGACTCCGCCGTACCAGCCGCATGTTCATTCCGCACGCTCCCGGTCGGCGCGGTTCGCGACGACGCGGATGTCGACGCCCGGGAGCTCGCGCACGAGCGCCGACACGAGCGAGCCACGAAGGATCTCGCGGCGTCGGCTTTCGTCCGGGGTGCCGACGAGAACGTACGTCGAGCCACGCTCGGCGACGACTCGCCGTACCGTCTCAACCAGGTCGCCCTCCTCCTCGAGAAAGTGCGCGCCGAGCACGGTCGCAAGCCGCCGCAGCGCCGCGAGCTGAACCTGCTCGTCCGGCGTCAGGTCGTGACCCTGGCGGTGCACCCAGAGCGCGTCGAGGGGTGCCGCGAGCCGTTCGGCCGAACGCCAGGCGCGCCGGAGGATCCGCTGGGAGCGCGGCTCCGGCGTGAGCAGGGCGAGGACACGCTCGGCGACCGCCGTCGCGCTCAACGGATCGAGCACCGCGGCCTGGCGGCGCGCGCCGACATCCTCCGCCACCTCCCGCAGGGCGAGCTCGCGCAGCGCCGAGAGCCGGTCGGCGCGGAAGAAGTTGTCGAGCGCGACACCGGCGCGCTCTCGCGGATAGACCTTCCCGGCCCGCAGCCGCTCCTGCAGCGCCTGCGGGGAGAGGTCGACGAGCACGACCTCGTCGGCCTCCTCGAGCACCGAGTCCGGGAACGTCTCGCGCACGCGGACGTCGGTCAGCTCCGCGATCGCGTCGTTCAGGCTCTCGAGGTGCTGCACGTTGACCGTCGAGACCACATCGACGCCCGCAGCCAGCACCTCGTCGATGTCCTGCCACCGTTTTTCGTTGCGCGCCTCGGGCAGGTTCGTGTGGGCGAGCTCGTCGACGAGCGCGAGCTCCGGGGCGCGGCGCAGCACGGCGTCGACGTCCATCTCCTCGAGGTCGAGCCCGCCGTACGCCGACCGCAGCCGCGGCACCTGCTCGAGGCCGTCTGCGAGGGCGGTGGTCTCCGGCCGGTCGTGCGGCTCCAGGTAGCCGATCACGACGTCACGCCCGTCGGCGTGGGCCGACCGGCCCTCCTGCAGCATCCGGTACGTCTTGCCGACACCGGCGGCCATGCCGAGCAGGATCCGGTAGTGGCCGCGCACCTCGATCCGCCCCGCTCAGGCACCCAGCAGGTTGTGGACGACGAGATCGATCAGCTTGATGCAGACGAACGGCAGCACCATGCCGCCCAACCCGTAGATCCCGAGGTTGCGCCGCAGCAGCGCGGTGGCGCCGATCGCGCGGTACTTGACGCCACGGAGCGCGAGCGGCACGAGGGCCGGAATGATCAGGGCGTTGAAGATCACCGCCGAGAGGATGGCGCTCTTCGGGTCGCCCAGCTGCATGATGTTGAGCCGCTCGAGCGGGCCGCGCTCACCGGGATGCGCTGCATAGGTGAACGCGAACAGCGCCGGCAGGATCGCGAAGTACTTGGCCACATCGTTGGCGATCGAGAAGGTCGTGAGCGCGCCGCGCGTGATCAGGAGCTGCTTGCCGACCTCGACGATCTCGATCAGCTTCGTCGGGTTCGAGTCGAGGTCGACCATGTTTCCCGCTTCCTTCGCGGCCGACGTGCCGGTGTTCATCGCCACGCCGACGTCGGCCTGCGCGAGCGCGGGGGCGTCGTTCGTGCCGTCGCCGGTCATCGCGACCATGCGGCCCTTGCCCTGCTCCTCCTTGATCAGCGCCATCTTCGTCTCGGGCGTCGCCTCGGCGAGGAAGTCGTCGACGCCCGCCTCCTTCGCGATCACGGCAGCAGTGACGCGGTTGTCGCCGGTGATCATCACCGTCCGGATCCCCATGCGCCGCAGCTCGTCGAAGCGCTCGTTCATGCCGCCCTTGACGATGTCCTTCAGGTGCACGACCCCGAGCGCCCAGTTGTCGCGTGCCACGACGAGCGGCGTCCCGCCCTGCTCGGCGACGCCCTGGACGATCCGGTCGAGGTCCGCGGGAGCGCTTCCGCCCTGTTCTGCGATGAACCGCTTGACTGCATCGCCTGCCCCCTTGCGGATCTGCGTTCCGTTCATGTTGACACCGCTCATGCGCGTCATCGCACTGAACGGGACGAACTCGTGCTCGCCAAGCTCGCGCTCACGCACGGCGAAGCGCTCCTTGGCGAGCACCACGATCGAGCGTCCTTCCGGCGTCTCGTCGGCGAGGGACGCAAGCTGCGCCACCTCGGCGAGCTCACGCTCCTCGACGCCGGCGACCGGCAGGAACTCCGCCGCCTGCCGGTTGCCGAGCGTGATCGTGCCGGTCTTGTCGAGCAACAGCACGTCGACGTCGCCGGACGCCTCGACGGCGCGGCCCGACATGGCGAGCACGTTGCGCTGCACGAGGCGGTCCATGCCGGCGATCCCGATCGCCGAGAGCAACGCGCCGATCGTGGTCGGGATCAGCGCGACGAGCAGCGCGATCAGCACCGTCTGCGACGTCGCGGTGCCGGCGTAGATCGCGAACGGGCGCAAGGTCACGACCGCAGCGAGAAACGTGATCGTCAGCCCGGAGAGCAGGATGTTGAGAGCGATCTCGTTCGGCGTCTTGCGCCGCTCCGCGCCCTCGACCAGGGCGATCATGCGATCGAGGAACGACTTGCCCGGCTCCTGCGTGACCTCGATCACAAGCCGGTCCGAGAGCAGCTTCGTGCCGCCGGTGACGGCGGAGCGGTCGCCGCCTGACTCCCGGATGACGGGAGCTGACTCACCGGTGATCGCCGACTCGTCGACCGAGCCGACGCCCTCGATGATCTCGCCGTCCGCAGGGATGGTCTCCCCCGCCTCGACCACGATCACGTCGCCGCGCTGCAACTCGGGCGCCGGCACGGACCGGCCGTCGCGCAGCCGCGCGTTGGTGGTGGTGCGGGTTGCGCGAAGCGCACTCGCCTGGGCCTTGCCGCGGCCCTCGGCGATCGCTTCGGCGAAGTTCGCGAACAGCACGGTCAGCCAGAGCCAGACGGCGATCGCGGCGACGAACGAGAGGCCGCCCGTGTGGCCGCGGGACAGCTCGAGGATGAAGATCGCCGTCGTGATCACGCTGCCGAGCTCGACGATGAACATGACCGGGTTCCGCGCCTGGAGGCGCGGGTCGAGCTTCGGGAACGAATCGCGGATTGCGGCGAGCACGAGCTCGCGCGAGAAGACGCTGCCGCGGGCGGCGGCCATCATGCACCTCCGAGGCGGTCGAGAGCGAGGTTGAGCTCGAGGACGTTGACGCCGGGCTCGCCGAAGAAGCCGAGACTGCGGCCGTCCGTCGCGTCACCGATCAACCTCTGGACGGTCGTGAGTGGCACGTGCCGCACCGCCGCGATCGCGCTTCGACTGCAGCCGGGCGTTCGCCGGTGAGATATCGGGGTCGATCCCCGAGGCCGACGTCGTGACGGCGTCGACCGGGATGTCGCCGATCGCCAGCCCGGGGTTGTACGGCGCCTCGAGCACGAGGATCGCCGCGGCGGCGGCTTTCACGTTCTTCGCGAGCTCGGGACTCGTCGGGCCGAGATTGGCGAACGTCGTCGCGCCGGCGTTGTGCGCCGGAGCGGTCGCGGACGGCCGCGGGTGGAAGTACCTGGGCGCGGTGAACTCCTGGGCGGCCAGGCGTGAGCCGACCACGACGCCGTCCCTCTTGATCAGGCTGCCGTTCGCCTTGTCCTTGAAGGCGACCTGCGCGAAGCCGGTCATCAGCACCGGGTACGCGAATCCGAAGACGAGGGTCGCGAGGACGATTACGACCAGGGAACGCACGATCGCGATCATCAGTGAATCAACCCTTCGACGATCGGGCCGAGCGTGAGTGCGGGGAAGATCATCAGGCCCGCTGTGAGTGCGATCACGCCGACGAGCAGGAAGACGAAGGTCGGCCCGTCGGTGCGGAATGTGCCGGCCGAGGCAGGGACGATCTTCTTCCGGGCGAGCGAGCCGCCGAGCGCGAGCGCGGCGATGAGCGGGACGAAGCGGCCGAGGTAGAGGGCGACTGTGCCGAGCTCGGCGGAGAAGCTCGTCGCACCGAAACCGGCGAACGCACTGCCGTTGTTGTTCGACTGCGAGTCGTACGCGTAGAGCGTCTCGGTGAAGCCATGGACGCCGTCGTTGTAGATCGACGCGAGCCCGGAATCGGTGACGATCGAGATCGCTGTCAGCGTCAGCACCATCGTCGGGACGAAGAGCGCGCCGAGCGCCGCGAGCTTGATCTCGCGCGCCTCGATCTTCTTGCCGAGCCATTCCGGCGTGCGTCCGACCATCAGCCCTGCCACGAACACCGCGATCAGGATGTAGAAGAACATGCCGTACAGCCCCGAGCCGACGCCGCCGAAGACGACCTCGCCGAGGAAGATGTTGACGAGCGGTACGGCACCGCCCGCGGGCGTGAGCGCGTCCTGGCCGCCGTTGACGGAGCCGTTCGACGCATCGCGTCGTCGCGACGGCCCAGGTCGCCGTCGCGGCCTGCCCGAAGCGGACCTCCTTGTCGGACATGTTGCCGCCCGACTGCCCTGAGCCCTGCGTCAGGTTGACGCCCGAGCTCCGGAGCACCTGCGAGCCGTGCTGCTCGGCCGGCAACGCGACCGAGACGCCGATCGCGAAGATCGCGAACATCGCGGCGAACACCGCGATCCCGTGACGGCGTGAGAGCACGAGCTTGCCGAACATGAAGACCTGCGCCGCCGGGATCAGCAGGATCGAGAGCATCTCGAGGAAGTTCGTGCCGCCGTTCGGGTTCTCGAACGGCACGGCCGAGTTCGAGTTGTAGTACCCGCCGCCGTTCGTCCCGAGCTGCTTGATCGCGACCTGTGACGCGACCGGGCCGCGCGCGATCGTCTGGTGCGCGCCCTGCAGGGTCGTCGCGGTCGCGTGCGCGTGGAAGGTCTGGGGGACGCCCTGCCAGATCAGCAGCGCAGCGAGAATGATCGAGAGCGGCAGCAGGATGTAGGCGAGCGACCGGTAGAGGTCGCGCCAGAAGTTGCCGAGCTTGTCGGTCGAGCGCCGGGAGATGCCGCGGACGACCGCGATCAGCACAGCCATGCCTACGGCCGCCGAGACGAAGTTCTGGACGGCGAGGCCGGCCATCTGCGTCAGGTACGACATCGTGTACTCGCCGCCGTAGAACTGCCAGTTGGTGTTGGTGACGAAGCTCGCCGTGGTGTTGACCGCGATGTGCGGAGCGACGCCTTTCAGGTGGTCGGGGTTCAGGAAGAGGTGGCCCTGCAGCCGCTGGATCGCGTAGAGGACCGCGGTGAACCCGATGCTGAAGACGAGCACCGTCTTCGCGTACGACTTCCAGTCCTGCTCGTCGCCACTGCCACGGCCGAGCAGGCGGAGGAACGCGCGCTCGACGGGGTCGAGCTGCTCGCGCATGTACGCCCGCGCCATGAACACGCCCAGCGGGTAGCCGAGGACGATGAGAGCGACGGAGTAGAAGAGGATCTGGGCGATCCCCTGGCCACTCACCTAGAGCTCCTCCCCACGGAAGAGCGCATAGAGGAGGTAGCCGAAGACGAGCAGCGAGACGATCAGCCCGAACAGGTCGGCGGCCGACATCAGACCTTCTCGAGTGCATAGAGAAGGACGAAGCAGAACGCGAAACAGACAAGCGCGATGGCCAGTGCTGCGAGGTCGTACATGACGTCGACGGTACGACGAGCACCGTCAACGCGGCCTCAAGCCGCCAGGCGCGCTCCTAAATGTTTGCTCAAGATTCGGTCGGGTCGACCAGCCGGTAGCCCGCACCCGGCTCGGTCAACACGTACCGGGGACGCGACGGGTCGGGCTCGACCTTGGCGCGTAGGTGCGAGATGTAGACGTGCAGGTAATGCGCCTCCACCTGGTACGCCGGGCCCCACACCTCGCGCAGGAGCGCACGGTGCGTGAGCAGCTTGCCGGCGTTCTGGGCGAGCACCCGGAGGAGGTCGAACTCGTGCGGTGTCAGCTTGATCCGCTCACCCGCGCGGGTGACGAGACGCTCGGGAACGTCGATCGCCAGCTCGCCGATCTCGATCAGCGGCCCGGCGTCTCCGGCCCGCCGGCGCAGCACGGCGCGGAGCCGGGCGAGCAGCTCCTCGACGCTGAACGGCTTCGTCACGTAGTCGTCGGCGCCCGCGTCGAGCGCCTCGATCTTCTCGCGCTCCTCGCCGACCGCCGACAGGACGATCACGGGTGCGTCGCTCCAGGTGCGGAACTCGCGGCACACGTCGGTGCCGCTGCCGTCCGGAAGGACGAGGTCGAGGATCACCGCAGCGGGCGGCTGCGTGGCCGCCGCCGTGAGCGCCCCGGCCGCCGTGTCGGCCGAGTCGACGGTGTATCCCGCGCCGCGCAGCGTCGTCCCGAGCGCGCGCAGGATCTGCGGCTCGTCGTCGACCACGAGGATCCGTTGACTCATACGGTGAGCTCGGCAGGCACCTGCGACGACGGGCAGTGCGAGCGCGAACGTCGCTCCCTGCCCGGGCTTGCGACTCCGCCCAGACACGGCCGCCGTTCGCCGCCGCAAAGCCACGCGCGATCGCGAGCCCGAGACCGGCGCCCGAGCTCTGCACCCCGGGACGGCGGTAGAACGGCTCGAAGACCCGCTCGAACTCCTCCGGCCGCAGGCCCGGGCCCTGATCGACGATGCGCACGATCGCCTCCTGCCGTGTCGCGGTGATCCGCACGTGGACGCGCGACGACGCCGGCGAGAACTTGAGCGCATTCTCGATCAGGTTCGCGAGCACCCGCTGGATCTGCACCGCATCCACGTTCACGAGCGGGCTCTCGCCCTGCAGCTCGACCCGGTCGGCGCCCGGGAGCTCGTCGCGCGCCTGTCGGACGAGGTCGTCGAGGGCCCAGACCTCGGACTCAGGCTCGGCACCTCCGGCCTCGAGCCGCGACAGGTCGAGCAGATCGCGCGACGAGCCGGTTCAACCGCTCCGCATCGAGCGCGATCGTCTCGAGCAGCTCACGACGATCCTCCTCGCTGAAGACCAGCGAGTCGTTGCGGAGCGCCCCGATCGCCGTGGTGATTCCGGTCAGCGGCGAGCGCAGGTCGTGCGAGACCGCACGGATGAGCGCGGTCTTGACGAGGTCGCTCCTGCGCAACGTCTCGGCCTCGAGCGCCTCTTGCTCGAGCCGGGTCCGGTCGATCGCGACGGCGAGCAGCGCGGCGAGCGCCGGCAGGAACCGTCCGCGCACGGCGACGTTCGGGATCGGCCCCGACCGGAGTGAAGATCGTGCCGACCAGGCGGCCGTGCACCTCGAGCGGGTTCGGTGCGTCACGCCCGCTGGTGCGGACGGCGCGGCCGAGCTCGATCTCGGCCCGCTCGACGCCGAGCACGTGAGCCGCCTGCCCGGCGAGCCAGGCGAGCTCGTCCTCGAGATCGCGTCCCGCGAGCAGGTGGCCGGCGATCGCGGCAAGCAGCGACGCCTCCCGCTGCGCGCTGCTCTGCGTCGGCCGCCCGCCGACGCGAGCGGGCGGACAGCTCGCTGACGACGACGGCGGTGACGGAGTACGCCGCGAGCGCGAACCAGTTGGCCGTGTCGCGCGAGCGTGAACGTGTGCTGCGGCGGCAGGAAGAAGAAGTTGAACGCCAGCATGCTCGCGAGCGCGACCAAGCAGCGCCCAGGCCCTTCCCCAGGCGATCGCGACCGGGCAGCACCGCGAAGACGTAGAGCACACCGAGGCTGAGGACCGGCGCGACCGTGTCGAGCGCCCACACGAGCACCGTGGCCAGCGTCACCGCGGCCGCCGACCCGGCGACCCGGATCACAGTGGGCATGACGAGAAGGTAGCGCGGGGACCCGTCGCCGGGCCCCCGCACCGAGGTTCTGCTAGCCGTGGATCGAGACGAGCAGCGGGATGATCAGGATCGCGACGATGTTGGCGATCTTGATCATCGGGTTGATCGCCGGGCCGGCGGTGTCCTTGTACGGATCGCCGACCGTGTCGCCCGTGACCGACGCGGCGTGCGCCTCGGAGCCCTTGCCGCCGTACGCGCCGTCCTCGATCGACTTCTTCGCGTTGTCCCAGGCGCCGCCGCCGGAGGTCATCGAGATCGCGAGGAAGAGACCGGTGACGATCGTGCCGATCAGCAGGCCGCCGAGCATCTTCACGTTGATGATCCCGACGATGATCGGGAAGCCGATCGGGATCAGCGCCGGCAGCGAGCATCGACTTGATCGCGGAGCTCGGTGACGATGCCGACCGCGCGGCTGTAGTCGGGCCGCTCCGTGTAGTCCATGATCCCGGGGTGCTCGCGGAACTGGCGGCGCACCTCCTGCACGACCTCGCCGCCGACGCGCCCGACCGCCTGCATCGCGAGCGACGCGAACAGGAACGGCATCAGGCCGCCGATGAAGAGACCGGCGACCACCCAGGCGTCGGAGAGCGAGAACGACGTCGGCAGGCCGGCGTCCGAGAGACCGGTCGTGTACGAGTCGAAGAGGATCAGCGCGGCGAGCGCGGCGGAGCCGATCGCGTAGCCCTTCGTGACCGCCTTCGTCGTGTTGCCGACGGCGTCGAGCGGATCGGTGATCGCCACGGACCTCCTCGGGCAGGTCGGCCATCTCGGCGATCCCGCCGGCGTTGTCGGTCACCGGGCCGTACGCGTCGAGCGCGACGATCAGGCCGGTCATCGAGAGCTGCGCCATCACGGCGACGCCGATCCCGTAGAGGCCGGCGAAGTGGTGGGCGACGAGGATGCCGGCCGCGATCACGATCACCGGCAGCGCCGTCGCCTGCATGCCGATCGGCGAGCCCTTCGATGATGTTCGTCGCGTGCCCTGTCTGCGACGCCTTGGCGATCGCCTTCACCGGGTTCCAGCGGGTGCCCGTGTAGTACTCGGTGATCGCGACGAGCAGGAACGTGACGACGAGGCCGACGAGCGCCGAGATGTAGAGGTCGCGGAAGCCGTAGATGCCGCCGTCGAACGCCATCGTGATCGGGATGAACCCGAGCGCGGAAAGGACGGTCGCGACGAGCACCGCCTTGTAGAGCGCGTTGATGACGGCGTTCTCGCCCTTGCCGAGGCGCGCGAAGAACGTGCCGATCACCGAGGTGACCGCCGAGACGCCGCCGATCGCAAGCGGGAAGAGGTAGAGACGCGAGTCGGCGAGCCCGGAGAGCGTCCCGAGCAGCATGACGGCGACCGCAGTGACCGCGTAGGTCTCGAACAGGTCGGCGGCCATGCCGGCGCAGTCGCCCACGTTGTCCCCGACGTTGTCCGCGATCACGGCCGCGTTGCGCGGATCGTCCTCGGGGATGCCGGCCTCGAGCTTGCCGACCAGGTCGGCGCCGACGTCGGCGGCCTTCGTGAAGATGCCGCCGCCGAGGCGTGCGAACACCGAGATGAGGGAGCCGCCGAACGCGAGCCCGATCAGGTCGTCGATCGCCGACGTCGGCGAGTTGTCGAGCGCGCCGGTCAGGAACCAGTAGTAGCCGGCGACGCCGAGCAGGCCCGAGGCCGACGACGAGCAGGCCGGTCACCGAGCCCGGCGCGGAACGCGACGTTCAGCGCGGGCTTGCAGGCCGCCGCGCGCCGCCTCCGCGGTGCGGCGTTCGAGCGCACGGCGACGTTCATGCCGATGAAGCCCGCGGCCGCCGAGAGCACCGCGCCGATCAGGAAGCCGAAGGCCGGCCCCCAGCCGAGCTTGTGGTAGACGCCGAGCAGGATGAACGGCACGATCGCGACGACCGCGATCGTCGTGTACTGCTTCTTCAGGTAAGCGGCGGCGCCCTCCTGGACGGCGCGCGAGATCTCCCGCATCCGCTCGTTGCCGGCCGGCTGCTTGAGCAGCCACCAGGTCAGATAGAGCCCGTACGCCACGGCGACGCCGGCACCGACGAGGCCGAGGAGCACGGGGTGATGCATGAACCAATCCATCAGGTTCGCTCCCTCACAAAGTCAAGCGCCGAAGGGCTTCGGCGCGGGCGATTATGTATCACATACTCCGGAGGGAAACCACAGGTTGCCGCGTCGGCGAAGGCCACTGCAGCCGGTGAGGCCGCGAGGTCTCCGGGAGTCGCCGTCCATGTGCGGGACGAGCGCTGCAGGCGTCGATCGCCTTGCGCTTCGGAGGTCCCGCGCTCGAGCTTGCGTAGCGCCAGGCTCGCGATCGTCGAGCAGCGGAACGAGGAACTGCTCGACGCCGAAGCCGCCAGCTGCGGCTACGGCTCGACGTCGATCCTCGGGCTCGTCAGCCTCCGTCGGCTCTCCCGTCCGCACCTGCTCGGCGTAGATCTCTCTCAGGCGTCGCGCCCTCTTCGAGCCGTTGCGATCTGGCGCTCGGCGGCGTTCCGCTCCGGGATGTTGGAGATAGGGGCCGCGCCGATCTCGTCGGCGACCGGGCGACCCACTCGAGCAGCTGCTCGAGGCGCCGGCGCGCGCCGGCACCGCCTCGCCGCGCTCGAAGTCGAGCAGCTCGCCGGACAGGCCGTAGCGGATCGCCCGCCACATGTTCTCCTCGAGCAGGCGGTGCGGCAGGTCTCGGCAGCGGCTCGCCCTCGTCGTACGCGCGGGCGCAGCGGGCGGCGAGCGCGTAACAGAGCGCCGCGAGCGACTGCGCCTCTGCGAGGTCGGGCTGGCCGTCGCAGATGCGGATCTCGATCGTCGGGTACGCGAGGTGCGGCCGGACGCTCCACCAGATCTGCGTGTGCTCGGTGATCGAGCCGGTGCGGTAGAGGAACGCGACGTAGTCCTCCCAGCCCTGCCAGCTGCCGTACGGCGTCGGGGATGCCGCAGCGCGGGAACATGCGCGTGAAGATCTCCGTGCGCGCGGAGTGCAGGCCGGTGTTGACGTCCTCGACGAACGGCGAGCTCGCCGAGAGCGCGAGCAGCTCGGGCAGGAAGTTGCGGAGCGCGTCGTGCACCGCGATCGCGCGGTCGGCGCCCGCGATCCCGACGTGCACGTGCAGCCCGAACGTGTTGTTGCGCCAGACGACGTAGCGGAGCAGCTCGTCGTTGCGCCGGTAGTGCGGCGTGTCGATGATCCGCTGGTCCTGCCAGCGGCTCCACGGATGCGTGCCGGTGCCGCCGAGCGCCGATCCGCAGCTCGCGCGCGAGCGTGTGGAGCTGGGCGCGCCGCTCCGGCCATCGCCGCAGCAGCCGCTGCGAAGCCTTCGCAACGGCCCGTGCGCACCTCGATCTCGGAGGCGATCAGCTCGCCCGACGACGTTCGGCGCGAGGTCGGTCTCGATCGCGGCGCCGTAGAGCTCCTCGAACCGGTCGGTGAGCTCGAGCGTCTCGGGATCGAGCAGCGCGAACTCCTCCTCGACCGCGACCGTCAGGTCGGTGCCGGCTGTCGAACGACTCGCGCGACTGCGCGAGGAGCTCCTGCCACGAGATGCGCTGTTCGTCGCCCACCGGCGGGAGCCTAGCCGCGCCGCCTGAGTCTGACACGAGTCAGACAGGAGTCTGACTCGACCGCCCGGCGAGACCTGCACGATCGAGGACCGGTCGCTTGTCCCGTGTGGGCAGGCTGACCGGTCGCCGACCGCGACGACGGAACGCGCGCGCCGAGCCGCATCACGCCGCAGCCGTCACAAACAGGTCACGAATCCGTTGCCGTTCCGTGTGTCCAGACACGAGTCTGACTCGCGTCAGACTCAGGGGGTCGCGTCGCGCTCGGCTCGACCGGGCGGAGCAGCCGTCGGCGACGCTCGGCCACGACCAGCGCTCGACGACCGCATGGCGCGCCGCTTGACGCAGTGTCGTCGTGATCCTCCGGCGACAGGGCGAGGATCCGCTCGAGCTTCGCCGCCAGGTCTTGCGCGTTCCCGGTCTCGAACGACGCCAGGCCGGCGAAGCGCTCCGGATACGCCTGCTCGAGCCCGGCGGCGACCTCGGCGAGGCCCGAATGGCGCGCGACGAGCGGCGGCGAGCCGGCCGCGGCCGCCTCCGCCGCAACCATGCCGAACGCCTCCGGGAAGATCGACGGCACGACCGTCACGTCCGCGAGCGGGAGCAGGTGCACGAGGTGCCGGTGCTCGAGCGGCCCGGTGAACAGCGTGCGCGGCGGCGCGAGCGGCCTCGAGCACCGCACGGTACGGCCCGAAGCCGACGACGATGAGCCGCGCGTCGATCCCGTGCATCGCCTCGAGCAGGACCTGCACGCCCTTCTGCTCGATCAGCTTGCCGAAGTAGACGACCGTCGGCTCGTCGCCGGCGAGAAACGACGCGAGCCGCGTCGGCGTTGCCGTCGTCCGGCAGCCGCTCCTCGGCGTTGCCCGGATTCGGCGGATCGAGCCGCGCCTCGGCCAGCAGTCCGTCGAGCGCCGCGTCGCGGCCTCGCAGCGCGAACTCGTCGACGTCGACACCCGGCGGCACCTCGAGCACCGGCCCGACCGTGACCGACGACCTCCTCGAGCACCTCGCGGATGTGCTCCGAGCCGACGTACGTCACCTCGGCGCGCGCGAGCGTCTCGGCGCCCCAGCGCTCGAGCTCGGGCCGGCCGCGCATCGAGTACTCGAGCTCCGACCCGTGCGCCTTCACGCGGAAGGCGCACCGGTTGCCGCTCCGACCGGTGCCGCCGAGCAGCACGTGGTTCGTGAAGACGAGGTCGGCCGGCAGCAGCTGCGCGGAGCGCCGCCGGCGTTCGCCTCGACGTACGCGTCGAGCTCGGCGGTCGGTGAACTCCTGCAGCAGCTTCGGCTCGAGCCCCGCGTACCGGTCGAGCACGAACACGGGCAGCAGCCCGCCGGGCAGCTCCGGCATTGACGACGCGCGCCCCGCCGAGGTCGTACTGCTCCGGTGCGCGCTCCTGGCAGACGACGACGACGTCGTGCCCGGAACGGCTCCACTCCCGCGCGAGCGCGCGCGTGTAGACGTTCGAGCCCGTGCCGCCGAGCAGGTAGCCGTGCCAGAGCAGGATCCGCACGGGCTGAGGGCTACGTCAGGTGGAAGTAGAGGGCGTGCAACAACTCGACGGCCGGGTTCGAGGTGTGCACGGTGACGTCCGCCGGGACGTCGAGCAACGCTTCCGAGTAGTTGAAGATGATGCGGACGCCCGCGTCGACGAGATCGTCGGCGACCTTCTGCGCCGCGGAGGCCGGAACGGCGAGCACGCCGACGACGATGTTCTTCTCGCGGACGACGTCCTTGAGCCGCCGCTCGTCGTCGATGGTCGACGAGCCGATGTCGCGCCCGACCTTCGCGTCGTCCGTGTCGAAGACGGCGGCGATGTTGATGCCGTGCTCCGCGAAGATCGCCGAGCTGGCAATCGCCTGGCCGAGCCGGCCGGCGCCGACGAGCGCGATGTTGTGCTGGCCCTGGGTGCGCAGGATCTTGCGGATCTCGGCCAGCAGCGAGTCGATCGAGTAGCCGACACCGCGCTTGCCGAACTTGCCGAAGTTCGAGAGATCGCGCCGGATCTGGGTGGCGTTGATGTTCGTGTAGTCGGCGATCTCCTGCGAGGAGATGCGCTCCTTCCCCATCTTCCGGGCCTGCGTCAGCACCTGGAGATAGCGCGAGAGCCGCGCCGCGACGCCGACCGTGAGACGGTCGGGCGTGCTCGTTCGGGACCGAGGTTTGCAACATCACGAGCATTGTGCCCGAAGGCTCTGGACCTACCGGACGGTTGTCACAAGCTCCGACTTTGTGACACCTTCCGTCGGAACGCGGCCTCGTCCAGGAAGTAGACGAAGGCCCGCTCGCCGTCGATCTCGACCACCGGCAGCCACTCGCGGTAGACCGCCTCGAGCGCCTCGACGCCGGTGATGTCGACGTCCTCGAGCTCGAATCCGAGCTCCGGCTGAGCCGCTCCAACTGGGCGCGGGCGCGGTCGCACAGCGAGCACCCCTGCGCGCCGTAGAGGCGGACGCGCGCGCTAGGGATAGAGGCCGCGGGTGATCGTCGCCTCGGCGACGCGCTGCACGGCCAGCCCGTAGGACGCGAGACGCATCGAGATCTTGCGCTCCTGCATCGTCGCCCACGTCTCGTCGAAGGCACGCGTGACGATCTCGTTCAGGCGGGCATTCACCTCGTCCTCCTTCCAGAAGTACTCCTGCAGCCCCTGGACCCACTCGAAGTACGAGACGACGACGCCACCCGCATTCGCGAGCACGTCGGGAAGCACGAGCGCGCCGTCCGCCTCGAGGATCGTCGTCGGCGGCCGGCGTGATCGGCCCGTTCGCACCCTCGACGATCAGCTTCGCTCTCACCCTGTCGGCGTTGTCGGCGGTGATCACCTGCTCGAGCGCGCACGGCGCGAGCACGTCGCAGTCGACCAGCAGTAGCTCCTCGTTCGTGATCGCGTCGCCGCCGCTCCAGCTCCGAAAGCGACCCGCCTTCACGCTTGTGCGCGAACGCTGCCGCGATGTCGAGGCCGCTCGCGCTGTAGACACCGCCGCTCGAGTCGGAGATCGCGACGACGGTCGCGCCCTCCTCCGCCGCGAACTTCGCGAAGAACGAGCCGACGTTGCCGAAGCCCTGCACCGCGACGCGCGTGCCCGTCGAGCGTCTTGGCCCTGGCTTCGCGAGCGCCGAGACGAGGCAGAACAGCGCTGCCGCGTGCGGTCGCTTCCTCGCGGCCGAGCGAGCCGCCGATCGTCAGCGGCTTGCCCGGTGACGACGCCCAGCACCGAGTGGCCCTTGTTCATCGAGTAGGTGTCGAAGATCCACGCCATCGTCGCGGCGTTCGTCCCGACGTCGGGCGCCGGGATGTCCTTCTCGGGACCGATCTCGTTGATGATCTCCGAGGTGAAGCGGCGCGTCATCCGCTCGAGCTCGGGACGCGACATCGTCTTCGGGTCGCACACGACGCCGCCCTTGGCGCCGCCGAACGGCAGCCCCATCAGCGCGCACTTCCAGGTCATCCACATCGCGAGCGACTTGACCTCGTCGAGCGTGACATCCGGGTGGTAGCGGATGCCGCCCTTCGACGGGCCGCGCGCGATGTTGTGCGTGACGCGATACCCGGTGAACGACCGGACGTCGCCGTCGTCGAGCGACGTCGGGATCGACACCTCGACCGCCTTCTTGCACTCCTGCAGGACGTTGACGAGACGCTGGTCGATCCCGAACGTGTCGGCGACCTTGTCGAGCTGCTGCTGCGCGAGCGCGAACGGGTTCTCGCGGAGGTGCGTCTCGAGGCGAGCCGCCATCGGGGCGAATCTACTCGATCGTGAACCGGACCTGCGCCCGGCTCGGCTGCGCGTCCCTCGGCAGGGTCGGCCACGCCGCAAGACGCAGCTCGTAGCGCTCCGGCCGGGAGCCGGACGGCTCGTCGGGCCGCGACCGGTGATCCCGAAGCTGTACGAGCCGGGAAGCAGGTTCGCTGAGCCGGGCGAGCACCCCGACGAACCGGCCGGACGAGCGTGTAGAGCAGCACGTCGAGCCGCGAGACCGCATCGATCTGGACGCCCTGGTCGCGCGTCAGCGCACCGGCCTGCACGGTCAGGAGCGCCGGCGACGTATCCGACGGCGCGAACGAGGTGCTGTCCAGCGAGACGTGGGCAAGGAGGTTCGGGGTCTCGTGCGCGAACTGGAGCGCCCACGGCACATGCAGCGGCTGACTGCCGGCGGCCCCGACACGGATCGAGCCGGTGACGACGGCCGCGCCGGGCGCGACGGGAGCGCGTACCGAAACCTTGACGCGCCGCGCCCGCCCCGCTCCCAGGACGAAGTGGCTCGGCAGCGACGTTGAAGTGCAGCGCCTCGGAATCGCCGCGCGCGATCACGCTGACGGAGAGCTGCAGCCGTCGGGTCGAGACGTTGCGCAGCGTGACGAATCGCGTCGCGTGCCAGTGCGTGCCCTTCCAGATCCCGAATCCGAGTGTCGCCGGCTCGGCCGCCACCTCGCCGACCGCCGACGCACCGAGCCGCAAGGTGCCGCCGCCGACCGCGAACGCCGAGGCGCGCCCCTGTTGCGCGTAGCCGGAGAGAAGGCTTCGCAGCGCCGTGCGCGTCGAGCGACGGACGCAGCTCGGCGAGTTGCGCGGCGGCGCCGGCGACCGTCGCCGCGGCGCCACTCGTGCCGTTGATGGTGCCGTAGAGCGCCGAGCCGTCGGGCGCGGTACCCGGCTCGGCGGTCGCAAGCGCGATGCCGGGGGCAACGAGGTCGGGCTTCATGCTGCCGTCGAAGGCGAGACCCTGCGACGAGAAGCTCGCGACGCGACCTCGCCCGACGTTCGGGTCGGCGCTCGCGGCGCCGATCGAGACGCCCACGTCGAGTCCGGCGCGTTGCGCAGCGAGCAGCTCGAGCGCAGCCGTGGCAGGCACGACGACCACCGGCGCGGTCTCGCGCTCGGCCACCTGAAGGCCGCCGGGCGGAAGCCCGTCGCCGTAAAGGACGACGGCTGCAGCACCCGCGCGAGCGGCCGCGTCGACGGTCTCGGCGGGCGCGGCGCCGACCGGCGCAAGCACGGCGCGGCCGGCAACGAGGCTGAAGCCCCTTGCGTCGAAGAAGTCGACGCCCGAGGTGCCAGGGTTGCCCGCGGGATGCAACGTCAGCGCATGGGGCGGCTCGGCCGCGCCGACGAGCGGCAGACGCCGGTCGAAGATGACGTCGAGTCCCTTGCGCAGGACGACACGCACGAGCGGCTCGGCCTTACGAGAGTCGATCGCGCCGACCGCGAGCGCGGCGGCTCCGCCCGCAGGCCCGGCCACCGAGCCGAACGACGGGCCGGCGCCGCCGTCGTTCCCGGCCGGCGCGACGAGCAGCGTGTCCGAGGTCGAGCGCACCCTGGGCCGCTCTGCGCCTCGGGCCCGTCGGTGAACGCCGCATACGGCTCGACGACTCCGATGACGCGCGACCCGGACGGCGTCGTGCGCATCGCCGTCGCCGTTCGGGTCGACGGCTCGTTCGAGGCCGGCGAGCAGCTGGTCGCTCCGTGCGTACACGAGCTCGCGGCCGTCGGCAGCGGGCTGCCAGCCCGCGACGCGGATCGGCAGGACGGTCGCTCCGGGCGCGACGCCGTGCAGGCCGTCGGGGCCGCCGGCGCCGGCGATGATCCCGGCCATCTCGGTGCCGTGCCGCTCGAGCTGTGTCGGATCCTGCGGGTTGGCGCGCGCGCCAGCGTCGAGGTTGCCGTTGACGATGTCGAAGCCGGGCAGCACCTTGCCCCGCAGGTAGGGATGCGCGAGGTCGACCCCGGTGTCGAGCAGCGCCGATCGTGACGCCCCGGCCGTCGTACCCGGGCAGGCCGGCGTCGGGCCGGTGGCCGCTCGCCGGGCCGAAGTCGGTCGTCGACAACAGCCGCTCGGAGAGCGACGCCGGAAACGCCGGGCGGACCGGATAGACGCCGACCACCTCGGGCGTCTGGTCGAGCAGCGCGACCGCCCGGGGATCGAGCGCGGCAGAGAAGCCGTCGAGCACGCGCGTGTAGGTGAAGTCCGGCCGCACGAGAATGCCGTGGATCGCGAGCGTCGTCAGCGACTTCCTGCTGCGCGGCCGAGGCCTGCGACGACCACGAGCGTTCCTGCGCCTCGGTCGCGTAACCGCACGCGTGGCGAGGCGCTGTCGCGACCGAGGGCGTCCGTAGCACGACGATCGATCGCTGGCCGTTCGGCACCGGCGCCCGCGGGCCGCCGACGAGCCCACGCCAGCTCGCCGACGAGACGGCCGTCGCCGGCTCGCGCCCGCGAGCCGAGATCGTCGCGATCAGCGCTGCGGCGGTTGCCACCACGACGATGACCAGCGCGAAGGCGCTACGCTGCGGGCACGCGCATCGAGCGAAAGGTACTCGGGGTACGGGACGGGCTCGATGTAGCGGGCGGCCGAGGCGATCATCGCGGCGTTGTCGGTGCAGAGCTCGAGCGGCGCCAGCGCCGCGTCCGGGAGGGCCGCTCGCAGCTCGGAGTTCGCCGCGACGCCGCCGACCACGGCGATCCGCTCGGCGCCGGATGCGCGCACGATCCGCTCGACGAGCGCCCGCACGATCGCCCGCTGGTAGCTCGCGGCGAGATCGGCGCGTCGCGCGTCCAGCTCCGCCGGCGCCAGCTTCCGGACGGTGTAGAGCAGCGCGGTCTTGAGCCCGGAGAACGAGAAGTCGAGACCAGGCACGCGCGCGACCGGGAAGGCGAACGCCTCCGGGTCGCCGCTGCGCGCGAGCGCGTCGATCTCCTTGCCGCCCGGGTAACCGAGACCGAGCAGGCGCGCGCCCTTGTCGAACGCCTCGCCCGCAGCGTCGTCGAGCGTCGTTCCGAGCACGCGGAAGCCGCCGCGGTCCTGGACGTCGAGCAGCATCGTGTGACCGCCGCTCGCGAGCAGGCAGGTGAACGGCGGCTCGAGGTCGAGCGGCCGCAGATAGAGCGACGCGACGTGGCCGTGCAGGTGGTTGACGGCGATCAGCGGCAGCCGACGCGACCAGGCGAGTGCCTTCGCGGCGGAGACGCCGACGAGCAGCGCGCCGATCAGGCCCGGCTCGACGGTGACCGCGACCGCGTCGATGTCGTCGTACGCCGTCGAGCGCCTCGCGGATCACCGGGACGATCAGCTCGAGATGCCGCCGCGACGCAACCTCGGGCACGACTCCACCGAACCGCGCGTGCAGCTCGTCCTGCGAGGCGACGATGCTCGACCTGATCTCACCGTCATCGTCGACGAGCGCCGCAGCAGTCTCGTCGCAAGACGTCTCGATTCCTAGAAGGAGCCTGGCCATTTCGCTTTGCGAAATGGTTAGTTGAGGGCGAGTTGTTGCATTTGCGGCTCAGTATTGCCACACGCCGCACGGCAGCCTGACGTTGATGCATGTGGTGGCGGACATCTTCGAGCGTCGGAGCGGTGTCATCCCGGCACTCCGAGCACTTGGCGTCGACGTCGTCGAGCGTGCGCTTCCCGTCGGTGACTACGCGGTCTTGAACTCCTGCCTGATCGAACGAAAGTCCGTTCACGACTTGCACGCGTCAGTCTTCAGCGGACGCTTTTGGCGGCAGGTGACAGCACTCCGGCGCACGAGCGAATGGCCGTACCTTCTTGTCGAAGGCAACTCGTTGTACGCAGGCCCACCCATTTGCCCATCGCCCGCGCCGGCGGCAGCAAGGTCCCGCCGAAGTGGCCCTCTCGGCCGCGCCGGGAATCTCGACAGAGACAGCTTCGCGGCTCCTAGCGCACTTCGGAACGCTGGTCGACGTGTTGCTTGCGTCAACCGACGAACTGACATCGGTCCAGGGCGTCGGCGAAGGGAGAGCGCGCGCGATTCAGGACCTCGCGCGAGGATCACTAGCTATTCCGGCGCAAGCCGGAATGGCCTCGCGTCTCGCCACATGATCAGCGCGTCCTCACGGTTGTCCGTGTAGTAGCCGCGTCTGACGCCGCGCGCCTCGAAGCCGAGCTCCTCGTACAAGCTGATCGCCGCCTCGTTCGAGACCCGCACTTCGAGCGTGTAGCCGCGCCGCTCGTCGTCGGCGGTCAGCTCGAACAGCCGCTCGAGCAGCGCTCGTCGCGACGCCGCGACGCTGGTGGTTGGGGTCGACGGCGACGTTCATCACGTGCCAGGCGTCGACGTAGCGCGAGTTGATGATGTAGCCGACGAGGTCGGCGCCGTCGAACGCGCCGAGGCAGATCGACGTCGGCTTCGCGAGCTCGGAGGCGAACATCGACCGCGACCACGGCGTCGGGTAGGCCTGCTGCTCGATCACCTCGATCGCGGTCAGGTCGACCAGCTCGAGCGGACGGATGTCGAGCGCGACGGCGGTCATGCGGGCGGCCTTCGCGTCCGGCTCGCGCACGTACAGCGGCACACGTCCTGCGCGTGCGCCGAACGGTCCGGCGTGCGCGGCGAGCAGCGCGGGTCGGGAAGGTGCACCAGGTCGTCGTCGGGCGGCACCGCCGCCACCCCGCCCTTCGAACAGCTCGCGATAGCGAACGGCGCCGTCGCCGACGAGCGTCGAGCCCGCTCACGTCGAGCTCCTCGGGTGCGCAGACGCGCGGCCCGGTGCGTGAACACCTCGCCACGGCGCGCGTCGAGCACCGGGCGTCGCGCCCGCGTACGCCGTCGAGCGTCGAGACGCCGGCGACCGGGACTCCGAGGGCGAGCGCGAGCGAGCGCGCCATCGCGAGGCCGATCCGGATGCTCGTGAAGCTGCCCGGGCCGCGTCCGACGACGATCCGCTCGATCTCTGCCGGATCGTCGATCAGCTCGTCGACCGCCGCCAGCAGGTCGCCTGCGCGCGTCGCGGTGGCGCGCGGCCGGACTCCGTCCCGCAGACGGCGCCGTAGGAGGTGGCGGTGTCAAAGGCCAAGTCGTCATCACTCGTGATCCGGATCCGCCGGTGCGACTCGTCGACGTGACTCGAGGGTAACGACCGCCCGCGCGCGCGGGAGCCAGTCAGCGCCGTGCTCGGGCCACTCGACGAACGCCACGGAGCCGTCGAAGTACGGCTCGAGGTCGCCCCACTCCTCGGGATCGAGCCCGGAGAGGCGGTACAGGTCGAGGTGGGCGACGGGAACCGGGGCGTCGTAGCGGTGTCCGATCGTGAACGTCGGGCTCGAGACCGGGCCGGTCACGCCGAGCGCGCGCGCGGCGCCGCGGACGAAGGTCGTCTTGCCCGCCCCGAGCTCGCCCGAGACCGCGACCACGTCGCCGACGCGAAGCGTCGAAGCGAGCTTCGCGGCAAGCGCCTCGGTCTCCGCCGGTGAGGCGGTCACGACCTCCATGCAGCGGAGGCTAGAAGAGGCCGAGCTGGACCGGCTGCTCGACCTGCGGCGACGACACCGGCGGCGGGTCGGGCTCGGGCAGTGCCTCGAGGCGGCGACCGAGCAGCTCCGGGATCCGCGCGAAGTCCTGTTCGAGCACCTGCAGCATCCGCGGCGTGTACAGCGCGGCCGCGGGATGGAAGATCGGATAGAGCGTCACCTGATTGCCGCCGAGCACCACGCGCTGCTCGCGACCGTGCACCTGCGTGATCCCGGCCGGCTTCCCGGAAAGGAGCTTCGTCGCGAAGTTGCCGAGTGTGGCGACAAGCGTCGGCTGAATCAGTTCGATCTGCCGGAAAAGGTGTGACTCGCAGGCCTGGATCTCCTCGGGCTGCGGGTCACGGTTTCCGGGAGGGCGGCACTTGATGATGTTACACACGTAGACGTCCTCGCGAGTCAACCCGATACCGGCGAGCAGCTGGCCGAGCAGCTTCCCGGCCGCGCCGACGAACGGCACGCCCTGCTTGTCCTCGTGGAAGCCGGGAGCCTCGCCGACGAACATCAGCTCGGCCGTCGGCGAGCCGGAGCCGAACACGACCTGGGTGCGGGTCTGCGCGAGCGCGCAGCGCTCGCAGCCGGCGACCTGGTCGCCGTACGCGATCAGCGAGAGATCAGCTGACGTGCTCTGGGGCGTCGCCGGGGGCTCGGCGCCGGAGGGGACAGTGCTCTGCACGGCCCCGGAGAGCGACGAGCCCCCGGCGGCGTCAGGCGCCGGCTCTGCCGGCGCCGGCCAGTGCGCGTCAGCCGCAGCTGCCACAGGAGCCGCCGCAACACCCGCCGCCGAACGAGGGTTGCGAGCTCGCGCCGTGTGCTGCGAACGCCGACGAGAACTGCTTGGCGACCTTCGCCTTGCCGCAATCGGGGCACGCCGGGTCGGGATCAGACATCCCGACCAGCTCCTCGAAATGGGACTCACAGCTCATGCAGACGTATTCGTAGATCGGCATCGAGGCAACCCTACCAAGCGGCCATCTTCGCGCCTGCGCCGGACGGCGATCGGATACGCTTCGCTCTGCCCGGTATCCGAACGGAACTGGAGCACGCGAATGTTCGACGACGTGACCGTGATCGGCGCCGGCCGTGCCGGCTCCACGATCGCCGCCCGCCTGCGCGAGCGGGGCGTCGCCGTGCGCGAGAACGGCGAGCTGCGCCTGCTCTGCGTCCCCGACCGGGCGATCGCCGAGGTCGCAGCCGCGATCGAGCCCGGCCCCTGGGTGGCGCACGTCTCGGGCGCGACGCCGCTCGCCGCGCTCGCACCGCACACGCGACGCTTCTCGGTGCATCCGCTCCAGACGTTGACGACCACGCGCGGCCCCGAGCAGCTCGACGGAGCCTGGGGCGCCGTCACCGCCGAGACCGGGGAGGCGAACGAGCGCGCACTCTGGCTCGCGACGACGCTCGGCCTGCAGCCGTTCGTGCTCGCCGACGACCGCCGGGCGCTCTACCACGCCGGGGCGGCGATCGCGTCGAACTTCCTCGTCACGCTCTACCGCGCCGCAGCGGAGCTGCTCGAGCAGGCAGGCGCGCCACCTGCCGCCCTCGTGCCGCTGATGGAGCGGACGATCGAGAACGGCTTCGAGCTGACCGGCCCGATCGCGCGAGGCGACTGGGAAACCGTCGACAGCCACCTCGCGGCCCTCGACGGCAGTCGCCTCGAGCCTCTCTACCGCACCCTCGCGGAGGCGACGCGGCCGTGATCGTCGTGCGGCGCATCGGCGATCTCGACCTGCCGCGGCACGGCGCGGTCGGCCTCGTGCCCACGATGGGCGCGCTCCACGACGGCCACGCCGCGCTCTTCGCAGCCGCGCGGCCGGTCAGCGACGTGCTCGTCGCGAGCCTGTTCGTCAACCCCGCCCAGTTCAGCGACGACGCCGACCTGAGCGCGTATCCGCGCGATTTCGACGCGGACGCCGAGCGGGTCGAGGCCGGTGGCGTCGACGTGCTCTTCGCGCCGCCGCCCGACGAGATGTACCCGCCGGGCTTTGCCACCTGGGTCGTGCCGGAAGGCGTCGCGCTGGGCCTCGAGGAGGCGCACCGCCCCGGCCACTTCCGCGGCGTGGCCACGGTGTGCCTGAAGCTGTTCAACATCGTCCGCCCGCAGACGGCGTGGTTCGGGCGGAAGGACGCGCAGCAGGTCGCAGTGCTGAAGCAGCTCGTGCGCGACCTGAACCTCGATGTCGCGATCCGCGTCGTCGAGACCGTGCGCGACAACGACGGACTGGCGCTCTCGTCCCGCAACGCACGGCTCACCGCCGACGAGCGCGAGCAGGCGCTCGCGATCCCACGCGCGCTCGCGACCGGCGACCCCGCCCACGCGCGCGACGTGCTCGCGGCCGCCGGGTTGCAGCCCGACTACGTCGAGGTCGCTGATCTCGACGGACCGACTCTCGCCGTCGCCACGCGCGTCGGCCCGACCCGCTTGATCGACAACGTCCTCCTGAAAGGAGCGTCATGAGCACCCGTCCTCGCACTCCCGCGGCTTCGACCCCGGCGCCGGGCAAGCTGCCGCTGCCGGAGCTCGCGCAGATGAAACAGCGCGGCGACAAGATCGTGATGATCACGGCGTACGACGCTCCCGGCGCGCGCATCGCAGACGAGGCGGGCGTCGAGCTGATCCTCGTCGGCGACACCGCGGCGATGGTCATGCTCGGGCATTCGTCGACATTGCCGGTAACGCTCGACGAGATGATCTTCCTCACACGCGCCGTCACGCGCGCAGCGACCCATCCGCTCGTCGTCGGCGACCTGCCGTTCGGCACCTACGAGGTGTCCGACGAGCAGGCCGTCGCGAGCGCGATCCGGATGATCAAGGAGGGCGGCGCCGACGTCGTCAAGCTCGAGGGCGCCGGCCGGATGGTCTCGCGCGTCCGCGCGATCGCCGACTCGAACATCGGGATCATCGGCCACGTCGGGCTGACGCCGCAGTCGGCGACCAAGCTCGGCGGGTTCAAGGCCCAGGGGCGCACCGCCGACGCCGCCAAGCAGCTCTACGACGACGCGCTCGCACTGCAGGAGGCCGGCGCGTTCATGATCGTGCTCGAGGCCGTGCCCGCCGCTGTCGCGTCGCGTGTGTCGGAGACGCTGCGCGTGCCGACGATCGGCATCGGCGCGGGCGCCGGCACCGACGGCCAGGTGCTCGTCTGGCACGACATGCTCGGCATGTACGCCGGCCGCACACCGCGCTTCGTCAAGCGGTATGCGGAGATCGCCGACGAGATCGGCGACGCGGTCGCGCAGTACGCGTCGGACGTGCGCACGGGCGCCTTCCCGGAGGAGAAGCACACGTACGGGATCTCGGCCGAGGAGCTGGCGCAGTTCGAGCAACTGCTCACGCGCTGACGGCGGAAAACTACTGACGACACGGTCACGGGCAGCCTCTTAGGCTGACGCGCCAATGGCCGGCACCGATCTGATGCTGCTGATCGCGTATGGAGTCGTGGTCATCCTCTGCATCCTGCTGGCACTCGGGCTCGCGCTGACGACCCGCAGCAAGAAGCCGGTCGACATCCATCGCCTCGCCGAGGCCGAGAAGCGCTGGCTCGTGATCGTGGCGGTCATCCTCGTCGCCCTGCTCGCCGCGACGATCTGGTTCATCCCCTACGGCAAGTCGACACCGGCCGACGCGCAGATCGTCCACGTCGACGCGCAGCAGTTCTTCTGGAAGATCTCGCCGTCGCGGATCACCGTCGACCGCCCGGTTGCGTTCGTCACCCGCAGCTCCGACGTCAACCACGGGTTCGGGATCTACAAGGGCCACAAGTTCATCGCGCAGATTCAGGTCGTGCCGAACCAGAACTCGACGTTGCTCCACACGTTCCACGAGCCGGGGCGCTACACCGTTCTCTGTCTCGAGTTCTGCGGTCTCGGCCACGCCAAGATGCAGGCGACGTTCGAGGTGACGCGATGACGAACCGGCTGGTCGCGCGGTACCTCGTCGCGTCGACCGTCATCCTGTTCGCCTCGGGTCTGCTCGGCGTCCTGATCCGCGAGAGCCAGGCGGGCATCGGGACCCTGCACGACAACACCTGGTACGCGCTCATGACGGCGCACGGCCTCGGTGCGTTCCTTGGCTGGGCCGGGTTCGCGGTCATGGGCCTGGCGTTCTGGATCCTCGACGAGCTCGGCTTCGAACTGCGGCCGGTCGGACGGTTCTTCGCGGAGGCGGCGTGGTGGCTGATGGTGGTCGGCGTCGCCGGCGTGCTCGTGTCGACCCTGGCGCTGCACTTCGGCGGCTCGTGGGTCTTCCTCTACCCGCTCCCGTTCCACAGCGCGCACGCCTGGGGCCGGTGGGCGACCGCGATCTTCTCCACCTCGGTGCTGCTGGCGGGGTTGTCGATCGTCACGTGGTGCCTGGCGATCCTGCACACGGTCGTCGGCCCGGGCCTGCATGCGACGAAGCGCGGGATCGGGAACCGGCTCGGCGTCGCGCTCGGGCTCGGGTACCTCGCGCCGAAGCGCTTCGCCACCAACCCGAAGCCGGTCCCGTACGCGGTCATCCCGCTGACGGTGATCGGGATCGACATGATCATCGCGACGCTCCCGCTCGCCGTCCTGCTGGTCGAGATGATCGTGCAGTCGTTCTCGCCGGGCGTGCACGTCGATCCGTTGCTGGCGAAGAACGTGCTCTGGTTCTTCGGGCACCCCGTCGTCTACCTGCTGCTCTTCCCCGCTGTCGCGATCTACTACCACCTGGTGCCGAAGCTGGCCGGGCGGCCGCTCGTGGCGGGGAACGTGATCGCGATCGCCTGGGCGATCGCTGTGGTCGCCAACGTCACCGTGTGGGCGCACCACGTGTACCTCGACTACCCCGACTCCTCGCATCAGGGCTCGATCAACACGCTGATGCAGCCGACGACGTTCGCGCTCGTGATCCCGTCGGCGCTGTCGCTCTACTCGCTCGGCATGACGATCTACCGGTCGGACTGGAAGTGGGGCCCCGTCGAGACGGCGCTGTTCCTCGGGCTCTTCTCCTGGCTGACCGCCGGGTTGTCAGGAGTCGTGAACGCGACGATCGCATTCGACAAGGTGGTGCACAACACGCTCTGGATCGTCGGCCACTTCCACCAGATGGCGATCGTCAACATCGGCTTCGCGATCTTCGCGGCCATCTACTACGTATTGCCGAACGTCTACGGCAAGCCGATCTGGAGCAACGCGCTCGCCAAGTGGCACATCTGGCTGACGTTCATCGGTGTCACCGTGAACTCGGCGTTTTGGCTCTGGCAGGGCCTGAACGGCGCGCCGCGCCGCTTCGCGGACCTGCCCGGCGGCTACGAGGCCTCGACGCGCGCCGCCCTGCCCTTCGTCGGCCTGATCGTCGTCGCGCAGCTGCTCTTCGCCGTCAACGTGATCCAGACGCTGCGCGGAGCCGAGCAGCGCACCGGCGAACGGGACAACCTGCTGTACGCAGTCGAGGGCGGGATCGCCTTCCTCGCGATCGTGCTCGCGATCGGGGCGGGAGTCGGCGGCTTCTTCCTCGGCCGCGCGACGACGGACAACACGACGAAGACGGTCACCGCGTCGAGCCCCGCCGGAACGACGACGGCGGCCGCGTCGAACGCTGCGGGGAAGGCGGTGTTCGCGAGTGCAGGCTGCGGCGGCTGTCACACGCTCGCCGACGCCGGCTCGGGCGGCACGGTCGGGCCGAACCTCGATCAGGCGAAGCCGACACAGGCGCTCGTGCTCGACCGCGTGCAGCACGGCAAGGGCGCGATGCCGTCGTTCACGGGGCAGCTGACCGCAGCCCAGATCAACGCGGTCGCAGCGTACGTGTCGTCCGTCAGCGGTAAGTAGACGCAACGACGAGCAGCACGGGGACGGCGACGGCGAGCGCGCTTCCGGCAGCCGCGCGCGCCCACGTCCAGCCGTGCACCGAGCGCACGCCGATCACGAGCAGCACCGCCGACCAGGCAAGGCAGCCGAACATGAGCGCGGAGAAGACGTGTGCTCCCGTTCCGGCGTCGTGGCCGCCACTGCGGAAGACATCGTCGCCGTAGAGGGCGAGCTTGACGGGCCAGAGGAGCAGCGAGAGCGCGATCGGCACGGCGGCGAACGCGAGCACGTGGCGTGAGCGGCGGTACGTCCCCTGCGACCCGAGTGCCTTCACGCCGCGATCGAGCACCCCGCCGATCACGAAGTACGCGACGGCGCCGTAGATCCCACCCGCGATGAACGTCCAGACGGCAACGAGCACGTTGTCGTAGGAGCCGTCGTCGAGCAGGCGCCCGGCGGTCGCGGTCGAGAGCACCGTCGCCATCCCGGCGAGGAGGACGATCGCGAGCACGGGCTCGGACCGGTCGGCGAGCGACTCGGAGTCGGCGTCGCGCAGAGCGACGAACACCGGGCGCGGCTTCTGAAGCACGAGCAGCGCACGCAGCCACCAGTCCCGCATCGGCCGCAAGCATATTTGGGAGGGAAACCACGGGTTTCCCTCCCAAAGCCCTCCCTTCCGGGATCGCCGCCCGTGTGACCGCGCCTCTCGCCTCCCGCCGGCAAAGCCCGGCCTTCGGCAGCGAACCTGGCGTTGACCCGAATCGATGAGTGAGCGCGACCATCTGCCGCCGGAGCCCGGCTTGGCCGGGCGGGAGGCGCCGCGCCAATGGGCAAGGCGATCCCGGAAGGGAGGCCCGCGGAGGGAAACCCGTGGTTTCCCTCCGCGATCAGTTTCCCCCTCGATTACGATTAGTTGTTGAGCGTGACGACCTGGCCGTCGTGGCAGCGGACGACGACTTGGCCGAGCAGGCCGCCTCGTTGGGCGACCGGGGAGCGCTTGTCGTTGCAGATCGTGTGGTGGCGGTTCAGGAACGCGGCGGCCATGCCGGCGGCGAACAGACCCGTGCACACGGCCACGATCAGCACGAGCACGCTTCGGCGGCTGCGCCAGTTCACGCCGCGACGACCGCGCGCCCCGCGAGCAGCGGGCGCAGGAAGCGGCCCGTGTACGAGTTCTCGACCGCGGCGATCTCCTCGGGCGTGCCGACCGCGATGATCTCGCCGCCCGCCTCCCCGCCCTCGGGCCCGAGGTCGACGAGATAGTCGGCCTGCTTGATCACGTCGAGATTGTGCTCGATCACCAGCACCGTGTTGCCGCCGTCGACCAGCCGTTGCAGCACCTCGAGCAGCTTCTCGATGTCGGCGAAGTGCAGGCCCGTCGTCGGCTCGTCGAGGATGTAGAGCGTCTTGCCGGTCGCCACCTTCGAGAGCTCCGCCGCGAGCTTCACCCGCTGCGCCTCGCCACCGGACAGCGTCGTCGCCGGCTGGCCGAGCGTCATGTAGTCGAGCCCGACGTCGTGCAGCGTCTGCAGGCGCCGCTGGATCTTCGGGATCTTCGAGAAGAACTCGAGCGCCTCCTCGACCGACATCTCGAGCACGTCGGCGATCGTCTTCCCTTTGAACCGAACCTCGAGCGTCTCGCGGTTGTACCGCTTGCCCTTGCAGGTCTCGCACGGCACGTACACGTCCGGCAGGAAGTGCATCTCGATCTTGATCTGCCCGTCGCCCTTGCACGTCTCGCACCTTCCGCCCTTGACGTTGAACGAGAAGCGCCCCGGCTTGTAGCCGCGCACCTTCGAGTCGGGCGTGAGCGAGTACAGCTCGCGGATGTGCGTGAAGAGGTCGGTGTACGTGGCCGGGTTCGAACGCGGTGTGCGGCCGATCGGCCGCTGGTCGATCTCGATCACCTTGTCGAACGCGTCGATGCCCTCGACCCGCTCGTGCTCGCCCGGGCGGACGCGCACCTTCGAGAGCGAGTTCGCGAGCGCCTTGTAGACGATCTCGTTGACGAGCGTCGACTTGCCGGAACCGGAGACGCCCGTGACTGCGATGAACTTCGCGATCGGGAAGTCGACGTCGATCCCCTTCAGGTTGTGCTCGGCAGCGCCGAGCACGCTGAACCAGCCGTGATCCTCGGTGCGCCGCTCGGGCACCGCGATCGCCGCGCGTGCCGGAGAGGAACTGCCCGGTGACCGACTTCTTGTTCCGCATGACCTTGCCCGCCGTGCCCTCGGCGACGACGTGCCCGCCGTGCTCGCCGGCGCCGGGCCCCATGTCGACGAGCCAGTCCGAGTTGCGCATCATCTGCTCGTCGTGCTCGACCACGACCACGGTGTTGCCGAGGTTGCGGAGCCGCTCGAGCGTGCCGATCAACCTGTCGTTGTCGCGCTGGTGCAGGCCGATCGACGGCTCGTCGAGGATGTACAGCACGCCGACGAGCTGTGAGCCGATCTGCGTCGCGAGCCGCAGCCGCTGCGCCTCGCCGCCGGAGAGCGTCGCCGACGCGCGGTCGAGGTTCAGGTAGCCGACACCGACGTCGTCGAGGAAGGTCAGCCGTTCGCGGATCTCCTTGACGATCCGCGCGCCGATCAGCTGCTCGGTCTCGGTCAGGTCGAGCGAATCCAGGAACTCGAGCGCGCGCGTGATCGACAGGCGCGTGAACTCGTGGATGTTCTTGTGGCCGACCATGACGGCCAGCACTTCCGGCTTGAGCCGCGCCCCCTTGCAGACCGGGCACGGGCGGAACGACATGTACTCCTCGATGCGCTCGCGCTGCGTCGACGAGTCCGTCTCGCGGTACCGGCGCTGCAGCGACGTGACGATCCCCTCGAAGTCGACCATGTACGAGCGGCGACGCCCCATCCGGTTGCGGTACTGGACGTACACCTTGTCGCCGTCGGTGCCGTCGAGGAAGAGCGACTGCTGGTCGGCGGTCAGCTCCTCCCACGGCACGTCGGTCGGGATCTCGTAGCGGTCGGCGATCGCCTGGATCACCGACTCGTAGAACCCCGAGCCGCCGACCGCCCACGGCACCAGCGCGCCGTCGTCGATCGACAGCGACGGATCGGGGACGAGCAGGTCGGGATCGATCTCCTGCTGCGCGCCGAGCCCGGTGCAGCGCGGACAGGCTCCGTGCGGCGAGTTGAACGAGAAGATGCGCGGCTGCAGCTCGGCGAGCGACACGCCGTGCTCCGGACACGCGAAGTTCTGCGAGTACGTGGTCGACTCGCCGCTGTCGACGAGGTCGACGACGACGAGGCCCTCGGCGAGCGCGACCGCGGTCTCGACCGACTGTGTGAGCCGTGTGCGCAGATCCTCCTTCATCACGAGCCGGTCGACGACCACCTCGATCGTGTGCTTGAACTTCTTGTCGAGCGTCGGCGGCTCGTCGAGCGTGTGCTGCTCGCCGTCGACCTTGATGCGCGAGAAGCCCTCGTTGCGGAGCTCCTCGAACAGCTCGCGGAACTCGCCCTTGCGATCGCGGACGACCGGCGCGTTGACGGTGAACCGCGACCCGTCGGGCAGCGCGAGGATCTGCTCGACGATCGAGTCGATCGACTGGCCCGAGATCGGCCTCCCGCACACCGGGCAGTGCGGACGGCCCACCCGCGCGTAGAGCAGCCGGAGGTAGTCGTAGATCTCGGTGACGGTGCCGACCGTCGAGCGCGGGTTCCGCGAGGTCGTCTTCTGGTCGATCGAGATCGCCGGGCTGAGCCCGTCGATCGAGTCGACGTCGGGCTTCTCCATCATCTGCAGGAACTGGCGCGCGTACGCGGAGAGCGACTCGACGTAGCGCCGCTGGCCCTCGGCGTAGATCGTGTCGAACGCGAGGCTCGACTTCCCGGAGCCGGAGAGCCCGGTGATGCAGATGAGGGCGTTCCGCGGGAGCCGGACGGTGATGTCCTTCAGGTTGTGCTCGCGGGCGCCGTGGACGATCAGCTCGTCGGCAGCCATATGGGGCCATTCTACCTCCCGAACGTACGTTCGTACAACCCCAATCGATACTCGCTCCGTGGAAGCGCGTGCTCGTGACCTGCGGATCGTCGCGGCCGCGATCGCGGTCTCGTCGATCGGCGACTGGGTCGCCGTCCTGACGCTCGCGCTGCGCACCGAAGAGCGGTGGCACGGGATCGGCGTCTCGGTGCTGCTGATCGCCCTCTGGTCCCCGGTCGCCCTGCTCTCCGGTCACGTCGGCCTGCTCGTCGACCGGCTCGAGACACGTGCGGTCGCGATCGCCGCGGCACTCGTGCAGGGAGCGATCGTGACCGTGCTCGCGTTCAGCACCGGCTCGATCCCGGCGGTCCTGGCGCTGACCGTGCTGCTCGGAGCCGGCGCCGCGGTGGGGCAGGCGGCGGAGTTCGCGCTCGTGCCGCTGCTCGCCGGGCCGCGCACGCTCGGGGCCGCGAACGGGCTGGTCGAGTCGGCGCGATCGGTGGGATTCCTGATCGGGCCGCTGATCGGCGGTGCGCTCGCCGCCGGTGCCGGGACGCGCCTGGCGCTGCTCGCCGACGGGGCGACGTTCCTCGTGATCGCGGTTGCCCAGCTCGCCGTCTCGCCGCGCCGGCGGGTCGAGCGGCCGCGCGGGCCGGGGCCGCGCGCGAGCGACGGCCTGCGCCTGATCTTCACCGGCCGCCTGTTCGCGATCGCGATGGGCGCGGGCGCAGCGACGCTCGTCTGCATGTCGGCGTCGATCCCCGGCGACTTCGTCTACGTGCGGGAGAGCCTGCATCGCGGGGGGATTGCGCTCGGCGCCGTCCTGACGTTCTGGGCGATCGGGCTGATCGCGGCGTCACGCGGGCTTGCACCACGCATTCCCGTCGGAGCGGTCGGGCTGTTCGCGCTGCTCGCCGCAAGCGTGCAGGGGTTCTCGAAGTTCGTTGCGCCGTTCTGGATGGTCCTGCCGTTCATGCTGGTCTGCTACCTCGTCGGCGGCATGGGACACGGCGTCAAGAACACGCTGTTCCGCACGCTGATCCACCAGAACGTCGAGCCCGCGCGCCACGGCCAGGCGTTCGCCGCCTACAACGGCCTGCGGAACGGCGCCGAGCTGCTCGCACTCGCCGCGGGCGGCGGCCTGACGGCGCTCGTCGGCGGTGCCGGGACGCTGTGGCTCGCGGGCGGGCTGGCGGGACTGACCGGGCTCGTGGGAGCGGTGCTGCTCGCGGAGCGCTAGCTAGCTTTCCGCCAGCGGCCGAAGATCAGTCCGCCGAGCGTGAAGCCGAGACCGAAGGTGCCGACGGCGAAGCCGCTGATCGCGATGCCCTTCCGCCAGGTCGAGAGGCGCTGCCACCGGCCGAGCGCCTCCTTCTCCTCCTCCGTGAGCGGCTCGCCGCGACGCTGCTTGCGCAGTGCGCCGCCCGCCCGGAGCCCGAGATAGAGGTCGTCGAAGATCTCCGTCGATTGCTCGTCGGCCATCTCGGTCACTGTATAGCCTGCTTCGCCGGTGCAAACACGCCTCCTTCACGTTTCCGACCTCCATTTCGGGGCCGGAGACGACCCTCGGCTCGAAGGCGCGCTGGCGGGTCTGATCGAGCGTGTAGCGCCGGAGCTGGTGATCGCGAGCGGCGACCTGACGCACCGCGGCCGCCGCGAGCAGCACGAACGCGCGGCGGCGTTCCTGCGCAGCCTCGGCCCCGCGGTGCTCGCCGTGCCGGGGAACCACGACATCCCGTACGCGTTCCCGACGCGTTTCACCACTCCGTGGCTCGAGTTCGAGCGCGTGTGGCAGACCGTCGAGCCGGTGCACGCGAGCGAGGGTGTGCAGGTCGTCGGCCTGAACTCGGTACGGCCGTGGCGGCACCAGTCGGGCGGCCTCGACGACGTGCAGCTCCGGCGTGCGGCGGACCGTCTCGCGGCCGGGCAGCCGGGCGCGCTGCGCGTCGTGGCGCTACATCACCAGCTGATCAACGCACCGTGGCGCTCGCACAAGAAACCCGTCGCGCGGCGGGGTCACGTTCTCGCACAGCTCGTCGACGCAGGTGCGGAGCTGATCGTGGGCGGCCACATCCACCAGGCTGCTGCGGCCGAGCGCCACGAGTTCGAGGTGCTGGCCGGCGCGGGGCGGTGCGTGATCTCGATCGCGCCCGGGCTCGCCCAGCCCCGCCCGAAGCGGCTCGGCGAGGCGCGCGGCTGCGTCGTCTACCGCGCCGACGAACGGACGCTCACCGCGGAGACCCACATCTGGGACGGCGGCGGGTACGCGCCCGTCGCCGAACGGCGGTTCGAACGCAGCTAGCGCTCGTCGAGTGCTGTCCGCTTCGCGTGCAGCTCCTCGTCGTCGAGCACCCCGGCGCGGTGCAGCTCGTGCAGCATCGCCTCCAGCCGCGCCCGCTCGAGCTGCTTCGGGTCGGGACGGAGCGCATCCGGGTCGACGCCGAGCTTGTGCAGCCGCTCGCGCTGCTGCTCGACGCCGAGACCGCGTTTCGGGAACTCGGTCGCGCCCGGGCCGAAGATCGGCCGCTGCTGCACGAAGCGTCGGTACGCGGCGACCAGCGCGATCGCGACCCCGAACGACGTGAACGAGATCACGTAGCCATTGTCGTTCGAGATCGCCTTCCCGACCACCGCGCCGATGATCGAGCCGGTCAGCCCGATCGCGATCGTCAGCCAGATCGGCATCGGGTCGGGGCCGGGAATCGCGAGCCGCGCCAGCGCACCGGTGAAGAACCCCGAGACCAGGATCGCGAGGACGAAGCCGAGGCTCATTTCCGCTCCCCGACCTCGGCTGCCTTCTTGTCGAGTCTTCGGTTGGTGCGCACGTCGGCGTCGGCGAGCGCGTTCAGGTCACGGCGGAGCTCCTTGATCTCGTCACGCAACTTCGCCGCGTACTCGAAGCGCAGCTCCTCGGCGGCCTGGAACATCTCCTCCTCGAGCGTGATCACCAGCTTCTCCAGCTCCTCCTGCGAGAGCCCTTCGACGTTTTCCCCGCCGCGGCGGCGGCGTGAGCTCGGAACGTGTGGCTGCTCCAGCGCGAGGAACTCGGCGATGTCGGAGACGCCCTTGACGATCGAGAGCGGTGTCGTCCCGTGCTCCTCGTTGTAGGCGAGCTGCACGTCGCGACGGCGCGTTGTCTCGTCGACCGCGCCCTTGATCGCCTCGGTCATCTTGTCGGCGTACATCAGCACGCGGCCGTTCACGTGGCGCGCGGCGCGGCCGACCGTCTGCATGAGTGCCGTGCGACCGCGCAGGAACCCTTCCTTGTCGGCATCGAGGATCGCGACGAGCGAGACCTCGGGCAGGTCGAGACCCTCGCGCAGCAGGTTGACGCCCACGAGCACGTCGTAGTCGCCGAGCCGGAGCTCGCGGATGATCTGGATGCGCTCGAGCGTGTCGATCTCGGAGTGGAGGTAGCGCGCCTTGACGCCCGCCTCGAGCAGGTAGTCGGTCAGGTCCTCCGACATCTTCTTGGTCAGGGTCGTGACGAGCACCCGCTCGCCCGCGTCCTCGCGGCGACGGATCTCGTTCAGCAGGTCGTCGATCTGGTTCTTCGTCGGACGCAGCTCGATCTCCGGGTCGACGAGGTAGGTCGGCCGGATCAGCTGCTCGGCGACGCGCGCGGACTGGCGCAGCTCCCAGGCGCCGGGAGTCGCCGAGACGAAGACGGCCTGCGGCACCTTCTCGAGGAACTCGTCGAAGCGCAGCGGCCGGTTGTCGAGCGCCGAGGGCAGCCGGAACCCGTAGTCGACGAGCGTCTGCTTGCGCGAGCGATCCCCCTCGTGCATGCCGCCGATCTGCGGGACGGTCTGGTGCGACTCGTCGACGAAGATCACGAAGTCGTCGGGGAAGTAGTCGAGCAGCGTGAACGGATGCGAGCCCGGCGGTCGGCCCTCGAGGATGCGCGAGTAGTTCTCGATCCCGTTGCAGAAGCCGAGCTCCTGCATCAGCTCGAGGTCGTACTCGGTGCGCTGCCGGATCCGGTGCGCCTCGAGCATCCGGCCCTCGCTCTCGAACTGCCTCACCTGCGACTCGAGCTCGGCGCGGATCTCCGAGACCGCACGCTCGATCGTCGGCTTCGAGGTGACGTACTCCGTCGCCGGCCAGATCGCCAGGTTGTCGAGCTTCGAGAACACCTCGCCGGTCAGCGGGTCGAAGTGCGTGATCTGCTCGACCTCGTCGCCGAAGAAGGAGATGCGATACGCCGTCTCGACGTTCGCCGGCTGCACCTCGAGGATGTCGCCCTTGACCCGGAAGCGGCCGCGGCCGAGGATCGTGTCGTTGCGGACGTACTGCGACTCGATCAGCTTGCGCAGCACGGCGTCGCGATCCTGCTCGGCGCCCAGCTCCAGGTAGAGCAGCCGGTCGCGCCATTCCTCCGGCGAGCCGAGGCCGTAGATGCACGAGACCGACGCGACGACGATCACGTCCCGGCGCGTGAACAGCGACGAGGTCGCCGAGAGTCGCAGCCGCGCGATGTCGTCGTTCTGCGACGAGTCCTTCTCGATGTAGAGATCCGCCTGCGGGACGTACGCCTCGGGCTGGTAGTAGTCGTAGTACGAGACGAAGTACTCGACCGCGTTGCCCGGGAAGAACTCGCGAAACTCGTTGCAGAGCTGGGCGGCGAGCGTCTTGTTGTGGGCGATGATCGAGCGCCGGCTTCTGGACCTGCTCGATGATCCAGGCCATCGTCGCGGTCTTGCCGGTGCCGGTCGCGCCGAGCAGCGTCTGGTACCGCTCGCCGGCGCGCAGGCCGTCGGACAGGGTGGCGATCGCCTGCGGCTGGTCGCCCGTCGGGACGTAGGACGATCGATGTCTTGAGCGGCGGCACGACACCGGAAGGGTACTGAGCGTCCTAGGGCCCGGGTACCCTGGCGCGCGTGCGCAGGCTCGGGCTCGTGACCGTGGTGGCGCTCGCTCTTGCCGCGCCCGCACAGGCGGCGACCCTGAGCGTCGCACCGCGCGACTTCTCCCCGCACGCCGGGAGCCTGCGGGTGCTCGCCCAGCTGACCGTGCCGCGCCAGGTCGGGGTCAGCATCGTCTCCGCGAGCGGCAAGAGCTTCGGCTGGATCGTGCCGCCGTCGCGTCGCAGCACCCTGGCGACGGGCTGGGACGGACGGATCGCCGGCAAGCACGTCCCTGACGGCGACTACTTCGTCCGGCTCGTCTACCGGTCGGCCGTGCTCGCGACCGCCCCACTCCACCTCGACGCGACCGCGCCCGAGCTCCACGGGCTGCGCGCCGACAACGGCTCGTCGACGCGGTTCGCCGGTGACGGCCCACTCCTGACGACGATCAGCCCGAACGGCGACGGCTTCCGCGACAAGGCCAATTTCACCTTCCGGCTGCTGGAACCGGCGACCGTGACGATGGACGTCACGCGGACGGTGAAGGTGCCCGCGGTCACCTATACGACGACGACGCACCTCGAACCGGGGCTGCACACACTCACCTGGGCGCCCGCGACGACCACCAACCCACGGACGTTCCTGATTCGCTTCACCGCGGTTGACACGGCCGGCAACAAGATCGAGTACGGCGCCCCGAACGCGTTCGTCGGCCGCTATCCGAAGGGTGTCGTCGTACGGGTGCAGGGCATCGACGCGGGCTTCGGCCAGCCGAGCTACGCGCCCGGGCAGGTCGCGCGCATCCACATCGCAACCGACGAGCCGGCGTTCGACCTGCGCATGTTCCACTCGGGGCCCGAGACGGTCGTCACGTACGCCGACAACCAGTTCGCCGGCATCGACGTGGGGATCGCTCCGATCCACCTCGACTGGACGAAGTACCAGAGCGAGCAGCACTCGATCACGTTCCAGGTCCCGAACGTGCCGAGCGGCCTCTACTACCTCCAGTTCACCGGCGCCGACGGGCGCGTCGGCTACGCGCCCTTCGTCGTCCGCCCCGCAACACTTGGGACGACGAGTCGCGTACTCGTGATCCTGCCGACGAACACGTGGGAGGCCTACAACTTCCAGGACGCCGACGGGAACGGCTACGGCGACACGTGGTACGCCGGCCCGCCGAACGGGCGCGTCGACCTGTCGCGCACCTACACCGCGCGTGGCCAGCCGCCTCGGTTCTACCGCTACGACCTCCCGTTCCTGCACTGGCTCTACTGGTCCGGCAAGAACGCCGAGTTCATCTCCGACTCCGACTTCGACCTGATCGCCAACGGCGACCAACTCGCGCACGCGTACGACCTCGTCATCTTCGAAGGCCACGAGGAATACGTCACGTCACACGAGTACGACGTGGTGCAGCGGTTCCGCGACCTCGGCGGCAACCTGATGTTCCTCTCGGCGAACAACTTCTTCTGGAAGGTCGACAAGACCGGTCAGGTGTTGAAGAAGATCGGCAAGTGGCGCGACGCGGGCCGCCCCGAAGCGGCGCTGATCGGCGTGCAGTACCGCGCGAACGACGACGGCCAGCGCCAGGGTCTCTTCACCGTGCAGAACGCGGCGGCGGCTCCGTGGCTGTGGGCAGGAAGCGGGCTCGCCGACGGGTCGACGTTCGGGCAGTACGTGGGCGGCTACGGGATCGAGATCGACGCGACCGCGGCGGTGTCACCGCCCGGGACGCTGGTCGTGGCCCAGATCCCCGACCTGTACGGGCCGGGGATCACCGCCCAGATGTCGTACTACGAGACGGTCGGCGGGGCGAAGGTGTTCGCCGCGGGCACGCTCGACTTCGGCGGCTCGGCGACGTTCTGGCCCGTCAAGCAGATCCTCGACAACCTCTGGGCGCGGCTCACCCAGCCGTGAACTCGCGAACCTGGTTCTGCGAACCAGGTTCGGTCAGAAGCGAATTCTCGGCGTTCGAAGCTCGCACGAGCGCGGGCTTCGCCCGCGCTCACCGATCACGAACTGGGTGCCTCAGGGAAGGGGGGCTCGTGGGGGGAACCGCAGGTTTCCCCCTGCGTGACTAATCGCCCCAGTCGAAGTCGCGGGACTTGCGACCAGAGGTTTTCGTCGGAGCGTTCGTCGGGGTCGACGGTCTCGTGCGCCTCGGTGGGCTGCTCGGCGATCGGCGTCTGCGGCTGCTCGATGAAGGTGTCGTCGGTCGTCGGCCAGTCGAGCGACGTCTCGTGCGACTCGATCCCGGGCACGCCGTCGATCGTGTCCTCGATGCGCGCCTGCTCCTCGGTCTTGAAGAGCGGGTGGTTCTCGAACGGGTCTTCGTGCATGTACTTCCCGAGCGGCATCTCGTGCTCGAGTGCCGAGTTCCGGCGCTTCAGCTCCAGATGCTCCTGGATGACCTGCGCAAACATCGACGATGTGTCAACGGCCATGACGTCCTCCTGCTCCGATCCCATAGGTCCCCCGGCCGCGGAAGTTTAGACGATCGGGTCCGCTCAGCCAATCTGCGGCGGTCTCGACTCGGCCGAGATCACGACGCGGTTCTTGCCCTCGCGTTTGGCAGCGTAGAGCGCCGAATCGGCCGCTGCGAGCAACTCGCCGAGCTCCTCGCTCTCCGGATACGAGGCGACGCCGAAGCTGCCCGTGATGCCGACGTTCGAGCCGTCGGGCGCCTGGACGAGCCGCGCCTCGACCAGCTCACGCACGCGCTCGGCGAGCTGCATGCCGCCCTCGGCGCTCGTTCCGGGCAGCACGAGCGCGAACTCCTCGCCGCCCCACCGCGCAGCAACGTCGCTCTCGCGGGCCGCCGCGCGCAACGCGTTCGCGAACTCGCGCAGCAACTCGTCGCCGAACGGGTGGCCGTGGCGGTCGTTGACCTGCTTGAAGTCGTCGAGGTCGGCGAGCACGAGGCAGATCTCGCCGCCGAAGCGAGCCGCGCGGGCGAGCTCGAAGCGGAGCGTATCCTCGGCGCTGCGGCGGTTCGCAAGCCCGGTGAGGCTGTCGATCAGCGCCTGATGCTGGACGAGCCGATGCAGCTGCGCGTTCTCGAGCGCGACCACCGCCTGGACGGTGAGCGACCGCGCAGCCTCGATCTGGCCGGGGTCGAACGAGTCGGCGACGATCACGAGGTGGCCGAAGTCGGACGCTCCGGCCCGGAGCGGGAACGCGATCCGTTCCCCGGCGGCCTCAGGCTCGCCGGCGCGCGCCACCTCTCCGTCGCGCCCGATCACGATCCCGCCGACCGCGCCCGTTGCCTCGACCGCCGATTCGACGACCACCCGCAGAAGCTGCCGCGGGTCATGGGTCGAGACGAGCGCCTCGCCGAGCCGCTCGGTCGCCTCGCGGACGCGGGCCCGCTCGGTTTGCACGTCGATGCGCTGCTGTTCGAGCTGGCCGGCCATGTCGTTGAACGCCAGCGCGAGCTCGGCGAACTCGTCGCGCCCACGAACCTCGACGCGTTCGCCGAGGCGGCCGCTGGCGATCGACCGGGCCGCGTCGGCGAACCGGCGCAACGTGCCGACGACCGACTTGCCGAGCAGGTACGTGATCGCCGCGAGCAGGATCAGCGAGCTGAGCAGCGCGACGCCGATGCCCTTCTCCGAGTTCCGGGCACCCGCGTCGATCGCGCTCTGAGGGGCGAGCGCGGCGAATGAGAGCCCGGGCGGTGCCGACAGGGGCACCGTGACCAGGCCGCGATACGCCCTGCCGCCGAGGCCGGCTCGGCCCGCCGACCCGGCCTGCAAGCTGATGGGCGTTCCCGCCGGCGCGCCGGCGACGACCTTGCCTCTCTGGACTGCGACGAGCCGGTCTCCGGCAGCCAGCCCGGCACCGAGCCGGGACAGCAGGGCGGCGTCGATCGTGACGCGCACCGAGACACGGCCGAGGATCCGGTTCCCGTCGACGACGGTCACGGTTCGAATCCCGGCGGGTGAGCCGGTCGTGCCGATGACGACGTCGCCGTCCACCACCGACGCTCCCTGCACCCGTCGGATGAGCGCCGCGAGAGCCGCCCGGTCGTGGCGGCGAAGCGCCTGCTGGAGGCGGGGGTCGCGGGCCAGCTGTGCGGCCTGGGTGCTGGCGGCATCCAGCTGGATCACGTAGCCCGCGAGCGCGCCGCGCAACGCCGCCTCGAGCCCGCCGTCGATGCGGCGGGTCTCGCTGCGCTTGGCGAGCGAGTGGTAGCCGTAGAAGGCGATCCCGAGCGGGACCAGCGCGAGCAGGGCGAACCAGAGCACGAGCCGCAACCGGAAACTCCAGATCACGCCCCTCAAGCCCCGCCCTCGTGCTGCCGATACACGCATCCACTACTGTTTGTCGGCTAGATCGGGGGATGACATGAGGGTTTCCTGGGCGCAAGGCGCGGTGGTCGCGCTTTCGCTCACGACGGGGATCGGTCTGCTCGACACACCGTCGAGGCTGCTCGGCCCGCCGCCGACGGCCGAGACCCCGCTCAGCCTTCCGCACACCACCGCGCCGTCGATCGTGATCACGGCCGTGCCGGCACCGCAGCCGCAGCACCACGTCCGCGCGCCACGGCCGCACCGTCACGTTGCGGCACCCCCGCCGGTCACCCCCGTGGTCCCGGCGGCCCAGCCGGTGGTCGCTCCGGTGGTCGCTCCGAAGCCGAAGCCTGCCGTCGTGCAGCCACCGGCCCCCGTCGTCACGCAGCGGCGCCGGCAGCTGCCGCCCGACGAGGCGCGCCCGCCCGCTGCCGTCCCGCCGGCACCTGCGCCGGCCCCCGTTCCGGCTCCACCGCCGACGACCGCACCGACAACGCCGACCGCGACCGTCCCGACGGCGGCGCCGCCGACCACGACGGAGCCGGCGCCGACGCCGGTCCCGCCGGTCAAGCCGCCGCACGAGGAGCACAAGGGCTGCCCGCCGCAGAGCGACAACGGCCGCGGCGGCGACGACAAACACAAGCACGGCCAGGGGCACGACGACGAGCACGACCCACCCGGCAAGGCCTGCGGCCGCGACAAGTAAGTGGGCATGATGGACCGATGCCGCGGCTCCCACTCACGCGCCGGCTGGGGCCGGTCGGCACCGCGCTCCTGATCCTGGACGTCTGGCGGCGCCTGCCGCCGCGCCAGCGCCGGTGGCTGCTCTCACAGGCTCGAACGCACGGCCCGCGCCTGGTGAAGCAGGTTCACGCGGCGCGCAAGAAGCGGAAGTAGCTAGGTCAGCGCGGCGCGGGCGATGCGGTCCTGCTCGACGCCGTGGGCTGTCGGGTAGCCCTCCGACGGGCTCGCCCGCCACGGACGGCCGACGTAGCGGAGCGGGCGTTCCCGCGGCCGCCTCTTCCAGGCGATGGCGGATCGACCGCCACGGCCCCATGTTCTGCGGCTCCTCCTGCGCCCACACGATCTCGGTCAGGCTCGGGTACGAGGCGATGAGCGCGGCTGCCGCCTCGGTGGGGAACGGGTACAGCTGCTCGACGCGGGCGACGGCGACACCGCTGCCGGCGTGCGCCTCGTGGGTGGTGAGATCGAAGTAGACCTTGCCGCGCAGAGGACGAGCCGCCAGACGGCGTTCTTGTCGACCGTCGTGTCGTCGAGAACCGGCTCGAAGCGCGCCGTGCGCCAACTCGGCCGGCGAGGACGCCGCGTCCTTCAGGCGAAGCAGCCCCTTCGGGGTGACGACGACCAGCGGGCGCGCGGTCGCGCCGAGGGCCTGCCGTCGCAGGAGGTGGAAGTACTGCGCCGCGGTCGTGCAGTTGACGACCCGGATGTTCTCCTGGGCGCCGAGCTGCAGGAAGCGCTCGAGACGGGCGCTCGAGTGCTCGGGCCCGTTGCCCTCGTACCCGTGCGGGAGCAGGAGCGTCAGGCGCGACGTCTCCCGCCATTTCGACAGCGCCGACGAGATGAACTGGTCGATCACGATCTGCGCGCCGTTCGCGAAGTCGCCGTACTGCGCCTCCCAGAGCACGAGCGCCTCCGGCGCCGACGCCGAGTAGCCGTACTCGAAGCCGAGGCACGCGAACTCCGACAGCGGTGAGTTGAACACCTCGAACGAGGCGGTCGCGCCGTCGAGATGCTGCATCGGCGTGAACGGCTCGCCCGTCTGCGACGTCGTGGAGGACGAGATGACGCTGTGCGAATGTGCCGCGCTGCGTGTCCTGTCCGGTAAGCCGCACGGGGATGCCGTCGACGAGCAGCGACGCGTACGCGAGCGACTCCGCCTGTCCCCAGTCGATCCCGCCTTCGACGATCGCGACGCGTCGCCGCTCGAGCTGGCGCGCGAGCTTCGGGTGGACGGTGAAGTCGCCTGGGACGCGCAGGAGCTGCTCGTTCAGCTCGACGAGGCGCTCGGCGGCGACGGCGGTGGTCACCTCCGCTGTCGTCGCGCGCGGGATCTCGCCGTCGTGATCGAGCTTCCCGGGCCCGACGAGTGACGCGCGTCAAACGCTCGTGCGCGGTACGCAGCATCGACTCGACCTCCGCGACGAGCTGTGCTGCCTCCTCCGTCGTGAGCACGCCCTCACCGACGAGCTGCGCCTCGTAGAGCTCGCGAACGCTCGGGTGGGCGTTGATCTGCTCGACCATCAGCGGCTGCGTGTACGCCGCCTCGTCCTGCTCGTTGTGACCGAAGCGGCGGTAGCCGACGAGGTCGATCACGACGTCCTGGCCGAAGCGCTCACGGTAGGCCATCGCGAGGCGGACGGCCGAGATCGCAGCCTCCGGGTCGTCGGCGTTCACGTGGACGATCGGCACGTCGAATCCCTTGGCGAGATCGGACGAGTAGCGCGTCGAGCGGCCCTCGCTCGGGTCGGTCGTGAAGCCGATCTGGTTGTTCGTGATCAGGTGCAGCGTGCCGCCCGTCGAGTAGCCCTCGAGGCCGTGCAGGTTGAGCGTCTCGGCGACGACCCCCTGGCCGGCGAAGGCGGCGTCGCCGTGCAGCAGCACCGGCAGCGCCACGGACGGGTCGTGCGCGCCGTTCGGGGTCGAGCGGTCGGTCTGCTCGGCGCGCGTGCGCGCCCTTCGACGACGGGGTTCACCGCCTCGAGATGGCTCGGATTCGCGACCAGGCGCACGCCGACCTTGCCGTTCGCCGTCGTCCGCGTGCCCGTGCGCTGCGAGGTGGTACTTGACGTCGCCGGTGCCGCCCTCGGGGTCGGCGGTGACCGCGTCGATCGTCCGCTCGCCCTCGAACTCGCGGAGGATGTACTCGTAGGGCATCCCGATCGTGTGCGCGAGCACGTTCAGCCGGCCGCGGTGCGCCATCCCGAGAACGACGTCGTGCGCGCCGGCGTCCGCCGCCAGCTCGATCGTCTCGTCGAGCATCGGGATCATCACGTCGAGCCCTTCGACCGAGAACTGCTTCTGGCCCGAGGAACCGCTTGCGCAGGAACCGCTCCATCCCCTCCACCTCGCAGAGGCGGCGGAAGAGCGCCTTCTTCTCCGTCGGCCGCGAGCGGCTCGCCGATAGCGGCCCGACTCGATCGCCTGGCGCAGCCACACGCGCTGCTGGTGGTCGGACAGGTGCTCGAGCTCGTAGGCGATCGTGCTGCAGTACGTCTCGGCGAGCGCGGGCAGGACGTCGGCGAGCGTCTCGCCGGGGACGTGCGACGCGCAACACCGACGCGGGGATGCGCGCCTGGAGCTCCGGGGTCAGTTTCGGCTCCAACCTGAGCGGTTCGAGCGACGGATCGCCGACCGGCTCCGAGCCGAGCGGATCGAGCCGCGCCGCGAGATGGCCGTGGGTGCGATGCGCCTTGACGAGCGCCATCGCAGCGGCCACGCCGCCGAGCAGCTGCGGGTCGACCTCGGGCGGCGGAGCGAGGGGAACCGGCGGCGCGGCCGTCTCGTGCCCGTTGCCGCCGCCGATCGCGCGGGGAAGCTTCTCGAGCAGCCGCGCGATCCCCGGGTGGCTCGCGACGAGCTCCGAGTCGCCGCTCTCGAAGAGCGCGCGCCACTCCGACGGCACCGCCTCGGGGTTCTCCAGGTACTCGTCGAGCAGGGCACGCGCGTAGCCGGCATTCAGGCCGTCGACGTCATGCGCGCTCATCCCTGTGTTGTACCAGGGGCGTTCGGGAACCCCTGCCCGCCGGAACGCTAGAAGAGCGGGTGCCTCGTCAGCACCTGCAGCGCCGCGCCGGCCACGAAGCAAACGCCGACGACCGCGAACGCGATCCCGATCAGCCGCTGCTGCCGCTCGCTCATCACGGTCGCGACGAGCAGCAGGATGACGGCCGCCGGTGCGAGCCGGAACGGCCGGTAGGCGAGCTCGAGGAAGCCGAGGAAGAGAGCGGCCGCGGCGAGAATCCCTGCGACCGATTCGGCCGGGCGCCACCCGTCGCGTGTCGTCGAGCTCACGGCGTGACTCTATCGCGACGGTCGGGCCGCTCGCGCACCGTGTCGCGCGTCCCGTGCGGGCCGCCGCGCCGCGGCCGCGGCCCGTCGACGCGCCGCCACGGACGCCACGCCGAATATTCGTGCGGGTCGACGCCGGGCTCGGGCTCGGCCCGGATCGCGTACCACACGACGAGACCCAGGTAGACGAGCGGGATCTTCAGGATCAGCATCATGAAGACCAGTTCCCAGGCACCACGGGACATCGCAGAAGTGTACGAAACGTCTGGGCGGTCGGTTCACCGATTGCCGCCCTGCGGCACGCGGCTAGAGTCACCGAATGCGCTCGCTGGCACGTTTCGTCCACCGCCGTAGCTGGCTGGTGATCGGGATCTGGATCGTCCTGACGGCGTTCGGCGCGTTCTCCGCCGGGCAGGTCTCGAAGCGCTGGTTCGAGTCGTTCTCGATCCCCGGCTACTCGGCGTACGAAGCCAACCAGCGGACCATGAAGACGTTCGGCTCGGGCGAGAACGCACCACTCGTCGTGGCGATCACGGGCAGCGGCAAGGTGGTTTCGACCCCAGGCGTCCGGCAGGCGGTCGCCGCGGCGGCCCATGCCAATCCGGGGGCCCGCGTCAGCTCGTACTTCTCGACCGGCAGCGACGTCTACGTCTCCAAGGACGGGCACACGACGTTCGCCGAGATCTTCCGACCCGGGCAGCCCGGCTTCAGCTCCGACTCGGGCGTCACCGACACGCAGCGCGCGCTGAGCGCAGCCGCGCCGCAGGGCGTGAAGGCGTACGTGACCGGCCGCGACGCGATCCAGCTCGCGGCCTCGAAGGGCGACAACAGCGGCCCATCCGTGCTGGGCGAGACGCTGCTCGGCGGTCTCGGCGCGCTGATCATCTTGCTGTTCGTGTTCGGGACGCTCCCGGCGATCGCGATGCCGCTGCTGACGGCGATCGCGTCGATCCTCAACACGTTCACGCTCGTCTGGCTGCTGACGTACGTCACCGACGTCTCGATCATCGTGCAGTTCCTGATCGCGCTGGTCGGGCTCGGCGTTTCGATCGACTACGCGCTGCTGATCATCTTCCGCTTCCGCGAGGAGCTCCGGCATGGTGAGTCCACCGAAGAGGCGATCGCGCAGACGATGCAGCACGCAGGCCGGTCGGTGATCGTCTCGGGCTCGACCGTCGCCGTCGGCCTGGTCAGCATGGTGCTGCTGCCACTGCCGTTCATCCGCTCGATCGGGATCGGCGGGATGCTGATTCCCGCTGTCTCGGTGCTCGCCTCGATCACGCTGCTGCCGGCGATGCTGTCGCTGCTCGGGCCGCGCATCAACCGCGTGCGGGTGATGCCGAAGCGTCTGGTCGAGGGAAGCGACGATGCGAGCGGGTTCTGGGGCTGGTGGGCGGGCCTCGTGCGCCGGCGGGCGGTGCTGACGGCCGCGATCGGGATCGTGATCGTCGCCGCGCTGCTCGTACCGGGCCTCCAGCTGCACGCGAGCGAGGCGCTCGCGAAGGACCTGCCGGGCGGGGGCGCGGCGATCCAAGGCAGGTCCGCCGTGCACGACGCCGGGCTCTCGGCCGGCATCTACAAGCCGTTCGAGGTGCTCGTCGAGCGTGGGGCGACCCAGGCGAAGCTCGACACCGTCGTCCAGCGGCTCGAGGCGACGCCGGGCGTCGTGGGGGCCGTAGCCCCGAAGGCATGGCGGAAAGGCGGCACGGCGATCGTCGAGGCGTTCCCCTCCGACGACGGCTCGTCCAGCGCCACCAAGCACACGATCTCGGCCCTGCAGAAGGACGTCCTCCCCGCGGTCGGCGCCGACACCGGCCTGACGCTCACGCTCGGCGGGGTCGCCGCCGAGGACCAGGACTTCGTCCACGCCGTCTACGGCAACTTCCCGTACGTGCTGATGTTCGTCGTGCTGCTCACCTACCTGCTGCTCGCACGCGCGTTCCGGTCGCTCGTGCTCCCGCTGAAGGCTGTGATCCTGAACCTCGTCTCGCTCGGGGCGGCGTACGGGATCGTCGTCTTCATCTTCCAGTGGGGGCACGGCGCGCAGGCGATCTGGAACGTCCCGGCGACGAACTCGATCATCCCGTGGATCCCGCTGATGATCTTCGCGTTCCTGTACGGCCTCTCGATGGACTACGAGGTCTTCATGCTGACGCGGATCCGCGAGGCATACGACGAGACCGGCGACACGTCGCAGGCGATCGCGTACGGGCTGTCGCGCACCGGCAAGCTCGTGACGAGCGCCGCGCTCGTGCTCTGCCTGGCGTTCTTCGTGCTCTCGACCGGCCCCGGCACGGACATCAAGCAGTTCGGGATCGGGCTCTCGGCCGGGGTGATCTTCGACGCGACCGTGATCCGGGCATTGCTGGTTCCGTCGCTGATGCAGCTGCTCGGTCGCTGGAACTGGGTGTTCCCGCGTCCGGTCGCGCGCCTGCTCCTGGCCGAGCCGCGCGCCGCGCCGGCAACGGAGTAGAGCGAGCCCCGACGGTCGTGGGGCGAAGCGCCACGGCCGCCGAGAATTCGCCAGGGTTCGTTCCTCACGGTGTCATCCCGTGGTGCCGGAACTGCGTGACCACGAGTGTCAACACGACGCTCACGAGCAACCACGCGAGGACGATGTAGACGACCCACCGCGGCGGCATCACCCCATCCAGATCCAGACGTTGGCGATGCTCGTGTAGCTGAGCCCGGTCAGCCGGTTGACGGTCGTGCCGTAGTAGGCGTGCCCTTCGATGTACGCCCAGCCGGCGCCGACGCCTCCCGACGTGATCCACGCCGGCCCGACGTTGCAGAACGCGAAGCCGCTCGTGTCACAACCGTGGGCGCTGATCGAGAGCTTCGTGATCAGCCCTCTCACCTTGCAGTAGTCGACCACGACGTAGTGGTGCCAGTACGCGATCCCGGGAACGCCGCCTTGGTCGTTGCCGGTGACCGACGTGCACCCGGTCCAGCCGCTGCCGCCGCCGTCGCAGGCGGTGCCGCAGATCACGTTCGTCTGCGGCGGCGCCACCTGTGCGGCCGCGGCCGCCGGTACGGCGAGCGCCGCGGCGGCAGCGAGGCCGAGCAGGAATCTCCGCATGTGCTGTCCTCCTTTCGTTGCCTGTGAACGCAACGGTAGGCAGGAAAGCGCTACGTGTCTGTGCCGATTTCGTCGCGGATGTGTGACTCTTGGCGCCCGCGGCGCTCAGCCCGCGAGCAGCGGCTCGCGCACCATCTCGCCGGCCGCCGCGGAGCGGGCGGCCTCCACGAACGCCGACGCGTCGGCGCGCGGCGGCTGCATGCGCGACCAGACGACGGCGACGGTGCGGTTCGCGACGACGCCCGGCGCCAGTTCCAGCACCGCGGTCTCGAGGCGTCGCTCGTCGACCGCGAGGCGCGGCAGTACTGCCGCCCCCAGGCCGGCCGCCACGAGCCCCTGGACCGCCGCCCCGGTTGCCGCCTCGAGCACGAACCGCGGCTCGACGCCGTGGACGCGCAGCTGTTCCTCGACGTGTTCCCGGGTCGGCGCGTGCGCGATCAGCGGCAGGCGCGCCAGATCGTCGCAGGTGACGGGGCGCCGGCGGCCGGCGAGCGGCGCGCCGGCCTGCAGCACGGCGACGAACGAGTCGGCGCAGAGCGGCACCGCGTCGAGCGGCCCTTTCGGGAGCGGCGTCTCGGCCAGCGCGAGGTCGAGCTCGCCTCTGATCAGCGCCGCGAGGAGCGTGCGCGTGCCCGACGTCTCGTGCAGCGTCACCGGCGCGCCGTAGGCGCGAAGCAACGACGGGACGAGCCGCGCGAGCAGATCCGGTGTGGCGCCGACGCGCAGCGCCGCCGCGCCTTCGCCGTCGAGCGCGGCCAGGTCGGCCTGCGCCGCGCGCACCCGCGCGATCAGTGCGTCGGCGTGCGCGAGCAGAATTTCGCCGGCCGGGGTGAGCGCGAGCGGCCGCGTGCCGCGCGAACGGTCGATCAGACGCTTCCCGATCAGGCCCTCGAGCGCCGCGATCTGGTGGGAGATCGCCGACTGCACGTACCCGAGCCGCGTCGCGGCGCGCCGGAACGACCCTTCGCGGGCGACCGCGTCGAGCGCGACGAGATGGCGCATCTCGATCCCGGACCACCACTCGCCTGCCATGAAGGCTGGGACGACGGACAAGCCCCGTCGGCGGTGCCCGAAACCGGGCATAACAGCTGCTTAACATCTTCAGGGAAGAAGGAGCGGGCAGGGCGCTCACGCGCCCCACCCCCTTGTCGCTCCTTCTGGCTCGAGCCGCCTACTTCAGGCAGGCAGCTGCGAGGTCGACCGTGTAGATCGCGCTGTAGGTGAAGCACCCGAACCGTTTGCTGACGAGCATGCGGTTGTTCGTGTTCGACCGAGGCGCCCACGGGACGGCTTGCTGCATGATCGCGACGTCCAGGTTGCCGTACGCGGTGTAGCGGCCGGTTCCCGACAGCAGCGACGCCTGCGTCATCTGCTGGTTGAACTTCGGATCGTTGAAGTACGAGAAGTTGTTGTTGTTCGAGTCCTGGATGTTGTTGCCGTCCAGGAGCACGTTGATGAAGTCGTACGGATCGGCGTAGTCGGCTCCCCACGACTCGTCGGCGATGTCGAACGGCTCGCCGCGCGTGCCTTCCTTCTGGATCTGAACGGCCCGCGGGAGCAGGGTCACGTTCACGTTGAGGCCGATCTGCTTGAGGTTGAACTGGATGATCTGGGCCCGTAGCGGCGAGGCGCCGCGATTGCCCTCGTACAGGACGACGTTCCCGTCTCCGGTGTGGCCGTTTGCGAGCTTCTGCGCAGCCTTGATGTTCGGCTGCTGAAGCGGGTACAGATCCGCGTCGCGGAACCCGGCCATGCCCGGAGGCAGGATCTGGTCGGTGCGCTTGCCGGCCAGATACCCGGACTGTGCGAGCATCGCCCGCCGGTCGATCACCTGGTTGACGGCCTTCCGCAGCGCGATGTTGTCCTTGAAGATCCCGCGCGACATGTTGAACGCGAGATACGACGTATTGAGCAGCGGCTTGACCCAGAACTGGCCCTTGTTGATGCCGTACTTCTGGGCGGCCTCGGCGTACGAGGCGGGCGGGATGCCGCCGGCCGCGTAGTCGGTCGAGCCCTGCTGCACACGCAGGTAGGTCGCGTCCAGCGAGTTGCCGATGTTGTAGACGATCTGGTCGGCGTTGTGGGGACGCTTGCCCTTGTAGTACGGGTTGGTCTTGAGCACGATCGACTTGTTCGCGATCCGGCTCGCCACGTAGTACGGACCGGCCGACGGCGGCGTGTCGACGCCGTTCGGGTCGTGCGGCAGCGACGTCGGAACCGCGCAGAAGAACGGCATCGCCAACCGGGCGAGCAGGTCCGGCGCGGCATGCGTCATCGTGATCAGCAGGTGGTTCCCCTTGACGCGGACACCCGAGACCGGGCTCGCGTTCGCGCCGACGATGTCGGCCATGAACGCGCCGGACGGCGACTGCATCTTGGGATCGGCGTCACGGTCGATCGCCGCCTTGAACGACGCGGCGGTCACCGGCTGTCCGTTCGAGAACTTCGTGAAGCCGGTGGCGACGGTGAAGTCGTACGTCTTGCCGTTGTTCGAGACCTTCGGGAACCCGGACGCTGCCTCCGGCACGAGCTGGCTCCCGCGGGCGCCGTTCGCATCCGGATAGTTGACCAGCTTGAGGCACGTCGCGAACTCGAGCTCCCAGCCGGTCGAGAGATAGCTGAGCGACGGGTCGGTGTAGTCGACGTCGGTCGTGAGATCGACGGTGAGGGTGCCGCCCGTCTTGACCTGCTTCGCGCCGGCCGTACTCGCGACGACGAGTGCCGCGACGAGCACGACGAGCGCAGCTGCGATCGTGGAACGCATTCGTTCCTTCCTTTCGGCGGAAGGCGCCCGCCTCACGTTCGCCTTCGCAGTCGAGGGGTGTCGGACGCTGAAACGCGCGGACGGCCGCGTGGTTGATGCGGAACGGGCGCGACACCGATCGAAGATCGAGAAAAGGGTTACGCGGACATGGTCAGGTGCCGCACCGGTGGCTCGCCGCTCACCGACTGGTACCCGGCGAAGCTCGACTCGAGCGCACCCTCACCGCCGGTCAATCGTGGGAGCTGTCGCTGGAGCTCGTCGGCCTGCGACGACGGCAAGATCGCGTCGATCACCGGAATCTCGGCCTCCATCGAGAGGCCCTGGACGTCGGCGCCCAGCCGTGCGAGTGCTGCGAGCGTCGCTGCGACCGCGGTCTCCGGAAGCTCCACATTCACTCGGACGACCGGTTCACAGACGACGGTCCCGCCGTTCTCGAGTGCCTGCCTGAGGACGAGCGGCGTGAGCTTCCGGAAGTCCGCGGCGGTGCTGAGCGGCCCGCGCCTCGACGGTGGCCCGTCGGGGACGCTGTACATGCACTCCGCCAGCGTCACGGTGCAGTCCGTGACCTCCCAGCCGAAGAGCCCGACCGAGAGCGCCTGCCGGACGTACTCCGCCATGTGCTCCTCGAAGCTCGCGGCGGTCTTGTAGATGTACAGCGGGATCGTGGTGTGATCGACGTGGAGGCGAAACTCGACCCCGGAACCGATCGGCGCCGGATCGACCCGCAGCCCGATCGTGGCGAGGAACGGATTCGAATCTGCGTGCAGGATCTCGACCGCCCGGCAGATGCTCCTGGGTCGCTCGATGTAGATCGGCGTCGTCTGGTGGAACGCGACCTCGAGCCCGTACTCGGTCGCGAGCGTCGTCTGGATGACTTCCTTCTGCACCTCGCCGTACAACGAGACCGACGTCTGCCGGCGCGTCTCGTCGTGCCGGACGTTGATCAGTGGATCCTGCTCGGCGAGCTGGGCGAGGGCGACGTGCAGGCGGGCACCGTCGTCGGAGTTGCCGGCGACCACGACCGACTCGAGCGTCGGTGGCGGGAACTGATGCTCGGCCGTCGCGGAACTGGTCTCGCCGATGCGGTCGCCGATCTGCGCATCGGTCAGTCCCCAGAGCTTGCCGACCGAGCCTGCGCAGACGGCCGGACGCTGTTCGGCACGTCCGTGCTCGAACACGGCGATCGCAGTCACCTTTTCTTCGCTGACACGGCCGAAGCGCAGCCGGTCGCGCGTGCGGATCGTGCCCGCGAACAGCCTGGCGTACGCGATCTTCTCGCCATGTGGGCCGCGCTCGATCTTGAAGATCGTCCCGTCGACGGGATCTGACGGATCGCCCTCGGATGCGGGCAGCAACGCCACGATGCCCGCCATGAGCGCGCCGACGCCTGCTCCCGTGACAGCCGAGCCGGAGAAGACGGGGTGCACGAGCGCCTGTTTCGTCTGCGCCGCCAACGCCGCCAGCAGCCGGCGATACGGCACGTTCGTCTCGTCCTCGACGAACGCCCCGAGCAACGCCTCGTCCCGCTCGGCGAGGAACTCCGCCAGGCGCGCGTGGAACTCGGGGTCGTCCTCGCCGAACGGTGTGAACTCGGCGCTTCGCGTCCCGAGCCCATGTGCAGCCCCGACCGGGATGACCGCCGGCGTCAGGCGCTCCGAGAGCGCCCGCACGACCCGGACGTCGTCCGCCCCGGCGCGGTCGAGCTTGTTGACGAAGATCAGCGTCGGTATGCGGAGCCGTTGGAGCGCGCGCATCAGGATGCGCGTCTGCGGCTGCACGCCTTCGACAGCCGAGACGACGAGCACGGCACCGTCGAGCACGCTCAGGACGCGCTCGACCTCGGCGATGAAGTCCGGATGGCCCGGGGTGTCGATCAGGTTGACGGTGACGTCGTCGATCGCGAACGACACGACGGCCGACTTGATCGTGATCCCACGCTGGCGTTCGAGCGCCAGCGTGTCGGTCTGGGTGGTGCCCTCGTCGACGCGGCCGGGCTCGTCGATGACCCCGGCCGCGTAGAGCAGCCGTTCTGTGAGTGTCGTCTTACCGGCGTCTACATGCGCCAGGATTCCCAAGTTGAGCGGTCGTTGCAGCAAGCGTCATACCCTCCGAATAGGTGAAGAAGCCCTGTTCGATTGAGATGAACGCTTGACGCATCGTTCGCTCCTTGGTCGTCGTCGGCGCTGTGAATACCTGGAATCGACGTTCTAGTTGATGGACCCAGCCGGGCTCGAACCGGCGGCCTTCTGGATGCCATCCAGACGCTCTCCCAACTGAGCTATGGGCCCTCGCAGCCGCTCAAGTGTAGCCCGCGAGCTCGAAATCAGACGCCCAGTTGATTCCCCTGCTGCTGATGGTTGTTACGCGCTCGGCTCGAGGCGGAGCTAGACACTGGCGCCGCGCCGACCGACAACCTCCGCGCGGCAGGAGGTAGCACGCTCGCGTGTCCAGCGCAGTACGCGCCGAAGCATCGATCTCGTCGCTGGTTCGTAGCGGCGGCAAATCATTCCACCCCGGCCGCGTCGGCTCGTAGACAGCCGAACCGAGATCACGTCTCCGTGCGCTTGCGCCCACTTGCACTGAACACGCAACAACGCGCGGGCGAAGATCGAAGATCAGGTCGTACCGCTCGTCGTCGAGCGGCCGCGCGACACCGAGCCCATGCCGCATCGCATTCGCAGCCACGATCCGCGCCTCGGCAAGCGCGCCCTTCTGGTTCGTCGTCAACATCGACACCCGATTTTACGCACCACGGATGACGGACTGTTGTCCGTCTAGAAGACAGGTCCGTTTAGGCCGAGGCCGCTTCGAGCGTCTCGTGCGGCACGTCGTCCCACAGGTCCTCGAGGCGGTAGTACTCGCGCGCCTCGGGCGTGAACACGTGCAGGACGACGTCGACGTAGTCGCCGACGATCCAGGTCGCTTCGGTCCCGCCCTCGACCGAGCGTGGCAGCAGCTCGTGCTGCGCCTTCAGCTCTGTGTGCACCTCGTCCCAGATCGCCTTCGTCTGTCGCGCGTTGCCGCCGGTGCACACGACGAAGAAGTCCGTGTACGAACAGACGGGCCGCATGTCGAGGATGACCACGTCGCGCGCGAGCTTTCCCTGGGCGAGCGCCGCGATCCGGCGTGCTTGGTCGATTGGCGTCAAGCTCGGCCAGTGTAGCCGGAGACACGGGTGTAGAGACCCTCGTCGCGGATCAGCGCTGCCACCGCGCTCGGCAGCTCTGCCGAGACGTCCTCGCCGGCCTCGAGCCGCGCGCGGAGCTCGCGAGACGAGTACGGCAGCGGCTCGATCTCGAAGAAACTGACCCGCTCGGGCTCGTCGAGCTGAGCGAGCACGGTCTCGAGCTGCTCCTCGGGGAAGCCGGGCCGGGTGGCGACGGCGAGGCGCGTCAGCCGTAGTACCTCTGTCGGTTCCTTCCAGGCCGGGAGGTCGAGGAACTGGTCGGCGCCGATCAGGAACACCGGGTCGTCCCACTCCGGATGCGCGCGCAGGAGGTCGACCGTGCGCGGTGTCGTGTCGAGGCGGACGTCGTCGTCGGGAAACGCGGCACGCGCGAGCCGCAGGCGGATCTCGGCGGGCGTGTCGACGTGCTTGTGCCCGGGATCCTCCGAGACGAGCACGAGCAGCCGCTCGAGGCCGAGCACCTGCCGCGCGCGGCGCGCGAGCTCGACGTGACCGAGATGCGGCGGGTCGAACGAGCCGCCGTACAGACCGAGCGTCATGCCAGCTCGAACTCCTCGTCGCCGACCTCGACGGTGGCGCCGTGTTTCGCCCCGGCCGCGCGCAACGCGCGCTCGAGCTCTTCGTCCGACGGAGGTGTGCCGAGCACGCGGAAGCCGCCTTCCGTACGCAGCAGCCGCCAGGTGCGCGCTTTCGGCTGCGGGCGATAGACGAGGAAGTCGGCGAGCTCGTCCTCCCCGCGCTCGGGTAGCTCCGGTTCGGGCACGAGCGTGAAGAGGCTGCGCCGGAACTCGTCGAGGCCGGCGCCCGTGGCGCACGACGTACGAAAGACGCCGATCACGCGCGGATCGTCGATCGGGAAGGCTGCGTCGGGAGCAAGATCGACCTTGTTCAGGACGACCAGTTGCGGCCGCTCGTCGAGCTGCGCGCCGTAGGCGGCCAGCTCGGCGTCGATCGTGCGCCACTGCTCGGCGACGTCCTGCGAGGCGTCGATCACGTGGATCAGCGTTCGTGCCCGCTCGAGATGGGCCAGGAACTCGTGCCCGAGCCCGATGCCCTCGCTCGCGCCCTCGATCAGGCCGGGCACGTCGGCGACGACCAGCTGGCGGCCGTCCGGCGACTCGACCGTCCCGAGCACGGGCTCGAGCGTCGTGAACGGGTAGTCGGCGACCTTCGGTTTCGCGTTCGAGATGCGCGTCAGCAGCGACGACTTGCCGGCGTTCGGCAGCCCAACGAGCGCCGCGTCGGCGAGCAGCTTCAGGTGCAGCTCCACATCGCTTTCGTCTCCGGGCCGGCCGACCTCCGAGAAGCGCGGCACCTGGCGCGTCGAGGAGACGAAGCGGGCGTTCCCCCGGCCGCCGTCACCGCCGTGCGCGAGCACGACGCGCGCGCCGGGGTGCGCGAGGTCGGCGATCAGCCCGCCGTCGTCGGCGAACACCTGCGTGCCGACGGGCACGCGCACCTCGGCGTGCTCGCCGTTCGCGCCGTGTTTTCGCGCCCCGCGGCCATTCTCGCCTCGCTGCGCCTTGATCGAGCGGCGTCGCTGCAGCGCCGCCAGATCGCGGAGCGCGGCATCGGCCACGAGCACCACGTCGCCGCCGTCGCCACCGTCGCCGCCGTCAGGCCCGCCCTTCGGCACGTACTTCTCGCGCCGGAAGCTGAGCCCGCCGTCGCCGCCCTTGCCGGCCTGGACGTGAATCCGGGCCCGGTCGCTGAACACGGTGCTAGGCCGCGTCGTCGGCGGTCTCGACGACCGAGATCGTGCGGCGCTCGCCGCTCGACCGGAAGGAGACGACGCCGGGGCGGATCGCGAAGATCGTGTCGTCGCGACCGATCTGGGTGCCGGGGCCGGGGCGGAAGCGCGTGCCCCGCTGGCGCACGATGATGTTGCCCGCCTCGACCGTCTGGCCGTCGAACATCTTCACCCCGAGGAACTTCGGGTTCGAGTCGCGGCCGTTCTTGGAGGAGCCGAGCCCCTTCTTGTGTGCCATCGCCTACGCCTCCTCGTCCTTGGCCTTGAGCGCCGACTCGAGGGCCGCGATCGCGCCCTTCCGGGCGGCGTGCGCGCGCTCATATTCGAGCGCTGCCTCGAGCATCGGGTGATTCCAGCTCTTCGCGCCGTCGGCGACCTGGGCGACGGTCATGCCCTCGTAGCCGCTCGGCATCCCCTTCACGTGGTCGTCGGCGTCCTTCGCGACAGCCGGCGCGGCGGCGGGGGCCTCGGCCTTCTTCGCGGCAGGTTGTGCCTTCTTGGCGCCGCCGAGCGTGATCTCGATCCGGGACGTCGCCGCCCGGAACCCGGTGTGCCGCTTGTAGCCGGTGCGCTTGCGGTACTTGCCGATCAGGATCTTCGGCCCGCGCTCGTGCGCCAGCACCTTCGCGGTCACGGTCGCCCCGTCGCCGAGCAGGACGTCCGGCTGGAAAGTCTTCCCCTCGTCGGCCTTGACGCGGTCCACGACGAGGGTCTCGCCCTCCCGAACGCGGTACTGCTTGCCGCCAAGACGGATGATTGCGTAATCCATGAGTGAAATAGGCGCGCGTGAGCGAGGATCGCCCACAGCGAAGCGGTCGCAAGTGTAGCGGGACCGGCTAGCGCTCGTCCATCCCCCACTCGCTCATCGGCGTGTAGCCCCAGTCACCCTCGGGCTCTGCGTCGGACGCAGGCGCGGTCTCCGGCTCCGGAGTTTCCTCGACCGTGTCTGGCACCTCGGTGTCTGACACCTCGGCCGGCTCGGCCTCGACGCCGTTGGCGGAGGGCTCGTCGGCCTCGAGCGCCGTGACCGCGAGCGCCGCGCCCTCGCCGACCGGCTTCTTGCGCCGGTTCTTGCCGCCGCGCGAACCGCGCCGCGTGCGTTTCTTCGGGGCGGCCGGCGCATCGCCGTTGTCGCTCTCCGCCGCCTCGCCGAGATCGCGCTCGGGCATATGGATCACCGGTCCGGCGGGCGCCGCCGGCGCCTCTTCGGCACCGGTGTCTGACACCTCGGTGTCTGACACCTCCTCGGCAGGAGTCTCCCCGGCGGTGGTCGCCGGCTTCTTCTTCCGGTTCCGGCCCCCGCGCGAGCCGCGCCTCGTGCGTTTCTTCGGCGGCAGCGGCTCGCCCGTCTCCGGATCGAGTGCGACCTCGACCTCGGCCTCGGCCTCGACGACATCCTCCTCGGCATCGTCGTCCTCAGTGGCGTCCTCCTCGACGGCCATCTCGGCCGTCGGCTCGTCCGCCTTGCGCACCGTCGAGCTGCGCTTCGCGCGGGTCGGCTTCTCGGCCTCCGACTCGGCGGTCAGCGGCTCGCGCACCTGCTCGAGCGGGACGAGCAGCTCGGCCCAGGCCAGCCCCTCGGTGACCGCAGTTACCCGCACCTTCACCTTCTTGCCGACGAGCTTCGCCGCATCGGCGACGACCACGTCGAGATCCTGAACCTTGCCGACGCCGGCATGGGCGTCGTAGAGACCGACCTCGCCGAGGGCGAGAGACAGCTCCTGGCCCACGTCGACGGGCAGCTTCGGCGCGACCTTCTCGAGCGTGCCCTGGTCGAGCACGCGGAAGTGGTCGAGGTGCTCGCCGTCCTTCCCGACCAGGAAGAACCGGCGTCGGGTCGTCTCCTCGAGCTCGCGGAGCCGCGAGCCGCCCGGGCCGACGACGAGCGAGGCGACCTTCGCCTCGACCTCCACCTTGAACGCCTTGTCGCGCGAGCCTGGTGTGACGAGCGAGCGCAGCCGGCGCTCGACGTCGACCGCAGCCGTGTGCTCCGAGACGACGATGCCGTCGCCTCCGCAGGTGGGGCATTTCTTCGTCATCACCTCGCGCGGCCCGTCGGTGACGTTCTGGCGCGTCATCTCGACGAGGCCGAGCGGCGAGATCTCGACGACGTAGGTCTTGGTGCGGTCGCGCTCGAGCTCTTCGCCGAGCGCCTTCTCGACGGCGGCACGGTTCTTCGGGCTCGCCATGTCGATGAAGTCGATGACGATGATGCCGCCGATGTCGCGCAGCCGCAGCTGGCGCACGACCTCTTTCACCGCTTCGAGGTTGTTCTTCGTGATCGTGTCCTCGAGCCGTGCACCTGATTTCTTGGAACGCGAGCCGACGAACCGGCCGGTGTTGACGTCGATGACGGTGAACGCCTCGGCGTAGTCGAAGATCAGGTAGCCGCCGGACGGAAGGTCGACGCGGCGGTTGAGCGTCGACTTGATCTCCTGCTCGACGCCGAACGCCTCCATCAGCGGCTCGCGCTCCTTGTACCGCGTCACGCGCTCGGCCATGTGCGGCGAGGTCTTGCGCAGGTACCCGACGATGCGCTTGTGGGTTCGGTCGTGGTCGACGAGGAGCCGCTCGAAATCGCCCGTGAAGAGGTCGCGCACGACGCGCAGCGGCAGCTCGGCCTCCTGGTAGATCAGCGACGGCGCCTTCGCGTCCTTCGCCTGCGCCTCGATCGACTTCCAGAGCCGCTGCAGGAAGTCGAGGTCACGCTCGATGTCCTCTGCGGAGGCGCCCTCGGCGGCGGTGCGCACGATCACGCCGCCGTGCTTCGGGGCGATCTCCTTGAGGATCGCCTTCAGCCGGTTGCGCTCCTCGTCCTCGATCCGGCGTGAGACGCCGAGCCCGTCGCCGTGCGGGACGAAGACCACGAAGCGGCCAGGGAGCGAGACCTCGGTCGTCAGCCGCGCGCCCTTCGTCTTCATCGGGTCCTTGACGGCCTGGACGAGCACCGTCTGGCCACGCTGGATCAGATCCTGGATCTTGCGGGCGCCCTTGCGCCCTTCGAGCTCGGGGCCGACGATCTCGTCGACGTAGAGGAAGCCGTTCTTCTCGAGGCCGATCTCGACGAACGCGGCTTCCATGCCCGGCAGCACGTTGTCGACGACGCCGAGGTAGATGTTGCCGGCGATCGAGTGGCGCTCGGGCCGCTCGAGGTAGACCTCGGCGACCTTGTCGTCCTCGAGCACGGCGACGCGCTTCTCGCCGGCGTCGACCGAGATGAGCAGCTCGCGCTTCGCCTTCGGCAGCGGTGCGCGCTTCGGTGGCGTGCGGCGGCGGGTCTGTGCCTGCCGCTCGCGCGGCTTGCGCTCGGGCGTCTTGCGCTCCCGCGGCGCGGGCTTGTCCGGGGACGTAGCCGAGGCGTCGGCCGCTACGCCGTCCGCCGGCTTCTTCTTGCGATTGCGACCACCGCGCGTGCCGCGGCGGCGCTTGCTTGGCGTTGTGGTCGATTGTCCGTCGGTGCTCGCCGTCTCTTCGGCGGCGGGCTCGTCGACGGTCGGTGATTCAACTTCGAGGTACTCCGAGGCAGCCGCGTACGGCGCCTGCTCTGCCGGCTTCTTGCGCCGGAACCAGGGCAATGGCAAACGATCTCTCCTGAGTCGTGCGCGCGCGCAGCCTCGCTGTATTCACGAATGCCAGGAACGGCATCAGTGACAGAAACGGGCGCGCGTCGCGGGTGGGTTGGAAAAGCCTTGGCATAGGCCTACCCGCAGAGTATCAGCGCAGTCTTACGCGGCTTCGGCGGCGGGCAGGAGCTTGCCCCGGCGCGCACGGATCGCCCGCAGGCGCTGCGAGAGCCGGGACCACGCCCATGGCTCGAGCTCGACGTAACGGCGCGGCGACTGTGCGCGGGTTGCCTCGAGGTACTCGAACCAGGCGTCCGCTTCCTCGATCAGCAAGAGCTCGATCGCCTCCTGGTGTCCCGTCAGGGCCATGCGTCACCTCCCGTCGAAGTTGAGGAGAGCGTAGGACCCGGACCGGACGGACTACAGCGGTTACGCGCGCGTCTCGAAGTAGCGGACGGCCGCCTCGCCGATCGCCTTCGTGCCCGCATACGCGACCCCGCCCTTGACCGCCCAGCCGGCGATCGGGACGAAATCGAGCAGCTCGCGGGCGACGGCGCGGAAGCCGAAGCCGAGACCGACGACGCCGAGCAGCTCGGTCGCGCGCTGCTTGTCGAGCTGCTCGCCGTAGGCGAGCGCGATACGGAGCACGAGCCGGATCTGGTTCAGCGTCAGCACCGGCAGGTCGACGCCGGGAATGAAGATCGCCGCGGAGATCAGCCCGTTCCGCTTCGCGAAGTGCGCGATCAGCCACCGGCAGACCGCCGGGCGGAGCATCGGCAGGCGGGCGGCGAGCGAGGTGCCGTTCTCGCCGAGCTTCGCGGCGACCGCCGCGGTGATCTGCTCGATGGGGAAGCCTTGCCCGGGCGGGACGCGCACGATGTCGCCCGCCAGCACGTAGGGCAGGGACGGCTCGTCGCTGACGGCGACGATCGGCACGCCGGCCTTCGACGCGGCCTGGAGCCGCTGCTCGTCGGCCGCGCCCACCCACACCAGCACGGCAAGGCCCTCGACGCGGTCCTCGACGACCGCGGCCGGCTCGCCGCCCGCCCGAAGCTCGCGGGCGAGGATCGGCACGAGCTCGCGCGCGCCGGCGACACCGAGTGGTCGGTCGTCGCCCGTTCCACGCCGAACCTCACGCAGGACACCGAGCACCGAGAGCGGGTTCAGCTTCTTCACTCGATCAACCTCTCCGTCGAAGGACGCGTCGCATGTAGATCGCCTGCAGGATGCCGAGCGCGAGGAAGTTCGTGATCATCGACGAGCCGCCGACCGAGACGAACGGCAGTGGGATGCCGGTGATCGGCGCGATGCCCATCGTCATGGCGCTGTTCACGAACACCTGGAACAGGAACATGAAGGCGATCGCACCCGCGACGACCGCGCAGTACAGGTCGCGCGCGCTCGTGACGATCTTCAGCGCCCGCCAGACGACGAGCAGGTAGAGCAACAGGAGGATCGACGCGCCGAAGAAGCCGTGCTCCTCGGAGAGCGACGCGAACGCGAAGTCGGTGGCGTGCTCGGGCAGGTAGTCGAGCCGCGTCTGGGTCGCACCCTGGACGCCGCGGCCGCGCAGCCCGCCCGCCCCGACCGCGGTGATCGACTGCGTGAGGTTGTAGGTGGCGCCCTTCGGGTCGTTCGCCGGATGGGTGAAACCCGTCAGGCGGGCGGTCTGGTAGGGCCGGAGCACGTTCACGCCGGACGCCGGCAGCAGCCAGAGCACGCTGAGCGCGACCACGACGGTCAGCGTCAGCAGCACGGCGAGATGCGACCAGCGGACACCGGAGATGAAGAGGACCGCCGCCAGCGCGGCCGTGTAGACGAGCGCCGTTCCGATGTCGGGCTGCACGAAGACGAGGACGATCGGCGCGAGGCCGTAGGCGATGATCGCGAGCGGCGCGAGCGGGCTCGCGAGCGAGCGCGAGCGCTCGACGACGAACCCGGCGAGCGCGAGCACGAACACCACCTTCCCGAACTCGGACGGTTGGAAGGTGAAGAACCCGACGTTGATCCAGCGGTGCGACCCGCGCGTCGCCGCCCCGGCGGCGAGCACGAAGATCATCACGGCGAGGGTGCCGAAGTAGATCGGCCGCGCCAGCCGGAGGTACCGGTCGGGATCGACGAAGAGCACTGCGAGGAACAGCACACCGCCGATGCACGCGTAGAGCGCCTGGCGCATCAGCGCGGAGCCGCCGGCGTCGTGCATCGTGATGCCGTCGATCGCCCACAGGCCGTAGACGACGACCGCCGCGTGCGCGGCGAGTAGCAGCCAGTCGAGGCGCAGCAGGCGGTCGGCGAGGCTCAAGGCCTCGACCTCGCGCCGTGTGCGCAGGCTTCTCGCGCGTGGGTTGACGGCTTCGATCGACATCAGTCGGAGGCGTGGCTCGTGATCGTGGCGGTCGTGTGGAAGTACTGCTCGAACACCTTGAGCGCGGCCGGTGCGGCAGCCGTGCCGCCGTGGCCGCCGTTCTCGATCACGGCGCAGACGACGATCGACGGGGCCGTGTACGGGCCGTAACCGCACCACCACGACTGGGTCAGGTTCTGCGCCGCCGGATAGCCGGGGAGCTTGATCAGCTTCTCGGCGCTCCCCGTCTTGCCCACGATGTCGACGGGGAACGAGCCGAACACGCCGGACGACGTTCCGGCCGGCGAATGCGTCGCCTCTTCGAGCCCACGCTGCACGTATGTGAGCGCCGTCGCATCGACGCCCGTCGGCTGGGGCGACTCGCCGCCGAAGTGGCGCAGCACGCGCGTCGCCTGCCCGTTCGCGCCCGTCAGCTCGACGTCCTCGGCGACGTGCGGCGTCACGAGCTTGCCGCCGTTCGCGATCATCGCGTAGAAGCGGGCCATCTGCAGCGGCGTCACGAGCACCTGGTTCTGCCCGATCGCCATCTGGATCGAGTAGCCCGGCTTCCAGGTGCGGTCGAGCTCGCCGTAGCCGGCACTCGCGGGGAAGGCCTTCCGCCGCCACTCGGGCGTCGCGATCAGGCCCGGATACTCCGGGCCGACGTCGAGACCGCTCGTCTCACCGAGGCCGAAGCGGTTCGCCCACGCCTGCAGCGGGTGACCGCGGTCGGCGGGCAGGTTGTAGAACCGCTTGCCGAGCTCGTAGAAGTACGTGTCGCACGACTGGGCGATCGCGGTCGTCAACGTCATCCCCTGGTCGATCAGCGGGGTCCAGTTGTGGAACGTCGAGCCGTGATCCTTGAAGGTCGGTGTGCACGGGATCGTGTCGTACGGACGCATCAGGCCTTCCTGCATCGCCGCGAGCGCCGTCACCGGCTTGAAGGTCGAACCGGGCGGATAGCCGACGCTGATCGCTCGGTTGAAGCCCGGATGGTTGGCGGCCTCCGCGACCTTCGCGTTCAGGAGCGGCGCGAGCTTCGTCGGATCCTTCCGGCCGACGAAGATCGACGGCTGGTAGGTCGGGTACGAGGCCATCGCCAGCACCGCCCCGTCCTTCGGGCTCAGCGCGACGATCGCACCGCCGTTGGCGTGCGCGCCCTGGAAGCTCGAGTGCGCGAGGGTGACGCCGTAACGGAGCGCCCGCTCGGCGGCACGCTGCAGGTTGATGTCGATCGTGAGCTTCAGGGCCTCGCCCGGCGTCGGGCTGGTCTGGAAGACCGCGGCGCCCTTCGGACGGCCGCGCGAGTCGACCGTCAGCTGCGCCTTGCCGTCCTTGCCGCGGAGATACGTGTCGTACGTCGACTCGACGCCGGCCTGGCCGATCGAATCGGTCGGCTGGTAGCCCTTCTTCTTCCGCGCCTTGTACTGGCCGGGCGAGATGGCACCGACGTAGCCGACGACCTGCGCTGCGAGCGACCGGTACGGATAGCTGCGCAGGAAGCTGTCCTGCATCTGCACACCGGGGAACTGCAGTGAGTGCTCGGAGAGGTAGTCGATCTGGTCCCGGCGCAGCCCACGCTGTACGACGACCGGCGACAGCGGGTCGTTGCCGTGCGCGTTCAGCGCTGCGAGCATCTCCTTCACGGTCGTGCCGGTGACGTCGGCGAGGGCGTGCAGCTCGCGGCGGCGCGCGGGCCAGGTCTTCGGCAGGTCGGCCGGCCACAGCTCGACGCGCGTGCCGGCGACGTTGCCGACGAGCACGTGCCCGTTCCGGTCGACGATCGGCCCACGCGGTGCCTCGAGCCGGATCGTGCGCACCCGGTTGTCGTTCGCCACCGACAGGTAGCGGTCGCCCGACAGGACCTGCAGCGCCCAGAGCCGCAGGAAGAGGACGGCGAAGACGGTCAACGCGAGGAAGCCGAGCACCGCGACGCGCAGCGCGGTCTGCGGAGTCAGCCGGTAGGGCTCCTCGACGCGCGGGTCGCCGGGCAGGAACCGGCCGGATGAGTACTCAGCCAAGGAGCCGCACCTCACGGACCCGGTCGCCCAGTTGCTGCGGCGGGAACAGGCGACGCACGATCGCGTACACCGGCAGCGTCAGCAGCAGGTTCAGGAACAGGCCGAGCGGCAGCTCGTGCACCACCACCCCGGCCGGAGCCGGCTCGCCGAGCACGAACTGCAGGAAGAGCTGTCCGAAGGAGTAGAGGCCGGTGACGATGGCGACCGACACGTAGGGGGCGTGGAAGCGGTCGCGCGCGGTCGTCTCGCCGTACCGGCCGATCCAGAAACCGCTGATCGTCATCAGCAGGGAGGTGACACCGAGCGTGCCCAGCGTCGCCGTGTCGAGCAGCAGGCCGGTGCCGAAGCCGGCCACCGCGCCGAAGACCGAGCCGCGAAGGAGCGCGACCGAGAGGAGCGCGACCAGCACGACGCTTGCGGTCCGGAAGGCCCGGTACTCGGTCAGCACCGAGAGCTGCAGCAACGCCGCGAAGAAGAGGATGCCCGCGGCCTTCAGCCCGTCCATCAGCCGCCGGCCCCCGGCCGCTGCACGAGCACGATCACCGACTGCAGCGACGAGAAGTCGACGAAGGGCTGCACCTGGATCGTCTTGAACGTGTCGACATCATTGTTGTTGACGCTCGAGACGGTGCCGATGCGCAGGCCGCGCGGGAACATCGACGGCAGCGCCCCCTTGCCGAGCGAGCCCGCCGAGACGACGACGTTGCCGACGGCGACGTTCGCCGCCTTCGAGACGCGGTCGAAGACGAGCACGTCGCCGGCGCCGCCGCCACCGCGGATGATCCCTGCGGCGGCCGGATCGTTCAGGTCGATCGCCGTCACGTTCTGCCCCTGGGTCAGGAGCGTCACGCGGGCGACGCCGGACCAGGCGCGGTCGATCGTGCCGACGAGACCGCCCGACGCGTCGATCACCGGGCTGCCGGCACGGATGCCGTCGTGCGTCCCGGCGGCGATCGTGATGCTCTCGTCGATCGCGCTCTGCGGGTTCGTGAGCACCGCGGCGTGCTTCAGGTCGAAGTTCGCGCGTGAGGGTGGCCCGTGGTAGTCGAGTTGCGCCCGGAGCTGCACGTTCTCCTGCACCGCCGACTCGTCGAGCACGAGCTGCTCGCGCAGCGTTTCGATCTGGCGCTTCAGCTTGGCGTTCTCCGACTTGGCGTTTGCGAGGCCGTGCACCCAGCCCGCCGTGTCGCGGAACGGCCGCGAGACGCGGTCGGCGGCGATCTCGAACGGCCGCAGGATTCCCGCCGCGGTGCCCTGCACGCCGTCGAGCGCGCTCGAACGGAACGAGACGGTGATCAGGACGAGCGAAAGCGCAATCAGGCCGCCCACGACGATCCGACGCTTGAGGGCGCTGGAGCGACTCGAGGGATAGCCGGAAGCGGCGGTGCGCTGGACAGAGTTGCCCAGGACCGCGAAGCGGACGGTCCGGTTGCGAGGCACAGACCGGAGAAGTCTAGCCGGGGTCTAGGAAGGCTCCGCGAATCGTCGCTAGCCGCCGCAGCGGGCGGCCTGGAACTGGCGGCGGGTGATCGGCTTCCGGGGCAGCGGTGTCGCCGCCTCCGGACGGAGCCCATCCATGGCGAATCCGAGCTGGCGACGCCAGGCCCCGGGCGCGATCTCCTCGAGCATCAGGCCCGCGTGGGCGACGCCGTGGACGATGAAGAGCAGGTCCTCCGCGGTCGCGTCGGCCCGCACGGCACCCGCGTCCTGGGCCCGTCGCAGCAGCGCGAGCAGCTTCGCGTGCGCCTCGTCGAACTGGCCGCGAATCTCGTCGCGGGCGAGCAGGTCGGTGCCGATCGCATCGCAGAGGCCGCGGTCCGAGATCTGCATCCCCACGCCCTCCTCGAGGAGACGGCGGAACGCCGTTCCCGGGTCGTCGCTCGCGAGCGCGGCGTCGGCCGCCTCGAGCAGCTGTGCGCCGCGCTGTTCGAGCAGCGCGACGATCAACTCGTCCTTGTGCGGGAAGCGGCGGAAGATCGTGCCGACGCCGACACCGGCGCGATGTGCGATGTCGACGATCGGCGCGTCGATTCCTTGCTCGGCGAACACCTCACGCGCAGCCTCCAGGATGCGCGCGAGGTTTCGCTGAGCGTCGGCACGGAGTTCCCGGGTGACGGTCACCATCAGGCGGGTACCGGAACCTCTTGGGCGTTGATCTGGATTACGTCCTCGCGCTTGATGAAGAACGCGACCGTCACGATGCCTGCGAGCAGCAGCGCTGCGGCGCCGCCGAAGGCGAGCGTGTAGCCGCGCGTCATCGCCGACGCCTGGCCTACCCCGGCTGTTCCGAGCAGGTGACTCGTGCGCGACGTCGCGATCGTCGAGAGCACTGCGAGCCCAAGCGCACCACCGACCTGCTGCGACGTGTTGAAGAGCCCCGACGCGAGTCCGGCGTCCTCGACGGCGACGTTGGTGGTCGCGAGCAAGGTCAGCGGGACGAACGTCATACCCATGCCGATCGACATCACGGCGACGCTGGGAAACACATCGGCGAGATACGTGCTGTGTGTCGTCAGCTGTGTGAAGTACACCATTCCGACAGCTCCGAGCGTCAGGCCGGTGAAGACGACCGCACGGATACCGATGCGCTGAATCAGCTGCTGCGATGCGACCGCTCCGATCACGATCCCGACCGTGAACGGCAGGAAGGCCAGGCCTGCCTTGAGCGGGCCGTAGTTCCTGATCTCCTGCAGGTAGATACCCGCGAAGTAGAACATCGAGAACAGGCCCGACGCGACGAAGAGCATCGCGACGTTGCTCGCGCTCAGCGAGCGCAGGCGGAAGATCCCGAGCCGGATCAGCGGCGCCTTGGAGCGCAGCTCGATCACGACGAACGACGCGAGCAGCAGCAATGCGAGCGCCCCCAGCCCCAGTGTCTTGCCGGAGGCCCATCCGTACGCCTGCGCCTTGACGATGCCGTAGACGAGCACGAGCAGACCGCCCGTGACAGTCACCGCTCCGGCGACGTCAGCCGTGTCGGGCTCGTTCTCGGCCCGGGTGTTCTGGATGTAGCGAAGCGACAGCAGCGCAGCCGCGATCCCGATCGGCAGGTTGATGAAGAAGACCCAGCGCCACGAGAGCGTCTCGGTCAGCAGCCCTCCGAGCACGAGCCCGACGGCGCCACCGCCGGCTGCGATCGAGCTCCAGATGCCGAGCGCCTTGGTGCGCTCGGCGCCTTCGGCGAAGGTTGTCGTGACGATCGAAAGTGCCGCGGGCGACACGAGCGCAGCACCGAGCCCCTGCAGGGCGCGGCCGGCGACGAGCATCCCGGACGACGTCGCGATGCCGCTGATCAGCGACGCCGCGGTGAAGATGACGACACCTGCCACGAACAGCCGCTGTCGCCCGATCAGGTCGGAGGCGCGGCCGCCGAGCAGCAGGAAGCCGCCGAAGACGAGTGTGTAGACGTTGACGATCCACTGCAGGCTCGACGCGGTGAAGTGCAAGCCGTGCTGGATCGACGGCAGCGCGACGTTCACGATCGTCGCGTCGAGAATCACCATGAACTGCGCAATGCACACGAGGACGAGGACGAGCCAGCGGTTCGTCTCCGTCCGTGTTCTTCCACCTTCGACTGCTGCCTCCACGGCACACCTCCACTAAGCGGACTGTTCGTTCCGCTTACCCTAGCAGAAGCGGAATCGTCGTTCCGGTTACAAGGTGGTGAAGACTTTACGAACCTGGTTCGCTGAGCGAACCAGGTTCGTAAGTGTCGTCCTGCGGCGCGCCGGTTCCAAACTCGCGAAGCCTCATCGGAGAGGTGTCTGACACCTTGGTGTCAGACACCTGTGCGAGCAGTTCTAGATCTCGAAGGTGATGTGCGGGTAAGGCATACCCTCTGTGCGCCTCCACTTGCATCTCTCGCGAGAGACACCGGACGCTCTGACCGTCGATTGCACCGGTTGCGCCCAACCCGGCGGCCGTGAACGCGTACGGCACGTTCCAGAGCATTTCGACATCCCCATCACTGGATTCCCGCACCACGTGCACATCAACTTCTCCGCCGTCGACATGCCGACAGACGAATGCGGAGGGCTGCTCCAAACGGCACGACCACACATCGTGACGGATCCACCGAACCTCGTCGTCCCACGTGTAAGCGAGAGCAAAGCCCAGATCGATGAGACAGAGGCGCAGCCGCTCGAGGTTGGTCACATCGACAAGCAGGTCTACGTCATGGTGCGGCCGAGTCTGTTGACCCACAAGCGCGTCGACGCCCCATCCGCCCATCAACCAGGTGGGAGCGTCAGCGGCGATGAGGGCGCGATAGAGCGAGATCACATCTGCAGCGTCCATCTCCGGAGGACTCTACGGCGAGCGTCATCTCTGGCCTGGGCCAGCGTTCACGAATCACCCCTGGGCACGAAGACGTTCGCTCTCGGCTAGAGGCACGAGCTGCAGGCGAGGTGCCTGGACACGTTTCGGACGTGACCCGGGGACCAGGCCGGCCGGGCGAAGCCGAACGCGGGCGTAGCGCCGTTCAGCTTCGTGACCCGACGCAAATGGGCTCCGGCGGGGTCGACGAGGTACGTGCCGTGCGGAGTCCCGACCGCCAGAGTCGCCCCGTCCGGCGACCAGGCCGGCAAGCCGCTTGGCGCGACCGGACCAGATGCCGGCGTCGCGTCGCGACCCAACGGAGTGACCAGGCGGACACCTCCCCCGTGCGACGCTTGGTAGGCGATCGTCCTTCCGTCGGGCGACCAGGCCGGGGCTTGCCCGTCGAGAGCAAGCCGGCGTCGGTCGGAACCATCGAGCGCGGCGGTATAGATGGCGGGGCGGGCGCTCGAGCCGAGATAGGCCGTGAACGCGATGTGCTTGCCGTCAGGTGCCCAGGCCGGCCAGCCGACGTTGCCGCTGCGGGCAACCGGAAGCTGCGCGTGACGGATGCCATCGCTTCCGATCGTGAAGATCGCCGACCTTCGCGCGCCGTCGCCGTTGAAGATCGAGCACGTGTAGGCGAGCCGCTTACCGTCCGGCGCCCAGGCGACCTGCGTCGGGAACTCGCAGCCGAGCCGGGTCCGTTGCAGGGGAATGTTCTTGTTCGAGTCCGGGAGTGCCGGAAGATGAACGTCCCGCCCACTCGCGATGTCGACGATGTGCAGGCCGATGTACCGACTCCCGCCGCCGATCTCGTCGAGGGTGAACGCGACACGCCGGCCGTCGGGCGACCAGTCGACGCTCGTCAGCTCACCGCAGAAGACCGGTCGGGGACAGTGCCAGACAACCCGGGTGCGACCTCGCGGCAGGATCTCGAGAACCTTCGAGATGCCGTTTCCCGGACTCGAGGCGACCGTGAGCGATCCTCGTTTCGGTCGCACTGCGCCGTGCGGACGGACGAGCAGGTAGGTCGCGGTGGCGAGCCCCGCCAGGAGCAGGGCCAGCCCCGAGGCGATCAGCAGCGCCCTGGCCCGTCTGCTGCGCACGGCACGACGCCGCGGGTGCCCCAGCTCGTCGACGAGCCGCGCGCGCAGCTCGTCCGCAAAGGCAGGGCGCGGGGCGACGGCGTCGTCGAAGTCGGCGAGCAGTGCCGCAATCGGATCCTTCACGAGACCTCCTCGAGGTACGCGCGTTTGAAACCGACCCGTCCGCGTGAGAGCAGCGACTCGGCGGCTTCAACGCTGCGACCGAGCACCTGGGCGAGCTCCGGGACGGAGAGGCCCTCCATGTGCCGCAGCACGAGTGCGGCTCGCTGCATCGGAGGAACCGCGCGCAACGCACCCAGGACACGTTCGCGATCCTCACCGTGCCGATCGACCGTCGGCTCCTCGTAGGCGTCGGCCAACGCACGGCGAGCCTCGCGCCGGTAGTGGTCGAGCAGCTTGTGCCGGGCGATGCCGTACAGCCACGGGAGGGGCGTCTCGACGCTCGAGCCCTTTCGAAGCTCGGCGAGGGCGGCGATGAACGTCTCCTGCGTCAGATCCTCGGCTACCGGCGACCCGCCCGCGCAGCGGTGCAGGAAGTAGCCGTAGATCCGCGGCAGCGCGTCGTCGTAGAAGCGGGCGAAGGCGTGCGGATCGGAGATCGAAGCGGCGGGCATGGTGGCTTACCCGCTGAGTCGCCGCGCGGGCGCCGATTCCGTCGGCCTAGTGGCGGCGGTGGCCGTTGCGCGAGCGGGCGCGGGCGCGGGAGCTGCGGTGGATCGCGTCGAACTCCTCGAGGCTGCGGCCCGAGCCGACGGCCACGCACGTAAGCGGCGACTCGGCCAGATGCACAGGCATGTGCGTCTCGTGCCGGAGGCGCTCGTCGAGGCCGCCGAGCAGCGCGCCGCCGCCGGCGAGCACGATCCCCCGGTCCATGATGTCGGCGGCGAGCTCCGGCGGGGTCTTGTCGAGCGTGGACTTGATCGCGTCGACGATCTGGTTGACCGGTTCCTCGAGCGCGTGGCGGACCTCCTCGCTCGAGAGGATCACGGTCTTCGGCAGCCCGGTCAACATGTCGCGGCCGCGGACCTCCGCCTGCACCTCTTCCTTCATCTGGAAGGCGGATCCGACCTCGAGCTTGATCTCCTCGGCGGTCTGCTGGCCGATCAACAGTTTGTACTCGCGTTTGATGTGGTTGATGATCGCCTCGTCCATCTCGTCACCGCCGACGCGCAGCGACTGCGAGACGACGATCCCGCCCAGCGAGATGACGGCGACCTCCGTGGTGCCGCCGCCGATGTCGACGATCATGTTCCCGGTCGGCTCGGCCACGGGCAGACCGGCGCCGATCGCGGCGGCCATCGGCTCCTCGATCAGGTACGCCTTGCGCGCGCCTGCGCTGAGCGTCGCCTCTTCGACGGCGCGCTTCTCGACGCCGGTCACGCCCGACGGGACGCAGACGACGACGCGCGGATGCGCGAACCGATGCTGGTGCACCTTCTGGATGAAATGGCGGAGCATCTGCTCGGTGACGTCGAAATCCGCGATCACCCCGTCCTTGAGCGGCCGGATGGCGCTGATCGTTCCGGGCGTGCGGCCGAGCATCCGCTTCGCCTCGAGGCCGACCGCGTGCACTTCGCCCGAGCGCTGGTCGATCGCGACCACCGACGGCTCCGAGAGGACGATCCCGCGCCCGCGCACGTACACGAGCGTGTTGGCCGTGCCCAGGTCGACGGCCATGTCGCGACCGCCGAAACCGGTGAGGTAATTGAAGACGCTCATAGGAAACCGAAGGCGAGTCTAGCTTGCCCTTGACGGCGCTGACTCTCGCGCTCGGCAGCGCCGTGCTGCATGCGGCCTGGAACCTACTGCTGGGCCGCGCCCGAGACGTGCAGGCGGCGACCGCGGCGACGTTCGTGCTCTCGCTCGCGATCGCCCTGCCGTTCGCCGTCGTCTGGTGGCACGCCGACCGTTCCGTCTGGCCGTATGCACTGGCCTCGACGGTGCTCGAGACCGTGTACGTGGTTGCGCTCGCGCTCGCCTACAAGCATGGCGAGGTGTCGTTCGTGTACCCGGCGACGCGCGGCCTCGCGCCGCTGCTCGTGCTCGGGTTCGCCGTCCTCTGGCTCGGCCACCACGCGACGACGAGCGAGATCGCCGGCGTGCTCCTGGTCTGCGCGGGCGTCGTGCTCGTGCGCGGCGTCGCCGGCGGCGCCGACTCGACAGCGTTGCTGCTGACCGCGACGCTCGCGGTCTCGATCGCCGGCTACACACTGGTCGACCGGTCGGGCATCCAGCGCGCCGGTGCGCTCACGTACTTCGTGCTCACGCTCGCGCTGCCGTGCCTCGTCTACCCACCGCTCGTCGGTGCGCGTGCGATTCGGCGCGAGCTCGGCTGGGCCGCCGCCGCCGGGGCGCTCGCCAACGTCGGCTCGTTCACGCTCGGCCTGCTGGCGCTCCGGCACGGCAGCGCCGCCGCTGTGCTCGCGGTGCGCTCGTCGTCGGTGGTGCTCGCGACCGCCCTCGCCGGCCGGCTGCTCGCCGAGCGGGTCTCGCGAGGTCGCCTAGCCGGCTCGGTGCTCGTCTTCGCCGGGATCGTGCTGCTCGCGCTCTGAAAGCAGGCGCAACAGCGCGGCGCCCGGCAGCCCGACGACGTTCAGGTAGTCGCCCTCGATGCGCTCGATCAGCCCGGCGCCGAGACCCTGGATCGCGTACGCGCCGGCGCGACCCTCCCACTCGCCGGCGCCGACGTATGCGGCGACGTCATGCGGTGAAAGCGACCGGAACGTGACGAGGGTCGTCACCGTGTCGAGCAGCTCCCGACCGCCCGTCAGCAGGCACAGGCCCGACACGACTTCGTGCGTCCGGCCGGCGAGCGACGCCAGCATCTCGTGTGCCTCTTGCGGATCGCCCGCCTTGCCGAGCAGCCGCCCGTCGAGCAGCACCTCGGTGTCGACGCCGAGCACCGGCCGCCCGCCGCCGTCGACCGAGCACGCCTTGCCGATCGCGCGGTCGAGCGGCGAGGTCCCCGGGAGCTCCTCGAACGACGGCGATACCGCCTCGAACGGAATCTGCAGCTGCGCCAGGATCGCCCGGCGCTGCGGCGAGGTCGACGCGAGCACGAGCGGCTCGGTCATCAGCCGCGCTTGCGCGCGACCCAGATCTCCTCGGCCGGCCACCGGCGCGCCCAGTCGGCGGTCACGTACGCGTAGTACTCGTGGGTCTGCGCATCGGCGGGCGCCTGCAGCTCGATCAGCCGCTCGAGGTCGAAGCCGTTCGCCCGCAGCACGTCGACCATCTCGCCGTGGGCGAGATGGAACTCGATACCTCCGTCCGGCCAATCGAACCGGCGCATACCGAACTGCGGGCGCTCCAGGTGCTCGGTCGCCGGCTCGGTGTCGGCGGAGCAGAGGATGACGAGCGTCGAGTTGCAGAGGAAGATCAGCCTGCCGCCGGGACGCAGCAGACGAGCCGCCTCGGGGATCCACCGGTACGGATCGACCCAGATCGACGCCCCGTACTCCGAGAGCGCAAGGTCGAAGCTCTCCGACGGCAGCCCGGTGTCGCCCGCGTCGGCCTCGACGAGCGGGAACTCGATCCCCGTCTCGGCCATCATCCGCCGCGCCGTGTCGAGCTGCGCAGGCGTGATGTCGACACCGACCGGCTTCGCGCCACGCTTCGCGAGCCAGGCCGAGAAGTACGCCGTGCCACAGCCGAGCTCGACGACGTCGAGCCCGGAGACGTCGCCGATCACGCCGACGTCGGCCTCGTCGATCGCCCAGACGCCCCAGGTGATCTCGTCGAGCGCCCAGTTCGTGGGCGCCGAGTCGTTCGTATGCTCGCGGTTCGCTTCGGTCCAGAGCGCTGCGTTCTTCGCGGCGTCTGTCTTAGACGAGTCCATCCGGGAACCATAGGCCGATCTCCCGCTGCGCCGACTCGGGCGAGTCGGAGCCGTGCACCAGGTTGTTCGGCATTGCGAGCGCGAACTGGCCGCGCAGCGAGCCGGGCAGCGCCTCCGCGGGGTTCGTCGCCCCGATCGTCAGGCGGCACGTCGCGACCGCGCCCTCGCCCTCGAAGACGAGTGCAAGCGTCGGGGACGACGTGATGAAGGCGACGAGCTCGCCGAAGAACGGCTTCTCCGCGTGCTCGGCGTAGTGCGCCTCGCCGAGCTCCCGCGACGCGACGAGCAGACGCGCCGCCCGCAGCTTCAGGCCCCGCCGCTCGAAGCGCGCGAGGATCTCGCCGGCGAGACCGCGCTCGACCGCGTCCGGCTTCGCGAGGATCAATGTCTGCTCGACGGCCATGCGGCGGCGGAGACTACCGGGACCGCTGTCGCCGCGGCGGGCGCTTCACTTCGGCGAGGACGGTCGTCGGGTCGTGCTCGATCGGCGTCTCGCAGTACGGGCACACCTGCCAGAGGGCCTCGAGCGGCTTATGACAGCGCACACACGACTGCCGCAGCTTCGTCGTGCAGACAGGGCAGATCAGGAAGTCCTCCTCGACTTCGGCCCGGCAGACCGGGCAGTGCTGGTCGCGCGCGCCGAGCCGCTTCTCCATCGCCTTGATCTCCAGCTCGCGCTCGCGCACGTCGTCGAGGTACTCCGGCGGGCGGAACAGCATGTAGATGAGTGGGCCGATGAACGGCACGACGCCGAGCAGCGTCGCCACCCACACGAGCAACGGGTCGGCGATGCGCCGGCGGGCGTCCTTGTACACCCAGTAGACGCTCGCGACCCAGAAGACGAGCACGAAGAAGAGCGCGAGGTTGCGGATCACGTACCACGTCGAGGAGTGGAAGAAGTCGTGGACGCTGCCGAAGGCGGACGCGAGGGTCACAGGAGGATCCTGCCTAGCGCGTACCCGGCGGCGAAGGCCAGGCCGACGAAGAGGGCCAGGAGGCCGAGAGCGAACAGGAACACGCTGATGCGTTCACGGGAGCGCGACATCGTATGCAGTTTCAGTCTTCTCCCGCGAGATCGGCAAGGAGGTACAGCGAGCCTGTCACGAGCACCGGCCGCCCGAGGCTTCGGGCGTGGGCAAGCGCGGCGCTCGGGTCGTCGACGGCGACGACGGACGCGAAGGCCCCCTCGGCGTGGCGGGCGACCTCGGCCGATGCCAGCGCCCGCTCGTTCGACGAGCGCGTCGCGACCAGCGTGTCCCCGGCGCGCGCGAGCCGCTCGAGGATCCGGGGCGCGTCCTTGTCGTCGAGGATCGACGCCACGACGACGTAGTCGCGCCCGCCCGGCAGCCGGTCGAGCAGCCAGTCGGCCGCCTCCGGCGTATGCGCGCCGTCCCGCACCTCGCCGTCCCGCACCTCGAGGCGCCCTGCGAGCCGCACCTCGACGTCGCCGGTCGCAGGGCGGCCGAGGAACGCACCGGCCGCCTCGCGCGCCCCGCCGAGCACCACCGTCCGGCCCGGGACGAGGTCCACGAACTCGGCGTCCGGCAGCACGACGGTCGCGTCGGGCCTGGCCACGGCGAGCTTCTCGCCGGCGATCGCCTCGCGGGTCTCGCCGAGCACGGCCGTGTGCTCGAGCCCGACGTTCGTCAGCAGCACGACGCGCGCGTCGACGACGTTCGTCGCGTCGAGCCGTCCACCCAGACCCGCTTCCAGTACGGCGACGTCGACGCCACGTTCCGCGAAGTCGAGCAGCGCGGCGGCGGTGAGGATCTCGAACTGCGTCGCACCCGTCTCCTCGGCGGCAGGCCGGACACGGCGGACAGCGCGTTCGAAGCCCGCCGGATCCGTCTCGAGCCGCTCGGCCCAGCCAGCGACGTGCGGCGACGTGTACGCCGCCGCGGCGAGCCCCTCGGCGCGCAGCAGCGCCGCGATCGTGCGGGCGGCGGTCGACTTTCCCTTCGTGCCGACGACGTGGACGGCCTCGTAGCGGCGTTCTGGTCGGCCGAGCAGCTCGAGCAGCGCGCGCATCCGCTCGAGCCCGAACCCGTCTGCGGGCCAGGGCGAGAGCGACGCGACCCAGTCAGTCGCCGATTGCATCGAGCTCGCGCCGGTAGCGCTCGAGCTTCTCGCGCTCCGCGTCGACCACGGCGGCGGGGGCGTTGGCGACGAATCGTTCGTTGCCGAGCATCCCCTCGGCGCGGGCGATCTCCGTGGCCAGTCGCGCGCGCTCCGCCTCGACGTCGCCGTCGCGCTGCGGTGCGCGCTCCGGTTTGACGACGGCCGTGAAGATCCGCAGGTCGTCGCCGTCGAGCGCGGGCAGCACGCCGGCGCGACGGAACGTCTGTGCCGATTCCTGGACGCGCCGCAGCGCACCGGCGTCGGCCTCGTCGCCGGCCTCGGGCCAGGGCGCCGCGATCAGCCGTGTCTCGCGTGACGGCAGCTGCGACCAGATCTCCTCGGTCACGTGCGGCATCACCGGGTGCAGCAGCTTGAGCAGGCGCTCGAGCGCGGCGGTCGCCGTCGCGCGGGCAGCGACATCGCCGTCGTAGAGGCGCGCCTTGACCGCCTCGAGGTACCAGTCGCAGAAGTCGTCGAAGGTCAGGTGGTAGAGCTCGTCGGTCACGTGGGCGAAGTCGAACTCGGCCAACAGGCGCTCGACCTCCCGTTGCGTCTGCGAGAGCCGCGCGAGGATCCAGCGCTCCTCCAGCGAGGCCGGCTGCTCGGACGGTTCGGCGCCCTCGCAGGCGAGCACGATCAGGCGCGCGGCGTTCCACAGCTTGTTCGAGAGGCGTGAGCCTTCCTCGATCGCCGCGTACGAGAAACGCACGTCCTGCGTGAGCGAGTTCTTCATCAAGCCGTAGCGCGTCGGGTCGGCGCCATAGCGCTCGAGCACCTCCTTCGCGTCGATCCCCGTGCCGAGCGACTTCGACATGCGCCGGCCGTCGGGCGCGAGCACGGTCGAGTAGATGATCACGTCGGTGAACGGCACCTCGCCGAGCAGCTCGAGGCCGGAGAAGATCATCCGGTTCTCCCAGAGGCGGATGATCTCGCGTGCGGTCGTCTGCAGGTCGCCGGGGTAGAAGTAGGCGAGGTCGTCGGTCTCGTCCGGCCAGCCGAGCGTGGCGAAGGGCCACAGCGCCGAGGAGAACCAGGTGTCGAGCACGTCGGTCTCGCGCCGGAGCTCGGTCGAGCCGCACTCGCCGCAGGCCGCAGGCTCCGTCTCCTCGACGGTGACGTGGTCGTCCGGGCAGTACCAGACCGGGATCTGATGGCCCCACCAGATCTGCCGCGACACGCACCAGTCGGGGGCGTTCTCGAGCGAGTCGATCGCGTAGCGATGCTGGCTCTCGGGGTGGTAGACGACGCGTCGGTCGCGGAGCGCGGCGAGCGCCGGCTCCTTCAGCTCAGTCATCGAGCACCACCACTGCAGCGAGATCAGCGGCTCGATGCGCGTCTTGCAGCGCTCGCAGCGCGCGACCGAGTGCCGGTAGTGCTCGCGCTTCTCGAGCTGGCCGCGCTCCTCGAGCCAGGCGAGGATCTTCGCGTCCGCCTCCTTCTGCGTCAGTCCCTCCAGCCCCGGCGCGGTGACCCGCCCGTCGGGGCCGATGCACATCGGCTCGGGCAGGCCGTGGTCGCGCCCGATCGCGAAGTCGGTCGGGTCGTGGCCCGGTGTGATCTTGAGCGCGCCGGTGCCGAACTCGCGCTCGACCCGCTCGTCGGCGATCACGGGCACGCGCCGCTCGACCCACGGCACGATCACCTCGCGGCCGATCAGATGCTTGTACCGCTCGTCGTCCGGATGCACAGCCACCGCCACGTCGGCGGGGATCGTCGCGGGACGCACCGTGGCGATCGGGATGAAACCGTCGCCGTCTGCCAGCGGGTAGCGGATCGTCGTCAGCGTGTCGTCGACGTCCTCGTGGATCACCTCGAGGTCCGAGAGCGACGTCTCGTGGAACGGGCACCAGTTGATGATCCGGTTCGCGCGATAGATGTAGCCGCGCCGGTACAGGTGGACGAACCAACGCATCACGGCGCGGACGTAGCCGTCGTCCATCGTGAACCGCGTGCGGCGATAGTCGAGTGACGCCCCGACGCGGCGGAAGTCGTCGAGGATCTTGCCGCCGTACTCGTGCAGCCACTCCCAGACGCGCGCGACGAACTGCTCGCGGCCGAGCTCCTGGCGTGAGGTTCCCTCCTCGATCAGCGCCTTCTCGACGACGTTCTGGGTCGAGATGCCGGCGTGGTCGAAACCCGGCTGGAACAGCGCGTTGAACCCCTGCATCCGCTTCCAGCGGATCATCGTGTCGCCGATCGCGAGCCCGAGCGCGTGCCCGGTGTGCAGCGCGCCGGTCACGTTGGGCGGTGGGTGGGCGTCGACGTACGGCTTCCGCGCTGGGTCCGGATCGGCGTTGTAGAGGCCCTCCGCCTCCCACGTCTGCTGCCAGCGCTCCTCGACGCCGTGCGGGTCGTACCGCGGCTGCATCTGCTCGCTCATCGGCCCGCCATCGCTACGCAGCGGTCGACCGTGCTCGGGCTAGGCGCGCGCCCAGTCGGCGCCGACGTGCTCGAGGATCGTCGTCAGCAGCGCGAACGAGTGCATCACGTGCTCGCGCGCGAGCTCGCGCGCGCCCGCGATCGAACCGGCCTCGAGCGCCTGCCGGATCGCGCGGTGCTCGGCCTGGTTGCGCTCGTACAGGCGGTCGAGCTCCTCGTCGACGGGCGCCCACACGGCCGGCCCGGAGAACGTCCGCCGGGCGCCTTTCGCGATCGACTCGACGTAGGGCATGTCGGCGGCGCGGTAGAGCACGTCGTGGAAGGCGTGGTTCGCGCGCATCCAGTCGGCCATCAGGCCGCGCCGGTCGCCGCCCGGGTCGCGCGAGCGAAGCTCCTTGGTCAGGCGGGCGAAGCGCCGCTCGCAGTCCTCCAGCTCGGCGAGCGCCTCCGGCGTCAGCTTGCGGGCGGCGATCTCGGTCACGAGCCCCTCCAGCTCCGCGCGCACGAGGAACGCCTCGCGCAGGTCGTGGTGCGACAACGTCCGCACGCGCACGCCGCGGTTCGGCTCGAAGGAGACGAGCCCGAGCGCGGCCAGCCTTCTGAGCGCCTCACGCACCGGGGTGCGCGAGACGCCGAACCGCTCGGACAGCTGCTCCTGGCGGAGGACCGACCCGGGCGTCAGCTCGCCCGAGACGATCGCCTCCTCGATCAGGACGGCGATGTCGTCGGCCTTGGTGCTCTCGGTCACGGCAGCCGCTCGTACGCCGACGTGGTCAGGAAATCCGCAAACGGCACCCGCAGCGCGACGTCGGCGAACACGTCCTTGGCCGCGTCGGAGGCGCCGACCGCGGCGATCTCGGCGCGCACACGTGCCTCGTCGAAGCGGCCCGACTGCACCCAGGACCAGATCTGGGCGCGGGAGATCTCCGCCGTCGCGGCGTCTTCCATCAGGTTGTCGATCGCAGCAGCGCCGACCCCGTTCAGCCACGCGTCGAGGTAGCGCACGCCGACGCTGACGTTCACCCGCAGGCCCTCGTCGGTGATCTCGCCGCCGGGAATGTCGAAGTCGAGCAGCGCGTCCTCGCTCGCCTGGACGTCGTCGCGCTGCCGCTCGAGCTGGTTGGGCCGCTCGCCGAGCACGGCGTCGAACTCGGCCGTCGCCACGGGCACGAGATCCGGGTGGGCGACCCAGGTGCCGTCGAAGCCGTCGCCGGCTTCGCGGCGCTTGTCCTCCTCGACGCGCGCGAGCGCGACCGCGTTCACCTCGGGGTCGCGTCGCGACGGGATGAACGCCGCCATCCCGCCGATCGCGTGCGCGCCGCGCGCATGGCACGTCTTGACGAGCAGCTGCGTGTAGGCGCGCATGAACGGCACGGTCATCGTCACCTGTGCCCGATCCGGCAGGATCGCACCCATCTTCTTGATGCAGCTGAAGATGTAGTCCCAGCGGCCCGCGTTGAGCGCGCAGGAATGGTCGCGCAGCTCGTAGAGGATCGCGTCCATCTCGAACGCGGCGAGGATCGTCTCGATCAGCACGGTGCACTTGATCGAGCCGTGCGGCAGGCCCAGCTCCTGCTCGGCGAGCGCGAACGCGCGCGCCCACAGCCGGGCCTCGAGATGCGACTCGAGCTTCGGCAGGTAGAAGTACGGCCCGCTCCCGCGCGCGAGCTGCTCGTGAGCGTTCGCGAAGACGACGAGGCCGAAGTCGAAGAGCGAGGCGCTGACGGGCGCGCCGTCGACCTCGTGGTGGCGCTCGACGAGGTGCCAGCCGCGCGGGCGGATCACGAGCGTCGCGATCTCGTCGTTCAGGCGGTAGCTCTTCTCCGCCGTGTCGAGCTCGATCGTCCGCCTCACCGCGTCGTGGACGTTCTGCTGACCGTCGCGCACGTTGTCCCACGTCGGCGAGTTCGCGTCCTCGAAGTCGGCCATGAACACGCGTGCGCCCGAGTTGAGCGCGTTGATCATCATCTTCCGCTCGACCGGGCCGGTGATCTCGACCCGGCGGTCCCGCAGGTCGGCGGGCGCCGCGGCGACGGTGAAGTCCTCGGGCGCCGGGACGAACACCGGCCGCCGCCCCCGCCGCTCGTCGCGGAGCGCGAGGAGCCGTTCGCGCTCCGGGTTCAGCTCACGGTGGAGGCCCTCGACGAACGCGAGGGCCTCCGCCGAGAGCACGTCGGTGGCTACGCGAATTGCGCTTCCTCCGTGGAGCCGTGGAGCGCGAGCGTCGAGGAGTCCTTGGAGATGGTCTGCATCACCTTGTCGAAGTATCCCGCACCGACCTCCCGCTGGTGCTTCGTTGCGGTGTACCCCTCCGGCTCCAGGGCGAACTCGCGGTCCTGCAGCTCGACGTAGGCGCTCATGCCGCGGTCGCGGTAGCCCAGCGCCAGCTCGAACATGCCGGCGTTCAGCGAATGGAATCCGGCCAGCGTGATGAACTGGAAGCGGTAGCCCCACTCGCCCAGCTGCTGCTGGAACGAGGCGATCTGGTCGTCGTCGAGCGCCTTGCGCCAGTTGAACGACGGCGAGCAGTTGTACGCGAGCAGCTTGCGCGGGTGCCGCTCGTGGATCGCGTCGGCGAACTCCTTCGCCTCGCCCAGGTCGGGCGTCGACGTCTCGAACCAGAGCACGTCGGCGTGCGGCGCATAGGCGACCCCGCGTGCGATCGCCGCCTCGAGCCCGTCACGCACCGTGAAGAAGCCCTCTGCGGTGCGCTCACCGGTGACGAACGGCGCGTCCCGCTCGTCGACGTCCGTCGTCAGCAGCGTCGCGCTCAGCGCATCCGTGCGGGCGACGAGCACCGTCGGCACGTTCAGGACGTCTGCGGCGAGCCGCGCCGCCGTCAGCGTGCGCACGAACTGCGACGTCGGCACGAGCACCTTCCCACCGAGGTGACCGCACTTCTTCTCGGCTGCGAGCTGGTCCTCGAAGTGCACGCCGGCGGCACCGGCCTCGATCATGCCGCGCATCAACTCGAACGCGTTCAGCGCACCGCCGAAGCCGGCCTCGGCGTCGGCGACGATCGGCGCCAGCCAGTCGGTGCCGTTGTGCCCCTCCGACCAGTCGATCTGGTCGGCCCGCTGGAGCGCGTTGTTCAGGCGCCGCACGACCTGCGGCACCGAGTTCGCCGGATAGAGGCTCTGGTCGGGGTAGGTCGCGCCGGCCACGTTCGCATCGGCAGCCACCTGCCAGCCCGACAGGTAGATCGCCTGCAGCCCGGCCTTGACCATCTGCACCGCCTGGCCGCCGGTCAGCGCGCCGAGGGCGTTGACGTAGCCGCCCTGGGTCAGCAGCCGCCAGAGGCGTTCCGCCCCCAGGCGGGCCAGCGTGCACTCGGGCACGACCGAGCCCCGCAGCCGCACGACCTCCTCGGCCGTGTAGCCGCGCTCGATCCCCACCCAGCGCTCGTCGTCGGCCCATTGCCGTTCGAGCCGATCGGTCTGCTCTTGGATCCGAGTCGTGTGGTCCATGGACGCTCCTTGGCGTGTTGACGGCAGTTTCGGATCCCATACTAGCGCGTTTTGGGACAAAGACCAGCAAACGCGTTGATTTAGGATCCGAAGACTGCGGCGCTCAGGCCGCCGACCAGCCGAGGTCGATCGGCACCGGAACGCCGGTGATCCCGCGGCCTGCGGACGAGAGCAGGAAGGCGACGACGCCCGCCACCTCCGCCGGCTCGAGCAGGCGCTTCACCGCCTGACGCTCGAGCATCACGTCCCGGAGCACCTGTTCCTCGGGGAGCCCGTGGGCCTCGGCCTGGGCCCGTAGCTGGCCCTCGACGAGCGGCGTCCGGACATAGGCCGGGCAGACCGCGGTGGCGCTGATCCCCACCTCGGCGCCTTCGAGTGCGAGCGTCTTGACCAGCCCGAGCACACCGTGCTTCGCCGCGACGTAGCCTGCCTTGAACGGTGACGCTGTCAGTGCATGCGCCGAGGCGATGACGCAGATGCGGCCGTCGCCCGAGGTGGCGAGTGCCTCCCACGCGTACTTCGCGAGCAGGAAGGGCGAGGTCAGGAGCAGCGCCAGCAGCCTGTCCCACTCCTCGTCCGGGAAGGTCGCGACCGGCGCGACGTGCTGGAACCCGGCGTTCGGCACGATCGCGTCGAGGCGGCCGTGCCGCTCGAGCGCCGCGTCGACGACGGCGCGGTTGCCGCCGGCGGTCGTCAGGTCGGCGTCCTCGAGGTCGACCCCGTCGACCACCCAGCCGTCGGCTTCGAGGCGCGTCACGATCGCCGCGCCGATCCCGCCGCGCGCACCGGTGACGAGGACGACCCGCGCCACTACTCGTAGTAGCGGAAGACGACTTCGGCAACGCAGACCGGCTTCTCGCTGCCCTCGCGTTCGACGGTCGCCGACATCGTCACCTGCGCCCCGCCGTCGAACTCGTCGACGCCGACGACCTCGAACGACGCGCGGACGCGCGAGCCGACGGGGACCGGCGCCGGGAAGCGCACCCGGTTCAGCCCGTAGTTGATGCCCATCCGGCCCTTGCGGGGGACCACCTCGTAGGAGGCGACCGGCAGCAGCGACAGCGTCAGGTACCCGTGCCCGATCGTCGTGCCGAACGGGCCGTCCTTGGCCCGTTCCGGGTCGACGTGGATCCACTGGTGGTCGCCGGTCGCCTCGGCGAACGCGTCGATCTTCGCCTGCGGGATCTCGATCCAGCTCGACGGCCCGAACGTGTCGCCGGGGTTCATGCGGCGCCCCAGCGGACGACCGAGGCAGCCCAGGTGTAGCCCGTTCCCGCCGAGAGCAGCACGACGACGTCGCCGTCGCCGACGCGCCCGGCTCGAACGGCGCGGTCGAGCCCGAGCAGGGAGTCGACGCCGCTCATGTGCCCGGTGTCGTCGAGGTACACGGCCCTATCTTCACCCAACCCGAGCTCGGAGAGCAACGCGAGGAACATCGACCGCTTCGTATGCAGCGGGCAGACGAACGAGACGTCGTCGAGGCCGAGCCCGCTTCTCTCGAGCGCACCCCGGGCCGCAGCGACGAAGTTCGGCAGCGACTCGTCGTCGAGCCCGCCCTTCATCGAGGCGGGGTCCGCGACGTCGAGGAACCGGTAGCCGTCGGGATCGGCGGAACCCCCTCCGGGAACCTTCACCTGCAGCGAGTAGGCGCCGTTCGTGATCGCGTGCGAGCCGAGCAGCTCGTTTGTCCGGCCGTATCGGTGACCAACAGGCCGGCGACCGCGCCGTCACCGAAGTTGAACATGAAGCGCGAGCGCTCGTTCGCGTAGTCGAGGAGATACGACTCGCGGCAGGCCGCGACGACGAGCACCGTGGACAGCTCGGGCTCGGCGCGAAGGAGGTCGCGCGCGACCCGCAGCGCGATCGGCGTCCCGTGCGAGACGTTGTCGTACTCGAGTGCGAACGCGTTCACGGCGCCGACCCGGTACGCGATGTTCGGCGCGACCTGCCACATCGCGTAGTCGCGCCACATCGAGCCGAAGTACATGACGACGTCGATCGACGCCGGGTCGGTGCCCGTCTCCTCGAGCAGACGCTCGACCGCCGTTACCGAGAGGTCGCTGACGTGCTCGTCCGGCGCGGCGATGTGCTTGCCGCGGAGGCCGAACTTCTCGACGATCACCCACTCGGGGATGTTCGAGAGCGCCGCGATCTCGGCAGCGGGCATCCACCGCTCCGGCAGGTACGAAGCGGTCGCAACGAGGCCGACGCGCCTCACGTCGTCTTCGCCTCGAGGATCGCGCGGATGATGCGCTCGAGCTCCCGCCAGACGTGCGGGGGTAGCTCGCCGTCGCCCCAGAGGATCCAGCGCATCCCGACGAGCTCGCCGAGCCCCATCAGGGCGTACGACGTCACCTCCGGGTCGAGCTCGCCGAGCTCGCCGTCGTCGACCGCCTTGCGGAGCGCAGCCATGTAGCCCTGCGAGACGCGGTCGTAGTGAAACCGGAGCATCTCGGGCGCGACGAACTCGGACTGCCGGATGATCCGGTAGAGCGCCGGATGCTCGGCTGTGAACCGGAAGTACGCGTCGAAGCCGAGCAGCTCGGACTCGACGCGGGTGGTGCCGCGAACCGCGCCCTCGCTCATCGCGTGCCGGATGCGGCGGTTCAGGTCGCGCATCAGCTCCTCGAAGATCGCCTTCTTCGAGTCGAAGTAGAGGTAGAACGTGCCGCCGGCCACGCCCGCGGCCTCGGTCAGCTTGACGATCGACGCGTCGTGGTAGCCGAGCTCGCCGAACACGGCCTCGGCGGCGTCGAGTAGACGCCGGCGCGTGTCGAGGCCGCGCTTCGAGAGCGGCCGCCCGTCGACGTTCGTGACGACGTCGGTCATACGGTCACGCTCAGCTCGGACTTCTGGATCTTCCCCATCGAGTTACGCGGAAGCTCGTCGACGCGGCGGACGGCCTTCGGGACCTTGAAGCGTGCGAGCCGCGCGCGGCAGTGCTCGAGCAGCTCGTCGTCCGGCGCCGGTGTGCGAAGCACGACGAACGCCACGCACGCCTCGCCCCAGCGCTCGTCGGGCACGCCGACGACCGCGACGTCGGCGACGGCCGGATGGTCGTGCAGCACGGCCTCGATCTCCGCGGGGTAGACGTTCTCGCCGCCCGAGACGAACATGTCCTTGAGCCGGCCGCGGATCCGGTAGTTGCCCTCGCCGTCGCGCTCGGCGATGTCACCGGTCAGCAGCCAGCCGTCGCGGAACGCCGCCGAAGTCGCCTCGTCGTTTCGCCAGTACCCGGGGAAGACGTTCGGGCCGCGCACGAGCAGCTCGCCGTCCTCGGAGAGGTCGCACGAGACGTACGGGTACGGCTTGCCGGCCCAGCCGGCCTTGCGACGCGCATCCTCGGGCGAGAGGCAGAGCACGTTCGGCGCCGCCTCGGTGAGGCCGTAGCCCTGCACGATCTCGACCCCGCGGCCCGCCCAGGTGTCGAGCAGCGCCTCGGGCATCGGCGCGCCGCCCACGACCGCGAGCCGCAGCGACCCGAGGTCGGCCGACGCGAACCGGGGCTCCTGCGCCATGAAGAGGTAGTTGGCCGGCACGCCCATGAACGTCGTGACCCGCTTCGCCTCGATCAGCTCGAGGGCGCGCGCAGCGTCGAAGCCCCGTTCGAGCACGACCGTCGCGCCCTTCCACCAGGCGAGGATCGACTGCACGTTCCAGCCGCCGCAGTGGAACTGCGGCAGCACCTGCAGCACCACGTCGTCGGGACGGATGCCGGTCGCCAGGTCGAACGAGAGGTTCGTCCAGAAGCAGTTCGCGTGCGTCAGCAGCGCACCCTTCGGCTTGCCGGTCGTGCCGGACGTGTAGATCAGGAGCAGCGGGTCGTGATCCGAAACCCCTGTTCGTGCCAAGTTGGCACTAAGTGGTTCTCGGGCGCGGACGCACGCTCGCCAGCTCGAGCGCCGCCTCGCCCAGCTCGCGGTACTCGTCCTCGATCAAGAAGACTGCCGGGTCGGCGTCGTCGAGTTGATACGCGACCTCGGCCGGGGCGAGGCGCCACGAGATCGGATGCAGGATCGCGCCGGCCTTCGCGCACGCGAACATCAGCGCGACGTGCTCGCCCGAGTTGCCGGTCAGGGTCGAGACGCGCAGCCCGTGGCCGAGCCCGGCAGCGAGCTCGTCCGAGCGCGCGTCGAGCTCGGCGTACGTCCACGAGCGATGCCGCTCGACGATCGCGACGCGGTCCGGCGTGATGCGGGCGCGGTCGCGGATGATCCTGTCGATCGTGTGCTCGTTCATCCGAGGAACTCCGACACGACCTGCACGACGCGTTCGGGCTGTTCCCAGAAGAACAGGTGACCCGTGCCCGGGAACAGCTCGACCCGCGCGCCGGGAATCCGCTCGGCGAGCAGGTCGGCGTTGCGCGGGTCGACGACGTTGTCCTCGTCCCCCTGGAGCACGAGCGTCGGCGACGTGATCGCGCCCTCGACGCCGGGGAACGTCGTCCCCGCCGCGGCCTGCGCCTGCCAGCCGGCCGGGTCGGGCGGGTTCTCGAGGCGACGCCGGAAGATCTCGTCGACCAGGTCGTCGGGCGGCGTTCGAGCGCGAGCGCGTTCTCGACGAACCGGCGCAGCGCGACCTCGGGGGCGAGCGTCGCCGCCTCGGCGAACAGCTTCAGCGTGACGGCCGGCAGCGGCGGCGCGTCAGGCCCGCCGGGCGTCGTGCACGCGAGCACGAGCTTCGCCGACCCGGCCCGGCGCAAGCACCGCGAGCTCCTGGGCGATCATCCCGCCGAGGCTCGCGCCGAGCGACGTGCGCGCGGTCGACGCCTGCCTCGTCGAGCACCTGCAGCGCGTCGTCGGCCATCTGACGGGCGGTGTACGGCCCGTCGGGCTGAGTCCGACTCGCCGATCCCGCGGTTGTCGAAGAACAGCACGCGGTAGCGCTCGGCCAGCCCGGGCACGACCGGGTCCCAGCCCCAGCGGCCGTAGCCGAGGCCCTGGATCAGCAGCAGCGGCGTGCCGGAGCCCCGCTCGCTCCCACGCGATCTTCATCGCTGGATCGCCTCCTGGAGTCGCTGCAGCGTCTTCGGCCGGCGCAGCCGGTGAATCTGCGCGAGGCCGCCCGGCACGAAGAACACGACGAGGATGAAGAGCACGCCGAGGACGAACAGCGGCTGCTGCAACGGCGTGCGGAAGACCGACGGCAGGCTCGAGACCGCGTGCGACGACGACAGGTCGCCGAGGCGATGGTCGGCGTAGGTGTAGAGGATGCCGCCGAGCATCGCACCCCAGCGCGTGCCGGTGCCGCCGATCACGACCATCAGCAGCAGCGTGAGCGTGAAGCTCGCGCGTCGTCACCTCGGTCGTCGCGCCGCCGAGCAGCAGCAGGTAGACGACGCCGCCCATCGTTGCGAGGAACGACGCGAGGACGAACGACATCAGCTTGTAGCGGATACGGCCGAGCCCGAGCACCTGCGACGCGCAGCTCGTTCTCGCGGATCGCCTGCCAGAGGTGGCCGGGCGACGACGAGACCGCCCAGCGCACGATCGCGAACACGACCGCCGCGTACACGAGCGCGATCCAGTAGAGATGCTTCGTGTTCAGGATCCCGACGGTCCACGCGGGCAGCTTGTGGTAGTCGACGCCGAACCCTTCCTCGCCGCCGGTCCAGCTTGTACGGGTTCTTGAACGCGAGGATCGAGCCGGCCTGCGCGAAGGCGAGCGTCACCATCGCGAACGCGATCCCGCCGACACGGAGCGAGACCGCGCCGAGGACGCAGCGGCAGCACGAGCCCGACGAACGCCGTGAAGCGCGATCGACCGCCAGAAGCCCCAGTGCCAGCTGCGTCATCGCGATCGCGGCGATGTAGACGCCGACCGCGAAGTAGAGCGCGTGCCCGAACGAGAGCAGGCCCGTGAACCCGAACAGCAGGTCGTAGCGTGAGCGCCAGCGCCGCCGAAGACGAGGCAGAGCGCGAGCAGCTGCAGCGTGCCGGGCGTGTTCAGCGCCGCCCTGGAAGACGTACGGGCACGTCGATCGCGAGCCGCGGGCACGAACGCGAGCGCAGCGAAGAGCGCGAGCGGGATCGCCGATGCCGCCTCACGCGAAGCTCCCCGACGAGGCCGCGCGGCCGCACGAGCAGGACGACGCCCGAGCAGCAGGACGACGCTGAGGTCGCCGAGCCCGGACGAGGCGTAGTAGTTCGCGTACTGCTGCACGAGCGCCGACGACCACGGCCGCGATCGCCGTGCCGCGCAGCGAGCCGAGCCCGCCGATCACGACGACGATGAACGCGAAGATCAGCGAGCGACGTGCCGTGCTGCGGGTCGACGGTGGTGAAGTAGACGCGACGAGAGCACGGCCGCGAGCGCGGCGGCGAGCCCGCCGATCGCGAAGACGAGCGTGAAGGCCCGCCGCACGTCGATCCCGAGCGCGGTCACCATGGCGCGGTTCTCGACGCCCGGCGCGGATGATCAGGCCGTAGCGCGTGCGCTGCAGGAACGCCTCGAGCCCGACGAGCACCGCGACCGCGGTCGCGATCTCGATCCAGCGGTCGTTCGGGATGTGGGCGCCGGCGACGGTCGGTCGTGTCGCCGACCCAGCGCGGGCACGGCGACGACCCGCGCGTCGTTGCCCCAGATCGCGGTGACGAGCGCCGTGACGCGAGCGCGAGCCCGACCGTGACGAGCACCTGCTCGATGTGCCGGCCGTAGAGCGGACGGATCAGCGATCAGCTCGACGAGCGCCGCGAAGACCGCGCCGACGACGAGGCCGACGAGCGCGGCGAGCAGGAAGCGCGGCAGCACCGAGAGGCCGCCGAGCTTCGACTCCGTGAACCAGAGGGCGTAGGCGCCGACGGTCAGGAAGGCGCCGTGTGCGAAGTTGAGGACGCCCATCAGGCCGTAGATCAGCGACAGCCCCGAGGCGATCAGGAAGTACATCGCGCCGAGCCCGAGCCCGGTGATCGTGAGCAGGACGAAGGTGCTCACGCGTGCCCCACTCCGAGCAGCCGCTGGATCGTCGGCCGGTCGTCGAGCAGCTCGCTGCGCAGGGCCGGTGTGCACGACGCGCCCGGTGTCGAGCACGACCACGTCGCGTCGCGACGCGTGCGACGACGCCGAGGTTCTGCTCGACGAGCAGCACGGTCGTCAGCTCGCGACACGCGCTCGAGCACGCGCGGCGACCTCGGTGACGAGGAGCGGCGCAAGCCCCTTCGTCGGCTCGTCGACGAGCAGCACCCGGTTCTCGTTCAGGAGCGCCCGCGCGATCGCGACCATCTGCTGCTGGCCGCCGGAGAGCGTCCCCGCCCGCTGCTTGCCGCGCTCGCTGCAGCTCCGGGAAGAGGTCGTAGACGAGCTCGTAGCGCGGCTCGCCGTCGCGCTCGGCGAGGCGAAGGTTCTCGTCGACGGTCAGGCCCGCGAACACGTCACGGTCCTCCGGCACGTAGCCGACGCCGCGCCGCGACGATCTTGTGCGTCGGCCAGGTCGCGTGATCTCCGCGCCGTCGTAGCCGACGCGACCCCCGGCGGTCGACGAGGCCCATCAGCGCGCGCAGCGTCGTCGTCTTGCCGACGCCGTTGCGGCCGAGCAGCGCGGTCACCCCGCCCTCGGGAACGTCGAACTCGATCCCCTGGAGCACGTGCGACTGGCCGAGCCGCACGTGCAGGTCGCGCACCTCGAGCAGCGCCATCAGATCGGCTCCCCGAGGTACGCCTGCTGCACCGTCTCGTTGCGCATGATCGCCTGCGGGCGTGTCGACTGCGAGCAGTGCGCCGTGGTGCAGGACTGCGATCCGCTGAGCGAGCCCGGTGACGACCTCCATGTGGTGCTCGACCATCAGGACGGTCTTGCCCTCTCGGCGTGCACCGAGCGGATCAGCTCGACGAGCTCCGGGCATGTTCTCCATCGAGACACCGGCCATCGGCTCGTCGAGCAGGATCACCCGCGCGTCGCCCGCGAGCACCATCGCGAGCTCGAGCTTGCGCTTGTCGCCGTGCGACAGCAGCCCGGCCGGGCACCGGCGCGCGGGCGGCGAGCCCGACGCGCGTCGAGCGCCCAGTGCGCACGTTCGAGCGCCTCGCGGACGTGGAGCGCCCGCCGCCAGATCCGCATCGTGCCGCCGAGTCGCCGCCTCGGCCGCCAGGCGCACGTTCTCGAGCGCCGGCAGCAGCGGGAAGACGTTCGAGACCTGGAACGTGCGCCCGATCCCGGCGCCGCGCGCGCCGGAACGGCGGGTCGTCGGTGATGTCGACGCCGTCCAGCAGCACGCGGCCGCTGGTCGGCCGCAGCAGACCCGAGACGAGGTTGAACAGCGTCGTCTTGCCGGCCCCGTTCGGGCCGATCACGCCGAGCAGCTCTCCCTCGCGAACCTCGAGCCCGACACCGGCGACGATCGTTGCGCCGCCGATGTCGAGCCCGAGATCACTCGTTGCGAGGATCGGGGATGCGCTCACGCGCAGTGCGTCCGCTTCGCTAGCCCCGCATCGCCACGATCGGCGGGGCGGTCTGGTACGTCGTCGCGGTACCCGAGGATCTGTGCGACGAGGCTGACCGTTCTTCGGACCAGCTGGACCCGGAACATCGGCTGCAGCATCGCGTGATCCTGTGGCCGGATCACCTGGATCCCCTTCGGGCGCGAGGAACTTGCAGCCCTCGAGCGCGGTGATCATCTTGTCGACGTCGTAGTCGCCCTTCTGCAGCGCCTGCACAAGCATCTGCGCGAGGACGAACCCGTCCGGCGTGAAGATGTCCGGCACCTGGCCGCGCTTGCGGAGCTGCGCCACGAGCCAGTCGTTGACCTTGTTCTTCGGCGCCGTGTAGTGTAGTGCGAGAGGTAGTGGATCTTCGTCGCCTGGTCGCCCAGCGCCGACCACGTCGCGCGCTCGGCGAGACCGGTGACGACGTCGGGGCCGTTGAAGACGCCCTGCTGGTCGAGCGACTTCCACATCGCGCCGGCGGTCGTGCCCGCCCACGCGACGAACACCAGGTCGGGGTTCGCGTTCTTGGCCTGCTGCGCGAACGGCGTGAAGTCGGTCGCCGTCAGCGGCACCGAGATCTCGCTCACCGTGTGACCCTTGCCGCCGATCGACCGCCTTGACCGCGGCGAAGTTGCCGTGGCCGAAGACGGTGTCCTGGTCGAAGACGACGACCTTCTTGCCCGCCGCCCTTCAGGAACGAGGCGGCGTCGAGGACGTCCTGGTAGGTCTGGCGTCCGGCGCGGAACGTGTACTTGTTGACGCCGGTGATCGCGTCGGCCGCCGCCGGCCCCGAGATGTAGAGGACCTGGTTCTGCGCGGCGAGCGGCGCCATCTGCAGCGCGACGCCGGACGAGCCGGTGCCCATCAGGATCTTGTAGCCCTGGCCGATCAGATCCTTGGCGGCCGAGACGCCGGTCGCCGCGTCGCCCTTGTCGTCGACGAAGGTGACGTTGATCGACTTGCCGTTGACCTTGTTGGTGCCCTTGGTCGCGTACTGGAGGCCGTACTTGAAGCCTTCGATCTCCTCGGCCCCGTAAGCGCCGAGCAGGCCGGTGCGCGGATAGACGAAGCCGACGTTGTACGAAGCGGTGGAATGGTGTGACCGCGCCGCGACGGTCGCAGTCCCGCCGAGCATCGCGAAGAGCCCGACGCCGAGCAGGACCCTGGTGAAACGATGGCGCATGAACGCATCCTCCTGGTGAGTAGCCCGAAACCTGAGACCCGATTCAGGTGTTAGTTCTAGGCCGATCGGGCACGCGTGTCAAGCCGCACGAGCGGCTGTCAAGGACCGCTCTCCGGGTGACGGCCATCAGCTGCCGGAGCCGGGCTTAGCCCGGCGGGAGGCGAACCCAGGTCACGCGGGCGGCGATCCCGGAAGGGAGGGCATTGGGAGGGAAACCCGTGGTTTCCCTCCCAACTAAGCTGATTCTTCGGCGAGTTCGTCCGGCTCGAGATCGGCCGCCGGCGCTCGTGACGAGGGTCGGCTTCAGGCCCTTCTCGATCGTCTCCTTCGTGATCACGCACTTGGAGACGTCCTTGCGCGACGGCAGCTCGAACATCACGTCGAGCAGCGCGTTCTCGATGATCGAACGAAGGCCGCGGGCGCCGGTCTCGCGCTGCGAGCGCCCTTGTCGGCGATCGACCAGAGCGCGTCCTCGGTGAAGACGAGGTCGATGTCGTCGTAGTTGAAGAACCGCTGGTACTGCTTGACGAGCGCGTTCTTCGGCTCGGTCAGGATCTGGACGAGATCCTCGCGCTGCAGCTGGTGCACGGCCGAGAGCACCGGCAGCCGGCCGATGAACTCCGGGATCAGCCCGAAGTTGAGGAGATCCTCCGGCATCACTTCGCCGAGCAGCTCTGCGCTCTGTGCGTCGCGCTTCGACGAGATCTCGCGCCCGAAGCCGACGGCGTTCTTGCCGAGCCGCTTGGCGATGATCTTGTCGAGGCCGGCGAACGCGCCGCCGCAGATGAAGAGGATGTTCGTCGTGTCGATCGAGAGGAACTCCTGGTGCGGATGCTTGCGCCCGCCCTGGGGCGGCACCGAGGCGACCGTGCCCTCGAGGATCTTCAGGAGCGCCTGCTGCACGCCCTCGCCCGACACGTCGCGCGTGATCGACGGGTTGTCGGCCTTGCGCGCGATCTTGTCGACCTCGTCGATGTAGATGATCCCGGTCTCCGCCTTCTTGATGTCGAAGTCGGCGGCCTGGATCAGCTTCAGGAGGATGTTCTCGACGTCCTCGCCGACGTAGCCGGCCTCGGTCAGCGCCGTCGCGTCGGCGATCGCGAACGGGACGTTGAGGATGCGCGCGAGCGTCTGCGCGAGATGCGTCTTGCCGCAGCCCGTTGGCCCGAGCAGCAGGATGTTCGACTTCTGCAGCTCGACGTCGCCCTCTTCCGAGCCCATCTGCACGCGCTTGTAGTGGTTGTAGACGGCGACGGAGAGCGAGCGCTTCGCCTCTTCCTGCGAGACGACGTACTCGTTCAGCGCGGCGTAGATCTCCTTCGGGCGGGGCAGGTTCTCGAGGTCGAGCGAGCTCGGAGCGGTCAGCTCCTCGTCGATGATCTCGTTGCAGAGATCGATGCACTCGTCGCAGATGTAGACGCCTGGACCGGCGATCAGCTTCTTGACCTGCCGCTGCGATTTGCCGCAGAAGCTGCAGAGAAGCTGTTCGTTGCCTTCGCTCGCCCGGGCCATCCCCTTCTCCTTTTACCCTCGATTGACCGAAATGGCTAGCCCGCTTAACTAGGCGGCCGCTTCGGCCCGTCCTGCTTCGCGGTGCGTGATCACCGTGTCGATGATCCCGTACTCCTTCGCTTCCTGCGGGCTGAGGAAGAAGTCTCTCTCCATATCGTGCGAAACCTCTTCCTGCGTCTTGCCGGTGTGGTGCGTGTAGATCTCCTCCAGGCGCCGCTTGAGGCCGATCACCTCGCGGGCCTGGATCTCGATGTCGGTGCCCTGGCCCTGGAAGCCGCCGGACACCTGGTGGATCAGGATCCGTGAGTTCGGCAGCGACATCCGCTTCCCTTTCGCGCCGCCGGCGAGCAGCAGCGAGCCCATGCTCATCGCGATGCCGACGCAGATCGTCTGCACGTCCGGCTTGATGAACTGCATCGTGTCGTAGATCGCGAGACCGGAGTAGACCGAGCCGCCCGGCGAGTTGATGTAGAGGAAGATGTCCTTGTCGGGATCCTCCGACTCGAGGTGGAGCAGCTGGGCGATGATCAGGTTCGCGATCTGATCGTCGACCGGCGTGCCCGAGGAAGACGATGCGCTCGGCGAGCAGGCGCGAGTAGATGTCGAATGCGCGCTCGCCGCGCGAAGTCTGCTCAACGACCATCGGAACTAGTGGCATCTGCGTCAACGTCTCCTTACGTGCCTGGGGTCCATAGCTTCGCGGGCTCCGCCGGTTGCTCCTGCCCCGGCGTCCAGATGCTCTCGCGCGCTTCGTGCAGCTCCGGTGCGATCGGCTTGACCTCGGCGGCGACGCGGTCGAGCGCGCGCTGCAGACGGAGGTCGTCGCGCACGCGGTCGGCGCCGCCCTCCTCGACGAACCGCTCGATCTCCTCCTCGGCCTCGCCGCGCCGCGCGCAGCTCGTCGCGGATCTCGTCGTCGGTCACCTCGATGCCGAGCTTGTCGGCGACCGCTTCGAGCATCGAGCTCGCGCGCGACCGAGAGCGCGGCCTCCGCATAGAGCCGCTGCTCGAGCTGCTCCGGCGTCTGGCCCGTCAGCTGCAGGTAGGTGCCGGCGTCGAGTCCGCGTGCCTGCAGGCTGCGGGCGAGCCCGGCGAGGAGCTCGCGCGTGCGCAGCTCGACGAGCGGGCCGCCGGCGCTGCACGTTCGACGCCTTGACGAGCTCGTCGACGGCGGCGGCGCGGAACGCGCCTTCGAGCTCCTCCTCGATCTGGCCGAGCAGCCGGCCCTCGATCTCGCCGCGCAGCTCGTCGAGCGTGTCGAACTCGCTTGCGGTCTTCGCCAGCTCGTCGTCGAGCGGCGGCAGCACGCGCTCCTTGACCTCCTTGACGGCGACGGTCGCCGTGCGCTTCGAGCCGTCCGCGAGCTCGTAGGCGACCTCGCGCTCCTCGCCGGCAGACAGACCGCGCACACCGTTCTCGACCTCCTCGACGAGACGCTCCGAGCCGAGCTCGACGACGTAGTCGCGCTGGGCGGAGCCGTCGTCCGCGACGAGGTCGACGACGACGGTGTCGCCCTGCTGCGGCGGGGCGCCCCTCGACGGGGATCGAGCTCCGCGACCGTGCGCTGCAGCGCTTCGAGCTCGGCCTGCACTGCCTCCTGCGGAACCTCGGCCTCGTGCTTCGGCACCTCGAGCTTCGTCCAGTCGGCGGGCTCCGGCTTCGGCTGCACCTCGACGGTCGCTGAGAAACGCCAGTCCTCGTGATCGCTCGACGGGAGCTCGTAGTCGTACTCGGGCTGCGCCACCGGGTTGACCCGCGCGCGGGTCGCCGCGCCCCAGAACCAGCCGCCGATATGGCTCTCGACCGCCTCGCTGTAGAGGCGCTCACGGCCGACGCGCTTGATCAGCAGCGGCATCGGCACCTTCCCCTTGCGGAAGCCCGGGATCCGGACGGAGGCGGCGAGGTCGGTTGGCGGCGTGCTCGACGGCGTGGTGCACGTCGTGCGCCGGCACGTCGACCGTCAGCTTGACCTTGTCCTCTCGCGAGCTCCTCGACCTGTATTCGGCATGGGTGAGCCATTGAACCAGACAGGTACCGTCCCGGGCCGTGGACGTCGGCGAGGCCATCCGCAACCGTAGGACGCACAAGCAGTACGGCGCGCAGCCGGTCGACGCTGTCGACGCTCCGGGAGCTGATCGAGCTCGCGCGCCATGCGCCGAACCACCACCTCACCCAGCCGTGGCGCTTCCGGGTCCTCGGCGCCGTAGACCCGGGCGCGGATCGAGGAACGCTGCGGCGAGAAGGAGGCGATCAAGCTCCGCCGTGCGCCGACGCTCGTGCTCGCGACCGCGATGCTGTCGGGCGACGAGCTGACCGACGCCGAGGATCTGCACGCGACGGCGTGCGCCGTCTACGCGGTGCTGCTCGGAGCGACGGAGCGGGGACTCGCGAGCTACTGGCGAACGCCCGCGGCGTTCGGCGAAGCGGCGGTGCGTGGCGCACTGCAGCTCGACGACGCGGAGCAGGTCGTGGCGCTGATCCACCTCGGCCCGAAGGTGACCGACCCACCCGTCAAGGAGCGTGCAACTCTCGACGACGTGCTCAGCGTGCTGCCCTGATCACGTCCGCCCTGTCAGACACGTCTTGCAAGGCGCGCGCTCCTGACGGCTGAGTCTGACTCCTGTCAGACAAGAGTCTGACGAGACCGGGTCGCCGCGCGGCTCGAAATTCTCCCCGTATGCGGCGTGTTTGTCCGCAATGAGTCTGACGTGGGCGGTCCGTTCGCCCAGCTGCTTCGGCGAGCGCTTCGATTCTGCGCCGACGTCCGGAAACAGATGCGGGCGAGAGGAGTCGAACCTCCAAGGACCGAAGCCCACCGGGTCCTAAGCCCGGCGCGTCTGCCAGTTCCGCCACGCCCGCGTGTGGGCGGTCAGGGTAGCGTCGCGAGCGGTGCGAGGAACCGGTCGGCGCGCGCCCAGTACGCCTGCTGTGCGGCCGGCGTGTCGGTGAGCACCGACAGGTGGTCGGCGACGAACGTGCCGTGCGAGCGAACGGTCTCGAAGCGAACGTCGGCATAGGGGAAGCCGCTCGCTGCGAGCTGCGTGACGAGCTGGCCCGCACCCACCGTGCCGACCGTCGTGTCGCGGTCGCCGGCGAGGATCAGCACCTTCGTGTGTCCGGCGAGCGGGCCGAGGTTGAGCAGCGCGTCCATGATCCCCGACGGGAAGACGCTCAAGATGCGCCCGGGCGCGAGGCCGACGGCGGAGGAGACGCTCGCGTAGTCCATCACCAGGCGGCCGCCGCGCGAATAGCCGATCGCGGCAACGCGCACGCCCTTCGCCACGTGCGGCAGCGCGACTTCGACGCCCTGCACCAGGTGCTTGAGCCCGCCCGGCTGGAACGGGACCGTCTCGTACGACGGATAGACGACCTCGTAGCCCTCGCGAGCCAGGTGCTCGAGCCACGGCCGGTGGTAGTAGGGCGTCGTCTCGCGGGTGTTGCCGAGCCCGTGCACGAAGAGGACGATCAGCTTCGGCCGCTCGGCCGGCGCAAAGACCCAGACGCGCGTCGCCCCGCGTCCGTACTGGTGGACGTCCACCTGCGGAGGTGAGGCCGCGTGCTTCTGGCCGGACCCGCAGGCGACGAGAGCGAGCGGAAGCAGCAGGAGCAGCGAGAGGCGCATGTCGGATATGAGACAGCCGCATCCACGCCGTTGTTGTTGGGCGGGGATTAAGCGCTCTCGTCGCCGCGACCGACATGGCGGGCGCGGCACACCGCCGCTCGCCGCCCAAGACGCGTCGCGAAGTCGTCATGGCTCGGCCGCAGGCCGAGCCGGACTTCGCGGCGGCAGGCGGCCCCGGGTGGAATCGAACCACCGCACGGAGCTTCGAAGGCTCCCGCTCTGTCCTCTGAGCTACGGGGCCGAGCAGGCGAAGCGTACCCGCCCGGTCAGCCGTCGAAAGGGTGGCGAACGGGACTCGAACCCGCGACCACCGGGACCACAACCCGGGGCTCTACCAACTGAGCTACCGCCACCACGCGCCGGGCATCGTATCGGCCCGCGGTCGGTCCGTCGGCCACGGCAGGGAGCCGCGGCGGCCTCATCGTCGGAAGGCCGCCGCGGCCCGACACGATCAGAGCAGCCGCCGAGTCACGCGGCAAGGCTCTGCGCCGTTGCGTTCAGTTCCTGGTCAGCTTCGCGAAGCGCCTCAGCGGCTGAGCCCCCGGATCGCGGCGAGCAGCTCCTGGTGGCGGCGCTCTTCGTCGGTCACGACCTCTTCCTCGGGCTGCTTCCCGCGCGCCATGATCATTTCGTACGGCTTGACGATGAAGAAGAACACGGCCGCGGCGATCGAGACGAACGTGATCAGCGCGGTGATGAACGAGCCGTACCGGAAGAGCGACTTGTGGATCGTGAAGGTCAGGCTGCTGAAGTCCGGCTTGCCGAAGATGGCGCCGATGATCGGCGTGACCAGGTCCGACACGAACGAGTTGACGAGCGCGGCGAACGCAACACCCATCACGAACGCGATCGCGAGGGTGATCAGGTTGCCCTGCATCAGGAACGCCTTGAATTCGGTCAGGAGCTGTTTCATTCGCTTCTCCGATCGGCTGGATGTGAGCGATGGACGATTGCGCCGCATCCTGACCGCGTGCGCCCGCCGATTCAAGCGGCAAGCGTCAGCTGACGCGGAAGCTCCAGCGCCGCGCCTCGGTGCCGGCGGCTCCGAAGGTCGACGTCGGAGCACCTGCCGGATTCGGGTTGAAGACGCCGTCGGTCGCGTTGCCGGGGTCGTACGAGATACTCGCCGCGTTGCTCGCACTGCCGGAGACGAGCACGAGGTAGTACGTCCCCGCCGCCAGGGCGGTCGTGGGCAACGTCGCGGACACCCAACCGGCAGCCTGTCCAGCCGCAACGGTGACCGTCCCGCCGACCGCCAGCAGCGAGCCGGGAGCCGACCCGGCTGCGCTGTAGATCGCGGGCGTAAACGACTGCGCGCTCGCGCCGCCGGCCGCGAAGAACTGGAACCGCGTCACCGTGCCGGCACTCGCGAGTGTGTACGCCGTGCCGAACTTGTAGCCGGCGCCGGGCGCGGCGGAGCTGGTGCCGGGGGCCGCGGCACCGAAGCTCACCGACCCGCTGCTCGCCGCGACGCACGGCGCGGTCGCGTTCGAGTCGGCAGGTGCGCTCGGCCCGGCGCTGTTGCTCGCCGTCACACGAACGCGAAGCGCGAACCCGACGTCGGCCGCCTGCACCACGTACGTGACCGCCGTTGCCGAGACGATGTCGCTGCACGCCGAACCGGTCGCGCTGCAGCGCCGCCACTGGTACGCGAAGGACGCCGGGGCTCCGCTCCAGACGCCGGGGCTCGCGCCGAGCACCTGGCCCTGTTGCGCGACGCCCGAGACCGTCGGCAGGGACGAGTTGACCGGGACCGACGGGCCGCCGCCACCACCGCCGCCGGCGCCGACCGCACGGAAGCTCCAGCGGCGCGCCTCGGTGCCTGCCGAGCCGAACGTCGACGTAGGCGCGCCGGCCGGGTTCGGGTTGAAGACGCCGTCGCTCGGGGTGCCGGGGGTGTAGAAGATGCTCGCGGCGTTGCTCGCGGGACCGGACACGAGCACGAGGTAGTAGGTGCCCGCGGCGAGCGAGGTCGAGGGGAGTGCGGACGTCACCCACCCCGCTGCCTGGCCGGCCGCAACGCTCATCGTCGCGCCGACGGCCAGCAGCGAACCCGGCCCCGAACCGCTCGAACCGTAGATCGCCGGGGTGAACGACTGCGCACTCGCACCGCCCGCCGCGAAGAACTGGAACTGCGTCAGCGTGCCGGCGCTCGCGAGCGTGTACGCGGTGCCGAACTTGTAGCCCGCTCCGGGAGTCGCAGAGCTCGCCCCACCCGTCAGTGCGCCGATGCTCACCGAACCGCCGCCTGCCGGGGCGGTGCACGTCGCCGTCGCACTTGAGTCGGCGGGCGCGCTCGCTCCGGCCCCGTTGCTCGCGGTCACGCGTACGCGCAGCGTCGACCCGACGTCGGCTGCCTGGACGAGATACGTGCCGCCGACGGCGCCGGCGATGTCGCTGCACGAACTACCCGCGGTGCTGCAGCGGCGCCATTGATAGGCGAACGACGTCGGGTTCCCGCTCCAGCCACCGGCGGTCGCGGTCAGCGCCTGTCCCTGCACGGGGCTTCCCGACACGACGGGCGAGGACGAGTTGGCCGGAGGCGACCCACCACCTCCCGTGCCGCCGGAGAGCCGTAGGACGACCGTTCCCCGCCCCTCCACCTGAACGGCGAAGTCGCCGTTCGGGAACACGCTGTCGACGTACATCTCCATGGGGCTCTGCGTGCTCGTGATCGTGGCCGCGAAGAGTACGCCCCAGGTCGCGCCGCCGTCGTTCGAGCCGTAGACATGGATCTGCGGGTCGGGAATCGCGCCCGGCTCGTGCGTCTCGGCGACCAGCAGCGTGCCGCCGACCCGGTTCGAAGAGTACGACGTGTACGAGATCGCGGCGAGCACGCTGCGCGCTCCGGTCGCCGTGTCGAGCTTGAAGATCTGGTTCGCCTGGCCGGGGTTGTCGGTCCCCGCCACGAGGGATGTGCCAGTCGGGTCGATCGTGGCCTCCACCGCGGTGCACGCATAGGCCGTGCACAGCGGCGTCAAGGTGACGCCGTCGTCGGCGGAGTACCACGTCGCCATCCCGACCGAGTCGCCGAAGAGGACGTAGAGACGCTTCTTCACCGGGTCGAACTCGAGGCCGTGGATGTGTCTGAACTGGTTCGACGTGTTCGCGACGCTCCAGGTGACGCCGTTGTCGGCCGAGCGGTAGATGAAGTTGGTATTCACCGCCGGCGGCGCGTTGCTGTACGTGCCGAGGAACACGAAGCCGTCACCCTGTGCGATCGAGTCCGACCCAAGGGTCGTGTAGCGCACCGAGCAGTCGGGCTGGATGCACGGAAGGCTGAGCACGGTGCTCCAGGTCGTGCCGCCGTCTGCCGAGCGCGCGATCGCCCAGTGGAACCCCGTGTCGTATGCGGCGAGAAGCACGCCACCGGCGAGCGGCGTCATGTACCAGGGGCGACGTCCGATCGTGTCCCAGCCGGTGACCCGCGTCCACGTCGCCCCCTCGTCGCGCGAGCGGTACATCTGGGCGGGCGACGAGACCGACCGGCCCCAGGAGGTCCCGCTGCCGTCAACGGCCAAAGTGGCAAAGGACGGATTCGACACGACCGTCGTCGCGACAGGGGTCGCGGCCCGGCCCGTTCCAGCCGGCAGAAACAGGAGAACCATCGTCGCCAGTCCGATTGCTCGCCGGAGCCATGCTCCGGAGGGCGACAGCCGCAGTAGGTTGTCCATCCGCGGCGCCAACGATTTCGAAGCGCGGGGCCGTGGGATACCGCCAAAGGGACTGACTCGGGCCGAACGACGGCCAGTGGCTGGATCGGAGATGGCCGAACGGGCGACGACGGGTCGCTGCGGGGCGGTCGATTTCGGCCGCCCCGCAGCACTGTTCGAACTAGCCGAGAATCACGCGCTTCACCGATCCGAGACCCGCCGCCGCCGGCGCGATGCTCCAGTCGGAGAAGTACAGCGCCCCGTCCTTGCTGGCGGCGAAGCCGCCGGGGAAGGAGAGCTTGTCGACCACCGTCACCGGTGCCGTGCTGTGAGGCGGTACCCGGACGAGCGCCCCAGTCCCGGGTGCGGCGTTGTCCAGCCCCAGGGTCGAGAACTCGACCGCGTAGAACTGCCCGTCGGGTGCGAAGCCGCAGCCCGTGACCGCCGTGAGGCCGGTCGCCCATTGCGTGAGCTGCCGGTCCCATGGCGAGTACCGCCAGACGACGGATGCGCCCGGAGCATTGCCGCCGCCGGTCAGCTCGCCGATGTAGAGCGCGTTGTCGGGACCGCGTTCGATGCACGTCGGGACCGCGTCGGAGGTGGGCGGATTCGGCAGGAAGGCGACGACGTCGACCTTCCCGTTCGCCCGGACCCGGTCGAGCGTGTTCGCGCCCGCGTCGACGACCCACTGCTCGCCCGGCCCGGCCAGCACGCCGTACGGGTTCGCGTCGGGGAACTGGCCCGGCACGAGGTCAGCGTGAGCCTTCGTCCACAACCAGTCGACGTCGCCGACGTCGGCGATCGCCTGCCAGCTCCCGCTCGCGTTCGCCTGAATCAGACGCCCGAGCTGAGCCTTGCCTGCGGCAAGGACGTCAGCGGGAAGCGGCGTCGAGTCCGGTACCGAGAGCGCCGAGCCGGTGATGATCCCGAAGATGCTGTCGCCGAAGGTCGAGATGCCGTCGACTCCGGTCGACGCTGACCCGTCCGGCCCGGCCGTCGAGACGATCCCGGTGACTACCGGATGGGCGGTGTGGTGGGCGATGTCGATCTGGCTGATCTGGCTCGTGAAGCCGACGCAGAACGCGTTCGCGCCTTCGCCGATGCACGACGGGCCGCCGTGCCCGGCCTCGGCGACGTAGAGCTGACCATGCGGCCCAAAGGCCAGGTCGCGCGGGTTGTCGAGACCGGCGACAACGGTCGTGACCGTCGGTCCGGCGGCAGCCCCGGCGGTGCTCGCAACCGCAGCAAACCCGCAGGTCACCACGGCACAGGCAAGCAGGAACAACGTACGTGGAGCTCGCAGACCCATCTTCTCTCTCCTCCTCTTCAGGACCCCGCCGACAAGTATCTGCCTCACCTTGGCCGGCGACAAACCCCGTTCAGGCGCCGGTCACATCCAACCAGGCGACGGGATGGCCACCTGCCCATTCACTGGCCCCAGGGTCGCCGTTTGACCGTCTTGCTGACGACCCAGCGGTGCTTGCCGATCTTCCGGTCGCGCACGAAGCCGAGCGCCTCATACGTCGAGAGAGCGCCGTTGAACAGGAAGCCGGCAGGAACCGAGGCCGCGTCCTCCGGATAGCCCTCGACCCGCCCGCCGCCGAGCGCGGCGATCAGTTTCACGGCTCCCGCGAGCCCCGCCGTCGCGACACCCTGACGGCGGTGCCCCTTACCGACGAAGTTGCACGCGATCCGCCAGTCGGGCGGGGTCGTGGCGCCCTTCTCGTACGCGGCGCGGCTCTTGATCCTCGGCAGCTCGGCAGGAGGGCCGAACTGGCACCACCCGACGCAGTCGTCGCCGTCGAAGACGAGCGCCGCATGCGTCGTGCCCGCCCGCACGCGCCCGAGCTTGCGCTTGCGGTTCTGCTCCCGCGTCGTCTCCTTGCCGACCCCTTCGGGGTGGAAGCCCATGCACCAGCAGCCGCCGAAGACCCCGTTGTTGCGCTCGACCAACGCGGCAAACGCGTCCCACGTCGACTCGTCGAGAGGCTTGACCGTGTACCTCGATGTCGTCACCAACGCGAAGCCTAGTCAGGTCGCCACCGACCTACGAGGTGTCTGACACCTTGGTGTCAGACACCTGTTGGCGACGGTTGCGCAGGATGTGCCGGGAGGATTCGCGCGCGCTCCGCCGGTCGCTACGTGTCGAGCGAGACCGGTTGCCCGCGACCGGCGAACGCGGGGCGGCGGCACCACATGACGGCCCAGTACGTCCGCCGCCCGTGACGAAGCAGCGCTTCACGCCGACGGTTGCCGTCAGCGAGAACGAACGTGTGCATGTGGACGAACAACGGCGGCGCGTCCCACCCCTCTTCGAGCATCCGCACCATCGCCTTGACTCGCTTCTCGAAGACAGGCGGCGGTACAGGCCAGTCGAAGTCTTCCTCCGGCCCCGAGATCGGATACACGTCGTTGAGTCCCACGTCGGCGAGCACATACAAATCGTCGTCGCGTGCTCGTAGCGGGTTAGCGATGCCCAGGTTGCCACCCTCACCTCGAAGGAACATCTGAGACCACTCGGCCAATTCACCCGCGGCGTGGGCTTCTCGAGCAGATGCTGATGTCGGGGCGAAGTTCATGCTGTGACGATAGGTCTCTGGCCCAACCATGCGCCCGGGAGGATTCGAACCTCCGACCAACGGCTTAGAAGGCCGCCGCTCTGTCCACTGAGCTACGGGCGCCGGAGCAAGCGTAGCCCCGGTCCTACCGGGCTTCGGCGGCGTGAGGGCGGCGGGCCGCGAGCTGGTCGCGGACGATCACCTGGAGCGAGCCGGCGACCGGGATCGCGGCGAGCGCGCCGAGGACGCCCGCGAGCTCGGCGCCGACGAGCACGGAGATCAGCACGGCGAGCGGCGAGAGCTGCACCGTCCTGCCGTAGATGACGGGCTGCAGGAAGTGGTTCTCGAGCTGCTGGTAACTGACCACGAACACGATCAGCACGATGCCGGCGGGCACGCTGTGCAGGAACGCGACGAGCACCACGATCACGCCCGGCCACGGTCGCGCCCGCGAGCGGGATCAGGTCGAGGATTGCGACCAGCAGGCCGAGCGCGACCGCGTACGGCACGCCCATGACCAGCAGCACGATCGTCGCTGCTGTGCCGGCGATCACGCTGATCACGATGTTGCCGGTCACGTAGCCGCCGACCGTCCGGTAGATGTCGTCGCCGACGCGGCGCCACCGCTCCTGCGACCGCTCGGGGAAGAGCGAGTAGACGCGCTCGACCCAGGCGCCGCCCTCGAGCAGCATGAAGAACGTCAGGAAGATGATCGTGATCGTCGCCGCGATGATCGTGATCACGCTCTTCGTGACGGACAACGCCGCGCCCGACAAGCCGAGCACCCTGGTCGCACCGCCGTTCTTCACCTGTTCGCGGACCTTCTCGACGACGTGGGCCGACACCGACGATGACAATCGCGAGCAGGAGGTACGCTTCACCTCGAGCGTCACCGCGACCGCGAGCACGATCAGGAGCACGCGCAGGATGGTGCGCGGACGCCTCGTCGGACGTTGTTACCGTGCACGCGATGCCGCTCCGGAACGCACCCGTCGTCGAACACGCCGCGTTGCCGGGCGGCGGCTCCGTCACGGTCTGGGTCGGCGTGCCGGACGATCCCTACATCGACGACAAGACGCAGCTGACGACCGTCGACCTGCAGCTCCAGGAAGGCTCGTCCGTCGTCGCCACGATCACGACCGTGCTCGAGCCCGACCAGACCTCGGAGGCGCTACAGCTGGCGCGCGACGTGAAGGCCGCGATCGAGCAGGGCGAGATCGGGCTTCGCGCGAGCGAGCTCGAGCCGTTCGCCGACCGGCTGCGCTAGCGCTACCGCTCGAGCCGCAGCTCGCGGATCTGCAGCGCCGGGTTCGAGCGAAGCGGCTCGGTGAACCCCGTCGGGACGAAGCCGTAGCCCTCGTACAGTCGCCACGCCGAGTCGTTGCCCTCGGTGACGCTCAGCACGACCTCTGCGTCACCCGCGAACGCGACCACGGCGTCGAGCAACGCGCGGCCGACGCCGACGCCGCGCCGCTCCGGGTGAGTCCACATCGAGATCACGAGGAAGCGCTCCTCGTCCTGAAAGACGCCCGCCATGCCGACGGGCTCGCCTGCGACCCAGGCGAGGAACATCGCCTGCGTCGGCCCTGAGGCGGAAAGCGCCGCCCAGTCCCGCCACCACTCCTCGGGTCGCGCGAGCGCCTCCGCACGTGTCGTGCCGAACGCGTCGGGCGCATCGGCGAGAGCACGCAGCCGCGTCTCCCGAAGGGCCTCCCACTCGCCGACCCGCACCCGCCGCACCTCGATCAAAGCGGGTGGCGGGGATCGAACCCGCATAGCCAGCTTGGAAGGCTGGAGCTCTACCATTGAGCTACACCCGCGCTCGGGCCGTCTAGGTTAGCCGCGGTGCACTCGCCCTACGCCTGGCAGGCGGACGTCGACACGACGGTCGTCATTCCCGTCCTCTCGCTGCTCTATCTGTTCGCCGTCGGCCGCTTCGGCGCCCCTCGCCCGCGCGTCGTCAGCTACGCCGGGTCGATGGCCCTGCTCGCGGTCGCGTTCTGGACGCCACTCCACCACCTCGGCCTGCACTACCTCCTCACGGCGCACCTGCTGCAGAACGTGATCCTCGCCGAGTGGGCGCCGCTGCTCGCCGTGCTCGGCCTCTCGCGGCCGATGGCCGACGCGCTCGCACGGTGGCGCGCGTGGCGGCTGCTCGTCCATCCGGCGGTCGCACTCCCCGTGTGGCTCGTCAACTACTACGTCTGGCACGTGCCGCCGGTGTACGACGCGGCACTCGAGCGGCAGGCGTGGCTGATCCACGTCGAGCACGCCTGCTACTTCGCGACCGGGCTCTTGATGTGGTGGCCGCTCGTGCACGACGTGCCGAGGCGGCTTGGCGTCAGGCGCGCGCGCTGCGTACGCGTTTGCGGCGTTCGTCCTTGCCTCCCCGCATCGGACTGCTGCTCGCCCTGCTCCCCCGGCCGGTCTACGGCTACTACGTCGACGTGCCGAACCGTGTCTGGGGACTCTCCCCGCTCGGCGACCAGGAGATGGCCGGCGTGACGATGGCGTCCGAGCAGGCGATCGTCCTGTTCGTCATCTTCCTCTTCTGGTTCCGGCGCTTCCTCGCGGAAGAAGCCTGACGCTACTTCAGGCAGGAGGTGATGCGCGCGAGGTCGGCGTCGCTCGGATGCTGATGCCAGAGCATGACCGCGTTGGCCTGCTGGCGGAGCACGTCGTCGATGCCGACGTTCTGCGAGTGGAACCGGCGATAGGCCTGGTCGATGTTGTCGGCGTCGGCCAGGGTCGCGCCGAACGACGATCGTCACGTCGTTGTCGGCGAGTGGGCCTTGAGCGCCCCGCCGGTCGCGGTGGTGGCGACGAAGTCGAGCGCGCCGCCCGAGGCGAACCCGGTGGTCGGCGAGGCACGCCGCGCGTCTTCTCGCGCGACGCAGAGCTTCGTGCCGCCGCCACCGCAGGCGGCGAGGAGCGCGACGACGGCGACCAGAGCACATGAGCGGCTTCACGGCGCGTCAGTCTACGGGGCACCGCCGGCCGCGCTCAGGCGACCCGGCTATCGTTCGCCGCCGTGCCTGGAGCCGAGAGACGCCTCGAGCAGTACGCCCGCCTCGCGGTCCAGGTCGGCGTGAATCTGCAGCCGGGCCAGATCCTCGGCGTCAACGCGCTGATCGAGCACGCGCCGTTCGCGCGGGCGATCGCCCGCGCAGGCGTACGCAGGCCGGCGCCAGGTATGTCGACGTCCTCTACTCCGACCAGCACGTGCGCCGCGCGCACATCGCGCAGCGCGGCCGACGATCAGCTCGGCTACTCGCCGCCCTGGCTCGTCGACGCGCTTCACGCGAGCTCGGGCGAGACGGGCGGCGCGCTCTGCGCGATCACCGGCAACCCCGAGCCGGAGCTGTTCGCCGACCTCGACGGCGAACGCGTCGGCAAAGCGCGCATGCGGGAGGTCGCGGAGGCGTCGCTCAAGCTCAGTGACGGCCTCTGCAACTGGACGATCGTCGCCTACCCGAACGAGGGCTGGGCGCAGACGGTGTTCGGCGAGCCCGATGTGGAGCGGCTGTGGGAGGCGGTCTCGCACGCAGTGCGACTCGACGAGCCCGACCCGGTCGCACGCGTGGCGCGAGCACATCGAGCGGCTCGAAGCGCGTGCCGCGGCGCTGAACGAGCGGCGCTTCGACCGGCTCAGCTACCGCGGCCCCGGCACCGACCTCACGGTCGGCCTGCATCCCGAATCGGCATGGCAGGCGGCGCTCGACGAGTCGCGTGGCATCAAGCACGTCGCCAACATGCCGACCGAGGAGGTCTACACGACTCCCGATGCGCGGCGCGTCGAGGGGACGTTCGCTCGACCCTGCCGCTGCAGATCCAGGGCAACATCGTGCGCGGCCTCGAGGTGCGGTTCGAGGACGGCCGGGCGGTCGAGGTGCACGCCGAGTCGGGCGAGGAGGTGATCCGCGAGCACATCACCACCGACGCGGGCGCGGCCCGGCTCGGCGAGGTCGCGCTCGTCGACGGCCACTCCGCGCGTCGGCCAGACCGGGCTCGTCTTCTACGACACGCTGTTCGACGAGAACGCGTCGTCGCACATCGCGCTCGGCACGTCGATCGTGCAGGCAGTCCCGTGGGCGGCCGAGCTCTCGCCGGAGGAACGGAACGAGCAGGGCGTCAACCAGTCGTCGATCCACACCGACTTCATGATCGGCTCGAACGACCTCGAGGTAGACGGCGTCGACGAAGCAGGCAACGCCACGCCGATCTTGCGACACGGCGACTGGCTGCTCACATAACCGCCTAACAGGTGTCAGACACCACGGTGTCAGACACCTGGTGCAGTTGCCGAACGCCCGGGCTCGGCCCGGGCGAGAGCCAGGAGGCGACGACCGAACCGAGCCGTGGCGCAGCAGACAGGCGCCGGCCGGGCGCGCGAAAAGGGAAGGGAGGCCCGTGGAGGGAAACCGCAGGTTTCCCTCCACGCCAATCGGGACGGTCGGATTCGAACCGACGGCTTCCGCCTCCCAAAGGCGGCGCTCTGACCAGGCTGAGCTACGTCCCGTTCGCCCGAGTGTAGTTGCCGAACGCCCGGGCTTAGCCCGGGCGAGAGCCGGACGCGAGTCGTCCAACGAACAGTCAGGAAGCAACGCGCGCTCAATCGGGCGCGCGAAAGGGAAGGGAGGCCCGCGGAGGGAAACCGCAGGTTTCCCTCCGCGCGTGAGGTAGCGTCGGCGGCCCGTGTCGGAGGCCGCCTTCCCTGTTGAGCCGGCGCGCGTTCGGCGGCCGCGGCTCGGCTACCTGATGGCGGCGGGCGGCCGCGCTGCTGTGGGGCGTCAACGGTGCCGTCTCGAAGACGATCCTCTCGACGGGGCTCTCGTCCGAGCGGCTCGCACAGGTCCGCTCGCTCGGCGCGGCAGTCGGGCTGGTGGCGATCCTCGCCGTGATCGCGCCGGCGCGGCTCCGTCTGACGAGGCGAGAACTCCCCTACCTGCTCGCCTTCGGGTTCGTCGGGCTGGCGTTCGTGCAGTGGTTCTACTTCCTGGCGATCCACCGGCTCGCGATCGGGGTCGCGCTGCTGATCGAGTACCTCGCGCCGCTGCTCGTCGCGCTCTGGGCGCAGGTTCGTCTACAAGGATCCGGTGCGCCGGCGGATCTGGGCCGCGCTCGCGCTCGCGCTGATGCGGGTTGACCCTGATCGTGAATCTGTTCGGGGGAGGAACGTCGCTCTCGACCTCCGGCGTGGCGTTCGCACTCGCGGGCGCTGTGGCCTATGCGACGTACGTGCTCCTCGCCGAGCACGTCGTGGGCGGACGCGACGCCGTGTCGCTGCTCGCGTGGGGGTTCCTGTTCGCGTCGGTGTTCTGGGCGGTGCTCGCACCGTGGTGGTCGTTCGACGGCGGCCCGCTGACGCGCAGCACGTCCTTGCACGGTCATCTCGCGTCGCTGCACTGGCCGGTGTGGCTGCTCGTCGCGTGGATGGTCGCGCTCGGGACGATCGTGCCGTTCTTCCTCCTCGTCAGCGCGCTTCGGCATCTGAGCGCGAGCGAGCGTCGGCGATCGTCGCGATGCTCGAGCCGGTGGCCGGCGCGCTCGTCGGCTGGGCGTGGCTCGGCGAGTCGCTCGACGGCGTCCAGCTGGCCGGCGCGGGCGTCGTGCTCGCGGCGATCGGTCTGGCCCAGACCGCCCGATAGTCCTGGTTTCAAGCCATTCCCGGTTGTACCCCCCGGACGGGGGACGACGTGACAGGTTAGGGTCGCGACCTTGAGACCGATGGTCAGAGGCCTCTACACGCTCCTTGCGGCGGTCGCGCTTGCCTTGCCTGTGGCGGCGTCCGCCACGGGGACGAACGACGACACGGCGATCCTGCGCGAGATGAACCGGGTGCGCGCCGCGCACGGGCTCGTGACGCTGCGCTACGACGACCATCTGCAGCGGGCAGCCGTCTCGCACAGCGAGGAGATGCTCGCGACGAACGTGTTCGAGCATGGGGCCTTCGGCAGCCGGATGTTGCAGTTCGACGTGCGCAGTTCGATCGCCGGCGAGAACCTCGCCTGGGGCACGGGCCGCTACGGAACCGCGCAGGGGATCGTTGCCGCGTGGCTCAGAAGCCCCGAGCATCGAGCCAACCTCCTCCGCCCCTCGTTCAACCGAGTCGGCGTCGGCGTCCTAGTCGGCCGCTTCCACGGCTATCGAGGCGCCCGAGTAGTCACCGCAGATTTCGCGGGCTAGCAACTCTCCGGGTCACCACCAAAGGCCGCCGAAGGCCGGCTTGGCCGGCCGAGAGGCGAAGCGCGGCCCCGAGGGCGGCGATCCCGGAAGGGATGGTTTGGAAGGGAAACCCGTGGTTTCCTTTCCAACTTGAAAAGATGGGTCGCTCGGCCTATTCCAACGGTCGGCGAGGCCCGTTAGCGTCACTCGCACTGGGCGATGCGAACCGCGGCGCGCATTCCTGGCCATCTGCCGCGGTGAGCAATCACGGAGAGCCCGCTGCGACGACCCCCCGAGCAGCGGGCTCTGCCGTTTCTGGGGACGGACGCGTCGTACCATGGCCGCCATGGTGCGGAAGGTCCTCCTGGCGTCGCCCCGCGGCTACTGCGCGGGCGTCGAGCGCGCCGTCGAGACGGTCGAGCGCGCGCTCGACCTGTACGGGCCGCCGGTGTACGTCCGGAAGCAGATCGTCCACAACCTGCACGTCGTGCGCGACCTGGAGGCGCGCGGCGCGATCTTCGTCGACGAGGAGACGGAGGTGCCGGAGGGCGAGACGGTCGTCTTCTCGGCGCACGGGGTCGCACCGTCGGTGCACGCGAACGCCATCGCGCGGCAGTTGAACACGATCGACGCGACCTGCCCGCTCGTCACCAAGGTCCACGTGCAGGCGCGGCGCTACGCGGCCGACGGCTACACGGTGCTGCTGATCGGCCACGCGGGCCACGAGGAGGTCGTCGGGACGATGGGCGAGGCGCCCGACTCGATCGTGCTCGTCGAGTCGCGGGACGACGTCGCGAGGCTCGAGTTCGCGCCCGGCACGCGCCTCGCGTACGTCACGCAGACGACGTTGTCGGTCGACGAGACGTCGGAGATCATCACCGCGCTCCGCGCGCGCTATCCCGAGATCCACGCGCCGAAGAAGGAAGACATCTGTTACGCGACCTCGAACCGGCAGTGGGCCGTCAAGGAGATGCTCGCGGAGATCGACCTGCTGCTCGTGATCGGGTCGCGCAACTCGTCGAACTCGAACCGGCTCGTCGAGGTGGCGCACGCGAACGGCGTCGCGTCGCACCTGATCGACGACGAGAGCGAGATCGACGAGCGGTGGATGGACGGCGTCGAGGTCGCCGGCGTCACGTCGGGCGCATCGGCGCCCGGAGAAGCTGGTCGAGCGCGTCTGCGACTGGTTCCGCGCGCGCGGCGTCACCGAGATCGAGCCGTACCGGCTCGTCGACGAGGACGTCGAGTTCCGGCTGCCGGTCGAGTTGCGCCGCGAGCTGGCACTCGCCGAAACGCAGCAGTAGGCGCTAGGCGTTCGCGGGCGGCGGCGTCGAGCCGGAGTCGGTCGGGCAGCGGTCGGCCTTGTAGTCGCGGAACCGCCACGACGGCAGGATCCACTTCCACTTCCCGTCCTCGGCGACGAGGTGAACCGTGTGCACGAGGTTGAAGCTGCCCGCGAACGACATCCGGATGTCGACCGCCGTGCTGTCGACGAACTTGCCGTCGCCGAGCCCGACCGATTCGGCGTGACCGCGACGACCTTCACGCGCCGCGGCTTCGCGATCACGGGCGACCGTGTTTCGCAGCTGACGTACTCGGCGAGCGGAGCGACCTCCTGGTCGGCCGAATGCAGGTCGCCCCAGGCCTGCGTGTAGTGGTTGTGCACGATCTGGTCGAGCACGCGTACCGCGGCGAGCCGCGGGTTCTCCTTCGGCTTCGCGTCGTGCTTCGAGCCGCACCCCGCGGCGAGCAGCGCCACCGAAGCCAGGGCTGCGACCGGAGCGACGCGCATCACTCCGAGCATACGGCTATGAGCGCTCGATTCGCAGCTCGCCGGCCTCGACGGAGACCGCGAGCGTCTCAGCGGCCAGGCGATCGCCGAACCGCTCGACGACTGCGGCGTCGGGGATCCACAGCTTGATGCGGTCGGTCAGCTCGAGGCCCGCTTCCTTGCGCAGGACGTTCACCTCGTGGATCCGGTCGAAGAGCCGTCCCTCGAGCAGCAGTTCGTCGTCGAGCGCCGTGTCGATCGCCACCGTCACGCCGTCCTCGCTCGCGACCGCCCAACCTTCGCTGCCGACGCGTTCGACGAGCACCTCGCCGGGCTCGAGCACGTGGCCGTCGACCTGGAAGCGGCCGCCGTCGAGCTCCTCGAACTCGCCGCGCTGCAGCGACTCGCGCACGGCGCGCAGCGCCGGCCCGAGCCTCGGGCCGAGCACGGGCAGGTTCGGCTTGACGCGCAGCTCGGACGCCTCGACCTCGCCGAACGTGACGTCCTTCACCCGCAGCTCGTCGGCGATCTCCTCGGCGTGGCCGTGGGCTTCCGCGGCAGCGCCGGCGACGACCAGCCGGCGCAAGCGGCTGGCGCAGCTTCAGCTGCGAGGTCGAGCGCGCCTGCCGGCCGAGCTCGACGACCCGCCGCACCTCCGCGATCTCCGCCAGCAGCGCCTCGTCGGGCGCGACGGGGTCGGGCCATGGGGCGAGATGCACCGACGCAGGCCCGTCCTGCACGAGGTTGCGCCACAGGTGATCGGTCAGGAATGGCAGCATCGGCGCGAGCACGCGCAGGGACTGGACGAGCGCGTACCAGAGCGTCCCGAACGCGGCATCGTCCGACGAGTAGAAGCGACGCCGCGAGCGCCGGATGTACCAGTTCGAGACGTCGTCGACGAACGACTCGAAGGCGCGGATGACGTCGACCGTCAGGGTCGCCTCGTACGCCTCGGTCGCGTCGACGACGAGCCGGCGCGTTCGCTCGACGAGCCAACGGTCGAGCGGCTTCAGGTCGCCCGCCGGTTCGAGCGCCTGCCACGACGGCGTGAAACCCTCGATGTTCGCGTAGTCGACGAAGAATTTGACCGAGTTCCAGAACGTCAGCAGCCGTCGCTTGATCTCGTGCGCCGGGCCGAAGCCGAAGAGCAAGTTCCGGTCGGGCGGCTGCGCGCAGTACTGCCAGCGCATCACGTCGGCGCCCATCTGCGCGAACGCGTCTTCAGCGTCGATCGTGTTGCCCCACGAGCTGTGCATCTCGCGGCCCTTCTCGTCGAGCATCTTCTCGTAGCCGAGCACGCGCCTGTACGGCGAGCGTCCGATGAGCACGACCGACATGAAGAACTGCGAGTAGAACCAGAGCCGGATCTGCTCGCGCATCTCCGAGACCCAGTCGGCCGGGAACCACTCCTCCCAGTAGGCGTGATCCGGCAGGTCTGCCTTCGTCAGCCCGTGCGCGGCGCCCGTCCCGTATCCCTCGGGAATCCGCTCCGGGTTCTCCCACCCGAGCGTCGACAGCGGGACGATCCCCGCGTCGAGCCAGACGTCGCCGACCTCGGGGATCCGCGTCACCGGCTCGCCGCACGACTCGCAGCGGATCGGCACCCGGTCGATCCACGGGCGCCGCAACTCCTCGAGCTGCTCGATGCCCTCGATCGCGCGCTCGCTCAGCTCGGCCTTCGAGCCGATCACGTTCAGGTGCCCGCACGCGCACGGGTAGAACGGCAGCGGCAGCCCGTAGTACCGGCGCCGCGAGATGTTCCAGTCGCCCATGTTGCGCAGCCAGTCGTCCATGCGCTTGCCCATGTACTCGGGCACCCACTCGACCTTCGCGTTCTCCTCGAGCAGCTTCGGCCTGATCTCGTCGACGGCGATGAACCAGTCGTCGGCGATCCGGAAGATGAGCGGCGTGTCGCAGCGCCAGCAGTGCGGATAGGCGTGCGTGTACAGCCCGGCCTCGACCAGCAGGCTCTTCTCGCCGAGCCGCCCGATGATCTGGTCGGCGGCCTCCACGGTCGAGAGGCCGTGCAGCCACCCGTAGTCGTCGTAGAAGTGCCCGCCCTCGTCGACCGGCGTCAACACCGGCAGGTCGTGCAGCTTCCCGAGCTCGAAGTCCTCACCACCGCACCCGGTCGCGATGTGGACGAGACCGGTGCCCTGGTCCATCGTCACGTCGCTCCAGGGAATCACCCGGTGCTCGACCTGCGAGCCCGGAGGCAGGTCGTCGAACGGGCCTTCGTACCGCCAGTCGACGAGCTCCGCGCCGCGCTTGCGCTCGACGAACGTGTCGGCCGGGTTGAGGTCGACCGCCACCCACTCGCCGTTCTCGCGCCGCCCGTACTCGGCGTCGGGATGCACCGCGACCGCGACGTTGGCCGGCAGGGTCCACGGCGTCGTCGTCCAGATCACGAGGTACTCGCCCGCCCGGTCGAGCAGCCGGAAGCGAACGAACAACGAGGGGTCGGCGCGGTCCTGGTAGACGCCCGCCTGGGTCAGCTCGTGCTGCGAGAGCGACGTCCCGCAACGCGGGCACCACTCCGTCGACCGGTGCCCCTTGACGAGCATGCCCCGCTCGTCCACCAGCTTCAGGAACTTCCAGATGTACTCGATGTTCGTGTCGCTGAAGGTGAAGTAGTCGTTGCCCCAGTCCATCCACTGCCCGAGGCGCTGTGAGCCCCGGGTCAGTGCGGCCGACGAGCGGACGACGACGTCGCGGCACTTGCGCGCGAACTCCTCGAGCCCGTACTCCTCGATCTCCGGCTTCGAGTTGAGACCCAGCTCGCGCTCGACGCCGACCTCGATCCAGAGGCCCTGGCAGTCGAACCCGTTCTGGTAGCGCTGGTCGAAGCCGCGGAGCCCTTTGTAGCGCTGGAAGACGTCCTTCAGCGTCCGCCCCCACGCCGTGTGGACGCCGAGCGCGAACCTGTTGGCGGTCACCGGCCCGTCGACGAACGACCAGCGCGGCCCGCCACGGTTGCGCTCGCGGAGCTGCTCGAAGGTCTTCTCCTGCTCCCAGATCTCGAGCAGCTCGACCTCGATCGCCGGGTGATCGGGCTTGTCCGGGAGGCGGGTGAACACGTTTCGATCGTATCGAGCGGGAAGAAAGCATCCGTCCGAGGCGTTAGAAACGCTGTACGTTCTCCCCGAAAGGAACCAATGGCAACGAATGCAACGACCGATACGTTCGAGACCGAGGTCCTGAACTCCGAGGGCCGCGTGATCGTCGACTTCTGGGCCGAGTGGTGCGGACCCTGCCACGCGGTCTCGCCCGTGCTCGACCGCATCGCCGACGAGCACTCGGTGAAGATCGTCAAGGTCAACATCGACGAGCAGCAGGACCTCGCCATGCGCTACGGCGTGGCGTCGATCCCGTTCATGGTGCTGTTCGAGGACGGACAGCCGCAGGCATCCGCGATCGGCGCGATGCCGAAGGGATCGCTCGAAAAGGCACTGGGTCTCGCGAGCGCGTAACACGCGCTCGCGGGCCTAACGCTCTACGCCGACGCTTCGTCGTGATCGAGGAAGGAGAGGAACGCCAGGTGCTTGGCGAGGTAGTCCTCGATCGCCTGGACGCCGTTTGCGGCCGCTACGTCGAGCCAGCTTTCGGCGAGGTCGTCCTCGATGCGATGAAGCGTTCCGCGTGGATCCATGAAGTCATGATCGGCCGGGGGTCGGACGGCCACATGAGCCGTTCGGCCCATCTTCGAAAGTCGTAATGCCCAACGCAGCGCCGCCCGGCGTGATGGACTGCAGCGGGTGAAAGTCGTGCTCGTGCACTCGGCTCTCGGCGACTCGCGCCTCTGGCGAAGGCAGGTCGACGCGCTTTCGCGGGCGCACGATGTGGTCGCCCCGGACCTGCCCGGTTGGGGCACGGAGCCGCTACCCACGGGCTCAGTCTCGTTCGTCGACGTGGTCGCCTCCCACCTCCCGGCGGCGCTCGTCGGCAACTCCTTCGGCGGCGGGGTGGCGCTGCGCACGGCGCTCGCGCACCCCGACCGGGTCTCGCGGCTGGTGCTGATCGGCTCGGGCTTTCCCGACTGGGAGTGGAGCAGCGAGCTGCACGAGCATTTCGAGCGTGAGACCGCGGCCTTCGAAGCGGGCGACCTCGACGCGGCGACCGAGCTGAACATGGCGTTCTGGGTTGCGCCGGAGTTCCACGACGAGGTGCGGCCGCAACAGCGACGCGCGAACGAGCTGCAAAACGTGCCCGTGGAGCCTGAGGTCGTGTGGCCCGAGCTCGCGCCGCTGTCGTCGTTGACGATGCCGGTCCTCGTCGTGGTCGGCGACCGGGACAAGAGCGACTTCGTGGCGATCGCCCGTCACCTCGCGGGTGAGATCGACGGCGCCGAGCTCGCCGTCGTCCCGGGCGCCGGCCACCTGGTCGGGGTCGAGCGCCCCGACGAGCTGAACGCGCTGCTGCTCGATTTCCTCGTGTCAGACACCTAGGTGTCTGACACCTCTTGTAAGACCGCATCCGAGAGCGCCGGCCATGCCGCCTTCGCCCAGTCGCCGAACGGCCGGTCGGTGAGGACGCCGAGCGCGAGCCCGACCTCCGGATCGATCCACAGGAACGTCCCGCTCCGCCCGAAGTGACCGAACGTGCGTGACGAGTTGCGCGCACCCGTCCAGTGCGGCGACTTGTCGTCGCGCAGCTCGAAGCCGAGCCCCCAGTCGTTCGGATCCTGCCGCCCGAACCCAGGCAGCACGCCGTCGAGGCCCGGGAACTGCGCCATCTTCGCCTCGGCGAGCGTCTCGGGCGCGAGCCGCTGGGGGGCGACGAGCTCGGCAGCCAGCGCCGCGAGCGCGCCGGCGGTGCCGCTCGCACCCGACCCGGCCGAGCCGTGCAGCTCGATCCCGCTGCCGTTCCAGACGTGTGCGAAGTACGCCTCGAACGACATCTCGGCCCGCTCGGCGACGAGCCCAGCGGCGACGTCGAACCCGTAGTTCGAGTAGATCCGCCGCCGCCCCGGCTTCGCGATCGGCGGCCCGGGGTCGAACGGGAGTCCCGAAGCGTGCGCGAGCAGATGGCGCAGCGTCGATCCCGGCGGGCCGGCCGGCTGGTCGAGGTCGACGATGCCCTCCTCGCAGGCGACGAGCACCGCCACCGCCGTCGCGAGCTTCGTCACCGACGCCCATTGGAAGAAGCCGTCGTCGCCGTACGTCGCCTCGGCGACGCCGGCGACCAGCGCGACGGCCCGGTCACATCCCCACCCGTCGATCTGGCGCAGAGCCTCCACGAACGGCGAGACTAGCGACGTGGAACGCCAGCTCATCTCGTCGGGCGCCGCGTTCGAGGCGCGCGTCGGCTACTCGCGGGCAGTGCGCGTCGGCGACCGGGTCTGGGTCTCGGGAACCGCGCCGATCATGCCCGACGACGCCGATCCGCCGACCGGCGCCTATGACCAGGCAAGCGTCTGCCTCGGGATCATCGCCAAGGCGCTCGAAGAGGCGGGCACGTCGCTCGATGCGGTCGTGCGCACCCGCATCTACGTCACCGACGCGAGCCTGATCGACGAGGTCGGCCGAGCGCACGGCGAAGCGTTCGCGATCGCGCGGCCGGCGACCACCGGGATCGTCACGCAGCTGCTCGATCCGCGCTGGCGGGTGGAGATCGAGGCGGAAGCGGTGATACTGCCCGCGTGAAGCAGATCTTCCCGCCGTCGATCACCGGCAAGGGCGCAGAGGGAGCCGGCGGCGCGCAGGCGAGCGTGCTCGACCACTCCTTCGGCAAGAGCGATCCGTACACGCTCGGCGTCGAGGAGGAGTACCAGCTGCTCGACCCAGAGACGTGGGATCTCGTCCAGCACATCGACTCGGTCCTGGCGGCGGTCGCAGACGGCGACCACGAGGACCGGATCCACGCCGAGCTGATGCAATCGGTGCTCGAGGTGACGACACCGGTCTGCCACAACGCCGGCGACGTCATGCGCTCGCTGGCGCAGCTTCGCGGCTACGTCGCCGAGGTCGCCCGCTCCGAGGGCTGCCGCGTCGGCAGTGCCGGCACGCACCCGTTCAGCCTCTTCGAGCGGCAGCGCATCACCGCACGCGACCGGTACCGGCAGCTCGTCGACCAGTTGCAGTACGTCGCCCGGCGCGAGCTGATCTTCGGCATGCACATGCACGTCGCCGTCGACGACGCCGAGAAGGTGATCCAGGTGATGAACGGCCTCCTCCTCCACCTGCCCCAGATGCTCGCGTTGTCGGCCTCCTCACCGTTCTGGCGCGGCGAGCCGACCGGGCCTGTCGTCGAGCCGCCAGATGGTCTTCGCCGCGTTCCCGCGCTCGGGCCCGCCGCCGCGCTTCAAGGACTACGCCGACTACGCGGAGGTCGTCGGGCAGCTCGAACGGACGGGCTGCATCGCCGACTACACGCATATCTGGTGGGACATCCGCCCGCACCCGCGGCTCGGCACGATCGAGATGCGCGTCTGCGACGCGGTCACGCGCCTCGAGGACGTCGTTGCGATCACGGCGTTCTTCCAGGCGCTCGTGAAGCTGTTCTGCGAGCAGTACGACGACGGGCCGCGAGATTCCGAGCTGGCACCGGATGCTGACGACCGAGAACAAGTGGCTCGCGGCGCGCTACGGGCTCGAGGCGCCGATCATGGATCTCGCGACGGGCGGCGCAACCGCGTGCCGATCGCGCAGCTGATCCGGCGGACGCTGCGCGACCTCGAGCCGCACGCCCGCGAGCTCGGCTCGGAGCGCGAGCTCGAAGGCGTGCGCGAGATCCTCGCGCGCGGCAACGGCGCCGACCGTCAGCTGCGCGTCTGGAACGCGAACCGCGACATCGTCGAGGTCGTGCGCGAGATCTCGCTCGCGACCGAGGCGGCAGCAGTCCCTAGTTGAGCTTCCAGAGCGTCGAGCCGTCCGGCGAGTAGCCGAGCGCGATCGCCTTCTGCCGATCGCGCTGCACCACCGTCCGCTGGTCGAGCCCGACAACAGCGACGGTCTCGTTGTCGGCGATCGCGAGCTGCTGCCCGTCGGGTGAGAGCGCGGCGCTCGTCCCCATGCCGAGGTTCCACAGCGGCAGGTCGATCCGGAAGGTGTCGGTCGGCTTGCGCGTCGCGACATCGATCGCGACGACGCGGCCGTAACCCGGGCTGACCGCCCAGAGCGTGCGCGCGTCCCTGGAGAGGACGAGCGCCCAGGACGTGGCCGACCCGTAGTCGCCGGTGCCCGGCAGGTCGATGCAGCGCGCCTTCGCCGTCTTCAGGTCGAGCTCGTGCACCATCGCGCCGCCGTTCGAGCCGATGTACAGCGTGAACAGGTACCGGCCGTCGGCCGAGGAGAGGCGCGAGAACGGCGAGCCCCAGATCGTGCCCGACTCGTGTGGGTCCTTGAGCGGCGCCGCCTCGAGCCGGCGAGAACCGACGTGCACCAGCCGTACCTGATACCCGCCCGCCTTCAGGTACCTGATCAGGAAGAGCTTGTCGCCGAGCAGCGCGTCGAAGCTCCACTGCCCTCCGCGCACGGCAATCTCGCGCTGCTCGCGCTGCGAGACGATCGTGAAGATCGTCTCCCCGGCGCCGAGGCGCTTGACGACGGCGCGGCTCCCGTCCTGCGAGACGCCCTCGAGCGACCCACCTTGTGCCAACTTGGCACTAGCGACCTTCGTGCCGCGGCTCGCGTCGTACCAGACGAGCGAGATCCCGTCCTGGGAGACCAGCACGTCGCCGGCCGTCACCCCCGCGGGCAGTACCCACTTGGCCTTGCCGGTCTGCAGGTCGACGACGGTCACGGGACGGTCGGCCTGGGTCCGGAAGCCGAGCATCGTGCCTCCGGCGAGCGGGAACTGGCTCGCGGCGCAGGTCAGCGGCGAGCAGGCGGCGGCGCGGGCTGCGCTCGGCAGCACGACGGCCACGGCGGCGAGGACGAGCAGAAGACGTTTCATGGTTCTCCTACGGATCCGGGACCCACGGAGGTCCGCCAGGCGTATGGACCTCGTGAGCCTGGACCATCGTAGATTGACCGGGTGGCGGAGCGCGCCTGGATCAGGGGTGCCCAGCAGGGGTCTGTCGCCGACCTCGAGCGGCTCTTTCGCGAGCACTGGCCGCGTGCGTTCCGGGCGGCCCGGCTCGTCACCGGCGACGCCGCCGCTGCAGAGGACATCGCGCAGGAGGCATTCCTCGCCGCCGTGCGGAATCTCGACCGGTTCGACCGCCGCCGCCCCTTCGCCCCCTGGCTGCACCGCATCGTCGTCAATCGCGCGATCGACTGGACGAGGGCGCGCAGGCTTCGCGCCGAGGTCGAGCTCGGCGACTACGTGCCCGCGCCGCCGGCGCCCGATCCCGACAGCGCCACCCTCGACGGGATCGCGAGCCTCACGCCCGAGCATCGAGCGGTCGTCGTGCTGAGGTACGTGCTCGAGTACACGCCCGGTGAGATCGCCGAGCTGCTCGACCTGCCGCGCGGCACGGTCAACTCGCGGCTCCGCCGCGGCCTCGACCGCCTCAAGGAGGACGCGTGAGCGACGCCGAGGAACGGAGCTGGGAGGTCGTGCGGCGCGCGTTCGAGGAGCTGCCGCGCACCCAGCCGCGCCGAACCCGAGTTAGTGCCAAGTTGGCACTAGCCGGGGTAACCGCCGCGCTGCTCGCCGCCATCGTGGCCGCGGTCTTCTCACCACCGGGGCACGCCGTCTTCGAGCGGGTGCGCGAGGCGGTCGGCGTCCAGCACGCCGGACCCGGCGCTCTTCTCGCTGCCCGCGCCGGGCCGGCTGCTCGTCGTCTCGGCCGAGGGCGGTGGTGTCTGGCTCGCCGACGCCGACGGCTACAAGCGCAAGCTCGGCAGCTACGCCGACGCCGACTGGTCGCCGCACGGGCTCTACGTGATCGCGACGCGGCGGGACGAGCTGATCGCGCTCGACGTCGACAAGGGCGCCCGCTGGACGCTCGCCCGGCCCGACGTCAGTTCGCCCACGCTGGACCGGGACGCGCACCGACACGCGGATCGCCTACCTCGCCGCGAGCGGCCTGCGGGTCGTCGGCGGCGACGGGCGCGGCGATCGCCTGCTCGACGGCACGGCCGCAGCAGTGGCCCCGGCCTGGTCGCCCACGCACCGGTTCGCCGTCACATACGTCTCCGGGAGCAGCACCGTCGTGTTGCGGAGCGCCGACGGCCACGTGCTGTGGCGCCGCCAGGTCGACGTCCTCCCGGCGGCGCTGCAGTGGTCGACCGACGGCAGCCTGCTCGCGGTCCGGTCGGCCCACCGGATCGTCGTGCTCGACCGCGCGGGACGGCTGCGGAGGACGATCTCGTCGCTCGGCAGCCTGCTGACCGCCTCGGCGTTCAAGCCCGGCACGCACAGTCTCGCCGTCGTCGCCCGCGCGCCGACGCGGACCGAACTGCGGCTCGTCGACGTCGACCAGCCAGGACGGAGCCGCCTGCTGTTCGCCGGCCCGGGCGTGTTCGGCGACATCGTCTGGTCGCCGGACGCCACCACGGTGCTCGTCGACTGGCCGACTGCCAACCAGTGGGTCTTCCTGCGCGGGCAGGCGGTGCACGCCGTCGCGATCGGCGCCGAGTTCCCGCGGAGCGACGACGTCCGGCCGCGGTTGCTCGTCGCGGAGCGGTGGTGCTGCCGCTAGGTTCTGCGGATGCTCGACGCCGGCGACCGCGTCCCGGACGCGACGGTCTTCCTCGGACCGAACGAGCCCCTGACGCTGCTCGACCTGGTCGACGACGGGCCGAAGCTGCTCGTCTTCTACCTGTTCGACTGGTCCTCCACCTGAACGAACGAGCTCGAGCTCCTGCGTGACAGGAGAGCGGAGTTCGACGAAGCCGGCGTCCAGCCCGTCGGCATCTCACGCGACTCGCCGTGGACGCACATCGCGTGGACGCAGGCGATCGACCTCAACTTCGGGCTGCTCTCCGACTGGAACGCCGAGGCCGTGCACGGCTTCGGGATCGAGATGGAGTTCCGGGGGCTCAAGGACGTCGCGGAGCGCACGACCTTCCTGGTCGACCAGGAAGGATTGATCCTCAAGGCGTGGCGCTACGAGTCCGGCGAGGTCCCCGACATCGACGTGTGGCTCGCGGCCTGCCGGGACTTGTCACCTTCGCCGTGATCTGGATCGGCGGCGGCTTCCTGTTGACGCTGCTCGGGATCATCGCCGAGACCAAGAACGACCCGAACGAGATCGCGATCGTCGCCCGCCAGGCGGCAATGGTCGGCGAGAAGCTCTTCGCGCCGGCCGGGCTGATCGTCTTCCTGAAGGGGACCGCGATGATGCTCAACACGAACTGGGGCTGGGGGAAGTTCTGGATCGTCGCCGGGCTCGTCGGCTACGCGCTGACGTTCCTGACCGGGATCCTGGTGCTCGCGCCGCTCGCGAAGAAGATCCACACCTCGGTGACGGCCAACGGGCCGACCCACCCCGAGACCCTCGCGCTCGTGCGCCGGATCATGCTGATCGTGCGCCTCGACGTGGCGATGCTGCTGCTCGTGGTCGCAGACATGGTCACGAGGCCCTTCTCGTAGACCAACATCCCCCTTCTTGGGGTTTTCGCCGGCTCGCCGATCGTCTTTTCTGGTGTAAGCGCGGCCGCGGCGGTCGCGTCCCTACCAGGAGGTCTTCGGTGATTCGGTGGAAGGTTCGTACGATTCGTGTCGGGCTTGCGGTTGCGGCTTTCGTGTCGCTCGCGATCGCGAGTGGCGCCGGCGCGCGCTGGTCGTAGGCGACAGACCCTCTCGGCCCATGCCGAGCTTGTTCAAGATCGGTGCGGCGCTCCCGCCGCGGCTGCGTTGGTACGTCCTGGCGACAATCGCCGTGGGCGTGCCGGTGGCGGCCGCGGCGGCATTTTCGGCTGCGCGCTCCGAGCCGAGCGGGCGCACGATCCTGGGAGTCGCGACGTTCTTCCTCCTCGCGATCCTCGCCGAGTGGCGGCCGGTGCCGATCGACGTCGAGGGCAAGCGCCTCGTCTCGCTCGCGTTCGTCTTCATCATCTCGAGCCAGCTGCTCTTCGGCTGGCAATGGTCGACGCTGATCGGCGCGCTCGGCATCAGCCTGGCGATGGCGCTCGACCGGTCCGACCCGATCAAGGTGGCGTTCAACGGCGCCGCCTATGCGATCGCGGCCGGTCTTGCCGCGCTGCCGCTGCTGATCGACGGCGCCAACCAGGCCAGCTACGGCCTCGTCGCCATCTCCGTCGTCAACGGCGGCGCGATCTTCGTGCTCGCGAACGTGCTGATCGTCTGCGGCGCGATCGCCCGAGCGACGGAAACCCCTCTCCGGGAAGTCTTCGGCGAGCACATGCGCGAATCGGGGCCGATCTTCGCGATCGCGATCTTCGTCGCCGCGCAGGCCGTCATCCTGTGGCGCCTCTCGGCCCCGCTCGTGCTGCTGCTCAGCGCCCCGCTCTTCGCCTTGACGCTGTATCAGCGCTCGTCGGTCCGCGGCAGGGTCGCCGAGGAGGCGGCGTCGACCGACAGCCTCACCGGCCTGCGCAACCGGCGCGCGTTCGAGGACGAAGCGGCCGAAGCCCTGGCGGTCGTCGACGGCACGCAGGCTCGCTACACGCTGTGCATGATCGACATCGACCGCTTCAAGCAGGTCAACGACCGCCACGGCCACCTCGCGGGCGACGCGATTCTCGTGACGCTCGCCGAGGCGATCGAGGCGACGGCGCCCGACCGCGGGTACCGCCTCGGCGGCGACGAGTTCGTGTTGTTCCTGAAGCGGGACGTTCCGGCCGAGGAGCATCTCGAACTGGTCGAGCGCCTGCAACGCGAGTTCGCGGCGGCGCAACTTCTTTCGGACGCGTCGCCCGAGCCGGTCACGGTAAGTGTGGGCGTGGCGCTCTACCCGGATCACGCCAACGACCTGCACTCCCTCCAGAAGCAGGCCGACGTGGCCCTGTACCGGAGCAAGTACAACGGCCGCGCGCGCGTGACGGTCTACGGGCCGGACGCGACGCCGGACCCGAGCCTCGGACGCGGCGTCGGCCTCGCCTACCTGATGGCGGACAACCGGCTGCTGACGACGCATCGCCTCGTTTCGCTGGTCGACGCCGTCTCCGCCGCCGCGGCCGCGGAGCAGGGGCCGCTCTCCCCGGCAGCGTTCTCGGAAGTGCTCGACCGCTGGACGTCGTCGAACAGCCTGCACTCCCAGTCCGTCGCCTCTCTCACCGTTGCCCTGGCGCGCAAGCTCGGGGTGGCGGGCGAGGAGCTGGAGCACGTCCACCTCGCCGCCTTGCTCCACGACGCCGGCAAGATCGCGCTGCCCGACGTCGTCCTGAGCAAGCCGGGACCGCTGAGCAACGACGAACGACAGCTCGTCGAACGGCACCCGATGGTCGGCTACGAGCTCCTTCGCGACCTCGGAGTCGAGCTCGCGGCCAACTTCGTCCTCCATCATCACGAGCGCTGGGACGGCGCCGGCTACCCGGACGGCCTCGCCGGCGCGGAGATCCCGTTCGGCTCGCGCCTGATCCTGGTCGCCGATGCGTTCGACGCGCTCACCTCCGACCGGGCGTACCGGAGGGCAGTCTCGGTCGACGCGGCGATCCACGAGATCCAGAGCGAGAGCGGCAGGCAGTTCGATCCGCTCGTCGTCTCGGCGTTGCACGAGCACTTCGCGCACCCGGCACGGACGATCGACGACGCGAGCCTCGAGCTCAGCGACTCCCTATGGTCTTCATCGACGTCGGTGTCCTAGCGCTCGCGGTCGGGCTGCTGCTCGGCGGCAGTCTCGGCGCGCTCGCCGACATCCAGATCCGGGGAGCCAACCTCGCCTTCGTGGCGATCGGGCTCCAGGTGATCGCGTTCCCGAGCGACGTCCTGCCCTGGACGATGCCGTCGTCGGTCGCGCGCGTCCTCTGGCTCGCCTCGTACGCCCTGCTGATCTGGATGCTGTACCTGAACGTCCGCCTGCGCGGCACGCCCCTCGTCGCCGCCGGGCTGTGCTGCAACGTGCTCGCGATCCTCGCGAACGGCGGCCTGATGCCGGTGCGGCGCTCGGCGCTCGACGCAGCCGGCCGCGGCTACCACGAGCACAACAACAGCATCCAGCTCGGGCACCCACATCTCGGCGCGCTGATCGACCGGTGGGCGGTGCCGGACTGGATTCCGCTCGCGAACGTCTATTCGGTCGGCGACGTGCTGATCGCCGCCGGGACGCTGGTGCTGATCGTGACGGCAATGAAGCCGAGACTGCTCCACCTCTCAGCCGTGCGCGCGAGCGGCTGACCGCGCACGAAGGCGGCTCGGACGCAGCTCGCGTTTTGCAAGAGTTGCCTGACCATCGGCAAAGGAGCTGCATCGTGAGCCGGTTCACGGAAGGCCTGAACGACCAGATCGCGAACGAGTGCGCCGCCTCACAGCAGTACGTCGCGATCGCCGTGTACTACGACGCACAGACGCTGCCCGAGCTCGCCGCGCACTTCTACCAGCAGGCGGTCGAAGAACGGAACCACTCGATGATGATCGTTCAGTACCTGCTCGACGCGGGCGCGGATGTGCGCATCCCAGGCGTCACCGCGCCGCAGACGGCGTTCGAGGACGCACGCGCGCCGGTCGTGCTTGCGCTCGAGCAGGAGAAGACCGTCACGCAGCAGATCGCGGGCCTCGTGCAGCTCGCGCGCGACGAGCACGAGCACGTCGGCGAGCAGTTTCTGGGCTGGTTCCTCGAGGAGCAGCGCGAAGAGGTGGCCAGCGTGTCGGCGCTGCTGTCGATCGTCGACCGGGCCGGAATGACGAACCTGCTCCTGGTCGAGGACTACCTGGCGAGAACGAGCGGCTCGACCTCCGAGGCGTCGAGGCCCGCGCCGACGGCGGCAGGCGGGGCGCTCTAGCTACATGCCCATCGCGTGGTACCCGGAATCGACGTACAGCGTCGTCCCGGTGACGTTCTTCGCGCCGTCGCCGAGCAGATAGGCAGCCGCGCCGGCGACGTCCTCGGCGTCGACGTGACGGTGGAGCGGTGAGCGCTCCTCGACGATCGACTCCATCGTCGGGAAGCCGGCGATCGACCGGGCCGCGAGCGTTCGCACCGGGCCAGCCGAGACGGCGTTGACGCGAATGTTCTTCGCGCCGAGATCCCACGCGAGGTACTTCACGGACGAGTCGAGCGTCGCCTTCGCGACGCCCATCACGTTGTAGTGCGGGACTGCGCGCTCGCCGCCGAGATACGTCATCGTCACGATCGAGCCGCCGCCCGCCGCCTCCATCAGCGGCTCGGCCGCGCGGGCCGTCGCGACGAGCGAGTACGCGCTGACGTCGAGCGCCATCCAGAACCGGTCGCGCGGTGTGTCGGTGAAGCGGCCCTCGAGATCCTCTGCCGCAGCGAACGCGACCGAGTGCACGAGGATGTCGAGCTTGCCGCCGAACGCCTCCCCCACTTCGCCGAACACGCGCGCGATCGCAGCATCGTCCCGCACGTCGAGCTCGGTGACGAGCGAGCCCGAGACGGACGCCGCCAGGTCGCGGACGTTCTTCTCGATCCGCTCGCCCTGGAAGGTGAAGGCCAGGCTGGCGCCACCGTCGGCCAACCGCTTCGCGATCGCCCACGCGATCGACCGCTTGTTGGCGACACCGAGGATGAGTGCGCGCTTCCCGTCGAACATGAGGTTCGCATTGAACCAGGTTCGCTACTGTGCGTTCCCTTGCGCCGCCCACTCGTCCTCTCGGTCGTGGTCGGGCTGGTCGCGGCGACGTCGGCTTCGGCGGCGTTGACGCCGGTTCACCGCGATGCCCGCGAGAATGCCCTGCCGCGGGTCCGGGCCGGAACGCTGGTCGTCCCGCCTGCGCACCGCCGCGGCCTCACCCGCGTGATCGTGCGCCTCGCGGCGCCTCCGCTCGCCGCCCTCGGCTCGGAGCATTCGCTCGCCGGACCGGCGGCGGCTCACCGGCTCGACGTCCGCACCGTCTCCTCCCGCGCCTACCTCTCTCACCTGGCCCACCTGCAGTCCGTCGCGGCCGCGCAGGTGCGTGCCGCGATCCCGCAGGCTCGGATCCAGGAGCACTACGGGATCGTGCTCGACGGCTTCGCCGTCGAGCTGCCCGCCACCTCGCTGGCGCGGCTCGTTGCACTCCCGGCGGTGACGCGGGCCTACCCGAGCCTCACGTACACGCGCACCATGGATCGCGGCCCCTCCGTGATCCATGCCGGCGACCTGCAGGCCGCGACCGGCGACAAGGGGCAAGGAGTGAAGATCGCGGTCGTCGACACCGGCATCGACCCGTCGAGCCCGTTCCTCGCACCCGCGGGCTTCTCGTATCCGGCAGGGTTCCCGAAAGGCGACACGCGCCGGACGACGCCGAAGGTGATCGCCGCGCGTGTCTTCCCCGGGCCGTTGCGCGACAAGCTCAGCAACCAGGCCTTCGACGCGAGCGAGCCTCACGGAACGCACGTCGCTGGCATCGCCGCGGGGGACGAGGGCACGAACGCCCCGGCCGGCCTCGACCATCCGGCGACCGCGAACCTCTCCGGCGTCGCGCCGCGGGCGTGGATCGGGAACTACCGCGTCTTCACGGTGCCCACGCCGTTCGGGCACGAGGCAGACACGCCCGAGATCATCAGCGCGTTCGAAGCGGCGGTTCGCGACGGCATGAACGTGATCAACTTCTCCGGCGGCGGGCCGCAGACCGATCCGGCGAACGACGCGATGAACGAGGCCGTGCACAACACGGCGCTCGCAGGGGTCGTGCCGGTGATCGCGTCCGGCAACGACCGGGACGACTACGGCCTCGGCTCGACCGGGTCGCCGGGAACCGCGCCCGACGCCATCTCGGTCGCCGCGGTCTCGAACTCGCACGTCTTCGCCCCCGCGCTCAGCGTCGTCGGCGGTCCTCCCTCCCTCGGCGCCGTCCCGATCCAGATCGCCGGCACTGCCGCTCGCGTGGGCGACCAGCGACCAGACGATCATCGACGTCGGCACCGTCGTCGGCACGGACGGCAAGCCCGCCGATCCGCTACCTCTGCGGCACGGCGGCGAATCCGAACACCGGCCTCGGCAACGCTGCCGAACGGCTCACTGGCCGGGAAGATCGCGCTCGTCTCGCGCGGCCGCTGCAGCTTCGCCTCGAAAGCGGCGCGCGCGCTGCTCGGAGACGCCGTCGGGATCGTGCTCGTCGACAACCGGCCCGGCGAGGCGAACCCGATCCCGCTGCAACTCCCCGTTCCGGCCGGCATGATCGCCGACCTCGACGGCCATGCCCTGCGCGCGTTCGCCGATGCGAACGGCGGCCAGGCGAAGATCCGCATCTCGAACGACGTGCGCGAGGTCGCAGACGAACCGGAGCGGCGTCGTCACGAGCTTCTCCTCGGCAGGCCCGACCGACTTCGGCCACCTCCTGAAGCCCGACCTCTCCGCACCCGGGCTCGACGTGCTCTCGTCGACCCCGCCCGCGACCACCGGCTCGACGTTCGCGGTCTTCGCGGGAACCTCGATGGCGACACCGCACGTCGCCGGCGCGGCGGCACTGCTGCTGCAGCGGCATCCGACGTGGACGTCGTGGCAGGTCAAGTCGGCGCTGATGTCGACCGCCGGCCCGGCCTGGGGTGACACCGCCCGCACGCAGGAGGCGTCGGTGCTGCTGGAGGGCGCGGGACTTGCCGACGTGCAGAACGCCGACGACCCGAAGCTCTTTACGGACCCGCAGTCGCTGTCGTTCGCTCGCATCGACGTCTCGGCCGGAGCGCAGCGTGCGTCGCTGCTGCTGACCGCGCTCGACGCCGGCGGCGGCGCCGGAACGTGGACCGTCTCGCTGGCGCCGCAGGCCGCGTCGGCCGGCGTGACCATCGACGTGCCGGGGCAGATCACGCTCGCCCCGGGCGGCGACGTCGCGATCCCGGTCGTCGTCCGCGCGGCCGCCGACGCGACGACCGGCGAGAACGACGGGTTCGTGCTGCTGACGGGCGCCGGAGTGACCCGGCGCGTGCCGTACGCGTTCCTGGTCGAGCGCCCCGCACTCCGCGACGTCCCCGCGGTGCCCCTCAAGAGGGCCCAGATCGGCGACACCGCCGCCGGCCACGAGCCGCGTCTCCGTGTACTGCTGCCCGTCCGAGCCCTTCGGCCCGCCGCCGACCTACACGGGCGCGCCGATGAACGAGGACGGCGCCGAGCACCTCTACGTCACCGAGATCGATTCCCCGGTCGTCAACTTCGGCGTCTCGATCCTCGCCTCCACGTCGGGCTCGGTGATCGATCCGTTCGTGCTCGGCTCGAAGGACGAGAACGACGTGCAGGGGTACGCCGGGATCCCGACCGACGTCAACCCGCTGACGTTCGACGGCGGCCTCGACGTCGGTGCCGCGGGAGCGCAGTTCCCGCGCCTGCAGCGCTTCTACGTCGCCGTCGACTCGCGCGCCGACCCGTACACGAACCACCCGCAGAAGGGGAAGTACCTCCTGAACGCGTGGACGAACGACCTGACGCCGCCGGCGGTGCACCTCCTGACGACGCGGGTGACCGCCGGTCGTCCGCTGATCGTCGCGGAGGTCTTCGACCTCCAGTCGGGCGTCGACCCGCTGTCGCTCGTCTTCGCCTACGGCAAGGTGCTGATCGGCGCCTCGCTGTACGACCCGGCGAGCGGACTCGTGGTCTTCGGGCTCCCGCCGCCAGGTGCCGCAGCTGCAGACCGGGCCGCACGCCGGCGATCGTCGCCGCGTCCGACTACCAGGAGGCCAAGAACATCAACACGATCGGCAACGCGCTGCTGCCGAACACGACGTTCCGCGCGGGATCCGCTGCGCGTCGTCGCCGGCCCGACGGTGTCGTGGATCGAGCCCCCGGCCCGTGCCTGCGCGCTCCGGCGCGACGAGCTGTTCGTCGTCGCCGACTCGACGAGCGACGTGCAGCGCGTCGTCTTCCGCGACGGTGCGCGGCTGATCGGCACCGCGCACGGCGCGACCGGCGGCGTCTACTCGAAGCTCTGGCGGACGGGCAGCCTGAAGGCAGGGCTCCATCACCTGTCGGCGACGGTCTTCGACGCGAAGGGTCGCGCGGCGACCGCCGTGCGGGCGGTCCGCGTCTGCACATAGCGGTCGTCACGGGCGCCAGCTCGGGGATCGGCGCCGAGCTCGTGCGCCGTCTGCAACGCCGACGGCTGGCATCGTCGTCGGGCTCTCGCGCCGTCCGTCGCAGGCCGACGAGCACGAGGCGTGCGACGTCTCGGACCGCGCCGCCGTCGACGCTGTGGCGGCCAGCGTGCTCGGGCGCCACCCGTTGCATCGACCTGCTCGTCTGCAACGCCGGCTACACCGCGCGCGCGACCTTCCTCGACGGCGACCCTGAGGAGATCGAGGGGGTGATGCGCGTCAACTACCTCGGCTCGCTGTGGACCGCGCTCGCGTTCCTGCCGGGCCTCGGGCGCGGCTCGCACCTCGTCATCGATCGTCTCCGTCGCGGGCACGCTCGCAGCCGGGCCGTACTCGGCGACGAAGCATGCACAGCTCGCGCTTTCTCGCTCGCTCGCGGTCGAGCTCGCGCCGCGAGGCGTGAGCGTGCACACCGTCAACCCCGGGCTGATCGAGACCGAGGGGTTCCCGCAGCGGCGGCGGCTGGGCGCACTCGGCAGCCGCGTCGTCGCCGACCCGGCGCTCGTCGCGCGGCGCATCCTCGATGCGGTCGACCACGACCGGCGCGAGATCTTCGTGCCGCGCTGGTACCGCCCCGCTCGCGTGGGTGCAGGCGCTCGCTCCCGGCACGGTCACGCGCCTGCGGACGCTACGGTCGCGCGAGTAGGAACCAGCCGACCGACGCCTCGTAGCGCGACCGGCGCGAGGCCTTGACGCCGCTCCCGCTCCGCTCCCTCGCAGCCCGCGAGCTCGAGGTACGCGTCGAGGTCACGCGCCTCGCGCACGACCTCCTCGCGCCGGAGCACCAGGCCGTTCGCGTCGAACAGCGCACGCAGGTCGCCCTCGGCGAGCATGCGCGTCGTCGACGCGTCGCGCGCCCGCTCGAAGCGGTTGAGGTCGAGCGCAGCCAGCGGATCGACCGGCGCGACCTGATCGACGACGAGAATCGTGCCGCCGGGCTTCGTCACGCGCGCCAGTTCGGCGACGAGCAGCTCGGGGCGCCGCGTGTGGTGGAGCGTGCGCATCGTGCCCGCAACGTCGAACTCGAAGGGCCCGAACGGCAGGTGCTCGCCGTCGCCGACCTGGAACGCGACGTTCGCGGGCGCCGCCGCGCGAGCGCGTTCGACCATGGCCTCGTCGATCTCGACGGCGACGACCTCGGAGACGCGGGGCGCGAGGGCGAGCGCGAGCGCTCCGAGCCCCGCGCCGACATCGAGTGCGCGCTCGTCGCCGCGCAGCACCAGCAGGCGCGCGAGCGTCGCCGCCAGGTCGTCGGCGCGCGCTGCCTGCAGCACGGCGCGGCGCTCAATGCGGTCCACCGGACCGCCCTCGTCGCGCGCCCGGGCGAGGAGTCGATCCCGCAGGCGAGCTCGTAGGTGATCGTGCCGGCGACCCGCGCGTGCTCCTCGAGCGGCAGGCCCGGCCCGACGAGCGTCACCGGCGATCCGGGTGCATGCTGCCGGTCGAGCAGCACTGCCGTCGCGTCCATCGAGATCGTCCCGACGACGCGGCTGCGAGTCCCGTCGACCAGCACCTCCGTCCCGGTCAGGTCACGGCGGAAGCCATCGGCGTAGCCGACCGGAATGATGCCGATCCATGTGTCCTTGTCGGCGACGAAGCGGCGCCCGTACCCGGTCGACTCGCCGGCCCGGAGCAACCTCGACTGGGCGAGCTCGGTGCGCCAGGAGAGCACCGGCTCGAGCCCGTCCAGGGCCGGATCCTCGCCGAACGGCGACAGGCCGTACAGCGCGATCCCGCAGCGTGCGGCATCCAGGCGCGACTCGGGCAGGCGCAGCGCCGCAGCGCTGTTCGCCGCGTGCCGCGTCACTCCCGAGAGCGAGTCGGTTGCCGCGCCGAAGCGGGTGAGCTGCACCCGCGCAAAGGCCGGGTCGCTGTCGGCGGTCGCCAGGTGCGTCATCACGCCGACAATGTCACGCGAGGGCGCCGGCAGTTCCGACAGTCCCCAGCGACCCATGCCCGTGTCGAGCTTCACGTGCAGCGGCACGCCGGTCGGGCAGCTCGCCGCCCGCGTAGGTCAGTTCGAGCCGCGCCTCCCGGGCAGAGGCGACCTCGCCAGGCGCTGCCGGCCCCATCACCAGGATGCGCGCCGCCGGCAGAGCCGGCCGGAGCAGGAGCGCTTCGGGGACCGTCGCGACGCACAGCGCGGACGCGCCGCCGTCGAGCGCGGCGGCAGCACAGTCGACGGCGCCGTGCCCGTAGGCATCAGCCTTGACGACCGCCCACAGCTCGGCACCGTCGAGCGCACGGAGCAGCGTGGCCGCGTTCCGCTGCAGCGCCCCGAGGTCGATGGTCAGCTCGCTGCGCGGCATCGTCACGCGAGCGGTGCGCGCTGCAGCCCGTGTCCGCCAAGCGCCCGGCGAAGCTCCGGCAACAGATCGGACGCGACCGCGCCGGCCTGCGGCTCGAGCAGCTCCGAGGCGACGCCGTGGGCGACCGCGGCCGCAGCGGCCGCGTACTGCGCTTCCATCCCTTTGGCGAGGAACGCGGCGACGATGCCGGTGAGGACGTCGCCGGACCCGGCGGTCGCGAGCGCCGGCGTTCCGTATGTCGCGACGAGCACGCCCGTGCGCGGCGCGGCGACGAGCGTGTCGGCGCCCTTCAGCAGCACGACCGAGCCGAACCGGGAGGCGGCGCGGCGGACCGAGTCGAGCCGGTGCGCGTCGAGCTCGCGCGCGTCGAGGCCGAGGAGCGGCGCGAGCTCACCGCTGTGCGGCGTCAGCACGGTCGGCGCCGCGCGCGTGAACGGCTCGAGGCTCCAGAGCGCGTCGGCGTCGAGCACGACCGGCAGCTCGAGACGCTCCAGCAGGATGCGGACGAGCTCGACCGTGCCCTCGCTGCGCCCGAGCCCGGGGCCGATGGCGACAGCGTCGGCCTTGTCGGCCAACTCGAGGATCGCGTCGACCGCGCGCGGCAGCAGGCGACCCGCCGTGTCCTCGGGCAACGGTCGCTTGACGGCCTCGAGCAGCGTCGTCTCGAGTACCGGCAGCGCAGACTCGGGCGCGGCGACCGCCACGTAGCCCGCGTCGGCCCGGAACGCGGCGCGGGCCGTGAGCGTCGGAGCGCCGGTCAGGCCTCGCGAGCCGCCGACGACCAGCACCGATCCCGCCGAGTACTTGGTCGAGGTCCGCTGCTTGCGCGGCAAGTCCATCAGCACGGAGGCCGGGACGAGCGAGTGCTCGTGCTCGCGCGGGCGCAGCCCGAGCGGCGCGACCGTCACCGCGCCGGCATGGATGCGATCCCGGCGAGATCGCGAGGCCGACCTTCGCGGCGCCGAAGGTAACCGTCGCGGTCGCGCGGACCGCGGCGCCGGCCACCTCGCCGGTCGACGCGTTCACGCCCGACGGCACGTCGACCGCGACCACAGGGCGGCCGGCGGCGTTGATCAGCTCGATCATCCGCGCCGCGTCCTCGCGCGGCGGGCCCTCGAGCCCGATGCCGAGCAGCGCGTCGACGACGACGTCGGCATCGCCGAGGTCGCCGACGCCGTCGACGAGCTTCACCTCGCGGCCCGCCTCCTGCAGGACGCGTGCGCAGATACGCCCGTCGCCGCCGTTTTTCCCCTTGCCACAGACGACCGTGACGCGTCCTGGAAACGACCGCAGCACCAGCTCGGCGACCGTCGTCCCCGCCCGCTCCATCAGCTCGTCGAGCGAGCCGGTGTGGGCCTCTTCGGCGCGGCGAGTCTCGTCGGCCGTCAGGAGCGGCAGGAGCCTCACGCGTCGACCACCACCGCGACCGCGGCCGCGAGCTCACGCGAATGCGTCATCGACAGCTCGATCTTCCCCGCGCCGACCTTCTCGGCCCAGGCGGCGGTGCGGCCGCTGAGAAACACGCCGGGCTTCGGGCGGCCACGAATCTCGATCTCCTTCCAGGTGAAGTAGACGCCCGACCCGATCGCCTTGCCCACCGCCTCCTTGGCGGCGAAGCGGCCGGCGTAGTGCTGGGGCGGGTTCGGCTTCGAGTCGCAGTACGCGCGCTCGGCCTCGGTGAAGCAGCGCTCCTTGAAGCCGTCGCCGTGCCGTTCGAGCGCGCGCCGGATCCGCTCGATCTCGATCAGGTCGACGCCGACGCGCACTAGGGATTTCGTTCGAGCCAGTCGGGCAGCTGGGCGATCGACGAGATGATCGCGTCCGGCTGCACCCGCGACCGCTCGACGTCGTCGGGCCTGAACTTCCCGGTACGGACGAGAACCGTGCGCAGGCCGTAGTTGTGGCCGCCGAGGACGTCTCCCTCGATGTCGTCGCCGACCATCCACGTCAGGCCGGGCTCGGCGTCGAGGGCCTCGAGCGCAGCAGCGAAGTAGGCAGAGCTCGGCTTGCCGAGCACCGTCGCCTCGGTGTCGGCCGCATACTCGAGCCCCGCGACGAACGCGCCGGTGTCGAGCCGGGCGCCGTCGCCGGTCTGCCACCACTTGTTCTTGTGCAGGCAGTACAGCTCGGCGCCGGCCTCGAGCTCGTGAAACGCGCGGTTCAGGTTGAGGTAGGAGAAGATGCGCCCCGTCTCCTCGCCTTCGTCGGCGCCTCCGAGCAGCACCGCGTCGACGTTCATGCCCACGAGTTGAAGCCCTTCCAGGTCGTCGAGGATCCCCGGCATCGTCAGCGCAAGCACCCGCTTGCCCGCGAGCGCGCTCGCAGCGACACTCCCGGTGGTCTGCAGCTCGTCGTCCTCGAGCTCGATGTTGATCGCCCGCAGCTGCTCGACCAGGTGCACGCGAGACCTCGTGGTCGAGTTCGTGACGAAGCGAAGACGGTGGCCGTCGTCGCGGAGTCGCTTGACCGCGAGCGCCGCGCCCGCGATCGGCGCGCCGGAAACGTGCAGGACGCCGTCGACGTCCACGAGAATGGCGGCCATGGACAGCGAGTCTATTCGCTCAGAAGTCGCGTTCCGGTTCTCCCGTTCGAGCGGGCCCGGCGGCCAGCACGCCCAGAAGAGCTCGACCCGCGTCGAGGCTCTGTTCGACGTCGAGGGGTCGCAGGCGCTGACCGACCGCGAGCGTGGACTCGTACTCGCGAAGCTCGGCCCGGTGGTGCGGGCGATCGCCCAGGACGAGCGCTCACAGCTGCGCAACCGTGCGCTCGCGACCGAGCGCATCCTCGAGCAGCTGCGAGCGGCGACAGCGGTTCGCCGGCCACGCCGGGCGACACGGCCGACGAAGGCGTCGCAGGAACGACGGCTCGACGAGAAGAAGCGGCGCGCGCAGACGAAGCGCCGGCGGCGCGGGCCCGACGCGGACTAATCGACGGGGACGGGCGCCTGCAGCGGCCGCGGCCGCCGTCGCCGCAGCCACACGAGCAGCCCAACGAGTCCGGTGAGCGTGCCGCCGACGGCGCCGGCCAGCGGCAGCAGCGACGAGTCATGGCCGCCGGGCGGCGAGACCGTGAGCGTGCGCGTGTCGAGCACCGCTACGGTTCGCGCCCCGTCGACGACGGCGACGCTGCGGCCGCCTCGTGCCGTGCTCAGGCGAAGGCGGGACACGATCGACGGATCCATCGCGTCGAGGTCGATGCACCGGGCTGTCGCGTTCGCCGTGTCGAGCGCGTGGACGAACGGCCCAGCGGCGCCGCCGTCGTACAGCGTGTACGCCCACCGTCCGTCGGGGCTCACTGCGCGGCTGAGCGGATTGCCCCGCATCGCCCCGCCGCGCTCGCGCGGGTCGACGATCGGTTTCGGCACGAGCCGCATCGACGCCAGGTCGAAGCTGCGCACGGCATAGCGTGTCGGGTCGGTCGTCGACAGGTACTGAATCAGGTACACGCGCGAGCCGTCCGGCGAGACAGCGTCGAAGCTGAAGTCGCCGTGCAGCTTCACGAGCGAGCGGTAGGCGAGCGACGGCGCATGCAGGACGAGCAGCGTCGTCGTTGTGCGCGGGAAGCTCGTCCGCGGCTCGATCAGGACGAGCGTGTGCCGGTCACCCGAGAGGCCGCTCGCCGAGCCGTCGTACGCGACGGCCGGGATGGTGAAGCCACCCGAGAAGAAGGACGCGCCAAGGAGGCGTCCTCCCGACCGCTCAATGCGCTCGACCTGCGTGCCTCCGGGGGCGGGGATCGTCACGTAGCGGACGGCACCCGCCGGTGCGGCGACGCCGGTGCTGCCGACATCGACGCCGAGCACGGGAAGCCCGTCGGCGCCTGCTGCGGGCGCGAACGCAGTTCCGGCCACGACGACCGCGATGCCTGCACCGATCACGCGGAGGTTCACGCACGAGATACGTGCGCGTCGGCCGCCGAGGTCCCGGAGAGGCCTAGGCGGTGGTCTGCGAGAACGCCAGCGAACGGGCGATCCGCTCGTCGATCAGCAGGCTCACGGTGTACTGCAGGAGCTTCCAGGCGATGTCGGGGTTGTCCTTCGCGATCCGGCGGAAGTCCCAGAACGTGATCTCGAGGCACCGGAGCGGCGTCGCGGCGTTCACGGTCGCGGTGCGTAGGCTCTCGGTGATCAACGCGAGCTCGCCGAAGTGCTCACCCGCGCCGAGCCGGGCCACCTCGCGGCCGTCCACGACCACCGACGCCTCGCCCTCGGTGATGATGAAGAAGCCGATGCCGCTCATCTCGTTCTGCCGGACGATGGACGTGCCGGCCTTGAAGCGGCGGTCACGGAAGTCGCGTGCGATGCGCCTGAGCTGGCGCTGGTTGAGCTCGCTGAAGAGCGGAATCTCCTTCAGCTGGTCGGCAACATCGGCCACGCGGTGAGTCTACGCCCTCAGCGCGATCGAATCATTCGCGCGACGGCTGCGGTGACCTCGGCCACCTTCTCGTCGCCTCCCTCGCGGACGCAGTGCTGGACGTGGTCCTCGAGGATCTTGAGGGCGACGCCGTCGAGCGCGGCGCGGGTTGCCGAGATCTGGGTGAGGATGTCGATGCAGTAGCGCTCCTCCTCGACCATCTGCTGGAGGCCCCGCACCTGGCCCTCGGCCCGCTTCAGCCGGCGGAGCAGCGCCTCCTTGTGGTCGTTCCGGACGTAGCCGTGGCTCATGTGTACGCCTCCGGGTTCTCGTCGAACGTGTGCTTGCAGTGCGGCCCGCAGAAGAAGTACCTGCGGCTGGCCACGACGGACGTCGGCCCGCCCGCGCCGCGATCCACGGTCATGCCGCAGACGGGATCCTTCGCGCCGCGACGGAACGTGAGCGCGATCAGCGCCGCGAACACGACGATGAAGAGGAGGTCGAGCACCGACGTGTAGTTCCACGTGACCGGCCGCTCGGCGATCGAGCCGATCGACGGCCGCGTCGTCGGCACGAGGCCGAACAGGGAGAAGATCCCGTCGACGACCAGTGCGGCGATCGCCATCGTCGCGAACATGACGGCGACGAGCAGCGCGGCGAATCGTCCGCCGTAGTACCGCCGGTAGATGTTGACGATCGGGAGGATGATCAGGTCGGCGAAGATGAACGCGATCACGCCCGCGAAGGAGATACCGCCGCTCCACAGCACGGCTGCGAGCGGGATGTTGCCGATCGAGCACACGAACGCGAGCGCAGCGACGAGCGGCCCGACGACGACGTTCTCGACGATGCGCACGGGAGCCGGGGCGTCGGTCAGGAACAGCTTGTTGAACACGTCCAGCGGCAGCGTCGAGACGTAGCCGGCGATCAGGAAGCCCGCGCCGATCTCTTTCCAGAGCATCTGCCAGTCGCCGCGGAAGTTGTAGGCGACGTCCGACCAGGCCTGGGCGGAGACGAGCTTCCGACGGAAGGGCAGCCGTTCGGTGCTCGCCGTCGGGTGGACGTGACCCGTCGCAGCCGATTGGGCGTGCAGCCGAGCCGCATCCTCCCGGCCCCGCGACACGAAGCGACCGAGTGCGAGCCACGTCAGCCCGATCAGCACGATCCCGCCGACGAACTCCGCGAGCGTGAATCGCCAGCCCAGGAAGAGCCAGAGCACGAGCCCCAGCTCGAAGACGAGGTTCGTGGAGGCGAACTGGAACGTGATCGCGGAGACGAGGCTCGCGCCTTTCGCAAACATCGACTTGGCAATCGCGATCGCCGCGTACGAGCACGAGGACGACGCTGCGCCAAGCCCCGTGGCGAGCGCCACCTCACGCAGGCCGCGCCCGCCGAGGGCGCGCTCGAGGCGGTCCCGCGGGACCCACGCCTGGACGATCCCGGAGAGCGCGAAGCCGAGCACGAGCGCCCACCACACCTCCCAGAGCATCCGGAAAGCGTTGGTCAGACCGTCGACGACCCACATACCCCCTCAGGGTATATGGGCGGTCAGCCGGCTGCTAGCGCCAGTTCGGGCGGTGCTCGCCGGGCTCGACGGGCCGCGAATCGACGCCGAAGCAGGCGGCGAGCACGCAGACCGCGATCAGGGCGACCAGGAAGAAGATTGCTGCCATGGACTCATGGTGCCTGAGCAGGAACTATCAGTCCAACTGGAGCTACGATTGATGTCGATCATGAAACCTAATCAAGGGCACAGACCGAATCAGTGGCTGGGCGTCGAAGTGCGGCACTTCGCGGCGCTGCAGGCCCTTGCGCACGAGGGCTCGTTCGGCCGCGCGGCCGAGCGCCTCGGCTACACGCAATCCGCGGTCAGCCAGCAGATCGCGACGCTCGAGCGCATCGTCGGCGAGCGGCTCGTCGAGCGGCCCGGAGGCCCGCGGGCCGTCTCGCTGACCGAGGCGGGCTCGCTCCTCCTCCGCCACGCGGAGTCGATCGTCGCGAGGCTCCAGGCAGCACAGGCCGACCTGCGGGCGCTGCAGGCCGGGGAGGCAGGCACGCTCACTGTCGGTGCGTTCCAGTCGATCGGCGCGCGTGTGCTGCCGGAGCTGATGCGGCGCTTCACGGAGGAGTGGCCGCAGATCGAGGTGATGCTCGACGAGCTCGAGGACGACGCGATCGTGGGTGCCGTCGAGCGCGGCGAGCTCGACGTCGGCTTCGTGCTGCTGCCGGTCGGCGACGCGCCGCTCGAGACGGTCGAGCTGCTCCGCGACCCCTATGTCCTGATCGTGGCGGCGGACTCCCCGCTCGCCGGCCGGAGGCCGACCCTCGCCGAGATCGCGGAGCAGCCGCTCGTCGGCTTCCGCGACAGCCCGGCCGTCGCCCAGGTCGTCGCCGCGTTTCGCGCGGAGGGCATCGAGCCGCGCTGGACCTTCCGCTCGAACGACAACCCGACCGTGCAGGGCCTGGTCGGCGCTGGCGTCGGCGTCGCCGTGATGCCACGCTTGACCGTGAACGAAGCCGACCCGAGCATTGCGGTCGTCGAGCCCGCGGGCGAGATTCCGCCGCGCATCATCGCGGTCGCCCACCACCGCGACCGGTACAGCTCACCCGCGGCGCGCGCGTTCGTCGAGCTCGCGCGCGACGTCGCTACTCGACCGTGACCGTCTTCGCGAGGTTGCGCGGCTGGTCGACGTTCAGGCCGCGCAGCCGGGCGATGCGGTACGCGAGCAGCTGCAGCGGCAGGACCGCGAGTGCGGCCTGGAGGAAGGCAGGGGACTCCGGGACGTAGATCACGTCGTCGGCGTGATGCTGGATGTCCTCGTTGCCGTCCGTCGCGATCGCGATCACGTGCGCCCCGCGCGCACGCGTCTCCTGGATGTTCGAGACGATCTTCTCGTACACGTGGATGCGGGTCGCGACGACGACCACCGGCGTTCCCTCCTCGAGCAGCGAGATCGGGCCGTGCTTCATCTCGCCCGCCGAGTAGGCCTCGGTCGGGATGTAGGAGATCTCCTTCAGCTTGAGCGCACCCTCGAGCGCGACCGGCAGGCCGATGTGGCGACCGAGGTAGAGGAAGAACGGCTGGTCGTGGAAGCGCTGCGCGATGTCCTCGATCGGATGGTCGCCGTCGAGGAACCTCTGCATCTTCGACGGCAGGTCGTACACCTCGTCGAGGATGAACTCGATCTCCTTCGGCGGCAGTGTGCCGCGACACTGCGGCGAGCTTGAGGCCGATCAGGAACATCAGCGCCACCTGGGCCGTGAACGTCTTCGAGGCGGCGACGCCGACCTCGAGGCCGGTGCGCGTGTAGACCACCGAGTCGACCTCGCGTGTGATCTGCGACCCCATCATGTTCGTCACCCCGACGGTGCGTGCGCCCTTCTCGCGGGCGAGCTTCATCGCCTGGATCGTGTCGCGCGTCTCGCCGGACTGTGAGATCCCGATCACGAGCGTCCCGGGATCGACGACGGGGTTGCGGTAAATCCATTCGCTCGCGACGTCGGGCTCGACCGGGACGCGCGCCCACTCCTCGATCGCGTAGCGCGCCACGACACCGGCGTTGTACGACGTCCCGCACGCGACGATCACGATCCGGCGCAGGTCGCGCAGCTCCTCCTCCGACATGCCGAGCCCCTCGAGCACGAGGTGGCCGTGCCGGACGCGGTCGCCGATCGTCTCGGCGACGCCTTCGGGCTGCTCGTAGATCTCCTTGAGCATGAACGTCTCGTAGCCCGACCGCTCCGCCGCGGCGTCGTCCCAGTCGACCTCGATCACGTCGTGCTCGACGGGTGCGCCGGTCGTGGCGTCGCTGATCGCGACCGCGCCCGGCGTGATCGAGACGATCTCGCCGTCGTCCGGAAACTGGACGCGACGAGTCTCGGCCAGGAAGGCTGCGAGGTTCGACGCGAGGAAGTTCTCGCCGTCGCCGAGCCCGACCACCATCGGCGTCTGGTGGCGAACGCCGACGAGATGGTTCGGATGGTCGTGGTGGATGACGACGAAGGTGAAATGGCCCTCGAGTCGCCCGTACGCGCTCCGCACCGCTTCGACGAGGTCGCCGTCGTACGCCTCCTCGAGCAGGTGCGCGACCACCTCGGCGTCGGTCTCCGACCGGAAGGTGTGGCCGGCGGCGAGAAGCTCGTCGCGCAGCTCGCGGTAGTTCTCGACGATGCCGTTCAGGACGATCGAGAGTTTCGCGTCGGCGCACGCCTCGAGTGGGTGCGCGTTCTGCTCGGTGACGCCGCCGTGCGTCGCCCAGCGTGTGTGGCCGAGCCCGGTCGTCGACTGCGAGCCGTCCGAGCCCGTCTTCTCCTTCAGGATCTGGAGGTTGCCGACGGCGCGCGTGTACTCGAGCCCGTGCTCCTCGAGCAGGACGATCCCGGCGGAGTCATAGCCTCGGTACTCGAGCCGTTCGAGCCCCTGGATGAGCAGCGGCTTCGACGCCCGGTTGCCGACGTACCCGATGATCCCGCACATACGGAGCCTCCTCCTCAATCCGGCCGGCTGGCCGCAACCTGCCCCTCGAAAGGGCCCAGGAAACGCAAAAGCCCGGCTCCAGACCGTGGTCCCAGCGTCGGGATCGGTCAGCCGAGCTCTCGTCGAACGAGCGCTGCGATGCTAGCACAGGCCTCCGCGGCGACCTCGTGATCCTCAGCCTCGGCGAGCACGCGGATCAGCGGCTCGGTGCCCGAAGGTCGCACCAAAATGCGGCCTTTTCCGTCCCACTCGCCGTTCACCCGCTCGACCTCGGCCGTCACCGCCGACGTCAGCCCGCGCTCGGCGACGCGTACGTTCTCCTTCACCTGCGGGAAGCGCGGCATCACGGCGGCGACCTCGCTCAGCCGCCGGCCGCGGAGCGCGGCGCAGAGCAGCAGGCCGGCGGCGAGCCCGTCGCCGGTGACGTGGTCGTGCAGGTAGAGGATGTGACCCGACTGCTCGCCGCCCAGGATCGCGCCCGACTCCTGCAGCGCCTCGAGCACGTAGCGGTCGCCGACGTCGGTCGTGAGCACCCTGATGCCGCGCTCGCCCATCAGCGCGTGGAACCCGAGGTTGGTCATCACCGTCACCGCGACTGTGTCGACCTCGAGGTCGAGCGCGAGCACGGCGATGATCTGGTCACCGTCCACCGCGTCGCCGTTCTCGTCGACCGCGAGCATCCGGTCGCCGTCTCCGTCGAAGGCGATCCCGAGGTCGAAGCCGCCGTCCTTGACCGTCTGCTGGAGCAGCGCGAGGTCGGTCGCGCCGCAGCCGACGTTGATGTTCTGGCCGTCGGGCGCGTCGCCGATCGCGTGCACCTCTGCACCGCAGAGCTCGAACGCGTGCGGCGCGAGCCCGGCGTACGCGCCGTTCGCGCAGTCGACGGCGATCCGCAGCCCGCTCAGGTCGGAGCCGAACCGATCGATGATGTGGTGCTGGTACGAGTCGGTGGCGACGGTGACGTGCTCGATCTTCCCCTGGTCGATACCCGGCGCGGCCGCGAGCAGCTCCTCGATCTGCTCCTCGCCTGCGTCGGTGAGCTTGTGGCCCTGCGCGTCGAAGAACTTGACGCCGTTGTACTCGGGCGGATTGTGTGAGGCGGAGATCACGACACCGAGGTCGAGCGCGAGCAGCGCGACGGCAGGCGTCGGCAGCACACCGCCGAGGATGCAGTCGCCGCCGGCCGAGACGACCCCCCGTGCGAACGCCTCTTCGAGCTCGATGCCGCTTGCGCGCGTGTCGCGACCGACGAACACCTTCGCTGCCCCGGTCCAGAGCGATGCCGCACGGCCGAGGCGCTCGACGAGCTCCGGCGTCAGGAACTCGCCCACGACGCCGCGCACCCCGTCGGTGCCGAAGTACCTGCGAGCCACGGAGCCCGGTTACCGCTTGCTGAACTGCGGCGCCTTGCGCGCCTTGTGCAGTCCGGCCTTCTTGCGCTCCACGACGCGCGCGTCGCGCGTCAGGAAGCCGGCCCGCCGAAGCGACGGGCGAAGCTCAGGGTTGACCTCGACGAGCGCGCGGGCGATGCCGTGCCGCATCGCGCCGGCCTGGCCCGAGGGGCCGCCGCCGTGCAACCGGACTCTGAGGTCGTACTGGCCCTCGAGGTCCGCGACCTTGAGCGGCGCGGTCGCCAGCATCCTGTGCACCATGCGCGGGAAGTACTCCTCGATCGTCTTGCCGTTGATCCAGGTGGCGCCGTCACCGGGCCGAAGGATCACGCGGGCGACGGACGTCTTGCGCTTGCCGGTGCCGAGATACTGAGCGGGAGTCGACATCTGTCTGCTTACACCTCGAGTGTCGTCGGAGCCTGCGCCGAGTGCGGATGGTCCGGCCCGACGTAGATCTTGAGCTTCGTCAGCTGGGCGCGGCCGAGCTTGTTGCGCGGCAGCATCCCCTTGACGGCCTTGCGGAGCACCTCGGTCGGCTGCCGCTCGAGCTGCTGGCGGAGCGTGCGCTCGCGCAGACCGCCCGGGTAGCCGGAGTGCCGGTAGTACATCTTCTCGTCCAGCTTGTTGCCGGTCACGGTGATCTTCTCCGCGTTGACGACGATTACGAAGTCGCCCGTGTCGACGTGCGGGGTGTAGACCGGCTTTCCCTTGCCGCGCAGGCGTTCGGCGATCTGGGTCGCCAGACGGCCCAGGGTCTTCCCCTCGGCGTCGACGATGAGCCAGTCGCGCTCGATCTCGCCCGGTTTGGCGTTGTAGGTCTTCATACGCAGAAAGAGGCGAACAGGCGTCCGCCGGGTCGCAATGGTAGCAGGGGAATCGCGCCGGATCCGGTAGAACTCCTAGCCGCCCGATGGCCCAGCGCATCGAGATCCGCACTCTGACGGACGGGGGCCAGCAGCCGGTGGAGATCGCCCGCGCCGTCGCCGAATTCCTCGACGGAGCGACCACCTCCCTCGACCTGGCGCAGTACGACTTCAACCTCGGCGAGGCGACGAAGGAGATCGTCGGCGACGCGATCCGGCGGGCCGCCGAGCGGGGCGTCGTCATCCGATTCGCCTACAACGTCGACCACGCGAACCCGATCCCCGTCCCGCCGCCTCCCGAGCCGGACGCCGTCCTGATCGCGACGCTGCCGGTGGCGGGCAAGGCGATCGCCGGCATCCCCGACCTGATGCACCACAAGTACGTGATCCGCGACCGCGAATCGGTCTGGACCGGCTCGCTGAACTGGACCGACGACTCGTGGTCGCGCCAGGAGAACGTGGTCGCGATCGTCCACTCGCCCGCGATCGCGAAGGCGTTCCAGATCGACTTCGACCAGCTGTGGACGACCGGCGACGTCGCGCGGAGCGGCTTCGTCGACCCGCGCTGGGACGACGGCGTGCGCGCGTGGTTCACCCCGGGGCACGGCGAGGACCTCTCGATCCGGATCGCGAAGCTGATCCGGCGCGCGCAGAGGCGCGTGCGCATCTGCTCGCCGGTGATCACCACCGGACCCGTGCTCGGCACGCTCGCGCAGGTGATCGCGACAAGTCGGTCGACCTCGCCGGCTGCGTCGACGCGACGCAGATCCGCGAGGTCGTCCACCAGTGGCGGGCGAACCAGAACATCTCGTGGAAGCTCCCGCTGCTCGAACACGTGATGGCCGGGCCGTTCACCGGCAAGAACTCGACGCCGTACGGCGACGGCACGGTGCACGACTTCATGCACGCGAAGATCGCCGTCTGCGACGACACGGTGTTCGTCGGCTCGTTCAACCTCTCGCGGAGCGGCGAGCGGAACGCCGAGAACGTGCTCGAGATCGAGGACGCGGCGATCGCCGACGAGCTGGCCGCGTTCGTCGACACGGTGCGTGCGCTGTACGGGCCGGTCGAGCTGCCACCGGCCGTATAGCGTCGCCCGCATGAGGTTCGAAGGCAAGACGGCGCTCGTGACCGGCGGCGCGCAAGGCATCGGCGCGGCGACCGCGGCGCGGCTCGCATCCGAGGGAGCGACGGTCGTCGTCGCCGACTTCGACGAGGCGGCGGCGCAGGAGACGGCGGCGGCGATCGGCGGTCACGCCGTCCGCTGCGACGTGACGGTGCGCGCGGACGTCGAGGCCGCGGTCGAGGCCGCGATCGCGGCCGGCGGCTCGCTCGACATCCTCGTCACGTGCGCCGGGATCATCCGCGACAACATGCTCTTCAAGATGACCGACGAGACTGGGATGCGGTCATCGACACGCACCTGAAGGGCTCGTTCTACGCGGTGCGGGCAGCGCAGAAGCACATGGTCGAGCAGAAGAGCGGGAAGATCGTGCTGATCTCGTCGACCTCGGCGCTCGGCAACCGCGGGCAGACGAACTACTCGACCGCGAAGGCGGGCCTGCAGGGAATGACGAAGACGCTCGCGATCGAGCTCGGGCCGTTCAACGTGAACGTCAACTGCGTCGCGCCGGGCTTCATCGCGACCGCCATGACGCGAGCAGACGGCCGAGCGCATGGGCGTCCCGTTCGACCAGTTCATGGAAGCGGTCGCCGCGCAGACGCCCCTCCGCCGCGTCGGCCAGCCGGAGGACGTCGCCGGCACGATCGCCTACCTCTGCTCGGACGACGCCGCGTACGTCTCGCGGCCAGGTCATCTACGTCGCCGGCGGCCCGCGCACCTGACACGGCCGCGGCGGACATGACCCGGTGTCTGACACCGGACGCGTCCGTCCCGCGAGGCGCTCAACCATGCGCCCTGGACGAGTCGGCTGTGGATCATCCGTCACCGTTTTCTGCCCGTGTCTGACACCGGACGTGGCGGTTTGGGTCAGAGCGCGCGGCCGAGGGCGTCGTACGCGACGTAGTCGTAGGCCGGGCAGGCCGAGCCGGCGACTCCTCCGCGAGGAGCGAGAACACGAGCTGGTCGCGGCGCGGGCCGCCGTCGGTCTTCGGGGGCAGCCGCCGGCGCAGGAGACCCTCCTCCGTGAAGCCGAGCTTGCGCGGGGATCCGCGCGGCTGCGCTCGTTCTCCGGGTCGACCGTCAGATCTCGACGCGGTCGAGCCCGAAGTGCTCGAAACCGGCCCGCGTCAGCACCGCGGCCACCTCCGTCGCGAGCCCCTGCCCGATCGAGTCGGCGCGATCCAGTACCCGATCTCGAGCGAGCCGTCGCCGCCGCGCGGGTGCAGGCCGCTGCCGCCGAGCGCCCGCGACTCGTCGCGGATCGAAGATCCCGTACACGTATTCTCGCCGAGGTCGAACTGGCCGCGGAACTCGCGTGCGAGCTGCAGCTTCTCGTCGAGCGTCTGCGGCTCGAACCGCGCTCCACGGCATCCACGGCCGCAGATGCTCGAGGCTCGAGTCGACCGCGTCCTTCAGCAGCGGCGCGTCGTCCGGGTCCCAGCAGCGGATGACGAGACGCGGCGGTCTCGATCCGGTACGGCGGGGCTCACTCCCACTCGATCGTCGCCGGCGGCTTCGACGTGACGTCGAGCACGACGCGGTTGACGGCGGGGATCTCGTTGATGATCCGCGACGAGACGAGCTCGATCAGGTCGTACGGCAGCCGCGCCCAGTCGGCCGTCATCGCGTCCTCGGAGGTGACCGCGCGGATCGCGATCGGGTAGCCGTACGTGCGCGAGTCGCCCTGCACGCCGACCGAGCGGATCGCAGGCAGCACGCAGAACGACTGCCACAGCTCGCGGTAGAGACCGGCGCGCCGCACCTCGTCCTGCAGGATCGCGTCGGCCTCGCGCAGCGTCTCGAGCCGCTCCTCGGTGACGTCGCCGATGATGCGGATCGCGAGCCCCGGGCCGGGGAACGGCTGGCGCCACACCATCCGCTCCGGCATCCCGAGCTCCTCGCCGACGCGACGCACCTCGTCCTTGAACAGCAGCCGCAGCGGCTCGACGAGCTTCATCTCCATGTCGGCCGGCAGGCCGCCGACGTTGTGGTGCGACTTGATCGTCTCGGCGACGCCGTCGGTGCCGCCCGACTCGATCACGTCCGAGTAGAGCGTCCCCTGCACGAGCCAGCGCACGTCGCCGAGTCTGCCGCGCCTCCTCCTCGAAGACGCGGATGAACTCCTCGCCGATGATCATGCGCTTCCGCTCCGGGTCGGTGATGCCCGCGAGCTTGTCGATGAACCGCTCCTGCGCCTGAACGTGCACGAGCGGCACGTGGAACGCACCGTCGAACGTCTCGACGACCTGCTCCGCCTCGCCGCTTGCGGAGCAGGCCGTGGTCGACGAACACGCACGTCAGCTGGTCGCCGACCGCCCTGTGCACGAGCAGCGCCGCGACGGCCGAGTCGACGCCGCCGGAGAGCGCGCACAAGCACGCGCTCGCTGCCGACCTCCGCGCGGATCCGCTCGACCTGCTCCTCGATCACCGCCGCCGGCGTCCACGTCGGCGCCGCGCCGGCCGCCTCGTAGAGGAAGTTCTTCGAGCACCGTCCTGGCCGTGCGGCGTGTGCACGACCTCGGGATGGAACTGCACGCCGTAGAGGCCTCCGCTCGGCATCCTCGAACGCGGCGACCGGCGTGTGATCCGACGTCGCGACGACACGCGCGCCGGCAGGCGGCGCGATGACCGTGTCGCGATGCGACATCCACACGGACTGCTCCTCGGGCAGCGCCGCAAAGAGCTGCCCGCCCGACGCGTGCAACTCGGTGCGGCCGAACTCGGAAACGTCGGTGCGGTCGACCCGGCCGCCGAGCTCGAGCGCCAGCAGCTGCGCCCCGTAGCAGATGCCGAGCGTCGGGATGCCGAGCTCGAACAGCGCCGGATCGAGGCGCGGCGCGCCGTCGGCGTAGACGGATGCCGGCCCGCCGGACAGAATCAGCGCGCGCGGGTTGCGCCGCTGCAGCTCCTCGACACGTCAAACGGTGCGAGACGAGCTCGGAGTAGACGCGAGCCTCGCGCACCCGCCGCGCGATCAGCTGCGAGTACTGCCCGCCGAGGTCGATCACCAACACGGGCCGTTCTGTCTCGCTCCGGCGCCGGCGAAGCCGCCGCCTGCCCTTGACTCGGCTCCGTCGAGCCTACGCCGACCAGCTCCGCCTCCGGAGCGACCTCGACGAGCTCAGCCGCGTCGGTAATTGGGCGCGTCCTTCGTGATCGTCATGTCGTGCGGGTGCGACTCGCGCAGCCCGGCGCCGGTGATGCGGACGAACCGCGCCGACTTCATCGCCTCGATCGTCGGGGCGCCGCAGTACCCCATCGCCTGCCGGAGACCGCCGACGATCTGGTGCAGGACGGCGCTCGAGCGGGCCCTTGTAGGGCACGCGGCCCTCGATGCCCTCGGGGACGAGCTTCTCGACGTCCTCGACGTCGCCCTGGAAGTAACGGTCCTTCGAGTAGCTGCGGGCCTTCATCGCGCCGAGCGAGCCCATGCCGCGGTACTCCTTGAACCGCTCGCCCTGCACGACGATCACCTCGCCGGGCGCCTCGTCGGTGCCGGCGAGCATCGAGCCGAGCATGACGGTGTCGGCTCCGGCGGCGATCGCCTTCGCGACGTCGCCGGACGACGTCATGCCGCCGTCGGCGATCACGGGGACGCCGTGCGCCGAGGCGCCTCGGCGACTCGTAGATCGCCGTGATCTGCGGCACGCCGACCCCGGCGACGACGCGCGTCGTGCAGATCGCGCCCGGCCCCTGGCCGGACTTGACCGCATCGGCGCCCGCGTCGATCAGCGCCTCGGCCGCCTCGCCGGTGGAGATGTTGCCGGCGATCACCTCGAACTCGCCCGACAGACCGGCGATGCGCGCGACCATGTCGAGGACGCCGCGCGAGTGTCCGTGGGCGGTGTCGACGACCAGCACGTCGGCCCCCGCGGCGAGCAGCGCCTGCGCACGCTCGAGCGCGTCCGGGCCGACCCCGACGGCCGCGCCGACACGCAGCCGTCCGTGCGGCGTCCTTGGTCGCGTTCGGGAACTCGACGCGCTTCGGATGTCCTTGACCGTGATCAGGCCGCGCAGGACGCCCGTCGGCGTCGACGATCGGCAGCTTCTCGATGCGGTGACGGTGCAGCAGCTGCTCGGCCTCGCGGTGGGTCGTACCGATCGGCGCCGTGACGAGATCACGGGCGGTCATCAGGTCGGAGACGGGCTGCGAGACGTTGCGCTCGAAGCGAAGGTCGCGGTTCGTGAGGATGCCGACGAGCCGTCCACCGTCGTCGGTGATCGGCACACCGGAGATGTGGTAGCGCTCCATCAGCTCGAGCGCGTCGGAAACGAGTGCGTCGCGGCGGCAGCGTCAGCGGCTCGACGATCATCCCCGACTCCGAGCGCTTGACCTGGTCGACCTCGTCCACCTGCGCCTCGATCGGCAGGTTGCGATGGACGATGCCGATCCCGCCCTCGCGGGCGAGCGCGATCGCCATGCCGCGCCTCCGTGACCGTGTCCATCGCGGCCGAGACGACCGGTGACTCGAGCACGATCGTGCGGGTCAGGCGCGACGCGGTGGAGACGTCGTTCGGCAATACCGACGACTCCGCCGGCACGAGCAGGACGTCGTCGAACGTCAGTCCTTCCCTGGCGAACTTCTCGGGAAGCGTGCTTCCGAAGGCGTCGAACTCGAGCTTCCCGACGTCCATCCGGGAACAATACCGGCGGCCGACGGACTCACGCCTCGACGGGCGCGAGCTCGGAGACGTCGACGCCGGCCTGCAGTCGACCCGCCTGGCGCGGATCGAACTTCCCGGCACCGACCTCGAGCGTCGAGGCCGCTCCCGTCGCGACCGCGGCGCGGAGCGCCTCCGCGTTCGCGCGGCCGCCGTGGCGCGCGGCGAGGAACGCCGGCGAGCAGGACGTCGCCCGCACCGACCGTCGAGACCGGCTCGAGCCGCGGCGCGACAGCGCGGTACCGCAGCGCGTCGCGCTCCTCGCGCAGCAGCGCGATGCAGCCGCTCTCGGTCGTGATCAGCACGTTGCGCGCGCCCATCTCGGCGATGCGGTCGACCGCGAGCAGGAAGTCCTCGTCGTCGTGGAACTCCTGCCCGACGAGCGCCTCGGCCTCGGCCTGGTTCGGGCTGACGAGGAACGGCTCCGCCTCGACGCCGAGCCGCAGCGGCTCGCCCTCGGTGTCGAGCACGACCGGGACGTGACGGCGCTCGAGCTCGCGAGCTCGCCTCGGCGTAGAAGTCGTCGGCGACGTCACGCGGCAGCGAGCCCGCGAAGACGACGAGCTCTGCGCCCTGCGTCAGGTAGCGCAGCTTCTCGAGCAGCGTCTCGAGCTCCTCGGCGCGACACGGCCGGCCCCCACTCGTTGATCTCGGTGTACGTCCCGCCGGCTGGGTCGACGACGGCGGTCGACGTGCGCGACTCGCCGTCGATGCGCACGAAGTCGTTGAGGATCGCCTCGGCCGTGAGCTCCTCGACGATCCGCGTCCCGGTCGAGCCTCCGACGAGGCCGGTCGCGACGACGGGCACGCCGAGCGCCTTCAGTGTCCGCGCGACGTTGATGCCCTTGCCGCCCGCCATCGTGACCCCGGCGCTCGCGCGATGGCGCTGGCCCCGCTGGAAGTTGGGGACGGTCAGCGTGCGGTCGATGGCCGCGTTGAGAGTGACTGTGACGATCATGACGGTTGCTCGGTCACAAGAGGTGGGCCAGGTGGTGCAACGTCCTACCGGCGTACCAGCCTAGACGTCTCCGCAGGCCCGGCTTGTTAATCGTGCGGGAAGCCACCAGGTCGCGCGTCCCCACAATGCGGGATCCCGACCTGATCACGACGTGGCCGAGAACGGCGCCCTGCCGCACGGGCAGGGAGGCGCCGGCGGCCGCGACGACCGTCTCCGTCAGCGGCCGGTCGATCCGCGCGACGGTCAGCAGCGGCCTCGCCGCGACGAGCCCGAGCGCCCGTTTGCCGTACCCGACGTCCACGGAGGCGTAGATCCGTCCGGCCTGCACGGCTGCGACACGGCGGAACCGCGACAGCCCCCAGACGAGCAGCGACTCGAGGTCGTCGTTCCGCTGGGACCGGCCGGGGCTGCCGAGCAGCGTGGCGTACACGGCGATCCCGTTGACGCGCGCGGCGGCGACCTGGCACCAGCCGGCGAGCCCGGTGTGCCCCGTCTTGACGCCGAACGTCTCCGGGAACTGCGTCAACAGATCGTCCCAGGTGTGCAGCGTCCGGCCGCCGGCGATGGTCGCGGTCTCCTCGGCGACGGTGCGGCGTACGAACGGGTTTCGCATCACGATGCGGGCCAGCTTCGTCACGTCGGCGGCGCTCGAGACGTGACCGGGAGCGTCGAGCCCGTCGGGCCGGACGAAATGCGTGTCGTCGAGGCCGAGCTCCCGGGCCTTCTCGTTCATCAGCGTCGCAAACGCGGGAAAGCTTGGCGCGACGGACAGCGCGAGCGCGTCGGCGGCATCGTTCGCCGACTGGATCAGGGCGGCCCTGACGAGATCGGCGACGCTCAGCTCGTCACCGGGGCCGAGGTCGGCGCTCGACTCCCCCACCGCCGCGGCCCGCGGGTCGACGTCGACCACGTCGGCGAGTTTGCGGTGCTCGAGCGTCACGAGCACCGTCATCAGCTTCGTGATCGACGCGATCGGCAACCGTTCGTGCGCCTGCGACGAGCCCAGCACCTCACCGGTGCGCGCATCCTCGATGATCCACGCACGAGCCTGCACGGGCGGGATCGCCGCCGCGGCGGCCGGCGCGGGCATCGCAGCGGCGAGCACAACCAGGACGAGCAGCCGCCTCACTTGATGCGAACCTTCTCGCCGATGAAGAGGGACGTCGAAGACGCTTTCGGGTTCAGCCGGGCGATCGTCGCGACGGCGACGCCAGTCTTGCGCGAGATGACGCTGAAGGTGTCGCCGGCCTGCACCGTGTAGAAGCGCCGAGGCGCGGCCGGCTTCCGAGGCCGGGTCGTCGTCGTCGCGCGTTGGTGCGTGCGGGGGGCGTGCTTCCGGTCTGCCCGGTGCTCGAGGAGCCGGCGTTCATGCCCGAGCGGATCAGGACGACCGCGATCGTGACGGCGAGCAGGAACGCTGCCGGGCCGACGTACCGCCGCCAGTCGTCTCTGCGCACTACCAGCCGGAAGCGGCCCAGACCTCGCGCCGAAGGCGCGACGCCTCCGCGCCTGCCGCCTCGCGAAAGTCCGCGCCCGATTCCCGGTATGCGTAGATCACCGAACGCGACGCGGACACGAGCGCGCTGGCCGGGCCGCTCTGGAACGCGCGCGTGAGATCCGCGACCGAGGCGCCCTGCGCGCCGACGCCGGGAAGCAGCATGATCGTGCGCGGCATCAGACGCCGCGCGTCGGCGACGGCGCGCGGGTGGGTCGCGCCGACGACCGCGCCGACCGACGAAAGGCCGACCTCGCTGGTCGACTCTGCGCCCCACTCGTCGACGAGGCCCGCGACGTGGTGCCATACCGGGCGCCCGTCTTTCAGCACCGCGTCCTGCACGTCGCCACCGGTGTTCGAGGTGCGGACGAGCACGAAGATGCCGGCGCCCCCGCGCCGGACCGCGCCGAGGAACGGCTCGACCGAGTCGCGCCCGAGCCATGGGTTGACCGTGAGCGCGTCAGCCCGCGGCGGATCGCCCTCGAGATAGGCGTCGGCGTACGCCCGCGCCGTCGAGCCGATGTCACCGCGCTTGCCGTCGGCGATCACGAGCAGGCCGGCCTGTCGCGCGTAGGCGCACACCTGGTCGAACTCGGCCATCCCGTGCGGGCCGAGCGCCTCGAAGAAGGCCAGCTGCGGCTTGACGCAGACGGCGTAGGGCGCCACCGCATCGACGATGCCGCAGCAGAAGCGGGCGACGTCCCCTCGCAGCTCGACCGGCAGCAGATCGGGATTCGGGTCGAGACCGACGACGAGCTGCGACCGTTTGCGCTCGACCTCGGCGGCCAGGCGATCGGCGAACGTCAGCGTGGCAACGGCCATCGACCGAACGGTAACGAGAACGGCGGAGGGCGGCTCGCGCCGCCCTCCGGGGTGGTGCGGATCGGACCGGCGTCAGGGCTTGAGCGCAGCCTTGAGCTGGCTACCGGCCGAGAACTTCGGCACGATCGTCGCGGCGATCTGGACGCGCTCGCCCGTGCGCGGGTTGACACCCTGCCGCGCGGCGCGCGGCGACGCCGCGAACTTGCCGAAACCGGTGAAGTTGACGGAGTCCCCGCTCTTCAAGGTCTCCGTCACCGTCTCCATGAAGGCATCCACGGCCTTGCCCGCTTCGCGAGCGGACAGCCCGCTCTTGTGGCTGACCTGCTGGATGAACTCCTGCTTCGTCAACGAACTCCTCCTGTTTAGGGACCCGGGAAATCAGACCTTGGCCGGAACCCTAACAATGGAATCGGACGAATCCGCTCAACCAAGCGGATTTGCGGGCACTTTGACCGCTTCCAGAAGCTCCGAGGCGCGGAACAGCGGCCGCAGGCGGACGCCGAGCCGGGCGAGGGCGTCGACCCCGCCTTCCTCGCGGTCGACGACGCAGATCGCGGTCGACACCTGCAGCCCCTCCGCGCGCAGCGCCTCGACCGCCTCGAGGGCGGCGCCGCCGGAGGTGATCACGTCCTCGACGAGGCAAACGCGCTCGCCGGACTCGTAGACGCCCTCGAGGCGGTTGGCCGTCCCGTACTCCTTGGCCTCGCCGCGGACGATCAGGAACGGAAGCCCACCGGCGAGCGACGCGGCGGCCGCGAGCGCAACCGCGCCGAGCTCGGGCCCGGCCAGCCGAACCGCCTCCGGATCGTGCTCGGTGACGGCTGCGGCGATCGCCGCGCCGAGCGGACCGAGCAGGTCGGGCCGCGTCTCGAAGCGGTACTTGTCGAGGTAGTAGCGGGAGCGACGGCCGGAGCGCAGGACGAAGTCACCCTCGAGGTACGCCGCCTCCCGCAACGCCCGGCCGAGCTCGCGGTCGCTCATGCGACGAAGAGCTCGCGCGCGATCGGGAGCAGCCGCTCTCCTTCCGGCGAGTCGTCGCCGAACGAGTGCATCGAGCCGTCCTCGGAGTAGACGATCGACCCGCTCGCGCTTGCGAGCCGCGCGGCGACGCACGAGCACCGACCCGGCGAGCGAGCCCGCCGCGAGCAGGAAACCGGTCACGACCTTACGGGGCGGCATCGTCCACACTCTCGGTGGGCTTCTTCGCGGGCGCTCGGCGCTTGCGCGCCGGCGGCTCCTCGACCGAGCGCAGGCACGTCTTCAGGTCATAGAAGACGAGCCCGACCGTCGGCTCGGGTGTGGTCGTCGCCGCGATCAGGCGGCCGCCGTCGCGCACGACGAACACGCTGCCCTCGACGGTCGCGGCCTCGAGCTGGGCGACGTCGGGGCGCAGCCGCTCGGCCTCCTCGATCAGCTTGGCGCCTGCGGCGGCGAGGCGCTCGGCCGTCGTTTCGGGGGCGTTCGAGCCGACGAGCGAGCCGGTGGCGCCGACGATCGCCACCTCCCGGATCTGAGGTGAGATCTCGGTCAGATCGGCGATCGCCTGGGCCGCGTCCATCGAGCCGAGCATACTGCCGCGAGTGAGGCAGGTCGTCAGCAAGTTCTTCGCCGACCGCGGTACGCACCTGGCCGCGATGATCGCCTACTTCGCGCTTCTCTCGTTCGTGCCGCTGCTCTTCCTCGCGCTCGCGCTGCTCGGGCTCGTGCACCAGGCGGACGAGGGCTCGTTCTTCGTGCGCGAGCTCTCGAAGACGTTCCCGAGCACGTCGGTCGACTCGATCCTGCGAGCGGTGCGCGGCATCCAGGCGAACGCCGCCACGCTCGGGATCGTCGGCGGTGCGTTCCTGCTCTGGTCGTCGCTGTCGTTCTTCAGCGTGCTCGAGAGCGCGTTCAACATCGTCTACGGCCGTCCCAACCGCGGCTTCCTGCACGGCAAGGCGCTCGCGACGATGATGATGGTCGGCTCGCTGGTCGCGCTGTTCGCCTCGCTCGTGATCGGCTCGATCGGGCAGGAGGTGCTGAAGCGGTACCTAGGCTTCTCGGGCGACGCGGTCACCGCGAAGCTGATCACGATCCTCGTCTCCGGGCTCGGGCTGTTCGTCTTCCTCGCGTCGTCGTACTACGTGCTGACGAACGTCGACCTGACGCTGTGGGAGGTGCTGCCCGGTGCGGTGACGGCGGCGGTGATCCTGGAGGCGACGTTCCAGCTCCTGCCGGTGTACGTCGGCATCTCGAAGCACAACCCGGTGCTGCAGACCCTCTCCGGCCCGGCCGTGCTGCTGGTCTGGCTCTACGTGATGGCGAACGTGATCGTGCTCGGCGCGGAGGTGAACTGGTGGCAGGCCCGCCGCGCGCTCCCGGCGGACACGCCCGCCCCCGCGGCGCAGACGACAGGCCGCGAAGGGCCACGTCCGGTGTCAGACACCGGTCGAAACGTGTGACGAACGTTCCACAGGTGCCGCGAGAACGGCTTCGTTCCGTGCCTCGGCGGCCCGACGTTCGGTGTCAGACACCGGTCATTCGGCGACAGCGGCGCCGGCGACCGCTGCGCGCAGGTCCTGTGCGGCGAGGGCGCGGTGGGAGTGGAGCGCCTTCCACGCGTCGCCGAGCTCGGCGACGGTGCGCGTCTCGCCGGCCGGGACGAAGACCGGGTCGAAGCCGAACCCGCCCCGCCCGGCCGCGGCCTCGGCGACCGTGCCCTCGAGTGCGCCCGTGCCGCGCAGCTCGCGGCCGTCCGGCGCGAGCAGGACGAGCTCGCGCGACGTAACGGCCGCCGCGATCGGAGGCGCCCGCCAGCGCAGCGAGCGCGCGCTCGACGTGACGACCCTCGGCCCAGCGCGCCGTGTGCACGCCGGGACGGCCGTCGAGCGCCGCCAGCTCGAGCCCCGAGTCGTCTGCCAGCATCCAGCGATCCGCCGGCCCGACCGAGCGGCCGTACCGCGCCTTGATCCGCGCGTTCTCGACGTACGTCTCCGCATCCTCCGGCGGAAAGTCCGTCGCGCCGAGCAGCTCCACCTCCCACTCCGGGCAGCGCCTCCTGCACCTCGACGAGCTTCCCTTCGTTGGCCGAGCAGAGCGTCACCCTCAGCGGTGCCAACGCACCCCGATCACGTAGTCGAGATCCGAGAGGCGGGCGACCAGCTGCTCGTCGACGTGCTCCAGCTCGAGCGTCACCACCCGCCGGTCGAGCTCGTCGTTCAGCTCGAAGTGCCGCACCTCGGGCAGCTCGGCGAGGAACGGGCCGACCGGCTGCCCCTCCTTGAGCTCGACGACGAGGCGATTCTCCTCCGGCTTGATCCGCTCGATCGTCCGGTAGGCGATCGCCCGCAGCGGCCAGAGCGCGAAGATCGTCAGCGCCGTGACCGCGACAGCAGGCCAGTAGTAGCCCGCGCCGCAGGCCATCCCGATCGCCGCCACCACCCAGAGCGTCGCCGCGGTGGTCAGGCCGCGGATCGAGAGCCCTTCGCGGATGATCGCCCCCGCGCCGAGGAAGCCGATCCCGGTGACGATCTGCGCCGCGATGCGGGTCGGATCGATCCGCGAGATGTTGCCGCCTCCGGCGAGGAACTCGTGGAAGCCGTACGCGGAGACGATCGTGAACAAGGCGGAGCCGAGCGAGACGAGCAGGTGCGTGCGGATTCCCGCTTCGCGGTCGCGGAGCTCACGCTCGAATCCCACCGTCGCCGCCCAGGCCCGCCGCCAGGCCGAGCCGGACCGTCGCGTCCCAGCCCGCGAGCTGGGGGATCTCACTCACGAGGAGCTGCAATCGCCTCCTCCTGGAAGCGCTGCAGGTCCTCGATGCCGGCGGCCGCCAGGTCGAGCAGCTCGTCGAGCCGCTCCCGTTCGAACGGCACCTTCTCGGCCGTCGACTGCACCTCGACGAAGCGCCCGTCGCCGGTCATGACGACGTTCACGTCGACGTCGGCGTTCGAGTCCTCCGAGTAGTCGAGATCGAGGAGCGACACGCCGTCGACGACGCCGACAGACACCGCCGCAACCGATCCCGACAGCGCCTTCGAGAGCCCGAACCGGTCGAGCGCGCGCATCGCCGCGACGTACGCGCCCGTGATCGCCGCGCAGCGCGTGCCACCGTCGGCCTGCAGCACGTCGCAGTCGAGATAGACCGTCCGCTCGCCGAGCGCCTGGAAGTCGACGACGCCTCGCAGCGCACGTCCGATCAGCCGCTGGATCTCGACCGTGCGGCCACCCTGCTTGCCGCGCGCCGCCTCGCGGTCGGTGCGCTCGCCGGTCGAGGCGGGCAGCAACGAGTACTCCGCCGTCATCCATCCCCGTCCGGAGCGAGACAGCCAGCGCGGCACCCCGTCCTGCACCGAGGCGGTGCAGAGGACCCGCGTCCTGCCCTGCGACCAGAGCACGACCCCGTGCGGCTGCTCGAGGAACGACGGATCCGCGACGACCGGACGCAGCTGGTCGGCACGCCGGCCGTCGGTGCGCGTCACGCCACGACCTCGAGCTCGGCAACCGCAACCTGCTCGACCTCGGAGATCGGCAGCTGCAGGAACCGCTCACCCAGCTCACGGAAGAGCGCGGGATCGCCCGTCGTCAGGAAGCGGTAGCTCCCCTCGCGGTCGGAATCGTTGTCGAACCCCTTACGCGCGAGCGTCTCGGCAACTTCGCGCGCGGTCTCGTCGGCCGAGAAGACGAGCGTCACGTCGCGGCCGAACGCGCGCTGGAAGATCGGCCGCAGCAGCGGGTAGTGCGTGCAGCCGAGGATCACGGTGTCGCAGCCCGCCTCCTTCAGCGGTGCCGCGTACTCGCGCACCGCCGCGACGACCTCGTCGCTGTACGTGTCGCCGGCCTCGATCAGCGGGACGAGCTTCGGACAGGCGAGAGCGGTGAACGCCACGCCCGCGTCGAGCGTGTGCACGAGCGTCTCGTACCGGCCGCTGGCCACCGTCAGCTCTGTCGCGAGCAGTCCGATGCGACGGCTGCGCGTCGCCTGCACGGCCGCGTGCGCCTCCGGCACGATCACCGAGACGACCGGCACCGCCAGCTGCTCCTGCAGGTCGGGAAGCGCAACCGACGTCGCGGTGTTGCACGCGACGACGACCATCTTCACGCCCTGGCGCTCGAGATACGCGCCGATCTCGTGCGCGAACCGCCGCACCTCGCCGCTCGAGCGCGGGCCGTACGGGAGTCGCGCGTGGTCGCCGAGGTAGACGAAGTCCTCGTGCGGCATCGTCACGAGACACTCGTGCAGCACGGTCAGACCACCGACGCCGGAATCGAAGACCCCGACCGCACGAGAATCAGCCATGGGGCGATAGTAAAGACCGTCTAAGCTGGCCCCGTCTTGGGACGCCTCGTCGTGATCGTCGCGCTGCTGCTTCTCTGGGCAGCGCCGGCCAACGCACTCTCGACCCAGACCGGTTTCAGGACGATGGCCGACGGCACCCAGATCGCGTACGACCTCTACGAGCCGGCGGGCACCGCGCCCGCGGCGGGCTGGCCCGCTGTGGTCGTGCTGCACGGGCTCGGGGGCTCGAAGGACAGCGTCGCCGCGGTCGCGCAGGTCTTCGCCGCGCACGGCTATGCGGCGCTCGCCTACTCGGCGCGCGGCCACGCAACGTCGACGGGCGACGTCGAGCTCGCCGGCCCGAACGAGATCTCCGACGAGCGCGCGCTGGTCGCCTTCCTGACGGGCCTGCCGGAGGTCAGCAACACCAACGTCGGCGCGTGGGGCATCTCCTACGGCGGCGGGCAGACGTGGAACGGGCTCGCAGCCGGCATCCCGTACAAGGCGGCGGAGGTCGTCGAGACGTGGACCGACCTCTACACGGCGCTCTGGCCGCAGAACGTCGCGAAGTCCGGGATCGTGCTCGGCTTCGCCAAGTCGATCGAGGCGCGCTCGCCGCTGATCGCGGCGAACGAGACCGACGCCGTTCGCTCGACGAACCTCGGCACGATCCGCGCGCTCGTCGCACCGCGCTCGGCGTACGCCAGGCTGCCCTCGATCACGACGCCGACGTACATGTTCCAGGGACGCGTCGACTACGCGTTCGACGTCACGCAGGCGCTGAACGGCTTCAACCGGATCCGCGGGCCCAAGCACCTCTACGTCGGTCAGTTCGGGCACACACCGTCGACCTTCCCCGGCCCCGACTTCGCCTACGTGATGGCGCAGGGGCTCGCGTGGTTCGACCACTACCTGCAGGGAGCGCCGAACGGCATCGACAAGTCGCCTGCGGTCACGATCGCTGCTGCGAAGGGATCGAAGCGCGCGTCGTTCGCGGGCCTGCCGAAGACCAAGGTCGTGACTGCCGGCTTCCGCGGGACCGCGCTCCGCCGCACGGGCCCCCGGTTCGGGCAGGCGCTCGAGACGTTCGGCGTCTCACTGCTCAAGGTGCAGGTGCGCAAGGTCGTGCAGTACCCACGCCTCGTCGCGACCGTCTCGGCCGGCAACCGCGTGATCACGCATGGCGCGATCGTCCCGAAGGTCGGCTTGCAGACGATCCGGCTCGCGAACTACGTGCAGTACCTGCCGAAGGGCACGCGCCTCTCGATCGCGTTCGGCCCGTCGTCGGGCAGCGGCGACGTCGCCTACCTGGGTTTCGCCGACGAGAAGTCGATCTCGCTCGGACCGGCGTCGTTGTCGCTGCAGGTGCTGACCAAGCCGGTCAGCGGATGAGGCAGGGGCTTGCCGCCCTCGCGGCGGCAGCCGTCGTGGTGCCTGCCGCGCTCGCCGGCGGCACGCCCGGCGTGAGCTCGACGACGATCACGCTCGGCGGCACGGTGCCGATCACGGGGCCGGCTGCGCTGTTCGCGTCCGTCGGACGCGGCGCCGACGCGTACTTCAAGTACGTGAACGCGAACGGCGGCGTCAACGGGCGCAAGATCAAGTACGTCTACCTCGACGACGCCTACGACCCCTCGAAGACCGTGCTGCTGACGAGGCAGCTCGTCGAGCAGACCCACGTGCTCGCGATCTTCAACTCGGTTGGGACAGACAACAACCTGGCCGTGCGCGACTACCTGAACGCGGCCAAGGTGCCGCAGCTGTTCGGTGGCACCGGCGTCGCGAAGATCGGCGACGGCTACAAGAGCGACCCGTGGACGATGGGGTATCTGCCGAGCTTCCGCGCCGAGGGCGCGATCTACGGCCGCGCGATCGCGAAGCTCGCGGGCCCGAAGGTGGGCGTCCTCTTCGAGGACTCCGAGTTCGGCAAGGACATGACGGCGGGGCTGAAACGAGGGCTGGGCAGTCACGCCTCGGCGATCGTGTCGGCCCAGGCGTACGAGCCGACCGACACGTCGATCGAATCGCAGATGTCGACGTTGCACGCAGCGGGCGCCAACGTCCTCGTGCTGAACGCAACGCCCCAGTACGCGATCCTCGCGTACCTGGCAGCACGCAAGCTCGCGTGGCACCCGCAGATCTACGTCAGCTCGATCTGCATCTCGCCGAACGTGATGGACATCGTGCGGGCGAGCGTCGGAGAGCTCGCCGACGGTTCGCTGTCGGTCGCATTCGTCAAGGACCCGACCGACCAGGTCTGGGCCAAGGATCCTGTCGTGAAGCTGTACCGCTCGATTCTCGCGCGGTACGCGCCCGGAGCGAGGCCGGAGGACGTCTACAACTTCTACGGCATGGGCGTCGCATTCACCATGGTCGATGCGCTTCGTCACGCAGGCAAGAACCCGACCCGCGCGTCGCTGCTCGCGGCCTCGCAGCACCTCGACGAGGTCAATCCGTTCATGCGTCCCGGCGTCACGATCAAGACCAGCCCCACCGACTACTACCCGATCTCGAGGGCACAGCTCGTTCGCTACAACCGTGTGCACTGGGTCGCGGTCGGGCCACTCGTGCCCATCCGCGGCTGATCGCCCAGAACAATCTATGAAGGGGGAACAGATGAGGAAGTCCATCCGTGCGGCGCTGTTCGCATGCGCGGTGCTCGCGACGCTCGCGTTCGCGAGCACCGCGTTTGCCGCCTACACGTCGCCCAAGCTCGTCGTCGGCAGCCTGACGCCGCAGGCGGCCGGCTCCGGTGGGCCTGTGCGCATCGGCGCGGTCGTGACCAACGCGGACGATCCCACCGCGCGCGTCGCTATCTACGTCCCGACCGGCTACACGATCACGACGGCGGCTCCCGGCACGAAGCTCGGCGACGTCACCGCGACCGCGGCCGCCGCCGACCTGGGCGGGGCCATCCTGCCGCTCACCGGCGAGCTCGACGCGGTCGACCCGAACGCCCTGACGGCGGCGCAGAAGGCCGGCATCTCGCTGTGCCTGGCCGGGGCGGCCGCCTCGCAGACCTGGGTGCTCCACCTGACTGCGGCGGGCCAGACCCTCGATGTGCCGCTCATGGTCGTCCCGACGGCCGGACCCGAGGCGAGCGCCGGCCAGGCGAAGCTGCTCGTCTGCCTGCCGCCGCCCGACGTGCCCGTCGGCACGCCCGGTCGCGCGCAGTTCGGCGCCAAGCTGCTGACGGCGACGTTCGGCGTCTCGGCGATCACGCAGCCTGCGGCCGCAGGCGACTTCACCTGGACCTCGCTGTTCACGCCGTACAACCCGGGCAAGGGCACCGTCAACGCCGCCGGCTCGGTCGAGACGCAGGCGATCAGGCACATCCCGACCCAGATCAAGCTGACCTACACGAAGAAGAAGGTCACGACCTTCAAGAAGGTGAAGGGCAAGCGCGTCAAGTCGGTCAGCACCAGGGTCTCGTTCTCGTCGACCGCGACCGAGTCCGGCAAGCCGGCGACGGGAGCGATCGTCACGACCGCGGGCGGGAAGAAGGTCGGCGGTGCGAAGGGAGCGTTCACCTTCAAGGGCAAGTCGGTGACGCTCGCTGCGACCGCCGACCTGCACAAGGGCTCCGCTGTGCCGACCGGCGCTGCGGCGGCGGACACCGACCTGTTCTACGACGACCTCGGAGCGGCGGCCTGCACGAAGTCGGTGATCTTCGGCGGCTTGCCGTGCGTCGCGGCAACCGTCGCGCGCGCGACGCCGAAGGCATCTGTGCGGGTCGTGGGCTACACGAAGTAGGGACCGTTTCCTATCCTGGCCGGTGCCATGACGGCACCGGTCAGGATCGGGACCTGCTCGTGGGCGGACGACGCGCTCGCGAGCCACTGGTACCCGGAGGGAACGCCGCCCCGCGAGCGCCTCGCGTACTACGCCGAGCGCTTCTCGACGGTCGAGGTCGACTCGACCTACTACCGCGTGCCGACGCGGCAGATGGTGCACGGCTGGGCCGACCGGACACCGGACGGGTTCGTGATGCACGTGAAGGCGTTCGGCCTGATGACGCGACATCCCGTGAAGCTCGAGCAGGTGCCGCCCGAGCTCCGCGAAGGGCTGCCGGTCGACCACCGCGGCCGCGTCGACCGCCCGAGCCGCGAGGCGCGTGGCGCGATCTTCCGAGGAGTTCCTCGACGCGCTCACGCCGCTGCGCGAGGCGGGCAAGCTCGGCGGGCTCCTCTTCCAGATGCCGCCTTACGTCGTCTGGAAGCCGTCGTCGCTCGACTACCTCGAGTGGGCGCGCGACCAGGTCGGCGGCGACCGCGTTCCTGTTCGAGCCGCGGCACCGCTCGTGGTACGCCGAGGACGATTCGCGACGAGCTGCTGCGCTGGCTCGAGGAACGACGCATGTCGTGGGTCGTCGTCGACGCGCCGAAGGTCGACGCCGGCAACGTGCCGGCGACGCTCGTTGCGGCGACCACGCCGATCGCCTATGTCCGCTTCCACGGCCGCAACGCGGGCACCTGGAACGCGCGCGGCGGATCGGCCGCGCACGCGCTTCGACTACCTCTACGGCGAGGACGAGCTGCGCGAGTGGGTGCCGCCGCTGCGGCGAGCTGTCGCACCAGGCCGAGGAGACGTACGCCTTCTTCAACAACAACAACCAGACGAACGGCGTCGCGCAGGCGCCCGCCGGTGCGCAGCTCCTGCGCCGCCTGCTCGAGGAGGAGCACGTTCCCGCCGCCTGATGCGCGTGCTCGCCGTCACCCACGGGCCGCTCGTCGGCCCCGAGCTGTTCGCCGACGTCGCTCGCCGAAGGCGGCCACGAGCTGCGCGAGTGGGACATCCGGGCACGCGGCAAGCCGCCGCGCGACGGCTACGACGCGGTCCTGGTCTTCGGCGGCGACCAGAACGTCGGCGAGGAGGTCACGTCACCCGTGGCTGCACGACGAGTACGACGCGCTGCGGCGCTGGGTCGACGACGGCACACCGCTGTTCGGCGTCTGCCTCGGCGCCCAGACGCTCGCGCACGCGCTCGGCGGCGACGGTCGCACCCGCTGCCCGGCGGCCAGCTCGCCGGGTTCTACGAGACGACGCTGACCGACGGCCGGCGTGGCCGATCCGGTGCTGGGCGTGCTGCCGCGCGACGCTTCGAGGCGCTGAACGCGAACGCCTACGGGTTCGACGTGCCGCCGGGCGCGGTCGAGCTCGCGCGCGGCCCCGTGCTGCAGGCGTTCCGTGCCGGCGAGTCGCGCGTGGGCGGTGCAGTTCCATCCGGAGGTGCGCCGCGACCAGGTGCTCGGCTGGTTCGCCGAGGACGAGCCGCAGCTGCCGAAGCCCGCTCGCCGAGCTCGAGCGCGAGCTCGACGCGAAGCCTCGCCGTCTGGCAGGACCACGGCCGGCGGCTCTGCCGCGCGTTCCTCTCCGCCGCGACAGCCACTTAGTGCCAAGTTGGCACAAACTGGGGTTTACGTCTCGAGCGGCAGCTCGTCGTGGCGCGACCATTCGTGCCACGAGCCGACGTAGTTGCGCGCGTCGTAGCCGAGCGAGCGCAGCGATCTGCGCCGCGATCGCCGAGCGCGAGCCGCTGTGGCAGTACGCGACGATCTCGACGCCCGGCTCGAGCCGAGCAGCTCGGCCGCGATCGCGCCGGCGTCGAGCTCCATCAGTCGGGCGACGTCGAGGTGGCGCGCGCCCGGGATGTGGCCCTGGCGCGGGTCGCACGGCTTGCCGAGCGCTGCCGTCGTACTCGCGCGGCGGTGCGCACGTCGACGACCGCCACCTCGCCGAGCCGCGCTGCGAGCTCGTCGAGCGTCGATCTCGCTCACAGCGCGCGCACGACCTCGACCTCGGCGGCGACCGACGGCCGCTGCTCGAGCTCGTCCAGCCACGCGGCGAGCTCGCGCAGGCAGCGCGACGCCGAGCATGTCGCGCGCGCCGGATCACCCACGGCACGTAGGCGATGTCCGCGAAGAGGCTCTGCCCCACTTCGAGCGCCGTCGAGCCTGGCCGCGAGCTCGTTCGGCGTCGCCGCGGCGGAAGGCGTAGTAGTCGTCGCCGAGATTCTCGTCGAAGCGGTGGACGAGGAGCCGCGCCCGCGCGCGCTGGCACCGGATCGGCCGGGAGCAGCGGTGGTTCGCGGGTGGCGCTCCTCGAGGTACTCCATGATCACCTCGGACTCGGGCAGCACGAAGCCGTCGTCGAGAACCGGCACGCGGCCGCGGGCGGGTTCAGCTCGTATCAGCCAGGCGGGCGGTCGCTCAGGTCGACCTCGACGGTCTCGTGGTCGACGCCCTTCTCGGCGAGCGCGATGCGCACGCGCGCGCAGTACGGGCAGCGGGGAGCGTCGATCAGCCTCACGGCTCGAGCCCCATCAGCTGCGCGATCTGCTCGTAGAGCTCGTCCGCCGGCGGCAGGTCGGCGGGCGACTCCGCGGTCCGCGCGATGCGCCGCACCTCGTCGCGGTCGGCGCCGGTCAGGCGCGAGACGAGCGTCGGGTTCGCAGCGAGCGCGAGCTCGTCGCCCTTCGGAGAGCTCGCCGTAGAAGCGTCGGCACGGAGAGGTACTCGTCGACCATCCGGCCGCGCTCGTAGAGGCGAAACCGGACGACCGCGCCCTCGAGCGCGAGCGCGACCGTCACGGCGCCGAGCCGCTCGGAGAGCTCGCGTGCGAAGCGGCCGTGCGCCTCGCGGTCGTGGTCGAGCACCGGATCGGCGACGCGGATCCAGCTGTCCGTGGTGACGCACCTCGGCGCCTCGAGCCGCGGCATGAACTGCGCGACCGCCCGCTCGACCGACAGCTCGTCGTCGCTCTGCACGTGCGTCGTCGCGCGCGAACTCGCCCGGCGTCACGCTCGGCGCAGCCGCTCGTCGAGCGCGTCGAGCGGCGCCGCCATGAACGTCGAGACGCTCTCGAACCCGAGCCGCCGCCAGACGGCGCGAGCGCCGGCTCGTTGTCGACGCAGCACGTCGCAGCGGACGATCGAATCCCGGCGCGCGCGAGCGTCGCGTCGGCGCACGCGCCGCGCAACAGCGCCTTCGCAACGCCCTGCCGGCGCGCGCGCGGCACGACGTGGACGAGCTGGACGTGCATGCGCGCCGCGCTTCGGCGCGCTCGATCTTCGCGACGCCGACCGGCCCCTCGCCGTCCTCGCGCGAGGAAGACGCCGCCGGCCGCGATGTCGTCGAGCGTGTCCGCCCACTCCTCGTCCCACGTCTCCGGCTCGAACCCGGCCGGCTCCGGCACCTCGCGCTCGAACTCCTCCCAGAGCTCGCGGACGACCGCCTCGTCCGCCTCGGTCGCGCGGCGGATCGTCACGGGCCGTCTCAGCCATCCGGTCAGGAGGTAGTGGGCCGAGAGATTCTGGAAGGGATCGAGGCGCGGCGCCGAGCTCGTGCACCTCGACACCGTAGAGATCGGTCGCAGCCTTGCGGAGGGCCAGGTCGCCCGCCGGCCACGCGCGCGGCCGCGCGAGGTGGCGCGCGAGGAACCACTCGGCGGTCCACGGGCCGAGCCCGCGCAGGGCGGTGATCGCGCTCACGCACCTCATCGTCGTCGAGCGCAGCGAGCGCCGTCGAGGTCGAGGTCGCTCCGCGCGAGGCGCGACCGCGTACTCGGCCTTGCGTCGCGTGAAGCCGACCTCGACGAGCTCCTGCTCCTGGGCCGGCGGCGATCCGCTCGCGGGTCGGGAACGACCACGCATCGCCCGACCGGCGTCGCCGAACCGCTCGACGAAGCCGGTTACGGATCGCGACCGCCGAGAACAGCGAGATCTGCTGCGCGGTGATCGACGTGATCAGCGACTCGAACGGCGTACGGCGAGAGCGGCGGCCGGTAGCCGCGCAGGCGCTCGACCAGCGGCCCGAGCACAGCGTCGCCGCGCGCCCAGGCGTAGAACGGGTCGAGGTCGAACGGCATCCCGAGCAGCTGCTCGACCACGGGCCGCGTACTCGCGTCGAGCGGCTCGACGTCGACGCCGCCCGGCCGCGCGCATGATCCGCACCTCCCGTCCGTCGACCGCACGGTAGAGCTCGTCGCCGACGAGCCGGTTCGCCAGGTCGGTGCCGAACGCGCGGAAGCGGCCGGTCGAGAGCGCGAAGTCGTACGGCTCAGGGAAGCGCAGCAGCGACATCGTTCAGCGTGTCGAAGGGCTCGTAGCGCAGCACCCTGCTCGTCGAGGTAGCGCGCAAGGCCGTCGCGTGCGAAGACGCGCTCGCACGCCAGCGAGGCGCAGCGATCCGAGTAGCCGTCGCCGACGAAGACGAGCGGGTGCGAGTCGGGCAGCGACCGGCGCTTGCAGCGGTCGCCGCACACCGGGCACAGGCCTTCGTGCCGGAAGCGGACGCGCCAGCCGTCCGGCGAAGGGTCGGCGAAGTTCGACGCGCACCTCGACCTCGATGCCCTCGCGCTCGAGCACCGGCTGGATCAGCTGCGGCAGGCCGCTCGACACGATCACGGGCCGCGTACCGCTCGACGAGCTCGCGGAAGCCCGGCCGCAGCTCGACGTGTTCGACCGCCCAGGCCGCCGCAGCCTCCGCGGTGACGCGGATCGTGGCGATCTCGGCCGCAAGCGCCTCGCCCGTACGAGCTCGAACTCGACGTCGTACACGCCCGGGTCGCCGAGGTCGTGCACGGCGGCCACGAGCGAGTCGCGCACCGTGCAGGTGCCGTCCCAGTCGAGGACGAGCTCAATTACAGATGCGAGGTGACGCCGGCGGGGTCGTCGTCGGTGGTGCGACCGTCGCGTCGCGGATCCTCGGCCCACGAGTACATGTACTTGCCGTCGTCCAGGTCGGCGGCGAGCGCCGTCAGCTCGCAGCGGGTTGAACGTGTCGCACATGACGGCGTACTCGTGCGTCTCGGTCATGCCGAGCGACTTCTCGGCGAGCCCGGGCTGCGGGCCGTGCGGCAGGCCCGACGGATGCAGCGTCATGGAGCCGACCTCGATGCCCTTGCGCGACGAGAAGTTCCCGTCGACGTAATAGATCATCTCCTCGCTCTGCAGGTTCGAGTGGTGGTACGGGATCGGGATCGCGTTCGGGTCGAAGTCGAGCTTGCGCGGGCAGAACGAGCAGATGACGAAGTTCGGGCCGGCGAACGTCTGGTGGCGACGGCGGCGGCATGTGGATGCGCCCGGTGATCGGCTCGAAGTCGTGGATCGAGAACGTCCACGGGTACACGTAGCCGTCCCAGCCGACGACGTCGAACGGGTGGTAGTCGATCACGTAGGTCTGGTAGCCGTCGCGCACGCGCACCTTGACGATGTGCTCGCCGCGCTCACGGTGCGTCTGCAGCTCGGTCGGCGCGTGGATGTCGCGGTGGTAGTACGGCGCGTGCTCCATCAGCTGGCCGTGCTCGTTGCGGTAGCGCTTCGGGATCGTGATCAGCCCCGGCGTCTCGAACACGAGGTAGCGCTGCTCTCCTTCGGGCCGGAAGCGATACGTCGTGCCGCGGGGGACGACGACGTAGTCGCCGGGCTTGTAGGGCAGGTCGCCGAAGATCGTCTCGAGCGTGCCCGAGCCCTCGTGCACGAAGATCACCTCGTCGCCCTCGCCGTTCCGGAAGAAGTAGTCCATCGTCGTCGGTCGGGCGCGCAGAGCGAGATCTCGACGTCGTTGTTCCACATCAGGAGCTGCCGCCGCCGAGACGGCGTCGCCGTCCGGGTGCACGTCCCACGTGCGCAGGTGCCGGTGTGCGTGCGCGTCCGGCACCCACTCCTCGCGCACGATCGGCTCGAACTCGCCGCACTCGATCACCCGGCACGGCGACTGCAGGTGGTAGAGGATCGACTCGAGGCCCGAGAAGCCCTCGAAGCCCATCACCTCCTCGGTCAGCAGCGTGCCGTTGTCGCGATGCACGACGTGTCGCTTCCTGGGCAGATCGCCGAGACGCTGGTAGAACGGCATCGCGATGGAGGATATCGCCGCGCGGATCGAGCAGGGAGGTGGCGTCGTGGGAGGGCGTCACACGTGCACGCGCACCGCTTCGGCGGCGTCGAGTTCCGACTCGGCCGCCGCGAGCTCGGCCACCTGCACGGACACGCTGGGCCGACCTCCCGTTCACGGCGGATCCGCGACATGCTCGTCGAGACGGGCCGCGCGGAGCCGCATCACGTTCGGGGTGCGCGGCTGGGTGTCGCGCGATGCTCGACGACGAGACGCGTCGAGCTGTTCCGACTCTCCTACGAGCGTGCTCGTGTTGCGGCGGCGGTGCGGCTCAGGCGAGCAGTTCGGCGAAACGCGCGGCGCCGACGTTGCCGCCGGAGACGATCACGCCCGATCGCGGCGCGCCTGAGACGAGCCCCGCCCGCAGCGCGGCGATCCCGACGGCGCCGCTCGGCTCGATCACGAGCTTCAGCCGCTCGAACGCGAACCGCATCGCATCGACGATCTGCTCGTCGGTGACCGTCACGATCTCGTCGACGAGCCGCGAGCCGACCTCCCAGGTGAGCTCGCCCGGGCGTCGTGCGTCTGCAGGCCGTCGGCGATCGTGCGCGGCACGTCGATCGCGCACGCGCTCGCCGCTCGCCGAGCGACTGCCGCCAGTCGTCGCCCGCCTCGGGCTCGACGCCGACGACGCGCTGCACGCCGAGGTCCGCGCGCGATCGTCGCGCTGCCGGCGATCAGCCCGCCGCCGCCGACGGGCGCGACGAGCGTGTCGACGACGCCGGCGTCCTCGAGCAGCTCGAGCGCCGCGGTGCCCTGCGCCGGCCATGACGAGCGGATCGTCGTACGGCGGGACGAGCTCGAGCGCCGCGCTCGCGCGGCGAGCGCCTGCGCCGAGCGCGTCGCGATCCTCGCGTGTAGCGGTCGTAGGTCACGATCTCGGCGCCGTAGCCGCGCGTCGCGTCCACCTTCGACTGCGGCGCGTCCGTCGGCATCAGGATCGTCGCGTCGGGCCCGAGCAGCCGCGCTGCGAGCGCGACCGCCTGCGCGTGGTTGCCCGACGAGAACGCGAGCGACGCGGCGTGCCCGTCGGCAGCGAGGCGATCTTGTTGTACGCGCCGCGGAACTTGAACGCACCGGCGCGCTGCAGGCACTCGGGCTTGAGCACGACGTGCTCGCCGAGCGTCCGCGAGCGAGATCACCGGCGTGCGATGCGCGACGCCGTCGAGCACGCGCGCGGCCGCGCGGACGTCGTCGGCCGAGATCACGCGATCCGGTTCCGGAGCACGCCGATGCCTTCGATCTCGAGCTCCACGACATCGCCGCGCTGCAGCCAGCGACCGTCGCCGTGCTCGAGGATGCAGCCGCTGCCGACGGTGCCGGACCCGATCACGTCGCCCGGGCGCAGAACCGTGTTCCGCGCCGCCTGCGCGACGAATCGCCTCCCAGCTGTGGAACATCGCGCTCGAGGTCGCCGCGCGAGCGTTCCTCGCCGTTCACCCGCGCGACCATCTCCCCCGTGCTGCCGTCGAACTCGTCGGCCGTGACGAGCACCGGCCCGAGCGACGTCGCGAAGTCCTTGCCCTTCGCCGGCCCGAGCCCGACGCGCATCTCCTGTCGCTGCAGGTCGCGCGCCGACCAGTCGTTCAGGATCGTGAAGCCGCCGATCTGCCCTTCTGCGCCGATCACGGCGGCGCATTCGAGCTCGTAGTCGAGCTCGCTCGTCCCGTCGGGATACGGGACGTCCTCGCTCCGGGCCGAAGATCGCCGACGGGTTCGAGAAGTAGAAGACGGGATCTCGTACCACTCGGTCGGCACCTCGGCGCCGCGCTGCCGCCGCGCGTTCGCGACGTGCTCCTCGAACGCCATGAAGTCGCGCACCGCCGGCGGGTGGAGCACCGGCGGCCGCAGGTCGACGTCGGCGAGCGCGTACTCGGCGTGCTCGCGCGCGATGCCGCCGCCGGTGAAGAACGACTGCAGCGTCTGCGCCGCGAGCTGGATCGACGCGGTCGCCCTCGATCCGCCCGGGCCAGCCGCGCTCGAGCGCGAGCTCGCGCGGCGTGAACATGCAGAGCTTCACGCGGCGAACGCTAGCTTCAGGGCTCGGTGTGGACGATCACGTCGGCGATGTCCGGGCGCTCGAGCCGGATCCGCTCCTCGATCTCGCTCGCGCGCGCGTGCGCCTCGTCGAGCGTCGTCGCGCCCGTCGAGCCCGAGCGTCAGGAACGCCACGAGGCCGTCGTCGGTGCGCAGGAAGCGCAGCTCGCGCGGCTCGGTCGCCGGTCGCGTCGCGCACGATCGCGCTCGACGACCGCGGCGCCGTCGGCCTCGACCTCGCGCGCCCTCGCGTCGCCTCGGCGAGCGGCTCGAGGTGCGTCTGCACGCCGGCGATCTCCGGCACCGCGGCGCGGATCGCCGTCTCGAGCTGCTCGGCGATCGCGTGCGCCTCCTCGAGCGGCAGCTCGCCGGGCAGCTTGACGTGGAGCGAGAGCTCCGTCCTGCCGTCGACGTCGACGAGCGCCAGGTTGTGCACCTCGCGCACGCTGCGGCAACGCCGAGCGCAGCGGCGTGAGCGCGCTCACGCAGGTCGCGTCTCCTCGCAGCGGCTCGACGTGGACGACGACGTCGGCTTCGGGAGCGCCCGCTCCACCGCCTCCTCGACCGCGTCCGCGGCAGCGTGGCCCTGGCCGACCGCGGCGCCGGGCGAGACGCCGATCACGACGTCGGCGAACTGGCGGCCGCCCGCCTGGCGCATGCGCAGCCGCCGCAGCTCGACCGCGGGCCGCAGCCCGCGATCGCATCGCGCGCGGCCTCCTCGGCTCCGGCGGCGCGCGATCCATCAGCACGTCGACGTTCACCTTGATCAGCCGCGCGGCCGCGAGCAGCACGAGCACGCCGACGAAGAGCGCCGCGATCGGGTCGCCGTTCGGGTGCCCGCCGCGCGCGAGGAGCAGCCCGACGAGCACGGCGAGCGTGCCGGCGAGGTCGCTCGCGAAGTGGAGCGCGTTCGACGCGAGCGCGGCGCTGCCGTAGCGCCGCGCCGTGCGCCACGAGACGGTCGTGCGGCCGAGGTCGATCGCGAGCACGACGCCGATCGACCGCGAACGCGTACCACGCGGCGTGCACCGTGCGTGCGTGTCGTGCCGACGAGCCGTTCGATCGCGCGGACCGAGATGAAGAGGCTCGACGACCGACGAGGAACGCCGCCTCGCGCGAGCGCGGAGAGGTGCTCCGCCTTGCCGTGACCGAACTGGTGCGCGACGTCCGCCGGACGGGCGGCGACGCCGATCGCGAAGAAGGTGAGCAGCGCGGCGACGAGGTCGGTGCCCGAGTGCGCCGCCTCGGAGACGAGCCCGAGGCTGTGCGTCGCGAGGCCGACGGTGAGCTTGAGCACGACGAGCGCCGCCGCCGCGGCGACCGAGACGAGCGCTGTGCGGCGCTGCGGGCTCACCGCGGGGAGGCTTACGGCCGTCGAGATCGGTAAGCTGGGCCAGATGACGGCGTCCTGGCGCGGGGAGAACAGCGACGTGCGGCTCGTCGTCCGGCAGCGGCGAGCGGCGACATCGTGTTCAGGTCGACCTTCGCCTCGGCCGCGCTGCAGCTGCCACCGGCGGTGGTGCAGCTCGGCGCGGTAGACGCTGACCGCCGTCCTCGGTGTAGAGGCAGTACCGCTCGGTCAGGAACTCCTCGAGCGAGCCGGGCTCGGCCGTCGAACAGCTCGCCGGCGCCGCGGTAGCGGGCGCTGAACGCGCGCGCCGGCCCGCGCGGACTCGTGAGTGCACGAACGTCGTCGTCGCGCACGTAGCGCATCTGGGCCCGGTGGTACGGCAGACGGTAGAGGCGCTTCGTCGGCCTCGACGACGAGCGTGCTCGCCGTCGTCGAGCGCGAAGAACCAGACGCCGGGCCTGTCGTCGAGCGTCGACGTAGGTGCGCACGTTCAGCTCGCGGGAACGTCGACACGCCCGGCAGCGGCAGCAGCCCACGCAGGCGCAGGCCGCTGAGCAGGAACGGCGTGATCCCGAGCCAGGCGTGAGCCGTCGTAAGTCTGCAGCTCGACCGAGTCGGGCACCAGGCGCTGCAGGCCTCGCGGGTCGACCGGCCAGTGCAGGAACGCGATGTCGACCCACGACTGGCCTGCGCCCACGGCGCCTCGGGCACGGGCCACGGCCGGTGCTCGACGTCGTCGACCACGTGCGCCTGGCGCGCGGCCGTGTCGAGGAAGTCGAGTGCGCTCAGGCTCAGAGGTTGCCGCGGAGCGCCTGCTCGCGCTCGATCGCCTCGAACAGTGCCTTGAAGTTGCCGTCGCCGAAGCCGCGCGCGCCGTGGCGCTCGATCACCTCGAAGAAGAGCGTCGGCCGGTCCTGCGCCGTCTTCGTGAAGATCTGCAGCAGGTAGCCGTCGTCGTCGCGGTCGGCGAGGATGCGGAGCCGCCGCAGGTCGTCCCAGCTCTCGTCGATCTCGCCGACGCGCTCGGGCGTCTCCTCGTAGTAGGCGTCGGGCGTCGTCGAGGAAGAACGACGCCGCGCCGCTGCAGCGCCTCGACGGTCTCGACGATGTTCGACGACTGCATCGCGATGTGCTGCGCGCCCGGACCGTGGTTGAACTCGAGGTACTCGTCGATCTGGCTCTTGCGCTTGCCCTCGGCCGGCTCGTTGATCGGGAACTTGATCTTCCCCTGGCCGTCCGTCATCACCTTCGACATCAGCGCCGAGTACTCGGTCGAGATGTCCTCGTCGCTGAAGTGGATCATCTCGGTCATCCCGAAGACGCGCTCGTAGAACTCGACCCAGTGCGTTCATCCGGCCGAGCTCGACGTTGCCGACGATGTGGTCGAGCGCGAGCAGCCCGACGCCGTCGTCGGCCGCCGGCGATTCCTGCGCGACGTAGCCCGGGCAGGTACGCGCCCTCGTAGTCGTGCCGGGTCGACGAACGTGTGCACGACGTCGCCGTAGGTCGCGATCGTCGCGAGTCTCGACCGCTGCCGAACTCGTCCTCGACCACCGTCGGCTCGCACGACCCCGCGCGCGCCGCGCTGCGACCGCCTGCCGGTAGCGCCTCGCTCGCGTCCGGCACGCGCAGCGCGATGTCCTTCACGCCGTCGCCGTGCTTGCACGCGATGTCGGCCGATCTCGTGTCGCGGCGCAGCGCGCTCGTCACGACGAGCCGGATCTCGCTCTGCTCGAGCACGTAGCTCGCCCGGTCGCGAACGCCCGTCTCGGGCCCGGCGTACGCGGTCCGGCGGAAGCCGAACGCGTGCTCGTAGTAGTAGGCCGCCTGCTTGGCGTTGCCGACCCAGAGCTCGACGTGGTCCCAGCCGTCGAGGGGCATGAAATCTTCGCTCACGCGCTCGATTCTACTGCAGCCGTCGCCGGCGTGCCCGCTGCGGCGTCGGCCGCCGAGACCTCATCGAGCGAGCGGCGCAGCGGCTGCTCCTTCACGCAGACGACCGCGATCACCCAGACCACCGCGGCAGACGCACGGCGGCGACGAGGAACGCCGGGTGGATCGCGCTCGGCGAGCCGCCGCGCGAGCGCGGGCGGCAGGCGGTGGATCGCGCGCCAGCCCGCCGGCGCCGACGCCCGGCGGCAGCCCGTGGTTGACGATCACGCCCATGATCGTGACGCCGAGCGTCGCTCCCATCTGCCGCCCGAACTGCGTGAGCGCGGTCGCGGAGCCGATCGTCGCGAGCGCGAGACCGCGTTCTGGACCGAGAGCACGAACACCTGCATCATCGAGCCGATCCCGATCCCCGCAATCACCATGTTGCGCGCCGCCTCGCCGTTCGTCGTGCGAGTGTCCATCCGCCAGAGCAGCAGCATCCCGACGTCAGCACGATCGGCCCGAGCACCGCGTTCCAGCGGTAGCGGCCGGTCCGCGAGACGAGCTGACCGGTGAGGAGCGACGTGCGTCACGGCGCCGAGCATCAGCGGCGTCAGCACGACGCCGGACGACGTCGCCGACGTGCCGATCACGCCCTGCACGAAGAGCGGGACGTACGAGATCGTCCCGAACATCGCCATCCCGACGAGCGCCATGCAGGCGACGCTCCCGGCGACGATCGGGTTGCGCAGGATCTCGAACGGCAGGATCGGCTCGCGCGCGCGTCGCTCGACGAACGCGAACGCTGCGAGCAGCAGCACCGCGGCGACGAGCGCGCCGACGACGTGCGGCCGCTCGCTCCACGGGTACTGCTGGCCGCCCCAGACGAGCCCGAGCAGCAGGGCGCCCGTACCGGCCGGCGAGCAGGCCGGCGCCGAGCCAGTCGATCGAGTGCTCGGTGACGCGCGCGCCCGGCGCGGCATCGTCAGCGAGATCACGACGCAGCGCGAGCCCGCCGATCGGCAGGTTGACGAAGAACACCCAGCGCCAGCTCGCGTTGTCGACGATGAAGCCGCCGACCGCCGGCCCGATGATCGACGACGCGGCGAAGACGGCGCCGATCAGCCCTTGCCACCGGCCGCGGTCGCGCGGCGGGACGATGTTGCCGATCACGGCGAGCGAGAGCGGGAACAGGCCGCCGGCGCCGATCCCCTGCATCGCGCGAAAGACGACGAGCTGCGTCATCGTCTGCGCCAGGCCGCAGAGCGCCGAGCCGACGAGGAAGACGACGATCGCGAACAGGAACAGGTTCTTCCGTCCGTAGACGTCGCCGAGCTTGCCGTACAGCGGCACCGTCACCGTCGAGGTGAGCATGTACGCGGTGAAGACCCACGAGTACTGCGTGATCCCGCCGAGGTCGCCGACGATGCGCGGCAGCGCGGTCGCGACGATCGTCTGGTCGAGCGCCGCGAGCAGCAGCGTCACCATCAGGCCCGAGTAGATCGCGAGGATCCGCCCGATCGTGTAGCTTGTAGCCGGGAGGCTGGCGAGCGAGCGCGCTCGCGAGCCCTCATCCCAGAACCAGGTTAACGAACGTCAATCAGCCGGCGGCTCGACGGCCGGCGCCGAGCGTGCGCTCGAGCACGATCCCGCCGAGCGATCGCGACCCCGCCGACGATCTCCCAGCGCGTCAGGTGCTCGCCGAGGAGCAGGAGCGCGAAGACGACCGCGAAGAACGGCTGCAGGTTCGCGAAGAGCGACGCGCGCGACGGCCCGACGCGGTCGATCGCCGTGAACCAGAGGATGTTCGTCAGGAAGAGCGGCCCGACGAACGCGAACGCGAAGCCGAGCCAGACGAGCGCCGCCGAAGTGGTAACTCCTGGCCCGCCGTCTGCGGCGCGCCGACGATGGCGAGCGGAACCCACCCGAGCGCGAGCACGAGCGCGCTGATCCGGAACGGCGAGTAGCGCCGCATGAGCGGTGCGATCGAGCACCGAGTACACCGGCCCACGTGCGGCGGTCGACGACCGCGAGCAGGTCGCCGACCGACGCGGCCGGAGAACCCGCCGGAACCGGCGGCGACGAACGCGACCCCGACGAACGAGACGACCGCGGCGACCCAGAAGCCGCGGCCCAGCCGCTCGAGGCCGATCACCCTCGCGACGACACCGATGAAGATCGGCGTCGTGCCCAGGATCAGCGCCACCGTCGCCGCCGACGTCTTGTCAGACCGAGTACACGAAGCAGAGCTGGTTGACGAAGATCAGGCGCCGCAGCGAGCACGACGAGCGCAGTGTCGCGGAGCCGCGATGCGGAACGACCGCTCACGCGCGTAGGTGAAGCCCCAGAAGAGCGCCGTCGCGCCGCGTAGCGGATCGTCGCGTAGGCGAGCGGCTGGAAGCCGTGCGTCGAGCACGTACGCGTGACGGTGGCGTTGAGCGCCCAGAGGAGGACGGTGCCGAGCAGCATCAGGTCGACCGCGTGCACCCGGCGCACTTCCGACCCTAGCGGTAGGCTTGTCGCGCGCATGGCGCGCGAGCCGACCCGCGACGACGTCGACGCCCTCGTCGGCCCTGCGACCCCGCACTTCGCCTACCAGATCCGCGCACGCGTGCGCGAGCTCGTCGCCGGCCTGCCCGGCCGACCACGACGTGCGCCGATACGCCGAGGAGCAGATGCGAGCTGCTCGACCGGCTCGGCCACGCGTCCTCGAAGGCGGACGAAGGCCCGCGCGAGTCGCCGTCGCGGCTCGGCTGGGACGAGATCCCGTCGTCGGCGCCGCGCCGACGACCCCTTGCCGCGCCGGTCGTGACCGTCCTCGTCACGGGCGGCTCGCGCGGGATCGGCCGCGCGATCGCCCTCCGGTTCGCGCGCGACGGCGCGAAGCGGTCGCGATCGGCTATCTGCGCAACGACCGGGCGGCCGAGGAGACGGCCGAGGAGCTACGCGCGCTCGGCGCGGAGCCGTGCTCGTCCGCGGCAACGTCACCTCGCGAGCGCGTGCTCGACGAGGTCGCCGCGCTCGGCCCGCTCGACGTGCTCGTGCACAACGCGGCGACGGGCGTGATCAGGCCGGCGCTCGAGACCGAGGACAAGCACTGGGACTGGACGATGAACGCGAACGCACGCGCCCTGCTGCAGCTCGCGCGCGCCGCGGCGCCGCAGATGCCGGACGGCTCGTCGATCGTCGCGCATCTCGTCGCTCGGCGCGCAGCGCGTGCTCGAGAACTACGTCCTCGTCGGCACGTCGAAGGCGGCGCTCGAGGCGCTCGTCCGCTACCTCGGCGTCGAGCTCGCGCCGCGGGATCCGCGTCAACGCCGTTTCCGGCGGCGTCGTCGAGACCGGCGCGCTCGAGCACTTCCCGAACCGCGAGGAGATGCTCGCCGCCGGCGCCGCGAACCCGGTCGGCCGCCTCGTCGACCCGGACGACATCGCGGGCGCGGTCGCGTTCCTCTGCTCCCCGGACGCCGAGATGATCCGCGGCCAGACGCTGGTCGTCGACGGCGGCTTCTCCCTGCTCGCCTAGCGTCCCGTCGCGCCGTAGCTGGGGACAACCGGTCACGATCTCGCCTCATTTCTGTCACCCACTCGTACCCGTGTCTGACACCGGACGTTGGCTCCAAGAGCGGGCTCCTGCTCAGATGGGGAACGAAGGGGCGCGGGCGCCGATGTGCACGACGCGGCACGGTTTCGGCTCACTCCTGTCGCTGACTCGTACCCGTGTCTGACACCGGACGTTGGCTCCAAGGGAGCGGTCAGATCAGGACGCGCGGCCGAAGAGGCGGCCGACGGTGTCGCCTGCGATGTAGCCGGCGAGCTTCGGGTTCTCCTGCAGGCGCCGTAGCGAGTACTCGTACCACTGCGTGCCGTACGGCACGTAGATCCCGCACGCGGTGGCCGGCGGCGGGATTATAGGGCCTGGATTCGAGGGCGGGATGCTGACCACGGCGCGCGCCGACCTGGACGAGCGCGCCCGGACGCTGCGCGACCACGGCGCCGACCGGTCGGACCTCGCCCGCCACGCGTCGCGCGGCGCCTTCCTGCTGGCCGACTTCAACGAGCTCGGATTCAACTACCGCATGACCGACTTCCAGGGGGCGATCGGCTGCGCGCAGATGGATCGCGCGGACTGGATCCTCGCCGAGCGCCGTCGGCGGGCTGCGCGCTACGACGAGATGCTCGCCGACCTCGACTGGCTCGTGACCCCGGTGACGCCCGGCGGGAACATCCACGGCTACCAGTGCTACTGCTGCCTGTTCGCTCCGGAGGAGCCCACGCTCGAGGCGAGCGCGCGGCTGCACGAGTGGCGCAACCGCGTGATGCTGCGCATGGAGGAGCGCGGCGTGGCGACGCGGCAGGGCACGCACGCGCCCGTCGCGACGGGCCTGTACTCGCACAAGTACGGCCTGCAAGCGGGGGACTTCCCGCACGCCATCGTGGCCGACCGGCTCACCCTCGCGCTCCCGTTGTATCCGCAGATGACGGACGCCGAGCAGGAGCTCGTGGTGAGCGAGCTCGTCGACGCCTTCGAGGCGGTCTAGCCGTGTGCGGCATCGCGGGCGTGCTCGACCGCGCGGGCGCCTCGGTCGCACCCGAGCTGCTGGCGCGCATGGGCGACGTCATCGCCCACCGCGGCCCCGACGGCGCCGGGGAGTACGCCGATGGGCCCGTCGGACTCGTCAACCGACGCCTGGCGATCATCGACCCGACTCCCGCAGGCGCGATGCCGATGGCCTCGGCCGACGGCCGCCATTGCATCACCTACAACGGCGAGGTCTATAACTTCGCGCGACCTGCGCCGGGAGCTCGTCGCCGCGGGCCACACGTTCCGCTCGCACACGGACACCGAGGTGGTGCTCAACGCGTACGCGGCGTGGGGCGCGGCGTGCGTCGAGCGCTTCAACGGCATGTTCGCGTTCGCCATCTGGGACCGTGAGCGCTCCGAGCTGTTCCTCGCCCGCGACCGCTTCGGCGTCAAGCCGCTCTACTACGCCGACCTCGGATCCGTCTTCCTCTTCGGCTCCGAGATCAAGTCGATGCTCGAGCACGACGCGCTCAAGGCGCGCCTGAGCCTGCCGCACCTGCTCGAGTACTTCACCTTCCAGAACATCTTCACCGACGGGACGCTCTTCGAGGGCGTCCGGCTCCTGCGCCCCGGTCACCACCTGACCGTCCGCGCCGATCAGGACGGGGCCACGTCCCCACCAGTACTGGGACTTCGACTTCCGCGAGGACGACGGCCGCGCGTCCGACGAGGAGTACGAGGAGGAGCTCGACCGCCTCTTCCGCCAGGCGGTGCGCCGCCAGCTGGTGAGCGACGTGCCGGTCGGGGCGCACCTCAGCGGGGGGATGGACTCGGGCAGCATCACCGCGCTCGCCGCCGAGGCGCTCCCCTACCTCAACACCTTCACCGTCGGCTTCGACATGACGTCGCGCATGGGCATGGAGGTGTCCCACGACGAGCGCGTCAAGGCCGAGGCGATGTCGTACCAGTTCCGCACCGAGCACTACGAGGTGGTGCTCAAGTCGGGCGACATGGAGCGCTGCCTGCCGGCTCTCGTGCTGGCATCTCGAGGACCCGAGGGTCGGCCAGTGCTACCCCAACTTCTACGGCGCGCGCCTGGCCAGCAAGTTCGTCAAGGTCGCGCTGTCTGGCTCCGGGGGCGACGAGCTGTTCGCCGGCTACCCGTGGCGCTACTACCGCGCCGTCGTCAACGACGACTTCGACGACTACATCGAGAAGTACTACGGCTTCTGGCACCGCCTGGTGCCGAATGCCACCCTGCGCGAGCTCTTCTCACCGGCGGTCTGGGGCGAGGTGCGCGACCTGCGCACGGTCGACATCTTCCGCGACCAGTTCCCCGACGCGAGCCTGCCGGAGAGCCCGGAGGACTACGTCAACCACTCGCTCTACCTCGAGGCGAAGACCTTCCTGCCGGGCCTCTTCGTGGTCGAGGACAAGCTGAGCATGGCGCACAGCCTCGAGAGCCGGGTGCCGTTCCTGGACAACGACCTCGTGGACTTCGCGCAGCGCGTGCCCGTCCGCCTGAAGCTGCGCGACCTCGAGCACGTGGTCAAGCTCGACGAGAACACGCCGTCAGCCCGAAGACCGAGCGCTACTTCGAGCGCACGCGCGACGGCAAGCTGCTGCTGCGCAAGGTGATGCAGCGCTACGTCCCCGAGAGCGTGACCAACCAGGTCAAGCAGGGCTTCTCGGGGCCCGACGCGAGCTGGTTCAGGGGCGACAGCATCGACTACGTGCGCAGGGTCGTCCACGACCCCGACTCGGCCATCTTCGAGTACCTCGACCCCGGCGCGGTCCGCCGGCTGGCCGACGACCACTTCGAGGGCCGGGCGAACCGCCGCCTGCTGCTGTGGTCGCTGCTCACCTTCGAGCACTGGTGCCGCACCTTCCTGCACGGAGCGCGGCCGTGATCGAGGTGACGACGCTGTCTCCCGGCGACGAGGACCGACTACGACGAGTTCGTCGACGACGCGCCCGGCGCGCTCGTCTACCACTCGCTGGCCTACCGCGACCTGCTCGTCGAGCACCTCGGCTGCCGGCAGGAGTACCTCGTCGCGCGCGACGGCGACGGCGCCGTCGAGGGCGTGCTGCCGCTGCTGTGGGCCGGCGACGACGACGCCCGCGTCTACAACTCGCTGCCGTTCTACGGCAGCCACGGCTCGGTGCTCGCGCGCACCGAGGAAGCGGAGGCCGCGCTCGTCGCCGCCTACGACGAGCGCGCCACGGCACCCGCCACGCTCGCGGCGACGATGGTGGGCAACCCCTTCCTCGAGCGCCAGCCGCCCGAGCCGGTGCACAACCTGGTCGACGAGCGGATCAGCCAGGTGACCGACCTGCCCGCGCCGACCGCCGGCGAGGACGCGCTCATGGAGTCGATCGACTCGAGCGCCCGCCGGAACGTCCGCAAGGCGCAGCGCGCCGGGTTCGTCGCGAGCGTCGACGCCGGGCGGCTCGGGGCGCTGGCCGCCATCCACCGGGAGAACATCGAGGCGCTCGGGGGGCTGGCCAAGGAGCCGGCGTTCTTCGAGGCCGTGCCGCGGCACTTCGTGGCCGGCCAGGACTACGACGTCTACGTCGCCCTGCTCGACGACGCCGTCGTGGCGGGGCTGCTGCTGTTCTACTTCAACGGCACGGTGGAGTACTTCACGCCGGCCGTCGACCACGACCACCGCTCCGAGCAGCCGCTCGCGCTCCTGCTCGTCGAGGCGATGACCGACGCCGCGCGGCGCGGCTGCCGGCGCTGGAACTGGGGGGGCACCTGGGTCTCTCAGGACGGCGTCTTCCGCTTCAAGCGCAAGTGGGGCGCGCGCGAAGGCCGCTACCGCTACTTCGTCCAGCTCAACGACGACTCGCTGCTCGACGCCCGCCCCGAGGAGCTGCGCTCACGCTTCGGGCACTTCTACGTGGTGCCCTTCTCCGCCCTTCGAGCTCAAGGAGGCTCGTGATGGCCAAGGTCGTCGTGTTCGGCACGGGCAGCTTCGCCGAGTGCGTGAACTTCTACCTGACGCACGACAGCCCGCACGAGGTCGTCGCCTTCACCGTGCACCGCGACCACCTCGGGGACACGACCGAGCTGGCGGGGCTGCCCGTCGTCGCCTTCGAGGACGTCCCCGAGCGCTACCCGAGCGCCGATCACCAGATGTTCGTCGCCGTCGGCTACGCCGGGGTCAACCGCGTCCGCGCCGCGATCTGCCAGGAGGCCAAGGCACTGGGCTACGAGCTGCTCACCTACGTCAGCTCCAAGGCCACGACGTGGGGCGACACCAAGATCGGCGAGAACTGCTTCATCTTCGAGGACAACACCATCCAGCCGTTCGTGACCATCGGCGACGACTGCGTGCTCTGGAGCGGCAACCACATCGGCCATCACGTCAGCATCGGCGACCACTGCTTCATCACCTCGCACGTCGTGGTCTCCGGGCACGTGAAGGTCGGCTCGTACTGCTTCATCGGCGTCAACGCGACGCTGCGCGACGACATCAGCATCGGCGAGGCGAACGTGATCGGCGCCGGCGCGCTGATCATGAAGTCCACGCGCGAGCGCGAGGTCTACGCCCCACAACGCACGCGGCCCCACGACCGCTCCAGCGACGAGATCGGGATGTGATGGAGAGCGATCGCGAGCTGACCGACGCCCTGGCCGGCGTCGAGGCGCTGTACACGGCGAACCTCGCCGAGCACGGGATCACCTCGGCCAGCGTCGGGTGGCCGGACGCCGACGCCCAGCGCCTGCGCTTCGACAAGCTCGCCTACGTGATCGAGCTCGACGCGCCGCAGGACGAGGTGACGGTCAACGACTGGGGCTGCGGCTACGGAGCGATGTTCCGCTACCTCGACGAGCGCCCCGACGTGCGCCTGGGCGGCTACACCGGCTACGACATCAGCGCCGACATGCTCGACGCGGCACGGGGCTTCGTGGACGACCCGCGAGCGCGCTGGGTCCAGGGCGCGCACGTCACCGAGACGGCGGACTTCACCTTCGTGTCGGGCACGTTCAACGTCCGCCTGGACGCCGGCGACGAAGCGTGGACGCGCTACATCGAGGAGACCCTGCTCGAGCTCGGGGCGCGGTCGCGGCGAGGGCTGGCGTTCAACCTGCTCACGACGCACGTCGACTGGCGCAAGGACGACCTGTTCTACGCCGACCCCACGCACTTCTTCACGTTCTGCAGGGAGAACCTCTCGCGATACGTGACCCTCCTGCACGACTATCCGCTCTACGAGTGGACCATCGCGGTCCGGCTCGAGCCATCGGAGCGCGCGTGAGGCTGCTCATCACAGGCGCCACAGGTTTCGTCGGGAGTCGGCTGGTCGAGCACCTCGCCGGGCGTCACGAGCTGCACGCCATCGCCCGTCGGCCACCGCCTCCCGCGCTGGCCGAGAGCGCGACGTGGATCGAGCAGGACCTGCGAGCGTTCGACCCCGGCGGACTGCCCGAGCGCGTGGACGCGGTGATCCATCTGGCGCAGTCGCCCCATTACCGGGAGTTCCCCGACGGCGCCGCCGACGTCTTCGCCGTGAACGTCGGGTCGACGTTCGACCTCCTCGAGTACGCCCGCGAGGCGGGGGCCCGGGCCTTCGTGCTGGCCTCGACGGGGGGCGTCTACGGCTACCGCCCGCACCCGATCCGCGAGGCCGACGACGAGCCGAACCCGACGAGCTTCTACTTCCGCTCCAAGCGCTCCGCCGAGCTCATCGCCGAGGCGTACGCCGACCTGTTCGCCGTGTCCGTGCTCAGGTTCTTCTTCGTGTACGGGCCCGGCCAGACGCGGATGCTGATCCCGACCCTGATCGACAAGGTCGTGGCGGGCGAGGAGATCACGGTCGATGGCGATCCCGGCCTGAGCGTCAACCCGATCCACGTCGACGACGCGGTCCGCGTCTTCGAGCCCGCGATCGAGCTCCGCAGCTCGGCCACGTTCAACGTCGCCGGCAGCCGAGAGCGTCACGATCACCGAGCTCGTGCGCACCATCGGCGAGCTCGTCGGGCGGCCCGCCTTGCTGGCGCGCAACGAGGCCCAGCCGCCCGGCGACCTCGTCGCCGACATCGGCCGTCTCCGTGACGTCCTGGGCGTCGTGCCGGCGATCTCGCTGACGGACGGGCTGCGCAGCGCGATCGGCGCCCCTACTCAGCGTCGCTGAGCGGCGCGAGCTCGCTCGGGAGCGGCCGCGCCCTTCCACACGTGCTCGAAGATGGCCGCCCACACGCGGCCGATCGCGTCGTAGGAGTGGTACTCGACGGCGAATCGGCGGCTCTCGCGGCCGACGCGGAGTCGCCGCTCGGGATCGGTCACGAGCTCGCGCAGGCGCTCGGCGACGTCGCTCTCGTCCGCGTCGACGATCGGCGCGCCTCGATGCTCGGCGCCTCGCTCATCTCGCGCGGCATCCAGCGGAGGTTCGAGATCACGGGGACGCCGGCGGCCAGGCACTCGACCGCGAACAGGCCGTAGCCGGTGAGGAGCTGGTCGACCGCAACATCGGCCGTTGGATCGCGTCGCGGACCTCCTGTTCGGGCGCCCTTCGAGCAGCTCGAGCCGGACGGCGATGCCCTCCTCGCGCAGTCGGTCGACGGCGCTGATGACGGCGTCCGTGCCCTTGAGCTCGCGATGGTTCGGCGCATGGACGACGATCGCTTCGCCGCGGGACGCCGGATCGCCGCCTTCGAGCCGGCCCCACTCCCCGGTGTCGACCGCGAGCGCATGTGACCAGAACGCCTCATGGCGCGGTAGGTAGCCGACCTGCAGGGTCTTGATCACGAGGTCAGCCGAGGCGCACACGCCGATCGACGCGTCGCCGGATGGCGTCCGATCGGTCGAGCACGTCGCCGTAGTGGAGTCGCGAAGCCCGCCTCGGTTGGCCCGAGATGCCCGCGGACCGCGATGTCGGACCCGAACGGCATCACCACGAGCTTGCAGCCGGCGAGATGCAGCAGGCCGACCTCCGCGCCCGCGAGCGGGGTCGGCCTCAGGAATCCGCCGTCGAAGAAGGCCGACACGATGTCGGCCCGCACAAGCACGCGGGCGAAGAGCAAGTAGTCGCGCACCCGCGCCAGGCGCGGCCAGTCGGCCAGCCAGTCGTCGCGCACCACGTCGAAGTCGTCCCGGTCGTAGCTGGCATAGACGTGCGTGACCATGGTCGGCTCGGTATCCCGCCGCCCGCACCGACAGCAGACCAGTACTTGATGTTGACGATCGGCGTGTTGCCCCAGACGATCCGCGGTCGCCGCCCGCGCGAGCCTGCGCGTCACGCGCGGCACTCTGGTCGCCACGGCGAGCAGAGCCACAACCCCGTCAGGGCACTCATCGCGAGCACGGCGCCGGCGATGCGTCGCAGCATCAGAGCCCGGCGTCAGCCATCGGTCACCGCCAGGCCGAAGCCCTCGCGTCCGTAGTCATTGCCGTTGTAGAGGAGCAGGTGGCGATCGCCGTCGCGCTCGACCCACGGGATATGCCATCGCGCGCGAGTCCCACCCGGCTCCGACAGCGCGATCCCGACGTGCTCGTCGCGACGCTCCCAGTCCAGTCCGTCGCGCGACTCGGCGTACCCGAGGCGGTAGGGGCGGTCCCCAGCGGCGGCGTACCACATGCGATAGCGATCCCTCTCGGCCAGCACCCAGGGACGGGCGATGTTGCGCTCGCCGGGGCCGTGCTCGATGCAGACGCGCCCGTCGCGTCGCCAGTTGACCGCGTCGTCGGATTCGGCGTACTTGACGTGGTAATGCGAGCGCAGCCGTCCGTCCACGTCGTCCCACGCGTAGCCCGAGACGTACCACATGCGCCAGCGCCCGCTCTCATGCAACACGCACGGGGACGTGACCAGGCACGGGTCGAAGTCGCTGCGCGCGAGGATCGGCGCACGGCTCACGCGCGCGAACGTCCGCCCGCCGTCGTCGCTCGCCGCGAGGCCGATCGAGGCGTAGAACAGCGGTGGCGTGACGCCGGGGTTCCATCCGATGTAGAAGAGCAGGAGTCGCCCATCGGACTCGACGAGCGACGCCGGATAGACGCCGTGATCGTCGAAGCAGCCCAGCGGCCCCGGGGCCAGCGCCGGCTCCGTTGCGACGACGACGTCCTCGGTGGGCCGGTCGAGGTTCATCTCCACCCACCCGACGTGTGAGCGGTTCGTTGCGTCCCTGCTAGCGAAGTAGATGCGATGGCGCCCGTCGGGCAGTCGCAGGCCGAGGGGCAGGGAGGCGTGCGAGGTCATCCACGCCGGCGCGCCGGGCGGCGAGAACACAAGGCCGCGCTTTCGCCACGCCAACGAAGGGCCGACGTCGCCGTCGACTGCCATCAGGCGTCGGGGCTCGTCGCTCGCACGCTGATCCCCGCGTCGCCCATGTCGAGGTGGTCGATCTCGAGGCCCAGGTCGTCGCACCAGGCCCGCACCTCCTCCTCGGTGTGGCGCGACGCGTACGGCGGGTGGTACCAGTCGAAGTTCACGAGATCGTTGAGGTTCGGCGAGAAGTCGTCGTTCCAGAAGCACTTCAGGAAGTGCCAGTAGATCAGGCGCTGGACGTCGTGCTCGCCGGCCTCGATGCCGAGCAGCGGGATGTCGCGCTCGAGCGTGATCGTCGCGCCGAGCTCCGACAGCTTGCGACCCAGCTCGCTCATCGACGCGCTGAACTCCATGCACTCCTCGACGCTCATCATCGTCGTGCGCTCGCGGACGTAGTCGTCGGCGAACTCTCGCATCGGCGCCTTGCGCTTGTAGACGTAGAAGGCCAGCGAGCCGCCGGGCTTCACCAACCCGGCGAGCGACCGCACCGCCGCCGCGGCGTCGGGCGTGTGGTGCACGACCTGGTCGGCCGACACGAAGTCGAAGCGCTCGGCCGGCAGCGGCGGGCGCAGGAGGTCGGCCTGGACGTAGTGCAGGTTCTCGGCCGCGCCGAACGTCGCGATGGGCGGTGACGATGCTCTCGCTGAGGTCCAGGGCGACCACGGTGGCATCCGAGAGGCGGGCGAACCGCGCGGCGTCGCCGCCCAGGCCGGTACCCGCCTCCAGCACCATCTGCTTGCCGGACAGGAACGCGCGCAGGCCTCCTCGGTCTCGAACCCGAAGCGCTGGACGTACCAGCGGTGCTGGGCCTCGACGCGCTGCCGGATCTCCTCGTCGTCGACGCGCGACCACTTCGCCGAGAACGATTCGAAGGTCCCGTCCTGGTCGCCGATCGGCCCCGCCTCGTCGGGCACGAGCCGGGGGACGCCGTCGCGGATCGCGAACCGGTGCCCGTCGGGGCAGGTCAGCTCGCCCGCGTCGATCTCCTCGTCGCCGCGGGGCGCGCCTTCGAGGGTCAACGGGCGGGCGTCGTGCGGGCAGACGAGATGTTCGAGCAGTCCGGGTCTCATGGAAGGCGCGGGGCGCCGAGCGAGCGGGCACTGTATCTCAAGCGTCCGAGAGGACCCCGAGCCAGCGCTCCACCGCGATCGGCGCCGCGTGCTCGCGCTGCACGTAAGCCCGGCAGGCCGCCGCCAGCCCGTCGAGGGACTCGCGATCGCTCCAGAGCCCGCGCGCCTGGTCCGCCAGGACCTCGGTGCTCCCCGCGGCGAACGCGCCCAGCCCTTCGCGCACCACGAGCCCGTCGGGGTCGTGGTGCAGGACGAGCGCGCTCACCCCGCGCGCCCAGCCCTCGAGCAGGACGTTCGACGTCCCCTCGTAGTCCGAGGTGTTGACGATCGCCACCGAGCGTCCGACGAGGTCCATCAGCTCGGCGCGCGGACGGGGGCCGAGCAGCTCGAGGTTGCCGACCGCGGCCGCGGCGTCGTGCACCCGCTGCCCGAGCTCGCCGTCGTCGGACGGGACCAGCACCATGCGAAAGCGGGCCTCGGGGACCGCGCGGGCGAGGTCCACGTACTCCAAGGGGCCCTTGTAGTCGGCGGCACGACCGACCCACAGGAACGCGTCGCGGGGCGCCGGTCCGGCGGGCTCGGGCGCGACCTCTGCGATGCTGCGGATGACCGTCGCCGGGCGCCCGAAGCGCTCGCGGCACAGCGCCGCCTGCTCGTCGGTCTGCACGACGACCCGATTGGCCAGCCGCACGCCGAGCTCGAAGGCCGCCACCTTGATCCGGGCCGGCTCGAGGCGCGCGTAGGAGAAGTCGACGAGGCTGCTGCTCGAGTACACGAACCGGCGTCGGCGCAGCCGCGCGAGCAGGGCGATCACGCCGGTGGGCGGCCCCGCCGAGCGCTGGACGAAGGCCTCGGTGTCCGCCGTGGCGAGGGTCCGCAGCAGCGAGACGACGTTGGCGCCCGCACGCCTCACCGTCCCGCCGCCGGCGGCCCGTCGCTGCACGATCACGTCGATGCCCTCGGCGTGGGCCGGCAGCGGAACGTCGCCCTCGAAGACGACCAGGGCTACCCGCCGGCCGCTCGCCGCAAGCGCCCGCGCGAGCAGCCAGACCTGCGTCTCGGCGCCGCCGGTGGCCGTCTCCGGGGCGGCGGTCAGGAGCGGACCGGCCCACGGCGCATAGAAGATGACGTCGTAGCGCATGAAGGGGTGGCCGCGAGGGGCCACGGCTAGCATGCGGCCCGTGGACACCGTAGTGGACGAGTCACCCGGAGGCAGCGCGGCGGAGATCGCCGCGGGCGAGCGCTTCGAGTTCGGCGACAACTGGCGCCGCTTCCTGTCGGTCCTCAACGAGGAGCGGATCGTGGAGGCCGAGCGCTCCCTGCGATCGATGCTCGGCGTCGAGGACCTCCGGGCGCACCTTCCTCGACATCGGCTGCGGCAGCGGGCTCTTCTCGCTCGCCGCGGTGCGCCTGGGCGCCGAGCGCGTGCACTCGCTCGACTTCGACGCCGCGAGCGTCGGCTGTGCGCTCGAGCTGCGCCGCCGCTACGGCGCCGACGCGGCGTGGACGATCGAGCAGGGCAGCGTCCTCGACGACGACTACGTCGCCGGGCTCGGCAGCTTCGACGTCGTGTACTCGTGGGGCGTGCTGCATCACACCGGCGACATGGCGCGCGCGCTGGCCAACTGCCGCCCCCCGCCGGCGAGGGCGGGCGCCTGTTCATCTCGATCTACAACGACCAGGGCGCGCGCAGCCGCGTCTGGCGCGCGATCAAGCGCCGCTACAACGCGGTGCCGGCCCGGCTGCAGCGGCCCTACGCCGCCGCCGTCATGGCCCGCGCGAGTTGCTGTCGCTCGGCTACGCCACCGCCCGCCTGCGTCCTGGGGACTACGTGCGCTCCTGGACCCAGTACCGCCGCACGCGCGGCATGAGCCGCTGGCACGACATCGTCGACTGGGTCGGCGGCTACCCGTTCGAGGTCGCGCGCCCGGAGGAGATCTTCGCCTTCTACCGCGACCGGGGCTTCGAGCTCGAGCGGCTGCGGACGTGCGGAGGCGGGCTCGGCTGCAATGAGTTTGTGTTCGTGCGGCGCTCCGGCAAGCGAATGGATTGAGTCGTGCCGGTGACGACGGCAGGCGGGCGACCGTGTGCTCCCGCCACCGGGGCAGCGCGTCGTCGCAATCTTCGAGCAGATCGCGCGCGCGGCGACCAAGGGCTCGAACCGGGCGCACGCGTCCTTGACGTCGGCGCCGGGGGCAGGCTGGCATGTCGGTGAGTTCCGGGCGGCCGGCTACGACGCGTGGGGTGTCGACCAGACCCACACGTGACAGGAGGCAGAATCCGTCGAGACGGAGTTCCTCCGTCATGTCAATCGGCCCGACTTACGTACTGCCGTTCGACGACGGCGAGTTCGACTCTGTCTATCCACATCGTGATGGAGCACGTCTTCGATCCCGGCAGTGCCGCCGTGAGTTAGCGGGAGTGTTGCGGTCCCTGCCGGCTCTCGATCGGCGAGGTCCTCCTGGGGCGCCGCTGCTGAACGCGCTAACGCTCGATGAGTTCGGGGACGCGGTCATTCTCCACACGGGCGCCCGGGGGCGGCCCCGCCTGCGTCTGTCGTACGGCGATGGCGGTGACCAGTCGCTCCCACAGCTCTACCACGCATGCGGCGACAGCTATCGCCGCGAAGGGCACCACAGCGAGCCCCAGGCGAGGGTCCATCAGGTGCTGGATCGGCGCATGCTGAACGAGCGCCAGCGACGCCATGATCGCGACCACCCATGCGCCCCGGCGCGCGAGAAGCCAGATCCCTGCGAACGTCCCAATCATCAGCAGCCAGGAAATCGTGGTCACAGGCGCTGCGAGGAGGGACAGTGTCGGCACGGTCACGTGCGGAAGGGAGGCAGCCGGGCCGAAGACTGTCAAGGCGGCGTCGTTCAGTGCTGTGTTCACAGTCCCTTTCGCGGTGTGCTCGGCGAGCCACGTCGGCCGGTGCCGCACTAGCAGGTAGTGCGGCCAGGTCTCAGGCGGGCCGGCGTAGGAGTTGAGGCGCACCTCCGCGCGAGATGGCAGACCTGGCGTTCCAGCGAGCTCCAGGTTCCGGAAGAAGACTGCGTGGATGTTGCTCTGGTAGAGCGGGTCCCCGTGCTTGTGCGCATTTCCGATGCAGAACGGGATCACCAGGGCTCCGAAGACCACCGCGCTGGCTGCCACCGCTCGGAGACTCGTGCGCCGAAGCGCGAATGCGAAGGCGATGGCCGGAAGCGCGACGACCGTCACGTCCCATCGCACCATGGCGCCAGCCCCTGCGAGCGCGCCGATGAGCACTGCTCCCCGCCATCCTGGGCGAAGTCGCATCGCGACGTACGCGATGAGCACGATGATCGTCGCCGCGAACTCCTCCCGCATGCCCTGCACCGCCTGGTACTGAAGCCACTCGCTCGAGGCCAGGACGAAGCCGACGACGATCGCAGCCGCAGTGCCGAGGATTTCCCGCGTCAGGTACTGCGTCGCGATCACGAGCGCGCAGAACGCGAAGATGCCGCTGACGCGAAGCACGGTCGGGTGATGTCCCAGGATGGCCATTGGCGCTGCGTTGAGCGTCTGCCACAGGGGCTCGCGGAGGCCGCCGAGCCAGATCGACGGATGGAAGTCCGCGGCTTGGATGAAGTAGTAGTTGGCGTCCGGCCAGAGTGGCTGCGAGCGCCAAAGGTGCAACTCGTGCAGTCCGGCGACGAGGGCGTAGATCGGCGGCAGGTTCCAGATCAGCGCGCGGCGGCCTGAGGGAATCCTCGCCTGAGCTGATCTCCGGCCTGTCTCACAGATCCGCGATCGCCGCCCGCGCCGCCGTTAGTCATCTCACGCTTACCGAACCGAGCCCGAGTATGACGCGGGAGTCGATACGCATCGAACCATTCTTTCGGTGCCGTGGGGCCGGGTGTTGTGAGCACCGCGGCGCCGTGGGCCGCGCACGGACCTGTCGTGGACGCACCAGACGCATGGGAGCGATCCGCTGCCACCGGGTTGGCGGTGGGGGCGGTCTGAGCGCATCGCTCGGCGGCCCCCCGGGGAGCGAGCATCATGAGGGTCAGTTATGCGTCTCACGTGTGGGCCGGCTGGCGCGTGTCGACTCTGAAGGGAGGCGGTCATAGGCTGCTCGCGATAGTTCTGGGTCGTGCCGCTCCTGGTAATCCCCGCCCCGAGTGAGGGCGGAGTGACCGCGAGGCGCCACAGCTCGATGTTCGGGCCAGTGTATTGAGCCAACCGACGCCAGCGTCCCCGCACATTTATGCGCGGGGTGCAGACCGACCCTCACCCCTCACCAACCACGGCACAGCCGACGCTCATACGGTCTAGATTGCCGCGCTGGAGATGGCCGACCCCCTGGTGAGCATCGTGGTCCCGGCCTATAACGAGGCGGCGACCATCGAAGAGATTCTGCGCCGCGTTGCCGCCGCGCCGTTCAGACGCGAAGTGATCGTCGTGGATGATGGCTCGACGGACGGGACGGCGGCCGTCGTCGCGCGGATCGATGAGGTCCGCTCTGATCCGCTTGCCCGCGCAACCTTGGCAAGGGCGCTGCGGTGCGTGAGGGAATCGCAGCGACGAGCGGCGACTTCGTCGTGATCCAGGATGCCGACCTCGAGTACGACCCCAAGGATCTGCCCCGCCTGATCGAGCCGCTGGTGGAGGGCCGCGCGGACGTCGTTTACGGCACGCGGTTGCGCGGCGGCGAGCCGCAGCGCGCCCACCTCTTCTGGCACTACGCCGGGAACCGCTTCCTATCCCTTGCTGACCAACGTCCTCTTCAACACGACGATCAGCGACATGGAGGTCGGCTACAAGGCCTTCCGCGGCGACCTCATTCGGGGGATCCGCTTGGTGAGCGACGACTTCCGCTTCGAGCCTGAGGTCACGGCCAAAGTCCTGAAGATGCCGGGCGTTCGCCTGTATGAGGTGCCAATCAGCTACTACGGCCGCACGTTCGCCGAGGGCAAGAAGATCACTTGGCGGGATGGAATCAACGCGCTCGGTGCGCTGTTGCGGTTTCGATTCAGGTCGTGAAGTGGCGCCTCGGACGCGACCGGGACGCGTTGGCTGGCCTTCTACTCAAGCTGCCATTCGACGCTTCCTGCCGAGCAGCTCCGCGACGAGGTCGGGCGGGTCAGTCACGACTCCCTGCGGCCGCAATCATCCGCTCTCGCCGGCGCCTCGTCTCGTGAACGGGTTGCGCGATCACGACGCACTTGCGCGCTGAACGCGGCCGCTATCCGCGGACGTTCTCGATGCTCGCGTCAATGAACGCTGCTAGGGATGCAGCCGGGAGCTGGCGATTGGGCGCTCTAACGGCGTGCGCCGTTGCGGACGCTGTCCTTCGCTCTCGGCGTCCCGGCCGAACCAGCGTCCGAAGATGTCCACCGGGACCGCGGGCATGGCCGGGCCGGCGCACGCGCCCCGACAGCAGCCACACGGCACCGGCGCCGAGGACGATCGCCGCGGGCGCGATCGCGCCGCGGCTCTGGATGGCCGCCGCGACCGCGACCGCCAGCAGGGCGTACGCGCCCCAGCGCAGCGTCTGGCGCCACGAGACGAGCCCTGCCACCACGAAGAGCGCGAAGAGCGGCTCGACGCTCGAGCGCTGCCGGAACTGGAAGCCCGAGGTCAGTACGTTGACGGCGAGGTAGGGGAGCACGGTCGCGACGAGCAGCCAGAGCTCGGGCCGTCTTCGCCAGCGCCAGAGGCCGAAGGCCGCGGTGGGGAAGAGCACGTACCAGACCCACATCCCTGGATACAGCGCGCGGTCCCAGGTCGCGGCGCCCTTGTCGAAGGCCCACGGGTAGGGCGCCACGAGGGACTTGGGCACCTCGCGCACGACGATCCTGCACGCTCTGGCCCACCGAGTGGCCGCCGAGCCCGACGGAAGCCTCGCGGTATTGGTCGATCTCGTTGTTGGCGGTGCTGCGGTAGGCGTTGACCACGGCGCCGACCTGGCCCTGTCCCTGCAGGACGACCGACAGGGCCGGGATGCCCGCCATGAGCACGGCGACCACCGCCAGTCGCCCGATGGCCGGCCGACCGCGCTCCTTGAAGGCCAGGACGATGACGAGCGCGACCCCGGCGATGCCGAAGGCCACCGACAGCGTGGTCCGGGTCATCGCCAGCAGCAGGAAGGCGAACGCGAAGCCGGCGATCGCCCACGGGCGGAAGAAAAGCGTGAGCGCGAGCAGGCAGGCCACGAAGAGGAACGCGCAGGCCGCCTCCTTCATCAGGGGCGCCGCCCACCACACGAGCGTCGGCATGAGCGCCAGGAGCCACGCGGTGCGCTGCAGCGCCTGGCGCCCGAGCAGGCGCTCGCCCAGGAGCGCACCGACAAGGACGGTGGCGGCCGAGAAGACGACGTTGATCGCCTTGGCCAGCAGCATCTTCGTGCCCGCGATGGTGAAGATGAGGCCGAGGAACGCCGGGTAGCCGTAGATGTAGGTCCCGGCGATGTCCTCGCGCGCGGGATTGACGATCTCGCCCGCCCGCCAGTGCTCGGCGATGACCCTTGCCATCGCCTCGTAGCCGCGGTCGTCGCGGTACATGAAGCCGTGGTCGCCGGCCCAGACCGAGCCGAAGTGGGCCACGAGCATCACCACGAGCCGCAGTCCCAGGCCGACCGCCACCGGCAGGAGGATGTGGTGCGCCGCCGCGCTGCGCAGCATCAGCCAGACCGCGCCCGCGAGCACCGCCAGTACGGCGACGGTCCCTACGAAGGGCTCGAGGTCGGTCGCCATGGCGGGACCTCGCGCGGGCCGGCCGTCAGCTCTCAACCAGCGAGGCCTGCTCGCTGGAGACGTAGTGCTGGACGGTTTGGCGCAGCCCCTCCTCGAAGCTCACGTCGACACGGTAGCCAAGCTCGTCCCGGGCTCGGCGCGATGTCGGCCATCGAGTGCTTGACGTCCCCGCGTCGCGCGGCCTCGTAGCGCACCTCGGGAGGCCGGCCGACGATCTGGCCGATCGCGGCGAGCAGCTGGTTGAGGCTGATGCGCTCGCCGCAGGCGATGTTGTAGACGCGCCCGCCACGTCCGGGGCCGCCATGGCGAGCATGTTGGCCTCGACCACGTTGTCGACGTAGGTGAAGTCGCGCGACTGCTCGCCGTCGCCGAAGACGGTGACGGGCTCGCCGCGCAGCGTCGCGGTGATGAAGTTCGGGATGACGGCCGCGTACTGCGACTGCGGGTCCTGGCGCGGCCCGAACACGTTGAAGTAGCGCAGCGCGACCGTCTCGAGCCCGTAGACCTCGCTGAACGAGCGGCAGTAGCCCTCGCCGGCGAGCTTCGCCACCGCGTAGGGCGAGATCGGCAGCGGTGGGCAGGCCCTCGTGCTTGGGCAGGTCCGGCGTCGTTCCGTAGACCGAGGAGGACGAGGCGCAGACCACCCGCCGCACGCCGCTGTCGCGCGCGGCGAGCAGGACGTTCAGCGTCCCGATCACGTTGGACGCGTTGCTCGTCAGGGGATCCTGGACCGAGCGCGGCACCGACGGCATGGCGGCCTGGTGCAGGACGACCTCGCATCCGCGCACGGCGTTGTGGGCGCGCTCGTAGCTCTGGATGTCGCCCTCGACCAGCTCGACCTCGTGCGCCATGCGACGCGAGGTTGCGCCGATGACCCGTTGTGAAGTTGTCCAGCACGCGTACGCGATGTCCGTCGCGAACGAGCCGCTCGACGAGGTGGGATCCGATGAATCCCCCACCGCCGGTGACGAGCAGGTGCACTACTCCGCCGCTCCTTCCTGGCTTGCGGGCAGCACGATAGCCGTCGGGGCGGCCATGGGCGCTCCGCAGCCATGGCCGCGAGGTCCCGAGCCCACCGCTACCCTTGCGCGTCATGGCACACGAAGGGTCCCGCGCGGCGGCGCGGATCGGAGCCGCCACGCGTGTCCTCGTCACGGGCGGCGCGGGATTCATCGGATCCCATCTGGTCGACGTCCTGCGAGCACGCGACGCGCGCGTCGTCGTGCTCGACGACCTCACCACCGGTCAACGCAGCAACCTCGCCCACAGCGAGTCGGGCGACGTCGAGCTCGTCGAGGGGTCGACGAACGATGCGGGGCTCGTCGAGCAGCTCATGGCGCGACGCGGACCTGTGCTTCCACCTGGCGTCCGCGGTGGGCGTCCAGCTCGTCGTCTCCAACCCGCTCGAGTCGCTGCTGAAGAACGTGCGGGGAACGGACATCGTCATGGCGGCGGCGGCCCGGCACGAGACCCGCCTGCTCTTCACCTCGACCTCCGAGGTCTACGGCAAGAACTCGAGCGGCTCGCTCGACGAGGAGGCCGACCGCCTGCTCGGGTCGCCGTTCAAGGCCCGCTGGTGCTACGAGACCTCGAAGGCGTTCGGCGAGTGCCTGGCCCACAGCTACCACCGCGACCAGGGCGCGCGTATGACCGTCGTGCGGCTCTTCAACGCTGTCGGCCCCCGCCAGGTCGAGCCAGTACGGCATGGTCGTCCCCACCTTCGTCCGCCAGGCGCTGGCCGGCGAGCCGCTCACCGTCTACGGCGACGGCAGCCAGACGCGCTGCTTCTCGCACGTGACCGACACGGTTCGCGGGCTCGTCGAGCTCATGGACGTTGACGGCTCGATCGGGCGGGTGTTCAACATCGGCTCGACCACGGAGATCCCGATCATCGAGCTCGCGCGGCGGGTCATCGAGCACGCGGGCTCCTCGTCGGAGATCGACTTCGTGCCCTACGCCGACGCCTACGACGTCGGCTTCGAGGAGCTCGGCCGGCGCAAGCCCGACACCTCCGCGATCCGCCAGCTCATCGGGTGGGCGCCGCAGCTGAGCGTCGACGACGCCATCCGCGATGTCGTGGCCTTCGAGCGCCGACGGCGCGAGGGGGCGCCCGTTGCCGCTTGAGCTGCGCCTGCTGACGGGTCTCGCGCTCGCGCTCGGCGTCGTCTACAGCGCCACGCCGCTCGCGATCCGGCGTCGCCGATCGCCTGCACGTTCTACGACAAGCCCGTCGGCTACAAGGGCCACGCGCAAGCCGACGCCCTACCTCGGCGGCGCCGCGGTCATGGCCGGCTTCATCATCGCGCTGCTCGCGGTGTCGACGAGCGACTTCGGGCGGACCGCTCCGCTCCTCGGCGGGATGGCCGTCCTCTGGGGCGTGGGCACCCTCGACGACCGCCACAACCTCGCCCCCGGCCTGCGCGTCGCGGTGGAGGTCGTCATCGCCGCGATGCTGTGGGCCACGGGCCTCGGCTGGGACCTCGGGCTCGGGGGCGCCGTCGACCTCGTGCTCACGATCTTGTGGGTCGTCGCGGTCGTCAACGCGTTCAACCTGTTCGACAACATGGACGGCGCCGCGAGCACGATGGCCGCGGTCGTCTCTGCCGGCGTCGTGCTGCTCGGCCTCATCCATCACGACACGTGGCTGGCGGTGGCGGCGGCGACGCTGTGCGGCGCGTGCCTGGGCTTCCTGCCGCACAACATGGTCTCGCCGGCGCGCATCTTCCTGGGCGACGGCGGCAGCATGCCGCTCGGCTTCGGGGTCGCGGCGCTCGTCATGATCGGCTCGGCGGAGGCGGTGCCGGCGTGGCAGGCCCTCGTCGTCGGGCTGCTGCTCGTGGGCGTCCCCGCCCTCGACACCGCGCTGGTCATGGTCTCGCGCCGGCGCCGCGGCGTCTCGATCCTGACCGGCTCGCGCGACCACCTCACCCATCGCACGCAGCGGCGCATGCGGACGGCCCGAGCCGTCGCCATGTCGCTGGGCGCCGTCCAAGCCCTGGTCTCGGCGCTCGCGCTCTTCGCGATCCGAGGCGGCGCCTCGGCCATTGTCCTCATCGTCGTGCTCTACGCCGTCGCCGTCGCTACGGCCATCGCCCTGCTCGAGGCTGCCGAGGGCACCGAGCCCGCCGTGGCGGAGACCGCCTCGCCGGCGCTGGCCGCGGTCGTCGACCGCCACACGTCCGTCCGTGCGCGCCTCGCCAACTGGCCGCTCATCTCGCTCGTCGTCCTGCTGGGCGTGACCGCCGGCGCCAGCCCGTTCCGGGCGGGCTTCTACGAGCCTGGCACCTGGATCCCGTTCGGGCTGCTGCTGCTCGGGATCGCCATCGCCGGCGCGATCGCGCGGCCTCCGGCCCTCTCGCGGCCCGCCGTCGTCGCCCTCGGCGCGCTCGCAGGCCTCGCGGCGTGGTCGCTCGTGTCCTCGGCCTGGGCGCCGTCGATCGAGCAGGCGACCGTCGAGGGCAACCGGATGTTCGTGCTCGCGGCCACCCTAGCGACGACGCTCGTGCTGGTCCGGACCGACGTCCTGGCCGCATACCTCGTCGGCGGACTCGTCGCAGGC
>CAWFWL010000002.1:0-447213 GCA_963819535.1 uncultured Actinomycetes bacterium | reverse complement strand
GCGACCATCACCTGGGGGTTCGACGTGTTCGTGCACGACGTGATCGCCGCGATCACGACGGAGCCGTGGTCGAGCTCGTAGTCGGCACCCGCGACCCGCGTCGCGTGATGCCGCGGGCGCCGTGGCGACGGCGGGCGCGCGTCGGGGACCGGCTCGGGCGGCCGCCGGGCTGCTGCTCGGTCGTCGGGTCCGATGCGGGGAACGTGTCGGCGACCGCCCTGTCGTGCGAGCCGTTCGCGTAGTCGACGCCGAACGTGCCGAGCGTGTCGATGAACGCTCTGCTTCGCGCGCGCGAGCGGCACGCGGTCCTGCGGCCGGCGCGGGCCGGCGAGCGACGGCTCGACGTCGCCGAGGTCGAGCTCGACGATCTCCGAGTACGTCGCATGCTCCGACGGGTCGTGCCAGAGCAGGTTCTCCTTGCAGTACGCCTCGACGAGGGCGATCGCGCTCGCTGGCTGCGGCCGGTCAGGCGCAGGTAGTCGAGCGTCACCTGGTCGACGGGGAAGAAGCCGCACGTCGCGCCGTACTCGGGCGACATGTTCCCGATCGTCGCGCGGTCGGCGAGCGGCAGCGACGGCGACACCCTCGCCGTAGTACTCGACGAACTTCCCGACGACGCCTGTCTTGCGCAGCATCTCGGTGACGGTCAGCACGAGGTCGGTGGCCGTCGACCCTTCCGGCAGCTTGCCGCTCAGCTTGAAGCCGACGACCTGCGGCACGAGCATCGACAGCGGCTGGCCGAGCATCGCAGCCTCGGCCTCGATCCCGCCGACGCCCCAGCCGAGCACGCCGAGACCGTTGACCATCGTCGTGTGCGAGTCGGTGCCGACGAGCGTGTCGGGGAACGCTACGCCGTCGCGGTCCTCGACGACGCGCGCGAGGAACTCGAGGTTCACCTGGTGGCAGATGCCGGTCCCGGGCGGCACGACCTTGAAGCCGCTGAACGACTCCTGGCCCCAGCGCAGGAAAAGGTAGCGCTCGTGGTTGCGCTCGAACTCGAGCTCGACGTTGCGCGCCGAACGCGCCGGCGCGATGCGAACGCGTCGACCTGGACCGAATGGTCGATCACGAGCTCGGCCGGGATCAGCGGGTTGATCTTGGCCGGATCGCCGCCGAGGTCGGCCATCGCGTTCCGCATCGCGGCGAGGTCGACCACGGCCGGCACACCGGTCAGGTCCTGGAGCAGGACACGCGACGGGGCGAACGAGATCTCGTTCGACGGCTCCGCCCTCGCATCCCAGCCGGCGACCGCTTCGACGTCGCGCTCGCGCCCTTCGCAGCACGTTCTCGAGCAGCACGCGCAGCGTGTACGGCAGCCGCGCGACTCGTAGAGGCCTGTAGCTCGTCGATGCGGAAGATTTCGTAGGAACATCTCCGACTTCGAGCTTGGACGGCTGAGCCATGCCTCGATTGAAGCAGAACGGGTGTCGTGGACTCGGTAGCCGTGGCGTGACGATGGAGCGGCACATCGTCGGCCTCGGCGGCGGGCGGCGACACCCACGGAGCAGACGCGTTCGCTCTACGACTACGCGCTCGGCGCTGACCGGCAAGGAGCGCCCGCGCGCTGCTCTACGTCCCGACCGCGCTGGCGGATTCGAACCGCGGCGATCGTCGGCTTCTACGAGCGCTTCGCGCGGTCGGGGCGAGCCGTCGCACCTGCAGACGTTCCCGTGGCCGCCAGACGACCTGCGCGAGCCTGATCCTCTCGCAGGACGCGATCTGCGTCAGCGGCGGCAACACGGCGAACATGCTCGCGATCTGGCGCGTGCACGGCATCGACGCGCTGCTGCGAGAGGCGTGGGAGAAGGGCATCGTCCTCTGGGGCGCGAGCGCCGGGATGATCTGCTGGTTCGAGGCCGGGCGTCACCGACTCGTTCGGGCCCGGCCTCGAATGCCTGCGACTGTCTCGGCTTCCTCGCTGGCAGCGCCTGCCCGCACTACGACGGCGAGGAGCAGCGCCGGCCGCGCTACCGCGAGCTGGTCGACGGCGGGCTCGCCGCCGGGCTCGCCGCCGACGACGGCGTCGCGCTCCATTTCGAGGGCACGGAGCTCGCGAGATCGTGACGTGCCGCCCCGGCGCGACCGCCTATCGCGTCGACGAGAGCGGCGAGACGCAGCTCGAGGCGCGCTCGCTCTAGAGGAGCTCGCCGAGCGCGGCAAGCAGTCTGTCGACGTCTGCTTCGTCGTTGTAGCCCTGGATCGAGACGCGCATCGCCCAGCCGTCGCGCGTCTCGACCACCGGCACCTCGATCCGGTGGCGCTCGTAGAGCGCTGCCTTGAACGCGGCGCCGTCGTCGACCGGCAGCCGGAAGCCGAGCATCTGCACGTACGTCTCGGCCAGCGGCTCGAGCCCGCACCCGTCGCGGAAGCGGGTCAGCAGCGCGTTGCAGCGCTGCCGGACAGCCGGCCAGTCGTACTCGGCCTGGAAGGCGATCGCCGCCGGCACGGCGAGCAGCGCCGAGGGATCGCGCGTGCCCTGCCAGCGGTGGCGGTCGGCGAACGGCGCATCGTCGAGCCAGTCCCACGAGACGACGAGCGGCTCGATCGCGTCCTGCACTTCCGGGCGCGCGTAGAGGAACGCAGCGCCCTTGGGGGCGCACAGCCACTTGTGGCAGTTCCCGACGTAGACGTCGGCGTCGAGCGCCCCGAGATCGAGTGCGATCTGTCCCGGCGCGTGTGCTCCGTCGACGATCGAGAGCGCCGCCGGCGGCGCGCGCCGCCGCGCACACGGCCCTGAGGTCGTTGACCGCGCCGGTCTGTCCATTCGACGTGCGAGCAGAAGACGACGCGAGTCCGTGGGCCGGGCTCGAGCTCGGCGAACGGCCGTCGCACGAGGGACGCGCCGGCTCGCCCGGCGACGTGCTGCCAGAGGATCTCCATGCCGCCGTACTCGGCGTCGCCGAGCAGCACCTCGTCACCCGGCGCGAGCCGCAGCGAGCGGATGACCATGTTCAGCGCCGAGCTGACGTTCGTCGCGAAGACGAGATCGCCGGGAGGCGCGCCGACGTAGGCGGCGAGCTCGAGCCGCGCCGCTTCGAGCAGCGCCGGGAAGCGGCGCCCGAGCGCCAGGAACTCCACTGGCTGGCGCTCGAGCTCCAGTTGGAAGCGCTGGTAGGCCTCGAACACCGGGCGGGGGCAGGCGCCGAACGACCCGTGGTTCAGGTAGACGACCGTCGGATCGAGGAGGAAAAGATCCTTCACAGCCCTTAATCGCCCATTAATCCTTGATCGGAAGTTGTGAACATGCACCGGCTATAACGGGCGCGTGTCCCGGAACCGGCTCTGGACGATCCAGCTCGCGCTGACCGCGGTGCTCGGTGCCGGCCTCGCGCTCGGGGGTGCGGCGCTGCTCGGCAAGCTGGGCAGCAAGACGACCATCCAGCAGGTGTCGCCGCTCGCCCAGGGCAGCGGGCTCGGCAACGTGGCGCTGCAGTCTCCGACCGCGAAGGGGCTGACGCCGGAGCGGATCTATCGCCGGGACGCCCCCGGCGTCGTCCAGGTCAGGGCGACGACGCAGACCGCGCAGTCGCTCGGCTCGGGCTTCGTGATCGACAAGGCGGGCCACATCGTCACGAACTATCACGTGATCCAGGGCGCGCCAAGGTCGCAGGTCTCCTTCTCGGGCCAGGATCAGGTCACCGCCACCGTCGTCGGCAACGATCCGTCGACCGACATCGCCGTGCTGAAGATCGACGCGACACGCCCGGGCGTTCACGCCGCTGCCGCTCGGCGACTCCGACGCGGTCACCGTCGGCGACCCGGTCTACGCGATCGGCAACCCGTTCGGGTTCACCGCGACCCTCACGAGCGGCGTCGTCAGCGCCGTGCAGCGCCAGATCGAGGCGCCGAACTCGCTGCCTCATCGACCATGCGATCCAGACCGACGCCGCGATCAACCACGGCAACTCGGGCGGCCCGCTGATCGACGCCGCAGGGCCGCGTGATCGGCGTCACCTCGCAGATCTCCACCGGCACGACCGGCAGCCAGGGCAACGTCGGCATCGGCTTCGCCATCCCGATCAACACCGTGCGCAACGTCGCGGCGCAGATCATCACCATCGGCAAGGCGGAGCACGCATTCCTCGGTGTGAGCGCGCTTCCCGTTGACGCCGCAGCTCGCGAAGCTGTTCAAGCCTGCCCACCGACCAGCGGGCTGCTCGTCCAGGACGTCGACGAAGGGCAGCGGCGCCGACAAGGCCGGTCTCAAGGACGGCAAGACGGGTGATCGTCGGCAGGGCGAGAGCTACAAGATCGGCGGCGACATCATCGTCGGGGTCGACGGCAGGCCGACGACGACCTACGACCAGCTTCGCGACGCGGTCGCGCGAGAAGAAACCCGGCGACAAGATGAAGCTCGAGCTCTATCGCGACGGCTCGAAGAAGACCGTCACCGTGACCCTCGGAACGGACCACCGGTGACCCCTGTTCGGCTCGCACAAGTTCGGCCCGAACCCTAAGGGCCGATACGACGACCGGCCGCGCTCCCGTCTGCCTGCCCGGGGCGCGGCCGGTCTACCTGCTCCGCCGCTACCTTGTTCCGCGATGGAGCGCGGGCAGATCGTCCTTCGCGGAACAATCGGTCGTCGTCCACGGGGAGTACGAGCTCTGGCAGGACGATTCCGACGGCGAGCACGACGGCTGGTTCTGCGTGCGCACGGACCCGTTTCCGTGCCCGGCGGCGGGCTGCGACGTTCGTCGCCGAGTTCATGACCGCGGCTCATCTGATCCTCGTCTGGCAGGACGCTCGACGACCCCAACCTGCTGCGGCACGCGGCGCGCGCCCGCGACGTCGGCCGCAACCCGCGCGTCACCGGCTACCGCGTCCGAATACGGCCCGAGCGCGTCGTACTACGCGTGGGTCGCCGCCGGCCGGCCCGTGCACGGCGTCAAGGCGCATTGATCCCGCGCGCGGTTCGGCGAGATCGCGCCGTTCTCGCTCGGCGTCGAGGAGGAGCTGATGATCCTCGACGCGCGAGACGTTCGCGCAGGTCGCGGCCGTCGACCGGATCATCCGCGGCGTCGCCGGGCTGGAGCTGCCGGGCCGGATCAAGACCGAGCTGTTCGCGTCGGTCTTCGAGACCAACACCGACGTCTGCGCCTCCGTCGCCGAGGTCGACGAGGCGCTGCCCGCGCTCCGGCGGGCGGCTGCAGCAGCGGCCGCAGCGGAGGGGCTCGCGATCGCGGCGGCGGCGACCCACCCGTTCGCGCAGCCGGAAGGCGCAGCCGATCGTCAAGGAGGAGCGGTACGTGAGCTTCGTCGCGCTACGGCGGCATCTCCGTGCGCCGCCAGGGCGTCCAGGGGCTGCACGTCCATGTCGGCATGCCGTCGGCCGAGGAGTGCTGGCGCTGCCTCGACGCGATCCTGCCGTGGCTGCCGGTGGTGCTCGCGCTGTCGGCGAACTCGCCGTGGTACGCCGGCGAGCTGACCGGCATGGCCTCGAACCGCGCGCCGGTGCTCGCCGAGCTGCCGCGTGCGGGCGGCGCCGCCGGCGCTTCGCGTCGTACGCCGAGTGGGAGGCGTGGGTCGAGCGGCTCGTCGCGCTCGGCGTGACGCAGGACTACACGCGGATCTGGTGGGACGTGCGTCCGCACCCGCCGCTCGGCACGCTCGAGATGCGCGTCCCCGACCAGCCGACCGACGTGCGGCTGTCGTCGGCGTTCGCCGGCGCTGCTGCAGGCGCTGTGCGCGACCGCGCTCGACGGCGGGCTGCCCCAGAACAGCCGCGGCGCTCGCCGACCGCGGTCGCGCCGACTACGCGCAGAACCGGTGGGCGGCCGCCCGCTTCGGCCCGCACGCGGAGCTGATCCACCCGGACGGTCGCAGCGTCGGAGTTGCATCGGCAGCTCGGGGGCGAGCTGCTCGAGCTCGTGCGCCCGTCGGCCCGTGCGCTCGGCGCCGAGTTTGCGCTCGACCGGCTCGACCCGGCGGCGTGCGAGGCGGACCTGCAGCTGACCTCGTCGCCGCGTCGAGGCCGCGGCCGATCTCGTGACGCGCTCGCTAGGCTGAACACGTGACGCACCGAGACGATCCAGGTGAGCGGCATCCGCTGCGAGCGCTGCGTGATGCGGCTCGGGAAGGTGCTCGAGGGCGCCGACGGGCTCGAGTCGGCGAACGCGAACCTGATGGGCCAGGTGCAGCTCGTCTACGACGACGAGCGCATCTCGCGGGACACGCTGCTCGAGCTGATGGCGCGCGGCGGCTTCCGCGAACAGGCCGACCCGCTCTTAGCGGGAATCAGACGCCGGCGAGCGGTCGTTGAACGCATTGCTAGGGTGGCCGCGCGATGAGCGAGAGCGCACCGACGGCCGCCGATACACGCAAGCTCGCCGAAGAGGCGCGGGAGCGTGTCCGGTTCGAAGAGGAGGCGCTGGAGTTGAGCGACCAGGTCTATCGGGTTGCCCGCAGGTTCGTCGGTCGCGTGAGGAGGCCGAGGATCTCGTCCAGCAGACGTACGAGCGAGCGTTCCGGTCGTGGCGACAGTACACGCCGGGCACGAACCTGCGCGCCTGGCTCCTGCGGATCCTCACGAACCTCAACATCGACCGCGGCCGTCGCGTCCAGCGCACGCCGCAGACGACGTCGCTCGACACCGAGGCGGGCGACTACTTCCTCTACAACCAGCTCGAGGCGCAGGCGCCGCCCGACGAGAACCCGGACGAAGAGCGCGTGCTCGAGCGGCTCAGCCAGGACTCGATCGTCGACGCGCTCGCCGAGGTGCCCCACGACTTCCGCGATGTGGTCGTGCTCGTCGACATCGGCGAGTTCTCGTACGCGGACGCAGCGCAGATCCTCGACATCCCGATCGGCACCGTCATGTCGCGCCTGCATCGTGGCAGGCGTATCCTGAAGAAGAATCTCGCGGACGGTGTGGTGGCAACGTGATCGACTGGTGCGAGAAATGCGAGGAGATGATGCAGCCGTTCCTCGACGGCTCACTCTCCGCGGACGAGGTCGCCGAGGCGGAACGGCACCTGGGGGACTGCAGCTGGTGCGCGAGGCGCTACCGGTTCGAGGAGCGCCTGCGCCACTACGTGCGCGTCGCGACCGCCGAGCCGATGTCGCCGGATCTGAAGGCCAAGCTCGCGGCGCTCCGCACCCCGCTGCACTGATTCACGCCTCGCGGTAGTCGACGTCACCGGGCGCGCGCAGGTCGGAGCAGTCGACGAGCGTGGGTGAGAGCGCACGCCCGCCGGCGAGCGGAACGTCAGCCCACGCGTCGCGCGCGAGCAGCACGGGGTGGCTGCGCGAGCCGTCGTAGCTCGCCGCGAGCACCGGACTGGTGCCGGCGGCCGCGACCACGCGGGACACGGCCCGAGGGTCGAGCTCCGGCCCGTCGGCGAGCACGACGAGCGCGTGCGTCACCTCGTCGCCGAGCGCCGCGAGCCCGCAGCGGAGCGACGCCCCGGGCCCGTCCGCCCAGTCGTCGCAGTGGACGAGCCGAACCCCGCGAACCTCGTTCGAACCACGTTCGAGGGGCCAGGCTCCTTCGACCACGACGATCGGGGCCACGTCCGCGTCGGCGAGGGCCGCGAGCACCGCCGGCAGGAGCTCGCGCTGCTTCGGGCCGCCGTACCGCGTCGCCGCACCGGCGGCGAGCACGACCGCGGCGACGCTCACGTGACCTTGACGGTCGCTCGCTCGAGCTCGACGACCTCGGTCGCCTGCTCGGTGCTCGGATCGCCGAGCTTCCCGATCTTGCGCACGACCGGCAGGCCGGAGACGACCTCCCCGAGCACCGCGTAGTCGGGCGGCAGGCCGACGTCGGCGCCGGTGACGACGAAGAACTGGCTGCCGCTCGTGCCGGCCGTCTCCGCCTGCGTCTTCGCCATCGCGACGACACCGAAGGTGTAGTGCGTGTCGCGCGGCGGCGGGTCGACGGTCGTGTAGCCGGGGCCGCCGGCGCCCGGTCTGCGTCGGGTCGCCGCCCTGGATCACGAAGCCGGGGACGATCCGCTGGAAGATCGTCTTGTCGAAGAAGCCGGTTCGCACGAGCGAGACGAACGAGGCCGTCGTCGCCGGCGACGTCTTGACCGCGAGCCGGATCACGAAGCGTGCCGCAGTTCGTGTGCAGCGTCACGTCGTACGTCTTCGCCGGGTCGAGCTTCGCCGTCGGCTTCTCGGCGTGCCGGTCCTCGGGCTGCGGCGCCTCGACGGAGCGGCAGCCGCCCGGTGTCGTCGTCGGCTGGGTCGTCGCCGCGTGCTTGGACGATCCGCAGGCGGCCAGGGCCAGCGCCGCCACGGCGACGAGCGTGAGTCGGACGGTTCTCACTGAGCGACGGCGGCTTCGGCCCGCTTGACGAGTGCCTTGGCGATCTCGACCTTGTACGCGTTCCGCGGCAGCGGTGTCGCGGCGTCGAGGCTCCCGTCGAGCAGCCACGGCGTCGGCGCGACGCCGGCAAGCGCGATGCGCGTCGCGCCGCCTCGGCGGACCGCCGCGACGCCGACGATCGGGAACGCCCAGCGCTTTCGCTCCATCGCCTTCAGGTAGACGGACGCGTCGCAGTCCGGGAGCTCGACCGAGAGCAGCAGTTCGCCCGGCTCGAGCGTCGTCGTGCGCCGGTCGTCCTCCGTCGGAAGCCGGTAGAGCCCGGCGACCGGCAGCTCGCGCCGGTTGGTGCGGATCGTCGCGTCGAGCGCGAGCAGCGCCGCGGCGACGTCGGAGGGGTGCGCCGAGGCGCAGAAGCCGTTGGCGAAGATCGCGTGCTCACCGTGCTCGCCGTCGTGGGCGAAGCACTCGTCGCCGCCGTGGAGGCGGCACGGCCAGTTGAGGCGCCAGTACCAGCACCGCGTCGACTGGAGCAGGTTCCCCGCGAGCGTCCCCATGTTGCGAAGCTGCGGGCTTGCCGCGAGGCGGCAGGCCTCGCGCAGCACGTCGGGCACCTCCGGGTCGCATTCGAGCTCGGCGAGCGTCGCCCCACCGCCGATCGAGCCGGCGGAGATCCCGCGCGGCACGATCCCGCGCACGTCGAGCAGCGACGTCGCCGTCGACCAGCCCGGCCCGCAGCAGCGGCACGAGCTCCGTTCCCCCCGCAAGTAACAACGTGTCACTTGCGATCTCGTCGACGCTAGACGCCCGCCGGAGCTCCAACCTTCTCCTTCGCGGTCTGCCGCTGCTCCGCTTCGCGGAGCGCGCGCAGCATCTCCTCGCGGGTGATCGGCAGCTGCCGCACGTCGGCGCCGGTCGCATCGCGGATCGCGTTCGCGATCGCCGCGGCGATCGGGATGATCGGCGGCTCGCCGAGCCCCTTCGACCCGAGGTTCGTCAGGTGCTCGTCCGGCTGGTCGATCAGCTCGCTGATGATCTCGGGCACGTCGGCGATCGTCGGCAGCTTGTACGCGTCGAGGCCGGTGTTCAGGATCTGCCCGGTGCGCGGATCGTGCACGCGGCGCTCCGAGAGGGTGTGGCCGACGCCCTGGATGATCCCGCCCTCGACCTGGCTCGAGGCCCCGAGCGGGTTGATCACGCGACCGACATCGTGGATCGCCGCGATCCGGTCGACCCAGATCTCGCCGGTCTCGACGTCGACCGCCACCTCGGCGACCTGCACGCCGAACGTGAGCACCTGCATGCCTGCCGGGTTCGGCCCGCGTGCACCGCTGCCCAGGATCTGCGCGCTCTCGAGGAGGGCGACGACCTCGGCGAGCGGCATGTCGGGGTCACCGCGCTGTTCGGCGATCTCCTCGATCTGCCGTCTCGCATCGGCCGCGGCCGCACGCACGGCCGGTCCCATCGACGGGGTGGTCGACGAGCCCGCGCTGATCGCGGCGTACGGGCCGCGTGCCGAGTCGCCGACCGAGACGGTGACGTGCTCGAGCGGGATGCCGAGCTCCTCGGCGGCGATCTGCGCCATCGCCGTCTTCGTGCCGGTGCCGATGTCCTGCATCGCCGTGACGACGGTCGCATGTCCATCCGAGCCCACGCGGATCCACGCGTAGCTCGGCGGGCCGCCCCCGCCGTACCAGATCTGCGAGGCCATGCCGACGCCGCGCTTGACGGTGTCGGTCGAGCGCGCGCGCACCTCGTGGCGCCGTTCCCAGTGCGGCTCCGCGCGGCGGTAGCACTCGAGCAGCTGCTTCGGCTGTACGGACGGCCGTCGCCCGCGTCCTGGTCGGCGTAGTTCTTGCGCCGCAGCTCGAGCGGGTCGAGGTCGAGCTTGGATGCGAGCTCGTCGAGCAGCGCTTCGAGCCCGAACGTCCCCTCGACGAAGCCGGGCGCACGGAACGCCTTCATCGGCGGCTGGTTGATCTTCGCCGCGTAGGTCGTCGTGCGCACGTTCGGGCACGCGTACAGCATCTGCATCGGCCCTTCGGTGCCGCGCCGACCAGCCCGACCAGCCGACGGCGTTGACGAAGTCGCCGCCGAGCGCCGTCAGCGTCCCGTCGCTCCGCGCTCCCACCGTCAGCCGCTGGATCGTCGCGTTGCGGTTGCCCGCGACGACGTTCTCCTCGCGCCGCGTCAGCGCGCACTTCACCGGACGGCCCGTGCGCTTCGCGAGCTCGGCAGCGATGAACGTGTAGTCGTCGGGGCCGTTCTTCGAGCCGAACCCGCCGCCCATGTAGTGGCAGATCACGCGCACTTTGTCGGGCGGCAGTCCGAGCCCTGACGCGACCTCGTCGCGGATCCCCCAGATGTACTGCGTCGAGATGTGCACCTCGACGCCGTCCGCGACCCATTGGACGACCGCCTGGTGCGTCTCCATCGAGTTGTGCAGCACGACCGACGTCGTGTACTCGCCGCTGACGACGACGTCGGCGTCGGCGAGCCCGCGCTGGTAGTCGCCGCGCTCGCGCAGCCGCGGCTCGCCGAGGAGGGAGCCTGCGCGCACTGCTTCGTCGGGGTCGAGCAACGGGGTGCGACACGTCCCACTCGACGTCGATTGCGGCGACGCCCGCCTCCGCTTGCGCGAACGTGTCGGCGCAGACGGCCGCAACCGCGATGCCCTGGTACGAGCAATCGTCGACGAGCTGCGGGACCGTCGCCCGGGCCGATCGCCGCGTGCACGCCGGGCATCGCGAGCGCCGGCGCGAGGTCGATGCGGCGGACACTCGCAGACGCGTGCGGCGAGCGCAGGACGGCCGTGTGCAGCATGCCGCCGAGCCGCAGGTCGGCGGTGAACGTGGCCTCGCCGCGGGCGCGCTCGAAGCCGTCGACGCGCGTCGTCGGCCGGCCGACGATCTCGCGCGCGCCTGCCGGCCACTGCTCGAGCGCGTCCTCGTCTACGACGAGCCACACTTCCTCGTAGCGCCCTTCGACCTCTTTCTCGGTGCGGATCAGTCTCGCCACGTTCGGATGGCCTCCTCGATCTTCGGGTACGCGCCGCAACGGCAGAGGTTCCCTGCCATCGCGTGACGGATCTCTTCGCTGCTCGGTGCCGGCGTCGCGTCGACGAGCGCGACCGCGCTCACGATCTGACCCGGCGTGCAGAACCCGCACTGCAGCGCATCGGCACGGACGAACGACGCGACCATCGGATGGTCGCGCAGTCCCTCGATCGTCGTCACCTTGGCACCGTCGAGCGAGTGCACGAGCGTGATGCAGGACAGCGTCGGTACGTCGTCGACGAGCACCGTGCACGCACCGCAATGTCCCTCGGCGCACGCCACCTTCGTCCCGGTGAGGGCCAGCTCGTCGCGCAGCGCTTCGGCGAGCGTCGTGCCCACCGGTGAGCGCACGTCGTAGACGTGATCGTTGACGTTCAAGTCAGGCACTGGCCGTCACTGCCTCGATGTCCGCGAGGTGGATGAGGCGAAACGTCAGCCGTGTCTCGAACCGCTGTTGCGCCTCGTCCTCGATGCCCGGCAGCGTCGCCCAGAGGTCGCGGGCGGCGATCGAGCAGCTCGTGGATGCGGTCGACAGACTCCGCATGGCCGTTCCGCTCGGCGCACGTGTTGATGGCGAGGCCGAGCATGCCGGTCGTGTCGGGTTGGCGCATCCAGAGCAGCGGCGTGGTCATCGAGAGGTACTGGTGGATGCGCGCGAGCTGCAGCGGCTGGGCGAACATCTCGGTGCCGAGCGGGCTCGTCGGCTCGGGCAGCTCGCCGCCGTCGGCGAGCGTGTTCGCGGTGCCGGCGAGCATCGCGCGCAGCTGCGCGTCCGAGTAGCCGGCGACCTGAGCGGTGCGCAGCGTGAGGAACAGCGACGACGGGCTGCTGGCCGTACGGGTAGTCGCTGGCGTACACGACCTGCTCGGGCGGGATCTGGCGGTAGAAGTCGAGCAGGTCGACCGGGCTCCAGGTCGACGTGTCGAAGAGGACGCCCTTGCGGCCCGCCATGCAGCGGGCGAGCTCGGCCAGGTCGGCGATGCCGGCATGGGCGATGATCAGCGTCGCCTCCGGGTAGCGGTCGACGAGCGCGCGGAGCCCGGCGGCGATCGGCGGCAGACCGCGCCCGCCGTGGATCAGGATCGGCACTCGGTGCTCGGCGGCGATCTCGAACACCGGTCCGAGCCGCTCGTCGGTCGCGGTGAACTTCTGGGCCCGCGGGTGCAGCTTGATGCCGCGTGCGCCCGCGGCGAGGCAGCGCTTGGCCTCCTCGAGCGGCGATTCGTTCAGGTCGAGGCGCAGGAACGGGATCAGCCGGCCGTTCGAGCGTTCCGCGGCCGCGAGCGTGCGGTCGTTCGCGACGCTGAACGAGGGGTGCCGGTCGGGCTCGTCGAGGCAGAAGACGAACGCCCGCGAGATCCCGTAGTGGCTCTGCAGCTCCTCGAGCTGGTCGTAGTCGCCGACCATCCCGTCGATGTCGTGCCCGAGGTGCAGGTGGGCGTCGAAGATGTCGGCGTCCGCCGGCAGCTGCCGCTGCAGCTCGAGATCCCATTGCCCGACCAGCTCGAGCGCACGCGAACGCGCATCCACTCATCTGATCCTAGTTAGAGTCAGCCGCATGACCGACGTCCTGATGTACGGCGACACCTTCAGGTCGCCCGAGTTGCGGCACGAGGTGCCGCTGGGGATTCCCGATCCGTTCCTCTACGTCGAGCGGGGTGGCACCAAGCACATCGCGATCGGCGCCATGGAGATCCCTCGCCTGGAGGAGCTCGGCCTGTTCGAGCTGCACCCGAGCGAGGAATACGGCTCCGACGACCTGATCGCGGACGGCCTGTCGTACGCCGAGGTGCGCCGCGAGGTGGCTCTGCGAGCCGTTCGAGAAGCTCGGCGTCACCAGCGCGACCGTCCCCGAGACCTTTCCCCTCTGGCTGGCCGACAAGCTGCGGAACGCCGGCATCGAGCTGACGGTCGACGCGGATCTCTTCGACGACCGCCGCCGGGTGAAGACGGACGCGCAGCTGGCCGGCATCCGTCGCGCCCAGCGGGCCGCCGAGGCCGGGATGGACGCGGCCCGCGATCTCTTCCGGCGCGCGACCGCGAACGGCGACGGCCTGGAGGTCGACGGCGAGCCGCTCACCGTCGAGCGCGTGAAGGGCGCGATGGGCGAGGCGTTCGCCGCGGCACGGCACCACCGCCGACGACTTCATCGTCGCGCCCGGGCCGCAGGGCGCGGTCGGGCACGACATGGGCTCGGGCCCGATTCGCGCCGGCGTGCCGATCGTGATCGACGTGTGGCCGCGCGACAACGAGTCGTTCTGCTTCTCCGACATGACGCGGACGTTCGTGATCGGCGAGATCGCCGACGACGTACGTGAGTGGCATCGGCTGTGCAAGCAGGCGCTCGACCGCGCGATCTGACGGAGATCAAGGGCGACGCGAGCGGTCGCGCGATCTTCGACGGCACCTGCGAGATCTTCGAGGCTGCCGGCGAGCGGACGCCGCGCACGAAGACGCCGGGCGTGCCGCTCGCGGAGGGTTTCTTCCACGGGCTCGGGCACGGCGTCGGGCTCGAGGTGCACGAGCAGCCCGGCATGGGTCTCTCGGCCAAGAAGCCGCTCCTGGCCGGGCGACGTCGTCACCGTCGAGCCGGGCTGCTACCGGCAGGGCTACGGCGGCGTCCGGCTCGAGGACATCGTGCTCGTCACTCGCCGACGGCGCCGAGAACCTGACGAACTACCCGTACGACCTGGAGCCGTAGTGGCGCCGGGGACGGCCAGACGATCGAGACGATGCTGCTCGAGGAGCGGCGCTACCCGCCGTCCGACGCGTTCGCCGCCAGGCGAACGCGCAGCCCGACATCTACGACCTCGACTTCGAGGCTTTTGGCAGCGTGAGGCGACGGAGCGCGTCAGCTGGGTCGGAGCCGTTCGGGCAGCTCTACGAGTGGGAGCTGCCGTACGCGAAGTGGTTCCTCGGCGGCAAGCTCAACGTCTCCTACAACTGCGTCGACCGCCACGTCGAGGCCGGGCGCGGCGACAAGGTCGCGTTCCACTGGGAGGGCGAGCCCGAGGAGGATCGCCGCGCGATCACCTACGGCGACCTGCAACGCGAGGTGGTGGCGTTCGCGAACGCGCTCAAGGAGCTCGGCGTCGGCAAGGGCACGGCGGTCGCGATCTACATGGGCATGGTCCCGGAGCTGCCGGTCGCGATGCTCGCGTGCACCCGGCTCGGCGCGCCGCACACGGTCGTCTTCGGCGGCTTCTCGGCCGACTCGCTCTCGGCGCGCATCAACGACATGGGCTGCGAGGTGCTGATCACGCAGGACGAGGCCTGGCGCCGCGGCACGACCGTGCCGCTGAAGCGGATCGCCGACGAGGCGCTCGAGAGCACGCCGGGGCTCCGCGCCGTCGATCGTCGTCCGTCGCACCGGCAACGACGTGCCGATGCAGGACGGCCGCGACCACTGGTACGACGACGTGCGCGGCTCCGACGATCCCGCGTCGTGCCCGCCGGAGCCGATGGACGCGGAGGATCTGCTCTTCCTCATGTACACGAGCGGGACGACCGCGAAGCCGAAGGGGATCGCGCACACGACCGGCGGCTACCTCGTCGGCGCCGCGACGACGCACTACTACGTCTTCGACCTGAAGCCCGACACCGACGTCTACTGGTGCGCCGCCGACGTCGGCTGGATCACCGGCCACACGCTACATCGTCTACGGGCCGCTCTGCAACGGCGCGACGTCGGTGATGTACGAGGGCACGCCCGACTTCCCCGACAAGGACCGCTGGTGGTCGATCGCCGAGCGCTACGGCGTGACGATCCTCTACACGGCGCCGACCGCGATCCGCACGCACATGAAGTGGGGGCCGGAGCACGCGCAGGGGCACGACCTCTCGTCGCTGCGGCTGCTCGGCTCGGTCGGCGAGCCGATCAACCCCGAGGCGTGGGTCTGGTACCACGAGCACATCGGCGGCGGCCGCTGCCCGATCGTCGACACCTGGTGGCAGACCGAGACCGGGATGATCCTGATCACGCCGCTGCCGGGTGTGACGACGACTGAAGCCGGGCTCGGCGACGCGGCCGTTCCCCGGCATCGACGCGGGGATCTACAACGAGGCCGGCGAGGAGGTCGGGCCGGGCGGCGGCGGCTATCTCGTCCTGAAGCGGCCGTGGCCGGCGATGCTGCGCGGGATCTACGGCGACGACGAGCGGTATCGCGAGACGTACTGGTCGAAGTACGGCGACGTCTACTTCGCGGGCGACGGCGCGCGCATCGACGCCGACGGCGACTTCTGGCTGCTCGGCCGCGTCGACGACGTGATGAACGTCTCCGGCCACCGCATCTCGACGATCGAGGTCGAGTCGGCGCTCGTCGACCACCACGACGTGGCCGAGGCGGCCGTCGCGGCGCGGAACGACGCGACGACCGGCCAGGCGATCGTCGCGTTCGTGACGCTGAAAGGCGGCATCGACGGATCGGTCGAGAAGCTCGAGGAGCTCCGCAATCACGTGGCGCAGAAGATCGGGCCGATCGCGAAGCCGGCGAACATCGTCTTCACGCCCGAGCTGCCGAAGACGCGCTCGCGGCAAGATCATGCGCCGCCTGCTCCGCGACGTGGCCGAGCACCGGCCGCTCGGCGACACGACGACGCTGGCCGACGCGTCGGTGGTCGAGGAGCTACGTGCGCGCGGCGAGGCCGAACAGCCCGAGGACGCTTAAGGCGCCTAGCTCTGGTTCGAGCCGCAGTCGCGCAGGCCGGCCTTGTCGAGCGCGGCGTTGAGCGGCTTTGCGAGCTTGTCGATCGTCGTCAGCTCGGCGCCCAGTGCCGCCGCGTCGCCCTTCTGCGCGCTCTGGAGCGCGAGCCGCGCATGCGTGTCGATCTTCCGCAGGCGCGCCAGGATCGGCGTCATCTGCGGCTCGAGCGCCGGTGGCACCGCGACCGCCTCGACGCGGCGGTCCTGCGTCAGGTTGAGGATCAGCAACTCGCCGAGCGCGATCCCGTACGAGCGGTAGTCCTTCGCCGCGGCGGCCTGCCTCATCTGCGCACCGAGCTTCTTGACGGTCGGCGTGTAGGTCCGGCAGATGCCGTTGACCTGCGCGCGGTAAGCGGCGGGCGTCGCCGCCGAGGCGGCCCCGGCAGCGAGGAGAGCGACCAGAGCGACGAGGAGCGCGAGTCTCACCGCTGCTTGATCGGCGGCAGCGGCGGGTGCCTTTAGCCTTCGCCGGGTGCTCGCGACCTTCGCACTCTCGTTCCTGCTGGTTAGTGCCAACTTGGCACAAAGTGGGTCGGCTTCGGTGCGCGTGCCGGTCGCGAACGTCTGGGAGGCGCCGAACGCCGGGCACCTGCCGCTCGACCCGCACGTCTGGCCGACGCCGGCCGTCACCTACGCGCGAGCGGCTCGCGCTCGTCGGGCACATGCCGACGCAGGTGCTCTACGGCGAGCGGGTGCGTCGTGCTCGGCAAGCGGGGCGGCTGGACGCACATCGCCGTCCCCGACCAGCCGTCGCCGCTCGACGCGCGCGGCTATCCGGGCTGGGTGCGGTCGTGGCAGCTCGGGACGGGCGCGCCGCGCGACGAGCGTCGTGACCGTGCGCACGGCGCGGCTTCGCGAACGGGACGGAGGTCGGCTTCGGCTCCGCAGGTCCCGGCCGGCGCGCTGCCGGCGACCGCGACCCGCCCGCTGCCGCGACACGCGTGCCGATCTCGTGCGGAGCGCCGAGCAGTTCCTCGGGCTGCAGTACCTCTGGGGCGGCCTGTCGGCCTGGGGCTACGACTGCTCGGGGCTGACGTGGGCCGTCTACCGCGCGCACGGGATCACGATCCCGCGCGACGCCGACGCGCAGTTCGCTGCCGGCACGCCCGTCGCGCTCGCGAAGGCGCTGCCCGGCGACCTGCTCTTCTACGAGCACCCCGTCGTCGGTCACGTCGCGATGTACGTCGGCGACGGGCAGATGATCGAGTCGCCGAACTCGCGCAGCGAGGTGCGCCTCGTCCCGGTGCGCACGAGCGACTTCCGCGGCGTCCGCCGCTTCTTCACCCCTTGATGCGGATCACTGCTCGCCGTCTCGGCAGCGAGTGGCCGTCCGCAAGACTCTCGCGATGACAGACGAGCGGCAGGCAGGTGTCGACCTGTTCAACGAGACGTGGCGGCTGATCGAGTCGCGCGAGGACGACGACCGGCTGGTCGACTGCGCGCACGCGTCGGCCTACCACTGGTCGGTCGCGCCCGAGTGCAAGCCCGCGAACCGTGCAAGAAGCGCGTGGCTGATCTCGCGCGTCGTACTGCGTCGCCGGCCGGCCCGAGCCGGCCCTCCACCATGCGGAGCGCTGCTTCCAGCTCGTGCGAGCAGCACGGGCTCGGCGACTGGGACCTCGCCTTCGCCTACGAGGCGCTCGCCCGCGCGAGCGGCGTCGCGGGCGACAGGGACGCCGTCGAGCAGTACGTCGAGTTGGCACGCGCCGTCGAGATCCGCGAGGCGGAGAACCGCGAGCAGCTCGAAGGCGACCTGGCGACCCTCTAGAAGCTTCGTCAGGAAGCGGTCCTCGTCGTCGAACGGGCCGATCACGGCGAGCCGCATCCCGTTCGTGCCGATCACGTCCTGCGCGACCCGCTGCACGTCCTCGGCGGTGACCGCGTCGAGCCCGGCGAGCAGCTCCTCCGGCTCGACCGCACGGCCTTCGAGCACCTCGCGGCGCAGGCCGAAGAGGATCAGCCCGTTCGGGCTCTCCGTCTGCAGCACGAACCGCCCCTTGGCGAGCGCGCGCGCCTTCTCGAGCTCGTCGGCCGGCACGGCCTCGTCGGCGAGCTTGCGGAACTCGTCGGCGATCACGCCGACCGCCTCGTCGGCGCGGTTCAGGTCGACGCCGGCCTGCGAGGCCAGCGTGCCGGCGTCGGTGAACGAGCTGTTGAGCGCGTAGACGTAGTACGCGAGACCGCGCCGCTCGCGCACCTCGAGGAAGAGCCGCGACGACATGCCGGTGCCGAGCACGGTGCCGAGCAGCTGCAGCGCGTAACGGTCGGGGTGGTCGAGCGGGTAGCACGGGACGCCGAGGCAGATGTTCGCCTGGTCCGAGTCCTTCTTGTGCAGGCGGACCTGCGGCTCGGTCGCGTGCTCGAGCTGCGCCGGCGCGGGCTGAGCCGGCGCCGTTGCCACCCATGTCGCCGAGCAGCCCTTCGAGCGTCGGCAGCAGGTCGTCGCCGACCTGCGCCGGCGACGCCGACCACCATGCGCTGCGGCGTGTACCAGTGGCCGAGGTAGTCGAGGAACGTCTCGCGCGTCGCCGCCTTGACCGTCTCCTTCGTGCCGAGCGTCTCCCAGCCGAGCGGGTTCGAGCCGAAGATCAGCTCCTCGTAGAGCGAGCTGACGTAGTCGCGCGGCGTGTCGATGTACATGTTCATCTCTTCGATGATCACGCCCTTCTCGCGCTCGAGCTCCTCCGGGTCGAACTTCGAGTTGCGGATCATGTCGACGAGCACGTCGAGCGCCAGGTCGCGCTGCTCGCCCGCGCAGCGGATGTAGTAGCCCGTGTACTCCTTCGAGGTGAACGCGTTGAACTCGCCGCCGATCCGGTCGACCTCCATCGACAGGTCGCGCGCGGTCGGTCGCCGCTCCGTCCCCTTGAAGAACATGTGCTCGGCGAAATGGGCGATGCCGCGGTTCGACGGCGCCTTCGTAGCGGGAGCCGGCTGCGAGCATCACGTAGCAGGCCACCGACTTGGCGTGGTCGAGCGGCGCGGTCAGCACGCGCAGGCCGTTCGAGAGGGTGTGGCGCTGGTACACGGTCATGCGGCGAGTCTCCTCTTCACGTCGTCGGTGAGCGGGACGGATTCGTTCCGAGCGTAGTCGTAGCCGACGAGCACGCTCATCGCTTCTGCCACCAGCCGGTCGCCGGACCAGATCTCGTGGGCGTGCTCTGTCCAGGGGTACTCGGGCACGCGCGCGATGGTATAGAGAGGGGTATGCCGGACGAGACGAAGCGCGCGGTCTTCGCGCAGCCGGACTGGCTCCGGCAGGTCCCGACCGACCGGCCGCTGCCCGAGGGTGCCCGCGTCGTCCACACGGGCTGCGGCACGTCGTTCCACGCGGCGCAGACGGGCGGCGTCGCGGTGCAGGCACTCGAGGCGGTCCTCGGCCCGCCCGACGCCGACGTGATGGTCGCCGTCTCGCACGAGGGCGAGACGGCGCTGACGCTCGAGGCGGTGCGCGCGTTCGGCGGGCGAGACGTGGCTCGTCACCGGAGCTCGAGTCGTCGCCGCTCGCCGACGTCGCCGACGAGGTCGTCGTCGTGCACGCCGGAGATCGAACGCTCGTGGTGCCACACCGCGAGCTACACGTGCGCCGTCGCGGCGCTCGACGCGCTGCACGGCCGCGACATCGCCTGGCTGCCCGCGGCCGTCGAGACGGCGCTCGAGCAGGAGGTCGAGGCGCGGCTGCCGGACCGCGTGCTCGTCGCCGGGCGCGGGCCGCGACTGGCCGACGGCACAGGAAGCGGTGCTGAAGCTGCGCGAGGGAGCGCGCGTCGCCGCCGAGGCCTTCGAGACCGAGCAGCTGCTGCACGGCTACCTCGCGGCGGTCGAGCCCGGGACGCGCGCCTTCGTGCTCGAGGGCGAGGGGCGCGCCGCTGAGCGGGCGGCGGAGCTGGCCCGCGTGCTGCGGGCACTCGACGTCGACGTGACGGTGCTGCCGACGCGACACCCGGTGGTCGACATCGTCCACTTCCAGCTGCTGACGCTGGCCGAGGCGGCGGCGCGCGGCGTCGACCCCGATGCGATTCGCCGCGACCCCGGCTCGCCGCTCGCGCTCGCGACCGGCCGGCCCTACGAGGGCTGAGCTACTCGGAGGCGAGCCGGCCGAGCACGGAGAGGAGCCCGTCCACCTCGGTCTCCGTGTTGTAGTGCACGATCCCGACGCGCACGGCGCCGTCCGGCAGCCCGAGCCGCTCCATGATCTCGACCGCGTAGTAGTTGCCGTGCCAGACGGCGTAGCCCCGCCGCGGCGAGCCGCTCCGCCGCGGCGGCCGGCGAGACACGCTCGTGGGTGATCGCGAACGTGGATACGCGATCGTCCATCGTCGGGATCCCGTGCAGCTGCCACCCCGCCGGAAGGCCGTCGAGGAACCGCTGCCCGAGCTCGCGCTCGCGCTCGGTGACGAAGTCCCAGCCCACCTCGTCGAGATAGCCGACGGCCGCGACGAAGCCGGCGAGCAGCTCGTGCGGCTGGGTGCCGGTCTCGTAGCGGTAGCCCACCGGGAAGTCCGGGGCGGGCCGCACCTTGTACGGCCGCCAGGCATCGAGCAGCTCGCGGCGGCCGAAGGCGAGCCCGAGATGCGGCCCGTAGAACTTGTACGGCGAGCAGAGCAGCACGTCGGCGCCGGCCTCGGCGACGTCGATCGGGCCGTGCGGCCCGAAGTGCACGGCGTCAACCCAGGCGAGCGCTCCGGCCTCGTGGGCGAGCGCGGCGATCTCGGCGACCGGAGTCACTGTCCCGACCGCGTTCGACGCCCACGGGTATGCGACCACCCGCGTGCGCTCGGAGAGCAGCGAGCGAAGGTGGTCGAGGTCGACGCGGCAGTCGCCGTCCACGTCGGCGAAGCGCACCGTCAGGCCGCGGTCGCGCGCCAGCTCCAGCCACGGTGCCACGTTCCCGTCGTGGTCGAGGCGCGTGCAGACGATCTCGTCGCCCGCGGCCCAGTCGCGGGACGCTGCGCGTGAGAGCGCGAAGTTGAGCGTCGTCATGTTCGCGCCGAACGCCACCTCCTCGGCCGTCGCACCGAGGAAGCGAGCCGCGGTCTCGTGGGCCTCGTCGAGCAACGCGTCGGTCCGGATCGAGGTTGCGAACGGCGCACCCGAGTTCGCGTTCGACGCGCGCAGATAGCCGGCGATCGCGTCGATCACCGAGTCGGGCACCTGCGTGCCGCCGGGGCCGTCGAAGAACGCGAGGGGCTGCTGCAGGGCTGTGAAGCGCGCTCGTACGTCGACGATCGTCGTCACGCGACGCGCCAGGTGTAGGTCGGCGCGATCGTCAGCGACGCGCCGACGAAGCAGTCGCGCTCGGCCTTGGCGATCAGCCCGGCCGGGTCGTCGACGCGCGGCGTCAGGTGCACGTCGAGCGAGACCTGGATCGCGACGAAGGCGTAGCGGCCGTCCGACTCGCGCTTCGTGATCGTCCCCTCGGCCGAGCCCGAGACCGACGCTTCGAGGCCGGCGCGATGCGCGTGGTAGACGAGGGCGTCGATCGAGCAGCGCGCGAGCGCAGCCAGCAGCAGGTGGTCGGGCGACCAGCCTTCGGGCCGTTCGATCTGCGCTCCGCCCGGCACGGTCATGCGGCCGCCGCGGTCGACCTCGACCACGTACTCGAAGACCTTCGCGCGCGCCGCGGTCACCGGCGCCAATCTATCCGTCCGACCCCGGTCCTAGGGTTCGCCGCGATGAGGCTGAGGCAGCTGAGCGAGGCGGAGTGCTACGCGCGCTGCTACGGGGGCCTGAACCCGGGCGAGCACGTCACCGTCGTCCGCTTGCTGCCCGGGGAGGAGCGCGTGACGCCGGGCGAGCAGCTCCGCAAGCGTTTCGAGGCGCTGCTCGACGAGCGCGGCCCGGAGGCCGAGGCCGCGTGACGCGCGCCTGCCGCACCTGGACGGCGCGGCGTCGCAACCCGGTCAACGCCGCCCGCCGCCCGGCGCCGCCACTGCCGAGCTCATGGGTCTGCACGGCGACGTGGACGCAGGTCGTGCCACGCTGCAAGCCGCGTGGACGCTCCGCCTAGCTCCTCAATCCCCGACGTCCTCGGCCCCGGTCTGACCTGCGTCTTCTGCGGGATCAACCCCGGTCGTGTCTCGGCCGCCGCCGCGGCGCATTTCGCGAACCCGCGCAACGACTTCTGGCGGCTCCTGCACGACGCCGAGTTCACGCCGCGCCTCGTCGAGCCAAGCGAGCAGTTCTCGCTGCTCGAGCTCGGCTTGGGTGTCACGAACGCAGCGCTGCCGCACGACGCCCGGCTCGGGTGACCTGCGGAGCGGCGACTTCGACCGGTCCCGCCTCGAGCGGATCGTCGCCGAACTCGACCCGATCGCGATCGCGTTCGTCGGCAAGGAGGCGTATCGCGGCACGTTCAAGGAGCGTCCCGAGCTCGGGCCGCAGTGGCGCACGATCGGGCCGACGGCGCTGTACGTGCTCCCGTCCACCTCGCCCGCAAACGCCGCCGTGCCGTACGCCGAGCGGCTGCACTGGTTCCGCTCACTGCGCGAATGGCTCACGCCGGGCCACCGCGACGCGGTGCGTGCGCTGCTGGTCGACGCCGACGAGCGCATCCTGCTCGTCCAGTACCGCAACCCGTCGACCGGCGCGACCTGGTGGGGCACACCCGGCGGCGGCGTCGAGCCGGGGGAGGATCAGGAGAGCGCACTGCGCCGGGAGCTGCGCGAGGAGCTCGGCCTGCACGAGTTCGAGACGGGGCCCGCTCGTCTGGGTCCATTCGCGGACGTTCCCGTGGGCGCGGCGGCTCTTGCACCAGACGAACAACGTCTATCTCGTGCGCGTCGACGCACACGAGCCCGTGCCGACGATCGACCTCGCCGAGGAAGGCGTCGCCGACCATCGCTGGTGGACGCTCGACGAGCTGGAGCGGACGACCGAGCGCCTGGCACCGCCCGACTTCCGCGAGCGCGTGCGTACGATCCTGAGCGCGTGACAGCCGTCCTCGTCGTCGTGCACCTGCTGGCCGCGACCGTCTGGGTCGGCGGCTCGACGGCGCTGATCTTCGTCGGCGTGCCGGCGATCCGCACGCTCGAGGGCGAGCCGCGCGGGCGGGCGATGAAGGAGCTCGGCCTGCGCTGGCGGCCGCTCGGCTACGGCGCGCTGCTGGTCGCCGGCGTGACCGGCGTCGCGCTCGCCGCGCGCGACTGGGAGTCGGATCCAGCGTTCCAGATCGTCTTCTGGGTCAAGGTCGCGCTCGCGATCTGCCTCGTCGTCGTCTCGTACCTGCACAACTTCGTCCTCGGCCCGCGCCTGCAGGCGGAGATCCGCGAGGAGCGTGAGCAGACGACGCGTCCGACCCTCGTCGTCGTCGGCTGGGTCAGCTACGGCCTCACGGTGACGCTGCCGGTGCTCGGGGTCGTCCTGCAGCGGCTGGTCTCGTAGCACCCCTCGCTTGTGCCAACTTGGCACAAGCTCGTCGGTTCAGCCGGCCCAGCGGTTCGTGATGGGCGTCCGGCGGTCGCGGCCGAAGGCCTTCGGGCGGAGCTTCACGCCCGGCGGCGCCTGACGGCGCTTGTACTCGGCACGGTCGATCATCGCGAGCGCGCGCTCGACGACCTCCGCGTCGAAGCCGTCGGAGTTGAGCTCCTCGCGCGAGCGGTCGAGCTCGACGTACGCCTCGAGCACCCGGTCGAGCTTCGCGTACGGCGGCAGCGAGTCCTCGTCGCGCTGATCGGCCCGCAGCTCGGCGCTCGGTGGGCGCTCGATGATCGACGCCGGGATCAGCTCGCGGCCGGCGCGCTCGTTCAGGTGGCGGGAGAGCCGGAAGACGTCCGTCTTGTAGACGTCCTTGATCAGCGCGAAGCCGCCGGCGAGGTCGCCGTACAGGGTCGAGTAGCCGACCGAGAGCTCCGACTTGTTGCCCGTCGCGATCACGAGCCAGCCGAACTTGTTCGAGAGCGCCATCAGCAGCGTGCCGCGGATGCGCGCCTGCAGGTTCTCCTCGGTGAGGTCGCTCTCGCGCCCGGCGAACGCGGGCGCCAGTGCGCCGGTGAACGACTCGACCATCGGCTCGATCGCGATCTCGCGGAAGTCGATCCCGAGCGAGTCGGCGAGCCGCTCGGCGTCGCCGCGCGTGCCCTCGGAGGAGTAGCGCGACGGCATCGAGACGCCGTGCACTCGCTCGGGGCCGAGCGCCTCGACGCAGAGCGCCGCCGTGAGCGCGGAGTCGATCCCGCCGGAGAGGCCGATCACGACGTCGCCGAAGCCGTTCTTCGTCACGTAGTCGCGAAGGCCGAGCTCGAGCGCGAGGCGCATCTGCTCGAGATCGTCGAGCTGCTCGGCGACCCGGGCAGGCGCGGCGCCGGCTGTTCGCGCGACGGTGCCAGCTCGAGCTCCGTCACCGCCAGCCGTTCGCGGTCGCGGGCGAGCGCCCGCCGGCGCACGTCGCGCAGCCGGCGCGCCGACAGCAGCCGCCGGGTCGATGTCGACGACGAGCAGCTCCTCCTCGAAGCCGGCGGCGCGGGCGAGGACCTCGCCCTCGTCGTCGAGCACCACCGAGTGGCCGTCGAAGATCAGCTCGTCCTGGCCGCCGACGGCGTTGCAGAGCGCGAAGAAGCAGGAGTTGTCGGTCGCGCGCACCTTCAGCATCTCCTCGCGCTCGCGGTCCTTGCCGACGTGGAACGGCGAGGCGGAGATGTTCGCGACGAGCTGTGCGCCCGCGAGGGCAAGGTCGGTTGCCGGCGGCCCCGGCTGCCAGACGTCCTCGCAGATCGTCGGCCCGACGACGACGTCTCCGAGCCGCAGCAGGTGCAGGTCGCGCCCGGCGGCGAAGTAGCGGTCCTCGTCGAAGACGCCGTAGTTCGGGAGGTACCGCTTCCTGTAGACGCCGCGCACCTCGCCGCGGGCGAGGATGAAGCAGGCGTTGTAGAGGTCGGTGTCGAGGTACGGCGCGCCGACGAGCACGGTGATCCCGTGCGTGGCCTTCGCGATCTCGTCGACTGCGCGGCGTGCCGCGCGCACGAACCCGGGCCGGAGCAGCAGGTCCTCGGGCGGGTAGCCGGTGACGACGAGCTCCGGAAAGAGGACGAGGTCGGCGTTCGCCTCACGCGCCCGGCCGAGCCAGTCGACGACGGACGCGGCGTTGCCGTCGATGTCGCCGACGACGCTATTGATCTGTGCGAGTGCGAGTCTCATCGGTTTTCGCCTCTCGGTCGAAAACTCTAGCAGCGCGCTCGTTCCTGACCGCCCGCCGCCAGTAGGCGTAGAGCACGACGCCCCCGAGGAACGCGGCGAATCCGAGCGCGTTGACGACTCGGCTATTGGCGCGGTTGCCGATGAAGCTGACGACGGCTGCGACCACGATCAGCCCGATCACGCAGAGGCGGAGCCGTTCCGGCCTCACGCGAGCATCCTTCGGACGATCGACTCGACGGCGGTCGCGACCGCGGCATGCCCGTCGGCCTCGAGGTGGATGCCGTCGAGGTCGCTGTACGAGGCGACGCCGTCGAGGTCGAGCAGCTCGCAGCCGAGCAGCTCGGTCATCTCGGCGAAATGGCGGCCGACCTTGCGCGAGCGTTCGCCGGCGTTCGCGAACGACCCCTCCGGGTCGAGCTGTGCGAAAGGCGGCGGGCAGATCACGAGCACCTCCGGCGCGACGCCACCGGGTCCGGATTCGCTCGTTCGCACGATGCGCACCAGCCGTCCGACGCCGCCCGCGACGTCGACCGGCGGCAGCCAGTACCGGTCGCTCAGGTCGTTGGTGCCGAGGTAGATCACGACGAGGTCGATCGGCATGTGCGAGTGCAGACACGGCATGAGATACGTCATCCCGTTACGGCCGTCCGCCACGGGGCTGTCGAGCGTCGCCGTGCGACCGTTCAGCCCCTCGGCGATCACCTCGTAGCCGTCACCTAGGGCCGCTGCGAGCCTCGTCGGCCAGCGAACGCCGCGGGGGAAGCGCGCGCCCTCGTTCGCGGGGTCGACGCCCCACGTGTTCGAGTCGCCGAAGCAGAGGATCGTCTTCATGCGGCCTCGATAGCGTCGAGCGCCTCGGGGTTCTCGACGGAGGAGAGGTCGCCGAGGTCGGTGCCGAGCACCTTGGCGCGGAGCGCGCGGCGCACGATCTTCGCCGAGCGCGTCTTCGGCAGCGCGTCGACGAACACGATCCGCTCGGGCTTGAACGCCTTGCCGAGCTCGGCGGCGACGCGGGCAGCGACGTCGGCGGCGAGCTCGTTCGACGGCTCCTCGCCCGGCAGCAGGCAGCAGAAGATCCACGACGTCTCGCCCTTCACCTCGTGCGGCACGCCGATCGCAGCGGCCTCGCGGACGGCGGGATGACCGACGGCCGCCGACTCGAGCTCCGCGGGCCCGATGCGCTTGCCGGCGATGTTGAGGGTGTCGTCGGAGCGCCCGTGCAGGAACCAGAACCCGTCTGCGTCCGCCGAGGCCCAGTCGCCGTGCACCCAGACGCCCGGGATCCGCGACCAGTACGTCTCGAGAAAGCGCTCCGGGTCGCGCCAGAAGCCGCGCGTCATCCCCGGGAACGGCCGCCGGCAGACCAGCTCGCCGACCTCGCCCGACCCGACGAGCGAACGGCCGCTCTCGTCGACGATGTCCATCGCCATGCCGAGCGCCGGCCCACCCACCGAGCAGGCCTTGATCGGGGCGAGCAGGGTCGGCGAGAGGAAGCACGCGCCGACCTCCGTCCCTCCGGTGCAGTTGAGGATCGGCACGCGCGAGCGACCGACGTCCTCGAAGAGCCAGCGGTACGGCTCGGGGTTCCACGGCTCGCCGGTCGTCACGAACGTGCGCAGCGACGACAGGTCGTTCGCCGGTGCGCCGTGCGGCAGCAGTGCGCGGGCGAGCGTGGGCGAGAGCCCGAGGGAGGTGACGCGTTCCTGCTCGACGGTCTGCCAGAGCCGAGCGGGAGTCGGCCAGTCGGGTGCGCCTTCGGCGAAAACGATCGTCGCCCCGACGGCGCCGACGCCGACCACGGTCCACGGCCCCATGATCCAGCCCATGTCCGTGGCGAAGTGCACGACGTCGCCCGGGTGCACGTCGGCCTGGTAGGCGACCTCGCGAGCGATCGAGACGAGGAAGCCGCCCTGCACGTGCACCACGCCTTTCGGCGTGCCGGTCGTGCCCGACGTGTACGTCAGCAGGTACGGCGTCTCCGAGTCGACCTGCGCTGCCGGCAGCGTGCCGGGAAACCCGTCGAGTTCGAACGGCGCGAGCACGACATGCTCGACGGACGGCGACTCGCGGAGCGCGTCCTCGAGGATCGCGAGCATCGGCACCGGCCGCCCACGGCGCGACGACTCGACCTGCGTGATCGCCACCTTCGCCTCGCTCGCCTGCAGGCGCTGCGCGACGGCCGGCGCCGCGAAACCGGAGAAGATCGGCACCTGCACCGCGCCGATGTGCGCGATCGCGTGCGAGGCGACCGCGACGTCGGGCGACATCGGCAGGAAGATCGCGACCCGGTCGCCGGCGCCGACGCCGAGCGAAACGAGCCGCTCCGCCAGGCGCGTCACGTCGCGCGACAGCTCGGCGAAGGTCAGCTCGCGCCGCGATCCGTCCTCGCCGAGCCCGATCGCCGCCAGGCGTTCGGGATCCGTGGCCGCCCAGCGGTGCGCGCAGTTGTGCGCGATCGACACCGTCCCGTCCACGAACCACGTCGTCCATGCCGGACCGGCCGAGTCGTCGAGCACGCGGGTCCACGGCCGTTCGAACTCGAGGCCGAGGTCGTCGACGACGAGCGGCCAGAACCAGTCGGGATCCTCGACCGAGCGGCGCACCAGCTCGGCGTAGTCGGCGACGCCGGCCCGCTCGACGAGCCTGGTCGCGTTCGCGTGCCGCAGTGTCGGCTCGTCGGGGCGCCAGACGATCTCGTTCACGCGCGCAACCCTACGCGACCGCAGAGTTAGCGTCTGCTAACCTAGCGCGCGCTAACAAACGGAGGTGGCGATGCGGCGGTTCGTGACGGCGGAGAACAAGAAGTGGTGGACGCTCGGGGCCGTCTCGGTCGGGCTGTTCATGATCATGCTCGACAACACCGTCGTCAACGTCGCCCTGCCGGCGATGCAGAGCTCGCTGCACCTGCAGCTGTCAGAGCTCGAGTGGGTCGTCGCGGGCTACGCGCTGACGTTCGCCGCGTTCATGCTCACCGGCGGCAAGCTCGCCGACTTCCTCGGCCGTCGCCTCATTTTCATGTTGGGCCTCGCGGTCTTCACCGGTGCGTCGCTCGCCTGTGGGCTGGCCCCGAACGGCGGCTTCCTGATCGGCGCGCGCGTCGTGCAGGGTCTCGGCGGCGCGCTGATGAACCCGGCGACGCTGGCGATCATCACCGCGACCTTCCCGCCGCGCCAGCGCGGCACCGCGATCGGCATCTGGGCCGGAGTCTCGGCGATGGCGCTCGCGATCGGGCCGCTCGTCGGCGGCCTGCTGACCGAGCACGTCAACTGGAACTGGATCTTCTTCATCAACGTCCCGATCGGCATCGCCGGGCTGCTCGCGATCCCGTTCTTCATCGACGAGTCGCGGGACACCTCGCACGAGCAGCGGCCCGACGTCCCCGGCCTGATCGCATCCGCGATCGGCCTCTTCGCGCTCACGTATGCGTTCGTCGAGGCGAACAACTACGGCTGGAACTCTGCGCGCATCCTCGGCTCGTTCGCGGTCGCGGCGGTCGCCCTCACGACGTTCGCGCTGCTCGAGCGCCACCAGCGGCTGCCGATGCTCGATCTCCGTCTCTTCCGGAACCGCACGTTCAGCGGCGCGAACACGGCGATGCTGTTCATCGGCCTCGCCATGTTCGGGACGTTCTTCTACCTCTCGCTCTACATGCAGAACGTGCTCGGCTACTCACCGACGCAGGCGGGCGCGTCGTTCCTGCCGATGACGTTGCTGATCGTGGTGGCGGCGCCGCAGGCGGGCAAGCTCTCGGATCGCTTCGGCTCGCGCTGGCTCGTCGGCGGCGGGATGACGCTGCTCACGATCATGCTCCTCTACTACTCGCGGCTCGGCGCCCACGTCAGCTTCTGGGAGATCCTGCCCGGCCTGCTGATCGGCGGTGTCGGCATGGGCCTGACGATGACGCCGACGACGGCCGCGGCGATGAGCTCGGTGCCCGTCGACAAGGCCGGCGTCGGCTCCGCCGTCCTCAACTCCAGCCGCCAGGTTGGCGGCTCGCTCGGGATCGCGGTCATGGGCGCGATCGTCGCTTCCGGCGCCGGCGGGCTGCACACGCCCGAGGCGTTCCTGCACGGTTTCCACGACGCGCTCCGCGTCGCGGCCGGGCTCGCGTTCGCGGGTGCGATCGTCGCGACGGCGGCGATCCGGAAGCAGGAGCACCAGCCCTCGCCGCAGCAGTCGGCGGTGGCCGAGCTGACCGGATGACCGGCACCGTCGCCAAACCGAGGCTGACCGCCGACGCACGGCGGCTCGCTGTCCTCGACACCGCCTGCCATGTGTTCTCGCGGTCGAGCTACCGCGGCGCCACGACGGCGGAGATCGCGCGGGAGGCCGGGATCAGCGAGCCGATCCTCTACCGCCACTTCGGCTCGAAGCGCGACCTGTACCTCGCATGTCTCGAGGAGGCGTGGCGGAGCTTCCGCGAGGGCGCCGAGCGCGCGATCGCCGACGATCCCGAGCGCTGTCTCGGCGCGATCGCCGACGCGTACATGGCGAAGAAGCGGCGGATCAGGATGGTCGACCTGTGGATCCAGGCGCTCACAGAGGCGTCTGAGGATCGCGTGATCGCGGCGGCACTCCGCCGCCAGGTGCGCGAGGTCCACGACTTCTTCGCCGACGTGATCCGCGACGGCCAGGAGCGGGGCGTGATCGTTGCCGACCGCGATCCCGTCGCGGAGGCGTGGCTGTTCGTCGCGGGTGGCCTGCTGACGACGATGGACAACCGCCTCGGCGGCCTCCTCGGCGACGACCTCGAACGGGTCCGCACCGAGCGCCGCCGCTGGATGCTCGAAAGCTCTTAGGTCTTAGCTCTTAGCTCTTAGCTCTTAGCTCGTGGGTCGCGGGCGTTTCGCCGCCGGAGCCGGGCTTCGCCCGGCGGGAGGCGACGAGCGGCCGGTCACGCGATCCCGGAAGGGAGGGCCTTGGGAGGGAAACCCGTGGTTTCCCTCCCAACACGTGAGAAAGCCCCGGCTGCGGCACCCGGGGCTTTCCCTGGTCAGGCGGGGCGCCGGGTGGGCGATCCCGAGTTCGACCCTGCGGCACGGTCGGTTGCTCGGATTTGTCGCCTCTGGCGCGCTCCCCATGCACGGCGACCTGGCGTCGACCGCGGTGCAAGGTGCGCTCACTCTACGAGCCCGAAGCGGCCGTGTCAAGTAGCTCGGTCAAGTGATTTGCATTCCCAGTACTTGACCCAATTTTCGGCTCTCTATCCCCCTTTTGGGGGACATGTCCCTTTAGGGGGATTGCGCTTCGGTCAAGTGTTCTTGATACTTCCCGTGAGATGACGTCTCGCGCCGCACGAGGCAGCACCGACGCTGCCGTTCGCACCGCTGGTCACCCGGCCCCGAGAGGCCTGCGGATCGGCGAGCGGGTGCGCCAGCTGCGCGTCGCGGCCGGCCTCACCCAGACCGAGCTCGCGGGCGACCGTTTCTCGAAGGAGTACATCTCGCAGATCGAGCGCGGCAAGACGCGCCCCACGAGCGAGACGGTCGACTGGCTCGCGCTCCGGCTCGGCGTCGACTCCGGGTTCCTCGCGAGCGGTGTCTCCGCCGACGATCGCGCCAGGGCCGAGGCGTTTCTCGCCCGCGCAGACGCACTGCTCGGCGAGCACGTCTTCGACGACGCGATCGCCGAGTACACGAAGGCGCTCCCGGCGGTGCTCGGCACCGGCTCGTTCGAGCTGCGCGTGCGCGCGCTGAACGGTGAGGCGATGGCGCGGGCTCAGAGCGGCGACGTGAAGGCGGCGCTCGCGCTGCTCGCCGAGTCGCGCTCGCTCGTCGAGGGCGAGGGTTTCACCGACGTCGATCGCGCCGAGGTGCTGTACCGCCTCGGGGTCTGCCGGTACATGCTCTCGAGCATCTCGACGGCGGTCGGTCTCTTCAACGAGGCGCTCGTGCTCGCCGAGCGCACCGGGCTGCCGTCGGACGCGTTGCGGCTCAACGTCTTCGCGTGGCGCTCGCGCTGCTATCGGCGCCAGCGCGACTACGAGGCGGCACGCGAAGACGTCGAGCGCGCGCTCGAGCTCGCCGAGGCGATGCACGACGCGCGCGCGCTCGGGCAGGCGTACTTCCAGGCGTCGGTGCTCGCCGAGCGCGACGGGCACTGGGTGCTCGCCCGCTCGTACGCCGAGAAGGCGAAGGCGCAGTACGAGGAGCTCGCCGACCGCGCGAACGTCGGCCGGCTGCTCAACAACCTCGGCGGGATCGAGTTCCTGCTCGGCAAGCCCGAGCAGGCTGTCGAGCACCTGAAGCACGCGTTCGCTGTCGCGCTCGAGATCGGTCGCGACGAGGACGCGGCGACGGCCGTGTCGTCGCTTGCCCAGGTCCACCTGCGAAGCGGCGACGCGAAGCGCGCCGAGGAGCAGGCGATCCATGCGCTCGAGATCATCGGCGACCGCGAGGACATGCTCGACGAGATCGGCAACGCGCGGCTCGTGCTCGGTCGCGCCCTGCTCCTCCAGGATCGGCTCGAGGAGGCCGAGCAGACGCTCGCCGCTGCCGAGGACGCGTTCGCCCAGTTGTCATCCGCTTCACACCGCTCCGCCGCGTGGATCGCCCAGGGCGACCTCGCCGCGCGACGCGGTGACGAGCGCCGAGCGGCGGGCCTCTACCGCCGCGCGGCCGAAGCGCTCCAGGATTTCCGCTTCTGAGGGAAGGAGGTGTTCTCTGTGGCCACCAAGATCGCGTTCCTGCTCCGTCGCCGCTCCACGGTCCTCGTTGTTCTGACCGTTGTTTCGGCGCTCGTCGGAGCGATGCACGGGTTCCAAAATCACGGTGTCGGCTTCTGGGATGGCCCCCTCTAGGAGTCGACGACTGATTCGCGCACTAGCTTCAGCTGGGGAGCCGGCAGTGCGCTCGAGTCGGATAAGCCTAAGTACTCATCAGCTTGCGTAGGTCGTGCAGCACCTGCGCCGAGGTCACCTTCGAGTCGTAGAGCACCCGCTGCTTGCCGGCCGGGTCGACGAGCGCGGTGTAGGCGACGTGGTCGACGAGCTCGGGGCTCTCCCGCACCGAGAGCACGTGCCAGGCGGCCCAGGTCTTCGTCAGCTCGGCCTTCGTCCCGATCAGGTAGCGGAACTGCGGCAGCAGGCCCTTGTTCGCGACGTACCGGCGGACTGCCGCGCGTGTGTCGCCGCGGGGGTCGACGCTCACGGCCAGCACACGGACGCGAGTCCGGGCGGCGCCGAGTCGGCGCAGGGCGGCGTTCAGGTTCTGCGCGATCAGCGGGCACACATCGGGGCAATGCACGTACAGGAAGGTGACGAGGACGTAGCGTCCGCGGTTGGCTGCCAGCGTGACGGGCTTGCCCCAGGCGTCGTGCAGCGCGATTGGCGGCGCAGGACGTGGTGGCGTGACCGCGTTACCCGCGAAGATCTGCCGCGCCGGCGGCGGCGTCTCGACCTTCGCTGTCGTCGTGCCGCCGCAGCCCGACGCCAGCAGGATCAGGGTCGAGAGCAGCAAGGCCGGGAGCCGCGGCATGCGCCGAACGGTACCGTCGTCGCCGCGGCTGTCGAGCGGGCCGCGTCGCGAGCACCGAGCCGGCGAGCACGAGCGCGAAGCCGATCGCCATGCCTGCGGTGAAGCGCTCGTTCAGCACCGTCACGCCGAGGACCGCCGCGACCGCGGGATTGACGTAGGTGATCACGGTCGCGCGAACGGGGCCGGTCTCGGCGATCAGCTGGAAGAAGAGCACGAAGGCGAGTGCCGTGCAGACGACGGCGAGCGTGACGACCGACGCCGTCACCTTCCAGCCCGGGATGTGCGACGGCAGCGAGAACACGGCGAACGGCGCGTACCCGAGCGCGGCGATCGCCAGCGAGGCGGCGACGACGCCGAGCGACGGCGCATCGGAAAGCCAGCGGGCGAGGATGATCGGCCCGACCGCGTAGGAGATCGCGACGACCGCGATCTCGAGCAGCGGCAGCGCCCCGGCGCCGTGCACGTCGAGACCGACGATCGCCGCAACGCCCGCGATGCCGACCAGCAGGCCGGTCCACCGGCGCGCTCCGTGACGCTCGCGTTCGCCCGTGAAGGTGGTGACGAGCGCGCCGACGAGTGGCACGGCGGCGATCAGCAGGCCGGTGAGCGAGCTCGTCAGCCGGGTCTCGGCGTGGGCGAGCAGCAGCCAGGGCAGCATGATCTCGATCCCGGTGAAGACGAGCAGCGGCACCCAGTGGCGTCGGGCAAGCCGCAGCTCATCGCGAAACACCGCCACGGGTAGCAGCAGCAGCGCCGCGATGCCGGTGCGCCCGAACACGAGCGCGATCGGAGTGAGCTCGCGCACGGCGACGCGGATCAGGAGATACGGGATCCCCCAGATCACGCACATCGCCGCGAACAGCAGCAGGCCGCGGCGGGTCATGCTCTGTCTCTATCAGTCGCGGGGTGTCAGCCGACGCCGGCGCGGCCGCCGAAACGCTCGACGACGACCTGCGGGATGCGTGCATGGGGCGAGAGGCGCAGGCACATGCGCACGATCTCGGCACAGTCCGACGGCTGGATCATCTCCTCGGGTGCGAGTCCCGACCAGGCGGCCATCGGCGTGTCGACGAAGCCCGGGGCAGAGCGCGATCGCGCGCACGCCGTCGGCTTCGAGCTCGGCGTTCGGCGAGCGCGTCAGCGCGATCACCGCCGCCTTCGTCGCGCCGTAGACGGTCAGCCCGGGCGTTGGCGCCGTGCCGGCGATCGAGGCGAGGTTGACGATCCAGCCCTTCGATCTGCTTGAGCAGTGGGATCGCCTCGCGCGTGACGAGCAGCAGCCCGCGCAGGTTGACGCCGAGCTGCAGGTCGACGTGCTTCGCCTGCAGCGACTCGACCGTGCCGCCGATCCCGATGCCGGCCGAGTTGACGAGCACGTCCATCCCGCCGAAGCGCTCGGCGTGTGCTCGGCGACGACCCGCACGCAGTCGTCCTCCTTGCTCGTGTCGGCGGCGATCGCCGTGCGCGTCGAGCTCGGCTGCGGCCGCTTCGACCTTCTCGCGTGTGCGGGAGGCGAGCGTCAGCTCGAATCCTTCTTCGCGCAGCATGCGCGCGATCGCGAGGCCGATCCCCGACGATCCTCCGGTGACGAGTGCGCTCGGCATGACGAGCGAATCTAAAGGAGATGCGTGACGGCGGCGCGAAGAGTCGGCACTCGTAGTTCCTCTCCCTAGAGTGGCGGCGACCTCGGGCCGCCGTTGCTCTTTAGAGTTCGATTCGGCGTGGTGAAGCTGACCGAGCTCGTGACCGCAGGCGGCTGCGCGGCGAAGTACTCGGCCTCGCGGCTCGAGGAGCTGCTGCGTGGGTTCGTGCCTGCCGAGGCCGAGAACCTGCTCGTCGGGCTCGACCCGGCCGACGACGCGGCCGTCTACCGGCTCGACGACGAGCGTGCGCTCGTCTTCACGATCGACTTCTTCCCGCCGATCGTCGACGACCCGGGCGACTTCGGTGCGATCGCGGCGACGAACGCGCTCAACGACGTGTTCGCGATGGGCGGCTCGCCGTTGCTCGCGCTGTCGGTCGCGGCGTTTCCGGAGGAGCTTCCGATCGACGTGGTGCGCGCGGTCTTCGACGGCGCCGAGGCCAGGTGCGGGCGGCGGGCGCGTTGCTCGCGGGCGGCCACACGATCCGCGACGCCGAGCCGAAGTACGGCCTGGCGGTCGTCGGCACCGTCTCGCCCGACGGCATCTGGCCGAAGGCGGGCGCGCAGCCCGGGGACGCCCTCTACCTGACGAAGCCGCTCGGCACCGCACTGGTGCTCGGCGGCGCGAAACGGGGCCTGGCCGGACGAGGCGGTCGCGGTGCGCGTGGATGCGCACGCTCAACCGCGACGCGGCCGACGTGCTGCGCACGTTTGCGCCGAGCGCCGTCACGGACGTCACCGGGTTCGGGCTGCTCGGGCACGCACATGAGATGGCGACGCGGAGCGGTGTGCGGATCGAACTCGACTGCGGCGCGCCTGCCAGCCCTCGACGGTGCGCTCGAGGCCGCGCGCGCAGGCGTGTCGACGGCCGGGACGCGCAACAACCGCGCGTTCGCGGTCGTCGAGATCGGCGACGTCGCCGCCCGAGGTCGTCGAGCTCGCCTACGACCCGCAGACCGCCGGCGGGCTGCTGATCTCGCTGCCGCGGGATCGCGGCCCCGCCTCGAGGCCGAGTTCGCGCGCGCCGGGCTGTTCCTGGCGCGGGTCGGGGTAGTGCTCGACGGCGCAGGCCTCAGCCTTCGCTAACTACAGTGGGGTGCGTGGAGACCGGCGCGCAGCCCCTGCCGCGCGTGCGCGGAACGGCGCTCTCGCTCGACGCCTTTCGGCGGCTTGCCTGGTCAGCGCGACGATGCTCGTCCTCATCGTCGCGACGGGGGCGACGGTCCGGCTGACCGGCTCGGGTCTCGGCTGCGAGCACTGGCCGGGCTGCCAGCAGCACCACTTCGAGCCGAAGAGCTTCCACTGCTACATCGAGTTCGGGAACCGCGTGGTCGCGTTCTTCACGATCCTGGCGACGCTGCTCACGTTCGTCGGCTGCGCTCTGGGCGCCGGCTCTCGGGCCGCCTTCGGTGGCTCGCGTTCGCTCGATCTTCTTCGGCACCCTGCTGCAGGCGCCGCTCGGCGCGATCACGATCCACTACCACCTGAACCCGTGGCTCGTGCTCTCGCACTTCCTGCTGTCGGTGGTCGTGCTCACGCTCGGCGTCGGGCTCGCGGTGGAGGTGACGCGCCCGCCCGTCCGTGCGCGTGCCGGCGTTCGTTCGCCAGGGCAGCATCGTCGTCGCCGCAGCGGCGTTCGTGCTGATCGTCAGCGGGACGCTCGCGACCGCCGCCGGCCCGCACCCGGGCAGCACCGTCGTCCGCCGGCTCTGGTCGTTCCAGCCCGCGGTGTACTGGCATGTGCGCGCGACGGCGGTGTTCGGGCATCTCGTTCGCGCGTTGCTCGTCTGGCTGGTGCGAAACCGCAGCCCACATCTGCGTGCCGCACTGCGTCGTGCTCGGCCTGCTCGCGGTGCAGATGACGATCGGCGAGACCCAGTACCGCACGCATCTGCCGTGGTGGCTCGTGCTCGTGCACGTCACCGTTGCGGCGAGCGTGTGGGCGGCTTTGACCGCGTTCGTCGTGCGGCTCTGGCGGCCGGCCGGGTCGGCGTAGGATGCCTCGATGACGGACGAGCTTCGGATCGACGAGCGGCCGAACCTCGAGCGGCCCGTGCTGATCGCGGCGTTCCGCGGCTGGAACGACGGCGGACAGGGCGCGTCGCTCGCCGGCGCGTACCTCGCGCAGGCGTGGGCTGCCGAGCAGTTCGCGGAGATCGAGCCCGAGAACTTCTACGACTTCCAGGCCACGCGGCCGATGGTCTCGCTCGTCGACGGCGAGACGCGTCAGATCGACTGGCCGGAGAACACCTTCCTGCACGCGCCGCTGCCGGGCGGCGGTCGCGACGCGATCCTCCTGCTCGGCGTCGAGCCGAACCTGCGCTGGCGGACCTTCAGCGACGCTCGTCGCAGAGCTCGCGCGCGACGTTCGAGCGTCGAGCTCGTGATCACGCTCGGCTCGCTGCTCGCCGACGTGCCGCACACGCGCGCCGGCGCCCGTCACGGGCAGCGCGACCGACCCGGAGCTGATCGAGTCAGCTCGGCCTGCAGGCGTCGCGCTACGAGGGCCCGACCGGCATCGTCGGCGTGCTCCACGACGCCTGCGCGCCGCGCCGGCCTGAAGTCGGCGAGCCTGTGGGCGGCGGTGCCGCACTACGTCTCGCTGACGCCCGTCGCCGCGTGCCGCCAAGGCGCTCGTCGACCGGCTCGCGGAGCTGCTCGAGCGCCGACATCGACACCGCCGAGCTCGACGAGGCGGCCGAGGCGTACTCGCAGCAGGTCAGCGAGGCCGTCGCCGCGCGACGCGGAGACCGTCGGCGTACGTCGAGGAGCTCGAGCGCCGGGTCGACGAGCTCGCCGCCGAGGAGGACCTCCCCTCGGGCGACTCGATCGCCGCCGAGCTGACCCGCTACCTCCGCGAACGTGAGAACGGCACCGACGGCGACGACGTCGCCCGCGACCAGTAGCCGCGCGCTCGACCCACTTCCGTCACACCCGCGTCGCACTCTCGTACCCGTGTCTGACACCGGACGTGTCCAGACCGCGGTTCCGCAATGCGTGATCAGCGCAGGGTCGAGACACTTCCGTCACACCCGCGTCGCACTCTCGTACCCGTGTCTGACACCGGACGTGGGTCGGGTGGCGATGGCCGGAGCGGACCGGTCTAGCCGAACGTGAACGAGTAGCCCTGCACGCCCGGGGAGAAGCGGAGCTCGAGCGTCGCGTCGGCTGTGTGGGTCGATTCCCGCACGGTGTAGAGGCGCTGCGCGTCGATCTTCATCGTGCGCACGGGCTTGCCGTCGACGAGTGCCTGGACGGTGCCGCGGCCGCCGAGCACGACGTACACGTTCTTCGCGTGGAAGTGGAGGCGCAGCGTTGCGCCCTTCCCGGCGAGCGCCTGCTGCGGGCCGACCGCCACGTGCCCGCCGTAGGCGAACGTGTTCTGCCGGAACGGTCGCCGGCAGGGGATAGCTCGCGACGATGTCCGGTGACGACCTCGTGGCCGACGTAGTTCGTGCAGCTGACGCGCGTAGCCGAGATACGTCTCGGGCGTGAGCAGGCCGGTCGGCGTCGCATCCGCGACCTGACGTGCCTTCGCCCCCTTCGCGCCGAGCAGCTGACGGATCAAACCCTCTGTCTTGTCGTACTCGCCCTCGCCGAAATGCGTGTGCCGGATGTGGCCCGTGCTTGTCGATCAGGTACTCGGCCGGCCAGTACTGGTTCGCGTAGTCGTCCCACGTCTTGAAGCGGTTGTCCTGCACGACCGGGTACGTGACCCCGAGGCGCTTCACGGCGGCACGCACGTTCGACGAGACGTGCTCGAACGCGAACTCGGGCGTGTGCACGCCGACGATCACGAGACCGTCCCTGTGGTAGGTCGCGTACCACGCCTTCAGGTGCGGCAGCGTGCGCAGGCAGTTGATGCACGAGTACGTCCAGAAGTCGATCAGCACGACCTTTCCGCGCAGCTGTGAGAGGACGAGCGGCTTCGTGTTGATCCAATCGCCGTCCGCCTTGATCGGCGGAGCGATGCCGTAGTCGGGCAACGCACCGGCAGTCTGGCTGCACTGCGGCCAGCGGCGCCTTGCCGCCGCGCACCTTCGCGAGCTCCCTCGCCGCGCTCGCGTTGTTCTCGATCTTCTTCTGCAGGAACGTCGTGTATCCGGGCGTCCAGTTGGCCAGGTGGTCGTCGACGTGGAAGACGAGCCCGATCGCGACCGCGGCGACGACGACGCCCGCTCCGCTGCGGAGCGCGGCCGCGTGCTCCCTGATGCGCGACGCCGCTTCGCGCCCGCCGCGCGCGATCAGCAGCATCGGGATTGCGGCGCCGACGGCTGTACGCGAGCGTCGCGGCGATCGTGCGAAAGCCGAAGTTTTCGCGTGCCGCCGCCGTCGTGACTGCGGCCAGGAACGGCCCCGCGCACGGCACGAACACGAGGCCCGAGCGTGACGCCGAGGAAGAAGCCGCCGCCGGCGTTTGCCGGTCGTAGCCGCGAAAAGAAGGCGAGCGAGCGCTCGAGCCAGAGCGCGAGCTGAGGCACGAGCAGCACGGCAGCCATGACGAAGAGCAGCGCGATCGCGAGGTTCCGCAGCAGGTCCTGCGGCAGGCCGAGCTTGTCGAGAATCCACGAGGCGAATAGCGTGAAGACGCTGAAGCTCAGGACGAGCCCGCCGATGATGCGGAGCGGCCTCGGCCCGGCGACGCCGCCGGCGAGCAGGATCGGGAGCACGGGCAGGACGCAGGGCGAGATCGCCGTGACGATTCCTGCGAGGAACCCGATGCCGATCAGCAGCAGCACTGCGGTAGGGACCAGTGTGCCGGTCAGGCGTTACGCAGCGTCTTGCGCGGGCTCGGCGGCCGGCTCGCCTGCAGGCTCGCTCCCTGCCGCTTCGGCCGTCGTGTCGGCCGGTTTACGCCGCCGCCGCCGCCGTTTCTTCGCGGGCGGCTTCTCCTCGCCTTCACCCGCGGTCACTGCGGGAACGGCCTGCGTCGGAACTGCCTGTCCCTCGACCACGCCCGGCTTCTTCTTGCGGCGCCGCCGCTTGCGCGTGCGCGTCGGGCCGGTCTTCGGCTGGGGCAGGTTGTCGGCGATCCAGCCTGCGACCTCCTGGATCGTCGCCGAGCCGCTCGCGGGCCGCGTCGAGCAGCTGCGTCGAGCGCGGCGTGTAGCCCTCGGCCGACGCGAGCAGCGCCGCGCCGACCTCCTTCGGCATCTCGAGCGCCGCGTTGACGAGCTTGGCCGCATTCTCCTCGTGACGATGGCCGCGCGAGTTGGCGAGCGCGCCGAGCAGCCGCTTCGCGTCCGGGTACTCCTGCGACGCCTTGCGGTCGAGCTGCTTGCGCACCGCGCGCGAGAGGCGCCACGTCCAGCGCGCGAGGATCTGGTCGGGCGCGTCGGGCTTCCCTTCGGCGATCGCGCGCAGCAGGATCCGCACGCCGGCCGACCGGTCCTTCTCCCACGGCGGCCCCTGCGTGACGAGCGTGACGAGGTCGTCGAAGTCGGCGCGGCTCGACGCGCATCGAGACGCGGTCGGCGAGCGCGATCAGGCGCAGTCGTCGGTTCGGGTTCTGTGCGGCGCACGTGGAGAGGAACTTCTCCATCGCGCGCTTCGACGCGCCGCGTGCGGTCAGCTTCTCGACGAACGCGGCGCGCTCGTCGAAGCGCAGCTGCCGCCCGGCGATCTCGCCCCAGAACTCCTGCTCGTCCTCGTCGAGGAACTTCGGGTCGACGCGCTGCCATTCGCGGGCGATCACGACTTTGCGGCGGATCACGTCGGGCGTCACGGGCACCAGCCAGGACGCGGGAGTGAGCTTGCGCCGGGCCCGGCGTTGGACGCGCCGGCGCGGCGCCGGCGTGACGCGCGCGCCCTCGCGGTAGAAGTCCGCGTCGAGCAGCGAGTGGAGCGAGACGACGCGCTCGTTGTGCGTCGCCGCCTTCGGCGTGAAGTCGACGACGATGCCCGCTTCCTTGCGCGGATGGATGCGCATGATGCGGCCGATGCGCTGCTGGTAGACGCGCTTCGAGGCGGTCGGCGCGAGATGCATGACGACGGTCGCGCGCGGCGAGTTCCAGCCCTCGGCGAGCAGCATCGCGTTGATCAGCACGTCGATCTCGCCGCGCTCGTAGGCGGCGAGGATCTCTGCGAGCTTGACGGGCGGCGTCCGGCCCGACACCGCCTCGGCCTTGATCCCGGCGGCGCGGAACGCGGTCGCGAGGTTGTACGCGTGGTCGACGCCGGCGGCGTACACGATCCCCGGCGTGTCGCCGAAGCGCTCGCGGTAGAGCGTCGCGGCGGCCATGTTCAGCGCCTCGTGGTCGAGGGCCTGGGCGAGTGCGCGCTCCTCGAAGTCGCCGCCGACGATCGGCACCTGGTTGATTGCCGCGACCGGCGGGACGCGCAGGCAGCGGAGCGGCGCGATCAGTCCGCGCCGCGCGGCGTCGGCGAGCGGCAGGTCGTCGACCGAGGCGGGGAAGACGTCCGAGACCTGCTTCGCGATCAGCTCCTCCGTTGCAGTCATGCCGATGTAGATCGGCTCCGACGAGCGAGCGGATCGCGGCCGACGTCTTCTCGCCGAGCGCCGTGTGCGCCTCGTCGCAGATGACGAGCTGGTACGCGTTGCGGGCGATCTCGGAGACGTGGCGCGCGAACCACGCGTAGGTCTGGATGGTGATCGGGTTCGACTGGCGCGGCGCGGTGTGGCTCTTCGAGGACCGCGTCGTGGAAGCGCGCGCCGTATCCGTGCTCGGTCAGCTCGCGGCGGAACTGGTCGACGAGCAGCCGGCGGTGCGTGAGGATCAGGACGCCCTCGGTGCGCGCCGCCTCGACGAAGCCCGCTGCGGCGATCGTCTTGCCGGATGCGGTCGGGTGGCGGAAGCGGTAGCGGCGCACCGCGCCCGGGTCCTGCTCGACGGGCAGCGGCTCTGGCAGGTCGTCGTCGAGCTCGGCGCCGAGCTCGAGCTCGTCCTCGGGCTCGTCGTCCTCGTCGGGCGGCTCCTCGCCGTGGCCGTTGCCGTTCCCGTTCGCGCTCTTCTGGGTCGGCGGCGATCAGCTCGGTCAGCATCCCGGCGAGCGCGTCGACCTGGTGGCGGCGCAGCTCGGTGCCGGACGCGAGGTGCGGCGGCCGCTCGGAGAGCATCCGCTCCAGGCCGAGCAGCAGCGCGTAGCGCACCTTCCAGGCCGACGACGGCGCTCCTTGTTGCCGGCGGCGATCTCCGCGAGCGCGTCGTCGAGCGCGCGGCGTGCGTGCGGTTCCGGGCGCGAGCACGACGAGCGGGTTCCTCGTCGGCTCGCAGGAATGGCTCGCCGGCCCAGGCTTCTGCGCGGAGGGCGTCGGCCCGAATGGCCAACGCGTCCCCCGACTCTGTCGGAGATTGCGTGATGGTTTCTGCCAATGCGTGCGGCACGTCTACCGTGCCGCTTCCTCAAAGGGTGCGCTCGCGTTGGAGTTCTCGTCGCGGAGCGCATGCCCACGATAGCCGATCCTGCGGTCGGCAGGGTGTGTGTCAATCTCCAGGCCATGGAGACCGTGAACTGGCGCGCCCTCGCCGACGAGAAGCGCGCCCGCTACGAGCAGCAGCACGGAGACGAGGACGAGCGCTCGATCGTGCGGCGGGGCAACGCGGCCTATGCGGCGGGTCTGTCACTCGCGATGCTCCACGACCCGGCGGCGCCCGAGTGGCTGCTCCGCGCGGCGGAGCGCTGGCGCGCAAGCTGGGATGCCGGTGCCGGCATCGACTCGTGGGGCCGCCCGATCGGCGCGATCAAGGCGGCGCTCCTGGCCGGGGACGACGCCGCGGCCGGCGAGTACGCAATCTGGGCGCTCGATCTCGACGCCGAGGCGGCGACCTCTCCGATCGGCCGCTATGCCGCCACGCTTGCGCTGCTCGTGCTCGAGCGCTGGGCGGACGCGCGCCACCAGGCGGAGTCGCTGCAAGGCCGCGACGACTTTCCCGCCGACGTCGCCGACGGCCTCGCGTTCGTCGCGGCGCACGATCCCGTGGCCTACGCGGAAGCGGTGGAGGCCGTGGTCGAGTCGTTCGAGACGAGGGCAGAGTTCCTCGAGGACGTACCGGTGGCCGATACCGCGCTCGTCCTCGACAGGCTCGCCGCGCGGCGCGGGATCGTGCACGCTCTGCCCGAGTCGGCGACGCTGCCCGGTTAATCCGTCTCACCCTGCTCGAAGGCAGGGTGGAACGCGATCGTGATCGTCTGCAGCGGGTTGCTCTCGTCCTCGACCTCGTTGATCTGGTCGAGCAACGTGCGGAACAGCCCGCGGAGGGTCTCGACGTCGACCTTCGCGTGCACCTGCGCACTCCGAAACTCGCCGTTCGCGGCGTGCAGGTCGAAGCCGCGCTGGAGCTCGCGCAGCTGGGCACCCTGGAGGTCGCTGGCGAGCCCCGTCGCCCTGATCTCGGGCCCGACGCGGAGGTGCTTCGCGACCGGGCGGTACGGCTTCTCGCGCCCTGCCGCCTCCGCCCGCTCGATCAGCCCCGCGCGGTTCAGCATGCGCACGTGGAAGTGGAGGTGCCCGGGGTCGACATTCAGTCGCTGGGCGAGCTCGCGGTTGGTCAGCGGCTCGCCCGACTCACCGAGGACCTGCAGCACCTTCAGACGCAACGGATGACCGAGGGCCTTCAGCTGCTCGGGACGGTCGAGCTCGAGAACGTCGAGCGGTTCCGGATGGTGCTCGGGCTGCGTCACGACGACAGTCTGGACGATGCGGCGCGGATCGAGGAAGGCCTGGACGCGAACGGGGGCCTGCCGGACGAGGCTCGCCGGCACCTCGTCGGTGATCGGCCCGGCGAAGGCCCGGGCCACCGCCTCCGCTTTGTCGGCGCCGCTGACCAGGAAGACGATCTGGCGGGCTGCGAGGAGCGTCGGCAGGGTCATGGTCACGCGGTCGACGTACGGCTCGAGGCCGGCAGGGCCGCTCGTCGCCCGTCGGTCGGTCACGGCGAGCTGCGGCGATCCCGGGAAGAGCGACGCGACGTGACCGTCGGAGCCAAGCCCGAGCAGCAGCAGGTCGAGCTCCACTCCTTCGAGCTCTGCGTCGAGCAGGTCGGCAGCCTCGGCCGGGGGGAGCTCACCGCGGATGCGGTGCACCTCGGCCGGCGGAGTCTCGAGCCGCCCGAGCAGCGATTCGGCGGCGAGCCGGTAGTTCGAGAGCTCGTTGTCGGGCGGCGACGCAGCGCTCGTCGCCCCACCAGAGCGACACGCGGCCCCAGTCCGGTTCCAGGGCTGCCGCATGCTCGTAGGCCCGGCGCGGTGTCGAGCCGCCCGTGAGCACGATCGAGCCGCCGCGCGCCGCCCGGTCGGCGAGCAGCCCGCGCGACGGGCGCCGCCGGATCGTCGGAGACGTGAAGCTCAGGCGACGAGTCGAGCACGAGGCAAGGGTACGAGACCCTGGCGCCGCCCGGCGAGCAAGTAGACGCTGGCGAGGCCGGCCCACTCCCCGTACGGCGCGAGCAGCACGTCTGCCTCCTCGGCTTCGACGCGGCGGCCCCAGAGCTCCGCCGCGAGCTTGATCAGCCCGAGGTCGCGCAGCAACCCGCGTTCGTACCGGCCGAGCCCTTCGAGGCAGACGACACCGACCGACCACGGCCCGAGCCCGCGCTCCCGTCCGAGACGGTACGCGGCGGCGTCGGTGGGCAGCTCCTTCAGCCGCTCGAGGTCGAACGCCCGGCACAGGCGGATCAGCGCGGCTGCGCGCCGAGCCCCGAGGCCGTAGCGCGCAAGCTGCGCGGGCGAGAAGGCCGCGAGCTCGCGACACGTGGGCGCCGCATGGAGGCCGTCGAGCGACGGCGTCGCGGCGCGCACGATCGCGCGCTCGATCTGGCGGGCGCGCTTCGCCTGGATCAGTTGCCCCGCAACGGCCCGCAGCAGAGCCTGCGCGACGGTTCCCGTGCGCATCGGCCTCAGTCCGCGAATCCGCTTCACGGTGTCGCCGAGCAGCGGGTCGTCGGCGAACCGGCGCAGGAACTCGCTGTGGTCGTCGTCGAGACCGAGTGCGAACCGGACGTGCTCGATGCCGCCCTCGCTCTCCGCAACCACGACTACGGTGCCGTCGACGCGCTGCGCCGCCTCGACCCGCTCGAGCCGCTCGCCGACCCGGATCGTCGAGCGGTAGGTGCCGTCGACGACGACCCGGCAGGCGTCACCCGCGAGACGTCCGGAGACGCGGAGCGAGTAGGGGCCTTGCGGAGGCAGCTCGGCACGAACCATGGAGCGACCGAGTCTAGGGATACGCTCAGCCGATGCTGAGCCGGGTGGCGTCGCGGGTCTCGATGCAGAGCCGTGAACGCAAGCTCGAGCTCTTCCTGGAGCTGTTGCAACCCGGCCCCGCGACACGGGTCGTGGACGTCGGCGTCACCGACGCGCCCTTCGGCGGCGGCTCGACCGACAACTTCTTCGAGGCGCTCTACCCGTGGCCCGCACAGGTGACCGGCGTGGGCCGAACCTCGCTCGCGCGCTTTGCCGAGGCGTTTCCGCATGTGACCGTGGTACAGGCCGACGGGCGCGAGCTCCCGTTCGCCGACCGCTCGTTCGACATCGGCTTCTCGAACGCCGTCGTCGAGCATGTCGCCGGGCGCGAGGAGCAGCGGCGCTTCGTACACGAGCTCTGCCGCGTCTCCGACCGCGTGTTCGTGACCACTCCGAACCGCTTCTTCCCGCTGGAGGTGCACTCGCTGGTGCCGTTCGCGCACTGGCTGCCGCGCGGCGCGCGCGATCGCGTGTTGCGTGCGCGCGGGTTCCACGACGTCCTCGAGCCGCTCGGCCCGAAGCAATTCGCATCGCTCTTTCCTTACAGCGTGCGTGTACTCAACAGGGGGATGACGCTGATTGCGGTCGGGCCCCGATGAGCCTCGTCGGCCGGCGGCCGGTCTGGGCGCTGCACGTACTGATCGTCGGGCTCGCGCTGCACAACCTGGTCATGTCGCAGCTCTACCGCGCGGGCGTGCACGGGGCGTGGCTGTCGGCGATCGCCGCCTGGAAGGACGTGTTGCTCGTCGGCGCGCTCGCCGTTGTGTTCTGGGCCCGTCGCGGCCGGCCGCTGCAGCTGCTGCGGATCGATTGGCTCGCGCTCGCGTTCGCGGCGTTCGTCGTCGTCTACGGCCTGATCCCGCAGTCGGTGCTCGGCGGCGGCGCCACGCACAAGGGTGTGCTCTACGGCGCGCGCCACGACCTGCTGCCGGTCCTCGCCTACTTCCTCGGCCGCGGCCTCGAGCTGACGGGCGAGGAGCGTGGCCGCCTCTGCCGGACGGTGCTCGCGACCGCCGGCGGCGTTGCGGTCTACGGGCTGCTCGACGTCTACCTCGTCTCGCTGGGGTGGTGGCGCCAGTCCGCGGGCTGGTTCTCCGACCAGCTCGGTCTCGACTACCACGGCCTCTCGGGACTGCCCGAGAACTTCGTCTACAACCACGGCGGCGGCGTCATCTTCCGGCGCCTCACCTCGTCGTTCCTCTCCCCGCTCGCGACGGCGTACCTGCTCGTGGTCGCGCTGCTTCTTCGTGCCGCTGCGCGGCCGCCGCTGGGCGCCGCCGCTCGCCGCGCTCCTCTTCGTGGCGCTGCTTGCTACGCACACGCGCGCCGCGCTGCTCGCGCTCGTGCTCGGGTTGCTCGTGCTCGCGGCATTGCGTCGCGCGGCTTTCCCGGCTGCGCTGGCGGTGGGCGTGGCTGTCCTCGGCTTCGCCTTCGTGAAGACCTATACGCACGTCGGGCCGCGCGCGCACTTCACGGCGACCGAGCTGGCGCAGCAGGAGGCGAACGCGCACCAGCATCCGGATGCGAGCAACGACCCGACGAGTGCGAGCGAGTCGTCGGCCGGCGAGCACTTCGCGAGCTTCCGGGCCGGTGCACGCACGGCCCTGCACCATCCGTGGGGCTTCGGCCTCGGCAACGCCGGCGTCACCGCGGTGCGCACGAAGGTGACGCCGGAGGCAGGCGAGTCGACCTACACGGAGCTCGCCGTCGAGACGGGCCTGCTCGGCAGCCTGGTGTTCGTCGCCTGGTCACTCGGACTGCTCTGGCGGCTGCGGCACGTGCCGTGGTTCGCGGCGTCGTTCGCCGCGATGCTCTTCGTCGGCCTGCAGACGGACGTGATCGGGATCCCCTGGATCGCGGTGGTCGTCTGGTCGCTCGCAGGGGCCGAGTCCGAGACGTAACGGAAGCGCGACTTCTTCGTCACATTTGCGCAAAGGACACTTGTGCTCTGCGCGTCCGTTCGTAGCCTGGAGAGATGCGGTTGTCGCTCTTCGACATCGGCCTCTTCGCCGTCGCGGCACTCGTTCTGATCGCGGTGCTGCCGCGCTGCTCGGGAGGCGGCACACCGGGGGTCGCGGTACTCGCGAGCTGGACGCTCACGCCCGGTGTCGTCAACCCCGACGTGACGCAGGCGACCATCGCCGACGACGATCTGCCGGCGCGGCTGGACGCGCACGATCCGGCCGCCGGTGTCCTACACGAACGACCTCAAACGCCGGGGGTTGCGCGAGTACGGGATGCGCGGGCCGCCGTCGGCCTACCAGGAGGACCACCTGATCAGCCTCGAGCTCGGCGGCCATCCAACCGATCCGCGCAACCTGTGGCCGGAGCCGTACCCGCGCGCGTCGGCGGTCGACCAGACCGAGAACGAGCTGAACGCCGAGGTGTGCAGCGGCAGGCTCTCGCTCGCCGATGCCCAGCGACGCGAGTCGACCCTCAAGCACACGGCAGGGTGAGCGTTACGAATCGAGGTGAGAGGCGACAGCCGCGACAGCAGCCCGACCAGCTGCTCACGCTCGGCCGCCGAGAGCGACGCGAGCGCCGGCGCGAACGCCGTGGCGACCCGGGTCTCCCGCTCGGAGGCCCGCGCCTGCCCGGTCGCGGTCAGCCCGAGCCGGAGGGCGCGGCGATCGTCGGGATCCGGCATGCGGTCGACAAGGCCGAGGGCGACGAGGGCCTCGACCGCACGGCTCGCCGTCGGGGCGCTGATCCCCATCCGCTCGGCGAGGTCGTTCAGCCGCATCGCGCCTCCGATGTACGAGCTCGTACAGGGCGAGCCGCTGGGTCGCCGTCATCGCCGGCTCGTCGTCCGGCGCCGCCGGAGACGCGCGTCAGATGCCGGATCACCAGGCTGAGCTCGCGCAGCACCCGGCGGGCCGGTGTCGGACTGGGCGTCGCGAGGCATGCGCCAATCATTGCATATCGAAATAGTTGTGTGTTGATGCTAGTAGTTCCGAAATGACCGAACCGACCACCGCCGCGCCGCGCGTTCGCCTGATCTTCCTCGCGCTGCTGCTCGTCTGCTGCTCGCGTCGCTCGACCAGACGATCGTGTCGACGGCGCTGCCGACGATCGTCGGCGACCTCGGCGGCATCTCGCACCTCTCGTGGGTCGTGACCGCCTACCTGCTGACGGCGACGATCGCCGGGCCGCTGTACGGCAAGCTCGGCGACCTCTACGGGCGCAAGCAGGTGCTGCAGACGGCGATCGTGATCTTCCTCGTCGGCTCGGCGCTCTGCGGTCTCGCACAGAGCATGGTGCAGCTGATCGCGTTCCGCGCGTTGCAGGGGCTCGGCGCCGGCGGCCTGATCGTCACCACCTTCGCGGTGATCGGCGACGTCATCCCGCCGCGCGAGCGCGGCAAGTACCAGGGCTACTTCGGCGCGCGTGTTCGGCGTCTCGACCGTGATCGGCCCGCTGCTCGGCGGCTTCTTCGTCGACAACCTCTCGTGGCGCTGGATCTTCTACGTCAACCTGCCGATCGGCCTCGATCGCGCTGGCCGTGATCGCCGGTGCCTTCCACGCGCGGACGAGCACTGAGCGGCACGCGATCGACTACCGCGGGCGCGGCGCTGCTCGCCGGTGCGCTCTCGTCGATCGTGCTGTTCACGAGCCTCGGCGGCACCACCTGGGCGTGGGGGTCGTGGAAGATCGTCTGGCTGATCGCGCTCAGCGTGGTCCTCGTGCCCGCGTTCGTCTGGGTCGAGTCACGCGCCGCCGAGCCGATCATCCCGCTCGAGCTCTTCCGCAACCACACGTTCTCGGTCACGAGCGCCGTCGGCTTCATCGTCGGGTTCGCGCTCTTCGGCGCGATCACGTACCTGCCGCTCTACTTCCAGATCACGAAGGGCTCGAGCCCGACCACGTCCGGCCTGCAGCTCACGCCGCTGATGGCCGGCGTGCTCGTCACGTCGATCGCGAGCGGGCAGTTCATCTCGCGCCTCGGGCGCTACCGCGTGTTCCCGATCGCGGGCACGGCGGTGATGGCGCTCGCGATGCTGCTGCTCTCGCGACTCGAGCCTGCGACGCACGTCTGGGTGGCCTCGGTCGACTCGCTCGTCCTCGGCCTCGGCCTCGGAATGGTCATGCAGGTTCTCGTCCTCGCCGCGCAGAACGCCGTCGACTACCGGCAGATCGGCGTCGCCACCAGCGGCTCGACGCTGTTCCGGCAGATCGGCGGCTCGATCGGCGTCGCGCTCTTCGGGACGATCTTCGCGAACCGGCTGCACGTCGAGCTCTCGTCGCGGCTTCCCGCCGGCGCCGTGATCCCGAAGACCGTCAACCCGGCCACCGTCAGGCACCTGCCGCCCGCGCTCCGTCAGGCGTTCGAGGACGCGTTTGCCGCGGCGCTGCACCCGGTCTTCATCGTGGCCGCGGCCGTCTCGGTGCTGGCGTTCGCCCTCGCCTGGTTGCTTCGGGAGGTTCCACTCCGCACGGCCACCCAGGCAGGCGATGCGATTCCACCGCCGCGCGACGAGAGTGCCGCGCGCGAAGCCGCCGCGTAACAACACCGGCGCGTCCCGCCATCTCAGAGGTGAACCCTCCGAGAGGATGTGCCTGTGATCCAGACCGATGCCGAGTTGCTACGTGCTGCCCGGACCGATGCGCAGCCGTTTCGCGAGCTGTACGACCGATACGCCGAACGCATGCACGGCTACTTCATCCGCCGGACGCGTGAACGCGACGTGGCCTACGACCTGACCGCCGAGACGTTCGCACAGGCGTGGGCCGCACGCGAGCGGTTTAGCGACGAGGCGGGCGGGTCCGCAGGCCCGTGGCTGTTCGCAATCGCAGGCCACGTCCTGGCCCAGTCGGTACGGCGTCGCAGGCTCGAACGGGATGCGTCCGAGCGGTTCGGCGTGCTCTCCCGGCTCGACCGCGAGCCGTCGACGACCGTGCCCGCCGACTCGTGGCTCGACGGCCTGGACGAGGCGTTCGACGACCTGCCGGAGGGCCTGCAGGAGGCGCTGCGGCTGCGCGTGATCGACGACCTCGGCTACGGGGATGTCGCGGCCGAGCTCGGCACGACGGAAGGAGCGGCGCGCGTGCGCGTCGCCCGCGCGCTCGCCCGGTTGCGCGCGCGGGTCACCAATCGACAGATGGAGGCAACAAGATGAACGAGCTCCACGACCTCGGCGACGCCCTCGAGGTTGCGGCGCGCGCCGATCTCGCGCGCAGCCAGCGGGTGCGGTTGCGCAGGCGGCTTGCGGTCACGATCGTGACGCTGGCGATCGTCGTGCCGGGCGTCGCACTCGCCGCCGCCCAGCTCTGGAGCAACGAGGAGGTGGCGAAGAGCCTGCCCGCAGGTGCGCTGATCCTGGCCGGCACCGAGCCGACGTGCACGACGGTGAAGCGGGACGTCGAGTACCACTGCGTCCTCACGCATGCACCGGTCGGCGCGGCGGAGGCCGGCCTGATCAAGGGCACAGTGTACGAGACGGTCGATTCGACCCAGCACGTGAATGGCGGCTGCCGCGCGCTGAACGCGGCCGGCACCGAGTGGGAGTGCTACATCGGCCAGGCGGCGGTCGATCAGAAGATCATCGGTCAGGGCTTCCTCGGCCAGGTGCAGACGACGCCGTCGGTCGGGTGACGTTGCCTTCTTAGGGAACTCTCAGGGCGTACTGATCTTCTAGGTGGGTGTTCTACGTCCGCTATCTGCGCAACGAGCTCGTTCGGCGCCGCACGCGGACGATCCTGACGCTGCTCGGGCTCGGGCTCGGGGTCGCGCTGGTCGTCGCGATCACGAGCCTCTCGAGCGGCCTCGACCGTGCCCAGAAGAAAACGCTCGACCCGCTCGCCGGCATCGGCACCGACCTGACGGTGACGCTGCAGCCGCAGCAGGACGCGGGTGGGTTCGGTCCCGGTGGAGGCGGCGGCAACCGCGACCTGCTGCAGGCGAACCAGTCGGTGATCACCGACCTCTCGAAGCTGGGCAAGCCGGGTACGCATTTCGTCCACGACTTCTTCCTCCCCGGCACGCAGCTGACGTTCCAGCAGACCGCCGCGCAGCAGATCAAGGCGATCGACGGCGTCGCGCAGGTCACGCAGGGTCTGACCCTGCTCGCCGAGCACCAGGAGGGCGTGGTGCCGAAGATCGTCGCGAAGCTGAAGACGGGCGGGCAGACATTCCAGATCCGGCGCAACCTGCCGCGGCCGACGGCGGCGCAGGCCGCAGCCGATGCAGGCGTGCATCGCCAAGCTGCAGGCGAAGAACGGCGGCTCGAACAACAACAACCGCGGTTCGAACAACGGCAGGCAACGGCAACGGCGGTGGCGGCTTCGGCGGCGGCGGCTGGCGGCTTCAATCGCGGTGCGTTCGCGCAATGCCTGCCGCAGAGCCTGCGCCAGTTCCGCACGAACTTCACGACCCCGACTCAGACGCTCCGCCAGGTGCTGAATCCGCCGCAGACGAACATCAAGACGACGGCCTACACGATCGGCGGCGTCGACCAGACCAACCCGACCATGGGTGTCGTCACGAAGACGCAGGTCACCAAGGGCCGCTACCTCGCAGCCGCGGGCGGGCACGAGGCGCTCGTCTCCGGCGCGTACGCCGCCAAGCACGGCCTGAAGGTCGGCTCGAAGCTCGACCTGAACGGCACGGGCTTCACGGTCGTCGGTCTCGTCAGCCCGCCGCTCGGCGGTCAGAGCGCCGACGTCTATCTCCCGCTGAAGCAACTGCAGACGCTCGCGAGCCAGAAGGGTCTCGCCAACGTCGTGCTCGTGCGCGCGGCGAGCAGCGCATCCGTCGGCCAGGTGCAGAAGGCGATCGAGGCGGCGCTGCCGCAGGCCCAGGTCGCAAGCTCGAAGGACGTCGCCGACCAGATCAGCGGCTCGCTCGTCGACGCGAAGAACCTCTCGAACAACCTCGGTCTCGTGCTCTCGATCGTCGCGGCCGCTGCCGCCTTCCTGCTGGCGGCGCTGCTCGCGCTCTCGTCCGTCGGCAAGCGCATCCGTGAGCTCGGCACGCTGAAGGCGCTCGGCTGGACGCAGCGGATGGTCGTGCGCCAGGTCGCCGGCGAGTCGCTCGCACAGGGGATCCTCGGCGGCGTCTTCGGGATCGGGCTCGGCCTCCTCGCCGCGCTCGCCATCGACGCGTTCGGCCCGACCCTCACCGCCAGCTCCTCGTCGAACAGCAACTCGATCTTCGGCGTCAGCGTCGGCGCCGCGCGCACCGCGACGAGCACGGTCTCGCTCGATGCGCCGATCGGCTTCACGATCATCCTGATCGGCTTCGGGCTCGCGCTGCTCGGCGGCCTCGTCGCCGGCACGGCCGGCGCCCTGCGCGCCGCACGCCTCCGGCCGGCCGACGCGCTCAGGCAGGTGGACTGATGGACGCGCTGTACGACGTCCGCGGCGCCGAGAAGTTCTTCCAGCGCGGGTCGACGACCGTGCGCGCGCTCGACGGTGTCGCACTCGAGATCGGCGCCGGCGAGTTCGTTGCGCTCGAAGGCCCGAGCGGCTCGGGAAAGACGACGCTGCTGCAGCTGCTCGGCGCGCTCGACCGCCCGAGCGGCGGCGAGGTGCTGTTCGAGGGGAGCGACCTCGCGAAGCTGCCCGACCGCGCGCTCGCCGGCTTGCGGCTGCGCTCGTTCGGGTTCGTCTTCCAGCAGTTCAACCTGATTCCAACGCTCACAGCCGTCGAGAACGTCGAGGCGAAGCTGATCCCCGCGGGCGGCACCCGTGAGCGCGCCCTCGAGCTGCTCGGCGAGGTGGGGCTCGCCGAGCGCTCGGACCATCTCCCGCATCAGCTCTCCGGCGGCGAGCAGCAGCGCGTCGCCATTGCGCGCGCGCTGTCCGTCGAGCCGAGGGTCGTCCTCGCCGACGAGCCGACGGGAAACCTCGACACGGAGACCGGCCGCGAGATCATCGACCTGCTCGCCGGCCTCGCGGCGGAGCACGGCTCGACCGTGATCGTCGCGACCCACGACGCCTCACTCGCCTCGCGCGCGCCCCGCCGGCTCGGCCTGCGCGACGGCCGACTTGTCGCTTCGCCGGTGCCGGCGCCCAGCGCGTAGCAGGAGTCGCTCGGAGCCGGTGGAAGTCGGCCCCGAACACCAAGCGACGACCGAAAGGGGTCACCAATGCCGAGAAAGGCCACCGAGGCCGCCGCATCCACCCGGAAGCCGGCTGCCAAGAAGACGACGACGCGCCGCACGAAGAAGGCGGAGCTCGTCGAGATGACCTGGGATCACGTGGCGACGCGTGCGTACTACATCCATCTCGAGGAGGGCGGCGACCCGACCGAGAACTGGCTGCGCGCCGAGCGCGAGCTGATCGCCGCGTAGGGCGTTTTCGGGGCGGGGCGGCCCTGCGGCGCCCCGCCCCCGCTGGTCTACCCTGGGGCCATGCGCTCCCGTGTCCTGCTCTCGGTGACCGCGCTCATCGGCGCCTCCGCCTGGTGCTGCGTGCTGCTCGTCGTCCGCAAGGCCGAGTTCGGGACGTTCTCGTACGCGGGCCTCGTCTGGAACCTTGTGCTCGCCTGGGTGCCGCTCGCGCTGGCGGCGCTCCTGCTCGTCTCGTACTCGCGACGGCGCTCACGGGTCGAGCTCGCCGCGCTCGGGGTTGGCTGGCTGCTCTTCCTGCCGAACGCCCCGTACGTCCTCACCGACTTCGTTCACCTCGAGCAGAGCCACCGCCTGTACGACTCGCTGCTGATCGCGTCGTTCGCCTTCACTTCGCTGGCGCTCGGGTTTGCGTCGTTGCTGCTGGTCCAGCTCGTCGTGACGCGCGCGGCGGGCGCACTGTTCGGCTGGGTCACCGCGGTCGGCTCGCTGTTCGCGGCGAGCCTCGGGATTTACCTGGGGCGGGTGCAACGGGTCAACAGCTGGGACGTCGTCCATCGCCCGGGATATCTGTGGGAGCTGGCGCGGATCAGGATCGACGACCCGCTCGGCAACCCGCACCTGATCGGGTACGTCATTCTCCTCGGAGGCTTCCTCACACTCGCGTACGCCGGCCTGTACGGTCTGAGCGCGCTGGTAGGGTCGCAGCGAAGTTGGCCAAGCCAGTAGAGCAACTCGACTCCGTCGTCATCCGGTTCGCCGGCGACTCGGGCGACGGGATGCAGCTGACAGGCGGCCGCTTCACCTCCGAGACCGCGCTGACCGGCAACGACCTCGCGACCTTCCCGGACTTCCCCGCCGAGATCAGCGCGCCCGCCGGCTCGCTGCCCGGCGTCTCTGGGTTCCAGCTCCACTTCGCCGACCACGACATCCTGACGCCGGGCGACCGGCCCGACGTGCTCGTCGCGATGAACCCCGCGGCGCTGAAGACGAACCTCCGCGACCTCCCGAAGGGCGGGACGCTGATCGTCGACACCGACGCCTTCACCGACCGCAACCTGAAGAAGGCGGGGTACGAGTCGAACCCGCTCGAGGACGGCTCGCTCGTCGACTACCAGGTGCACGCGGTGCAGCTCACCTCGATGACGGTCGGCGCGCTGAAGGAGATCGAGGGCGTCACCGCCCGGGAGGCAGAGCGTGCGAAGAACATGTTCGCGCTCGGGCTGATGTCGTGGCTGTACGGCCGCCCGACCGAGTCGACGACCGACTTCCTCCAGAAGAAGTTCGCCAAGCGCCCCGAGATCGCCGCCGCCAACCTGAAGGCGTTCAACACCGGGCTACGCGTTCGGCGAGACCTCGGAGGCGTTCTCGGTGCAGTACGAGGTGAAGCCGGCGCCGCTCGCGCCGGGCCTCTACCGGCAGATCACCGGCAACACCGCGCTCTCGTACGGCCTGATCGCGGCGTCGAAGCTCTCCGGGCTCGAGCTCTTCCTCGGCGCCTATCCGATCACGCCTGCCTCGTCGATCCTCGAGGAGCTCGCGCGGCACAAGGCGCTCGGCGTGCGCACGTTCCAGGCCGAGGACGAGATCGCCGCCGTCGGCGCCGCGCTCGGCGCGGCGTTCGGCGGCTCGCTCGGCGTGACGACGTCGGCCGGCCCCGGCGTCGTGCTCAAGTCGGAGACGGTCGGGCTCGCGATCGCGCTCGAGCTGCCGCTCCTGATCATCGACGTGCAGCGCGCAGGGCCGTCGACCGGGATGCCGACGAAGCCCGAGCAGGGCGACCTGCTGATGGTGCTCTTCGGTCGCAACTCCGAGTCGCCGGTGCCGGTGATCGCCGCCGTCGACGCCGGGCGACTGCTTCTACGCAGCGATCGAGGCGGTGCGCGTTGCGCTCACCTACCGCACGCCGGTGTACCTGCTCTCCGACGCGTACCTCGCGAACGGCGCAGAGCCGTGGCAGATCCCCGACTTCGGCGCGCTCCAACCGATCACGGTCGAGTTCGCAAGCGCGGACGGCGAGACGTTCCTGCCCTACAAGCGCGATCCTCGACACGCTGGCGCGGCCGTGGGCGATCCCGGGCACGCCGGGCCTCGAGCACCGGATCGGCGGCCTCGAGAAGGCGAACGAGACGGGCAACGTCTCGTACGACGCCGAGAACCACGATCTGATGACCCAGCTGCGCGCCCAGAAGGTCGCGGGGATCGAGGTGCCGAACCTCGAGGTCGACCACCAGGAGGGCGCCGACCTGCTCGTGCTCTCGTGGGGCGGCACGTACGGGCCGGTGCACGCGGGGGTGCGGCGCGTCCGCGCGCTCGGCAAGCGCGGTCGCGCACGCGCACCTGCGCTGGCTCAACCCGTTCCCGGGCAACCTCGGCGACATGCTGCAAGAGCTACGACCGCGTGCTGATCCCGGAGATGAACCTCGGCCAGCTGGCGCAGCTCGTCCGCGCGCGCTACCTCGTCGACGCGGTCGGCTACAACCGCGTCACCGGCAAGCCGTTCGGCGCCGGCGAGATCGCCGACGCGGTGGAGGCGCTGGCGTGACCGAGCTGACGATGAAGGACTTCAAGTCCGACCAGGAGGTCCGCTGGTGCCCGGGCTGCGGCGACTACGCGATCCTCGCCGCCGTCCAGAGCTTCATGCCGGAGCTCGGCCTCGAGCGCGAGAAGATCGTCTTCATCTCCGGCATCGGCTGTGCCGCGCGGTTCCCGTACTACATGCAGACGTACGGCATGCACTCGATCCACGGCCGCGCACCGGCGATCGCAACCGGTCTCGCGGTCTCGCGGCCCGATCTCTCGGTCTGGGTCGTGACCGGCGACGGAGACTCGCTCTCGATCGGCGGCAACCACCTGATCCATGCGCTCCGCCGCAACGTGAACGTGAAGATCCTGATGTTCAACAACCAGATCTACGGGCTGACGAAGGGCCAGTACTCGCCGACCTCGGAGCAGGGGAAGGTGACGGGCTCGACGCCGATGGGCTCGGTCGACTACCCGTTCAACCCGCTCTCGCTGGCGCTCGGCGCCGAGGCGACGTTCGTCGCGCGTGCGCTCGACACCGACAAGCCCGGGCTGACGAACGTGCTCCGCCGCGCGGCCGCGCACAAGGGCGCCGCGTTCGTCGAGATCTTCCAGAACTGCAACATCTACAACGACGGCGCGTTCGACTTCGTCCGCGACACGAAGGAGAACCGGCTCTACCTCGAGCACGGCCAGCCTGCCGGCGACACGGGTATCACCCACGACGAGACCGACTTCGCGACGGCGTTCGCGCTCTCGCGCGTCACCTACGCGACACACGGCGTCGTCCCACTCGGCGTCTTCCGCGACGTCGAGCGCGAGAGCTACGACTCAGCTCGTGCAGGCCCAGCTCGACAACGCGAAAGGCGTCGCCGACCTCGAGGCGCTCGTCACCTCGGGCGACACCTGGTCGATCGGCTAGACACCGCGGGTTCGCAACTCTGGGCTCCGTCATCTACCAGATCTACGTCCGCTCGTTCGCGGACTCGAACGGCGACGGGATCGGCGATCTCCCCGGCGTTACCGGCCGGCTCGACCACCTCGACTGGCTCGGGGTCGAAACGATCTGGCTCAGCCCGACGTTCCCGAGCCCGAACGTCGACTGGGGCTACGACGTCGCCGACTACTACGACGTCCATCCCGACTACGGGACCCTCGCCGACCTCGACACGCTGATCGGGGAGGCGCGCGAGCGCGGCATCCGCGTCTGGCTCGATCTCGTCCCGAACCACACGTCGGATCGGCATTCGTGGTTCAGCGAGCGCCCCGAGTACTACCTCTGGTCGGACCACATCCCGAACGACTGGCGCTCGATCTTCACCCGTGGCAGCGCGTGGGAGTACGACGCGCGGCGCAAGCGGTACTACATGCACCAGTTCGCCGTCGAGCAGCCCGACCTCGACTGGTGGAACCCGGACGTGCGAGCCGAGTTCGACCGCATCCTCCGGTACTGGTTCGATCGCGGTATCGCGGGGTTCCGCGTCGACGTCGCGCACGCGTTGATCAAGGATCGCGAGCTGCGCGACGGTCAGCGGTATCAGCGGGAGCGCCCGGAAGTGCACGAGATCTACGCGGGCTGGCAGGAGACCGCCGGTGCGTACGACCCGAAGCCGCTGTTCATGGGCGAGACGTACGTCGATCTGCCGAAGCTGCCCGCGTATGCGCAGCACCTCGACCTCGTCCAGTGCTTTCCGTTCTTGAAGGCGGCGCTGTCGGTCGACGAGCTACGGCCGATCGTCGAGCAGGTGGAGGCGACCTTGCCGGCAGGTCGGCAGCCCGTCTGGTTCGGCTCGAACCACGACCATTCACGGCTTGCCACGCGCTGGGCGCAAGGCGACGAGCGCAAGGCGCGCGCGGCGCTCTTCCTGCTGCTCACGCTGCGCGGGCACGCACTGCTCTACCAGGGCGACGAGCTCGCGCTCGAGGACGGGGTCGTCCCGGCCGCGCGCGTCACCGACGTCGCCGATCCGCCGCGCGATCCCGAGCGCACGCCGCTGCCCTGGTCGCCGGGCGGAGCGGAGTGGCAGCAGCCGTGGCTGCCGCTCACGGATTCGTCGCGCAACGTCGAGCAGCAGCGCAACGACCCGGAGAGCACGCTCAGCTACGTGCGCGAGCTCGTCGAGCAGCGCAAGCGGTTCGCCGATGCGCCGTACCGGACGCTCCCGAGCGCAGACGGCGTGTGGGCCTACGCGCGAGGCGAGGCCACGTGCGTCGTCAACCTGACCGAAGGCGTCGCGGAGTACGAGGGACGGATCCTCGAGCCCTGGCAGGGTGTGATTCTCTAAGCGGAACGGCCGCTTACTTCCAGCTGCCCTGCCGCGATCCGCGTCGTCAGCTCGCGCGTCACGCGGCGCATCAGCGCCAGCGAGCCGCGGTTCTCGGCGTGCATCGTTGCGTGCAGCCGCTCGATCCCGGCCCCGCGCGCGTCGGCGGCGAGCCGGTCGGCGAGCGCCTTGCCGACGCCGCGGTGTTGCCAGTCGTCGACGACGGCGAACGCAACGTCGGCGTCGGCCCCATTGCGAACGAGGCGCGCGATCCCAACCGGCTCCTTCCCGACCGAAGCGACGAGCACGTGGTGATTCCCGTCGACGCGCGACAGGTACTCGAGCTCGGCCGCGCTGAGCGTCGTCTTGGCGCCGCCGAACCGGAGCAGGCGCGAGCGCGGGCTCAGCCGGTCGAAGACCGCCTGGATCACGATCGCCTCGCCCCGCCGGAGCGGCCGGATCGTGACGCCCTTGACGAATTCCGCCTGCACGTCTTCGAGCGTGCCTGCGGCGCATGGCCCGCCGCATCGGCCCGACGGGCCATCTTGCGAGCATGGCCCGTCCGGGCCAGTACGCTTCGCCTACATGGACCAGGAGATCCGCTACCTCGACTTCGAAGGCGCCCGGCTCGCCTACTCGACCTTCGGCGACGGGCCGCCGATCGTCTTCGGGCCGCGCTGGGTCAGCCACCTCGAGGAGGAGTGGGCCGACCTGCGCCAGCGCGCCTTCTACGAGGAGGTCGCGAAGACGCACCGCGTGCTCCGCTTCGACCGCGTCGGCTGCGGCCTCTCGTCGCGTGAGCTCGAGCCGCGGCCGAGCGTCGAGGCCGAATCGCGCCAGCTCGAGGCGGTGATCGCCGCGACGGGTGAGCCGGCGGTCGTGTTCGCATCCTCGTGCTGCTGCCTCGCCGCGTCGCAGCTCGCGGTCCGGCAACCCGATGCCGTCTCGAAGCTCGTCTACTTCGGCGGCTACGCCTCGCGCGACGACATCCCGGACGTGACGAAGCGCTCATTGATCGAGTTCATCCGGACCAACTGGACGCTCGGCGCGCGGATGCTCGCCGGGCTCTTCGACCCGCACGCGAGCGGCGACGAGATCGCGGAGTACACGCGTCAGCAGCGGCGCGCAGCCTCGGCCGAGGCGGCGTCGGTCTTCCTCGAGCTCGACCTCGACGCTGACGTGCGCGACGTGCTGCCGCTCGTCCACACTCCGTCGCTCGTGTTGCACCGCCGCGGTGACCGTACGGTTCCGATTCGGCCGCGGCCGCGAGCTCGCGTCGCTCCTCCCGAACGCGCGGTTCGTGCCGCTCGCGGGCGACTCGCACCTGCCGTGGCGCGACGACCAGCGCGAGCTGCAGCGGGCACTCGCCGGCTTCCTGCACGCCGAGGCCGCTGCCGCGGCCGACGAGGACTCGCCCCTGACCTCGCGTGAGACGGAGGTGCTCCGCCTCGTCGCGACGGGCATGAGCAACCGTGAGATCGCGCAGGCGCTCGTCCTCAGCGACCACACGGTGCACCGCCACGTCGCGAACATCCTGCGCAAGCTCGCGCAGCCGTCGCGCGCAGCGGCTGCGACGCAGGCCGCGCGCGCCGGGATGATCTAGGAGCCGCCCAGCCAGGCGGCGATGCGCTCGCCGATCGCCTCGCCCCGGTCTTCCTGCAGGAAGTGTCCGGCGCCCTCGAGCGGCGGATCGAGCTCGGCGTTCGGCAGCAGCCCAGCCATCACCTCGGCGGCGCGCCGGCCGAAGATCGGGTCGCTGTCCGAGAAGAGGACGAGGGCCGGTCGCTCGAGGCCGCGCAGCCGCTCGCGGACGTCGAGCATCGCCGCGGCCGACGGATGGTCGGAGCTCGTCGCGACCAGCTCGGGGAAACGGACGATCCCTGCCCGCGACTCGGGCACCGGGAACGGCGCGTCGTACGCGGCGATCACGTCGTCCGTCACCGGCTGGACCAGCGACAGCCGCACCAGCTGCCCGGCGACGATCTCGTTGCCGACCCGGCGCATGAACGCCTGGAAGCGCAGCCACTCCTCGCTCGGCGCGCGGGCGCCGATGCCGGTGTTGAGCACGACGAGGCGCGCCACGCGCTCCGGATTCTCGACCGCGAAGCGGAAGCCGATCGGCCCGCCCCAGTCCTGGACGACGAGCGTCACGTCTCGCAGGTCGAGGTGCTCCGCAAGCGAGCCGATCGACGCGACGTGGCGGTCGTACGAGTACCACTCGGGGTCGAGTCGGCTTGTCGGAGCGGCCGAACCCGAAGTAGTCCGGTGCGATGCAGCGGGCGTCCGGCGGTGAGGCGCGGGATCACCTTCCGGTAGAGGTACGCCCACGTCGGCTCGCCGTGCAGGAGCAGCACCGGATCGCCCGCACCCTCGTCGACGTAGTGCATCCGCAGTCCGTCCTGCTCCACGTAGTGCGGCTCGAACTCGTAGCCCGGCAGGTGGGCGAAGCGCTCGTCGGGTGTGCGGTAGGCGTCGATCGGGATCCTCCTCACGGACGACGGCGGATCGTCAGCCCGGCCGACGACCCGCGGGGTCTGCGTCCGTAGCCTCGCACACATGAAAGGAGGTGCAATGCCCACGTATTCGATTCATCACTACTCCGTCGCGCGCTGAAGCCGGTTCACCGGCCGACGAGCGCACGCCGGATCGCGATGAGCGCCCGCAAGGCGTCCGTCGTCTCTCGTCGCACGTCGCGGCGTGCTGCGTGACGGAGCTCGTCCGGTCGATCGGCCGGGAGGCATCGCGCCTCCCGGCCGGCGCCTCCTAAGCCTCGGCGTCCGTCTCCAGGATCACGCGCTCGGCCGGCTGCTGCGGCAGCTCCCCCTCGACGTACGAGCGCGCCGCCTCCTCGATCCCGACGTCCTTGCCCGCTCGTTCCGAGAGAAACCAGCGGTGCTCGAGCACCTGGTGGAACACCTCGGCCGCCGGCAGGCGGCTCTGCAGCTCGGCCGGGATCCGCGGCCACCGTCGGCTCGAACACCTCCTGCCGCCAGCGTGAGGCGACGACCGATTCCGAGAGCGGCCGGCGCTGCCGGCGCTCGAGCGCCTCGCGGTAGCGGGCGATGTCGTTCAGCATCCGTCGAGCCTGGTTCTCCTGGGCGTCGAGGCCGGTCAGCCGCAGCAGCCGGTGGCGGTGGTGTCCCGGCTCGACCACCTTCGGATCGAGCCGCAGGCGGTAGCCGTCCGGCGTTGCGACGACCTGGATCTCCTCGACGTCGAAGCCGAGGTCGTTGAGCCGGCTGCAGCCGCTCGTCGACGCTGAACCGCTCGTCGGCGGCGAACGTCTCGTCGTGCGTCAGCTCGGACCACAGGCTCTCGTACCGCTCCACGATCTCGTCGCCGATCTCGTCGGGGTCGATGTCGGCGGGCAGGCCGACCTCGGCGTCGACGTCGAGCAGCTCGCCGACGATGTTGACCCGGGCGATCTCGAGGTCGTAGTCGCGCTGGCCGTTCGAGAGCGCTGCCGTGCAGCTCGCCCGTCTCGGCGTCGACGAGATAGGCGGTGAGCGCGCCGGCGTCGCGCCGGAAGAGCGCGTTCGAGAGCGAGCAGTCGCCCCAGAAGAAGCCGCGCAGGTGCAGGCGGGCGAGCAGCTCGACGAGCGCGTTCAGCAGTTGCGTGCGCAGGTCGGGAATGCCGCGCGCGGTGAACAGCGCGCGGTACGGGAGCGAGAACTCGAGGTGGCGCGTGATCAGCACCGCGTCGAGGTCGTCTCGCGCGTCCGGTGACGATGCCGACCGCCTCGACGACCGGCAGGCCCTGCGCCTCGAGCCGGCGCAGCACCGTCCACTCGCGGCGGGCCGGACGCTCGGGCAGCTCCTTGAGCGCGTACAGCGCGCCGTCGTAGTCGACGAACCGCACCACGTGGCGGCTGATGCCGCGGATCAGGTTGACGAGCCGGGGTGTCGTCCAGTCCTCGAGCGGCTCCTCCCACGGCAGGTCGAGGAAGCTCGGATGTCCCGTGCGGGCGACGAGCTCGAAGCTCGCCGGCATCAGTGACTGATCGTCGAGTTGTCGAACGCCTGCACACCGCCGGGGCTGGCCACGACCGTGTTGTGGTGGAGCTTCGCCTCGGCGTAGAAGAACGCCTCGATCGCGACGCCGGCGCGCGTCGGGTTCTGGTTCCCGTCGACCGTCGCTCCGGTCACGGTGTTGTGCTCGATCTCGCACATCGAGTGATCCATGCAGATGATGCCGATGCCCTTGGCGCTCTCCACGTCGTTGTGGCTGGCCGTGTCCATCGACATCTCGCCGAGCAGGATCCCGCGTTCGGTCGTGCCGATCACGCGGTTGTGACGGACGTCGACCATCGACGAGTGCGTGACGATGCCCTCGCGCGTGCCCGAGATCGTGCAGTGCTCGACCATGCTCATCGAGCGCCCCATCGAGTAGGAGATCTGCGACGCCGCTGACGAGCGGCCCGGCGGGCGACGAGACGGAGCAGCGGTCGACCATCACGCCCGCGTCGTACGCGCGGATGCCGTTGAGGGTCGACTTCAGGACGCGCACGTCCTCGAGCATCACGTGGTCGGCGTGCTCGATGTCGATGCCGTTCTCGCCGCCGACGATCGTGACGTTGCGCAGCGTGACGTGGTCGGCGCGGATCACGACACCGCCGCGCACGACCGCCGCCGACGAGCGTCTGTGCGTGGTTGATGACGAGCGGCCCCTGCACGACCCCGTGCAGGTGCACGGTTGGCGGCCGCACCGCATAGGCGGCGCCGAGGCCGCCGACCACCGTCAGCGCGATCGCCGCCGACGTCGCGATGCCGGCCCGGCCGAGCTCGCCGCCCGCCTCGCCGTACTCGAGCCGCAGGCGTGGGAACAGCCCCCGGCCGAGGATCTGAGCGCCCGCCCAGCCCACGCCGTAGACGAGGAGCGCCTCGCCGAGGGGGGCGGGGATGTCGAGGACCCGCATCCCGCCATAGACGAGCGCCAGCTCGAGCGCGCCGAGCGGCAGCGCGAGCCACGCCGGCTGGTAGGGGAGCGCGCGGTGGTAGACGGCCACGTCGAGCACGAGGCCGAGCGCGAGCATCAGCGCGACGAGCTCGATCGCCCACCAGCGGTGCAGCGCGAGCGCGAGCACCAGCGCGGGCGCCGTCGACGCGAGGCGCGACTCGATGCGGCCTCTCAGCGTGTACGACATACCCGGCGGAGGAACGCCCGTGCCGCGTACTTCGCACCGGCGATCGTGTCGGCTGCAGGGAACGCCCACTGACCCGCGACGCCGGCGAGCGAGAGCGTGCGCGTCTCGTCGGTGAGCGCGGGAACGGTCGAGTCGGGCGCGAGCACGATCCAGCCCTCGTAGGTCTCGAGCTCGTGCTCCTCGACCAGGTCCGCGAGCAGCGGGTCGTGCCGCCAGCCGCGCTGGAACCCGGTCGCGCAGATCACCTGCTCGGCCCACGATGAGTCTGACTCGTGTCTGACACACGGAACTGCAACGCGGCCATGGCCCGATCGAGCGGCTCGTCCCACTCGCGGCCGGGAGGATAGGAGGGCGCGGACAGGCCGCGAAGGAGCGCGCCGCGGCGGGCGGGCGCCGCGCGGTGGAACCCCGCGAGGCCGCGCTTCGAGAACAGCGCGCGCGGCACGTTGAGCGGACGGCGGAGCGGCTCGCGGCGGCGGACCGAGACCACCTCGGCACCCGCGCCGAGCGCGTTCAGCCACTCGGTCGCCGCCGCCATGCCGGCGCCGACGATCGCGACCCGCGAGGCGTATTCGTGCGGCTCGTACGCATGGACCGCGCGGGTCGCCGCGTAGCTCGGGCGGCTGCGATAGGCCCGGGTGGCCGGTTGCGACGAGCACGTGCGCGAACGGGCCGTCGCCGTCGAGCTCGAAGCCGCCGTCGACCGCGCGCACGCTGCGCACGCGCCGGGGCGACGAAGCTTCCGTCCCAGCCGCTCCGCGCGCGGACCTCCTCGGCGTGCGCGAGGAACTCGTCGACACGCCGGGTGGTAGCGGTTCGCAGCCGACGCGACCAGCGGGCGCAGCGAGCCCGTCCGCATCGACTCACGCACCGCGAGACCCGGGAAAGGCCGGCGCCGCAGTGGCCGTCGCTACTCCGAGCGCATCCGCCGCTGCCGGATCGCCGTCGCCCGGCGGCGCCAGACCTCCGTCGGGTCGGCGTGGGTGCCGAACACGGCGATCTCGTCGTGCCTCCAGGCCGCCGTGGCGCAGCGTGGCGAACGCGGCGAGCGCCGCCAGCCCGCTGCCGACGACAGCACACCGCGGCGCCGTTTCCATCCTTACTTCACCGAGCCGGCCAGCAGGCCCTGGACGAAGTAGCGCTGGAACGCGAAGAACACGGCCAGCGGGATCGACCAGCGAGATGAACGACGCCGGCGCGATCACGTCGATGCTCGTGCCGAACTCGCGCAGCTGCCCGAAGATCCACACCGTGATCGGCTGCGTGTTCTGCCCGAACGTGAGCGCGACGATCAGGTCGTTCCACGTCCAGAGGAACTGGAAGATCGCGAGCGAGGCGATCGCGGGCAGGCCGAGCGGCAGGATCAGTCGCAGGAAGATCCGCAGCTCCGACGCGCCGTCGATGCGCGCCGACTCGAGGATGTCCTTCGGGAACCCGACGAAGAAGTTTCGGAGCAGGAAGATCGCGAACGGCAGCCCGAACGCGACGTGGAAGAGCATGATCCCGAGCACTGTGTCGAAGAGGCCCGAACGTGTCGTACAGCCTGAACATCGGGATCAGCGCCATCTGCAGCGGCACGACGAGAAGGGCGATGACGCCGATGAAGATCCAGTCGCGGCCGGGGAACTCGAGCCAGGCGAAGCGCGTAGCCGGCGAGCGCGCCGATGACGACGACGATCAGCGTGTTGCCGACCGCGATGTACGCGGTCGTCTTGAGCGCCGTGATCAGGCCGTGGTTGTGGAACATCGCGTCGTAGTTCGACCACGTGGCGACGCTCGGCTTGCGAGAAGATCTTCCACCAGCCCTTCGACGCGAGCTCCGACTGCGGGCAGGATCGAGGTGATGAAGAGCCCGAACGTCGGCACGAGCCAGAGCACGCCGAGCAGCGGCGAGCACGAGGTGAACCGGCGCTTTTGCGACCCAGCGGAGGATCCGTCGCCGCAGCGCTGTCGTGCGGGTGCGGGTACCTCGACTGCGGGTGCTGCGACGGCCACGATCAGACCTCCCGTCGGAAGCGGCTGATGTTGAGTGCGAGCACGGGGATCACGAGCAGGAAGAGGAAGACGGCGATCGCCGAGCCGGTGCCGAAGTCGTTCTGACCCGCCGAACGACGGTGCGCCACATCGCGAGCGCGATCACGTTCGCGTTCGACTGTGTCGACTCCGGCGCGAGCGCGAGGACGATGTCGAAGACCTTGAGGACGTTGATGATCATCGTGATGAAGACGACGCTGAGCACCGGCGCGAGCAGCGGGACGGTCACGCGCCGGAACGACCTGCCACTCGGTCGCGCCGTCGGTGCGCGCGGCCTCGAGCACGTCGCGCGGCATCGCCGCCAGGCCCGCGCCGATCACCACCATGGCGAAGCCCGCCCAGATCCAGATGTAGGCGATCAGCAGCGACGGGGTGATCAGCTTCGGTCCGAGCCACGCGTAGCCGCTCCACGGCTTGGCGAACGTCGACGCCGCGATCGCCGCCTTGTACGTCCCGGCGGGCACGTTCTTGAAGTCGAACGTGCCGTCGGCGCCCGTCGTCGCGCGTCTTCACCATCTTGCCGTCCGCGTCGATCGCAGCTGCGACGGTGCACGCCGGGCAGGCCGAGCTCGCCGCGTCTCGACCTTCGCCGGGCACGCCGCCGCCCGGCTTGAAGTCGCGCCAGACGACGCCGACGATGTCGCCGGGCTTCGGCCGCGGGCAGCACGGCCTGCTTCGCGCCGCTCGGCACGGCGTCGGGCGCGATCCCCGTCAGCCCGAGCAGCGCGACGCCGCCGGGCTGGAGCGGCGTCTGCAGGACGCAGCCCGGTCGACGCCGAGCCGGTCGAGACGTCGGCGTCGACGGCGAGTGCGTTCGGCAGCACGCCCGGCGAGCTGACCACGTCCACCGCGACCCGGCCGAGCGCGTTGACCGCCCCGACGCTCGGGTCCTGCTGGTACATGATCCGCCACGTCACGCCGGTCGCGAACGCCGAGATCGCCATCGGCAGGAACACGACCGTCTTGAACGCGACCGACCAGCGGACGCGCTCGGTCAGCACCGCGAAGATCAGGCCGATCGCGGTGACGAACGCCGGGCACGACGGCGACCCAGATCGCGTTGTTCTTGATCGCCGTCGTCAGCGTCGGCGTCGTGAACAGAGCCGCTTGTAGTTGTCGATGCCGACCCAGGTGCCGAGATAGCCGGTCTGGCCGAAGAAGCTGCGGACGACGGTGTAGACGGCCGGGTAGACCATCCACACGCCGAGGATGAACAGCGCGGGTGCGAGGAAGATCGCGCCCGTCAGGTAGCGGCCGAGCCGCGCCGGCTCGGCCGACGGGGGGCGGAGCCGCCGCGACCGGCGGCTCCGCTGCGATTCCCCCGGCGGTCACGCTGCTACTTGCCCTTCTTGTAGGCCGCGGTGGCGGCGGCCTCGAGCTTCTTCTGGATCCCGGAGACGTTCTTGGGGTTCTTCAGGAACTGCTGGAAGATGCCCCACTCGCCCTGGCCGGTGGTGGCGCCGAACGAGGCCGGCTGCTCGTCCGACATGTCGAACACGACCGACTTCGCCTGTCCGATCGGGGCCTCGGTCGCCCGGGTGATCGCGTCCGGGTAGATGCTCGCGCGGCACGTTCTTGTTGCCGGTGCCGAAGCCGCCGAGCTTCGCCCAGGCCTTGGCCGCCGGTGCGGTGGCGAGGAACTTGCACGAACGCCTCGATCGCGGGCGTGTCGCGGAACGTGACGAACAGGTCGCCGCCGATCTCGACCGCGTTCGAGTTCGAGCCGCTGTGATCGAGGGGAACGGTGAACGGCGTTGAAGCCGGTCTTCGGCTTCGCCTTCGTCGACGAGGTGATCACGCCGGCGACGAAGTCGCCCTCGAAGCACGATCGCGGCCTTGGGCGGCGACGCGAACGCGTTCGTGACCGAGTCGTTGAAGCCGTACTGCGAGCGCCCCGGACGTGCCGCCGGCCATGTTGGACGTGTCGCCGAGCACCTGCGCCATCGTCTTCAGCGCCGTCGTCACCGACGTGTCGGTCCACTTGATCTTGTGCGCGCTCAGCGGCGTTGTACTTCGCCGGCCCCGAACGTGCGCAGGTAGATGTTCTCGAACAGGTCGGTGAGCGTCCAGCCGTCGGCGCCGCCGATCGAGTAGGCCGGCGTGCCCGACGCCTTGCAGCGTCTTCGCCGCCTTGAGGAAGCTGCGCCCAGCGTCTTCGGCGCCGTCACGCCGGCGGTCTTGAAGGCGGGCACGTTGTACCAGACGCAGCGACTTGTTGGCCGCCTTGAAGACGAGCGCGTAGAGCTTCCCGTTGAACGTGCCGAGCTGCTGCCAGGACGGCAGCGAAGTTCGTCGCGATCGCCGACTTCGCGTAACGCGATCGGCTTCAGCTGGCCCTGCGTCGGCGAACTGCTTGACCAGGCCCGGCTGCGCGATGTCCGCCATGTCGGGCGGATGCCCGCCCGCGATCGCCGTCGCGAGCACCGTCGGCACGTTGTTGCCGACCGGCTTGTAGTTGACCTTGCACGTTCGGGTAGAGCCTTGTTGAACGCCTTGATCACGCTTGCCGAAGGCCTTCGCCTCGGACGCCGGTCCAGATCCCGTCGAACGTGATCGAGCCCGAGACCGCGGCGGGACTCGTAGTGCGACGTGACGTTGGAGGTCGCCTTGCGAGCTGCGTGCCCGGCAAGGGCAGCGACGGCTCGCGACGGCGAGCAGCGGTGGCCACGATCGGCCAGCGCTCCTCATTGAGTGTCTCCTTTCGTGGTGGGCGATCTCGTCGTAGATGCCTGAGCCCGGTGGCGGGGTCGAAGAAGTGGAGCGCGCGCGTGTCGACGGCGACCTCGACCGCGTTGCCCGGGCGTGACGCGCGAGCGGGCGCCGAAGCGGCCGACGATCGTCGGCTGCGTTCTGCTCGACGCCGATGTTCGGGCCGGCGTCGCTCGCGCCGACGTCCTCGGCGAGCTCCCGCATCTCGTCGGTCTCGGCGTGCCGCGGCCTCGATCGCGAAGTGCACCATGATCTCCGAGCCGAGCGCCTCGCGCAGCTCGAGCCGCCCGACGCAGGCGCTGGTCGGCCGGGGCGTCCGGAGGCGAGCGCCGCGTCCTCGAGGTCCTCGGGCCGGATGCCCGAGGATCACCTGCTTGCCGGCGTAGGCCGCGAGCGCGGGCCGGTGCTCGAGCGTCTCCTCGCCCGAGCGCGATCGTCTGCTCGCCGACCTTGCGCGCGAGCGACGCCGTTCTGCCGGCTCGATCGTCGCCTCGAGCATGTTCATCGCCGGGCTGCCGATGAAGCCGCCGACGAAGAGGTTGACCGGGCGGTCGTACAGCGTCTGCGGATCGTCGACCTGCTGCAGCTCGCCCTTGCGCATGACGGCGACGCGGTCGCCCATCGTCATCGCCTCGACCTGGTCGTGCGTGACGTAGATGGTCGTGACGCCGAGATCCGTCTGGAGCTTCGCGATCTCGGCGCGCATCTGCACGCGCAGCTTCGCGTCGAGGTTCGAGAGCGGCTCGTCCATCAGGAACGCCGGACGGCTCGCGGACGATCGCGCGGCCCATCGCGACCCGCTGCCGCTGGCCGCCGGAGAGCGCGCGCGGCTTGCGCTTCAGGTAATCGGATCGAGGCCGAGCATGCGCGCCGCGTCGCTTGACGCGCTCGTCGATCTCCTGCTTCGGACAGCTTGCTTGAGCCGCAGGCCGAAGGCGATGTTGTCGTAGACCGACAGGTGCGGGTACAGCGCGTAGCTCTGGAACACCATCGCGATGTCCCGGTCCCGCGACGGGACGTGGTTGACGACGCGCTCGCCGATCGTGAGCACGCCCTCGGAGATGTCCTCCAGGCCGGCGACCATGCGGAGCGCCGTCGTCTTGCCGCACCCGGACGGCCCGACGAGCACCATGAACTCGCCGTCGGCGATCGTCAGGTTGAGGTCGTTGACAGCCCGGCGTCCCGTCGGGATAGATCTTGCTCACCCGGTCAAACGCGACTTCTGCCATAGGTCGAACCTCTTGTGTCCGAATGCCGAACGCGCGAAACGGGTTCGATCCTACGCCTCCTGCGGCCTCCTATGCGGCGAGCTGTTCCGTGGCCGCCCTCGGCACGACGCGGGGCGGTGCCCTGCGACGCGGCCGGGTGATCACCGCCGCGCCGAGGGCCGTGAGTGCGAGTGCGCAACCTCCGCCCACTGCAAAGGTCAGCTCGGTCCCGCCGCGGTCGCACATCCAGCCGACGAGAAGCGCGCCGAGCGGCGCCAGCCCGTTCCAGGCGTAGTAGTAGAGCCCGATCACGCGGCCGCGGATGTAGTCCGGGCTGGCGAGCTGGATCGTCGTGTTCGACGTCGCCGTGTAGCTCGTGAAGAAGACGCCGCACACGAAGAGGAGCGCGCCCGACGAGCGCGGTCGTGTGGACGGGCGAGAGCAGGAGCTCGCTGATGCCGAAGCCCGCGGCGCCGATGAACATCACGCGCCACCTGCGCGCGCGCCATCGCGGCGGCAGAGAGCGCCCCGACGAGCGCGCCGGCGCCGAAGCAGGCGGAGATGACGCCGAACGTCCGCGGGCCCGCGGCGAGCGTGTCCTTCGCGAGCAGCGGCAGGACGATGTTGAAGTTGAAGCAGATCGACGAGAAGACGACCATCATCATCAGGATCACCCAGACCGTCCGGTTGCGCCGCGCGTAGCGAAAGCCCTCGCGCGTCCCGCGCCAGATCGTCGGGCGGCGGCGATCGGCGAGCGGGAACAGGTCGGCGACGCGCATTGCGAGCAGGCTGCCGAGCACGGCCAGGAAGCTGACGGCGTTGATCGCGAAGCACCAGCCCGCACCGAACGCCGCGATCAGGACGCCCGGCGAGCGCCGGGCCGAAGATGCGCGCGGTGTTGAAGAGGCTCGAGTTGAGGGCGACCGCGTTCGGCAGCTCGTCGCGGCCCGACCATCTGGAACGTGAGGTTCTGGCGTGACGGCGCGTCGAAGACGAGCGCGATGCCGCTGAGCGCGGCGATCGCGTACACCTCCCACAGCTGCACGTGCCCGGCGAGCGTGATCACGGCGAGCACCGCGGAGAAGAACATCTGCACCGACTGGGTCACGATCACGATGCGGCGGTTGTCGAACCGGTCGGTGACGACGCCGGAGACGAGGCCGAGCAGCGTGAACGGACCGAAGCGGCACATGGTGAGCGCGCCGACGGCGAGGCCGCGCGAGTGCGGGGCGAGCGAGACGACGAGCCACGCGAGCGCGATGTTCTGCATCCACGTCCCGGCGACCGACGTGAGCTGGCCGAAGAAGAAGAGCCGGTAGTTGCGGTGTCGCTTGAGGGAGACGAACGTCCGGGCCGACGCGAGTGAGAGCAGCGTCACCGCGAGGGCGTCTCCAGCAGCTTCTCGAGCGCGGGCAGCGCGGCGGCAATCGCCTCGCGCTCTTCCTCGGTCAGCTCGTTCAGATGGTCGGCGAGCCAGGCGGTCCGGCGCCGCTTCACGCTCGCGAGGATCGCCTCACCCGCCTCGGTCGCGGTCAGGCCGATCCGCCGCCGGTCGGCGGCACGTGTGCGCTCGATCAGGCCGGCGTGCTCGAGCCGTGCGATGTGGCCCGACATCCCGGGGGCCGACATGCGTTCGCGCTCGGCGAGGGCGGAGGCGGTGATTCCCGGGTTGCGCTTGATCTGGATCAGCAGCGAGACCTGCCCACCGGTGACGCCGAGTGACTGTGCTTCGCGTCGCAACTCGCGCGAGAGCCGCAGCAACACCGGCCGGAGCCGGTCGGCGAGCACGCGTGCGCTCTGCGAGGAAGGACGGGAGCTGGTCATAGGAATCATTAACCTACTTAACTATAGCAACGGCCTTGGCGCCTTCACATAACCCTTTCGTGGGTCCGGCTGAGTCTTGACTCCTGTCAGACCAACGGGGTCACCGGCGCGCTCAGATCTGCCACGCGCCGTCGCGGACCAGCGGCACGCGCTTGCCGGACTTGCGGATGCCGTCGGCTTCCAGGTCGTCGGTGCCGATCATCACGTCGATGTGCGTCTTCGACTGGTTGACGCCGTAGCGCCGGCGGCCGAGCGGGACCGTGCGCGTCTTCGCGAAGCCCGAGCCGAAGGCGATGTGCGCCGCGGCGTTCTCATCGAGCAGGCCGTTGTAGTAGATGCGCCCCGTCTGCCCGATGCGCGACGAGCTGTCGACCAGCGCGATCTCGCCGAGCCGGTCGGCGTTCGGGATCGCGGCCAGGAAGCTCGCCAGCCAGGCGCCGTCGGCCTTCCGCTTCGCCTCGAGCCGCACGAGGCGGCCGCCGCGAAACTCACCGGCGAGATCCTCGATCATCCGCCCGCCGAAGTTCCGCGGGCGGGAGCAGCGAAAGGTGCCTTCGGTCGAGCGCGCCTCGGGCGAGATGAAGCACTCCTCGGTCGGGACGTTCATCGCGATCCGACGGCCCCAGCGGTCGACCTCGCCGCCGCCGCGCCAGCGCGAGAACGACGCGATCTCCACGCGCAGGTCGGTGCCGCGATCGCGGAAGTGCACCGCCGCGAGGTCGAGCTGCGTCAGCGCCGCCGCCCGCCGCCTGAGCACCGCGAGATGCCTCGTCCAGCCCGCATGGCCCGGCGGGTCCTTCGGCCCGAGCCTGCAGAAGCGGAGCAGGTCCTTCGCGAGCCGCTGCTTCCCTCGCTCCGGATCGAGCTCGGGGTACACGCGCGCCGCCCAGTCGTCGGTCGGCCACGCGCAGATCGTTCCGCGCAGCCGGCCCTCGGCACGGATCCGCGCCATCGCCGCATCGCCGGCGAGCCGCTTCGTATCCTCCGCGACGCGTTCGGCGCGGCAGGCCGGCGAGGGAGCCCAGCTCGTGCTCGCCGAGGATCTGCACCACCGCGACGCGCTCCTCGGCGAGCGCGCGCATGCTCGCTCGCTGCCAGGACGTGCGCCGGCCGAGGCCCTGCTTCGACGCATAGCGAATGCGCGCGGCGTCGACGCGGCTGTCCTGGTACGAGACGTCGACGCCGGCGGCACCGGCGCGGTAGGCGGCCTCTGTGATGCCGACGGCGAGGTCGCGGTGGGCAAGGCTCGCGCGCACGAGCAGCGTGTCGCCGCGCCGGAACGCGATGCACCCGCGCACGATCAGCTCGGAGTAGCGGCGAAGCTCCTCAGGCGTCATCGGCCCCCGCATCGCCCGCCAAGCTAACCGCTACGGTCCTGACGTGCCCGTCCCGAATCCGCTCGAATCGCTGAAGGCGCTCGGGGAGCAGTTGCGCGCCCAGATCGGCGAGGAGCTCGACCTCGACGTGCTGCGCCGCACCGAGCCGGCGAGGCCGCTCGAGGAGTTGTTGGCCGAGCTCGACGCGCTGCCCGGCCTCGAGTCGGTGAAGGAGCAGGTCCGGTCGCTCGTCGCGTTCCTCCGTGTGCAGGCGCGCCGCAAGGAGGCGGGCCTCGCCGAGGTGGCGACCACGCAGCACCTCGTCTTCCTCGGCAACCCGGGCACCGGCAAGACGACCGTGGCGCGCCTGCTCGCGCAGATGTACCGCTCGATGGGCCTCCTGAAGCGGGGGCATCTGGTCGAGGTCGACCGCGCGGGCCTGGTCGGCCAGTACGTCGGCCTCACCGCGATCAAGACCGAGCGTGTCATCCGCAAGTCGATCGACGGCGTGCTGTTCGTCGACGAGGCGTATGCGCTCGCCCGCGACGGCGACCGGCTCGACTTCGGCGACGAGGCCGTCGAGACGCTCCTCAAGCGCATGGAGGACAACCGCCACCGCCTCGTCGTGATCGTCGCGGGCTACCCGCGGCTGATGCACCGGTTCCTCGACTCGAACCCTGGGCTCCGCTCCCGGTTCTCGCGCGAGATCACGTTCCCGGACTACTCGACCGCCGAGCTGGTCGCGATCTTCCGCAGCATCGCCGCCGAGTCGCAGTACTCGCTGGGCGAGGGCTCCGAGGACGTGCTGCACGGCATTCTCGGGCGGGCCGAGCGCGACGAGTCGTTCGGCAACGCCCGCTTCGCGCGCACGCTGTTCGAGCAGTCGCTGAACGCGCAGGCGCTGCGGCTCGGCCAGGGCGACGTCGAGAGCCTCGACTCGAGCGAGCTGGCCGTGCTCACACCGGCTGACCTGACTGCCGGCGCCCGCGCACTCGGTGAGGAGCCGCCGGCAGAGCGCGGCTCGTGGTTCGGCCGCCGTCGCTGATGACCGTCGGCAGGGGGGTCGCCGCTCTCGCGCTCGCAGCCGTCGCCGGGCTCGTCCTGGCTCATGGCCGTCCGCGCGCCGACGCGCCCGCCTGCGGTCTGCCCGCAGCGGGACCGCTCTGGGTCGACTACGCGGGCCACGACGCACCGATCGTCCCCAGGCCCGGAATGGTGCTCGCTGTCTCGTCGGGCACCGTCGTTCCGGCGCAGATGCGCGCAGCAGGCGCGGCGACGATCCTCTTCGACCTGCACCTGAACGATCGCGTCGGCACGACGAGCGCGCCGGTCGACCCGGCGACGATCGAGCTGAAGGCGAAGAAGCTGTTCGACTTCGCCGTGCAGGTGACCGGCTGCCCGACGCCGCTGATCGCCGAGAACGAGCTGTTCGGCGCGCAGACGCCGACGCCCTGGAGCGCGACGAACGCGCAGTACCGGGCGAACGTCCTCCTGCTCCTGCAGGATCTCGCCGCGCTCGGGGCGACACCCGCGATCACGATCGCCAACCCGCCGTACACCGGTGGCGAGGCGGCGGACTGGTGGCGCGAGGCGGCGAAGGCCGCGATCCTGATCCGGCAGGTCTACTTCACGTCGCCCGGCCCGAAGGGGCTGATGGCACAGGGACCCGCGCGCGCCAGTCGCTCGATGCGGAAGGGGATGCGCGGGCTCGTCACGCACTTCGGCGCGATCGGGATCCCGGCGAGCCGCGTGGCGCTCGAGCTGCAGTTCCAGTCCGCCCCCGGCCAGGGCGGACGGCAGGGCCTGCAGCCGACCGCGGCCTGGCTCGAGTTCGTCAAGCTGGAGGCGCTGGCGGCCAGGCAGGTGGCCGCCGACACGAGGATCGAGGGCGTGTGGTCGTGGGGCTGGCCGAGCTTCTCGGTCGCGGGCAACGATCCCGACAAGCCGGCTGCGGCCTGCGTCTACCTATGGACGCGCGATCCGAAGCTCTGCGACGGCCCGGCGCTGGCGGGGCCGAGCTTCAACACCTCACGCAGCGAGGGCCAGCTCGACCTGCCGAGCGGCGTGCGCTGCACGCTCGGGACCCGGACGATCGCGAAGAACGACGTCGGGCGGGTTGCGGCGCTGACCGGCGACCTCTCCTCGGCTGCGACGGCGCTGCTGCAGCGCCTCGTGCTGCGCGCCGAGCAGCCCGTCGACGCGCAGACCGTGCTCGCGGCGGAACGCGCGATCGTGCGCGACAGCTTCGGCGGCAGCCGCACGCGCTACGGCGACGCGCTGGCCGCTGCGCACATCACGCTGGCCGACGGGCGGGCGATCATCGCCGACCGGCTCGCCCGCGACCGGGTCAAGGAGCGTTTCCGCCCCCGGCCCGCGACCGCGCGTCAGATCGCCGACTTCATCTCGACCTACGCAGCGACGAACGTGCGCCTCGTCTCGGTCGACACGCCGGCGCCCTGGCTCGGCGGCGCCCAGCGCGGGTTCGCAGTCGAGACGATCGCACCGGAGCAGGTCTTCACCTTGCCGCTCGGGCAGCCCCGCCCGATCGACACGATCGACGGACGATTCGACGTCCGCGCGCTCGGCCCGTCGTTGCCGCTGCTCGCGTTGCCCCCGGCGCGGGCGCAGGACGTCGCCCGTGCGGTGCTCGGTCGCTTCGGGAAGGACGACGTCTACCAACGGTGGCTGCGCTCGCGGGAGACGGCGCTGCTCGCCGATGCCGTCTGCGCGCGCGACGATGTGCCGGTGCCCGGCGACGTCGACCTGACGCTGTGGGCACCGTTCCTCGGCGCCTGACAGAATCGCGCTGATGGCGACTTCCTCGACGGCTGACTTCGGCGCCGCGATCGCGGCGGCGTACACCGTCGAGGGGGACGCGCTCGACCTCGGCCTCGGCGTCCACGACGGCGCCGTCGACCCGAAGGCGCTCGTCCGCTTGCCGCTGGCGACGATGAACCGTCACGGCCTGATCGCCGGCGCGACCGGCACCGGCAAGACCCGCACGCTGCAGCTGCTCGCCGAGCAGCTGTCCGATGCAGGTGTCGCGGTGTTCGCCGCGGACTACAAGGGCGACCTCTCCGGTCTCGTCGGGCCGGGCGCAGCGGATGGGCCGGCGCCGAAGCGCATGACCGACCTCGGCCTGCCCTACCAGCCGACCGGGTACCCGGTCGAGTTTCTGTCGCTCGGTGGGATCGGCGACGGCGTCCCGGTGCGCGCGACGGTGAGCGACTTCGGGCCGGAGCTGCTCGGGAAGGTGCTCGGAGCGAACGAGACGCAGGAGCAGTCGCTCGCGCTCCTCTTCCGGTTCGCCGACGAACGCGGGCTCGGCCTGGTCGACCTCGCCGACCTGCGTGCGCTGCTGACCTACCTCGGCTCGGACCAGGGCAAGCAGGACCTGACGGGGATCGGGGGCGTCGCGAACCAGACGATCGGCGTCCTGCTGCGCTCGCTCGTCCAGCTGGAGGATGGGGGCGGCACGGAGTTCTTCGGCGAGCCGCAGCTCGAGATCGGCGACCTGATCCGGGCGGCGGCGGACGGCCGCGGCGTGATTACGTGCCTCGAGCTTCCCGCGGTGCAGGACAAGCCGGCGCTGTTCTCGACCGTGCTCATGTGGGTACTCGCCGAGCTGTTCGAGCAGCTGCCCGAGGTGGGGGACCTGCCGAAGCCGAAACTCGTGTTCTTCTTCGACGAGGCGCACCTGCTGTTCGACGGGGCGACGAAGTCGTTCCTCGACTCGGTGACGCGCACGGTCCGGATGATCCGGTCGAAAGGCGTCGGCGTCTTCTTCGTCACGCAGCAGCCGACCGACCTGCCCGCCGAGGTGCTCGGCCAGCTGGGCGCCCGCGTGCAGCACGCACTTCGCGCGTTCACGCCTGAAGACGCCGACGCGCTCAAGAAGACCGTGCGCACGTATCCGACGTCGGAGTTCTACGACCTCGGCAAGCTGCTCACGGAGGTCGGCACCGGCGAGGCGGTGGTGACGATCCTCTCCGAGAAGGGCGTCCCGACGCCGGTTGTGCACACGCGGCTGCGGGCACCGCGGTCGAGCATGAACGCCTCCGCGAAGGTGGCCGAGGCGACCAAGGCATCGCCGCTGTTCTCGAAGTACGGCACGCGGCTCGAGCGCGACAGCGCCGCCGAGCAGCTCGCGAAGCGCGTCGAGGCAGCCCCCGTGGCTCCCGACAAGCCGGCCGCCGAGAGGCCAAAGGCCGCGAAGCCGGCCGGCAACGCCCTGACCGACTTCCTCGGCTCCCGCCAGGGGAAGGCGCTCCAGAAAGAGGTCGTCCGGGGCGCGTTCAGCCTGCTGCGAAAGCGGCTGTGAACTAGCAGTGCGCAGCGCGGTGCTGGCCGCCGTGCTCGCGCTCGCCGCCTGCGGCGGGGCGGGTAGCGGCGCGGCGCCTCGCCAGACGTCGGTGCACGAGTGGGCCGCGAACGTCGCGATCGTCATCCACCAGCTGCGATCCGACCTGGCGGCGACGCAGGTCGCCGGCCCGACCCGCGCGTCGGCGCGAAGCGCGCTTGCGAACGAGTCCGACCTGTATGCGCTCCTCGTCGCCTACACCGACCTGGCGGGCTGCCGCAGCATGGTCGTCGCGGCGGGGACGCCGACGCCGGAGACGGTGCAGGTCGATCGTTTTCTCGCGTCGGCGTGCCGTCATGGCGCGCGCGCGTCGGCGCTCTTCACGCGTGCGATCCGGGCGCGGTCGGGCGCAGCGCTGCTCGCCGCCGCCGGCGAGGCACGGCTCGCGCAGCCGTCGCTCGTGCTCGCCGCGGCGGCGCTCAGCCGCGTCGGCTAAATCACCCGCGCCAGCCAGGCGTGCACGGCTGCGCCCACCGCGGCCGAGTCGGTGCGCAAGCTGTGATCGCCCTGCACCTGCACGACCGCGCGACGCCTCGTTGCGGGCGGCATCCCGAACGCGTCGCGCACGCCCTGGACGACGAGCACCGGCACGGTCACCGCCGCGAGCTCGTCGAGGCGACTCGGGCGCGGCCCGGTGCGGCGCGGCGGTGACAGCGGGAACGCGAGGCAGAGGACGGCGACTGCATCGGCGGCAGCTGCGGTGCGGCACGCGACCCGCGCGCCCGACGAGCGGCCGCCAGTGACGAGCGGCAGGCCGGCGAAGGCGCCCGCCCGCAGGTGCTCACAGACCGCGAGCCACGCCGCGTCGAGGTGGTGCGCCGGGGCCGGGCTGCGCCGGCCCGCCACGCGGTACGGCTGCTCCACGAGGGCGACGCTGACGCCTGCTGCGAGCGCCGCCTCCGCTGCCGTCGACGAGGTCGCGCGCCGTCACCCCGCCGCCGGCTCCGTGGCCGAGGACGAGGCAGGCCCGCGACTCGCCGGCCTGCCGCAGGTGCGCGTTCGCACGCCCGTGCGGCGTCTCGATCGCGAGCGGCTTCATCGGGCTAGAGGTCGGCCAGCGACAGGTACAGCTCGCGGGCCGCCGCGACCGCGAGCGCGAGGTTCGTCAACCGCATCCGTTCGTTCGGCGCGTGAATATTGCCCTCGGGAAGGTCGAAGCCGGTGACCACCGCCGGGATCCCGAGGCGCTCGAGCAGGGGCACGATCGGCAGCGAGCCGCCGCCGCGTACCAGGAGGGGCCGCCGGCCCGTCGCCCGCTCGAACGCCTCACCGGCCAGCGCGATCACGCGCGAGTCGACCGGCGTCATGCCAGGATCGCACGAGGCAGTCACCGTGACGTCCAGCTCGGCTCCGGCCGGAAGACCGCGGCGCAGGAGCTCCTCGACGACCGGCGTCACGCCCTCGACCGTCTGGCCCGGGGCGAGCCGCATCGAGAGATTGGCGTGCGCCGACGACACCACGATCGTCTTCTGCAGCACGGGCGAGCCGCCCTCGATCCCGTTGACGTCGATCGACGGGAGCGCCCAGGTGCGGAGATAGAACTCGTCCGCCGCCTTCGGGTCGGCCGCGATTGCGCCCTGCGCCGCGAGCACGCCCGCCGCCGGGGGGAAGCTCTCGCCAGCTGCGCTGCTCGACGTCGCCGACGGGGGCCACGCCCTCGAGCAGACTCGGGTGGCAGCCGGCCGTCCTCGAGCATCCGTTGCCGAGCGCGCCGACGAGCACGTGGAGCGCGTTCAGCGCGGCGCCGCCGAACACACCGGAGTGCAGATCGCCCCGGCCCGCGCGCGCCTCGACGTGCAGGTAGAGCATGCCTCGCGCAGAGATGTAGAAGACGGGCGTCTCGGCGTTGAGCATCGCCGCGTCGAAGATCACACACGGCGGCGGCGCCACCGGCGTGCTGGTCGAGGAAGCTCGACGATCGACGTGCCGCCGACCTCCTCCTCGCCGTCGCAGCAGAACCGGACGTTGACGGGAAGCCGCCCCTCGCCGGCGAGATCGAGCGCCGCGCGGAGGAGCGCCCACAGCTGGCCCTTGTCGTCGGCGACCCCGCGGGCGTACAGCCAGCCGTCTCGAACCTCCGGCGCGAACGGGTCGCTCTGCCACAGCTCGAGCGCGCCCGGCGACTGGACGTCGAAGTGGCCGTAACAGATGACGACCGGCGCCTCGTCGGCGTTCACGCTGGCCGGAATGACCGCGTCGACCAGCGGTCGCTCGCTGTAATCCATCACCGACGCCTGGCCGCCGCCGGCGCGCACGAACTCGGCCACCCAGTCGGCCGCTGCGCGGATGTCCGGCAGGTGGGCGGGGTCCGAGCTGACGCTCGGAATCCGCAGGAACGCGGTGAGCTCGGCCAGTTGGGCGTCGGTGAGTGAGCGTTCTGCCGCCATGCGCGAGAGGTGAGCGACCTCGATCTTCCTATCGAACGGTCGTCCCCGGCGTCATACTGAACGACCCGCGGCGTCGCCGTGTCTGCATCCACCGAAAGGACGCAATATGCACAGGCTCTCGAAGGCCTTTCTAGCCCTCGGCCTTCTGGCGCTCATCGCTGTGGCAGTTGCCTACGGCGCGAGAAGCCACAAGTCAGCGACCGACACACTCGTGTTCGGCTCGTCTGCCGACCCAGTCGCGCTCGACGGCGCGCTGATCTCCGACGGTGAGTCCGGCCGAGTGATCATCCAGATCTACGAGGGCCTGGTCGCCCTCAAGCCCGGTTCGACGAACGTCATTCCGTCTCTTGCAACATCGTGGAAGGCGTCCAACGGCGGCAAGTCGTGGACCTTCAGCGCTGCGCAAGAACGTCAAGTTCAGCGACGGCACCGCGTTCAACGCCGCCGCCGTGTGCGCCAACTTCAACCGTTGGTACAACTTCACCGGCTCGTTCCAGAACCCGAGTGCCACCTACTACTGGCAGACGGTGTTCGGCGGGTTCAAGAAGTACGACGCGAAGTCGGGCGCCCCGAAGGGGAGCCTCTTCAAGAGCTGCACGCGGCCGGCACGTCGACCGCGACGATCAACCTGACCTCGGCATCAGCGTCGTTCATCGGCGCGCTCTCGCTCCCCTCGTTCTTCATGGAGAGCCCGACCGCGATGGCGAAGTACGGCGCCAACCAGGGCAGCGTCGACACCGACGGTGTCTTCCATCCGACCGGCACGTACGCGACGCAGCACCCGACGGGCACAGGCCCGTACATGCTGCAGTCGTGGACGCGCGGCGACAAGCTCGTGCTCGTCAAGAACCCGAGCTATTGGGGCAAGGCCGCTCACATCAACACCCTGATCTTCCGCCCGATCGCAGACAACGCTGCTCGTCTGCAGGCACTGCAGAACGGTGAGATCCAGGGGTACGACCTCGTCGAGCCGCAGGACATCTCGACGATCAAGAGCGACGGCAACCTGAAGCTGCTCTCGCGTCCGCCGTTCAACGTCGGCATCGTCGGCATGAACCAGTCGATCGCGCCGATGAACAAGCTCGCGGTGCGGCAGGCAGTCGCGTACGGCCTCGACCGCGAGAGCGTCGTCAAGGCGTTCTACGGCGGACGCGGCGTGGTGGCGAAGGAGTTCCAGCCGCCGAGCCTGTTCGGCTACGCGAACAACGTCAAGCAGTACAAGTACGACCCGGCGAAGTCGCGGGCGCTGCTCAAGGCGGCCGGCTACAAGCTGCCGGTGAAGATCAGCTTCTGGTACCCGACGAGCGTCTCTCGTCCGTACATGCCGGATCCGGCGAAGAACTTCCAGGCGTTCTCGGCGAGCCTGACGAAGGCCGGGTTCAAGGTCGTCCCGCACGCCGCCCCGTGGAACCCCGACTACCTCGGTGGTGTCCAGGACGGCAAGGCACAGGTCTACCTCTACGGGTGGACCGGCGACTTCGGTGACCCCGACGACTTCGCAGGCGTGTTCTTCCGCACGCCGCAGAAGCAGTGGGGCTTCAACAACAAGGCGATCTTCAACATCCTCACGAAGGCGCGTGACGAGCCGAACCTCGAAAAGCGGATCGGGCTGTACCAGCAGGCACAGCGCATGCTGATGCAGTTCCTCCCGGGCGTGCCGTACGTGCACACGAGCCCGGCGCTCGCCTTCCAGAAGAACGTGACCGGCTACGTCCCGAGCCCGGTCGACATCCAGCTGTTCTCCAGCGTGTCGATCGGCTAGCTCACGCTCGACGCTCGGGAGGCCGGCGCCACGCCGGCCTCCCGAGCTCATCCCCCGCCCGAAAGTAGGCTCGTAGCCCCCGATGCTCCGGTTCGTCGTTCGCCGTCTTCTGCTGCTCATCCCGATCCTGCTCGGGCTCTCGATCCTGGTCTTCGTCTGGATCCGCGCCCTCCCGGGCAGCCCTGCGCAGGCGCTCCTCGGCGAGCGGGCGACGCCGGAGACGATCCACCAGATCAACCATCAGTACGGCCTCGACCGGCCGATCTACGTCCAGTACTGGCGCTACCTCAAGGAGACGTCGCAGCTGCAGCTCGGCACGTCGATCACGACCCGGCAGCCGGTGCTGACGGAGATCGGCCAGCGGTTCCCCGCCACCGTCGAGCTGTCGGTCGCGGCGGCGCTGTTCTCGATCCTGATCGGGATCCCGCTCGGCTTCTTCGCGGCCAAGAAGCACGGCCGTCTGTTCGACCAGATCTCGCTCGGGGTCTCGCTGTTAGGCATCTCGATCCCGATCTTCTTCCTCGCGCTGATCCTCAAGTACATCTTCGCCGTGCGCCTCGGCTGGCTGCCGACGGTCGGTCAGATCTCGGTGCTGATCAACATCCCGCACCCGACGAACTTCTATCTCCTCGATGCGCTGCTCGCGGGCGACCTCGGCGCCTTCTGGGACGTCGTGCAGCACCTGATCCTGCCGGCAGTCGCGCTCGGCTCGATCCCGCTCGCGGTGATCACGCGGATCACGCGCGCAGCGGTGCTCGACGTCCAGAACGAGGACTACATCCGCACCGCGCGCGCCAAGGGCCTGCCGCCCCGCGTCGTCGATCTCCGGCACGTGCTGCGAAACGCGCTCCTGCCCGTGTCGACGATCGTCGGGCTGCAGGTCGGGCTGCTCCTCTCCGGGGCGATCCTCACCGAGACGGTCTTCGCCTATCCCGGAATCGGCTCGTGGCTGCGCCTGGCGATCAGCGACCGCAACTACCCGGTGATCCAGGGCGGCATCCTCTTCGTCGCGATCATCGTCGTGTTCGTCAACCTGCTCGTCGACATCTCGTACGGGCTGATCAACCCGCGCATCCGGCTGGGAGGGAAGTAGCGGCGTGTCCGTAGCCGAGCTCGAGTCGAGAGAGGTCATGCTGGAGGCACAGGGAGGCCTCTGGTCGGAGGCGTTCGCCCGGCTGCGGCGCAACCCGGGCGCGATCATCGGCGCCGTCCTGGTCGCGCTCTTCGTGATCACCGCCCTCGCCGCACCGCTTGCTCGCGCCGGACGATCCGCGCGTCCAGGATCTGAACCTGATCACGAGCGGCTGCTGCCCCGGCCCGTCGGCGCATCACCTGCTGGGCGTCGACGACCTCGGTCGCGACGAGCTGTCGCGCATCATCTACGGCGCGCGGCTGTCGCTTGTTGATCGGCATCGTCTCGGTCTCGGTCGGCCTGTCGATCGGGATCGTGATGGGAGCGATCGCGGGCTTCTTCGGCGGCTGGGTCGACAGCGTGCTGATGCGCTTCGTCGACATCATGCTGGCGATACCCGGCTTCCTGATGGCGATCGGGATCGTTGCGCTGCTCGGCCCCGGGTCGCTGCAGATCATGATCGCGATCGGCATCGTCAACGTCCCAATCTTCACGCGGCTGCTACGCGGCTCCGTGCTCGCGCAGCGCGAGAACGACTTCGTGCTCGCGGCGCGCGCGGTCGGCGTCCGGCGCCGGACGATCCTCATCTCGCACGTGCTGCCGAACGCGATCTCGCCCGTGATCGTCCAGGGCACGCTCGCGCTCGCGACGGCGATCATCGACGCAGCCGGGCTCGGCTTCCTCGGGCTCGGGCCGCAGGACCCGTCGACGCCGGAGTGGGGGACGATGCTCACCGACACCGTCCGCTACCTGCAGACGGCGCCGATGCTCGCGATCTATCCCGGCATCGCGATCGTGCTTTCGGTGCTCGGGTTCAACCTGATCGGCGACGGGCTGCGCGAGGCCCTCGACCCGAAGCTGCGGGGGCGTGCCTGATGGCCAGGGAGCCGCTGCTCGTCGTCGACGGGCTCGAGGTGCGGTTCTGGACGAGCCGCGGGATCGTGCACGCGGTGAACGGCGTCTCGTTCGACATCGCGCCGGGTGAGACGCTCGGGATCGTGGGCGAGTCGGGCTGCGGCAAGAGCGTCACGTCGCTCGCCCTGCTCGGGATCCTCCCGCGCGCCGGCCGCGTGACCGCGGGCAGCGCCCGGTTCGACGGCAACGAGCTGACGACCATGAACGACTCGCAGCTGCGCCGGATCCGCGGCCGGCAGATCGCGATGATCTTCCAGGACCCGATGACGAGCCTCAACCCCGTGCTGACTGTCGGGCGGCAGCTGCGGGAGCCGCTCGAGACGCACCTCGGGCTGAACCAGAAGGAGGCGACGGCGCGCGCCGCCGAGCTGCTCGACCAGGTCGGCATCCCGAGCGCGCGACAACGGCTGAAGGACTACCCGCATCAGTTCTCGGGCGGCATGCGCCAGCGGGCGATGATCGCGATGGCGCTCGCATGCGAGCCGAAGCTCCTGATCGCCGACGAGCCGACGACCGCGCTCGACGTGACGATCCAGGCGCAGATCCTCGACCTGCTACGCGAGCTCGTCTCCGAGCGCGACACGGCCCTGATCATGATCACGCACGATCTCGGCGTCGTCGCCGGGATCTGTGAACGCGTCAAGGTGATGTACGCAGGCACGTTCGTCGAGAGCGGTTCCGCCGACCAGATCTTCGGACACCCGCGCCACCCGTACACGCTCGGCCTGCTCGAGAGCGTGCCACGGCTCGACACGCGGCGGCTCGCAGCGCTGAATCCGATCGCGGGGCAGCCGCGCAACATGCTCGAAGCGCCGGCGTCGTGCCCGTTCGCGCCGCGCTGCCGGTTCCGTCAGAGCCGCTGCGACGCCGAGCTGCCGCTGCTCCGCGAGCTCGAGCCCGGTCACGATGCAGCCTGCTTCTTCCCGGTCGCCGAGGATGCGTGGGCGCGCGCCCGTCTGGTGGCCTCGGGATGAGCGAACCGGTGCCCGGCGCCCCGCTCGTCGAGGTCGACGACCTACGGGTCTGGTTCCCGATCACGAGCGGCCTGATGCTCGATCGCCATGTCGGCGACGTGAAGGCGGTCGACGGTGTGTCGTTCTCGATCGAGCGAGGCGAGACGGTCGGCCTCGTCGGCGAGTCCGGGTGCGGCAAGTCGACGCTCGGGCGCGCGATCCTGCGCCTCTACAAGCCGACGAGTGGGCGGATCTCGTTCGAGGGACGCGACATCACGACCGCGTCCGAGAACGAGCTGCACGGGCTGCGTCGGCGCATGCAGATGGTCTTCCAGGATCCCTACGCATCGCTCAACCCTCGTCATTCCGTCGGTCGCATCGTCGGCGAGCCGCTGCGGGCGCACAGCGTCTCGACCGGCAAGGAGCTGGCGGCGACGGTTGCCCGGCTGCTCGGCGTCGTCGGGCTGCCGAGCGACTCCGCGAACCGCTATCCGCACGAGTTCTCGGGCGGCCAGCGGCAGCGGATCGGGCTCGCCCGCGCGATCGCGCTCAACCCCGACTTCGTCGTCTGCGACGAGCCGGTCTCGGCGCTCGACGTCTCGATCCAGGCGCAGATCATCAACCTCCTCGAGGACCTGCAGCGCGAGTTCGACCTCACGTATCTGTTCATCGCGCACGACCTCGCGGTCGTCCGGCACATCTCGACGCGAATCATCGTCATGTATCTCGGCAAGGTGGTCGAGGTCGCACCCGCCGACGACCTGTACGAGAACCCGCTGCATCCGTACACCGTGACGCTGCTGTCCGCGATCCCGATTCCCGATCCGGTCGTCGAGCGCGAGCGCCGGGCGATCCGCGTCGCCGGCGACCTCCCGAGCCCGGCCAATCCGCCGCAGGCGTGCCGGTTCCATACGCGCTGCCCGTTCGTGCAGCCGACGCGTTGCGCCGACGAGGAACCGGTGCTGAGACAGCTCGCGGGCCACGCCGTTGCGTGCCACTACGCCGAGGACGTGAAGGCCGGACGGATCGTCCCGCAGTCGCCCGCTCCCGCCGTCGTGTAGGTAAACGACCGGTAAGAACCGGTTTGGGCGAGGTTTGAAGAGGGGCCGATCGGAGATACCGGTGTCTGCGAACGGTTCTCCGACTGAGATGAACCGTTCTTTCCTAGCCAATGGAGGTCGATCTGATGGGCATCACTGTCAGCCTGCTGTTTGCTGCTGCCGGAGCGATCTTGCTCTGGGCGGTCGACGCCACCGTCTCCGGCCTGAACATCCATACCGTCGGCGTGATCCTGCTGATCGTCGGGATCATCGGCTTCGTCGTCTCCCTGGTCTTCTGGTCGACCTGGGGTGGCTTCGGCGGGCGCGACGCCGGCTCCGCTGCGGTCGTCCACGAACGCGTCGTCGAGCGGTAATCGTCCCGACTCAACGGAGGTCTTTGCATGCTGTGGCTCTTGGTTCTTCTGTTGTTGATCCTGGCGCTTGGTGGGGGCATCTTCCTCTCCAAGTTCCTCTTCCTCGTCCTGATCCTGGTCATCGTGGTCGCCCTGGTCGGGCGCCGATCGGCGATCTAGCGCGGGAGGCGGAGTGCGGGGCGGGCGATTCGCCCGCCCCGCACACGAGCCCCACTACCCCTCGCTGTCGCCGGCTGCGAAGAGCACGGTCGGCATATCTGCTTCGCTCGGATCCTTGTCTCTCACGATGACGTCGATCAGTGTCGAGGCGACGGCCGCGATCGGGATCGCCAGGATGACGGCAAACCCGCCGAAGAGGATTCCGACGGACGTGACGGAGACGAGCACGACGAGCGGCGTCAAGCCGACAGCGTCGCCGAGCACACGCGGCACGATCAGGTAGTCCTCGAGCAACCGCATCGCGAGCACGGCGATGCCCGCTTCGACGCCGAGGCGGACGGAGTCCGTCAGTCCGACGCCGACGGCCAGCGCACCGGCGGCGAAGGGGCCGACGACCGGCACGATCTCGACCAGGCCGGCGAACGAGCCGACGAGGATCCAGTACGGCTCCCCGATCGCCCAGAACACCAGCGACAACACGATCGCGACGAGCCCGATCAGGAGCAGCTGGCCGCGGACGAACGCCCCGAGTCTCGCGTCGATCAGCGCCCAGGTGTCGCGGACGCGCTTGCGCTTCGGCCGCGGGAGCAGCGAGCAGACGAGGTCGACGGCGCGGTCACGCTCGAAGATCCAGTACGCGGCGCTCGCGAAGACGAAGAAGATCCCGATCACGATCTCGAACGCCGTCACACCGAGCTGCAGCCCCGGCCGGACGAGCTTCGACGCCGACGGCAGGTGCTCGAGGCGCTTCTGCAGGGCGACGAGGATGTCGTGCTTGACCCCGGTCGAGTTCTGCGCTGCCTGAGTGAGGTCGCCGGGCGACGTCGGCAGGCTGCTGACGCCCAGTGCGTTCTCGACCTGCGTCAGCGCGCGCGGCACGACGAGCCAGATCATCAGCGCGAACAGGCCGACAATCGCGACATAGTGCAGCGCGATCCCGACGCTCGTGGGCACGCGCCGTCGCCGGAGCGCCTCGACCCCCGGCCGCATCGCGGCCGCGACGATGACGGCGAGGAAGAGCAGCGCGACGACCAGTCGCAGCTTCCAGAAGGCGACGGCGGCGACGGCGATGCCGAGCGTCACGAGCGCCCAGACCGCCGCGCGCTTCGCAGCCTCCGTCAGACCGTCGCCAGGTGAGTGCTCGGTCATCGTCTACCCGTCGACGAGCAGTCCGGAGACCGGGCCGAAGAGCCGGCTCGATCGCCGAGAAACGTGAGGCAGGCGCGCGAGCCGGTGCGTGAGTTGCCGGCCGTCGGCGCGCCGCTGCTGTTGGTCCCTGCTGATCGGCTTCCAGAGCTGGTCGATCGTTGCGATCGGGTCGGCGGGCACCTCGACCTCTGCGAGCTCGAGGTGCTCGGCCCAGAGGCGCCGGCGCGTGTCGGTTGCCAGGGCGCGATCGTGCAGCACGATGTTCATCTCGGTGTCGTTGAAGAGCGAGTGCTCGTTGAGGTTGGCCGAGCCGATCGTGAGCCACGCATCGTCGATGATGCCGATCTTCGCGTGCACGTAGACGGGATCGGAGATCGCGCCGGAGTGGGCGTAGAGGGTGCAGGCGAGCAGTCGGCCGTTGTCAGCGTCGGCGTCGATCAGCTCGGCCAGGACGCCGCGGGTGTCGTCGGCGCCGCTGTTCGCCTTCGCGGGCAGCACGAGTAGCAGCCTGAAATCCGGTGTCGGCGGGTGGGTCAGCTTGTCGAGGAGAACGGCGGCGATCTCGGCCGACCAGAGGAACTGGTTCTCGAGATAGATGAACCGCTGTGCGCCCCGGAGCCCTCGGAGGTACGAATCGAGGATGCGGAAGTCGCCGCGCGGCACCGACCGGTAGATGCGTTCGGGCACCGTTCGCACGACCTGAAGCTCGACGGTTCCGGCCGCGGCGCTCGGCGCGACCGGCGCGAGCCGTTCGCCCTGCACCTCGTGCCAGCGCATCCGGAAGTGCTCGGCGACGTCGCCGACGGCAGGGCCCTCGATCCGGGTGGTGGCGTCGTGCCAGCCGACATCGCCGCGTGGTGGATGACCGTGGCTGTCGAAGCGGTCGCCGGCCTGGGAGGTGAGGTCGATGCCGCCGACGAACGCGACCCGGTCGTCGATGACGATCGTCTTCTCGTGGTGGCAGTGCAGCGGCCGCTCGCGCCGGTCGAGCGCGCAGTGGATCCGCGTGTTGCGGGTCAGGTCGGCCTGAACCTCGCGGACGTCACGACGCGAGGGCCGAAAGAGCGGTAGCGGCGCTCCCGCCCATGTGAGGACGCGGACGTCGATCCGTTCCGCGAGCTCGGCGAGCAGGTTGCGCAGCACGACGGGGTTGCCGTCGCGGCGAAGCGCGAACCCCGGCGTGAAGAACCAGCCCGTCAGATGGACGTGTGAGCGCGCCCCTGCAAGCTCGTCGGCAATCACCGGCAGTGCCTGCGCGCCGTCGACCAGAATTTCGACGCTGTTGCCCGGCCGCGGCGGGGGATCGCCCGCCGCCCAGCCTCCGGCCTGCTCGTCGAGGGCGCGCTCCCACCCGACCCGGCGCAGCCGGCGCCGGTGGTGTCCTCGGATCTGCTCGGAGAGCCGGGCGCCGAACCACGAGTCGAGCGCCGTGAACAGGTCGCGAGCGCGCGGTCCGGCGTCTGCGATTGGCCGCATCGTGCCGTGGCGATACCCGTCGGACGACGATCGTACTCACAGGTCGGTCGCGGGCGGATCAGCGAGCGGGAGCCACGAACGCCCGCGTCGGCCAGCGAAGGCCTTGCACGAGCCAGCCGCCGAGGGCGAGCAGCACGAGCGCGAGCGCGAGTGCCGTGAGCAGGAGCCGCTGGTTCATGTCCACAAGACGCGGCAGACGCCCACGATCTTCCACGACGCTATGCCGACAGGTCTTGGGCGACCTCCCAGACGTGCCCGTCGGGATCGGTGAACGCCGCTGTGCGCATCCCCCACGGCCTATCCATCGGGCCGTTCAGCAGCTCGACGCCACGGGCGGCCAGCTCCCGGCAGACAGCGTCGGTGTCGTCGACCCAGACGGTGAACTGCAGCCGCTGGCCGACGTCGCCGCCCGCCACGGTCGCGGGCGCGATCAGGTCGTGCGCCGCGGCCGTCTTGAGCAGGTTGAGCACGGTGTTCTCGAACTTGATCACCGCCGAGTTCTCGTCCTCGTAGACCGTCGACAGGCCGAACGCCTTCTCATAGAACGCCTTCGAACGCTGCGGATCGTCCACGAACAGCGTGATCGCACCGAGACTGTTCAGCAACTCACTCACTGCTACGGCTCCCTCCGGCGATTGACGAGAATGCCAACCGTAGCCCGAGCGAAGGGAGTGACGAGCATGAGCGAGTCGTTCAGCGAGAGCGAGATCGAGACGTTCCATCGCGGTGTTTTGGGGGCGGGTCTTCTCGTCTCCGTCAACGATCGTGGTTTCTTCGACACGTTCAAGGAGGCCGGCGCGCCGGCGAAGCATGTTGCGGCGGCACGCGGGAGCTCGGAGAGCGACGTCGTGAAGCGCGCAGTGTCATAGGCGTCCCCGAGCGCATCCTGCAGCGCCTCGACGAGCTCGGAGCGGTGCTGGCAGAGCGTGGCGATGCCGTCGCGCTGATCGGGCTCGGCTCCGTGGGCCGCGAGCTCGATCGGCTCGACGAGCACTCCGACCTCGACTTCTTCGTGGTCGTGGACGACTGTGCGAAGCAGCGCTACCTGCAGTCGATCGACTGGCTCGAGCAGCTCGGGCCGCTCGCCTTCAGCTTCGCGAACACCGTCGACGGCCGGAAGGCGCTGTTCGCCGACGGCCTGTTCGCCGAGTACGCCGTGTTCTCGCTCGACGAGCTGCGTGCGGGCTCCTTCTCGCCGGGGCGCGTCGTGTGGCGGCGCGACGACGCTCCCATAGATCTCGACCGGCTTGGACGGACGCCGGCGCCGTCACCCGACGATGCGGAGCATCAGGTGAACGAGGCGCTGACGAACCTGTACGTCGGACTGCACCGCGACGCGCGCGGCGAGGTCCTGAGCGCCACGCGCCTGATCCAGTCGCACGCCGTCGACCGGCTGATCACGTTCCTCGAGCTGACGACGTCGAACAGCGCACCGAGGCAGGACGTGTTCGCGATCGAGCGCGGCGTCGAGCGACGCTTCGACGGCGCTCTGCTGCCGCTCGCGTCGTTCGCTCCCGGATATGGCCGCAACCGGGACGCCGCACTCGCGATCCTCGGCTGGCTCGAGGCCCGCACCGACGTGGACGACGCGGTGGTCGCGGCGATCAGGGCTCAGTTGTAGTGCGTCTCGCAGGACGAGAACACGTTCGTCGCACCGGGCGCGCCGATGCAGACATCGGTTCCGGTGCTGCCGTTGAAGCTGTTGATCGTCCCCGGCCGATCCACCGCCGAGGATGCAGTCGTTGCCGCCACCGCCGTTCAGCGTCTGCGTGCCCGTGGCCTTGCGGCCGAGAATCAGGTTGCACGACCGCAGGCGGCGCAATCGTCGGGCGGTGGACGGGCGATGCAGCCAGCTGCGGACCGTGGGCTTCATTGCCGCCGGCACTTCCGGCGACGGCGGCTGCGTTTCGCGCCGCCACCGAGCAGCAGGAAGGCGACGGCCGCTGCCGCGACCAGGGAAGCGTGCAACGGGACGCCGAACCAGTTGAGCACCGCACCGGCGTGCGGCAACCGGTACGAGAGCTTGCCGAGCAGCTCCGCGCGCGTGACGTAGCCGGGGTCGACGAAGTCGTTGTGGTCGCCCTTGAAGTAGTACTGGCCGTTCTGGATTCGCCGACCTTGTACGACGACGACGGCCGGACGAGGGCCAGATCGCCTTTATGGAAGAGCGGCTCCATGCTGTCGCCGACCGTCGCCGTGTACAGGGTCGAGCCACCGACCTGGGCCGGCGCGAAGAACACCAGCCCAGGGCGAGGGCCGCCACGAGGCCAAAGCCGGCGATCCGGTTTTGACGTGTGCCGTGCATCGGATACGCATCTCGCTGTGGCCGCTACTGAGCTGCGACCACGGTCACGCTCGTCAGCTTGTCGGCCGTGAGCCGACTTCGCCACGAGCACGGCGCCGTTCGCCGTCTCGGGCCTGCGGATGGGCGGGCGCGACTAGGCCGCGCACGGAGGGGAGGCGGCGCGGCGACGCCGCCTCCCCTCCCGGTGTTCAGCGGATCGCTGCCTCGAACCGCGGGTCCTCGCGAACGGCCGCGAAGTCCTCGTCCCTCGGCGCCTGGTCGCGGAACGCCGGGAACAACTCGATCGCCCGCCGAAGATGGTCGAACGTCGCGTCGTCCTGCTCGCCCGCGAGCGTCGCGAAGCAGGCGTAGTTGTAGTGGAAGCCGGCGTGGTCCGGCAGGTGCTCGAGACCGCCGCGAACCGACGCCAGCGCGTCGGCGTACCGCTTCTCGCCGTAGGCCGTCAGCGAATCGCGGTGCATCGGCCAGGCATCGCCCCAGTCGAGGCCCTGGTACACCTCGCCCGGTGTCGCGCCGAGCGCGAGGATCGTGCCGTCGCCGGTCGCCTTCCGGCGCGCCTCGGGCCGGACGGAGACGAAGGTCCCCGCGGGTGCATCGAACGTCTCGCCGTCGATCTCGAAGCTCGCCGTCCCGTCGATCACGATGTACAGCTCCTCCTGACCCGAGCCGACCTCGTCGTGCTCGTTGATCAGCAGGCCGTCCGCATCGGGTTTGAAGGCGTTCACGCCGAACGAGCTCAACCCCATGTGCTCGCGCACCGGGATGTCTCTGCCGCGCCGCTCGATCTCCTCGAGCCGAGCGACACGCCACTTCGGGTCCTCCGTCATCCGGACACCTCCCGTCCAGGTACAGGTTTTCGCGAATCGCGATCCTATCGATCCGCGTGCGAGTGGCCTGATCTCACATCGTGATGGCGGTCGTGGATGTGGCGCGCCTGATCTCAGCCGCCGAAACCCACGTCCGTTCAAGCCACCTCAGACGTGGAAACACCTTCGTGACGCAGGCGAAGCAGAACAGCAACGCCAACCCGATACCGCCTGCAATCCGCCCAACCGCGCTTTGGACACGGCCAGTGTCAGACACCGGGTTTCCCGCTCCGTCAGGCGTACCGCTGCGGGTTCTCCGAGAACGCAGCCACGCAACCGAGCGAGCAGAAGTAGTACGCCGTCTCCTCGAGCATCAGGCGGCCGACTGCTCGTTCCGGATCGACCGCCATCTGGCAGACCGGATCGACGACGAGGTGGTCGGCGTCCTCGTCCATGCGAACGACGGCGAAGATCTCCACGGGCTCGGCGATGTTGCGCAGCGCTTGCCGCCCGCGCGACTCGTACAGGACGCCGTCGAGGTCGGCTGCGAGCACTGCTGTGTTGCCTGTGACGAGGAGTTCGCCACCGCGGGCGAGCGCGGAGACGCGGGCGGCGACGTTGATCGTCGTGCCGAAGTAGTCGCCGCTGCGTTCGATGGCGGGGCCGAAGTTGCCGCCGACTCGAACCGACGGCGCCTGATGACCGCTCATCGCATTCCGCGTGATCCACAGACCGAGGCGAATCGCATTGCCGGGGTCAGGCACTCGGAGCATGAGCGCGTCGCCGACGGTCTTGACGTACTCGCCGCCGACGTTCGGGAGCTCCGCCTGAACGACCGCCGCGAAGTCGTCGACGAGCTGCACCGCCTGCTCGTCTCCGTGGGCTTCGGTGAGCGCGGTGAAGCCCGCGATGTCGGCGAACAGGAAGGTCGCTGCGGAGCCCGTCGCCACGGCACGAGCCTAATCGTTGGCGGCTCGGAAAAACGGGAGCGACGGGACTCGAACCCGCGACCTCCGGCGTGACAGGCCGGCGTTCTAACCAACTGAACTACGCCCCCGTGCGCGCCGCAGTGTAGCGGCGGCAGGGAAGCGGGGCATCGCGCCCGAACAGGTCCGGATGACGCGCGTCGACTGGATCGCTGCGGCGATCGTTGCGCTCGGTGCGCTCTCGGGACTGCGCCGCGGGCTCGTCGCGACGGCGCTCTCGTTCGGCGGCCTGATCGCGGGCGCCTTGATCGGCGCACGTGTCGCGCCGCACCTGCTGCACGGCGGCGCCCGCTCGCCGTACACGCCGCTCGCCGGGCTCGTCGGGGCACTCGTCGGCGCCTCGCTCCTGCAGTGGGCGGCGGGGGTGGCCGGCACGATGGCGCGCGGCGGCCTGTCTGTGATCCCGCCGCTCCGGTTGCTCGACTCGCTCGGCGGCCTCGTGGCCGGGGCGGCGCTCGGGCTCGCGTTCGTCTGGGTCGCAGGCGCCGCGCTGACGCTGATCCCGGGGCAGCCGAAGCTGCAGCGAGAGGTGCAGAAATCGGAGATCCTGCGCCGGCTCAATGACCTCGCGCCGCCACGAACCGTGCTGCGTGCGCTCGCGCGGGTCGACCCGTTCCCGCAGATCGCCGGGCCAGCCCCGCCGTCGAAGCCGCCGGACGTGCGGGTGCTGCAGTCGGCGGGCGTGCGCTCGGCCCGTCCCAGCGTCGTCCGGATCACCGCCGTCGCCTGCGGCTTCGGTGTCGAGGGCTCGGGCTGGGTCGCCCGGCCGCACATCGTCGTCACCGCCGCCCACGTCGTCGCGGGGGGCAGCGAGCTCCGAGCCAACGGCCACGTCGCGACGGCGCTCGTCGTCGACCGCAAGCAGGACGTCGCCGTTCTCCGCGTGCCCGGCCTCAAGGCACCTCCGCTTCCGCTCGTCGACGCGCGGCCCAGCGACCCCGTCGCGATCCTGGGCTATCCGGTCAACGGCCCGTTCGACGCCCGGCCCGGCCGGATCGGCAACACCGCCGACGTGCTCGTCGAGGGCTCGCTGCGCGAGGTGACCGCGATCAGCGGCCTTGTGCGCCACGGAAACTCGGGCGGCCCGGTCGTCAACCGCGTCGGGCAGGTGGAGGCGACGGTGTTCGCTGCGCGGATCGGCTCGCGGGCCGGCTACGGCGTCCCGGCCGCGCCGGTCCGGCGCGCGCTCGCGCGGGCCAAGCGCCCTGTCTCGACCGGCAGCTGCTAGATCAGCTCGAGCACACGCGCCGGCAGCTTGTACGGCGCGACGACGTACACGCCGGCGCAGCGTTCGCGTGACGCGGCGACCAGCTCCTTCGCGTGAGCGAGCCCGAGGGCGGCGGCGTCGCGGCCCGCCGCGAGCAGCGCATCCTGCAGCGCCTGGGGCACGACGATCCCCGGCACCTCGTTGTGGAGCCGCAGCGCAAGCCGATGGCTCGTCAGCGGAAACACCCCGGCCAGCACCGGCACCGGCCAGCCGCCGAGCGCTCGACGCGAACCGGTCGAGCGCGTCGAGGTCGAAGACGATCTGCGTCATCGCGTACCGAGCGCCCGCCTCGACCTTGCGCCGGAACCGCTCAGCCTCACCGCTCGAGGTCGTCGGCCGTCGGGTTGACGGCGACACCGGCGAAGAACGACGTCGGCGCGTCGATCGGTCGGCCGTTGTAGTCCTCGCCGCGATTCAGGCGCGACAGCAGCTGCGTCAGGCCGATCGCGTCGATCTCGTAGACCCCGCGTGAGCCCGGATAGTCGCCCACCTCGGGCGGGTCGCCTGTGATCGCGAGCACGTTCCGGACGCCTTCGGCGTGCGCGCCGAGCAGCATCGACTCGAGCCCGAGCACCGTCCAGTCCCGCGTCGTCAGGTGCGGGATCGTCTCGAGCCCGGTTTCGCGCTCGATCCGCGCCGACGACCATCAGCGAGCTCATCCCCGCCCGGGCGGTCGCGTTGTCGTTCACGTCGACGAACCGGACGCCCCCGTCGCTGAGCTCGACGCGCCACCTCGAGCAGTCCGCGCGCCGACCCTCCGAGCGGCGGGTCGAGCTGCACCGAGACGACGAACTCGCCGCTCGCGGAGCGCACGCGCCAGCGGCGGTCTCCCGCTGCTCCTCGCCGAGCGCGACGACGAGCTCGCGCTCGCGTGAACTCGAGCGGCGCGCGCGGCTCGCGTGCCTCCTCGACGCGCGGCGCTGATCGCTGCGATCTCGGTCGGCGTCGTCCCGCAACAGCCGCCGATCACGCGCGCGCCGAGCTTGCGGGCGTGCGCCGCGAACTCGGCGAAGTACTCGGGCGTCGCGTGCGGATAGATCACCCGCCCGCCGGCCAGGCTCGCCAGGCCGATGTTCGGCAGCGCGGCGAGCGGCAGGCCGTTCGCGCCCATCTGCTCGAGCGCCTCGAGCGCCACCAGCAGACCGCCGCCGTGGTTGGCGCCGATCGCCGCGACGTCCAGCTTGCCGAGCCGCTCGGCCGCCTCCCGCGGCGTGACGCCGGCGAGCGTCTCGGCGCCGTCGTCGAACGTCATCAGCGCAACGATCGGCAGCGCCGACACCGCGCGCACCGCCGCCGATCGCGTCCACGAGCTCCTCCAGGTCGTAGAACGTCTCGATCATGAACAGGTCGGCGCCGCGTCCCTCGAGCACGCTCGCCTGCTCGCTGCAGAGGTCCTGACGGACCCGCGAGGTCGCCGGTTCGCCGAGCGGCCCGATCGCACCGCCGATGAAGACGTCCCGGCCCGAGATCTCCCGCGCCTCGCGGGCCAGCTTGACGGCAGTCGAGTTGATCCGCTCGAACTCGTCCTCGAGGAAGTGGTGGGCCAGCTTGCGGCGGTTCGCGCCGAACGTGTTGGTCTCGATCAGCTCGGCGCCGGCGTTGATGAAGCTGACGTGTAGCGAGACGACCGCCTCGGGAGCGCGCAGGTTGGCCTCCTCGGGGCAGCGCAGCCGCGGCACGGCAGCCGTGATCAGGGCGCCCATGCCGCCGTCCGCGACGATCGGCGGCCCCTCGAGCAGGCGCTGGCGGAAGCGGTCGCTCACACGGCAAACGTAGATGACCATCGTAGTCAAGTCGCGCGGTCAAGCACGGAACGGGTGATGGATCAACCGCCGGACCGGCCTCAGAGTTCGACGTGTCACCGCGAAACGCGAGGCCCGATGCGGCGGGGCCTTGCTGGAAGCGCGGAGGCGACAGACGAACCGGAGAACGGCGTCAGCGGCGGCGCCGCCGTTCTCGTTACTTCAGCACACTTCAGGCGCCCGACGTAGGCCGCGAAGCCCTTCGCGGTAGGTGACGTTGATCGTCATCCCGCCCATCCGCTTCGGCCGCCAGGAGATCGTCCGGCCGCTCCCGACGATCGCCTCGGGCGCGCCGGAGACAGCCGACCCGAACCTTCGTTGGGGTGGCGGCGAAGTCGATGCTCACGAGCCCGCCGCGGTGCACGACGATCGGCTTGCCCGAGGCCGCGATCGGCGCCCCGCAATGCGTGCCCCAGCACCAGGACGAGACGGCCAGCCGCACGTGCCCGGGCGTGCCGTAGGCCGCGGGCGGTTTGACCGACCCCGAGCAGGAGCACGACGAGCGCGACCACCCCGCCAAGTTAACGTCGCCGCGAGGATGTTGCGGACTTCGAACAAATTCGTGTCGGTTTGACGAACTCTGATGTATTGTCAGCGCGTCCGAGGGTGAGCCGGCGAGTGAGGGTCCGGCTCCGTGTGCATTCGATCGTTGTTCCCCCGTCAACGAACGTCGTAGCCGGAGGTCGTGCTCAGGTGCTCACTGTCGACATTGCTCTTCCCGACGTCGAGGAACTGCAGAAGCTTGTCGCGACGGGGCAGGAGAAAGGCTTCCTGACCTACGACGAGATCGTCAAAGGCATCGACGAGGTCGAGCTGACGAAGGAGCAGGTCGAGGACTTCACCACCTACCTGATCGACCACGGCGTCGAGCTCGTCGAAGGTGAAGAGCACAAGCGCCTGCCGCACGAGCAGCCGCTCGATCGAGGAAGAGGTCAAGACGGCGCCGAAGCTCGACCTGACCGTCGAGCCGTCGCTCGACTCGCTGCGCCTCTACCTGCGCGAGATCGGAAAGGTGCCGCTGCTGACCGCCGACCAGGAGGTCTACCTGGCGAAGCGGATCGAGCGCGGCGACATGGGCGCGAAGACCCAGATGATCGAGGCCAACCTCCGCCTCGTCGTCTCGATCGCGAAGGGCTACCTCGGGCGCGGGCTCAGCTTCCTCGACCTGATCCAGGAGGGGTCGCTCGGCCTGATCCGGGCCGTGGAGAAGTTCGACTACCGCAAGGGCTACAAGTTCTCGACCTACGCCACCTGGTGGATCCGCCAGGCGGTGACCCGGGCGATCGCCGACAAGGCGCGCACGATCCGGATACCGGTGCACATGGTCGAGAAGCTGAACAAGGTCGTGCACATCGAGCGCCAGCTCGTCCAGCGCCTCGGCCGCGAGCCGCGTCCCGAGGAGATCGCCGAGGAGCTCGAGATGACCACCGAGGAGGTGCGCGAGATCCTGCGGATGGCGCAGCACCCTGTGTCGCTCGAGAAGCCGATCGGCGAGGAGGAGGACTCGGCGCTCGGCGACTTCGTCGAGGACGAGAACACCGAGACGCCCGACGAGGCGGCGTCGCTGACGCTCCGGCGCTCAGACATCGAGGTCGCGCTCGCGTCACTGCCGAAACGGGAACGCCAGGTGATCGAGCTTCGCTTCGGCCTGACCGGCGGTCAGCCGTGCACGCTCGAGGAGGTCGGCAAGGCCTTCGGCGTCACGCGCGAGCGGATCAGGCAGATCGAGAACAACACGCTGAAGAAGCTCGAGAGCCTGCCCGAGGCGCAGGCTCTCCGCGACTGCATGTAGGCCGTGTCGGCGGTCAGGTGGCGCGCTCGGCCGGCACGAACAACCGGCAGTGCGGGCACTTGAACCCTCGGTAGCGCTCCGCCTCGCCCTCGATCAGGTCGGCGCTGAACGGCTTGCTGCAATGCGGGCAGACGATCTCGCCCGCGTCGCTGTCGAGATCGTCGCTCACCCGGCGATCGAGACCGACTCGATCTTGACCTCGTCGACGGGGCGGTCGTTCGCGCCCGTCGGCACCTTCTCGATCGTGTCGACGACGTCCATGCCCGAGGTGACGCGGCCGAAGACGGTGTGCTTGCCGTCGAGCCACGGGCACGCGTCGGCCGTGACGATGAAGAACTGCGAGCCGTTCGTGTTCGGGCCGGCATTCGCCATCGCGAGCGCCCCGCGCTCGACGAGGTTCTCGTTGAACTCGTCCTCGAACTGGTAGCCGGGGCCGCCCGACCCGGTCCCGGTCGGGTCGCCGCCCTGGATCATGAAGTCCGGGATCACCCGATGGAAGATGACGCCGTCGTAGAAGCCCTGGCGGGCGAGCTTCGAGAAGTTGTCCACGGTCTTCGGGGCGTCGTCGTCGAACAGCTCGATCTCGATCGAGCCGTGATTGGTCTGCATGCTGGCATTGGTCATGCCGCCAGCGTAGACGCAGACCGGCGGCGGGCCGGTCGGTTGGCCGACTCCCTACACGAACGCGAGCACGGCGTACCCGAGGGCCGCCAACCACGCAACCTGAACGACGATGATCAGCGCGAACGCCAGGCGTGTCCGGAGCGTGCTGTGCGCCGCCGCCGGGGCCGGGAGCTCGATCACCGTGCTCGACTCCACCGCGTGCCGTGCTTCGTCACCGACGAGTGCCGCAGACGTCACTATTTTCTCCCCTGAGTTGGTGGACCTGTGGTGCTCCGACTATGACTATCACGAAGCGCGTCGAGCTTCCACCGAACGGCCGGACCGCTCTGCCTGAAGGTGGGGCATGTGAGAGGGTCCAGGTCGACCGAAGGAGAGAGGGACGTGGAGTTGCACGAGATCGAAGGGATCGGGGCGACCTACGCGGCGACCCTCGGCTCGCACGGGCTCTGGCGGCTCTCTCGTCGCTGCGGAGGGCGATCGGGGCGGGCGATCTGGCGGGTATCGGGCGCGAGCGCGCTCCTCGACTCCCTGGTTGCGAAGGCGTCACAGAACGGTGTTCAGCTGAAGGACGTCAAGGGCTAGGAAAGGGAGGACGGAATGGATCTCGGCAAGCTCACAGACAAGGCAAAGCAGCTGTTCGACAAGCGTGGGGGCATGGACGCCGCGAAGGCGGACGCGATGGAGATCAAGGACATCGCGAGCAAGGACGAGAGCCTCGCCGACAAGGCGAAGGACGCGGGCGAGGCGATCAAGGATCCGGGCGCGCCCGGGCCGAGCGCCTAGCTTCGAGTCAGCCGGCTGACCGTGTCGTCGTGCGCGGCGCGGTCAGCCAGACCGGATCGCCTGGCTGGACGCCGCCGAGCCCGTCGGCGGCGTTCGCCGGGTTGCCGCGGATCACGGACAGCCAGCCGCGCGGATCGACGATCAGGCCCCAGTCGCCCGACTCGACGTCGGTGTACGTCGAGACGCGACGCGCCTGCGCGGCGCCCGACGTGGCGTCGATCGCGACCGTCTCCGCCTGGTCGAGACCGGCGGCGGCGAAGTCGGCGACGGTCACGTTCAGGAGGACGTTGCCGAACCGGTTCAGGTCGAGCACCTCGCACTCGATCTTGTTCTTCGCAACCGTCGCGGAAGGGAACGGCAGCTCCGCGAGCGACGAGGTGTCGAGCGGTTCGCCGAGCTCCTCGAGCGATCCGCCGGACGCGAGGAACCCCGCCGCGGGTGCCAACACGTCGCGGGCGTGGAACGACGGCGCAACCGGTTGCAGGACGATTCGCTCGAGCGTGATCGCGTGGGCGCGCCGAACGCCGCCGTCGGTCTGCCAGAGGAAGGCGAGCAGCCCGTTGTCGGGCCCCACGAGCAGGCGCCCGCGTTCCGTCTCGACCGCGAGGTCGCGGTCGCTGCCGACGCTCGGGTCGACCACGGCCAGCACGACCGCGTCCTCGGGTAGGAACCGTGCCGAGTCGGAGAGCAGCAGCGCGCCGTCTCGGACGTCGAGCGGCGGCACGCCGTGCGACAGGTCGATCACCCGGCTCGCCGGCGCGACGCGCGCGATCACCGAGTGGCAGATCCCGACCCACTCGTTCCGATAGCCGAAGTCGGAGAGGAAGACGATCGGGCGTGCGGCCGGCGTGGTCACGGCTTCACTCCGCGAGCTGCTCGGCCACGCGGCGGGACGCGTTCGAGTAGACGTCCTTGCGCAGGATCAGGTCGCCGGCGAACGGGAAGACGTCGATGCCGTCCCAGGAGACCGCCTTGCCGGCCGGGTGCGTCGCAGTCGCCGTCCACTCCTGCACGACGAAGTCCGGTCCGATGTACGTGGCGCGCCCGTCGAACCGGAGGTCGGGCCAGTTCTGGAAGATCGTCGCGATGTGCTCGCGCACCGCAGCGCCCTCGGCGCGCTCGCCGGCGGTGTGGTTCTCGAACACCATCCCGGGCGCGTGCGCGGCGCAGATCGCGTCGACGTCCTGGCGGTTCCAGGCGTCGTTGTACGCGGCGATGATCCCGGCGAGGTCGCTCACTGGCGCGGTCCTATCACGTTCCGCCTTGACGGGCACGCGCGCCTCATGCAACACTGCTGTTGCATGAATGAACCACAGGTGATGCAGGTCGACGAGCAGCTCCGGAACGCCACGATCGAGGTTCTTCGCGAGCGCGGCTGGGACGGGCTGACGCTCGAGCGCGTCGCCGAGGTCGCGGGCCGGGCGCGCTCGACGCTCTGGCGACAGGGGCTCGACCTCGACACCCTGATCGGCGCGCTCGTCGGTGAGCTCGCCGCGGACTTCCGTTCGACGATGTACCCGATCCTCACGTCCGGCGGCACGGGCCGGGAGCGGCTCGTGCGCGGGCTCGAGGCGCTCTGCGGCCTGCTCGAGCGCCACTTGCCGCTGATGCTCGCGACCGACGAGGCGTTCCACCAGCGACCCGGGCCCGGGCAGCCGCACGACTACCTGCACCCGTTCATCCAGTTCCTGCGGGAGGGGACCGACGACGGCTCCCTGCCGCCGGTCGACGACCCCGTCGAGACGGCCGACGTCGCCTTCAACGCGGTCGCCTGGACCTACGTGCACCTGCGCGGGCGCCACGACTGGCCCGCCGAACGGGCGACGGCGCGTGTCGTCGGCCTGGTGTCGAACGGAATCGCCGGCGTGGCGCAGCCGGCATCTGCCAAGCGACGAAAGGAGTCACGATGAGCCTTCCCTACGCCGAACCACTCGTCCCGCGGGAGCCGGGCGCACTCCAGATCCCCGAGCCGCCGCGGCGCGGCGAGCCCGGCGGCGAGCCGTGCGCGATCTGCGGCGGCAAGACGACCGGCGCGGTCTGGTCGGACGAGAACTGGACACTGCATGCACCTGTCGGCGGCAGCCTGCCCGGGGCGGTCTGGCTCGCGAGCCGCGAGCACGTCGACTCGTTCTCCGACCTGCCAGACGAACTGGCCGCCGACTTCGGGCGTGTCGCAGCGCGCGTCGAGCGCGCGGTCCTGTCGCTCGGCAACGTCGGGCGCGTCCACCTCTACCGCTGGGGCGACGGCGGCGCGCACTTCCACGTCTGGTTCATCCCGCGTCCGCTCGGAATGGTCGAGGCGGCGGGGATGATGCTGCCGTTGTGGGAGGACGCGCTGCCGAACGTGCCCGACGCCGAGCTCGCCGCTGCAGCCGAACGAGTGGCGGCGGCGATGTGACCTCGACGGGACCGCTCGTCCGCCGCCTCGGGACGGTGGACGCCGTCGTGATCGGGCTCGGCTCGATGATCGGCGCCGGCGTCTTCTCCGCCTTCGGGCCGGCCGCCCGGGCGGCGGGCAGCGGCCTGCTCGTCGGCCTCGCGTTGGCGGCCGGCGTTGCGTACTGCAACGCGGTCGCCTCGGCGCAGCTCGCCGCCGAGTACCCGACCTCCGGCGGCACGTACGTCTACGGCCGCGAGCGGCTCGGCGCGTGGTGGGGGTTTCTCGCGGGGTGGGGGTTCGTGGTCGGCAAGACGGCGTCGTGCGCGGCGATGGCGCTGACGTTCGCCGCCTACGCCGTCCCCGGCCCGGCGTGGTCGCAGCGGCTCGTCGCGTTCGCGGCGGTGGTGGTGCTGACGGGCGCCAACCTCCGCGGGATCACGCGGACGGCGACGCTGGCGCGGGTGCTGGTCGCCCTTTCGCTCCTGGCGCTGCTCGTGGTCGTCGTCGCGATCGCGACTGGCGGCGACGCCGGCTCGCCCGTGCACGGCGGCCTGTCGTCGTTGCGAGAGGGCGGCCTGTACGGGGTGCTCCAGGCGGCCGGCCTCCTGTTCTTCGCCTTCGCCGGGTACGCGCGGATCGCGACGCTCGGCGAGGAGGTCCGCGACCCCGCTCGCACGATCCCGCGCGCGATCCCGCTCGCCCTCGGGATCACCGTCGTCGTGTACGCGCTCGTCGGCGTCGCGGCACTGGCGGGCGCCGGGCCGGACCGCCTCGCGGCCGCGTCCGCGCCGATCGCGACCGCGGTCAAGGCCGCCGGCGCCGCGTGGGCGACGCCGGTCGTCAGGGTTGGCGCGGCGATCGCGAGTCTCGGGGCGCTGCTGGCGCTGATCGCGGGCATCGGCCGCACCGGTCTCGCGATGGCGCGGAACGGCGACCTGCCGCGGTGGCTGGCTGCGGTCGACCCGAGCCGCCACGTCCCGCACCACGCCGAGCTCGCAGTCGCGGTGGCCGTGTGCGCTCTCGTGCTCACGACCGACCTGCGTGGAGCGATCGGCTTCTCGTCGTTCGGTGTGCTCGTGTACTACGCGATCGCCAACGCGGCGGCATTCACCCAGACCGGCGCGACCCGACGCTGGCCGCGCTGGCTCAACGCCGTCGGCTTCGTCGCCTGCCTGGTGCTCGTCGTGACGCTCCCGGTCTCGGCGGTCCTGATCGGCACCGGAGTGCTCCTGCTCGGGCTCGCGGCCCGCGCGGTACTGCGTCAGACGCCCAGCGGTCTGTAATCTCGCTGCACGGGGACGATTCACGCGACGAGGAGGACGAGAGATGGGTTTGCAGCTTGGCGACACGGCGCCGGACTTCGAGGCAGACACGACCGACGGGCGGATCCAGTTCCACGACTGGGTCGGCGACTCGTGGGCCGTGCTCTTCTCGCATCCGAAGGACTTCACTCCGGTCTGCACGACCGAGCTCGGGTACATGGCGAAGATCAAGCCGGAGTTCGACAAGCGGAACGTGAAGATCATCGGCCTGTCCGTCGATCCCACCGAGAAGCACTCCGACTGGGCGGCCGACATCGAGGAGACCCAGGGCCACAGGCCCAACTACCCGATGATCGGCGACGCCGACTTCAACGTGTCGAAGCTGTACGGGATGCTGGGCCGGGACGTCTCGGGCGACCCCGGTGACAGGACCGCCGCCGACAACCAGACGGTGCGAAACGTCTTCGTGATCGGGCCCGACAAGAAGGTGAAGCTGATCCTGGTCTACCCGATGACGACCGGCCGGAACTTCGACGAGGTGCTGCGCGTGATCGACTCGCTCCAGCTGACCGCGAAGCACAAGGTCTCGACGCCGGTCAACTGGCAGGACGGCGACGACGTGATCATCGCCGGCTCGGTGTCGGACGACGAGGCCAAGGAGACGTACCCGGACGGCTGGGAATCGCCGAAGCCGTACATCCGGATCGTCCCGCAGCCGGACCTGGTACGCAGCTAGGCGCGCGCGCCGACGACGGCCCAGCGGCGCCCTGCGAAGCGCGTCGCGAGGAAGACGAGGCGGGCCCCGATCAGCGCATCGAGGCCCGCCCACACGCCGACGATCCCCCAGCCGAACGCGAGCGAGGCGAGGGCGATCGGGATGAAGACGCAGAGCGACGCGGCGAGCATCGACCACATCAGGTACGACGTGTCGCCGGCGCCGATCAGGATCCCGTCGAGCGCGAAGACCGCACCGGCGAGCGGCTGCATCACCGCAAACAGGATCCAGATGCGGTTGGCGGAGTGCAGGACCGCGGGGTCGTCCGTGAACAGCCGGGGCAGCCACGGCTGCAACGCGAGCAGCGCGACACCGAAGACCGCTCCGAGCGCGACCGACCAGCCGATCATGCGCCGGGCGGCGGCGTGTGCGCCGTCCGGGTCGCCCGCGCCGAGCATCCTCCCGACGATCACCTGCCCGGCGATCGCGACGGCATCGAGCAGCAGCGCGACGAAGATGAAGAGCTGGAACGCGACCTGGTGGGCGCCGAGCGGCGCGTCGCCGGCGCGCGCGAGCACCGACGCGGCGACCAGGAACGATGCGTAGAGCGCGGTCGTGCGCACGAAGATCTGTCTCCCGACGCGCACGAGCGGCCGCATCTCCTCCAGGCGCGGCCGCTTGCTGTGCGCGTGCGGCCGCAGAAGCTCGACCGCGAACGCGGCACCCATCCCGGCCTGCGCGATCGCCGTTCCCGCGGCCGAGCCGGCGATGCCCCAGCCGAAGCCGTAGACGAACAGCAGCTCGAGCACGAGGTTCGCGACGTTCGCGGCGACGACGATCTCGAGCGGGCGGCGCAGGTTGGAGACGCCGCGGAGGTAGCCGGTGCCTGCGAGCGCGATCAACGCCGCCGGCAGCCCGAGCGCGGCGATGCGGAAGTAGAGCAGCGCCAGCTCGCCCGACCGGCCGTGCCCCCCAAGGGCGCGGAGGAGCGGCGAGGCTGTCGCTTCGCAGGCGATCAGCAGCGCGCACCCGATCGCGGTGGCGACCCAGAGCGCCTGGGCTGCGAGCCGTGCGGCTCGCTCCGACTCGCCTGCGCCGCTGGCGCGCGCGACGACGGCCGTCGTCCCGTAGGTCAGGAAGTTGAAGATCGTGAACGCGCCCGAGAGCACCGTGCCGGCGAGCCCGAGCGCGGCGATCTGGGGGCGGCCCAGATGGCCGACGATCGCCGTGTCTGCGAGGACGTACAGCGGCTCGGCCGCGAGCGCGCCGAGCGCCGGCACGGCGAGGCGCAGGATCTCGCGGTCGTAGCGCTTGGGTGATGATGGCGCGATGGACACGGTCGTCATCTTCGCTGGCGGTGCAAGGCCGGTCGCACGGCGTGCGCGTGCGGCGCTCTCGGACGGCGCGTTCGTGATCGCCGCCGACGGTGGCGCCGACCACGCGCTTGCGCTCGGCGTCCGAATCGATCTCGCGATCGGCGACTTCGACTCGATCAGCGCCGGCGGCCTCGCCACCCTCGAACGGGAGGACGTGCAGCTCGAGCGGTATCCGGCCGAGAAGGACGCGACCGACCTGGAGCTGGCGCTCGACGCCGCGGTCGCCCGCCGGCCGCAACGCGTCGTCGTGGTCGGCGGGACCGGTGGGCGGCTCGACCACGTGCTCGGCGAGCTGTTGCTGTTCGCCGCCGCCGCCTACCGGGACGTTGAGCTCGACGCGCTGCTCGGCGGGGCGACGGTGCACGTCGTGCGCGACGAGCGCCGGCTCGCAGGTCGCGTCGGCGAGCTCGTGTCGCTGCTCGCCGTGCACGGCCCCGCTGCCGGTGTGGTCACCGAAGGGCTCGCGTATCCGCTGCGTGGCGAGACGCTGGAGCCGGGCTCGACGCGCGGGATCTCGAACGTGTTCGCGGCTTCGCACGTTCGCGTCGCGGTCGGGAGCGGTGTGCTCCTCGCGGTGCGGCCCGCGGAAGAGGTGTCTGACACCTTGGTGTCAGACACCAGTTAGCAGCTTCGCGGCAGGAACCGCGTCGTCATCACGCGTGCGGCCGAAACCGGGGCTTTCAGCAACTGGCGCTGGTGCATCCACGCCCCGAAGCGCTGCCACTCGGCCGCGCGCAGGCAGCCGACGCCGTGCTTCCCGGCGAGCAACGCGAGCGTCGCCGGCGTCGCGCGCGCGAGGAAGCCCGCGTCGCCGCCGGTGACCTTGCGCAGCAGCGCGAGGGAGCGTCCCGGATGCGCGCGCGCCGCCACCGTGCCGAGGCGCAACGCGTTCACGAACCGGCGCACCATGTCGGCGTAGGCCGGATCGGAGTGCAGCCGCGACGCGTTCGCGACGAGGACGAGCTCGTCGTAGAACGGGACGCCGGCCCGGTCGAGCGGGATGATCGTCGGCTTCAACCCGCGGCGCGCCAGCTCGATCCCCTCGACGTTCCGGTAGACGCCGAGCACCGCGTCGACTCGGTGGGCGAGCAAGGCCGGCAGCAGGTTGTAGCCGACCGTGACGACCTTGACGTCGGCGCGGTGCAGGCCGACGGTCGACAGCGCGGTGTCGAGCGACGCGTAGTCGGACGGGACGCCGGTGATGCCGATCGTCTTGCCGCGCAGGTCGGCGAGCCGCTTCACCTTGGCGTCGATCGCCATGAACGAGTTGAGCGGTTGCGGCACGATCGCCGCCACGGCGACCACCGGCAGCTTCTTGGCGGCTGCGAAGAACACCTCCTGCTCGTAGGAGACGGCGAGGTCGCTCCTGCCGACGCCGACGAGCTTCAGCGGCGTGCTCGGATCTGACGGTGCGTGGATTGCGACGTCGAGACCGGCGCGCGAGAACGCGCCGTCGTCGCGTGCGTAGTAGAGCCCGACGTGGTCTGGATTGGGCGTCCAGTCGAGCGTCACCGACACGTGGCGCGGGCCGGCGGCCGCCGCACCGCCGAGCACGGCCAAAAACGAAAGTGCGACGACGACGAGCCTACGAGCCATGCGTGACCTCCCGGTGCCAGGGAATGAGCAAGCGCTCGGCGAGCGTGACCAGCGCGTAGAGCGCGAGGGCGAGCGCGGACAGGATCAGGACGGCGGCGAAGATACGCGCCGTGTCGAGCGACGGCTCCGACTGGAGCACGACGAATCCGAGCCCACCCGACGAGCCGGACCATTCGCCGAAGACGGCACCGACCGCCGCGTAGGTCGCGGCGATCCGCGCGCCGGAGAAGATCGCCGGCAGCGCGCCCGGCAGCTCGATCGCGGCGGAAGATCGCGAGGCGGTCCGCGTCGAGTGTCCGCATCATGCGCACGAGCTCGGCGTCGGCGGAACGGAGACCGTCGACGGCGTTGACGACGATCGGGAAGAAACAGACGACGGCGACGACGATCAGCTTCGGCGCCAGCCCGAAGCCGAACGCGATCGCGAGGATCGGCGCCAGCAACACCGTCGGCACGGTCTGCGAAAGCACGAGGATCGGCAGCAGCGCGCGGCGGAGCAGCGCGGAGAAGTGGATCACGACCGCGACCGCGAGCGCGACGGCGACCGCGAGTGCGAAGCCGAGCACGACCTCGCGTGCGGTCACCCACGTGGCGGTGGTGAGCACATGCGCGTCGGAGCCGAACGCCGAGGCGACGGCGGACGGCGCCGGGAAGAGGTAGTCGGGAACGTGCCGCACTCGTACGACGAGCTCCCAGCCGGCGGTGGCCGCGGCGAGCAGCGCGAGCGGCGGTGCATACCGCCTCACGTGATCGCCTCGAGCACCGCTTCGCGCAGCTCGATGAAGGCCGGGTCGACGACGGTCTCGCGCCGCGGGCGATCGCGCGGCACCCTGACGTCCAGCTCGGCGGCGATCCGCCCGCCGGCGAGCACCGCGACGTGATCGCATAGGAGCAGCGCCTCCTCGACGTCGTGTGTGACCAGCACGACCGTCCGCTGCTCGGCGAGCAGCAACTCGCCGAGCCACGACTGCAGCTCGGCCCGCGTGATCGCGTCGAGGGCGCCGAACGGCTCGTCGAGCAGCAGCACGTCCTTGCCCGAGAGCAGCGTGCGCAGGAACGCGACCCGCTGGCGCATGCCACCCGACAGCTGCGCCGGGCGGAGCGCCTCGGCACCCGATAGCTGGAAGCGCTCGAACAGCGGCGCGGTGCGACGGCGCGCCTCGGCCCGCTGAACGCCCTGGTTCTCGAGCGCGAGGCAGGCGTTGTCGAGCGCCGTGCGCCACGGCAGCAGGCAGTCGCGCTGCGGCAGCAGCGCGCACCGCCCGAGTCGCGCCTCGGGCGCTCGTTCGCCGAAGACCGCCACCGTTCCCCCGTCCGGCTCGTCCAGGCCGGCGACGAGCCCGAGCAGAGTCGATTTGCCGGCGCCGCTCCGGCCGACGATCCCGAGCCTCGTGCCCGCGCGGAGCTCGAGGTCGAGCCCGTCGAGCACGCGCCTGCCCCCGAGCGTGCGGCTGACGCGGTCGAGAGCGACGGTGGCGGTGCTGCGGTTGTCGAGCGCGGTCGTGATGGCCTCCCTTCGCCGGCATGACCCGGATCAGGTTCGACGGGTATGCGCTAGGAAGCGCTGCTCTCAGCCCCTCGACAGGGGCTCCCCGGTGGTGCTGCCTACAGGTTACCGCGTGAAGCGCTTCACGAACGACAGCGCCGTGCCGGCGACCTCGCGCCAGCCGCTGTCGATCGTCAGCGAGTGACCGCGCTTCGGCAGCTCGATGAACTCGGTGACGCCGGCGTTTCGGCGTTGCCTCCGGTACGACGCGTGGGCGATCGCGCGGGGGACGGTGTTGTCGAGCTCGCCGGAAATGATCAGCAGCGGTCCGCGCGCCGGGTTACCGGTGTCGACCTTGGCCTCGGTGAGCGGATTCACGTTGGCGGTCGCGGCCTGGAAGAGCGGCAGACCGGAGGCCGGCACCGCATAGGTCTCGTACAGATCCTTCGCCTCGTCCTCGTCGACGGCGTTCGCGAAGGCAAACCGGAACTGCTCGTACGTGAGCGGGACGGCCCGGCGGCTGTTCAGCGGGTTCCGCAGCACGGGCGACGCGGCGCGCAGCGCCGAGAGCGGCAGGGGCACGACGCCACGGAACGGGGCGGGGTCGACGGCGACCGACACGGCCGCGAGGCCTCGCCCCGCGAGGATCTGCGTCAGCAGCCCGCCGAACGAGTGCCCGATCACGGCCGGCTTCTCGCGGAGCCTGCCGATCACTTCGGCGGCCTGGCCCGCTGCCTGGCCGACCGTCTTGCCAGCGAACGCGTCCGGTTTCTGCCTCGCCTCGGCAACCGTCTCGGGGTCGCCGGGCCAGCCAGGGGTGAGCGCCGCGAAACCGGCGCTCTCGAACAGCGCCGCCCAGCGGTCCCAGCTGCTCGCGAGCAGCCACAGGCCGTGCACGAAAACGACCGGAGTCCGCCCGGACTCGTTCGCCAGGTCGACCTGTTCGGCTTCGCGGGCGGTCAGCGTGGGCACCTGACTAATCAACCAGATTCCGGCGTCGCGAGCAGCGGACTGCGGGCGGCGCAGCCGCGCCGCCCGCAGTCTCGGTCAGAGTGTGCTCGGCGAGGCGTACGACGCCCCGCTCGAGCTGGACGAGCCGGAACCCGAGCCCATGTGTGGGCAGTTCCCGCTGTGCGGCGTGCTTGGCGCCGTCGTGCTTGGCGCCGTCGTGCTCGGTGTGGTCGTGGTCGGCGTCGTTGTCGTCGAGTTGCCACTCGCCGCCCAGGCAGCGCCTCCTGCGCCGAGCGCGGCGGCCGCGAGGACTGGCGCGATGTACCGCAGGCGAGTCACCGATACCTCCTTTCGGTCGCTTCCCTCGATCAGACCAGCCGCACCTAAGAGCCGCCCCAGAGTTCCCTGGGAGTTCGTCTAATTGGCGGCGACCCCGACCAGGTGACCCTGCGCATCCGCAAAGACACCGAACGTGACGCCGGGGACGGTCTGCGCCGGCTGGACGATCGAGCCGCCGAGCTGCTCGGCCTGGGCGAGCGTCGCCGCCACGTCCTCGACCCCGATGAAGAACAACACCGCGTCGGCGCCACCCTGCAACGGCCCGATCGCCGTCGGGATCGCGCCCTCGGCGCCGGTGTCGACGAACGTGTAGCCGGGGAACGCACCGTCCGAGTACGACCAGCCGAACAGGTCGGCGAAGAACGCGCGAGTGGCGTCGGGATCCGCCGAGCGGATCTCTGCGTGAATGACCGGATGGGCCACGAGTCTCTCCTTCGGTCGATTGCGGCGGCGGATGGGCCGCCGGGAGATCAACGAACGAGAGCGGCCGGGATCGACAGCTCGGTCAGCCGACGAGACTGCGCACCGCGCGCGCGACGACAACGTCCTCGCGCGCCTGCACGACGTGCACCTGAACCGCCGCCGACGGAGAGCCGATCGCGCCCTCGGCTTCGAGCCCGAGGTTCGCCTCCTCGTCGATCGCCACACCGAGGTGCGCCAGCCGGCGGCAGACCGCCGCGCGGACGGGCGCCGAGTGCTCGCCGACGCCCGCCGTGAACACGAGCGCGTCGAGCCCGCCGAGCGACACCGTCATCGCGGCCACCGCCTGCGCGACGCGGTACGTGTAGACGTCGAGCGCGAGCACCGCCGCTGCCGACGGATCCCGTGCGAGGGCGGCAACGTCCTCGGTGCCCGCCAGGCCGACGAGGCCCGACTCGTGCTCGAGCGCCGCGTCGAGCTCGTCGACCGTCACGCCGTGACGAAGGAGATAGAAGAGCGCGCCAGGATCGACGGATCCGGCCCGCGTGCCCATCGGCACGCCCTCGAGCGGCGTGAAGCCCATCGTCGTGTCGACCGAGCGCGCCGTCGAGAACGGCGGTCACGGACACGCCGCCGCCGAGATGGCAGACGACGAGCCGCGCAACGGGGACGCGCTCGGCGGCCCAGGCGACCGACAGGCCGTGGAAGCCGAACCGGCGGACGCCGCGGTCGCGAAAGCGGCGCCGGCAACGCGTACGTTCGTGCGACATCGGGGATCGTGCGATGGAACGCCGTGTCGAAGACCGCGACGTGCGGCAGCTCGGGCAGCTCGGCGCGCGCCTGCTCGATCGCGCGCGAGCGCAGGCGCGTTGTGTAGGGGTGCGAGCTCGACCAGCGCCTCGAGCTCGGCGACGACGCCGTCGTCGATCACGCACCGGCTCGGCGAACCGCTCGCCGCCGTGCACCACGCGGTGCCCCACCGCGGCGACCTCCGGCGCGTCGGCGAGCGACGCGACGCGGGTCGACTCGCTCGTGACCGTCGACGACACTGAGCTTGAGGCTGGTCGACCCGGCGTTGACGACGAGGACGTCGCTCAGTACGGCCACGCCCAGTCGCGGATCTCAGGATCGTCGTCGCCGTGCTCGCGCGTGTAGGCGCGGGCGGCCAGCCGGCGTTCGCCCATCTCCTGGCGCAGATGCGCTGCGTGGTCGGTCAGTCCCGGCACGCGGTCGATCACGTCGATCACCAGGTGGAACCGGTCGAGGTCGTTCAGCATCACCATGTCGAACGGCGTCGTGGTCGTTCCCTCTTCCTTGTAGCCGCGCACGTGCAGGTTCTCGTGGTTCGTGCGGCGGTACGTGAGCCGGTGGATCAGCCACGGGTAACCGTGATAGGCGAACACGACCGGCTTCGAGCTGGTGAAGAGCGAGTCGAACTCGGCGTCCGACATCCCGTGCGGGTGCTCGCTGTTGGGCTGCAGCCGCATCAGGTCGACGACGTTGACGACGCGCACCTTGAGCGCCGGCAGGTGCTCGCGCAGGATCGCGGCGGCCGCGAGCGTCTCGAGGGTGGGAATGTCGCCGCAGCAGCCAAGCACGACGTCGGGCTCTTCGCCGTCGTCGGTCGACGCCCAGTCCCAGATGCCGGCGCCGAGCGTGCAGTGGCTGATCGCTTCGTCGATCGTCAGGTAGTTGAGCGCCGGCTGCTTGCCCGCGACGATCACGTTGACGTAGTTGCGCGAGCGCAGGCAGTGGTCGCCGACCGAGAGCAGGGTGTTGGCGTCGGGCGGCAGGTAGACGCGGATCACCTCGGCCTTCTTGTTCACGACATGGTCGATGAAGCCGGGGTCCTGGTGCGAGAAGCCGTTGTGGTCCTGGCGCCAGACGTGCGAGGAGAGCAGATAGTTGAGCGAGGCGATCGGGCGGCGCCAGGGGATGTGCGCGTCACCTTGAGCCACTTCGCATGCTGGTTGAACATCGAGTCGACGATGTGGATGAACGCCTCGTAACAGTTGAAGAGGCCGTGCCGCCCGGTCAGGAGGTAGCCCTCGAGCCACCCCTGGCACTGGTGCTCGGAGAGCACCTCCATCACGCGGCCGTCCGGTGCCGAGCTCGTCGTCGGTCGGCAAGCGCTCTGCGTCCCACGTCCTGCGACGTCACCTCGAAGACGTTGCTCGAGTCGGTTCGAGGCCGTCTCGTCGGGCCCGAAGAGACGGAAGGAGTCGCGGTTCTTCGCGATCACGTCGCGGAGGAAGCTGCCGAGCACGCGGGTCGCCTCGCGACTTCGACGTGCCCGGCGTGTCGACGTCGACGGCGTAATCGCGGAAGTCGGGTAGCACGAGATCGCGCAGCAGCGCCCCGCCGTTCGCGTGCGGGTTCGCGCTCATCCGGTGCTCGCCGACGGGTGCGAGCTCGCGCAGCTCCGGGCGAAGCTGCCCGTCGCCGTCGAAAAGCTCGTCGGGGCGATAGCTGCGCAGCCAGTCCTCGAGCACCTTCCGGTGCGCCGCGTCCTCGCGCGCGCCGAGCACCGGCACCTGGTGGGCGCGCCAGGTTCCCTCGACCTGCACGCCGTCGACGTCGCGTGGCCCGGTCCAGCCCTTCGGCGAGCGCAGGACCAGCATCGGCCACCGCGGGCGCTCGGTCGACGCCGCCGTGCGCGTGCCGCGTCCTGGATCGTGCGGATCTCGTCGAGCGCGTCGTCGAGCGCCGACGGCGAACCGCTCGTGCGCGTCGACCGGCGGCTCGCCGAGCTCGGACGTGACGATCAGCGGCCGCCAGCCGTAGCCTTCGAAGAGCGAGACGAGCTCGTGCTCCGGGATGCGCGCGAGCACCGTCGGGTTGGCGATCTTGTAGCCGTTCAGGTGCAGGATCGGGAGCACGGCGCCGTCGCTCGCGGCGTTCAGGAACTTGTTCGAGTGCCAGCTGGTCGCGAGCGGGCCGGTCTCCGCTTCGCCGTCGCCGACGACGCAGGCGACGAGCAGCTCGGGGTTGTCGAAGGCGGCACCGAAGGCGTGCGACAGCGCATAGCCGAGCTCGCCGCCCTCGTGGATCGAGCCCGGCGTCTCGGGCGCCACGTGCGAGGGAATCCCGCCGGGGAACGAGAACTGCCGGAACAGCTCGCGCAGCCCCGCCTCGTCCTCGGAGATCTGCGGGATAGAGCTCGGCGTAGGTGCCCTCGAGGTACGCGTTGGCGACGAGCCCTGGCCCGCCGTGGCCCGGCCCCGTGATGTAGATCGCCGAGAGGTCGCGCGCCTTGATCGCGCGGTTCAGATGCGCGTAGACGAAGTTCAGGCCGGGTGTCGTCCCGAAGTGGCCGAGCAGCCGGGGCTTCACGTGCTCGGCCTGGAGCGGCTCGCGGAGGAGCGGATTGTCGAGCAGGTAGATCTGGCCGACCGAGAGGTAGTTCGCCGCGCGCCAGTACGCGTCGATCAGCTGGAGCTCCTGGGGCGTGAGGGTCGCAGTCGGCGTCATGGGCAGTTCGTTGGCGCGGGCTTGCCGGCGAAGCGGTCGGCGATCCACGCGACTACGGCCGGAGCGGCGTCGTGGCCGGTTGCGATATGCCCGACTCCGGGATAGAGGCGAAGGTCGACCTGCTCGCCATTCTGGCAAAGCTTGCGCACGAGCTGCTTCGTCACCGCCGGATCGACGATCGTGTCGGCGGCGCCCTGGACGATCAGAAGCGGCGCGTCGATCGCGGTGCCACCCGGGGCGTTCTCGTCGGCGATCGTCTTCCACGGCTCCGCCTCCCACGGCGGCGTGTGCAGGAAGACGAGCGACAGCGCGAGCGACCCGGGCAGCGAGCCGAGGATCTGCTGCTGCGAGTAGAGGCAGTTCCGCGCGATCTTGGCGACGATCGGCCGCGCTGCCGGCTTGACGATCTGGTCGAGCTTCGCGTCGTGGTAGACGCGCTCCCAGGACTGGAGCCCCATCGCGATCAGCACCCGGCCGACGATCGTCTTGATGTTGACCTTGAAGAGATCGATCAGGTTCGGCACGGGCCCGCCGGCGGCGACGCCGGCCAGGTGCAGCTCCGGGGCGTACGTGGCGGCGAGCTGGCCGGTGAAGAGCGCGGCTTGCCCACCCTGCGAATGTCCCCAGACGGCGACGTCGTTGCCGGCGGCCGCCTGACGCAGGTTCCGCGCGGCGCGGACTGCGTCGAGCTCGTTCATCGCTTCCGAGGCGCCGACGAGGTACGGGTGCGGCCCCGGGGTCCCGAGGCCCTGGTAGTCGCTCGACGCGATGACGTAGCCCGCGTCGACGAGCGCCGCGCCTCCTTCGAGGAAGAGCGGCTGCTTCGCCGGGCTGGCCAGCGACGGGGCGCAGTTCGGGGCGACGCCGACCGTGCCGTGGGTGTAGGCGAGGATCTTGCGGCCCTGCGCCGGAGCGGGGCCGTCCGGGACGACGACGAAGCCGCTGACCGCGGTCGGCTTGCCGTCGTAGCTCGTCGATTTGTAGAGGACGCGGTAGGTGGTGGCCCCGGCGTGGAACCCGTCGATCACCTCCGAGCGGATGAGCGTTCCCGGCGGGCCGGCCGGCAACGGCTCCGGCGCGGTGTAGAACGCGCCGGGCGCGCCCGGAGCAGCGCGATCGATCGCCGCGCTGACCGCCGCCGCCGCGAGCGCGACGAGCAAGACCGCCGACGTGCCGACGAGGCGCGCCGTGCGGGGCCAGCGTGCGGATTCGGCATTGCCGCGTCGCAGCCGCAGCGCCAGCATCACCTGTCCGACGCCGTAGAGGAAGGTGCGAACGCCGAGCAGGATCGCGACGACCAGCGCGGTGACGCCTGGCCAGGCGAGCGCGAGCAGGCCGAGGACGACGTTCGCGGCCCCGCTCATCCCGGTGACGAAGCGCTCGTCGCCGCGACCGAAGAGCGAGACACGAAGCTCGAGCGCGCCACCGAGGATGAGGGAGATCCCGACGACGACCGCGAGCCAGCGGATCGTGATCCCGGGCCAGGCGGCGGCGGTCACCCCGGCTTCGATCCAGAGCGCGCCGATCGCGACGGCGAGGCGCGGCCGCGCCGCCGAGCGCGCGAGCGTCAGCTCGCCGGCGCCGGTGGCGATCAGCGCGCCGGCGACGAGCCAGTGGAGCAGCGACAGCGATCGTGACGGATCGCCCGTCAGGACGGCGCCGAGTGCGATGCAGGTCGCGCCGACGAGCAGCGCCACCCACCACTGCTTCGGCTGCACGAGCCGCTAGCCGCGCTTGTCGAAGATCACGAGCACGCTCAGCTGCTCGTAGCCGACGAAGCGGTGCTCGGCGCCGGCGGGCACGAAGACCGCATGACCGACCCGCAGCTCGGTCGACTCGCCTTCGATCTCGAGTGTCCCGTCTCCTTCCAGCACGATGTAGACCTCGTCGTCGTCGTGCGGCTGCTGACGATCGGGCTCCGGCGCGACGAGGACGTAGACCCCGAGCTCGAGTCCCGGCGACTGGTGGACGACCTCGTAGCCGCCCGTGTCCTGGAGCCTCGCCTTCGCTCCCTCGATGTCGATCGCGGGTCCCACGGCCGCACCTCCTCGGTTCGTGGTCGGGCCTGGCCCGACCTTACTCGGCCGGTTGCGCCGCCGCGTCGGATGCGAGCGTGTGCGCGATCTCGAGCGTCCAGGCCGTGACGGCTTCCCAGTCTCGGAAGTCGCCGCTCGGCACGCGCAGCGCGCCGGCGAGCGCCCGCTCGGTGAGGGCGAGGTCGCTCTTCTCGAGACGGCCGCCGAACACCGCGTGGTCGTACGCATGGGTCGTCGCGAGCAGGTCCGGCACGTTGAAGGAGTCGCTCGCGGCGGGGTGCGGCGGCGAGCCGATCGGGCCGCTCGAGAAGAGCCACGTCGGTCGCTGCGCGAGCGTGTCGACGTACTCGTCGACGAAGCTCCGCGCTTCGCGAAGCCAGCTGCCCATGTAGATCGCGCTGCCGAGCACGAACGCGTCGTAGGAGGCGACATCGCGGACGTCGTGCATGTGCTGGACGTCGGCCGTGAGTCCCTGGCCCTCGAGGATCCCGCCGATGCTGCGCGCGATCTCCTCGGTGGCGCCGTGCTTGCTGGCGAAGGCGACGAGCAGGGTCATCGTGGTTACCTCCAGACGGACCTCAGAGCCAGCGGCACGTACATGAGGGGCCGGGCCGGTGGCACACGCGGCAGGTGGGGACGCGACGCCGCAACAGCTTCTTGCCGAGGCCGGCCGTCGTCATCAGGTACGCGGCGGCCGCGGCGAGTGCAGCGGCGGTGACGGGATCGAGTGTGGTGAAGGCCATGTCTCGTTATCGATTCGGCGGGCGACGACCTTGAGGGGCGGTTTCGTCGGTCGCTGTACCACTACTTTCGCCATGCAGGGAGCGCCCCGAATTCGTGGATCTGCGGAGATTTGCTGCGTACTAGACCGCACCTCGTTTGCTGCGGGAAAGCCGAAATCCGTTTCCGCGCGGGCCACGATGAGATTCGGCCGACCGTCACCGAGACTCCGCGAAAGGTCAAATCGGTCGACGGCGCGGAGACGGCATCGACCTTGAGGAAGGAGTCGGAAATGCGTAAGTTCCTCGAGATCGGCGGGCTCGTCGCCGCGGCAATCCTGATTGCCTTCGGCGTCGCCGCCATCGTGATGGGCATCAACGGCCGCGGCACCGTCCGCGACAGCCTGAAGCTCGAGCAGATCGTCGGCTCGCCCGACATGACGCCGTCGGCGATCGCCGCCGAGGCGAAGCAGGCCGGCCTGCCGGCACTCGATCGCCCTGCCGACGTCCAGCGTCGCAGGCCAGGCGATCGACACCGGAACCCGCGCGCGGGTGTTCGCGCAGTACATGCGGATCCACACGCTCGAGGCGACCGGCGGTGTGCCGTACGCACAGATGCCGCGGTACGCGACGCGCGGACGGCAAGGGCACGAACGACGCGTCCAAGGCAGTCATGGCAGGCGGCCGCCCGGTCGACAACGGCGCCCGCAACCTCTGGGTCACCGAGACCGCGCTGACGACCGCGCTCAACACGAGCTACATGGCCGAGCAGCTCGCACTCTTCGGCGTCGTCGTCGGAGTCGCCCTTCTGCTCTCCGGCATCGGCTTCGCGATCCTCGCGATCGGCGGGGCGCTCCGGAACCCGGAGACGGCTCTGGCCTGGTTCGCCCGGAAGCCGGGCGCGCCCAAGCCGCTCGCAACCACGTAGGACTGCTGAGGTCAGCAGTGCAGGGATCCGAGGGCCGCGCGAGCGGCCCTCGGTCATTCCTCGAGCAGGCCCTGGGCGATCGCGTAGCGCACGAGCTCGGCGCGGCTCGTCAGGCGCAGCTTCTGCATGATGTGCGCGCGGTGCGTCTCGGCCGTTCGCACCGAGATGTAGAGCTGCTTTGCGATCTCCTGGTTCGTGTGGCCGAGGGCCAGCAGGCGCAGGACCTCGCGCTCGCGGTCGGAGAGCGGATCCTGTTCCGCCTTGCGGGCGGCGTCGGCGTCGGCGGCGATCAGCCGCGCGCCGAGCTCGGGATGGACGTAGCGCCCGCCTCGGGCGACCTCGCGGACTGCGGCCACGACCTCGACGTCGGCTGCCTCCTTCAGCACGTAGCCGCTCGCGCCGGCCGCGAACGCCTCCCGCACGTACCGCGGGTCGTCCTGCATCGAGAGCACGAGGATCTTCAGCTCGGGTCGTTCCTTGAGCAGCGTCGGGATCGCGTCGAGGCCGTTCCCGTCGGGCATGACCACGTCCATCAGAACGACGTCCGGCTTCAGGCTGCGTGCCTCGAAGATCTGCCTCGCGCCCCGACCCCGCCTCGCCGATCGGCTCGATGTCGCTCTCCTGCTCGAGTAGGAGCCGAATCCCGGTCCGGACGACCGCGTGGTCGTCCACGATCAGCACCCGCGTCGGGGAATCCATGCGGCCGACCTTAGCCCGCGGAGCGGTCGTAGTCGAGATCCGGGGAAAGCCGCAGGCACGAACCGGTCACTCGCGGATGGCCGGAAGTTGCGGCAGCTCTACCGTCCGGTGAATGCGGGGCACGTTTGCAGTTCTTTGGGCGATCAACGGTCATGCGCAGACCGGCAGTCTCGAGCTGCGCGACGACCGGCTCGAGCTGCAGGCGCGCAACCGGGCGATGTCGGTGCCGCTGACCGCGGTCTCGTCGTTCGAGATCGAGCGTGACGCGTCGGTCCGCATCAACGGTCTCGCCGTCTTGAAGCTCGTGCTCATCGGCGGGATCGTCGTGCGCCTGGCGAGCCTGGAGGGAACGGGCGTGCTGCATCAGCTGGCCGGGAGGCTCGCTCCACCGGCGCGGTCGCCAGCGGCACCTGAGCCGCGATCGTCGTCCCCGACTCGGGCGACGACTCGATCGCGAGGCTGCCGCCGACGAGCGCGAGCCGCTCCCGCATCCCGAGCAGGCCGAGCGCGTCGGCCCGGACCGACGACGACTCGAAGCCGCGCCCGTCGTCGTCGATCGTCGCGGCGACGCTGCGGCCACGGCCGCGAGACGACGATGCTCACGTGCTGGGCGCCGGCGTGCTTTGACGACGTTCGTGAGCGCCTCCTGGACGACGCGGTAGAGCGTCGTCTCGATCTCCGGCGACAGGCGCTCGTCGAGCCGCGCCTCGACCATCGTCTTGATGCCGCTCCGCTCCGCGAACGTCTCGGCCAGGCGCTCGAGTGCGGGCACCAGCCCGAAGTCGTCGAGTGCCGCCGGCCGCAGCTCGACGGCCAGCGTCCGTACGTCCTGCAACGCCTGGACGACGAGCGCCCGCAGGTCCGCCTCGGCGCGCTCGGCGGCCTCGTCGCCGCTGGCCGCCCGGATCGCCTTCAGGCCGAGCAGGATCGACGTCAGCGCCTGACCGGTCTCGTCGTGCAGCTCGAGTGCAAGCCGGCGCCGCTCGCTCTCCTGCGCCTCGATCACGCGTCGCACCGTGTCGCGGGCGACGCGCTCCGACAGCGACACGGCAACGGCCGCGCGCGCGGCGAAGATCTCGGCGACGCGGAGGTCGCCGTCGGTGAAGCGGGCGTCACGCCCGAGCTTGTCGTGCACGACGATGATCCCGATCGCAGCGCCCCGCGCGATCAGCGGCACGTAAAGCCCGGTCCGGGCGCCGAGGCGACGCGCCTCCTCCTGGTCGACCTCCGGATCGTCGAGCACAGAATCGAGGCGTGCGCTGTGTCCGCGCTCGAGCACACGGCCGCTCTTGGAGCGTGTGCGGCTCAGGTGGGTGCCGACCAGCGACGTCCCGAGCTCCTCGCCGTCGGCCGCCGCGATCGTCAGGTCGCCGTCGGCCGCATCCGGCAGCGCGATGATCGCGAGGCGGGCCCCGATCAGCTCGCGCAGCCGCGCACACACGAGCTCGAGCAGGTGCTCCAACTCGATCTCCTCGACGAGCGAGCGCACGACCTCGTGCAGCGACTCGAGCTGGCGCGACCAGCGCGTCGCGGATTCGTACAGGCGCGCGTTCTCGATCGCCACGGCCGCCTGGCTGGCGAGCAGCGTCGACGATCTCCTCGTCCTCGGCGCTGAACGTCTCGCCGCCTGCCTTCTCAGTCAGGTAGAGGTTGCCGTAAGCGATGCCGCGCATGCATCACCGGCACGCCGAGGAACGAGTCCATCGACGGGTGGCCCGGCGGGAAACCGACCGACCGCGGGTCTTCGCTCAGCTTCGTCAGCCGGAGCGGACGGGCGTCCGTGATCAGCACGCCGAGGATGCCGCGTCCGCGCGGAAGCGCGCCGATCTCGGCGTGCCGTCTCGGCGTCGATCCCGGTCGTCACGAACCGCTCGAGCGCCCCACCCGACTCGTCGATCACGCCGAGCGCCGCGTATCGCGCACCGGTCAGCGACGCCGCGGCTTCGACGACCTTCTGCAGGAGCGCGTCGAGGGAAAGCTCGGAGTTGAGCGCGATGCCCGCGTGCAAAAGCGCGCGCAGGCGCTGGTCGCCCTGAGGCTCGGTCACGGACAAAGGCTAGACCTGCGAGGCCCGGTCGACTAGAGGGTGCGACGCCGCAGCGTGGTCGCACCGAGCGCGAGCGCGACCGTGACGGTGCCGAGCACGACCGAAACGTCGATCCAGAGGCGCGTATCGTCGATACCCGCTGCGACTCGGGCCAGCCCGTCGTAGGCGTACGCCACCGGCAGGAGGTCGGAGACGACCCGGAGGAAATGGGGCATCTGCTCCCGCGGCACGAAGAGCCCGGAGAGGATGATCTGGGGCAGCAACGCGGCGGGCATGAACTGGACCGCCTGGAACTCGCTCGTCGCGAAGGCGCTCAGAAACAGGCCGAGCGCGACGCCGAGGAGCGCGTTGCCGACCGCGAGCGCGACGACGAGGACCGGCGACCCGACCGTGTCGACCCCGAGCAACCCGAACGCGACCAACGACGCGACCCCCGCCTGGACAGCAGCGACGAGCGCGAACGCGAGCCCGTAGCCCGCGAGCAGGTCGAGCTTGCCGAGCGGCATCGACATCAGCCGCTCGAGCGTCCCGCTCGTGCGCTCGCGGAGCATCGCGATCGAGGTGACGAGGAACATCACGATCAGCGGGAACAGCCCGACGAGCGGCACCGCTACGCGGTGGAACGCGGCGGGGTTGCCGTCGAGGACGTAGCGGAGCAGCGTCAGCAGCGCGGGCGGGACGACCAGAATGAGCACGACCGTCCGCGGGTCCCGCCGCAGCTGTCCGAGCGCGCGGCGCGCCGTCGCGATCGTGATCCGGCCGCTCACTGCGCAGCCGCCAGCCGGATGAACGCGGCCTCGATCCCTTCCGCGCCACGACCGCCCGCGAGCTCGACCGGTGTCCCCGTGGCGAGGAGCCGTCCGTCGCGCAGCAGGAGCAGCTCGTCGCAGTGCGCCGCCTCGTCCATCACGTGGGTCGAGATCAGCAGCGAGCTGCCGGTTCCGGCGAGCTCGTGGAACATCGCCCAGAGATCGCGGCGGAGCACCGGATCGAGACCGACGGTCGGCTCGTCGAGCACGAGCACGTCCGGCGCCCCCAGCAGCGTGACAGCCAGCGACACGCGCGACTGCTCGCCACCGGAGAGGTTGCGTACGAGCTCGCCGCCGCGGCCGTCGAGCCCGACTGTCCGGATCACCTCGGCGACGCGTGGGCGTGCGTCCAGCACGTCGGCGAAGTAGCGGAGGTTCTCCTGGATCGTCAGGTCGGCGTAGATCGACCGCGCTTGCGTCATGTAGCCGACGCGCCGCCGCAGCTCCGGTGAGCCGGCCGGGAGCCCGAGGACGTGCACCGTCCCGCCGGCCACCCGCTGCACGCCGACGATCGCACGGATCAACGTCGACTTGCCGCAGCCGCTCGGTCCGAGCAGGCCTGTGACGGCGCCGCGGCGAATCTCGAGCGTCAGGTCGGAGAGCACGCGATGACCTCCGCGGTCGACGCGGAGGTCATGCGTGACGATCGAGCTCGAGCTCAGGAGGCGGCACCCGCCCGAACGACGACCGGCCCCTCGACCGGCGCCGGCTCCTCGCCGTGCACGACGAGGACGGGGCACGGAGCCTGATGGAGGACGTCGGTCGAGACACTGCCGTGCAGCAACCGGCCGACGCGGCCCCAACCGTGAGCGCCGATCACGACGAGCCGGGTCGCGCGAGCGCCGGCGACGCGGCAGATCTCCTCCGAGGCCGGGCCGTCGAGTGCGACGGTCTCGCAGGTGAGCCCTGCGGCCTCGGCACGTTCCTTCGTCACTGCGAGCACCTGCGTGACGCGCTCGAGCTCGGCAACGTGCAGGTCGGCGGCGATCTCGGCGTAGCCGTAGTAGCCGCCGTAGGGCGGCAGCACGACGTGGGCGACCGAGACGACGATCAGCGGCGCGTCGAAGGCGCCGGCGAGCTCGATCGCTTCCTGGGTCGCGCCCTCGGCGGAGGGAGAGCCGTCGGTGGCGAGCAGAATGGGCTTCATCTCGTGCCTCCTTCGGAGGATGCGCTGGTTCTGCCTCGAGTGTGCGCCCGGCCGTGACGGATCGAATCGGGGCGGGCGCGGCACACCGAAACGTAGTTTCCCGTAGCCCCTGGACGGCTGATCGCCGATCCAGTGACGGGCAGGCGGCTGCACGATAGGGTCGTGACTACGAGCGCGCCACCGAGAGGGCTGGAGCCGCTGGTCGAGGACGTCGTTCTTCGCGACGGATCGACGCTTCGCCTGCGCGCGCCGACACCGGACGACCAGGACGTCCTGATCGACTTCTTCCTCTCGCTGTCGCCCGACAGCCGTTATCTGCGCTTCCACGGTACGACCACGATCGACCCGAAAACCGTTGCCGGCGCGCTCGAGACTGACTGGACGACGCGCGGCTCGCTGCTCGGGGAGCTCGCCGGGCCGGACGGCAGCGTGCGGCCGGTCGCACTCGCCACCTACGTCCGGCTGCGCGACCCGCATCGCGCCGAAGTCGCCTTTGCCGTCGCCGACGAGCTCCACGGCCACGGGATCGGTACGCGGCTGCTCGAGCGACTCGCCGCGCACGCCGCCGCCGCCGGGATCGACGAGCTGGTTGCGGAGGTGCTGCCACAGAACAGCGCGATGCTCCATGTGTTCGACGACGCCGGCTTCGAGGGCGGTCGGACGCTGCAGGACGGCGTGATCGAGGTCGTCCTGAAGGTGCAGTCGCCGTCAGCGTCGCTCGGCGATCAGCGAGACCACGTCGCGGTGGCCGCGTCGTTGAAACCCTTCTTCACACCCGATTCGGTCGCCGTGATCGGGGCCTCGCCGCGGCGCGGCACGATCGGCGGCGAGCTGTTCCGCAACATCCTCGATGCCGACTTCACCGGAGCCGTCTATCCGGTCAACCGCGGTGGCGACTCCGTCGGCGGCGTTGCGGGCTACGCGACGGTCGCAGAGCTGCCGGTCCGGGTCGACCTCGCGGTCATCTGCGTCCCCGGCGCGACGGTGGTCGACGCCGCGCGCGAGGCGCTCGCCTCGGGCGTCAAGGCGCTCTGCGTCATCTCGGCCGGGTTCGCCGAGGTGGGAGCGGAAGGACTTGCCCGGCAGGACGAGCTACTGGCACTCGTGCGCGCGCACGGTGCGCGGCTCGTCGGCCCCAACTGCCTGGGCATCGCCTCGTCGGTGACGCGCCTGAACGCGACGTTTGCGCGTCGCGCGTTGCCGCCGGGGCGGATCGCCTTCTCGTCGCAGAGCGGTGCGCTCGGCCTGGCGCTCCTCGAGGAGGCCGACGCCCGCGGTCTCGGGCTTTCGAGCTTCGTGTCGATCGGCAACAAGGCCGACGTCTCGTCGAACGACCTGCTCGAGTACTGGGAGGAGGACGACGAGTCCGACCTGATCCTGCTCTACCTCGAGTCGTTCGGGAACCCGCAGAAGTTCGCCCGGGTCGCCGGGCGCGTCGCGCGCTCGAAGCCGATCCTCGCGCTGCGCAGCGGCACGAGCCGCGCCGGAGCGCGCGCAGCGAGCTCGCACACAGCCGCCCTTGCAGGCTCGGACAAGGCCGTCGACGCGCTCTTCTGGCAGGCCGGCGTGCTGCGTGCCCACACGCTCGAGGAGCTGCTCGACGCCTCGGTGTTGCTCTCGACGCAGCCGCTCCCCCTCGGCAACCGTGTCGCGGTCGTCACGAACGCCGGCGGCCTCGGAATTCTCTGCGCCGACGCGTGCGACGGCGCCGGCCTCGAGTTGCCCCCGCTCGCCGACCAGACGACGGAGGCGCTTCGCAGCGTGATCCCCGTCGAGGCGAGCGTCGCGAATCCGGTCGACCTGCTGGGCTCCGCGACCGCAGCGACGTACGAGGCCGTATTGCCTGCGCTGCTGGCCGACCCGGGCGTCGACGCCGTGATCGTGCTCTTCGTGCCCCCGGTCCATCGCGACTGCGGTCGACGTCGCCGAGGCGATCGCGCGCGTCGCGCGCGGCGCCGACAAGCCGTGCCTGCCCGTCGTCATGAGTGCCGACGGCGCCCCTCCGGGAGCCTTCGCCTACCCGGAGTCGGCGGCGCGTGCGCTCGGGCTGGCCGCCCGTCGCGCCTCCTGGCTGCGCCGGCCCACCGGGGTCGTCCCGACACTCGAGGACGTCGACCGGGCGGCGGCCGCCTCGCTGATCGCCGAGGCACTCGCCTCGACCGACGATCTCTGGCTCGAGCCGCGCGAGACGAGGCAGCTGCTGACCGCCTACGGCTTGCCACTCGTCGAGGAGCGCTACGCGGCGACACCCGACGCCGCATCGGCCGCCGCCGCCGAGCTGGGGTTCCCGGTCGTCGTGAAGACGGCACAGGCCGGCGCCCACAAGACGGAGTCCGGTGGCGTCCACGTCAATTTGCGCGACAGCACTGCCGTCATGCGCGCCGCCGAGCTGATCGGCGGCCCCGTGGTCGTCCAGTCCTACGTCACCGAGGGCGCCGAGCTGCTTGCCGGTGCGATCCAGGATCCGATGTTCGGGCCGCTGGTCGCGTTCGGGCCCGGCGGTGTGTTTGCCGAGCTAATCGGCTCGAGCCGGCTCGCGCTGGCGCCGCTCAGCGACGTCGACGCAGCCGAGCTCGTCCAGAGCGGCAAGGCAGGCAAGCTCGTCGCCGGCTGGCGCGGGGCTCCGCCTGCCGACGCAGCGGCGCTGGAGGACGTGCTGCATCGGCTGGCCCGCCTCGTCGAGCAGCATCCCGAGGTGGCCGAGCTCGACCTGAACCCCATCCTCGCCGGCCCCGAGCGCTGCGTCGCGGTCGACGCGCGCGTCAGGCTGCGCCGTCTGAGCGCGGCTCGCCCGCTGAAGACGTGGTGAGCGGGGCTCCCCTCGGGACCCCGCTCACGTTCGCTACCCGAAGCTCAGATCGCCGCTGCGTCCGGGTGGCAGGCCCAGGAGCTCGGGCGGACATCGATCTGGTGCGTGCCGGCGTCCGACCCGCCGCCGCCCGCCGGCGCCGAGATGGTGAGGACGCCGTCATGGACATGTGCTTGCACGTTCCGCATGTCGGTCTCCCGCGGCAGGTGAAACTCGCGGTGGAACATGCGCGGACGCTCGTGGAGCAAGTAGTGACCTGAGCGCTCCGGGGTGCGGTGCCCATCGACGACGACGAGGTGATCTCGCGTGTGCACGTCGATGGTCGGCTGGAGGCCGGGAACGTCGACGTCGATCCGGATCAGACCCTCGACGTCGTACAGAACGTCCGCGACGAGAGCGTCAGACGGATTTCGTGTCTCCATCGTGAATCACCCGATGAACGCCGCGTGGGTCGCGACGTGATCGGCCTTCTTGCGTCCGGCGGACTTGCCGGGCACGACGATCACCGGAACGCTCGCCCGGCGCAACAGATCCGCCGCGACGCTGCCGGTGAGCAGGCCGGACAGACCGCCGAGCCCTCTCGTGCCGCAGACGATCGCGTCGGCGCCAACCTGCTCGGCGACGGCGGCGATCTCCCGGGGCGTGGCGTGGCTCGTAGCCTCGACGTGGATCTCGGCTTCGATGCCGGCCGCTTGCAGGCGCTCGACCTGCCGCTCGATGTGCAGGCGCCGGTCGGCTTCGTCGGCGATCACCGACGCACCGCCCGTGCGGCCACCCATGAACCGCTGGTCGCAATGGAACGCGATCAGGTGGCCCCCGGGGGCCAGCAACTCGAGCGCTTCGGACTGGGCGAGGTCCGCTTCGGGCGAACCGTCGGTGGCCCAGAGAAGCGTGGTGTACATGATTCCTCCCTTCGTCGACCCGAGCTTCCTCCCGCGCGCGTGCGCGCGCGTCGGCCAGGACACGGATTGGGCTTGCGGACAACCACTGACACCGCCAGGCTCCCGGGTTTCGCTGACCTCGAATCAGGGTGAACCCGGATGGGCAGAGGGCCTGGTCGAACCAACCTGTGGGTATGGCTACTCTCTATCGCTTCCCAGGCCGCCCGCTGCCGGTTTCCGGCGAGCGCGGCGAGGTAGACGGATTCGTCTACGACTTCGACGAGCACTGCGCCGAGGGGCGCGCGCTCCTCGGAGGTAAGGGCCTCGGCCTCGCCGAGATGACCCAGCTCGGACTTCCTGTCCCCCGTCGGGTTCACGATCACGACCGCCGCGTGTCGCGCGACGATGGAAACCGGGCGCGAGCCCGCCGGCCTCGCCGACGAGGTCGCTCGCCACCTTGCGCACCTCGAGGAGCGCAGCGGGAAGCGCCTCGGCGACGCCGCCAGCCCGCTGCTGCTCTCCGTGCGCTCCGGGCGGCCCGATCTCGATGCCCGGGATGATGGAAACGATCCTCAATCTCGGGCTGAACAGCGACCTCGCGGACGCCGTCGCCGAGCGGACCGGGAACGGTCACTTCGTCTACGACGCCTACCGCCGGCTGATCCAGATGTACGGCGAGGTCGTCATGGGCATCGACGCCGGCGCCTTCGAATGCGTGATCACGAAGCTGAAGGCCGAGCGCGGAGTCGAAGCTCGATCTCGAGCTTACCGCCGCCGACTTCCGGCAGCTCGCGAAGCAGTTCGAGGATATGTACCTGGAGCACACGGGGACGCGCGTTCCCGGCCGACCCGAAGACCCAGCTCACCGGTGCGATCCGGGCCGTCTTCGAGTCCTGGAACGCCCCGCGCGCCCAGGTCTACCGGCACGAGTACGGCATCTCCGACCTGCTCGGCACCGCCGTCAACGTGATGGAGATGGTCTTCGGAAACCTCGACGACCGCTCCGCCACCGGTGTCTGCTTCAGCCGCAGCCCCGCGACCGGGGTGCCCGGCCTCTACGGCGAGTTCCTGCTCGACGCGCAGGGCGAAGACGTCGTCGCCGGCACGCGCACGCCGATGCAGATCGCAGCGCATGCGCGAGTCGTTCCCCGATCGCGTACGCGAGCTCGATCGGGCCGTCGTCGGAGCTCGAACGGCACTACCGCGACATGCAGGACGTCGAGTTCACGATCGAGCACGAGCGCCTGTACCTCCTGCAGACGCGCGGCGCGAAGCGCACGGCCGCGGCCGCGCTCGCGAGCGCCGTCGCGTTCGTCGAGGAAGGTCTGATCGACCGCCGCGCCGCTGTGCGGCGCATCGAGGCTGCGTCGCTCGACCAGCTCCTCCATCCGACCATCGACCCCGAGGCCGGCTCACCGTCGTCGCGACCGGGCTCGCAGCCTCGCCGGGAGCCGCGTGCGGCGCCGCGATCTTCGACGCCGACCTGGCGGCCGAGCGGCCGCGAAGGACGGCGAGGACGTCATCCTCGTCCGGCCGGAGACCACGCCCGACGACATCCATGGCCTGATCACCTCGAACGGCGTCCTGACCGCACGCGGGGGCATGACCTCGCACGCTGCCGTCGTCGCACGGGGACTCGGCAAGCCGTGCGTCGCCGGCTGCGCAGCGCTCGAGATCGACCTCGAGACGCGCACCGCGACCGTATCGGACGGTCGATCCCTTCGCGAAGGCGACCTGATCACCGATCGACGGCACCGCCGGCGACGTGATGCTCGGCCCGGTGCCGCTCGTCCAACCCGGGCCGAACGCCGATCTCGACCAGCTGCTCGCTGGGCCGACGAGTTCCGGGTGCTCGCGGGTGCACGCGAACGCCGACACGCCCGAGGACGCGCTCCGCGCCCGCGCGAACGGCGCCGAGGGCATCGGCCTCTGTCGGACCGAGCACATGTTCATGGCCGAGGACCGCCTGCCGATCGTCCGCGAGATGATCCTCGCCTCGGACGACGAGAAGCGCGCCGCGGCGCTCGCCCGGCTCCTGCCGATGCAGCAGTCGGACTTCGAGGGGATCTTCGAGGCGATGGCGGGCCTACCCGTGACGATCCGCCTTCTCGACCCGCCGCTGCACGAGTTCCTGCCGCCGCTCGAGGAGGTCACCGACGAGCCGACTCGCGCTCGCGTGCTCCACTGCGCGAGGCGAACCCGATGCTCGGGACCCGCGGCTGCCGCCTCGGCCTCGAAGTGGCCGGAGATCTACGAGATGCAGATCCGGGCGATCGTTCGCGCAGGCCGGCCGTCAAGGAGCGCACGGGCTGTCGCACCGCGGTCGAGATCATGCATCCGCTCGTCGCCTACGACGAGGAGCTCGTGCGCCTCGTCGAGCTGACGCAGCGGGTCGTCGACGAAGAAGGAGCGATCGAGTACCGCTGCGGCACGATGATCGAGCTGCCACGCGCCGCACTGCGCGCCGGCGACCTCGCCCGTCATGCCGACTTCTTCTCCTTCGGCACGAACGACCTCACCCAGACGGCGCTCGGGTTCTCCCGCGACGACGCACAGGGTCGCTTCCTCACCCACTACCTCGAGCACGGCATCCTCGCCGAGGATCCGTTCTCGACGCTCGACCAGACCGGTGTCGGGGAACTGATCCGGATCGCCGTCGAGCGCGGCCGCGCGGCGAATCCCGCGATCCGGCTCGGGATCTGCGGTGAGCACGGCGGCGACCCGAAGTCGATCGCCTTCTGTGACGAGCTCGGCCTCGACTACGTCTCCTGCTCGCCGTTCCGCGTGCCCGTCGCGCGGCTCGCCGCCGCGCAGGCAGTACTGGCGCACGACGAGACCGCAGCGTACGCCCCAGCAGGCGGGTGAACCAGGCCGGCGACCAATCCGACTGAAGGGAGCAACGATGTCCGTCCGGCTGGCTATCAACGGCTTCGGCCGCGTCGGGAGGTGCGCGTTCCGATCGGCCCTCGAGAGCAGGCTCGATCTCGAGTGGGTGGCGATCAACGATCTCGCCGACGCGGCGACCCTGGCGCACCTGCTCCGCCACGACAGCGTCTACGGGCCGTTCCCCGGCCGCGTCGACGTCGACGGATCGACGCTGGTCGTCGACGGCAGGCGTGATTCCGGTCTTCAGCGAAGCCGACCCTGCGAGCCTCCCCTGGGAGCTCCTCGATGTCGACGTCGTGCTCGAGTGCACCGGCCGTTTCCGGAGCCGCGACGATGCGGCGAAGCACCTCGACGCGGGCGCGAAGAAGGTGATCATCTCGGCCCCCGGCAAGGGCGTCGACGCGACGATCGTGCTCGGTGTCAACGACGACACATACGACCCGGACGTGCACGAGGTCATCTCGAACGCGTCCTGCACGACCAACTGCCTCGCCCCGGTCGCCAAGGTGCTGCACGAGGCGTTCGGGATCAAGTACGGCACGATGACGACGATCCACGCCTACACGGGCGACCAGCAGCTCGTCGACCTGCCGCACAAGGACCTCCGGCGCGCACGTGCCGCGGCGGCCAACATCGTGCCCACCTCGACCGGCGCGGCGAAGGCAATCGGCCTCGTCATCCCCGAGCTCGAGGGAAAGCTGCACGGTTTCGCTACCCGCGTCCCGGTGCTGACCGGCTCGCTCGTCGATCTGACGGTCGAGGTCGAGCGGCCCACCACCGTGGCCGAGGTCAACGCCGTCTTCGAGGAGCGGGCCGACTCGGCCGAGCTCGCCGGGATCCTGCACTACAGCGACGAGCCGCTCGTCTCGAGCGACGTGATCAAGTCGCGGTTCTCGTCGGTCTTCGACTCGGGGCTCACCGCCGTCAACGGCGGCACCCAGGTCAAGGTCGTGGCCTGGTACGACAACGAGTGGAGCTACTCGACCCGTCTGGTCGAGCTGGCCCAGCGTGTGCTCGTGCCGGTCGCGGCGACCGTCTGACCGAGCCGCGCAAGCGCAGGCAAACGAGCGCCGGCCCCGATCTCTCGGGGCCGGCGCTCGAACTGTCTGTGCGTCCGCCTCAGCCGGCGAGCACGCGCGCGACGTCGAGTGTCGAGAGGACGCCGCAGGGGCGCTGCGTCACCGGGTCGACGACTGCGAGGTGCGACACGTTGTACTCGGCCATCAGCTGCGCCGCGCGATCGAGCGAGTCGTCGCTCCGGACGTGGACGAGCGGCGTCACGGCCGAATCGCGTGCCGTCCGCTGGTCGATGTCCTTGCGGCCTGCAGCGACCAGGTCGAGGTCGGAGACGAGGCCCCAGAGCTCGGTCGTCTCGTCGTCCTCCTCGCCGTAGTCGAACACGTACACGGAGTGCACGTGGCGGTCGGCCATGATCGAGGCGATGCGCCGGAGCGGTGTGTCAGGCGTGCAGCTGATCACCCCCGTCGTCATGACGTCGTCGACTCTGGTCTTCGTGAGCGGCCTGGCGATCACGGTCTCCATGTCCCGTACCTCCTTCCGTGCGTCTGGTTCTGTCACGCGACTGCGATCCGAGTGCGGACGCTCGTCACGCCAGGTACGCGGCTGACGAGTCTGACGAGCAGTTCCTCGTCGATCGTCCCGTCGAGCTCGCCCGTCAACATCACGTCTCCGTCGTTGACCTCGACGTGGATCGTGCGCTCGTCGAGCCACAGGGTCCTGACGACGATGTCGTTGTGGATCTCGCGAGCCAGCTCCTCGTCCGTCCGGACGAAGGCACGGACGAGATCGGCCCGGGTGACGATGCCGACGAGCTTGTCGTCCTCGATCACCGGCAGCCGGCTGATGCCGGCGTCGAGCATCTGCTTCGCGGCAGCCCCGACCGGGGCGCCAGGGACGATCGTCACCGGCGGCGAGCTCATCGCCTCGCCGACGACATGCGCCTCGAGCTTGGGCCTGTCGCTGGGCGCGACGGGATCGGTGAGCCACGCGAGCCAGCGGCGCGCCTCGGGGCGGTGGCGCTCCTGGAAGAGCAGGTCGCGCTCGGAGAGCACGCCGACGAGCCGCTCCCCCTCCACGACGGGGAGTCCCGAGATGCCGTGCTGCACGAGCAGCCCGGCAGCATCCTTGAGGGTCGCCGACGGTGGCACCGTCACGACCTCACGAACCATCACGTCTCTGACCTTCACGGTGGACCTCCGATGCGAAAATGCGTTCTGTAGAGGTGATAGTCGTCGGCCCGCTGGTTTCCAGCATCCGTGCATCTTGGCGCTGCGCGTACGGCTGATTACCGATCGCCCGGCAGGGTTCAGCGCGCGGCGGCGAGGCGGCGATCGAGCACCTCGCGGAGGCTGGCGGCGACGAGATCGGCCCCGTGCTCACGCATGCTCTGCTGGACAGCGGGCTCGCCGATGCCGACGACGAGCGCCAGCCCCGCCGCCCGCCCGGCCGCGACGCCGTCCGCGGTCGACGCGAACACGGCGGTCAGGTCCGGCCGCACGTCGAGCTGCCAGCAGGCGGCCAGCGGCACGTCCGGCGCGGGGCTGCTCCGGAGCCCCTGGGTGAGCATCACGGTGCCGTCGACGGTGGCGTTGACCAGTCCGGCGAGCTCGGTCTGCTCGAGGATCGTCTGGGTGTTCGCACTCGCGGAGACCGCGGCGCAGCGAAGCCCGGCACGGCGCACCAGCTGGAGGTAGCGACGCGAGCCCGCGAAGGCGCTCAGTCCGCCTGTGTGGAGCCGTCTGACCAGCGCCTGCTGCTTCAGATTCGCCAGCGCGTGCACGGTCGTGCAGCCTGGTGGGTCGTCGGAGCTGCCCTCGGGGAGCTTGATCCCGCGACTCGCAAGGAACGCCCGGACGCCGTCGAGGCGCGGCCGGGCGCGCAGGTGCTCGAAATAGTCGCGCCGCGGGTCGAACGGGGCGAAGCGCTCGGCTTCGCGGCTCCCTCGTTCCGAGGCGAGGGCGTTGAACGTCTCGCTCCAGGCGGCGACGTGCAGCGCCGGGCTGCCGGTGAGGACGTCCTCGAGGTCGAACACGCAGGCTTCGACGTGCTCCGGCAACCCGAGCAGCCGGAACATGTTCCAGGACGGGATCTCGAGGTCCGAGAGCCACGCCTTCACCTGGAAGTCGTGGGCCAGTCCTTCGAGGAGGTGCGCCGTCTCGGTGCGCTCGGCCTTGAGCAGCGTGGTGCGACCGCGCAGCGGCTCGCTCTGCAGGACCGCCGGTGCTGCCTGCAGGGCGGTCTGCGCCGCATCGAGCGCGCGGCGCCACTGCGTGCTCAAGCCGTCGAGCTCGTCGACGCGCTGCAGCTTGCGCCGGTCGCGCTCGGGCGGGGCGCTCCGAGGCTGCGGGCGGGTTGTCGCGGCGCGTCGGGGCTGCAGGGTTGCCGTCACACCCCTAGCGTCGCCCCGATCGTGCCCGCCGGCATCCGCGAGCAGCCGGATCCGGCCTTGCGGGAACTGCGCAGCCCGCTACGGGCTTTCAGGTCGCCTACGTGAAGATGATCTGGCCGGCTGCTGCCTTGTCGTAGAACTCACCGACGCTGATGATGCCGTCGACCTGCGGGACGAAGTCGGCCATCGTCAGCCCGAACATGTCGACGGTCGCCTTGCACGCGTAGAGGCTGACGCCCGAGTCCGCCACGAGCTCGATGAACTCGGGGATCGGCGGGATGTCGATCTTCTCCATCTGCCGCGTCATCATCATCGTCGCGACCGCGGAGAAGCCGGGCAGCGCGCCCAGCCACGTGGGGAGGTGCATGCCGGGATTGCCGACGGTTGCGACCTTGATCTTGGTGAAGCGGTCCTTGCGGATCGCGTCGAGGCCGAAGAACGTGAAGAAGAGGTCGGCCTCGATGCCCTCCATCCTCGCCCCGTTGGCCATGATCAGCCCGGGATAGATGCCTTCCAGGGAGCCCTTGGAGATCACGATCGAGACCTTCTCGATCGTCTCGGGCGCGGTCGGCGTCGTTTCTGTCCTCTGTTCGAGTAGCTCCGTCATCGTCCGCTCCTCCTAGATGCAGCCCGTGGGCTTCGGGATGCCGCCGATCTTGGCGGCGAGCTTTGCCGGCCCCTTGGGGAAGAGCCGGTACAGCTCCTTGACCGGGACGCCGGATTCCTTGCCGAGCGCGCGGATCGACGGGGCGGTTCCGGTGGCGAGGAATCGCTCGCGCATGAACGTCACGACGAGCCAGTGACGGTCGGTCAGTGCCGCGATGCCGTTCTCCGCCGCGATCGCCGTCGCGATTCGCTCGTTCCACTGCTCTGGATCGGTGAGGAAGCCTTCAGCGTCGACGTCGACAGGCGCGTCGGCGATCAGGGTCGTGGTCATGTGGGTCTCCTTCCGGTCAGGTAAGCGTGAGTAGCCCCCGCTTGCCGGCTGTCGGCATTGCGGGACCGATGCCGGGAAGCTCCCTGCCGGGCAGGAGGGCGTGCCAGTAGATCCACTGGAACAGCAGCTTCCCGAGGTGGTTGAGCCGGGACTCGCGCAGCAGCGGCAGCCCGACGGCGGTCGGGAAGTGACCGGGCAGCGGCTCGGTGTCGTAGTTGAAATCGATCAGGAGCGCCTTCTTGAAGCCGGTCTCGATGAAGCAGTTCGCATGTCCGTCGTAGGTTGCTGCGAGCTCCTCGCCGGCGAGGTACTGCACGACGTTCTCGGTCAGCACCTCGGCTTCGAAGTGCGTCACCGACCCGGCTTTCGACGTGGGAAGGTCGGTTGCGTCGCCGAGGGCGAAGACGTTCGAAGCCGCCGGCGTCTGCAACGTTGCCTTGTTCGTCGGCACGAACCCGAGCGCGTCGCCGAGGTCGGGCGAGCGTTCGATGTACGCGGCTCCGCCGTGCACCGGGATCGTGACGAGGAGGTCGAAAGCGAGCTCGCGGCCGTCGTAGGAGACGACCTTCCCGCCCACGCCGTCGACCTCGCCGCAGTTGAAGTCGCCGATCAGCTCGATCTCCTTCTCGGCAAGTAGTCCCGCCAGGTGCTCCGAGCAAATCGGCTTGGTGAACGCAGCGTCGAGCGGCGTCGCGTAGACGAGCTCGGTGCGGTTGCGGATGCCCCGTTCGCGGAAGAACCAGTCGGCGAGAAAGGCGAACTCGAGCGGCGCGACCGGGCACTTGATCGGCATGTCCACGGGGTTGACGACGAGGCGGCCGCCGTCGAAATCCTCGAGCGCACGGGCCAGGGCCGCCGCTCCCTGAGGGTCGTAGAACGTGAAGACGCGCTCGTTCCACCCGTCCGCCGTCATGCCCTCGGTCTCGTCCGGCTGAATCCGTGCCCCGCTCGCGACGACGAGCACGTCGTACGGAAGGACGGTGCCGTCGTCGAGCAGCACCTCGTTGCGGTCGACGTGCACCTCCGAGATCTCGTGTTCGTGGAACGTGATGCCGGTGCGGAGCTGGCGTGCGCGCGGCCGCGTCAGATCTTCGAGCCGCGCCAGGCCGAAGGGCACGAACAGCAGCCCGGGCTGGTAGATGTGCCTGTCGTCCCGGTCGACGACGTGGATCTCGGCCTCCGCCGGGTCGAAACGGCGGCGCAACCGGTTGGCGACCATCGTGCCCCCGGTCCCGCCGCCCAGGATGACGATCTGTCGCCGTGTCACGGCTTCGCGAGGGCGGGAGAACGACGCTGGATCGTCTCGGCGAACTCGATTCCGGCCTCGATCGAGCGCCGGAGGGGACAGGCGTTGGCGACCTTCTCCAGCCGTTCGAGCTGTCCGTCTGTCAGGTCGGCGGCGAGTGCGATCGCGATCTCGAAGCGTCTCGGCGTAGCTGTGTGGTCGTAGTCGACGTCGACGGTGACCTCGCCGAGGTCCCAATCCTTCGTGCGCGCGTACATCAGGAGCGTCGTCGAGATGCATGCTGCGAGTGCGGCCGGGAACAGCTCGTGCGGCGCCGGGCCGCTGTCGTCGCCGCCGAGCCGTTCCGGCTCGTCGGTAAACAGGCGGTGGCGTCCGTCGATCAGCACCTCCTGGCGGAGGCTGCCCGGAACCGAGTGCGCGGTCGCGGTGAGGCTCATTGTCCTGCTCGAACTCTTGCGTTGCCGGCCGACCCCGGCGTCGGGGCTGCCGCGGACCGGGCCGCGGGCGACTACGGATTTGAACATATCGAAGTTTGTCGATATGATGAGCGCATGTCGATGCCGCTCACGCCCGTCGCCTGTTGCGCGCGGCTCGCCGCGCCGCTCCTCACCGACGACGAGGCGGAGGCGACCGCGGAGCTGTTCAAGGCGCTCGGCGATCCGGCGCGGGTGCGGATCGTGAACGCGCTCGCGACGAGCCCCGAGCCGGTCTGCATCTGCGACCTGATCGAGCCGCTCGCCCTGTCGCAGCCGACGGTGTCGCATCACATGAAGAAGCTCACCGACGCCGGCCTCGTCGCGCGCGAGCAGCGCGGCAAATGGGCGTACTTCTCACTGAAGCGCGACGCCGTGGGAACGCTGGCGGCGGTCGCAGACCTGAAAGGAGCGTGTTGCTGATGTCCACGACAGCCAACGAGTTGCGCGAGGAGGTCCGCCGGCGCTACGCCGAGTCCGCTCGTGCGGTCACCGAGGGGTCGGGCTGTGGTTGTGGCGGCGGTGACGGAAACTGCTGCGACGACCGGCTCTACGGGGCGGAGCAGATCCGCTCGCTGCCGGAGGCAGCGATGCGCGCCTCGCTCGGCTGCGGCAACCCGACCGCCGTCGCGGATCTGCACGAGGGTGAGACCGTCCTCGACCTGGGATCGGGCGGCGGGATCGACGTGATTCTCTCCGCGCGGCGCGTCGGCGAGAGCGGGACGGCTTACGGGCTCGACATGACGGACGAGATGCTCGCGCTGGCGCGTCAGAATACGCGCGCGGCCGGAGTCACCAACGCGCACTTCCTCAAGGGCGTGATCGAGGAGATCCCGCTCCCGGCCGGCTCGGTCGACGTCGTGATCTCGAACTGCGTGATCAACCTGTCGACCGACAAGCCCGCTGTTCTGCTCGAGATGGCGCGCGTGCTCGCACCGGGCGGGCGCCTCGGGATCAGCGACGTCGTCGCGGAGGACCGGCTCGAGCCGGCGGAACGCGCCGAGCGCGGCAGCTTCGTCGGCTGCATCGCCGGTGCGCTCTCGAAATCGGAGTACGAGGCCGGTCTCGCGGCGGCCGGCTTCGAGCGGATCTCGGTCGAGTTCACACACGAGGTCGCCGACGGCATGCACGGCGCGATCGTCAGAGCCGTCAAGGCGTGACCAACGTCCTCTTCGTCTGCGTCGCCAACTCGGGGCGCTCGCTGATGGCCGAGCGGTTGTTCCGTCAGCTGGCCGGCGACCGCCACGCCGCGCGCTCGGCCGGCTCCGAGCCGGGCCTTGCGGCCCATCCTCAGGTCGTGGAGGCGCTCGCCGAGCTAGGGATCGACGCCCGCGACCACGTCCCCCGGCCGCTCGACGCCACGGCGCTCGCGTGGGCGGACCTCGCGGTCTCGACGTGCAGCGAGGAGGTCTGTCCGGTCACGCCCGGCGTGCGCCGCATCAGCTGGGAGCTGCCGGACCCGAAGAACCTGCCGCTCGAGCAGGTGCGGCCGATCCGGGACGAGCTCGCACGCCGGGTCGCTGCCCTCGTCAGAGCGCTCGACGAGGCTCGCCCGTCACGACGCGAGTAGCAGCTGGAGCGCGAGCATCAGGGCGAACGAGACGACGGTGGTCGCGACCACCGCACGACGAGGCCCCTGCGTGACGGCGTCCGGGAGGATCTCCCGTCCGACCATCCAGATCATCGCGCCGGCAGCAAACCCGAGGCCGACCGGCAGCACGGCGCGGAACTGCTCCACGAACAGGAATGCCGGCACGGCGAGCAGCGGCTGAGGGAGGCTCGAGAACACGCTCCAGGCCGCCGCCGTGCGTACGCGCGTCCCGCGCGGGACGAGCACGAGGCTGATCGCGAGGCCCTCGGGGATGTTCTGGATCGCGATCGCGAGAGCGATCAGCGCGCCGAACGCGCCGCCGTCACCGAACGACGCGCCGACGCCGATTCCCTCCGCGGCCGAGTGCGCGGTCATGACGCCGACGATCAGCAACGCCTTGCGAGCGTCGGCGCCTCGCAGTGCTCCAAGCTCGAGCATGTCCCGCTCGCCGACGACGCGGTAGGCGACGTACACGAACGCGGCTCCCACGACCACTCCGGCGATCGTGCGGGCGCCGTTGCGCGAAACCCCCTCGATCAAGAGGCTCGCGCTCGCCCCGAGCATCACGCCGGAGGCAACGCCGTTCGCCGGCCCGAGCCAGCGTCGGATCTGTTCGCGTGCGACTGTCAGCGGGACCGCGCCGAGGCCCGTCGCGAACGCCGTCAGCAATGCTGCTCCGAAGACGAGGCCAACGCGGGCCACCGTGCTTGCATCGTCTCTGCGAGCTGGCGCAGAAGCATCGGTAGGCCCGCCGATCACCATCGGCGAATTACTGAGCGATGAGTCTGCGCACCCCAAGGCGTCTTTAGCTCCAGTACGTCAAACGATCGACGAGGGAGGCAGGCGATGGGAAAGGTCGTGGTCACCGAGTTCATCACGCTCGACGGCGTGATCGAGGACCCGGGTGGCGCCGAGTCGTTCGCGCACGGCGGCTGGGCATTCCGGTTCGACACGGGCGACGAGGGCGGCAAGTACAAGCTCGACGAGCTGATGGCGAGCGACGCGCAGCTGCTCGGGCGCGTGACGTACGAGGGCTTTGCCAAGGCATGGCCGAAGATGGAGGGTGCGGGCGACTTCGGGGCCAAGATGAACGAGATGCCCAAGTTCGTCGTCTCGTCGACGCTCGAGAGCCCGAGCTGGAACAACTCGACCGTCGTGGGCAGCGACCTCGTCGCCGAGGTTGGACGGCTGAAGGAACAGTTCACCGGCGACATCCTGGTCGCGGGCAGTGCGCAGCTGGTGAACGGTCTGCTCGCGCACGACCTCGTCGACGAGCTGCACCTGATCGTCTACCCCGTGGTGCTCGGCTCGGGCAAGCGGCTCTTTGCCGACGGTCACGACACGACCTCGCTGAGCATCGTCGAGACGTCGAGGCTCGGGGACGCCGCGCTGCTCACCCTGGAGGTCAAGCGGTAACGAAGCGGTGACCAACGGTGAGTTCAGGTGTGCGGCGGCGTCTAGGCTCTTACGAATGCAAGCGACAGGAGGTGGAACGTGACGGAGCCCGGCAAACACCACGTCGATCAGCGGCTGCTCGCTGAAGAAGAGCGGATCGCCCATACCGGCGCCCTGGCCCGCTGGGCCGGGCACTGCGCCCGCCATCCCTGGCGCGTGGTGTTCACGTGGATCTCGATCTTCGTCGTCCTGATCGGGCTCAACGCGGCCTTCCACGGCAAGCTGATCAACGACTTCAAGATCCCGGGCTCGGACACGCAGAAGGCGACCGACCTGATCACCGCGAAGTTCGGCGGCCAGAAGGGCGCCGCACTGAGAGTCGTCGTCGCCTCCACGGACGGCAAGCGGCTCGACTCTCCCGCGCATGCCGCTGTGGTCCGCCGGATGCTCGCCGCCGGTGCAGCGTCGCAGCACAAGCTGAACGACGATCCCACCGACGCTGTCGCGATCACGAACCCGCTCGCGTCCGGCTCGAGTCAGCTGGGCGCCGGCGGCAAGGTCGCCTACTTCGACGTGCAGTACGACCAGACCGGCTTCGAGCTGCCGCGGTCCGGCGTCGTCTCGGCCGAGGATCAGCTGCGCGCGATCGCCCAGCCGGCCGGCCTCGAGACGGAGTTCACCGGCGAGGCCGAGAGCGCGCCGCCGACCCAGGGGCTGAGCGACATCATCGGCCTCGTCGCGGCGTTCATCGTCCTGCTCGTCCTGTTCCGCGCGCTCGTACCGACGGTGATCCCGCTGCTGTTCGCGATCACGGCGGTGCTCGGCGCGTTCCTGATCCTCTTCCTGGCAGCGCGGCTGACGCACTTCAACACCGTCACCGAGATCCTGGTGCCGATGATCGGCATCGGGGTCGGGGTCGACTACACGCTCTTCATCGTCACCCGCTTCCGTCAGTTCCTGCACGACGGGCTGCCACCGCAGGAGGCGGCTGCCGCCGCCGGGGCGACGGCAGGGCGCGCGGTGATCTTCGCCGGGCTCACGGTGGCGATCTCGATCACCGGGCTCGCGCTGATCGGCCTCGACTTCATCACCAAGCTCGGGATCGGCAGCGCACTCGGCGTGCTGACCGCCGTGCTGCTCGCCACGTCGCTGCTGCCGGCCGTACTGGCCCTGCTCGGGACGAAGATCGACCGCGGCCGCCTCGGCATGCGCGGCGTCGACGAGTCACGCGAGGGGCAGGCCCGCACGCCGGTCGCCTCCTGGGGCCGCTTCGTATCGAACCACGCGAGGATCGTGCTGCCGGTGGTGCTGGTCGTGCTGCTGCTCCTCGCCTCGCCGGTGCTCGCCGTGCGGCTCGGTCTCGCCGACGCCGGTACCGCGCCGAAGGACCAGACGACCCGCAAGGCATACGACCTGCTGTCGCGCGGCTTCGGTCCCGGGTTCACCGAGCCGATCCCGGTCGTCGTCGACCTCCAGTCAGATCACGGCGTCCGCAGCGAAGATCGAGCAGGCGCTCAAGTCGGTGCCAGGCATCGCGCAGGTCGACAAGCCGATCTACAACAAGAAGCAGGTCGCGAACGCCTCGGTCTCGATCATCAACACCTACGGCAAGTTCAAGCCGCAGGACTCGAAGACCGACGACCTCGTCTCGACGCTCCGGCACACCGTGATCCCGCGCACGCTCGACGGCTCGAGCGCTCACGCCTACGTCTCGGGCTCGAACGCGGCGTTCACCGACATCGGGCACCGCATCTTCTCGCACTCGCCCTGGTTCCTGCTCTACATCATCGGCATCACGTTCTTCGTGCTCGTGATGGCCTTCCGGTCGGCGGTCGTCGCCCTGAAGGCAGCGCTGACGACACTGCTGTCGGCGTTGGTCGGGTTCGGCGTGCTGACGCTCGTCGTGCAGAAGGGCGTCGGCATGGGGATCATCGGGCTCGACCGCACCGGCCCGATCGAGAGCTTCGTCCCGCCGATCGCGTTCGCGATCCTGTTCGGGCTCTCGATGGACTACGAGGTCTTCCTGATGAGCCGCATTCGCGAGGAGCGCGTGCACGGCGACGACACGGTCGCGGCCGTCAAGGACGGCGTTGCCGCCGTCGGGCGCGTGATCGTCGCCGCCGCGCTGATCATGTCGTCGGTGTTCTTCTCGTTCCTGCTCAGCACCGACCGTGTCTCGAAGGAGTTCGGGCTGCTGCTCGGCGTCTCGATCCTCACCGACGCGCTGCTGATGCGGATGACGCTCGTGCCGGCGCTACTGACGGTCCTCGGTGAACGGTCGTGGGCGATCCCCGGCTGGCTCGAGCGGCTGCTGCCGGACATCACGATCGAGTCGCCGGCAGAACGCGGCGCGGTGGCGACACAGGCTCCGTCGGCCCAGCCGGCCGAGGCTCCGAGCGGGTAGCGGCGATGGCGAAGCTCCGCTTCACGATGTCGATGTCGCTCGACGGCTACTCGGCCGGGCCGAACCAGAGCCCCGAGAACCCGCTCGGCGAGGGCGGGGAAGGCCTGCACGAGTGGGCGATCGCGACCGAGAGCTTCCGTGAGAGCCACGGCCTGGAGGGTGGCGAGGCCGGCCTCGATGCCGAGTACGCCGGGCGCTGGAACACGAACATCGGCGCGACGATCATGGGCCGCAACATGTTCGGGCCTGTACGCGGGGAGTGGGGGGACAGCGACTGGAAGGGCTGGTGGGGCGACGACCCGCCCTTCCACGGGCCGGTCTTCGTGCTCACACACCACGCGCACGACCCGATCGAGATGGACGGCGGCACGACCTTCCACTTCGCCACCGACGGCCCGGAGGCCGCGCTCGAGCGCGCCTTCGAGGCCGCCGGCGGCCAGGACGTCGCGATCGGCGGAGGCGCCGCGACCGCGCAGCAGTACCTCCGCGCCGGGCTCGTCGACGAGTTCGACGTCCACGTCGTGCCCCGCCTGCTCGGGGCGGGCACGCGACTGCTCGACGGCCTGGACCGCGGCCGGGCCGCGTACGAGTGCGTCGAGCTCGCGAGCTCGCCGGTCGTCGCGCACTACAGCTTCGCCCGTACCACGCAGCGCTAGCGGCGCATCGTGGTCGACTACTGAGCGCGATCCGGCGCGGCGCGGATGCGGATCGACGCACGCCGCGAAAAGCTGTTCCTCACGCCGCGCCGGAAGAGATGAGCGTGAGCGAGGCAGCGCTCTCCGCGCTGCACGACAGTGCGCGCCTCGTTCACCCGAGGCTCTTCCGGTGCGGCGCCCTCTCGCTCGGGTCGAACAAGATCCGGGTAGGCCCGGATGTAGGCTCCTCGCACCGTCGCGAAAGTGGTGAGGAGTGGAGACACTGCTCCGGAACGACACCAGCGTCATCGAGCCCGAGGCTCTCGAGAGTCTTCTTGGCGCGCTCTCCGGCCGGGGCTTCCGCGTCGTCGGGCCGACCGTGCGGGACGGGGCGATCGTCTACGAGGATCTCGAGTCGGCGGCCGACCTTCCGATCGGTTGGACCGACGACCAGGAAGCCGGCCAGTACCGATTGGAGCGTCGCGACGACAACGCGCGCTTCGGCTACGCGGTGGGGCCGCACTCGTGGAAGCAGTTCCTGCTTCCGGCGCGCATCCGCCTCTGGCGTGCGCGCCGCGGCGCCGACGGGTTCGAGGTCGAGGAGGAGCAGCTCGAAGACCGCCCGCTCGCGATGATCGGCGTGCGCGCGTGCGAGCTACACGGGATCGCTATTCAGGACCGGGTGCTCCTCGGCGGGAAGCACGCCGACCGCGACTACGCCGCGCGCCGGCAGGACGCCTTCGTCGTGGCCGTCAACTGCTTCGAGCCCGCGGCCACCTGCTTCTGCGTCTCGATGGGAACCGGCCCGAAGGCCGAGGCCGGGTACGACCTGGCGCTGACCGAGATTCTCGACGGTGAGCACCGGCTGCTCGTCGAGGTGGGCAGCGAACGCGGCGCCGAGGTACTCGCCGACCTGCCGGGCCGGCCGGCGGAAGCCGCCGATCTCGACGCCGCAGGAGCAGCCGTCGAGGGAGCCGCGCAGAAGATGGGCAGGCAGCTCGACACGCACGACATTCGCGACCTGCTCGCGCGCAACCTCGAGAACGCACGCTGGGAGGACGTCGCCGAGCGCTGCCTCACGTGCGGCAACTGCACGATGGTCTGCCCGACGTGCTTCTGCACGAGCGTCGAGGATGTCACCGACCTCACGGGTGACACCGCCGAGCGCACGAGAAGCTGGGAGTCGTGCTTCTCGGTCGATCACTCCTACATCCACGGCGGCAGCATCCGGCCCTCCGGCAGCTCGCGCTACCGACAGTGGCTGACCCACAAGTTCGGTACGTGGCACGACCAGTTCGGCAGCTCGGGGTGCGTCGGCTGCGGGCGCTGCATCGCGTGGTGCCCGGTGGGGATCGACGTGACCGAGGAGCTCACCGCCATCCGTGCGAGCGAAGGAGCCGCTGATGGAAGCAATTGAATCCGTCCTGCACGACGTCCGCCTCTTCGAGGCCCTGACCCAGGAGGAGCTCGAGCTGATCGCCGGCTGCGGCTCGAACGTGCGCTTCCGCCAGGGAGAGCTCCTGTTTCGAGACGGCGCCGCCGCCGACACCTTCTACGTCATCCGGCACGGCAGCGTCGCGCTCGAGACGTTCGTCCCCGCGCGCGGCGCGGTGACGATCGAGACGATCGACGCCGGCGAGGTCGTCGGCTGGTCGTGGCTGTTCCCGCCGTACCGCTGGCACTTCGATGCGCGCGCTGCGTCGCTCGTCCGCGCCACCGGCTTCGACGGTGCGTGCCTCCGCGGCAAGTGCGAGCAGGATCCGCAGCTCGGCTACGACCTGATGTCCCGCTTCGCACAGGTGATGATCCAGCGACTCCAATGGACGAGGATGCGGCTCCTCGACGTGTATGGCGACGGCGTCGGCGACTGAATCCCGTCCCGTGTCTGGACCGATGACCCCCGTCCCGTTCCGCGTGACGCGGCGGCGGCGCGAGCTTCGCGACACGTGGACGCTCGAGCTCGAGCCCGTCTCGGGCGAGTGGGGCGACTCGGCACCGGGGCAGTTCACGATGCTCTACGTCTTCGGGGTCGGCGAGGTGCCGATCTCGATCTCGGGCGACGAGCAGGGCAAGCTCATCCACACGGTGCGCGCCGTGGGCGCGGTCTCGCAGGCGATCTGCGAGGCGCGGCCGGGAGCGGTACTCGGTGTGCGCGGCCCGTTCGGAAACGCGTGGCCCGTCGAGGCCGCGATCGAGAGCGACGTGGTCGTCGTAGCCGGCGGGATCGGCCTCGCACCGCTGCGGACCGCCATCTATCACGTCCTCGGCCGGCGCGGCGAGTACGGCGAGGTGGCGCTCCTCTACGGCGCCCGGACGCCTGCCGACCTCCTCTATCGCACCGAGTTGCAGCGCCTGCGCGGGCGGTTCGACGTGCAGGTCGACGTGACCGTCGACGCAGCGGCCGCAGGTTGGGGCGGCAAGGTGGGCGTCGTCCCGAAGCTCGTCGCAGGCGCGCAGTTCGACCCCGACGCGGCTGTCGCCTTCGTCTGCGGGCCGGAGATCATGATGCATTTCTCGGCGCTGGCGCTGCTCGATCGCGGAGTCCCGGCCGAACGCATCTACTGCTCGATGGAGCGGAACATGCAATGCGGCGTCGGTCACTGCGGCCACTGCCAGCTCGGCCCGACGCTGATCTGCCGCGACGGGCCGATCTACCGCTACGACGAGCTCAGGCAGCTGATGGCGGTGCGGGAGCTGTGAGCGCCGTCGCCCGCAAGCCGAAGCTCGCCGTCTGGAAGTTCGCCTCGTGCGACGGCTGTCAGCTGTCGCTGCTCGACTGCGAGGACGACCTGCTCGCGTTGGCGGGCGAGGTCGAGATCGCCTACTTCCTCGAGGCGAGCCGCGCGACGGTCAAGGGCCCCTACGACATCTCGCTCGTCGAGGGATCGGTCACGACCCCGCACGACGCGAAGCGGATCCAGCAGGTGCGCAGGTCGTCGCGCAAGCTGGTGACGATCGGCGCGTGCGCGACCACGGGCGGCATCCAGGCGCTCCGCAACTTCGCCGACGTCAACGACTTCGTGTCGATCGTCTACGCGTCGCCCGAGTACATCTCGACGCTCGGGACGTCGACCGCCATCTCGGCGCACGTGCCGGTCGACTACGAGCTGAACGGCTGCCCGATCAACAAGACGCAGCTGGTCGAGGTGATCACGGCGTTCCTGCACGGCCGGCGTCCGAGCATCTCGTCGGAGAGCGTCTGCATGGAATGCAAGCGGCGCGGCAACGTCTGCGTCTCGGTTGCGCACGGGACGCCGTGCCTCGGCCCGGTGACCCATGCCGGCTGCGGCGCGATCTGTCCCTCGTACAACCGCGGCTGCTACGGGTGCTTCGGACCCAAGGAGACGCCGAACACGGTGTCGTTGACGCGCCGGCTCCACCTCCTCGGGCTCGCCGACCGTGAGGTCGACCATGTCTTCCGGACCTTCAACGTCGAGGCATTCGACAAGGCGCGGGCTGCAGATGGCTAAGCGGCGCACCATGACGATCAAGACCGAGGCGCTCGCCCGCGTGGAGGGGGAGGGCGCGATGATCGTGCGGATCGCCGACGGGAAGGTCGAGGAGGTGAAGCTCAACATCTACGAGCCGCCCCGCTTCTTCGAGGCCTTCCTTCGCGGTCGCGCGTTCACCGAGGTGCCCGACATCACGGCCCGCATCTGCGGTATCTGCCCCGTCGCGTACCAGATGAGCTCGGTGCTCGCGATGGAGCAGGCCTGCGGCGTCGAGGTCGGCGGCCAGCTGCGCGCGTTGCGGCGCCTCCTCTACTGCGGCGAGTGGATCGAGAGCCACGCGCTGCACGTCTTCATGCTCCACGCCCCGGACTTCCTCGGCTACCAGAGCGCCATCCACCTCGCCCAGGATCATCCCGAGCTCGTCGCGAGCGCGCTGGAGCTGAAGAAGATCGGCAACGAGCTGATGACCGTCGTCGGTGGGCGAGAGGTGCATCCGATCAACGTGAAGGTTGGCGGCTGGTACCGCGCGCCCCGCAAAAGCGAGCTCAGGCCGCTGGTCGAGAAGCTCGAGCGCGCCCGAGAGATTGCACTCGAGGCGGTACGCGTGACCGCAGGCTTCCCGTTCCCGGAGTACGAGCAGGACTACGAGCTGGTGGCGCTCGACGAGCCGGGCGAGTATCCGATCGAGCGCGGCCGCATCGCATCCACCCGCGGCCTCGACATCGCGGTCGCGGAGTACGACGAGCACTTCGTCGAGGAGCACGTCGAGTGGTCGAACGCGCTCCACTCGCGCCTGATCGCGCGCGGCTCGTATCTCTGCGGGCCGTTGGCGCGCTTTGCGCTCGCCGCCGACCGGCTGTCGCCCGTCGCGCGCGAGGCGGCGCGCGACGTCGGCCTCGAACCGAGCGAGCGCAACCCGTTCCGCAGCATCATCGTGCGCTCGGTCGAGCTGGTGTACGCCGCCGACGAGGCGCTCAGGCTGATCGCCGAATACGAGGAGCCCGACGCGCCCGCCGTCGACGTCGAGCCGCGCGCGGGCGTCGGCTCCGGCTGCACGGAGGCGCCGCGCGGCATCCTGTATCACCGCTACGAGCTCGCCGACGACGGCACGATCCTCGATGCGAAGATCGTGCCGCCGACCTCGCAGAACCAGCGAACGATCGAGGAGGACCTGCGCGGGGTTGTCGAGCGCTCGCTCGACGTGCCCGACGACGAGCTCACGATCCTCTGTGAGCAGACGATCCGCAACTACGACCCGTGCATCTCGTGCGCGACCCACTTCCTGACGCTCGACATCGAGCGCAGCTGAGAGTCGTCTGCGTCGGAAACCGCTGGCGCAGCGACGACGCGGCGGGGTTGGAGGTGGCGCGGCTGCTCGAGGGCACCTTGCCGCCCGGCGTCTCACTCGTGGTGCATGAAGGTGAGCCGACCTCGCTGATCGATGCGTGGGACGGCGCGGAGGCGCTCTGGCTCGTCGACGCCGTCTCCTCGGGAGCCGCCGCCGGCACCGTCCATCGGCTCGACGCCGCGTCGAGCGAGCTCCCGCCGTCGCTCTTCCGCGCCTCGACCCACCACGTCGGGCTCGGCGAGACGGTCGAGCTCGCGCGCGTGCTCGGCCGTCTCCCGGCGCGGACGGTGCTCTACGGGATCGAGGGAGGCACCTTCGACGTCGGCGAGACGCTGTCGCCGGCGGTCGCGGCGGCAGTCCCGCAGGTCGCGGACGCGCTTCGCGCCGAGATCGCTCGCTAGCCGGTGCCGGTGAACAGCGCGCGCAGGTCGAGCGACGGCGCCCGTGTGTCGGTCGCCAGCGAGACGTAGCGGCGTGCGAGCGCGTCCTTGCCGGCGCCGAGGATCGTGCTCACGTGGCCGAGCGTCTCGGCGTAGTGGGTCGGCTCGTCCCCCACGAAGACGCGCGACCAGGCTGCCGCTTCGAGCGCGTTGAACGCCAGTTGTGCTGCGTGTGCGCCTGCGTCAGGGCAGAGGTCGCGGCGGCCAGGATTGCCGGCCGCTCCCGAGCCAGGAACTCGATCGTCTCGGCGGTCGCCACCGGTTCGATTCTAGGCGTGCAAGCGCGAAGATCTGCGGCAACAGCGCAGTCGAGTCCGTAGTTCTGCGCGATTCGCGGCTGAGACGGGCGTCGTAGCGTCAGGCCGGTCGGTCGATTTCGCTGCTCGAGAGCGGAAGGAGGCGGGCAGGATGGGTACGGTGAATCTCGCCGGTCGCGCCGGTCGTTGGAGTGCGGCGCACTGGAAGCGAGCGGCTTTCGGCTGGATCGCGTTCGCCGTCTTCGCGATCGTGGTCGGAGGCGCCGTCGGCGCACGTGAGATGAAGGCGTGGGCGATCGCGAACGGCGAGTCGCGCCGGGCCGAGCAGATCCTCGACCGGGGCCACTTCAACCTCCCTGCGCGGGAAAGCGTGCTCGTTCAGTCGCAGACCGCGACGGTCGACCAGCCCGCCTTCGCCGCGGCGGTCGGCAACGTCGTCCTGTCCCTGTCGCAACAGCCGAACGTGACGCATCTCGTCTCGCCGATCGATCATCCGCGGGCGGGGCTCGTCTCGCGCGACCGGCACTCCGCGCTCGTGCAGTTCGACGTGAAGGGAAAGGCGGAGAACGCGAAGGACAGGATCGCGCCGATCCTTGCTGCCGTCGACGAGTCCCAGGCCGCGAACCCGAGCTCGATCATCGAGGAGTTCGGCCAGGCCTCTGCCGACTATCGCGTCGGCCAGCGGTTCGAGAACGACATGAAACGGGCGGAGATGACGTCGCTGCCGTTGACGATCGGGATCCTGATCGTCGCGTTCGGCGCTCTCGTCGCCGCCGGTCTGCCGGTGCTGCTCGCGTTCTCGGCCGTCCTCGCCGCGACCGGGCTCAACAGCCTGGCGAGCCACATCGTCCCGACCGACCAGCAGACGCTGAGCGCGATCATCCTGATGCTCGGCATGGCCGTCGGGATCGACTACTCGCTGTTCTACCTCCGCCGCGCGCGCGAGGAACGCGCCGCCGGCCGCTCGCAGCACGACGCGCTGTTGCACGCGGCGCGCACGTCAGGTCAGGCGGTCCTGATCTCGGGCGCAACCGTGCTGATCGCGATGGCGGGAATGTTCGTCTCGGGCAACTCGCTCTTCAACACGATCGGGCTCGGAACGATGATCGTCGTGCTCGCGGCCATGGTGGGCTCGCTGACCGTGCTTCCGGCCGTTCTCCATCGGCTCGGAGACAACGTCGACAAGGGCCGGATCCCGCTGTTCCGCGGCCGGGCGCGCGACGACGGGCCGTGGGGCCGCTTCATCGGCGGCGTCCTCCGGCGGCCGCTGACCGCCGTGCTCCTCTCCGGGGGCGCACTGCTGGTTCTCGCGCTGCCCGCTGCCGGAATGCACACGAAGCTGCCGAACCTGACCGACCTACCGCACGATCTGAAGATCGTTCGGACGTACGCGCGGATCCAGCGCGCCTTCCCCGGCTCGCAGACGCCTGCCGTCGTCGTCGTCAAGGCAGACAACGTGGACTCGCCCCAGATGCTGCACGCGTACGACCTGTTCAGGCAGCGCGCGCTCGCGACCGGCGAGCTGTTCTCGCCGTTCACGGTCAGTGTCAATCCTGACCGGACGGTTGCGCGGATCGACTTCGCGATCGCGGGCAACGGCGACAACGCGGTGTCGCTCGCGGCGCTGCAGACGCTGCGCGACACCGTCATCCCACCCATCGCTGCGGGCCTCCCCGGCGTCGAGGTGGCCGTGACCGGCGTGACAGCCGGCACCTATGACTTCAACCACCAGATGCGCGCGCGGCTGCCTTACGTCTTCCTCTTCGTTCTGGGCCTCGCGTTCATGTTGCTGCTCGTGACGTTCCGGTCGCTCGTGATCGCCGCCACAGCCGTGGCGCTCAACCTGCTCTCGGTCGGCGCGGCGTACGGCATCCTCGTCGCCGTGTTCCAGTACGGCTGGCTGGCCGGGCCGCTCGGCTTCCAGACGAACGGCGCGATCGTCAGCTGGCTGCCGCTGTTCCTGTTCGTCATTCTCTTCGGGCTCTCGATGGACTACCACGTCTTCATCCTGAGCCGCGTCAAGGAGCTGCACGATGCCGGCGCGTCGACCGAGGACGCGGTCCGGCTCGCGATCACGCGCACCGCCGGCACCGTCACGAGTGCCGCGATCATCATGGTCGCGGTCTTCGGGCTGTTCGCGACGCTGAGCATGATCATGATGCAGCAGATGGGGTTCGGGCTCGCGATCGCAGTCCTGATCGACGCGACCGTCATCCGCGCCGTGCTCGTGCCCGCGACGATGAAGCTGCTCGGCGAGTGGAACTGGTACCTGCCGAGCTGGCTCGAGTGGCTGCCGTCGTTGTCCCCCGAGAGCGGCGACAGCGCGCCGAGGCCGCCGCGACAAGCGCTGCCCTCGCATTGAAGCTCGATTAGCATTCGCTGCTGATGAGCGTCGGTCGGGGAGCGATGCGCCACGCAGGCAGCCGGTACCGGCGGCTGCTTCGTCACCCGGTGCAGAGCGTCGAGGCCGAGGCGCATCACCTGATCGAGGTCGAGACCGCCGGCGAGAGCCCCGAGACGCCGCTGATCGTGCTGCTCGGCGTCGTCCTGTTCCTGCTCCCGATCGTGCTCGTCATCCTCGGCCTGGCCTTCGCGGCGTACTACCTGACCGCCTGAGCCGCCCGGGAGCCGGCTCGCTTGTGCCAACTTGGCACTAACTGGGTCGGCTACGAGGCAGGCGCCCGCACGAACAGCACTCGGGCAGCGGCCGGGCCTGCGCCGCGCAGGCCGTGCTGGGCATCGGGTGGGGCGGTGAGCCACGTGCCAGGGCCGGCACGCTCGTAGCGGTCGCCGACCGCGAACTCGACCTCGCCTGCGACCATGAAGAACGCGTTCACCTGGTCGTCGTGGGCGTGGGGGGCCACGTCGAAGTCGGCGTCGACGGTCAGTTCCATCGCCTCGAACTGCGGCTCGCTGCCGAGCTCGCCGTCCCGCCCGGCCGTGGCGATCGTCACCCCGGCCGTGCCGAGGCCGCCCGAGGCGCGGGTCGCTGTCCCGTCCCGCCGCGCAGTAGGCGACGAACCGTGCCCCGTGAGTTCAGCCAGCGGGCCGTCGCGTCGCTCGCGTTGTCGAACGTGTGCACCGTGTTCGGCGGGACGGCGACGAACGTGCCCGCCGGTGCCCGGACCGACTTCCAGCTCCGGGCCGACGCGGAACTGCAGCTCGCCCTCGACGACGTAGAACGCATCGACGTGCTCGTGGTGCACGTGCGGATCGGGGCCATGCTCGCCGGCGTCGTAGCGCGACCACGTCGCGTCGAGCAGCGGGTGCTCGCAGAGCGCACGCACGGTGCGCGTCGGGCGATCCGACACGGGGGCCGCCTGCTCGACCGCGACCAGGACGGCCTCGGATGTCATCCGCCGCTGATCGCCGCGATCACCTCGACGCGCGAGGCGCGCTCGAGCGGCGTGTCGAGCAGTGCGCGCTCGCGGTCGACGTAGAAGTGGATGTGGCTCCGGATCCGAGGCCCCGGCTCGCACAGGCGGTCGCGCAGCCCGGGCCACCGCTGCTCGAGCTCTGCAATCGCGTCGCCGACGCTGCCGGCGTCGACCTCCACGTGCCGTGGCAGGTCGGCGAACAGCGGCGTCAGCGTCGCAGGCAGGTGGACGTCCGCCATGGCCGTCAGTCCAGGACCGCGACCTCGACGGACGAGATCGGCGGCAGGTAGCCCGCGATCTCGCTCCATGTGTCGCCCTCGTCGGCGCTTGCGAACACCTGTCCCGTGCTCGTGCCGAAGTAGAGACCGGGCGTGTCGTACGAGTCGATCGCCATCGCCTCGCGCAGGACGCCGACGTGCGCTCCGTGCTGCGGCAGCCCGCTTTCGAGCCGCTGCCAGCTCGAGCCGGCGTCGTTGGTGCGCCAAACGGACGCGCGGCCGTCCGGCATCGTGCGGCCGTGGCCGGGATCGAGCGGGACGACGTAGAACGTGTCCCGGTCGTGCGGGTGCGCGGCCGCCGCGAACCCGAAGTCGCTCGGCAGCCCTTCGGTGATCTCGGTCCACGTGTGACCCGCGTCGTCGCTGCGGTGCATCCCGCAGTGGTTCTGCTGGTACATGCGATCCGGGTCAGCCCCCGAGCGCACGAGCTTGTGCACGCAGAAGCCGACCTCCTCGTGCTCGCGCGGCCACTCGGCGCGAAGGCCGCGGTTGCGCGGCGTCCACGAGTCGCCCCCGTCGGCTGTCTCGAACACGCCGATGCCCTGCACGATCGCCCAGAAGCGGGCGCTGTCGCTGTCGTCGAGCATCAGCGCAGAGAGGCCGAGGTGCCCCGGCGGCTGGTTCGCCGGGTCGTCCCAGACCTCGCTTCCAGGCTGGCCCGCGAGCGTCGAGAGCTGCGACCACGTCGCGCCGTCGTCCTGGCTCTCGAAGATCCCCGGCGCCTCGACACCGACCAGCAGACGATCGGCGGAAGCGGCCAGCGTCGATACCTTCGACATCTTGCGAGCGTCGCCGTCGCCGTAGGCGAGGCCCTCGCTCGACAGCGTCCACGTCTCACCGAGATCGGGGCTGCGCCACACTGCAGAGCCGTGCCATTCGCTCGCGGCTGCGGCGTAGATCGCGCCCGACGAGGGCTCGAGCACGGCGTGGTAGACGGGCCAGGCCTCGCAGTACGGCCCGCGGAGGGCCCAGTCGCGACGACCGCCGTCGCTCTCCAGCAGGAACACGCCCTTACGGGTTCCGATCAGTAGCAGGGTCTGCGGCACGTTCGAGTCACCTCCGGGTCCGGGCAGTTGAGCGCCAGGCAGTTTCTCACGCCCGACGGTCGGGTCTGAGACATCAGACGGTTCCCGCGTGCAAAACTCATCGCTTCCGGGGAACAGATTCTGGCTATCGAACCGCAACTCGTCCTCGGCCCGCTTCTCCGCTACGTCGGCTCCACGACGGCCACCGTCTGGGTCGAGACGGACGCGCCTGCGTCGGTGGAGATCCTGGGCCGCCAGACGAGCACGTTCCACGTGCTCGGGCACCACTACGCCCTCGTCCTGCTCGAAGAGCTCGAGCCCGGCTCGACCATCCCCTACGAGGTGCGGCTCGACGGCCGCCGCGCCTGGCCGCCCGCCGACGGCCGCCCGCACTCCGCGATCCGGACCCGCGCCGGCGAGCGTCAGGCCCAGCTCGTCTTCGGCTCGTGCCGGGTCGGGGCGCCCGAGCAGCCGCCCTACACGCTCTCGCGGGCCGACGACCCGCAGGGGCTCGGGATCGACGCGCTCTTCGCCTACTCGCGGCGGCTGCAGCAGGGCTATGCGCACTGGCCCGACGGGCTCGTGCTGATGGGCGACCAGGTCTACGCCGACGAGATCCCGCCCGAGACGGCGGAGTTCATCCGCTCGCGCAGGGATGTCCGCGAGCCGCCGGGCGAGGAGGTGGCCGACTTCGAGGAGTACACGCACCTGTACCGCGAGTCGTGGTCCGACCCCGACATCCGCTGGCTGCTCGCCACGGTGCCGTCGACGATGATCTTCGACGACCACGAGCTCGCCGACGACTGGAACATCTCGTGGTCCTGGGTCGACGAGATGCGCTCGCTGCCGTGGTGGGACGACCGCGTGACCGGTGCGTTCATGGCCTACTGGCTGTACCAGCACCTCGGGAACCTCTCGCCGCCCGAGCTCGCGGAGGAGGAGATGTTCGCCCTGGTGCAGGGCGACGACGACGCAGGGCCGCGGCTTCGCTCGTTCGCGCGGATGTGCGACCGCGAGTCGGCGGCCGGCCGCTGGGCGTACTTCCGCGACTTCGGCCGGACGCGGCTGCTGGTGATCGACTCCCGTGCCGCGCGCGTGCTGAGCGACGGCCGTCGGGACATGGTCGACGCCGAGGAGTGGGCCTGGATCACAGAGCATGCCCACGGCTCCTTCGACCACGTGATCGTCGTCACGACGCTCCCCGCGTTCGCACCGCCCGGCATCCATCACCTCGAGGCCTGGAGTGAGGCGATCTGCGCCGGGCGCTGGGGGTCGCTCGCCGCTCGACTGGGCGAGCGGCTGCGACGCGCCGTCGACCTCGAGCACTGGGCTGCCTTCAACCGCTCGTTCGAGCAGCTCGTCGAGTTGCTGCGCGACCTCTCGAACGGCTTCGGCGGCGAGCCGCCTGCAACGGTCACGATCCTGAGCGGCGACGTGCACACCACGTACGTGGCCGAGGTCGACCTCGGCCACGAGGCGGGCCCGAGCCGCGTGTACCAGATCGTCTGCTCGCCGTTCCGCAACCCGCTGACACCGCAACAGCGGCGGGTCGTGAAGGCGACCGGCTCGCGGGGCGTCGGCAGGCTCTTCTCGGCGCTGGCCCGCGCCTGCGGCGTGCCGCGGCCCTCGGCGTCGTGGCGTTACCTCGCGGAGCGGACCTTCGACAACTCGATCGGCGAGCTCACGCTCGACGGCGCCGAAGCACGCGTGACGATCTCCCGTGCGCTGCCCGAGGGCGAGCCCGGCGGGCCGCTCGAACCGCTGTTCACGCACCGCCTGTCGTGACGGTTAGAGCTTGCGGTACCGGGCGTCGGCGAACGAGTAGAGCGAGAACGCGATCAGCCCGGCGCTGACGATGCCGAGCGCCAGCGGCCCGTACGGACGGTGCACGATCTTGGCGAGCGCGCCGTCGAGCCCGACCGCCGCCCGCGGCTCGTAGTCGACAGCTGCCTTGATCAGGAAGGCTCCGACGAGACCGAACGCGACCATCCGGGCGAGGTGCCCGAGCGTCCCCAGCCGTCCGATCCACGTGCGGATGGTCGGCGACATCTCACCCGTCTTCGAATCGTCGAGGAAGGATTGTGAGACGCCGCGGTAACCCTGGTAGAGCGCGACGCCGAGCATGACCGCGCCTGCGATCCCGACGATCCAGGGTCCGCCGGGCCAGCCGAGGACGCCCCCCGTCGCGTGCTTGGGGTTGCTCGTGGTGCTCCCGCCTGAACCGGCGAGCACCTCGACGGCGAGGACGCACAGGCCGCCGTAGACGATGCCGCTCCCGAGCGCACCCACGCGCTCGACGCCCTTGTCCGCGCCCTCCGGGCCATGGCCGATCGCTGCGCGAACCAGGCGCCAGAGCGAATAGCCGCCGAGCCCGACGGCGACCAGCACGAGCAGGAACTTGCCGAAGGGCTGATGCGCGATCGTCTTCAGAGCGCCGCGCTGGTTCGTCAGCTTGCCGCCGTCGCCGAGCGCCAGCTTGAAGGCGAGGATGCCGATGATCGCGTAGATCAGCCCGCGGGCGACGAAGCCGGCACGGGAGAGCCACTCGAACGTGTTCGAGTGGACGAAGCCGTTGCCGGCGGAGTCGAGCGCCCGTGTTGCGTCGAGTTCGGGCATCAGGTCCCCTCGGCCGCGGCGGCGGCGGTCCGGCACGCAAGCACCACGACGATCAGCGCCGCGACCCCGACCACGATGCCGCCTCCGACATCGAGTGGGTGGTGCATCCCGCGGTACAGGCGCGACGTGGCCACGAAGGCGACCATTGCGAGCGCGAGGCACCAGGCGACGACGCGCACGGGAAGGATGGGAATGCGCGAGCTGACCAACAGCGCCAGCCCGCCGTACACGGCGATCGCCGCCGCGGTGTGGCCGGAGGGATAGCTTGCGTTCACCGGGAGGTGCTCGAGCCGGGCGACACGCGGACGATGCGCGTGCACGGCGAGTGTCGTCAAGCGGTAGGTCCCGGACTCGACGGCGAGGGCGAAGACGGCAAAGGCAGCGATCCGCCACTTCTTGAACACGACGCACAGCAGCGCGACCGAGCCCGCGACGATCGGCAGCACCACACCGCCCGCCATGATCGAGCCGATCAGCGACGCGTGCGTGCGGCCGGGCGTCCGGTGGTGGGCGAGCCAGGCGTTGACGCGCTCGTCGGCCGCGCCGACGCCCCACGCGGGCTCGAGGACACGGGTCACGACCAGCCCGAGACCGATCGAGAGCGCTGCGATGACGGCGAGCCCGATGAGCATGACGATCACGAAGACGATCGCGGGGCGGCGCGGGCCGATCGCGGCGGCGAGCCGTTCGGCCGGGCCGCCGGTGCGGTACTCGAGCACCGGGATGCCCCACGGCTTGCGCTCCGGCGCCCGCGCGGCGCGCGTGCGATCAACACGGCTGCTCGGCGTTTCCAGTTCGGCGATCACGGCTATCCATTGCCCGAAGTCCACGATCGGTAACCGCCTGGTGACCGGCGTGACAACGACGACATGCCGATACTCCTCCTTCTCGCACTCGGGCTGAGCACGGGCTCGCTGGTGGCGCTGGTCGCCTGGCGCTTTCCGCGGCCTGCGCGGTCTGCTCCCGGTCCGCTCGATCCTGCGCGCGCCGCGGGCGAGGCGATCGGGCGGCATCCGCGACTTCGCGCCTTGCTCGCGGCGCGGCTCGATCCTGCTGCGGCGACGGGCCTGGCTCTCACAGTCGCGCTCGTGCTGGTGATCGGCGGCGGCGTGCTGCTCGGCGTGCTCGCGTACCTCGCTCGTTCGAACCACCAGTTGATCCGCATCGACAACAGCGTCGCCACGTGGGGTGCGGATCACGCGACGCCGAGGTCGAGGCGCATCCTCGACGACCTCACTCAGCTCGGCAGCATCTACGTCGTCAGCGCGCTCAGCGTCGTCCTCGCCGCGGTCGAGACGGTTCGCGAGCGCACCGTCTGGGTCGTCGCGTTCGTCGTCGCCGTGCTCGGTGGAGAGGAACTGCTCACGACGACCGTCAAGCAACTGGTCGACCGGGTGCGGCCGACGCTGAACCCGGCCGCCGCCTCACTCGGCCCGTCGTTCCCGAGCGGCCACTCCGCGACCTCGGCGGCGTTCTACGCCTCGGCAGCGTTGCTGATCGGCCGCTGGCGCGGCCGTCACGCGCGCGCCGTGCTCGCCGGGCTGGCGGTCGGGATCGCGGTCGCCGTCGCGGCGAGCCGCGTGCTGCTCGACGTCCACTGGCTCTCGGACGTGCTTGGCGGCGTAGCGCTCGGCTGGGGCTGGTTCGCCGTGTGCGCGATCGCGTTCGGCGGGCGGATCCTGCGTTTCGGTGTCGCAGCGGAGACGGTCGTCCGGGCAGCGGAGACGGCCGAGCCCGCTGCGCCGACTCCGGTGCGCCAATGAAGCGGGTGCTGCTCATCTGGAACCCGGCCTCGAGCGAGGTGACCGCCGAGACCGTCGGCTCGGCACTCGTGCTGGCGGCGGAACGGCTCGAGGTCGTCGCCATGCATACCCAGGCCAGGGGCGACGCTGCGCGTCTCGCCCGGCTCGGAGTCGAGCAACACTTCGACGCCGTGTTCGTGCTCGGCGGCGATGGTACGGCGAACGAGGTCGTCAACGGGATCGGCGCCGAGCTGCCGATCGGCGTGCTGCCCGCCGGCGGAACGAGCGTGCTGCCCCGCGCGCTCGGCCTGCCGCGAAAGCTCGACGAGGCGGTCACGCGGCTCTGCGACGCCGTCGACGAAGGGTCGGTGCGCACGATCAACGTCGGCACGGTCGGCGAGCGGGCCTTCACATTCGCTGCCGGGATCGGGATCGACGCCGAGATCGTGAAGAAGATCGACGAGCGCGGCAGAGGCGGCGACGGCGCCGACGATGCCAAGCGCCCCGGCGACATCTGGTTTGTCCGCGAGGCGATCGGGCTGCTCTCCTCGGGCAACTACGCGGAGCCGACGCTGCGCGTCGAGGCGCCGGGGCACGGCGAGCTGCAGGCGGCAACGGTGTTCGTCGCGAATGGCAGCCCCTGGAGCTACGCCGGCCCGGTGCCGCTCGACCTCGCGCCGCAGGCGTCGTTCGAGGGTGGCTTCGACCTCGTGCTCGTCCGATCGGTCGAGGCGCGCTCCGCGCCGGGCAAGCTCGCGTCGCTGCTTCGCCGGAAGGACCCCGAGGACGACGGCATCACCCGGCTGCACGATCTCGAGCGCGCGACGGTCCACTGCGAGCGACCGACCGCGGTCCAGGTCGACGGAGAGCTGCTGGGCGAGCTGGAACGAGTCGAGCTGGGGCTCCTTCGGCCCGGCGCTCGCCTGCTCGTCTGACGCCGCTACGTCTGCGTCTGGACCTGGCGGCGGCGCTCGAGCTGCGGCGAGTCGGGCGTCCGCACGTCCCAGACGAGCCCGAGCTTCTCGAGCCCGCGGATCACCCACCAGGAGACGTCGAGCTGGCGGCGCAGCAGTCCGTGCCGCGCCGAGGCGGGGAAGGCGTGATGGTTGTTATGCCACCCCTCGCCGAACACGAGCAGCGCGACGAGCCAGTTGTTCCGGGCCTCGTCACGCGAGACGAAATCCTGTTTGCCGAACATGTGGCAGATCGAATTGACGGCGAACGTCGCGTGCTGGTACAGGAAGATGCGGAGGAGGCCGCCCCAGACCAGCGCCTCGACGCCGCGTTCCCACGTGCCGCCGACCAGGTAGCCGACTGCGAACGGGATGCCGAGTGTGAGCACCACCCAGACGAGGTAGAGCCGGTCGATCCAGCGAACCAGGCGGTCCTCGTAGAGATCCCTGCCGTAGATCCGCCCCTGCTCCATGCCGAGGTTGGCGAAGAGCCAGCCGACGTGGGCGTGGACGAAGCCGCGCAGCGCTCCCCCGATCCCGTCTCCGTGCCCATGCGGTGAGTGCGGGTCGCCGGGCTGATCCGAGAACGCGTGGTGCTTGCGGTGATCCGTCACCCACTGCGTGACGGGCCCCTGCATCGTCATGCAGCCGAGCACGGCCAGGGTTGCCTTCACCGTCGGATGCGCGACGAAGCCGCGATGGGTGAAGTAGCGGTGGAAGCCGATCGTCGTCCCGAAAGCGCAGATCACGTACATCGCGACCAGCAGGATCAGGTCGACCGGGTGAAACGCGACACCCCACAGGAGGTCCATCGCCGAGATCAGCCCGAGCGGCGGCACCAGCACGGCGACGAGCGTCACCACCTTGCTGATCGTGCTCGTCTCCGAGCGGACGGTTCCGATCGCGAGGGTCTTGTTCAGCGCGTGTCCATCGTCCGGCGCGCAGCGTAGCCGGGTTAGCCGAGTGCCGAGAAGTCGCCGGTGTCGCGGATCCGCTCCGCCGCCGCGACGAACGCGTTCCGCGACACCCAGGCCAAGGCGCCTCCGACGCTCACGCGCTGCGCGCCTGCGCCGACGATCTCAGCCATCGTCAGATCGGGGCGCGCCAGCACGTTGACCGGCTTCCCTGTCGCCTCGCAGACGAGGCGGATCTGCTCGGCCGTCCGCAGGCCGGGTGCGTACAGCACGTCGGCTCCCGCGCGCTCGTAGGCCTGCAGCCGCGCGATCGTGTCGTCGAGATCGTCGACGCCGCGGATGTGGTTCTCGGCGCGGCCCACGACGAGGAACGGGAAATCGAACCGCGCCGCTGCCTCGCACGCGGCTGCGACCCGCTCGACGGCGTGCTCGCGGTCGTAGATCCGGCCGGCCGGGTCGTAGTCCTCGATCGAGCCGCCGACCGCGCCCGCCTCGGCGGCGCGCGTGATCGCCGTCGCGGCCGCCTCGGGCGACGGCCCGTACCCGTTCTCGAGGTCGACGGAGACCGGCAGGTCCGTTGCCTGGGCGAGCGCGCGCACGTGCTCGACGACCTCGTCGAGCGTCGCGGCGCCGTCCGGCCGCCCGAGTGTGAACGCGAAGCCGGAGCTCGTGGTCGCGAGCGCCTGGAACCCGAGCGCGGCGAGCTCCTTCGCCGAGCCGGCGTCCCAGGGGTTCGGGATCACGAACGGCTCGCCCGCGTGGAGCGCCACGAACGCGGCCGCCTTCTCGTGCTGGCTCGCTCCCATCCCATCAATCATGCGTGACCGGGAGGTCGTGCCGTCGAAGCCACAGACTGAGAATCATTATCATCTTGCCCCATGCTCCGGATCGCCCTCGGAGCGGGCCTCGTGCTCGCGCTGCTGTTGCTCGCCGGTTGCGGCGCCGGGCGCCGCGCGTCGGTCGTCACCGCGTTCTATCCGCTCGCCTATGCGGCACAGACGATCGCAGGGCCAGCGGTCACGGTCGAGAACCTGACGCCCCCCGGAGCGGAACCACACGACGTCGAGCTGACGCCGCGCCAGGTCGTCGCGCTCGACCGCGCGAAGGTGGTGCTGTTTCTCTCGCACGGCTTTCAGCCCGCCGTCGAGCAGGCCGTGCGGGGCGCGTCGGGCACGACCCTCGACGCGCTCGCCGGGCTGCCTCTACGAGTCGGTGTCGGCGACGAGACCGGCAAGACCGACCCACACGTCTGGCTCGATCCCCTCCTGTTCGCGCGCATCGCAGGTCGGATCGGAGGCGTGCTCGGCAAGCCGCGTCCGGCCGCGGCGCTCGCCGCGCGACTCGGCCGGCTCGACGCCGAGTACCGGGCCGGGCTCGCGCACTGCCGGCGACACGCGTTCGTCACGAGCCACGCCGCCTTCGGCTACCTCGCTGCCCGCTATCACCTGCGGCAGATCGCGATCACCGGCCTCGATCCGGAATCGGAACCGAGTCCGGCCAAGCTCGCCGCGCTCGCCCGCCTCGTGCGCCGGGAGCAGATCAAGACCGTCTTCTTCGAGCGGCTCGCCTCGCCGAGGCTCGCGCAGACGGTTGCCCGTGCGGCGGGCGCGAAGACCGCCGTACTCGACCCGATCGAGGGTCTGACTCCCGACGAGGCGAGGCACGGTGCCACGTACCTGACGATCATGCGAGCGAACCTGCGCGCGCTCCGCCTCGCGCTCGGCTGTCGCTGAGGCGTTAGTTGCTTCGCGTAAGCTTCGGCGGACGTGGTGGGCACTTCGACCGAACGCCGGCATCACACGGTCACGTTCTTCCTGCTCGCCGTCGCCGGGGTCTCCTACGCGCTCTTGCAGTCGCTGGTCGCCCCTGCGCTGCCCGAGATCGAGCATGCGCTCCATACGTCGGAGAACTCGGTCAGCTGGGTGCTGACCTCCTACCTGCTCAGCGCGTCGGTCGCGACGCCGGTGATCGGACGGCTCGGCGACATGTTCGGCAAGGAGCGGCTGCTGGTGATCGTGCTCGCGCTGCTCGCCGTCGGCACGGCGATCTCGGCGCTCTCGTCGTCGCTGCCGCTGATGTTGGTCGGCCGGGTCGTGCAGGGCGCGGCCGGCGGCATCTTCCCGCTCGCCTTCGGGATCATCCGCGACGAGTTTCCGCGTGAGCGCGTCGCCGCCGGAATCGGACTGATGTCGGCCCTGCTCGGCGTCGGTGGTGGCGCGGGGGTCGTGCTCGCGGGCCCGATCGTCGACCACCTCTCGTTCCACTATCTCTTCTGGCTACCGTTGGTGCCGATCGTCGCCGCGACGATCGCGGTGCATCTGTTCGTCCCCGAATCGCCGGTGCGCTCCCCGGGCCGGGTGAACTGGGTCGGCGGTCTGCTGCTGTCGCTCGGGCTGGCGGCGTTGCTGATCGGCGTCAGCGAGACGGCGACCTGGCACTGGCTGTCGGCGCGAACAGCCGGGTGTCTCGTGCTCGGCGCTGCGCTGCTCCTGCTCTGGGTGCGCAACGAGTCGCGCTCCGATCATCCGCTCGTCGACATGCGCATGATGAGGATCCGCGGCGTCTGGACGACGAACGCCGTCGCGCTGCTGCTGGGGTTCGGCATGTACTCGTCGTTCATCCTCGTGCCCCAGTTCGTCGAGACCCCGACGAGGACGGGGTTCGGCTTCGGCGCCTCGGTGACGCAGGCCGGCCTGTTCCTGGTGCCGACCACGATCGCGATGCTGCTCGTCGGATCGCAGACGGGCAGGCTCGAGCAGCGCTTCGGGTCGAAGCTGCCGCTGCTCGCCGGCATTTTCCTGACGGCGTCCTCGTTCGTGCTGCTCGCGCTCGCACGCACTGCCAGGTGGGAGATCTACGTTGCGGCCGCGCTGCTCGGCAGCGGGATCGGGCTCGCGTTCGCGGCGATGGCGAACCTGATCATCGAGAACGTCGGCCCGGCGCAGACGGGAGTCGCCACCGGGATGAACACCGTCACCCGCACGGTCGGGGGCGGCTTCGGGGGCGCCGCCGTCGCCTCGCTGCTCGCGAGCACCGTGGCCGTCGGCGGGTACCCGACAGCGCGCGGCTACACGCACGCTTTCGCGCTCTGCGCGACGGCGCTCGTGCTCGGGGTCGTCGCCGGTCTTGCGATCCCCCGTCGACGGCCCGAGGAGGCGTTCGGTCCGCACGCTGCCGGCGATCTCGCAGAGCCCGCCTGACCGAGCGCGCGTTTCGGATCTGGCGGGCGTGGCAAGCTCTCATTCATGGACGGCTACACGAAGACCAACCTGAAGGACGACGTCGAGAACCAGGCACCGAACTTCGGCATGTCGTCCGATCTCGAGGCGAGGTTCGCCCGTGGTGCGATCGGCGGGAAGACCCTCGGCCTCAGCCTGATGACGCTCGAGCCGGGCTTTCGCATCCCGTTCGGCCACAAGCACGAGAACCAGGAGGAGGTCTACGTGATCGTGCGCGGGTCGGCCCGGATCAAGGTGGACGACGAGATCGTCGACGTTGGTGAGTGGGACGCGATTCGCTTCGAGAAGAACACGATGCGAGACGTCGAGGCGGGCAGCGACGGCGTCGAGTATCTCGCGTTCGGCGCCGGCGACGATCCGCGCGACGCCGAAATGGTGCAGAACTGGTGGAGCGACGAGGCTGACTGACGGCTCGTCCGGCATGCTGTGCCGATGGCCGAGCTCGAGCTGACTCGCACGCCTGACGACCGACGGCTCTACGCACTTGCGGGCGTCGGCACCCTACGGCTCCAGGGATTCGCCTCCCGAACCGCGCTGGCCGAAGCCGACGGAACGAGCTGGCTGTTCGCCCGCCGCGGCTTCTGGGGTCGCCCCGTCGAGGCCGCCGATGCCGCCGGCACGGTTGTGGGCGAGTTCGAGGCGCGTGCGATCCGCCGTGGCGGCGCTCTTCGCTGGCACGCGCAGTTCTTCGCGTTGCGCCCGGCGAGCAGCTGGCGCGAGCGGTACGCGCTCGCGGCGGGTGATCGTGAGCTCGCAGTGCTCGAAGGGAAGGGCTGGGGCCGGCGACCCGTCAAGGTGACGGTCGACGACGCCGAGCAGGTCGATCATGGGCTGCTGCTCTTCGCCGCGTTCGTCGTGCGCGGTCTCGCCGAGGACGCCTCCAGCACCTCGGGTGGCAGCGCGGCTGTCGTTGTTTCCTAGGCCGGCGGGAGCGGGATCTCGATCTCGACCGCCCCGTCGCGCTCGGGCGGCGGGAGCAGCTCGAAGCCGCCGTGCTCGGCCAGGAACGGGGCGAGGTGGCGGCCGACGATCTTGCCGGGCGGCCACCAGAGCGGCTCGTTGGTGATCGTGCCGGTGTCTCCCGCGCCGCCTCCGAGCTCGCTGCGCAGGTAGCGGGGCACGTCACCCGTGAGGAGCAGGCCGCGGAGCACCGGCTCGAATCGATGCGGTGGCACGGCTGCGCCGGCCCGGGTCGCGATTGCCGCAGCGACGGCGTCGGCCTGCTGCGTCGCGATCCCGCCCTGCTTCACCGGGTAGTCGGTGATGTCGCCTGCCGCGTAGACGTCCTCGAGGTCGAGCACGCGCCCGGTCGAGTCGATCGACACGAAGCCGTCTTCATCCTGCGGGATGCCGAGGACGCGCAAGCCTTCGAGGCGGGGGAGTGCGACCACACGCTCGGCGGCCACGGCGCCGTCGGGAACGAATTCGAGGATTCCGTCGCGATGGCGAGTCGGCGAGCTGTGGGTGTAGAGGCTGATCCCGCGGTCGCCGAGCATCTCGCGGACGGCTGCACTGGCGGTCGCCCCGAACAGCGAGAGCGGTGACGGCTCGGGCGTGACGAGCGAGATGTCGACGAGCGTCCCGCGCCGTTCGAGTTCGTGCGCCGTGAGCAGCGCGAGTTCGTAGAGCGGCAACGGCCAGACACCGAGCGACGGCAGCGTGAACGCGATCGAGCGCACGAGGCCGTTGCGAGCCTCGCCGAGCAGCCTGCGGAACGCGTCGCTATCGGCAGGTCCACGGAAGGTGAGTGCATCCGTGAGCGCCGGCCGCGGGATCGCCCCGCACGCGAGCACGAGCGCGTCGTAGGTGATCTCCGTGCCGTGGTTCGTCCGGGCGACATGGGCGATGGGGTCGACCGACGCCAGCCCGCCGAGCGTGAATCGCGCCGAGACGGATTCGGCGATGTAGCCGAGCTCGAAATGGTGGGTCGAGCCGGCATCGAAGGGCTCGGCGACGGCGAGCGCCCGGTACCAGAAGGCAGGCTCCGGGGCGAGCAGCTCCAGGTCGACGAGGTCGCCCGCGAACGCGCGCAGGGCGAGGAGCGCCTCGAGCCCCGCAACGCCGCCGCCGGCGATCAGGGTCCGAAGGCCGCCATAGCTCTTCGGGTACCGCGTGCTCGCCACTCGGAGTCAGCTTCATCCCACGCCGAGTCGCTGCCATCCGGAGCAAGTCCTGTACCGAATCAGTAGCCGGTACGGATGACCGGTGGGACGACCGGAGTCAAGCTGTTGGCACGACGACCGCAGAGCAAGCGCGACTACACACAGACGAGACTTGACCGAGGTCGTTCCGGAGAGCCCGCTAGACGGGCTCTCCGCTCGTTCCGGTGTCGTAGCGGCCGCTGTTCGCCTCGCGCATCGCACCGACGTACGCGGCTCGCTCGTACGCGGCTTCGTTCGCGTCGCTCGGCACGGCGAGCAGGCCGCGGAACCCGTCGACGCCCGTGAAACCCTTCCGTTCCATCCAGGCGGTCAGGCCGTCGAGCAGGACGGTCGCGTGCTCGGGCCCGTGCCGCAGCAGTGCTGACGCGGTCATCACGACGTCGGCGCCGGCGAGCAGATATCTGGCGACGTCATCCGACGCCTCGACGCCGGTCGTTGCTGCGAGGGATGCGCGAACGCGCCGGTGCAGCAGCGCGATCCACGTGCGCGGCAGCCGTGCCTCGGCGGCCGTCGACAGGGCGACCTGGGCGACCACGGCGAGCTTCTCGGGGTCGATGTCCGGCTGCAGGAACCGGTTGAAGAGCACGAGCGCGTCGGCGCCCGCCTCGTCGAGGCGCACGGCGAGCTCGCCGGTCGAGCTGAAGTACGGGCTCAGCTTCACCGCCACCGGCACGCTGACCGCGTCCTTGACGCGATGCAGGATGTCGACGTGACGCTGCTCGACGTCGCGCCCTGCGATCTGCACGTCGCCGGGGAGGTAGTAGATGTTGAGCTCGATCCCGGCTGCGCCTGCATCCTGCATCGACCGCGCGTAGCCGGTCCAGCCGTCCGGCGTGACGCCGTTCAAGCTCGCGATCACAGGGATCTCGACCGCGGCCGCGGCACGCTCGAGCAGGCTCAGGTAGCGGCGCGGCCCGGCGTCGTCGTCGGCAGCCTGCGGAAAGTACGACAGCGACTCCGCGAAGCTCTCTGCGCCGGCATCGACACGCCGGGCGTTCTCTGCCGCCTCGCGACGCAGCTGCTCTTCGAACAGCGAGTACAACACGACTGCGCCGATCCCGGCGTCGGCAAGGCGACGAACGCCCTCGACGGTCTGCGAGAGCGGCGACGCGGATGCGACGAGCGGGTTCCGCAGCTCGAGCCCCATGTAGCGGGTCGACAGGTTCACTCGCGGTCAGTCCTGGCATCGGCGGCGAACTCCTGCGCGCCGCGGGTCGCCATCTCCTCGTAGACGTTCCAGCGCTGGCCGACGGCCTGCTCGGCGAGGGCGTGGAGGCGCTCGGCCTCCGCCGGATTCGAGTTCGTGAGCGTGCGGTAGCGCAGCTCGCGGTTCGTGTACTCGGCGAGCGCGATGCGCGGCCGCGGCGAGTCGAGGAGGAACGGGTTGCCGCCGGCCGCGCGGAGCACCGGGTCGTATCGCATCAGCGGCCAGTAGCCGCTCGCGACGGCGCGGTACTGCTGGTCGAGTCCGTCGCGCATTTCGATCCCGTGCGCGATGCAGTGGCTGTACGCGAGCACGAGCGACGGGCCGTCGTACGCCTCGGCCTCCCGGAACGCGCTCAGCGTCTGCTGCGGGTCGGCGCCCATCGCGACGCGCGCGACGTAGACGCTGCCGTAGGCGATCGCCTGCAGCGCAAGATCCTTCTTCGGCACCGTCTTGCCGGCGGCGGCGAACTTCGCGACCGCGCCGAGCGGCGTCGACTTGGACATCTGGCCGCCGGTGTTCGAGTACACCTCGGTGTCGAGCACGAGCACGTTGACGTTCCGCCCGCTGGCGAGCACGTGGTCGAGGCCGCTCGAGCCGATGTCGTAGGCCCAGCCGTCGCCGCCGACGATCCAGACGCTGCGCCGGACGAGGTGGTCGACGACGCTCTGCAGGTCGGCGACCTGCGGACCGTCGAGTCCGTCGAGGCGTCGCTTCAGCTCCTCGACGCGCTCGCGCTGTGCGCGCAGCTCGGACTCGCGCAGCTGCGGCGCCGCCAGGACCTCGTCGACGAGGTCGGCGCCGAGTGCGTCGCGCAGCTCGCCGAGGCGCCTGCGGGCCAGCTCGAGGTGACGGTCGGCGGCGAGCCTGAATCCGAGCCCGAACTCGGCGTTGTCCTCGAAGAGCGAGTTCGACCACGCGGGGCCGCGCCCCGCCGCGTCGGTCGTCCACGGCGTCGTCGGCAGGTTGCCGCCGTAGATGGACGAGCAACCGGTCGCGTTCGCGACCATCAGGCGGTCGCCGAACAGCTGTGAGAGGAGCTTCACGTACGGCGTCTCGCCGCAGCCCGCGCAGGCGCCGGAGAATTCGAACAGCGGCTCCAGGAACTGTGTGCCGCGGACGGTGCCGAAGTCGACCCGCGCCCGGTCGGTCGCCGGCAGCGTCTCGAAGAACGCGATGTTCGCGCGCTCCGTCTCGACCAGCGGCTCGCGCTCGGTCAGGTTGATCGCCTTCGTGACCGGGTCGCCGGGCGCCGTCACCGGGCACGCCTCGACGCAGAGGCCGCAGCCGGTGCAGTCCTCGACGTAGACCTGCAGGGTGTACCGCGCGTTCGGCAGGCCGACCGCGTCGAGCGGCGCCGACCGGAAGTCGCCGGGTGCGCCGGCGAGGCTGCCCTCGTCGTAGTGCCGCGACCGGATGACGCTGTGCGGGCAGACGAAGCTGCAGTTGCCGCACTGGATGCACAGGTCCGAGTCCCAGGCGGCGACGAGATCGGAGATGTTCCGCTTCTCGTAGGCGGCCGTCCCGCTCGGGTACGTGCCGTCCACGGGGAGCGCGCTGACCGGGAGCTCGTCGCCGCGTCCGGCGAGCATCGCCGCCGTCACGGTGCGAACGAACTCCGGGGCATGTGCGGGGACGACCGGTGGCATGCCGCGGCTCGCGCTCACCGCCGCCGGCACCTCGACCCGGTGCAGTCCTGCGAGCGCCCGGTCGACCGCGGCCTGGTTGCGCTCGACGACCTCGGCGCCCCGGCGGCCGTACGTCTTCTCGACCGCGGCCTTGATCTTCTCGATCGCCTGCTCGCGCGGGAGGACACCGGAGAGGGCGAAGAAGCACGTCTGCAGGATGATGTTCGTGCGGCCGGCGAGTCCGACGTCGCGCGCGATGCTGCCGGCGTCGATCGCCCACACCTCGATCCCCTTGGCGAGGATCTGCTCCTGCACCGGCTGCGACAGCAGGTCCCACACCTCGTCGGCGGGACGCGCGCAGTTGAGCAGCAGCGTCGCGCCCGCGGCCGCCGGACCGAGCACGTCGACGCGGTCGAGCAGGTTGAACTGGTGGCAGCCGACGAACCCGGCCTGCTGGACGAGGTACGGCGCGCGGATCGGCTGCGGCCCGAAGCGGAGGTGCGAGACCGTCTGCGAGCCGGACTTCTTCGAGTCGTAGACGAAGTACCCCTGCGCGTTCAGCCCTTCGTCGCCGAGGATCTTGATCGTGTTCTTGTTCGCGCCGACCGTGCCGTCGGAGCCGAGGCCGAAGAAGATCGCCCGCACGGTCTCGGGTGGCTCGATGTCGAGCGAGGCGTCGTACGAGATGCTCGTCTCCGAGACGTCGTCCCTGATCCCGACCGTGAAGCGGCGGCGCGGGCGAGGCGCTGCGAGCTCGGCGAACACGCCCGCGACCATCCCCGGCGTGAACTCCTTCGACGAGAGGCCGTAGCGTCCACCGACGACTCTCGGCAGCACGGCACGTTCCCCATCGGCGAACGACTCGGTCAGCGCTGCGACGGTGTCGAGGAAGAGCGGTTCGCCGAGCGATCCCGGCTCCTTGGTGCGGTCGAGCACGGCGACCTGGCGTGCGCTCGCGGGCAGGGCGGCGAGGAGTGCCTGCGCCGGGAACGGCCGGTAGAGCCGGACCTGCACGACGCCGACCTGCTCGCCGGCGGCATTCAGGGACTCGACGGTCTCCTGGATCGTCTCGCCGCCCGAGCCCATCACGACCAGCACCCGGTCGGCTTCGGGATGACCGACGTAGTCGACGACGTGGTAGCGGCGACCGACACGCTCTGCGAGCTGCGCCATCGCCTCGTCGACCGCGTCTGGCACGCGTGCGTAGAACGGGTTGACGGTCTCGCGCGCCTGGAAGTAGACGTCGGGGTTCTGCGCCGTGCCGCGGATGAACGGACGTTCCGGCGACAGGCCGCGCTCGCGGTGCGCGTGCACGAGCTCGTCGGGCACGAGCGCGCGGAGGTCGTCGTCGGTGAGCAGCTCGATCGTGTTCAGCTCGTGCGAGGTCCTGAACCCGTCGAAGAAGTGGACGAACGGCACCCGCGTACGGAGCGTCGCCGCCTGCGCCACGAGCGCGAGGTCATGCGCCTCTTGCACCGACGCTGCGGCGAGCAGCGCGAAGCCGGTCTGCCGCACGGCCATCACGTCGGAGTGGTCGCCGAAGATCGAGAGCCCTTGCGCGGCGAGCGACCGGGCGGCGACGTGCAGCACGGCCGGCGTCAGCTCGCCGGCGATCTTGTACATGTTGGGGATCATCAGCAGCAGGCCCTGCGACGCGGTGAACGACGTCGCCAGCGCGCCGCTCTGCAGCGAGCCGTGCAACGCGCCGGCGGCGCCGCCTTCGCTCTGCATCTCGACGACGCTCGGCACCGTCCCCCAGATGTTCGTGCGCCCCTGGCTCGACCACTCGTCGGCCAGCTCGGCCATCGGCGACGACGGCGTGATCGGATAGATGCAGCAGACCTCGTTCAGCCGGTAGGCGACCGACGCAGCGGCTTCGTTGCCGTCGATCGTCGCGCGCATCAGCCTGGCTCCGCGATCATCTCGATCGCGTGCACCGGGCACTGCCCGAAGCACGCACCGCAGCCCGTGCACCGGTCGTAGTCGAACCGGTAACGATGGCCTTCGCCGAGCTTGATCACGGCGTCCTCGGGACAGGCGCCGAGGCAGCCGTCGCACTCGAAACAGTTGCCGCACGACAGGCACCGGCCGGCCTCGTACACCGCCGCGGCCGTCGTGAGGCCGCCGACCACCTCGTCGAATCCAGACACCCGCTCGTTCGGCGTGAGCTCCGGCTGCTGCCGGCGTGCGTTGTCGCCGAAGTACCAGAGATTGAGCTTGTCGAAGCTCGCCGACTCGTGTTTCGGCGCCCTCGCCCATTCGGTCGAGCGGAGCCACGCGTCGATGTGTCCGGCCGCCTTCTTCCCGTGACCGACGCCGACCGTGACCGTCTGCTCGCTCGGCACCATGTCGCCGCCTGCGAACAACCCGGGGCTGCCGGTCTCGAACGAGCTCGAGATCTGGACACTGCCGTCGCGCTCGAAGGCCACGCCGGGCACCTGGCGCAGGAAGGCGGTGTCGGACTCCTGGCCGAGGGCGAGGATCACGGTGTCGGCGGCGAGCGTCTCGAAGCGCCCGGTGGGCTGCGGGTATCCCGAGTCGTCGAGCTCCATCACCTCGACCTGCAGCTCCGGCCCCTCGAAGGTGGTGATCGTGCGCAGCCAGTGGATCTCGACGCCCTCCCGTTCGGCGTCCTCGGCCTCGTCGAGGTGGGCGGGCATCTGCTCGCGCGTCCGCCGGTACACGATCAGCGCCTCATCGGCGCCCATCCTGCGGGCGACGCGCGCCGCGTCCATCGCGGTGTTGCCGCCGCCGTACACCGCGACGCGGCGGCCGATCACCGGCTGCTCACCGGACGCGACACTTCGGAGGAAGGAGACGGCGTCGACGATGCGGCCGGTGTCGCGCGCCGGGATGTCGACACGCTTCGAGAGGTGCGCGCCGACTGCGACGAAGACGGCGTCGAACGCGCCTTCGGCCCGTTCGGCGGCCAGGTCCTCGACCTTGTGCCCGCTCGTCACCTGGATGCCGAGCGCCGCGAGCCGATCGAGCTCGCCGCTCAGCACGTCGCGCGGCAGGCGGTACGCCGGGATGCCGTAGCGCATCATCCCGCCCGTCTGGTCGCCGGAGTCGCGGATCTCCACCGCGTGCCCGCGCCGAGCGAGGTGGTAGGCCGCCGAGAGGCCGCACGGTCCTGCGCCGACGACGAGGATCCGCTTGCCGCTGCGAATCGCCGGGGCGTCGAACTGCCAGCCCTGCTCCAGGGCGAGGTCGCCGAGAAAGCGCTCGATGGAGTGGATCGAGACGGAGCTGTCGAGCTCGGCGCGGTTGCAGACGCTCTCGCACGGGTGGTAACAGACACGCCCGTGAATCGCGGGGAACGGGTTGTCGGCGACGAGCTCGCGCCACGCCGCTTCGTGGCGGCCGGCTTTCGTGTGCGACAGCCACGCCTGGATGTTCTCGCCGGCGGGGCAGCCTGCGTTGCACGGCGGGAGCAGGTCGACGTAGAGCGGACGCTGTACGCGAACCGGCCCCGTGTGCACCGGTCCGTGCAGGAGGTCGGGGAGCGGGGTGACGTCCCGCAGCGGCCCGCTCATGGGCGCTGAGCTTGAACGGCCATCGGGCTCACCCTAGACCTCTTTACGGGCGGGAGCCTTGCGGCGAATCCACACTGTTGCTTCGGGGTTACCGACCTGTTGCGTAGCCTTGCGCGCCGCGCGGGTTGGCCGCAGCCTTGAGCACGCCGTCCCGGTCGCGGCCGGCGGCGCTGACGCGCCCGAGTGTCCACGGCCCCGACACCTCGACGTCGTGCCCGCGCTCCTGCAGCGCCTCGATCGCGCGCTCGCCGACGCGTTCCTCGACCGCGACGTGGCGCGGTCGGGTCAGCCGCGGATAGAACGAGCTGGGGAACGCCTCGGTGTGGTGGTTCGGCGCGTCGATCGCCGCCTGCAGGTCGAGCCCGAAGTGCACGTGGCCGAGCAGCGTGTGCAGCGTCCACTGATCCTGCTGGTCGCCGCCCGGCGTCCCGAGCGCGAGGTACGGCTCGCCGTCGCGCGCCACCAGCGTCGGTGACAGCGTCGTCCGCGGGCGCTTGCCTGGCTCGAGTGAGTTCGGCAGCCCTTCCTCGAGCCAGAACATCTGCGCGCGGGTGCCGAGGCAGAAGCCGAGTTCCGGCACCACTGGCGCGCCCCAGAGCCAGCCGCCGCTCGGCGTCGCCGCGACCATGTTCCCGAACCGGTCGACGACGTCGAGGTGCACGGTGTCGCCCTTCGCGCCGGCGCGCGTTGGCTCCCCGACTCCGGCCGCCTCGGCGAGCTCGGCGCTGCCGTCGACCGTGGGGAGGCGAGGTTCGCGCCCGCCGGGCGAGCCGGGCTCGAGAACGGCTGCAGCCTCGTCGACGACGAGCCTGCGGCGGTCGTCCGCGTAGTCGCGTGAGAGCAGCTGGTCGAGCGGCACGTCGGTGAAGTCGGGGTCTCCGTACCACGCTTCGCGATCGGCGAACGCGAGCTTGGCGCACTCGGTCAGCACGTGCACGTACGGCGCGGTCGCGTGGCCGAGCTCCGGCAGGTCGAACCCCTCGAGCAGCCGCAGCTGCTGGAGGAACACCGGCGCCTGGCTCCACGGCCCCGCCTTGAGGACGGTCAGGCCGTGGTAGTCGACGGAGAGCGGCTCCTCGTAGCGCGGGCGCCAGTCGCGCAGATCTTCCTCCGCCAGCAGCCCACGATGCCGGTCGCCGGAGCTGTCCAGCCATTCGCGTTCGGAGAACGCCGTGAACGCCTCGGCGACGAAGCCGCGATACCAGATCTCGTGTGCCGCTTCGATCTGCTCGTCACGGTCGCTCGAACGCGCTTCGGCCTCATCGACAACTCGACGGTAGGTGGCCGCGAGCGCCTGGTTGCGCGCGAGCGTCCCCGGCGCCGTCACCGGGAGATACACGTCCGCCGATGTCGTCCACTCGTCGCGGAAGAGCTGCTCGACGCCGCCGATCGCGCCCGCGATCGACGGCAGGATGGGATAGCCGTGGTCCGCGTAGCCGATCGCGAAGGCGAGCACATCACGCAGGCGCTGCGTGCCGTAGTCGCGCAGCATCGCGAGCCAGCCACCGAACGCACCCGGGACGACCGCGGCCAGCGGGCCGGTGCCAGGGACCAGCCGCAGGCCGAGCTCGTCGCGGTAGTGCGCGATCGTCGCCGCGCGCGGCGCCGGTCCCTGCGCGCAGAGCACGACCGGCGCGCCCCGGTCGGCGGGCCAGAGGATCGCCGGCAGGTCGCCGCCCGGGCCGTTCAGGTGTGGCTCGACCACCTGCAGCGTCAGACCGGTGGCGACAGCCGCGTCGAAGGCGTTGCCGCCGCGCTCGAGCACAGCCATCCCCGCCGCCGACGCCAGCCAGTGCGTCGACGCGACCATGCCGAACGTGCCGCGCAGCTCGGGCCGGGTGGTGAAGCTCATCCTGCCTCGACCATATCGGCCGCATCCGTGCCGAGGCGCGGTGCCGGGCGCCCTCGCGCGACGAGGTGGCACGCGACCAGGTGGTCGGTCGCGAACTCCACGAGCGGCGGTTCCTCCTCGGTCGACGCGGGCGCCGAGCGGGGCTCGAGCGGGCAGCGCGTGCGGAAGCGACAGCCCGACGGCGGCTCGAGCGGGCTCGGCACGTCGCCGTCGAGCAGCACGCGACGGCGGGAGCGCTGGACTCCGGGGTCGGGGACGAGCGCGGCGGAGAGCAGCGCCTGGGTGTACGGATGCTGCGGGCGGCGAAAGAGCTCGGCGCGTGGAGCGAGCTCGACGATCTTGCCGAGGTACATGACGGCGACGCGGTCGCAGAGGAACTCGACCGTCGCCAGGTCATGGGTGATGAACAGGCACGAGAAGCCCATCGTGTGCTGCAGGTCGCGCAGCAGGTTCAGGATCGACGCCTGCACCGACACGTCGAGGGCCGAGACCGGCTCGTCGGCGACGAGCACACTCGGTTCCACGACGAGTGCACGCGCCAGCCCGACCCGCTGCCGCTGGCCGCCGGAGAGCTCGTGCGGGTAGCGGTAGCGAAGCTCGGTGCGAAGGCCGACGTCGTCGAACATCCGCTCGACGCGGGCATCGAGGTTGCGGCCCCTGGCAAGGCCGTGCAGCCGCAAGGGCTCGCCGACGATGTCGCCGCAGCTCATCCGCGGGTTGAGCGACGAGTACGGGTCCTGGAACACCATGTGCAGCTCGCGTCGCAGCGGCCGCATCGCCCGGCGGGAGAGGTGCGTGATGTCGACGCCTTTCAGCCGAATCTCGCCCGCTGTCGGCTCGACGAGCCGCAGCACGCAGTTCGCGACGGTCGACTTGCCGCTGCCCGACTCGCCGACGAGACCGAGCAGCTCACCGTGCTGCAGCTCGAACGAGACGCCGTCGACCGCGTGGACGAGCGAGCCTCCGCCGGCGATGCCGCCGCCGACCCGGAAGTGCTTGACGAGCTCGCGGACCTCGAGCGCCGGGCTGCGGCCGTTGGCGCTCACTCGGGCCCCGGGTGGAAGCACGCGACGTAGTGGGCGGGGCGGACGAGCCGCAGCTCGGGGATCTGCGTGCGCGAGAGCTCGTCCGCGCGTGGGCACCGGTCCGAGAACGCGCAGTTCGAGGGCAGCTCGCGCAGCGACGGCACACGGCCCGGGATCTCGCGCAGCCGGCGGCGGGCGTCGTCGGTCTCGACGGGCCGCGGGATCGCCCCGAGCAGCCCGATCGTGTACGGATGCTGCGGCGCGGCATAGAGGTCGGTGACCGGCGCTTCCTCCGCCTCGCGCCCGGCGTACATCACGAGCACGCGGTCGGCGATGTCCGCGACCACGCCGAGGTTGTGGGTGATCAGCACGATCGCCGTCCCGAGCCGCTCGCGGATGTCGCGCATCAGGTCGAGGATTCCCGCCTGGATGGTCACGTCGAGCGCGGTCGTCGGCTCGTCGGCGATCAGCAGCTTCGGATTGCACGCGAGCGCCATCGCGATCATCACGCGTTGCCGCATCCCGCCCGAGAGCTGATGCGGGTACTCGTCGAGCCGCCGCTCGGGCGCGGGGATCCGCACCAGCTGCAGCAGCTCGATCGTGCGGGCCCGGGCGTCGGCCCGCGACAGGTCGAGGTGCTTGGTCAGCACCTCCCCGATCTGCCTGCCGACCTTGAACACCGGGTTCAGCGAGGTCATCGGCTCCTGGAAGACGAACGAGATCTGCCGTCCGCGCACCTGGCGCAGGCGCCGGGGCGACAGCGACAGCAGGTCGACGCCGTCGAACATCGCCCGTCCCTCGATCACCGCGGTCTCCGGCAGCAGTCGCACGAGCGACATGCAGGTCACGCTCTTGCCGCAGCCCGACTCGCCGACGAGCCCGAGCACCTCGCCGGGCGCGAGCGAGAACGAAAGCTTGTCGACCGCATGCACCGGTCCGTCGTCCGTGTCGAAGCGGACCGAGAGATCGGCCACCTCGAGCAGCGGGGCCGTCATCAGCGCGTCGTCCGGGGATCGAAGGTGTCGCGCAGGCCGTCGCCGAGCACGTTGAAGGCGAGGGCGGCGAACACGATCGCGAGGCCGGGGTAGACCGCGAGCCGCGGCGCCTGCGCGAGGTAGGACTGCGCGTCCTGCAGCATCGTCCCCCACGACGGCGTCGGCGGCTGCACGCCGAGGCCGAGGAACGAGAGCACCGACTCGCCGACGATCGCCCCCGGGATCGTGACGGTCGCCTGCACGAGGAGCGTGCTCGTCATGTTGGGAAGGATGTGCCGGAAGATGATCGTCGCGTCGTTCGCGCCGTTCGCGATCGCCGCGGGCACGAAGTCCTCCTCGCGTAGCGCGAGCGCCTCGCCGCGCGCGATCCGGATCAGCCCCGGCACGGCGCTGACACCGAGTGCGATCGTGGCATTCGTGAGTGACGGTCCGAGGATCGCCGCGAGCCCGACGGCAAGGATGATGAACGGAAACGAGAGCAGGACGTCCGTCAGGCGCGCGATCACCGTGTCGACCCAGCCGCGGTAGTACCCCGCGACCAGCCCGATCGGGACGGCGATCACCATCGCGAGCACCGTCGCGAAGAACCCCGCCTGCATCGACGCGCGCGAGCCCCAGATCAGGCGCGAGAGGACATCTCGCCCGAGCTCGTCGGTGCCGAGCAGGTGCTTCGACGACGAGTGGGACAGCAGCGAGTTGAAGTCGGTCTCGGCTGCGGGGTGCGGCGCCAGCAACGGTGCGAAGATCGCCGTCAGCACGAATGCGAGCACGACCACGAGCCCGGCGACGGCCATCGGCCGGCGCAGGAAGCGCTTGCGCAGAAGCCGGCGGCGCCGGGCCCGCGGGCTCCCGAGCGCGATCGTGTCGACCGTCGTCATGCGCGCCTGCCGGCGACCCGGATCCGCGGGTTGAGGAGCGAGTACACGACGTCGACCGCCAGGTTGACGATCACGTAGCCGGCGGCGGCGACGAGCACGACACCCTGGATCAGGGTGTAGTCACGCTGGTTCACGGCCTCGATCGTCAGGCGCCCGAACCCCGCGATGCCGAAGATCGTCTCAGTGATCACCGCGCCGGAGATCAGCGCGCCGAGCTGCAGGCCGATCACGGTGGTGACCGTGATCAGGCTGTTGCGTAGCGCGTGACGACCGACGACGCTCCACTCGCTGAGCCCCTTCGCCCGCGCCGTGCGCACATAGTCGGCGCCGAGCGAGGTCAGCATCGACGAGCGCATCTGGCGCATCAGCACCGCAGCCAGGCCCGCGCCGAGCACGAGGCAAGGCAGCAACAAGTGCTCCAGGTTCGCGACCGGGTGGTGCATGGTCACGTACCCGCTCGCGGGCAGCCAGTGCAGATCGACCGCGAACCAGACGATCAGCAGCAGGCCGAGCCAGAAGTGCGGCACCGAGAGTCCGACGAGCGCCACCGCCGTGACCGCGTAGTCGCTCGGTTTGCCGCGCCGGATCGCGGCGATCACCCCCGCCGGGATGCCGATCAGCGTCGCCACGAGCATGCTCAGGACCGCGAGCTCGAGCGTGATCGGGATCCGTGTGACGATTGTGTGGGCGACCGACAGCTGTCGCTGGTCGACGCCGAGGTCGCCGTGCACCGCCAGCCAGATCCAGTGGCCGTACTGCACCGGGACCGGCTCGTCGAGCAGGTATTTGTGACGCACCGCGGTGAGCACTTCCGGGTCGCGGCTCTCGGCGCCGAGCGCGATCGCCGGATCGCCCGGGATCGCCCGCACGCCGATGAACACGAGCATGCTCGCGAGCACGAGCACGACGAGGGCGGCTCCCACCTTGCGAAGGAGAAAGCCGCCCATCGTCAGTCGATCAGCACGCGTGTCGCTACTTGTACGACGCGTTCGAGACGCGGAGCAGCGTGTCCGGGTAGAGCTTGACACCCTGGAGCTGCGTCTGGACACCGGCGCGGGTCACGCCGTGGTAGAGGTAGATCAACGGCCGGTCGTTGAGGATGATCTGTTGCGCGACGCGGTAGAGCGTGCGCCGTGCCTTTTCCGTCGCAGCCTTCCGTGCGTTCGCGAGCACGAGGTCGAGACGGCCGTTCGAGTAGCCGCTGTCGTTCTGCGAGCCACTCGTCGCGACGAACTGGTAGACGTTGCCGTCGGGGTCGACGCGGCCGGACCAGCCGACCTGGAACGTCTCGTACGTCCCTGCGTCGGCCTTGCTCAGCGACGTCACGAAGTCCGTCGAGTCGATCACGACGTTGATGCCGACGGTCTTCTCCTCGGACTGCAGGAACTGCGCCTGGCGCAGGGCGACCGTGCCGGTCGGCACCATCAGGTGCACCGTCGGGTTGGAGACGCCGGAGGCTGCGACCAGCCGCTTGGCGTCGGTGGGATTGAAGGGCGTGCACTTGACGCTCGGGTCGTACCAGACACTCGACGGTGAGATCGGCGTGCAGCCGGGCAGCACCGTGCCGCCGAAGACGACCTTGTTCATCGCCTTGCGGTCGATCGCCTCCTCGAATGCCTTCCGGAGGTTCGCGTTCGACGCGATCGCGGTGCTGACGGTCGAGTACGGCAGCTTGCCGAGGCCGTTCTTGTTGCCGAGGTTGAGCGTGATCCCCTGGTACCCGAGCGACGTCTGCTTGACGATCCGCAGCTTCGCGTCGCTCTTGATCCCCTGGAGCTGTGTCGAGTCGATGCCGTCGAGCGCCTGCAAGTCGCCCGCCTTGAGCGCGGCGGCCGCAGCGGCGGCGTCGTTCTCGACCTTGAAGACGATCTTGTCGAGGTGGACGTTCTTCTTGTCGTAGTAGTTCTGCGACTTGGTGACGGTGATGCTGTCGCCGGCGACCCGGCTCGAGTAGGTGAACGCGCCGACACACACCGGGTCGGTCGCGAACTTGTCGCCGAGCTTGTCGATCTGCGCCGGCGACAGGATCATCCCGGCGCGGTCGGCGAACTGCGCCGTCAGGGGCGAGTACGGCGCCTTCAGGTGGATGACGACCTTCGACGCACCGGCCGCCGTGACCGTGTCGATCGGCGCGATCTCGCTGGCACGCGCCGACCCCTTCAGGGTCTGGTCGCGCTCGAGGGTCTTGACGACGGCGGCGGCGTTGAACGGCGTGCCGTCGTTGAACTTGATTCCCGTGCGCAGCGGAATCGTCACCGTGAGCTTGTCCTTGGAGATCGTCGGCAGGGCCGACGCGAGCTGCGGGACGATCTGCGCCTTCGCGTTCAGGTCGTAGAGCTTCTCGCAGAACGTCAGGAAGACCTCGCGCCCCGAGAACGTGCGCGCGAGCGTCGGGTCGAGCGCGTCCGGCTCGCCGGCGGTGAGGCCGACGACGAGCGTGCCGCCCTCCTTCGCCGCCGTTCCGTGCACGCCGACGGCTGCGGTGGCAGCCGCCGCGACGAGGAGGGCGACCGCCGCACCCGTGAGGAGGGCGGTCCGGAAGCTATTGCGACTCATCGCATTTCGTCCTTCCCTGTGTAGGGGCCGACGCCCCGGGAAACCGGAAGCTGGATACGATAGTTTGGATCCACTTTCTGGTCAAGTGGATACAGATCGGTTAATCTCGATCGCGCATGCGCGCCATCGCGAGCCTTCCGCGCCGCGACGAGCCGCCGCGTCCCGGGCTGAATTGGCTCGACCGGCAGCTCGTCGTGATCGGCGTTCTCGGGGGCCTCCTCTCGGGGCTGCTCGGGGTTGGCGGCGGGATCGTGATGGTGCCGCTGCTCGTCCTCTGGGCGCGCTACGGACAGCGCGACGCGCACGCTGCGTCGCTCGGCGCGATCATCCCGATCAGCGTCGCCGGCATCGCCACCTACGGGATCGCGGGCGAGGTGAAGGTCGGTCCCGCGGTCGCGCTCGCGGCGGGCTCGATCTTCGGCGCGCAGCTCGGCGCCGGGATCCTCGCGCGCATCGACGAGCGGCTGCTGAAAGGCGTCTTCGGCCTCTTCCTGCTCGCCGTCGCCGTGCTGATGGTGGCCCGCCGGTGAGCGGTGTCACGCTCTACGTCGCGCTCGTCGCCTTCGGCGTGCTCGCAGGCGTTGCGTCGGGTCTGCTCGGCGTCGGCGGCGGCACGCTGCTCGTGCCGTTCCTGACGCTCGCCGTCGGGCTGTCCCAGCACGCGGCCGAGGCGACGTCGCTGCTCGTGATCCTGCCGACCGCGATCGCGGGGACGCTGGCACTTCGGCGCCGAGGGGTCGGCAGTCCAAGGCTCGCGCTGCGGTTCGGCGTCGTCGGATCGGCGGGGGCGGTGCTCGGGGCGCTGCTCGCGCTCGCCTTGCCTGCCGCGACGCTGCGCCTCGTCTTCGCCGCCTTCGTGGCGTTCGTCGGCGTCCGCATGGTCCGCGACGGGCTGCGCAGGGAGCAGCCGGCGCCGTGACGCAGACGGCCGCGGAGGATCGCAGGACGCTCGTCGACATGCTGGCAGCGACGCTCCAGGCGCGCATGTTGAGCGGCGAGCTCGTCTCGGGGACGCGGCTACGGCAGGAGGCGCTCGCTGACGAGTTCGGCGTCAGCCGCACGCCGATCCGCGAGGCACTGCGCAAGTTGCAGGCGAGTGGCCTCGTCGACCTGCAGCCGCACCGCGGGGCGCTCGTCCGCGCGCCGTCGGCGCGTGAGATCCGTGACGCATACGAGGTCCGCGCGGAGCTCGAGGGACTCGCTGCCGAGCTCGCTGCGCAGCGGGTCCAGCAGCGCCAGCTCGACGGGCTGCACGAGGCGCAGGCGGAGTTCCGCGAGACGCTGGCGCGGATGATGCAGGTGCGCTCCGATCCCGGCGCCGCCGCCCCCGACGAGGAGATCGCGCGGTGGCGCCGTGCCAACGACAACTTTCACCAGCTGATCCAGGAGGCCGCCGCGAACGACGTGCTCGTCGCGACGCTCGCGCACCTGCACCGGAGCTTCCCGCGCGACCTGACGAGCATCGTTCTCGGCGAAAGCGCGAAGCTGCTCGCCGAGAACGTGCACGAGCACGAGGCGATCCTCGACGCGCTCGAGCACCGCAATGCAGCCGCAGCCAGGAAGCTGATGGCCAGGCACGTGCGTCACGCCGGGCGGCTCGTCACGCTGCGCTTCGAGCAGCGCGGCTAGAACACAGAGACAAACGAAGAGGGGGGACTCACGTGTCGAGGGACGCACGCTTTCTCGTTCCGACTGTGCTCGGAGCTCTGGCGCTCGCCGCCGGAGCCGGCGCGAGCGCGCCACCGGTCGGGCCGCTTCCGGCCGGCCCGACGAAGCACCTCGTGCTGAAGCCGGGTGCGACGGCGACGCTCTCGCTGCCGAAGCTCGCCGATCCCGCGCTCGTCTGGCGGGTCGCACGGCCGTACGACGCGCACGTCGTCACCCAGCAGGAGGAGGGTGAGACGCGGTACACGGTCTGGCTCCGCTTCAAGGCCGTGCGCGCCGGGAGCACGTCGATCCGGGTCGCCCTGACGCGCGGCGAGACCCGCGCGGCGCTGCTCTCGGAGACGTTGCGCGTGGATGTCCGTTGACGACGTCGACCCGACGCGGTCCGTCGCTTCGTTGACGCGGCCGCTGCGGCGGAACCGCGACTTCGTCCTGCTCCAGGCGGGGCAGCTTCTCTCGGCAGCGGGTACGCAGTCGACGACGATCGCGTACCCGCTGCTCGTGCTCGCGCTGTCGCAGTCGCCCGCCAGGGCGGGGCTCGTCAGCTTCGCGCGGCTCGCGCCGTTCGGGCTCTTCGGGCTGCTCGCCGGCGTCGCCGCCGACCGCTTCGACCGCCGGCGCCTGCTGATCGCGGCGGACGTCGTGCGCGCCGGCGCAATCGCAGCGCTGGCGGCCGCCGTCGTCTCCGGCCACGCCGCCTTCTGGGGCATCGTCGTGGTCGCGTTCGTCGAGGGGGCAGGCTCGACGTTCTTCGGTGCGGCCCAGGCCGGTGCGCTCCGGGCGGTCGTGCCCCGACAGGAGCTGCCGGCTGCGGTCGGTGTGCAGGAGGCTCGCCGCGCGGTCGTGCAGCTCGGCGGCCCGCCGCTCGGCGGTGCGCTGTTCGGGCTCGGCCGCTCGCTGCCGTTCTTCTTCGATGCGGTCTCGTACGCCTTCTCGACGATCTCGCTGCTGGCGATGCGCACGCCGTTCCAGGAGAGGCGTGCCGTCGAGCGGCTCTGCATTCGCGCGCAGGTCGCCGAGGGCTTCCGCTTCCTGTGGCGCGAGCCGTTCCTGCGCACGTGCGCGTTCCTCTACGGCATCGGCAACTTCGTGGCGCCCGGCCTCCTGCTGGCGATCGTGGTGGTCGCGCGGGGGCAGGGACTGAGCGCCGGCGCGATCGGGCTCGTCTCCGCCCTGCTCGGTGCAGCGCTGCTCGTCGGTGCCGTCGCCTCGCCGCTCGCGCGGCGGAGCCTCTCGGTGCGCCAGATCCTGCTGCTCGAGTTCTGGACCTGGAGCGTGCCGCTGCTCTTCCTCGCCTGGCCGAACGCCTACGTCCTCGCGGCCGCGATGGTGCCGTTCGGACTCGCGGCGCCGGTCACGGACTCGGTCGTCGTCGGCTACCGGCTCGCGCTGACGCCGGACCGGCTACTCGGCCGGGTCGAAAGCGTCCGCAGCTCGATCTCGCTGCTCGCCGCTCCGCTCGGCCCGCTCATCGCCGGCCTGCTGCTCGCGACGTTCTCTGCGCGGGTGACGGTTGCGGCGTTCTGCGCGGTCGGGTTGGCGCTCGCGCTTTGGGGAACGCTCAGCCCAGCGATCCGGAACGCGCCGAACCTCGACGAGCCGGTCTCGTCCACCGCGCCGATCTGATCTGCTGGACATCGCCGAACGCGAGGGCTATGTTCGTCAAGCGCCCGAATGGACGTTTAGCGGACACTGACCCACCGAGACGCGTGTCGACGAAGCCCACCCACTCGATTGAGGATGTAGACCGCCGCTACGTCTTCCACCCGTTCACGGCGCCGCGCCTCCACGAGGCCGACGGCGGCCTGCTGATCGTCCGCGGCGAGGGGTGCACCCTCTGGGACAACGAGGGCCGCTCGTACCTCGACGCGATGGCTGGGCTCTGGTGCGTGAACGTCGGCTACGGCCGCCCGGAGATGGTCGAGGCGATCTCCCAGCAGATCGGCAGGCTCTCGTATTACCACTCGTTCTCGTCGATGACGACCGAGGCGCCTGCGCTCGTCGCGGAGCGCGTCGTCGAACGCGCGACAGCGTCGACCGGCGTGCCGATGTCGAAGGTCTTCTTCGGCAACAGCGGCTCCGACGCGAACGACACACAGGCGAAGCTCGTCTGGTTCTACAACAACGCCCTCGGCCGCCCCGCCAAGAAGAAGATCATCTCGCGCGACCGCGGCTACCACGGTGTGACGGTGCTCTCGGCGGGCCTGACCGGCCTCGCGAACCTCCATGAAGGATTCGACCTGCCGCTGCCGATGATCCGCCACGTTCGGGCGCCGCACCGCCTCTGGGAGGCCGGAGCGGGAGTGCCGGACGACGAGTTCGTCCGGTCGCTCGCCGACGAGCTCGAGCAGCTGATCCTGCGGGAGGGGCCGGAGACGGTCGCGGCGTTCATCGCCGAGCCGATCCAGGCGGCGGGCGGCGTGATCGTGCCGCCGCCGGGTTACTTCGCCGCGATCCAGGAGGTGCTCCGGCGGTACGACGTGTTGCTCATTGCCGACGAGGTCGTCTGCGGCTTCGGTCGCACCGGGTCGTGGTTCGGCAGCGAGCTGCTCGGGATCGAGCCGGATCTGATCACGGTGGCGAAGGGGCTCACGTCGGCGTACGTCCCGCTCTCCGGCTGCGTCGTCTCCGAGCGAGTCTGGGGCGTGCTCGCCGACGCGACATCGGGCGTGTTCGGGCACGGGTACACGTACACCGCGCACCCGGTCGCCGCGGCGGCAGCGCTCGAGAACCTCGACATCATCGAGCGGGACGGGCTGCTCGAGCGCACCGCCACCGGGGGCGCGCGGCTGCACGCGCTGCTGCACGAAGCGTTCGACGATCACCCGCTCGTCGGCGAGGTCCGCGGTGTGGGCCTGCTCGGCGCCGTCGAGTTCGTCGCCTCGCGCGATCCGATGACGCCGTTCGACCGCTCGGTCAGCGTCGGCGCGCGTGTGACGCGCGCGTCGCTGGAGCGCGGCGTGATCACGCGCGCGCTGCCCGCAGCCGACACGATCGCGTTCTCGCCGCCGTTCGTCGTCACCGACGAGGAGCTCGACGAGATGGTCGGCCGCACGCGCGAGGCGCTCGACGAGGTCGCCGCCGACCTCGGCGCCGCTTGACGCGCGCCGGGCTGATCGTGAATCCGGTGGCCGGGATCGGCGGGCTGTACGCGCTCAAGGGGAGCGACGATGCGTCATCAGTCGCGCGCGTCGTCGCGGCCGGTGCGCCGGCGGTCGCAGCGAGGCGCGCCGAACGGGCGCTCGGCGCGCTGAAGAGGGTGGCGCCCGACGTGGAGCTCCACGCGGCCGCGGGGGAGATGGGCGCCGACGCCGCAGCCGCCGTCGGCCTCCACGTCATGCCGCTCGCCGGCGAGCCGGCGACGCCGACGACGGCTGCCGACACGCGTGCGGCGGCTGCCGAGCTGGCCGCCCTGGGTGTCGACCTCGTGCTCTTCGTCGGGGGAGACGGCACCGCTCGCGACGTGGTCGGCGAGCTGGGAACGCGCGTGCCGGTGCTCGGCATCCCGAGCGGCGTCAAGATGCGCTCCGCCGTGTTCGGGACGACCCCCGAGGCCGCCGGCGAGGCCGCCGGACGCTATCTCGCCGAGCCGGGCCGCTTTCCGCTCGTCGCTGCGGAGGTGCTCGACGCGCCCGACGCGGCGCTCGACAGCGAGCTGTTCGGGCTCGCACGCGTGCCGAGCGTCCCCGGGCGCCTGCAGCATCCGAAAGCAACCGCTCCGGCGTCGGACGATGCGGCGCTCACGGCGTTGTGCGCGCAGATCGCCCGCGAGCTCGAACCGGGCCGCCTCTATCTCTTCGGGCCGGGAACGACGATGGGCCGGATCCTCGGCGCGCTCGGGGTGGCAGGAACCCCGCTCGGCGTCGACGCCGTCCGCGACGGCGCGTTGGTCGGCCCCGACCTCGACGAGGCCGGGATCCTCGCACTGCTGGGCGACGGCGTGGCGGCGACGATCGTGCTCGGCGTGATCGGCGGCCAGGGCTTCCTCCTCGGCCGCGGCAACCAGCAGCTCTCGGCGCGCGTCGTCCGCCGCGTCGGTCCCGAAAACCTGATCGTCGTCGCCGGTGCCGACAAGGTGGCGGCGCTCGATCCGCCCGTCTTGCACGTCGACATCGGCGACGGCGAGCTGCTCGGCGGGTACCGCCAGGTGCGGGTGGCGCCCGGGCGGTCGATCGTGCTGCGGCTCGAAGGCTAGTGTCGGCAAAACGCGAGACGGGAGGAGTGCAGTGGCGACGCAGTTGAGCTCGAAAGGCGCACATCCGTACATGGCGATCTCGCCGCCGGGCGTGGTCGCCGAGCTGCTCGACGCGCTCGGCCTCGACACCGTCGAGCCGCTGTTCGAGCAGATCCCGCCGGAGCACCGGCTGGCGCGCCCGCTCGAGCTGCCGCCCGCGCTCCGCGCGGAAGCGCAGCTTCGCCGGCACCTGACCGAGCTGCTCGCACGAAACGAGTCGTGCGCCGACTACCTGAGCTTCCTCGGCGCGGGCTGCTGGCAGCACTACGTCCCGGCCGTCGTGCGACGAGATCGTTTCGCGCAGCGAGTTCCTGACGCCGGTGTGGGGGACGGCCGCGTCCGACCTGGGCCGGAACCAGGCATGGTTCGAGTACGCGAGCCAGCTCGGCGAGCTCGTTGCGATGGAGTTCGTCGGCCTGCCCGTCTACAGCTGGGGCTGCGCCGCCGGCAACGCGGCGCGGATGGCCGCCCGCCTCACCGGCCGCGACCAGCTGCTCGTCTCCGCCGGCATCGACCCTGAGCGTCTTGCCGTGATCCGCAACTACTGCGCGCCGCCCGAGGTGCGCGACCACATCGAGATCGTGCCGGTCGAGCTCCGCTCCGACGTCGGGACGGATCGACCTCGACGACCTGCGGCGCAAGCTCTCGGAGCGCACCGCGGCGGTGTACATCGAGACGCCGTCGTTCCTCGGCGTGATCGAGGCCGACGGGGCCGAGGTTGCGGCGCTCGCGCGCGCCGGCGGGGCCGAGGCGATCGTCGGCGTCGACCCGATCTCCCTCGGCGTGCTCGCCGCACCCGGCGACTGGGGCGCGGACATCGTCGTGGGCACGACGCAGCCGCTCGGCGTGCACATGAACTGCGGCGGCGGGGTCGGCGGTTTCATCGCGACGCGCGACGAGGAGCGCTACGCACGCGAGTACCCGACGCTGCAGGTCTCGATCTGCGACACGGTCTCGCCCGGCGAACGGACGTTCGGCGTCATCCTCTTCGAGCAGACGTCGTACGGCGCCCGCGAGGACGGGCAAGGACTGGACCGGCAACTCGGTCTACCTCTGGGCGATCGCCAACGCCGTCGTACATGGCGCTGATGGGGCCGGAGGGCTTCCGCGAGATCGGCGAGGCGATCGTGCAGCGCAGCCACTACGCAGCGCGGCGGCTCGGCGAGCTGCCGGGGGTCGCGCGTGCCGTTGGCCGAGGGGTTCTTCAAGGAGTTCGTCGTCGACTTCGACGCGACGGGCACGGACGGTCGCCGACGTCAATCGCGGCCTCCGCGAGCGGGGCATCTTCGGCGGCAAGGACCTCTCGACGACGCACCCGCACCTCGGACAGAGCGCCCTCTATTGCGTCACCGAGGTGCACACGCAAGCCGACGTCGACCGGCTGGCCGACGCGCTCGGGGAGGTGACGACGCGATGACCCGCCTACGCAGGTACCACGCCGCCGTCTGGGACGAGCCGGTCGTGCTCGAGCTGGGCACGCCGGGCGCGCGCGGGATCGAGATCCCGCCGGTCGAGGCGGAGCTCGCCGCCGAGGTCGGCGAGCCCGGCGACCTGCTTCCCGCCTCGATGCGCCGTCAGACGCCGCCGGCGCTGCCCGAGCTGTCCGAGCCCGAGGTGCTGCGCCACTACCTGCACCTCTCCCAGGAGACGCTCGGGATGATGGGCATCAGCCTCTTCGGCACCTGCACGATGAAGTACAACCCGCGCGTCAACGAGGCGGTGGCGTCCGAGCACTGCGTCGCCGAGCTGCACCCGCACCAGGACGAGGAGACGCTGCAGGGCGTGCTCGAGATCGTGCACCGCTTCGACCAGGCGCTCTGCGAGCTGTCCGGCATGGATCGCTTCGTCTTCCAGCCGGGCGGCGGCGCCGACGCCGCGTACCTGCACGCGTGCGTGACCCGCGCCTACCACGCGGCGCGCGGCGAGCTCGAGCAGCGCAACGAGGTCATCACGACGATCCAGGCGCACCCGTGCAACGCCGCGACGGCGGCAGCGGCGGGCTTCAACGTCGTCACGCTGCCGGTCGAGGAGAACGGCTACCCGTCGCTCGAGGCGCTGAAGGCGGCCGTCTCCGACCGCACGGCGTCGCTGATGATCAACAACCCCGACGACATGGGCATCTACAACCCGGAGATCGCCGCGTGGGTCGACATCGGTCCACGAGGCCGGCGGGCTCTGCTTCTACGACCACGCGAACTTCAACGGCGTCATGGGCAAGATCCGTGCGGCGCGAGCTCGGCTTCGACGCGTGCATGTTCATGCTGCACAAGACGTTCGGCGCGCCGAAGGGCGGCGGCGGGCCGGCGGTCGGCGCGTACGGCTGCACCGAGCGAGCTCGTCCCGTTCCTGCCCGGGCCGCTCGTCTCGTTCGACGGCGACGCGCTACCGGCTCGACCGAGGGCGGCCCGGACAGCGTCGGCCGCGTGCGCGAGTTCCTCGGGCAACGTCCCGGAGGTGGTCAAGGCCTACGCCTGGACGCTGCGCGATGGGCGCCGACGGCATCGATCGACGCGTCCGACCTGTCCGTGCTCGCGAACAACTACATGGAGGCGCAGCTGCTGCAGATTCGCGGCGTCACGAAGTCACACGCCGCACCTCGGCGCACGGCGGCTCGAGATGACGCGCTACAGCCTCGACCGCTTGACACGAGGACACGGGCGTGACCGCCGTCGACGTGCAGAACCGGATGGTCGACTTCGGCGTGGACGCGTTCTGGCTCAGCCACGAGCCGTGGCTCGTGCCGGAGCCGTTCACGCCGGAAGCGGGCGAGCTGTGGTCGAAGGACGATCTCGACTACTGGATCGCCGTGCTCGCGCACATCTGCGAGGAGGCCTACACCGACCCGCGAGGTCGTCAAGACGGCGCCGCACAACCAGAGCGTCCACCAGCTCGACCCGGCCGGCCTCGACGACCCGGACCGGTGGGCCACGACCTGGCGCGCGTACCGGCGGAAGCATCCGGATCGAGTCGCGCAGGGCTAGACTCGCCCGACCGTGATCGAGCTGCGGGGAGACCGGCGACGGAAGCTGTTCCTCGGCACAGCGTGGGCGTTCGTCGCGTTCATCGTGGCGGGGACGATCGTCGGGTCGCTGGCGTCCCTACCCGCGTCCAACGGTCAGCACGGCAACACGCACAACGTCGTCGGCCAGGCCGTCTACGGCAACGGCACCGCGCTCAGCCCGCCGCTCTTCATCACGATCATCCTCGGCCTGTGCGTGCTCGCGGCAACCCGCAGCGACGGCTGGATCGGGCGGGTGGGTGCCCTGGTCACGTTCCTGTTCGCTGGATTCTTCGTCTCCGCGGGCGAGCTCGGCGAGTTGACGACGAACACATCTCCGCTCAGTGGCGTGAAATGGGACATGGTCTTGGTGCTCGGCTCGGTCGGGATTGCCGTCGCGGCGCTCACCGCGTTGGCCTGGATCTGGATGATCGTCGGAGCGATCATGCAACGATCCCGGGGAACGCCCGGTCCTGCCGGCGCCTAGTCCCAGGCGCAGACGTCGCGTTCGATCGCTGCGGCGGTGGCGAGCAGGCGGGCGAGCAGGTCGCGCTCGATCTCGTCGACCGGCCATCGGCTCGCGTGCACGGCGACGTTGACCGCCGCGATCACGCGGCCGTGACTGTCGTGGATCGGCGCTGCGAGCGCGCGCAGGCCCTCCTCCAGTTCCTGGTCGACGAACGCGTAGCCCTGCGCGGCGACGCGCCGCAGTTCCGCCCGCAGCGCCTTCGGCGCGGTGATCGTCCTGGGCGTGATCGGACGGAGCGGGAACGAGGGGACGTTCGCGTCGAGCCAGTCGTCCCCCTGCCCGGCGAGCATCGCCCGGCCGAGCGACGTCGCCCACGCAGGATCGCGCGTGCCGACCGTGACCGACACCGAGAGGATGCGGCGCGACGGTGCGTGCGCGACGTAGACGATCTCCGGGCCGTCGAGCACGGCGACGGTCGCCGACTCCTGCACCTCGGCGGCGAACGAGCGGAGGTGCGGGAGCGCCAGGTCGGGCAGCGTCATGCTCGACAGGTACGGCCGCCCCAGGTCGAGCAGGCGCGGACTGAGCCGGAAGAGCCTGCCGTCGAGACGCATGTAGCCGAGGTCGACCAGCGTCAGCAGGAAGCGGCGTGCGGCGGCGCGCGCGAGGCCCGTCGCCTTGGCGACGTCGCTGAGGGTGAGCGCGGGATGATGCGCGTCGAAGACCCGGATCACGGCGAGGCCGCGCCGCAGCGACTGCACGAAGTCGCTTCCCTCGGACGTCTCGGCGACGGGCATGGGTGCGCGCTCCGGCACTGCGGGCTCGACGCTCGCCAGGACAGCGAGATCCGTCTCGATCGCGCCCGCCGTCGCAACCAGCTTCGGCAGCAGCTCCTCCCGGATCGCCTCGATCGTCCAGCGGCTCGCGTGCACCGCCAGGTTGAGCGCCGCGACGACGTGACCGCCGGCATCCCGGATCGGGACGGCCACCGCCCGCAGGCCCTCCTCAAGCTCCTGGTCGACGAGCGCGTGACCCTGACGGCCGACCTTCTGAAGCTCCTTGGCGAGCGCGTCGCGCGTCGCGACCGTGCGCGGCCCGATCGGCTGGAGGTCCGCCGTGCGCAGATACGCAGCAAGGTCGTCCGCCGCCTCGGCCGCAAGCAGCACGCGACCGAGCGACGTCGCGTACGCGGGATCGCGCGTGCCGACGTCGATCGAGATCGACATGATCCGGTTCGATGGGACGTGCGCGACGTAGACGATGTCGGCGCCGTCGAGCACCGCGATCGTCGCCGACTCGTGCACGTCGTCGACGAGCGCCGCAAGATGTGGCAGCGCGAGCGCCGGCAGCTGCAGGCTCGACAGGTAGGCGCGGCCGAGTTCCAGCACTCGCGGGCTCAGCCGGAACATCCGCCCCTCGACCCGCACGTAGCCGAGGTCGACGAGCGTGAGCAGGAAGCGGCGTGCGGCGGCGCGCGCCAGGCCGGTGGCGTTCGCGACCTCGCTCAGCGTCAACGCCGGCTCGTCCGCCGCGAACGCCCGGATCACCGTCAGCCCGCGCTGCAGCGACTGGACGAAGTCGGCTTCGCGATCGACCGCGACCATCAGGCGCCACGCCTCGTTCCCTCGAGCTCGCGGAGCGCCGTGAGCTCGACGGTGGTCGGCTCGTCCGTCTCCTGCAGATCCGGGGCGACGAGGAGATCCCAGCTGGTCGCAGCCTTCGCGTCGTGGACCGTCACGCCGGGGTGGACGCTCGTCAGGATCAGCTCGCTCGTCGCCGGATCGGGCGCGTACGTCCCGAGGTCGGTGATCACGACGCGCGGACCGCCCCCGTGCAGGCCGAGGCGCCGGCGGTCGTCCGGCCCCGAGCCGAAGCCGACCGTCGTGACGAAGTCGACGCGCTCGACGAACTTGTCGCGGCTCTGACGCATCACGACCACGACCTCGCGGCACGAGGCCGCGATCTCGGGCGCGCCGCCTGCGCCCGGCAGGCGCACGGTCGGCTCGTCATACGAAGAGCCGATCACCGTCGTGTTGATGTTCGCGAAGCGGTCGATCTGCGCAGCGCCGAGGAAGCCCACGTCGATCCGGCCCGGTTGCAGCCAGTAGTTGAAGACCTCGACCAGCCCGACGACGTCGTCGGCGGTCTCGGCCAGCACGCCGTCGCCGATCGAGAGCGGCAGGTAGCTCGGCTTCGCGCCGAGCGTCCCCGACTCGTAGATGAGCACGAGCCCGGGCGCGTGCACGCGCCGCGCGAGGTTCGCCGCCGTGCTCGGCAGACCGATCCCGACCAGGCACGTCACGCCGTCGGGCAGCGCCCGCGCAGCGGCGATCGTCATCATCTCGGCGGCCGTCCAGTGGGCCGCCTCGCGCGACGACGCCTGGTCAGTCGACGAGGACATGCTCCTCCATCCACGCGCGGAACGTGTCGCGGTCGCGGCTGATCGCGTCCCAGGCGACGTAGAAGGCGTTGTCGCGCTCGGTGTAGCCGTGCGCGTACGACGGCTGCGCGCCGCCGGGGGCGAGCGCGACGTAGTCGATCGTCCACGCGGGCAGGACGATTGCACCCGCGCGTGGCTCGAGCACGTCGACGATCTCCTCCACCGTCACGACCGCGCGCCGTGCGCTCAGCACGGCCTCCTTCTGGATCCCGGTGATCCCCCACAGCTGCACGTTTCCGGAGCGGTCGGCGCGCTGGGCGTGGATCACGGTGACGTCCGGATTGAGCGCACTGACGGCCGTCAGCGTCTCGCCCGTGAACGGGCACGTGATCGCCTTGACCGTGTCGGTGTGCTGCGGCAGGTCGCTCCCCGCGTACCCCCGCAGCACCGCGAACGGCAGCGCCGAGGCGCCCGCGGCGTAGCGGTTCGCCATGCCGGCATGGCTGTGCTCCTCCAGCTCGAGCGGGGCGGGCCAGCCATGTTCGACCGCGTCGCGGAAGCGGTGCAGGCTGCCGACGCCGGGATTGCCGCCCCACGAGAACACGAGGCGTCGCGCGCAGCCCATCCCGATCAGCTGGTCGAACAGGATGTCCGGCGTCATGCGGATCAGGGTCAGGTCACGCCGTCCCTGGCGCAGCAACTCGTGGCCGGCGGCGTACGGGATCAGGTGCGTGAACCCTTCGAGGGCGACCGCGTCGCCGTCGTGCACCGAGGCGGCGATCGCCTCGCGGAGAGGGACGATCGCCGCGCGGCGCGCGTGCGCGCCGCCGGTCTGCGCCTGCCGTGCCACGGTCGGGCGATTGTACGCATGCCGTACCGATGATCGCTTGACGCACACCGCGGTCGTGTGATTGCATCGGAGCGTCCGATGCCGCCGCGCGACGGAGCCCTTTCCACGCTCACGGTTCCTCCGCCGCTCGAGGGATCGACGCTCCTCAAGGACGAGCTGTTCGTCGGCGGGGCCTGGGTGCCCGCGTCCGACGGCGCGACGCTGGACGTGCTCGACCCCGCCACCGGGTCGGTGCTCGCTCGCGTCGCGTCGGCGACCGAGGCCGACGTCGAGGGCGCGATCTCGGCCGCCGCGCGGGCGTTTCCCGCCTGGGCCGCTCTGCCGGCGCCGCAGCGCGCCGGCCTGCTGCGCGGGTGGTACGAGCTGATCCTCGAGCACGTCGACGAGCTGGCGGCGATCCTCACCGCGGAGCAGGGCAAGCCGCTCGCCGAGGCGGCGGGCGAGATCCGCTACGGCGCCGGCTTCATCGAGTGGTACGCCGAGGAGGCGAAGCGCCTCTATGGCGAGACGATCCCGACGAACGCCCCCGGCCGCCGTGTGCTGACGATCCGCCAGCCGGTCGGGGTCGCCGCGGCGATCACCCCCTGGAACTTCCCGATGGCGATGATCACCCGCAAGGCCGGCCCGGCGCTCGCCGCCGGCTGCACGCTCGTGATCAAGCCCGCGTCGGAGACGCCCTGCTCGGCGCTCGCGCTCGCCGAGCTCGCCCGGCGCGCAGGCCTCCCCGACGGCGTCCTGAACGTGGTCGTCGGGAACGCCGCGATGATCGGCGACGTGATCACGGCGAGCCCCACCGTCCGTGCGCTCAGCTTCACCGGCTCGACCGAGATCGGGCAGCTGCTGCTCGAGAAGTCCGCCCGGACCGTGAAGAAGGTCGCGCTCGAGCTCGGCGGCAACGCACCCCTGATCGTCTTCGACGACGCCGATCTCGACCGTGCCGTCGACGGCGCGATGGCGTCGAAGTTTCGGAACGCCGGTCAGACCTGCGTCTGTGCAAACCGCATCCTCGTCCAGTCCGGGATCCACGACGCGTTCGTCGAGCGGCTCGAAGCGGCGGTGTCCGCGCTGCGCGTCGGCAGCGGCTTCGACGGCGACGTCGAGCAGGGACCGCTGATCAGCGCCGGCGCGGTGCGCAAGGTCGAGGAGCACATCGCCGACGCCGTGGCGCGCGGCGCGCGGGTGACCGTGGGTGGGCGGCCGCACGAGCGCGGCGGCACCTTCTTCGAGCCGACCGTGATCGTGGGGGCGGACGCGGAGATGCTGATCGCGCACGACGAGACGTTCGGCCCGGTCGCCCCGGTGTTCCGGTTCGAGACGGAGGAGGAGGCGATCCGCCTCGCCAACAACACCGAGTTCGGGGCTCGCCGCGTACTTCTTCACGCGCGACCTCGGGCGCACCTGGCGCGTCGGCGACGCGCTCGAGTTCGGCGTCGTCGGCGTCAACACCGGGCTGATCTCCTACGAGGGCGCCCCGTTCGGCGGCGTCAAGCAATCGGGCCTCGGGCGTGAGGGCTCGCGGCACGGCATCGACGAATACCTGGACTACAAGTACGTCTGCGTCGAAGGCATCGACGCGTGACGATTCGCGTCGGCGCAAAGGTCCCGAACAGCGGCCCGCTTCCCGAGTCGATCGGCATCGGCGAGATGGCCCGGACGCTCGAGGCGGCCGGGTTCGAGTCGCTCTGGGTGAGCGACCACATCGTCATGCCCGCGGCGATCGAGTCGCACTATCCGTTTGCCGCCGACGGCCGCGCTACGTGGTCGTCCGAGACGCCATACGTCGACGCGCTGATCGCGCTCGCGCTGATCGCGGCTGCGACCGAGCACGCGACGATCGGCACCGCGGTGCTCGTGCTGCCGTTGCGGAACCCCGTCGAGTTCGCGAAGCAGGCGGCCTCGATCGACGTGACGAGCGGCGGCCGGCTCGAGCTCGGCGTGGGCGCAGGTTGGCTCCGCGAGGAGTTCGACGCGCTGAACGTCGAGTACGAGCGGCGTGGCGCGCGCCTCGAGGAATGGATGGCGATCGCGCGGACGTGCTGGACCGGCCGGCCCGAGGCGAGGCGGTCGGAGTGGTACGACCTTCCTGACGACGTGATCTGCCTGCCCACGCCCGCGCACCGCGTGCCGTTCCTCGTCGGCGGCCATTCGCTGGCCGCACTCCGCCGCGCCGGGCGCGTCGGCGACGGCTGGCTGGCACAGCAGGCGCTTCCGGCGCTCGATCCGGGCGAGCTCCGTGCTGCCGCGGCGGTGATCCAGCTCGGCGGCGACGGGCCGCGAGGACTTCGACCTGCGCATCGTCCTGCGGATCGTCGAGGCCGCCGGCCGCAGCGACGAGCTCGCGCACCAGTTGCCCGCGCTGGCAGCGGCAGGCGTCACGGAGATCGTCGTCGACGTGCCGTGGGACGACGACGGTGCCGAGGCGCACGCGTCCCGCCTGCGGGACGCTGCGGCGGCGGCATGAGCGGCGCCGCCTGGGAGCCGCTTGCCGGCCGGACGGCCGTCGTGACGGGCGGCGCGACCGGGATCGGCGCGGCGGTCGCGCGGCTGCTTGCAGACGCGGGCGCGCACGGAACGGTGATCGATCTCGCACAGGGCGTCGACGCCCCGGCCGGGTGGCGGTCAGCACAGGCCGACGTCCGCGACGACGCGTCCGTCGCCCACGCACTCGAGAGCGCAGGCACGATCGATGTCCTCGTCGCAGCAGCGGGCATCGTCCCTGCCTGGAGCACCACTGCGACTCTCGACCTCGACGACTGGGACGAGGTGATGCGCGTCAACGCGCGTGGCGTCGCGTCGACGCTGTTGCATGCCGTGCCGCGGATGCGCGATGGTTCGTCGATTGTCGTGATCGCGTCGCTGAACGCGTGGAGGGGAGACCGGAACCTCATCGCCTACACCGCGAGCAAGCATGCCGTCCTCGGCCTCGTCCGCTCGGCGGCGCTCGACCTCGGCCGGCGCGGCATCCGCGTCAACGCCGTCGCACCGGGGCCGATCGCGACAGACGCGATGCTCGCGCGGATGCAGCGCCGCGAGGCGGCGGGCGGAGCCGCCGTCGACCAGGCGCTCGCCGCCGCCGGCGAGGCGACCGCGCTCGGCCGGATCGCGACGGTCGACGAGGTCGCCGGCGCCGTGCTCTTTCTCGCGAGCGATCTCGCCTCGGGGATCACCGGCCATCTGCTCCCGGTCGACGGGGGAATCGGGGCGTGACCGACCTCGGCGGCAAGACGATCCTGCTCACCGGCGCCTCCCGCGGGATCGGCGCGGCGACCGCCCGCGAGCTCGGGGCGGCGGGCGCGCACCTCGTCGCCCACTACGGCAGCTATCGCGAGGGCGCCGAGGAGGCGACCGCGGCGATCCCCGCCGAGCGCAAGCTGCTCGTCGCAGCCGACCTCTCGCGTGCCGGCGCGTCGCGGGAGCTGTGGCGCGAGGCGCTTGCGTGGCGCGGGCGGATCGACGTGGTGATCGCGAACGCCGGGATCGCACCGGAGACCCCGTTCGACGGCAGCGACGACGACTGGGACGCCGGCTGGGCCGAGACGCTGCAGGTGAACCTGCTCGAGCCCGCGAGCCTGCTGCGCGAAGCCGTCCGGCACTACCGCGACACGGGCGGCGGGATCGTCATCTCGCTCTCGAGCTGGGCGGCGCAGCGCGGCTCGGCGATCGCCTCGCTGCCGGCGTACGCCGCGTCGAAGGCGGCGGTCCGCAACCTGACGCAGACGATCGCCCGCAACTACGCCGCCGACGGTGTCCTGGCGTTCGTCGTCGCTCCCGGCATCGTCGAGACGCGCATGTCCGCGATCTCTGCGGTCGCCCGCGGCGGCATCGACGCCGTCAACGCCGCGCTCGCACTCGGCGAGATGGTCCCGCCCGAGGAGGTCGCGCGCCTGATCGCGTTCCTCGCCACCGGTACCTCGCGCCACCTGACCGGCTCGACGATCGACATGAACGGTGCCTCGTACATCCGCTGAGCGGCCGAACGGCACGCTCGTGACCGGCGGCGGGCGCGGGATCGGGCGCGCGATTGCGCAGGCACTCGCCGAGCGCGGCGACGACGTGGTCGTGGCCGACGTCGACCTCGGCGCCGCCACCGAGTGTGCAGCGGCACTCACGGCGGCGGGACACTCGGCGCGGGCGGCCGCGCTCGACGTCACCGACGTCGCGCGTGTGCGGCAGGTGATCGCCGACGCCGACGCCGACACACCGCTCGGCACCGTGGTCAGCAACGCCGGCGTCGCCTTCAGGCGGCCGCTCGACGAGGTCGAGCCGGAGGACTACGACCGCCTGATGGACGTCAACGTCCGCGGCGTCTACTTCGTCCTGCAGGCCGCGCTGCGCGCGATGGTCCCGCGGCGGCGCGGCAGCGTCGTGAATGTCGCCTCGACGTCCTCGTTCACGGCGTCGACCGGGCCGATGGCCGCCTACGACGCGTCGAAGGCAGCGGTCCGGATGCTCACCCAGGCGGCCGCCCGCGAGGTCGCGGCGAGCGGCGTGCGGGTGAACGCGGTCGCGCCGGGCACCGTCGAGACCGCGCTGACGCTCGGGCTGGCGACGACCGGAGAGCTGGCGGCGCTTGCCGCCGACCGCGTGCCGATGGGCCGCCTCGGCCGGCCCGAGGAGATCGCGGCGGCGGTCGTCTTCCTCTCCTCCGACGCCGCGTCGTACGTCACCGGGCACGTGCTCGTCGCCGACGGCGGGTGGCTCGCATGAGGCTCGCCGGCGTTCTTGACACGGTCCGGCGACTCGTTCACTATCCGGACGTTCGGCCACTATGCGGACACTCTCCCCGACGATGACGCAGTCCGGTCACGCAGCCTCGCCGCAGGAGCACGGCTCGGCCCGGGTTCGGCCGGAGATCGTCGTCCGCCTGGAGGGGATCAGGAAGTCGTTCGGAGCCCACGAGGTCCTGCACGGCGTCGACCTGGCCGTGCACCAGGGCGAGCACGTCGTCATCTTCGGGCCTTCGGGCTCGGGCAAGTCGACGCTGCTGCGGACGATCAACATGCTCGAGGAGCCGAGCGCAGGCTCGGTGCGCGTGCTCGGCGTCGAGTACGGCCCGGGGCTCGGCTCGAAGCGAACGGCGCGGAAGCGCGCTCGCCCTTCGCCGCCAGGTCGGAATGGTGTTCCAGCAGTTCAACCTCTTCCCGCACCTGACGGCGCTCGACAACATCTCGCTGCCGCTGCGTTCCGCGAAGCGAGTAGGGCGGGCGGAAGCGGAGGAGCGTCGCCGCCCGCGCGCTGCAGCGCGTGGGTCTGCTCCGCTGGGCCGCCCACTATCCCGCGCGAGCTGTCGGGCGGCCAGCAGCAGCGCGTCGCGATCGCGCGCGCGCTGAGCCTCGACCCCAAGGTGATGCTCTTCGACGAGCCGACGTCGGCGCTCGACCCCGAGCTCGTCGGCGAGGTGCTCGCGGTCATGCGCGAGCTCGCCGAGTCGGGGATGACGATGGTCGATCGTCACGCACGAGCTCGGCTTCGCGCGCGAGATCGGCGACTTCAACGTCTTCATGGACGACGGCGTGATCGTCGAGTCGGGGCCTCGCGGCTTCTTCGAGAACTGCGTCGAACCCGCGCACGAAGCAGTTCATGGCGGCGGTGCTGTGATGGACATGCTCGCGACCTACGACTGGTCGCTGGTCTGGCAGAACAACCGAGCCAACTCCTGCACGGGCTGCTGACCGCGCTCGAGGTCGCCGCGGTCGCGCTCGTCATCTCGGTCGCCGTCGGGCTGCTACTCGCGCTCGCGCGGATGAGCAGGCCGCCGCTCTCCTGGGTCGCCGCGATCTACATCAACATCTTCCGCGGCGTTCCCGCGCTCGTCAGCGTGATCTGGGTCTACTTCGGCGTCTCGCTGATCGTCGGGATCAACTTCACGGTCTTCCAGGCCGGCGTGATCGCGCTCGTGCTGCTCTACGGCGCGTTCATCGCCGAGATCTACCGCGCGGCGCTCGAGGCGATCCCCCGCGGCCAGCGCGAGGCCGGCCTCGCGCTCGGGATGCATCCGCTGCGCGTGTTCGCGCGGGTGATCCTGCCGCAGGCGACGAAGATCGCGATCCCGAACATCGGGAGCATGTTCATCGGCATGGTCAAGGACACCTCGACTTTCACGGTGATCGGCCTGCTCGAGGTCGTCCGCGTGACCCAGAACCTCAACTCGACGACGTTCCAGCCGTTCGTGCTCTACACGGCCGCGGCAGGGCGTGTACGTGATCGCGGCGTTTGCCCTCGACTTCATCTTCCGGGCGATCGAGAAGTCGCTCGCGACGCCGCCGACCGGGCGCATCTCGCAGACGCTTTCGCTCAGGAAGAAGCGACGGCTCGAGGCGGTGATGTTGAGGCTCGAAGCGCTTTCGGGACGGACCTGAGCACAGGCGGGCAACCAAACCAAAGGGAGGCACGACGTGAGGAAACACGGAAGGTGGCTCGGTCTCACAGCGACCGTGGCCGCGATCGCGGCGCTGGCCGTGACCGTGGCGGTCGCGTCCGCGGACACGAAGGCGGCGTAATCCGTACCACCTGAACGAGCGCCGGCACGCTCGTCGTCGGCATGAACCTCCAGTACAAGCCCCAGATGTACCTCGACTCGAAGGGCAAGCCCGCCGGCTACGACGTCGTGCTGCTGAAGGCGCTCGCGAAGCAGATGAACGTCAAGCTGAAGATCCAGAACCTCGACTTCAACGGCCTCATCCCGGGGCTCGTGGCGAAGAAGTTCGACATGGTCTCGGTCGGCCTCTCGGCGACGCCGGAGCGCAAGAAGGCAGTCAGCTTCAGCCGGCCGTACGTGCCGTACGCGCAGATCCTCGCCGAGCGGGTCGGTGACACCACGGCGGGCACGATCGCCGCGTGGAACGACTCGAGCAAGACGATCACCTCACTGCAGGGGTCAACGGCCGAGCAGCTCGTGCAAAAGACGTTCCCGAACGCAACGTCCAAGTCGTTCCCCGACCAGAACGCGGCGTTCCTCGAGGTCGCGACGGGCCGCGCGCAGGGCATCGTCGTCGAGAACTACCTGCTCGCGCAGTTCAACAAGTCGAACGGGAACAAGCTGAAGGAAGCCCCGTTCGCGAAGCCGCTGCACGTCGAGTACGGCTCGTGGGCGGTTCAGAAGGGCAACACCGCACTCGTCCAAGTACCTGAGCTCCTACATCTGCAAGGTGCAGGGCAACGGTCACGCTCGCGAAGTTCTACAAGCAGACGGAAGGCGCTTCGCTTCCGCCGATGCCGCACTGCTAGTGGTATGCCGGTCGTGGCCGGGCGCTCGCCGCCCGGCCACGAGCCACCATCGAGATGAGTGACCGCGCAGAGACCTACGACCTGCTGGTCGTCGGCGGCGGCCCGGCCGGCCTGGCGGCCGCGGCCGAGGCGGCCGGCCGGGCCTCGCCGTCGGGCTCGTCGACGAGCGGGCGACGCTCGGCGGCCAGATCTACAAGCAGCTCGGGCTCGGGTTCGAGGTGCGCGATCCTGCCGCGCTCGGCCGCGACTACCTGCGCGGGCGCGCCCTGATCGACGCGGTCGCGGCGAGCGGGGCGCGGCTGCTGCCGTCGACGTCGGCCGTCGCGGTGCGCGGCTCCGAGGTCGTGCTCGTGGCCGACGGCGAGCACGCGCGCACGCGTGTCGGCGCGCAAGCTCCTGCTCGCCGCCCGGCGCCCACGACCGGCCGGTCGCCTTCCCGGGCTGGACGCTGCCCGGCGTGCTCACGGCCGGGCGGCGCCCAGACGCATCGTGAAGACCCAGCGCGTCGCTGCCCGGGCGAGCGGATCGTCTTCGCCGGCAGCGGGCCGCTGGCGCTCGCGTTCCCGGCGCAGCTGCACGGCTACGGCGCGAACGTGCCGCTCGCGCTCGAGGCCGGGCCGCCGACCCGCGCGCGCGGCGACGTGCTGCGCCTGCTCGCGGCTGCGCGCGGCAACGTCGAGCTCCTGCGCGACGCTGCGCGCTACCGGTCGCAGCTGCTGCGCGCCCGCGTGCCGCTGCGCTACTCGGCGGATCGTCGTGCGCGCCGAGGGCGACGGCCGTGTCGAGCGCGTCGTGCACGCCGCGGTCGACGCCGACTGGCGCCTGCTCGCGGGCACCGAGGAGACGGTCGAGGCCGACACGCTCTGCCTCGGCTACGGGTTCTTCCCGTCGGTCGAGCTGCTGCGGCTCGCCGGGCTGCGAGCTTCGCGTACGACGAGGATCTCGGCGGGCCGGTGGCCGTCGTCGACGAGTGGTTCCGGACGACCGTCGCCGGACATCGTCGCGGCAGGCGACGGCACCGGCGTCGCAGGCTCGTTCGTCGCGGTGGACGAGGGACGGCTCGCCGCGCTCGGCGCGGCGCTCGACCTCGGCGCGATCGACGAGCGCGCCGCGAACGAGCGGGCGACGGCTCCGCGGGCGCGGCTCGCGGCGCAAGCAGGCGTTCCGCGGTGCGCTGCGGCGCCTGCACGCGGTCGGCGCCGGGCATCTACGAGCTCGCCGACGGCGCGACCGATCGTCTGCCGCTGCGAGGAGGTGACGCGCGGCGGAGCTCGAGGCAGGCGATCGAGACGTCGGCCGACGTCAACGTCGTCAAGGGCTTCACCCGCGCCGGGATGGGGCTCTGCCAGGGCCGGAACTGCCAGCGGCAGGTCGCGGCGATGATCGCGCGCACGCCACGGCGTGCCGCTCGACGGCGGTGCCGTCCGCGACGGCCGGGCTGCCCGTGCGGCCGGTGCCGATCGGCGCGCTCGCCGACGCGTCGCTCGAGGACGACGGGCTCTTCACACCGTGACGGTCGCCTCGCCCGTCGCCGCCGACCTGCGCGCGCCGCTGCCCGAGTCGACGGACGTCCTGATCGTCGGCGGCGGCCTCGCCGGCGCCGCGCTCGCGTACTACCTCGCGCGCGAGGGCATCGACGTCGTCGCTCGTCGAGCGCGGCGAGCTCAACCGCGAGGCGTCGGGCACGAACGCCGGCAGCTTCCACTTCCAGATCGCCATCCACCAGCTCACCGCGTTCGAGACCGACGAACGTGCGCGACCGGCTGCTCGACGAGGTGCGGCTGCACGCCGAGGCGGCGGCGGTGTGGGCGACGCTCGAGCACGAGCTCGACGCGCCGCTGGACGTCCACGTCACCGGCGGCCTGATGGTCGCCGAGACCGACGAGCAGTTCCGGCTGCTCCACGACAAGCAGCGAGATCGAGCAGAGGCCGGGCTCGAGACGCACGTGCTCGCGCCCGGACGAGCTGCGCGCGTTCGCGCCGTACCTCGCCGACGACCTCACCGGCGCCACGTACTGCCCGCAGGAGGGGCACGCGAACCCGCTGCTCGCCGCGCCGCTCTTCGCGCTGCGCGCCGTCGAGCGGGGCGCGATCGTCCGCACGCACGCAGCGGTGCAGACGGTCGACGGCGAACGACAGCGGCGCCGCGGTTCCGGTGACGACCGCGGCCGGGACGATCCGCGCGCAGCGCATCGTCAACGCCGCGGGCGCGTGGGCGAACGAGATCGCCGCGCTCAGTCGGCCTGCGGCTCCCGCTGCGCGCCGAGGGCCTGCACGTGAACGTGACCGAGCCGCGGCCGCAGGCTGCTCGAGCCGATGGTCCAGCACATCGGCCGGCGGCTGACGCTCAAGCAGTCGGCGAACAACACGTTCATCATCGGCGGCGGCTGGCCGGCGCATCCCGAGCGCGCCGCCGGCGCGCTACTCGACGCTCTGGGAGAGCGCCGCCGGCAACGCTGCGGTCGCGGTGCGCGTCGTGCCGGCGCTCGCCGGCGTGCGGCGTCGTCCGCACCTGGACCGGGCGTGATGGCGTTCACCGACGACCTGTCGCCGGTCGTCGGCGAGTCGTCGCGCCGTGCCGGGCTACTTCACGTGCATCGCGACGACCGGGTTCACGCTGATCCCGTTGATCGCGCGGCTCCTGGCCGAGCACATGGCGACGAGGCGCCGCGCTTCCGCCAGCGTTCTCCCCCGACCGAGCTTCGACCCGTCAACCGGCGACCACCTGAAGAGAGGACTCGATGGACCGCAACGACGTCTCCTGGCAGGGCTACTGGCCCGCCTGCCCGACTCCGTTCCGCGCCGACGGCGCGCTACGACCCCGACGCGCACCGCGCGCTGCTCGAGCTCTACCTCGGCTCGGGCGTCCACGGCGTGCTGATCAACGGCACGACGGGCGAGTGGTTCTCGCAGACGCCCGACGAGCGGCGGCTCGTCGCCGAGACGGCGATCGACGCGGTGGCCGGGCGCGTGCCGGTCGTGGTCGGCGTTGCGCCGCTACACGGCGCGCGAGGCGGCCGAGCTCGGACGGCACGCGATCGCCGCCGGCGCCGCGGGGATCGAGTCGACGCCGCCGCCGTACGTGAAGACGTACGACCACGAGACCGTCGCCTACTACGAGGACCTCGTCGAGCGGCGTCGACGGGCCGCTGCTCGTCTACAACTGGGTGCACGGCACCGCGCGTCGACATCGGGCCCGAGCTCGCCGACCGGCTGGTCGAGATCGACACCGTCGTCGCGCTCAAGGACAGCACGCCGAACGTCGAGCAGTTCTACGAGACGACGCGCACGGTCGTCGACCGCGTGCGCGTGTTCGGGCCGTTCATGTCGCGTCGAGGGCTTCGAGCGGCTGATCGCCGACGGCGGCGACGGCTTCATCGGCGGCGGCTCGCTCTTCGGCGCCGCCGACGCGGAGTTCTGGGAGAACTACTGGCGCGGCGACGATCGACGCGTGCCGCGCGCACGCCGAGCGCGTCGACCGGCTGTTCCCGAAGCTCTGGCTGCCCGGGCGGCTGGGGCGGCGTGTACGGCGGCTACCAGAGCCAGCTGAAGGCGATCATGAAGCTGCTCGGCCAGCCGGGCGGCGAGCCGCGCCGGCCGCGGCTGCCGCGTCGACGACCCGGCGAGCCTCGCTGCGATCGAGCGAGATCCTGCGTGAGGAGTCGCTGCTGCCGCAGGAGGTCGGGGGCGGCGTGACCTTCTCGGGTGTCGACCACATCGGCGTCGGCGTCGGCGACCTCGACGCGGCGCTCGACGTTCTACGGCCACGTCGGGTTCACCGACCTGCTCTTCGACTACACCGGCGAGGTGCCGGGCACCGAGGCGTTCACCGGCGACGGCCCGCGACGGGCGCGGATCGCGATGGTCGCGAATCCGTCGGCGACGCCGATCGGCCCAGGCCGGTTGAAGCTCGTGCAGGTGCTCGACGGCGACGGGCCGCCTGCCGCGCCCGAGGGCCAGGCGTGGGGCGAGCTCGGGGTGTGCGAGATCTGCCTGCATGTGCGGGGCGTCAAGGCGGTGCACGATCGGCTCGTCGCCGAGGCCGGCGCGACGTCGCTGATGGAGCCGCTCGACGGGCTCGGTGATGCCGCACGACGTGTCGCTCGACATCGGCTACGTCGCAGACCCGTGGGGCGGCAAGCTCGAGATGATCGAGTGGACCGGCCTCTGGACGTCCTTGCCGGGTGAGCCGCGGGCCGAGGGCGTCAACCACGTCGCGTTCGGCGTCACCGACGTCGAGGCGAGCCGCGCGTTCTACGACCCAGCTCGGCTTCAACGAGATGCTGTTCGAGTCGACGGAGTTCTTCGAGCCGATGGCGCCCTGGTACGACCGCGAGCTGCCCGACCAGCACATGATCATGCTGATGTCGCCGCAGGGCGCCGGCATCGAGCCGTGCCGGCTCGAGCCGCTCGGGCCCGACTGCCGCGGGGAGTGGGGGCATCTCGGTCCGATGGAGTTCGCGATCGGCGTCTCGAACCTCGAGCGCGCGTGCGAGCACGCACGCGCGGCGGGCATCGAACTGCGAGGCGAGCTGCACACGGTCGACGTCGGCCCGGGCGAGTGGCGCTACGCCTATCTCGTCGATCCCGACGGGCTGTACGTGTCGCTGGTCGAGCCGCGCTACTGATCGGCGGGGCCGAGGCCGGCCTGCCGGGCGATCCGCATCCCGTCGCGCACCCAGGTCATGCAGGTGCGCGTGTTCGGGACGTCGTCGACGACGGCGAGGCAGTCGAAGCAGACGCCGATCCCGCAGAAGACACCGCGCGGCGCGCCGCCGACCGTCGTGCGGGTCATCGCCGAGCCCTCGGCGATCAGTACGGTGGCGACCGTCTCACCGAGATGAGCCGTCACGGGCCGCCCGTCGATCGTCACCGTCACGTCGGCGCCGCGGGCCAGCGCCGGGCCGAGCGGAAGCCGCCGGTCGCTCACGCCGCGAACCCGAAGAGCGGCTCGCCGAGTTGCTCGAGGTCGATCTCGATGCCGAGCCCGGGGCCGGTGGGCGCCGCTCCGACCGACCGCACCGACCGGGGTTGATATCCGGCGACGTGCTCGTTGACGAAGTCGTTGATGAACGAGACGCTGAACAGCGATGCCGGATGGGTGCTCGCCGCGAGATGGCTGACCGCCGCCGTCGCCGGATCGCCGCCCCACGTGTCCTCGATCGTCAGCGAGATGCCGAGCACCTCGCAGAGGTCGCGCACCTGCCGTGCGCGCGTCAGGCCGCCGATCTTCGAGATCTTGAGGTTGATCGCGTCCATCCCGCCCGCGTGGAAGGCTCGCAGGAGGGCGGCGATGTCGGTGATCGACTCGTCGAGCACCATCGGCAGGGTCGTCAGCCGGCGCACGTAGAGGCACTCCTCGAGCGTCGGGCAGGGCTGCTCGAAGTAGACGCGGTCGCTGCCTTCGAGCAGACGGGCCGCGACGACCGCATCCTGCGCGCGCCAGCCGCCGTTCGCGTCCGCGATCACGACACCTTCGCCGCCGAGCGCGTCGAGCACGAGGTGCACGCGCGCGGCGTCGTCGCGCGGGTCGGTGCCGAGCTTCAGCTGGAACTGATGCACGCCTTGTGCGCGCAGCCGCTCGACCTCGCCGGCCATCCGCTCGGCGGGGCCGAGCGGGATCGCCGCGTACAGCGGATAGCTGTCGAGCCGGCGCCCGCCGAGCAGCGTCGTCACCGGCAGGCCCGCGGCGCGCCCGGCGGCGTCCCAACAGGCGATGTCGATCGCACTCTTCGCGTACGTGTGACCGAGCAGCCGCGTGTCCATCGCGTCGTTGACGATGGCGAAGTCGCGAGGGTCGAGGCCCAGCAGCGCCGGGCCGAGCTCGTGCAACGCGGCTCGCGCGCCGGCGCCGTGTGCCGGCAGGTACGCCGCTCCGAGCGGGCACGTCTCGCCGAACCCGACCGTCCCGTCGTCGGCGGTGATCCGCACGACCGTCGAGGGCAGCGTCTCGACCACGCGGCCGCCCGACAGCTCGAAGGCGCCGTCGACGTACGAGACGTCGTAGCCGAACACGTCGAGCCGCGTGATCTTCATGGTTCGAGCCGTACCTCCGTTAGGGTGAGGCGACGATGGAAGCAGTCGTCCTCTACACATTGAACACGGACGCGCGTACTCCGACCTGACAGGAGTGCTGCCGCGTGAGGGAGTTTCTCTCCGACCGGAACGTCGAGTTCGAGGACCGGAACATCCGGGGCAGCGTCGAAGCCCGCGCCGAGCTCGCCGCACGCACGAGCGAGCTGGTGGTCCCGCAGCTCTTCTGGCGCGACCGGCACATCGTCGGCTTCGACCCGGAGGCGCTCGACCAGCTGGTCGCTGCGTATCGCGAAGCCGCGTGACCGAACCGCCGGGCAACTCGCTCGACGGCGAGAACCGGCAGGTCGTCGAGCCAGGGGGCGACCTGGTCGAAGGCCTGCGCGCGCTCCTGGCCCGCATCTCCGAGGAGCTCGACTTCAACGACGCGAAGGGATCGGCGCCCTACCGGCTCGGCATGCACGACGGGTTGCGGTTCGCCGAGGATGCGGTCGCGGGGCTCCTGCGAGAGCACGGCCACGACGCCGACGCGCCCGAGCGCGAGACCGACGCGTGAGCGTGCCACGCGACCCGGCCGTCCAGCAGCTCCTCGACCGCCGTGAGATCGAGGACCTGATCCACGCCTACTGTTTCCACTTCGACCGCAACGAGCCCGAGGCGGTGGCGGCGCTGTTCACCGCCGACGCCGTGGTCGACTACGGCCCCGAGGCGGAGACGATCGTCGGCGCCGCCCACATCGGGTCGACGATCGCAGTCGGGCTGGCGAAGACGTTTGCGGCGACGAGCCACCACGTCTCGAACATCCGCCTCAGCTTCCAGGGCGCCGACGAGGCGACGGGCGTCACGTACCTCTACGCGTGGCACCGCTACATCGACGGCTCGCCCGACGGCGAGCTGTGGGGCCGCTACCTGCACCGATTCGTGCGGGGCGACGACGGCTGGCGGATCGCGGAGCTGACGTTGCAGGCCGCCGGCATGGTCGACTTCCACCGCGCGACGATGCACCCGATCGGCCGGCGCGCACGCTCCTAGCGGCGTCAGCTGTTGCCGATCGGGTATACCCCTTCACATGGCGAGTGGCGACGTCATCCTCTGGCTCGCGGACGCGACCGGCGACGATTCGAGCCGGGTCGCCGCCGAGCTGGAACTCGGCGAGCGGCGCCGCGAATTCGTGGTCGACGAGCTGCTCGATGCCGGGTACACCGGCGAGCAGCTGCTCGACTACGTGGTGCGGCTGACCGGCCTCGACATCAGGCAGGCGCGGTCGCTCGCCGAGCAGCGTGAGGGTCTCGCTGAACGCGTGCCCGACGACGTCTCGCTTCGCGATGCGCGCCTGGCCGCGAACGAGATCTCGTTCCGTGAGGCGAACGAGCAGCGCGCACACTCGCACGACCACCTGGCGTCGCGCGCACGGATCGAGCTTGTGTGCGAGTGCTCCGATCGCGCCTGTACGCGCTCGTTGACGATGCCGTTCGCCGAGTACGAGTGGCTCCGCCGAAACCCGTGGCGGTTCGTCGTGCTTCCCGGTCACGAGGCGCCCGCCGTCGAGGACGTCGCGGAGTGGTGCGACGGCTACGTGATCGTCGAGAAGCATCCGGAGAGCCGACCGCTGGTCGAGGCGGCCGACCCGCGCTCACGTCTCGCCTAGGTGGCGATCGACGTCGAGACGGCGGTCGAGATCGACCGTCCCCGATCCGTCGTCGCCGCGTACGCGGCGGACCCGGACAACGCGCCGGCGTGGCACGCCAACGTCGAGCGCGTCGAATGGAAGGCGAAGCGAAAGCGACTCGGCATCGGTTCGCATTTCGTGTTCGTCGGCGCGCTCGTCGGCCGCCGTCTCACCTACACCTACGCAGTGACCGAGTTCGTGGCACACGAGCGCCTGGTGATGCGCACCGACGACGGCCCGTTCGCCGTGGAGACGACGTACGCCTGGCAGGACACACCCGACGGCGGCACGAGGATGACGTTGCGGACGCGCGGGGAGCCGAGCGGCCTCGGCTCCCGGCTGACCGCACCGCTGATGGCCTCGGCGCTGCGGCGGACGAACGGCAACGACCTCGCTCGGCTCAAGGAGTTGCTCGAAATGCGGACCGTCGTCCCGACGTCCGCCCGCCCCTGAAGGAACCAAGCTCGCGCTAGATCGACGCGTGCCCCGGTGCCCGCCGGGGCGCGAGCGACCGAAGAGGTGTCTGACACCTTGGTGTCAGACACCAGTTGCGCGCCCCCAGCCCGTCGCGCTCGTCGCGGTACATCTCGTAGTCGGACGTGCGGGGCGGCGTCTGCAGCCGCCACGGGTCGTCCTTGGTGCCGGCGTTGCTCATCTCTGGCTCCTTTGCGTCGTCATGCGGGGACGGTTGCGACGTCGGCGGTGCTCGCCAGCTCGTCGGAGCGTACGAGCAGCAGCGTCACGGGGATCGCCAGCAGCGCGACAGCCCCGCACACCCAGAGCGCCCACTGCAGGCCGCCGGCGAGCGCGGCCGAGGCGGTCTCACCCTGGTGCTGGAGCACCTTCACGTGCGCCGCTGTCACGGTCGACGCGACGGCGACGCCGATTGCTCCGCCGAGCTGCTGCGAGGTGTTGAGCAGGCCGGAGGCGAGCCCGGCCTCCCGCTCGGCGACGCCGGCGAGCGCGGCGATCGAGACCGGGATGAACGCGAACGCCGTGCCGAGCCCGGCCACGAAGAACGGCCCGAAGAGGCTGCTCCAGTACTGCCCGTGGCCTGCCTGTGTCGTCCAGAGCAGGCCGACGCCGATCAGCGCCATGCCGCCTGCCATCACGAGCTTGGGCGACCCCCTCGTCACGAGCGCCTGTGAGAGGCCGGCGAACGCGACCGACGTGACCGAGGTCGCGAGCCACGCAAGCCCGGTCTGCAGCGCCGAGAAGCCGAGCACCTGCTGCATGTAGAGCGTGCCGATGAAGATGAAGCCGAAGAAGCTCGCACCCAGCAGGAAGCTGACCGCGTTCGCGCCGGCGAGCGTCTTCAGCCGGAAGATCCGGAGCGGCATCAGCGGCGACTCGACGATCGTCTCGATGACGAGGAACGCGACGAGCAGGACGGCCGAGCCCGCCAGGAGCGAGATCGTCTGGACCGTCGCCCAGCCGACGTTCGGCGCGTTCGAGATCGCGTAGACGAGCAGTAGCAGCCCGCCCGTCACGGTCACCGCGCCGAACGGGTCGTACCGCCGGCGCTGCGAAGCGAGGCGGCTCTCGGGAACGACGCGCCGCGTCAGCAGCAACGCGATCACGCCGATGGGCACGTTCAGGAAGAAGATGTACTCCCAGCCGGCGTACCGCGTCAGCAGGCCGCCCGCCAGCACGCCGACGGTCGCACCACTCGCACCGACGGCGCCCCACAGACCGAGCGCTTTGTTTCGCTCTGCACCCTCGGCGAACATGTTCATGACGATCGACAGCGCCGCCGGCAGGATGATCGCCGCACCGAGGCCCTGCGCGCCGCGCAGCGTGATCAACGACCAGTCGCTGGTCGCGAGCCCGCAGCCGAGTGAGGCGGCGGTGAAGACCGCGAGCCCGATCTGGAAGATCAGCCGGCGGCCGAGCAGGTCTGCGGCGCGTCCGCCGAGCAGCAGGAAGCCGCCGAACGTCAGGCCGTACGCCGTCACGACCCATTGCAGGTTCGATTCCGAGAAGCGGAGCTCGCGTCCGATCGTCGGGAGCGCGACATTGACGATCGCGAGATCGGCGATCGTCACGAAGAAGGCGACGGCGAGGAGCGCGAACGCGCGCCAGCGGTGGACGGTGGTCATGGTTCCCCCCTTGGCAGTGATCGAAAACCGATCGGTTTCCACGATTCGGCGACTATACACAAATCGACCGCGCTCGGAAACCGATCGGTACCATGTGTCTGTGAACCAGGTCGACGAGCGCATCGCGGCCCTTGCGGCCGCCCAGTTCCACGAGCACGGGATCACCTCGACGGGCGTCGACGCGCTCAGCAAGGCGGCCGGCATCTCGAAGCGCACGCTCTACGAGCGATTCGGGAGCAAGGACGGCCTGATCGCGGCCGCGTACGCCGCGCTCGACGAGCCTGTCTACGAGATGTTCACCCGTCCGGCGGAGGCGGCGTCAGACACGCCGCGCGGCCAGCTCGAGGCCTTCTTCGGACAGCTCGAGGCGATGGTGCGGCTGCCCGAGTTCCGCGGCTGCCCGTTCTCGAACGCGTCGGCCGAGCTCGCCGACGCCGACCACCCGGCGCACAAGGTCGTGCGCCGCCACAAGGAGCGGATCCGCCGCTGGCTGCAGAAGCGTGCACGCGACGCCGGCGCTACGGATCCCGAGCGCCTGTCGCGCCAGCTGATGCTCGTGTTCGCGGGCGCGCAGTCCGAGGCGCTCGTCGCGCGCTCACCGCGCCCGGCGAGGGACGCCCGGATCCTCGCCCACCAGCTGATCGCCGCCGCGCTCGACGGTTAGGCGGCGGTCGCGCGCAGCACCGAGTCGATCAGCCCGGGGAAGCGCTGATCGAGCTCCTCGCGCCGTAGCTGCAGAAACTTGCGCGTCCCCTGGCTGCGCTCGGCGATCACGCCGGCGTCGAGCAGGGTCTTGAAGTGGTGGCTGGCGGTCGACTTCGTGACCGGCAGCGAGATCGAGCCGCAGCTGAGCTCGCCCTCGGCCGGGCAGCCGGCGAGTTGGCGCACGATCTGCAGACGGACGGGGTCGGCCAGGGCCTGAAGGATCGCCATGGCGTCGAGGTCGTCGGTGTGGGGTAATTGTTTGACGAACATCGAACAATGATGTACGGTGGTGATCGAACAATAGCGAAAGGGGTCACCACCGTGACGAACGTGCAAGCACTCGAACCGGCCAAGTTGAGCGGACGCGCCTGGGGCGCGCTGCTCGTCCTCTGCGGCGCGCTGTTCCTCGACGCGCTCGACGTCTCGATGATCGGCGTCGCTTTGCCGTCGATTCGCACCGACCTGCACATGTCGACGAGCTCGCTGCAGTGGGTGGTGAGCGCCTACGTGCTCGGCTACGGAGGCTTCCTGCTGCTCGGCGGCCGTGCCGCCGACCTGCTCGGACGTCGGCGCGTGTTCTTGATCGCGCTCGGCGTGTTCGTCGTCGCCTCCGCGCTCGGCGGGCTGGCGAGCGACGGGACGCTGCTGATCGTGACCCGGTTCGTCAAGGGCCTCAGCGCGGCGTTCACCGCACCGGCAGGCCTCTCGATCATCACGACGACCTTCGCCGAGGGTCCTGCAAGGAACAAGGCTCTGTCCATCTACACGGCGACCGGTGCAACCGGCTTCTCGCTCGGGCTCGTCTTCGGCGGTCTCCTGACCGAGGTCAGCTGGCGCCTCGCGTTCCTGCTGCCCGCTCCGATCGCGCTGGTCGCGCTGGTCGCCGGGCTGCGCCTCGTGCCGCACAGTGAGCGCCCGCCTCGTCACCTGCGGCGCTTCGACGTCACGGGCGCCGTGACCTTGACCGCCGGCATGCTGCTGCTCGTCTACTCGCTGGTCGAGGCACCGACGGTCGGCTGGGGCTCGGCGCGAACGCTCGTCTCCCTGGTCAGCGTCGCGGCGATCATGGCCGCCTTCGTCCGGCGGGAGCAGTCGGCGCCGGCGCCGCTGATCCGGCTCGGCATCTTCCGCACGTCGACGCTCGTGCGGGCGAACCTCGGTGCGATGGCGCTCGCGGCGTGGATCGGGTTCCAGTTCATCGCGACGCTCTACATGCAGCAGCTGCGCGGCTGGTCGTCGCTCGAGACCGGCATCGCGATCTTCCCCGCCGGGGCGCTGGTCGCGGTTCTCTCGCCGCGCGTCGGGAGCCTGGTCGGCCGGTTCGGCGTCACACGGCTCGTGGTGACGGGTCTGTCGTCGATCGTGCTCGCGTACATCCTCTTCCTGCCGGTGGGGCTCGACTCGAGCTACACGTTCGGGATGCTGCCGACGTTCCTGCTGGCGGGGCTCGGCTTCGGACTCGCGTTCGGGCCGCTGAACATCGCGGCGACCAACGGCGTCGCGCCCGAGGAGCAGGGGCTGGCGGGGGGCCTCGTCAACACCTCGTTCCAGCTCGGAGCTGCGCTCGTGCTGGCGATCGTCACTGCGGTCGTGAGCGCGAACACCTCCGGCGGCTCACCGCAGGACATCCTGGCCGGATACCACGCGGCGCTCTACGTCGCTGTCGGGGTCGCCCTGCTCGGCGTCGTCGCGATGCTGCAGCGGCGTCCGGCCGGGGCGGTGGTCGAGGTGCCGCTCGAGGAGGCGCTCGAGGAAGCCGCTTAGCCATCCGTCCCGAATGCAGTGCGGACCACCCCGTGATCGCGGAGGTGGTTCTGCGCCGCATTCGTTGGCCGCCGCCTTCGACGCTCTCGGGTACTGACGGTTCGGCTACTCGCCAGGGAGCAGCGAAAAGAGGGACTTGTCGATTCTCCGCCCGGCGGACGTCGGCAGAGAGCGGACGACGCCTTCACGCGCGAAACCTGCCCGCTCGAGAACTCGCTCCGACAGGGCGTTGCCTACCTCGACATAGGCCGCTACCCGTTGGATGCCTAGCGTGAACGCGTACTCCGCGAGCGCCCGCGCGACCTTCGTCGCGACCCCGCGACCGCGTGCGCGCGGATAGAGCCAATAACCGATCTCGATGATGCTGCGCCTTTGGTCAAGGTGGTGGAGTGTCCCGCCGCCGAGAATGTCGCCCGTCCCGACATCCGCAACGACGAGCCGGACGAGCGTCGGCGAGTCTCGGAGTCGCGCAGCAACCTCGTCACGGCCAAAGGGAGAGATGTTGTCCGCCTCGTTCAACTCGCCGTCGGCAAAGGCGGCTGCAAGCGCCTGGAGATCCTTGGCTTCCGGCAAGCGCAGGATGAGATCGTCGAACCGCAGACCTTCCTCCGGAAAGGGCACCCGCAGTGTCCGTCCGTCAAATCCCTGCGTGCTGCTCTGGCCGGACGTACTCACCACTCCCATCTTGCAGAGATCGCGAGGCTACGCTCGGCGGAGCAGGCTGCTCGCGTCGGCAAGGACCCGGGATCACGCCCGAGGTCGCGTGCGGCGTAGGCTTCCGTCCAGTGAAGCACGACGAAGCGACGAAAGTGCCCCGAAAGCTCTACGAGTCGGAGTTGCAGCGGCTGCAGGCGGAACTGGTGAAGATGAAGGAGTGGGTCCGCTCGACCGGCGAGCGTCTCCTGGTGCTGTTCGAGGGGCGGGATGCGGCGGGAAAAGGCGGCGCGATCAAGCGGGTCAGCGAGTATCTGAATCCGCGGACGACGCGAGTCGTCGCTCTGCCGGGACCGACCGAGCGCGAGCGTGGCGAGTGGTACTTCCAGCGGTATGTGGCGCACCTTCCCGCCGCCGGCGAGATCGTTCTGTTCGACCGCAGCTGGTACAACCGCGCAGGGGTCGAATACGTGATGGGGTTCTGCACGCCGGACGAGTATCGGAGATTTCTCCAGCAGTGCCCGATCTTCGAGCGCTTGCTCGTCGGGGATGGGATCCGAGTGGTCAAGTACTGGTTCTCCGTCTCGGATGAGGAGCAGGAGCGCCGTTTCCGCTCGCGGCTCGAGGACCCGCTGCGTCGCTGGAAGCTCTCTCCGATCGACCTCGAGTCACGCGCGCGCTGGGTCGACTACTCCAGGGCGAAGGACGAGATGTTCATTCACACCGACATCCCCGAGGCACCCTGGCACGTCGTCGAGGGCGACGATAAGCGCCGTGCACGGCTCAACTGCATCCATCATCTGCTCTCGACCGTCCCCTACCGAGACGTGGTCGAGGTCCCGCTCGAGCTGCCACCGCGTCCAATGGAAGGCGACTACCAGCGGCCCCCACGCGATCTCTTCCACTACATCCCGGATTACGCCGCGTCGCTCCTGCGCACTTCGAGCTCCTGATGCGGCGCCGCGTGAGCTGAATCGCGGGTGGCACGGCTGAGCCAGTTTTCCGCCAACGCCTACCCAGCCCGCGAAGTTTCTCCCCGCAGGAGCTCAGGATGGGTCGCTCCGATCGCCGTCCTGCTCGTGCTCGCGGGCGTCGCCTGGTGGTCGACGGTCGACCGCATGTGGGGGATGGACGCCGGGCCTGGGACGACACTCGGCACGCTCGGCTGGTTCATCGGGGTGTGGGTCGTGATGATGGCCGCGATGATGTTCCCGTCGGCCGCGCCGGCGGTCGCGCTCTACTCGCGCCTGACGAGACGGCGTGAGGTGGTCGGCCCGCTCCTCTTCGCCGGCGGCTATCTCCTGACGTGGGCCGCGGTCGGCGTTCTGGCGTTCGGCATCTCGGAAGCCGGGCGCCGCCTGCTCGGTGGGCAGGTCGAGTGGGGCGGCGGCGGCCACTGGCTCGCCGGCTCGACCTTGCTCGCGGCCGCCGCCTTCGAGGTGACCCGCGTCAAGGACGTCTGCCTGACGAAGTGCCGCAGCCCGCTCGGCGTGATGCTCGGTTCGTGGCGCGACGGCCCCGTCGGCGCCGTGTCCATGGGCGCGCGCCACGGCGCTTGGTGCGTCGCCTGCTGCTGGGCGCTGATGGTGTCGCTGTTCGCGCTCGGCGTGATGAGCATCACCTGGACAGCCTTCGTCGCCGGGCTGGTGGCGGCCGAGAAGCTGCTGCCGCGACCGCGGGCGGTGACGATCGGGATCGCGCTGCTCCTGGCCGTGCTCGGCCTGCTGATGATCGTGTCGCCGGACTCGATCCCCGGGCTGACGATCCCGGGCCACGGACCCGCAATGGAGCCGATGATGGGCGGCATGAGCGGGTGAGCGCCCGGCCGTGAGCTGGCACATCCGCGGGACGTATTTCGAGTCGTGCAACTGTGAGGCGATCTGTCCCTGCCGGCGGATCGACGGCGTCCCGGGCGGCCGCTCGACCTACGGCGAGTGCAAGGGGATCCTGTCGTGGGTGATCGAGGACGGTGCCGCCGGCGACGTGGCGCTCGACGGGTTGAGCGTCGCGCTCGCGGTGCGCTATCACGACGACGAGCCCGGTTCGCCCTGGAGCTTCGTCGTCTACGTGCCGGTCGGCGCGGACGGCGTCCAGCAGTCGGCGCTCGTCGAGATCTTCACCGGTGCCCGGGGCGGCGACGCGCTCAAGCACTTTCCGTGGGCGTGGAAGGAGAGCGTGCGTCTTGCCGTGAGACCGGTCGAGATCGAGGTGTCGCACGAGCGGCGGCGGCAGTGGTTGCGCATCGGGGACCACGTGAGCGTCCGGATCCGCGACGCGTATGCCGGTCCTGAGACCGTCTCGTGTGTGATCCCCGGTCACGACGAGCGCGGCGAGGAGCTGATCGCCGACGAGGTGAGCGTCGACGACGGCCCGTTGCGGTTCGAGCTCCAGGGGAACTGCGGCTATTCGGCGCGGTTCGACTATGCGGGGTAGAAACCCGCAGGCAGGCTCCGCGTCGACAACGACGACCGAGCGGCGTCCGGGCACGATGCTCAAGATGTGCTGACGTCCAGCCTCGAGATCGCCCAAGCCGCCCAGCTGCGCCCGATCGCGGAGGTCGCCGAGCGCGCCGGGATCGAGGAGGACGAGCTCGAGCTCTACGGCCGCTACAAGGCGAAGGTCTCGCACGACGTGCTCGACCGGCTCGCCGGCAAGCCGGACGGCAAGCTCGTCGCCGTCACCGCGATCACGCCGACGCCGGCCGGCGAGGGGAAGACGACGACGGCGATCTCGCTCGCCCAGGGCCTCGGCCTGCTCGGCGAGAAGCCGATGCTCTGCCTGCGCGAGCCGTCACTCGGCCCGGTGTTCGGGACGAAGGGCGGTGCCGCCGGCGGCGGCCGCGCGCAGATCGTGCCGATGGAGGATCTGAACCTCCACTTCACCGGTGACCTCCACGCGATCACCGCAGCGAACAACCTGCTCGCGGCGATGATCGATGCGCACCTGCACGGCGGCAACGAGATCGGGCTCGATCCGCATTCGATCACCTGGCGGCGCTGTCTGGACATGAACGATCGCGCGCTGCGCCAGATCGTCCTCGGCCTCGGCGGGCGCACCAACGGCAGTCCGCGCGAGACAGGCTTCGACATCACAGCGGCTTCCGAAGTGATGGCGATCCTCGCGATGGCCCGCGACCTCGACGACCTGCGCGCCCGCCTCGGGGCGATCACGGTCGGCGCGACGCGCACGCGCGAACCGGTGACGGCCGAGCAGCTGCACGCGGCGGGCGCGATGACGGTGTTGCTGAAGGAAGCGGTCAAGCCGAACCTGGTGCAGACGCTCGAGGGCCAGCCGGCGCTCGTCCATGCGGGGCCGTTCGCGAACATCGCGCACGGCAACAGCTCGCTCGCGGCCGCACGCATCGCGCTCAAGCTCGCCGACTACGTCGTGACCGAAGGTGGCTTCGCGTCGGACCTCGGTCTGGAGAAGTTCCTCGACATCGTGTGTCGGACGGGAGCGCTCACTCCGAGTGCCGTCGTGCTCGTCGCCACCGTCCGCGCGCTCGAGTACCACGGCGACGGTGACCTCGAGCTCGGCGTCGACAACCTCGAACGCCATCTCGGCATTGCACGCGCGTTCGGCCTGAACGCGATCGTCGCGATCAACGCGTTCCCGGACGATCCGCCGGAGAAGCTCGAGCGCGTCCGTGCGCTCGCTCTCGATCGCGGCGCCTGGGCGGCCGAGGTGACCCAGGGCTTCGAGCAGGGCGGCGCCGGCGCGTTGCGGCTCGCCGAGACGGTCGTCGAAGCGACGAAGCAGCCGTCACGGTTCGAGCCGGTCTATTCGCTCGACGCCTCGATCCCGGAGAAGATCGCCGCGATCGCGACTCGCGTGTACGGAGCCGACGGGATCGATCTCTTGCCGGCCGCCCGCGCGAAGGTGGAGCGATTCACCGCCCAGGGCCTCGACCGCCTGCCGGTCTGCATGGCGAAGACGCATCTCTCGCTCAGCCACGACCCGAAGCTGAAGAACGCGCCGACCGGCTTCACGGTGCCCGTACGAGACATCCGCCCGTACACGGGCGCCGGCTGGCTCGTGGCGCTGTGCGGCGAGATGCAGACGATGCCGGGGCTCGGAAAGCACCCTGCGGCGGTCGACATCGACGTCGCAGCGGACGGCACGACCACCGGCCTGTTCTAAGCACTCACGGCGGCGAGCGAGCGCACGAAGAACCCGTTCAGGTGGCCGAGCTCCGCGAGGTAGCGCGGGCTCAAGCGCGGGGTGGCATGTGCGAGCAGTGACGTCACGGTCAGGCGCGCATTCGGCGCGGCCGCGACGAGTGCTCGCGATTCGTCGACCGGGAAGTAGCGGTCGCGCGGAGCGGTGGCGATCTCCACGCGAGCGTCGAGCTGGGCTGCCGAGCGCACCGGTGAAAGGTCGAGCACCGTCGAGCGGATCTCCGCGGGCAGCGCGTCGTAGAGAGTGTCGAAGCGCTCGGGATCGCGGTTCGACAACAACCGGAAGAGCGTCATCGCATCGTCGCCGGCCGCCCGGAACAGCTGCTCCGGCAGGACGAAGTGCTCCCCGTCCGGATCGATGCCGCGAAGCGCAGCGCAGAGCGCGGCCGTCGCTGCTGTCGGCAACAGCATCGCGGCCAGCGAGCGGGCCAATCCGACGGCGAGATATGGCGGAACCGGGTAGCGGAACGTGCCCTCCTCGCCCCGGTACGTCCCGGTGGTCGCGAGGAGCATGACCTTCGCGAGGTCGGTGTAAGGCGCGACGCAGACCACTGCCGAGACTCGCTGAGCCAGCGTCCGGTCGGCGGCCGTGAGCAGCGCGAGGCTCGCGCCGACCGAGACGCCGGCGAGCGCAACCCGGCCGTGCGCTGCCTCCGGGTTGTCGGCCGCGGCCTGCGCGACCGCGATCGAGTCGGCGAGCGTCGCCGGCGACAGCTCGCCGCCCGCGATGCCCGGCAGGTCGGGGATGAGGACGAGGTGCCCCGTTCGCGCGAGCGCGCGTCCGAGGCGCAGCACCATCGGGTGGGTGCGGCCGTCGGGTGTCGCGCCGTTCACGAAGACGATCGCAGGCCAGGGAGGCAGCGCTGCGGGCCGTACGACCGTCATTGCGACACCGGCCAGGACCTCATCGCTCTCGCGTGGCGCGCCGGAGCGGCGCGTCAGGAGCGAGGCGCCGGGGAGATCGAGCGTCGCACCGAGCACGGCGGCGGCGTGCGCCTGGGAGCGAAGCACGGGGCTAGGCGAGCTCGCGGGCGCGAGGTGCCGCCGCCGCAGGGTCAGGAACAACGACCCGCCGACCCCGAGGCAGGCTGCGGCGAGGGCAGTCATCGTGAGGAGCATCCCGGATGCGAGTGAGAAGTTGATCGCCGCATTCTGGGTGACGCCGAGGGCGAGCAAGACGCCCGAGGTCGCGCTGACGCTGACGATCGCTCCGCCGGCGGTGATCGGCAGGATCGATGCGGCCGCAGCCATGCACAGGATCACGAGTGCCAGGCTCGGCGAGAAACCGACGCCGAGCGCACTCAGGAGCAGGGTGCTGCCGAGTGCGCGCATCGTCCAGCAACCGAAGAGGTAGCCGCTGGCTGCGAAGGTCGAGCGTGAGATGCCGGCATGGTCGCCGACGCGCGCGAAGATGTGTTCGACACGCTGGTGCCGATGGACGAACGGCAGCAGTACGAGCCTCGGCCCGAGTGCGAGCACTCCGATGCAGCCGAGGCAGAAGAGCAGGACGACGATCAACGGGGCGCGGAAGATCGCGCCGCTCGTCGCGATCGCCGCGATCGCGAGGGGCAGCATGGCGACGGCGTCGACGAGCCCGAGCGTGATGATCGAGAGGCCGACCGTCTCGAGGCCGAGGCGGACACCGCCCAGGCGGCGCAGGGTCGAGATCTTGACCACGTAGTCGAGCCTGAACGGCAGGACGACGCCGCTCGCGGCTGCGGCACCGCAGGCAGCAAGACAACGGCTTCGGTCGGGACGCTCGCCCGGGAAGAGCCGCTGCCACCCGAGCGCACGGAAGACGAAGCTGGCGAGGTAGGCGGCTGACGCTCCGATCACGAGTACGACGTTCGCCTCCTGCAGCGGCCAACTCGTGCTGGTCAGCCGGCGTGCCGCCAGGAATCCGAGCGCGAGGGCGAGCACGCAGAACGCCACGCCCGACGCGTTCTTCACCCGGCGGCGGTCGAGACTCATGCCTGCGGCACCACGAAGAACGCAACCGCCGCGTACTGGCACGCGACGGCGACGATCACGAGTGCGTGAAACAGCTCGTGGTAGCCGAACGTGCTCGGCGCCGGGTCCGGCTTCCGGCGCGCGTAGACGAGCGCACCGACGAGGTAGGCGACGCCGCCGCCGACGAGCAGCACGGTGCCGGAAACGCCGATCCCGGCGGCGATCTGCGGCAGTACGACGATGCTGAGCGAGCCGAGCGCCACACAGACCGCCGGCGCGACCCAGAGCGGGGCGCCGGGCCAGGCGAGCTTCGCGGCCGCCGCCACGATGGCGCCGCCCCAGGCCGCGGCGAGGAGCGGCACCCGCCACCCAGGGTGCACGACGAGCAGGCCGATCGGCGCATACGTCCCGGCGATCAGCGCGTAGATCATCGCGTGGTCGAGCTGCCCGATCCGGCGGGCTGCGCGGGGCGTCCAGGCGAGCCGGTGGAAGATCGCGCTGACGCCGAACATCGACACGACGCTGGCGGCGAAGACGATCGCCGCCGTTCGGGCCACGGCTCCGTGCGCGGACAGCGCGAGCGCGACGCCGACAGGCACGGCGGCGACGAAGGCGAACTGGTGCGAGACACCCCGGAAGCGGGGTCTCGGCGAGCCGTCGCAGGCGGTCTTCACACGAGTGTCGGCGAAGATGCCTCGCCGACGGCGCCGGCGGGAGGGGAGTGCAAACGCGCGGCGTCGTCGGCGAGAGCCCCGCCGCCGGGTGGCGACGGGCGCCCTGTGTCAGGTCGGTGGCGACGGAGGTGCGACCAACCTGCACGGCGTTCCGAGATCTCGTGGCTCCTTCGCATTGGGCAGAGCTGCCGAACGGGCAACCCACGCCTCCGACCGAGTGCTGGAGCCGGGCGGATTTCGCCGGATTGTTGGGGCGAGAACCGCAGTCAGCGTACCACCCGCAGAGGGCTGGCGAAAGCGCCGCGGGTCCGGAAAAATGGGGGTTGCACGGCATGAGCTATGAGCTACCGCGAGACCGATCATCTTCGCGTCCTGATCGCGAACGAACGAAGAGACCGCCTCGCTCTCGTCGCGCCGATCGTTGCGGCGCTCGGGCACGAGGTGATCGCCCGCGAGGTCGACGTCGGCGACGTCGGCGTCGTTACGGCACGCGAGAAACCGGATGTCGCGCTGGTCGGGCTGGGCGACAGCTCGGCTCATGCGCTCGGCCTGATCGAGAAGATCGTTCGCGAGGCCGCCTGCCCGGTCATCCTGCTGATCCACGCGCCCGATCCGGCCTTCGTGAAGGAGGCGTCGAAGCGCGGGATCTTCGCCTACATCACCGACGCCGAGGCGAAGGACTGGCAGAGCTCGATCGACATCGTCCTGCGGCGCTTCACCGAGTACCACGACCTGCAGGGCGCGTTCGGCCGCCGCGCGACGATCGAGCGGGCGAAGGGCATCCTGATGGAGCGCCATTCGGTCGACGAGGGGGCGGCGTTCACGATGCTGAACGACACCTCGCGGCAGAACAACCGCAAGCTGATCGACGTCGCGACGGCCGTCGTCGAAGGCTACTTGCTGCTGCCTGCAGCAAAACCGGCCGATTGAGGTAGCTCCGGGCCGCGAAAGAGGGCATGAAGATCCCCCTATTTCGGGGCGGGCGTGCTCGCCTTCTCCGCGTCGCCGGCTCGCGCCGGCACCCCACCAACATGAGCTGGACGGTGTCCAACAACCAGGTTGGCGCGACGGCAGTGATCTACGCCTACTCGTTCAAGACGGCGACGGTCGGCACGATCAAGACGATCACGTTCACCGTCTCCGGAGCAGGCCTGGCCGGCACGCCCGCAATCAGCCGCGCGTACGGGATCGGAGCGGGGACCGTCGCCGGTCCGGCCAGACGATCACCTATACCGTCACCACCGCCGCGTCCGTTGCCGCCGGCATCCCCATCTAAACGTCGGCGCCCGCGACGATCGACACCGGCACGACGCCTGCCGTGACGCTCGCGGCGAGCGACACGGCCGTCACCGTGACGCTTGCGAAGAGCCTCACCTTCACGGTCGACACGACGGCGTTCGAGCTCGACATGGACCCGAGCCTGCCTGCCCTGGCCGACCAGAGCGCCACGGTCGGGCTCACGGTCCAGACCAACGCCAACTCGGGCTACACCCTGTCCGTCGCTGACTCCGCCACGGGCCTGCAGAGCTCCGCGACGGGGAACCCGGTGATCGGTTCCGTCGGCTTCCCACGGGACGAGCTGACGATCCCGGCGCAGAGCTACCTCGACGTGCCGCTCACGATTCAGGTGCCCGCGCGGCTCAGCCCGGACCTGTACTTCGTGGGCTTCCTCGTCACGCCGGTCGCCACGGGTTCGGGCTCGCTACACGTGATCAACCAGATCGGCTCGTTCGTCACGATCGACGTGCCGGGTCCGCGTGTGCGCGCGCTCACCGCGAGCTTCCAGCTCCCGAGTCTTTCCTTCGGCTCTCGCGCGCGCGGCACGGTGCGAATCGCCAACACCGGCCGCTCGGCAGTTCGCTTCTGGGGCGAGCAGGACACCCGCTCTGCACCGGGCGGATCGGCGGTGCAGCAACGGCGCTTCGATCCTTCCCTGCTGCCGGCCGGCAAGCATCGGTTCGTCGACGTCAGCGCCAAGCCCGCGTGGCCGATCGGCACGGTCACGATGACCGTGCACCTCGTCTATCCGGGGCGTACCGAGGCGGCCACCAAGGAGCTGGTCGTCACCAAACGCGTGCTCGTGATCAACCCGCTCGTGCCTGCCGCGCTCGCGCTGGCGCTCCTCATCGGCGTCCTCCTCGTCTGGCGTCGCCGCCGTCGTCGTCCCGGCGAGCTGCGGAGCGCGGTTCAGTCGGCGGGTTAGCCGGCCGCGATCTGCCCGTGCAGCGCCTTCAGCGCGTCGTTGAAGATCTCCGAGAACGTGGGGAAGGGCTGGATCGTGTCGCGTAAGACGGAAAGAGGGACGCGGGCGCGGATCGCCAGGGTCGCCTGCTGCAGCCACTCGCCCGCCTCGGGCCCGAGCGCGTAGGCGCCGGTGAGCCGCTCGCCGTCGCTCCGGAGCGTCAGGAACCCGTTGTCCTCCGCATAGGCGCGCGTGTACGTCGCGGTCTTCGCGACCTCCGCCACGCGGGCGGTTCCCGAGAACCGTCCGTCGTCCGAGCCGACGGCGGCCGCCTGCGGGTCGGTGTAGACGACGCGCGGCACCGCGTCGTAGTCGGCTTCGCGCGGTTCGCCGAGGATGTTGGCCGCGGCGACGTCGCCCTGGTACTTGCCGACGTGGGTGAGTGGCCAGATGCCGGTGACGTCGCCGACCGCCCAGACGCGCTCGCCCGCGTTCAGGCGCGCATCGACGGGGATGCCCCGCGGGTTCGGCTCGATGCCGACCGTCTCGAGACCGATGCCCTCGACGCGTGGCCGGCGGCCGGTCGCGACGAGCAGCCGGTCGCCCCGTAGCTCGCTTCCGTCGTCGAGCTCGAGCACGTAGTCGTCGCCGTCGCGGCGGGCGCCCGTCACGTGCCGGCCGAGGACGATCTCGACGCCGTCGCGCCTGAGGACCTCGGCGAGCGCCTCGCCGAGCGGCGCCGGCTCGCGGGCGAGCAGATGTGCGCTGCCTTCGACGAGCACGGCCTCGCCGCCCAGTCGGCGCACCGCTTGCGCCAGCTCGACGCCCACCGGGCCGCCGCCGAGGATCAACAGCCGGCGCGGCACCGCCTTCATGCCGGTCGCTTCGCGGTTCGTCCAGAGACCGTCGAGCTCGCGCAGCCCTGGGATCGGCGGGATGATCGGCGCGGCGCCGGTCGCTACGACCACGTGCTCGGCGGTGTAGCGGGCATCGCCCACCTCGACCACGCCGGTACCCGCGAGGCGGCCACTGCCGCGGACGAGCGTCGCACCCTGGTCGGCGAGCCACCGCTCCTGCCCGGCGTCGGAGTAGTCCGAGACCATGAAGTCGCGCCAGGCGAAGACCGCCTCGACGTCGATCTCCGCGGACGCGGCTGCGTCGCGCGCGCCGTGCACCGCCTCGCCGGGCCGAAGGAGGGTCTTCGACGGGATGCACGCGTAGTAGGAGCACTCACCGCCGACGAGCTCGCGCTCGACGAGCAAGACCCGCAGGCCGCCCTCGGCGAGGGCCCCGACACAATGTTCTCCGGGCGCCCCGCCGCCGACGACGATCACGTCGTAGTCGGTGCTCATGAGCGGCGGATTCTATGTGCGCTTCGCCGATCGGGGCACCGGTACGGACTCGACCTCGTCCGCGCGAAGAACGGGCGTGCCCTTCGGGACGAGCGCCGCAACGACGGGCTTCCCGTCGCTCTTGCGGCGAAGCGCGCGAGGCGGTTTCTCGCTCAGATGCGCGTCGCCCCACTGCCTGAGTGCGGCCAGCGCCACGTTCAGGTCACGCCCCTTGCGTGTGAGCACGTACTCGTAGCGCTCGGGCCGCTCGCTGTAGAGGACCCGCTCGAGGATCCCCTCGTCGACGAGCCGGGCCAGGCGGTCGGCGAGGACGTTGCGTGCGATGCCGAGGCTCTCCTGAAACTGCTCGAAGCGGCGCCGGCCGAGGAACGCGTCGCGGACGATCAGCAGCGTCCAGCGCTCGCCGACGATCTCGAGCGCACGGGCGATCGAGCAGTCCTGGCCGTCGTAGTCGCGTTTCAGCATCCGCCGCAGCATAGCTCAGTGAGTTGCGTCAAGCAACTGTGGTGTGCTACCCTTTGTAGTGAGTTTCGTGAAGCAACTGAAAGAGGGAGCACGCATGAGGAACCGGTTCAGGCTGCCGCGTCGCGCCGCCTACCTGCTGGCGGCGTCGGTGATCGGCCTGGGGTTGTTCGCCTCGCTGACGCCGTCGCCGCTCTACCACGTCTATGCCGAGCGCTGGCACTTCTCCTCGCTGACGCTGACACTCGTCTACGCGACGTATGCGTTCGGCGTGCTGGCGACCTTGCTGCTCGCCGGACGGGTGTCGGACGACGTCGGCCGCCGTCCGGTGCTGCTCGTCGCCCTCGCCGTGCTGATGGCGTCGACGGTCTCGTTCGCGCTCGCGGACTCTGTCGTGTGGCTCTTCGTCGCGCGCGGGCTCCAGGGTCTCGCGACCGGCGCCGCGCTGAGCGCGGCGAGCGCTGCGCTCCTCGACCTGCATCCCCGCCGGGATCCCGCCGCCGTCGGGCTGGCGAACGGCGTGTCGGCCGCGGTCGGGATCGCGCTCGGCGTGCTTGTCTCGTCGTCGCTCGTGCAGCTCGGCTCGGCGCCGCGGCTCCTGCCCTACGTCGTCCTGTTCGGACTGTTCGCGCTCGCCTTCGTCGGCGTCTACTTGATGCCGGAGCCGGTCGCAGAGCGCCGGCGGCTCCGCCTGACGTTCGAGCGGCCGACCGTGCCGCCGCCTGCCCGGCGCGCGTTCCTGCTCGCGAGCCTCGCTGTCATCTCGTCGTGGTCGATCGGCAGCCTGTTCTTCTCGCTCGGGCCCGAGCTCTCGGCGCAGCTCTTCTCGACCGGCAACGTGATCGTGTCGGGCGTCGGCATCGTCGCGCTCGCCGGCGCGGCAGCGCTGGCGCAGGTCGCGCTCGGCCGCACCGCGCCGTGGATCGGTGCGAGCGCCGGCTCGGTCGCGCTCGCCGCCGGCATGGTGCTGATCGTCGTCGCCGCCGCGCGCGACTCGAGCACCGCGTACCTCGCGGGCTCGATCCTCGGCGGAGCCGGGTTCGGCGTCGCGTACCTCGGCGGCCTGCGTGCGCTCGTCGCGGTCATTCCCGCCGAGCATCGCGCCGCGGTCATGTCGGCCTTCTACATCGTCGCGTACCTCTCGATCTCGGTCCCGGCGGTGCTCGCCGGGCTCGTCGTCGGCCGACTCGGCCTGGAGACGACGTTCGAGGTCTTCGGCAGCGTCGTCGTCGGTATCGCCCTGCTCGTCGCCGCCGAAGCCTGGCGCTCCCGTCCGCGCGCGTTGCGCGGGCCGGACGCCGTTCCCGCACCCGCCCGTTGACAAAGGAGCATCTCCAGTGACCAACCATCCTCAGATTCACGCCGTCGACGTCGTCTGTGCAGCCTGCGGAACGTCGTTCGCGGTGCGTTCGACGGCCGAGCGGCTGTCCGTCGACGTCTGTTCCAACTGCCACCCGGCCTACACCGGTGCCACGAGGGTCACGGCCACCGGCGACCGGATCGCGCGCTTCAACCGCCGCCTGGGCCTCGCGGCCGCGTGACCCGCTGCTTGTGCCAACTTGGCACAAGCAGCGCGGTTCGTCAGTCGAGGCGGAAGATCTCGGGGAGCGGGGCCGGGCCTGCGTCCGGGACCCGCTCCTCGAGCAGGCCCAATCGCTCGGTCCGCTCGCGCCGATGTCCGAGGCCGCGATCGAAGAGCTCGAGCAGGCGTTCCTGTAGAAGAACCGCCGCTTGTGCCAAGTTGGCACAAGCGGGGGTTCGGTTCGGATCAGCCGGCGTTGAAGGGGTGCACGTACGGGTTCATGCTCGCGTACAGCCCCGACGGGTTCGGGTACCAGATCCACACGTGCAGCGTGACCAGGTTCGGGTGCCAGAACGTGAATGCCGCGCCGTCGGGTGACGTCTTCGCGCACGCCTCCTGCGACGCCGCCGGGATGAACGTCCCGTCTGCGTAGTGACACGCGGCCGGGAACGAGCCGTACTGTGCATCGGGCAGCGGCGGTGTGGCGGGCTTCTCCGGGAAGACCCATTCGAGCGCCCCAAGCTGCCAGTTCGAGTCGCGCTTCTCGTACACGAGGATCGGCGGCTTGGTGACGTCGAAGCCGCTGACCTTCATGTTCAGGAAGTGGAACCCCATGTCCGGGATCATCTTCGTGATGATCTGGTAGCCGTCCGCCTTCGCCGCCTCCAGATTGGTGGCGTACTTCGCGGTCGCGAGACGTGCCTTCGCCAGCGCGTCCACCAGTGCCGGAGTCGTCGGCGAAGGCGACGCCATTCCGGTCATCCCAGCCATCGACGCCGCCGGTGCGGCGTCGCGCGGGCCGGCCCCTGTCGAGGCGAGCGCAGCGGCCACGCCCACCACCGCTGCGAGCACCACGATGTTCAACAGCAACACTCTGCGCATCAGTTCTCCCCCTCGGGTTCGCGGTACGGATAGGGATCGAGAACGCGGATCGACGTGATGCGCTGGACGGGCAGGTGGTTGCGCTGTGAGCTCCGCCGGATCGCCTCCGGACTCGGAGCCTCGTACGCACAGAACCAGGTCAGCCCGTCTTCGCTCACGTACGACTGCAGCCACGTCACGTCGTCGTCGTTCCGCTCGACGATCTGGCGGCACCGCTCGACGATTGCGCCGTCGGCGTCCCAGAGCTCCGAAAACGTGCGTTCGACGAGGTAGCGCGGCATCTCGATCGCCTTCGACGGTACGGCGAGGCCGTCCGAACGGCATGGGGAAGCCTCCCCATCTTGCGAATGGGCGCTACCGATCTGTCGGCGCGAGCCCGAGCTCGACGGCGCGTGCTGCTGCGCGTCCGCGCGTCGGGACGCCGAGCTTGCGCAGGACAGCCGAGACATGGTGGTCGACGGTCTTCTGCGACACGAACAGCCGGGCGGCGATCTCCGCGTTCCGTAGCCCCTCGGCGACGAGCGCCAGCACTTCGGTCTCGCGCGGCGTCAGACCGGCCGGGTTGGCGCGCGTCCTGCGCCGCGGCCCGCGCGGCACGTCGCGGATCCCGCGTTCGCGCAGCCGTCTGGTGACGATCGCTGCGGCCGGGTTGGCCCCGAGACGGCGCAGCTCGGCGAGCGAGCGCCGGAGCGCCGGTTGTCCGCCGGCGTGCGCGCCGGCGAGCGCAGCCTCGTAGGGGCAGCCCCGCTCGGCCCAGGCTCGTGCCGCCTCGTCGTTCCGGCCGCTGAGCTCGAGCGCGTACGGCGACGCCACGTCGAGGTCGACGACCGCGGCCGCGCCAGCACGACGCCGCCAGCAGGCGAGCTCTCCTGCCTGCCAGATCGATCGCCGCTCGACTGCCAGCTGGAGCACGGCCTCTGTCTCGGCGGCCACGGCCTCCGGCCTGCCTTCGAGCCACGCGGCTTCTGCGCGCGCGGCGGCGACAGGCGCGATCCGCGGCAGCTCACCGGTCGGCTCGGCGAGCGCCCAGGCCGAGTCGAGCAGCGGCCAGACGTCGGGATCGCCGCGGCGCGCGCGAACGAGCGCGAGCACGACCGAGGCCATGATCCGCGGGCTCGTCGACGTGCGCGGGATCCGCAGCACGGCCTCGGCGCTCTCGGCCGCCTCCGCCCAGCGGCCCTGGTCGAGCTCCGTCCGCGCGCGATAGGCGAGGAGGTACAGCCGGATGAGCTCGAGGCCGCGCTCGCCGCAGTACGCGATGCCGGCATCGGTGTACCGCGACGCGCGCTCTTGCAGTCGCTGCTCGACCGCGACCATGCTGAGCACGCTGTACGCGTTGGCGACGTCGTCGTCGAGCCCGGCGTGACGAAAGCGCGCCAGGCTCTCCTCCATCAACCGGAAGTCGCCGGTACAGGCGCCGATCGTCAGCTTCGACCAGACCGCGACCGAGGTGTAGTCGAGAGCCTCGGCGACCGCGAGCGCCCGGTTCGCCAGCCGCAGCGCCTCGTCGGTGCGGACCGACGCCGCGTTGATATAGGCGAGATTCGCGTACGCATGGGCGAGTGCCTTCCCAGGAGGAAGCGTCTCGAGCAGCGCGACCGCCTCGCGTGACGAGCGCTCGGCCTCGCCGGTGCGGCCCGGGCACCAGTAGAACTCCGCGAGCCGGCGGAGCGCATCGGCCTCGCGCTCGGACTGGCCCAGCGCGCGCCGGTGGCGGACTGCCTCCCGGAGCGATGCGATCCCGCTGTCGTACTGATCGGTGCGGTAGCACTCGGCCGCGTGACGTTCGAGCAGCCTGGCTCGTTGCTCCCCGGAGAGATGGTCGCCGTGACGCAACGCGCGCGCGTACTGCGCGGCCGATTCGCGATGCGCGCCGAGCAGCGCCGCGCGCTCGGCGGCCGCAGGTGCGTAGCGGCTGACGGCGTCGGTGTCCATCGCCGCCTCGGCGTGGTGGGCGAGTCGCGCGAGATCGGGAACGACCCTGGGTGCGTCGGACAGCGCCGTGAGGGCAGTGCGGTGCAGTCCGACCTTTCGGTTGAGCGGGATCGCCTCCTCGATCGCGAGTCGCGCGAGCTCGTGCCTGAATGCGATCCCGGTCGGCTCTGCGGCGAGCACGCCGGAGCCCAGGCATTCGTCGAGCGCGTCGATGGCGTCGCCGGCGAGTGCCTCGAGGAGCGACAGCTCGGCGCGAACCGGGACGACGGCGACGGCGTCGAGCAGGCGCCGCGCGTCTGGGCCGAGCGAGGCGACACGCGCCAGGACCGCATCGCGCACCGTGTTCGGGATTGCCGCGCCGTCGGCTGCGAGCACCTCGACCACGAAGAACGGATTGCCAGCAGTCTTGCGATACAGCTCGTCCGGGTCGACCGCGCGCGGCGCGGCGAGCTCGGCGACCGCCGCTGGTGACAGCGCTTCGACCCGCAGCCGCGTCACCGCCGAGGCAGTGGCCAGCTCGCCGAGCACGACACGCAAGATGTGCGAGCGGTCGAGCTCGTCGTCCCGGTAGCTCGCGACGAGGAGCACGGGCATGCTCTCGATCCTCCGGGCCAGGAGTCGCATCAGATCGAGCGTCGCCTCGTCGGCCCAGTGGACGTCCTCCAGCACGAACACGGTCGGCGTCCGGAGCTCGCGGGCGAGTACCGCGACGACCTCGTGCGGCATGACGCCCTGCGAGACGACGTCGGCCAGCTCGCCGCCCACCTCGTCGGCGACGGCGAGGAGCGGCCCGAGCGGTCGCGGCGTGAAGAGCGGGTCGCAGCCGCCCCAGAGGACGCGCTCTGCGGACGCGATGCGGTCGCGGAAGCGGCGGAGCACGGCGGTCTTGCCGACGCCTGCCTCGCCGCTCAGCAGGACGAGCCGACCCCTGAGATCCTCGCGGACCGTCTGCAGCGCGCCTGCCAGCGTCGACAGGGCGGTTTCTCGCTCGAGCAGCTCGTCCTGGTCGAGCGGATCCTCGCTGGTGACTGCGGTCGCCGTCATCGTCGTATCTAAAGGACGGATCGTGAGCCTGCAATCTTTCACGGCGCGCTACGGTCGCGCAACGAGACGTGCGCTCTGCGTGGCCGTCGCCGTGTTGCTCGCGGTGGGCGTGCGGAGGCGCGCGGGCATCCGCCGCGCCGCTGGCCCCGACGGGGTTCCACCCGTCGAAGCTCGGCACTGCGCTCGCGGCACTGATGATCGTGGCGCGACTCACGGAGACCCCAGTAGCGCGCATCGCGCTGCCCTATCCGGCGAAGACGGCAAAGCTGCTGCGCACAGCAGCGGCTGAGGCGATCAGAACCAGCCGCGCTTCTTGAACACCAGGAACAGCCCGGCGATCGTGACGATCTCGAGCCCGATCCCGAGCCCGAAGAAGACGCCGGAGCTCCTGATGTGGCCGACCATCCACCCGAAGTTCTGGCCGAAGAAGCCGGTGATGAACGTGAGCGGGAGAAAGACGGTGGCGATGATCGTCAGCTGCTTCATCACCGTATTGAGCCGGTTCGAGACGGTCGAGAGGTAGACGTCCATCGAGCTGGTCAGCAGGTCGCGGTAGGTGTCGATCAGGTCGCTGATCCGGATCAGGTGGTCGTAGATGTCACGGAAGTAGCGCTCGTCCTCCTCGGTCATCCCCGGCAGCTCGGCGACACCGCCCATCAGGGTCGCGAACATGTCGCGCTGCGGTGTGATCGCCTTGCGCATGCCGACGAGCAGCCGCTTCATCTGGAAGATCTCCTGCAGCTGCGTGTCGCTCGCGTGCAGGAAGGTCTGATCCTCGAGCTCGTCGATGCGGTCGTCGAAGTCGGCCAGGATCGGGAAGAAACTGTCGACGAGGCCGTCGATGATGTGGTAGAGGAGCTGTCCCGGATCGTCGACCGGCCGCTGCAGCTTCTCGTAACGCCGGCGGACCTCGGTGAACGCGGGCGCCTCGTCGCGGTGCACCGTGACCAGGAACCGCTCGGAGTAGAAGCAGTGCACCTCGACCAGGCGGTCGTCGTCGGGCACGGCGCCGTAGACGACGATGAACACGAAGTCGTCGTAGTCGTCAATCTTCGCGCGCTGGCCGAACTTCTCCGAATCCTCGATCGCGAGCGTGTGAAACTTGAAGACGTCGCGAAGGATCGCGAAGTCGTCCTGGTCGGGCTGATCGATGTCGAGCCAGAAGAAGGACGTGCCGCCGAGCAGCTTCTCGACGTTCTCGCGGTTGAGATGCAGCTGCTCGCTGCCCCGGTCGTGGATGACCGTGCAGGTATTCGGCGGCGTGCGTCGTTCCGCCGGAGCCGGCTCGTCCCGCGGCGGTGTCTCGGTCGCGGGTCCGTCGCTCACGCGCCAAGGCTAGCGCGCTGCTCCGCTGTTCCCGCCGGGCCGAACGTGGTAGGAACGTCCGGTGACGACCGACCTCGAGCCGCTCGCACCACCGCCCGTCGCCGACATCGTCGGGCGGCCTGGCGAGAAGGGCCTCAAGACCGGCGCACTCGGATTCATCTCGAGCGTCGTGATCGGCGTCGCGTCGACGGCGCCGGGTTACAGCCTGGCCGCGGCGCTCGGCGTCGTCGCCGCCTCGGTCGCGTTCGCGTCGCCGGCGATCATGTGGGTCGCGTTCCTGCCGATGTTCTTCATCGCCGCGTCGTACTACGCGATGAACCGCGTCGACCCCGACTGCGGGACGACTTTCACCTGGGTGACGCGCGGGCTCGGGCCGTGGGCCGGCTGGATCTCCGGCTGGGCGCTGCTTGTCGCCGACGTGCTCGTGATGGCGAGCCTGGCGCAGATCGCGGGCAAGTACACCTTCCTCCTCTTCGGCGCGAGCGGGGCCGCCAACAGCACGTTCTGGGTGACGCTCGTCGGGGTGATCTGGATCGCCGTGATGAGCTGGATCTGCTACGTCGGCATCGAGATCTCCGCGCGCACGCAGTGGTTCCTGCTCGGCGCCGAGATCATCGCGCTCGCCGTCTTCGCGATCGTCGCACTGACCCGCGTGTACAGCGGCTCGTATTCCGACTCGGTCAACCCGAGCCTCAGCTGGCTCAATCCGTTCTCGCTGAGCTCGGCGGCGCTCAGCGCCGGTGTCCTCACCGCGGTGTTCATCTACTGGGGTTGGGACACGGCGGTCGCGGTGAACGAGGAGACCGAGGATTCGTCGCGCACTCCCGGCAAGGCGGCCGTCGCGAGCACACTGCTGCTGCTCGCCATCTACGTCGTCGTCGCGGTGGCTGCGCAGGCGGTGCACGGCGCGCAGTACCTCGTCGCGAACCAGGACGACGTGCTGAGCGCGCTCGGAAAGGCGGTCCTGCCGTGGGGGCTCGACAAGATTCTGATCATCGCCGTGCTGACGTCGGCCTCCGCGTCGACGCAGACGACGATCCTGCCCGCCACGCGGGCGACGCTGTCGATGGCGGCGCACGGCGCCGCGCCGAAGCAGTTCGCCGCAATCACGCCGCGCTACCTGACGCCGGGCATCTCGACGATCTGGATGGGCGCGGTCTCGATCATCTGGTACGTCGCGCTGACCGCCGTCAGCCAGAACATCCTCGCCGACTCGATCACGGCAACCGGCCTCGCGATCGCCTTCTATCTCGGCATCACCGGCGTCGCCTGCGTCGTCTACTTCAGGAAGGCGCTGTTCAACGACTTGCGGACGTTCCTGATCGCGGGTCTCGGCTCGGCGCTCGGCGCGCTGCTGCTCGGGTACGTGCTCGTCAAGTCGTGCATCGACCTTGCGAACCCGGCGAACTCGACCTCCGGGCAGTCGTGGCTCGGGATCGGCCCGCCGCTCGCGATCGGGATCCTCGCGCTGCTCCTGGGCGCGGTCCTGATGGTGTTCCAGTGGCGGAGCGCACCGGCGTTCTTCCGTCGCCGGCTCGAGACCGCCGACGCCGAGATGCGGCTATGAGCGGCGTTCTCGTGCTCGGGTACGACGAGTCGACGTCCGCCAACGCGGCACTGGGCGCGACGATCCCGCTCGCGGGAGAGCTGCAGGCGAGCGTCGTGGTCGTCTTCGGCTACTACGTCAGCCCGCTCGGCGGGCCGGGAGGACCCGACATGCGCGCTGCGCTCGAGCACATCGGCGACCATGCGCTCAGGCGTGCGGTCACCGACCTCGAGGCGGCCGACGTCAGCGTCACCAGCCGGCTCGTGGCGCACCGTCCCGCCGACGCGATCCTGCAGGTGGCGGCCGAGACGGATGCACGGTTGATCGTGGTCGGCACCGAGGGCGAGAACCCGATCACCGGCGCCTTCCTCGGCTCGGTCGTCCTCAAGCTCGTCCAGCGTTCGAGCTACCCGCTGCTGGTCGTGCCGACGACCGAAGCCTGATCGGCGCCCGACCACCAACGGCGGTCGAGCGCCGACGCCTGGTCATGCGTCGTACGTGCCGCCGACCTCGGCTGCCTGCGGGCGGCCCTTGTGCCCGGCCTCCTGCAGGATCCCAGGAACCTCGGGGTCGGAGACGAAGCTCTGCCACCCGGCCGCATCCCAGTCGAAGAGCACCCAGACGCGGTCGTCCTCGTTCGGGTCGCGGAAGACGGTCGAGCCCTTGGAGCCGTGCTGCCTGCGCTTGTCGGCGCCCTTGGTCGAGAAGATCTTCGCGAAGCGGTCGTAGTCCTCGACCTTCGTTGTTGCCAGGATCATGCTCTGCTCCTTCTCTCGGATGGCGGCGCCGCCGTCGACGCCGCCTCGTGAGCCGAGTCTGGGGCGTGGAGCTCGCGCCTGCATCGGGTGAATTACCTATGCGGTGCGGGCGACGAGGTCGTGCTCGAAGGCCCAGAGCGTCGCCGCCGCACGGCTGCGGACCCCGACCTTCTGGTAGACGTGCTGCAGGTGATGCCCGACCGTCTTGGCCGAGATGCCGAGGTCGTGGGCGATCCCCTGGTTCGACTCGCCGCGCACCAGCACGAGGAGCACTTCGAGCTCACGCTCGGTCAGCCCGCCCGGCAGCTCGCGCGCGCGCTCGGGCATCCGGTGACCGCCGGCATTGAGGACGGCGTCCACCACCTCCGGGTCGAGCTTGCCCTCGTCGGCCTCCCGCAGCAGCTCCGTCTCGGCGGCGCCGGCGTCGAGGGCCGGCCGGTACGGCCGCGCCTCGCGCATGGCGCCGTAGCAGTCGGCGGCCGCCAGGATCCGGGCGGCCTGGTCGAGCGCCGCGCCTCGCGTCCCACGGTGGTAGCCCGAGCCGTCGAGGCGCTCGTGGTGCGTGCCCGCGAGCATCCCGACGGGCGCGAGCGCGGCCGACTGCGCAAAGGCACGCTCGGTGTAGTGGGGGTGCAGTCGCACACGCTCCCATTCGCCGAAACCGAGGCGGCCGGGCTTCTCCCAGATCGTGTTCGACACGCCGACGCGGCCGAGATCGTGCGCGAGCGCGGCGCGCCGCACGCGGGTCACCGTCTCGGCGGGAAGTCGTAGGCGCCACGCGGCGGCCTCGGCGAGCTCGGCCACACCCGTCGAGTGCTCGCGCAGCCACGGCGACTTGAGGCCGGTCAACGCGGCGATCGCAGAGAACGCGGCGTCCACACGCTCATCGGTGATCCACAGCTGCGGGAACGGCTCGCTGTCGAGCGCCAGCTCCCACAGCTGCGCCTCGTCGACGCCTGCCAGGAGGTCGCCGAAGTCGCGCACGGCCAGCCCCGCCAGCCGAGGATCGTAGGCGGCGCCTTCCCGGCGCTCGATCACGGCTCGCGCCTCGTCCGCACCGGCGGCCGTGAGGAAGAGCGAGATGTCGCGCGCCACGTGCAGCAGGCGCATCGGAAGCGGGATCTCGTCGCCCTGCACGCCGGGGAAGCCGCGACCGTCCCAGCGCGCGAACACGAACTCGAGCGCCGCCTGGACGTCGTCGCGCAGATCGAGCCACCCGGCGAACCGCTGCGCGACCTCGCACATTGTCGCGAACGCCTCGCGCGCCCTCGGCCCCGCGTTCGCGACCGCGTCCTCGATCATGGCTGCCTGCACCTCGGGCGGCTGACCGACCCCGACGTTCCCGCGGTAGAACGCCATCACCTCCGCGGGGTTGGTCGTGTCGATCAGGAAGAAGGCGGCCCGGTAGGCGATGTCGTCGTCGTACACCTCCAGCGACTCGTGCCCGTTCGACGTGCATCCGGAGGCGTGCAGGAGCGAGACGTAGTACGTGTCGGCCAGCTCCTGTGTCGACGCACCGGCGAGCTCGCCCAGGCGGACGGCGATCACGGCCGTGCGCAGTGCATGCTCGAGCGGTTGTCCGGTGCCGAGGTCGGTCGCGAGCGACAGCGCGCCGACGACCTCGGCGGCGCGGATCGGCGGGTCGCCCGACTCGGTCACAGGGCGACCCTACTCGGTTGTCGCCCCTCACGAAGATCAGCGCTGAATACGGAGACCGGCCAGGTGCTTGTGGACGAACTGCACCGCCATCGCCCCCTCGCCGACCGCGGTTGCACAGCGCTTGGTCGATCCCGCGCGGACGTCGCCGGCGGCGAAGATCCGCGGCACGCTCGTCTCGAGCAGGTTCTCGGCGCCGGCGTCGGCGCCGGTGAGGACGAAGCCGTTGTCGTCGCGCAGTACGGCGTCGTCAAGCCACTCGGTGCACGGCAGCGCGCCGAGGAAGAGGAAGAGGAACGAGAACGACAGCCTTATGCCAGTCGTCAACGTGACCGCCTCGAGACGGCCGTCGTCCCCGTGCAGCGCCGCGAGCTCGGCCCGGTCGTGAATCGCGACGCCCGCCCGGTGGAGCTCGAGCACGAGGTAGTCGGACATCGTCTCGCGCAGGTCGGCTCGTCGGTGCAGCAGCGTCACGAGTGCTGACCGCGCGGCTCGCGAGCTCGGCGCCCGTGATCCCGGCAGGGAAGCCGAGGTAGTTCTCGATCCGCCGTGACGAGCCCGCCTGGCCGCCCAACGCCGTGCCCTCGACGACCAGCGTGTCGAGGCCCTCGGACGCCCCGTACACCGCCGCGCCGAGCCCGGCCGGCCCGCCGCCGACCACGACCAGGTCGACCTCCTCGCGCTGCGCGAGCTCGCGCCCGATCCCGAGCGCCCGGAGGACCGCACCGGTCGAGGGGCCGCGAAGCTCGTCGCCGCCCGGGAGCCGGACGAGCGGCAGGTCGCCGTCGCCGGCCGGCGACTCGTCGCTGCCACGTGTAGGGAAGGTGGTTGCCGCGTGCGAACTCGAGCATCCGCATCGTGGCGGCCGACGCGCGCGGGCCGACGATCTCGAGCCCGATGCCGTCGACCTGCTGCAGCGCCTCGCGCCGCTCGATCAGCGCCGCCAGGATGAGGTCGCTGAGCGGCCCGTCCTCGAACAGGATCGACCGGAGCGTCTCGCGGTCGACGGCGACGTAGCGCAGCGGCTTCGTGACGACGGCGGTCACGAACACGGTCTGACCCGTCAGGAGATTCATCTCGCCGAGGAAGCCGGCGGCGCCGTGCCGCACGATCTCACCGCCGTCGGCGTCGAGGATCGCGACCTCGCCCTCGAGGATCGCGATGAACGGGTAGGTGTGGTCGCCGACGCGATAGAGCACGTCGCCGGCGGCCGCGGTCCGCGTCTCGCCTTGCAGGCCGAGCCTCGCGAGCTGCGACGCCGAGAGTACGGGACTCGCCGGAGCGCTCACGACGTTACGACGAACTCGATGTCATCGACGTAGCAGTAGCTCCAGTCCTCGCCGGGCTCGGCGGAGCGGATGATCGGATGGCCGGTCGCACCGGCGTGGGCGCTCGCATGGCGGCTCGGCGAGTCGTCACAGCAGCCGATGTGCCCGCACGACTGGCACATGCGGAGGTGAACCCACCAGCCGCCGGTCGCGAGACACTCCTCGCAGCCCGCGATGGTCTCCGGCAGGACCGCGAAGCGGATGCTGTCGAGGTGCGTGCAGGTCGCGTTCATCCGAATGTGAAGACGTACGCCTCGGCGCCGGGCTCGATGAAGGTGATCTCGAGCGTGCGCTCGCGCACCGTGTCGCGCTCGCGCACGAGCTGGTAGAGACGCCCCTCGCGGAGCACGCCGTTGCCCTGTTCGTCGACGTCGCCACCGTGGGACGCGCCCGGCGCATCGCCGTCGAGCAAGACGCGGAACGGAATCTCGGCGCGCGTACCGGGCGCGAGCACGAGGTGCGCGTCGCGCGCCTGGAACCGGTAGGCGATGCTGCCGCCGCCCTCGGCGAGCGCGACCCGCTCACGCCCGATCGTCCAGTCGCCTGCGAGCGCCCAGTGGTTGAACGGCAGCTGATCCGGCAGCTCGTAGGTCTGTCGTGCGTCGTGCGTCGCGCGACCGGGGGACGCGAAGTGCTCGCTGCGCGCGTAGCCGAGATACGTCTCGGGCGTCCGCAGGTTCTCCCAGTCGGCCTCGGCCTCCACGCCGACGCCGTCGACGGAGACGAGGTCACGCTCGACGCCGAGCAGCTTCTGGATCACTCGCTCCGATTGCTCGTACCGACCCTCGCCGAAGTGCTGATCGCGGATCGCGCCCTCTGCGTCGACGAAGTAGAGCGCAGGCCAGTAGTGGTTGTCGAACGCCTTCCACACCTCGTAGTCGTTGTCGACCACGACGGGGTAGTCGATCTCCCGCACCCTTGTCGCCCGCTGCACGCCGTCGATCTCGTGCTCGAACGAAAACTCGGGCGTGTGGACGCCGATCACGATCAGCCCGTCGTCCCGGTAGGCCTGCGACCACGCGCGGACGTACGGCTCCGTGCGCAGCCAGTTGATGCAGGTCAGCGTCCAGAAGTCGACGACGACGACGTGGCCGCGGAGCTCGGCAGGCTCGAGGGGATCGGAGTTGATCCAGGCGGTCGCTCCGTCGAGCGAGGGCATATGCAGGCGTGCGAACAGCGTCACGGTTCGACCGGGCGAGTCCGCTCGATCCTACGTGGCGAGCCACTCCTGCCGGAACCGGAGAGCGGAACGTCAGGCGGCCGACCAGATCAGCAGGTCGAGGATGCGCACCTCACTGAGCGGGTGGCGGCGCTGCTCGAGCTCTCGGCGGACCGCGCGGAGCGGGGCACGGTTCGCGTCCAGGTCGCGCTTGTAGCCGCGGACGAGCCCGATTGCACGTTCGCCGAACGGAGCGTCGGGTCCGGCGTCGTCCCCGGCGAGGTACTTCTGCACGACGCTGTCGAGCATCGGGATCAGTGCCGGGCGCTTTCGGTGCAACGCCTTGGTCGTCTTCGAGAAGCCGACCCCGCGCACGTCGGCAAACGCGTCGAAGAGCCGCCGCAGCGCAGGCCACGGCACCGACGCGGCAGCTCCGGCCAGCGACGCGTCCGGCGCGATCGCCCGGAGGGCGCGCGCGATCGCAGTCTGGCGCTCGAGGATCACCGCGATCTGGACCGCCGAGATGCGGGCGCCGCCGCGGTTCGCCAGCCTCAGGTCCGCCTCGCCGAACGCCGCCGGTCCCGACGCGTCTTCGACGTCGAACGCCCAGCTCGTGGCGAGGTAGCCGAGCAGCACACCGAGCGGGTCGTCGATCTCGACGCCGTTTCGAAGGAGGACCGTCGCGGCTCGCGGTGCCATCGGAGCGCAGTGTGACGTTCGACTGGCGCGAGCCGGCGAGTTGTGCAATACTGAACTCGATGGTTCAGTATTCGACCACCGTCGACCGCGCGTTCGCCGCCCTCGGCGACCCGACCCGGCGGGCCGTGCTCGAGCGGCTCGGCTACGGCGGGGCGACGATCAGCGAGCTCGCAGAGCCCTTCGGCATGACGCTGACCGGAATGAGCAAGCACATCCGGCTGCTCGAGGAGGCGGAGCTCGTGACAACCGAGAAGATCGGCCGTGTCCGCAGGTGCATGCTCGCGCCGTACGCCTTCGAGGGCATCAGCGTGTGGCTGCAGCGGCTCGACCGATTCGCGAACGTCGTCGAACGGACGAAAGGAGCACCATGAGCACGACAACTGTCACCACGCCGAACGAGCTCGAGATCCGCGTCGAGCGGATCTTCGACGCACCCCGCACGCACGTCTTCTCCGTCTGGACCGATCCGGCCCTGATCCCCGAGTGGTGGGGTGACGGCACGGTCGTCGAGGCGATGGACGTCCGCCCCGGCGGCGCGTACCGCTTCCGGACCGCCTACGGCGTCGTCGAGGGCGAGTTTCACGAGGTCGACCCGCCGGAGCGCCTCGTGCAGACGTTCCAGAACCACCTGCAGACGCTCGAGTTCGAGGATCTCGGGGAGCAGACGAAGCTGACGCAGACGATGCGCTTCGAGACGACCGAGCAGCGAGACACGACGATGGAGTACGGCGTCGAGGAGGGCGCGAAGTCGGGCTTCGCACGCATCGACGCGCTGCTCGCGAAGATCGCGGCGTGAGGTTCGAGCGGAGCGCGGGCGGGATGGCGCACAGCTGTCCCGCCCCGTCTTCGCGCACGGAGCGGGCACGGTGATTCCGCAGGCGTATCGCGCGCTGCTTCGAGAGCGGCGTGCGCGACGGCTGCTGGCGGGGCTCGGCGTCTCGTCGCTCGGCGACGGGATGAGCACCGTCACGATCGCGTGGCTCGCCGTTCGAACCGCGCCCGCGGGCCAACTCGGGCTGTTCGTCGGGCTCGCACTCGCGGCGTACACGCTGCCTGGCGCGATCGGGGCGCTGGCCCTCGGCAGGTTTCTCCGCCACCGGCCGGCGCGGGCGCTTGTGCTCGCTCACTGCCTGCTGCGCACCGGCTTCCTCGGCACCGTCGTCGTGCTCGCCGCGGCCGGATCGCTGTCGCCCGCCGCGTATGTCGCGCTCCTCGCAGGCTCGTCGCTGCTCGCGAGCTGGGGAAGCGCCGGCGAGTACACGATGCTCGCCGAGATCGGCGGGGAGGAGGGCCGGCTCGCCGCCAACTCGCTGGCCAGCGCACAGGTCTGGCTCGCGACGATTCTCGGTCCGGCGGTCGCCGGTCTGCTGCTCGCCCGGGTCGCACCTACGTGGCTGCTCGCCTTCGACGCCGCCTCGTTCGCCTTCCTCGGCGTCCAGGCGTGGCGGACGCACGCGGATGCGGCCGAGGTTGATCCGGTCGATCGCCGAGCGGCTGAGTCCGGCTTCCGGCTGCTTCGCCGCAGCGACTTGCTCGGCCTGATCGTGCTCACGTGGCTGTTCTTCTTCCTCTACGGCCCGGTCGAGGACGCCCTGCCCGTGTACGTCGCGCACGACCTGCACGCGCACGCACGTCTCCTCGGCGCCTACTGGACGAGCTTCGGCGTCGGCGCGCTCGCCTCGACGCTGCTCGTCGGTTCGTTCCGCGGTCGCGCCACGCGTCGTGTCGCACTGCTGATCGTTGCGGGCTGGGGCGCCTGTCTCGTTCCGTTCGCCTTCGCGCCGACCGCCGTCACGCTCGTCTGCTTCGCGGTCGGGGGCCTCGTCTACGGCCCGTTCGTGCCGCTGACGTACGCGCTGTTTCAATCCATCACCACCACCGCGAACCTGCCCAGCGTCCTGGCCGCCCGCAGCGCCGCGTTGATCGTCGCCTCCCCGCTCGGGACCGCGCTCGGCGGTCCGATCGTCGGCGGCATCGGCGCGGGGTGGACGCTCACTGCGTCCGGGGTCGCGACCGTCCTGCTCGCGGTACTCGCAGCCGGCGTGTGGCGCGCCTAGCCCACGGGGTAGACCTGCAGGTGGAGCGCGGCCGGCTAGCCGCTACCAGTCAGGCCGCGGCCGGAGCTCGATCGCCCGGTCGCCGTCGTCGGTCAGCCAGACCGAGCGCGACAGCGTCATCGTCGAGTTGGCGTTGTTCGGCACGATCGCGACGCGGTCGCCGACGGCGAGGACGTCGCCGCAGTACGACTCGATCACCGAGTGGTGGTCGTAGAGCCGGCCGATCACTGCCTCGGACGCGTCGGCCAACTGGCCGAAGCCTTCGAGCCAGCGCGGCGCATCGCGCCCGAGCGCCTTGCCACCCGCATCCAGCACCACGCGGTGCCCGTGGAGGGCGGTCACGGTGGCCACCACGGTCAGCGAGAGATCCTCGTGCTCGACAGCGCCGAGCGTGAGTTGCTGCCGGTCGCCGAACACGTAGGTGCCCGGGCGGTACTCGGTCGCCACACCCGAGCGCGCGTAGGGCATCGTCGGCGTCGACCCGGCACTGACGTACCGCGGCTCGAACCCGGCCTGCGCAAGTGCCGCGGCCGCCTCGGCCAGCGCCGTGCGCTCCTGCTCCGCTGCGTCGCGTGACTGCCCCGGCGCGTAGGAGTGGCCCGGGTAGCTGAACACACCCGCGACGTCGAATCCGTGCCGCGCCGCGATACGTGCGAGCGAGGCGCACTCGGCCGGGACGACGCCGGAGCGTAGGCAGCCTGCTTCGATCTCGATCACCACCTCGGCCTGCGGTTCCGGGCCGAGCGCCGCGCGGAGCAGCTCCACCGATCGCGGCGACTCGATCGCGAAGATCACCTCGCCCGTCGCGCACGCCTCGCGCAGGATCGGGCCCGCCGCAGCATCCGCCTGCAGCACGCTCGAGGCGAGTGTCGGCCAGCCGAGCTCGCCGCTCACCGCCGCCAGCTGGCGCGCCGTCGCGACCGTCAGCCCGATCGCACCGGCCTCGCGTTGCAGACGGGCGACCTCAGGCGTGCGGTGGGTCTTGAAGTGAGGGCGAAGCGCCGCGCCGACGCCGGCCACCGCATCCTGCATCGCGTCGATGTTGGCGCGAAGCCGTGCGCCGTCGATCAGCGCAAACGGCGTGCAGAGCTCCGAGAGCCGCGGCGCCGTGACCGCGGTCGGAGCCGCCGTGGTGGCGACTCTCACAGCTCCGAGGCCTCGACCTCGGCCAGCAGCTCGGCCAGCTCGTCCTCGCTGGTGTCCCCGTGGAGTGCGCCGCTCACCTCGGCCGCGAGCTCGCGCACGGTCGAGTGCTCGAACACCGCCGGGAGCGCCAGATCGAGACCGAGGCTCTGCTGGACGCGGGCGAGCATCTTCACGGCGAGCAGCGAGTGCCCGCCGAGATCGAAGAAGTCGTCGTCGACCCCCACCCGGTCGACGGCCAGCACCTCGCACCAGATCGCCGCGAGCGACTGCTCGACGGGCGACTCGGGTGCGACGTAGGAGCCCTCGAGATCGGGCCGCAGCCCGTCGGGAGCCGGCAGCGCGCGGCGGTCGAGCTTGCGGTTCGGCGTCGTCGGAAACGCGTCGAGCTGGACGAACGTCGACGGGATCATGTACGGCGCCAGTCGCGTCTTGCAGAGGCGCCGCAGCTCGTCGACGTCCACCGTGCCTCCGTCCGCCGGCACCACGTAGGCGACCAGGCGCTGGTCACCGGGCGAGCGCTCGTGCACGACGGCTGCAGCGCCGCCGACCTGCGGATGCTCGGTGAGGACCGCCTCGATCTCCTCGAGCTCGATCCGGAACCCGCGCAGCTTCACCTGCAGATCGACGCGACCGAGGAACTCGATCGTGCCGTCGGGGCGCCAGGTGACGAGGTCGCCGGTGCGGTAGAGCCGCGCGGCAGGGTCGTCGGAGAACGGATCGGGAACGAACTTCTCGGCCGTCAGCTCCGGCCGGTTGAGGTAGCCGCGCGCCAGTCCGTCGCCGCCGATCAGGAGCTCGCCTGGCACGCCGATCGGGACCGGCTGCAGCTGGGCGTCGAGCACGTAGAAGGTCGTGTTCCAGAGCGGGCCGCCGATCGGCACCGAGCCCTCGCCCGGCTCGAGCTTCAGCACCGACGACCAGACCGTCGTCTCGGTCGGCCCGTACACGTTCCACAGCGAGGCGCAGCGCGAGCGCAGCTCCTCGGCGAGCGCGCGCGGCAGCGCTTCGCCGCCGGCGGAGATCTTGAGCGCCGTGCCGCCCTTCCAGCCGGCGTCGACCAGCAGTTGCAGCGTGGTCGCGGTGGCGGCGATCGACGTCGCGTCGACACGCGCCATCCAGTCGGCCAGATCGACGCCGTCCATCGTCGCGTCCCGGGGTACCAGCACGAGACGCGCCCCCACGACCAGGGTCAGGTAGAAGTCGGGCACCGGCAGGTCGACGGCGTGGGTGGCGACGCTGACGATCACGTCGTCGGGCGTCGTCCCCGGCGACTCGCGCATGTAGGCGAGCAGGTTCGACACCCCTCGGTGGGTCGTCTCGACGCCCTTCGGCCGGCCGGTCGAGCCCGAGGTGTAGATGATGTAGGCCCGGTCGTCGGGATCGACGTCGAGGCCCAACGGCTCGTCGGAGCGCTCCGCGATCCGCGTCCAGTCGCGGTCGACGCAGATCACCGTCGACGTGCCGGAGTCGATCGTGCCGAGGTACTTCTCCTGCGTGATCAGCACCGGCGCCTTGATGTCGGCGAGCATGAACTCCTGGCGGTCCGGCGGGAACGTGGGATCGATCGGCAGGTACGCGGCTCCCGTCTGGAACACCGCGAGCATCGAGACGAGCAGCGGGATCTGGCGGTCCATCAGGATCCCGACCAGGCTCCCCGGCTCGACGCCGGTTGCGACGAGCTCATGTGCGAGCTGGTTGGCGCGGGCCTGCAGCTCGGCGTACGTGAGCCGTTCCGTCGCGTCGACCACTGCGATCGCGTCGGGCGTCCTCGCCACCTGCTCGGCGATCTGCACGAACACCGGTCGCGCGTCGTACGCGTGGGCGGTGTCGTTCCACTGCACCAACATCTGCTCGCGCTCGGCCTCCGTCAGCATCGGCAACCGCGAGATGTGCTGCTCGGGATCAGCGGCGACCGACGCCAGCAGCGTCTCGAAATGCCCCAGCAGGCGGTCGATCGTGCTCGGATCGAACAGATCCGACGCGTACCCGATGTGCGCATGCAGCGAACCCGACGGCGTGTCGCGCAGGATCAGCTCGAAGTCGAACCGCGCCCACGCCCACCCCGGAACGGGCACCGGCTCGAGCTCGTGACCGGCAATCTGCTGCGGCTGCGTCGAGACGATGTCGTAGCCGAACAGCACCTGGAACAACGGCGAGTGGCTGCGCGACCGTTCCGGGTTGAGCACCTCGACGAGCTTCTCGAACGGCAGCTCCTGGTACGCCAGCGCGCCAAGCATCGTCGCCTTCACACGCTGCAGCAGCTCGGCGAACGTCGGGTCGCCCGACAGGTCGGTGCGCAGCGCGAGCGTGTTCGAGAAGAAGCCGAGCAGCTTCGCCGTCTCGTCGTGGTGGCGGCCCGAGACCGGCGTCCCGATCACGACGTCGTCGGCGCCGCTGTAGCGGTGCAGCATCGTCTTGAACGCGGCGGTCAGGACCATGAACACCGACACGCCGCGCGCGCGCGCCAGCTCGCGCAGCGGGCTCACGACCTCGGCGGGGATGTGCCATTCCTTCCAGACGCCGCGGTAGCTCTGCACGCTCGGGCGCGGGCGGTCGCTCGGCAGCTCGAGCCGGTCGGGTGCGCCGCGCAGCTGCTCGGTCCAGTACTCGAGCAGCTCGTCGATCAGCTCGCCGTCGAGCTGGTCGCGCTGCCACTCGGCGAAGTCGCCGTACTGGATCGGCAGCTCCGGCAGCTCCGGCTCGCGGCCGTCGGTGAACGCGCGATAGCTCTCGTCGAGCTCCTCGAACAGCAGCCCGGCCGCGAGGTGGTCGGAGCCCATGTGGTGGAAGACGACGAGCAGCAGATCCTCGTCGTCCGCGAGGTGCACGAGCCCGGCTCGCAGCAGGACGTCGCCGGTGAGGGCGAACGGCCGTCCGGCCAGCTCGGCGAGCAACTCGTCGGCGCGCGACCGCGCCTCGTCGCGGGGGAGCGCGCGCAGATCGGCGACGGTCAGGTCGAACGGCGGCGCCTCGAAGGGCTCCTGGAACGGCGCGCCGTCGACGAGGTCGAGGCGTGTGCGGAGGATCTCGTGCCGCTGGACGACGAGCTCGAACGCGCGGCGCAGCTTCTCGTCGTCCAGCGTCGCGCGGACGCGGACGAGGGTGGGGACGTTGTAGGCCCCGAGCCCCGGCATGATCCGGTCGAGCAGGAACATGCGCTCCTGGGGGAAGGAGAGGCGGCGCGTGCCGTCACTCTCGTCCCGGACGATCGTCTGCTGTTCCGCGCTCCCCAACGTGGATCTCCCCCTTGGTCGCCCTCGCTCGTGCACCTGGCAGCCCGCCAACAGGCCCACCGGCCGAGGCCTCATGGTAACGCGATGCCGGGCTTTTACTTACTGCAACTTGGGGAGTATGCAAGTCGACCAGAACGAGCGCGAGCGACGGCTAGTACTCGTCGTGCCGCCTCAGCCAGAGCGGTTCCGTGCTGCTCTCGTCGCGCCCTCTCGGCGTGCGGTCGAGCAGTCCGTAGTAGGCCATCGCCGGCTCGAGCCCGCGTGCCGTGCTCACGTACGTGCGGTAGACGGTCCCGTCCGACTGCGCGTACACGCTCAGGCCGGGCCCTTCGGCGACGTAGCCCACGACGTCCGTTCCGCACATGCGCGCGTTCTGCTCGACCGTGACCGGGATCTCGCCCGCCAGGAACGGCTGCAGCTCCTCCTCGGTGTAGAGGAAGCCGAGGTCGCGGTTGAAGTCGGTGCCCTCGCTCGAGACCCAGTCGATGCGCCATCCCATTCGCGCCCTGTACGCGACGAGCTTCTGGAGCGGCGCCGCGCGAGGTGAGCAGCAGGGTCGTGTCTCTCGCCTTCAGGTGGGGCACCTGCGGCGCGAGCGTGTCCGCGATCGAGGAGCACACCGGGCAGCCTGCGTCGAAGGTCGGGCCGAACATGAAGTGGTAGACGACCAGCTGGGAGCGGCCGTCGAAGAGATCGCCGAGCGTCTTCGTGCCGTCTTCCGTCTCGAAGCGGTAGTCCTTCTCGACTGGGACCCACGCCAGCTCGCGGCGCTTGCTCGCAAGCTCGTCGCCGAGGCGCGTGAGCCGCTTCTCGTCCTGCAGCAACTCGTCGCGCTCTGCCTGCCACTCCTCCTGCGTGCCGATCCTGTGCGCCGTCATCGACGTGCGACCTCCTGTCCGGGCTGCGAGAACGACCCCTCCGGAATGGTGCCTCTCCGACGGTGCCCTGCGCCTAACGAGGCGGCCGGCTGGTCGCGCGCACGACGAGGTCGAGCGGGAGCTTCTCGACGGGTGCAGGAGCGGCCTCGCCGGCGAGCACCTGGAGCAGCAGCTCCGCCCCGCGACCGCTACTACGGCACGGTAGACGGAGAGACGGCGTGACGCGCGCTCGACTGGATCGACTCTTACGGCGATCGGGACGGCGACGGCTTCGTCGAGTACCTGCGCCGGGCGAGCCAGAGGCCGAGCGCGTCGTGCGCGCGCTGCTCGACTGCGCTGCTTGACTCGTGGGTGGGCCGGATTTACTCTTGTCAACGCAGAGCTACAGCCGAAGGCGAGGCTCCCGTGAGGGCGGGCCGCTGTTTCGAAGGCTACTGCGGCGTGGATCAAAGCCCGGGCACATGCCCGGTGCTGATTGGCCACCCCGGTCGATGACCACGGTGGTCAAGGGGGAGATGATTCGTCGTGGACCGACCACGACCGGCCAGGCGGTGACGGAGCTTCGGCTCCTCGACACGTTCGAGTTGACCGTCTGCGGCAGGTCGGTCCCGCTGCCGCTTCCGGCGCAGCGGGTGGTTGCGTTTCTCGCACTCAGCGGCCGTCCGGTCCGGCGCGTCGCGCTCGCCGAGAGGCTCTGGACCGACGGTACCGGGCCGCACGCGCTCGGCAGCCTGCGGTCGGCACTGTGGCGTCTCCGGACACACGACGCGCCGGTGGTGAGCGTGTCGAATGGCGATCTGTCGCTCGAGCCGAACGTCGACGTGGACGTGCGCTCGCTTCTTGCGTGGGCGACGTCCCAGCACGACACCGGCACGTCCGACGAGGACGACCTCCAGCACCTCCACTCGTCCGGTGAGCTTCTGCCCGACTGGTACGACGACTGGGTGATCCTCGAGCGAGAGCGGCTGCGGGAGGTGCGAGTGCGCGCGCTCGAGGCACTTTGCGATCGTCTCACGGCAGCGACCTCGTATGCGCGCGCGAACGAAGTTGCACGTGCGGCGATTCGGGACGACCCGTTGCGTGAGAGCGCGCACAGGTGCCTCGTTCGCCTTCACCTGGCTGAGGGGAATCACGCGGATGCGATTCGCGCCTATCGGTTCTTCGAGGATCTGATCCTCGACGCCCTCGGACTTGCGCCGTCCACCCAGATGCAGTCGCTCGTCGCCCACGTGATGCTGCAGTAACGCTTTGGTGACAAGCTGGGTCGATGCTTGCCCGGTGGTTTCACAGCGGGTCGGCCGAACAGGCCTCCTGATCCTCCGAGTCAGGGTCGTTGCGGAGGAGTGCGGTGCACCGGCTGCACTTGTCGCGACGATCACCACGACCTTTGACCTGTCGACGCGAACGTCGGAGGCGGAGACGGTGGTCGGGTCGCTCGACGAAATCGCCACCGTCGTCCGCAGTTGGATCGATGGTTTCGCGCGTCGCGCGGTCGGTGACGACGCGGTGACGCCGTCGTGACACGGCGTTGGAACACTCGCAGCGCGGGAGCGTGTGTCGGCTCCCGCTCCATCAGCCTTCTCACCGTGGAGGAGTCAGTCGATGCCCGTCAGCCCAACGTACCCGGGGGTATACGTCGAGGAGGTTCCGAGCGGTGTTCACACGATCGTGGGCGTCGCGACCAGCATCACGGCCTTCCTTGGCCGGACGCAGCGCGGCGTCGCCAACACCGGCGTCACGCTGACCTCCTTTGGAGATTTCGAGCGGTCGTTCGGCCCGCTCGACCGCGACTATCCGGTCAGCTATGCGGTCGCAGACTTCTTCGCCAACGGCGGCAGCCAGGCGGTTGTCGTGCGGTTGTTCAACGATGCCGGCGTCGCGGCGGCAGCCGAGATCGTCGCGGCTGCGAAAGCCAGCAACGACCCGGATCCCGCGAAGGTCGCGGAAGCCGCGAAGGCCGCGGCCGACGCCATCGCGGCGGACGGCGCGCGATCGCAGGACGAGAAGGACGCCGCGACCGCCGTCGCCAAGGCGGCGACGGATGCCGCGGCGGCGGCGGGCGCAAGCACCGACAGCGTCAAGGCGGCCGCAGTGGCAGCGGCGGCCGGGATCACCGACACGGGGACGGCGACGCTGAGCGAGAGCTCGCTCAAGCTCAAGGCAGCCGGTCCCGGCGAGTGGGGCAACCACCTCCACGTGACCGTCGACAAGGACAACATCACCGACGAGGTCGGCAGGCGTTACGGCCTGCAGTCCGGCGGGCCGCTCTTCAATCTGAGCGTCTACGTCGACCCGACGATCGTCGACGGCAAGCCGACGAGCCCGCCGGCCGAGCGCATCCAGAACGTGTCGCTCTTCGCCGGGGCGGGCGAGCGGCGGCTCGACCGGGTGCTCGCGCGGGTCTCCAACCTCGTCGCCTCGGCCGTCGACGGCTTCGTGGCGGCGGAAGGCGACGCGCAGGGTGACGACTTCCCGGTCGCCAAGGACAAGGACGGAGTCTCGCTCGACTTCGGCGGCGGTCAGAACAGCGAGCCGCTCACCGATGCGGTGTACCTCGGCGACGAGGCGCTGAAGACGGGGCTGCACGGGCTCGACGACGTCGACCTCTTCAACATTCTCTGCATCCCGCCCGACGTCCTCGGCGACGACACGTCGTCGGCCGTCTACGACGGCGCCCTGAAGTACTGCGTCGCGCGCCGCGCGATGCTCATCGTCGATCCGCCGTCCGACTGGACGAACCGGGTCGGGCTGCTCTCCAACCCCGGTGCTCGGCTCGGCGAGGTCAACCTGACCGGGCCGGCTGCACGCAACGCATTCCTCTACTACCCCCGCGTGACGATGAGCGACCCGCTCCTCGGCGGCGCCGTGGACACGTTCCCGGCGTGCGGGATCATCGCGGGAATCCTGGCTCGCACCGACACCCAGCGGGGTGTCTGGGTCGCGCCTGCCGGGCTCGATGCGTCCCTCGGTGCGGTCGCGCCGGAGGTTCCGTTGACCGACCGTGAGAACGGGATCCTCAATCCGTTCGCGATCAACTGCGTCCGCAACTTCCGGGTCTTCGGCTCGGTGCTGTGGGGCGCCCGCACCCTGCGAGGTGCCGATCAACTCGCCGACGAGTACAAGTACCTGCCTGTTCGGCGGACGGCCCTCTTCATCGAGGAGAGCCTGTATCGCGGGACGCAGTGGGTCGTGTTCCAGCCCAACGACGAGCCGTTGTGGGCGCTGATCCGGCTGAACGTCGGTGCATTCATGAACGACCTGTTCCGCAAGGGGGCCTTCGCCGGCACCAAGGCGCAGGACGCGTACTTCGTCCACTGCGACCACACGACGACGACGCAGAACGACGTCGACCGCGGCGTGGTGAACATCGTCGTGGGCTTCGCGCCGCTCAAGCCGGCGGAGTTCGTGATCGTGCAGCTGCAGCAGATCGTCGGACCGCTGAACACCTAGGAGGAACCGTGGCCATCTTCCCTGCCAACCCGCAGCGACTGGATCCGTATTCGAACTTCAAGTTCGCGGTCTACTTCGCCGACCGCGGCACCGAGCCGGTCGCCGGCATCAGCAAGGTGACCGCGCTCAAGCGCACGACCGAGATCATCGAGCACCGGAGCGGTGGCGACCCGAGCACCGAGCACAAGTCACCAGGTCGCACGAAGTACGACCCGATCACGCTGGAGCGCGGCGTGACGCAGGACCTCGACTTCGAGCAGTGGGCGAATCGCGTCTGGTCGACGGGCGCGCAGCCCGGCGGCGAAGTGGCGCTACGGAGCTTCCGCCGCGACCTGATCATCGAGTTGCGGAACGAATCCGGGCAACCGGTGCTCAAGTACAAGGTCTACCGCTGCTGGGTGTCGGAGTACCAGGCGATACCCGACCTGGACGCGAACGCGAACGCGATCGCGCTCCAGCACGTCAAGGTCGAGAACGAGGGCTGGGAGCGGGACGCGAACTTCCCCGAACCGACCGAGCCCTGATCACCGGGTAGGCGAATCTGCCCGTGCAGGACGTCCTCGAACCGCCGACCGCCCGCGACCTACTGGCCGCGTGGGAGCTCGGGCTGTCGTGCTCGGGCGCGCAGCGCAGCGTCGTGCTTCTCGAGGCGCTGCTGCCGCAGCGCTCCGTCGACGAGCTCCTCGCGATGAGCCTGCGCGCGCGCGACGACGAGCTGCTCGAGGCACATCGCCTGCTCTTCGGGCCTCGCTTTGCGTGTGTCGTCACGTGTCCCTCGTGCGGCGTCGACCTCGAGCTGGAGCTCCCGGTCGACGGCCTGCTCGCGGCGGCCGCGCGAGACGGGACGGAGGTCGAGCTGGAGGTCGACGGCTGGGCCGTCCGGGGCCGGCCGATCACGATCCGCGACGTGCTCGATGCCGCCGCAGCGCCGGACGCAGAGGCTGCGCGCGCGCTGTTGCTCTCCCGCTGCGTCGTCTCCGCGACTAGCCCGACGGCCTCGTCGGCGGCGCCTGTCGAGCTTCCGCCGGACGTCCAGGCAGCGCTCGCGGCCGAGCTCGAACGTCGCAATCCGACGGGCGCCCTCGACATTGAGCAGGTGTGCCCGGACTGCGGTCACGTCTGGACGACGCCGTTCGATGCCGTCAGCTACCTCTGGGCGGAGATCGACGCGTGGGCGCAGCGCACCCTGCGTGAGATCGACGCCCTCGCGAGGGCGTATGGCTGGGCCGAGTCCGAGATCCTCGCGCTGAGCACCAGGCGCCGCGCTTCGTACCTCGAGATGGCCGCCCGTGACTGACTACCTCGCCGGGCTCGTCGGCCGCGCGACCGGCACCGCACCGCCGCTACGCCCGCGCGTACCGGCCCTGTTCGAGCCGGCCGGCTTCGGCGTCTCGGACGCGAGGACCTCTGGGGACGCCGCCGCCGAGGTTCAGGCCCGATCCGAACCTCCGCAGCCGTTGGAGTCGCGCTCCGAGCGGCGCGTCGTCGAGTCGCGTGGCGACGAAGCCGCCCGTCCGGCAGAGCGACGCCCTGAGGTTCCGCTCCTCGTCGCGCCTGCTCCCGTGATCGCCGAGCGCGCGGTTGCGGCGCCGGCTCCGGTGCGTGAGCAGCAGTCGGCTGAGGTTGCGTCGCCTGCCTCGCCGAAGCCCGCGCGCACTGTCGCACCCGTCGAGCGGGTCGCAGTGCCTGGCCCTCCGGAGCCGACGCCTGCGCAGCGCGCTCAGCCTGTCGTCCGTGCCGCGGCGCCCGAGCGGCGGGCGAAGCCCGAGCCAGTGTCTCGCGCTGAACGCGCGGTTCAGACGACGGTCGGCGATGCGCCGGTGCCGGACGTGCACCGGCGCGAGCGTCTCGACGAGGGCGACCGCCACGCGCTCCGCCCGAAGACGACGCCTGCGCTCGTGTCCGACGCGCCGGCGGTGCGGAACGCGCGTCGGTCCGGCCCGCCGTCCGGCCCGACACTCGTGCACGTCAGCATCGGCCGTGTCGACGTCCGCGCGCCCGGCGCGCCGTCCCGGCAGCCCCCCGTGCGCAACCGGCCGAAGCCGCCGACCGCACTGGACGACTACCTGGGCCGCCGAAACGGGACCCGCCGATGAGCTCGCCGGCCGCGATCGCCGCCGTGACTCGCACGCTCGCGGGCGTGCTCGAGGCGGAGTTGCACTCCGTCGACCAGTCGTGCCGCGTCACGACGCTCCCACCCGACCGCTCGAACACGGACCAGCAGCATCCGAACCGGCTGAACCTCTTCCTCATCCAGCCGTCGCAGAACGCGGCCCTTCGCAACGTGAACGCGAACGCAGCCCATCTCAACGGCGACGGGGCGCAGCCGCCCCTCGCGATCAACCTCACGTACATGATCACCGCGTACGGGGAGGCCACTCCGGAGACGAAGGACCAGCGGATCCTCGGTAAGGCGATGCAGGTCTTGAACGAGCGGCCCGTCCTCCTTCCCGACTCGATCCGCGCGTTCTCGCCCGGCACCGGACTCGAGGAGCAGATCGATCGGGTGCGCGTCCGCCCGCGCGACGTGAGCCTCGAGGAGATGAGCCGGATGTGGAGCGCGTTCATGACGCAGTACCGGACGTCTGCTGTCTACGACGTTTCCGTCGTGCTCATCGACAACGACGTGACCTCGCCGACCGGGCCGCCCGTGCTGCGCCGCGGGGATGACGACTCAGGTGTCTTCGCACGGGCCGGAGGCCTGCCGTTGCTGACCCGGGCCACAGCGCCCGCGCTCGTCCGCCGCGGCGGACAGGTCACATACCAGCCCGCAGTCGAGCTCGGGCAGGCTCTCACGCTCGACGGCGACCGACTGCCGACCGAGAACGCCGTCGTCACGATCGGGTCCCTCCGCTGGGGACCACGCCGCGCGACCTTCACTCCCGTCGCCGGGCCGTCCCAGGGAACGCTGCAGGTCATCCTTGCCGACCCGCCTCCCGAGGCCGACCCGCCCGCCGGTGCGCCGGCGCTCGCGTGGCAACCCGGCGTGTTCACGGCGGCAGTTGTGATCCGTATTCAGGGCCAACCGGATCTCGTGTCGAACGAGCTGCCGTTCGCGCTCGGCCCGTCGGTGCAGGTCGCCGCGCCCGGAGCGGCTGCCGGCGACGTCCAGATCACGGTTGACTGCCTGCCGCCTCCCGCGGCGGACCAGAGGGTGCAACTCCTGCTGACCGGAAAGCCGCCGCTCGACGCGGCGCAGATCACGCCGCCGGCCGGCGCGGGGCAGCCGGCGCAGATCACGTTTCACGCGAACCTCGAGGCGGGGGAGTACCTCGCCGTGCTCAGGGTGGACGGAGTGGACAGCATGCCGTACCGCGTGCACACGCTTCCGGGCGGCGCGCCGACGCTCGAGTTCGACCCGGCGTACCAGATCGGTGTCGCATGACCGAGGTGCGCATCTCGATCGGGCGCCTGTCGCTCGTCGGCTTCGACGTCGATGTCGCGGAGGCGGGAGTCGTCCGGCGGGCCGTCGAGACGGAGCTCGGCCGCCTCCTCAGCGCCGGCGAGCTGCCGGCGAGCCTGGCGGCCGGCCGCACCAGCGCACGGCTGTCGCGCCGCCCGCTGCAGATCCAGGCGTCGCGCGACGCGCACCACCTCGGGGCGCAGGTCGGGCAGGCGCTCTACCGCGGCCTGGGGGGCCGGGCGGCATGAGGAGGCCGGCATGGGCGAGCTGACGAACACACCGCGTCTGACGCGCGGCGCGCTCGTCGGCGTCGATCTCTTCAACCCGATCGCGAGCGTCATCGTCTTCCAGTACAACCCCGAGACCGTCTCGCGAACCGTCAAGCCGCAGGGTGCGTCCGGCGACGGCTCGAAGGTCGAGGCGATGCGCCTTCGCGGCGCACCCGTCGAGACGATCTCGATGGAGCTCGAGCTCGACGCGGCGGATCAGCTCGACGAAGGCGACGCGTACGCCGAGCGGCTCGGCATCTATCCCCAGCTCTCGAGCCTGGAGATGCTCGCGTATCCGAAGACGGCGCTCGTGATCGCGAACACGGCGCTGATGGCAGCGGGCACGCTCGAGATCCTGCCGCCGATCGGGCCCTTCACGCTGCTCGTCTGGAACTACCCGCGGGTGGTGCCGGTGCGCGTCGAGGAGCTCGCGATCACCGAAGAGCTGCACGACGCGCGACTCAATCCGATCCAGGCGAAGGTCAAGGTCAGCCTGCAGGTCCTGAGCTACAACGACCTGTCGCTCACGAATCCCGGCTACTACATGTTCCTCGCCCACCAGGCGATCAAGGAGACGTTCGCGACCATCGGCAGTATCCGGTCGCTCGACGACCTGGGTGCGACGGTGAGGACCTGAGGCCGGGCCGTGTTCGATCACGACAGTCGGTACTTCTCGATCGATACCGCTCTGTGGACGTCCGAAGACGGCGAGACGATCGTCTACAAGCGCCGGCGGCTGTTGCCGCGTCCGGAGGGCATGCCGGAGCTCGCACGGTGGCCCGTTCGCCTGGGCGACCGCTTCGACCTCGTTGCGGCACGCACCCTCGGTGACTCGCAGTCGTTCTGGCGGATCGCGGACGCCAATCGCGTGCTCGACCCGCTCGAGCTGGAGACGCCCGGGCAGACGCTGTCGATCCCGATGCCGCAGCCCGGAGACGGTGGCTCGCAGTCGTGATCCTCGGCGTCCACATGACCCTGCTGATCGGGCCGACGTTCGCGGTGCCCGCGCCGCTGCCGATCACCGAGGCGCTCGCGTCGGTGGAGGTGACGCAGACGGACACCGGCCGCTCGGGGTTCCAGCTGACGTTCTATATCGGCCGTTCGGGGCCCTGGGACCTCCCGGATCACCGCCTCCTCCTCAACCCGTTGCTCCGGCCGTTCAACCGTGTCGTCCTGATGGTGCACTTCAACCTGCTGCCGACCGTCCTGATCGACGGGTTCATCACGCAGCTCGACGTCGTCCCGTCGGAGGACCCCGGTGCGTCGACCCTCGTCGTCACCGGCGAGGACGTCAGCGTGATGATGAGCCTGGAGCAGACGGCCTTCCAGTATCCGATGCCGGAGCTGGCACAGGTGGCCGCGATCCTCGCGAAGTACGCGGTGCTCGGGTGGACGGGCGCGATCGTCGATCCCCCGCCGGTCCCCGACCCGTTTCTGCCGTCACGCGAGTGGCCGACGCAGAACGGGAGCGACTACGACTACTTGCAGGACCTCGCGAGCGACCACGGGTTCGTCTTCTACGTCCGTCCCGGCCTGGTGCCGAACACGAACATCCCTTACTGGGGGCCGGCGATGCCGCTCGACGCGGTCGCGACGGCGGCGACGCTGCCGGCGCTGTCCGTGAACATGGGGCCGCAGAGCAACGTCAGCTCGGTGTCGTTCACCTACGACGCGCTCGCCGCCGAGATGGTGCTCGGCGAGACCGTCGAGCCGAACTCGAACGTCCCGATCCCGGTGATCATGCCGCCGATCAGCACGGACGTCCCATTGGCGCTGATCCCGGCGGCGGTCAACCAGCAGCTGAAGACGCGCGTTTCGCGGCCGGGGCCGCCGACCGACGCCGAGCGGAAGGCGGCGCGCGAGGATGCGCGTGAGGCGGCACGGACGGCGCAAGGCCTGAGCGTTCCCCAGGCTTTCGAGCGCGCACGGTCGCGCGTGAACGACGCCGCCAAGAACGCCGTCTCGGTCACCGGAGAGCTCGACGGGCTGCGCTACGGGGCGGCGCTGATGGCGCGCTCCGTCGTCGGCCTGCGCGGTGCCGGCTTCACGAACGACGGCCTGTACTTCGTCCAGAGCGTGACGCACTCGATCGCCAAGGGTCGGTATTCGCAACGCTTCGCGCTGCGCCGTGAGGGCATCGGCTCGATCGTCCCGCTGGTGAGGCCGTGAAGCTCTGGCACGGCAAGTACCGCGGGAGCGTGAAGGCGCCTGGGCCGCCGACCGAGCCGGCGGGCTCGCTGATGGTCAACGTGCCGCAGGTGATGGGGGCGACCGGCGTCCAGCTCGCGATGCCCTGCTTCCCGTACACCGGCCTCGTCTCGGGCACGTTCTACGTGCCGCCGGTGCAGTCGGCGGTCTGGGTGGAGTTCGAGGGCGGCAACCCGCGGAAGCCGATCTGGGTCGGAGGCTTCTACCCGACGCCGGCCGGGCCGCCGATGGCCAAGGCCGCGCCTCCCGGGGTCGAGGCGTCGGTCCTGCAGACGACGCTGCAGAACGCGATCTCGGTGATCGACGTCCCGGGGCCGACCGGCGGGATCATGCTCCGCGCGAGCAGCGGCGCGATGATCCTCATCAACGACGTCGGCATCACGCTGCAGGACGGCAAGGGCGGCGTGATGACGATGACGGGTGGCGTCGTCAGCATCAATGCGCCGAACCTGGTGGTGCTGCGATGACGTGCGGGGCGGAGGCGTAGCGCGATGCCGGGCTTCCCGCTGACGATCGGCAGCAGCCTCTCCTGCTTCCACCAGGCGCCGGCGACGATTGCCCCGAAGCCGGCGCCCGTGTCGATTCTCGGGCAGCCGGTCGCGACACCGCTGAATCAGATCGGCGTCATCGGCTGCCCCTTCCCGCCCGGCGGCCCGCCGAGCCCGTGTCTGACGATCAAGTGGTCGCAACTCGCGCTGAAAGTCACGGTGCAGGGGCAGCCGCTCCTCCTGATGCCGCCACCCGACACCGGGCTCGCGCCGGGCGTCTGCATCGGCGCCGCACCCCAGGGCGCGGCGACGATGAAGGTGAACCAGTCGAAGGTGACCGCCACGTGAGCGCGGGAGCCCGCTTTCCGTACGGCTTCGACGTCTTCGGCCGGACCGCGCTCGTCGACGCGCCGGAGCACATCGACCAGATGATCGAGCAGTTCCTGTTCACGTCGGCGGGGGAGCGCGTGATGCTGCCGGAGTTCGGGAGCGGGCTCCTCCAGGCGGTCTTCGACCCGGGCAGCCCGGAGGTCGCGGCCGCGCTGCAATTCACCGTGCAAGGTGGGCTCCAGCGCTGGCTCGGTGACGTCATCGACGTCCGAGACCTCAGCGTCACCGCCGACGAGGCGACACTCACGGTGCGCGTCGAGTACATCCTGCGGCTGACCGACGAGGTACGGACGCGGGTGTTCTCGCGAGGGCTTCTGTGACCGTCGCGACCCGCATCTGCAGCGACGACCGCGCGCGTCGTGCAGCCGTACGCGCAAGTGCGCACAACGGGCTCGACTACCTCGAGGTCGACGAGGTCGACCGCCACCGGCTGACGATCGTCTTCATGTCGAAGCTCGGAGACCTCCGCGACGAGCTGACCGCGGCCAACTTCATGGTCGAAGGCGGCCTGCGTGTTCGAGATCTCGTCGTCACCGCGGTCGACGTGTGTCACGAGGCCGATCCTGAGCTCGACGACTGCGCCGTCCTGACGGTCGACCGGATCGGCGACTTCTCGACCTACACGTTGCGCGTCGTCGACGCCGAGGACGGCGAGCCGACCGACGCACCGCATCCCGCGTTCGATCCCGTCTACAGCTCGCTGGACATCGACTTCCAGGTCGGCTGCCCGTCGCCCCTGGACTGCGCGCCGGTCGAGGTGTGCCCCGACCCGTGGTCGCCGCCGCCGGCGATCGACTATCTCGCGAAGGACTACGCGTCGTTCAGGCGGCTCCTGCTCGACCGGCTGAACCTCCTGATCCCCGGATGGCGCGAGGAGCACGAGCCCGACCTGCTCGTCACGCTGGTCGAGCTGCTCGCGTACGAAGGCGATCGGCTCAGCTACCTGCAGGACGCGGTTGCAACCGAGGCCTACCTGCAGACAGCGCGGCGCCGTATTTCGGTGCGCCGTCATGCGAGGCTCGTCGATTACCACCTCCATGAGGGTTGCAACGCGCGCGCGTGGGTCTGCATAGAGACGTCGGAGGACACGCAGTGGACGGCCCGGGACGACCTCTTCTTCATCACGAGTTACCAGGGGGCGCCGCCGCTCGGGACCGTGCTTTCCGACCGCGATCTCGTTCACGTCGCTCCGTCCGCCTACGAGGTGTTCGAGCCGATCGAGCTCGCTCCGGCGGCGGACGGCGTTTCGCGCGCGAGCTCCGGCCTCGCCCGCAGCCTGCTCGAGCGCCGGGATCGTGTCGCGGAGTTCGTGCACCGGCAGCTGCAGCCGGCCGTCCGAGACACACTCGACGGCTGGGGTGGTGAGGGCGACCCGCCGGCCGGCCTGAACAGCCTGCTGCTCGGCGAGCTCGATCGGCTCGCACGCGAGCAGGCGCTGCACCTCGTCTCGGCGTTCGACGGCTACACCCACAGCGACGAGGCGCGCCGCCTCCTTCGCCGCCCGCTGCGCGGCGGCGACCTCGTCGAGCTGAGCCGGCTCCTGTTGCGCGCCGCCTTCGCGGACGAGCTCGCGCCACCCGCCGGCGTTCGGTTCGTCGTCGCTCACAACCGCATCGCGATCCACACGTGGGGCGAGCGCGACTGCTGCCTCCCGCGTGGCAGCACCGCCGCGACGCTGGTCGACTCCGGCCTGGAGCTCGTGCCCGGCGACTGGCTGCTGCTCGAGGAGGTTCGCGATCCGGCGACGGGGCTCGCGGACGATGCGGACCCGGCCCACCGGCACGTCGTGCGGCTGACCAGCGTCACGCCCACGCGGGACCCGGTTCTCGAGGTCGATCTGCTGGAGGTCGAGTGGGGTCTCGCGGACGCGCTGCCGTTCCCGCTCTGCCTCTCGGCGCAGGGACCCGCACCCGACTGCGAGTGGCTCGTCGACATCTCGGTCGCGTGCGGCAACGTCGTCCTCGTCGACCACGGCCGTCACCGGCTCGACGAGCTGGACGCGGTCGAGGTCGCAGCGGTGGTCGAACCGTGTGACGGCTGTCGGCCCGAGGAGGAGCTCGTCGCGGACTCCTACGCGCCCGTCCTCGGCGCACCCGACGTGACGTACGCGGTCCCGATCGCAGCGGGTGCGCCCGCGTCCTTCTCCGTCGCCCAGGATCCGCGGCTCGCGCTGCCGCAGGTAGGTCTCGAGCAGGTCGGTCTCGCGCCGCCGCGGCTCGATGACCCCGACCCACTCGAGCGCTACCGCAATCCGTTGCCGCTCACGGCCTTCGATCCCGAGGATCTCCTGTCGCCGGCACCGCTCGCCGTGCTCCTGCAACAGGCGGCCGGCCCGGTCGGTGCGTATCTCGTCGGCCTGCTCGACGAGTCGACACGAGAGCTGCTGGCCGCCTACGACCCCGCCACCGAGCCGTCGCCGGAGCTGCAGGCCGGACTCCTGCGCCTGCTCAACGTCGCGCTCGACGACGAGGAGCTCGCCCAGGAGGATCGCTTCCCGAGGGCTTCGCTCGACGAGCCGTCGCAAACCCTGGCCGGTGACCTGCCGCTCCCGCTCGACCTGCGGCGCCTGCTTCGGCGGTGGCTGCTCGAGCAGACGCTCGACGGCGCGGTGGCACCGACGCGACACGTGGTCGAGGGGTGGGTGCCGCGTTTCGACCTGGTGGCGTCGGGCGCCGACGACCGCCACTTCGTCGTGGAGATGACCGACGATCGCCGCGCGATCCTTCGGTTCGGCGACGACGACCTCGGTCGGCGTCCCGAAGCCGTGACGCGCTTCCGTGCGCGCTATCGCGTCGGCAACGGGCCCGTCGGGAACGTCGGGGCCGAAGCGATCACGTTCGCCGTCGACGCCGCGGGTCTGCTCGACGGCGTGACGCTGCGCGCGCGCAACCCCCTTCCCGCCGTCGGGGGCACGAGCCCAGAGACGCTCGACGACGCGCGCCGCCTCGCCCCTGCCTCGATCCGGCGCGACCTCGTGCGCGCGGTCGTCGCCGACGACTACTCCGCTCTCGCCGCGCGCGACTTCGCCACCGAGCTACAGGGCGCCGGAGCCGAGCTCGTCTGGACGGGAAGCTGGTACGAGGCGTACGTCGCGCTCGATCCTCTGGGCCGCGAGAGTGTGGCGCAGGAGCTCTGCGACGAGGTGGCGGGGCGGCTGCAGCGCTACCGGCGGATCGGGCACGGCCTGCGCGTCGCGCCGGCACGGTACGTCCCGCTCGACATCGCCGTTGCGGTCTGCGTCGACTCCTCGCATCTGCGGGGGCACGTGCTGCTGGCGCTCCAGGATGCGTTCGCTTCGGGCTGTCGCGCCGACGGGCACAAAGGGTTCTTCGATCCCGACAACATGCGGTTCCGCTCGAGCGTCGACGTCAGCGAGATCGTCACGGTCGCGCAGCAGGTCGAGGGCGTCGTCTTCGCGGAGGTGACGAAGCTGGAGCGGTCCGGCGAAGGCGCCGCGGGTGAGGTCGACGCCGGCACGCTGCCGGTTGGCACCCTCGAGGTCCCGCGCGTCGACAGCCGCTTCGGGTTCCCCGAGTACGGCTCGATCTCGTTCGATCTGGCGGGTGGTCGATGAGCTGCTCGTGCGGGTGCAGCGGCAGGTGCGGCTGCTGCGAGGGGACGAGGGCGATCACGCCGCGCGACCTCTTCAACCGTCCCGGCCTGTCCGTCCTTCGCCGGCGAGTCGGCGACTATCACGACTTCTTCGAGACGATGCGCAGCGGGATCGCGCGCGAGTGGATCGACGTCGACACGGGAGAGGTCGACGCGCACGGACGGCCGAGGCGGGTGCGGACCTTCCCGTTGCGCGCACTGCACACGCGGGCGCCGGACGATCCGACGATCGCGCTGCTCGATCTGTGGGCCGTCGCTGCGGACGTGCTCTCGTTCTACACCGAGCGGATCGCCGAGGAGGGATACCTCCGGACGGCCACCGAGCTGCTCTCGGTCAGCGAGCTCGCACGGCTCGTCGGTTACCGCCGGCGTCCCGGCGTGTCGGCCAGTGCATTCCTCTCGTTTGCGGTCGACGACGCGTGGACGGTCCCCGTCGTCGTGCCCGCCGGCGCCCGCGTGCAGTCGCTTCCCGGGCCTGGCGAGCAGCCGGTGTTCTTCGAGACCGACACCCCGTTGGCGGCGTATGCCGCCTGGAACTCGCTGGCGCCACGGCTGCACCGCCCGATGTACGTGCCCCGAAAGCAGGCCCAGTCGGTCTCGACGCTCTACTTCGCCGGCACGGCGACGAGGCTGGAGCCCAACGCCGCACTCCTCCTTTCCTACGGCGAGGAACGCGACGACCAGGAGCTCCGCTTCGTCTCGGCGGTCCACGAGGACTACGACACGGGTCGCACGGAGGTCACGCTGCGTGCGGGAAAGCCGGCGGAGGCCCTGCACGCGCTCGGCCAACCGCTGTTCAGGGAGTCGCTCGACCTTCGGCGGCTCATCGGCGAGCTCGATCGTCCGTCGCGCTCGCCCGCGGCGTTCGCGCGCGTCGCAGTGTCGGCTCCGGAGGCGTTTGCCGGCGGCTCGGCTGCGGTCGACGATCTGTTCGCCCGCTTCCATCCGTCCGCTGCCGAACTGCTGACGGCGGCGCGTGCGCGACTGCCGGTGACGTCGGACCCGGAGCTGCAGGCGATCTACGCGATGCGCGTCCGCGCGTTCGTCTACGGCCACACCGCGTTGCCGCGCCGCGGCGCGGAGGACGTGCCTGCAGCCGACCGGCCGGACTGGCCCTACGTGCCGGACGTTCCCGCGCAGACCGCGCGGAAGGTGATCGACCTCGACTCGACCTACGACGCGATCGTGCCGGGCTCGTGGGTCGTGATCGTGCGGCGCGGGATGGACGCCGAGCTCAAGAAGCAGCCGCCCATCCGCCAGGTGGTCGTCGTCACCCGCGTGGCGCAGGTCGAGACGGTGAGCCGGACCGACTACGACACGCCCGCGACGGTCACGCGCCTCGTGCTGGAGTCGCCGTGGCTGCCGGGCGGGAGACGCCAGCTGCGCGACGTCCGGCCGACGGTCGTCTACGCCGCGCCGGAGAGCCTCGCACCGACGGACGAGCTGATCGTCGACCCCCTCTGCGGCAGCGTGATCGAGCTCGATCGCGACGTCGCCGGACTGGAGCCGGGACGCTGGGTGATCGTCAGCGGAGAGCGGGTGCTTCGATCCGACGCTTCCGGGGACGTGACGTTCACTCGCACCGGCGTGGTCGTGAGCGAGGTGGCAATGCTCGCCCAGGTCCGTCACGACGTCCTGCGCCTTTCGGACGACACGGCCGTTTCGCCGTTCGAGAGCGAGTCGGACGCCACGCTTCCGGGCGACCGGATCCACACGTTCCTGCAGCTGGCGGCGCCGTTGGCCTCCTGCTACGTGCGCGACACCGTGAAGGTCTACGCGAACGTGGCGCAGGCCACGCACGGTACGACGCAGTCGGAGCCGCTCGGCAGTGGCGACCCGGCCAAGATCCTGCAGACGTTCGATCTGAAGTCGAAGCCACTGACATACGTGCCGGCGCCGACGACGAGCGGTGTGCAGAACACGCTTCAGATCCTGGTCAACGACGTCCACTGGCACGAGGCTGACGACCTCCTCGACCTGACGCCGCGCGACCGGAGGTACGCCACGTCGACCGACCACAGCGAACAGACCCGCGTCACGTTCGGTGACGGCAAGAACGGCGCGCGCCTTCCCGCAGGGATCGAGAACGTTCGCGCCGTGTATCGCAGCGGGATCGGCAAGGCCGGCAACGTCCGCGCCGAGCAGCTGAGCCTCCTCGTGACGCGCACCGACGGGCTGCGTGGGGTGACGAACCCGCTGCGTGCGTCGGGCGGCGCCGAGCCGGACGGGATCGAGGCGACGCGCGGCCGGGCGCCGTTGGCGGTGACTGCGCTCGACCGGCTCGTCTCCACGCAGGACTACGCCGACTTCGCACTGAGTTTCGCCGGGATCGCGAAGGCGAGCGCGGCGCTCCTGCCCGCACGCGGAGGACGGTTCGTCCACGTCACGGTCGCAGGCGAGGCCGACGCGCCGATCGATCCCGAGTCGGAGCTCGCCGTCGACCTGCTCGCGGCGCTTCGGCGCTTCGGCGACCCGTCCCTGGCCGTGGAAGTCGCCGAGCGCGAGTTGCTGGCGCTCGTCGTCGCAGCCCGCGTGCGCCTCGACGCCGACCACGATTGGGACTCGACGAAGCCGATCCTCGCTGCCGCGCTCGGCGGCTGCTTCGCATTCGCTCAGCGCGCTCTTGCCCGGGACGTCTACGCAGCGGAAGCGCTCGTGGCGCTGCAGAGGACGCCCGGCGTCGACTACGCCGACCTCGACGTGTTCACGGCCGTGCCGGAGAGCGCGGCGTCAGGCGACCCCGCGGTGCTGGCGGCTGTCCTCACCGGTGCGGCGGCGCTGCGTCAGCGTGTCGCGGCGCTTCCGGCCCGGCCGGGCACCCTCGGGAAGCCGGCGGCACCGGCGCAGCTCGCCGTGCTGCTCGAGAGCGTGCCGGCGACCGTGGCGATCACGGAGATTCCACGGTGAGCTTCTCGACGAACGCGGACCGCCTGTTCGACCTACTCCCGGCGATCCACCGGATGCGCGACGACGACGAGGGGCATGCGCTGCAGGCGCTCCTGCGCCTGATCGAGCGCGAGGCGCGCGTCGTCGAGGACGACCTCGACGAGCTCTACGAGGGATGGTTCATCGAGACGTGCGCCGACTGGCTCGTCCCCTACATCGGCGACCTCGTCGGGTTCTCGCCCGCGCCCGAGGCGGGCGACGCCGAGAACCTCGACGTCTCCGACCCGCGGTCTCGCCTACGCGTGCTGCGGCCGCGGCGCGACGTCGCCAACACGATCCACGCGCGCCGGCGACGCGGGACGCTCGCGCTGCTCGAAGAGCTTGCGCGCGACAGTGCCGGCTGGCCCGCGCATGCCGTGGAGTTCTTCACGCTGCTGGCGTGGACGCAGAACGTCAATCACCTGCGCATGTCGCCGCCGGCGACGGCCGACCTGCACGACACGCGTGCGCTCGCCGACTGCGACGGGCCGTTCGACCGGCTCTCGCGCACGGTCGACGTGCACCGGCCGAACTCGACGCTCATGCCTGGGCGGTACGACATCCCTTCGGTCGGTCTCTTCGTCTGGCGGCTGCACGCATACACGGTCAGCCGCTGCCAGGCCGACTGCCTCGAGGACGTCGGGCCCCATCGCTTCACGTTCAGCGCGCTCGGCAACGACACGCAGCTCTTCAACACGCCGCGCGAGGATGGGCTGCCCGCGCCGGGGCGGCTCGACCTACCCGTGCCGATCACGCGCTACGAGTTCGAGGAGCGCCTCCCGGTCGATCCAGGCGACGTGGGTGCGATCCGCTCGATCGCCTCGGCCGACTACTACGGCATCGATCGCAGCCTCGCCATCTGGGCGCCGGACTGGCCCGTGCGCGGCGCACCACAACCGGTTCCGCGCGAGCGGATCATCCCGGCCGATCTGTCGAGCTGGACCGCGAAGACCCCGCGTGGCTACATCGCCGTCGACCCGGAGTTGGGACGGTTCGCGTTCCCCGCACGGCAGCTGCCTCGCGGCTCGGTCTACGTGAGCTACGCCTACGGGTTCGCGGCGTCGATCGGCGGTGGCGAGTACGAGCGGGTCGTCGCGGAGCCGCTCGGGTCGATCGTGTACCACGTCGGTGCCGAGCGCCCGGGTGCGCTGGGCACGATCCAGGCGGCACTGGAGCGCTGGCGGGAGACGACGCCGCGACCCTCGTCCGCCGTGATCGAGATCGTCGACAGCGAGGTCTACACCGAGCCGCTCGACATCCGCCTCGACGCGGGTGAGAGCCTGCAGATCAGGGCGGCCAGCCGCGCCCGGCCGATCATCCGGCTGCTCGACTACATCGTCGACCGCGCCGATCCCCTCAAGGTCACGGGGGCGCGTGACAGCACCCTGACGCTCGACGGACTGCTGATCAGCGGGCGTGGGTTGAGAGTGGAGGGTCCCGACCAGGACGACCCGGAGACGCGCGACGACGACCTCTGCGAGGTCGTGATCCGCCACTGCACGCTGGTGCCGGGCTGGGCGCTGCGCGGAGACTGCACGCCCGTTCGACCCGCCGAGCCGAGCATCTCCCTCTCCGGCTCGCAGGCGCGCCTGCGGATCGAGCACTCGGTCGTCGGCTCGATCGTCGTCGCCGTCGACCCGGTCGCGAGCGACCCGGTGTGCGTCGACGCGAGCGACAGCATCATCGACGCGACCGGCCACGATTGTGAACGCCCGGAGTGCGAGGCGATGACCGGTCCGGACGGATCGGTCGCCCACGTGCGGGCAACGTTCAGGCGCTGCACGATCTTCGGTCGCGTCCACGTGCACGCGATCGAGCTCGGAGAGAACTCGATCTTCACCGGGCTGATGCGCGTGGCGCGCCGCCAGATCGGCTGCCTGCGTTTCTGCTCGGTCGTCCCGGGCTCGCGCACGCCCCGCCGCTACGAGTGCCAGCCGGACCTCGCCTCGGCAGGCCTCGCCGGTCACGAGCGAGAGCTGGCCGAGCTCGCGGTCAGGCCTGTCTTCATGAGCACGCGCTTCGGCAAGTACGACTACGCCCGCCTCGCGGACGATGGCCCGCAGGCGATCCGCGAGGGCGCCGACGACCAGTCGGAGCTCGGCGTCTACCACGACCTCTACCAACCCCAGCGTGCGGCTCTGCTGAGGCGCCGCCTGGAGGAGTTCACCCCGGCCGCCGTCGATGCCGGGCTCATCTGGTCCAACTGAAGGAGCAGCCGTGATCGGCAACATCTCCCGCTTCCCTCGCTCCGCTCACAAGGGCTATCGCCAGGTGCTGCTCCAGCAGGGCCGGGTGCTGCTCGACGCGGACTTCAACGAGCAGGGCGACCTGGCGGCCGCCGCGATGCGCCTGCTGACCGAGGATCTCCTCGGGCCGCACGCCGGGCCTGCGAAGGAGCTCGGCTTTGCGATCGCGCAGACGCCGAACGGGTTCACGATCGCGCGCGGCCGCTACTACGTCAGGGGATTGCTCGCGGTCAACGAGCCGCCCCCGACAGCACCGGACGAGCCACTCGCATTCGCCGACCAGGATGGTGCGCCGGAGTCCGACTTCGCGGGCGCGAAGCCCTACTTCTTCTACCTCGACGTCTGGGAGCGCGCCGTCTCGTGGCACGAGGACGACGCGATTCGCGAGGTCGCGCTCGGCGGCCCGGACACCGCGATCCGCCGTCAGGTGGTGTGGCAGGTCCGGGCGATCGATCGCCCCAAACCGGAGGCGCAGTTCAACGACGAGGCGAAGGCGTCGAAATGGCTCGTCGAGAACGTCGAGCGCCACCCGGTGTCCAGTCCGCTGACCGGTGCGCGACTGCCGCTGATGCGGGCGTTCGTCGACCCCGCCGACGATCCCGACGAGACACCCTGCGTCGCCGATCCGCTCGGCGGGTACCGCGGGCTCGAGAACCAGCTCTACCGAATCCAGATCCACGACGTGACCAACACCGGTGCCACGTTCAAATGGTCACGCGAGAACGGCTCCGTGATGGCGGCCTGGACGGGCCACGTGGCGAATACGCTGGTCGTCGAGGGCGTGCGGGACGGTGCGTTCGCCGAGGGCCAGTGGGTGGAGATCGTCGACCGGCGCATGGAGCTCCGCGGCGAGCCGGGGGTGATGCTGCGGCTGACCAAGGTCGAGGCCGGCCATCTCACGTACGACCCTGCGAGCGCATCCGGGCCGCTGCCGGTGATCGAGACGATGTTCACGCCGATCGTCCGGCGCTGGGACCAGCGCGAGCGACAGGGCCAGACGCTCGAAGGCGGCGCGATCGTCCTGGACGAGGATTCCGACTACGCGCTGGAGCGCGGGATCAAGATCCGCTTCCCGAAGCAGCCTGCCGCCGTCTCCGGCAAGCGGCGCTACGCGGTCGGCGACTGGTGGGCATTCGCGGCGCGGGTTGCGACTGCCGACATCGACTGGCCCGCGACGGTGCAGGTCGTCGCGGGCCAGCCCCAGAAGACGTATCTCGACTGCCCGCCCGACGGGCCGGGCCACGTCTACGCGCCGTTGGGCGTCGGCATCCTCGACGGCCCGAACGCCGGCGTGAAGTCGATGCAGCGCACGATCAACGAGCTCTCGACCCCGGTGCCGTGAGGCGGCGCAACCACCACCTCGTCGGCTCCGAGTCGTCGCCGGAGTCGTGGGAGGAGCGGAACAACGCCTATCTCGCGACCGAGCTCGGCCGTGTGCGCGAGCGGCTCCGGTCGCTGGCCGAAGCCGCCCGGCCCGCCGACGCGCCGGAGCTGGAGGCGCCGAGCCCGCCGGACACCGGGCACCGGCGGTGGTTCTGGCAGCACAAGACGTCTGCGTCTTCTGCGCGCATCGCCGAGCTGCGGCCCGACGCGGCGTCGCCGCTCGCGAAGCTCGACTGGCTGGGTGACACGGAGCGCCTGGACTCCGCCCCGTCAGACGGCTTCCCGCCGGCGCTGGTCGAGCTGGGAGAGCGGCTCGGCCTGACGGCCTTCGAGCGGGACGTCCTCCTGCTCGCGGCGGCGCCCGAGCTCGACCCGCAGGCCGCGGAGCTCTGCGCGGCGGCGCAGGGCTACGACGGGCGTCCGACGCCGAACTTCCGCCTCGCGTTGCGCCTGTTCGACGATCCCGAGTGGGAGGCACTCGCGCCGTACCGGCCGCTGCGGCGCCTGCAACTCGTGACGCTCGCAGGCGCGTCCGAGGGCATCGTGCATGCGGGGCTGCGCGCCGACGAGCGTGTCGTCAACCTGATCAAAGGGCTCGACCATATGGACGAGCGTCTGATCGAGCTGCTCATGCCGATGGGCTCCGGCGCCCCCGACCAGCCGGTCGCGGCCTCGCACGCCGCGATCGTCGAGCGGATCCTGCGCCGGGCGCAGGCTGCCGACGGCGACCGGGTGCTGGTCAGCCTCGCCGGCCCGACGAGCGCGAGCAAGCGCATCATCGCGCAGGCCGTGGTCGCCGAGCTCGGTGCCTACGTGGTGCGTCTGCCGGTCACGAACCTGCCGCCGCCGGGCGCCGAGCTGACCGCGCTGATCCGGCTGTGGGAGCGAGACTCGCTGCTGTCGCCGATCGCCCTCTATCTCGATGCGTTCGACCCGGACGGCGGCGACCTCCCTCGCGAGGCGGTGATCGCCGCCCGTCGCCTGGTCTCGCGCGTGACGGGCCTCGTGTTCCTCGACAGCCGCGAGGCCTGGTCGGGGCTGGACGGGACGGCACTGGTCGTGGACGTCGCGAACCCCACCGCCTCCGAGCAGGGGGCTGTCTGGGAGGCGGCGCTGCCCTCGTCGCAGGCTGCGCTGGGTGCGGAGCTCGCCTCTCACTTCGACCTCGACCCACGTACGATTCGCGAGCTCGCCGCGAGCGCCGACGACGATTCGCCGACGTCGCTCTGGGAAGAGGTCCGCGTCTCGCAGCGTCCGAACCTCGACCTGCTCGGTCGCCGCGCGCGGGCGACGATCGGCGCCGACGAGCTGATCCTGCCCGACGACATCCTCGAGCAGCTCGAGCGGATCAAGGAGCAGGTTCGCCAGCGCGCGCGTGTCTACAACGAGTGGGGGCTCGCAACACGCATGAGTCGTGGCCTCGGCATCAGCGCGCTCTTCGCGGGGGAGAGCGGCACCGGCAAGACGCTGGCCGCAGAGGTGATCGCGGCCGAGCTCGGGCTCGACCTGTACCGCATCGATCTCTCCGGCGTGGTCAGCAAGTACATCGGCGAGACCGAGAAGAACCTTCGGCGCGTGTTCGACGCGGCTGAGCAAGGCGGCACGATCCTGTGTTTCGACGAGGCCGACGCGCTCTTCGGCAAGCGCAGTGAGGTCAAGGACAGCCACGACCGCTACGCCAACATCGAGGTCAACTACCTCTTGCAGCGCATGGAGGAGTATCGCGGCCTCGCGATCCTGACGACGAACATGAAGACGGCGCTCGACGATGCATTCAGGCGGCGCATTCGCTTCGTGATCGACTTCCCGTTCCCAGGCCCCGCCGACCGTGAGCGTATGTGGCGTTACGCGTTCGTCCCGTCGCTCCGCAACGAGCGCCTCGACTTCGAGCGGCTCGCTCAGCTCACTCTCTCCGGAGGCGGGATCCACAACGTCGCCGTGAACGCGACGTTCGCCGCGGCTGCAGCGCCGGACCGCACGCTGACGATGTCGATGGTCCTCGCCGCAGCGCGGCTCGAGTACCGCAAGAACGACACGCCCGTCAACGAGGAGGCGTTCGCCTGGGACGAGCACGCGCCGCAGCTGACGGAGTCGCTCGAGGAGGCGCTGGCGCCGTGAAGGCTCACGTCGCGCGCGAGCCGGCCTTGTTGCAGCGTGCGTGCGCCTGCGGCAAGGGCGCCACCGTCGGCGGCGAGTGCGCGGACTGCAAGCGGGCGCGCGAGCAGGGTGCGGCGCCGCTGCTGCGCTCGCCCGCGCCGCGGCCGGGCGCGCCGCCGCCATCCCCCGGGGCACGCGACTTCAGCGGTGTGCCCGTCGCGAACCGGGTTGCTGCGGAGCGGCGGCCGCGCCTCGCGATCGGCCCGGTCGACGACCCGCTCGAGCGCGAGGCCGACCGCGTGTCGGCCGACGTCGCCGCCTCCGCCGACCTCGCCCGTCACAGCCCCCGTAACCCGGTTCTCTCGCGCCGGCTCGCCGGGCGCCTGCAACGACAGGCCGACGAGCTCGACGACGAGGACGACGACGAGGTCGACGAGGAGTTCGAGGAACGGCCGGCGGTCGTCCGAGGTCTGATGCAGGCGAAGTCGACCGGCCGCACGCCGGCGCACGCGCCGCCGGCCGTGGAGCGTTACGTCGATCGGCTCTCGCAGAGCGGCGGCGAGCGCCTCCCTGCCACGACGCGGACGGAGCTCGAGCCACGGCTCGGCCACGACCTCGCCTCCGTCCGCGTCCACCGCGACGCTCCGGCCGCGCAGGCGGCGCACGGAGTCGGAGCACGAGCGTTCACGGTCGGCCGTCACGTCGTCTTCGGCGCCGGGCAGTACGCGCCCGAGAGCTCCTCGGGCCGGCGACTGCTCGCACACGAGCTGACGCACGTCGCGCAGCAGTCGGGCTCAGGCGCCGCGGCGCTGCAGCGCGCGCCGTGGGGAGCGTGCCCACCCGGAGCACACCTGACCGGTGCTCGCCCCGATCGCTACGGCGCTGCCGAGCTCGCGATGGCCGGGTACTACAAGACCACCTTCAGCTCGCACTGCGTCGCCACGAACCTCGACCTCTTCGAAGAGCTCGACTGTGCCGGCGCCGCGGGTCGCGCATTCGCAACCCACTTCCGCAGCGGCCGGAGCCCACGCAAGCAGCGGCAGGTTCGGCCCACCGGGAAGGTGCCGTCCCTCGATCCGGACGACCCCGTTGGCGGCGTCGACGACTTCGAAGGCCATGCGACCCAGGAGGTCTTCGCACTGCTGCGGCCGGACATCATCGACTTCACGACCCGCGAGATGTACGACGTGACGACCACCGGGCTGGCTGGCGCGAAGGTGGCGAAGGTGGCGGGGTATGTCAAGCTCGCCGAGACGATCACGCGACGGAGATGGTCGGCCGGGAGGAACCTGCCCGCTCCGGGGCCCTTCCTCCTCAACTTCAAGTTCAGGCCGCGCGAGTCCATCTGCTACGGGCCGACCGACTTCGCACGGCGGCCCGGCGTCATCGCCTACGACGTGATCGGCGACGAGAAGACCAAGAAAGAGGACAAAGAGAAGGACGAGGAGCGGCGCAAGAAGCGCGAGGAGAAGAAGCGCAAGAAGGAAGAGGCGAAGAAGAAGCGCGAGGAGAAGAAACGAGAGAAGGAACGGGCGAAGAAGGAGCGCGAGCACGCGAAGAAGGAGGGCAAGAAGAAGCCCAAGAAGACCAAGGAGCCCAAGCCGAAGAAGGAAGCGAAGAAGCCCAAGGAGACGAAGCCCAAGGAAGAGAAGAAGAAGCCCGCGGCGCCGGAGGGCGGCGGGGCGAACATCGGGTTCGGGATCAGCCTCGGCGGGGGCGGCGGGGCGGGCAACGCCGGAGTGGGCGTTTCGATCATGTCGAACGGCCAGGCCTACGGAACCGTCGGGGCCGGCGTGGTCTACGACTCGGACGGCGTCGCGGTCGGTGCGGCCGGAGCCGGTGTCTCGAGCGGGAGCACCGCATACGGCGCCGGTACCGCCGGCGCGGGCCTGTCGAAGGACTCCACCTCGGTGGCGGCGGGCACGGCCGGGGCCGGGTCGAGCGAAGGCTCGACGACGGCCGGCGCGGGGGTCGCCGGGGCGGGGACGTCGAAGGACGACCTGACCGCCGGAGCGGGAATCGCAGCGAAGGGCGACAGCGAGGGCCAGGTCGGCGCGGCCGCCGGACGGACGGGCACCACTACGCCCCAGGGTCAGACGGGCGGCACCAAGGGCGGAACGAGCACGGAGGGCGGCACCGAGAGGCACGGCGAGGGAGAGAAGGAAGGGACCGGCACCCAGCCCGGCGGGACGAAAGCCGGTACGAAGGGCGCGACGACGCCCGGGACGACCGGCAGCGACCGTGCAGGCAGTACGGGGACGGGCACCGGCACCGGGACGAGCACGCAGACCACGGGCGGGACTGCCGGCGGCGGCACCGGCGCTGTCGGGTCACCGGGCAAGCACGGGCTGAGCATTCCGGGCCAGGCTCCGGGCAAGGTCGACAAGGCGGTGGAGGACGCCGCGCGGATCGAGGAGATGATCCGCAAGGCGCGGCCGCAGCAACGGGCGCTGATGGACTACCTCGCCAAAGTGTCGGGCGACGACCAGTACGTCGTCCCGGGCTCGACCTGGGTGACGACGATCCTGCAGGCGACGGACGGCGTCAAGGACGAAGACCTCGCGTACCTGATCACGCTGCAGTGGCAACCCGGCAAGGTGACCCCCGACGAGCTGAAGCGCAACGTCGAAGCCGCGCTGAAGCGGCGGCGCGCCGGCGAGGCGCCCGGCCTCCCCGCCGACCCCGCGAAGCAGACGCCTACGAAGAAGCCACCCTCGCCGAAGCCGGACGTGAAGGCGGGCACCATCGACCCGCACCACGGAAAGAAGGTGGAGGCCGCGACGAAGCAGCCGCCGGGCGCCAAGCCGAAGAAGCCGGCGCCGCAGGTCGGCGGCGCAGGGCCGGCGCAGAAAGACGACAAGCCCGAGTCTCAGGACGAGTTCATCAAGCGGCTCGCCAAGCGGGCTGCCGACTATCCGAGCTGGAGCTCGCTCCAGGTCGGCGAGGTTCTCTATTCCGACAAGAAGCCGTTCCCGCAGTCGATGGTCGTCTACTACAAGCTGCAGGACAAGGGCGGTGAGGCCCACGTGACGTTCGACGTCTGGGGGTCGGTCGAGAAGCGCGGGAAGGGAAGCGTCCTCAAGGTGATCTCGTCGTCGTCGATCGTCACCTCGGAGGGAAAGTTCACCGCGGCCAACATCCTCCACAACCAGGAACTGCCGCTCCAGTGACGCTGCGATTGCGGTGGCTCAGAGCAGCTCGTAGAGCAGTGCGCGCCCGCCGAGTCGCTGCCTCAGCTCGGCCACGCGCGGCGCGAACGGGAGCTCGTCGTCGAGGTCGGCTCCTCCGAGCGAGAGCTCGCGCACGCGAAGCGTCACCGGTTCCTCGGACGCCGAGACGAGCTCGAGGACACGATCGAAGCCTGGGTCGTCCCTCCCGACGGCTGAGTCGTCGACGAAGTAGCGGACGGAAGTGCGATCGTCGCGGGAGTACTCCCAGTGAATCGTCATCGCTAGAAGATTCCCGAGGTCGGCCGGCGGCGGTGGTTCTGGATCACGGCGGTACCGTTCCAGCCCTTCACCTGGTCGAACCAGGCGTCCAGCGTCTTGTATTCGATTCCCGGGCCGAAGTGCCCCCAGAACTTGTTCTTGCCGGTGTAGATGATGTTCTCGCCTTCGTGGCCGTCCCGGTCGACACCGCGCCTGAATCCCGGGTTCTCGATGTACCCCCAGTCGCCGGGCACCCAGTCGTCGACCGCAACGCCCGCATCCTCGGCGAGCGGTGACTTGCCGCCGCCCTCCATCGTCAGCGACGTCGCGGCCTGACATGCGATCGCGTACAGCTCCGGGTGGACGTTCAAATCCTCGATCGCCTTCTGCCGGCTGACGTCGGGCTTCGTCTTGAAGCTGCTCGGTCCGACGTCCCAGAAGGTGGGGTTCATGCGGAAGTTGCCTGGGCCTGCGCCGAACGAGTAGCGCTTCTTCGATGCAAAGTCCACGATCCCGAGCCGCGCCGTGATGTGCCGCTGGAGGTTCGTGTCGGCTTCTGCGCTCGTCGTGCCGGCGACGATGAACTCCCGCGGCGAGGCGAGCAGCGCGGAGAACACCTCGTTGCCGAGAGAGCTTTGCGTGATGTGCGCTCCGGTATAGAGGTCGCCGGTTCGCGTTGCGCTGAAGCCGTGCAGGTCGAGGCGCACCCCCGCGTTCACCTTCAGCTTGGGCCGCACGACAGGCCCTGAGGCCGGATCGGGTTGCAGCGTGTGGCCGAGCTCGTGTGCGAGCAGACGCCTGCCCCCGTCGGTGGCGGGCTGGTACTCGCCGGAGCCGAATGCGATGTCCCCTCCAACCGTGAACGCCGCCGCGCCGAGTTGGTCCGCGGCCCGTGCCGCCTGGTTGTCGGTGTGGACGCGCACCCCGCTGAAGTCCGCGCCGAGACGCTGCTCGAAGAAGGTCCTGGTGGTGTCGTCGAGCGGTCGTCCGTTCGAGCGCATGCTCGAGGCGCGCGCTGATCTCTCAGGCGCGGTGCGCGCTCCCGAAGGCACGGCGTGCCGCACGATCCGATCGGCCCGAGCATCGGCGTCGTGCTCGTCGTGATGGGCCGAGGGCAGCACCTCGATGGCCTGCAACCGGGCGGCTCGCTGCGGAACGGGCGGAATGAGAGATCGAACTTGCGGCGTGAGCCGAAGAGTACGCCTTGCGGCTTCGGGGAGGGGGCGCTAGCGGGACTCGGCGTCCCCGATCGAGAATGGGCTGCGCGAGTAACGTCTCGGCGGTGCACCTTCTGGGTTTGACCCGAGCGGCGGCCGGTCGCGCCGGCGCGCGGCTGGCGCTCGTCGGCGCGGATCCGCACGACGACGACGACCTCCGCGCCCGCAAGGCGCTGCTCGTCCTGATCTCGGTGCTGATCCTGCCGGTCTCGGCGCTGTGGGGGGCGCTGTACCTCGTGCTGGGATCGCCGGTCGGGATCGTCCCGCTCGTCTACTTCGGCGTCCTCCTCGGCGCGATCGGCGTGTTCTCGCGCACGCGCGACTTTCACTGGCTGCTCCGCGTCGGCGAGGTCGACATCCTGCTCGCGCCGACGCTCTCGATGATCCCGCTCGGCGGGTTCGTCGCCGCGGGCGGCGTCGGCCTGTGGGGCATCCTCGCGCCGCTCGGCGCGCTCGTGTTCGGCGAGGTCCGGGCGGCTGCTCGTTGGTACGTCGCCTGGGTCCTCGTGTTCCTCGGATCAGGGATCGCGGGCGAGATCACCGGCCCGGTGTGGTCGCCGCTGCCCAGCTGGTTCACGACGACGATGCTCGCCGCGAACATCGCCGTCGGCGGGGGCATCGTCTTCACGCTGCTCGCGGTGTTCGCCCGCCAGCGCCGGGATGCGTTGGCGGCGCTCCGTGTGGAACAGGCGAAGGCCGAGGACCTGCTGCTCAACATCCTGCCGCGCTCGATCGCCGAGCGGCTCAAGGCGCAGAACCGGCCGATCGCCGACCACTTCGCGTCGGCCTCGATCCTCTTCGCCGACGTCGTCGACTTCACACCCTGGTCGAACCGGCTTCCGGCGGCCGAGGTGGTCGGCTACCTCGATCGTCTCTTCAGCCACTTCGACGAGCTCGCCGAGCGTTACGGGCTGGAGAAGATCAAGACGATCGGCGACTCCTACATGGTGGCGGCGGGCGTTCCGACGCCGAGACCCGACCATGCCCGCGCGCTCGCGCTGATGGCGTTCGACATGGTGGAGACGATGCGTACGGGGAACGACCTCGGCGACCTGGGTCTCGAGCTCCGCGTCGGCATCAACTCGGGCCCGGTCGTGGCCGGCGTGATCGGCCGGAAGCGGTTCCTCTACGACCTGTGGGGCGATGCGGTGAACATGGCGAGTCGCATGGAGTCGCACGGGACGCCGGGGCGGATCCAGGTGACGCGCGCGACGTACGAACTGCTCGCCCGAGAGTTCGAGTGCGAGCCTCGCGGAACGATCACCGTGAAGGGCAAGGGTGAGGTCGAGGCGTGGTACCTCGTCCGTCCGCTGGGTGAGCGCTCGGACGGCGAGCTCGCGGCGATCGCCTCGCCGAAGTGACCGATCGCGGACGGGGCCGCAGCTAGGCTTCGGCGCCGTGGAGGCAGAGACGGCGAGTTACGTCGAAGCACTGGCGCGGCTGAGCTTGTTCGCCGACGTGCCGCACCCTCAGCTCGAGGCGCTCGCGCACTCGTTCGGCGAGGAGGTCTTCGTCGAGGGGCAGCGCGTCCTCCGCCAGGACATGAGTGGAGGCGGCTTCTACGTGATCCTCGAGGGCGAGGTGAGGGTTGTCATCGACGGCGTTGAGCGCACCCGGCTGACGCGAGGCGACTTCTTCGGCGAGATCTCGATCCTCACCGATGGGACTCCGACCGCCGACGTCGTCGCGACGACGCTCCTCCGTTGCCTGATTGTCCCCGACAACGAGCTGAAGCCGTTTCTGCTCGAGCAGCCGCGCGTCATGTATCGACTCCTCCAGATCGAAGCGCGGCGCTTGCGAGCCGCGAACGTTTGGAACGCGTAGACGAGCGTCCCTTCCCGCCCGGCGAGTACGACGTCGTGCTGGTGGGAAGCGGGCCTGGCGGATTGCAGACTGCATACAGCCTCGCCCGCACGGGCATCCTCCGCTGCGCGGTGATTTCGCGCGACCCGGCGCCGGGCGGCATGTTCCGGCGCTTCCCGGTGTACCAGCGTCTGATCAGCTGGACGAAGCCGGATGCGCCGTTCGAGCGCGGCACGCGCGAGTACGAGTGGTACGACCACAACAGCCTCGTCGGTGAGGAGCGTGCGCATCAGGCGCTCGTGCCGGAGTTCATGGATCGTGCGTTCGACGTACCGGCCCGGTCTGAGATGGAGGCGGCGCTCGCCGAGTTCGCCGTCCGCGGAGGCATTCGCGTCCGCTACGACTGCGAGTGGCTCTCGACACGTCGCGACGACGAGGGCTTCGTGCTGGGAACGTCGGACGGCGAGTACCGCTGCCGGGTCTGCATCTTCGCCATCGGCATGACCGAGCCGTGGGTCGCGCCGGTGCCCGGGCTCGACTCGGCCCCGCACTACGTCGCGGCTAACCCACCCGAGCGCTACCAGGGAAAGAGCGTCTTCGTCGTCGGCAAGCGCAACTCGGGCTTCGAGCTCGCCCAGGGGCTTCTGCCCTGGGCGCGTCGCATCGTGCTCGGATCGCCGCGCCCCATCGACACCGCGGCACTCGCCTTCTCGCCGCTCAGCGTCCGGTACCTCTCGCCGTACACCGAGCATCTCCGCGGCGGCACCGGGAGTTACGTCGTCGACGCGGCGCTCGAGCGTGTCGAGCGCCACGCGGATGGGTATCGCATCGAGGCGCGCGGCACGACGTGGGAGGGACAGCTCTCATTCGACTGCGACGAGGTGATCGCGGCGACCGGGTTCCGCGTCCCGGTACGCGACCTGCCGGCGCTGGGCGTGGCGATGGTCAACGACGGCCGGATGCCGGCACAGACGCCGTACTGGGAGAGCATCTCCGTTCCCGGCATCTACTTCGCGGGCAACGTGACCCAGGCCTCGTCGGGTCTGCGCAAGCACGGCGCGACGAGCAGCTCCAGCTCCGTCAACGGGTACCGGTACAACGCGCGCATTCTCGCGCAGCACGTCGCGGAGAAGCACTTCGGGATCGCGCGCGAGCGACGCGCGCTCGATCGCGACGAGGTTGTCCCGCATCTGCTCAGGGAGCTGGCGCACGCCCCGGAGCTGTGGACGCAGAAGGGCTACCTCGCGCGCGTGGTCGACACCGACTCGTCCGGCCGGATGCGCGACGGCGGCATCGTGCCGCTGACGGACTTCGTCGACCGCGACGGCGGCGATGCGTGCGCCGTCGCAGTGGAGTACGACGTGGACGGCACGATCATCCCGGTCGTCTACGTGCGGCGTGGTGGCCAGCTGGCGGAGCACGCGTTGCCACCGCATCCGCTGCACGCGTTCGGGACCGACGAGCACCGCCGGGAGCTCGAGGGCTGCCTTGCGCCGCTTCTTACCGTCGCGTCAGCCTGAGCTCAGCACGCGTCGCAGCAAGCCTCGCCGCGCCAGCTCTGGCGGCCTTCCCGGACCGCGACTGCGGCGATCGCGAGCGCAGTGAGCGGGTCGGCCCACCACCAGCCGACGAGTGCGTTCGCGCCGAGCCCGAGCAGCAGTGCGATCGAGAGATACGCGCACAGCTGCGTCTGCGCCGCCTCCTTCACCGTGGCTGCGGAGTGAAGCTGATTGCCGAGCCGACGCTTCGCGTAGGCGAGTAGCGGCATCGTCGGCGCCGTGAACGCAGCCAGCCCGATCCCGACCCAGCTGACTGCCGGATGATCGGCATTGACCAGCGTGCGCAGCGCCTCGACGCCGACGTAGACGGCGAGCACGAAGAAGCTGACGGCGATCAGCTGTTGCGCGCGCCGCTCGGCGCTGACAGACCCGCGTCGTGCTCCGGTGAACAGCCAGAGCACGACGCCGCCGGCGAGCGCCTCGATCAGGCTGTCCGCTCCGAAACCGATCAGTGCGATCGAGCCTGCCACGACACCGGCGGCGATCGCGATCGCGAACTCGGCCACGTGCCAGGCGATCCCCACCCACGCGAGCAGACGCGTGCGCCGTTCGAGCCGCGCCCGCTCCGCCGACGGCGCGACGATGGAAACGCTCAGCGGCCGCGCCGTGCCGAGCTGGACGAGCGGCGCGGTCTGCTCAGGCATGTACGCGCTCCCGGCGCCGGGCGCCCTTCGCCGGCAGGACGGACGCCAGCACGGCGTGTCCCTCGGCGGTGAGGGAGTACATGACCATCTTCCCGTCGCGCCGAGAGCGGACGATCCCGTAGCTGCGCAGCGCACGTACGTGATGGGAGACGAGCGTCTGCGACCGCTCAGCGATCCAGGCGAGGTCGCAGACGCACAGCTCGTTCGCCTCGAGCAACGCCGCCGCGAGCATCAACCGGGTCGGATCGGAGAGCGCGCGCGCCTTCCCCGCTGCGGCATCCGCAGCCTCGGGTGCGAGGCGCTTCTTTCGCAGCCGCTCGGCGACGCGAAGGTCCAGGCAGAGCAGCTCGCAGCTGTCGTCGGTCATACGAACATCCTAACGCCCGTTCGGATGTTGTCGATCGAGGAACGCGAGCACGCGCTCCATCAGCAACGCGGTCGCGCCGGCGTCGAACGCACGGAGCGAGGAGTCGGCGAACAGATGCTCGTCGCCGGGGTAGAGGAACAACTCGGCGTCGTCGCTCGACGCGGCGAGGGCCTGGGCGGCCTCGAGGTCCTCGACGAAGAACGGGTCGCCGTCCTTGCCGTGCACCTGGACCGGGACACCTTCGGGCCACGCTCCCCCGAACTCGGAGACGGGGAGGCAGCCGCACATGAGCAGGGCGCCGCGGGCGCCGGGCCTGGTCTGCGCGAGTTGCTGGGCCACCATCACGCCGAACGAGAACCCGGCGTAGACGACCTCTGGCCGGAACTGGTCCGCCTCGACGACACCACGGTCGGCAAGCGCGCCGAAGCCCGCTTCGCGTGCGAACGCCATGCCTTCCTCGATCGTCTCGAACGTGCGCCCGTCGAACAGGTCGGGTGTGTGCACCGTGTGGCCTGCGTTGCGCACGTCGTCGGCGAACGCCCGCACGCCCGCGGTGAGGCCCTGAACGTGGTGGTAGAGCACGACTTCGGTCATCGGCGAGCCTCCTCGAGTAATGATCCAGTTATTTGGAACATTCGGCAATGTTAGTCTATTCGCGCGATGCCCGGCAGCCCTTCGGTTCCCGACTACGAGCTCGCCGAACGCATCGCCCTCACCAAGCCTGCCCAGGTGCAGGCGATCGGCCATCCCCTGCGCACCACGATCTTGAGTCTGCTGCACGAGCGCGCGGCGACGGTGAGTGAGCTGGCGGTCGCGCTCGAGCGGCCGAAGAGCACCGTCGCCCACCACGTCAAGGTGCTGCGCGAGGCGGGCCTCGTGCAGGTCGTGCGGACCCGGCGGGTGCGGGCGATCGAGGAGCGGTTCTACGGGCGCACGGCGCGGATGTTCTACGTCGCTGTCGAGCGCGGCCCGGACGACGAGGCGATGCCGCGGGACTTCAACGATTTCGAGGTCGCCGCAGCGGAGTCCGGCACGGCGTATCGCGACGGAAAGCTGTGGGGCTTCATCCGGCACGCGCGCATCTCGGAGGCGCAGGCGTCGGAGTTCTGGGAGCGGATGGCCGAGCTGGTCGCGGACTTCGACCAGCTCCCGCGGTCGGGCGACGTCGTCTACGGGTTCGCGATCGGCGTCTACCCGACCGACCATCCGACCCTGCCCGACAGCTCGTAGCCTGTGCAGGTGTCCGAGCCTGTCTCAGTGGCGGGTGTGGTTGCGGCGCTGTCCGTGACGAGCGACCTGACGCGCGGGCACCCGCCGGGCGAGGCGAAGCGTGCGTGCCTGCTCGACCGAGCGCTTCGCGGGGTGCGCCGCGACGTCGCACGAGCTTGCACTCGCACTCGGCGGCGACGACGTCGTCGTCCGGGCGCGCGGTGATCTGATCGACGCGTCCCGGCCCTCGTCGCCTGGGCCTGCCGGAGGAGGTGAGCCGCGCGGTCCTCGAGAGGGAAGAGCACTTCTGGGAAGAGTGCTCTTCCCTCTCGTTCAGAAGCGAGGACCTGCTGTGGCGAGTGTCAGACCGGGATCACGCCGAGTTGCTGCATCAGGCCGACGCCGTCGAACTGCGTCCAGATGTCGGTGATACGACCGGCCCGGAGGCGGTAGAAGTTCATGCCCTCGACGCTGATCCTCTGGCCTGCCGGGGAAATCCCCATCAGCTCCTGCTGCAGAGATCCAGTCACGGCCCACCGGGTCGCGACGGTGTCGCCGGTGCCGACGGCCTCCTGCAGGTCTTCCGCGAGGTCAGGGAATGCCGCCGCGAACCCGGCGACCTTCTGCTTGAAGCCGCCGAGCGTCGGTTCTTGGCCGGGCGCCGGGTTGTGGTCGATCAGGCCAGGGTCGCTCAGCTCGTCGATCGTCGCCTGGTCGCCCGCGCGAAACGCGTGCTCGAAGCGCGTGACGATCTCGATGTTGTCTGCCATTGATGAAGCTCCTCTCGTCGGTGGTGGCACTAGGCCGCGACCGGCATGTCTGCGCTCGGCATGCCGACCGCAGACCTGCGGCGCGGGGCGATGCCGAGGGCGGTGACCGCGGCGAGGACGGCGAAGGTGACGCAGGCCCAGAGAGCTGGGCGGACACCGGCGGTGACCGACTCAGGGCTGCCGAGGTGTCCCTGGGTCGAGAAGACGGCGCTGGCGATCGCGAGCGCGAAGACGGTGCCGAAGCGCTGGGCCATGTAGTTGATGCCGGACGCTTTGCCGAGCTCGTCTGGAGCAACCGCGCTCAAGACGGCGGTCGGGACGGTCGGAAGCGCCATCGAAATGCCGACCCCGGCGACGAGCAGTGCGGCGTCGAGCTCGATCCAGCTCGTTGCGAGCGAGCTCCGGGCGGCAACCCAGCTGTAACCCACCGCCTGCAGCACGAGCCCGGTCAGCATGATCGGCCGGCGTCCGATGCGGTCGGACAGGGCGCCGGCGAGGGGCGCGACGATCATTGGAGTCCCGAAGAAGGGCAGCAGGCGCAGCCCTGTTTGGAGCGGGGAGTAACCGCGTGCCAGCTGGAACTCCTGCGTGATGAAGAAGGCCGCCGCGAAGGTTGCGCCGTGCAGGAAGTAGGTGGTGAGATTGCCGATCGCAAACTCACGGTTGGCGAACAAGCGCAGCGGCACCATCGGCTGGGCGGTGCGGTGCTCCCACCAGAGGAACGCGGCGAGCAGTCCGCAGCCGGCCCCGAAGCTGCCGACGCTCTCGAAGCTCGCCCAGCCGACGTCGTTGGCGCGGGTGAGAGCCCAGACGAGTGCGACGACGCCGCTCGTGACCAGCGAGACCCCGGCGAGGTCGAGCCGCTCCGGCGCGCCGTGGCTCTCCGGCAAGAGCCGCGTACCGAGAAGGACGGTGGCGAGCCCGATCGGGACGTTGAGCCAGAAGATCCAGTGCCAGTTGAGCCCTTCGGTGACCGCGCCGCCGAGGATCGGGCCGAACGCGACCGCGAGCCCGGCGAGCCCGCCGTAGACGCCGACGATCAGCCCGCGCCGCTCTGCGGGGAACGCCGTGGTCAGGATCGTGAGGCTGAGCGGCAGCACCGCTGCCGCTCCGAGACCCTGCACGGTGCGCGCGGCAATCAGATCGGCAGCGCTCGGCGCGAGGGCACACGCCGCCGAGGCGAGCGTGAACAATGCAAGTCCGCCGGTGAACACGAGCCGGCGGCCGAAGCGGTCGCCGAGCGCGGCAGCGGTGATGATGCCCGCGGCGAACGCGATGCCATAGGCATTGACCGTCCACTGCAGTGACGACAGCCCCACGTGGAGGTCACGCTGCATTCGCGGCAGCGCCGTGATCACGACCAGCGCGTCCAGGACGACCATGAAGTACGCGGCCGAGGTCAGGCCGACCACCCAACCGAGGCGGCGACCGGGTGCTGATGCGTCTGTCATCTCTCCTCCTTGCGTCGCGGCCGGCTCGCTGTCCGGTTCTGCATCAGTGACGTACGGGGGGTCGCCAGACGGACAGGTGCGGCGGCGAAGATCCGGGGCTGTCCGTCCGAGGTGGTCCCGTTCGTCTAGAAGGAGACAACCCGCTGCCGCCAAGGAGGCTCCCTTGAGATATGCGCTCGTGATCTACAACAACGCCGAGCTTCGCGACCGGACGCCGGAGAGCGAGCGCCAGCAGGTGACCGCCTCCATTCGCGAGGCTCTGGCCGACCGTCCCGAGGTGGCCGGTTGGGTCAGGCTTCAGGACTTCGAATCGGCGACGACCGTCAGTACGCAGGAAGGAAAGACGCTGCTCACCGACGGGCCGTTCGTCGACAGCAAGGACTTCCTCGGCGGGTTCATCCTCGTCGACGCCGAGAGCCTCGACGGCGCACTCGCTGTTGCCGACGAGCTGCAACATCTGCGCGGAGCAGGCGCCGGGGCGATCGAGGTCCGACCGGTCCGCGAGGAGGGCTGAACCGCGTGCTCGACGAGGTCTTTCGGGACGATTGGGCGCGCGTCCTGGCGTCGCTAGTCGGATTCCTGCGCGACATCGAGCTGGCCGAGGATGCCGCCCAGGAGGCGTTCGCCGTCGCGGCCGAGCGGTGGCCGCGCGACGGCGTTCCCGCCAACCCGACGGGCTGGCTGATCATGACTGCGCGGAACCGCGCGATCGACCGGATTCGCCGGGAGCGCACACTCGCGGCGAAGACCGAGCAGCTCGGGCACGAGCTGCGACTCCGATCGGAGGACGGGATGAACGACACGTCGACGTTCCCTGACGAGCGGCTCGAGCTGATCTTCACCTGTTGCCACCCTGCGCTCGCCCTCGACGCGCAGGTCGGCCTGACGTTGCGCGCGCTCGGGGGCCTTTCGACCGACGAGATCGCCCGTGCGTTCCTCGTCCCGTTCGAGACGATGAGCAAGCGGCTGAGCCGCGCGAAGCACAAGATCCGCGACGCGGGCGTTCCGTTCGCCATCCCACCGCCTCATGCGCTGCCCGAGCGCCTGGATGCCGTCCTCGCCGTCGTCTACCTGGTCTTCAACGAGGGCTGGGGCGACGGCCGGATCGACCTCTCGGCCGAGGCCATCCGCCTCGGCCGTTCGCTCGTCGACCTCATGCCGGATGAGCCCGAAGCGCACGCACTGCTCGGGCTCATGCTCATCAACCATGCGCGCAGCGGCGCACGCGTCCGGCACGGTGAGCTCGTCCTGCTCGACGCGCAGGATCGCTCGCTCTGGGATCTCGAGGCGATCGACGAGGGGCGTCGGCTGCTCGGTCGCGCGATCGCACTTCGCGGAGCCGGGCCGTACGTCCTGCAGGCGGCGATCGCCGACCTCCACGTCCGGGACCCGCGCGACTGGACGGAGATAGCGCTCCTCTACGAGCGGCTCGCGCAGCTCACCCGCTCGCCGGTCGTGACGATGAACCACGCGATCGCCGTCGCTGAGCTCGCAGGGCCCGACGCGGGTCTCGCGCTCCTCGACGGTCTCGAGCTCGACAACTATCGCTACTACCATTCGACGCGTGCCGACCTGCTCAGGCGCCTCGGCCGAGAGGACGACGCGCGCGCTGCGTACGCCCGCGCGCTCGAGTTGAGCGAGTCCGGGCCCGAGCAGCGCTTCCTGGAGAGTCGCGTTCGCGAACTCGGGAGTTGACTCGTGTGCCACGGGGACCCGCGTAAGGTCTGGCCCGGCGGACGACGAAGAAGAAGCCCGACTACTTCGGCCTGAACGTCGGCTCCGTACTCGGCGGCATCAGGAAGCCCGCAGGGAGGGACGGCCGGTACACGGGCGGGGACTTCGCCGTGGTCTCGGCCGGCAAGTCCTACCTCTTGCGAGGCGATACCGCTCACATCACGCTCTCGGGCAACCGCTCGAGGGGCACGTTCACGGCCTCGATCCTCTTCGGGTCAGGTTCGGCGAGCGGCACGTTCAGCTGCTGAGCCGTCGCGGCCGGCCGTGCTCCGGGACGGAGCCTCTGCGGGGTTTTACGGAGTGCGTCTGACCGCGGTATGCCGATGTCTGCGTCGTGTTGGACGTCAGCCTGTCGACGGCGGCGAGTTGCCTTCGCATTCGATCCGAGCGCGAACGGGTCTGCATGCGCAACCTGCTCGAGCACAGCGAAGAGCGCGTGTTCTTCAAGGATCTGGCGAGCCGGTTCGTCCTGGTGAGCCAGGGTTTCGTCTCGGCGTTGGGTCAGGGACGTTCGCACGACGGCCTGATCGGCCTGACGGACTTCGACCTGTTCAGCTCGCCACACGCGACCCAGGCGCTCGAGGACGAGCAGCGGGTGATCCAGACTGGTGAGCCCATGCCGGCAAAGGTCGAGCGCGAGACCTTCATGGATCTTCCCGACCGCTGGGTCTCGACCGTCAAGCTGCCGCTCCGTGACGACGGCGGCACGATCATCGGCACGTGGGGAATCTCGCGAGACGTCACCGCCCAGGTCGAGGCCGAGGAAGCCCTCGCCCACCAGTCGCTCCACGACGCGCTCACGGGGCTGCCGAACCGGGTGCTACTGATCGATCGCGCCGAGCGGATGCTCGCCCAGGCGAGACGCTATCGCTCCCCGGTCGCCGCGCTCTACGTGGACATCGACGGCTTCAAGCAGGTCAACGACAGCTTCGGTCACGCAGCCGGCGACGAGCTGCTCTGCGGTGTCGCCGAGCGCTTGACGAGAACGATCCGCGACGCCGACAGCGCGGGGCGCCTGGGAGGCGACGAGTTCGTCGTCTTGCTGGGAAATCTCGAGTCGAACGCCCGCCCCGAGCTGGTCGCCGAGCGCCTCGGCGAGGTGATCGCACAGCCGTTCGAGCTGGAGGCGCTCGACGGCCGCCCGGTGTACGTGACCGCGAGCATCGGCATCGCCCTCGGTCAGGAGGAGTCGGTCGACGCTCTACTCCGCGACGCGGACTTTGCGCTCTACGAGGCCAAGGCGGCCGGCAAGAACCGCTGGCGGCTGTTCGAGCACGGCATGCACACGGCGGCACAGAACCGTCTCGCGCTCGAGCTGGACCTCAACAACGCGATCGCGAACGACGAGTTCTTCCTGCTCTACCAGCCGACGTTCGATCTGAGGACCGAGCGCATCACCGGTGTCGAGGCGTTGATCCGCTGGCGGCATCCGGTGCACGGCGTGCTCGCACCTGACAGCTTCATCCCGATTGCCGAGGCATCCGGCATGATCGGCCAGATCGGCCGCTGGGTCGTCGAGACCGCGTGCAGCCAAGCCGCCGAATGGCGTGATCAGGGTCGGCCGGTTGCAGTGTCGGTCAACGTGTCCGCGCGACAACTCGACAACGACGACCTCGTCAGGGAGGTCGCCGACGCGCTCGCGGCGACCCGACTCGATCCGGCCATGCTCACGCTCGAGATCACTGAGACCGCACTGATGCAGGACGTCGACGCCGCGGCTATCCGCCTGCACCGGCTGAAGGGGCTTGGCGTGCGGGTTGCGATCGACGACTTCGGCACCGGGTACAGCTCGCTCAGCCACCTGCGACGGCTGCCGATCGACGCGTTGAAGATCGACCGCTCGTTCATCGCCGACATCGCAGCATCGCCGCAGTCGAAAGCACTCATCCACACGCTCGTGCAGCTCGGGAAGACGCTCGGCCTCGAGACGCTCGGCGAGGGCATCGAAGAGGACTCCCAGCTCCGTCAGCTTCAGGCCGAGCACTGCGACTATGGCCAGGGCTTCCTGCTTGCTCGACCACTCGACGTGGCCGAGGTCGAGGAGCTCCTGCCACCGCGTGCGGCACAGAACCCCAGCCCGTAGCGCGCCAGTGGGCGACGAGCCCCGTCTGGCTAGAGATCGAGCCCGTGCCCGAAGCGGAACAGCGGGTTAGCTGAGTCGCCCGGCACATCCGGGAGCTGCGCCCGCACGGCGTCCATCGACGACGGCAGCTCGAACGGCAGCCTGCCCTCGGGTGCCGCGCGGCCGAAAAGAACGTCGAGCACCGCCTCGTCGGACGCGCCGAAGACCGCAACGACGGCCGCGCACGCCTCGAGGAGTTCCGGGATCACGGCCGGCCGCTCGAGGTGGAGGACGAGCACCGTCGGGACCGTGCGCGCGAGCTCGAGCAGCGCGGACAGCTCGGGCTCGTCGAAGGTCAGGTCGCCCGCGTGGAAGAGCGACTCGATCATCCCGTTCGTGCGCGGCTCGAACGGAGCGGTCCGGCGCACGATCGCGACGTCCGCCGCGCCGGGGCTCTCCGTCGCACCTTCACAGACGAGGCCGTCGGCGTAGACACGCACGCCCTCGCCGAGCGGCAGCACGCCGTCGTTCGAGATCACCACAGCCGTGCGCCGCTGGGCGCGCGCGCCCGCGGCACGGAACGCCGGCGAGCCGCACGTGCGCTCCGCTTCGGCGGGGTCGACATAGGGATCGTCGAAGAGCCCGAGGCGGAACTTGTCACGCAACAGACGTCGCGCGGACGCGTCGACCCGCTCCTCGGTTATCCGCCCTGTGCGCACGAGCTCGACGAGCACCTCCGGCAACTCCTCGCCGCCGAGCTGGTCGCAACCCGCGTCGACGATCTTGACGAGCCGATCCTCGACGCTGAGCTCCTCGACGCCCCAGCACTTCGCCGCGAACACCGACCCATCCGGAAGCTGTGCGTCGGTGACGAGACCCCAGTCGGTGCACACGACGCCGTCGAAGCCGTAGCGTTCTCGCAGGAGGCCGGTGACCACGTCGCGGTTGAAGCCGAAGCCGACCTCCTCGAGCGGCGTGCCGACGGGCCGTCCGTAGTACGGCATGATCTGCGCCGTCCCGGCCTCGAACGCGGCTTCGAAGACGCGCAGGTGGTACTCGAACATGCCGCCCGGGTAGATCTGATCCTTACCGTACGCGAAGTGCGGATCCTCGCCGTCGAGCTGCGGGCCGCCGCCCGGGAAGTGCTTCGTCATGCACGCGACCGACTGCGACCCGAGCGCCTCGCCCTGGAAACCGCGAATGTACGCCCCGACCAGTCGCGCGGCGAGCTCGCCGTCCTCGCCGAAGGTGTGCATGATCCGCGCCCACCGTGGTTCGGTCGCGAGGTCGGCCATCGGGTGGAGCGCGACGTGGATGCCGACCGCGCGGTACTCGCGTCGTGCGATGTCACCGAACTCCTGCACCGCATCCACGTCGCCGAGCGCGCCGAAGCCGATCGGCTCGGGCCATTGCGAGAACCCGGTGGCCGACCAGGCGGCCGCGAAGTTCTCCGCGATGCTGTGGCGCGGGTCGGAAGAGATGGTCACGGGGATCCCGAGACGCGTCGTCTTGGCGAGACCCTGCAGCCGGTTGTGCCACTCCGCGTGCTGTCGCGGCTCGGGTGCGTAGTAGATGTTGAAGTGGTTGAGGTGTCGTCGGACGATTCGATCCTCGGTATCGTCGAGCAACGTGCCGTCCGGGTTCATGGCGATCGGCGCGTGGAACATCAGCCCGACCTTCTCGTCCAGCGTCATACGTGCGAGCAACTCGTCGACGCGTTCCTCGACAGCGGCGCTCATCGGCGCCGATCCTCTCACGACGGCTCCCCTCGGGCGTGCGCCACGACGGCTTCGAGTTAGCCGCTGCCGATCCGTGCCTTCTGCTTGGTCCCGTACGTCTTCAGCTCGACGACCGCCTTCGCCTTGCCGATCGGCGGTTCCGTCCTGCTCGTGCCGTAACAGCTCGCCGCGAACGGGGTGCAGTTCTCGACCGTCAGATACCAGACGACCGTCCCGGTGCGCACGATCAGCTGTCCGTGCGGGCGCGTCTGCTTCGGGAGGTAGTCGGCGAACTGCTCGTCCCCGACCTTCGGCAGTCGCAGGGCGGACTCGCCCTTGAAGGCGTCTCCGAACTGGCCGATCTTCGGCCCCTTGCCCGTGTACGTCGAGAGCGTCTGCTGGTAGATGCTCTTCGCGCCTGCGATGTTCTTGGCTACCCACACCTGGATGTCGACATCCTCCTCGCGTCGGAGGTCGCCGGGGCGGATCTGAAAGCTGGCCGTGTACTGGCTCGCGAACGGCCCTTGGGTTCCGTATGCCTCGCCGGCGCGCGTTCCGGCAGGGAAGTCGGAGAGCCGGAGCACGAGCGTCTTCGGATTCGAAGCCGCTGCCGTTGCGACGGCTGCACCGAGAGCAAGACCCGCGAGAACGACGAGGGGCAGCTGCCCCCGTGCGATCGATCCGTGCATCAGGGACAGAGCCCCTTGCAGCCATCTCCGCTGTCGGTGTCGCAGCAGCGGCAGCAGACGAACCCGGTCAGGTTCGCAGTCGACGGGCAGCACGCGAAGCCTTGGCCGTTGTTGCCTCGGTCGCAATCCCTGCAAGGACCGACGATGCCGAGCGGACCGGATCGCGCTCGGGCATTTCTCTTGCTCGCCCTGATTCGCATGTATGACGAAGGGCAAGGGGCGGCCAAGGAAGCGTGCCTCGCTGCCTTGGACGAGGCAGGGGACGATGCCCCGCTGCGAGCAGAGATCAACCTGCATCTCGCTCTCGTCTGCGCCGACGACATGGTGCTCATTCGCCGGTGCGCGCGGGAGGCTCGCGAGCTCGTCGATCAGCTGCAGGGTGCACCCGTTGATCTCGTCGCTGCAGCGTTGCTCGATGACGCGTACGCCCAGTTCCTGAGCGGAGACGGCCTGGCGCTGGAGCAGGTCGCGCGAGCCGACCAGCTCATGCCGTCGCACGGAAACACCTGGCTTGCCCAGCGTGCGCACGCTGCGCGCCTCTCGATCGCGAAGTACACCGACGATCTAATCCGCGCCCGCGAGCTCGCTGTGGAGGTTTCGGCTCGCCGTCGTGCGGAGGGGAACGATCACGAAGCGGCGCTGATCGAGCGCCATCTCGCCGAGATCGAGTGCTGGCTCGGGAACTGGTCTCGGAGCCGTGAGCTCACCGACGCGAGTGCGCAGGTTGTCGAACAGGCTGTTGTCCCGTTGTCACGCTCGATGACGCTGTACAACCGCGCGTTGCTCGCGGCGCACACGGGATCCGTCACCGAAGCAAACGAGGCCGCTCTCGAAGGGCTCGAGCTTGCCGAGGAAGGTGGCGACCTCTGGATCGCGACCCTCCATCTCTCCGTCCTCGGCTTCCTCGAGCTATCACGAGGGAACCTCGCGGAGGCCGATCGCCGGCTGACACAAGCGGCGTCAGGCGTCGCAGAGATCGGGCTGGCCGAGCCTGCCCGCTTTCGCTTTCACGGCGACCAGATCGAGGCGGCGCTCGGGCTCGGGGACGTTGAACGCGCGGACGCCCTGTGCGATGTCCTGCAACGGCGCGCGCTGCGTGCGCCGCGGCCGTGGCTGAACGCGATCAGCGCCAGGTCAGAGGCGTTGCTGCACAGTGCTCGAGGCGACCTCGACCAGGCTCTGCTGGCCGCCGGGGTGGCGCTGCGCGAGCACGAGCACCTGCCGATGCCGTTCGAGCGTGCCCGCACGCTGCTCGCGAAGGGTCAGATCGAGCGGCGCGCGAAGCGAAAGGCGGCTGCGAGGCGGTCGATCGAGGAGGCGCTCGAGATCTTCGACCGCCTGGGTGCACCGCTCTGGTCGGAGATCGCCCAGGCGGAGTTGCGTCGGGTGGGTGTCCGCAGCTCGACGCCCGACGGCCTTTCGGAGACGGAGCGAAAGGTCGCCGAACTGGCTGCGGCGGGTCTCAAGAATCGAGAGGTTGCGGCGCGGCTGTTCATCAGCCCGAAGACGGTCGAAGCGAATCTCGCCCGCGCCTACCGCAAGCTCGGCATTCGTTCGCGTGCGGAGTTGGGCGCCACTCTTGCAACGGAGGGTCGCTTGGAAGGACAGCACTAGCTCACGATCGCGCAGCGGGCAGTCGGACCGTGACGCGAAGCCCACCGTCGGCTCGCGGGGTGAGCGTGAGCGTCCCGTCGTGTGCCTGGGTGATGCTCTTGACGATCGCCAGGCCGAGGCCGACGCCGACACCCCCATGGTCGGTGCGGATGCGTGTCGTGCCGCGCTGAAACGGCTCGGCGAGCGTCGCGATCAGCTGTGGAGCGAGCCTGTCGCCGGTGTTCTCGACGGTGAGCACCGCACTCGCCACGTCAGCGCTGGTGGTGACCCAGACAGTGCCGTGCTCGTGCAGGTTGTGGACGATCGCGTTCTGCAGGAGGTTCGTCGTCAGCTGCAGCAGGAGCGCGTGCGAGCCGGTCGTCAGCGCCGGCTCGCCGGAGGTCTCGATGCTGAGGCCGCGCTCTTCGGCGAGGGGGAGAAGCGTCTCGGCGGCTTCCTCCGCCACGAGCGACAGGTCGACGGATTCGCGGGTGAAGGAGCGTTGGTCGGCGCGGCTGAGCAGGAGCAGTGCTTCGGTGAGGTCGATCGCCCGGGTGTTGACGTCGTGGAGGCGGTCGACGAGTTCGCCTGCGTTGCCGTTCTGTTCGTTGCGGGCGACGTCGAGCAGCGTCTTCGTGATCGCGAGCGGAGTGCGCAGTTCGTGTGATGCGTTCGCTGCGAATCGCTGCTGCTCGGCGACGTGCGCTTCGAGCCGCGCAAGCATCGTGTCGAAGGCGTCCGCGAGCCCGCGGAACTCGTCCTGACGTCCCTCCAGTTCGATTCGGTGGGAGAGCGATCCGTCCGCGGCCATGCGCGTCGCCTCGGTGATGCGAGTCAGAGGGGCGAGCATGCGGCCGGCGAGCAGCCAGCCTCCCACCAGGCCGAAGACCAGGAGGAACGTCATCACGGAGGCTGCGAGCGGAGCGAAATCGCGGAGCAGGTCGGCGTGGCTGCGCACCATGAAGATCACGCCAGGGTGCACACCACGCGACAGGGAGAAGTACCCGGCGGTGAGCAGCACCGCCCCCGCGAGCATCACGAAGCCGGCGTAGCTGAGCGTGAGCTTGAGGCGTACGCTCAACCCTGGGGCTCTAGCCACCGTTCCCTCCCGCGCGCCCGTCGTTTGCCGTGTCGATGCGGTACCCGGCACCGGCCACGGTGGCGATGATCCACGGTTCGCCGAGTCGTTTGCGCAGCCCCGAGACGGTGATGCGCACGGCGTTGGTGAACGGGTCGGCGTTCTCGTCCCACGCACGCGCCAGGAGATCCTCGGCGCTGACGACGCCGCCCTCGGCGTCCACGAGGACCTCGAGCACCGCGAACTGCTTCCGCGTGAGCGCGACGTAGCGGCCGTCGCGGTAGACCTCGCGGCGGAACGGATCCAGCCGGAGGCCTGCGATCTCGCGCACCGGCGGTCGTTGGTGGGCGCGTCTGCGGTCGAGCGCTCTGAGACGGAGCACGAGCTCACGGAGCTCGAACGGCTTCGTGAGGTAGTCGTCGGCGCCGAGCTCGAACCCGGTGGCCTTGTCGTCGAGCCGGTCGGCGGCGGTGAGCATGAGGATCGGCATGCCGCTGCCGGAAGCGACGATGCGCTGCGCGATCTCGTCGCCACTCGGTCCGGGAATGTCTCGGTCGAGCACGGCGATGTCGTAGGCGTTGAAGCTCAACAGGTCGAGAGCGGTGTCGCCGTCGCCGGCGATGTCGGCCGCGATCGCTTCGAGCCGTAGGCCGTCGCGGATGGCTTCTGCCATGTAGGGCTCGTCCTCGACGATCAACACGCGCATGCTCGGATGCTAGAGCGGGCGCGTATCGCCGGCATATCGAAAACCGCGAACGTGCCGGCAACACGCCGCTGCCTTGAATGGCGGTATGGCGCCCCGCACGCGAGCACGAACCCGCCGGGTTCGGATTCGGAAGGCCCGTGTCGCCGGCCTGCTGGCCGCGATTGCAGCGGTCGCCGCGTCCCTCGGCTACCAGGCTGCGTCGTCGTCCTCGACGGCGTCACCCATCGATGCCGTTCGCAGTGAGCAACGTGGAGCCGTTGGCGACGCGCTGTCGAGCACGGTGTGGCCCGCACACGGTCAAGCCGCGTTCGTCAGAGCCGGGGAGTCGCAGATCCACGCCGGCCCGAACCAGCATGCGGCAGCCATCGCCAGCGTGGCGAAGGTGATGACGGCCTATCTCGTGCTTCGTGACCACCCGCTCCAGCCCGGCGAGAACGGCCCGACGATCACGCTCACCGACGCCGATGTCGCCGACACCGACCGCCGGCGTGGGCAGGAGGAGTCGGTCGTGTCCGTCGCCTCCGGAGAGGAACTGACCGAAAGGCAGGCGCTGCAGGCGCTGCTGCTGCCGTCGGCGAACAACATCGCCGCGGTTCTGGCTCGATGGGACGCCGGCTCGCTGGATCGCTTCGTCGTCGGGATGAACGCCGCCGCACGATCGCTGGGCATGACCGACACCCACTACACCGACCCGAGCGGCTACGACGACGCAACGGTGTCGACCGCCGCCGACCAGGTGCGTGTTGTCGACCGAGCGATGCAGCTCCCGGTGTTTGCGAGCATCGTCGCCACACCGAGCGTGTCGCTGCCGGTCGCCGGCACGGTGCACAACACCAACGCGCTGCTCGGCCTCGACGGGTTCGCCGGCGTCAAGACCGGCTCGACCGCTGCGGCCGGCGGCTGCTTTGCCTTCCGAGCGAGCCGCTGGATCGACGGCAAGCGGACGACGATCACCGGCGTCGTGCTGGGCCAGCCGGGCCACGACAAGATCGCGGCGGGCCTTGCGGCCGCCGACGCGATGGTCGACCGCATCGCCGGTCGTTCACCGCGCCGAGCGCCCCCAAAGGAACCCGGGCGCGCCAGATTGAGATGATGTGACCCGCGTGTGCAGCCCTGCCGCGGTCAGATCTCGATGCTACGCGGCCATTGTTCGGCCTGGTGTTCCGCGTACGACGGCGGCTTTCCGGCGGGGACTCCGCGGATTCGCGCCAGCTCCTTGTTCCAGTCGTCGGTGTACGCGTCGACGAAGCTGCTGATCCCTGCCCGGTACTTGAAGAGCGCGGCGTTGCACGCCTGGTCGGACGCCGTCCCCGGGTCAGCCGGCCAGTAGGGGTCGAGATTCACACCGCCCGTCGGGATGGCGGGCACGTTCGGCTGCGAGTAGGCGAAGGTGAAGTAGAAGGTCGCCATCGTGCCCATCGTCCCGGTGTACGGCATGCGCTTCAGCAAGTCCGTCTCGCTCAGCTCGACGTTCGGCTCGGGCATCGCTGTGCTCTGCAACGAGGGCGGGAAGTTCGAGATGAACGCGAGCACCGGGTTGACGACCGAGGTGAGGCTCCCCGCCCCGTGCACGGTGACCCGGTAGAGGAGGCTCGTCAGTAGCTTGGTGAGCAGCGGCTTCGTGGTGATGTCCGGTAGCCGGACGTTGCCTTGCAACGGATCCTTGCTGGCGGTGATCCACGCCTGCAGGCCCGTGTCGCCCGCCACGTCCTGGTCGGTCAAGTAGAACTGGTCGACGACGACCTGCACGAATGCTTCGCAGAGCGTCCAGAGGCGGATCAGGTATCCAGCGAGTGGGTACATGTCCCAGTCCTTGCCGTTGTCCGTGGTGAAGTCCTTGACGTCGATCCTTTGCATCTTCAGCTCGTGCAGCGGATCGAGATCGAAGAAGTCGTGGTCCGCGGCGTAGCGGTCGAGCAGCGTCAGCAGCGGCATCGGGCCGGCCACCGGGGTGGGCGGCGAGATGTGCGCGAACATCTTCGGGATCTGGAGCAGCACGAAGTCGAAGTCGATGAGTGACTGCGACTGGGGCTGGAGCAAGGTCCAGAGCTTGTGCCCGGCGGGAAGCGCGTTGTACATCGTCATCTGCATCGCGGCCGTCGGGATGTGCCAGTGGAACACGTGGCCCAGCCAGATGCCCCAGACCGTGATCGACGTCTTCGCTGCCTGCAGCGCGTAGATCCACGCGTCGCACCCCTTCGGATAGACGCGCTCGGTGTCAGCGGTGAAGAGCTTGATCACCGCGGGTTTCAGCTCTTTGGTCTGCGCATCCTGGGTCAGCAGCGTGAGGCTGCCGGGGGCGAACCGAACCGCGTCGCCCGGGGGCGCATACGGCGCGACCGTGCCGATGATGCGCGTGTCGATCTCGAACGCGAGCCCGGCCGCGACCTTGTCGTCCATCTCCTCGGCGGCCCAGGCATCGCCGAACTCCGCCTTGAGCTCGGCGACTCGTTCGGCGCCGACCTTCGACAGGACGAGGAGGTTGTACGGGATCCCGAAGTGCGCAATCGTCGGCCAGAAGCGTTGCGTCCCGATGTCCTTGTGGCTGTTTTTCAGCGTGTCGGCGAAGTCGTCGCGCAAGTCGAGTGAGTCGTTGTAGACGCCGTCGTAGGTCGTCCAGGGGAGCGTGAACTGGTCGACCTTGTCGAGCGGTAGGTGGCACAGCGGGCTGTCCGGGTTCGGAGGCGTACCCGCGTCACTGCCGTACAGGAAGTTGTAGGCCTTGTTCGGCTGGCCACCGATCGTGTACATGGTGGAGAGGTCGGCGTACGCGTCAGCCGCCTCGTTCGCGCGCTTCGTCAGCTGCGCGATCGTCTGTTGCCAGTGCGTGGGGTCCGGAGTCTCCGTTCGCGTCGGCCCAGAAAGGGATCGCCGGGCAGTTGTAGAACCCCCAGTCCTGCAGCGGCAGGGGTTCGACCTTCAGCGACGGCGTGGACGGGCCGTCGAGGACATCGCTCTGACTCTCTGTTTGCGTCATGGTCGCGCGATTCTCGACCTGGGGTCAGTCATTTGCAAGCGCTTCGACACCCGCGATCGGCGACGCCAGCCTCGCGATCAAGCCGTAGCCGTGTGCGTGGGCAAGCTCGAGCGCACGCACGGCGTGCGTCTGCGCCTGCGCGCGCTCGCCACGATCGGCGAGCGCCTCCGCCCACCCGAGGTGCGAACGCGCCGACCACAGCATCAGTCCGTTGTCGTCGTGGAAGCGACACGCAAACGCGAACGCGTCGTCCGCCTCGTCGTCTCGCCTCATCGTCGCGGCGGTGACGCCGAGCCACAGCCGCACGTGCCCGTAGGCCTGGGCGCCGCCCCAGATCATCTGGTCGCACCATGGCGACATCAGCTCGTGGATGAGCGCTGCGGCATCCGGAGCGTTGAGACGAGAGGCGGCATCGGCGTAGAACGAGAGCGCGACGAGCCGAAGTGAGTCCCAGCCGACCTGCGCGAGGCCGCTCTCGACAGCGTCGGCGAGCAGCTTCCGCGCCACCTGCTGGTTGCCGAAGTGGGCCTCGTACTGCGCCGTTGACGCCGGCCAGATCGCCATCCGCGGGAACATGCTCGTGGCCTGGCGGCTGAGCTCGATGAGTTGAGCGTCACCGCGGTCTTGATACAGCCGTGCGAGGGCGCGGAACTCGCCGAAGATCCGGAGCGCGTCGGGCTGGCCGGCGAGCTCCCCGAGCGCGAGCGCTTTCCTGGCACGGTCCTCACCGGCAACGAGGTTCCCTTCAACCACCGTCAACGCCGCGGCCCCCATGTGTGCGACCCAGCTCAGCGTGGGCTGCTGGAGAGCCGCGGCCAGCTCCAGGAGGCGGTTGCTCACGGCCCGTGCCCGCGCGAGATCGCCTGTCTCGAACGCGCCGTGCAGAAGCAGGAGGTTCGCCCAGGCTTCGAGTGCACGGTCCTCGGCAGCCTGCGCGCTTGCGAGGAGGTCGTTCGTCAGCTCCGCTCTCGCGTCGAGCATGTCGGGGCTCCAGAGGCCGTGGAACGCGTGCTGCAGCACGCGCGCTCTGACTCTGGGATCGCCGATCTCGCGAGCCAGCGAGATCGCCTCCGTCGCGAGCGCTTGCCGGCGCGTCGGATCGTGCTCGTAGAGGAGCTCCTGCGACTGCAGCGCCACGAGCAGCGCCCGCCGGCCGACATCGGCACCGTCGTCGAGCTCGATTGCGCGCTCGATCGCTGCCTCCCGCTCGTCGTCGAGGTCACCGATGAGGCTCGTGAAGCCGCGTGTGTTCGCAAGCGCTGCTGCGGCGGCCAACGCGGCGTCGTCGAGTGACGAGGCGATCTGCGCGGCCTGCAGCAACGTCGTGCGGTAGCTGGGATCGCCCGTCAGCTGCTGCGCCTCGCCAAGGCCGATCAGCGCCTCGCAGCGTTCGGCGTCGTCGTCGAGACCCAGCAGTTCGAGCGCGTCGGCGAACAGCTTGGCCGCCTCCGCCGGCGCCAGGCTGTCGAGCGCCTGCCGGCCGGCGAGTGCCGAGTACCGAGCTGCCTTCGGTTTGTCGGTCGCCGCCAGCCGCCAGTGCAATGCAAGCTCTGCGACCCGGTCCTGCCCGTAGAGATCCTCGAGCGCGCTCGCAACGCGGTGGTGGACGCCCGAGCGCCGGGTGGCGCCCAGCCCTTCGTACAGCGTCTGGTTGATCAGCGCGTGCACGAAGCGGAACCGGCCGACGTGCTCGGCCGACTCGTCCAGCAGTGACGCCGTGACGGCCGTCTCGAGGCGATCCAGCAGCTCGCTCTCCGTCGTCTCCACCAGCCGGCCGAGGAGCTCGAGGTCGAACGACCGACCGATCACCGCCGCGAACGTCAGCGCCTCGCGCGCCTCCTGGCCGAGCCGATCGACACGGCGGGTGATGACGTCGCGCACGCTTTCAGGCAACCCGAGTGGCGCCGACCGGTCGATGCTCCACCGCTCAGTCGTGGCGTCGTACAGCAGACGCCCCGACTCCACCAGGCTGCGAAGCACCTCACCGACGAAGAACGGGTTGCCGTCGGTCTCGCTCGCGATTTGCTCGGCGAGCATCAGCCCGTCGGCATCGAGCTCGTGTCCGGCGGCCGCGGCCATCACCTCCGACACCTCGATCGCTCCAAAGCCCTCCAGCCCGATGCGCCCGACGCCGTCGACGCGCCGCAGGTCCACGAGCACGGCACACAGCGGATGGTCGTTGTCGAGGTCCGAGTCGCGGAAGGCGACGATCACCTGGAGTGCGGACGACGCTGCGGATGACGCCAGGTGCTTCAAGAGCGCGACCGACTGCGCGTCCGCCCAGTGCAGGTCGTCGAGCACGACGCACACCGGGACGGACGTGGCCAGTTCCATGAGGGCACCGGACACGGCCGAGAAGAGCAGGAAGCGCTCGGTCTCGGGATCCGAGCTCTCCGGCTCGGGCGATCGCGGCAACCGGCGAGGCAGGTCGCGCGCCAGGCGCGCAAGCTCGCCGCCGTGCCGCGCGACGTGCCGCTCGAGGAGCTCGGCAGGGGCGTGCTCGACCAGCTGCGAGCAGACGGCGATCCACGGCTCGTACGGCACCGCCAACTCCGCCGAGCACGCGCCCCACAGGACCGCGAACCCTTCGCCGTGCGCGCCGTGCGCCGCGAGCGACGCAAGTCGGCTTTTGCCGATCCCCGGTTCCCCGGAGACCAGCACCACCTGCTGCGCCCCCGCCCGCGCGGCACTCCGGGAGCGCTCCATGAGCAAGCGCTCCTCGTCGCGACCCACGAAGGCCGCCCGCGGCGCCGACCGGAGCAGTGCCGGCAACGGCCAGCCGCCGACGCCGGCGGCCTCGTCCGCGAGCCTGGCCCACGGGACGGCAAATGCCTCGACCGGTTCGGGGAACCCTTTGAACTCGATCGCGCCCACGGAGTCGAAGTGGATCCCTTCGAGCCGGGAGGCCAGCATCCGCACCGTCGGCGACGCGAGGATCCCTTCCGCTCCGGCCTGGTCGCAGAAGCGCGCCGCCTCGATCGACGGCATGCCGAAGTACTCGCCGTTCTGCACGGTCGACTCACCTGCGCCCAGGCCGATCCGCACCTGCAGCTTCGGCTCGGCCCGCCGGTAGCGGCGCTCGATCAGCTGCTGCATCGACACCGCACACTCCACTGCCGCCGACGCCGATCTGAAGGCCACCATCATCCCGTCGCCCGTGCTCCGGAACTCGTGGCCGCCCCAGGCGCGGATCGCTTCGCGCAGCACGTCGAAGTGCTCGTCGCGCAGCTCGTCTCCGCGCACCGCACCGACCGACGTCGCCAGGCGTGTGGACCCGACGAGATCGGTCACCAGGATCGTCGCCAGTTCGATCGACTCAGCCGCCATCGGGCCATTATCTGACGAGATGCGGCCGCGACCTACTCGATGTTTCTCCCGGCGGTGTGCGTACGTGCCGCTGCGCGTTGGAGCGTCACGGTGATCAATGCGCCTCCGGTCGGTTGGTTGCGGGCGGTGAGCGTGGCGTCCTGGTGCTCGAGGAGGCGTTTGGCGATCGTGAGGCCGAGCCCGGCTCCCTCGTCGAGGCTGCCCGCTGCGGTGGGTCCACGGATGCCGGCTTCGAAGACGTGCGGAAGGAGGTTCGAGTCGATTCCCGGTCCGTGGTCCTGGATGGTGATCTGGACGGTCGACTGATCGATGGCTGTGGAGCTGAGGTGGATCGTGGCGCCGGGTGGGCTGTAGCGGAGCGCGTTGTCGATGATGTTGGTGAGAGCTCGTTTGAAGCGGTCGCGGTCGACGATGACGCCGAGTGTCTGGTCTCCGACGAGGTCGAAGGTGTTGTCTCGGAGGCGCGCCGTGTGCTCGAGCCCGGCGGTGACCTCCTCGAGGAGGTCATCGACTTGCGCTGCTTCGAGTTGAGGCGCTGGTTGGGCGTAGTCGTCGCGGGTGTAGGCGAAGAGGTTTGCGACCAGTCGTTCGAGGGCGTCCGCTCGCGCTTTCGCTCGTTCGAGGTGGACGCCCGGATCACCCAGCCGCGCGCCGATCGCCTGCAGGTGACCGCGCAGCGCGAACAGCGGCGTGCGCAGGTCGTGGGCGACGCTGGTGACGAGAAACCGCCTCGCTTCGTCTGCCTCGGCTCGTTGTTGCGCCGTCTCGCCGAGCGCGGCCGTCATGCCTTCAACCGCCTGGGCGATGTTCGCGATCTCGCCGATCCGGCTGTGCGGGACTGCGATCGTCAGGTCGCCGCCGGCGACCTTGTCGACCTGGGCGCTCAGCCTCGCGAGTGGCGCAACCATCCAGCGGCCGGCGAGCCAGACCGCGACCGTGAGCCCGAGGAGCAGGGCGACACTTCCGCTGACGAGTGCGACGAGCGCCCGGGTGGCACGCGAGGCGGGGCGGTGGTACAGGTCGAGGACGAAGGTCGCCGGCACTTTCCGTGTGCCCGCCGGGATGAGCCGTCTGCCGTCGTCGATCCACGACGCCGGCCCGGGCGGGACGCTCGCAGCTGTCGCGTCGGGTCGGCCGGCCTTCGCCTGCCGGGCGGCCTGTTGCTTCTGGAACCCCGGGTTGAGCGCCTGGCTGAGGTAGAGCTGGCGCTTCTCGCCCGGCCGGGCGATGATCAGCTGCGCCAAGCAGATCGAGCCGGCCGAGCAACCGCCCGAACCCCTGAACCGAAGCAGGCGCTTCCATCGCGGCGCGACGCGAGCGGAGGTAGCCGGCGGCTGTGTTCAGCCGCTCCCGGATGTCCGCCTGCTGGCGGTCGCGCTCGATCAACCACGCCGAGCCCGCGGCAACCGACGGCACGAGCAGCAAGACGACGACGGTGCCGAGGATGAACGTCCGGATGCGGATCGGTGGTTCTCTCATCTGCTGCCGGGGTCGAGCCGGTAGCCGGCGCCCCACACGGTGACGATGTAGCGCGGTTTCGCCGGGTCGGGCTCGATCTTCTGGCGCAGGCGGCCGACGTACACGGCGACCGCGCTGCGGTCGCCGTACGAGCCCCAGACCAGCTCGAACAACTGGTCGCGGCTGAACACCTGCCGCGGATGTTCCACGAGCACGCGTAGCAGCTCGAACTCACGTGCAGTCAGGTCGATCTGACGGCCCTCGCAGCTGACCTCGTGCGCAGCGAGGTCGACCGCAAGCTCGCCGAACCGAAGCGTCTGGTGTCCACCGGGCGGAGAAGCTCGCCGCAGGACCGCCTTGACGCGCGCCACCACCTCCGCCGGTGTGGCGGACTTGACGATGTAGTCGTCGCCGCCGAGGCCGAGCCCGCGGATCTTGTCTGCGTCGCTGTCGCGGGCGCTCAGGAAGAGCACCGGCACGTTCGATTCGCGACGAAGCCGACGGCAGATCTCGAAGCCCGACTCGTCGGGCAGCATGACGTCCAGCAGCACCAGGTCGGGCCGGCCCCGTGTGAGTTGCTCACTCGTCTCACGGCCGCTTCCGGCATGCCGTACCCGGTAGCCCTCCGCTTCGAGGAAATCGCGCATCAACTCCGCGATCTGCTCGTCGTCCTCGACCACCAGGATCGACGCCCCCGTGCGGCGATCGTCGTTCACGTGACGCAGTTTCGCCGAATCGGAGGCGGCCCAGCGCTGCGCGCAGACGCTTTCATCGACTTTTCATCGCCCGCTCGCCGGGCTGTTATCGGGCCGAGCGAACATCGAGGGCATGCACCGGCGAGCGCTGCTTCTCACCTCTGCAGTGGCCGGGCTGCGTGGCGCTGTCGCTGCTGGTGACGGCGTGCGGCGGCTCGTCGGCTCCGTCGGCGTCCTCGGCGGGGCAGACCCGCGAGGACGCAGCGCTTGCCTTCTCGCGGTGCATGCGCGCACACGGTGTGCCGAGCTTCCCGGACCCCGATGCGCAGGGGAGCTTTCCTTCGTTCCACGCCGGTGTCTCGAAGCAGATCTCGGTGGTTGCCAACGACTCGTGCAAGCACCTGCTGAAAAGCGGCGGCGCCGCGACGCCACAGCAGCGGCAGCAGAAGTTCGCGTTCGCCCTGAAGGTCGCCCAGTGCCTGCGGCTGCACGGGTATCCCACCTTCCCCGACCCGACCGCTTCAGGCCAGAGGATCCCTCCCGGAATCGACCTGCGCTCGTTGCAGTTCCAGACCGCGGAGACGAGCTGCGAGAAGCAGTCGCGGAAGGCACTCGGCCTGCCGTGAGTGCCCGCACCGCCGGTGTCGTCGCCGCCGTCGGCCTCGCACTGCTGGCGGCAGCATGCGGCAGCTCGAAGGATGATCACCGGGCGCCGCTCGACTCCACGGCGACGCAGGGAGCGGTCGCGTTCGCGCGCTGCATGCGCTCCCATCAGGTCCCGAACTGGCCCGACCCCAACGGCAACGGCGTGTTCGACAAGTCCAAGCTCGGGCTGCAGCAACTCGGGGCCAGCGGTTCGCGGGTCCAGGCGGCCCAGCGAGCCTGCAATCACCTGCTCCCGAACGGCGGTCGCGGGCCGAGCCTCGCCCGGCTGCAGCAGGCCAAAGCGCAGGGTTTGGCTTTCGCGCGATGCGTGCGCAGCCATGGCGTCCCGCACTTTCCCGACCCCGCCGTCGACGGCCGCATCCCCGACCCGGCCACCGTCGGCATCGATCAGGGCTCGCCGACGTTCGAGGCCGCGAATCAGGCCTGCGGGAAATACCGGCCGCCGTACATGCCCTCCAACTCCGCCTACAACGCCTACGCGAGGACGCACGGGGGATGAGCGCCGCGTGCGACTCAGCCTGGAGCTGCTGCCGGGAAGCTGACCTCGACGTGAAGGCCGCCGTCGGGCCTGACGTCGGTGGTGATGGTGGCGGCGTGCGCGTCGGCGATCGCCTTGACGATCGAGAGGCCAAGCCCGAGCCCGTTCGCATCTGCGGCGCGCGCGGTGTCGAGCCGCTGGAAGGGCTGGAAGATCCGCTCGAGCTCGCTGGGCGGAACCATCGGGCCGGTGTTGGCGACGACGAGGAGCGCCCGGCCGTCGCGACTCGCGGTCGTCAGTTCGACGCGACCCCCGGTGTGGTTGTGGCGGATCGCGTTCGAGATGAGGTTGGCGACGAGCCGTTCGACGAGGCGCGGGTCGCCGCTCGTCCGCGCAGGCTCGAGGCTGGCGTCCGAACACGAGCCCTTCATGATCTGCCGCCGCGGCGGCGGTGGCGGCGATCGCTGCGAGCTCGACGGGCTGGTGGCTCACGAGGCCGCGCTGGCTGCGCGAAAGCGTCAGCAGTGCTTCGATCAGACGTTCCTGTTGCTCGCCGACGGCGAGCAGCTGCTCGCAGGTGTGGCGGAAAGAGGCGATGCTCGGGTCGGGGTCGCTGAGCGCGAGCTCGAGCAGCGTGCGTTCGAGCGTGAGCGGGGTGCGCAGCTCGTGGGAGGCGTTCGCGACGAACTGCCGTTGCGCGTCGAAGGACGCCTCCAGGCGGGCGAGCAGTCCGTCGAAGGTGGTGCCGAGCTGCTTGAGCTCGTCGTCAGGCCCTTCGAGCGCAAGCCGGCGATGGAGGTTGCTGGCGGAGATCTCGCGCGCCGCGTTCGTGATCGTGCGCAGCGGGCGCAGGGCTCGGCCGGCGATCACCCAGCCGAGCCAGATCGAGAGGAACGCCATGATCGCCAGCGCGATCGCGGAGTCGACGAGCAGCTGGTTGCGCGCCGCGTCGGACTGACCTTGCGCCGCGGCGCGGGCGAGCTTCGTGTTGGTGATGACCGCGTTCGGGCCGATCGGCACGCTGAACGTGTCACCGCCCGCCACCTTCACACCGCCTACGCCGGAGCGTTGGACGGAAACGACCCCCTGTCGGCCGGAGCTGATGAAGAAGCTGCCGGTGTACTCGTGACGGACGAGGACGTAGGTGATGGCGAGCAGCGCGGCGCCGGAGCAGAGAAAGAGGCCGCCGTAGACGAGCGTCAGCCGCAGCCGGATCGTGCGCGCGGGAAGGCGCGCACGCAGCCAGTGACCGGTGAGACGGGTTGAGAGCGCGCCCGTCATGGAGCGATCCGGTACCCGGTGTGGGGGACGGTCTCGATCAGGGGCGGGTCGCCGAGCTTGCGCCGCAGGCGGCTGATCGTGACCTTGACGACACTGCCGTCGGGGTCGATGTACTCGTCCCAGCCGCGCGCGACGAGCTGGCGGGTCGAGACCGGCGCGCCCTCGGCGACGAGCAGGAGCTCGAGCACCGCCAGCTCCTTCGGGCTGAGCGTGAGGCGACGGCCGTCGCGGCTGGCGATGCGCTGCACGGTGTCGAGGCGGAGATCGCCGCGGGTCAGGACGGGCGAGTGGGCGGCAGGGCTGCGACGGGAGAGGGCGCGAACCCGCGCGATCAGCTCGGCGAACGCGAACGGCTTGGGCAGGTAGTCGTCGGCGCCGAGGCCGAGGCCGTCGACGCGGTCCTCGATCGTGTCGGCGGCGGTCAGCATCAACACGCGCGAGCGCGATCCGCGCGCGACGAGAGCCCGGCAGACGTCGTCGCCGTGGATCTTCGGCAGGTCGCGGTCGAGCAGGATCACGTCGTACGCTGTCTCCGGCCGCGTGCTGCAAGCCGTCCTCGCCGTCGAACGCGATGTCGACGGCCATGCCTTCACGGCGGAGCCCGACCGCGATCGTCGCGGCCAGCTCCTTGTGATCCTCGACGACGAGCACGCGCATCCCGGCTCTCTCCTTCGCCCTTGCGACCCAAGGATGCCGCACCTCGGGTTACACGCAGGTAACAGCTCCCGTACCCCCACTGTTACCGACCCGGAGCTATCTCTACTCGGCAGTTCATTCCTTCGCTTCGAGAAGGAGCCGAGCCATATGCGCTGCCGCCGCCCACTCATCCTCACCTCCGCCGTCTCCGCCGGCGTCTTCGCGTTCCTCGCAGCCGGCTGTGGCGGCGGCGGGGCCTCGCCGGGAGTCGCCAGCATCGCGTCCGGCACTACCACCAGCTCGACGACGACGACGTCGACGACGCCGGGCGGCTCGGGGCCGGGTGGCAAGGCGTTCAGCGGCCCCCGCGGCGGCAACGCGCAATTCAACGTCGCGATGAACGTGGGCAACGCGGCGCAGGGCGCGAAGTTCTCGTCGTGTATGCGCAAGCACGGGGTGACCAACTTCCCCGATCCGAACGGCCAGGGAGTGATCCAGTTCGGCTCGGGTCAGGGGATCGACCCGAGCTCGCCGACGTTCAAATCGGCTCGGAGCGCCTGCCAGAAGCTCTTGCCAAACGGCGGCCAGCCGACCCCCCAGCAGCTGGCGAAGGATCAGCAGCAGATGCTCGCCTTCTCGAAGTGCATGCGCGCGCACGGGATCAAGGACTTCCCCGACCCGTCGAACGGCGGCCTCTCGCTCCGCGCCGGCCAGGGCAGCGACCTCAATCCGAACAACGCGCAATTCCAGGCCGCCCAGCAAGCCTGTCAAGGCAATCTGCCCTTCAAGGGCTTGAAAGCCGGCGGCGCTTCCACCGCGGGGAAGTGACATGGCGACACCGCGTCCAGGACGTCGCATGCTGGTCGGCGTTGCTCCTGCTGCTGGCGGCCGTCGGGGCGGCCATCGCGGTCACGAACGTGTTCGCGGGGAGCTCGCCCGCCGCGAGCGGAGCATCGAGCAACGGGACGGCGACCTCGCTGCAGACGGTGACGCGGCGGAGCCTGACCTCGCAGACACAGGTGGACGGCACGCTCGGCTACGCCGATTCGTCGACCGTGAGCCTGCCCGCGGGAACCGCGCCGTCGAGCATCCGACAGGCCGAGCAGACGCTCAGGTCCGCACAGCAGTTGCTGGCGACCGCCCAGGCGACGCTGACCGCCGACCGCCAGACGCTCGCGCAGGCACAGGCGCAGCTGACAGCCGATCGGCTCAAGGAACAGAGCGACTGCGCCGGCGCGAACGCGGCCCAGAGCAGCGCCGGTGACGGGCGGCTCCGGGAACGGCGGCGGCGGCTCCGCGTCAGCGTGCGCGTCCGCCGCCGCAGGCCGTCGCGGCCGACCAGACCGCCGTGGCGAGCGCGGCGCAGAAGGTGACCGCCGACCGAGGCCAGGTCGACCTCGGCGCAGACGAGCCTGAGTGGCGCCGCGCAAAGCCTGACGGCGTCGCAGTCGTCTGCGGTCGTCTACGACGCGGGCGCCGCCTACACGATGCTGCCGGAGGCGGGCGACGTGATCCGCCGCGGCCGAGCCGCTCTATGCGATCGACGGCACGCCGACGTTGCTCCTGTATGGCCCCGTGGCCGCCTGGCGGGCGTTCCGAGCGGGCATGGCGCCGGGGACGAGACGTGGCTCAGCTGAACCGGAACCTGCAAGCGCTCGGCTACGGGCACGGCCTCGACAGGCGCGCACTTCACGGCGGCGACCGAGCACGCGGTGGCGGCGTTCCAGGCGGCACACGGGCTTGTGCAGACCGGGGTCTTGCTGCTCGGGTCGGTCGCGTTCATGCCAGGGCCCGTGCGGGTGACGAGCGTCACGCCGACGCTCGGCCAGCCGGTGCAGGCGGGCGGCCAGGGGCAGTCGGGATCGGCGGTGCTCTCGGTCACCTCGACGCGCCACCAGGTTGCGATCCAGCTCGACGCCGCCCAGCAGTCGCAGATCAAGGTCGGCGACGACGTGATCGTGACGCTGCCCGACAACTCGACCACCCCGGCGGTTGTCTCGAAGGTCGGCAAGGTCGCGACCGTCCCGTCGAGCGACCAGGGGAACGGCGGCTCGAGCACGCCGACGGTCGAGGTCGACGTGCAGCTGCTGCACCAGGCGACGGCCGGCAGCCTCGACCAGGCGCCCGTCAGCGTCTCGATCACGACCGGCAGCGTCAGCAACGTGCTGGTCGTGCCGGTGAACGCGCTCCTGGCGCTGGCCGGCGGAGGCTACGCGGTCGAGGTCTCGGACGCGAGCGGCGCACGCCATCTGGCGGCAGTCACGCTTGGTCTCTTCGACGACTCGGAAGGGCTCGTGCAGGTGAGCGGACCCGGCCTGCGGGCCGGCCAGCGTGTCGTGGTGCCGGCATGACGGTCCGACTGTCGGCTGACCGTCTCGGCGGCCGGTGCTCGAGCTCGACGCGGTCACCAAGAGCTACGGGTCGGACCCGCAGGTGCACGCGCTGCAGGGCGTCGGCTTCCGGATCGCCGCCGGCGAGCTCGTGGCGATCGTCGGCCCGTCCGGGTCCGGCAAGTCGACGCTGCTGCACGTGATGGGGACGCTGGAGCGGTCCGAGGTCGGGCCGCGTCTCGGTCACCGGTCTCGACGTCGAGCACCTGTCGGATCGCGAGCTGGCGGCGGTTCGGGCGACGCGGATCGGCTTCGTGTTCCAGCAGTTCTTCCTCTCCGAGCACTCGACGGTGCTCGAGAACGTCGCCGACGGATTGCTCTATGCGGGAATCGCTGCACACGAGCGACGGGAGCGAGCGGCCGAGGCGTTGACCAGGGTCGGGCTGGGCGAGCGGCTGGCCGCGCGGCCGACGCAGCTCTCGGGCGGGGAGCGGCAGCGGGTGGCGATCGCGCGTGCGCTGGTCGGGCGGCCGGCGATCGTGCTTGCCGACGAGCCGACCGGCAATCTCGACAGCGCGACCGGCCAGGCGATCATGGCGCTGATCGACGAGCTCAACGCGGAAGGGGCGACGATCGTCGTCATCACCCACGAGCACGAGATCGCAGCCCATTTCCCGCGTCAGATCTCGCTCCTGGACGGGCGAATCGTCTCCGACCGCCGATCAGGGGAGGCAGCATGAAACGCACGCTCTTGCTCGTTGGCCTGGCGCTGGCGGTCGCCCTCGCCGCCTCGGGCGCCGGTCGCCGGCGCGGCGAGCGGCGCCTGCCCGGCGTCGAACCCGCCGAACGAGCTCGTCCTCGTGGGCGGCAGCGGCCAGCAGGCCCAGCTGGGCAGGCAGTTCGCCCAGACCGCTGCAGGTCCAGCTCGCGAACACGAACGGCTGCCCGCTCACGGGCAACCTCGCCGGCGACGACGTGACCTTCGCCGCGCCCGGCAGCGGCCCGAGCGGCAGCTTCGCCGGGAGCGGCTCTCGCGACGCCGTCGTCGGCACGAACGCGCAGGGCATCGCGACCGCGCCCGCCTTCACGGCGAACTTCACCGCCGGCAGCTACACGGTCGACGCCCACTCCGACTTCGGCACCGTCCAGCTCTCCCTCGCCAACACCGCCGCCGGCCTCGCCGCCGCGATCACGCCCACCGGCGGCACGCCGCAGGCGGGCCCCGTGAACAGCAGGTACGGACAACCGCTTGCAGGCGCGCGTCGCGGACGCCAACGGCAACCCGGTGCAAGGGGCGTCGGTGAGCTTCTCGATCGTCCCCGGACCGACCGGCGCCGGCGCCGGCTTCCTCGGCGGAGGGCAGGGAAGCGACGACAACCGACTCGAACGGGCTCGCCACGTCGCCGCTCGCTCCAGGCAAACGGCAGCCCCGGCCGCTTCACCGCGGTCGCCTCCACCGACGGGGTCACGGCGGTCGCGGTGTTCAGCCTCGACAACCACGCGCCAGCCGCCACGCTCACCGCGGTCGGGTCGACCGCGCAGAGCGCGACGATCGCGAGCCGCTACTCGAGGCCGCTGACTGCCCGGTTGCTCGACGCGGACGGACAGCCGATCGAGGGCGCCGGCGTCACCTTCACGCTCGGTGCCGCAGGCGCGAACGGCGGCGGCGGAGCAGCCGCGGGAGCGAGCTTCGCTCGGAGGGGCCAGTCAGGTGACCGTGTTCACCGACGCGAACGGCGAGGCCACGTACGCCGCCGATCCTCGCCAACGCCACGCCCGGCGGCTTCACGGCAACCGCGACCGTCGACGGGCTTCACGAAGTCCCTGACCTACGCGCTCCGCAACCTGGCCGCCAGGCTCGTCGCCGGCGACCGCGGCGCGCATCGCGACGGTCGAGCACCGCTACGCGCACGCGTTGACGCGCGTCGTTCGCGGCGCCGACGGCAAGCCGCTCGGCGGCGTCACCGTCATCCTTCTCGATCGGGAAGGCGAGCAACAACGCGAGCGCGGCCTTCCCCGACGGAACCAGCCGGCAACCGCGACGACGAACCGCGCCGGCGTCGCCACCGCTCCCACCATGACGGCGAACAGCACCGCCGGCAGCTTCAAGGCCACCGCGACGCTCGCCGGCAGCAACCCGGTCACCTACACGCTCCGGAATCGCGCCGGCCAACCCGACACCATCACCACCGGCGCCGCCGACGGGATCTCGGCCACCATCGGCTCGCGCCTCCCGATCCGACTCGCCGTCACCGTCACCGACGCGAACGGCAACCCTGTCTCCGGCGCCCTCGTCCGCTTCACCGCCCCGAGTCACGGCCCAGGTGGACGGTTCACGATCGGCGCGCACTGCACCGCGCACCGTCCGCGTCCGCACGAACGCCGAGGGCGTCGCGATCGCGCCGGCCTTCAGCGCCAACCGCATCGCCGGGGGGTACACGGTTGCGGTGCGCGCCGGTTCGAGACGCGCCGCGTTCGCGCTCGTCAACCGCCCGTGACGACGCGCCCGGACAACCCGCGGGGCGTGCCCGCTGCGCCCGAGCCGCCGCGGCTGCGGCTCTCCGACCTCGCCCGCGTCGCGAGCGTCGGCCTGCGCACCCGCCGCGTCCGGGCGGCGCTCTCGGCGCTCGGAATCGCGATCGGCGTCGCCGCGATCGTCGCCGTGCTCGGGCTCTCCTCCTCCAGCCAGGCGGGCCTGCTGGCCGAGATCGACAAGCTCGGCACCAACCTGCTCACCGTCACCAACGGGCAGACGTTCTTCGGGCAGACCGCCGAGCTGCCGCTTGCCGCCCCCGGAATGATCGCCCGCATCGGCCCGGTCCAGCAGGTCCAGTACACCGGCTCGACCAGCGCCAACGTCTACCGCAGCCCGCTCATCCCGTCGGTCAACACGAATGCCCTCTCCGTTCAGGCGGCCAGCCTCGACCTGCCGCAAGACCGTCGGCGCCACCGTCGCCGTCGGCAGCTACCTGAACGCCGCAACCGCCCGCGAGCCCGTCGCGGTGCTCGGAGCGGCCGCGGCCGAGCGGTTGGGGATCGACCGTCTCTACCCGGGCGAGCGAGTCTGGCTGGGCGGCATGTGGTTCTACCTCGCCGGCGTCCTCAACCCGGCGGTGCTCGCCCCCGAGATCGACGCGAGCGTGCTCGTCGGCTTCCCGGCCGCCGAACGCTACCTCGGCTTCGACGGCCATCCGACCACCGTCTACGTCCGCAGCGTCACCAGCCAGACCGCCGCCGTCCAGTCCGTGCTCGGCGCCACCGCCAACCCCGAGGCGCCCAACGAGGTCGACGTGAGCCAACCCTCCGCCGCGCTCACCGCGCGCGCCGAAGCGCAGGGCGCCCTCAACAGCCTCTTCCTCGGCCTCGGCGCCGTCTCGCTCCTCGTCGGTGCCGTCGGCGTCGCCAACATCATGCTGATCGGCGTGCTCGAGCGGCGCTCCGAGATCGGACTGCGCCGTGCGCTCGGCGCCACCAGGGCACAGATCCGGGCGCAGTTCCTCGCCGAGGCAATCCTGCTCGCGCTGATCGGCGGCGCCGTCGGTGTCAGCGCCGGCGTCGTCTCGACCGCCATCTACGCCGCCACCAAGCACTGGCAGATCGCCATTCCGACGACGGCCTGGGCAGGCGGCCTCGGCGCCGCGATCTTGATCGGCGCCCTCGCCGGTCTGCTTCCCGCCGTCCGCGCCGCCCGCATGTCCCCGACCGAGGCCCTGCGAACCGTATGAGCGTGCGCGTTGCTTGGGTCGTCGGGGTCGCCGTGTTCTCGCTGCTCGCGGCGGGCTGTGGCGGCGGAGGTTCTCCGGGGACGACGGGCGTCACGACAACCTCTACGTCTGCGCAGGGCGACAGCGCTCGCGTTCGCCCGCTGCCTGCGTTCCCACGGGCTGCCGAACTGGCCCGACCCCACGAGCGGCGGCGTGTTCGACAAGTCGAAGCTGCGGCAAACCGGATACAGCGTGTCCCAGGTACGAGCCGTCGAAGACGGTGCCTGCCACCGCCTGCTTCCGAGCGGCCCGTCCCAGAGCCCTGCGATTACTGCTGCTGACCGGACCGACTACCTCAAGGCGGCCGCCTGCATGCGCTCGCACGGGTATCCCGACTTCCCCGACCCGACGTTCCAGAACAACAGCGTCCAGGCCAACGTCCCGTCGAGCATCGATCAGGACTCTGCGCGGTTCAAGAGCGTCGCGGGGATTTGCACCAAGCTGATTCCGGCGGGTCTGCCCTACAGCGGCTCCGGCCGTTCGTGAGCGCGCTGCATCTCCCGGCAGGCAACCGAACTGCGCGGTTTCCTCCAGGCTTGGCCTGCGACCCGATGGGGGTGTAACCTCGGGCGGTCTCGCTCACGACGCTAGGAGGCATCGATGTTCCGCCGACCGGGCCGGCATCAGCGAACCGCTTGCCTTCTGGGAGCGCCACTCGTGGCCATCGTGACTGCGCTGCTCGTTGTTCCCTCGGGTGCCGCAACGACGCTCTCGGGGTCTGCTGCGGCGGGGGCGGCGAACACGAAGCAGTGGTGCGCCTTGGTGATCGAGACCAACACCAAGGCCGGCAGTATGAAGAACAAGCGCTTCCTGCCCACCGACAAGCTCCCGCCCGGCGTCTGGAAGAAGGTCGTCGATGCGGCTGTCGCAGGGCGCACCAAGCTCCTCGCCGTCACGCCGAGCTCCATCAAGACGGCGATGACGCACGAGCTGGACTGGTTCGCGCGCATGAAGGCGAACCACTACTCCGTCGCAACGCCGCTCGGTTCGTGGACGGTCGCCGAGGTCACGAAGATCACCGACTTCGAGCGTACGAAGTGCGGGATCAAGTTCGGCTGAGCCTCCCTCAGGGTCGCGACTTCACGCTGCGCTCGAGCAGCGCGACGACAGTGCCGATTCGCTCCGCCCGCAGCGACGGGTTGCGCTTCGTCCCGTCGATCCAACGCAGATAGGCCCTGCGGTAGAACTGCGCGAGCTCGTCCCAGAACTCGGCGGCTGCAGGTGACGCGCCGAGCGCGGCGGCGAGATCGGGGGCGAGATCCTGCCGTTGCGGCCCCTCCGGCTCGAGCTCGACACGAACGCGGTCGCCGGCTTTCAGGCCGCAGTCTCGACGCCACGCGGGGCCGAGCACGAGCGCCGGCGAGCCGTCGATCGACTCGACCGCGCCGCGATAGCGCATTCCGCTCACGGTCCCCGCCACGTGTCTGACGTTCGGCTCGCCGGGGAGCGGCAGGTAAACGCGGCGCCTCGTGTCGCTCTGCAGCGTGGCCTCAAACCGCAACACGGCTACGACGCTACCGGGCGTGCGACGGCTCGGTATCCACCTGCTTTCACTCGACGATCGCGGCGATCGGGCCGCGGTCGGCGATATCCGTGTACACACGCGTGAACGCGTCTGTGAACCGCTCGCTCTCGCGCAGGCGCGGCGTGAAGACGAGATCCAGGTCGAGGAACGCGCGCGGATCGTCGATCGCGCGAGCGGCGAGCTCCACCGAGCGCGCGCCGTGCGCGTCCGGGGCACGCTGGTCGGCCGGGGTTGTTCCGAGGTACCTGGCCCAGCCCGCGAGCGCGAGCGCCGCGCACTCGACCGGACCGTCGCGCTCGAGTTGCCGCTCGACCGTCGGGATCAGGAACGTCGGGAACTTGGACGTGCCGTCGATACACAGCCGGGCGATCTGGTCGCGCACGCCGGTGTTCGCGAACCGTTCGAGTACCGTCTCGGCGTAGTCCGCCGCGGGATGTCCGGGGATCTCGGCGAGCGTCGGGATCGCCTCGGTCGTGAGGAACCGCTCGAGGTAGGCATGGACCGTGGGGTTCGCGATCGCCTCGTCGACATACACGACGCCGGCGACAGCCATGAGGTACGCCATGCACGAGTGCGTGGCGTTCAGCATGCGCAACTTGTAGAGCTCCCAGTCGTGCACTCGGTCGGTGAGCAGCACGCCGACGTCGCCGAACTGCGGGCGGCCGCCTGCGAAGGCATCTTCCAGCACCCACTGGCGGAACGGCTCGCAGACGACCGGCCAGCCGTCGTCGATTCCGATTTCGTCGCGCAGCCACGCGCGGTCGGTGTCGGTCGTCTGCGGTGTGATGCGGTCGACCATCGAGTTGGGAAACGTGCACGCCGACTCGAGGTAGCGCACGAGCTCGTCGCCGCGGGTTGCCGCGACCTGGGTGATCGCCTCGCGCGCGACGGTGCCGTTCCCAGGCAGGTTGTCGCAACTCAAGATCGTCAGCGGCATGCCCCCGGCACTTCGACGGGCGTCGAGCGCATCGACGATCGTCTCGATCGTCGCGTTCGGCCGTTCGAGCGAATACCCGCCCTCGGTGATCGTCATCGAGAGGATCTCGAGTGCCGGGTCGGCCACCGAGCGCGCAAAGGCTTCGGATCCCAGCACGAAGCCGACGATGCTGCCGACGATATGCGGCCGCGAGCCGTCACTGTCGCGTTCGATCAGGGTGTACAGGTGATCCTGCGCACGGAGCACGTCGGCCATCTTCTTGTCGGGCTCGAGCAAGCCAACACCGCGGATTCCCCAGTCACCGCCCGACTCGGCGAGCTCGTCGACGTAGCGCGCGAGGTGCGCACGGTGGAACCCGCCGACGCCGAGGTGCAAGATGCGCGGCTCGAGCGCGCTGCGGTCGTAGTGCGGCACTCCGACACCGAGCGCTTCCACCGCGCCGAGGTTTGCGGTCGAGAGCCCAACCGGCACTAGGCGCTCCCGCCCGAGACCTCGACGTTCACGCCGGTGATATACGACGCGTCGTCCGAAAGCAGGAAGGCGACGACGGACGCAACCTCGCTCGGCGAGCCGAAGCGACGCATGGGCACCATCGCGATCATCTGCTCGGCGACCGCGTCGGGGTCGGTCGAGAAGTACTGGCTGCGTGCCTCGGCCTGTCGCGCGACCTGGTTCTCCCACATGCGCCCCGGCCCGACGAACGCCGGCGAGACCGCGTTGACGCGGATTCCGCGCCGCGCCAGGTCCTTTGCAGCCGCCTTTGTCAGCCCGATCACGGCGGCCTTCGATGCCGAGTACGCCGGCATGTTCGGCGCGCCGGAGACGCCCGCCATCGACGCGATGTTCACGATCGACCCGCCGTTCATCATCATGCGGCCGGCGACCGAGGTGACGGCCATCACCCCGAGGACGTTGACCTCCAGCACGCGGCGCGCATCGTCGAGGGGGTAACGCTCGACCGCGGCGAACACGCCCTGGTAGCCCGCGTTGTTCACCAGTCCGTCGAGCTCGAGCCCGTCGAGCGCGCTCGCGACGGCCGCTTCGTCGGTGACGTCGAACGCGACGTCGACGCTCGCGGCGAGGTCGGGGTGATCGGCGCGGACAACCGTGTGACCACGTCTCGTGAGCTCGTCGGCGATCGCCCTGCCGATGTCTCCCGCAGCTCCGGTGACGAGGACGGTCGTCACAACTCGACGCTCGTCCGTCTCACCTCCGCGGCGTCGAACAGATGGACGCGGCCCCGGATCCCGAAGCGCGTCTTCTCACCGACCTTGCCCGCGAAGGGGGGATCGACCTTCGCGACGATGCGATGCTCCTCGCGCTCGTGTTCGATGAGCAGGTGCACGAACACCTCGGAGCCCAGGTCTTCGACGAGACGGATCTGGGCGGCGATCCGGCCGTCGCCGATCACGACCGTTTCGGGGCGGAAGCCGACCCTTGCGCGCTCGCCGCCGAGGTCGTCGGCGACCCCGATGTCGGCCCCCGCGATGCTCAACGGCCCAGACGCCGACGCCGCGAGGATGTTCATCGCGGGTGAGCCGATGAACCCGGCGACGAACAGGTTGGCCGGCGCGTGATAGAGCGTGGACGGCGGGTCGACCTGCTGCAGGATCCCGTCGCGCAGCACGGCGACGCGATCGCCCATCGTCATCGCTTCGACCTGGTCGTGCGTCACGTAGACCGTCGTCACGCCAAGGCGCTCTTGCAGCTCGACGAGCTCGGCGCGCGTCTGCACGCGCAGCTTTGCGTCGAGGTTCGAGAGTGGCTCGTCCATCAGGTAGACCTGCGGATGCCGCACGATCGCGCGGCCCATCGCGACGCGCTGACGCTGGCCGCCTGACAGGTTGCGCGGCTTGCGGTCGAGATACGGCTCGAGGTCGAGCAGCTTCGCGGCATCCCGCACACGCTGGGCCCGCTCCTGCTTCGGCACGCCCTGCTGCTTGAGCGCAAAACCCATGTTGGCCGCGACGTCGAGGTTCGGATAGAGCGCATAGCTCTGGAACACCATCGCGATGTCGCGGTCGCGCGGTCGCACCGCCGACACGTCCTTGCCGCCGATCATGATCTTGCCGTCGTCGAGCGGCTCGAGCCCCGCCAGCATGCGGAGCGCAGTCGACTTGCCGGACCCCGACGGGCCGACGAGCACGAGCAGCTCCCCGTCCTCGATCTTCAGGGTCAGCTCGTTGACGGCCGGAGTCGGCGTGCCCGGGTAAAGCCGGGTCGCGTCGACGTAGTCCACTGAAGCCACGGGTCAGTCCCCTCTCATTTGATCGCGCCCATCGAGAGCCCGCGAATCATGCGCTTCTGCGCAGCCCAGCCGGCGAGCACGACCGGGAGACACGCGACGATCGACGCCGCGGAGAGCTTGGCAAGGAAGTTTCCGCGCGTCGACACGTTTCCGATCACCCACTGCGGCATGGTCGACGCGCCCGCGAAGTTCAGCTGGATCGCGTAGAAGTATTCGTTCCACGCGAAGATCACGCAGAGCAGCGCCGTCGCGGCGATGCCGGGCGCGGCGATCGGCAGAATCACCGAGCGCAGCTGGTTGAGCAGCGACGTGCCGTCGATCTCCGCCGCCTCGATCAGCTCGCGGGGAACCTCGACGAAGAACGAGCGCATCATCCAGATCGCGAGCGGCAGGTTGATCGCGATGTAGAGGACGATCAGGATCGTGCGCGTCCCGATCAGGTTCCACTTCTCCGCGTAGACATAGATCGGGAAGATCGACGCGACGATGGGCAGGAACTTGGTCGAGATGAAGAAGAACAGCACGTCACGCCACTTCGCCACCGGACGGATCGCCAGCGCGTACGCGGCAGGCAGCGCGAGCAACATCACGATCAGTGTTGACACGAGCACGATGACGAGCGAGTTCGTGAACGCGGCCGAGAGCGACAGCGTCCCCGTCGTCGAGTGGCTCACGTCGCTGTAGCGGTGGAGCGTCAGCGGATCGTGGAACGTCTGCGCGGACGCGTCCTGCTCGGTCTTGAAGCTGGTCAAGAGCGTCCAACCGACTGGGAAGATCCAGATCATCCCGACGACCCACGCTGCGATGCCGAGCCCGACCATCGTCATGCGGCTTTCGCCGACCCCGAGCCTCGATCCACGCTTCTTCCCGATCATGCGCGGCTTTCGTCCTTCAGGAGTCCCGACAGCACGCGCAGCGCGAACGTGGCGATGACGATCGAGAACACCACGACGACGATTGCGTACGCCGACGCCGAGCCGTACCGGAACCCGCCGCCGATCGACTCCTCGTACACGAAGTAGGGCACGTTCGTCGAGCCCGGGCCGCCGCCGGTCAACACGTCGATCGCGTCGAACGCCTGCACGATGTAGATCGAGCCCAGCAGCGCGCCGAGCTCGAGGTAGCGGCGGAGATGTGGAAGCGTGAGCTGGCGGAAGATTCCGACCGGCGTCGCGCCGTCGACGCCTGCCGCTTCGATGATGTCGGAAGGCTGGCTCTGCAGCCCAGCCAACATGATCAACATCATGAACGGCGTCCATTGCCAGACGAGGACGGTCACGATCGATGCGAGTGGGTGGTCTGAGATGAACGCGACCGAGTTGAAGCCGAGGAAGGCGAGCACCTTGTCGAGGATTCCGAACAGCGACGAGAACATCTGCTGCTTCCAGATCAGGGCTGCAACGACCGGCATGAGCAGGAACGGTGTGATCAGGAGCGTGCGCACGATCCCCTGCCCGAAGAACTTTCGGTCGAGTAGCAGTGCGAACAACGTTCCGAACACGAGCGACAGCACGACCGAGAACACGGTCATCTGCACGCTGGTCCACATCGCCTGCCGGAAGAACGGGTCACTGAAGATTGCGCGGTAGTTTTCGATCCCGACGAACTTCGTCGGCTCCGGGATCAGCGACTGTGTCTTGTCTTTGAGGTTTGTGAAGCTGTAGTAGATGCTGACCAGGAATGGCAGCTGCGTGATCAGGATCGTGAAGACGAGCGCCGGCAGCAATGGAGCTCGCCGCCGCCACGCCGATCCGAATGGATCTCCAACACGGCCCTTTGCAGGGACGTTCGGCGTGGCGGCGGCGGTGGTGGTGCTCATCGACCGGTTACTTGATCGCCTTCGCTGCGATGGACTGGCACTGCTTGAGTGCGTCCGTGTCCTTCGTTGCGCCGGCGATGACGCTCGAGAACAGCTGCGTGCAGCGGTTGCCGACGTCCTGGAACTGCGGGATGCCGACGTACTGCACACCCGGTAGACCGGGCCGCTTCGTGGTTCCCGGGTTGTTGATCGGGGCCGCCTTCATCGCCGCCAGCGTGGTGTTGGCGAACGACTTGGCAGCCGCCTGGTACTGCGGGAGCTTGTAGGTCGAGAAGCGTGTTCCCGGCGGGATCGACGCCCAGCCGCCCTTGGTCTTCGTGCCGGCAGCCTTGATGTACTGGGCGCTCGTCGCCCAGGAGATGTACTTCCAGGCGTCGGTCGCGTCGGGCGAGCTCTTCGGGATCGCCAGCGCCCAGCTCCACAGCCAACCGGAGGCCTTCGTCTTCGCCACCGGCGCGAAGGCGAACCCGTTCTTGCCCTTCACTGGGCTGTCCTTCGCTTCGAGCAGGCCCGCCGCGACGGTCGCGTCGTACCACATGGCGACCTTACCGGCCTGGTACTGCGCGAGGCACTCGTTGAAGCTCGAGTTCGCCGCGTCCTTCTCACCCGCGCTCTGCACCAGCCCTGCATAGAAGTCGAGGGCCGTCTTGAACGCCGGCTGATCGACCTGTGCCTTGTCGGGCGAGCCGTCCGACTTCGCCGACCACCACGTGCCGCCGAACGTGTTCAGCACCGTCGTGAACGCGGCGCCCAGGTCGCCCCAGCCCGGCTTGCCGCGCAGGCAGATTCCGGCCATGTTCGACGTGTTGACCTTCTTCGCGATCGTGGACACCTGCTGCCACGTCGGATGCAGCGGCATTTGCACGCCGGCCTTCGCGAGGACATCCTTGCGGTACATGAGGAAGGACGACTCCGCGTAGAACGGTGACGCATAGAGCTTGCCGTTCGCAGACAGACCGTTCCGCACGGCTGGGATGAGATCGCCGTAGTTGTAGGACTTGTCTGCCGTCGCCATTGGCGTGAGGTTCTGCAGCAGGCCGGCTGCGCCGAACTGCGGCGTCTCGTACATGCCGATCATCACGGCGTCGAAAGCCTTCCCGCCGCTACCGACGTCACGCGTCGTGACCTGACGCAGCTTGCCTTCGTCGAGGATCGTGTACTTGACCTTGATCCCTGTCTTCGCAGTGAAGAGCGACGGCGTCAGCGATGCGATGTCCGTCATCTGAGGGTTCGCGACGATCGCGACGCTGATCGTCTTCGCGGAGGTGCTGCCCATCGCGACCGCAGCGAGCGACGCGACCGCGACGAGCCCCGCGACGAAGACTCCAGCTAGCACCTTCGCAGAGCCCCGTGAGCTCTTGTTCCGTGCTTCTTGCATGGTTGATGCCTCCTCCTGAGCGGATGGTCGGCGGCGCGCGGCGCCACGTACGTCGATCTCTTGGGGATGGTGGGCGCGCAATAGTGCGATGCTGGTGAAGATAACGTTGTCATACAGAGCTTGTCAAGAGGGGCACTTGGTTATACAGTCGGACTCAAATTGGCCAAGCAGGGTGAGATTTCGTTGTCAGAATCACCCCAGGTCGCCGCGCGGCGACCGACGATGCAGGACGTCGCTGCTCTGGCCGGGGTTGCCCTGAAGACCGTCTCGCGGGTCGTCAACGCGGAGCCGGGCGTCAGCCCTGCGCTCGAGGAGCGGGTCCGCCGTGCAATCGAGCAGCTCAACTACCGGCGAGACGCGAACGCGTCGATGCTGCGGCGTCTGGGCGGGAAGACGCAGACGATCGGACTCGTCCTCGAGGATGTCTCCAACCCGTTCTCCTCCGCGCTTCACCGTGCGATCGAGGATTCGGCTCGTACGCGGAAGGTGCTTGTCTTCGCCGGCAGCTGCGATGAGGACGCGACGCGTGAGCGCGAGCTGATCGGTTCGTTTCGCGACCGGCGGGTCGACGGGATCATCGTCGTTCCGGCGAGCCACGACCACACGTACCTCTACGAGGAGCGGCGCGCCGGCACTGCGCTCGTCTTCGTCGACCGCCCGGCGAGTCACCTCGACGCGGACAGCGTCGTCTCCGACAACGTCGGCGGCTCGGTCGCGGCGGTCGAGCATCTGCTCGAGCGAGGGCACCGACGCATCGCGTTCCTCGGCGACCTGCCGTCGATCTCGACCGCACGTGACCGCCTGCAGGGCTACACGCGGGCGCTACTCAATGCCGGGATCGGGAACGACCCTGCGCTGGTGCGGGTCGGGCTGCGCGATCCCGACGTCGCTGCTGCGGCCGTCGACGAGCTGCTCGCACTTCGCGAGCCTCCGACCGCGCTCTTCACCAGCCAGAACCTGCTCACGATCGGCGGCGCTCATGCGCTTCACCGCGCCGGCCTCGACCGACGCATCGCCTTGATCGGCTTCGACGACATTCCGCTCGCCGACCTCGTCGATCCGGCGATCTCCGTCGTCGCGCAGGATCCACAAGGGATCGGGCACGCCGCCGCCGAGCTGCTCTTCCGGCGCCTCGACGGCGACACGTCGCCGACCGTGCACCAGATCCTGCCGGTCGAGTTGATCGCGCGCGGCTCCGGTGAGCTCCCGCCGTGATCGTCGTCGGAGGGGAAGCACTCGTCGATCTCGTCGAGGACGGAGACGGTCTGCGTCCGGTGCCTGGCGGCGGGCCCTTCAACACGGCGATCGCTTTCGGTCGACTCGGCATGCCAGTTGCGTTCGTCGGCACGCTCTCGCGAGACCGCTACGGAGACTTGCTCGGCGATCTGCTCGCCGATGCAGGCGTCGACACGTCGCTCGTGCGCCGCTCGGACCGTCCGACGCCGCTCGCGATCGTCCACCGCACCGGGGGCGGCGCGGACTCGTACACCTTCCATTTGACCGGCACTGCGTTCACCGACCTACCGAAGGACGCATTGCCCGATCTGCCGAATGACGCGATCGCCGTCCATCTCGGCACGCTCGGGCTTGCCGTCGACCCGCCCGCCGGCGCGTTCGAGACGCTGCTCGTCCGCGAGGCGGGAAGGCGGGCGATCTTCCTCGACCCGAACGTTCGTCCGTCGGTGTTCGGCAACCAGGGCAGCTACCGTGAGCGGTTCGAGCGTCTCGCCGCGCGAGCGACCGTCGTGAAGCTGAGCGACGGTGACGCGGCGTGGATCTATCCGGGGCTCGAGCCGAAAGCGGCGATGGAGCGCGTGCTCGCCCTCGGCCCGCAACTCGTAGCCGTGACGCTTGGACCGGACGGCGCGATCGCCGCGACGGCGACTGCGCGTGCGTGCGTCGCGGCCGTTCCCGTCGAGGTCTCCGACACCGTGGGCGCGGGCGACACGTTCGGGGCGGCCCTGCTCGCGACGCTTGTCGAGCACGAGGCGCTGGCGCTGGAAGGGTCGCTCGACGATGCGGTCCTCGAACGCGCGCTCACGTTCGCCGCGACTGCTGCGGCGATCACGTGCACGCGGATCGGTGCCGTGCCTCCGTCGCGCATCGAGGTTGACGCGAGGCTCGCGTCCGTGCCTCTCAGCTGAGAGGGCCCGATTGACGTTCTCCCGCTGGGTGAGGGCGGATGCCCTCACCCAGCGGAGCGAGGTCAGCCGGTGACCGGCAGGTCGTCGTTCGCGCCGGCGCAGTACCCCGTCCCGCCCGCGGAGCTGTTGCTCCAGAGGCTCTGCACCGGGTACTGCTTGCCGTCGTTGCCTGTGATGTTGTTCAGGCCGCCGGGGACTGTCGAGGGAGGCGCGATGCCCTCCGTGTAGCCGACCCAGGCGCATTTGTCGCCGTTCTCGTACGCGGCGTAGTCGTACCAGCCGCCGAGGTTCTGGCCGTCGATCACGTCCTCGGCGCCGGGATCGGTGATCGTCTCCTCGATCTCGTGACCCATGACGATCGTGAACCCGTCGAGCCGGCCCGCGTAGAAACCGGTGTTGACGGAGTTTTGGCCGCACCCGGTACCGCTGTTCAGCACATACGGCATGTTCGTGAACGAGATGCCCGGCTGGACACCCGGGTAGGTCGGAGGGTTGCGTGTAGTCGTGCCATGCGCAGTAACCGGCGCCGGCGTTGAAGCCGGCCTCGTTGTACTTCTGCGGCTGCGCAACCACGATCTGCGAGTTGTTGAGGTCGGTGATCCCGAAGTGGGCGACCGCGCGCTGTGCCTCCTGGGCGAGCTCGAGGCCGCTGACGTTGTCGTGGATCGCGTTCGTGTTGTCGTACCAGACGCCCCCGAACACGTTCGTCGGGTTCTGGATGTAGACGTTCTGGCCGTTGACGGTCTCGTAGTACTGCGTTTGCACGCCGGCCCACGTCGTCCCGCCCATCGCCTGGATGAACGCCGTCATCCGGGTGGCCGCGCCGTCCGGGTCGTAGGTCGGCTGGCCGGCCGTCGTGTGGTCGAACGCGCCGGGCTCGCCCCAGCCCCAGAAGACGAGGTAGATCTTCGGCGTCACCTGGACGTGTCCGCCGAAGTACGCCATGTTCACCGGCGCCGGCGCGCCCGCGACCGGCGGCCCGACCGGAGCGCAGCACACCGGCGGCGGCTGCAGGGTTGGGTCGCCGACGTGGTTCGCGTCGGGCATGTAGATCGGCCGGTGCGCCGGTGCCGCGCCCGCCGAGGCACCTGTCCCCGCGACGAGGAGGAGTGCGACGGCCGCGATCAATGCTGCTCCGAGCTTCATCTCGTTCCTCTCACTTGGTGACGGTGAACGACCGCGACGCGGCCGCGCCGGTGTCGAAGCCCTGGGTCGACTCGGCATAGACGGTGTGCGTTCCGACGGCGGGCGTCGGCAGCGCGACACTCCACGTCGCGCCGTTGACGCGTGCCGGCACTGCGTTTGTGAAGATTGGGTCGTCGAGCGAGACCCGCACGGCCTCGTTGAGGCTCGCCGACCACCCCGGCACGTCCGTCCACGACCTGCCCGAGTTGCCGATGAAGCCGCTGAACGCGTACGGGCCTTCGACGTGCACGCGTAGGTCGAGCCCGCTCAGGTCGGCCGTGTCGAGCGCGCCGTTCGGCTGGATCGTGAATGCGACCGGATACTCGGTCTGCGTCGGCGTGATCGGGACGGTCTCGGAGTCGGAGCCGACCGCGACACCGTTCCCCTGGTCGAGTGCCTCGAGCGAGACGCTCACGGTGACGAGCCCGGTGCCGGCCGCGAGGGGGTCGGTGATCCCGAAGCTCTCCAGGTCGATCGTGCCGGTGACCTGGCGCGAAGCGTCGAGCGTCAGCGGCATCCCGTCGGTCGACGGGTAGTCCACGAACGCTCCCTGGTCGGCTGTTCCGCCCACGCCGACGATCGTCAGGACGAGCCCGCACCCGTCGCCGCCGTCGGTGCCGGCTGTGACGCTCAGATGCGGGTTGTCGTTCGCGGTGCCGCAGCCGTCGCGGCGGAGGTAGAAGCGCGTCGTCTGTGCACTCGGCGTCGCAAAGGACGCCACTCCCGCGACGGCTGTGTAGGCGTTGTGCCGCAGCGAGACCTTCTGTCCCGCCGTCGGGCTCGTGATCGTCACTGACGGCCCGGCCGCGGCGGCGAGCGCCGCCGAAGACGGCGGCGACGGTCGCGATCAGCGCGGCAGCTCGAATGCGTGTGCGCATCGTCGTCTCGCTACCTGCCGATGACGCAGCCGTTGCCGGTGGCGTCGAAAGCGGCGTTGCTCCACATCGGCTGCACCGCGAACTGGTGGCCGCCGAGGGCGATGTTCTGGGTGTTCGCGGCCCACGCGCACTTGTCGCCGTTCTCGCTCCCCTGCGCGTCGAGCCAGCCGTCCTGCCACGACGCGATGTTGTCCGGATCGGTGACCGCCTCGGCGTACTCGTGGCCGGTCACGATCGACCAACCGTCGAAGATCCCGTTCCCGAACGAGTTGGAGGTCGAGTTGACGAAGTGCATCCCGCAGCCGCCCGTCCCGACGCCCGGCCAATTGGTGTTCTGCCAGGGGATGAAGGCGTACTGGATCCGGTACGGGTTGCCGAGCCCGTCGATCGACGAGGTCTGCGTGTGGTAGCCGCAATAGACGGGTTGCCCCGTTGCGACCGGCCGGGGCGGCGTGAGGATGATGTACGTCGCCTGCGCGTCGTAGCCGAAATGGGCGGAGGCGCGGATTGCCTCCTGGGCGAGCGGGTCGTCGACGATGTTCTGGGCAAGCCCGAGCGTGACGATGTCGTCTGGGACCGGTGTCGGGTCGACCCAGACGCCCTTCAGCTGCCTCCGCGGATTCGTCACGTACCCGGTGCCGCCGACGCACGAGGTCGAGCCGGGGAGAACGGTGTTGCAGTACTGCGTCTGGATGTTCGCCCACGGGCTGCCGCCGACGTTCTGGAAGAACGATGCGACGTAACTCTGGAGGGTCTTCGACGGGTAGAGCTTCCCGTCGGTATCGGCGGTCTGGAAGCCGTTGGCCCACTCGGTGCCCCACCAGATGAGATACACGGCCGGCTTCTGCTCGACGCCGATCGCGCCGGGGCCGGCGTTGCCGCCGTGCCAGACGAGGTCGTTGGACGTCGAGTCGACCGCGGTTGCGGATTGACCCCAGAAGATGTGCTTCGCGGATGTGAGGATCGCGCCGGTGTTCGACGGGGCCGACGAGGCTCCGAACGTGGCGGCGACGGCGCTTGCGACAGCCAGCGCGAGGACTATGCGGGTCACCTGGACCTCCTGTCGAAAGGGACACAGGCATACTGCTCGGACAGGAGGTTTGTTAAACCACTCCCAGTGGTGACACTTGAACCGTGAGTCAACGCGCTGACGTAACACCGCTCCACAACCTCGGTCTGAACGGCTACGAGGTGAGTGCGTACGTCGCGCTGACGCGCCGGGGCCGCGCGACCGGGGCCGAGGTGGCGCGCCTCTCCAGAGTGCCGCGACAGCGGATCTACGACGTCCTCGACGGTCTCGTCGGCCGCGGGCTCGCGACGGTCGAGCCAGGCCGCCCCGCGTACTACACGGCGGTCGCACCCGAGCACGCGATCGGGACGCTCGTCGACGCCCATCGCGCTGCGCTGGCCGAGCTCGAGCAGGACGCGGCCCGCGCTGTGGCCATGCTGACGCCGGCCTACCGCGACGGCCGCTCCGAGAACGATCCGCTCAGCTACATCGAGGTGCTACGCGAGCCGGCGGCGATCGCGAAGCGGTTCGGCGAGCTGCAGGAGGGCGCGCAGAAGGAACTCTTGATCTTCACGAAGCCGCCATACGCGGTCCAGCCGGAGGAGAACGTCGAAGGCCTGGAGCTGCTCTCGCGGGGCGTCGTCGCCCGCAGCGTCTACGAGCGCTCGGTGTACGACGATACGGCGGTGGTCGGGGCGGTGCGCCGGTTCGTCGAGGCGGGCGAGCAGGCGCGGGTCGTCGATCACCTGCCGCTGAAGTTGGTTGTCATCGACGAGCGCGTCGCGCTCTTCACCATGGAGGATCCGGTCGCGGGCGCGAAAGATCTGACGATCATGATCGTCGAGCACGCGGGATTCGCGGGATTGCTGAAGCTCGCCTTCGAGCGCGCGTGGGAGGCGGGCGAGGAGTTCCGCTAGTTGACGGGCCGAGCCAGCTCGAGCGTCTCGGCAATGGTGAGCCGTCGGCCGGCCTCGGTCGCGCGGAGGACATCCTCCGCGGCCAGCGAGGCGCGCGCGCGGTCGATGAGCTCGCGCCCGACCGGATTGTCGCCGTAGACGTTGACGATGCCCTCTTCGCCGGCATAGATCTCGGCCGCTGCCGCGATGCGTACCGCCGCATCGGGCCGCTGGTCGACTGCGGCGGCGGCCGCGAGGCCGATCAGCGAGAGGCCGACTCCACGGATGCTCGCGAGCTCGGTGTATGCCCGAACGGACTCGAAGAAGTACCGCCGTGCGGCTGCGGCGTCTTCGAGCCCGAGCTGCGTCCACGCCATTTCCGACAGGATGCGCGCTTCCTCTGCGCGATCTCCGATCGCTTCGAAGGCTGCGAGCGCCTGACCGTACAGATCGAGCGCGTCGACGAGGTCGTCACGGCCCGCCGCGAGTTGGGCGAGCGTACTCAGGGAGACGCCGGCTCCTTCGTGGTCGCCGACCCTCCGCTGAATCGCAAGTGCGTGCTCGGACTTCTCCGCTGCGGTCTCGGTGTCTCCCTGCAGCGCGTCGACGATTCCGTCGAAGCTCGAGGCGAGGGCCTCAGCCCAGTCGAAGCCGATCGCGCGGCTCGCCTCGGCGCCTTCGCGCGCACACTTCGACGCTTCCTCGAGGTCGGATCCAAGCAGACCGATCGCGCGGCAGGTCGCGGCAATGCAGACCTCCCGTGCGAGGTCGAGCCCTGCTGCCCCCTGAGACGCCTCTGCCCACTGTTCGTCCGCCTGCTCATACGCCCCGAGTGTCCAGGACGCGACCCCCGCCGTGATCAGTGCACCCACGCGACCGCGTGTGGCGACGCTCGTCGCATCGGCTTGGAGAAAGCGGCCGGTGTAGTCGCGCGCCGTCAGGTGCTTTCCTCGGATGTGCCAGTACATCCAGAGGTCGCCGCAAAGCTGGAGGCCGGCCTCGAGGGCGTCGGCGTCGCCTGCGCGCGCGGCGTCGAGAAGCTTGCCGAGAGCGGCTTCGAGATTGGCCTCGTCCGCGGCGGCTTGCTCGATCGACGCCTGCTGGGTCGTGCCCTCGATGCCGTCTCGGACCTCGCGAGCGAGGGCCGCGTACCGATGAGCGTGTCTCATCGCGATCTGGTCGGACTCCCCGGCAGCCTCGAGTCGTTCTCTCGCATATTCGCGAATCGTCTCCAGCATCCGAAGCCGGTCTTGTGCCTCGACCTGCACGAGCGCCTTGTCCACGAGCGACTCGAGCCCATCGAGTGAATGCGTCTCCGCGTCGGCGCAGACGGCCTCGGCATCTCCGAACGCACATCCGCCTGCGAAGAAGGCCATGCGTCGGAAGAGCCGCTGCTCCAGCCCCGTCAGCAGCGAATGGCTCCAGTCGATCGTCGCCCGGAGCGTCTGCTGCCGACCCGGGCTGTCGCGATTCGCTGACGTGAGGACGTCGAGAGCGTGGTCGAGGCGCTCGAGGAGCGCGTCGGGTGACAACAGCCGTGAACGAGCGGCGGCGAGCTCGAGGGCGAGCGGCAGCCCGTCGAGCCTGCGGCAGATGGCTGCGATCGCCGCGGCGTTGTCGGCCGTCACGTCGAACGACGCCCGGGCCGATCTCGCGCGCTGCAGGAACAGCGCGACGGCGGGTGATGCAGCGACCGACTCAGGCGAGACTCCTTCCGAGCCGGAAGGCAGCGCGAGCGGCCCCAGGGAAAATTCGTGTTCGGCCGCGAGCCTCAACGGCGCACGGCTCGTCACGACGATTCGCACCATCGGGCAGCGGTCGGTCAGCGTCGCCACCTCGGGCGCGACAGCGACGATCTGCTCGAAGTTGTCCAGAAGTAGCAGGGTGGGCCGGTCGCCGAGCAGGGAGACGATGCCGTCGAGGAGCGTCCGTTCCTCCGCCTCCTTGACGTCGAGTGCGGTCGCGACCGTCGGGAGGAACGCCGCAGGCTCGGAGACGTCTGCAAGCGTGATGAACGCGAGAGCGTCCGGGAACTCTGCTGCGAGCAGGCGTCCCAGCTCGATCAGCACGCGTGTCTTTCCGACCCCGCCGGGACCGGTGATCGTGACCACCCGCTGCGTTCGCACGAGATCGGTGAGCGCGGCGAGCTCGTCGGTGCGCCCGACGAGCGGCATCGCCGGAGTGGGGAGACTGCTCGGCAGGCTCGCGAAGCGCTCGCCCTTCCCCTCGAGCGCGCTCGCGTCGGGCACCACCAGGCCGTCGGCGGACACGGCAAACAGTTCGAAGGGGCGCCCGACATTCTTGAGCCTGAACCGCCCCAACGGCAGTGCGACGACATCGCTCCGGTTCTTGATCTGCTCGTACGCCGCGTCCGACAGCAGGACGCCGCCCGGGACCGCGAACGACTCGATTCGCGCAGCGACGTTGACGGCATCGCCCGTCAACCGCTCCGGTTCGACGACCACCTCACCGCTGTGCACGCCGATCCGAACCAGCACGTCCTGCGACGCCAGCTCCTGCTGAACAGCCACCGCTGCCTGGACCGCGGCGAGCGAGCTCGGGAACATGCTCATGCTTCCGTCCCCGAGCCGTTGCACGATCGTCCCTCCGAACGCCTCGTGATGACGTTCGAGCGCGTCCCAGTACCGCTCTCGCCGGTCGAGCGCGAGGCGCTCGTCGGCCTGCAACAACGCGGTGTACCCGGCCATGTCCGTGAACATCACGGCAACGAGGCGACGATCGAGCGCTACAGCCACGACGCGATCCTCTCAGTGCCGGTACGGCCGCGCCAACCCGACACAGCAATCTACGGCTAGCTCCCTGTTCGCTAAGGGGTCACCAAAGCTCGCGGAAGAGTAGGACGTCGGCGGCTACCCCGGATACCAAACGATCCGCGGGTCGTCCGGAGCACGCTCGTATCCCCACGCCTCCTCGACCATCCGTACCAGGTCGTACCGCGGGCGCCAGCCGAGGCGAAGTTTCGCCTTCGTGTTGTCGAGCCACACCGAGTGGTACGGCGTGCCGATCGCAACGGTAGGGAGACCACGCGTTGCGGTGAGGTAGGCGCCGAGCTCTCCGTAGTCGACCGGCTCGTCCATGCAGACGTTGAACGTCTCACGCCGCGCGGCCGGGTTGCCAAGCGCGGCGGCGATCGCATCGACGAGATCCTCGACGTGCACGAAGTTGCGCTTTACCGGCCGACCCTCCGGATCGAGCATGACGGGAACCGTGCCGTTCGCGACATACGCATCGGCCTCCGCGACGGGAACTAGGTCCCGCCAGCGCGGACCGCCGAAGACGTCATCGCCGAAGGACAGCTGAAAACGGAAATCGTCCTTCTCCATGATCCACGGCGCGCGCAGGCAGCAGACGTTCAGGTCGTACTGGATGCCGTACTGCTCGACTATCACCTCCTCGAGCACCTTCGAGAGCGCGTAGCAACCCGGATACGCCGCATGCGGGTCGGCTTCGGTGAGCGGCCGGTCGCGTGGGTAGAAGAAATGGCCGACCGCGGCGTCGCCTCCGACGAGGATCAGCTGCTCGAACGTCGGGCTTGTCCGGCACGACTCCTGGAGCAAGAAGAGACCTTTGACTGCGACGTCCATGACCGTTTCCGGGGTCTCCTTCGTCGTCGCGAGGTGGAGGACGTGCGTCACGTCGGCCATCGCTTCGTCGATCGTCGCGCGATCAGCGATCGAACCGCGCAGGACCTCGAGCCGCGGCGCCGGGTCGAGCACGCGGTTGTGGCAGAGCGCGCGCAGAGTGACCTCGGCGAGCAGCCCGTCGGTCGCCGCGAGCACCCTGCGGAGAAACGCCTGCCCGACCTTCCCCGTCGCGCCGGTCACGAGAATGCGTCGGTCGGTCGACACGCGCCGAGTATGACGCGACCTGCGTGCTCGGCGCTCGTGCCTACTGCTCCATGGTCGTGACGCGCTCCAGATCATCGGCAAACACGTGAGCGTTGTCGCTTTCAGAGCATCGAAGTTTCCGCGAGTTGTCCACCGGTAGAGCGGCGTCGCTCGAAGGGCTTGAAGCGCCTTCGGCTCTTCCATCGAGACGCCAGGATAGGCGACGTCGCCCCCTCGTTACGGTCGCCCAGTAGAGTCGGGCGGCAAAGGCGAATGTGGCGGCTCGTTACGAAGGCTGGTCATGTGTGACGCGACCGCCTAACGGTTGTCGGCGGAGCGGAGCTGATAAACGCACAGCGTGGCAGCGCCCCGAGGCACCCTGGATATGTCCACGCACAAACGAGAGTCGTTCCGTCTCCTCGACAGCCCGCTCACACAGCTCTGGGACGTTTTGTGCCATGTCGAGCGATCCAGCTTCGCCGGGAGCGAATTCACGACCAAGCCGCAGATTGTGCTGCCCCGGCGTGGTGTTTTCGTCGTCGACAGAGGAGGCGAGCAGGTCGTCGCCGACACGAATGCCGCCCTGGTCCTCGGCCTCGACGAGGAGTATCGCGTCAGCCATCCGACCTGCGGTGGCGATGAGTGCACCGTTCTCATTCCTCCTCTTGACGTGCTCGAGCAGATCACCGGCGGAACCGCCGGTCGGATCGGCAACCTCGCGCCACGCGATCACTTGGCGTTGTGTCTCGTCACGCGAGCGTTGCGCGACGCGTCGGCGGAACAGCTTGACCTCGAGGATGCCAGCGTGTTCCTGCTCGGATTACTGGCGCGCGCATTCAAGCAGCGATCCAGCATGGGGGCGCGGCTTGGGCCGGGGCAGCGCCTGCGCGTCGAGCACGCGCGGGCGATGCTCGCGAGCTCCCCGGGCTCCCGCTGGGATCTGAGCACTCTCGGCAGCTCACTGGGATGCTCCCCGTTCCACCTCGCCCGCCAGTTTCGGGTATCGACGGGCGAGACGATTTCGCGCTACGTGCTGCGCCTGCGCTTGGCGCAGGCGGTGGAACGACTTGCCGATGGCGAGCGCAACCTCGCAGCCCTGGCGATTGAGCTGGGCTTCTCCCATCACAGTCACTTCACTGCGCGTTTTCACCGCACGCTGGGGATGACGCCTGCCCAGGCCCGAGAGATCCTCACCAAGCGCAAGCTCGCCGAGCTGCGAGGGCTTTTCGGGTCTCTTTCCTCGAGCGAACCGAGTGCACGAACGTGACAGCCGGCCGGGCTTGCGTCGCCTATCGTCGTCGGGGTGGGACAACCGAGCGGCCACCGATGAATGCTCTGAGCCTGCTTGAGCCGAACGTTCGCAGCGGCGATGCCCCGTCTTGCCCGTACGTGCCGCTGATCGGCTCGTGGGAGATCGCGGCACGTCGGTATTCAGACGGTGACGACCCGCGCGAGGGTAGGGGTGAATGGCATTTCAGTTGGATCCTCGGCGGTTGGGGAGTGCAGGACGTCCTCTTTGCCGAGGGCGCGGGCAGCGAAGCACGAGGAACGTCAATCAGGTGTTACGACCCAGACGCCGATGCCTGGCGAGTCGTCTGGATGATGCCCGCGGGACGAGAGTTCGTCGCCCTCCTCGCTCGAGACGAAGGCGATCGAATTGTGCAAGAGGGCGCAGCCCTCGACGGCATCTCACGACAACGCTGGACGTTCTCCGAGATGATCGACAACGGCTTCCTCTGGCAAGGCGAGAGCTCGACCGACGGCGGCTCGACCTGGACGCTCGATCAGGAGATGCGCGGGACGCGCGCCAATTAGCGCCTTAGCGAAATCCTGCCGCCCGAGTCGACGCGATGAATCTCTGACGGTGCAGAGAGACGGTCATTCCAGAGGATGCCGTACGAGGCTCACCGCGAAGTCCGTCCACCGCGTGTGAGGAACTCCCAGTCGAAGAGTTCTTCCGACACTTCAGACACCGCCCGGCGGCGAAACTGACCTCTCTGGCGTAGGAATCGCAGATCTCCGAGATTTCCGTGAGCAACCGCTCGTCGAACACGCACGAGGTGTGGCGTGGCAGGTGGCTTGCGACGGTGGGCGGCCGCCTGCTACGCCGCACCCTTGTGCCTCAGGCTGGCGTAGAGCCCGGGGTCCCGGTTGTCTGTCCAACCTCGATGAGGTGGCCGTCCGGGTCTCGCATGTAGCAGCGCAGCTCGACGCCCCGGTCTGTCGGTGGAGTCAGGAATTCGGCGCCGCGTGCTTGCCACTGTTCGTAGACGCTGTGGATGTCTGCGACGCGGATGTTCAGGAATGCGCTGACGCGATCCGGGTCACGCGGCGGCTCGAGCGTCACCGTCGGCTTGTCATCGGTTGGTGAACCGCCGACGTTGATGATGATCCAGCCGTTTGCCAGGGCGACGATCGTGGGTTCCCCGTCGAGGACTACCTCTCCGCCCAGGATGTCGGCGTAGAAGCGGCGAGACCGGCTGACGTCGGAGCTGACGATGAAGTGCGTGAGCGCGATGCCTTCGGTCGGCCGTGGGAAGTCGGCCATCGTCAGCGCTCCACCATCGCGCGTAGTTCGACCGTGCCGCCCATGCGGGCGACGGGGATGCGTGAGGCGAACGCGATCGCGGCGTCGAGATCCGGCGCGTCGTAGATGTAGTAGCCGTTGAGCTCGGCACCGTCGGCGACGCTGGTCCCGTCGCTCACGATCGTTTCGCCGTCGCTCACGCGGACGGTCTTTGCAGTTGCCGCAACCTCGAGCTGGTTTCCGTCGAGCACGCCGGGAAGCCCTCGGATCGCCTGGAACTCGGCGGTGATCTTCACTTGCTCATCGGTAGGGAGCTCGCGGATCACGGCATCAGCGCCGTTGAACCGGACCTGCATCAGGTATCTCATCTGGACTCCTTCTCTTCCTCTTCCGTGATCTCCGGCGCCTGGCCGTACTGTTCGTCGCTGACACGCTCCCCGAAGACGACCGCGTTCCCTTCTTCGTCGGCCTGCTGGATGGCGATGTGCGCCATGAACCGGGTCGGGGTGGCACCGTGCCAGTGGTTTTCGTCCGGCTCGAACCAGACGCGGTCGCCGGCCCGGATTACCTCGACCGGACCGCCGTCGCGCTGGCAGAGGCCGACGCCCTCGGTGACCCAGATCGTCTGCCCGTGCGGGTGTGTATGCCAGGTGGTGCGTGAGCTGGGGGTGAAGTGGACGACGGCGGCTTGGATGCCCGAGGGGCCCGGACGGTCGGCGATCGTGTCGATATAGACGTCGCCGGTCGATCGGTCGGAAGGACCGCGAACGGTCTCGAGGCTGTTTCGTGTGATGTGCATTGTGATCTGTCTCCTCTGCAATTACGGGACGTGGGATGTCCGGGCTACGCCTCCTCCGCGGCGGCCTCCATCAGCTCGAGCCGTGCGGCGTGCTCGCCGGCGCGGGTGTTCGCACCGACCATTGCGATGGCGGCTGCCGCGAGCACGAAGCCGGTGCCGATCAGGAAGGCGCGCTGGAAGCCCTCGGTCAGCGCGTGTGGAAGGGTGCCGCCGGTGTTGAGCACGCCGCGGCTGCGTTCGGTCGCCACGGCGGAGAGCACGGCCAGTCCGAGCGCGCCGCCGAACTGCATCGACGCGTTCAGCAGCCCGGACGCGATGCCGGCCTTGTCTGCAGGGACGCCCTCGGTCGCGGCAGTCGTGACGCCTCCGAACACGCCGCCAAGACCGAGCGCGAGGAGCACGATGCCGGGGAGCAGGTTGCCCGCGAACGTCCCGTGCTCCGACACGTGGGAGAGGAAGTAGATGCCGCCCGCGGCGATCACGGCGCCGCCGACGATGACCGGCTTCGTTCCGATCCGCGGCAACAGCTGGGCGACGATCCCGACCGAGAGCATGAAGCCGCCCGTCACAGGCAGATAGGCGAGTCCCGTCTGGAGCGGCGAGTAGTCGAGGACGTTCTGCATGTACAGGCTCAGGAAGAAGAACGTCGAGTAGAGGCCGCTGAACGAGATCACCTGGGTCAGGTTGGCCGCGGCTAGGCCCTTGATCCGGAAGATGGAGAAGGGCACGAGCGGATTCTTCGCGCGCTGCTCGTTGACGACGAAGGCGACGAGGATTGCGGCCGCAGCCCCGAGCCCGGCGATCGTACGGGCTGCGCCCCAGCCCTCGTCGGGCGCGCGGACCAGCGTGTAGATAGCCAGAAGCATCCCGCTGGTGGCGAGCACGGCGCCGGCCAGGTCGAACGACGCGTTCCGCTGCGGACGCTCCGACCCGACGAGCGCGACGGCGCCGATGCCGGCGAGGGCGACGAGCGGGACGTTGATGTAGAAGATCCAGCGCCAGCCGGGCCCTTCCGTGAGGACGCCGCTGAGGATGACCCCGAAAGCGCCTGAGAATCCGGGGATCGCGGCCCAGGCGCCGAGCGCGACGTTGCGGTCGCGCGGGTTCGTGAACGTCGTCATCAGCGTTGAGAGCGCCGCCGGTGACATCAGCGCTGCGCCGATCCCCTGCGCAAGCCTGGCTGCGATCAGCAGACCCTCTGCGTGCGAGAGGCCGCCCACAAGCGAGGCCGCACCGAAGAGCCCGAGACCGGACAGGAGGACGCCTCGGCGTCCGAGGAGGTCGGCCAGTCGCCCACCGAGCAGCAGGAAGCCGCCGTAGGTGAGCACGTAACCGCTGATGACCCACTGCAGGCTCTGCTGCGAGAAGTGCAGGTCGTGGCGGATCGAGGGCAGCGCGACGTTCACGATCGAGACGTCGAGGAAGTCGAGGAACTGCACGAGCAGGAGGAACGCGAGGATCAGGGCGCCGCGGCGGGTCTTGAGGGCGGACGGGGTGTCGATGCTCATTCGGCCAGCCTTTCGTCTCGGTTAGAGAAAGGAGTCAGTTAGTTAAACGACTAACTCGCGGAGACACTACCTGAAGCGGCTATCCTCATGAGCAAGATGACTAACTCAGCGGGAACGGCGGCAACGCCCGGCAAGCGCGAACGGCTCGTCGAGAGCGCGAGAGCTCTGATCCACGAGCAGGGAGTGCACCGCACGACGCTCGCCGAGGTAGCCGAGCGCGGAGACGTCCCACTCGGCAACGTCTACTACTACTTCAAGACCAAGGACGAGCTCGTTCGCGCCGTCCTCGAGGGCTACCAGGAACAGGCCGGCGCGCTGGTCGCGTCGTTCGAGCGCCACCGCACACCGCAAGCTCGACTGAAGGCGCTCGTGCGTAACTGGGGCGACATGCGCGACGAGGTCGCCCGCCACGGCTGCCCGATGGGAACCCTCTGTGCCGAGCTCGACAAGCTCGGCGGCGACGCCGAACGCGATGCCGCCGCCGTCATGGCCCGCATCATCGACTGGGCCGAGGGGCAATTCCGGCAGCTCGGCAGACGCGACGCCCGCGACCTCGCCGTCGCACTCTTCGCAGGCATCCAAGGCGCTGCGTTGCTCGCCAACACCTTCCGCGACCCCGACATCCTCACCCGCCAGGGCCGCCACCTCGAACGCTGGATCGACAGCTTCTGACCCAGCCCGAGTTGACGCCGACCTAGTGAAGGTCGGCGAGCGCGCTGAGCGCGGACATGAGTTGCGCTGTGGGCTTTACGACGACAGCTATCTGACCGCGCGTTAGGTTGGGAGTTGGAGGCGGACTACGCCCGCGGCTTCCTCTTCTGATTCTCGGAACGCGTTGGTAGCTGTGAACTCTGCTCGCGCCCGTTCGAGGTCGGAGTAGTCGATGGATGCCGTGTAGCGCTGCGCGAAGTCGAGCGATGCAATGAGGCCGGCGGAGTGCTGGTTTGAGCTCATCCCCCGTAGGCCCATCATGTAGTTGTTGCGGTAGAGGCTCGGGATGATGATCCGGTGTTCGCCTGCGGACACCAGTTCCGCGTTCATCATGATTCGGGCGATCCGCCCGTTGCCATCATCGAACGGGTGGACTTCGGAGACGACGAACATCTGGAAGGCGGCGCGGGCGAACGCCGACGTCAGCGTGCGGGAGAGTTCGAATCCAGCCGCGAGCGTGCCGGTGACGAGGGTCGGCTCGACGAAGAGCAGGCCGCCGGCTTCGTTCCGTTGCTCTTTGAATTGTCCAGGTCGCCGGTTAGGCCGGCCGTCGAGCACGACGCTGTGACGGCGCCGAAGTAGTTCGAGGTACTCATCGAAGGTCCGCGCAACCCGCGCCATCTCGACCGGATCGGAGACGATGCGATAGGTACCGAGGACGTCGTGAGCGTCTTCGGGCCGGTTGGCTGGTATGCGCTCGTGTAGCGCGATCTCGACCGCCTCGTCGACGGTGAAGCGCGTCCCCTCGATGTAGTTGGAGAAGTAGGCCTCAAAGAAAGGAAGGAAGCGGTAACGCTGCGCTCCGGGATCGACAACGGGTCGCACGATCGGGGACCGCTGTTCCAGCTCTTGCTTGAGGAGTTCGAAGAGCGCGAGCGGTCAGCGTCGTAGGCCTTACCTCGTTGGAGCGCTCGGAGTCGTGGCGAGCTCCCACGCGCCTGCCGCGTGCCAAGCGCGCTTCCGATCAACCTATCGATCAGCTGAAACTGCTCTTCGAGTCCGAGTTGCGGTGCGAGCTTGCGTGCTTGGTCGCGCAGGTTGTTTATGCCGTCGGGGCCTCGCTGGGTAGTGAGTGTGTCGATCCAGTCTTCGAGTTCGCCGCGGGAGAGCGTGCGCGCTACGCGACGTCCACGGCTACGAGTCAGGACCGCATTCTCGAGCAGCCCGCGCGGAACCGAGCTGTACCAGAGGTTGTCACCGAAAGGCATGTCGCCTTCGAGTGGGCCGGCACCTTCGCGTGGGCGGATCGTGATCTCGCCCGGTCAGCGCGGTGTCCCGCGTTCGCTCGTGCACGATGAAGAGGGAGCCGTCCTCTGCCGGGCGGCCTCCCGTCCGGGCCGAACGATCGCTAATGACTGTTCCTGGAGTCAAGAACGTCGTCTGCCGGACTGTTGAACTCCTTTTGCGCCTCTTACCGGACAAAACACCCGCTTTTGGCGCAACCCAGGGCTCGCCTACACCGTCTCGATCAAGGAGCGGCGCTGGGACGCCCTAGACCTGTCCCCAAGACCCGTCTCAGGGTTCGGTCTGAGCCTCGGGGCCTAGCGCCGAATGAGGCTGGTCAGCTCGACGACGTGCCCGTCACGACGACTTGCCGAGCGAACGTCGCGCGCAGACCGATCGCGCGAGCCCGCGCCGACGCCGGTCACGATCGCCGTGGTCAGTCGCCCGCCTCGTACTTGAACGAGATGCCGAGGCGGACGCGGTAGTCCGCGATCTTTCCGTCCTCGATCGTGACATCGAACCGTGTCGCCTCGGCCACGCGGAGATCGCGGATCGACTTGGCCGCCGTCTCGACGGCGTTCCGTGCGGCTGCCTCCCAGGAGTCCGAGCTCGTTCCGATCACCTCGGTGACGCGGTAGACGCTGTCGCTCATGTCGCGCTCCTCTCGATTGGGTCGTTGCGCGGATGATCTCAGTTCCCGGGCTCGGTCGTGAAGCTCCGGTAGACGCCGAGCATGGCCTCCTTCTGGGCCGCCGTCAGCCGCGGGTCCGCCCTGATCGCGGCCTCCGTCTCCGCGACCTCCGACGCCGGCTCGTCCAGGAGGCCGGTCTGCTCGAGCAGCGTCTCCGCCGAGAGGTTGAACGCGTCCGCGAGTGACTTGAGCACGCGGACCGACGGCGCGTGCAGTCCGCGCTCGAGCTGGCTCAGATAGGCGTTCGAGATCTCGGTCCGCGCAGCAAGCTCGCGGAGCGAAAGCCTCGCGAGCTTGCGTTGTGCGTGGATGTACTGGCCGAACGCCTCGACCTGTTGCTTCCAGGGATCGGTCAGCGGGACCTACGCCTTCGTCGTCGTGGACGGCTTGCCGAGCACCGGGGAGGCGGCGTCGAGCACGCTCTCGGCGAACTCCTTCTGCGCCTTCAGCAGCTGCTCCGCGAATCCGAAGCTCGTCTTGATGATCTCCTGCGGCTTGGGCAGCTCGTCGGCGTAGGGGATGGCAGGCGTCTCGGGAATCGCCTTCTCGACGGCGTTCGCCCAGGCCCGGATCGCCTCGACGATCACCTGCTGGCCCTGCTTGACCGTCTTCAGGGCCTGCTCCTGAGCGGTCTGCGTATAGTCGGTTGCGGTCGGCATGTGGAGCTCCTTCCAGTCGGTTGCCGGTCCTGCGTACTATACCACGCAGATGGCAGGTAAAGCAAGCTAGGAGCCGTTGGTCGCCGAATGCTGAACGTAGCGGCGATACGCGTCGCTCAGCGCGCGGTGCGGCTGGGCGCCGCCGGAGGCGTTGAAGGCAGCCTCGACCGTCTCGTCGTCGGCGACGACGGTTCCCGAGGTCCACGCGCCGCAGCGGGTGAGCGTCCGACTGGAGAAGAAGTCCGTCAGCAGCTGCAGCGCGCGGCTCTCGGGATCGCACACGTAGAGGTGCCCCTCGCCGGCGAGAACGTGGAGCCGGCTCTCAGGGAGGAGTCGGGCGAGCTGGAGGCCGTTGGCCGGCTGAATCAGGCGGTCGCCGTCGCCGGTCAGCACGAGCGTGGGAGCCCGAACCGACGAGAGCCAGGGGAGGCTCGACCAGAAGGCGCCCGCCGTGAGCTGGTACGTGTAGCCGAGGAGCGACGGCGGATGGCGGAGTCGGGCCTCGGCGAGCCCCGGCACGCGCCGCAGCAGGTCACGGTCAGCAGGGCTGGCGAGCGGTGTCGTCCGCTCGTACAGCGAGCGCGAGTGGTACCGGATCGGCATCGAGATCAGCGCCAGTGCCTCGGCCGTTCCCGGGAGGCTGCCCCAGCCGCAGGCGGTGCTCGCGAGAGCCAGACGGCGAACGCGGTCGGGCGCGTCGTGCGCGAGCTGCTGCGCGACGATCCCGCCGAGCGAGAAGCCGAGGACGTCGGCCTGCTTGTGTCCGAGCCCGTCCAGTAGTTCGGTGAGCAGCTTCGCCATCGCCGAGATCGACAGCGGGCGTCTCGGAGTCGGCGAGCGGCCCGCGCCCGGGAGCTCGACGGCGATCGTGTGCGCGACGGTTGCCAGCCGCTCCTCGAGCGTCACCAGCAGGTCGACGCTGGCGCCGAGGCCGTTGATCAGGAGGAGGGGCCGTCCCGCGCCGCGCTGCCGCACGAACACCTCGACGCCGCCCGGGCTCAGGGTCGTGTCCGTCGGGCTTGTGCTCGCAGTCACCGTCTTCCGCCTCTCGTCTCGGCGCCACGTCATCTAGTGACGTGACATAAGGATCTGGATTGTATGGCCTGTACCGGCGGGCGTTGACCCGTTCAAGCAGTTCCTGATATTAATTCAATTCAGGTGACGTTGTCGACCCGCTTCCATGGCAAGGTCCTGCTCGCCACCGGGGCCGGCTCGGGCATCGCCGCGGCGACCGCCCGTCAGTTCGCGGCCGAGGGCGGGCGGGTCGCGGTCGTCGACCTGGACGGCAGCCGGGCGGAAGTGGTGGCCGCGGAGCTCGGCGGATCGGTAGGGATCGCCTGCGACGTGGCCGACGAGCCCTCGGTGCGGGCCGCGGTGCAAGAGGCACGCGAACGGCTCGGCCGGATCGACTGCGTCCTGAACGCGGCCGGCATCGTCCAGTTCGCCCCGATCGAGGAACTCACTCTCGCGGACTGGAATCGGATGCTCGCAGTGCACCTGACCGGGACGTTTCTCGTCTGCCGGGAGACGTTGCCGCAGCTGCGCGCGGCGGGTGGCGGCTCGATCGTCAACCTCGCATCGACGGCGGCGCTGCTCGCGCGTCCGCACCTCGCCGGCTACGCCGCCGCGAAGGGCGGCATCATCGCGTTCTCCCGCCAGTTCGCGCTCGAGGCCGGCGCCGACAACGTACGCGTGAACGCGATCGCACCCGGGAGCGTGCGCACGCCGATGACGCGGCCGGTGTACTCGGAGGGGACCGTGCCGCAGTCGATCCAGGCGCGCCTCGCCGAGCCGGAGGAGATCGCGGCGGCGGCGTGCTTCCTCTTCTCGGACGAGTCGAGCTTCTTCACGGCGTCACTCCTCGTCGCCGACGGCGGCGCGACGGCGCTGTGAGCGCCTACCCGACTCTCTTCTCCCCGGGCGAGATCGGCGGCCTCGCGATCCGCAACCGGATCGTGCAGCCGCCGATGGGCACCGGCCTCGTCGAGAACGGACACCTGAGCGCGCGCGATGTGGCGTTTCAGGAGGAGCGGGCGCGTGCCGGCGTAGGGCTGATCGTCACCGGCGCGGCCGTCGTTCATCCGACGTCGCTGTTCCCGGTCCGGATCATCGTCGAGGCCTGGGACGAAGACGGCATCGACGCGCTGCGCGCGCGGGTCGATGCGGTGCAGCGCCACGGCGCGCGCATCTTCGGGCAGCTCGTCCACCTCGGCCGCGAGTCGCCAGGCGGACTGACGAACGCTGTTCCCATGGCACCGTCGGCGGTCGCCTCGCCGCGCGACCCCAGCCCACCGCACGAGATGAGCGTCACCGAGGTGCGGATGATCGTGGACGCCTTTGCCACGTCGGCCGCGAACTTTCAGGCGGCTGGGTACGACGGGGTCGAGATCTCCGCCGGTCACGGTTACCTCGTCGCGCAGTTCCTCTCGCCGGCGTCGAACCGTCGCGCCGACGCCTACCGGGGCGACACCCTCGACGGACGGACACGCCTGCTGCGCGAGATCGTCGAAGCGATGCGCGATCGCTGCGGCTCCGGCTATCCGATCGGCATTCGCCTGAGCGCCGAGGAGGAGACGCCCGACGGCCTGACCATCGACGACACGCGCGAGATCGTCTACGCGATCCAGGACACGGCTCCGGTCGACTACATCTCGCTCACCGCGGGGATGCGCGGGTCGTACGTCAAGGACGCGACCTACGCCGAGGGCTTCACCCTCGACTGGGCCGCCTCCGTGAAGCAGGACGTTGACGTGCCCGTGATGGCGGCGGGCCGTATCCGCTTCCCGGAGCTCGCGGAGCGGGCCGTCGCGTCGGGCCAGGTCGACTTCGTCGCGATCGGTCGCGGTGTGATCGCCGACTCCGACTGGGTGGCAAAGGCCCGTGAGGGCCGCACGGCGGAGATTCGTCCGTGCATCGGCATCGTGCAGGACTGCCGCGCCGCGCACGGGCTCGTCGGCTGCGCCGTCAACGCGCGCGCCGGACGGGAAAGCGAATGGGGGCCGCCGCGACGGGCTGCAACGGCGAAGCGGGTGGTCGTCGCGGGCGCCGGTCCGGGCGGACTCGAGGCCGCGCGTGTCGCGGCGGAGTCCGGCCACGAGGTCGTCCTGTACGAGCAGGACGACGTCACCGGCGGGCAGCTGAGGATCGCCGCAGCCGGCCCAACCCGTGAGGAGCTGCTCGACTTCGTCTTCTATGCCGAGCGGGAGCTCACACGGCTGGGCGTCGACGTCCGGCTCGGGACGCTCGCAACCCGCGACCGGGTGCTCGCCGACGAGCCCGACCTCGTCGTCGCCGCAACCGGTGCGACGGCCCTGCCGCCCGAGTTCCCGTTCGACGCCGGCGCGCGCGTCGTCACAGTGTGGGAGCTGCTCGGCGGTGCAGTGAGCGAGATCCCGGCGAGCGCGGCCGTGCTCGACGACGGCTCCGGCTTCTGGCACGGCATCAGTGCGGCGGAGTACCTCGCCGAGCGCGGCGCGGCGGTCGAGCTGCTCACGCCGGCGCGGGGGATCGCGCTGGCGATTCCACACGAGAGCGTCGCCGGCGTTCTCGGCCGCCTCGGGAGCAACGGCGTGCGCTACCGCACCGCTGACGACCGTCACGTCGACGCGAGGCTCGACGGTCTCCCTCGCAGACGCGATCACCGGCGAGCCGTCGGAGCTCGAGGCCGAGCTGCTCGTGGTGAGGACACGACTGCACCCCGACAGCACGCTTCTGCGTGAGCTCGACGGCGAGGTTCCTGCGCTCGTCGCCGTCGGCGACTGCTCCGCTGCGCGACGCTTGAGCCACGCTGTCCTCGACGCCAACACTGCGCTGCGGCAGTTCGACGAGGGCCGAATCGGCAACGCCGGCATGGTCGTGTTCTGATCGTGGACGTCGTTGTCCTCGCGAAGTACGTCCCGAACCCGTCCGGGTCGCCGCCCGAGCTCGGTCCTGACTTCCGCCTGCGCCGCGAGGAAGCCGACGGCGGACTCGACCCGAGCGACGAGCCCGGCGTCGAAGCCGCGGTCCGTCTCGCTGCGGCGCACGGCGGCAGCGTGACTGCTCTGTCCGTCGGGCCCGAGCGCGCGGTTCGTGCGCTCGAGCGGGCGCTGGCGCTCGGCGCGGACGAGGCGACGCTCGTTGTCGACCCGCTGCTCGAAGGTGCGGACGCGCTGACGACGGCGAGGGTGCTCGCGGCGGCGATCCGGCGCCGCCCCTTCGATCTCGTCGTTGCGGGGGTCGAGTCGACGGACGGCGCCACCGGGACGATGCCGATGGCGCTCGCGGAGCTCCTCGACCTTCCCGCCGCGACGTTTGCGCGACGGCTCGAGACGGCCGGCGGCGGGATCGTCGTTGAACGCCAGACCGACTTCGGCTACGACGTCGTCGAGTGCCGGCTGCCGGCGCTGGTGACGCTGACCGCGGCGGCCGCCGAGCCGCGTCACACGTCGTTGAAGGACACGATCGAGGCGAAGAAGAAGCCGATCGAGCGGCTGTCGCTTGCCGCGCTCGGCCTGCGACCGGCCGACGTCCTTTCGACACAGCGCGTGACCGGCGTCGCGATCGCCGCGGAGCGGTTAGCAGGCGAGCTGGTGGAGGAGGACGATGCACCCCGCCGGATCGTGCAGCTCCTCGAGGAGGCAGGTGTCCTGTGACAGGCCCGATCTGGGTCTACGCCGAGCTCGGCCCGGACGGTGAGGTCGCTCACGCGGCGCTCGAGCTGCTGACGAAGGCGCGGTCGCTGACCGCCGACGTCGCGGCCGTGGCGCTCGGGCCGGGTGCCGGTGCGGCTGCGGAGCTCCTCGGCGCACACGGCGCTGCGACGGTCTTCACCTCGGACGACGCCGTCTACGCGGACCATCTCGCCGAGCCCGCCGCGTATGCGCTCGGCCTGCTCGCCCGCGAGCACGAGCCCGATCTGATCCTGTTTGGCCCGTCGTACGACTCACGCGACGTTGCGGGCCGCGTCCAGGCGATGCTCGGATCGGCGCTGGTCGCGAACGTGGACGACATCGTCGGCCCAGACCACGTCAGCCTGACGACGGCGCTCGGCCTGTGGCCGGGACGGCCCGGCAACCTCCGCGGAGGGATCGCCGGCGCGAAAACCGTCGATGTCGAGCTCACGGGGCCGGTGCCACGACTCGTGCTCGCGCGCACGGGCGCCTTCCAGGCGCTGCCCTCGGGCGGAAGTGCGACCGTCGTTTCCGTGGACGTGGACATCCCCGCCGTGCGGCTGCGCACGCGCCTGCGCGAGCGTCATCGGGAAACCGACGACGGGCCGGGGCTCGATCAGGCAAGCGTCGTCGTCGCCGGCGGGCGCGGGCTCGGCGAGCCGGGAGGCTTCGCTCTGCTCGACGAGCTCGCTCGTGCGCTCGGCAACGCCGCCGTCGGGGCAACGCGGCCCGTCGTCGACGCCGGCTGGGTGCCGTTCCGGATGCAGATCGGGCAGACCGGGAAGACGGTGAAGCCCGACGTCTACATCGCCGTCGGCATCAGCGGAGCCGCGCAGCACGTCGTCGGGATGAAGGACTCGCAGCGAATCGTCGCGATCAATACCGACCGAGATGCCCCGATCTTCCAACACGCCGATCTCTGCATCGTCGGCGACGCGCTCACGGTCGTCCCGGCGCTGATCGCCGAGCTCGAGGCGGCACGGGTGGGAGGCGCGAGTGCCCGCTGAGTTCTGGCGCATGGGCGCGACGCCGGTGCCGTCCGCCGACATCGCCCGCTTCGCGCGCGAGTTCGAGGCGAGCGGCTGGGACGGGCTCGCAGTCGGCGAGGCGCACGGCCTGCTCCCGGATCCGTACGTCGTCCTCGCGCTCGCGGCCGCGGCGACCTCGACGCTGAAGGTCGGCACCGCAGTGGCGGTGCCGCTGCGCCATCCGCTCCTCGCGGCCGACGCGATGGCGACGCTCCAGGGGGTGTCGGGCGGACGCGCGTCGTTCTCGATCGGGCGCGGCGACGGCGCCATGAAGGTGCTCCAGCAGAAGCCGATGCCGGTGGCGCGTTTCGAGGAGTACCTGCTTCGGCTCCAGGGCTTTCTGCGCCGCGAGGATGTCGAGATCGACGGCGTCGTCTCGACGATGTCGCGGCTCGACGACATCGACCCGTCGCTCGGTGCGGCGAAGCCGCCGCTGAACGTCGCGGCGACGGGGCCGCGAACGATCGACGTCGCAGTCCGCTGCGCCGACGGTGTCAGTTTCTCGGTCGGTGCCGACGTCGAGCGCCTGCGGCAGTCGATCACGTTCGTGCGCGACGCCTGTCACGCCGCCGGGCGCGACCCCGACTCGCTCGCACTCGGGTGCTACGTGCAGGTCGCGGTCGCGGACGACCGTGACACGAGTGCGCGCGAGGCGATTCGCGGACTCGTCGTCACGCACGCGCGGTTCTCCGGGTTCGAAGCGACCGCGTCCGCCGGAGTCGCAGCCGCCGATCACGGCGAGTACCGGCAGGCGGTCGAGACGATGGAGGCCGTGTACCGCTCGACCCGCGGCGGCGTCTCTCGCGTCGAGGGCGGACGGCCGGGCGAGATCGACTTTTATCCGCGCGAGGCCGGTGCGGACGAGCTGATCGACCGTTTCGCGATCGCCGGCCCGCCGGAGTACTGCGCCGGGCGGCTCGAGGAGATCGTCGACCTCGGCATCGCGCGCGTCTACATCGGCACGCGCGCCGTCGGCGTCGACCTCGAAGAAGCGAACAGCGACCGGATCGGGCGCGAGGTGCTCTCGCTCCTGCGCGCATGACGGGACGCGAGGTTCAGCTGGTCTCGTATCCGCGCGGCGCGGTGCGGCCGTCCGACTTCCGCATCGTCGACGTCGAGGTGGCCGAGCCCGGGTCGGGGGAGGTGCTCGTGCGCAACACCTGGACCTCCGTCGACGCCGCGCTGCGGCTGCGGCTGCGGGCGCAGGGACCGGCGGGGTACTTCGCGGCGTTCCCGCTCGAGGGGCCGATGGACGGGATCTTCACCGTGGGCGAGATCGTCGAGTCCCACGCCGACGGATTCCAGCCGGGCGACACGGTGTGGCACGCGGCTGGGTGGCGCGACTACGCGGTGGTCGAAGCCGGGCTGCCGGCGCTCGGCGGCCTCGCGACGCTGACGAAGCTCGACCTCGCCGTCGCTCCGCCGCAGGCGTACCTCGGCGTGCTCGGTGGCAACGGACTCACCGCGTACGCCGGCCTCTTTCGCATCGCCGGCCTCCGCGACGGCGACGTCATCTGGGTCTCCGCCGCCGCCGGCGCGGTGGGAAGCCTCGTCGCTCAGATGGCGAAGATCCGCGGACACCGCGTCATCGGGAGCGCGGGCTCCCGCGAGAAGGTCGCCCATCTGCTCGACGAGCTTGGGCTCGACGCCGCGTTCAACTACAAGTCGGGCCCGCTGCCGGAGCTTCTACGCGAGGCGGCACCGGACGGCATCGACGTCTACTTCGACAACGTCGGAGGCGATCACCTCCAGGCGGCGCTCGGTGCGCTGCGGAACGAGGGCCGCGTCGCGATCTGCGGGACGATCTCGGAGTACGACGCGGATGAGCCGCCGCCGGGTCCCAGCAACCTGTTCATGGCGGTCTCGAAGAACCTGACCATCCGCGGCTTCCGCGGCAGCAGCAACGTCGACCTCTTGCCGGAGATGACGCGTCAGGTCGGGACGTGGCTCCGCGAAGGGCGGCTGCGCTGCCGAGAGACGATCGTCGACGGTCTCGAGCACGCACCGGAGGCGCTCGCCGGGCTGATGCGCGGCGACAACACCGGCAAGACGCTCGTACGGATCTAGATATCTAGAACGGGACGCCGTCGAACGAGAGCGTCCGCGCGGCGAACAGTCGGCGGGCGCGCTCCTGGTCGTCCAGCTCGACCGAGAAGAGGAACGTCGCGAGCGGCTCGCCGTAGCGGGTCGTCCAGCCGGATGCGACCTCCGTCTTCCCGTCACGCAACGACCTGGCGATGTGGTGGAGCTGGCCGTCGGGGTCGCGCTGGTCGAGGTAGCCGCGGAACTCGTCGAAGCTGCCGGCGAACTCCTGCGCCCCGTCGCCCGTCGCCCACAGAAGCGCGAACGTGAAGTCCGCGGCGAGCATCGGAACGACGTCTTCGCCGGCGTCGAGCCGCTCGAAGTAGACGGGGAGAAACGTCGCATCGTTCATAGGTCAACCTTCGGTTGCGCTCTGACTTTCCCGCTCCGGCACCGGCGAAGCCGGCACCTGCGCTCTTTGCTGAGCTCCGTCGAGCCTACGCTCATGACTTTCCCGCTCCGGCACCGGCGAAGCCGGAACCTGCGCTCTTTGCTGAGCTCCGTCGAGCCTACGCTCATGCCGGGACCTCCAGTCGTTGGGCGAGGCTTTGTCCGAGGCTGCGCTCGTGCTCGCGCGGCGTGCCGAACTGGCCGCTGCGGACGGCGATGCGGCGGAGGAAGCGGTGCGCTGGATGCTCCGCGGTGAAGGCGATCCCGCCGAAGACCTGCAGCGCGCCGTGCGCGACTTCGTGTGTCGCGCGTCCCGTGTACGCCTTCGCGATCGACGCGGTGCGCAGGTAGTCGGGCTCGCGCTCGTCGAGCGCGGCTGCCGCATAGAGGACACTCGACCACGAGCTCTCCACCTTCACGTACATGTCCGCGAGCAGGTGCCGGATCGCCTGGAAGCTGCCGATCGTTTGTCCGAACTGGCGGCGCTGCGCCGCGTACGCGCACGCGAGGTCGAGGACGGCTGCGGCCGCGCCGACGGACTCCGCCGCGGCGAGCACGCCGGCGACGGCGGCGAGCGATGCCACGGATTCGGAGGCGATCGGCTCCGCAGCCGCCGAGTCGGCGATGACGCGGGCCGGCTGTAGGGTCGGGTCGAGCGTCTCCTCCGGCTCGACCGAGACACCGTCGCCGCCGGGCGCAATGAGCACGAGGACGGGGCCGTCGGGGCCGGAGGCCGTGATGGCGATGTCGTCGACGGCGGCGGCGAAATCGACCGCGCTCTTCTCGCCGGTGACCCGCCCGCCGTCCAGCGACGCGGACGGCTCGGCGGGCGCGAAACTCCGGCCGGGCTCGCTCAGGCCGAGCGCCGCACGGCCGTGACCGGGAGCGACGTACGCGAGCGCGGCGCTGTCGACGTACGGAACCGCGGCGAGCCGGCCGCCGAGGCTCCAGCACACCAGCGCAAGCTCGACCGCGCCGAGCCCTTCGTCCCCGCCCACCTCGAGCGCGCCGAACTCCACGAGCTCGCCCCACAGCGCGTCGCCTGCCGCCGCCGGTACGAGCCCGTCGTCTCCCGCCGACTGCGCGAGCATCTCCCCGACTGCCTCGCGCAGCCATGTCTGCTCCTCTGTCAGCGCGAGGTCCATGTCACTCCTTGGGAAGCGAGAGAACGCGGTCGGCGATGATGCCGCGCTGGATCTGCTGTGCGCCCCCGTAGACGCTTGCAGCCCGGGAGTAGAGATAGCGCTCGTGCCAGAACTCGCCGGCAGCCTCGTCACCGAGCACGTCGAGCGCCGTCAGCCCGAGCGTCTGCTCGGCCTGCGCCATCAGCAGCTTCACGCCGGAGCTCTCCGGGCCGACGGCGCCACCGTTCAGGAACGAGGACATGGTTCGCGTCGCGTGATGGCGCAGCACCTCGATCTGGATCAGCGCGCCGGCGAGCGCGGCCTGCGCACCCTCGCCGGCGAGCACCGGCGCTCCGTCGCGCTGTAGGTCGGCGGCGTCCGCCACGAGCCTGTCGAGCCACGTCCGCAGTGTCACCTGCCGCGGCAGCGCCGCAGTGCCGCGCTCGTGCGCGACGACGTGCATCGCGATCTCCCAGCCCTGGCCCGGCCGGCCGAGCAGGTTCTCCTTTGGCACCAGCACGTTGTCGAGGAACAGCTCGCAGAACTCGGCGTGTCCGGTGATCTGCTCCATCGGCCGCATCTCGACCCCCGGCGACTCGACGTCGACGATCATCAGCGAGATGCCCTTGTGCTTCGCCACGTCCGGATCGGTGCGCGCGAGCACGCCGCACCAGCGGGAGAACTGCCCCCACGAGACCCATGTCTTCTGTCCGTTGATCACGTAGCCGTCGTCCGTCTCGACGGCGCGGGTGCCGAGCGAGGCCAGGTCCGACCCCGCCTCCGGCTCGGAGAAACCCTGGCTCCAGAGCTCCTCCGCGGACAGGATCGGCGTGACGTATCGGCTGCGCTGCTCGTCGGTCCCGAACGCGAGGATCGCCGGCCCGAGCACATCGAGTCCGACGATCGCGACCCGCTCCGGCGCGCCCGCGGACGCCATCTCCTGGTCGACGACGATCTGCTCGACCGTCGGTCGGCCGCCGCCGCCGAACTCGGCCGGCCACGCGCGGCCGACGTAGCCCGCCTCGTAGCAGCGCGCCTGCCAGCGGCGGAGGTACGCCATCCGCTCGTCGAGGGCGTGCGGCAGCTCCGCCGGGTCGGGGCAGTGCTCGGCGAGGAACTCGCGCACCTCGTCGCGCAGCTCGCGCTCCTCCGGTTCGAGCGCGAGCTTCACAGCAGCTCCGGGATGACGAGGTCGTCGGTCTCGACGATCCCGCGGCAGCGTGCCCGGATCGTCTCGGCGTAGCCGGGGTGGGTGAGGATCCAGAAGCGGTCGTGGCGGATCGCATCGACCACCATGGCCGCGACAGCCGCCGCCGGGATGCGCGGTGCCGTGATGAGCGGGACGTCCCGGCCCTTCTCACCGCCCGGGCGGAGCGCGGCGCTGTTCTCGCGCAGCGCGCTCTGCACGGGACCGGGGCAGAGGACCGAGACGCCGATCGGCACGTCCTGCGCGCGGAGGTCGTGCTCGAGGCATTCGGACAGGCCGACGACGGCGTACTTCGCCGCCGTGTAGGGCGCGAGGCCGGGGAAGGCGACCAGGCCGCCGATCGAGGCCGTGTTGACGATGTGTCCTTGCTCGCCCCGCTCGACCATCCCCGGGACGAACGCCTCGATGCCGTGCACAACACCGCCGAGGTTGACGCCCAGCACCCACGTCCACTCCTCTCGCGTGAACTCCCACGTCAAGCCCGGGAGCTGGACGCCGGCGTTGTTGCACAGCACGTGCACAGCGCCGAAGCGGTCGACGGCTCGCGCCTCGAGAGCGGTCACCTCGTCCCACTTCATGACGTCGGTCGGAACGGCGAGCACCTCGGCGCTCGTGTCTGCGGCGAGCCGCGTCGCCGCGGCGTCGAGCCCTGCCGGGTCGACATCGGCCATCGCGATGTGCATGCCCTCGGCCGCGAACGCCTCGCACATTGCGTAGCCGATTCCGCTCGCGGCGCCGGTGACGACCGCCACCCTGCCCGGCAGCTCCTGCATCACAGCTTCTTGAAGATGTCGGTGCCGCCGACGGCCATGGCCACGAGCACGCCCCCTGCGGTGACGGCGACCATGACGAGCGCGGTGGCCGCGACCTGCGGGTACAGGCCGTTCCCGTAGTAGTTGTAGAGGATCGTGCCCATCACGTTCTGCGTCGGCGCGCGCACGAGCAACGACGCCGCGAACTCGTTGGCGAGCAGGATGAACATCAGCGCGGCTGCGGCGGCGAACGTACCGCGCATCAGCGGCGCGAGGATTCGCAGGTGCGTCCTGATCGGCCCTGCTCCCGAGACCCGTGACGCCTCGACATAGGCGTTACCGAGCGCGGTCATACCCGAGAGTTGCATGCGCGTGGCGAACGGGACCATGAGGGTGATGTAGACGAGCACCAGCACCCACTTCGTGCCGTAGAGGACGAAGGGTGCATGCGTGTACGCGAAGAGGAAGCCGACGCCGAAGATCACCGCGGGAATGCTCAGCGGAAGAGCGACGGTGACGTCGAGGACAGGCTGCAGCACCTTGTTCTGTCCGCGGCTACGCAGGGCGGTGGCGGCCAGGTAGCCGAGAGGGAGCGTGATCGCGACGGCGATCACCGACGTGATCAGACTCGTGCGGATTCCCGTCAGGATCGCGCCGTCGTGGAAGATCGAGCGGAACGCGCCCAGGGTGAAGTGACTCGGGTGGAGGGTTCCCGACCAAAACGGCTGCAGGGAGACGAGTGCGAGCCCGACGATCGGGAGCACCGTCGCCACGAGGCCATAGAGGATGAGCGAGCTCGCGGCGAGCGGCGAGCTGCGCGTGACCGGCCGGAAGGCCTTACCGCCGTGCGTCACGAACCGCGTCACGTCACCCAACAGGTACTTGTTCAGCACGAGGACGATCACGCCGAACACGAGGAGCGGCGAGCCGAGCGCGGCGGCTATGTCGTACTGCGCCGGTGTCTGTTGCGTCGCGCGGTACATCTCGGTAGTCAGGACGTTGATGTTGTTGTTCGCACCCAGCAGCAGCGGCGCAGTGAACTGTCCCAGCGCGAGCAGCAACGCGACGCCACCGCCGTAGATGAGCGAGGGGCGGAGCAATGGCAGCGTCACGCGGAAGAACACCCCGGCAGGCGTCGAGCCCGACACCTGCGCCGCCTCGAGCAGCTCGCCGTTGATGTTCTCGAAGCCGGCGCTGACGAAGAGATAGATGAACGAGGTCAGCGCGAGCCCGGTGATGATCAGGATCCACGGCAGCGTGTAGATGTCGACCGGGCCTTCATATAGGTGGTGCCACCAGGGCAGGTGGCGGAGAAGCGTGTTGAGGTAGCCCGGGTGTGGCGAGAAGAGGAACGACCACCCGAGCACACTGGCGATCGCAGGCACGACGATGGGCAGGATCGGCAGGATGCGCAGGAACCAGAACTTGGGCGAGAGCATGGTTGAGGCCCAGGCGAGCGCCGTGCCGAGGATGAGCGCGATCGCGAGTGAGCCGAGCGCCAGCTCCACCGTCTGCCAAACGGTCTTCCAGATCCCCGGCTCGCTGAATGCCTCGCTGTAGGCGCGGGCACCATGCCCGAACGCGAGGATTTGAAGTCGGACGAGCGGCAGGACGATCAGGTAGGCGAGGACGCCGATGAAGAAGAGCAAGCCGAGCCGAGGAGCGAGCTTGCCGATGCGGATCGGCTTGTGACGGGCCGTGGCGACCTCGACGACCGGTGCCGATGCCTTAGACACCGACGACGCCCGTGGGGGCCCGGCCGGCGTGCATCGCCGGGATGCGTGCGCCTTCCTGGTCGAAGAACGTCGTGTCTCCGGTGCGGACATGGGCCGTGACCTGCTCACCGGCATTGAGGCTTCGGATCCAGCTGCCGCGTTCGCCGGCGGGCATGCGGCTGTGCAGGCGGGTGCCGCCGGCGGTGACGAGGACGTCCATCCAGCGGCCGCCGAACTCGGAATCGGCGATGATCGCCGTGAAGGTGAGGGTGTCGGGCGCGGCCGGCGTTCCCGGCCTGACGAGTTGCAGGTCTTCGGGTCGCGTCCGCGCTGCGACGGAGTCGAGCGACCGGTCGTCGAAGCCGAACTTGCCTTTCACCGGCTCTCCCCCATGCGCCCAGGAGCCGTCCTTGCGCTCGAGCGAGAGACGGTTCTCCATGCCGATGAAGCCGGCGACGTACTCGGTCGCGGGCTCCTCGAACACTTCCTCTGGGCGCCCGAGCTGCTCGATCTTGCCGGCGCGCATGATCGCGAGCCGGTCGCCGAGCGCGAGCGCCTCGCTCTGGTCGTGGGTGACGTAGATGGCGGTGAAGTGCAGCCGCTCGTGGAGCTCGTGGATCTCGCTGCGCACCTGGTCGCGGAGCCGCGCGTCGAGATTGCTCAACGGCTCATCGAACAGTACGAGGTCCGGTCTGGCGACGAGCCCCCGTGAGAGTGCGACGCGCTGCTGTTGACCGCCGCTCAGCTGTGCCGGATAGCGGTCGAGGAGGGCGCCGCAGTCGACGAGGTCCGCGACTTGTTCGATCCACTCGCTCGCAGTCGCGCGGCCGACTCGCCGCGCCCGCAGCGGGTAGCCGATGTTCTGGCGCACGGTCATGTGCGGCCACAGCGCGTAGGACTGGAAGACCATGCCGATGTTCCGCTTGTTCGGCGGAACGTTGATCTTGGAGGACGCGTCGAACACGATCCGATCACTGAACGAGATCGTTCCCTCGTTCGCGGACTCCAGCCCGGCGACGCAGCGAAGGGTCGTCGTCTTTCCGCAGCCGCTCGGGCCGAGTAGGACGAGGAACTCGCCCGGCTGAACCTCGAGTGTGAGGTCGTCGATTGCGGTCGCCGGAACCTTCCCGTCGAATCGCTTGGACAGCCCTCGAATGCTGACGTTGGACACGGACTCTCCGCCTCGTTTTGCGACCGTTGGGGAGCGGATGCTCAGGCATCCGCTCCCGGCGCGGTCTGGAGGGTCAGATTAGTGGGTGAACAGCGCGACCCACTGGGCGTTGAAGGCATCGACCTTCGCCTTCGTGAAGTCGTTCAGGTGCTGGACTCGCGGCTTCGCGTAGAAGGTGTCCGCGAGGTTCGGATAGATGGCACCCTGGGTGTTCATCACGAGCGTCTGGCCTGCGGGCGATTCGAGGTAGTTCGCGAACAGCTGGGCGGCCGCAGGGTGGGGCGCCTGTTTGAGGATCATGCCGAAGTAGGGAGCGTTCCAGTTGTCCGCGAGAACCTTGAAGTCGATCGGAGCTCCCGACGCCTTGAGGGTAAGCGCAGTCCCGGCGGCGCACGGGGCGCCGATGATCTCGCCCGCCGCGACGGCCTGGGTCATCGGCAGGGTCGAGGTGTAGATCTTCGGGTTCTGTGCGGCGAGCCTCTGGAGGATGTTCTTCCCGTACTTTCCCTGAGCCCACAGGTACCAGTCCATGAACGACGTCGACACGCGCGGATCGGGAACGCCGATCTTCCCCGAGAACGCCGAGGTCGTGAAGTCCGGGATGCCGCTGATCGATCCCTTGTACGCCTGCGAGTTCCAGGCCTCGCCGAGCACCGCCTCGCCGTTGATCCACGCCTTGCCGAACATGTACGTCTTGCGGTTGAACTTCTTGCTGAAGAAGCTCGGGCCGACCGCGTCGACGACCCAGCCGTTTCTGATCGCGCCGTAGATGTACGGCTTCGAAGACGCGACCCAGATGTCCGCGACCGCCTTCCCGGTGGACTGCTCGGCGTTGATCTGTGCGACGAGCGTGTTGTCGACCTGGCGGTTGACGGTGACCGTGATGCCGTAGAGCTGCTTGAACGCCGCGGCGGCGTTCGCGAGGGTGGCGGGATTCTCGACCGAGTAGATCGTCACACTGCCTTCCTGCTTGGCCTTTGCGATCAGAGCCCTCCACTGTGCCGCCGTCGCCTGCTTCGGGCCGGCCGCCGCCGGATGCCGCGACGACGCGGACGCCGTCCCGGCGATCGCCGCGACGAGGGCGGCGACGAGAGCACCGATCACCAGGGCCTGGTGACCACGAAGTCGTGAAGCTCCTAGCACCGGATTCCTCCTTCTCGGGACTCGACGCGCGGGTTCCGCGGTCGGAGTCGATCTGATGAAGCCGTTGTCGCTCCGCAGGGGGTTCTCAATCTCAGACGCTTGCCGACCGCCGATGTTGCTCTCCACGTCCATCTCCTCCGATCGCCTCTGCGCCCAGTTAAACTGACTTCAGGTGCGTAACTTTCTACTCGATCTCACATCAGTTTGCAAGTCCCTTCTCTGGCGTTGTATGCGACCGTTTGACAGCGACCTCGATCTGGGCTTAGTCTAAGCGACTTCAATTCGATCTTCGGGGGTAGCGAAGGAGGCGAAGCGTGTCCTCGAACCGGATGGAGTTCGATCTCCTCGTCCTCGGCGGTGGGATGGCCGGGCTGTCGGCAGCGGCGTGGTCGGTGCGCCAGGGGCGCTCGGTCGCGCTCGTCGAGAAGGGCGAGCTCGGCGGCAGCGCGCTCAATGCCGGCTTTATCTGGACGGCGCCGTCGCTCGACGTGCTGCGCTCACAGGTGCCGGATGGTGACCCGGAGCTCGGCGAGCGGCTGATCGAGGATTTCGAGCCCGCGGTCGAGTGGGTTCGCTCACTCGACGTCGAGTGCCAGCCGGCGGTCGAGGTGCTCCGCTTCGGGCGCGGCCACCAGACGGCGCTCCTCAACTACTTGCGTGCGTGCGAGCTGATCGTCCGGGACGACCCTCGCTCTGAGGTCGTGCTTCCCGGTACGGCGCGTCGCCTGCTCGTCGAGGACGGCGAGGTCCGGGGCGCCGAGGTGGTCACGCCTTCGGGAGAGGCGCGCACGGTGCGGGCCGCGGCGACCGTCCTGGCCACGGGCGGGTTCCAGGGCGACCCCGAGCTGCGCGCGTCCCTGATCCATCCGCAGGCGCGGGACATCCCTCTGCGCGGGAACTGGTACAGCAGCGGCGACGGGTTGCGGCTGGGCTCGGAGGCGGGCGCCGCGTTCGGCCCCGACGACGCCGGCTTCTATGGGCACCTGATGCCGTCCGGCGTCCGCTTCGGTGAGCACGACGACTTCGTGGCGCTCTCGCTCTACTACAGCGAGCATTCGCTGCTGCTCAACCTCGAGTGCCGGCGGTTCGTCGACGAGACCGTGGGCGACCACCTCAACACGATGGCGCTGCTCGTGCAGCCGGAGGCGCGAGGGCTGATCGTCTCGGACGCGCGCGTGCGGGAGGAGTGGATCCTCCGTCCCTACGTCGAGGGGGTCCGCCCGGTGGACACGTTTGACCTCTGCTACCAGCGCGGCGCGCGTTGCGCGGTTGCGGAGGATCTTGACGAGCTGGCCCTGATGCCGCCGGAGTGGGGCTACGACGGTGCGGCCGTGCGGCAGGCCCTCGTCGACTTCAACCGTCAGTGCGAGGACGCCTCACACGACCCGACGCGTCAGTTCGACGCCGTCCCCATTCAGGACCCACCGTACTACGTGATCGAGGTGGTGCCGGCGATCACCTTCACGTTCGGCGGACTGCTCGTCGACTCGGAGGCGCGCGTGCTCGACCGCGACAGCCGCGTGATACCGGGGCTCCACGCTGCCGGCGCGGATGCCGGCGGCCTCTACGTCCGCGCCTATGCCGGCGGGATCGCGGCGGCGCTCATCTTCGGTCTCCGCGCCGCCCGCTGCGCGCTCGACACCGCGGCCGTCGGGAGCCCGCGGTGACGGCCGGCGAGGAGACGCATGCGGGGTTCCTCGGCATGGGGCTCGACCTGTCGACCGACACGTTCACCGACGAGGAGAAGGCACGGACCCTCGAGTGGTACGGCCGCCTCCACGACCACGGCGATCTCGATCTCGCGCCGTTCTCGCGCTTCATGGTCGAGCACGACCCGGTCGGGTTCAAGCGGCTCCGCCGTCACCTGATCACGCTCGACGACGAGATCGACGGACCCGCGCTGCCGGTCGCCGCCGGCGTGCTCATGTTCGTGCACACGTACATCGTCCTCGGGATGGGCAAGGGCGCGCTCTACGAGATCGTCGCGATGCGGGAGCTCGGCGCGACGCGGGCGGAGATCATGGAGACGGTGCGGCTGGGCGCGCTGCACGGCGGCCCGCGCGGCGTCAACGCGCTCGCCGAGATCGCGGACGGCTACCTCCGCGAGTGGCACGAGCACCCCGACACGGAGTCGCGTGTCGCCTGGCCCGCCGGCTGGGTGCCCGATCCCGCGCGCTTCCGGTCCGGGATCGATCTCGACACCGACGAGCTCGGGGCCGGCGAGCTCGAATTGATCCGCGACTGGTACCAGCTGACGGTCGGCGAGGTGCCGTCGCACGTCGATTTTCTCGCGCGCGTCGCGCCGCGAGGACTGAAGACGCAGCGCGCGCGATTCGAGACCGCCATCAGCGGCGCGCTGCCGGCGCAGGTGATCCCGCTGCTGACGCTTCACCTCGCCGCGGTCCGCCTGTGGCCGAAGCCTCTGCGCCGTGCGGTGCAGACCGCAAAGGCGTTCGGCGTGAGGCGGGGCGAGGTGGTTGCGGCGCTCCTCTGGGCCGGCGTGTACGGGGCGGACGTCGTCATGGAGACGGCCTTCGACGCGGCCGGCGACCTGCTCGAGGAGTGGGACTGATGCGCGTCACCGGCGTCAACCACATCTGCATCGCGACACGCGACCTCGACCGCGCCGTGCGGACCTGGTCCGACCGCTACGGCGTCGGGCCGTGGCGGCTCTGGACGAAGGACGCGACGAACATGTCAGCCGAGGTGCACGGCAGGCCGACGGACTTCGCCATGCGCGTCGCCCTCTGCGGCCTGGCCTCGGGCAACCGGATCGAGATCATCGAGCCGCTCGACGGGCGCAGCCCCTACGCCGAGTCGCTCGTCCGGCACGATGGCGCCGACCACATCCATCACGTCCGGCTCGACGTCGACGACTACGCCGACGCGCGCCAGGCGCTGACGGGCCTCGGTCTCGACGCCGTGCTCGACGCCACCTTTGCCGGCGCCCCGGGCGTGAGCTCGGTGGTGACGGCGACCTATCTGTCGACCGAACGCGATCTCGGCTTCCTGCTCGAGATCGGCGACGTGCCCGCGGGCTTCTCGATGCCCCAGCCGGAGCTCGTCTACCCAGCGACGACGGAGGAGATGTCCAGATGACGCAGACGAGCGAACAGGCAGCCCGTGCCGCAGGCGGGATCCGGCTCGACGCCGCAGAGGAGCAGAAGTACCGCGAGCGCACGTCTCGCTCCCGCGAGCTGCTCGCGCGCACGAAGGAGCTGATCCCGACCGGACACGGCGGCGGCATGTGGTATCAGCTGCCGTATCCCGTCCTCCTCGAGCACGGCAAGGGCTGCTGGATCTGGGACGTCGACGGGAACCGGTATCTCGACCTCCGCATCGGCGACTGGGTGCTGATCCACGGGCATTGCGACGACCGGATCCGCGACGCGATCGTTGCGCAGCTGGACAAGGGTCTCCAGTTCGGCTCGCCCGACTGGGACCTGAGCTACCGCATGGCGTCGCTCCTCGTCGAGCGGATGCCATCGGTGGAGAAGGTTCGCTTCTTCGTCAGCGGGACCGAGACGAACCAGTTCGCGATCCGGCTCGCACGGGTGCACACCGGCCGGACGAAGCTCGCGAAGGCGCAGGGCAGCTATCACGGCGTCGCCGACCAGCTCGTGGTCGGCACGTCGACTATCAGCATCGCGCCCGACAAGGTTCCCCTCGGCGTGGCGGCGCGACTCGCCGACGACATCGTCGAGATTCCCTACAACGACCCCGACGGGGCGGAGGAGGTCCTCGAGCGCGACGGCAAGGATGTCGCGGCCGTGCTGATCGAGCCGGTGATGGGCGCGGCGGGGATGATCGACGCGAGCACCGAGTACCTGCAGCGCCTGCGCGAGGTCACGGCGCGGCTCGGCATCGTCCTGATCTTCGACGAGGTCGTGACGTTCCCGGTCGCGTACGGCGGTGCGCAGGCCTACCACGACGTGACGCCCGACCTGACGACGATGAGCAAGGCGATCGGCGGCGGCCTTCCTCTCGCCGCAGTCGGCGGCCGCGCCGAGATCATGAACCTGCTCGACCCCGATCTGCACGGCGGCGTCGCGCCCGTTGCCGCGGCGTCGACCTTCGGCGGCAATCAGGCATCGCTGGCAGCGGGGATCGCGTGCCTCGAGCTGCTGACGCCGGCGCTGCACGCGCGCGTGCAGGCGGTCGGCGAGCGCGCGAGGAGCGGCATCGACGAGCTCGGCCGCCGCTACGGCATCCCGCTGCACGCGTCCGGGATCGGTCACCTCTTCGGCATGCACTGGGCGCCGGAGCGCGTCGTCGACTACCGCACGCGCATGCTCGACGACCGCGAGAAGCTGGCCAATCTCGTGCTCGCGCTGATGAACGACGGCTACTACCAGATGTCGTTCGGCTACTTCCTGATCAGCGCAGCGATCGGCGAGGAGGAGATCGGCGGTTTTCTGGCGGCGCTCGAGCGTGCCCTCCATACGCTCGGTCTCGTCGAGACATAGGCGTCGGCGTTACGACCAGACGACGACGGCGTCGAGTGCCTCGATCGTCGTACCGTCGACGCGCAGCGGATTCATCTCGATCGAGGCGAGGCGCGGGCCAAGCCGCTCGGCAAGGCGGGCGAACGCGGCGATCGTCTCAACGAGGCGATCGACGTCTGCCGCCGGCTTGCCGCGAATGCCGTCCAGCAGCGCCCGGCCGCGAAGCTCGTCGAGCATGGCGCGGACATCGCCCTCGTCCACTGGCAGGAGCCGGAGGCTGGTGTCGTCGGCCACATGCACCCAGACGCCGCCGAGGCCGACCGCGAGCGTCGCGCCCCAGTGCGCGTCGCGGACCACGCCGACGATCAGCTCCAATCCCCCGCGGCGCATCGGCGCGACGAGAGCGCCCTCGACGTGCGCGCCCTCGACACCCGTGCCGGCGGCGGTCACCCGTTCGAACGCCTCGCCCACGTCGTCGTCCGTCTGCAGGTCGAGGGCGACGCCCCCGATGTCGCTCTTGTGGAGGATCTCCGGCGAGACGATCTTGAGCACGACCGGCAGGCCGAGCTCACGGGCCGCTGCGACCGCCTCCTCCCGCGTTCTGCCGAGTCGCCACGGGACGACGGGGATCCCGTTCTCGGCGAGCAGCTGGAGGCTTCGCGCCTCCGACCACTGCGCGCTGCGGTCGTCGAGCTCGAGCCAGTCCGTCACGGGCTTCGCCGTGCGGGCGCGGCGAAGCCACGCGGACCAGCGGATCGCGCCGCCGACGGCGTCGACGGTGTCGCGCAGGCCGGTCATCGCATGTGGAACCCCGATCTCGTCGAGCACGCCGGCGGTGGTCGGATCGATGTCGCGCACGGTCTGGTCGACGAGGAGCCCGCGGCTTCCGGCGGACCGCAGCCCGGACGCGATCAACTCGATACTCGATCTGTAGCGAGCGCGCTCCTCGGTCGGGAGCACGTGAATCGCGGCGAGTATCGCGACCGACGGATCGTCGGCGAGCGCGGCGAGCGCATCGGCGAAGATCTGCGGGTTCTCGGATGCGGCCCCGGTGATGTCGAGCGGGTTGCGCAAGGTGCCGTACGACGCGAGCACATCCGAGAGGCGCGCCTGCGTCGTCTCGGCCAGCGGCTCGAGCGGAACGCCGACGATCTCGGCCCGGTCGGCGATGAGGTCGCAGGCGCCGCCGGAGATGGAGACGACCCCGAGTCCGCCGGGAGGCAAGGGGCCGGTGCGCGCGAGCAGGCCGGCCGTCATCGCAAGCTGCTCGATCGAGTCCACGCGTACGACGCCGAGCTGTCGCAGCGCGGCGTCGACGAGTCGATCGTCGCCGACGAGCGCGCCGGTGTGTGTGAGTGCGATCTCGGCGGCGAGGGCGCTCGTCCCGACCTTCAGCATCACGATCGGCTTCTCGAGCTCGGCCGCCCGCCCAGCCAGCTGCCGGAGCCGCTGGACGTCGCGGATCGACTCGAGGAACATGGCGAGCGCGCGCACGCGGTCGTCCTCGAGCACGGCCGCCGCCATCTCGATCGTGTCGGCCATGGCCTCGTTGCCCGTCGAGATCACGTGGCTGAGCCCGATGTTCTGCGCGCCGGCGAACGCGGCGATCGCGTAAGCCGTCGCACCGCTCTGCGAGACGACGGCGACGCCCCCCGGGACGACAGGCATCAGCTGCCCGGACCAGGCCGGCGCACGGTCGACGACGTTGACGAACCCGAGGCAGTTGGGGCCGACGCAGATCAGGTCGAGCTCGCGGCAGCGGTCGACGAGCTCCTCCTGCGCGCGCACGCCGTCCGGGCCCGTCTCAGCGAAACCCGCGGCGAGTACGACGGCGCAGCGGACGCCCGCCGCCGCGGCGTCCGCGAGCGCGGCCGGCAACGCCGCCGCGCCGACGAGCATCAGGGCGAGGTCGACCGGCTCGCCGATCTCCACGCAGCTCCTGAATGCCGGGCGACCGTGAACCTCGCCGCCGTTTCGATTGACGAGGTGCAACACCCCGTCGAACCCGATCTGCTCGAAGTTCGCGTACGAGCCCGCGGACCAGCCGGATCTGTCGGAGGCGCCGACGAGCACGATGCTCTTCGGCGAGAGCAGCGCGCGCAGGCGAGCCGAGACGTCGCGCGGGGTCTCGGCTAGCGCCCCGTCCACCGTGGCTTCCGCTTCTCCGAGAACGCCTTCGGGCCTTCGATGTAGTCGGCCGACGCGAGCAGCCGCGCGACGCGCGCCCTGTCGCGCTCGAGCGCGTCGTCGACACTGTGCTGGAGCCCGTCGAAGACGGCCTCCTTCGTCAGGCGGATGGAGTTCGGCGAGCACTCGAGGATCTCCGCGGCCCAGCGCTCGGCCGCCGGCAGCAGCTCAGCGAGCGGCACGACCTCGTTCACGAGGCCGATCCGGCATGCCTCGTCGGCCTGGATCAGCCGCCCGGTCATCAGGAGCCCCATCGCGAGCTTGAACGGCACCTGTCGCGCGAGCCGGTGGATGCCACCGGCGCCGGCCATCAGCCCGACCCGCGGTTCTGGCAGGCCGAACCGCGCGTGATCCGCGGCGACGATGATGTCGCAGGCGAGGGCCATTTCGAGCCCGCCGCCGACGGCGACGCCGTTGACCGCTGCGATCATCGGCTTCGGGCAGTCGAAGTCGCGTGTGATCCGGCCGAAGGGCGGCCGCTCGCGGCCCTGGACGTCGTTCCCGGACGCCGTCCGCGCGGCCGTCACCTTGAGGTCGTTGCCGGCACAGAACGCCCGGTCGCCCGCCCCTGTCAGAATCGCGACCCAGACCTCGGGATCGTCGCGGAAGTCCTCCCAGATCTCCTTCAGCTCGAAGTGCGCCTCGAGGTGGAGCGCGTTCATCACCTCGGGCCGGTTCAGCGTGATCGTCGCGATCCGGTCACGCTTCTCGTAGGTGACGAACTCGTAGCTCACGACGCCGGTCTGAACTTCGGGACGACCACGTCGTCGGAGACGGGGTCGAACACGACTTCGAGCGCCATACCGATCTCCAGCTGATCCGGATCGGCGCCGACGATGCTCGTGTTGAAGCGGACGCCTTCCGATGTCTCCACCGTGGCGACGACGTACGGCTCGTCGAAGCCCGGATAGCGCTGATGGACGACGGCGAAGCTGTAGAGCACGGCGTGTCCGCCGGCCGGCGCCCACTCGACGTCGCCGGAGAAGCACTCGACGCAACGGGGCTTGACCGGCCACATGAACGCTCCGCACGCGTTGCAGCGCTGGAGCATGAGTTCGCCTCTCGCCGCTCCGGCGAAGAAGGGTGTGCTCGCCTCGTCCGGCGTCGGGACGGGGCGCTGTGACTGGATGCTTGCGTCAGGCGGCATGCTTGCTCAGGATCGTCGTCGAGTGATAGTTGAGGACGCCGCCGTTCCCGCTCGCGAGCACGATGTCGTTCTTCCCGACCTGCCGCTCGCCCGCCTGGCCGCGCGCCTGGATCACGGCCTCCGAGAGGGGCGTGAAGCCCCACATGTAGAAGGACGAGAGCTGCCCGCCCCCCGTGTTGGTCGGGAGCGAGCCGCCGGGACCGAGCTTGCCGTCCTCGACGAACGCACCACCTTCGCCCTTCACGCAATAGCCGTAGTCCTCGAGCGTGACGAGGACCGTGTACGTGTAGCAGTCGTACAGCTCGAGAATGTCGACGTCGTCGCGCGTGATGCCGGACAGCGAGAACGCGAGCTCGCTCGCCCGTTTGGCGCCGGTATCGATCCCAGGATCGCGGCCGTGCCGCTGGTTGTCCCCTGGAGAAGCCTGAGCAGCGGCTCTGATGTACACCGGAGGCTGCCGGAGGTCCTTGGCGCGCTCGGCCGTGGTCATGATCACCGCGACCGCGCCGTTGGAGACGAGACAGCAGTCGAAGAGGTGGAAGGGTTCGACGACCAGCCTCGAGCTCTGGTGGTCCTCGAGCGTCATCGGCTTGGTCATCTGTGCGTGCGGATTCATCTGAGCCCACTTCCTCTGGGCGACGGCGATCGCGCCCAACTGCTCACTCGTCGTGCCGTAGAGGTGCATGTGCCTTCGCGCGGCCAGTGCGTAGGGCGGATTCCCGCCGAACTCTCCGTACGCGCCTCGGAGGCCGTTCATGCCGTTCCAGGCGCCGCGGCGCGCATAGGCAGCGGCCGCGGTCACATCTTCCTGCAACGGCGCGTCGGCGTAGAGCAGCACCACGTGGCTCACCACTCCGGCAGCGAGGGCGAGCGCCGCGTACTGGACCATCGCGCCGGATGTGGAACCTGCCGCGCTCATGACGTTCAACATGGTCAGGTCTTCGAAGCCGAGTGCCATCTGCAGGCGTGGCTCCATGTCGACGTTGCCGTTGCCGTTGATCAGGAGCCCGTCGATGTCGGACTTGCCGAGGCCCGCATCGTCGAGAGCGAGAGCGACGGCCTCGGCCGCGAAGTCGGCGGCGCTCCGTCCGTAGATCTTGCCCATCTCGGTGATCCCGAGGCCGACCACGGCGGCGTTCGGCTTCCACCTCGGCTGTCCGTTCACGACCACTATGCGGCTGCCGCGAGCCAGCGCGCCGAGAGCTCGGGGTCGCAGCCGAGGACGTCGAGCTGGCGGTCGACGTAGAAGCGCGCCACCTCGGCGAGCTCGAGCGCGCGGCCCGGGCGGTACCACACCCAGACGCTGTTGTAGAGCCCGATCACCGCGCGCGTCAGCAGCTGCGGAGATCGCTCCGGCAGCAGCCCCTGCTCCATCCCGCGGGCGAGGAACGTCCCCCACGCGAACTCGAGGTCGCGCTTGTTCGCTCGCGCGCTCGCGCGAGCCGCCTCCTCGCGCGGGAGCGACGCGTGGGTGCCGACGCGGGCGTGCTCGGCCGTCAGCACGCGCAGCCGGAGCACCTCCCAGTCGGACAGCTCGAAGCCGCCGCGCAGGACCGCGACGAGCGCCGCGCCCCAATCATCGTGCTCGGCGACGCGACGGTCGAACTGCTCGCGGAACTCGGAGACGGCCTTGGCCATGATCTCGAAGAGGCAGTGCTGCTTCGACTCGAAGTAGTGGTAGAGGGCGGTCGAGCCGATGCCGACGGACTCTGCAATGTCCGCCCACTTCGTCTCCTCGTAGCCGTCGCGGCCGAACTGCTCCGCCGCGACCTCGAGGATCTGCGCCCGCTTGACGCCGGGCTTGAGCCTCGGCGACGTTCGTCTTGCGTCGCTCACGCCGTCACCGGCAGCGGGTCGGAGTCGAGTGCCGCGAGCGCGAGTCCCGCGAGTCGCGCGACCGCCGGTTGGAGCTCGCCGGCGCCGGAGCCGTTTCCCGGATCGTTCAGCCAGCGGCGGTAGACGCCCTCGACGATGATCGCCACTTTCCAGTAGGCGAACGCGATCCAGAAGCCGAGCTCGGCGAGATCCCGCCCCGACGCACGCGCGTACTCGGCGGCGAGCTCGGCCCCGCTCGGGAAGCCGGCGACGGCGGTCACAGGCTCGCGGAACAGCGCTCCCGCCTGACCGGCGACGGTGCCCAGCTCGTTCCAGTACGCGACCATCAGGCCGACGTCCGCGAGCGGATCGCCGACGGTGCAGAGCTCCCAGTCGAGGACGGCGCGCACCTCGCCGTCCTCCGAGACGACGGCGTTGTCGAGCCGGTAGTCGCCGTGTACGAGCACCGACTCGCGCTCCTCCGCCATACGCTCCGCGAGCAGCGCGGCCACCTCCTCGATCACCGGCAGCTCGGCTGTCTTCGACGCGTGCCACTGGCGGGTCCAGCGCCGAAGCTGGCGGCTCGCCAGGCTCTCCGGCCGCTTGAAGTCTCCGAGCCCGGCCCCGTCGAGGTCGACCGCCTGCAGCTCCGTCAGCGTCTGCACGAGGGAGCGCGCGGCGGCGGCGCGGGCCTCCGGCTCGAGACGCTCCGCCGTCTCGACCTTCGTGACGATCAGGCCGTCGACGTGCTCCATCACGTAGAACGGCGCGCCCGTCACCTCCGGGTCGTCGCAGTAGGCGAGCGTTCGCGGGACGCGCGCGCCCGCCGAGGCGAGGCCGCTCAGGATCCGGTGCTCGCGTTCCATGTCGTGCGCGGACGCGAGGATCTCGCCGAGCGGCGGGCGGCGCAGCACCATCGCGTGCGCGGCCGCGTCGTCGACGCGGAAGGTGAGATTCGATTGCCCCTCGCCGACGCGTGTGAACCGGAGGGGAGGCCGCAGCTCCTGGAGCCGCTCGGTCAGCCACGGCGTCAGCCGCCCAACGTCGATGCCGCGCGCGATCGCCTCGTTACTCGTTGGAGCGCCGCTCATCGGATCGTCCAGCCGCCGTCGATCGTGATCACCTGGCCGGTGCAGTACGAGGACGCGTCGGACGCGAGGAACATGAGCGCGCCGTCGAGCTCGTCGACCCTTCCGGGCCGGCCGAGCGGGCACTGGCGCTCGAACCACCGCACCGAGCGCTCGTCCGCAAGGAGCTCTGCAGTCATCTCGCTCGGGAACCAGCCCGGCGCGATCGCGTTCACCCGCACGCCGTCGGGCGCCCACTGGGCCGCGAGCTCGCGGGTGAGGCCGTTCACCGCGCTCTTCGACGCGACGTAGCCGGCGTCCGGGACGGGCGTCGAGGCGACGGAGCCGAACATCGAGCCGATGTTGACGACCGAGCCCCGGCCCTGATCGCGCATCGGGACGGCGACGGCCTGCGAGACGGCGAACAACGCTTCGAGGTTCACGCGGAGCACGGAGCGAAAGCCCTCGAGGGTGGCCTGGCGATCCGGCCCGCCGGACGAGGTCCCGGCGTTGTTGACGCACACATCGACGCGCCCGAAGCGCTCCATGGTCTCGTGAACCAGCCGGGCCGGGCCGTCGTCGGCGGTCACGTCGCAGGCGAACGGGTGGATGGCCGGGTTCGCAGCGGCGAGCTCCTCGAGCCGCTCGATCCTGCGCGCAGCGGCGACAATGCTGGCGCCCGCCTCGGCCAGGACGACGGCGAAGCGTGCGCCCAGCCCGCTCGAGGCGCCGGTGACGACGGCGACGCGGCCCTCGAGGGAGAAGCTCGACTCGGTCACGGAGAGACCTTCATGAAGTGAATACAGTTTAGTAGCTGAATCGTGGTCGTCTAGTCTTGATTCGTGCGTAACTGACGTGCTAGTTTAAACAACTTCAGTTCAACAAAGAGGGAGGGACTCTTCATGGCCGGTGCAGTCGAAGTCGAGCCGATCCAGTACGAAGTCGACGACCACGTCGCGCGAATCTGGCTCAATCGGCCGCACAAGCGGAACTCGGTCAGCCAGCAGCTGCTGCAGGAGCTGGACGATGCAGTCAAGCGGGCCGAGGCCGACGACGACGTGCGGGTGATGGTGTTCCGCGGTCGCGAGGGGACCTTCTGCTCGGGATTCGACCTGGACGAGCTCCAGAGCGACTTCGTCGGGAACACGTATGCGCTCGAGATCGCCCAGCGCTCCGCACGCATTCTCGACTCGATCTTCAACTCCCGCAAGCCGTCGGTCTGCGTGCTCGAGGGGCACACGACGGCGGGCGGTTTCGAGATCATGATCAACTGCGACTTCGCCATCGCCGCCGACGACGCGCTGATCGGCGACTTCCATATGCGCCGCGCGCTCTTCGGTGGGGCCGGGCCGATCTACCGGCTCCCGAGGATCCTCGGCGAGCGCAGGGCGAAGGAGCTGATGCTCTCCGGCAAGCTGCTCACCGGCATCGAGGCGAAGGAGTGGGGTCTCGTCAACGACAGCGCTCCCACCGACGAGCTGGACGAGTGCGTCGACCGCTTCGTGGCCCAGTTCACCGACAAGAGCCCGTTCCAGATGGCGATCACGAAGATGACGCTGAACAAGAGCCTCGACTCCGACACCGCGACGTTGATGGTGATGGAGCGGCTCGCAGTCGGCGTCACGCTCAACTCGAACGACGCAGCCGAGGGTGTGGCCGCGTTCCTGGAGAAGCGCGACCCGGTCTGGACGGGGACCTAGGCCGCCGCGAGCTTCGCGTCGGCGAGGTCGGGCGGGCAGCCGAGCAGGGCGAGCTGCCGGCCGACGAAGAACTGGGCGACGTCATGCAGCTCGAGCGTGCCGCTCGGCCGGTACCAGTGCCACACGCTGTTGGACAGGCCGAGCACCGCCCGGGCCAGCAGCTGCGGGTCGTTTTCGGGCAGGTGCCCCTGCTGCATGCCGCGGGCGAGGAACGTGCCCCAGGCGAACTCGAGGTCGCGCGTACGCGTCCTCGCGATCTCGCGTGCCGCCTCCTCGCGCGGTGCCGTGCGGTGGATTCCGATCAGGCCCTGCTCCGCCATGAGCACGCGGTTGCGAAGCACTTCCTGCTCGGTCAGGTCGAAGGCGTCGACGAGCAGCTCGACGAGCGCCTCGTTCCAGTCGTCGTGGGCGGCGGTGATCCGGTCGAACCGCGCCTGGAAGTCGGCCACGGTCTGACCCATGATCTCGTACAGGCAGTGCTGCTTCGACTCGAAGTAGTGGTACAGCGCTGTCGGCCCGATCTCGACCGCCGAGGCGACGTCGGCCCACTTCGCGTCCTCGTAGCCGTAGCGGCCGAACAGCTCGATCGCGACCTCGAGAATCCGCTCGCGCTTGACCCCGGGCTTCGCCCTCGGTCCCCTCGCCATCTTCGCCTGTGCCACTGACCCACTCCTCCGTCGAGAACTCAGTTCACTTCTACAGTACGTGCCGGATCGACCGGCCAGGTGCGGTGCAGGGAATCGAGCAGCTTCCGTGCGCCCTCGTCCGGCGGTAACCGTCGGAGGGCCGAGGAGAGCACCTCGATGCTGAGCACGCCGTCGTAGCCGGTCGCGGCGAGCGCGGCTCTGAATTCGGGAAGCGCGAACGTGCCCGAACCGACCGGCAGCCGTCGGAACCGGCTCTCGTAGACGAGCTCCCGCTCGGACACCGGTGCGTCGTTGACGTGGACGAGCGCGATCTGATCCGCGTCGAGCGAGCGGAGCAGCGACCACGGCTCGTCGCTGCGGAAGAAGTGCCAGGTGTCGACGAGCAGACCGCAGCGTTCCCAGCCGACGGCGGCGCACACGTCGATCGCGGCGGCCAGCGTCCGCAGCCCGCCGTACGGGGCGAACTCGAGGGCGATGCGGATGCCCGCATCGCCCAGCACGGCGGCGGCCGTGTGCAGGTCGGGTATCGCCTCTTCCCGGGTCCGCGTGAACAGCGCGGCGATGCAGACATCGGCACCGGTCGTCGACGCCAGCGCCGCGAGCGCCTTGGCCTGCGGCCGGACGTCGCCCGCGCCGACGCGCAGGACGCCGACGTCGGTACAGGCGAGGCCGTGTGCCCGCAACAACGCGGCCACCTCCTCCGGATCCGCTCCGGCGACGGTGAGATCATCGAGGCCGACGTGGCGGAAGCCCGCGACGGCAGCGGCCGCGAACACCTCCTCGAGCGGCCAGGCCGGGATCAGCTCCCCGTCCGGCACGTCCTCGTCGCCTCCGGGATAGCGGATCCAGTTGAGCGTCGGCAGGGAGAAGCGCGTCGCGGTCAGGCCCAGTCCTTCTTGGTCGTGCCGTCGTACAGGCTCTTGCCGTACTCGGCGGCCTGGTCGCCGCCGCCCGCGAGGCTCCACTGGGCGCCGCCGTCGACGGCGAGGACGGAGCCGGTGGTGAAGCTGGAGGCGTCGCTCGCGAAATAGAGCACGGCCGATGCGAGCTCCTCCGGCACGCCGGCGCGGCGCAGCGGGAACGTGCGCGCGCGTTCGGCGAACGCCTCGTGGTTCCACTCGCGCGAGATGTCCGTCAGGAACGGCCCCGGCATCACGGCGTTCACGCGCACCTTCGGGCCGAACGTGTCGGCGAAGCCGAGCGTCAGCGCGTTCAGCCCCGCCTTCGCGGCGGCGTACACGAGGATGTCGTGCGTCGGCCGGACGGCGCCGATCGAGGTGATGTTGACGACCGAGCCGCCGTCGCCCGCCGCCATCCGGGAGCCGACGAGGGCGGTCAGCCGGAAGGGGCCCTTCAGGTTGACGGCGATCACCTTGTCCCACAGCTCCTCGGTGACGCTCTGTGCGTCGGGATAGGTCGGCGCGATGCCGGCGTTGTTGACGAGGACGTCGACGCGTCCGAACTCCGCGTAGGCAGCTTCGACGAGCTCGTCGATCTCCTCCCAGCGGCCGATGTGGCACGCGCGCGCGAGTGCGCGGCGACCGAAGCTGCGGGCCTCCTCGGCCGCCTCGTCGCAGGCGTCCTGCTTCCGGCTCGAGACGACGACGTCCGCGCCTGCCTGTGCGAGCGTCTGGATGATCGCGCGTCCGAGCCCGCGGGTACCGCCCGTGATCAGGGCGACGCGACCCGTCAGGTCGAAGCGGTCGTACGGCGGTGCCGGCCGAGGTGACACGTGCTCCTCCTCGCTCACGGGATCAGCTATTGGCTGCAATTCTCAGAACCCCCGTTGGACGGAATGAATGAAGACCGGCGGGGTCGACGTCCTCGCTGAGCGTGCCCCGGTTGACCAGGATGTCCAGGTGCCCGAGCACCTCCCAGACGGCGAGCACGGTCTGCGTGGCCGCCACCTCCTCCGACCACAGGGACTGCGAGATGGCGAACGCCGTCTCGGCGCCGCCGGCGACGATCTCGGTGATCCGGTCGAGCCGCGCGGAGTGGAAGGCGAAGCGCTCGTCGATCAGCCGCGCCGGGTTGCGGATGATCGGCCCGTGCCCCGAGTAGCAGCGGCCCAGATTCATCGCAGCCGTCAGCTTGAGTCCCGTCAGGTAGTCGAAGAGGGCGCGGCGGCGGCCGCCGGCAGGGAGGTCCGACTGCGTCGTCTCGGCACCCGAGGTGATCTTCGCGAGCAGGTGGTCGCCGACGATCGCCTCGTTCGCCTCCTCGTCGACGAAGAGCGTGTCGGTCGTGCTGTGCCCGGGGCGATGTACGACGCGCAACGTCCTGCCGCCGGCCTGTATCTCGTCGCCGTCCGCGAGCACGAGGTCGGTCTCGTAATCTGCGCTGCCGCGGATGATGTGCTCCCAGAACGGCTCGGTGTCGGCGATGAACCGATCCGGAACGCCGTGCGCCGCGAGCAGCCCCTCGGTGAAGCGCCGCTCGACGGCCGCCTGCTCGTGGTAGCCGACGCCCCACGCGGCGGTGGCGTCGAGCGCGGCGACGCGGGCGCCGGACCGCTCCCTGATCCTGCCGGCGAGGCCGGTGTGGTCGAGGTGGTGATGCGTGAGCAGCAGCAGCTCGATGTCCTCGATGGCGAGGCCGTGCTCCCGGAGTTGCGGCTCGAGGGCCGACAGCGCCTCCTCGCTCTTCGGGCCTGTGTCCACGAGCGTCAGCGGGTCGCCCCGGAGCAGCCAGAGGTTGACCGTGCCCAGGTAGGGGACGGGGATGAGCAGCTGGGCGGGCATGTGGTCTGAAGTTCCCATCGGCGATTGACAGAGGCCCTACGTCGCGGTAGCTTAAGCGACTTCAGTTCAGTAAGCAAGAACTCCATGCCTCCGATTTTGACGCCACCGACCGAGCTCCGCTTCCCGACCCGGGAGGAATGCGTTCTTCCCGAGCTCCTGGCGAAGCGCGCGGCGGCGACTCCGGACAAGTCGCTGCTGCTGTTCGAGGACGAGACATGGACGTGCGGGCAGGCGGCACGTGAGGCCTGGAGAGCGGCGAACGGCCTGCGGGAGCACTGCGGCGTGGAGATGGGCGACTACGTCTCCGTGTGGGTGCCGACGAGCCCCGACGTGCTGCGCGCCTGGTTCGGCACGAACGCCGCCGGCGGCGTCTACGCGCCGCTCAACCTCTCCGCCCGCGGCAGCTACCTCGAGCACACGATCAGGCTCGCGGAGTCCAAGGTGCTGATCGCGCACCGCGGCCTCGTCGAGCGCCTCGTCGGCCTCGATCTGCCCGCGCTCGAGACCGTCGTCCTCGTCGGCGGCGACGCAGACGTCGAGCTCCCGTGGCGGACGATCGCGCTGGAGGAGCTGCTCGCAGGCGCCTCCGAAGAGCGGCCGGCACTGCCGCGGCCGGTGGAGCCGTGGGACGACCTCAGCCTGATCTACACCTCCGGCACGACCGGCCCGTCGAAGGGCGTCCGCGCCGCGCATGCCGCGTTCTGGAACTACGCCCACTGCTTCATCGACAAGTTCGTCGACGAGACCGACCGGTACATGCAGCCGTTGCCGATGTCCTACACGGCGGGCACCGGCATCACCTACTCGATGCTGCTCGCGGGTGGCTCGGTCGCCTACCCGGGCGGCTTCAGCACCAAGACCTTCTGGGACGACGTGCGCCGCTACGAGGCGACGATCACGATCCTGATCCACGGCATGGTCAGCGTCATGCTCGACCGGCCGCCGTCGCCGGACGACGCAGACAACCCGCTGCGCACGGTCTACATGGGGCCGCTCCTGCGCGCGAAGGAGTTCGCCGAGCGGTACGGCGTCTCGCTCTACACCGCCTACGGCATGAGCGAGGTGCCCGTGCCGATCGTCTCCGGCCTGAACCCGGAGGACGAGCGCAGCTGCGGCCGCGCGGCGAATCCCGAGCACTACGAGCTGCGACTCGTCGACGAGCACGACGTCCCGGTCCCCGTTGGAACGCCGGGCGAGCTGATCGCGCGCCATTCGCTTCCCTGGATGATCAACTCCGGCTACAAGAACATGCCCGAGGCGACCGCGGATGCGTGGCGCAACGGCTGGTTCCACACCGGCGACCGGTTCGTCCAGGACGAGGCCGGCGACTTCTTCTTCCTCGACCGGATGAAGGACGTGATCCGGCGTCGCGGCGAGAACATCTCGTCGTTCGAGGTCGAGGCGGAGGTGACCAGCCACCCGCTGGTCAAGGAGGCTGCCGCAATCGCCGTCAAGAACCCGAGCGTGGACGAGGACGTCGAAGACGAAGAGGTGATGATCGTTGTCGTGCTCGAGGACGGTGCGACGCTCGATGCTGTCGAGCTCGTCGACTACCTCTCGAAGCGGATGCCGCGCCACTGGGTGCCGAGATTCGTCGAGTACACCGACGTGCTGCCGCGCACCGAGTCGCACAAGCTGAAGAAGGTCGATCTCCGCGACGCCGGTGTGACACCGGCGACGTGGGACCGTGAGGCAGGCCGGGATCGTCTACAGGCGCGAAGCCCTGAGGTGAGCGCGTGCATCGCCGCTCGAGCTCGGCGACGGTCCGCCGCGGCTCGAGGCCGGGCGTTGCAGCGATTGCGGCGGAGTGACGTTCCCGCCGCGCGCGCGCTGCCCCGCGTGCGGCAGGCGAGCTGGAGTTGCTGCTGCTGCCGCCGCGCGGAACGCTCTGGACCTGGACGACGCAGGGCTTCGAGCCGCCGACGCCGCCCTATCTCCCCGACGCGGACGGCGACGAGTTCGCCGCCGTTCGCGGTCGGCTACGTCGAGTTCGACGGCTTGCTGCGCGTCGAGGGCCGGCTGACCGAGTCCGAGCCGGAGCGACTGCGGATCGGTATGCCGATGGAGGTGGTTGCGCTCGAGCGCGGCGACCGCGTCACCTATGCGTTCGCTCCCGTCGATGAATGAGCTGCGCTTCCCCGTCGACGGCCGCTATCTCGACCCGCCCGAGGCCGAGGCGGGGAAGCCGTGAGCGGGCGGCCCGAGATCGCGATCGTCGGCGTCGGGATCCACCAGTTCGGGCGGCACGAAGGCGTCAGCGGGCTGGCGATGGGCGTGCACGCCGTGCGCGCCGCACTCGCGGACGCCGGCGTCGCGTGGCCCGACGTGCAGTTCGCGTACGGCGGCAGCGAGGACGCCGGCAACGCGGACACGATGGTCTCCGATCTCGGCCCGACGGGGCTCCCGTTCGTCAACGTGAAGAACGGCTGCGCGACCGGCGGCTCCTCGCTCGTCTCCGCGGTGCGCGCGCTCGAGTCCGGCGCGTACGACGTCGGCCTCGTCGTCGGGTTCGACAAGCACCCGCGCGGCGCCTTCCAGAACGACCCAGCCGACTGGTCGCTGCCGGCGTGGTACGGCGAGGATGGCCTGATGGTGACGACGCAGTTCTTCGGAGCGAAGCTCCAGCGCTACATGCACGACTACGCCATTCCCGAGCTCGCTCTCGCGCAGGTCGCGGAGAAGGCGTTTCACAACGGGTCGATCACGCCGCACGCATGGCGCAGGACGCCGATGTCGACGGAGGAGATCCTCGGCTCGCGGGTGCTCGCGCACCCGCTGACGCAGTACATGCTGTGCTCTCCAGGCGAGGGCGCGGCCGCGCTCGTCGTCTGCCGCCGCGAGTACCTCGGCCGCCTGCCCGAAGCCCGTCCGGTGTGGCTGCGCTCCGTCGCGTTCCGGACGCGGCGGCCGGGATCGTTCGAGGTCTTCAGCCCCTCGCTGCCGCTCGAGATCGCGCCGTCGCCGTCGGTTGACGCGGCCCGAGAGGCCTTCGAGCACGCGGGTGCAGGCCCCGCCGACGTCGACGTGGCGCAGGTCCAGGACACCGAATCCGGCGCCGAGTTGATTCATCTCGCCGAGTGCGGGCTGTGCGAGCACGGCGAGCAGGCTGAGCTGTACGCGACGGGCGCGACCGGGATCGGCGGCCGGCTCCCCGTCAACACCGACGGCGGCTGCCTCGCGAACGGCGAGCCCGTCGGCGCCTCCGGACTACGCCAGGTCTACGAGATCGTGACGCAGCTCCGCGGCGAGGCGGGGCGACGGCAGGTTCCCGGCGGCCCCCGACTCGGCTTCACGCACGTCTACGGAGCGCCCGGCGTCAGTGCGTGCGCCGTCCTCAGCCGCTGAGCGCTTGACGGGCCTCGCCGTCAGGCGGGATAATGAACTGAATTCTGATCAGATAATGGGAGGCTTGCCGTGGCGTGGGACTTTTCAACCGAGCCCGAGTTCGAGGAGCACCTCGAATGGATGCGCGGCTTCGTGCGCGAGGAGATCTGGCCGATCGAGACGATCGACAGCGAGATCGGCCAGGCCGAGCTCGACCGCATCTACGCACCGCTCCAGGAGCGCGTGAAGGAGCGCGGCCTGTGGGCCGCGCACCTGCCGCCAGAGCTCGGCGGGCAGGGGTTCGGCCAGGTGAAGCTCGGCCTGATGAACGAGATCCTCGGCACGTCGATCTACGCGCCGAACGCCTTCGGCTGCCAGGCCCCGGACTCCGGCAACAGCGAGATCATCGCGCTCGCCGGCACCCCGGAGCAGAAGGAGCGCTGGCTCTACCCGCTCCTCGCCGGCGAGCTGAAGTCGGCCTTCTCGATGACCGAGCCGGAGACGCCGGGGTCGGACCCGACTCAGCTGCGCACGCGCGCCGTCCGCGACGGCGACGGCTACGTCCTCACCGGGCACAAGTGGTTCACGTCGAACGGATCGATCGCGGACTTCCTCGTCGTCATGGCCGTCACCGACCCGGACGCCAAGCCGCACAGGCGCGCCTCCATGTTCATCGTCCCCGTCGACGCACCCGGCGTGAACATCGTGCGCGACGTGCCCGAACATGGAGCATCCGGAGCAGCACTTCGGCATGCTCGGCGGCCACACCGAGATCCTCTACGAGGGCGTTCGGCTCGGGCCCGACGCGCTGCTCGGTGAGGAGGGAGACGGGTTCCTGATCGCGCAGCACCGGCTCGTGCCGGGGCGGATCCACCACTGCATGCGCTGGCTCGGCGTCGCGCGCCGCGCCTTCGACATGCTCTGCGAGCGGTCGCTCTACCGGCCGGTCCGCGGCGGGCTCCTGCGCGACAAGCAGACCGTACAGAACTGGATCGCCGACTCGGCCGCGCAGATGCAGGCCGCGCGGCTGATGACGCTGCACGCGGCGTGGAAGATCGACAAGTACGGCTCGAGCGCGGCGCGGACGGACGTGTCGCTGATCAAGTTCTTCGGCGCGCAGGTGCTGCACGACGTCGTCGACCGCGCGCTCCAGGCGCACGGCGGGCTCGGCTACTCGACGGACATGCCGCTCGAGCAGCTCTACCGCTACGCCCGTCACGCCCGGTTCGTCGACGGTGCCGACGAGGTGCACCGCGAGTCGGTCGCGCGCCAGATCCTGAAGGCGTACGACGCGCCTCTGGACGAGATCCCGACGGAGTACGTGCCGGTCCGGCGCGAGGCTGCGCGGCTGAAGTTCGCGGCACTGCTCGACACCGTCGCGGTCGACGGCTGAATGCACGCGGTCCAACTCGTCCGCTGGGAGGCGGAGCCGGAGCTGCGCGAAGTGGAGCGTGCCCGAGCCAGGCCCGGCGAGCCGTGCTCGTCAAGGTCGACGGCCGCCGGGCTCTGCCACTCCGACCTCCACCTGATGGAGTGGCCCGAGGGGACGCTGCCGTGGACGCTGCCGTTCACGCTCGGTCACGAGACAGCCGGCGTCGTCGCGGCGCTCGGCGCGGGTGTGACCGGCGTTCGACGAAGGGGACGCCGTCCTCGTCTACGGCCCGTGGGGCTGCGGCGCGTGTCCTGCAATGCGCGCGCGGCGCGGAGAACCGCTGCCCGAACCGGCAGGCGCCGGAGGCTGCGGGCTCGGGCTGCGACGGCGGGCTCGCCGAGTACCTCGTCGTCCCGTCGCCGCGGCTGCTCGTCCCGATCGGAGACCTCGACCCGGTGCGGGCCGCGCCGCTCACCGACGCGGCGCTGACGCCCTACCACGCGATCACGACCGAGCTGCGCCACCTTCGTCCCGGCTCGTCGGTCGTCGTCATCGGCGTCGGCGGGCTCGGTCACGTCGCGGTCCAGCTTCTGCGCGAGCTCTCGTCCGCGCGGATCGTCGCGATCGACATCAGCGAGGACGCGCGCAGGCTCGCGCTCGGCGCCGGCGCGCATGCCGCGCTCGACGCGACCGGCCTCGAGCCCGGCGACGTCCGTGTCGAGACGGGCGCCGCCGGAGCCGCGCTCGTGCTCGACTTCGTCGGCTCGGACTCGACGCTCCGCCTCGCGGCGTCCATCGTCGCGATCGGGGGCCACGTGAGCGTCCGTCGGCCTCGGCGGCGGAGTCTTTCCCGATCGGGTTCGGGAGCGTGCCGTTCGAGGTGTCCGCGAGCAGGCCATCGTGGGGCACGCTGCCCGAGCTGCACGAGGTCGTCGCGCTCGCTCGCGCGGGTGTGCTCGAGATCCAGACCGAGCGGCTCCGGCCTCGACGAGGCGGTCGAGGGCTACCGGCGGCTGCGCGACGGGTCGGTCGTCGGACGCGCGGTGGTCGTGCCGTGACGCTCGACGGCAAGGTCGCCGTCGTCACCGGCGGCGGCTCCGGCATCGGCGAGGCGATCTGCATCCGGCTCGCCGCCGACGGCGCTCGCGTCGCCGTGCTCGACGTCGACATCGACGCTGCGGGATTGACAGCGACGCTCGTCGGCGGCATTGCGGTCGAGGCGGACGTGAGCGACAGCGCGTCGGTGGACCGTGCGCTCGCCGCCGCCGAGTCCGGGCTCGGCCCGGTCGACGTCTGGGTCAACAACGCCGGAATCGCGGCGGCCGCGCAGGCCGCGCGCATCCGGCCCGCAGGCGGAGGCACAGTTCGCCGAGGCTGCGGCGACCGGAAGGATCGAGACGGGGCTCGACGCCCTCGTCCGGCTACCGGACGATGAGTGGCGTCGGATGCTCGCCGTCCACCTCGACGGGACGTTCTTCGGCACGCGCGCCGCGGCGCGCTCGATGGCGGCCGCGGCGACCGCGGCGCGATCGTCAACATCGCCTCCGTCTGCGGCCTCGAGGGCTGCACCGGCTATCCGCACTACTCGGCCGCGAAGGCCGGGATCATCGGCTTCACGCGCGCCGTCGCGAAGGAGCTGATCGTCCAGGGCATTCGCGTCAACGCCGTCGCCCCCGGCTTCATCGACACGGCTGCGTCGGAGGCGATCGACAATCCGCTCCGTGAGGCGCAGCGGCTGCGCACGCCGATCGGCCGGTTCGGCCGGCCCGAGGAGATCGCCGCCACCGTCGCGTTCCTCGCCGGCGACGACGCCGGCTTCTACGTCGGCCAGACGCTCAGTCCCAACGGCGGCATCGTCACCACCTAGAGGGATCGTCACCATCTAGAAAGGAGTCGCAATGGAAGGTCGCGAGGTCGTGATCGTCGAGGCTGTCCGCACGCCGGTGGGGCGCGGGCATCCGGAGAAGGGCTACTACAAGGACGTCCATCCCAACGTCCTCCTCGGCACGACGTTCGTCGAGGTGATCGATCGCGCCGGCATCGACCCCGGACTCGTCGAGGACGTGATCACGGGCTGCGTGCAGCAGTACGGGGAGCAGTCGTACAACGTCGGCCGCAACGCGTGGCTGCAGGCGGGACTCCCGATCGAGACGCCGGCGACGACGATCGACCGGCAGTGCGGGTCGGCGCAGCAGGCGGTGAACTTCGCCTCGGCGCTCATTGCGACCGGCGTGCACGACGTCGCCATCGGCGGCGGTGTCGAGCACATGGGCCACATCCCGCTGTCGGCGAACGCGAAGATGATCGAAGACCTCGGTACCCCGTTTCCGCCGGAGCTGCTCGAGCGCCATCACCTCGTCAACCAGGGCCTGAGCGCCGAGCTGATCGCGGAGGAGTGGAAGGTGTCGCGCGCCGAGTGCGACGAGATCGCTCTGCGCTCGCAGCAGCGCGCCGCGCGCGCGACGGACGAGAGGCGTTTCGAGCGCGAGATCATGCCGTTCCGCGTCAACGGGTCCGTCTACACCGACGACCAGGGCATCCGACGCGAGACGACGCTCGACGGGCTGGCGGAGCTGAAGCCCGCGTTCAAGGAGGACGGCGTGATCACCGCCGGCAACTCGTCGCAGATCTCCGACGGCGCGTCCGCCGTGCTGCTCATGTCGCGCGAGAAGGCGGACGAGCTCGGCCTGAGCCGCGCGCGCGGATCGTCGACCAGGCCACCGTCGGCGTCGATCCGGTGCTCATGCTGACGGGGCCGATCCCGGCGACGCGGAAGATCCTCGCGCGGAACGGGATGACGCTGGACGACGTCGACCTCGTCGAGATCAACGAGGCGTTCGCGTCGGTGATCGCGGCCTGGGAGCGCGAGCTCGAGCCCGACGTCGACAAGGTGAACGTGAACGGCGGCGCGATCGCGCTCGGCCATCCGCTCGGCTCGACCGGCGCCCGGTTGATCACGACGCTGCTGCACGAGCTCGAGCGCACCGACGCGTCGGTCGGGCTCGTGACCATGTGCTGCGGCGGCGGGCTCGGCACCGCGACGCTGATCGAGAGGCTGTGATGGGGCTCCTCGATGGCAAGGTCGCGATCGTCACCGGCGCCGGGCGCGGGATCGGACGCGAGCACGCGCTCGCGCTCGCGCGGGCCGGCGCGAACATCGTCGTCAACGACCTCGGCGCATCGCTCGGAGGTGAAGGCGCCGACGCGACGCCTGCACACGAAGTCGTGGCGGAGATCGAGGCACTCGGCTCGCAGGCGGTGGCCGACGGGGAGAACGTCGCCGACTTCGACGCTGCGCACCGTCTCGTCAGCACGCGGTCGACGCGTTCGGCCGGCTCGACATCCTCGTCAACAACGCGGGGATCCTGCGCGACCGCATGCTCGTGAACATGGAGGAGGCGGAGTGGGACGCGGTGATCGCCGTGCATCTGAAGGGGCACTTCGCACCGACCCGCCATGCCGCCGCGCACTGGCGCGACCGCGCGAAGGCGGGCGAGGACGTGCGCGCCCGCGTGATCAACACATCCAGCCCGTCCGGGGTGTTCGGGAACGTCGGCCAGGTCAACTACGGCGCGGCCAAGGCGGGCATCGCCAGCTTCACGATCATCGCGGCGCAGGAGCTCGGGCGGTACGGCGTGACGGTGAACTGCATCGCGCCGAACGCGCGCACGCGGATGACCGAGTCGGCGTTCGAGCTGCCGTCTGGTGACGGTGGCTTCGACCCGCTCGCAGCCGGTGAACAACACGCCGATCGTCGTCGCGCTCTGCGCCGACGCGGCGCAGGGCATCACCGGCCAGGTGTTCCACGTCTTCGGCGGCGCGGTGAACATGCTGCAGCCGTGGGCGCCGGGCGAGCTGTTCGCACGCGAGGACGGCTGGGAGGCGGAGGAGCTGCTCGATGAGGTGGTCGCACGGCTCCCGGACGGCGCCGCGCCCGCCAGCCTCGTCGAGATGCTCGAGCGGGTGGGTGGGACCTACACGCCGAAGGCGTAGACCTTTAGTAGATCGCCTTCGGCAGCCGCATGCCGTAGAGGAGCTGCGAGGTCGAGCTCGGGCACCGGCTGGCCGAGCGCCGCGACCTGCGTCGTCGCCTGCCGGTAGTGCTGCGCCGCGTGCAGCCGCTGCGCTTCGAGCAAGCCGACCCAGGTGAGCTCGCCCCGTGGTGTCAGCACGGGTCGCGCGGGCTCGGTGCGGATCGCGTCCTCGTTCTCGAGCACGAAGGCGCGCCATGCCTCCGCGACGGGCTCGACGAACGCGATGAGCGCGGCGCGGTCGCCGATCGTCGCGACGATCGACGCTTCGTACGCCACGACGGCCTGGTCTCCGGTCTCACCGGTGACGGGATTCCCCGGCCAGTGGAACCAGCCCGTCGCGAACGGCTCGAGCAGTGCGCGGATGCCGACCGACGCGTCGACGGCGAGCGCGAGCGGCGTTCGCCCGAACACCGGCATCGGCTCGACCAGAACCTCCCACGGCGTCGTGTTCACGAGCTCGAGCACCGCCTGCATGATCGAGTCGATGTCCCACGCGACCTGCAACGCGTCGCGCAGCGCCGGCGGCGTCTCGAGCCCGAGCAGCATGCCTGCCTGACTCGGGTGCTGCAGCACGTGCGCGACGCCGTCGACGACGAGCGTCGGAACGGGAGGCGACCCGTCGGCGAGCCAGCGCTCGCGCTGCTCGCTGATCACGACCGACTCGTACTCCACGTTGTGCGCACCAAGGAACTCCTTGGTCAGTCCGCAGACCGGTCAGCCCGGGTGGGAGTAGAGGACGAGCGACGGCCCGTCGCCCGCTTCCGCGCGAGTAGCGCTTCCGCAGCTCGCGCTTCAGCACCTTGCCGCTCGGAGTGCGCGGGAGCTCCTCGACGAAGCCGACCGAGCGCGGCAGCTTGTAGCCGGCGAGCCGCTCGCGCGTGAACGCGATCAGCTCGTCCGCGGTCAGCGCGCTGCCGGGGCGCACGACCACGAGTGCCTTCACGGCCTCTCCCCACCGTTCGTCGGGAACGCCGATGACGGCGACCTCCGCGACGTCCGGATGCTGGGAGAGAGCCTCCTCGACCTCCACGGGATACACGTTCTCGCCGCCGCTGACGATCATGTCCTTGATCCGGTCGGTGAGGAAGAGGTAGCCGTCCGCGTCGAGGTAGCCGCCGTCCCCGGTGCGCAGCCAGCCGTCGGCGGTCAGCGCGGCTGCCGTCTCCTCGGGCCGGTTGAAGTAACCAGGCGTGACATTCGGCGCGCGCAACCACACCTCGCCGGTCTCGCCCGACGGCGCGCTCGGCGCCGGTGACCGGATCGGCGATCCGCAGCTCCACCCATGGGAACGGGCGGCCGGCGCTGCGCAGCAGATGCTCGCGTGGACCGCCCGGGATCGTGGTCGGCCGGATCGAGCTGCATCACGCCTCCGGTCGATTCGGTCAGCCCGTAGATGCCGTAGAGAGAGCAGCCGAACGTGCGCAGCGCCGACTTCAACACAGGCGTCGTGATCGGCGACGCGCCGTACGCGATCGACCGCAGCGCGGAGAAGTCGCGCTCGGCCGCGCCGTCCACGCCGAGCAGCATCTGGATCATCGTTGGGACGAGCACCGCGTTGGTGACGTGCTGACGCTCGATCACGTCGAGGACGTCTCCCGCGACGAAGTCGCTGACGAGCACCGTCGTCGCGCCGTTCCACAGCCCGAGGAACGCCCAGCCGATGCCGCCGATGTGGAACATCGGCAGCGCGGTCAGGCTGACGGAGTCCGCGTCGAACTCCCAGTACGGCGACGTCTCCGCCGCGGCGGCGAGGTTCCGGTGCGTCGTGAGCACGCCCTTCGGCACGCCCGTCGTTCCCGACGTGTAGAGCTGCAGGACCGGTGTCGCCGGATTCCGCCGCAGCGCCGGGATCGACTGCGTCGTAGGCGGCGATCCACTGCTCGTAGCGCCGGCCGACGACGATTGGTGCGGCCTGCGCGCGAATCTCCTCGACGATCGGCGCATAGGCCTCGCCGGCGATGAGCACCGGCGGCTTCGCATCGGCGACGACCGCCGCCAACTCGGCCGTCGCACAGCCTCCAGTTCAGCGGCACGGTGACTGCGCCGATCTTCGCGGCCGCGAACAGCAGCTCGACGATCTCCGGTGCGGTGCGGTCGAGGTACGCGACGCGGGAGCCGGCGCGAACGCCGGCGTCGAGTAGCGCATGGGCGAGCCGGCTCGAGCGGTCGTCGAGCTCGCGCGTACGTCAGTTCGCGCTCGCGGTGGCGGACGGCGACATGGTCGGGCCGCGCGGCCGCGTGCTCGCGGACGACGTCGGCGACGCGGAGACTCGTCGCCGCGCTTCACTGCTCGCCGATCGCGTCGACGAGACCGATCGGCCGCCATCGACGCGAACGAGTCGTCGACCGAGTGCGCGAGCACCATCAGGTCGCGCGTGCCGCCGGCCTGGTCGCGGACGTGATCCTTGAGCAGCGCCTCGGGGTCGAAGCCGAGCGAGCGGAACATCGCGATCGTCGCCTCCTGGTCGGCGACCACCTCGACGACCATCTTCCGCAGGCCGAGGCTCGAGCGCCTCGAGGACGGCGTACCGCGACCAGCGCGCGGCCGATCCCGCGACCGCGGTGGTCGGGATCGACGATCACCCGGACCTCGCCGACGTGGCTCGACCAGCCCGCTAGCGGGATGAGCGCGACGTAGCCACCACGACGTCGTCGTCGACCGCGATCGACCGTGCCGCGCCGAGCTCCGTCCAGGCTGTGACCACCTTCGGGTCGGCCACGTCCTCCTTGAAGAACGTCCTGTCCCCTTCGGGGATGCGCGCCACGAACCGCCCAACGGCGTCGTAGTCGCGGGCTTCGAGTTGCCGGATCTCCATCAGCGCTCCTTCGGCGGGTCGAGCTCGTCGCTGTGGTCGACGAGCCATTTCGTCAGCGCAGGAAGCGTGTGCTGGAGGGCGTGCCGTCCCGCGAAGAAGGTCACGTGCCCACCGGTGAGCCGGAGCTCCTCGCGCCGGGCGGGATCGCCGACGAGCCGGCTCGCCGGCTCGGCCGCCGGTAGCGGGACGACTTTGTCCTTCTCTGCGATCGCGACCAACACGTCGCCGCGCGCCCGGGAGAAGTCGACCTCGCGGCCGTTCAGCTGCATCCGCCCGGTCATCAGCACGTTGCGCCGCACGAGATCGGCCACGACCTGCCGCAACGCCGCCCCGGGAAACGGCACCTGCTCGCGCGACCACTGCGCCATCGACTGCCACGCCTCGACGAACTCGTCGTTCCAGAGGTTCTGCAGCAGCGTCGCGTGCCGGGCGATCTCCGTCGTCGGCGCCTGCATCATGAACGCCCGGTAGAGAGCGTCCGCGGGCACGTTGCCCGTCTCGTCGACGAGCTCCTCCGGATCGAGCCGGCCGTCCAGGACGGCGCCGACCATGACGCCCATCTCGCTGTAGTCCATCGGGCTCGCGAGCAGCACGAGGTTGCGGACCGGGGCGTCCTCGTAGCCCGCGGCGTAGAGGATCACGAACGTTCCGCCGAGGCAGTAGCCGGCGAGCGTCACCTCCTCGCTGCCGCTCTCGCGCCGAACCGTCTCGATCGCGCGCGGGAGGTAGTCGTCGACGTAGGTCTCGATCGTGTTCTCCGCGTCGCGCTCGTCGGGGATGCCCCAGTCGAGCATGTAAACGTCGAACCCCTCGCCGAGCAGGAACTCGACCGTGCTGTTCCCGGGCCGCAGATCCATGATGTAGCTGCGGCTGACGAGGCTGTGGACGAAGACGACCGGCGGGTCGTAGCGGATCGGGCCGTCGCCGCGGTAGCGCCAGAGCTCCGCCCGGTCGCGACTCCACACGACGTCCTTGGGAGTGACGCCGACCCGCGGCTTGCTCGCGCCGGTGACGACGCGGATGCCGTTCCGCGCTCTCAAGACAGAGCGCTCCACCTCCTTCTGGAGACGCGAGACGAGGTCGGGGTCAGGACGAGGCGACACGAGGCGTCACTCGTCCCGCCCGGGAGAGATGTCCTCCCCGCTCCCGTTGCGGCCCTCGACCTCCTTTGCGAGGCGGCGGAGCTCCCTCTCCACACGGGCGAGCTGCTCACGGAGCCGCTTCACGTCACTGCTGGCCGGAAGGTTCAGCAGGTGCAGCCACTCCTCCGTCACGGCCTCGGCCGCCTCGGTCAGGTGGGCGCGCGCCCGGTTCGCATGGGTCAACAGGTCGAAGTACCTGTCGCTGCGGACCGCCGACTCGACCGGCACCCCGATCGCACGCTCGAAGCGCAGGACCAGCTGGAGCCAGAGAGGTTGCTCGGTCGCCACAAGGGAGAGCATGCCAGCGCCGAGGCGATTACGCAACCTGATGCGACTTCAGCCCAGGAACCTCTATTTGGCTTATTTAGAAGCGGTTGCTGCTCTAGGTTTAAATGAGTTCACTTTATTTTCGCTGGCGAGCGACCGGATCGGTCGCCAGCGGCGCGCTCGGCGAGCACCTCCCTCCCAAGGAGGTGCTCGATGACGTCAGATGCCTTCGCCCAAGCCACAACTCCAGGTCTCCGGTGAAGCCCTCTGACGGACTCGAACCGTCGACCCCCTCCTTACCATTTCATTGTGCTCGCAACTATCTGTAGTGGAGGGCAAAGGATTCGGCTCATTTGCGCCATTTTCGTGGCTCTCGAATTCGCCGATCGCCGCCGGGTTGCGTCCGCTCTGCTCCATTAATGCTCCATCCCTTCGCCTGAACTCCTCATGGGCGAGCCACGACCACCTCTGTGATTTGAGAGGGGGTCATCGTCAGCCGAGGCGATGGCTGGTCGTGACGAGTGGACGTGCGTGTAGCGCTGATCTGTAGCTGCAGAGCAGGGTGTTGGCGACTGCGTCTGGTTCGTAGACTCGCGTCGTGGTGGCGGCAACAGGGCTCCCGAAGGTTCGTCTCGCGGAAGTGGTCGCGTTGCTGTCGCTGGGGACGGATCTCGGGTTGGGGCAGCCGATGGAGCACATGATCCGCGCGTGTCTTTTGGCGCTGCGTCTTGCGGACGAGCTCGAGTTCGACGATGGCGAACGCGGGACGCTGTACTACTCGGGCCTGCTCGCGTGGGTTGGCTGTCATACGGATGCGTATGAGCAGGCGAAGTGGTTCGGCGACGACCTGTCGCTGAAGCGGGACGCGCACTATGGCTATGACTTCGGCCGGTCGACGCAAGCGGCTGCATTCATGTTGAAGAACATCGGCGGGCCGGGGCGGCCGTTGGTCGAGCGCGCACGGGTCGGAGTCGCATTCCTCGGCGAGGGACGGCGTGCCATCGAGAGTCTGGCCGAGAACCACTACCTGGCGACCGATGAGCTCGCTGCCCGACTTCGGTTGAGCGACGAAGTTAGGGAGAGCTTGCGGCAGAGCTACGAGCGCTGGAATGGGACGGGCGCGTTCAAGATGAAGGGCGAGGAGATCGCGCTTTCATCGCGGCTGATGAACCTCGCCGACGTTGTCGAGGTGTTCCAGCGCACTCGCGGTCTGGAGGCGGCCCTCGGTGTGGCGCGTGAGCGCAGCGGCACGCAGTTTGACCCGGCGCTTGCCGAACTCTTCTGTGAGCGAGCGCCGGAGCTGTTCGAGGAGCTGGACTCGGCAACGAGTTGGGCGGCCGTGATCGACGCAGAGCCCTCACTGGCCCGGGAGCTGAGCGAGGAAGAGATCGATGAGGCGCTGGCCGCGGTCGGTGAGTTCGCCGAGCTGAAGTCGCCGTGGACGATGGGGCACGCGGCAGGCGTCGCCGCGCTGTGCGACGCCGTGATCGACGACGTCGACCTCTCGGCTCAGGAGGCGGCGCTCCTGCGCCGGGCCTCGTATGTTCACGATCTCGGGCGGCTGGGCGTTTCGAACGCGATCTGGGATAAGCCGGGACCGCTCAGCCCGTCTGAGGTCGAGCGTGTCCGCTTGCACCCCTACCTGGGCGAGCGGATGCTTTCGTTCTCCTCTGCGTTGGCGCCGATTGGCGCCATCGCCGTCCAGCATCACGAGCGGCTGGACGGGTCCGGCTATCCGCGCGGGCTGTCGGGCGGGATGATCACACCCGCCGCGCGACTGCTCGCGACGGCCGATGTGTACCAAGCGCTAACGGAGCCGCGGCCGCATCGGCCGGCCCGGAGCCGGGAGGAGGCGGCGGACATCATTCGCGCCGAGGTGCGCGAAGGCCGCCTCGACGGCGACGCCGCGAGCGCAGTATTGCGTGCCGCTGGGCACCGCGTGCCGCGCCGGCGTGCGGGGCCGATGCGTCTCACCGCGCGCGAGGTCGAGGTGCTCCGGTTGCTCGCGCGCGGCCTCTCGAACAAGGAGATCGCCCAAGAGCTGGTCATCTCGCCCAAGACGGCGGGCAGCCACGTCGAGAACATCTATGCGAAGACCGGCGCCTCGAACCGGGCGCAGGCAAGCGTCTTCGCCGTCAAGCACGGCCTGCTCAGCGACGCCTACGAGTAGGAGAAAGATCCGGCGAATGCCGGATCGACCCGAGCGAGCTCTGCTCCTACGCTCGACGCATGGAAACCACAGTTGATAGCGGGCACCTGATCCGTGCAAACGGGATCGACGTTCATTACCTCGAGCGCGGTACTGGCCGGCCGCTTCTGCTCCTGCACGGCGGGCTCGTCTCCAGCAGTGTGCGCTGGGCCGGCGTCCCGGTCTCGTACGCTTCGCACCTGGATACGCTCGCGAGCCGGTTTCGCGTGATCGCCCCTGACACGCGCGGCTGCGCACGCACCGCGCACACCGGTGACGGGACGATCTCGTTCGCGCTGCTCGCCGACGACGTCGCCGCGTTGATCGACGCGCTCGGGCTCGAGCGGCCGCTCGTCGCCGGCTTCAGCGAAGGCGCGATCACGGCGACGATCCTCGCGATCCGCAGGCCCGGGTCGGTCGCGGCGCTCGTCAACCACGCCGGCCACGACTTCTTCAACCCGCAGGCGAAGAGCTTCCCGATCATGCGGCAATTGTTCGGCGGAAGCGCCGAGGCCGACCAGACCGACCCTGATGCGGTCGAGCGGGTCTTTTCGCAATCGGAGCCGATGCGCGGCATGTTCGAGCTGATGAAGCAAGACCAGGACGAGGCGCGCGGCAGCGGTTACTGGCGCACCTACCTCGAGCTGCTCTTCGACCGAACGACCCGCTGGCCCGGATACGCCTTCGACGACCTGGCGAGAATCGACGCGCCGGCCTTGATCCTCTGCGGCGACCGTGACGAGTTCTGCTCCGTCGAGGAGGCAGCAACCGCCTACCGGGCGCTCCGGGCCGGCGAACTGGCGATACTGCCGAACAGCGGTCATCTGATCACCGAAGCCGGAGTCGAGGCGATGGTCGACTTCCTCGAGCGACACAGCTCGACATGACCGAGATCCGGATCATCACCGACAGTCCCTTGCCGGCCGAACGCGTGCTCGCGGCCGGCCACGACTTCGCCCCGCGCCGTGCCGAGATCTTTCCGGCGGTCAGACTCGACCACTTCGACGTCCACGAGGTTGGCGACGACTGGGCCGACGTCACCGAAGGCACGCCGGCCGGAATCGGGATCAACTGGGAACGCTGCCGCTACGACTGGTCGCAACCCGGCTCGGTCATCGCGACGGTCACCAGCTCCAACGTCTACGCCGCGCCGGGCAGCCGCTGGGAACTGCGGGCGACGCCCACAGACCTCGGTAGCCGGGTGGAGATGATCTGGGTACGCGAGTTCACGCCGAGCACGCGCGGCCGTGTATTCGGGACGCTCTTTCGGCTCATCGGCAAGCCCATCTTCCGCCGCTATGTGCGCGAGACACTCGAGAACCTTCGCCAGCTCGAGCAGCCCGGGCGATAGCGCCGGCGGGCGTTTCGTGATCCGGCGCACGCAGCGCAGCGCCGTGTTTCTGACGCGAAAGCTCCATCACGGCTCCATACCCACCGCACGTGCGACGAAGAGCAAGCGTCCTGAACGGAAAATCCCGGTGAGCGGGGATTTTGCAAGCCCTCTGACGGACTCGAACCGTCGACCCCCTCCTTACCATGGAGGTGCTCTACCAACTGAGCTAAGAGGGCAAGGCCGTCAGGTTAGCGGGTGAGTTCCGCGGCGGCCTCTGCGAAGACCTCGGTGTGGCGGTCGACGTCGGCCTCGGTCGTCGCCGGCGACATCAGCGCCATGTTGTGGAACGGCGTCAGCAGGATGCCGCGGTTCAGCGCGTAGAGATGGATCAGCCGGTCGAGCAGGTGATCGATGCCGGCGGCCGCCTCGCTGCCGTTGCGCGGGCGCTCCGCGCGGAAGAGGTACTCGACCCGGCAGCCGAGCCTCGTGACGTGCCACGGCAGCCGCTCGCGCTCGATCGTCTCCGCCACGCCCTGCTCGAAGCGCTCGCCGAGCGCGATCATCCGCTCGAACGCCTCGTCGGTGAGCACGTGCGTCAGCGTCGCCCGCATCGCCGTGAGCGAGAGGACGTTCGCGGCGAGCGTGCCGCCGATGCCGCCGACGTCGGAGTCGTCGAGGCCGATCGCCGCCTCGATGCGCGCGGCGACCGCCTCGGTGAAGCCGTACGCGGCCGAGGGGATGCCGCTGCCGATCGCCTTGCCGACCGTCAGCACGTCCGGGTCGAGCCCGTGCGCCGCGGTATAGCCGCCGGGGCCGGCGCACAGCGTGTGCGTCTCGTCGATGATCAGCAGCGTCCCGTGGCGCCGTGTCAGCCTCGCGCAGCGCGTCGTGGAAGCCCGGCTCCGGCAGGACGATCCCGATGTTCGTCAGTGCCGGCTCGGCGAGCACGCATGCGACGTCGCCGTGGGCGAGCTCACGCTCGAGCGCCTCGACGTCGTTCCACTCGACGACACGCGTCGTCTCATCGAGCGGAATCGGCGGGCCGAGGTTCCCCTCACGCTCGACCACTGCGCCGTCGCGGAGGGTCGCGAACGTCTCGTCGACCGTGCCGTGGTAGCACCAGTTGAACACCAGCACCTTCGGGTCGCCCGGTGACGAGACGCGCGAGCCGGATCGCGAAGCGGTTCGCGTCGGTCGCGGTGAGCGCGAACTGCCACAGCGACGGGCCGAAGCGCCGCGTCAGCTCCTCGCCCACCCAGAGCGCGTCCTCGCTCGGCAGCATCAGCGTGATCCCGCGCGCCGCCTGCTCGGCGATCGCGGCTGCAACCGGAGCTGGGGAGTGGCCGGTCATCGCGCCCGTGTCACCGAGGCAGAAGTCGACGTACTCGATCCCGTCGACGTCGCTGAACCGCGCGCCCGACGCCTCGGCCGCGAAGACCGGAAACCCGCCGGCCCAGCGCATCATCCAGTGCATCGGCACGCCCGAGAGGAGCGAGCGCTGCGCGCGTCGCGCCAGCTCGCGCGAGTGCGGGTGGGTTCGGTTGAACAGCTCGAGCTCGCGCGCGAGCAGGGCGGCGGCCCGCTCTCTCACCGGAGCCGCCGAACTGGTGTCTGACACCTAGGTGTCAGACACCTTCTGGTCGCCCGGTGGCTCACACGCCGCGAATCGGCGACGCTGCCTCGCGCACGCCGTCGGCGTGCGCGACGTGCATCCGATCCTGCGCCTCCGCCAGCACGGCACCGAGCGTGCCCGCGATCTCGTCGATCTCGCTGCGACCCGCCGACGAGCGGCGGCGAGATCTGGATCACCGGGTCGCCGCGGTCGTCGGCACGGCAGATCAGCCCGCGCTCGAACAGCTGCGGCGTCAGGAAGCCGCGCAACAGTGTCTCGCACTCCTCATGGGTGAAGCTGCCGCGCGTCGCCTTGTCCTTGACGAGCTCGATCCCGTAGAAGTAGCCCGTTCCGCGCACATCGCCGACGATGTCGAGCTCGAGCAGCTGCTCGAGGGCGCCTCGGAAGTAGTCCGCATGCTCGTGCACGTTCTCGATCACCCGCTCGCGCTTCATGATCTCGATGTTCTTGAGCGCGATCGCGCACTGCACGGGATGGCCGCCGAACGTGATCCCGTGCGCGTACATCGCGGTGTCGTCGAGGAACGGCTCGAAGACCTGGTCGGTCGCGATCACGGCGCCGATCGACGCATACGCCGACGAAAGCCCTTTCGCCGACGTGATCAGGTCGGGGCGGATGTCGTACAGCTCCGATGCGAACCAGGAGCCCACGCGGCCGAAGCCGGTGATCACCTCGTCGGCGCAGAGGAGGATCCCGTGCCGCGTACAGATCTCACGCACGCCCTGGAAGTAGCCCGCGGGTGGCGTGAACGAGCCGCCGGCGTTCTGCACCGGCTCCATGATCACCATCGCCACGGTGCCGGGCCCCGTCGCGAGGATCGTCTCCTCGAGGTCGTCGAGGAGGAACGCCGTGAACTCCTGCTCGGTCTCCTCGGGTGGACGGTGGTAGCGGTTCGTGTTGCGCACGTGCAGCGTGTCGGGCACGAGCGGCTCGAACGAGTTCTTGAGCCCGGCGATGCCGTTGATCGACAGCGCGCCCATCGTCGTGCCGTGATACGCGGTGCGCCGGGCGATCGCCTTCCAGCGCCGCTCGCCGCGCGCCTGGTGGTACTGGCGCGCGAGCTTCCAGGCCGACTCGACCGCCTCCGAGCCGCCCGAGACGAAGAACACCCGGTTCAGGTCGCCGGGCGCGAGCGATGCGACCTCGTGCGCCAGCTCGATCGCGCGCGGGTGCGCGTACGACCAGTTCGTGTAGAAGGGCAGCTCCTTCATCTGCTCGTGCGCGGCCTGCCCGATCTCGTCGCCGTGCGAGTAGCCGAGCTGCACGGCGAACAGCCCTGCGAGCGCGTCGAGGTAGCGCTTGCCGTTCATGTCCTCGAGGTAGCAGCCGTCGCCGCGCACGATGATCGGCACCTCGGCGTCCCCGTAGGCGCCCATGCGTGTGAAGTGCATCCACAGGTGGTCGCGTGCGGCTTGCTGCAGGTCGAGTGTCATGCGACGGCTGCTCCTCTCCGAGAGCGAACATTCTGGAACAGGATGTTGGCGATCATTCCTCCGACGGCGAAGACGAAGATCGCAGTCCCGATCACGTTGATCTGCGGCGGTGTCGCGACCCGTGCGGCGCCCCAGACGAACAGCGGGAACGTCGTCGTCGAGCCGGCGTTGAAGTACGTGATCACGAAGTCGTCGATCGAGAGTGCGAACGCGAGCAGGCCTGCAGCGATGATGCCGGGCATGATCAGCGGCAGCGTCACCCGCAGGAACGTGACGAGCTCGTTCGCGCCGAGGTCCATCGCCGCTTCCTCGAGGTGCCGGTCGAAGCCGACCAGCCGCGCACGTACCGTCACGACGACGTAGCTGATGTTGAACACGATGTGCGCGATCAGGATCGTCGCTGAACCCCTGCGGCACCCTCCAGTTGAGGAACAGCGTCAGCAGCGACGCGCCCATCACGACCTCGGGCGTCGTCATCGGGATGAAGATCAGCAGGTTGGTCGTCGCGCTGCCGCTGGAACTTGTAGCGGACGAGCGCGAGCGCGATCAGCGTCCCGAGCATCGTCGCGGCGAAGCGACGAGAGCAGCGCGATCTCGATGCTCACCTTGAGCGCGCCGCTGCAGGCCCGGGATACCCGAACGGGTTCTCCCAGTTCTTGAGCGTGAAGCCCTGCCACGTGAAGTTGAACCGGCCCGCCGGGTCGTTGAACGAGAACGCGATCACGACCGCGATCGGCAGGAACAGGTAGGCCAGCGCGAGTGCCGCGTAGGCCGTCAGGACGTGATGGCGGATGAATCTCATGCGCCCACCGTCAGCCGGTCGGTGCCGAGGACCCGCGCGAACACGAGCACCAGCACGAGGATCGCCGCCATCAGGACGAACGACAGCGCCGCCGCGGTCGGGTAGTCGCGCACGGCCAGGAACTCCGACTGGATGACGTTGCCGATCATGTACTGGCGCGGCGTGCCGAGCAGTTGCGCGTTGATGAAGTCGCCGGCGGCCGGGATGAACGTCAGCAGCACGCCGGCGAAGACGCCGGGCAGCGAGAGCGGGAGCGTGACGCGCAGGAACGCCTTCGCGCGCGACGCGTAGAGGTCCTCCGCCGCCTCGATCAGCCGGTGGTCGATCTGCTCGAGGCTGACGTACAGCGGCAGCACCATGAAAGGCAGGAAGTTGTAGGTGATGCCCGCGATCACCGCCGCCGACGTCGCGAGCAGGCGCCCGTCGCTCGCCGAGGATGCCCAGATGCTGCAGACGTGTGCACGACGAGCGCCGTTGTCGGACAGGATCGTCTCCCACGCGAGCGTCCTGATCAGGTACGTGACGAAGAACGGTGCGATCACGAGCAGCAGGAAGAGGTTCTTCCAGCGACCGCCGCGGAACGCGATCCAGTACGCGAGCGGGTAGCTCACTGCCAGCGCGAGCGCGGTGGCGATCCCCGCGTACTCGCCCGAGCGGATGAACTGCGTCTGGTACGTCGAGACCGCGTCGCTGGAAGTTGCCCCACGCCCAGCCGAAGGTGAACAGCGGGAAGAGCCCCTGCGAGAGCGACGTCTTCGCGAGGTACCACATCGGCACGCACGAAGAAGATCGACGAGCCAGCCCATGCCCGGCGCGAGCAGCAGGTACGGGATCGCACCCTTCGCGGCGATGCAGCAACCGGTCAGCCGCCGATCAGGTGCTGGAACTTCTTCTTGTAGTCCGCGTTGTTGAGCGCCTTCGGATCGAATCTGGCGGACGTTCGCCAGCATCGCCTTGGTGGGGAAGATGAGCGGGTTCTTCGCGACCGCCGGGTCGGTCTTCTAGCAGCACCTTGTCGGCGCCGACGACCGGGCAGATGTAGTTGACGTAGTCCTCGACCTGCGGCCGCGATACTTCGGGTCGTAGTACCAGTTCATCAGCACCGAGGCGCGCGTACGACGTTGCCGCCCTTCGGGATCAGCATGTTGTCGGTCCAGATCATCCCGCCGCTGTCGGGGATGATCCACTTGAGGCCCGGATGGTCGGCCTGCAGCTGCACCATGTCGCCCGACCAGGCGAAGCACGCGTAGATGTCGCCCTTGGCGAGCAGCGGCGCGTAGTCGTTGCCGGTGAACTGCCGAATCTGGCCCGACGACACCGCCTTCTGCATCGTGTCGATCGCCTTCGTTGAACGTCGCGTCGGTGACCTTGGTCGGGTCGTCGCCGTTGGCCGACATCACGAGCCCGATCGAGTCCGCCATCTCGGTCAGCAGCGTCACCTTGCCCTTCAGCTTGGGGTCGGTGAGCAGCTGGTCGACCGACTTGATGTCGCCGCCGACGCGCTTCGGGTCGTAGCCGATACCGGTCATGCCGGACTGCCAGGGCAGGCTGTAGTCGCGGTTCGGGTCCCAGCTCGGGTGCTGCTGCACCGGCTGGAGGTTCTTGATGTTCGGGCAGCGCCGACTTGTCGAGCTTCTCGAGCCAGCCGAGCTCGATCATTCGGCCGGGCAGCCCCGACGAGTCGGTGAGCACGATGATGTCGCGGCCGACCGACTGGCCCTGCGAGAGCGGGCCTTCGATCTTCCCGAAGAAGCTGTCGTTGTCGTTGATGTCCTCGACGTACTTGACCTTGACGCCGTAGTGCTTCTGGAACGGCGACCAGCGACGGGTGCGACTTCGTCTTCTCGTTGATGTCGATGTACAGCGGCCAGTTCGAGAAGGTGAGCGACTTGGGAAGCGTCTTCGCCGACCGCGCCGGTCGTGGTGGTCGCAGCCTTCTTGGAGCCGCCGCCGCAGGCAGCGAGCAGGCCCGGGACGGTCAGGAACGCGCCGCCGGCGAGCCCACGGCGCAGCAGCTGTTCGCGGGTGAACGACTCGTTCATGGACGATCTCCTCCGGTCTCGAGACGACGAACGTTGCGTCCGGTGCGAACGACAGCTCCAGCTGCTCGCCCGGCATGTGCGATCCGGCTCCCTGGACGTACACGCGTCACGTTGCCCACGGAGGTCTTCACGACGTACTGCGTCGAGACGCCGACGTACGCGCGCTCGATGATCTCCCCGCTCAGCGAGTTGCCGTCGCGTCCGGGGCCGACGTGCAGCTTCTCGGGGCGGATGCCGACCGAGACGGGGCCGGTGTGGCCGTTCAGCACGCCGTCTGTGACGCGCAGCAGCGTGCCGTTGCCGAGACGCACGGCGTCGCGTCCCTCGCGACCGTGCCCGCGAGCAGGTTCGAGACGCCGAGGAAGTTGGCGACGAACGCGGTCGCGGGGCGCTCGTAGAGCTCCGCCGGCGTGCCGAGCTGCTCGATCCGCCCGCCGTTCATGACGACGATGTAGTCCGCCATCGTCATCGCCTCTTCCTGGTCGTGCGTAACGTGCACGAAGGTGATGCCGATGTCGTGCTGGATGCGCTTCAGCTCGAGCTGCATCTCCTTGCGGAGCTTCAGGTCGAGCGCGCCGAGCGGCTCGTCGAGCAGCAGCACGCGCGGCACGTTGACCAGCGCGCGTGCGAGCGCGACGCGCTGCTGCTGGCCGCCCGAGAGCTGCCGCGGCTTTCGGTTGCCGTAGCCGACGAGGCCGACGATGCGCAGCATCGCCTCGACCTGCGCCTTGCAGCTCGTCGCCGCGCTTGCCCTTGCGGCGCAGGCCGAAGGCGACGTTCTCGAAGATCGTCAGGTGCGGGAAGAGCGCGTAGCTCTGAAAGACCGTGTTGACGTCCCGCTTGTGCGGCGGCAGGCCGGTGACCGTGCGTGTCGCCGAGGTAGATCGTCCCCGAGCTCGGCTCCTCGAAGCCGCCGATCATCCGCAGCGTCGTCGTCTTGCCGCAGCCCGACGGGCCGAGCAGGGCGTAGAACTTGCCGCTCTCGATCTCGAGCGAGAGGTCGTCGACGGCGACGACGTCGTCGAACGACTTCGTCACGTTCTCGAGGCGGACGTCGACGCTCATTTCCGCTCCAGCGGCGGCAAAGCCGCCGCCTGCGCTACTTGGTCGCCTCCGTCAAGCCTACGGCTCATCCCGTCACACTCGCAGGCTCGGGGTCGAGATGCAGGCCCCAGCCGTACACCTGCTTCGCGAGCTGCAGGTACGGGAACGTCTCCGTCGAGACGACGCCGGGGATCGCGCGCACGCGGTTCGTCAGCTCGAGCAGGTGTCGCCGGTCGACACAGAGCACCTCGACGAGCACGTCGAAGCGGCCGGCTGCGATCACGACGTAGCTCGATTCGTTCCACGAGCTGATCTCGTCGGCGACCGGCTCCGACGCCCCGGCCGTGTTCACGCCGAGCAACGCTTGCGCGTCGAACCCGAGCCCCAGCGGGTTCGTGATCCCGATCACCTGCAGCACGTCGTCGTCGACAAGGCGCGCGTACCGGGCGCGAATCGTGGCCTCGGAGACGCCCAGCTTCGCGGCGATCGCGCGGAACGACTCGCGCCCGTTCGCCTGGAGCATCTCGATGATGCCGCGATCGACCGTGTCGAGCGACCTCGGCCGGTTGACCGGTCCGCGGCCCAGGACGGTCGCATGCGACACGCACAGTTTCTACAAGATTCCCACGCGTTCCGTCAACCGGGAGCGGTCGATGCTGCGAAATGCGCTAGGCGGAGACACCGGTCAGGGCGAATTCGTATGCACCCGGGGCGCAGCCTGCCTTCCGCCCCGCCGCATTCGGCACGTAGGCGTCCTCGGCCGTGCCGGTGAAGCGCACGACGCGGCCGTCGAGCGTCTTGGCGGGCCGGATCGTCGAGGTGCTCGTGACGTCGAAGCCCTTGTGGATCGTCTGGTCGGCCGCGCCGCGGCAGTCAGCAAGGCCTCGCTGGACGCGCCGCGCCAGTGCATAGCCGTCGCCGTTCCACGTGTAGGTGAGGATGAAGGGGCGCCAGCGCTTCTCCGACGCGAGCCGTTGCCGGAACGAGACGGCGCGGCAGGGGCTCTTGCAGGTCGCCCTCGTGCCGAAGAGCCAGTGCGTGGGTGAGAGCGACTTCACGTTCGTGACCTTGTAGGTGACGGCGTAACGGCCGCTGAACGAGACGTGCAGCGGCCCGCTGTCGGCGGCGGCGGCCGCGGTACCCGCGACGACCAGGGCCGCGAGGGCGACCGTGAGGCGGGCTCGCATCGCTCGACACTAACCTGCAACCAGGATGTTCGCCCGCAGGGTGTAAGGGAATTCTGAGCATGGAGCGATTCACCTAACCCGCGTGCTGTTCTCGTCGTCCGTCACGTACGTGCGGGCCCTGACGTTCGTTCTCGCGGCCGTCGTGGTCGCTGCGCTGACACTCGCCGTCGGCGCGCCGGCGACGCCCGTCGTCCCGGGACAGAAGCAGGCGCTGCTTGCAGTCAAGCGCGCGGCTGCGACGGGCAAGATCGATGCCGCGTCGGCGGCGTCGTACCGCGCCGAGATCCGCCGCGCCGCGTCGCTGGTGCGCGGCCTGCCGCCCGACCGGGGCGGCCGCATCGTGGTTGCGCTCTCGGAGGTCTCGCCGTTCGTCGGGAAGCTGACCGCACCGCGCGCTGCTGCACTGTTCGGCGAGCTGCGCGCGAACGACGACTACTTCGCGAAGCACTGGCCGCCCGCGCCGAAGACGGACATCGTGGGCGCCGACGGCCTCGTCTACCGTTACTTCGCCGGCCGCTGCCTCGAGTTCCATCCGCTGGCCGAGTTCGGCGCGCTGAACGCGCACATCGCCGCGAACGACGCCGCGACGACGCAGCTGGTCGCCGACGCCTTGATCGCGCGCGGCATCTACAAGGCAGGCGCGGGCGTCTCGTGGGAGTACTACTTCCCGTTCTCCGGCGGCCGTCCCGGTTGGACGTCCGGCATGGCGCAGGCTGTCGCCGCGCAGGCGTTCGCGCGCGCGGCGACGCTCGTCCCGGAGCGGGCGACCGCGTACGACCGTGCGGCTCGGGCAGCGTACGCGGCGATCCCGGGCCACCTCCTGACGAGCGTCGCCGCCGGTCCCTGGATCCGCCTCTACTCGTTCCAGGCGACACCGGTGCTGAACGCGCAACTGCAGGCGGTGATCTCGCTCGCGTCGTACGCCACCGACACCGAGGACACCGCGGCACTCACACTCGCGACGCGCATGGAGAAGTCGGCGGCCGAGATGCTCGGGCGCTTCGACACCGGCTACTGGACCTATTACGCGCTCCCGCGCGACTACTCCGACCTCGACTACCAGACGTACGTCGTGCAGCTGCTCGCCAAGCTCGCGCCGGAGGACGCACGCTTCGCCGACGCGTCGAAGCGCTTCGCCGCGTACAAGTCGCAGCCGCCGGCGTTCAGGCTCGGCACCGCGGGTGTCGGGCAGATGCGCTTCTGGCTCTCGAAGCCGTCGACCGTCGCCGTGACGTCGGCGGCAGGCCCGTCGCGCCGGCTGTCACTCGGCGACGGGTGGCACACGCTCGCGTGGCCCGAGCCAAAGCGGCCGGGGATCTACGCCGTCAAGCTGAGCGCTGTCGACCGCGCGGGAAACCGCGCCGCGTTCGAGGGGCTGCCGATCGTGCGCGCGGTCGCGCCGTCACCGGCCGCAGTGACGCGCGGCACCGCCGCCGCCCGCACGGCGCCCCCGTCGTTCGTCGTCGGCGCCGGCGTCGACGACCCGCGGCAGGGCGCGCTCGCCGCGAAGTTGGGGTTGCGCGCGGTGCGGGTCGGGATCGCGTGGCCAACGTCTTCCGCCGTGCCGGATCCCGGCGTGATCACGGCGTTGCAGCGTGTGCCAGCCGGCCAGCAGGTGATCGCCGAGCTCAACGCAAGCCCGCTGCCCGCAGACGATGCGGGCCGCACCGCGCTGGCGCAGTACGCGGCGACCCTGACGCAGCAGGCGCCGGACGTGCAGCAGCTGGTCCTCACCCCGGCTCCCAATGCAGCCGGGTCCGCGGCCTACGCGACCGCGCTCGCCGCGATCCGCGACGCGGTGCACCTCGTCTCCCCGGCGGTGGCGGTCGGCGCAGCGGTCGACGGCTCGGTCGCGCCGAAGGCGACGGTCGCTGCGCTCGGACGCGCGCTCGGCGGAGCACCGCCCGACGTGCTGGCGTTCCGGCCTGCGCCCGCCGCGGCCACCGGGCTCTGGACGATCGCCAACCTGCCGCAACTCGCCGCGGCGCTCAAGCAGGCGTTCGCCACGCCGCCGCCGGTGCTACTCGACGGGCTGACCGCCGCGTCGCCCGCGGCCTACGCGGCGACGATCGGCTCGTTCGCCTGTTCGTCCGCGGTGAGCGGCGTGATCCTCGACCGGCTCGCCGACAACCCCGCGGCGCCCGATGTGACGACGGGCGTCTACGACGCGGCCGGCGTCGCGAAGGCCGGTGCGCCGGCATTCACGACCGCGGTCACGAACGCGCAGCGCGGCCTCGCCGTGTGCCCGGGCGTCGCAACCCCGTCGGTCGCGACGACGCTCGAGTATCCGACCGAGCTCACAAGCAACGTCGCCACGACGATGCAGCTCGGCTGTGCGCTCGACTGCCTCTATCTGGTGACGTTGAACAACGGGGCCGGCCGTCCGGTCGTCGCCGCCCGTGGCGCGCTGGTGGGCGGCACTCCGACGACGGTGACGCTGCCGAAGGCGAAGCTGGCGCCGGGGTCGTACAAGGTGGACGTGCGGCTCGTGAACCAGGTCAACCCGGCGCCGGTCGTGCGCCAGCTGAGCGAGCCGCTCGTCGTGCAGTAGGGTCGGGCGCGATGCGGTCGCGCCGTTCAATCACGGTCGTCGGCTGTCACGCCGGCGGCGAGGTCGGCAACGTGGTCGTGGGCGGCGTTCTCCCGCCGGCGGGCGCGACGGTCTTCGAGCAGATGCAGACGCTGCGCGCCGACGACTCGCTGCGCAAGCTGCTCCTCCGCGAGCCGCGCGGCAGTGTGGCCGTGCACGCAAACCTCGTCGTGCCCGCGACGCGCGACGACTGCGACGCCGGCTTCATCATCATGGAGCCGACCGAGTATCCGGCGATGTCGGGGTCGAACACGATCTGCGTCGCGACAGTGCTGCTCGAGACCGGGATGGTCGAGCTGCGCGAGCCCGAGACCGTGCTGCGCCTCGAGGCGCCGGCCGGCGTTGTCGAGGTTCGGGCCGCGTGCCGGGACGGCCGCGTCGAGAGCGTCGAGCTGACGAACGTGCCCGCGTTCGCCGACCGGCTCGACGCAGCGCTCGAGGTCGCCGGCCTCGGGACGCTCACCGTCGACGTCGCGTACGGCGGCATGTGGTACGCGATCGCCGACGCGCACGCACTCGGCTTCGAGCTCCTGCCAACGGAGGCGCGCGAGCTCGCGCGCGTCGGCGAGCTGATCCGCGTCGCCGCGCGCGAGCAGCTGCCGTGCGTCCATCCCGAGAACGACGCGATCGCAGGCATCAGCATCGTGCAGATCGCCGAGCCGTGGCGCGGGGTGGGCGAGGTGACGCGGAACGCCGTCGTCGTCGCGCCCGGCCGGCTCGACCGCTCCGCGACCGGCACCGGCCTGTCGGCGCGCATGGCGGTGCTGCACGCGCGTGGCCTGATGCGTGTGGGCGACGCGATGACACACGCGTCGCCGATCGGCTCGACGTTCGACGGCCGGATCGTGAGCGAGACGACGGTCGGCGGCCGTCCCGCGATCGTGCCGGCGATCCGAGGCAGCGCCTGGATCACCGGCGTCACGCAGGTGTACGTCGACCCGGACGACCCGTTCCCGGAGGGCTACCTGCTCTCGGACACGTGGCCCGGCGAGGACGTGCAGTAACCCCACGTCCGACCAGGTCCCTTGACTATCAACCGTGCTGGCCGAATTTCGCCGGAGGCTCAACGACGCCCCCTCGGTGAGGGATGCACCGCCGCTGTTCGCCGCCTACCTCTTCCTGCAGGTGATCGCTGTCGCCGGGGTGGAACCCGGGGAGTTTCCAGATACGCACTCCTATTTCGACCTCAGCTTCACGGGCCGCGCGCCGAGGCTTCCGACGGTTCCGTTGCTGTACGAGCTCTTTCCGACCGACCGGCTTGCCATGTGGGCGCAGGTTCTGCTCGCGGCGGTCGCGTGGTGGATGCTCGCGTCGGCTGCCTCGTCCCTGATCGGCGACCGCCGGCTGGCCGCTGGGTTGCGAGTTGTCGTGCTGATGCTCGGCCTTGCAGCGCCCGTGGTGAGTTGGAACTCCCTGTTGCTCAGCGAGTCGGTTGCGATCTCGCTCACCGCGATGTTGATCGCGGTCTGGATCCGCTACGCGCGCGGCCCTCGTTGGCAGACCGCGGCGGTGGCGCTCGTCGTGACGCTGTTCTGGACGTTCACTCGCCAACCGCATGTGCTCATGTGCTGCTTGCTCGCCGTCGTTGCAGTTGTCGCCTGGGCGCGGGCGGCTGAAGCGCGAAGGGTGAAGGCGGCGGTAGCTGTGACGCTGCTCCTCATCTCGGTCGCGGGGCTGGTCGAGATCAACCGGAACCAGTCGATCTCTCGCACGAACGTCGGCTCGATGATCCAGAACCGGATCCTGTTGAACAAAGGCTGGACGAGGTGGTTCGTCGCCCACGGGATGCCCTACTCGCCTTCGATTGCGAAGTACGCGGGTGTCCCGTTCCACTACCGGCACGAGAACCAGGAGTACTTCCACTGGATCGACACGGAAGGGACGCACACCTACCTTCGCTTTGTGCTGACGCATCCGCGCTACACGCTGATCGATCCCCTCCCATACTTTCCGGGCGAGCAGGCGTCTCTGCAGCATCCGAACACGTCGCCGTTCAGGGCGCTCGAACCGAACCCCACGCCGTCGCTGCTGTCGCCGGTCGTCAACTATGGGCGGCATCGCAACCTGCTTCCGTCCGTCGTCGACCGGCTGTTGTTCGACCAGGGTGAGATCGGCGACCTCCTGCTGCTCTCCGCCGCAGCCGCGGGTCTGTTCTGGGTCGGCCGGTCGCGACTCGGCGACCGCGGCGTTCTGATCGTCCCGGCTCTCGTCGTCGCCTCCGCCGTACCTCAGGGGTACCTGGTGTGGCTCGCGGGCGGCGAGGCGGTGGGCGAGCTCGACCGGCTTTCGATGGTTACCGCCGTGTCGGTGCGAATCGGCCTCTGGATCCTGGTCGCGCTCGCCGCCGACCGCGCGGTGGCGGCCAGACACACTGCCGCGGTGCGTGCGCCTGCCCCATCAACGGGATGATTCATTTCGTCGTCGGAACCCGGGCTCAACTCTTCAAGCTCGCACCGGTGATGCTCGAGTGCGAGCGGCGACAGCTCGCGTGGCGCTGGGTCTATACGGCCCAACATCGCGAAACGATCCAGGAGTCACTCGAGACGTTCGGGCTCCCGCCTCCCGCGTACGTCGTCGTGCGCTGGAACACGGAAGCCAAGTCCTTCGGGCGGATGCTCGGATGGTTCGCCCGCATGCTGCTGGCGCTCGGTCGCAGCCGCCGGATTCTCGCCGGTCGGACCGGCCGGCAGCACGTCGTCGTCACTCACGGCGACACCTTCACGACCTGGCTCGGTGCATTGGTCGGGAAGCTGACTCGAACGCCGGTGCTGCACGTCGAGTCGGGGCTTCGCAGCTTCAACCTCAGAAACCCGTTCCCGGAAGAGATCAACCGGCTGATCACCTTCCGACTGGCCGACTTCTACGCGTGCCCGGGGCCGGTGGCGGTCGCGAACCTGAGGCGGCATCGGGGCGAGAAGCTCGACATCGGTGCCAACACCCAGGCGGACACGCTTCGCTTCGGGCTCGATCGGGTCGGCGACGCTGCAATTGACCTGCCCGACGAGAAGTACGTCGTCGTCACGATCCACCGGTACGAGAACGTCTTCGACCAGGAGCGGCTCGGGCGGATCGCGACGGAGCTCGAGACGATCGCACCGCGATTCCGGGTTCTCTTCATCCGGCACCCGGTGACCGACGTGCAGCTCGAGAAGACCGGCATCGGCGCGCGGCTCGAGCCGAACCCGCGCATCGAGCTGTTGCCGAGGCTCGAGTACCTGCCCTTCCTGAAGCTTGTGCTTGGCGCCGAGTTCGTGATCAGCGACGGCGGCGGCAACCAGGAAGAACTGTCGTATCTCGGGATACCGGTGTTGATCGCGCGCGACGAGACCGAGCGTCCGGAGGGTCTCGGCGAGAACGCGGTCATCTCGAAGCTCGATCCTCGCGTGATCCGCGAGTTCGTGGAGGAGTACGAGTCCTACCGGAGGCCGCAAAGGCTGCCGGAGGCCTCTCCGTCGGCGACGATCGTCGACTTCCTCGAGGCGCGAGGGTTCGGCGCCGCCTAGCGCAGGTCTTTGTTCGACTCCATGTCGAACCACATCGCGAAGAGCGTGAAGAGCACTCCGAAGGTCAGGAGCAGGGCGACGAGGATCGCGGTGCCGGCGTTCGGGGGCGGTCCGACGAAGTGCTTGACCACGGCGACGATCGCGAGCAGGAAGCCGAGGAACCATGTGACGAAGCCGGCGGTGTAGAAGAAGACGAGCGGGTGAAAGTCGCGGATGACGTACTTCTGGAACATCCGCCAGAAGAACCCGTTCAGAAGCAGCCACGAGATGCGCGGGATCACCCGGCGCAGCTTGATCCCCGACTTCTCGCCGACGCCGTAGATCGGGCGAGACGGGATGTCGCGGACGCGCGCGTTCCACACGTTGAGGTGGACGAGCATGTCGTTCGGGTAGCCGTAGCGGGGGTAGATCCGGTCGAGGTCGAGCAGCTTCAGCATCGGCAGCGAGATCGCGGTGTATCCGGCCTGAGAGTCCGCGATGTGCCAGTAGCCCGAGGCGATCTTGGTGAAGAGCGAGAGGATCGCGTTGCCCAGGTACCGGTTGTGCGGGATCAGATCCCACGCCTCACCGGTGAAGAGCCGGTTCGCCTTCGCATAGTCGAGCTCGCCCGAGCGCGACCGGGGTGACCAGCTGGATCAGCTCCTCCGGAGCCATCTGGTTGTCGGCGTTCATCACGCAGACGACGTCGATCTCTTCTTCGATCGCGCGGTTGTACCCGGTGACGACCGCAGCACCCACACCCGTGTTTCGTTCCTGCACGATCACGGTGATCCGCGGGTCGGCCGCGGCTGCCTCGTGGGCGCGCCCGACCGTTCCGTCGCGCGATGCGTCGTCGACGACGATCACGCGGTCGACGAACCCGGGAATGCCCGCCAGCGTCGGCGGGAGCAGCACTTCCTCGTTGTAGGCGGGTACGACGACGCCGACCCTCTTACCTTCGATCATCGCTCCTGAGGTTCGGATGCAGCCCCTGATCTCCTTGCCGGTCGCTGCCGCCCGCGCCTGATCGCCTCGACCAGGAGGATCACCGCGCCGGGCACCGAGACGAGCACGGAGAGCAGGAAGAAGAGGAAGCCGGTTGCGAATGCCGGATCGGCACCGACGTTCAGCTGGCCGAGGAAGCTGACGAAGAACGCTTCCCGGAGGGCAATGCCGTTGATCGTGAACGGCACCAGCGCGACCAGGAACAGCATCGGCCCGAGCACGTAGTACGGCCGCGGCGAGAGGTGCACACCCGACCGACTTTCCCACCATCCAGATCGCAGCGATGCGACAGGTCTGGACGACGAGCGTCAACGCGAACGCGCCCACCAGGAGCGGCACGTGGTCGCGGTACGCGTGGACTCCCTCGTAGGCGGTGCGCAGGGGGCGTTCGAGTCTCGCTCGGGCGAGCAGCGGCCCCAGCCACGAGAGGTACCGACGGACCCGGCGGGAGAAGAGGACGACGGCAAGCGCGACCGTGGCGCACGCGAGCAGCGCCTCGATCCAGAGATAAGGGCCGACGTCGTAGCGGCCGATCGCGAGCACGAACCCGACGCCTGCGAGCGTCAGCGTCGCCGCCCCACCGAGTGCGCGTTCGACGAGCACCGATCCCGCCGCCGCCTCCCCTGCAGTGCGGTGACGCCGAGACGTCTCGAAGATCCGTGATGCGTCACCGCCGAGCGACGTCGGGAGCACCTGCGCGACGGCGTAGGAGACGAAGTACGCGCGCGTCAGCCACCCGAGGTTGTCGTGGACTCCGCGCGCGGCGAGCAGCCGCTGCCAGCGCCACGCCATCGGGAGCACGGCGATCACGAACGTGGCCGCGGCCGCGACGAAGTACGAGAAGGCTCGCGTGACCGAGGAGGTGCGCAGTGCGGCGAACGTCGATGCGCCATGCGATGTACGCGATGCACAGCCCCGAGACGGCCAGCGTCGCGCTCGTCTTGACGCCGCGGCGTGCGACGAAGGCTCCTCACGGCTGAACCGTGTCGCACGTCGTGCCGGAGCCGCGGGGCTCGGTGTCCGCTGACGGTGACCCGTGTCAGCTTCATCGCAAGCCGGCGAAAGTCGGGCGCGAGCCACGTCGAGGCAGACGTGAACGGCACGTCGAGCATCCCTCGACGGCTCGAGCAAGCGATGTCGACCGTTCGCCCGGGCCGAACCGCGAAACGCCGCCCGCCGACGCGTACCGACGGGACCGGCCGAGCCCAGCGGCTCGGCAGCGACAGCTGAAAGACGAGCTTGACGGCGGCCTTGCCGGGCGACGGCCACGCTCTGATCCGGCCGGACTCCGCGAGCCAGCCGTCCCAGAATCGTCCTTCGACCAGGTCGCGTAGGCGGGCCGCCCCGTTGGGATGCCAGAGCGTGAAGCCGGCGTGAGCGGCCAGCACCCGCGCGTCGGCGAGGTGGCCGAGCGCGCCGTAGTCGTGGAAGAGCACGTCTCCTCGAACGGGCTCGAGGCGACCGTCTTGGCCGATCACCAGGTGCGGCGCCCTGAACACGTCGGTCGCGGTTGCCGTTCCCAGCAGCAGCTCGCGGTCGATCGACGCGTTCCAGTAGAGCTGAGACAGCAGGTCAGCCTTCTGCGCCTGCGGCGTTTCGATCGCGGTCACATGCCCGGGTGCGGCCTTGTCGACCCAGCTGAGCTCTGCTGGGAGTTGGGCACGAACCTCGCGGGCCCCTCGGATGTCGACGCGGGTCGCGCTCACCGTCGCGACGATCGCGACCGATCCGGCGACGCCGAGCGGGATCGCCAGGTTTCCGCGGAACGTCAGGATGACCGCGACGGCCACAGCGAGGGTTGCGAGGAGCGCGACCACCAGCGACGAGTTGCCCGCGCCGAGGCGATTCTGGCTCTCGCTGATCGCGAAGAGGAACTGCGAGTCGGTCTTGAACGTCGCGGTCGCGTACGGCGTGAGCGGCAGCCGCATGACCGCCACGGCGATCACGACCGCCACGCCGATCGCGATCGGGCGGAGTGGTCGGGCGTTCCGGACGTAGAACCCGTAGGCGATGGGTGCCAGCGCGATCAGTGCGAAGAGGTAGCGCTCCTTGAACTCCTGCTTCTCGGCCGCCGGCTTCGTCGCCGCGGCAACGAGGAGCACCGCGAACGCACCGAAGAACGCCGCGAAGGCAAGCTCGAGCCGGGCATGGGGCTGCAACAGGCCGGCGACGACGCCGGGCACGATCGCCACACCCAGTTCGATCGCGATCAGGAAGAGTTGGATGAAGTACCAGCTGAGGTAGCTCGGATGCGGCGCAACGCGATGAGGGCCGACGAGGTAGTAGCCGAAGACGTACGCCGCCGCGAGCCCGCCCATCGGGACGAGCGCACCCAACGCCACTCGATGCCGGCGCCAGGCGGCGCGGCGGTCGAGAACGACGGCGGCCGCGAGATACGCAGGTGCGAGGACGACGTACTCGACGCGGGTCAGCGTCGCGACAAGCGCGAGGACGAGGAACGTGACCTGGCGACGCGCGGTTGGCTCGTCGAGGCTACGGATCGCCGCGAGGACCGCCAGGATGGCGAGCGGGTAGGCGACCATGTCGGCGGTCGTGTAGGCGGTCAGCACGAGTTCCGGGATGAGCAGTCCGAACACCGCGACCACCAGTGCGTACGTGTTGGAGAGACGCAGATAGCGCGCGAGCAGGTAGAGCGGGATCGCGGTGAGTGAGACGGCGACCGCGTTCTCGACCTGCACGAGGTGGTACGCGGTCGTGAGCGGAAAGAGCCGCCAGATCGGCGCCGCGAAGATCGGTTCGACGATCCCCGGGAAGTGCACGGCCTGCCCGCGGATCGCCAGGTGCCCGTGGCCGATCGAGCGTCCGAGCGCCGCGTAGATGTACTCGTCGGGGAAGAGCCGCGGTGTCGAATGCCGCCAGGCGAAGATCGAGCGCACGACCGCGGACGTGACGACGATGAATCCCAGGATCGGGACCGCGGCTAGCGACCGCCGCTCCGGTGGTGAGGACGGTTCTGCCATCGGCACGCCGGGTCAACGGTATTGCCGTCGCAGGACGACGGTCGCCTGTGGCTCCTGGTTGATGAAATCGTGACGTTTTCATCAAGCTGCGCTACCGTGTACTCGTGGCTCCCCACGGCTCCTCCCGGCAGGCACTGGCACACATCGTCGAGCTGCGGCGTGTCCGCCGGACGATTGCCGACCCGGACGCTCGGCGGCGGCTCGGGCGTGTGATCCGCGACCTTCGCGGCGGCGTCGGCGCCGGCGTACCGAAGCGCCGTGCCGCAGCATTGCTCGGTGTCAGCGTCCAGGCTCTCGAACGTTGGGTCGGAGACGGCGCACTCCCGGTCGTGCGCAAACCCGGTTCCTCCCGCGACCTGATCGACGCAGAAACGCTGCTGGTTCTCGCCGAGGAGGTCGGACGTCTCCGCGACCGAGGCGTCGAGCGGGGAGTTCTGGCCGAGGCGCTGCGGACACTCCGCGCCGAAGATCGTCTGCCACGCAAGCTGCGGCCCAACGAGTCGGCCGCCGAGCTCCGCTACGAGTATCTGCACACCACGCCGGCGGAGCGATTGCACGCCGCCGCTGAACTGGCAGAGCTTGCCGGTGCACTCGCCGGGCGCGCGAAGGAAGGGCGGTAGATGAGGCCGAGCGCGCCTCGCTTCTTCGAGCTCGCGAACGCTCTCGCGCAGCACGACGTCGCGTACGTCCTGATCGGCGGCTTCGCCGTCACGCTGCACGGCTACATCCGCACGACGAAGGACGTCGACATCGTCCCCGACCCGTCGGCGTCGAACATGTCGAGGCTCTGGGACGCGTTGAGCACGCTTGACGCCCGTCCGGCCGAGTACACCGAGTTCAAGCCGGAGGAGCTGCCGGGGCCGTTCACGCGCGATGCGTTTGTCGGCGGTGGCGGAAACTGGAGCATCGATACGGCGCTCGGCCGCGTCGATGTGATGCCGTACGTCGAAAGCGCCGATGGAGAGTTGCCCTACGGTGACCTGCGGACGAACGCTGTGGGTGTCGACCTGGACGAGGTCGACGTCCCGATCTGGGTCGCATCCGCCGCCGACCTGATCGCGATGAAGGAACACGCGAACCGCGACATCGACCGCATCGACGTCACAGCCCTACGCAGGGCCCAGGGCGAGGAAGCCTAGCTCGCGCGTGGGCTGTCTAGTGAGTGGTCCTTAGTGGAGGACTCTCAAACCATGACCTCCACGGCCTACTCGATTCTCTCACGGGCGAGGAGCGCCGCCAAGGCAGGTCTAGCAAGAACAGCAAGGGAACGACGCCCTTGTTCGAGAGGCCGAGGTATGGGCATTACCGGTTGGTGCGGTTCCAGCCTCGCGAGGGGACCCTGGTAGAGCTGTAGCCGCCAGCGAGCTCTCAACCAGCTCGTGACGCGAATCCTTCGAATCGCCGCCGTCTCCCGATTAACCGGTAGAGCCCCCATCTGGGGGAGGGCTCACATGGTTCGTCGGTCGACAAATCCCTCGAAAGGATCACGGCGACCTCCCGCGAATCCGGCAGGTCCCCAAACATCGCGAGCCCTCAAACAAAGGATCAGTCTGTGCGTCTTCGTTACTCTCGCCGCCGCATGATCGTCGTCGCAATCGCTGCTGTCGCGCTCGGCAGCGGCGTCTTCGCCTATGCGGCCACAAATACCGTTCCCGGCTCGAGCGCCGGGGCCGGCTCCGGGGCGATCTCGGGCTACACCGTCTCGAGCATCGCCTACACGCTCAACGCAACCACTCCGACAAACCTCGACCAGGTCGCCTTCACGATCGCCCCGACCGCCGCGACCACCGTCAAGGCGCAGCTTGCGGCCGGTGGAGCCTGGTACAGCTGCGCGAACACGACCGGCAGCGTCACCTGCAACACCACCTCGCCGCAGGCAACCGCGGCCGCAGCGACCCAGCTGACCGTCGTCGCAAGCCAGTAGCACCGTTGCGCACAGCAATCTCGCCGACGGCACCGAGAGCGGCAGCGCGGGCACAGCCCGTGCTGCTGCTCCGGTCGCGCACCCGAACCCGGATTGGACGTTTCGGGGGTCTCGCGACCGGGATCGCCGTCCTCGGCCTGAGCTGGTGGCTTCTGGCACCTACCCAGCTCGCTGGCTCGACCACCTTCGTCACCGTCGACGGCACCAGCATGCTGCCGACACTCAGGCGATCCGATCTCGTCGCCCTCCGGCCGGCAGCCAGCTATCGCGTCGGGGAGATCGTCGGCTACCGAAGCACCCTGATCAACCGCGTCGTCCTGCACCGGATCGTCTCGATCAAACGCGATCAGTACGTCTTCAAGGGCGACAACAACTCCTTCCTCGACCCCGACCGGGTCAGGCGCAACCAGATCGTCGGCCGGCTTTGGTTCCAGCTACCAAAAGCAGGTGCCGGGATCGCCGTCCTCCACGTGCCGTGGATCGCCGCCGCACTCGCAACGCTCCTCGTCCTCGCACTCGGACTGGGCGGCCCTCGTCGAGCGGCGGAAACGACCACTACACCCACACGCCGCCGGACCAAATGACACTCCGGCTGCTGAGTCTGATCGGCTCGCTGCTCCTGCTCTGCTCCCTCTCCGCCCAGACCGGGCTCAGCGGCTCCAACACCGTGGCCGGATCGAGCGTGACCCGCTTCGTGACCCCGATCACTGCCGACACCCTGAAACCCGCCGCCTGCGCCACGATCACCCTGAAGACCGTCGTCACGGCCGCCACCGGCACCTCCGGGGCCGACCTGCTCCTCGGCACCGCGAGCGCGGACACCTTGAAGGCCGCGGGCGGAAACGACTGTGTCCTCGCCGGCGGCGGTAACGACTCGATCAACTGCGGCGCCGGCACCGACGTCGCCATCGGCGGCCCCGGAACCGACACCTTCAACGCCAACTGCGAAACCCAACTCCAATAGCGAAATGAACAGCAGCCCATCCTCGCTCCCAGGTCGCGTCCCTGGCGGCGTCGCCACTCCGAGACCGTGCAAACCGCAACCCCAAGAGGCGAGTGCATCCCAGGCCACTCGGCCGGCGAGCTGTCAGCCCAGGCTGGGACCTAGACCTCTAGCAAAGCATGGATCGATCCAGAGCGCGCGCGTTCGTAACGTGCGCGTGAGGCTCCTGCGACGGATCTCGCTCCCCCTTTCTGGTGATTGTCAGGGTTGTGTCCTGCTTCACGAAATCTGGCAGTGGGGTTAGTGTCGGGCTCCTCGTGAAGGGAGCTGTACGTGGCACGTCCTTCTGTTTTCTCTATTGAAGACAAATGTCGGCTGGTCCTCGCAGTCATCGGTGGAGAGATGTCGATCGCCGAGGCGGCTCGCCGCGGTAAGGCGAGCGAGCAGTCGATCTCGAACTGGAAGCGGCTGTTTCTCGAGAGCGGCAAGCAGGGTCTCGCCGAGAACGGCAAGCCCGGCCCGAACGCGCGCGAGCGGCAACTGCTCGAGGAGGTCGAGGAACTGAAAGCCGCGCTCGGCGAGGCGCACGTCGAGCTGCGGGTCTGGAAGCGCAGCGCCGAGCATCGGCTGGGGCCTACGAGGCACTCGAGGTGATCCGCCTCGAGGCGGCGATGTCGACGGCGCGCTTCACCAGGCTGATCGGTGTGCCGGAGCGCTCCTACCGGCGCTGGCAGCAACGCCAACGCGACGGGAAGCCGGTGAAGGGGCCGTGGCCGACTCCGTCGGCGGACCGGATCGAGCCGACCGCGCTCGCCTACGCCGACCGGTATCCGCAGTGGGGATCGAAGACGATCGCGATGCTGATGCGCGCCGAGGGCCACGACGGACCGAACGCGACCGTCTACCGCGCCTTGAAGCGCAACGGGCGTGTGTTGGAGGCGAACTATCAAGCCGAGCGGCGCCAGCACGCCGAAGCCAGACGGGCGGCCTTCGTCGTGCCGCCGTCCGGGCCGAATCAGGTCTGGCAGCTCGACTTCACCGAGTTCGAAACACGGATGGGCGGCACCTGGCGGATCGGCGGCATCGCCGACTACTGGTCGAAGCTCGAGCTCGGCTACCACGTCGCGACCACCCAGAACCACCGCGACGCAATCGAGACGATCGAGCTCGCACTCGCCGAGACGACGCGGCTGCTCGGCCGCAGCTTGCTCGACGCCGTCACCGACCACGAGACCGGCGTCGTCCAACCGGTCGCGCTCGTCACCGACAATGGGCCCTGCTTCAAGTCGACGCGCTTCGCCGCCTTCGTCGACCGCCACCCGGAGCTGATCCACATCCGCACGAAGCGGAAGAGCCCCGGCCAAAACGGAGTCCGCGAACGAGCCTTCGGCTCCTTGAAGTACGAGCACCTCTACCGGCACGAGATCGACGACGGACACGACCTCGGCCTCCACGTCGAGCGCTACCGGCAGCTCTTCAACCAGGTCCGGCCGCACCACTCGCTCGCCGGCAGACGCCCCCTCGACGTCCACCTCGACCCACACAACAACGATCAAATCCTCAAGTCAACCGAGCCCGAAACCCTGCCACTTTCGTGAAGCAGGACAAGGAAGCTTTGGTGGGGGCGGGAGGATTCGAACCTCCGTAGGCTGAGCCGACGGGTTTACAGCCCGTTCCCTTTGGCCGCTCGGGCACACCCCCTTGGAGCGCGCGCATTGTAGCCTCACGCCGTGCAGCGCTTCGACGTGCTCGTCGTCGGTGGCGGCCCCGCCGGGTCGGCGACCGCCCACCACCTTGCTGCGGCGGGTGTGAAGGTGTTGCTTGCCGACAAGGCGATCTTCCCGCGGGACAAGCCATGCGGTGGCGGACTCACCGCGCGCGCATTCGTGCGCTGCCCCGTCGATCCGTCGCCCGTCGTCGAGGACGAGGTCGACCGCGTCGAGCTCCGGTTTCGCTACGGCGACGCGGTCGAACGTCAGGCTCGCTCGACCGTTATCTACATGACGCAGCGCAGGCGGCTCGATGCCTTCCTGCTCGACGCCGCCCGCGACCAAGGGGTCGAGGTTCGCGAAGGCGCCGGCGTCGCGTTCGGCGACGGCGTCACGGTCGGCGGCGAAGCGGTCGAGGTGGAGGTCGTCGTCGGCGCCGACGGCGCCAACGGGCTCACCGCGCGTGCCCATCGGTCTCGGTGAGGGGATCGTCCACGGCGTCGCGCTCGAGGGCAACGCCCCCTACGGCCGCGTCTCCCGCGACCGTTACGCGCAGCCGCGCCGTGATCGAGCTCGCCGACATCCCCGGCGGTTACGCGTGGGTGTTCCCCAAGGCGGACCACGTCAACGTGGGCGTCGGCGGCTGGCAGACCGAAGGCCCGCGGCTTCGCGAGCACCTCGAGCGCGCGTGCGCGTCGCACGGTCTTCGCTCCGACGAGCTGACGAACGTGCGCGGGCACCGGCTGCCGCTTCGCCGCCCGGGAACGCCGATCGCCGGCGAGCGCGACGTTGCTCGTCGGCGACGCAGCCGGCCTGATCGATCCCGTCTCGGGTGACGGGATGTACGAGTGCTTCGTCTCGGCGTCGCTCGCGGCGGCCGCGATCGGCGACCTACTCGCCGGACGGACGGCCTCGCTCGAGCCCTACGGGCAGCGCCGTCGACCTGGCGCTCGGGCCGCTGCACCGTGCGTCGTGGAAGCTCAAGAAGGCGCTCGACCGCTGGCCGGTCGCGAGCTGGCGGATCGCCCGCACCAACCTGCTCTGGCGATCGGTCGAGCAGCTGCTGCTAGCGCGAGCTCGCCGAGCCGGGGCAGCAGCGCGGGCTGGCCCGCGTGCCGCTGCGCGGGCTCGAGCTTCTGAGCCGCCTCGGCTAACCGGTGCCGGAGGTGCCGTTGCTCGAGAAGTAGCTCGTCTCCTTGGCGTACGACGAGCCGCCGCTGTTCAGCGCCACCGTCACCGTGATCTGGAGCGTTCCCGCGGACGGGTTCGAGAGCGTTGTCGTCACCTTGTAGATGCGGTGATCGGGGGCGTCGGCGCTCGTCGTCACTTGCACCCCACCCGCGGCGTAGGGGTTCGGGAAGCCCGTCGGCGTCAGGCAGCCCGACGGTGCAGCCCAGGACGACGTCGATGGGAGGCAGTTGAACGGCATCGCACGGTAGGACTCGAGCTGCCGGTCGGCGAGCGAGACGGCTGTTCCTTCCTTGCTCGCATGACGAAGGTTGAGGAGCGAGCTCGCGAACACCGCGGTCGTCGCGGCGATCCCGATCGCGAGGATCGTGAGCGCGATCAGGAGCTCGATCAGACCGATCCCCTGTTCGGTCTTGAGGGCGGCAAACCGTGCGCGAACGGTCATGTGCAGCCGGAGATCGGGCACTGCCGCCACGTGCGCGGCGCGACCTGCCAGCTACTCGTTCCTGCGCTGCCGATCGAACCCTGTGGCACGGCTGTTGATACCGAGAAGGAAGTGCCGCCGGTGATCGATGCGTACTGCGCGAAGATCGAGCCACCGATCGCAGAGCACGAGCAGCCGCCTGTCAAGTCGAATTTGCCGTTGATGAAGGCCGAGCCTTCGAAGCTTGTGTTGTTAGACATCGAAACCGCCGGAATCGTCTGAGCCCGGTTGAAGAACGACCAGAACACGTTCGGAATCGTTGCGCCTGTGGCCGGGATTGTGCACTTTCCCGAGCCGAAATCCACGGGCGCACAGATGCTTGCGTCGCTCGACATGGCAAAGGTGCCGTCGATGTAGATGCTTCCGTTGCTGGCCCCATCAGGATAGGTGACCGGGTTCCCAGCGGTCCCGTCGCCGCAGAAGTTCGATCCGTCCGTATCGATTCGGATGTACTTAGCTGAGTCAAGCGTGTAACTCCCATCGAGAAACACTGTCCCGACGATGTGAAGGCACGATGGATCGCCGTTGTACTGGGCTGGCTTCCAGGCAATGCTGCCTGAGCTAGTGCGACAGACGAACGCGTTCGTACCAAGGCCGGTCATCAGGTTTCTCGTCCCCAAACTCGTATCGGGGACGGTGCTCCCAGTGCTGTCGAAGAGGTTCGTGGGCCATGTACCGGAGGAGAGAGCCGGGGTGCAGGGATGCATTGGCCCGGGAGAGGCGCTGTTGTAAAGCGCCAACTCCTCCGCGGCGCTGAGCGATGGCGGGGTTACAACCTGCGTGGTGGCCGTAAAGGCGTTCGAATAGATGCCAGAGTTGCCGCCACCTGAGGTTGCGTCACCGCCTTGGTCGCAGGCGAGGGGAAGCTGGCCAGAGTTGGTATGGGTGTCATAACACCCGCCGATTGCCTCAAAATTGGCCACCTTATTCCCAGGGGCGCCGACGATATAGCGCGGTCCGTTGTAGCCGTATACGAACCCGCCGACGTGGACAGTGATCGGTGAGCCAGTCGTCGGGTTTCGGATCGGAGAGTCGCCGCCGGAGGTGCAAATGTCTCCCGCGGTCCAAACTGGGACGTTGACCGTTCCGGAGCCGCCGAACACCGTCGGCTTGTCAGGCCCTAGATGGTTGTCGCAGATTTGGTTCGGCGTGTAGCCGCCAGGATTGGACTGACCGCCCATGACAAATCCGTAGCCCCAGAACGTCGACGGCTGCCCGCCCGGGGTCGCCTGGAGTTGTTCCTCCAGCACCTTGGTGACCTTGCCGTTCGGCGAAACGGTCGTCGAGTTGATCTTCCACTGCCCGGTCGAAACCTTGAAGGTCTTCCAGGACACGGTGTTGCCGGCAATCGTGTCGGTCTGTGACCACGCGGGCGTCGTCGGGTTGACCGGAAGAACGTTCCCAGCGTCGTGCAGAACAACCCAGTTGGCTGCCGTGTCAAGTCCTGCCTCGCCCCCGCCGAAGGCCTGGACGCCCTGGCGCTCGCGGTTCGACGTGTTGGCGTTCGAGGTCATCAGCTGCGCGACGGCGCCGGCCGAGATCGTCAGCACGAGCAGCACGATCAGCGCGAGGACCAGGCTCTGGCCGCGCTCGTCCACGAGACGCCGTCGAAGGTTCCCCAATTGCCGCAGTCTGCTCAGCATTGTCACTCTCCCAGGCGCAGCGTACGCTGGATCAGCGTCCATTTCCACTAGTAACGGCGAGAATCGATCTCTCCGTATCACCCTTTTGGCTGGTTTACTGCGGATTCGTGTGAAACGTGCCGATTCCTATGGCATGCTCAAGGGTGCGTGCCTGCTGCCGATGATCGTCACGTGGTCCGGATTCTGAACAGGGCGTTGCCGCGCGCGCGTGCCGAGGCGGGGTTCACCCTCGTCGAGCTGATCGTCACCATGGCGCTCATGCTGATCGTGCTGACGGCTGTCTCGGCGACGTTCGTCTCCGGCACGCATTCCGAGACGAGCGCAGCCAACCGGATCCGCGGTGAGTCGGACGCCAGGGCGGCGCTGACCAAGATGCGCGACGACCTGCACTGCTCGTTCGCGGTCACGTCGGTGACGCAGAACGCCCTCGGCGGCTTCACGCTGACGATGACCCAGTTCTACAACACCTGTAAGGCCGTCGACCGCAACCCGGGAGCCGGCTCGAAGGTGCTGCTGTCGTACTGCACGATCCCGAATCCGCAGAACCCGCAGGTCTTCGATCTCTACCGCGAGAACACGACGTGCAACGCCAGTCCGGTACGCGGGTCGTGGCAAGCGACATCGTGCAGCCGACTTCTGGCTGGCCCCAGAACACGGCGGCGACGGGCGTCGGCGGGACGGGCACTCCGACGAGCTGGGCAGGAAACATCTGGCCGACCACCCCGACCTGCCAATCGGGGTATCTCCAGACCCAGGCAGTCGACATGGCCGTCAACCCAGACCTGCCGAGCGCTCCGAACAGCAGGTACGAGCTGAAGGATCAGATCGCGCTTCGCAACTCGACCCGCTGTGGAACCGGGACGGGCGACCTCGCCGGCGTCACGCTGACGGTGTCGGTGCCGGCGAGCATCCAGAAGAACAACCCGGTCACGCCGTCCGGGATCGTCGCCGGCAGCGCGAACGAATCCTCTCCGATCACGTTCTTCTACTGGCAGCAGCCGACGGCCCCGACCGACTGCACGACCGGCGGCACGACCGTGGGCACCGCGAGCACCGCCGGCGACGGCACGTACCCCTCGAGTCTCAGTTACACGCCGACGACCGCCGGCGCCAAGATCTGGTGGTACGCCACGCTGCCCGCCGACTCGAACAACATCTCCGCGGTGAGCGCCTGCGGGCCCTCGATGCCGGTCACCAGCGTCACGAACGGCCCGTCCAGTCCGACGCTCACGATGGTCGCGCCTTCCACAGCGTCGCAGGGCATCGCGATCAGCCCCGCTTCGATCGGCGCCACGCTCGCCGGCAGTTCTGGGGCGACGACGGGCTCGACGATCACCTTCTATTACAAGGCGACCAACACCCAGCCAGTGTCTGGCTGCGGCGGCGCCGGGTGGACATCGGTAGGCACTGCGTCGCCGACCGGTGACGGAACCTGGCACCCGGCCGCCGGCTACACGCCCACCGCGACGACGAAGCTGTGGTGGTACGCGTCCTTCTCCGGCGACGCGAACGACAACCCGCAGACCACCACCTGCGGGTCCGGCATGGCCTCGACGACGGTCGGTCTTCCGACTCCGACGCTTCAGATCACCGCTCCAGCGAGCGGAACAGCCAGCACCCTGATTACTGCGGCGTCGATCACGGCCACGCTTTCGTCCAGCATCGGATCGAGCGCGGCGGCGATCAATGTCTACGTCTACGGCCCGAACGCGATCGCTCCCACAACCTGCACGGGTGCCGGTTGGACGCAGGTCGGCGCCGCGATCAACTCCACCGGTAGCGGCGCGTATCACCCGAGTGTCGGGTATACGCCGCCGGCTGGCGGCACCTACTACTGGTACGCCACCTACGCCGGTGACGCGAACAACGGCCCGACTGCGACGGCATGCGGAGGCTCGATGACGTCCACGGCGGTCGTTGGTCTGGACACTTTCGCCTTCTCTGCGATCGGCACGAAGACAGCCGGTGTCGCATTCAACGTGACCCTCACCGCCAACCTTTGGACAGGCGGCACCGACACGAGCTACACCGGTGTCAAGTGCTTGTCGTTCAGCGGGCCGGCGGCCAGTCCGAGCGGTGCTGTGGCGAGCTACCCGGCCCAGGCCGCATGCGGCGCCGGGCTGAGCAGTGTCACCTTCGCATCAGGCGTCGCCACCTTCAGCGTCACGCTCTTCAACGCCGCATCGACGACGTTGACCGCGACGCAAGGGTCGGTCGTCGGAACTTCGGCATCGTTCACCGTGAATGCCGGTAGCCCCACGAAGTTCCAATTCACACATTGTTCCGCGAATGGTGGCGCGGTTACCAACCCGTGCGCCGCGAGTATCAGCGTCGGAAAGAGTCCCGGGTATGCCACGTTGCACATTTCGGTGACAGATACCTGGGGCAACCTCGCAACTGTGACCGGCAGTCCGATCACCGTTACCTTCAGCAACACGCCGGCCGGTAAGTTCACGCTGACAGGCACGGCGACGATTGCTGTCGGCGCCAGCGAAAGCTCTGCGGTGACGGCGACGAATCAGGGCAACAACAACTCGGCCGTCATCGCGACGACCAACGCCGGATTCCCAGCGGTTTCAATCACCGTCCAGAGGTAGCTACGTCGAGCCCGCCCAACGGCGGACGGCCGCTGAACCTACAGCTCGGGGTGCGGAGCCGGCAGCTCGAGCGAGAGGAACGCTTCGACCACATCCGGGTCGAAGTCGAGCCCGGCCTTCGCGTGAATCTCGTCCCGCGCAGCCTCCGGCTGAGAGCGCGTCCCGGTAAGGCTGCTCGTTCGTCATCGCGTCGAACGCGTCGATGACCGAGAAGACGCGGGCGGCGACCGGGATCTCGATCCCGCGCAGCCCGCGCGGGTAGCCCGAGCCGTTCCAGCGCTCGTGATGGCACGCGATCACCTGCCGCGTCAGACCGCCGAGCAGCGGGCACGGGCGCGACGATGCGCTCGCCGAGCCACGGGTGCTCGCGAATCTCGTCGATCTCCGCCGGCGACAGAGCGCCGTGGTCTTCATCAGCGTCGAGTTCGAGATCGCCGATCATCCCGATGTCGTGGAGACGGAAGCCGTACGCGAGCTGCGGGTCGAGCGTCAGCTCGGGAGCGAACTGGCCGGCCAGCAGCATTGCGAGCCGGGTGACGCGCGCGGTGTGCGCCGCCGTCTCGCCGAAGCGGCCGCGGCGGTAGTCGTGCAGCTCGAGCGCACGCGCGAGCGCTTCGACGGTCGCCGCCGCAACTTCCTGCGCGTGAGTAATCGAAGCATCGCCGCCGTCAGTCACCGCGTCGATGCGATTCGGCAGCAAGCTTCCGCTCATCAATGCCCCATTGAAGGGAGCGGGCCGGACAGCGGCCCATCTCTAACCCTCGGAGGGGCGCCGACCCACCGCTTTGGGGGGCCGAAAACCCACTTCGACGCGTGCGATAGTGAAAAGGAGCGTCGGCACAGCTGCGGAAGGACGGTACGAACCAGTGGACGATCTGCCTCTCACGAACCCGGATCCGTTTGCCGATAGGGGCAGCATGGAGCTCGAACCGATCCTGCGCGCCGCCGTCGAGCGCGGGGCCAGCGACGTCCATCTGAAGGCCGGCAAGCCGCCCGTTCTCCGCTATGACGGCGACCTGCAGGAGATGGAGGGTTTCGGCGTCTTCGACTCGTTCATCCTCGAGGACGTGCTGAACCAGGTCGGCGCGCTGACACCAAGGCGCGTCGCCGCGTTCCAGGAGACCGGCGAGCTCGACACCGCCTACCAGATCCCCGGCCTGCCGCGATTCCGCGTCAACGCCTTCCGCCAGCGCGGCGACATCTCGTTCGCCTTCCGCGTCATCCCGCGCGACGTGCCGAACTTCGCGAGCCTGCACCTGCCGCCCGGCGTCGAGCGCCTCTCCGAGGAGCATCGCGGCCTCGTGCTCGTCACCGGCGCGACCGGCGCGCGGCAAGACGACGACGCTCGCCGCGATCGTCGGCCACATCAACAGACACGCGCAAGCAGCACATCGTCACGATCGAGGACCCGATCGAGATCCTGCACGCGACGAGAACTGCATCGTCAACCAGCGCGAGGTCGGGCCTCGACACCGAGTCGTTCGCGCAGGCGCTGCGCCGCGCGCTCCGCCAGGACCCGGACGTGATCCTGATCGGCGAGCTGCGCGACAGCGAGACGGCCGAGACCGCGCTGCAGGCGGCCGAGTCCGGCCACCTCGTGCTCTCGACGATGCACACGGTCGACGCAGCCGAGACGATCAGCCGCACTGATCGAGTTCTTCCCGGCGATCAAGCAGCCGCCGGTCCGCTCGATCCTCGCCGGCGTGCTCAAGGGCGTCGTCTCGCAGCGCCTGCTGCCCACGCATCGGCGGCGGCCGGGTCGCCGCGGTCGAGGTGATGGTCGCCAACGGCCGGATCGAGGAGCTGATCCGCGAGAACAAGGCCGAGTACATCCCGGACGCGATCGGCGAAGGCTCGTTCTTCGACATGCAGACGCTGACCGCGGCGCTGATCGAGCTCGTCGTCGACGGCGACGTCGAGCGAGGAGATCGCGGCCGACGCCGCGCCGAACCGGCACGACTTCATGATTGCGCTCGAGCGGGCGCAGAAGGAAGCGGCCGTCGCGCGCGACGAGGCGGCGACGGGCCGCAGTCGAAGGAGACCGACGAACCCGAGGCGCCGCCGGTCGTCCTCGCCTCGGAAGAGCTGCGCCTCATCTGAGGGCTGCCGATGAACGTGGGCCTCGCCGCCGTCGTCACTCGTCCCTGGGCTCGCGATCGGCAGCTTCCTGAACGTCGTCGCCGCGCGCGTCCCGCTGCAGCCGTTCGATCGTCACGCCCGGCTCGGCGTGCATGGCGTGCGGGACGACGCTCGCGTGGTACGACAACATGCCGCTCCTCTCCTACGTCCTGCTGCGCGGGCGCTGCCGTCATTGCGGCGTCGCGATCTCGGCGCGCTACCCGGCCGTCGAGGCGATCACGGCCGTGCTCATCGCCGGCTGCGCGCTCAAGTTCGGGTTCACCTGGGACGCGCTGGTCGCCGCGCTTCTTCTGCGCGGCGCTGGTCGCGGTCTCGGCGACCGACCTCGAGCGGCGGATCATCCCGAACCGGATCGTCCTGCCGGCCGCGGCCGTCGTGCTCGTCGCGAACACGCGTCGTGCACCCCTCGGTCGAGTGGGCTGCTGCGGCGCTTCGGCGCCGCCGCCTTCCTCCTGCTCGCCGCGCTCGCCTACCCGGCGGGATGGGCATGGGCGACGTGAAGCTCGCCCTGCTGCTCGGCGCCGGCGCTCGGGTCGCACCGTTCCCGTCGGCGATGATGATCGGGATGATCTCGGCGCTCGTGCCCGTCGGTCGTGCTGCTCGCCAGGCACGGCAAGGCGGCGCGGAAGATGGGGATCCCGTTCGGGCCGTTCCTCGCGCTCGGCGGTGTGGTCGCGCTGTTCGCCGGGCACGACTCTCCTCCACGCGTACCTGGGACTGCTGTAATGGAGGCGTCGTGAACCTCGACAACCAGCCAGATCTACGGCTCGTCGACGGTGAAGGAGAGCCGGAGGATCCGTCGCGCCCCAGCGGGGGCGGCGCGCCACAGCGACCTGATCGCCGACGTGATCCGCGAGACCGGACTGCTGCCGCCCGAGCAGCTCGACGAGGTCCAGGAGCGCGCCGGGAGCGGCGGGCTGTTCTCGCAGGCGCTCGTCGACGAAGGGCTCGCGAGCTCGCTCGGCGTCGCACGGCGGCTCGCCGAGCAGTACCACCTGCCGCTCGTCGACCTCGCGGTCGCCGGCGTCGACGCCGAAGCCGCGAAGCTGATCCCGCTGCCGGTGCTCGAGCGGGTCTGCGCGATCCCGTTCGCGACCGACGGCACGAAGCTCAAGATCGCGATCACCGATCCGCAGAACGTCCGCGGCCTCGACGAGCTGCGGCTCGCGACGCGGCACCCGGTCGAGTTCTTCGTCGCCGCGAAGAACGACGTGCTCACCGAGCTCCGCCGGCTCTCCCGCGCCGCCGAGGCGATGAACGCCGTCGTTCATCGACGACATCGCCGGCGTTCGACGACGACGAGGACGACCTCGAGGCCGACGACGGCATCTCCGACGCGCCGCTCGTCCGGCTCGTCAACTCGATCATCTTCCAGGCGGCCGAGGACGGGGCCAGCGACGTCCACTTCGAGCCGCAGGAGGACGCGCTGATCGTCCGCTACCGCATCGACGGCGTGCTGCACATCGCGCAGCGGATCCCGAAGCAGCTCGCCGCCGGCGTGACCACCCGTCTGAAGGTGCTCGCGAAGCTCGACATCGCCGAGCGGCGCAAGCCGCAGGACGGCCGCATCACGCTGAGCGCCGCCGCCGCCGGCCGGCTGCTCGACATCCGCGTCGCCACGCTGCCGACGGTCGAGGGCGAGGCCGTGACGATGCGCCTGCTCGACAAGTCGCGCGAGGTGCCGACGCTCGCGGAGCTCGGCCTCTCCGAGGCGATGCACGAGCAGATGACGCGGATCCTGGCCAGGCCGACCGGGCGCGCTGCTCGTCACCGGCCCGACCGGCTCGGGCAAGTCGACGACGCTCTACGCGGCGCTCGCCGAGATCAGCCGGCCGGAGATCAACGTGATCACCGTCGAGGACCCGGTCGAGTACCGGCTCGCCGACGATCAACCAGGTGCAGATCAACCCGCGCGCCGGCCTGACGTTCGCGACCGCGCTGCGCTCGATCCTGCGCTCCGACCCCGACGTCGTCATGGTCGGCGAGATCCGCGACGGCGAGACGGCGAAGCATCTCGATCGAGGCGGCGCTGACCGGGCACTTCGTGCTCTCGACGCTGCACACGAACGACGCGCCGGCCGCGATCACGCGCCTGAACGAGATGGGCGTCGAGCCGTTCCTCACCGGCGCCGCCGTCTCGGCCGTGCTCGCGCAGCGGCTCGCCCGGAAGCTCTGCCCTCACTGCGCCGAGGCGTACCAGCCGACGCGCGACGAGCTGCTCGCGCTGCACGTCCTGAGCGACGAGGTCGCGCCGAGCTACGAGACGCGCGTCTTCCACCGCAAGAAGCGCGGCTGCCCGCGCTGCGGCGCAGACCGGCTACCACGGCCGCGTCGGCGTCTTCCAGCTGCTCGAGATGAGCGCACGGCTCGAGCAGCTCGCCTCCGAGAAGGCGACCCGCGACGTCAGTCGCCGAGGCGGCGCGGGAGGAGGGCATGCGCTCGATCTGGGAGGACGGCATCGACAAGGTCGCGATGGGCGTGACCACCGTCGAAGAGCTCGCGCGCGTCTGCTCGGTCTAGAGGCTGCGGAACCCACCTGAGCGGCCGCTAAAGCCTGGTCGTATAGCGGGCCGGTATCACCCGTCCGGGTGGTGTGGGAGGCCTCGCTCGGGTCGATATTTCCGTGCATGCAAGCTGCGGTTGCATTCGAAGCATCGCCCGAGGCGTCCTGGCGGATCAGCCGCGAGGGCGCGGTCGTCGCCACGAGTCGAGGTCCGGCACGAGGGCGGCGAGGTCGTCGTCGTCGCAGGACCCGTCGAAGGCCCGACGAAACCGACGCCGTACCGCTTCGCCACGCTGAAGCCGCTGATGCATTTCTGTCCGACCTGATGGCCTCGTTCGCCTATCTCGGCTGCGAGGTCGCCAGCAACGGAGCCGAACTCAACCCGGGGGGTTGGGACGATTCCCCCGGTGGGAGGTGAAGTTTCAGGAAGAAATCGCGATACAACCAGTAGTACCCGTTTACCCGTCCCTGTTCGTCGCTATTGCAGAAAGTAAGGAGAGCTCACATGGAGAAATTGCGGCAGCGGCTCGCGCGCGAGGAGGGCTTCACGCTCATCGAGCTTCTCGTCGTCATCGTGATCATCGGCATCCTGCTGGCGATCGCGGTTCCGTCGTACCTTGGCTTCAAGGATCGCGCCAACAGGCGGGCCGCCGAGGCCGACATCCGCGCGGCGATCCCGTCGGCCGAGGCGTTCTACGCGGACAACGGCACCTACACGCGGCCTCACCGCGACCGCGCTGAAGGCGATCGACTCCGGTCTGTCGGCTATCGTCAACGATCGTCCGGTACGCCGGCGTCGGCGTCGTACTGCCTGACACGTCCACCGTCGGCAACAAGGACGTGGGCCGTGCAGGGGCCGGGCGCAACCGCCTGGTACAAGAACACCGCGTGCTCCGGCACCGCGGTCTCGCCCTAGTTCGATCGATCTGACGCGGCGGTCGCCCGGTGCAAATTCGCACCCGGCGATCGCCGCTTTCTTCTACTACCTTGTGAGGTGTCCGGCCAGGGAGGTTCGCCGCCCAGCGCGTCGAACCAGCGCTCGAACCTCGAAAGGGACCTCGAAAGGACCTCTCCCGTGGCCACAGCCGTTAACTCAATCGACGAGTTGCTCGCCTTGATGGTCGAGCGCAGCGCCTCGGATCTCCACCTGACCGCAGGCTCGCCGCCGGTCATCCGAGTCAACGGCCGGCTCGAGCGCCTGCCCGACTACGAGAAGCTCACTCCGCGACGAGACGCGCGATCGCTCGTCTACCGGATCCTCTCGACCGAGCAGCAGAAGAACCTCGAGACGAAGCGCCAGCTCGACTTCTCGCACTCGGTTCCCGGCCTGGCGCGCTTCCGCGTCAACGCCTACTTCCAGCGCGAGAGCCTCGGCGCCGCCTTCCGGCTGATCCCGGCCGAGATCAAGTCGCTCGAAGCCCTGAACCTGCCGACGCGGCTGTACGAGTTCGCCGACAAGCCGCGCGGCCTCGTGCTCGTCACCGGCCCGACCGGCTCGGGCAAGTCGACGACGCTCGCGTCGCTGCTCGACCACGTCAACCAGCACCCGGCACGAGCACATCCTCACGATCGAGGACCCGATCGAGTTCCTGCACTGGCACCGCACCTGCATCGTCAACCAGCGCGAGATCGGCCCCGACGCGACGACGTTCGCCGAGGCGCTCCGCGCAGCGCTGCGCCAGGATCCGGACGTGATCCTCGTCGGCGAGATGCGCGACCTCGAGACGATCGCGACCGCGCTGACCGCGGCCGAGACCGGTCACCTCGTGTTCGCGACGCTGCATACCCAGAGCGCGCCGCAGACGATCGACCGCATCATCGACGTCTTCCCCGCCGCGCAGCAGGACCAGATCCGCGTGCAGCTCGCCGGGACGCTCCAGGGCATCGTCACCCAGAACCTCGTCCCGACCGCCGACGGCCGCGGCCGCGTCGCCGCGCTCGAGATCCTGATCCCCGACGACGCGGTGCGGAACCTCATCCGCCAGGCGAAGATCGAGCAGATCTACTCGGTCATGCAGACCAGCACGCGCGCGGGATGCTGACGATGGAGCAGTCGCTCGCCGATCTCGTCCATGCGCCGCGTGATCACTCCACGACCTCGCTTCTCGCCGCTCGTCCCGCCCCGACCAGCTTGCTCGGGCTGCTCGAGCGCTCCGGCTGTCACCGACATGCCGGCCGTCGGCAGTCCCTCGCCCTTCGCGGACGCACCCGCCCCGAGCGAGCTCAGGCTCGCCGGAGACATGCTAGACATGGACCTCAACAAGGAGATCAAGCTCTCCGACCTGTTCGAAGCGGCCGCCGAAGAAGCGCACCCGCCGGCTGTCCAGCCGAGCCGGAAGCCGTCGAAGTCGAAGCGGCAGAACGAAGCAGGAGATCGTCGGGCTGAAGGTCGGCGCGTCACAGATCGCGGCGTCGCGCATCGTCAACGACGGGTCGGCGAAGCTCGTTCAGCTCGCCCGCGCGCCGCTCGCAGCCCGGCATCGTCGTCGGCCGGCGAGGTGCGCGACGTCCCGGCGCTCGGCGAGGCGCTCGACGAGTTCTTCACCCAGCACAAGCTTCCTCGCCGGGCATCCGCCTCGGAATCGGCACGAACCGCGTCGGCGTCCGCGTCGCTCGACGTCGAAGGCATCGAAGACGAGCGCCAGCTCGGGAACGCCGTGCGGTTTCGCGCGCATGAGGCGCTGTCCATCCCGATCGACCAGGCGGTGCTCGACTATCACGTGATCAGTGAAACGGTCGACGAGTCGGGCGGGTTGTCGCGGAAGGTGGTTCTCGCGGCCGCGTATCGCGAGCCGATCGATCACTTCGTCGAGGCCTGTCGGCTGCGAAGCTTCAGCTCGTCGGGATCGACCTCGAGGCCTTCGCACTGCTGCGCGCCGTGGCGCCGGCCAGCTCAAACGGCTCTGATGACGGCGGCCCTGGTGGCGCTTGTCGCTCGGTCACGACCGCTCGACCCTCGCGATCTCCGACGGCTCGATTTGCGATTTCACCCGCGTGCTCGAGTGGGGAGGCGGCAAGCTCGAGACTGCGATCGGTCGCGACCTCGGTCTGACCGGGGACGAGGCCGCGCAGCTGAAGCTCAGATCTCCCTCGCTGCCGATGCGGGCGAAAGTGACGACCCGCAGGTGACCCGCGCACGCACCGCCGTACAGCGCGAAGTGCAGTCGCTTGCGCGCGAGCTCGTGGCCTCGCTCCAGTTCTACCAGACCCAGCCTGGCTCGCTGCCAATCGCGGAGATCCTCGTCACCGGCGGCACCAGTCAGCTTCCCGGGCTGGTCGAGGAGCTCGAGCGGCTGACGCGCGCACGCGTGCGCGCAGCGGACCCGCTGTCGGGCGTCGAGAGCGGCAGGGCGGTCGGCGAGCGCGACGACCTCGCCTCCCTCGCAGTCGCGATCGGGCTGGGGGTGGAACGCTGATGGAGGCCGTCAACCTCCTCCCCGAATACGCACGCCCGGGACACCGGTGGGCCTCTGCCGGGAGCGAGCTCTCGTCGCGGCGAATCCTGCCGATGGGCGGCATCGCGGCAATCGGGCTGGCACTGCTCTTCGGGCTCTTCTACTTCCACGAACGGTCGCTGGTGAGCGACAAGAAGAGCGAGCTCGCGACCGCGCAGGCGCGCCTGGTCGCGCAGTCGGCGCGTGCCGAGCCGATCAAGCAGGCGCAGGCGGCAAGCCAGGGTCGTCTCGCGTTCATGCGCACCGTGACAGGTACCCGGGTGCACTGGGATTCGGTGCTCGGCGACCTCGGCCGTGTGCTTCCCACCGGAGTCGCGTTGAACAGCCTGTCCGTCTCGGCGCCGACTCCCGTCGCCGGTGCGGCGCCCAGCTCGTCGACGGTCAGCATTGCCGGCAACACCAACTCTCACGATCGGGTCGCGCTCATCCTGGACCGCCTCGCACTGCTCCCGTGGCTCTCCGGGATCGGGCTGCAGTCGACGTCACGAAGCGGCAACTCGATCGCGTTCTCGGTGGGTGCAAGCTACGTGGGCGGAGGTGGCTCGTGATCGACCGGATGAGCGGCCGTGTCTCGCTCCTGCTCGTCAGCGTCGCCCTGATCATGGTCGTCCTGCTCGGCTGGTTCGTGCTGATCGCGCCTCAGCGGTCGAAGGCGGCGAAGCTCGATTCCGACATCGGGCAGACCAACGTGCAGCTCGCAGCGGTGACCAGCCTTCTGCAGGGCCCGATCGGCAAGCAGAGCGCAGCCGCGCTCCGTGTCTCCGAGGTCGCGATCCCCGACGACACCAAGATGTCCCAGATCCTGCGCCAGCTCTCTGCGTCCGCGTCGGCGGCGGGTATCGAGCTCGACGGCGTCACGCCCGGGTCGCTGGTCGCCGGCACCGGTGCAGAGGTGCTGCCGATTACGATGAACGTGAAGGGCCGCTACTTCGCGCTCCAGAGCTTCCTCCGCGATCTGCGGAGCAAGGCCGTGCTCGATGGCGAGACCATCCGCGCGACCGGACGGTTGTACACCGTGGACAGCATCCAGTTCTCCGGCCAGGGCTCGTCGGCAGCCGGGGAGAGCGGCGGCGGGCTCGTCCAGGCGACGCTCGCGGTCAATGCGTTCATCTACGCGCCGACAGCCGTGCCGACGGCGCCGACCACGACGACCACGAGTTCTGCGACGACGCCGTAGATGTCCTCTTCGGTCGGCGTCTCATCGGGTAAGCGTCAGAGCTCGGCGTATGCGGCCGCGGCGGCTGCGAAGCAGCGTCGCCAGAAGATCATTGCCGGCGCGCTCGGGCTCGTTCTCGTCGCCGTCGTCGCGTTCGAGCTGCCGTCCCTTCTGAAGCTCGTCCGCGGCACGAGCTCGCCGAGCTCTCCACCCGCAACGACGACGGCACGCGGCGCTCTGCCTTCGAGCAGCGCGCAGCTCCTGAAGGCGCTGCGTCACAAGTCCGCAAGCGATCCGTTCACGGAGGCGATCGGCGTGAACGCGGATCCGACACCGCGCGATGTCGGCCCGCCGGCCGGTTCGGTCGACCCGTTCCGTGGATCGGCGTCTGCCGGCGGCGCGACGAGCGCGCCGCCGCCCACGTCGCCGCCGGTGACCTCGACGAGCCCGCTGCCCGAGAAGATCGTGATCGGCAAGCCGGGAGGCGGCCGCAAGGCGAGCCATGGCTGGATCGTGATTCTCGCGTCGATCCCCACCGGTGAGGGCCGAGCCTCGGCGACCAGCTTCGCCGGGAAGGCGCGTGGTCGCGGCCTGTCGCCGGTCTCTGTCCTCAACTCCTCGAACCGCCGCCCGCTGCGCGGCGGCTACTGGGTCGTCTACACCGGCCCGTACGCCTCGCTGGCCGCGGTTACGAGCCGCGCCGGCAGCGTCCACTCGCTCGGCTATCCGACCGCCTACATCCGCGAACTGATCGTCTACCGTTAGGAAGAACCGTGGCCGTCTTCTCTTACGACGCAATCAACGCCCAGGGGCTCGAGAGCTCCGGCGTCATCCACGCGCCCGATCTCACCAACGCGCGTGAGCAACTGCAGGCGCGCGGGCTGCTACCGCAGCAACTACGGGAGAAGGCGGCGGCCGGCGAGCAGGGTGCTCGCACCGCGTTCAAGAAGGTCAAGCCCAAGTCGCTCCAGATCTTCTCGCGCCAGCTCGCAACGATGATCGAGGCGGGCGTCAGCGTCGTCGCCGCCCTCGTCACGCTCGAGGAGCAGACCGACGACAAGTATCTCCGCGAGGTGATCATCGACGTCCGGTCCGACGTCGAGTCCGGCGTCGTGCTGTCACGCGCACTCGCGCGTCACCCGAAGGTGTTCAACAAGCTCTTCGTCGCCATGGTCGAGGCAGGCGAGTCCTCGGGAACCCTCGACACGGTGCTCGATCGAATCGCCGTCCAGATCGAGAAGGAGACGAAGATCAAGCGCCGCGTGAAGAGCGCGATGATCTACCCGACGGTCGTGCTCACCTTCGCGAGCCTCGTGCTCGTCTTCATGCTCCTCTTCATCGTGCCGGTGTTCGTGAAGGTGTTCGACCAGCTGAACGGCCAGCTGCCGACTCCGACGCGGATCGTCATGTCGGCATCCAACGGCCTGCGCGCGTACTGGTTCGTGATCTTCCCGGCGGTCGGCCTCGCGATCTGGGGTCTGCGCCGCTTGAAGAACACCGAGTTGGGGCGCCAGCGCTGGGACCGGATCAAGCTGAAGCTGCCGATGAAGGTCGGCGATGTCGTCCAGAAGATCGCCCTCGCGCGCTTCTCGCGGACGCTCGCGACACTGTTGAGCGCCGGCGTCGACATCATCACCGCACTCGAGATCACCGGCGGGACAGCCGGCAACTACGTGATCGAGGAGGCGCTTGTCAACGCGCGCGAGCGGGTGCACGAGGGCGTACCGATCAGCGGCCCGTTGGCCGACGACCCGATCTTCCCGCCGATGGTGAGTCAGATGGTGAAGATCGGCGAGGAGACCGGAGAGCTCGACAAGATGCTCGAGAAGATTGCCGACTTCTACGAGGACGAGGTCGACGCGAGCATCGCGTCGCTCACCTCGATCATCGAGCCGATCATGATGATCGGCGTGGGCGTCATGGTCGGCACGATCGTCATCTCGATGTACCTGCCGATGTTCAAGCTGCTCACGCTCGTCAAGTAGGCAGGCTCACCGCGCTGTGAGGCGTCGGCTCACCGTCGACCGAGGTCTCCTGGGCGTCATCTTCGCGGCGAGTGTCGCTGCGCGCGTGTACGCGTCCGGCCTGCGGCTGACGCCTCTCTACTACCCCGACGAGTACATCTACACCGCGCTCTCCCGCTCGATCGCCTTGACAGGCGTCCCACGGGTCAGAGGCGACGTCCTGCATCTGTCGTCGGTCCTGGCGCCGTACATGATGTCCCCGGCGTGGCTGATCGGGAACGTCAATACGGCATACCACGTCGTCCTCGACCTTGGCGCCGTCTCGTTCTCGGCTGCGGTCTTTCCGGCCTTCGCGCTGGCTCGCCGACTCGGAATCAGCGAACGCGGAGCGCTGGCCGTCGCGCTGCTCACGGTGCTCGTACCCGACGCTGCACTGGCGACGACGGCAATGACCGAGCCCTACGCCTACCCGCTCTTCGTCGCGACGTTCCTCGTCGCGCTCGACGCGGTCGTCTCGCCGACCCTCACACGCCAGCTTGGCGTCCTGGCGCTTGTCGGCGTTCTCTGCCTCGCACGGGTGCAGTTCGGTTTCATCCTCGTGGTGTACCTCGCGGCTGCGCTCGTGCACGAGGGGTCTCCACGACGGCTCGCTCGCCGACAGCCCGTCGTCACCGGTGTGATGCTCGGCGCGATCGCACTCGTCGCCGTGATCGGTCCGAGCAAACTGGTCGGCTTCTACACGTTCCCGGCGAGCTGGTCGTTGCTCGGCTCGGTGTGGATCTGGTTCGGCGTGAATCTGTTCGTCGTCGCGATCGCTGCCGGCTGGTTCGTGGTCCCGGGTGCCGTCTGGGGCTTCGCCCGTCTCATCCGGTCAGCCGATCCGGTGCACCGGGCATTCGCGGTGCTTGCGTTCGGCTCGGGGCTCGCCGTGGTCGGCCAGGCGGCTTACGTCGACGCCATCCAGCACCGTGTCCACGAACGGTATGCCTTCTACGTCGTTCCTCTCGTCGCGATGGCATTTGTCTGGGCCCTGGAGCGGCGTGTTCCGAATCGCGGCTATGCGATCACGGCGTACGCCGCGGCGACCGCAGCGATCATCGTTCCCGCCACCCACTGGCTGCGCGACGCGAGCAGCGACCAGTCGCCGACACTTCTCGGTCTGCAGAGGCTGGGGGGTGGCGGCTCGAACGCACGCCTCTTCTGGGCGATCGGACTGTCGGTTGCCGCCGTCTCCGCCGGTCTGTTGCGATCCCGCCTGCGGCCCACCGTGTTGCTGGCGATCGTGGTTGCGGCTGCCGTCTGTTTCGCGGGCACGCGGTCGCTACTTCGCCTTGTCCCGGCGCCCGAGACGGCCGTCGCCAAGCGCGCTGTGGGGACGTTTCGGTTGGGCGCACCGGCTCAGACCTCGCTCGTGGCCTGGGCCGGCACCGACCGGTTCACGTTGATGAAGACGTTGTTCTGGACTCCGACGATCAGGCACGTACTCATGATCGGCGGCGGCTTGGCACCGGACGGCTTCTCCTCGACGCCTGTGCGGTTTCGATCTTCCGGCGGAATCGTCGACAGCACTGGGCGGCTCGTCGACGGCCCGTTTGCGTTCGCCCCTGACACGACGGTGCTGGCTCCGGCTGCGCGTTCTGGCAGCCCATGGCTCCGCGTTGCGCCGCGTGCCGTCGTTCTGGGCCTCGAGCGCCACGACCGCTATCTGAACACCGTGGCGAAGCTCCTCGTCGCTTCGCGTCCGGGAGTGCTGAAGATCGGACTCGAACTGAGCACCGAGGGCCCGCGGAAGACGTTGGCGTTTGCCTGCGGCTCCCGGACGTTCGACGTCGCCGTCTCCGGTAATCCGGAATGGGTGTCTCTCGCATCGAGTTGTCGCATCAGCCTCGTCAAGGGCGCCGCAGTCGAGCATGCGAACCGGATCACGAGCGGCGTCCGGGTGCAGCGCTTCACCGTCGTAGAGCCCGCACGCTGAGGCGCTCTCACACGCCCCTCATCTGACGCTGCTTCCCTGCGCCCGTGCGCGCCCATCTCGGAGGTTCCGCCGGCAACTCGCGGCTGACGGCGCTGACTGCGGTCGTCCTCCTCGTGCTGCTCGCGATCGAGGGCGCCACACTGGTCTCGCTGCGGACGTTCCTCTCCTGGCACATCGCCGTCGGGATGCTGCTCGTACCGATCGTGGGCTTGAAGCTCGTGAGCGTGGGCTACCGGTTCGCTCGCTACTACACGAGCCGTGCCGATTACGTCGAGGCGGGGCCGCCGCCCACGTTCCTGCGGCTACTCGGGCCGATCGTCGTGCTCGCGACAGTCGGGTTGTTCGCAAGCGGCGTCGCGCTCGCCGCGCTCGGCCCAGGCGCGCCGCTTGTCCTGAACCTGCACAAGGCCAGCTTCGTCGTCTGGGTCGGCGCAATGGGGCTGCACGTCCTTGCCCACGTGCTCAAGCTCCCGGCGCTCGCCGGCGGCGATCTCGGGCGCGACCGCGTCGGTGGCGCGCGTCTCCGCCTGGGTGCTCTCGCAGGCGCGATCGTCGCCGGCGCCGTGCTCGCGGTCGCGACGTTGCCGCTCATCTCGCCGTGGGTGCACTGGCTGCGCGACGCTCGCGGTTGAACCGCGAGCACAATGGCGACATGCGTGTGCTGGTCGTGGAGGACGAGTCGAAGCTCGCCAACCTGCTCGTTCGCGGTCTCCGTGAGGAAGGGCACGTTGCCGACGCGGCGGGTCGCGGCGAGGAAGGGCTCTGGATGGCGAAGGCGGCGCCGTACGACGCGATCGTGCTCGACGTGATGCTGCCGGGCGTGAACGGCTTCGACGTCTGCCGGAAGTTGCGCGACGGCGGCGTCTGGACACCCGTGTTGATGCTCACCGCCCGCGACGCCGTCGAGGACCGCATCGCCGGGCTCGACGCCGGTGCCGACGACTACCTGATGAAGCCGTTCTCGTTCGACGAGCTGCTCGCACGTCTTCGCGCGCTCGCCCGACGGGTGCCTGGCGAGCGTCCGGTCGTGCTCGAGGTCGGTGACCTCCGGCTCGACCCGGCCGCGCACCGCGCGTGGCGCGGCGACAGCGAGCTCGATCTCTCGGCGAAGGAGTTCGGGCTGCTGGAACTGTTCATGCGACACGCGGGCTCGGTACTCACACGCGACCAGCTGCTCGGCGGTGCGTGGGACCTGGCGTTCGAGACGCGGTCAAATGTCGTCGACGTCTACGTGCGCTACCTGCGCGAGAAGATCGACCGCCCCTTCGGCCGCGAGTCGCTCGAGACGGTTCGCGGCGTCGGCTATCGGCTGAGCGCCGGCACGTGAGCCGGTTGCCGATCCGGCTCAGGCTGACGCTCGCGTTCGCTGTTGCGATGGCGGTCGTGCTGGCCGGCATGGGGGTGCTGGTCTACGTGCGCGTGGGCGGTGCGCTGCTCGACTCGGTCGACCAGACGCTGCGCGCGCAGGCGCGCGAGGCCGTCGCGCATGCGCGCGACGAGCAGGGGCTCGTCGATCCCGACACAGCCGCCGGCCCGACGCTGGCGCAGGTGCTCGATCCCGGCGGCAAGGTGGTTCGCTCGTCGCCCGCGGGTCTTGCGCCGCTCCTCGACCGGGCAAGCGCCGCGCGCGCAGCCCAACGGTCGCTGCGCAAGACGATCACGCTGCCGCGTGCCGACCCCCAGTGGCGGCTGGTGGCAGTGCCGGGCGCGGACGGCTCGTCGACGGTGGTCGTCGCCCGTTCGTTGAAAGCGCGCGAGGACACGCTCGATCACCTCCTGCGCGAGCTCCTGATCGCGAGCCCGCTCGCGCTGCTGCTCGCCTCGCTCGCCGGCTACGGCCTGGCGGCCGCAGCGCTCAGGCCCGTCGAGGCGATGCGACTTCGTGCAGCGGCGGTGACCGCTGCGGTTCCCGCTCATCTCCCGGTCCCTCGCGCGCGCGACGAGATTTCGCGGCTCGCATTGACGCTGAACGACATGCTCACCCGCCTGCACGCCGCGTTCGAGCATGAACGCCGCTTCGTCGCCGATGCGAGCCACGAGCTGCGCACCCCGCTGGCGTTGCTGCGCACGGAGCTGGAGCTCGCGCTGCGCCGGCCACGCTCGCCGCAGGAGCTCGAGGCGGCGATCCGCTCGGCGGCTGAGGAGACCGAGCGGCTGTCGGGTCTCGCGGAAGATCTGCTCACGATCGCGCGCGCCGACCAGGGGTCGCTGCCGCTACGCCGGCAACCCACGGACACGACGGAGCTGCTGGCCCGCATCGCGGGCCGCTACGCGCGGCGCGCCTCCGAGTTGCAGCGCACGGTTCGCGCGTCACACGGCGACGCCGCCGTCGTCTCACTCGACGAGGCGCGGGTCGACCAGGCACTCGCCAACCTGGTCGAGAACGCCCTCGCGTACGGCACCGGGGACGTCGAGCTGTTCGCCGCACGGCGCAACGGCTCGGTTGAACTGCACGTGACCGACCACGGCGCAGGCTTCCCGGCGGCGTTCCTCGCCCGTGCGTTCGACCGTTTCAGCCGGGCCGACGAGGCCCGAAGCGAAGGCGGCGCCGGGCTCGGTCTGTCGATCGTGGGCCTGATCGCCGAGGCTCACGGCGGCTCCGCGCACGCGGCGAACCTCCCCGGCGGCGGCGCCGACGTCTGGGTCGAGCTGCCGGTTCTCTTAGACGGCTCATAGGAAACGCTCATGGCTGTCTCATCTCCGGTTGCGACCGTGCCGGGATGAGCCCGACCGACGATCGAGGTGAGCTCCGCCGCGCGCTCGACGCACGCGAGGCGGCGCGTGCGCGGCTCCGACGGGCGACCGGTGGCGCGATCGCGCTCGCCGTCGCGCTCGGCGGCGTGTTCGCCGCACTCGCGGCCGGGGCGACGCATCCGAAGAAGGCCTCCGTGCCGACGGTCGGCACCCGAAGACTGCCGGCCCTCACGAGTGCGCCTGCCGCTCCGCTCGTCGCCGTCCAGTCGTCAGGCCAGTCGGCCCCGTCCACGCAGTCCGCTCCCGCAACCGCGCCGACACAGTCGTACGCACCGCCGGTCGTCTCGTCCGGAGGCTCCTGACCCATGCGCACGATGTCGTTCGACGCGCTCGGCACGTCGGCCGTCGTCGCGGTCACCGCCGACGACACCCTCGGCGACGCCTGCGCCGAACTGGTCGACCAGCTCGAACGTCTCGATCGCGTCTGCAGCCGCTTCCGCTCTGACTCGGAGCTCGCGCGCGTCAACGCACGCGCAGGGGAGATCACCGCCGTGTCACCGCTGCTGGCCGAGCTGATCGGCGTCGCCCTCGACGCCGCCCGCAGCAGCGACGGCCTCGTCGATCCGACGCTCGGCGGCCCGCTGCGGGCCGTGGGCTACGACCGCACGTTCACCCTCGTCCGCGACCGGGAGACGTGGACGATCGCCGAGCGGCCGGTGGTGCCGGAGTCGTGGCGGTGGGTCGAGCTCGACCGGCGTGCGTCGACCGTTCGCCTCCCCACCGGGATCGAGCTCGATCTGGGTGCGACGGCGAAGGCGTGGGCGTCCGACCAGGCGGCACGGGCGATCGCCGAGCAATCGGGCGGCGCGGCGCTCGTCTCGCTCGGCGGCGACATTGCCGTCGCCGGCGTGGGGGTGTGGCCGATCCGGATCGCCGAGAGCCACCTCGCGCCGCTCGACGGCCCAGGTCCGGTCGTCGCGATCGAGACCGGCGGCCTTGCGACCTCGAGCACGACCGTTCGCCGCTGGCGCACGACGACCGGCGACGCACACCACGTTCTCGATCCATCGACCGGGCGCCCGGCGGCCGGCTGCTGGCGTACGGTCAGCGTCACCGCGGCCAGTTGTCTCGAGGCGAACGTCGCGTCGACTGCGGCGATCGTGCTCGGGGATGCTGCGCCCAACTGGCTCGAGAGCCGTGGTCTGCCCGCGCGGCTCGTCGGGCTCGGCGGCGAGGTCGTGGTGCTCGGCGGCTGGCCGGCCGACGCGGTGGCCGCGTGATCGCCGCGACCGGCAACGCCACGACGTACTGGTACCTCACGCGCGGAACCGGAGTCGTTGCGCTGCTCCTGCTGACCGCGTCGGTCGCGCTCGGGGTGCTGACCACCTCGCGCTGGCGCACACCGCGCTGGCCGCGCTTCGCCCTCAGCGCCGTGCACCGGAACCTGACGCTGCTGACGCTCGTCTTCATCGTCGTGCACGTCGTCACGACGGTGCTCGACGGCTACGCGCCCATCCGGCTGGTCGACGCCGTCGTGCCGTTCATCTCGTCGTATCGCCCGATCTGGCTCGGCCTGGGAGCGGTCACGTTTGACCTGCTGCTCGCGCTCGTCGCCACCAGCCTGCTGCGCGCTCGGCTCGGCTACCGGCTCTGGCGGCAGATCCACTGGCTCGCGTACGCGTCCTGGCCGGTCGCGCTCGTGCACGCGTTCGGCAGCGGCAGCGACGCCCGCGCCGGCTTCCTGCTCCTGGCCGGGTTCGGCTCGCTCGGCATCGTCGCGCTCGCCGTGCTCGCGCGCGTCGCGGTCACCCCGGGCCGCCGGACGCCGGCGCACGCGGCCGCCGCGCTCGCCGCCCTCATTGCCCCTCTGGCGATCGTCGCCTGGTACGAGAGCGGCCCCGCGAAGCACGGCTGGGCGAGACGCGCCGGCACTCCGACCACCCTGCTCGCCGCGGCACGCACGACCACGCGACGCGCGGCAGTCGCGACGCCGGTCGTCCGAAAATCGTTCTCGGCGCAGCTGAAAGGCCGCATCACGGAGTCCACCGACGCCAGCGGCCTCGTCGACGTCGTCATCACCGGCAAGCTGAACCGCGGTCGCGTCGGTGCCGTACGCGTCGATCTGCGCGGCGAGCCGCTGCAGGGCGGCGTGTCGATGACCGCGAGCGCGGTGTCCTACGTCCCGGCCGGGACGCGGACGGTCTACACAGGAAGTGTCAGCAGCCTCGATGGTCAGGACGTCGTCGCGCTCGTCTCGGCCGGAAACAGCCAACTGCGACTGCTCTTCAGCCTTGCGATCGACGCGGGAGCCGGGACCGTCGGCGGCTCGGTCTCGTCCGCCCCGGCGCAGAGCGAATGACCGCGGGCCGCGTCCTCTCCGCTGTCCGGCGCGACGCGCAGCCCGTGTTCCTGCGTGAGCACCTCGCCCACTACGGCCCGCTTCGGCTCGACGGCGACCTCCTCGCGTCCGCGACGGCGAGTGGGCTGCGAGGCCGGGGCGGCGGCGCGTTCCCGACCGGCGACAAGCTTTGCGCGGTGGCGGCTCAGCGCGGCAGGCCGGTGGTCGTCCTGAACGGCGCCGAAGGTGAGCCTGCGAGCCGGAAGGACAAGGCGCTGCTCGGCGCCGTGCCGCACCTCGCGCTCGACGGAGCAGCAGCCGCGGCCGCCGCGCTCGGCGCCAGGGAGGTGGTCGTCGCGATCAGCCGTGAGGCTCGCAGCGAGCGCAGCGTCGTCGCCACGGCACTCGGCGAGCGGCGCGAGCATGTGCGCTGGAGACTGGCCTCGGTCCCGCAGGGCTTCGTCGCGGGTGAGGAGACCGCGCTCCTGAGCGCACTCGCGGGCCGGGCGCCGAAGCCGTCGGTCAAGCCACCGCATCCGTTCGAGCGCGGGCTCGGCGGCGCGCCGACACTCGTCCAGAACGCCGAGACGTTCGCCCAGCTCGCGCTCGTCGCCCGTCACGGCGGTGAGTGGTTCCGCACGGTCGGCACGGCTTCCGAACCCGGGACGGCGCTGGTCACCCTGTGCGGTGCCGTCGCCCGGCCAGGGGTGTACGAGATCGAGCTTGGCTCCACGATCGAGGGGTTGGTCGCGGGAGCAGGCGGTGTGACCGAGCCGGTGAGCGCGTTCCTCGTCGGCGGCTACTTCGGCCGGTGGACACGCGACCGGCGGCTGCCGTTGTCGGCCGCCACCGGACTCGGGGCCGGCGTGGTGGTCGCGTTTCCCGACTCATCGTGCGCCCTCCGTGAGACGACGCGGGTCGCCCGCTACCTCGCGGGCGAGAGCGCCGGGCAGTGCGGTCCCTGCGTCCACGGGCTGGACGCCCTCGCCGGCGGGCTCGAGCACCTTGCCGCCGGCGACGGCCGTCACGGTGACCGGCTCGCGCGCTGGGCCGGCGACGTCACCGGCCGCGGTGCGTGCCGTCACCCCGACGGCGCAGCAGCCTTCATCTCGAGCGCGCTCGCCGTCTTCGCCGACGAGACAGAGGAGCATCTCCACGGCCGTTGCCGGCGGCGAGACCTGGGAGTTCTGCCCGTTGGCTAGGTCGCTTCGCGTCGATCCGATCGCCTGCGACGGGCACGGGATCTGTGCCGAGTTGCTGCCCGAGTGGATCCGGCTCGACGACTGGGGGTACCCGGTCGTCGACCCACGTCCGCTGCCGTCGGGCCTCGCTGCCGACGCACGCCAGGCGGTGCGGGAATGCCCCAAGCTCGCCCTGCGGCTGACCGAAGTTTGAAATCCCCCACGCTGCTGTCATGATTTGGGGCCATGATGGCCACCGTGGCAGCGTCCAGGAAACAGCAGAGGAGAAAACAGGGGAGCAAGGTCTGGGTCTGGCTCCCGCTTGCCACGGCGTTCGCGATCATCGCGGGCATTGCGATCTACGGGGTCGTCAATCCGTCCAAGGCGAAGCCCAATCCGAACGCGCCCGGGTATCGCGGCTCGCTCGTCTGGGGCGACGGGATCTTCGCCAACCGCGCCCAGCTGAAGGCGTGGCTCCGGCTGCACGGCGCCTCGTACGACGTCTGGGTGAAGCAGCACCCTGCGGCATTGCGCCTGGTCAAGCCGCCGGTCAAGCACAAGGTCGTGGTCACGCGCAAGAAGGTCCCCAAGCTGCCCCCGGTGCAGAAGACCGCCGCGCCGGCGACGCCTCCGATCGCCACGGCGACGTCGGGCAACTCGTCGCAGCAGCTCGTGATCTGGATCGCCGTGATCGGCGGTCTGCTGCTCGGTGGGGTTGCGGCGCTGCCTGACGGCCTCCTGCGCCGCACACGGTTCATGGCGACGATCGGTGAGCGCGAGCTTCGGGTCGGTGCGCTCGGCGCCGGCGCCGCGGTGCTGCTCGGCGTGATCGTCGCGACGCTCGCCAGCTAGGCGACCGCGCGGAGCGGTTCCCGCGCCAGCGGCAGCTCGTGCGCGGGCTCGCTCGCTGCATCGCGGACGACCTCGACCAGCGCCTGCACGCAACGCTCGTCGAACTGCTTGCCGGCGTGCTCCTTCAGCTCGGCGAGCGCCTCGCCGACGCTCATCGGAGAGCGATAGGGGCGGCAGTCGATCATCGCTTCGTACGCATCGGCGACCGCGATGATTCTCGATTCGAGTGGGATCCCCCCGGCGCGCAGACCCTCGGGGTAGCCCTTCCCGTCGTATCGCTCGTGATGGTGGAGCACCCAGAACGCTTCGCTCGGCATCTCGGCGGCGATCAGGATCGCGTGACCGATCGCCACGTGTTCTGCCATCGCCCGGGTCTCGTCGGGGTCGAGCGCGCTGGGCTTCTGCAGAATCGCGTCTGCGACGCCGATCTTGCCGACATCGTGCAGCAGGCCGGCCATCCGCAGGCGCTCGAGGCTGGCCGGATCGACGCCGAGCCGCTCGCCGATCGCGACGCACAGCTGCGCGACCACCTCCGAGTGGCTTCGCGTTCCGCTGTCCTTGGCGTCGACCGCCCGGGCCAGCGCGGCAGCGAGCGCCCGCTGCTCGTGGGAGGGCCCAGTGGCCGTCTCGGCCTCGCCTGCGAGTGACGAGAGACCCTCGTGGTAGGCGACTGCGGTCAGCTTGGTTCGCTTCGCTTCGTAGAGCGCCACGTCGGCCTGGTGCACGAGCAGGTGGCGCCCTTCGGTGCCGAGCGACTCCGTGAGCCCGACGCTCACGGCCCGCCGGCCCGTGGCGAGCCGGGTGGCATGGTCGATCTGGTGCGCCAACGTCAAGCCCGTGCCAGTTCCGGCGGCCCGGCAGGAGCACCATGAACTCGTCGCCGCCGGTGCGGTAGACGGTCCCGGCGCCGGCGACCGTTCGCTGCAGGCAGGACGCCACCGTCTTGATGTGCGCGTCTCCGGCCGGATGACCGCGTGTGTCGTTGATCTGCTTCAGGCCGTCGAGGTCGATCGCCATCAGCGTCAGCACGGTCCCGGTCGAGGCCCGTCGCGTGATCGCCTCTGTCAGGTCGTGGTGGAAACCGCGGTGATTGCCGAGGCGCGTCAGGCTGTCCGTTCGCGCCTGCTCCTCGAGTTGCTCGACGCGCCCGTCGGAGGACGGCCGAGGGCGACGTCCGAAGGCGGAGACGAGCAGCAGCCACGAGCCCACGAGCAGTGTCAGGACTGCCGCCGCGCTCTCCGCCGCTCGCTTCGCGTCGACGCGCGCCCCGTGGAGCCCTGCGATCGCGTTGTCGATCGCGCCGGCCAGGGCGAGCACGACGACGACGAGCGCCACCAGCGCCAGCACGCCGCGCGTCAACACGTTCCCGCCAAGGAAGGATCCCGCCGCAAGGTCTCCTTCTGCTCGACTCATGGTGGCCGCGAATCCCCCCGATAGGGGTTTGATGCGGAAAACCTGGGTTACCCTGAACCGATGACCCGCCGGCAGGCCGTCAGCTGCCTCGGAGCGTGCGTGCTCGCCTTCGGCGGTGCAGCCGCCCGTGCTCACGCCGCGCCGGTGCCGTGTGTCGGCGCCGGCGTGCTCGCAACGCTCGCGCCGGGCGCCACCGTGCCCACGGCCGTCGGGCCGACGGTGACGGCCGCCGACCGCCAGAGCGCGACCGCCGACTCGTTCCTCGACGCGACGACCCAGCTGACGCTCGACCACGTCGATGTGGGAGCTGCCGGCTGCAGCGCGGGCACGTCAGCCCCAGGTGGCACGGCGACGCGCGGCACCGTTTGGCGGCTGCTCGGCAACGCGCTCGGCGCGACCACGTTCGAAGTCGACCTCGTACCGGCGACGGGTGACGGATCGGGTTGGCGGCTTCGCTCGCGGTTCGACGGCCTTGGGGTGAACGCGAAGCCGGTCAGCGTCGGTCCGGGGGAGACGCTCGCAGTCGGGACGTGGGGCGAGCTTCGCTCCCAGGTGAGCGTCGACGCCGGCGCCGGGCAACCGCTTCGCTGGTGGCGAGCCGCGCTCGCGCTTCGGCTCACCTCCGCGCACGCCGGTTTCCCAGCCGGCACGGTGTTCCTGATCGGGTGGGTCAGCGCAGATCGCGCGCCCGCGCCGCCGCCCGAGCCGCCCGCGAAGGCGGCGCCGCCGAAGCCGAAGCCCACCCCGAAACGCAAGCCCAAGCCTGCCGTCACGACGACGACCGCTCCGACGGTGACCGCGCCGAAACCCCCACCCGTCAAGCCGAAGCCGAGGCCCAAACCGAAGCCGAAGCAGAAGCACGCGCGCCGCGGCTTCTTCCCGACGCACCAGCCGCTCCGGGCGACACCGCCGCTCGGCGCGCTGACGTACGTCTTCCCGCTCTACGGCGAACCCGCCTGGGGCGACACCTACGGCGCGGGGCGCAGCGACGTGCCGGGCGGCTGGCACCACGGCGACGACCTGTTCGCGAAGCTCGGCACACCCGTGGTCGCGGTCGCCGACGGCACCGTCTTCGCCGTCGGCTGGAACCGTGTGGGCGGCTGGCGGCTCTGGCTCCGCGACGATCTCGGGAACGCGTTCTACTACGCGCACCTCGCCGGCTACACGGCGTTGTCGAAGGACAACCATCACGTCTCGAGAGGAGAGGTGCTCGGCTTCGTCGGCAACACGGGTGACGCGCACACGACCGATCCGCACCTCCACTTCGAGGTGCACCCGAACACGCTCCTGTACCTGGGCTACGACGGGGCGGTCGACCCGACGACGTACCTCGCCGCCTGGCGCCGCCTCGACCGGGTGCGCATGCTCCCGCCCGTCGAGCTGCCCGCCCACGCGCCCGCCGGGCAGGGCTCTCTGACCGACTACCGGCGCCTCCTCGCGCTCAGGCCCCTCGCCCGGCCGGCCCGGCTCCCGAAGCTGATCGTGAAGCCCGAGATCCGGGCTACGGCGCTCGGCCCGGTGGCGCTCGAGGCCCGTTCCGACAGCCGTGCCCCGCTCGTCGCCGCGGCGCTGCTCGTCCTGCTGGCGGCAGGCGCGGTCGGTCTCAGCGCCTGGAACGGCCGCTCCGGCTGATCGGTCGATCTAAGTCTCAAGTTCAGCCCCCTCGCGGCCGACAAGATCAAAGGACGAGATGGGCAGATGAACCCGATCCCAGACACTTTGAGCGAGGACGTCGAGAACGGCCGCGTGCCGTTGGGCCGCCTCCTGATCGAAGGTGGCCTGTTGAACGACGGCCAGGTCGAGGATCTGCTCTTCGAGGGAAGCCAGACCGGCGAGCGACTCGGCGAGATCGCGGTGCGCCGCGGCATCCTGTCCGAGGAGGATCTCGCGAAGACCCTCGCCGAGCAGTGGAGCCTGAGCTACGTCGATCGGGCCTCGATCTTCTTCGACGCCGGTGCGCTCGCGCGGCTGTCCCGCGAAGACGCGCAACGGCTCGAGGCGATGCCCACTCGCGTGCAGGACGGGCGCGTCGTCGTCGCCGTCGCCGAACCGACGGAGGAGCGCCTCCAGGCGCTGCGCGAGGTGATCGGCGAGGACACCGTGATGGTCGTCGTCCCGCGCGCCGCGCTCGACGCGGCGCTGTCCAGCGAACTGCTCACGAGCCGGACACCGGCCGCTGAGCGCGAGGCTTCACCCCCGCCCGCGGTGAAGCCGGCTTTCGACACCCTGCAAGTCGTGGAGCCGACCCCGCCCGCGTACCGCGACCAGTCGCCGGGGGCGCCGGCCATGCCGTCGCCGCTGCCGCCGCTCGTCGCCAACGCGGACCTGCCCTCCTTCCTGACCGACCCCGGCGGCACGCCCGATCCGGGCTCGGCGGCCGAGGTCGAAGAGCTCAGGCTCCGCGTCCGGCAGCTCGAGAGCGAGCTCGAGCAGCGCAACGCCGTCGCCTTCGAGGTGCAGCGGCACCTTCAAGCAGCACTGCGCCGCCTGTACTCCTGATCCCTCGTCCGGGGGACGCCGTGCGCCTGGCGAACGTCGATGATCGGCTCACGGTTCCCATGTCGGCAACGGTTTCGGATACTGCGGCATCCGAGCGTGGTGAGTTGGTTGCCGCGTCGTACCGGCAGCTGGCCGAGATCTACCACGACCTGCTCTCACGTGAAGAGCTCGACCAGGTGCTCGAGCGCCTCGTCAAGACGGTCCGGCATCTGATCCCGGTTGCGAGCATCCTGATCGCCGAGGCGCAGACCGACGAGCGCGTGCTGGTGCCGCTGGTCGCCGAGGGCGGCTGGCCCGACGGGTTCATGGAGTCGAAGCTGCCGTTCGGCGAAGGCCTGATCGGGCTCGTCGTCGAACGCGGGCGCGCGATCCTCTGCAACGACGCCCATCTCGATCCACGCGCGGGGCACGTCGCCGGCACGCCGAGCGGCGAGCCTGAGGCGATCATCTCCGTGCCGCTTGTGGCGCGCGGCGTCGTGATCGGCGCGATGAGCCTCTACCGCGAAGGCGAGGGGTCGACGTTCTCGAGCCTCGACTTCGAGCTCGCGCAGCGCTTCGCCGACGCGGCCACGATCGCGATCGAGAACGCACGCACGCGCGCCGAGCTCCGGGAGCTCAGCCGCCGCGACGAGCTCACCGGCCTCCTCAACCGGCGGGGCTTCAACGAGTCTCTCGCCGACGCACTCCGTGAGTCGGCGACGAAGCCCGTCTCACTCGTGCTGCTCGACCTCGACGACTTCAAGAGCGTCAACGACGAGCACGGTCACCTGTGCGGCGACGACGTGCTCGCCGAGGTGGCGCGCGTCCTGAGCGTCGCGGTCGGCGGTGCCGGCCCTGTCTGCCGGCTCGGCGGCGACGAGTTCGCCGTCATCCTCGTCGACCGGACGGCGGCCGAGGCCGAGGCCGTGTCGGATCGCATCCACGCCGCGCTCGCGAGCACGGTGGTGGTCGTGAGCACCGGAGAGGTGCGTCAGAGCGCGAGCATCGGCTTCGCCGGGACCGACGTGACCCCGTCGCCGTCGATCGAGGATCTGATGCGCGAAGCCGACCGTGCGATGTATGCGACGAAACGCGAGCGCGAGCCGGTCAGGCTCAAGCTTGTGTCCGACTCGACCGGATGAGCCGGAACCCCTGCCGTTTCGGCAGGTAGTCCCGGTAGCGAATCGTCAGCACGCACAGGCTGACCATCAGCATCACGTTGCCGGTGAGGATGAACGCGTCGGCGAGGTTGAACGCGATCCCGCCCGTCTGGTGACCGATCAGGATCGGGTTCGGCACCTCGAGGTGGTCGCTGCTCGCCGAGATCAGGTTGCCGAGCATGCCGCCGTTGAAGATGCCGGCGGCGATCGTGACCGTGGTCGAAGGCAGACGCGCCAGCGGTAGCGCCGCGAACATCAGCGCGAGCGAGCCGAAGAACCACACGTCAGAGCGCTGATGCAGCGCCCACGGCGGCGTCGGCACCCGGAACTTCACCCAGAGGTCGACGGCGGCGAGCGCCACCGAAATCGTGAGCAGCACCAGCAGCCGCTCCATCCAGACGGATCTCCCCACCGTCACCTTCACCCCCATACCCTGATGGTAGAGGCTGGAAACGGTCAAGCGTCGTCCAGGCTCTCCTCTTCGCGGCGGCGGCTCCGCTCCGCCTTGAGCGAGTCGATCTCGACGTGCAGCTCCCGGCGGCGCTTCGAGATCTCGCGCTCCTGCTGTTGCGTCACCTCGTTCGGGAAGCTCGCGAGCCGGTCATGCAGCTTGCGGCGGTGCGCCGAAACCTCGCGCTCCTCGACCTCGAGCGTCTCGATGCGCAGGTCGAGCTCGTCGTCCTCCATCGCGCCGTGGTCCATCGTGGAGTGTTCTTACCACGTCGCCCCTGGCGCGGCTAGGCCCGGCAGTCGGCGCACGCGCCGCGCACGACGACCTCGTGCCCGACGACCGTGTACCCGCTCCGCTCCTCGACCGCCTCGAGCGCCCGCTCGAGGCCGCGGTCGGCGAACGGCTCGACCTTCCCGCAATCCGCGCAGACGAAGTGGTGGTGATGGTCGGAGTGTCGCGCAGGCTCGTAGCGGACGACACCGTCGCCGACGTCGACCCGCTGCACGAGGGCGTGCTCGGCGAGCGCGTCCAGCATCCGGTACACGCTTGCGAGCCCGACCTGCTGGCCCTCGCGGGTCAGCTCGTCGTGGATCTCCCGCGCGCCGAGGCAGCACGTCTGCGACCCGAGGTGCTCGATGACGAGTAGCCCGGCGGAGCCCGGCCGGTAGCCGGCGTCCCTCAGGGTCGCGTGTGCGTCGTCGACCCACGCCATGACGCCAGGATAACGGCCGCCTTCCTCAAGGCGTCGTCGCGCCGGGCGCATCCTCGACGGGCATCTCGATCCAGAACCGCGTGCCGGCGTCGAGCGCGTCGAAGCCGATGCGGCCGCCGTGGGCCTCCACGATCCGGCGAGAGACGGCCAGCCCGAGCCCGGTGCCGGGAATGCCGGCGGCAGGCGCGTCGCCGCGGTAGAACGGCTCGAAGATCTGCGCGCGGTGCTCAGGCGCGATCCCCGTCCCTTCGTCGTCGACCCAGACGCGCGCGGATCCATTCTGCTGCGTTGCGCCGACCGTGATCGTGCCGCCCGACGGTGAGAACTTGACCGCGTTCGAGAGCACGTTGCCGACAACCTGGGCGAGGCGCGAGCGGTCGGCGTCGACGTACAGCGGCGTGTCTCGCATCTCGAGCGCGAGGTGATGCTCGTCGTCGTACCCGAGCGTCAGCTCCGCCTGCTCGAGCACGAGGGCGCGGATGTCGAACAGCTCGCGCCGCAGGGCGAACTGCCCTTCCTCGATCAGCCGCGCGTCGAGGAAGTCGCTGACCAGTCCCGCGAGGCGGGTCGCCTCGGCGTCGACGATCTGCAGGTAGCGCATCCGGTCGGCCTCGGCGACGTCGCGCTCGAGCAGCAGACGTGTGAAGCCGAGGATGCTCGCGAGCGGCGTTCGCACCTCGTGCGAGACCATGCTGATCAACTCCGACTTGTGCCGCTCGGACTGCTCGAGGCTCTCGGCGCGCTGCACCAGCTCCTCGCGGCCGGCGGCGAGCGACTCGGTCATCGCGTTGAACGCCCGGCCGAGCTCGCCGAACTCGTCGCGGCGGTGCTCGTCGACGCGCACGTCGAAATCACCGGCTGCGACCGAGCTGGCCGCGTCGACGGTGCGGCGAAGTGGCCGCACGACCGAGCGGGCAAGCCACAGCCCGAGCGCGATCAGCAGGATCGGGGTGATCACGAGTGCGACCAGGCCGGCCTCCGTCGCCCGGTGGGCGAGGCGGTTCGCGTCGGCGCTGCGGTTCGCGGCGTTCGCCGCCGCCAGGCGCGCGAGGCCGTCGGTCTGCTTCAGGATCGCCGCGATCCGGCGGACGCCTTCGGCGTTGGTATCCGCCGAACGTGCCGCGGCGGGCGAGATCTGAGCGATGCGGATCACCGACTCGGCGTAGTCGGAGAGGTACGCCTCGATCGACGCGCGCAGCAGCTGGGCGCGCTGCTCCTCGGCCGCGTTCTGCGCCGCGGCCAGCTCGAGGTTCCGCGCCGGCGTGCGCCAGGACGTTTCGGCGGCGTGCCACCGCACGAGCGCCTGGCGGCCGCTCGAGTGGATCACGGCCTGGAACGTGTTGTCGATCTCGACCACGTGCGCGCGCAGGTCGAACGACGCCGCGCTGATCGCCGCCGCCCGCGCGTTGTCCTCGTTCGCCGACTTCAGCTTCGTGTTCGCCGCGAAGAAGAGGCCGAGTGTCGCTCCGATCGCGGCCGCGCCGAGCGCGGTGAACGCTGTTACACGACCCGCGACACTATGCAGCAATGAGCCCTTCAACAACGCTGGCCAGATCCTCCGGATCGAACGGTTTCCCGACGAAGGCGTCGGCCCCTGCTCCGAACGCAGCCTTTGCATCATCGGCGCTTTGCCATGCCGAGACAACGACGACCGGGATCGTCTGCGGATCACCGTTCGCGCGTAGCTCGGACAGGAACTCGATCCCGCTCCGCCCGGGCAGCATCACGTCGAGCACGATCGCCTCGGGGTTCTCGGCCGACAGCACCGCCTCCGCCTCGTCGGCATCCGCGGCCTCGACGTAGCGGTAGCGGTCGCCGAGCGCGGCCTTGATCAGCTCGCGCAACGGCATCTCGTCGTCGCAGATCAGGATCAGCGGCTGCAGCGTGTTCGCTGCCATGGTCATCCCGCGAGCCGGAACAGGAGGAGCTCCCGTCGCGGCTTCAGGCCCTTCGCCGTCACCGTCAGCGTGCCGCGGGCGTTGTCGTACAGACCGGTGCCGCCGGTGATCGCCGCCGTGTAGAGGAGCCGAGACTTGAGGACGCCTGCCGTCAGGATCATCCCCCGTGGCAGCAGGTAGGTGCCGGAGCAGCTCCGCTGCGTCTTCGAGAGGTACGTGCACGTCAGCACGCCGGTGCCGATCGGGCGCGACTGGTTGGTGGTGCCGAAGAGCTGCAGATTCGCGATGTCGAGATCGCCCATGCGGTCCTCGCTGACGCTGACGTGGCGGAGGGTCCGCTGCACGTCGGTGAGGCGGACGACGGCCGGCCCCGTGCTCTCGTGCGAGCGTTCCGCAGCGACGCCGACCGCCGTCGCCGCAAAGAGGATGCCGAGCGGGACGGCGATGAGCAGGCCGCGTGCTGGGCGATCAGAGCGGGCCACCACGCCGCATTATTGCTGACGTGCAGGAGGCCTAGTCGGCTAGCATCCTCGCGCTGATGAGAATCGTTCTCGTATTCGCATGACCCTGGCGGTCGAGCTCGCGGGCGTCGACTTTGCCTACCCGCAGGGGCCGCCGGTGCTGACGGGTGTCGACCTGCGAGTCGAAGCGGGCGAGTTCGTCGCGATCGCGGGACCGAACGGCGGCGGCAAGACGACGCTGCTTCGGCTCGCGCTCGGTCTCGAGCGGCCGACGCGGGGAGAGGTGCGGCTGTTCGGCGAGCCCGCGCAGGAGCTTCGGCGAGCGCGCCCGGATCGGCTACCTGGCCCAGCGCTCGCAGCTCGGCGTCCATGCGCCGGTGACGGTGCGCGAGGTGGTCGAGGCGGGGCGCGCTCGTTGCGGCTGGTGGGGCGGCTCGGTCGGGAGGATCACGAGGCGGTCTCGTCGCGCGATCGAGCGCGTCGGGCTGGCCGAGCTCGCGTCCCGGCCGCTGACGCGCCTCTCGGGCGGGCAGCAGCAGCGCGCGTTCATCGCCAAGGCGCTCGCTTCGGGCGCCGCCGCTGCTCGTGCTCGACGAGCCGACGACGGGGGTCGACGTCGAGGCGCAGGAGGCGCTCGCGGCGCTGCTCGACGCGCTGCACGGCGAGCTCGGCGTCACGATCCTCTACGTCTCGCACGAGTTCGGCGCCGTCGAGCGGTTCGTCGCACCGGCTCGTGCTCGTGCGCGAGCGGATCGTCTTCGACGGCCCGCCGTCGGCAGCTTCCCGGCATCTGGCACGACCCGTCGCACGTCGCATGCTTGACTTCGAGTTCATGCGGCTCGCGTTCGCCGCGGGCGCGATCGTCGGTGTGCTCGCGCCGACGGTCGGCTTCTTCCTCGTGCAGCGTGAGATGAGCCTGATCGGCGACGGGATCGGGCACGTTGCGTTCGCCGGCGTGGCCGCCGGCTACCTGCTCGGCATCTCGCCTGTCTGGACGGCGCTCGTCGCGGCGCTCGTCGGCGCGGTCGCGATCGAATGGCTGCGCTCGCGGCGGCGCACCGCCGGCGACCAGGCGCTCGCGATCGTCTTCTACACCGGCATCGCCGGCGGAGTCGTGCTCGTCTCGGCCGCCGGCGCGTTGAACGCCAACCTGTTCGCGTACCTCTTCGGCTCGATCCTCACCGTCACGCGCGGCGACCTCGTCGCTGATCGCGGTACTCGGTCTCGCGGCGCTCGTCATCGTCGGCGTGCTGTATGCGGGCGCTCGTCGGCGGTCGCGCTCGACGAGGAGGGCGCGCGCGTGGCGGGCCTGCCGGTCGGGCTGCTGAACGCGCTCGTCGTCGATGCTCGCCGCGCTGACGATCGGCGTCTCGATGCGCATCGTCGGCATCCTCCTGATCGCGGCGCTGATGGTGCTCCCCGTCGTCGCCGCGCAGCGCGTCGCGTGGAGCCTGCGCTCGACGATCGGCATCTCGATCGTGTTCGGCCTGGCCTCGGTGCTCGTCGGCCTGACCGTCTCGTACTACGCCGACCTGCCCCCAGGCGGCACGATCGTCCTCACAGGCACGGGGCTGTTCCTGCTCGCCTCGGCCGCAGCGGCCGTGCGGGCGTGAAACTCGCGAACCTCGTTCGAACGTGGTTAGAACGAGGTTCGAGGGTCCAGACCGAACCTGGTTCGCCGCAGGCGAACCAGGTTCGCGAGTTCGCCTCGCAGCCCACAACCCGTGAACCTCGTTCGAACGAGGTTCGAACCACGTTCGCGGGACTAGGCCGATCGGCCTATTGCGCTCGGGGTTGCCGAGATCGATGATCGGGCAGGAGAACGGGGGGAGCGGGACGAAATCCCCGCGGAAGCACGACGTTGCAACCGGACGCCGTCCGGGGAGTTCGCAAGGATTGCGAGTCGAGAGCGCAGGTCGAAGGCACATTGACGGGTGAGGTCGGGCGTAGGTGCCAACTGACCCACCGACCTAGAGCGCGAGGGACTCGAACGAACTGGGGCCGCCGGCGAGAGCCGGTGGCCCTATGTTTCACGTGCCGTGTTTTACGTTCGCCTTACGGACGCTGCACCCCAAACTGACCGCAGTCGAGGCAGAGTAAGAGCATGCGGAAGCTCGTCGTCCTGATCGTTGTGCTCGGGGTCCTCGCTTCGGTCGGGGCGGCGGGCGCCGCGTCTCGCATCCCGGCGTTCCCGAATGTGCCGGGAACCTGGTCGCACGTCGACATCAACCGGAAGATCGGCAAGAAGTGGCACACGCTCACGCTCGACCACGGCCGGATCATCCAGGTGAGCCCGACCCAGCTGACGTTGCGCGAGCTGGATGCGAGCGTCACCGTCATCCCGCTGACACCCCAGGCGCTGGTCCGCGTCCACGGGATTGATCTGACGATCTACTCGCTCAAGCGCGGCATGAACGCGATGACGATGCGGATCGACGGCGGGCCGGCTGTGCGTGTCCGTGTAGTCCGCTGAGTAACCTCAACGGCATGGCTGGCACGGTTCTCCTCGTCGAGGACGAGCCGTCGGTCGGGCGAGCTCGTCCGCGGCTACCTGTCGCGCGACGGCTACCGCGTCATCTGGGTGCGGTCCGGCGAGGAGGCGCTCGTCGAGCTCGAGCGCCATCCGATCCGGATCGTGCTGCTCGACATCGGCCTGCCCGGGCAAGGACGGCTTCGACGTCTGCCGCGAGATGCGCGCGCCGCTCGCAGGTGCCGATCCTGATGCTGACCGCGCGCGACGAGGAGCCCGACCGCATCGTCGGCCTCGAGGTCGGCGCCGACGACTACCTCACCAAGCCGTTCTCGCCGCGCGAGCTCGTCGCGCGGATGAAGGCCGATCTTCCGCCGCAGCGGAGCCGCAGGAGCGACCGCGACACGCTCGACGCTCGGCGACGTCGTGCTCGACCGCGAGTCGCACGACGTCACCGTCGCCGGGCGAGCCGGTCGAGCTGACCGCGAAGGAGTTCGACCTGCTCGCGTTCTTCCTCGCGAACACGGGCGTCGTCGTGTCGCGCGACCTGCTGCTCGACCGCGTCTGGGGGCTCGAGTACCCGGGCGGCACGCGCACGGTCGACGTCCACGTCGCGCAGCTGCGCCGCAAGCTCGGCCGGCCCGACCTGATCCGCACGCTTCGCGGCGCCGGCTACAAGGCCGTCGTCGCAGTGAAGTCAGCCTGCGGGCGCGGCTGTTCGCGGCGACGCTCGCGGCGCTCGCGCTCACGCTCGCGCTGACGATCGCGATCGGCGCCGTCGCTCACCCGCCGGCAGGTCGACCGCTCGCAGGCTGCGGCGCTCGCGCGCCGCGCCGACGATCTCGCGCTCGCAGCGCCGCGCGAACGTCAGCTACGTCAACGCAGAACACGCTCTCCGGCGCGGGTCCGCGATCATCGTCGCAGCGCGCGCACGAAGCTCGCGGCGCTACGTCCCCGACGTCGAACCGGTCGAGCGACGGCAAGACGACCTACGGCGGCAAGCAGCTAGCTCTACTCGTACCGCACGATCCCGCGCCGCGGCCTGCTGCTGCTGCGCCCGGCGAGCCTGCGGTCGGCGGCCTGGCGCCCGTTCCTCGGCGACCTGCTGCTCGCGGCGCTCGCCGGCGTCGGCGCTCGCGGCGGCGCTCTCGTTCCTGCTCGCGCGCTCGATCGTGCGGCCGATCCGCCGCGTCGCAGACGCGACCCGGGCGCTCGCCGCCGACGAGCGGCACGAGCCGCTGCCGGACGGAGGCACGAGCGAGCTCGCCTCGCTCGCGCAGGCGTTCAACCAGATGGCGCGAGCAGCTCGCCGCGTCGCGCGAGGCCGAGCGGAACTTCCTGCTCTCGGTCAGCCACGAGCTGAAGACGCCGCTGACCGCGATCCGCGGCTACGCCGAGGGCCTCGCCGACGGCGCGTTCGACGCCGACGAGGCCGCGCGGGTGATCCGCGTCGAGAGCGGCCGGCTCGAGCGGCTCGTCCGCGACCTGCTCGACCTGGCGCGCATGAACCGCAGCGAGTTCTCGGTGCGCGACGAGCCGGTCGACCTCGCCGAGGTCGCGCGCGAGGCGGTCGCGCCGCCACGAGGCCGCCGCGCGCGAGTTCGGCGTCGCGCTCGCGCGCGGCCGGCGACGAGACCTGGGTCGCGGCGGACGAGGACCGGCTGCTGCAGATCGCGTCGAACCTGGTCGAGAACGCGCTGCGCGAGACGCCGGCGGGCGGCGCCGTCACCGTCACGGCGGAGCCGGCGCGCGCTCGTCGTCGCCGACACCGGGCCCGGGCATCGCCGCCGACGACCTGCCGCACGCGTTCGAGCGCTTCTACCTCTACGACAAGGTCGGCAAGGACCGCCCGGTCGGCAGCGGGCTCGGGCTCGCGATCGTGCAGCAGCTCGCGACGGCGATGGGCGGCGACGTCGGCGTCGAGAGCGGCGCCGGCGGGCACGACGTTCACGGTCGCGCTACGGCCGCAGCTTCGAGGTGTCGACCACCTCGAAGTCGGCGCCGTGCAGCGCTGCCGAGCGCGTGCAGCTGGTCGTTCGACCAGTGCGGGCTCGGAGCGCCCGAGACGTACCAGTTCGAGCCGTTGTCGGCGAGGATCATCCCGTAGCGTCTTCATCGCCTGGCGCGACGATGCGCGCCTGGCGGCGGCAGCTTGCGAGATGTCGACGCTCGCCTTCAGGCGGACGCGCAGCCCCATCGGCGGCAGCGACGGGTCGGTCGAGTCGCTCGCGTGGTGGCGCGCCGGGTAGATGTAGCGCGTGCGCGTGCGCTCGACCGTGAAGCGCAGCGCATGGCTGATCGCGCCCGGTCGACGCGTCGCCGTCCCAGCGCGCGAGGCCCGGGCAGGATCGGCAGGCCGGCCGCGTCGGCCGACGTCCAGGCCGCCGGGCGCAGCGCGTTCGAGCGGAGGTTCCAGATCGCGCCCGAGCCGGCCGTCCAGCCGGCAGCCCTTGCGCTGGAGCGCGTAGAGCTCGTAGAGCTTGCAGGTGTCGCGGTCGACGATCAGCGCGTGCCGGTCGCCGTCGTCGACGTGCGCCGGCTGCCCCTCGATCGGCACGCTCGGCCGGGATCGGGTACGGCCCCTTGTCGCTCTCGTCCGCGTAGTCGAAGCCGACGCGCGACTTCGGCGTCGTCTTGCCGTGCACGACGACGTAGGGGATGCCGATGCGCGAGCCGTCCCAGAGGCCCGAGCCGAAGTCGGCGTGCACGCCGAGCTCGGCGCCGATCGAGCGCGATCAGCGCCGCCGAGTCGCGGCGCGACCGGCAGCTTGTCGACCGCGCTCGTTCCACGACGCTCGTCGCCGGGAACACCGGACAGCCGCCGAGCTCGGGACGTCGGCGTCGCGCCGGTCGCCGGCCGTGGCGGCGAGCGCGGCCGTTGCGGCGGCAAGCAACCTTCACGGTTGCAGGAGTAGCACCTCCCAGCTCGTCGCCGCATCGCCTGAACAGGTGACGTTCGTGCAGGCGGTCGTCGCGGTGGCGCCAGAACTCGTACGTGTCGGGCGATGAGCCGGTAGCCGCCCCAGCGATCGCGGGCGCGGCGGCTCCTCGGGCTGCGCGGCGACGGCCGCCTCGAGCTCGCCGCGCGAGCCGATCGGCTGCGACTGCCGCGACGCGGCGGCGCTGCGGCGCGAGCCCGGCCGGGCGGGTCTGCCCAGTACGCGTCGGACTCCTCGGCCGGGATCCGCTCGACCGCGGCCCTCGACGCGCACCTGGATCCCGGTCGGGGTCGGAAGAGCAGCGCGGCGTGCGGGTTCGCCTCGAGCTCCGCGCCCCTTGCGCGACTCGTAGTTCGAGAAGAACGTGAAGCCGCGCTCGTCGGCCGCCTTGAGGAGCAGCATCCGCGCCGACGGCCGGCCGTCGGCGGTCGCGGTCGCGAGCACCATCTCGTCGCCCTCGATCCACTCGTGGAAGAGGCTCAGCGGGTCGTCGGTCATTCGGCGCCTCCGCGGGCAGCGTCGTGCAGGGACAGGATCGGCGAGGGAAGGATCCAGAGCAGCCCGGCGAGCGCGCCGACGGTCGCGATCCAGAGCGTCGGGCGCAGCCCGATCGTCGAGCCGAGCACTCCGCCGACGCTCGTCCCGAGCGGCCGCACGCCGTAGTTGACGACCATGAACGCGCCGGAGACGCGCGAGCGCAGCGCCTGCGGGATGAGGCCGGCGCTGATCGTGCCCGCCATGATGTCGAGCAGCATCAGGCCGATGCCGGAGAGGAACTCGGCAGACGAAGAGCAGGACGAGGACGAGCCAGTGCGGCCCTGCCGCGAGCGGCACGAGGATCAGCGGGGCGGGGAACAGGAAGCAGCCGAGCGGGAAGGTGCGGCCGACGCCGATCCGGCGCGCCGATCCGCGCCGTGACGAACGAGCCGCCGAGCGTGCCGACCGAGCCCGCGCCGAGCACGAGCCCGAGCGCCGCCGGCGAGACGTGCAGGTGGCGCGTCGCGTAGAGCACGAACAGCGCGAAGAAGATGAAGTTGAAGAAGTTGAGCGTCGCGACGCCGAGCAGCTCGGCGCGGATGATCGCGTTGTCGCGGATCCACCGCGCCCCGGCGGTGACGCCCGCCCGACTCGTGCGGCGCGCCCGGCGGCTCCTCGATGTGCATCCGCTGGAGGAAGAGCGCCGACCAGAGGAACGAGACCGGCGTCGAGCGGCGAGCGCGTACGGGCCCGCGGAGCAGCTGGACGAGTACGCCGCCGACGCTGTTGCCGGCGAGGAACGAGAACGCGCGGCTGCCGTGGATGAGCGAGTTCGCCTGCGACGTAGTCCTCGCGTGGAACCAGCATCTGGATCATCGCGCCGTACGCGACGTAGAAGAACACGCTCAGCGACCCGGTCAGGAACGCGACGAGGTACAGCTGCGTCCACGTCAGGTGACCGATCGCGTACGCGACCGGCACCGAGCCGATCAGGAGCGCGCGGCCGACGTCGGTCGCGAGCATCACCTCCCGCCGGCCGCCGCGCCGGTCGACCCAGGCGCCGGCGTGCAGCGAGAGGAGCAGGTTCGGGACCAGGTAGGCGGTCGTCAGGATCGCCCATCTGCCCGGCGCTCGCGTGCAGGGCCAGCACTGCGGTCAGCGGCAGCGCGATCGCGGTGATCTGGTCGCCGAGCAGCGACACCGATTGCCCGGCGAAAAAGCGCCGGAAATCGGGATTTGTGCGGAGGAGCGGCGGCAGCACGGCGGCAGGCATATCTACCTGAGAAGGGTGACGTGGTCGTCAGCCCTGAGCGGTACCGTGGCGCCATGAGGCGACTCTTCGACGTGGTGCTGATCGCCCTCGTCCTCGCCGTCGTCGGGTTCGGTGCCTACGAGCTCGGCCATCGCGTCGATCACACGTCGACCAGCCTGTCGTCGCAGGATCCCGAGCTGCAGACGCCCACCGTCGCGACGACCAAGCCGAAGTCGGACACGCGGCGCATCGAGATCATCGTCGGTGGCGCCGTCGCCGCGACGGTCGGCCTGATCGTGCTCGGCTCGCTCGCTAGCTCGCTCGTGCGGGCGCGCCGGCGCCAGTACTGGCGCGCGAGCTGAACCGCGCCAAGCGTCGACTGGAGGGCCCCGCCTGAAGGGGCCCCCCAGCTAGCTCCTGGCTCTCAGAAGAGCGGAGCGTCGAGCTTCGACGCAAGCCGCAGTGCGTCGAGCGGCTCGAAGCCGCGGGCCAGAAGCTTGCGCATTCGCCGCAGGAGGATCGCTGTTGCTTCGTCTTCGTTGAGCAGCTCGAAATCGGCGCGCGACCAGCCCGGCTCGGGCGACCACGCGGCCGTTTCGTCTGTGTAGTGGAGTGCAGTTGACATGCACCACTGTTGTCGGCCCACCCCGCGGAAACTTGAGCAACTCTGCCGAAAAAGCCCTGAACTTAGACATTCGTATCGGTCGACCTGGCCGCTGTGGCAGGCTTCGACGGTGGTGCCGGAGTCGGAGCTCGTGCGGACGGAGCACGGCCTCGTCCCGAAGGGGCAGGGCTGGTTCGTTGTGAACGCGCGCGAGACGCAGTGGTGGGAGCGACCCGGGCGCGGCGTGCTCTGCGAGTTCGAAGGCGCCGGCTTCGACGGGGCCGCAGACTTCCTGCAGCTCGGCATCAACCTCGCCCGCCTCGAGCCCGGCGAGCCGATGGCGATGTACCACCGCGAGAACGACCAGGAGGACTTCCTGGTGCTCGCCGGAGAGGCGCTCGCGATCGTCGAAGGCGAGGAGCGGCAGCTCCGGCCGTGGGATTTCCTGCACTGCCCTCCCGGCACGAACCACGTGCTCGTCGGGGCGGGTACCGCGCCGTGCCTCGTCCTCTGCGTCGGCGCCCGCGACCGCTCGACCGGACCGGACTGGGGCGCGTACACCGTCGACGAGGCAGCCCAGCGTCACGGCGCCGGCATCGAGCAGGAGACGACCGAGGCGAGCGAGGCGTATGCGCGGTTCGCCCGCGGCGGGCTCACCGCCTATCGCGAGGGCTGGCTCCCCTAACCGGCGCCACTTGGTCGCGCGGGACGTGTCCCGGTGTCTGACACCGGCCATGTCCGTGCCGCGAACCGCTCAACCATGCGGCCTGGCTCGGCCACTGTGGATCCTTCGTCACCGTTTCGTATCCGTGTCTGACACCGGACGTGACGGTTCGGGCCACGAGGGCGCGCGTCGCTAAGAAACGGTCACGACGACGCGCTGGACCGAGTTGTTCGCGTAGCCGCCGACGTTCCACGCCGCCTCGAGGGGCTGCACGTTGCCCGCCTCGTCGCGGGCTCGGCAGCAGATGACGCACGCACCGGGCTCGGTGGCGTCCCACTCGTAGGTGAAGCCGCGCCACGCCCAGTCGCCGAGATCGGCCGGCTCGAAGGTGGCAGCGCTCCACGTCTCGCCGCCGTCGACGCTCACGTCGACGGCTGAGATCGGCGCGTGCCCCGACCACGCGCGGCCCCGGAGGGTCTGCTGCCCGCGTTCGACGGTGCGCTCGCGGCTCATGAAGTCCGGGATCCCCGGCGGGATCAGCAGCGCGCGCGGGAAGATGCGGTCGAGGGCCTCGCCGGGCTCGTCGGCCTCCTGGCGTAGGCGATACCCCTGCGCCTGCTGGTAACCCGTGAACGGCTCCTCGATCAGCGTGATCCGCGAGAGCCACTTGACGTTCGTCATCCCGTACCAGCCCGGGACGAGCAGCCGCAGCGGGAACCCGTGCTGCGGTGGCAGCGGCGCGCCGTTCAGGTCGTAGGCGAGCAGCACCTCCGCGCGCAGCGCCTCGGCCAGCGGCAGGCTGCGCTGGAACCACTGCTCCTCGCCCTTCTCGAGCCCGCGGTCGAGCCCGGTGAAGAGCACCTCGCGGGCGGCGCCGGTCGGGCCGACCTCGGCCAGCAGCCCGGCGAGCGAGGTCCCGCGCCAGCGGCCGGTCCCGACCGCCTCCAGCAGCCACGGCTGGCTGATCGGACGGGGCTCGAACCGAGCCCGCCCGTTGCCGGCGCACTCCATGGTCGCGGCGAGCTCGGTGGCCGGCCGCGCGCGCAGGTCCGCGAGGTCGAGGGAGAGGTCGCGCTCGACCTCGCCGTCGACCGTCAACCGCCACGAGGCGGCGTCGACGTGCGGGATGTCGTAGTGGATCAGCAGGTAGTGCAGCCCGACCGGCGTGATCGGCTCGCGGAGCGCCTCGAGCGGCATTCCGTGGTTTCGAGCCGCCAGCTGCAGCTCCTCGAGCGTGATCTCGGTCACGAGAATGAGCTTAATCGGTTGATGCCGACATAAGATCGGCAGGATGCAGGCAGTCACGGGACTCAGCGACAGGGAACTCGTCGCCCGCTGCCGCGGCGGCGACGACGAGGCCTGGAACCAGCTCGTCGAGCGTTTCTCCCGGTACGTCTACGCGATCTGCAGCCAGGGGTTCCGCTTCGGGCCTCAGGACGCCGAGGATGTGTTCCAGGACGTGTTCGCCAAGGTCTTCGAGCAGCTCGACCGCCTGCGCGACGACGGCGCCTTCCGGCCATGGATCGCGCAGCTGACCCGGCGCACCTGCATCGACCGGCTGCGCGGTTCCCGTGAGGACCCGACCGAGGACGAACTCGACTCAGCTGTGTTCGACGACCGGCTCGTGGAGATCGACGACGCCCTCGCAGTGCGCGAGCAGCTCGCGCTGCTGCCCGAGGCCTGCCAGGAGATCCTCGACCGCTTCTTCGCACGCGACGAGAGCTACAAGACGATCGGCGAGGCGCTCGACCTCCCGTCGGGCACGATCGCCAGCCGCATTTCACGGTGTCTCGAACGATTGAAGGCCGTGATGGAAGATTCCGACCCCGAGCCGCGTCATGTAGACGGGTGATTCGAGTGACGAACTACGACATCGAGCAACTGGCGCGCCTCATCGGCGCCCTGCCGCCGGCCCCTGTGGGGTGGGTCTCGGCGGCCCAGGAGCTTCCGCGCATGCGGTCGAACCTCGACGACCTGATCGCCAGGGCCGAGCGGGACGCCGAGGTTCGTGCGCGACTCGTCGCGGATCTCGAATCGGCGCTGGCGGAGTCGGGCATCCGCCCGACTCCGCACTTTCTCGCCGAGGCCCGCGCGCGCCTCGCCACCTAGATGTCCGGCGGCGACCCGCTCGACGTGCAGGAGGCGCTCGACGCGCTCGGCGCAGCGGGCAGTCCGTCGGCCGGAGGCTCCGCGGCCGCGCTGGTCGGGGCGATCGCGGCCGCCGTCACGGTGAAGGTGGCGCGCATCTCGAAGGACGCCGGTCTCGCTGCGCAGGCGGCGACGCTCGGGACGCGCCTCGCCGGCCTCGCGCCGTCCGACGCAGCGGCCTTCGCCGCCGCCCGTGCAGCACTGGCAGGCGCGCGCGAGGGCGGAGACGACCGCCGGGACTTCAACCTCGGGCGCGCGCTCGACCAGGCGTCGGCAATCCCGCTCGAGATCGCCGAGGCGTGCGCCGACGTCGCAGCGCTGGCGGCCGCGCTGGCCGAGACGGCAACCGACGACACGCGGCCCGACGCCGCGGTCGCGGCCCTACTCGCCGCCGCGGCTGCGCAGGCGGCCGTCCGGCTCGTCGAGGTCAACCTCGCTGTCGGTGCGGACGACGCGCGCGTGCTGCGGGCCCGCGCGGCGGCAGAGTCGGCCTCCGTCGCTGCGCACCTCTTGACACCGTCGTAAGATCGGCTTCCAATGAACCGACCGAGGGGAGCACGGAAATGAACGGCAGGCCAAGGACATTCGTGCTCGCGGCAGCAGTGCTCGCGCTCGTCGTCGTGATGACGGGGTGCGGCAGCAAGAAGAAGAGCTCGGCGCCGCCGGCTCAGACGACCACGGCCGCCGCCGCGACGACCACGACAGAGCAGACGACGACCGAGTCGACCAGCACCGAGGCGACGACGACGTCGAGCAGCTCGGGCCTGTCGTCGATCGCGACTGCGGGCAACTGCAAGCAGCTGTCCGACCTGTCGGCGAGCTTCAGCAAGGCGATCACCGGCGTCGGCGAGAACGACTTCGAGGCGCGCGCCAAGATCCTGAAGCAGTTCGCCGACAAGACGCCGTCCGACATCCGGCCCGACTTCGAGGTCCTGGCTTCCGCGTTCGGCAAGTACGCGTCGGCGCTCAAGGGCATCCATTTCAAGGCTGGAAGCGTTCCGGACGCCGCGACGCTCACGAAGCTGCAGAAGCTCTCGACGTCGATCAACCAGGCTGAGGTGACGACCGCCAGCACGCACATCGCGGCCTGGGCGCAGAAGAACTGCTCACACAGCTGACGTGCTGACGCCCGTCGTCCCGCACGCCGCGGCCGCGGACGACGAGGAGCTGCCCGCATGGTCGCTGCCGAAGCTCGCGGCGAACCGCATCGCGATCGACAACCCGCTCCCCGAGCGGGTCGATCGCGAGTGGGCGCTCGGCGGCGCGACGGGGAAGGGCGTCAAGGTCTGCGTCCTCGACAGCGGGGTCGAGTTCGGCCATCCGCTCGTCGGCCCGCTCGCGGGGGCCGTGTCGATCTCGATCGACGAGAACGGCGATCCGGTCGCGACCGACGACACCGAAGGTGATCTGTGCGGCCACGGCACGGCGTGCGCCGGGGTCATCCGCTCGATCGCACCGGAGGCGGAGATCTTCTCGGTTCGGGTGCTGGGCGCGCGGCTTCGCCGGCACCGGCCCGGTGCTGCTCGCGGGGCTGCGCTGGGCGGTCGGCCAGGGCTTCGACGTCGTCAACATGAGCCTCTCGACCACGAAGCGGCAGTTTGGCGAGGTCCTGCACGAGCTGGCCGACAGCGCGTACTTCCGCGGCACGATCCTCGTTGCCTCGGCGCACAACATGCCGGTCGAGTCGTACCCGTGGCGCTTCTCGTCGGTGCTCTCGGTCGGAAGCCACGAGGAGGACGACCCGCTCCTCTACTACGCGAACCCCGATCCCCCCGTGGAGTTCTTCGCCCGCGGCGTCGACGTCGACGTGGCGTGGCTCGGCGGCGGCTCGATCAAGGCAACCGGCAACAGCTTCGCGACGCCGTGCATTTCTGGGATCACCGCGCTCGTCCTGAGCAAGCATCCGGGTCTGACGCCCTTCCAGCTGAAGACGGTGCTCTACCTGACGGCGGCCAACGTGGGGGGTGAGCGGTGAGCGAGCCGGGACGGTTCGACGCGGCCGTCGCCGCCGGCGTGCTCGCATCGGAGGAGCAGTTTGGCCGGCTGCTCCGCTCGATCGTCGAGGTGGCGCGCGCGATCTTCGGTGCGAAGGCGTCGTCGATCTTCCTCTTCGACGCGGAGACCGACGAGCTCGTGTTCGCCGCGGTGGCCGGCGACGACGAGCAGCATCTCGTCGGCAGGCGGCTTCCGTCGTCGACCGGGATCGCCGGCTGGGTCCTCTCGTCGCGCACGCCGCTCGTCCTCGACGACGTCCAGCAGGATCCGCGCTTCGCCCGTGACGTGGCCGAGGGGACGGGCTACGTCCCACAAGGCCTGATGGCGGTGCCGTTGCTCGACGACGAGGAGGTGCTCGGCGTGCTGCAGGTGCTCGACCGGCCGCAGCGCTCACGGTTCTCGCTGCAGGAGATGGAGCTGCTCGGCCTCTTCGCCGGCCAGGCCGCGATCGCGCTCGCGCTGCTCGGGTCGGCCCGCCGAGCGCGCCGTGCGCTCGAGGGCGACGGCGACGCCGCAGCGGTGGCGGCCCTCGCCGCTGCGCTCGAAGCGCTCGAAGGAGACAGGCGCACGGCAGCCACGGCTCTGCTGGACGACCTGGCGCGCGTGCTCCGCGCCTGAACCCACACGCTCGAACCTCGTTCGAACCTCGTTCGAACGAGGTTCGTGAGTTACGAGCCCCCAGAACGACTGAAGGCCCGCAAGCGGGCCCTCAGTCGTCTCCCCATCCCTTGAAGCTAGTCGCCGCCGCTCAACTGGTCGCGGTCGCCACCGAGCTGGTCGCGGTCGCCGCCCAGCTGATCCCGGTCGCCGCCCAACTGGTCGCGGTCGCCGCCCAGCTGGTGCGCCTCGACGTCGTTCTCGTCGTTCTCCAACTCGTCGCTCTGTGACAACTTGTCGCGCTCGTCCGACATGTGAAGCCTCCTTGGGGAAAAGCTTGACCCGCTCTGGCGGATGACACCTACTAGACGGAGTTCTTGCCCCGAATCTTCCCGCTCCCTTCCACTACCTGTCAAACGATGCGATTGTCCGCGCGGTGGGATCGCTGCGGAATCGGTTCGGAGCCTCGTTCGGCGCGCTCAAGGGCGTGTTCGGGAACCCGGACCTGCGGCGGGTGCAGCTCGCCTACGCAGGCTCGTCGATGGGCAACTTCGCCTACGGCGTTGCGATCGCCGTCTACGCGTACCAGCACGGCGGGGCGACGGCCGTCGGGGTCGTCACCGCGATCCGCCAGGTGATCGCGGCCGGCATCGCGCCGTTCGCCGCGTCGCTCGCCGATCGCTTCCCGCGGGAGCGTGTGATGCTCGGGTCGGACGTGGGCAGGCTCGTCAGCGTCGGCGCAACCGCCGTGCTCGTCGTCCAGCACTCCCCGGCGCTGATCGTCTACGTGATCGCCACGGTCACGACGATCCTCGGGACGATCTTCCGTCCGGCCGAGTCGGCGCTGATGCCCATCCTCGCGCGTTCACCGGAGGAGCTGACCGCGGCGAACGTCTCGTCGAGCACGTTCGACAGCCTCGGTGTGTTCGTCGGCCCCGCGCTCGCGGCGTTCCTGCTCGCGCTCAGCGGGCCCGGGCTCGCGCTCGCGTTCAACGCCGCGACCTTCGCGTGGAGCGCGTACTTCATTGCGCGCGTGCACCCGCCCGCCGAGGCCGCACCGCGGGAGGCCGGCTCGCACTCGGGCCGCGGCGGTCTGATCGGGGGCTTCCAGGCGATCGCCGCCGAGCCACGCCTCCGTCTGCTGATCGGCCTCTACGGTGCGCAGTGTTTCGTCGCCGGTGCGCTCGGGGTCTTCGTGGTCGTGATCGCACTCAAGCTGCTCGGGCTCGGCACCGCTGGCGTCGGCCTGTTGCAGGCCGCGTGCGGCATCGGCGCGCTCGCCGGCGCCGCCGTCTCGCTGTCGCTCGTCTCGCGGGCGCGGATCGCAGCGGATTTCGCGATCGGCCTGCTGCTCTGGGGGCTGCCGCTGCTCCTGGTCGGCGCCGCCCCGACGGCGATCGTCGCCGCGCTCGCGCTGGGGATCGTCGGCGTCGGGAACACGCTGGTCGACATCTCCGCGATGACGCTGTTGCAGCGCGCCGCACCGCCCGACGTCGCCGGGCGCGTGTTCGGGTGCCTCGAGAGCGTGATCGTCGGCTCGATCGCCCTCGGCGCGCTCGCCACCCCGGGGCTGATCGCGGTGCTCGGCGTCCGCGGCGCCCTGTTCGCAATCGGCGGGCTCTTGCCCGTCCTGTCGATCCTTCGCTGGCGCAGCCTCGGCGCGATCGACGAGGGAGCGCAAGTCCCGCCCGAGCGGGTCGAGGCACTCCGAGCCGTGCCGTTCCTCGCGCCGCTGCCCCTCGAGACGATCGAGCGCCTCGCGACGCAGCTCGCGGACGTGACGCTGCCGGCGGGGGCGACGCTCTTCCACGCGGGCGACAGCGGCGACCGCTTCTACGTGCTGCACTCTGGATCGCCGGGCTCG
>CAWFWL010000001.1:0-1075889 GCA_963819535.1 uncultured Actinomycetes bacterium | reverse complement strand
TTAATTGCCTGAGTCTTCGGTTTGCCGAGCGGCGAGACCTGTCGGCGGCGTTTGGAGGAGTGGACGCGACGCGGCTTGCTGGCGCAGGCGATCGTGGTTTTGCAGCAGCGGCTGGCCGGTGCCAACCGGCTCGACTGGTCGCGGCTGATCGTCGATGCCTCGCTGGTGGACGCGAAAAAGGGGGCGAGCAGGTCGCGCGCACGCTGCTGGGCAGGCCAGGGAGCCGCTATCACCTGGCCGTAGACGCCAACGGGGCGCCGCTGGAGGTGCGGCTCGCGTCCGGCAACGAGAACGAGCAGCAGCACCTGCTGCCGCTGATCGACGCGCTGCTCGAACGTGCGATCCGGCCCGGCGAGGTCTGGGCAGACCGCGGCTACGACTCCAGCGCGCTCGCACAGGCCCTGCGTGAACGCGCGATCGAGCCGCGGCTCAGCAAACGACGACGACCCGGCGACCCGATCGCCGCCGACCAGCACGCCCGCGAAGTCTGGCGCGGCCGCAGCCGCCGGCTGAAAACACGCGACCCGCAAGCCCGCCACCGCTGGCCAGTCGAACGCACCAACGCCTGGCTGAAAGCCAAACGCCGCATCGCCACCCGCCGCGACCGCAAAGCCGACAACTACCTCGCCTTCCTCCACCTCGGCATGATCCTCATCCTCGCCCGGCCACTTTGAGATCAGTTCCAGACACCGGACGTTGGCTCCAAGAGCGGGCTCCGCTCAGATGGGGAACGAAGGGGCGCCGGCGCCGATGTGCACGACGCGGCACGGTTTCGGCTCACTCCTGTCACTGACTCGTACCCGTGTCTGACACCGGACGTTGGCTCCAAGGGAGCGGTCAGATCAGGACGCGCGGCCGAAGAGGCGGCCGACGGTGTCGCCTGCGATGTAGCCGGCGAGCTTCGGGTTCTCCTGCAGGCGCCGTAGCGAGTACTCGTACCACTGCGTGCCGTACGGCACGTAGATCCGCACGCGGTGGCCGGCGGCGACGAGCTCGTCGGCGCGGTTCGGCCGCACGCCTAACAGCATCTGGAACTCGTAGCGGTCGGGCGCCAGGTCGGCGACGATCCGGAGCGCCTCGCGCGATCAGGTACTCGTCGTGTGTGGCGATCCCGACGTACGACCCCTGGGCGACGAGCTTCTCGAGCACGAGGACGAAGTTCGCGCGCACCGCCTCGAACTCGCGGTACGCGAGCGCCGGCGGCTCGATGTAGATCCCCTTGCAGAGCCGGACGTTCTCGACGCCGTCGACGTCGTCGATCGTCCGCCGGAGATATGCCTGGACGACGATCCCGAGATTCGCGTGCCCGAGTGCGCGCAGCTCGCGGTACAGCTGCAGCGTGCGATCCGTCGTCGACGAGTCCTCCATGTCGATCCGGACGAAGCTCGCGCGGGCCTGGGCGTCTGCGACGACCGCCTCCAGGTTGTCGCGGCAGAGGTCGAGGTCGACTCCAGGCCGAGCGCCGTCAGCTTGACGGAGATGTTCGAGTCGAGGCCTTCGCCGTCGACCCGTGCGAGGACGTCGAGGTACTGGCCGGCGATCGCGCGCGCCTCGTCGGGGCTGGTCACCTCCTCGCCGAGGATGTCGATCGTCGCGAGCTTCCCGCCGCCGTTCAGCTCGCGCACCACGCGCACGGCATCGTCGAGGGACGGGCCGGCGATGTATCTGGCGGAGAGCCGCTGGACGACCGCTCGTGGCACAGCCGGCAGCAGCCGGACGAGCGTACGATCCAGTGTCGGTCGGCCAAGGAGCGCCACGGGCGGCGCCGATCGTAGAGCAAACCGATCCCCCTCGACCGCCCGTAGAAACCCATATGAAGAGAAACCGCTCGCTCCAGTTGCTCGCGATCCTCGCTCTCGGCGTGCTCGGCGCCGCGACCGCGGCACTCGTCGCTCAGGCGCATCCTGCCAAGACGACGATCAACGTCACCGAGCGTGAGTACTCGATCAAGCTCTCGGCCCGGAAGGCACCGGTCGGGGTCGTTCACTTCGTGATCCGGAACAGCGGCAAGTATGCGCACGCGCTCTCGATCAAGGGCGGCGGCGTGACCAAACGGACGCCGATGATCAAGCCCGGCAAGACGGCCACGCTGACCGTCAACGTGAAGAAGAAAGGATCGGTCGCGCTCTGGTGCCCCGTTCCCGGACACGCTGCGCTCGGGATGAAGGCCACGCTGGCCGTCGGAATCGCGGCGACTCCGCCGACGACGACCGCCGACACGACGACCACGACCTACAACCCGCCGCCGGTCCCGGGCTACTAAGAGCGGTTAGGTCTCGCGCATGAACCCCTGGCGGGCGGCGCTCACGAGCGCCACCGCCTCGGGGAACAGCACGCGCATCGCGTCGCGCATCGCGATCGTCTGCTCGTCGACCGCACCCTCGACCTGCACCTGGGAGAGCGCCGCAGCGGTCAGCTCGACGGCGGTGTTCAGGGTCAGCGTCGCGAACTGCTCGCGCTGCGCCTCCTGCACCGACTCGGCCTGCTGCTCCGCGAACTCGCGGAGGCCGCGCAGGAGATCCTCGGGATCGCCGCCGAACGGGAAACCTCCGAATCCACCTTCCATGCGTCCACGTTAGCGACAGGTCGGCTGGAGGTAGCCGCGCTCGACGTCCCGGACGAACCCGTCGACCGCCGCCGTGCCCGCCGCGAAGCGCCGCCGCGAACGGCGAGCCGTCTCGCCCGAGCGCCCGCTCGAGCGTCGAGCGTCGCCGCCCCCACGTCGTCCAGGTACGCGGGCGTGGCGACGCGCGGCGGGCTGCCGACCGCCGCTCGAGCTCGAGCGCGGCCCCCTCGGCCTCCTCGATCCCCGGCCGGCTGCTCGACCATCCGCACCTGCGCGAGCTGCGCCCGCAGCTGCTCGAGGTCGCCGCCGCCGGCGAGCTCCGCCGGCAAGCTCGCACATCGCGACGATCGAGGCCGTCTCGCGCACGTCGTCACGCCGCTCGACGGTCGAGCCGGCGTCGTCGAGCACGAGCCAACGCCGCTCGTCGCCCGCGCCGAGCGCGACGAGGTAGAGCGCGCGCGCCCGACGCAGGCTCGGCGGCGAGCACGCCCGTCACCTCGCCGTGCGCGGACGCGGCGCCGGCGATCCGCTCCAGGTCGTCGGCGAGCGCCATAGAGTCCAAGCCTATGGATGCGACCGAGCTCTTCGCGCCGCTCGGCCCGGGCTACGACCGCTGGGGCGCGGTCCTCTCCTTCGGCCAGGACCCGCGCTGGCGTCGCTTCCTCGTCTCGCGCGATCGACGCCGGGCCCGACCGACACGCGTGCTCGACGTCGCCACCGGCACCGCGCGCCGTCGCGCTCGAGCTCGTGCGCCAGAAGGACTGCTACGTCGTCGGCGTCGACCTGACCGCCGGGATGCTCGACGAGGCCCGGCGCCGCGTCGCGCTCGCCGCCGCCGCCGAAGCAGGTGCGCCTGCAGGAAGGCGACGCGCGCTCGACCTCCCGTTCGAGGACGGCCAGTTCGACGCGCTGACCTTCACCTACCTCCTGCGCTACGTCGACGATCCGCCGGCGACGCTGCGCGAGCTCGCCCGCGTCGTGAAGCCGCGGCGGGACGATCGCCGGGCTCGAGTTCGGCGTGCCGAGCGGGGTCTGGCGGCCGCCGTGGGAGCTCTGGACGCGCGTCGGCCTCCCGGCCGCGGGCCGGCTGATCGGCGACGGCTGGCACGAGGTCGGCTCGTTCCTCGGCCCGTCGATCCGCGAGCTCTACGACGCGCTGGCCGCTGCGCCGCCAGCTCGCAGGCCTGGCGCGACGGCGGGCATCGAGCGGGTCGCAGACGCGGCGGCTCAGCCTCGGCGGCGGGGTGGTGACGTGGGGACGCAGAGAGAGCGTAAGGCCGGCGTTCTACGCGCTGCGCGCGCGGCGGCTGGCGCGACTACGTGACGCTGCTGCACCCGCCGTACACGCTCTGGCACCTCTCGTACGTCGCGCTCGGCGCGGCGCTCGCGCCCCGACTTCCACCTCGACCGGCTGCTCTGGGCGCTCGCCGCGTTCTTCCTCGCGATGGGCGTCGCCGCGCACGCGCTCGACGAGCTGAACGGCCGGCCGCTTCGGACCGCGATCCCCGGCCCCGTGCTCGTCGCGCTCGCGGCACGTCTCGCCTCGCGGGCGCCGTCGCGATCGGCATCGGCGCGGCGCACGCCTGGGGCTGTGGCCTGCTCGTCTTCGTCGCGGTCGGCGCGGTCGCTCGTCCCCGCGTACAACCTCGAGCTCGGCGTTCCACACGAACTGGGGTTCGCGCTCGCCTGGGGTGCGTTCCCGGTGCTGACCGGGTACTTCGTCGAGGCGCAGACGCTCAGCGTCGAGGCGTTCGCGGCGGCCGGGTTCGCGTCCGCGACCGAGCCTCGCGCAGCGCGCGCTCTCGACGCCGGTGCGGCAGGCTCGGCGCGAGCACGCGACGACGGAGGGCATCGCGCCGCTCGAACGCGCGCTGCGCCTGCTGACCTGGGCGTCGGCCTCGCTCGCCGTCGCGCTCGTGGCCGCGCGCCTACGATGAGCGCGATGACTGCCGCCGACCATCGTCGCCGTCGCTGGCGGCCGCCGTCGCCGTGCGCGGCGCTCGTCGCCATCGATCGCTCGTCTTGCGCAAGGTGCGCGAGCAGCAGCGCCAGCTCGAGCGCGAGATCGAGCGCGGGAAGAGCGACGTTCGACGCGTCGTCGCGCAGGAGCTCGGAGCAGCGCGCCGAGGAGCTCGCAGCACATCCTCGCGCGCTCGCGCGCCGACTCGCTGTCGCTGCTCGCCGACGAGGAGCGCCGGATCGCCGAGGAGCGACGCCGCGACGTCGCCGAGCGCGAGCGGGACGCGAGCGCGCGCCTCGGCGAGCAACTGGCGTCGGTGCAGCGCACGGTCGAGCAGCGGCTCGGCGACTGGAGCTCCGACGTCGCGAAGCTGCAGGAGGGCCTCGCCGACGAGCTGAAGCGTCTCGAGGCGAAGCAGCGCCAGCTGATGACCGAGATCGAGTCGCAGCATCGGCCAGGACGCCGAAGGGCTGCAGAGCCAGATCGAGGAGCAGCGACTCGCTGATCGCTCGCCTGCGCACCGAGCTCGCGAGCTCGGCGAAGGACGTGACGCAACAGGCGGCAACCGAGCTCGAGCAGCATGCGGCCGAGCGCCGTCGTGCGTTGCAGGACGTCGCCGAACGGCTGCGCAAGCGCGAGCGCGATCTGCAGGAGATCGTCGAGCGCGAGGGCAACGACGCGACGCAGCGGATCCAGCTCGCGTTCGGCGACATCGAGCGGCGGCAGGTCGAGCAGCTCCAGCGGCTCGTCAGCCGCGAGACGACGCGATACTCGGAGGCGGCCTCACAGCAATTCGACACGGCGATCCGGGCGGCGCGCGAGGAGGCGGCCCGACGTCTCAGCCGCGAGCTCGACCTTGCCGTCGAGCGGTTCGCCCGCGAGGCAGAAGGCGTGCTCGCCGAGCGCCTCAACCACGTCAGCGACGCTGCCGCGAAACGCGTCGAGGACCGGCTGACAAGGCTGCGCTCGGGCCTCGAGCGTCAGCGCGACGACGCGCTCCGGTCGCTCGAGGATCGCGCCCATCAGGTCGAAGCGACGTTGCGCGAACGCCTGAACGAGATCGCCACCGACGCAGAATCCGAGCGTGCAGTCCTCGACTCGCGTCTGCAAGATCTCGCACGAAAGCTTGACGAATTGCCTACAAGAAACGAGGTTTGATCGCCAACTTTCGGAGGCAGGGTTCGTCTAGGACAGAGCGAAAAGGCTGCCACGATGCCCCAGACGATCGAACACCCACTGACGGAGCGCGAGAAGGTTGAGTCCTGGCGCCTCCACGTCCTGATCGAGGCGGGGTATCCGCTGCCGCTGGCAGAGAAGCTGGCCCACTCCGACGCCGACCTGCATCGCGCGGTCGAGCTGACCGGCTGTGGCTGCAGCTACGAGACGGCCGCCGAGATCCTGCTCTAGGCATCTAGCATCGGCCTCGTGAAGGTCGAGGCGAAGGACGTCGACGGGCGGAAGATCTACTCGGTTGCAGCGTTCAACCAGGGCGTCGCGATCTGGCTGACGCGGCTGCCGACACTGTGGGTCGAGGGCGAGATCACCGAGCTTCGCCGCCAGGAGCGCTGGGCGTCGGTGTTCTTCACGCTCAAGGATCCCGAGAACGGGGCGTGCCTGTCGGCGCAGATGCAGCGCGGGCGGTTCGATGCGCTCGAGCTCGGCCTCGGCGACGGAGAGCGGGTCCACGTGTTCGGCCGGCCGGAGCTGTACGAGCAGCGGGCGAGCTGCGGCTGAAGGTGCTGACGATCGAGCGCTTCGGCGTCGGCGCACACCTTGCGGCGCTCGAGCGGCTGAAGCAGCAGCTCGCGGGCGAAGGGCTGTTCGCGGCCGACCGCAAGCGGCCGCTGCCCCGATTCCCGCGACTGATCGGGCTCGTCACCGGCAACGACGCGGCAGCGAAGCGCGACGTGCTCACGCATATCGTGCAGCGCTTCCCGCCCGCGAACGTCCTGGTCGCCGAGACGTATGTGCAAGGCCCGCGCGCCGCGGATGCGATTGCAGACTGCGATCGACGAGCTCGCGCGTAGAGGCGCAGACGTCCTCGTGCTCGCGCGCGGCGGCGGCAGCTTCGAGGATCTGCTGCCGTTCTCGGACGAGCGCGTCGTGCGCGCCGTCGCGGGCTCGCCGGTGCCTGTCGTGTCGGCCGTCGGTCACGAGCAGGACACGCCGCTGTGTGATCTCGCAGCCGATGCCCGCGCCTCGACTCCGACCCACGCCGCGCGGCTCGTCGTCCCCGACGCCGAGAGCTGCAGGCTGCGCTCGGCCGCCTGCGCGAAGGGCTGCACCGCGGCGCGCGGCGCGAACGGCGAGCAGCACGCGCGGCGGATCGCGACCGCGCACGACCGCCTGCGGCGCGCGCCGCTGCTGGCGCTCGAGCGCAAGACGCGCGCGGCTCGCCACCGCCCACGCGCGTCTCGGCGCACTCTCGCCGACGGCGACGCTCGACCGCGGCTACGCGATCGTCCGGGCACAGGACGACGTCGTCCGCTCGCCGACGCAGGTCGACGCCGGCGACACCCTTTCGATCCGCGTCGCCGACGGGTCGTTCGGCGCGGTCGTCGGATGAGCGAAGCCATGCCCACCTTCGAGGAAGCGCAGCGCGAGCTCGAGCAGATCGTCGAGCGGCTCGAACGCGGCGACGCGGACGTCGAGGAGCTGACGCGGCTCTGGGAGCGCGGCGAGGAGCTCTACCGGATCTGCGCCGCGAAGCTCGAGGGCGTGCGCGGGAAGATCGAGGAGCTCTCACGCGAGAGCGCGGGCTAGCTCCTCGCCGAGCCGTTCCAGATCCTGGCGCGCGGCCGCGCGGGTGCGCCCGACAGTGCGTGCGCGCCGATCGCCGTCGCGCACGATCCCGCCGAACAGCTCGCAGCGGACGCCGAGCTCGCGCGCAACGCCGTTGCACCGCCCCGGGCGCCTTGCCTTCGAGCGTCGTCGCGTCGACCGTCCCCTCGCCGGTGACGACGAGCGCGGCCGGCGCAGCGCGACGCGTCGAAGCCGATCAGGTCGAGCACCAGCTCGGCACCTGGCACGAGCTCGCCGCCGAGCGCCGCGAACGCGGCTCCGAGTCCACCGCCGGCGCCGGCGCCCGGCAAGCTCGCGGTACCGGCTCGAGCTCCGAGAGCGCCGCCAGCCGCCTCTCGAGCTCCTCCACATCGGCGGCGTTGGCCCCTTTCTGCGGGCCGAACACCCGCGCGGCGCCACGCTCGCCGAGCAGCGGGTTGCGAACGTCGCAGAGCACCCGGACCGGCAGATCCCGGAGCGCGTCCCCGAGCTGCGCGCGGAGGCCGGCACCTCCGTCCACCGTCGCCGTGCCGCCGATGCAGACGAGCAGGGCCGCCGGGCGCCGGCGCGAGGGCGGCCAGCACGAGCTCGCCCGCTCCACGGCTCGATGCGTTCAACGGGTCGCGCTCGTTCGGCGCCAGGCGCGGCAGACCCACCGCCGCCGCGGTCTCGACGACGGCGCGTGCCGTCGGGAAGCACGAGCCACGCCGCCGTCACCGGCCGGCCGAGCGGATCGGCGACGACGGCCTCGTGCCACACGCCGCCGAGCGCCTGCTCGAGCACGAGCCCCGTCCCCTCGCCGCCGTCTGCGACCGGCGCCTCGTCGACCTCGATCCCCGCGACCTTCCGCATGCCGGCTGCGAGCGCCGCGCTCGCCTCGCGCGGGGTGAGGACGCCTTTGAGGCTAGCCGGCGATGCGAGCGCGATCATCCAAGGGCTCCTCCTGGAGCGTCTCCTCGGGACCGTCTCCGCCGCTGTCGTCGATGTCGCGGAGCGTCGCGTACGAGAGGCCTTCGCGGGCGAGGAACATCAGCCCGACGCCGACGCCGACCGACGCCTCGATCGCCTGCAGGCCGATTCCGAAGGCGACGCCGTGGGCGTACTCGACGCCGTAGTTGATGAGCGGGAACGCGACCGCGATCTGCACGAGCCCGAAGTTGCCCGGGCCAGAGTGGGAAGATCGTCGCGACGTTCATCAGGACGAGCACGAGGCCGGCCGCGGCGATCGGCAGATGGATGCCGAACGCCTCCATCGCCGCCCACACGGCGAACAGCTGGCACAACCAGCCGAGGAACTGGAAGCCGGCGGCGGTTCCTGCGGCCACCGGCGAACGCATGATCGCGAGCCCCTGCCGCGCGCGGACGAGCAGCGAGCGGATCCGCCCGACCTCCTGGCTCTCACGGCCCTGGCGTCGAGCGAGGACGAGTGCGACGAAGAACAGCGCGATCCCGATGACGAGGAAGATCGCGATCGACGTCAGCGCCCAGCGCGGGATCTTCGCTGCGAACAGCACCCAGGTGACGAGCACGACCACCGGGAAGAGATCGAACATGCGGTGCGCGAAGACCGAGCCGACGAGCGTCGCCGTCGTTCCCTTGCGGCCGGTCAGCCGTCGCCGCAGAACCGCGACGCGCGCGAGCTCACCCACGCGTCCCGGCAGCACGGCGTTCGCGAAGAGCCCGACCGAGAACGCGGAGAAGACGAGCCGGAACGACGGGTGTGGGCGCTCGATCGACTGCTTGATCGCCGTGTCCCACGCGAGCGAGCGCGTGAGCACTGAGAGGAGGTTGAGACCGATCGCGGCGGCGACCCATTCCCAGGTGACCGCGCTGAATGCGTCGTGGACGACCTTCCAGTTCGGGCCGCGCCAGATGATCAGCGCGATCGCGAGCGCGAGCACCGGAACGGGTATGAGCAGCTGCCAGCGGCGACTCACGCCGCTGCCTCCTCGTAGGTCGCCTCGAGTCGGCGGGCGATGTCGTCCCACGCGAAGTTGGCGAGCGCGTGTGCGCGCGCGGCGCGACCCATCTCGACCCGGCGAGGCTCGTCCGACAGCACGTCGACGACGGCGTCGGCGAGCGCGCCGGAGTCGTTGGGAGGTACCAGGCGAGCGGCCTCGGGAATCGCGACCGCGGCGTAGCCGGGAATGTCGGAGGCGACCGACGGGGTCGCGCATGCGAAGGCTTCCGCGAGCACGAGGCCGAAGCTCTCGCCGCCGAGTGCAGGCGTCACCGACAGCTTCGCCCGCTCGAGCTCGTGCGTCCGCACCTCGTTCGTGACGATGCCGAGCACGTCGATGCCCGTCTCGTCGAACCGAAGCCGCGCGTGCAGAAGCCGGTACTGCAGCGGATCGGTGCCGATCAGGCGCAGGCGGGCGCCGGTCGCCTGATGGATACCCGGCCACGCCCGTAGCAGCGTCGGCAGCCCTTTGCGCGGATCGTGGCGTCCGATGAACACCACGGTATGGTCGCGGTCGGCCGGATCCGCCCGGTCGGGGATGAAGACCCCGTTCGGGATCACGCGGTAGTCGTCGGGGATCCACCGTGACGCCGACTCGGCGGCCATCGGCGACACGGCGATGCGAACGTCGACGCGATCCATCAGGAAGCCCCAGAAGTGCAAGGCCGGCTTCATCCAGCCGAGATCGCCGTGCGCGTGGTGCGTCACGACGATCGGGCACTTCGCATGTGCGAGCGCCGCGACGCAGATCGCCGGCGTCATCGGCTCATGAAGGTGCACGACGTCGAACTGCTCCGCGTCGAGGATGCGGCGGATCCGCGGCACCGCACGCGGCGAGAGCACGATGTTCGGCAGAGATCCGTTCGCCGGCACGACCACCGAGCGTCCGACGGCAATGATCCCGTCGGGCAAGGGCCCGTGGCGCCCGGTTCGCGGGTGGAGCAGGCGCGTCAGCCGGCCGGGCGGGTCGTTGCCCATCAGGATCTTCACATCGTGGCCACGGCGCCGCAGCGCCGCAGCCTGATGCTCTGCATGCTCGACTACTCCGCCCCAGTACGACCAGGAGAAGGGAACGACGATCCCGATCTTCATACGGTGACCGTGGCGAACGCGCGACCGAGGCGCTCGGCCCCGAGCTCGATCTCCGCATCGGTCACGGCGACCGAGAGCCTGGCCCACCCTGCGCCACTCGGACCGAAGCCTTCGCCCGGGGCGACTCCGACGCGATGCTCGACGAGGAGCTGCTCGGCGGTGAGGCCTTCCGGCAGACGCACCCACATGTAGAAGCTGCCTTCGGAGACGGGGCCGTCCGGCAGCACGGCGGCGAGAACGTCACGGCGGCGTTCGTAGGCTTCGACACGCTCGGCGACAGAGTCCTGCGGGCCTTCGAGCGCCGCTCTGGCGGCATGTTGCAGCGGCGCGAAGATCCCGACGCGCGTGTGGTCGTTGAACAGGTTGATCCGCTCGACGATCTCGGCGTTGCCGACGACGAAGCCGATCCGCCAACCCGCCATGCCGTAGGTCTTCGACATCGACCACATCTCGACACCCACGTCCTTGGCGCCGGCGGCGGCGAGGAAGCTCTGTGGGCGGCGCCCGTCGAAGACGATGTCGATGTACGCGGCGTCGTGCACGACGGCGCCACCGGTGCGGTGCGCCCATGCGACGGCGTCCTCGAACACGCCCTCGGGCGCGCAGACGGCACATGGGTTCGATGGATAGTTGAGATACAACGCGGCCGCCGGCGGCGCTGTGTCGAGGGCGGGAGCCCAACCGAGCTCCGGCTGCAACGGCAGCGTCTCGACGCGCGCCCCGGCGAGCGCCGAGCCTGACGGGTAGTCGGGGTAGTACGGGTCGGTGAACAACAACGTGTCGCCCTCGTCGCTGAGCGCTAGCGCAAGCTCGACATGCGCTGCCTTCGTGCCCGGCAGGACGGCGACCTCGGTGACGGGATCAAGGGCAACGCCGTACACCTCGCGATACCGCGCGGCGAGCGCCTCCTTGAGCCGCGGCAGCCCCCGGATCGGCCCATACCCGTGCGCCCGAGGATCGAGAGCCGCCGCCCGAAGCGCCTCCACCACGTGCGCCGGCGGGCCGGTCTCCGGGTTGCCTCGCCCGAGGTCGAGAATCGGCTCGCCACCCTCGGCGGCAACGGCCGAGATCCGCGCCAGCAGGCTCACGAAGTATTGCGGCGGCAGGCGTTCGAGGCGTTTCGGGCGACGCATCCGCCAGATCGTATTTCGCGAGCGCCGATCCATGCCGAGCACCCTCAGGTCAGCCGTCCGAGATACGCCTTTCGGCCGATGGTGCGCGAGGTGCCCGCTTCGTACCTTGACGCCATGCAGGCACTCCGAGATCCATCCGGCATCACCACACGGCAGCGGCAGGTGATCGAGCTGATCGCGCAGGGACTGTCGAACGACGAGGTCGGCCTGGTGCTCGGCATCTCCCCCCGGACGGCCAAGGCCCACTGCGACGTGCTTCGGCAGAAGCTCGGCGTCCCTCGGCGCAGGCAGATCCCTGTCGCGTTCAGATTGCTGACGGGCGAAGACCCGTTGGCGTCAAGCCTGGCGTCGGCGCGAGCTGACAACGGGGGCTGACGGCGAAGCGGCGCCCGCGGCGACACCCTCCGCCGCGGGCGTCCAGGCCCTTCCGAAATCCTGCTCGCCGACGTAGCGTTTACGCGACGCGTTTGAAATCGACAGGAATGGCCGCAGGTGAATTCGACGAAGGAACAAAAGAAGGGCAATGCACGGCGCTTGATCGACCGGCCGCGACTGACCACGATCCTCGACGAATCCGATGCTCGCGCCATCTTGCTGCTGGCTCCTGCGGGGTACGGGAAGACCACACTTGCTCGGCAGTGGGCGAAGACCCTGGGGCGGTCGATTTGGATTACGAGCACGCCGGCTCATCGCGATGTGGCCGTGCTCGCGGAGATCTGGCCTCCGGCATCGAGTTCGATCGATGGAGACGCCAGGAGTCTTGTCAGGGAATATCTCGCTGCCCACGGTAACCCGCAGCGCGCATATCGCCGAATGGCCGCATCGCTCGCGGAGACGCCAAGAGCAGGCGCGGACAGCTTGGCTCTTCATCGACGACTACCACGAGCTCCTTGCGGCCCGCCGAGGCGAAGAATTTGTCGACGCTCCTTGCAAGACGGAACATTGACGCGATTTGTCATTGCGTCTCGACAGCGACCTACATGGGCTACGGCTCACGCCGCGTCGTCTACGGCGAGATCGAGGAGATCGGCTCGTGACTCCTGGCCATGACCGAGACAGAAACTGCAGAGCTCCTGGGCGGAAAGGCCGCCTCGCGGGAATTTGCTCGCCAGTCCGAAGGCTGGCCCGCGGTGCTCGCGCTGGCGGCCGCCGCAGTCGACGCCTCGCCACCCACTAGAATTCTCCCGAGCGCACTACATAGGTTCTTCGCGGAGGAGCTCTTCCAAAGAGCTCCGCCCGATCTGCAAGACATCTGTTCAGCCTTGCGCTTCTCCCGACTCTTAAGCCAGCTCTGATTGCGAGTACCTCGACGTTGCGGGCCGAGGGTCGTGCAGGAGGCCAGGGATCTCGGATTTTTGGCTGGTGAGGACGGTAACCCTTCACCCACTGTTGCGGGAATTTCTGTTCGAGAAGCTCGCTCGAACGACCCGACGCACGCGCACAAATGCATGAGGCAATTGGCTGCGTATTCGCGAACAGCACTGGGACATGGCGCTCGGACTGTCTCGCGGTTCGCTTGCGACGATTTCATCGAACCCGTGCTTCGTGATTGCTTTAAACCTCTCGCGCGGGACGGACAGATCGAAACACTTTCCTCGTTCGCCGCTCGAGTGCGGCTTCGCCCGTCGTTCCCTCCGCCGTCTGTCGACCTGGTTGAAGCCGAGGCTTCTCTGCGTGACGGCCAGTTGGCTTTGGCAACCGATCTTGCAACGCGAGCACAAAACAGCTCTCAGCCGACCATCCGCTGAGTTCGAGGGCAGGCGCGATTCGATGGCCACTGTGGCCTCCAACTCGCTGACCTTTCGGCCGCCGAAGCCGCATTCGTGGATGCCAGACGACGGCGCACGATGACCGAGACGAAACCGAAGCTCTGCATGGGACTCGCCCTCGCCAGCATGCTGGGCGAACAACCGGAGGCGCGTGACGCCGTCGCCGAGCTGACGCCGACGCCACGAATCACCTACGCTTCTTGTTCGGGCGGCCACGGCGGAAATCGCTGTCGTCGCCTCAGAGGAATGCCTCGGAGCCGCCAATCGAGGAGCCGCAACATGCCCTTCCTCACTGTCGACGATCCGCGCGTGCGTAGCTCCTTCGCCTATACAGTCGCGTATGCCCTTGCTCAGAGAGCCGACTACCTGGATGCGACCCCTGGCTTAAGCGCCTCGCAGATGACATCGAAGCTTGACCTGGATTTTGCGCGACCTTGGGGATCTGGGTCGAGAGCACTGATCCGCCTTGGAATCGGCGGTTTGGCGACGCGGAGCGATTCCTTCAGGGCTCGAAGACTCAGACGCAGCGCACAGCTGATGATCGGCACGCCCTGAACCTCGGATCTTGCGTGCCCGGTTGATGCTTCAGACCGGCAAGCCGGTAGCCGCACAGCTCACCAGCGGAGACGGGCCAACTCAGTCTATCCCTCGTGGCGAGGCGAATACTTCGACACGCGATGGCCTTAGCAGCGACGCTTGGCGAAACCGAAAGTGCCGAGCGACGGTTCAGACGGACTAAGAGCTCTCGAATGGTCGAGGTTCGGATGCTTTCAGTCGCTGCAGGGCCATTTCGGCCGCCGACGAACCCGGCTCCGCAGATCGATTGATGGCAGTAGCTACAGAGCTTGGCGTCGTGGGATCCAGTCGTTTGCGCACTGCGGTCAGCGGGGCCTCGCCGATTGTCTTGCAAGGGACGAGTTTGCCTCGCGATCGCCTTCGGTCTCTATACGGAATCGAACGACTTGGGCTTGGCCCGGCGGGCAGGATTTAGCACCCGAGCTACGCGCGGCTCCAGGCTGAACTCTTGACCCCACGGGAATTCGAGGTGCTGGGTTTTATCGTGCGCGGACTGCGAAACCAATGAAATCGCCCGGCCGCGCTCTTCATTTCACAGTCGACGACCAAGGTGCATGTTCGGCATGTCCTAGAGAAACTCGGCGTCCGGACCCGCGCCGAGGCTGCCTCACGCTTTGAGATGTTCAGCTAGCCGGAGTAAGCCGAGACGGGATTGATTCTTCGGCTTCTTCGGCCCAGTGCCGAGCACGAAGTCGGCGCCATGAGCGAGACTGTAACCCTCGTCAGCCCCAGCAAGCATCGCTTCGAAAGCAGCTACAACCGTGGTGTCGAACTGGGTCTCGACCGCCTGCGCGAGACGCAGCCGAGCCACCCTACTCGGCATCGCATCTCGGTACGGACGATCGGAGGTCATCGCGTTGTAGGCATCTGCAACCGCAATGATGCGCGAGAGAAGCGGGATATCCGGCCCCGCAACCTTGTCTGGGTAGCCTTGGCCATCCACGCGTTCGTGATGGTGTCGAACGATTGAAGCGATCTCTGAGTACGTGTCGACGTTCGCGAGGATCCGCTCTCCGATCTCCGAATGCCGCTGCATCTCGCGGCGCTCCTCAAGCGTCAAGCGCCCCGGGCTTCTCGAGGATGCCCGCAGCCAGGCCGATCTTCCCGATGTCGTGGACCAAGCCGCAGAGATGCGCGAGGTCCTGTTGATCCTGATCGAGCCCCATCCGCTCAGCGATATCGCGCGCGTAGATCGCCACCGCGGCCGAGTGGCCGGCGGTATAGCGGTCCCTAGCATCAAGAGTCGCGATCAGCCCCATCGCGAAGGAGAGGTTGGCCGCCTGGAGCTGTTCATTGACGCGCTGGAGATCGTCCGTCAGCCGACGCTGCTCTTGGTACATGAGGAACCACCGCTGTGCAGCTAGGGCTGGCGCGAAGAAAAGGGGCAAGGTCCACGGAGAAACGTCGCGATAGGCAAACGCAAGAACTGCAACAACCGGGCCGTAAAAAGGAATTGACGCCGCGATGACGGGCAAGAGGTCCCGCGCAACCTCCGTCCATCGACCGAGGCCCCGCAGCGAGAACGTGATGGAGGTCAATGTTGCGTCGACAAGTTCCGCAGCCAGAGCGGCGACCGTCGCTGCCGCGACCGTCTCTTCGACACCGCCCGGCACCAGAGCCACGACTACCGCGGCGGCCGCGCCCGAAGCACAGCCGATCAGTGCTCGATTGCAGAGATAGATAACTCGGCCCGCTGGCGGAATCCGGAGCCCAAGGGCCGATGCTGCAAACACGATCATTCCCGCGAGTGGTCCGAAGAGAACCGCGGCGAAGACCGACGGGAACAGCGATATCGAAACCCAGACGTTCCCGCGAAGGGAGATTCGTCCCCTCCACTCACCGATCGCAGCGATCAGCGCAAGGGCAACAACGGCAACCGGTGAGCCCACGCCGAACCCGCTCTCGATGAGCGCGGTCGCCGCAACCACGACAGCCAGGACGACAGTCGCCAGATAGAGCGCCATCCGACCTCGTAGATCAGCGAACTGATCGCGAAATCGGCGGAAGCCTTGCATATCCCCCAAAGGGGTTATAGAGTCCACGTTGCCGTCAGTTCCTACACGTTGGGGGAAAGAAATGAGCAAGCTCGCCAAGCTCGTCAGCAAGGCCGCCTTGGCAGGCGGATCGTCTGCCTGGTAGGAAGCATTCATAGTTAAGTAGGTTTTCCCTCATGGATGCGTCACCCGTTCAGGTGATTGTCCACAGACAGTGGAAAACCTGCAGGGAACGTCAGTTCGTCAGTTGATGAGCCCACGCCGGAAGCCAACCGCTACGGCGTGGGCTCTGCTGCGCGCTTGAAGCTTCGCCAGCAGATGCCTGACATGGCTCTTCACCGTCTCCTCTGAGAGGAAGAGCCGAACTCCGATCTCCCGGTTCACGAGCCCGTCGGAGATCAGCTGCAGCACCTCGATCTCGCGTGCGGTCGGCTCCTGCTCCAGCTCTTTCAAGGGCTGAAGCGGGATCACCGCTGCCACGACCGTCTCGCGGCGGGCGGCCACCGACTCGAACCGGGCCGAGTGTTCGCGGTATCTAGTCAGGATTGCATCGCGCTCTGCAGCGTCCACATGCCTGCTATCGACCGTCTGAAGGGACTCCTTTAGCAGGGTTTCAGCCTCGATCGAGGGACGCCCGAACCACCCGTTCCGCGGTCGCCGCAACCTCCCCGGGAAGGGCCGCCGGCGCGGAGCAGACGGCCACCGCGAGGCGTCGGTCGACCAGGGCGACCTCGTGGTAGACGCGGGGCCAGATCTCCCCCGTCTTCACCAGGACCTCGTGCTCGGAAAGCCGGTACGGAAGCTCCGAATCGTGGGCCACGGCGAGCGCCTCGAGGATGCGCGGCTCGTCGAGCGCGGCGAGACCCATGGCCAGATCGCGGGCACACGTGACGTTCTCGGGGCCGGCTGACATCATCAGCCGGCGCACCTCGGTGCGCGCCGCCCCGAGGCGCTCCGCCTCCCGGTTCACGGCGTCGAACCCGAGGCGCGTCAGCAGGACGTTGGTGGCGGCGTTGTCCGAGAACGCGAGCATCAGGACAGCGCAATCGCCGAGCGTCAGCGGGCCGGCGACGCGATCGGCCACCGACCACGGCGTCGACTCGATCACCGCTCGTTCCCCTGGGTCGAGCTCGGACCGCCAGAACGCCGACGCGATGAACGGCTTGATCGTCGAGGCGGCGGGGACGACCCGGTCGCCGTCGTCGTCGCGGCCGTCCGACGTGGCCCAGGAGATCACAGACGCACGAGCTTGCGCCGCCGCGCGCGGAGCGCCGCCGGCTCGCGCTCCTCCACCACGCCGATCCCGTCCTCGCGACCGGTCGAGTGCAGGATCCTGTCGTCACCGAGCCAGAAGGCGATGTGGTCGGCGATATCACCGCCGTAGGTGACGAGGTCGCCCGGCTGCGGCTCCCCCACCTCGTCCCCGGCATCCTCCTGCTGGTCGGCGTCGCGGGGCACGAGCCTCCCGAGCCGCCGGTACGCCATGTGGACGAGACCGGAGCAGTCGATCCCCCGCTCGGTCAGCCCACCCCAGAGGTACGGCGTGCCGAGATACGAGCGGGCGACGTCGATCGGCGAGCCGGACGCGTCGGCCGTGAGCTCGCCCTCGCCGTCCGCGAGCGCAGCGTCTCGAACCCAGCCCGGGTAGTCGTACGCCGTGCGGACGCGCGCCCAGCCGCCTCGCTGTTCGTCGACGTGCAGCGGCTCGCCGTAGAGCGCCTGCGTCACCTGCTCGGAAGCGTCGTCCGGCTCCGCGCGGATCGGTGCGACCTCGACCCCGCACCTCATGCAGCATGGCTCGCGATCTTCTCTTGCAGCATGGCTTTCACCCGTGGCCAGTCGTCGTCGACGATCGCGTACCACGCCGAGTCCCGGATCGAGTCGGGCAGCACCATGTGCTTCCGGAAGATGCCCTCGAACGTGCCGCCGATCCCGAGCAGCGCCCCGCGCACGCGAAGGTTGCGGGCGTCCGTCTTGAACTCGACCCGCATCAGGCCGGCGCGGTCGAACGCGTTCTCGAGCAACAGGTACTTCGTCTCGATATTGGCGCCGGTGCCCCACTGTGCGCGCTCCAGCCACGTCCAGCCGATCTCGGCCCGCCGGTGGAGCGGCTCGATGTTCAGATAGCGAGTCGAGCCGACAGGCCGGCCCTCGACCACCGACCACGAACGGGACCTCTGTCTCGGAGGCGACCGCCAGGTCGAACCAGCGGTCGAAGCCGAACGAGTACAGGTTCGTGAAGCGGTGGATCTGCGGGTCTCGCTCCGCCGCCTCTCGCAGGCCCTCACGGTGCCGTTCCTCGATCCGCTCGACCCGGACGATCCGCCCGTCGAGCGCTTTGGCGGGATCGAGAACCTTGCTAATCATGTTTCTAAGTATTGCCGGCTCGGTAAAGGGGTGGGTGATGCTCTCGAGGCAGGGATGACCAACCCACCCGAGTTCCTGACCACCGGCGGTGCCGTTGCCCTCCAGCCGGTGGTCGTCGCTCGCAAGAGTCCACGCCAGCTGTTCTGGGCGCGTCTGCGCCAGGACAAGGCCGCCCTCGCGGGCGGCGTCGTGATCGGCGTGCTCGTCCTGATCGCGATCGTCGGAGGCCCGCTCGCGGAGCAGATCTCGGGCCACAGCCAGAACGCGACGTTCGACTCGATGACCGACGTGTACGGGGTGCCGAAGGGGCCGAACTCGCAGCTTCTGGTTCGGGGCGGACGCCGAGGGACGCGATCTGTTCGTGCGGACGATGTACGGAGCTCGGATCTCGCTCTTCGTCGGGATCGTCGCCTCCGGGCTCGCCGTGCTGATCGGTCTCGTCGTCGGGCTGCTCGCCGGTTTCTTCGGCGGCTGGGTGGACACGCTGCTCTCCCGGTTCGCCGACGTGCTGCTTGCCGTCCCGCAGATCCTGATCGCAGTCGGGATCGTCGCGGCCTGCTCGACCGGGAAGGACGGCTGCGTCGGCGGCTTGATCAAGCCCGGCCTGCCCGTCGTGATCCTCGTGATCACGCTGTTCTCGTGGTCGTACATCGCGCGCATCGTGCGCGGCTACACCCTGTCCCTGCGCGAGAAGGAGTTCGTCGAGTCCGCACGCGCCGCCGGGGCGAGCAACGTCCGCATTCTCGCGACGGAGATCCTGCCGAACCTGATCGGGCCGCTGATCGTCTACTCGACGCTGCTGATCCCGACGAACATCCTGTTCGAGGCGGCGCTCTCCTACCTCGGGCTCGGCGTCCCCTCGACCGAGGCGTCCTGGGGATCGATCCTGAACGACGCATCGCAGCTCTACGACGTCGCCTGGTGGCTGATGCTCTTCCCGGGCGCGTTCCTGATCGTCACGACGCTCGCGTTCAACCTGCTCGGCGACGGCCTTCGTGACGCGTTCGACGTGAGATCGAGCGATGAGCACTGAACCCAGAAAGGAGCCATCGCCGCATGAAGAAAGTGCCTATCGCATCGCGCTCTGCCGCGGCCGCGATCCTCGCGCGTCGCCGGCCTCGCCGCCGGCTGCGGCTCGAAGAAGTCGCGAGCGGCAGCTCGGGACCACGACGACCACGTCCTCGAGCTCGAGCCCGGTCAACATCGTGGGAACGTACAACAACGGCACGCCCGCCAAGGGCGGAACCTACACGTGGGGATGCGAGCAGTCGTTCGGCTTCACGAACAACTTCGATCCGACGGGCGAGTACCTCGGCACCGCATGAGACTCTACTCGAACCTGATGCTGCGCACGCTCGTCGGGTACAAGCACACACCGGGCGCCGACGGGAACCTCCTGATCGGCGACCTCGCGACGGCCGTCCCGACGCCGACCGACAACGGCTTGACATACACGTACAAGCTGCGCAAGGGCGTGAAGTTCGGCCCGCCGGTCAACCGGGCGTCACCTCGAAGGACGTCGCGTACGCGATGCAGCGGCTCGCCAACCCGAAGGACGGCGGCCAGTACGCCTTCTACTACACGGTGATCAAGGGCTGGGAGGACTACGCCGCCGGCAAGGCGAAGACGATCTCCGGGCATCTCGACGCCCGACGACAACACGATCGTCTTCCACCTGACGAAGCCGCGACCGGCGACTTCAACTACCGCATGTCGATGCCGGCGACGGCACCGATCCCAGCCGAGGTCGCGAAGTGCTTCGAGGGGAAGCCCGGCAACTACGGCCGCGACGTCGTCTCGAGCGGTCCGTACATGCTCCAGGGCGCAGACAAGGTCAGCGCCAGCTCGTGCGCCGGCCTCAAGCCGATGAGCGGCTACGACGGCGCCGACGGAACGCACATCATCCTCGTCCGCAACCCGAACTACGACCAGGCGACCGATCAGTACCGCAAGAACTACCCCGACCGGTTCACGTTCACCGTCGACTCGAACGCCGACGACATCTACAACAAGGTTGCCGCCGGCCAGCTCGACGACGAGCTGCGAGCCAGCAGCCGAAGACGATCCGCGCAGTACGTCGACCGATCCGAACCTGAAAAAGCGGTTGATGCCGAACGTCGGCGACCGCACGTGCTACGTCACGATGAACCTGACGCAGCCGCCGTTCGACGACATCCACATCCGCAAGGCGATGAACTGGATTCTCGACAAGAAGGCGATGCAGAAGGCCTGGGGTGGCCCGGTCGTCGGGCTCGATCGCAACCCACATCGTGCCGCCGGTTCTCTACAACAACGGCCTAGCCGAGTACGACCCGTACTCGACGGCGGACGAAAGCTGGTGACGTCGCGAAGGCGGCCGCCGAGATCAAGCAGTCGAAATACGATCCAGGCAAGACGGGTAAATGCACGGCGTCAGCCTGCAAGAAGGTACTGATGATCGGTGACGTTCGTGCGGTCGACAACCGCATGATCCCGATCATCCAGGCGGACGCCGCGAAGATCGGGATCACGTTCACAGTGCGCCAGATCAACGCCGCGTACCCGACGATCCAGACGACGAACAAGAACGTGCCGACTTCCGAGCGGCCGGCTGGGGGAAGGATTATGCAGACCCGTACGCGTTCATCGGCGAGCTGTTCAGCAGCCAGGCGATCATCGCGTCGGGCAACACGAACTACTCGCTCGTCGGCGTCACCCCCGCGATCAACCAGGCCAAGAAGCTCGGCGTCACCGGCGACCTCAGCAACGTGCCGTCGCGTCGATGCGGACATCAAGGCGTGCGAGCGCGAAGATCAAGCAGGCGCGCATCGATTGCTGGGAGGGGCTCGACAAGAAGCTGATGACGGAGGTCGTCCCGTGGGTCCCGTACCTGTGGGCGAACAACGTCTCGATCGTCGGCCCGAAGGTCGCGCACTGGCAATACGACCAGTACGGGGACTACACCGCGTACTCGCAGGTGGCCGTCAAGCAATAGACGAGTCATGAAAAGGGGGCGGGGCCAGCCGGTCCCGCCCCACACCCGAGAGACAGGGAACACATGGTCTTCTACATCGCACGCAGGCTCGTCTGGACAATCGTCGTCGTTCTCTGCGTGCTCGCGATCACGTTCGCGGTCTTCTATCTCCTTCCCGCGGGCGACCCTGCGCTTCGCTTCGCCGGCAAGAACCCGAATCCGGACCAGCTCGCGCTGATCCGGCAGCGACTCGGCCTCGATCAGGCGTGGTACGTCCAGTTCGGCAAGTTCACGAAGAACTTCTTCTTCGGCGACAAGTTCGGCTGGCCGGGCCTCGGCACGACCTACGCCAGCGGGAGCGGGTCCTCCGTCAAGGCGTTGATCGTCCAGCGGGCGCCGAGGACGCTGTTCCTGATTGCTGGTGCCGCGGTCATCTGGCTCTTCGTCGGCGTGGCGATCGGCGTGCTGTCTGCGGTCAAGCGGCGATCCGTCGTCGACCGACTGGCGATGGGCTTCGCGCTCTTCGGCATCTCCACCCCGGTCTTCTGGCTCGGCCTGATGTCGCTGTACATCTTCTGGAAGCAACTCGGGTGGGCGGGTGGCACCGGCTACGTCTCACCGGTCGACAGCATCACCGGCTTCTTCTCGCACATGATTCTGCCGTGGTGCGTGCTCGCGCTGCTGTACGCGGCGTTCTACGCCCGCATGACGCGCAACAACCTGCTCGAAACGCTCGGTGAGGACTACATCCGCACGGCGCGCGCGAAGGGGTTGTCGGAGCGCCAGGTCATCCTCAAGCACGGGCTACGCGCGAGCCTGACGCCGATCGTGACGATGTTCGGTCTCGACATCGCGCTGCTTGTCGGCGGCGCGGTGATCACCGAATCGGTGTTCAACCTCCAGGGGCTCGGCTACACCGCGATCAACAGCGCGCTGAACCAGGACCTGCCGCTCGTGCTCGGCGTCGTCCTCCTCGCGTCGGTCGCGGTCGCGGTCGCGAACCTGGTCGTCGACATCCTCTACGCGTTCATCGACCCGAGAGTCCGGTACGCGTGAGCTCGGAGCCGCTCCTCGACGTCCGCGGGCTGACCGTCCGCTTCCCGACGAGCGACGGCACGGTGCAAGCCGTCAGCGACGTCAGCTTCACCGTCTCACGCGGCGAGACGCTGGGGATCGTCGGCGAGTCCGGTTCGGGGAAGAGCGTCTCGAACCTCGCGATCATGGGATTGCTCAACCGCAGCCGCACGCAGATCTCCGGCGAGGTCGTGTTCGGCGGACGCGACCTGCTGAACCTGCCGTCGAACGATCTGCGCGACATCCGCGGCAAGGACATCGCCATGGTGTTCCAGGATCCGTTCGCGTGTCTGCATCCGATGTACCGGGTCGGGGACCAGATCGCCGAGGCGTTCCTGGCGCACAGCGACGCGGGCAAGAAGGCTGCGCACGCCCGCGCCGTCGAGCTGCTCGGACACGTCGGCATCCCGAACCCCGCGAGCAGAGGTCGCGACTATCCGCACCAGTTCTCGGGCGGCATGCGCCAGCGGGCGATGATCGCGATGGCGCTCGTCCACAACCCGTCGGTCCTGATCTGCGACGAGCCGACGACGGCGCTCGACGTCACCGTCCAGGCGCAGATCCTCGAGCTGATCGAGGAGGTGAAGCGCGAGTTCGACATCGGGGTGATCCTCGTCACGCATGACCTCGGCGTCGTCGCCGAGACCGCGAACTCGGTGATGGTCATGTATGCGGGGCGGGTGATGGAGTACGGACCGGCGCGCGAGGTCTTCGAGCGACCGCAGCACCCGTACACGTGGGGCCTGCTCGACTCCATGCCGACGATCGAGCGGCGTCTCGCCGCCCTGGTGCCGATCGAAGGTTCGCCGCCGTCACTGCTCAATCCGCCCTCCGGCTGTCCGTTCCATCCCCGATGTCCGCACCGCTTCGAGCCCTGCCCGGTCGAGCGTCCGCCGCTCGTCGCCCCGGCGCCGGAGGCCCACCTCGACGCCTGCTTTCTCCCGTGGGAGCGGAAAGTCGAGCAGAGCGCCGAGCGGGCGATCTTGGCGCCTGCGGAGCAGGCGGGATGAGCGCGGCCGGCGGCCAGACGAACCTCGTCGAGCTCGAACGGCTGACGAAGCGGTTCCAGGTCAGGCAAGGCGTGTTCGCGCGCCGCACGGCAGAGGTGCACGCGGTCGAGGACCTGTCGCTGACGGTTCGACGCGGCGAGACACTCGGGATCGTCGGCGAGTCAGGCTGCGGCAAGTCGACGACGGCCCGATTGATGCTGCGCCTGCTCGACCCGACGTCCGGGACGATCCGGTTCGACGGCCGTGACATCTCGACGCTCTCCCAGCGCGCGCTCCGCCCGCTCCGCCGGGAGATGCAGATGATCTTCCAGGATCCCTACTCGTCGCTGAACCCGCGCAAGACGGTCGGCCAGATCATCGGCGCCCCGTTCGCGATCCACGGCCAGCGCGGGGCGCGCGTCCGCGTGCAGGAGCTCCTCGAGACGGTGGGGCTGAGCCCGGAGCACTACAACCGCTACCCGCACGAGTTCTCCGGCGGCCAGCGGCAACGCATCGGCGTCGCACGGGCGCTCGCTCTGTCGCCGAAGCTGATCGTGTGTGACGAGCCGGTCTCGGCGCTCGACGTCTCGATCCAGGCGCAGGTTCTGAACCTGCTCCGCACCTTGCAGCGCGACTTCAACCTCACCTACGTCTTCATCTCGCACGACCTCTCGGTGATCCGGCAGATCGCCGACCGGATCGCCGTGATGTATCTGGGCCGCATCGTCGAGCTCGGCGACAGCGAGGCGATCTACCAGCACCCGAAGCATCCGTACACGGGCGCGCTGCTGTCTGCCGTGCCCCGCGCGGCGCGTGGCAGGCGGGAGCGCATCGTGCTCGCAGGCGACGTCCCGTCGCCGATCGCGCCACCACAGGCCTGCGTCTTCCACCCACGCTGCCCGCGGTTCCACCGCGGGCACTGCGACGTCGAGGAGCCGAAGCTGCGCGAGCTCGCGCCGACGCAGTCGGCCGCCTGCCACTACCCGCTCGAGAGATGGCCGATGTCCGACGAGGAGGTCCGGCAGGCCGAAGGAACAGAACGAGCCGACCGGCCTCACCTCGAAGGAGCCGCGCACGAACACGTATAACCGTCGTTCTTGAGCGACGTCGCGGCAACAGGCGCACAGGGGACGTTCGCAGGCCCGACGACCGGGGGCGTGATCGTGTGGCGGCGGTTCCGCCGCGACCGCGTCGCCTTCTCGGCGCTGATCGGGCTCACGATCATCGTGCTCTCCTGCTTCGTGCTCGAGCCGCTGCTCGAACGCCTGCTCGGACACGGGCCGGCCGAGCCGTTCCCGCACGCGGTCAACCCGATCGACCACCAGCCCGTCTCGTGGTTCAGCTGGGTGCAGGACAACACCGGGCACGGGAAGACGTTCTTCCTGCTCGGCGGCGACGGCCCCCTCGGGCGCGACGAGTTCCTGCGCGTCCTGGTCGGCGGCCAGGTGTCGCTCGAGATCGCGTTCATCGCGACCGCGATCGCGCTGCTGATCGGCACGGCACTCGGAACCATCGCGGGGTACTACGGCGGCCTGGTCGACGGGGTCGTCAGCCGCGTGACCGAGCTCTTCATGTCCTTCCCGCTGCTGCTGCTCGTGATCGCGCTCGGTCAGACCGTGTCGCAGCGGTTCGAGGCCGTGACGCTGAACGGGCTCTTCGAGCCCGGCGTGCTGGCGCTCGCGGTCGTGATTGGCCTGTTCTGCTGGTTCTATCCGGCGCGCGTCGTCCGCACGCTCGTCGTATCGCTGCGCGAGCAGGAGTTTGTCGAGGCCGCACACATGGTCGGCGCCCGCGACGGACGCGTGATCCGGCGGGAACTGCTGCCACATCTCTCCGGCCCGCTGATCGTCTGGGGAACGCTGGTGGCCGCCGGCGTGATCGTGCTCGAGGCGTCGCTCTCGGTCCTCAACTTCGGCCTGCGACTCGGTACGGCGAGCTGGGGCAGCCTGCTCGCGTCGTCGTGGGGAACCCTGCTGACGTTCAACCCGAACAACGTCAGCTCGTTCACACCTCAGCCGTCGAACGTCGTCAAGCTCGCGCCGTCGGTCGCGCTGTTCGTAACGGTGCTTTGTCTCGCGCTGATCGGCGACGGACTGCGCTCGGCACTCGACAACAGGGGCGAGCGCTGAGGTGACCGCATTCCTGCTGAAGCGCGCTCTCTCGGGGCTCTTCTTGATCGTCACGTTGACGTTCTTGACGTTCTTCGTCTTCAACGAGATCCCGACGAACCCGGCGTGCCTCGTCGTCGCCTGCGGACCGCACACGACCACCACTGACGCGGACATCCTCGCCGCCGACCACCGGCTCGGCATCGACCGGCCCGTCTACGTGCAATACGGCAAGTTCGTCTGGCACCTGGTGCGTCACGGCGACTTCGGCACCGCGTGGACGACGCAGACGAAGGTGGGAACGCAGATCGGCGACGCACTGCCGGTCACTGCGTCGCTCGTGGGCGGCGGCATGATCCTGATGCTGCTGCTCGCCTTACCGCTGGGCTGCGTCGCAGCGCTCCGGCCCCGGTCGCCGGCCGACCGCGGGCTGCTCGCCGTCAGCGTGATCGGGCTCGCCATCCACCCGTTCGTGCTCGGGATCGCGCTCCGCGACTTCTTCGGCACGCACTTCCACGTCAACGACCTCGGCTACTGCCCACTGGTGCGGCCCGCGACGCCGGTCGCGGCATTCCCGGGCGTGATCGCCTCCAGCTGCGGCGGGCCGGTGGACTGGGCCACCCATCTGGCCGTTCCCTGGCTGGTCTTCGCGCTGTTCTTCCTCCCGATCTACATGCGCATGATCCGAGTCCGCCTGCTCGAGACGTTCGACGCCCCGTGGATCACCACCGCCAGGGCGAAGGGCGCCTCGGAGAAGCGCGTCGTCGCCGGGCATGCGCTTCGCAATGCGATCGGCCCGGTGCTCCCGATGCTCGCGGTCGACGCGGGCACGGCGATCACCGCGGCGATCTACCTCGAAACGGTGTTCGGGCTGCCGGGTATCGGATCGCTCGCAGTGCGCGCCTTCAGCGGCGAGTCGGGCGGTTTCGACCTGCCGCTGACCGCGGGGGTCGTCACAGTCGTCGGGGCGTTCGTCGTACTGCTCAACTTGGCCGCCGATCTTGCCGGCGCGTGGCTCGATCCGCGCACCCGCGAAACCGCGTCGAGCGGGTTGATCCCGTTGCCGCAGGCGGTTGCCTCGCGTCCGCGGGTGCGGCTCGGGCTGAACGTCGCGGTGGGCGCTGCGCTCGTTGCTTTGCTCGCACTGGCGATCGCACACAAGGACAAGGGCAGCACCGCGATCAGCCTCGGCACGCCGGTGAAGACCGTGCACGCGAACTGGGACGACATCACGAGAGTCGAGTCGCAAGGCCCCTCGGGCTTCGAGCACGGCTACCTCGAGACGAAGGTGACGTCGATCGCGTTTGGACCTCGCGGCTGGCGGGTGACTGCATCGATCGCCAACAAGAGCCCGCTGCGGGTGCGGGTGAACAGCCTCGAGGCGCCCGCCGGCACCTCGTCCTACCCCCACCAGCCCGTATCGCTACTCGTGCAGATCGACAACGGCGGCGCTGTCAAGACCCTGACACCGTTCCCGGCCGAGGAGTTCTCACCCGTCCTGCCGGGAGCACTCCAGCCGTTCTCGACCTGGCGCGGCACGTTCGCCGGCTCGCGACTGGTCGAACCCGGCTCGCTCTTCTTCGTCGGCTTCGGTCAGTTCGCGCTCGAGGACCCGCTGGCCCAGCCGTTCTCGACCAGCACGGCCAAGTCGGCGAAGGCTCCCTAGCGCGACTTACGCGGCGAGGCCGGCGAGCTCGCGCAGCGCCGCGAGCCGCGAGAGCGCCTGGCCCTCGAGCTGGCGGACGCGCTCGCGCGTCAGGTCGAGCTCGTGCCCGATCGCCTCGAGCGTCCACGGCTCGCCCTCGAACCCGAAGCGCAGCTCGAGGATCCGCCGCTCGCGCTCCGGCAGCGCATCGAGCGCCTTGCGGATGTTCTGCCGGCGGAGCGACTCCTCGGCCTCGTCGAACGGGTCGGCTGCCTCGCGGTCGGCGAACAGATCGCCGAGCTCGCCCTCGTCGTCTGCGCCGACCGTCTGGTTCAGCGAGACGGACGCGGACGCTGCCGAGAGCGCCTCCTCGACGTGCTGGAGCGGCAGGCCGGTCGCCTCGGCGAGCTCCTCCTTCGTCGCCTCGCGACCCAGCTCGACCTCGAGCCGGCGCGCGGCGCGCGACAGCTTCTGCTGGCGCTCGACGACGTGCACCGGCACGCGGATCGTGCGCGCGTGGTTCGCGACCGCGCGCTGGACGCGACTGCCGGATCCACCAGGTCGCGTAGGTCGAGAACTTGTAGCCGCGGCGCCAGTCGAACTTCTCGACGGCGCGGTTCAGGCCGAGCGTCCCTTCCTGGATCAGGTCGAGGAACGGCACGCCGAGCCCGCGGTAGCCCTTCGCGATCGAGACGACGAGGCGGAGGTTCGACTCGATCATGCGGCGCTTGGCGCGGCCGTCGCCACGCTCGATCGCCTTCGCGAGGACGACCTCCTCGTGGGCGGTCAGGAGCTTGTGCTTGCCGACGTCGGCGAGGAAGAGCTGCAGGCTGTCGCCCGCGCCCGAAGGCGCGTCGGCCTCGTAGACCACGGGCTCCGGCCTGTGCCTTCGTGTTCTTCTCCTCGGCGACCGGCTCGCGCACCTCGAGCCCGATGCGCTCGAGCTCGCTTGCACGACGTCCTGCGACCTCGGGCTCGCCGCAGGTCGTTCTCGACCGCGAACGCCTCGAGCTCGGCCGGCTCGATCCAGCCGCGCTCCTCGCCCGCCTCGATCAGCGTGCGGGCGCTCTCGGTCTCAAGCAGTTCGGTCAGCTGGCTCTGAGTCAAGTGGAACTCGATGTCCTTTCGTTTCTGCGGACGGCTCCTCAGACCTGCCTGCGGCTGGCCAGGGTACCGCCCAGTGCGAACGCGTTCGGCGGCAGCGGGCATTCCGTCGGCGGCAGTCCAGATTATGGACGGTCTCGGCGGTCGAAATGTCGGAGTTGACCGTTTTGCGCCCGGTCAGGCGCGTTTCTTGCGTCGCGCGCTTCTTCGCCGGGCCGCGCTCGCGGCGCGCCTGGAGCAGCTCGCGCGGCCCGCTCCGGCGTGATCGATTCGACCGAGTCGCGACGGCGCGGAGGCTGGCGTTCGTCTCGCCGTCCGTGACGTAGGGGCCGAAACGGCCCTCCTTGAGGACGACCGGCTTCCCGCTGACCGGATCGTCCCCGAGCTCGCGCAGCGGCGGCGCGGCCGCGCGGCGGCCCCGGGTGCGCGGCTCGGCGAGCTTGGCGAGCGCCTCGTCGAGCGTGATCGTGAACATCTGCTCCTCGGTCTCGAGCGACCGGGACTCCTTGCCCCGCCTCACGTACGGGCCGTAGCGCCCGTTGGCGACGATCACGTCCTCGCCGTCGGGCTCAGCCCAGCGTGCGCGGCAGGGTGAGCAGGCGGAGCGGCGTCGTCGAGCGTCACCGTCTCCGGGGTCATCGTGGCCAAGAGCGACGCGGTGCGCGGCTTCTCGTCGCCCTCGACGATCTCGGTCACGTACGGGCCCGTACCGGCCCGTACGCAGCACGATCGGCAGCTTCGTCTCGGGATGCACGCCGAGCTCGCGCTCCTGGTTGCCCTGCGCGAGCAGCTCCTCCGCCCGCTCGGGCGTCAGCTCGTCGGGTGCGATGTCGGGCGCGCAGCGTCTGACGGTCGCTGCCGCGCTCGAGGTACGGCCCGTACCGTCCCACGCGGACGACGATGTCGCTACGCGGGATCTCGACCGTATTGACCTGTCGTGCGTCGATATCGCCGAGGTGCAGCTCGACCAGGGCCTTCAGGCCGTCGTCGCCGTCGGAGTCGGTGCCGAAGTAGAAGCGCCGCAGCCAGCCGGTTCGCGACTCGTCGCCACCGGCGATCCCGTCGAGGTCGTCCTCCATCCGCGCCGTGAACTCGTAGTCGACGAGCTGCGGAAAGTGCTGCTCGAGCAGGTTGACGACGGCGAAGGCGAGAAACTCGGGCACGAGCGCCTGGCCCTGCTTACGGACGTAGCCGCGATCGAGGATCGTCCCCATGATCGCCGCGTAGGTCGACGGACGGCCGATGCCGCGCTCCTCGAGCGCCTTGACGAGGCTCGCCTCGGTGAAGCGCGCCGGGGGTGACGTCGAGTGGCCCTCGGGCTCGAGCTCGGTGACGGCGAGCGTGTCGCCGACCGCCATGCTTCGGCAGGCGTTTCTCCTCGGCGTCGTCTGCGGCCTCGTCGCGGCCCTCCTCGTAGGCGAGCAGGAAGCCGCGGAAGGTGATCACGGTGCCGGCGGTCGAGAACTCCGCAGTGCGGCCGTCGGAGGCGCCGGCGGTGATGCGCACCGACACGGTCTGCCCGCGTGCGTCCGCCATCTGCGACGCGACGGTGCGCTTCCAGATCAGGTCGTACAGCCGGAACTCGTCACCCGACAGCTCGCGCCGCGACGTCGTCCGGCGTACGGAAGCGGTCGCCGGCCGGGCCGGATCGCCTCGTGCGCCTCCTGGGCGTTCTTCACCTTCCGCTCGTACCGGCGCGGCTGCGCCGGCACGGAGTCAGCTCCGTACAGCTCGCGTGCCTGGCCGCGCGCGGCCGTCGAGCGCCGACTCGGACAGCGTCGTCGAGTCGGTGCGCATGTACGTGATGTAGCCGTTCTCGTAGAGGCGCTGCGCGACGCGCATCGTCTGCTGTGAGGAGAGGCGCAGCTTTCGGCTTGCCTCCTGCTGCAGCGTCGACGTCATGAACGGCGGGGCCGGCCGCCGCGTGTACGGCTTCTCGTCGACCGACGCCACCTGGAACGCCGCGCCGTCCAGCGCGGCCGCGAGCCCGCGCGCCGCCTCCTCGTCGAGCTGGATCGCGTCCTTCGTCTTGAGCGACGCCGTCGCGGCCGAAGTCACGCCCCTGCGCGACGCGTGCGCCGTCGACCGCCGAGAGCCGCGCCGTGAAGGTGCCCGGGTCGAGCGTCGCCACGATGTCCCAGTAGCCCGCGGCGATGAACTCCCAGCGCTCGCGCTCGCGCTCGACGACGAGGCGCGTGGCCACCGACTGCACGCGCCCGGCGGAGAGCCCCTGCATCACCTTGCGCCAGAGGACCGGCGAGACCTCGTACCCGTACAGCCGGTCGAGGATGCGCCGCGCTTCCTGGGCGTCCACGAGGCTCGAGTCGATCTCGCGCGTCTCGGTGAGCGCCCGCTCGATCGCCGGCCGGGTGATCTCGTGGAAGACCATGCGCCGTACCGGCACCTTCGGCTTCAGCTCCTGCACCAGGTGCCAGGCGATCGCCTCGCCCTCGCGGTCTTCGTCCGTCGCGAGCAGCAGCTCGTCGGCGTCCTTCAGCTTCGCCTTCAGCTCGGAGACGACCTTCCGCTTGCGCGGGTCGACGACGTAGATCGGCTCGAACTCGTTGTCGACGTTGACGCCGAGCCGCGCCCACTTCTCGTCCTTGTACTTCGCGGGCATCTCGGACGCGTTCTGCGGCAGGTCGCGGATGTGCCCGATCGACGACTCGACGACGAAGTCGGGACCGAGGTAGCCCGCGATCGTCTTCGCCTTTGCAGGCGACTCGACGATCACGAGTCTCTTTCCCTTGGTTGCAGCCATTTCGCGCGCCACCTTAGCGTCCACGCCCAGATCCGCGATACTCGCCGCCGGTGACCCGTCTCCCGAGGCCCTCTCCGCTCTACTCCCTGATCGCCGCCGTTTCCTGGCCGATCGCCCGCCTCGTCTTCCGCTACCGGGTGCGCGGAACCGAGCATCTGCCGGCCTCGGGCGGCTACGTCCTGGCCGCCGGGCACCTGTCGAATCTCGACCCCTGGGCGCTCGGGCTGGCGCTCTGGCCGAGGCGGTTCCTGCGCTTCATGGCCAAGTCGGAGCTCTTCTGGTTCCCGCTCGGCGTGCTGGTCAAGGCGGGCGGCGGCTTCAAGGTGCGGCGCGGCCAGGCCGACGCGGCGGCGATCCAGACCGCCGTCTCGCTCGCCCGCGAGGGCCACGTGATCGCGATGTTCCCCGAGGGGACGCGGCGCAAGAAGGGCCTGCGCAAGACGCGCCAGGCCGCCGCCCACACCGGGGCGGCGCGCATCGCGCTCGACGCCGGTGTGCCGCTCGTCCCGGCGGGGATCAAGGGCACCGACGGCCTCCGCACGCTGCAGGCGTGGCGCGTGCGCTATGGCGCGCCGATCGAGGTCGGCGACCTGAAGGACCTGCCGGCCGCCGAGGCCGCGCGCGTCGCGACCGAGCGCGTGATGGCGGCGATCGCCGAGCTCGAGGAGGCGGCGTGAACAGCGAGACGCTCCTCGCGATCGACGGCGACTCCCTCGCCCACCGCGCCTACCACGCGATCCCGAAGTCGATCCGCGGCAACGGCCGGCCGGCCAACGCGCTCGTCGGCTTCGCCGGCTTCCTGATGCGCCTCTGGGACGCCGAGCAGCCGGCTCGGTGCTCGTCGGCTGGGACTCGCTGGAGACCCCCACCTACCGCCACGAGGCGCTGCCGTCCTACCAGTCCGGCCGCGAGTTCGAGGACGCGATCCTCGAGCAGCTCGGGGTGCTGCCCGCGCTGACGCAGGCGTTCGGCTTCGCGATCGGCAAGGCGCCGGGCTACGAGGCCGACGACTTCCTGGCGGCGGCTGCGGCGGCCTGGCCCGGCCCGGTCACCGTCGTCACGTCGGACCGCGACGCGTTCCAGCTCGTCTCCGATCGCGTCTCGATCCTGCAGCCGGTGAAGGGCGTCTCCGAGCTGACGCGGATCGAGCCCGCGGAGGTCCGCGAGCGCTACGGCGTCGAGCCGGCCCAGGTGCCGGACTTCATCGCGCTGCGCGGCGACCCGTCGGACAAGATCCCCGGCGCGCCCGGCGTCGGGCCGAAGAAGGCGGCCGAGGTGCTGAAGCAGCACGGCTCGCTCGAGCAGGCGCTTGCCGACGGGCGCTTCTCGACGATCGCCGACGACCTGCGGCTCTACCGCGCGATCGCGACGATGGACGCCGCCGCGCCGCTCCCGAAACTCGGAGCGACGCCGCCCGACTGGGCACGCGCCTCGACGTATGCGGCCGAGCTCGGGCTGAACGCGCTCTCGACCCGTCTGGCCGAACGCGGGTAGAGGCCATCGATCTCGTCAGTCACCGCGCCTTCGCCGAGCTGCACCCCACCGGCAGCCATCCCGAGTCGCAGGCGCGCATCACCGCGTTGCACGCCCGCTTCCCGTTCGTCGAGTGCGGCTCGGCGGATGCGGTCGACGTCCTGCGCTGCCACACGCCGGAGCTGCTCGAGCAGGTGCGGACGACGCGCGGCCCGATCGACGCGGACACGATCTGCACCGAGACCACCTACGAAGCCGCGCTCCTCGCGGCGGGCGCCGCGATCGAGGCGGCAGCGAGCGGCGGCTTCGCCCTCGCGCGCCCGCCGGGCCACCACGCCGAGACCGGGCGAGCGATGGGGTTCTGCCTCTTCGACTCGATCGCGGTCGCCGCCCGCTGGGCGCAGGCGGAGCTCGGCCTCGCGCGGGTCGCGATCATCGACTGGGACGTCCATCACGGCAACGGGACCCAGGAGATCGTCCGCGACGACCCGTCGATCTTCTTCGCGTCGCTCCATCAGTGGCCGTTCTATCCCGGCACCGGCGGACCGGGCGAGCAGGGCGACACGCTCGTCAACCTGCCGCTACCGGCCGGCACCGGCGACGACGAGTACCTGGAGGCCTTCCAGACCGTGGAACGTGCGGTGCGGCGGTTCGAGCCGGAGCTGCTGCTCGTCTCGGCCGGCTTCGACGCGCACGCCGACGACCCGCTCGCCGACCTGAACCTGAGCGCAGGCGCCTTCACCGAGCTCGCACGCCGCTGTACCGCCCTGGCGCCGCGGGTCGCCGCGGTGCTGGAAGGCGGATACAACCTGGAAACGCTGCCGGCGCTGGTCGACGCGGCGCTCGCAGGCTTCCGCGCAAGCTAGCCGGAGGGCTAGCCCCCGTCAGCCGGACCGCCAGTATCCAGGGGCGGCAGGCGCGAAAGCATGTCCTGGGAGCCGGGCGCGGGCCCAAGGGGTAAGGCGCCTCGCCGCAGGGATGCCTCGAGCCCTACGCGGATTGGGGCCCGGCTCCCCTCAGCTCTAGGCGCCTGCCGGCGGCCGCCGCTCGGCCTTCCGTTTCTTCTTCCGCCGGTACATGTCCACGTCGGCCTGGGCGAGCAGCCGCACGACACCGCTCCGGCGCCCGTCCGTCGCGGCGATGCCGACGCTGGCGGTCGCGACGACGATGCCGGAGAGGGTCTCGACGACTGCCTCCCTGAGCAGGTTCTCGAGCTCGAGCGCGAGATGCTCGGCCGCGTCGATGCCGGCGCCCGGCAGGACGACCGCGAACTCGTCGCCGCCGAGCCGGCCGACGATGTCGCCGCGGCGGATCCGGCTCGCGATCGTGTGCGCGACCTGGGCGAGGAGCGCGTCGCCGAGCGAGTGGCCGTGCCGGTCGTTCACGCCCTTCAAGTCGTCGACGTCGACGACGAGCAGGGCCGTTTCGGTCTCGTCGCGCGTCGCTCTCGCGAGCTCGCGCTCGGCCGCCTCGAAGAAGCCGCGGCGGTTCAGCGCGCCGGTCAGGTCGTCGGTCTGGGCGAGCTGAGCGAGCCGGACGCGCGCGCGGGTGTTGTCGAGCACCAGCGCGGCCGCATCTGCGAAGCGCGCGATGAACTCGAGTTCCTCGTCCGTGAACTGGTCGTCCTTCCCACCGCGGTGAATGCTGAGCGCGCCTGTGACACGGCCGCGGACGACGAGCGGCACTCGCAGCGCGTCGTCGCTGTTCGCGCCGCGGATCAGCACCGGCCTGAGCTCGTCCTCGGCTTCGTTCCGCTCGAACACGACGAGCCCCGAGCAGGGCACGAGGTCCTCCACGGCGTTCGCGAATGCCTCGAGCAGCGCCTCGGGCGTGTTCTGGTCGAGCAGGCGCGCGAAGACGTCGGCGAGACGCTCGTACGCACGAAGCGCGGTGCCGCTGTCGTTCCTTGCCAGTTCTGCTTCGCCCATGTGCCGCAGTGACGCGACTGACCGCTTGAGAGCCGCGCCGTACACCCCTTCCCGCCCTTGATCATGGGCACGGCCTCGCACGAGCGCAATCACCTTTCCTGGTGATCCCCCGTCCGGGGGTGGGCCCGCCCGCCCGCAATGACGAGGCTTAGGTTGCGGTGGCGAAACCTGAAGTACGCGGACGCCTGCGCCGGCTCGAACCGGCACTTCCGGCTGCCGACAAGGCGCGCCGCGAGCTCGTGCGCATGTCGCTCGACCTGCACGACGGGCCGATGCAGGATCTGGTCGCGGTCGGGTTCGCATTGCAGCATCTTCAGCGCGACCTCGCGTCGCTGCCGGGTGACACGGCGTCGCTCGACGTCCAGGTCGACGCGATCCGCGAGCAGCTCGGCGACATCGAGATCGTGCTCCGCGGGCTCGCCGCCGAGCAGGCCGACCACACGCGCGAGACGCTGCTCGCCCAGCTCGTCGACGACGAGGTCTCGCGCTTCGCCCACTTCGACGATGCGGAGATCGTCCTCGACATGGACGAGTCGATCGAGCCGGAGACGGACTCACAGCGCATCGCCCTCCACCGGGTGCTGCGCGAGGCGCTGACGAACGTCAACAAGCATGCGGCCGCCGAGCACGTCACCGTCCGCCTCTACGAGCAGGACGACGTCATCTATCTCCAGGTCAGCGACGACGGGATCGGATTCGACCCTGTCGAGGCCCGCGGCCGCAGCGACAGTCTCGGCCTGAACGGCATGTACGAGCGGCTGCGGCTGCTCGGCAGCGACCTGAGCGTCGACAGCCGGCCAGGCGGGCCGACGACCGTCACGGCCGCCGTGCGCCGGTGGCGGCCTGCATGAGTGCGCCGGCGACGATCCTGTAGCCGTCGTTCTCGGGATGCGTCGCCGACGCACGCAAGGCTTCTCGTAACGACTCACACCTCCTCCCCTCCGCCCATGGATCCGAATCAGACCTCCAACCCGCAGACCGACCGGCTCGCTAGCGTTCGCCGCGTGCGAATCCGCGTTCTGATCGCCGACGACCACCGCCTGATCGCCGAGGGGATCAAGCGGTCGCTCGAGGACGCCGGCGATTTCGAGGTCGTCGCCGAGGCGAGCACCGGCAGCCAGATCCTGCCGCTCGTGCGTCGCACGACACCGGACCTGGTGCTGCTCGACCTGCGCATGCCCGGCAGCGACGGTCTGACGACGCTGCAGCAGATCAAGCGCGACCACCCGGACATCAAGGTCGTGATCCTGAGCGCGTCGACCGACCAGGCGGTCATCCACACGGCGCTGTCACGCGGCGCGAGCGCCTACGTGATCAAGAGCGTCAACCCGGTCGACCTCGCCTCCACGCTGCGACAGGCGATGGAAGGCAGCGTGTTCCACGCGGTCGGCCTGCCGCCCGAGACGCAGCAGTCGGCAGCGTCATCCTTCGGTCTGACGAGCCGAGAGGTGTCGATCCTGAACGCGCTCGCGCGCGGCCTTTCGAACCAGGCGATCGGCAAGGAGCTGTTCGTCGCCGAGCAGACCGTCAAGTTCCACCTGACGAACATCTACCGCAAGCTCGAAGCGGCGAACCGCACCGAGGCGGTGCGTCTCGCCTACCAGCGCGGGATCATCGACAACCCGATCTACGAGAAGTAGATCGTGGTGCGGGTGAGCGCGGAACGCGCCCGGCGCAGGGCCGGCCGGGCCGCGAGCTGTGCGACCCGTGCCCGGATCGCGAGCCGGCCGACCGGCCCCTTCCTGCCGATCAACAGCTCGTAGCCGACGCGCTCGTCGAGGGCGTACCGCTCCTTGTGGCCGCCCTCGCCCATCAGGTCGATCTCGCGGATGCCGTCGGCAAAGGCCCGCTGGATCTTCTCCGCGTGCATCAACTGGCCCGGCGACGTCCGTCGGATCCCCTGATCGCGGGTCGTGTACTCGAACGTCCGTCTACGCCCGCTGTCGATGTAGAGCGACGCGACGATCACCTGGTCGTCGAGGTACAGCAGGAGGACCCGCGCACGCATCCCCGCGTTCACCTTCCTGTCGATCCGGGCGCCCGCGTCGAGGTGCACCCAGCTGATCGTCTTCGCCGGCGTCCACTGCTTCATGTGCAGCTCCCGGAGGAGGTCGTACCCCTCTGCGGCGTCGAGCTCGACGAAGCGCAGGTCGCCGCTGCGCGAAAGGCGGTTGCGCGTGTAGCGCAGGCTCGCGCGCGTCTTGCCCGACCAGCGAGCGAGGTAGTCCTCCCAGGTCGTCCCCTCGAGCTGGAGCCAGAACCGGCGGAAGCGCGGCAGCGCGAGCGTGGGCAGCCCGAGCAGTCCTGCCGCTTCGATCGCACCTTCGACCCCGAGCAGATCGTCGCTGGCGTGCGGCACCACGACGAGGGCGACGGCGGCCGACGCGAACGTCGCCCCGAGGATCGCCCGCCACGCCTCGCGGGCGTCGGCGGGGTCGACGACCAGCTCGCCCGCGACCTTCACGTGACCCGGCAGGCTGAAGACAAGCGGGCCGCGACGGACCCACGGAGCGATCGCGCAGAGGCGGCCGGTTGCGTCGCGCACCTCGACGACGAACGGACGGCAGCGGCGGCCGAACTCCTCGAACCACGCCGAGTAGAGCGTCGGCCCGACGAACGGGGAGGTTTCGAGCGCGCGCCGCAACTCCTCCCACTGCGCAGCGAGCGCGTCGATCCCGGCGCGTGTGGTAACCAGGGTCGCGGTCAGCACACCCCGGTCACCGCGCTGCATCAGCCGGTCACGCCTTGGCGCCTCTCCTCCGGCGCGTGACGGGCACGGGCGCGGCGCGCACGCAACCCGTCGCTGAGGCGGCTCGGAACGTCGAGCGCGCCGGCGAGTTTCGCCGCGAACGTCGCAGCGTCGTCGCGCCAGTAGATCATCGTCCGGTGCAGCTCGCCGAGCGGTGCCGAGCCACCGTTGACGCCGGGCGAGGTCGCGACGCCGGCCCGGAAGCCGGCCCGGAGCACCGCGTCGACCTCGCGCGCACCGTAGATCCCGGCGGGATAGCTGAAGCTCGTCAGCGCGGGGACGTAGCGCTCGAGCTGCTCCTTCGAACCGGCGATCTCGCGCCGCAGGTCGTCGTCGGAGAGCAGCGTGAGCCGCCGGTGTGTCGTCGAGTGCGCCTGCACGTCGACCAGGCCGCTCTGCAGGAGGCGCGGGAGGTCGGCGACGGTCATGTGCGGCGGCGGCTCGGTGTGGTACCAGTCGAACGTCGCGCGGCCCTCGAGGACGTCGCCGATCACGAACACCGTTGCCGGCAGCCCGAGCTGCTCGAGCACCGGGAGCGCGTGCTCGACGGTGTCGAGGTAGCCGTCGTCGAATGTGACGCAGACGTACCTGCCGCTCACCGGCCGCGCGAGCAGGTCGAGCGCGTCCCTGAGCGAGACGACCTCGGCGTCGGACGCTCGCAGGAGCTCCATCTGTTCCCGGAACGCGCGCGGGGTAACGGCGAACACGTCGTCGTCACCCGAGACCCGGTGATAGCCGAAGATTCGCACTCCCTCCCAACCGGCCATCCGGTGCGGCCTGATCCTCCAGGCGGCGATCCGGGTCTGCTGGTGCGCCCGCACGGCACGGTGGTAGAGACGCGGCTTCGACGGCGGCACGCTGTTCGTGCTGGACGTCAGCCCGCGGAGGATGCCCTCGACCTTGTCGAGCATCGGGCCGGCGGCGAACCGCTCCTCGACCCGCCGGCGGCCGGCCTTCGCGCGGCGCGCGGCCTCGGCCGGGTCGGCGAGGCAGGCGACGATCGCGGCGGCGAGCGCGGCGGGATCCTCGGGCGGCACGAGCCACCCGGTCTCGCCGTCGACGATCGCTGTCGACGTGCCGCCGACATCGGTCGCGACGACGGGACGTTCCAGCGCGAGCGCCTCGAGTGCGACCACCGGCAGCCCTTCGCGCCGGGAGGGCAGGATGACGACGTCGGCTCCGCCGATGTACGGCGCCGCGTACGGGATCAGGCCGACGAATCGCGCGTGGCCGGCGACGCCGAGCTCGGCTGCAAGCTGTTCGTTCGGCTCGAGCTCGTGGCCGTCGCCCACCAGCGTGAGGCCCGCCTCCGGGTGCGCGCCGACCACCGCCGGCAGCGCGCGAACGAGGACGTCGACCCCCTTCACGTGGTCCTGACGGGCGACGCAGACGAGTTTCCGCTCGCCGATCAGGTCGGGCGCGTCGCCGACGGCAGCCTGGCGCGCGAACTCCTCGATGTCGATGCCCGGCCCGAGGATGTCGACCGAAGGCGCCCAGGCGTGCCTGAGCAGACCGGCCGCCGCGACCTCTGAGACCGCCGTCAGCCGAACGTTTGCGCCACGCAGAAGAATCGCTGCGAGCGGCTCGCTCGTCTTGCTGATCCCGTGGATCGTCACGAGCAGCGGTGTCCGTGGCGCCGCGAGCCGGGCCGCGAATGCCGCCGTGACGGACTGCGCATGGATCACATCGGGCCGGAAGTCGCCGACCAGCGCGCGGAGACGTCGAGCCCAGCCGGCGACGGTCGCCGGTCTGAGGCCGCGGGGCGAGAGTGGGAAGATCTCGATGCCGGCCCGGCGGAGCGGATCGGCCTGCGAGTCGCGGAAGCTGAACGCCACGCCGACCTCGTGCCCGCGTCGGTCCATGCCGAGGGCGTAGGAAACCGTCAGCTTCTCGGCGCCACCCGTTCCCAACTCGTTGGTCAGGAAGAGAATCCTCATCGCGGGCGAGCGTAGCGCCCCAACCGGACCGATCCGGATGGGGCGCCTGTTCGGATTCACCTCAGCGTCGTGTGTCAGCAGCGCGGAAGTGGATGCGGACACTTGTGCCCGCGACCTCCCCCGACCGGCTCGTCGCGACGGCATGAACGACATGCCAGCCGTGCGCGATGACCCGGCACGTGAGACGGGCGTGGGTGGTCGTGCAGAGCTGCTTGTTATCGACCGTGAGCGCGAGCCGCGCGATCGCCGCCGGCTCGACGGCGCTGACGCCGATCATGCTGCCGGCGACGACCGTCGCGCCGGTGTGCAGGTTCGACAGCCAGCGAGTCTGCAGGCCGCTCGGCGCCGACCCGGTGCCGCGCGACTGCGCAGGCGCGGTGACCGCGGCGTAACTGCTGTCCCGGCGCAACGCACTCTGGTAGACGACATCCGTCTCCTTGTGCGATTGGCGGTACAGCCCCTGCGCGACCGTTGCGGGCGCCTTGGTGGCGTACAGCGTCGCGATGTGGGTCAGCGGGACGACGACCTTGCCGTTCAGCGTCACCTGGATGAAGCCCTTCGTCGGGCTCGACGACCACCCGATGTCGAGGACGTGGTCGTAGCGCTTGCCCGCCTTGAAGCGGGAGTCGAGCGTGAACCGCGTCTGCGTCGGATGCGCCGGATCCCCGTTCGAGACGACGAGTACGAGCGCCTTGTGGGCGGAGTCGACGTCGAAGCTCAGCATGGCGGCGCCGGGAACCGCTGAGGCCTGGAACTGCGTGTAGGCGTTCCAGAGCGGCTGCGACGTCGCCTGTGGCTTGTACGCGGAGTCGAAGTACGTGCTCCACGCCCACCAGTCGGTGTTGCCCTCGCTGCCGTCCGAGTTCTGAGGCGACGCGAGCAGCTGTGCGCGCTCGGCGGGATCGGTCCCGATCTTGTCCCCTGGGCGCACCTCGTACCGGAACCACGACGTGCCGTCACCGACGGGGCTCGGGGTGGTCGTGATCCGGTCGGCCGCCTTCCGTTGCACTGACGCGTACCTGGCCAGCGAGTCGCCGGTCCACCCCGCCACCGGTGCGGGCGGAGGCGGCAGCGGGGTGGTGGTCGTGGTCGGTGTCGTGGTGGTCGTCGGCGGCTTGACGGTCGTGGTCGGCGGCGGCACGGTCGTCGTCGTCGGCACGGTCGTGGTCGTGGGCGGAGGCGTCGTGGTCGTCGTCGGCACCGTGGTTGTCGTCGGCGGTGGCGTGGTGGTCGTCGTGGGTACCGTGGTCGTCGTGGGCGGCGGCGTGGTTGTCGTCGTCGGGACGGTTGTGGTCGTCGGTACCGTCGTCGTGGTCGGCGGAGGCGGCGGGGCCCCGGGGAAGTCCGCGTCGACGATCGCGTGCGTGTCGCCGCGGCGCAGGCCGGTCTGGTACACGACGTCGGTCTCCGAATGCGCCTGCCGGTACAGCATCTGAATCGCAAACGCCTGCGTGTCGTCGTCGTAGAGCGTCGCGATGTGGGTCAGGGGCAGAACAAGCTTGCCGTTCAGCCACACTTCGACAAAACCCTTCGCTGGGTCGTTGGACCAGCCGATGTTGACGGCGTGGTCGTAGCGAACGCCGGCCTTGAACGCCGCGTCGAGAACGAACACCTTCTGCGTCGGGTGGGCTGGATCGCCGTTCGTGACGGCGAGCAGGAGCGTCTTGTGGGCGGCGTCAACCTCGAAGTTCAACATTGCCTGGCCGGCAAAACCCTGGTGCTGGTACTGCATGTAGATATTCCAGAGCGGGAATGAGGTGACCTGCGGGTTGTAGCTCGGGTCGAAGTACGTCGACCATGCCCACCAGGCAGTCTGACCTTCGGTGCCGGCTGTGTTGTTGAAGTTGTTGAGCTGCGCCCGCTCGCTGCTCCCGAGGACATCGCCGGAGCGCACCTCGAACCTAGCCCAGCTATTGCCGTCCGGTGCCAACCCCGGTATCGAGACCGAGGGCACCGCGGCGATCCGGTCAGGAGCAACGCGCTGCACGCCGTCCCAGTTGGCGAATGCAGACGAGTAGTCACCGCGCCACTGGATCGTGCCGGTGGGAGACGCCGGCGGCGGTGTGGAAACGGAGAGGTTCTCGATTGCGCCGAGGTCCGGCGCAGAACCGCAGAAGTGGAAGTCGACACCGTCGCACGCGGGTGTGTAGTTGATGCCGGCCACTGCCGCGGCTCCGGCGTCGATCAGCGCCGAGCCGGTCGGTAGCGTGAGCGCGGGCGCGACGGCCAGCGCCGGGTTGGTGTGCGTGTCGCGACTGCCGTTCGGGACGTTCGAAGTACCGCCGTACCAGTCGTTCGACGACTCGCTGCAGGTCGGACAGCCGCGGTACGCGCTGCCGTAGCTGCCGGTGAAGATGCTGTTCGCGATCGTCACCTGTGCAGCGCTGATCTCCGAGACGTTGACGGCCTCGGACGCATTCTGTAGCTGCGTCGTGTTGGAGGTCCAGATCGCGTTCAGGCCCGACGGCTGACCGTTCTCGGCCACGCCGGCGTAGTAGAACGCCCAACCCGTGATGTTCCACAGCCGGTTGCCGTAGATCCGTTCGGTGCCTGTGTTCGCCGGGTCCTGCGGGAAGATCGACACCGCATACGGCGTGTCGTGGATCACGTTGTCGAATACGCGAGCGCCCGCGTAGCGCAGCGAGATCGCCGAGCCGTTGACGTCGAACGAGATGTCGTTGTTCGAGATCGTCATGTTGGGGCCCTTGGCGTAGATCCCGTGCTTGCCGTAGTTGAGGGCGGTGTTCCAACCGGTGTCGGTGATCGCGTTGCCGTCGATGGTGACCTGGCTGCCCTGCACGAGCAGCCCGGAGTCGCCGAGGTGACGGAACGTGTTGCCGGACAGCGTCCAGAGGCTGTCCTGCGGCTGGATACCGACGCCTGCATACGGCGAGTCGTGGACGGTCGAGTCCTGCAGCGCGATCCCCGTCGTCCCCGAGCCGGAGCCCGCGGCGGCGAAGACGACCGATCCGCTGGCGGAGAGGTCGAGGTCGGCGAACGCCACGTCATGCGTGCCGGCGGCGAGCCAGACGGCGCCGTTCGCGTTGACGATCCTGGCCTGGCCGGTGCCGTAGGAGCCGAACGTGATCGGCGCGACCGCGGTTCCGGAAACGGAAGGCGTGAGCGTCGCGTCGCTGAACGACGCGCCACCCTGGAAGAGCACGCTGTCGCCGGGGACGAGTGCGGCACGGTCGACGCGCGCAATCGTCTGCCACGGGGCGGAGGCGGTGCCGGGGTTCGAATCCGAGCCGGCCGGGCTCACGTAGTACGTCGTCCCCGTCCCTCCCGATCCCAGTGCCGCTGTTGCGCTTACGGTCAACGCTGCGAGGATCACCAGGCGGCGGAACAGCTTCTTCTTGATCATCGTACGGCCCTTCCAATTCGAGATGTGACCGCCTCGCGTGGCGGCGACGACGAGCGTCATCTCGAAACTGGTCGGCCCGGCTGTTGCGCTTCTCGTGCGGGAAAAACCACATGCATCCTGTGGGCACGGCGCATCGCGCGGTTCCTTGCGGTCGCGCACGACACGGGCATGCCTCGTCCGAGTGATCGCGCACTCTTCACACGTGACCGAACACACGCCCGCGCGACCGAAGCTGCTGATCGTGATCACGCTCGCCGAGATCGGCGGAGCGCAGACATGCGTCGCGCAACTGCTCCCCGCGCTCGTCCGCGACTACGACGTGACGGTCGCCGCGCACGGCGACGGACCGTTGCGCGCCGCGATCCGCGCCTCGGGCGCACGGTCGGTCGAGCTCGTGCAGCTTCGACGTCGAATCGGCCCTCGCGACGTGGCGGCGCTGTTCGAGCTGATCCGGCTGGTCCGTTCGCTACGCCCCGCGCTCGTCCACACGCACAGCTCGAAGGCCGGCGTTCTGGGCCGGCTCGCCGCGGCGATCTGCCGGGTGCCGGTCGTCCTGTTCACCGCCCATGGGTGGGCGTTCAAGGCCGAGCAGGGTGTCAGATCGCGGCTCTATCTCTGGGGCGACCGCTGGGCGAGCCGCTTCACGTCGACCGTGGTCTGCGTCTCGGAAACCGAGCGGCGGGCCGGGCTCGCCGCGCGGACGTGCCGCCCCGACCGGACGGTCGTGATCCGGAACGGCGTCGACGCAGGCGCCTTCCAACCGGCCGTGCGCAGCCACGACGGCGCGCCGGTGCTCGTCACGGTCGGCCGGCTCCAGGCGCCGAAGGACTACGCGACGCTGGTCGCGGCGCTCGCGCGTCTGTCGGACCTGCCGCTGCTGACGAGGATCGTCGGCGACGGGCCGGACCGCGCCTCGGTCGCGGCGGCCGTGCAGCACGCGGGCCTCGCCGACAGCGTCGAGCTGCTCGGTGACCGCGACGACGTCGCCGAGCTCCTTGCGGGCGCCGACTGCTTCGTGCTGTCGTCGCTCTCGGAGGGTCTGCCGCTCTCGGTGCTCGAAGCGATGGCCGGCGGGTTGCCCGTCGTCGCGACCGACGTGGGCGGCGTCCACGAGCTGGTCGTCGACGGAGTGACGGGCACGTTGGTGCCGCCGAGCGATCCCGGCGCTCTCGCCGACGCGTTGCGCCGGCTACTCGTCGATCCGGCGCTCCGCGCGCGGCTCGGTGCTGCGGGTCGGGCGCGGGTGCTGTCCGACTTCACGGTCGAAGGCGTTCAGCAAGCCCATCTCGACCTCTATCGCACGCTCCTCAGGAGCGCTGCTTGACCGATGCGGCCGGTTGCGGCTCGCGCCGGCGCGTCTCGCTCGGCCGAGGCCGGTCGGCACGCGTCGAGCCGCCCGCCGGGTAGTAGACGGAGTCGAGCGAGCGGCGCTCGAAGACGACCACGCCGACGATCGGTGCGGGCGTGCGGCCCAGCGCCTCGGCGGCGGCGACCATCGCGGTCCGGTCGGTCTGGCCGGCGCGCGCGACGAGGATGCTCGCGTCGGAGAGCGCCGCGAGGATCGCCGCGTCGGCGAGGCTCCCGACCGGCGGCGAGTCGATCACGATCAGGTCGTACTTGCGTCGCAGGTCCGCAACGAGCTTCGCGGTCTTGGCGCTCGCCAGCACGCTGGGCGGGTTCGGCGGTGTCGGGCCTGCGGGCAGCAACGAGATGCCTGCGCCGACCTCGACGATCACGGACTCCGGCTGGTTGCCGGCGGCCACGACGTTGACGAGGCCGGGCTGCTTGCCCGCGCCGAGGCGGGTCGAGAGTTGCGCGGTGCGAAGGTCGCCGTCGATCAGCAGGACGTTCAGGTCGCGGCGGCGCGCCGCGTAGGCGAGCCCTTCCGCGGTCGCGCTCTTCCCCTCACCCGCCTCCGAGCTGGTGACGGTGAGCACCGCGAGCGGCGCCTCCAGCGACAGGAACGTGAGGTTCGTGCGAAGCACGTCGTACGCCTCCCGTGTGACCAGGTCGTCGGAGTCGATCCCGCGCCGCAGCGGGACCGAGGCGAGCACCGGCAGGTTGACGAGTCGCTGCACCTCGTCGGACGAGTGAAGCTCGCTGTCGAGGACGTGACGCAGCCAGGCCGCCCCGATTCCGACGAGCAGCCCGAGCATCGCTCCGAGCACCTGGTTCAGACGCGGTCGTGGCGAGATCGGCGTGCTGTCGGCGATCGCCGGCGCGACGATGTCGACCGCGCCCTCGCGCCCGACCGCACTCGCGATCGTGCTCACCATCTCCGCGGTCAGCGCCGCGCGTGTCGCGCGCAATGCGGTCGCCTGCTCGACGGCCGTCGCGCCGCCCTTGGCATTGAGCGCGTTGATCTGGGCGGTCAGCGCGCTGATCCGGCTCTGGAACTGCGCCTGCTGCTCCCGGGCGCGGCCCTTGGTGTCCTTCGAGACGGTCTGGACGAACGCGAGCGCGACCTGCTGAGCGAGCAGCTTCGCGTCGTCGGGCGACGAGCCCTTGGCCGAGATCTCGATCAGATTCGTGTTCTGGGTGTTCTGCGTGACCGCGGTGGCGTTGACGTTCTGGGCGAGGTAGCCGACGGAGTGGCTGCCCTTCGCGACCAGCGGCCGGATGCGCGCGAGAAAGCTTCTCGAGGTGATCAGCGTCGCGTACGTCGACGCGAGATCCTGGCTCGCCTGCTGCAGCCCGAGCACCTCCGCGGCGCCGGTCGGCGTGTCGGATGCCACCTGCACGAGCCCGGTCGACTGGTAGACCTTCGAGGAAAGGTGCGTCGCCAACGTGGCGGCGAGGATCCCGAGCACGAGGCCGGCGAGGACGATGTACTTGCCGCGCCAGAGGATGCTGGCTGTTCCGCTCAGATTGTCCATGTCCCGCCCGGGCAGGCTACTGGAAGGTCTGGACGTGCTCTAGCGGCGCGGGGTCTGGAGCGCGTATCCCGAGGCACGACGCGCCACCTCGTCTGCCGTCCGTCGCTCGAGCCTGTTCGCCGCGTAGGCCGAGAGCCCGGCGTCGATCGTCGAGCGCCCGACGTTCCGGTCGCTGAGCCGCAGGGCGAGCTTCCTGACCGGTGTCAGGCGCATGAGCGCGACCACGACGAACGGCGGTCGCGCCACAGGCGCGTCGCGCGGCGACTTGAGCAAGAGCACCGACTGATCCTCGATGCTCCGGCGGCGCGCGGTATCCCCAGGAAGGGGTACGCGTCGGTGCTAGCGCGCGCCGACGCGGTCGCCGGCACCCTGCCCCGAGAGCGCGCGGTACCGGCCGAAGCCGAGCGCACGTCCGCCCCACGCGAAGACGGGCGAGCCTGCGAACGCGTTCTTCGACTCGGTGAAGTACGCGGCGCCGTTCTCGTAGCGCGCAGACAGTGCGAACTCGAATCTGCCGAGCAGACGATTGCCCGTGATCGTCATCCGCGATCTCGGGCTGCCGGCCAGGTCGAAGCCCGTGCCACCGGCCATCGAGAACGTGTTGCCCGAGAGCACGAAGTCCTCGCCCCCGCCGACGTCGTAGTAGAAGGCCGAGCGCGTGATCCCACGAGCACGGTTTCCGGAGATCACCGTGGTGCCGAACTGCGACTGCTCGGCGAAGAACGCGATCGCGGTCGGGCCGTCGCTGATCGTGTTCCTGCTGACGAGCGCGTCGCGCGAGCGCAGAGAGATGCCGTTGCCGTTCGCAAACCCGGCGATCGTGTTCCCGACGATGCGGATCCCGGCGCCCTTGGCGTAGATCCCATGCTTGCCGTAGTCGAGCGCCGGGTTCCAGCCGACATCCCTGATCGTGTTGCCGCGGACCACGTCGCCGGAGCCGGCCAGGATCAGCGCGGAGTCGCCGACGTGCCGGATCACGTTGTTGCGGATCACCCAGCTCGCATCGTCCGAGCCCGGCTGGTTGACCGCGGCGTAGTTCGAGTCGAACAGGATCGAGTCGCGCAACGTGATGTGCGTCGAGCGGGCGCTCGAGCCGGCGAAGATCACACCGTTGGCGTTCCCGGTCGTCAGGCGCAGGTTCTGAAACGTCAGGTAGTCGCGTCCTGAGAACCACACGGCCCCGTCGCCGTTGGCAATCGTCGCGTCGCCCGCGCCGTAGGAGCCGAAGCTGATCGGGCTGCCGACAGCGCCCGACACGCCCGGCGTCAGCGTCGTGTCCGTGAAGGTGGCCCCGCTTTCGAACAGCACGGCGTCACCCGGCTGGAGGCGTGCGTCGTTGACGCGGTGGATCGTCCGCCAGGGATGCTGCGGCGAGCGTCCGTTCGCGCGGTCGCTGCCCGACGGCGACACGTAGAACGTCGCGGCAGGGGCGACTCCGACCCAGGCTGAGGCTACGGTGACCACGGCGACGCTGATGACGATCGACAGGCGACTCATGAGTGGTGGCGCGATCCCCGGCCTCGGCCCCTCGAAGCGCCGGCCGGGAACGAGGCTCGTGGGACGATACAACGAAAATCCCTGGAAATGATCGGTCGCTTTCCACTGCCCACGCGAAACCGGCGGCTGCTGCCGTGGGCGCTGCTGCCGGTCGCAGCCGTCTTCCTCGTCCCGCTGACGCTGCGGCCGAAGGCGGCCGTGACGCTGATCGGCGCCGCCGTGATCACGACGACCGCGACGATCTCGGTCGCGATCCCGCTCGGGCTGGCCGGCTTCGCCGCGCCGATCGTGGCGATCGCCGGGCACGACCCGTTCCCGAACAGGAGCGTGCCGCTGATCACGTTCGCCTGGATCGCCGCCGCGGTCGGGCTGACGCTCGCGCGCGGCCTCGGCGTTCCGCTGCGGCGCGCGCTCGCCTCACCGTTCGTGATCGCAACGCTGTGCCTCTTCGCGCTGCTGCTCGTCCGCCTGCCGGCGTCGACAGACGCCTCGTACGGTGATCTGAAGGTCGAGCTGTTCATGATCAGCAACCTGGTGTTGCTCGTCGGCGGCCTCGTGCTCGGGACGCGGTCGAAGGAGATCGAGTTGTTCCTGCTGCTGACGCTGATCATCGACGCCGTCAGCGGGCTCCTGATCGTGATGAAGTTCGGCGCGGCGACCGCGACCGACCGCTTCGGGCTGCCGCAGCAGAACGTGATCGCGCTCGGCATCCAGGGCGCCCAGGGGCTGATGATCGCCACGTACTTCTTGCTCAAGGGCCGGCTCGGCTGGCACCGCGGGCTTGCGCTGTGCCTGCTGCCGCTGTGCCTCGTCGCGCTGCTCGCGTCCGGCTCGCGCGGACCGGTGCTCGGCGGCACCGCCGGCCTGCTGGCCGTGCTCGTCCTGCTCTCCCGCTCGCGACAGGCGGTCGTCCGCATCCTGCTCGTCGCAGCCCTGGTCGCAGCCAGCTTCACCGTCGCCGTCAGGCTCGTCCCCTCCGCCGCGTCGCAGCGGTCGATCTCGACGATCACCGGCACGCGTTCCGGCCTCGCGAGCAACGGGCGCAACCAGTTGTGGTCGGCCGGCTGGCACACATTCACCGCGAATCCGCTGCTGGGTGTCGGCACCGGGTCGTTCGCAACCGTCGCCCGCCGGGAGGTATGCCCAGGCCCCGGCTGCCGCGACAAGTACCCGCACAACGTCCTGCTCGAGACCGGCGCCGAGCTCGGCGCCGGCGGGCTGATCGCGATGCTCGTGGTGCTCATCTCAGGCGCGGGGTTGATCCTGCGTGCCTGGCGCCGTGGGGGCCGCGAGGGCGAGCAGGCGGCGATCGTGTTCGGGCTCTTCGTCTCCGCGACGGTGACGGCGATGCTGACCGGCGACCTGACGGGCGACGAGACGATCTGGCTGGCCGCCGGAATCGCGCTCGGCTTCGCCTTACGCCACGAGTCGGCCGCGACGGCGTAGCGCCGGTCAGTCGAGCACGCTGCAGTACGCAGCGCGCTCCGCGGCCGTCGCCAGCTTGTTGTTGTGCCAGAGGAACGTGAACGTGCCGTCGAACTGCCGCGTCACCTCGCGCACCCGGCGGAACTCCTCCGCGGCCGCCTCGAGGCTCAGGCTCTGATGGCTCAGCAACGCGGCCTCCATCACGAGCAGCGGCCGCTCGACGAGCGCGAGCGCGCGGCGCGCGGCGACGTCGAAGACCTGGAAGGGCCGCGCGGTGCCGCACCGGAAGCCGGCGAGCTCGGCGTACCCGAGCGTCGAGTCGTAGGCGAGGCCGACGCTCTCCCAGTTCGCCCATGTCGTCGGGTGCTCAAAGCGCAGGTAGTGCTGGCGGCCGCCACGAACCTGTTGCTCGATCCCGGCCCGGTCGAGGACCGACTGAACGTGCGACAGCTCCTGCCGAAGCGCGTCGACATCGCGGTAGGTCTCGTAGCTCGGATGGACGCCGAGCTCGTGGCCACGATCCGCGATCGACCGGAGCGCGGCGACGAGCCACGCGTCGTCGAGCGGGTAGCCGGGATCGTGGTCGCGGTTCCGGCCGCCGCCCATCACGTAGAACGCGCTCGTCAGGCCGCGCGACTCGCTCGCCGCGGTCAGGAAGCCGAACGTGTTGCAGGGGTCGGCGTCGCGCCCGCGACGCTTGATCGCGACCAGTGCGCGGAGCCGCTCGCGGGCCAGCTCGCGTCGCGCGAACGAGTCGCGGAGCGTCTCGACGAGACGACCCCGCGAGTAGAACGGCCAGTCGACGTCGTGCGTCGGCCGGATCGAGAACGTGTGCCGCACTCGCTGCAGGCTCGGCCACAGCCGCGAGATCGCCCACCAGAGGATCTCGGTGTACTCGTCGACGAGCGGACGCTCCGCGAACCCGGCGCGCACGGGCAGCGACGCCGCCGCCGGCACGCGCCCGTGCGCGTCGCGTTCGGTCGCGACCACCTCGGAGAGGCAGGTCAGCAGCGCGAACGCCGTCCCGAAGACGTCGAGCCCGAGCTCGATCGTCCCCGAGCCCTCCGCGACGTAGCCGCCGCCCGACAGCTCACGCCCGTAGACGACCGGCAGTTCGCCCAGGAGCAGCGCACCGGGGAAGGCCGCCTGCGGGCACGTGGCGAGGGGGACGCTCGGCGTCGAGCCGGGGTCGACGAGCTTCGCCGTCTGCGCAAACAGCTCGTCGGCGACGATCAGCCGACGACCGTGTTCGTCCCGGATCACGACCTCGGGCCGCTCGGTCGTGACGCAGCGGTACTCGAGCCCGAGCGACGACCCGAGCAGCACGTCGATCGCGTACTCCCGCTCGGCGCGATGCTGCTCGCCGCACTCGACGATCAGCATTGCCCCTACCCCGCGTCGCCCGGGACGTCGGGTGCGAACCGGAGCCACAGCTTGCGCGCCGCGGCGGGATAGACGGCGAGGTCGGCGCGCGTCGGCAGCATCTTCGCGATCGGCAGCTGCGCGACACGACTCTCGGCGACGAACGACGCGACACCGAAGATCACGTAGGCGATCAGCGACGCCACCGCCGCGCCGGTGACGCCGAAGGACGGGATCAGCGCCAGGTCGAGAACGATGGTGACGCCGACCGCGAGCCCGGAGAGCTGCGAGGCAAGACCTGGCCGGTTGCGGCCGTTCAGATCGTTCGCGACCAGGAGCCCGCTCGCGAGGAACCAGATGCCCGGCAGGATGATGAAGAAGGGCAGGAGCGCGCGGTGGAAGCCCTGGCCGTACGCGACGACGATCAGCAGCGGCGAGAACACGGCGTTGGCCGCTATGCCAACGGCGCAGAGGAGCCCGTGGTGGCGCAGCGACACCGCCGTCGTCTCGGCCTGGCTGCCCGGATCATCCGCGTCCCGCGTGACGAGCGACATGATCGACGACTGGAACGAGCGGGTCAGGACCATCACCAGCTCGGCGAGGATCTGCGCGACGACGTAGTAGCCGATCGCAGCGAGCGGCACGAAGAACTGCAGGATCAGCACGTCGAACCGCGAGTTCAGGTACTGGAAGATCGAGCCGAACTGCGACTTCCGCCCATACGCGAACATCTGGCGGAAGAGCTGCGCATCCACGCGCGGGCGAACCTCACGCAGGATCACGCGCAGACAGCCGCCGATCACGAGCAGCGAGCCGGCGATCGACGAGACGAGCACCCCCGACACGCCGAGGTCGAGGACGCGCAGCAGCAGCACGACGACGATGAAGTACAGGGCGCCCTGCGCGACGATCAGTGCGTTGTAGTAGCCGAACCGCAGCTTGCCGAGCAGCTGGTTGTGGGTCGTCCAGTCGAGGAAGGTGACCGGGATCGAGACGGCCGCCAGCACCCACACCGTCGCACCGCGGTGCTTGCTGAGCAGATCTGCGAGGTCGTGCCGGAGGAACCACGCGGGCACAACGAACACGACCGCAAGTGCGGCCGCGTAGACGAAGGAGTTGCCGAGGAGCGCGGCCGACGGCGGCGACTTCGCACTCGCGAAGTAGAGGACGGCCATCGGCAATCCGACGCACGCGAGGATGAAGACGACGTGGCTGGTGGTGCCGATCACCGCCAGCAGGCCGCGGTCGCTCGGGCCGAGCCAGCGTGCGACGAGCACCGACGGCACGAACCCGATCAACACCGTCGCGACCTGACCGACGATGTTCAGCAGGACGGAGCGGCCGAGCACCGGCGTAGCATAGAGACGGCACCCGCGGCCTCCCGCGCGCGCACCGCATCCATGAAGATCGCCTATCTCTGTTACTGGGACATGCGATCGGGCGACGGCGTTGCCGAGAAGATCGAGGCGCAGATCGCACGTTGGCGTGCCGCCGGGCACGAGGTCGAGCTGTTCTACCTCACCTCGAACCAGGCGGCGGCCGCACCGAAGCCGGGTCGCGAGTTCGCGTTCCAGGGGCTCGTCGCGCGGCTGCGGATGACGCGGCGACTCGCGGCGGCCGTGCGCGAGTGGCGGCCCGAGCTCGTGTACCTGCGCTACGACCTCTTCATCCCGCCGCTCCACCGCGCGCTCGGCGGCGCGAAGGTGATCGCGGAGCTGAACTCGAACGTGCAGGCCGAGCTGAAGGCGCGCTCGTCGCTCGCCGCGGCGTACGAGCGGCGGCAGCGCCGTCTCCTGCTCGCACGGCTCGACGGGCTCGTCGCGGTCACGCACGAGCTCCGCGACGAGATCGCGCGCGCCAGCGCGACGCTCGACTCGACCGTGATCTCGAACGGGATCGAGCTCGGGTCCACGCTGGTGCCGGCGCCCGCAGGCGTCGGGCGCCCGCGCCTCGTGTACCTCGGCGAGGGTGTCTACTGGCAGGGGCTCGACAAGCTCGACCAGCTCGCAGCCGCGTATCCGGGCTGGCAGTTCGACGTGATCGGGACCGCGGTCGGTGTCTCGTCGCGCGACAACGTCACGTGCCACGGCTTCCTCGACGCGGCCGACTACGCACCGCTGTTGCGCGCTGCCGACGCAGCCATCGGAACGCTCGCGCTGCATCGCAAGAAGATGGACGAGGCGTGCCCGCTCAAGGTGCGCCGCTATCTCGAGTTCGGGCTGCCGGTGGTGCTCGGCTACCGCGACACCGACCTCGACGCGGTCGACGCGTGGTGGCTGCTCAAGCTGCCGAACACGGAGGCGAACGTCGTCACGTCGCTCCCCGAGATCGAACGCTTCGTCGACGGCGCCCGAGGCCGGCGCGTGCCACGCGAGGAGGTCGAGCCGTTGATCTCGGCGGCCGCCAAGGAGGCCGCGAGGCTGGCCTTCTTCGAGAAGGTCGTCACACCCCCCGGCTAGCATTCCGCCGGTGCCGGAGCGACGACGATGTCTGAGCAGTCCGTCGACCAGCTGGCAATCGACGCGCGTCCGCGTCTGAGCGATCACCGAGTCGAAGCGGCGTTGCAGGCGCTGCCGCTCGGCATCGTCCTCGGCATCGTCGCGTTCATGGTCGAGCGCGAGGGTGGTTTCGCACTCACGGTCTGGTCGCCCATCACCCTGCTCCTGCTCGGTGTGGTCGCGACGACGGTCTTCTCGGCGGGCCGCGTGCTGCGAACCGGCTCGCGCGCCGCGTTCGGCGCGGTCGCGAGCCTCGGCGCGTTCACGCTGTGGAGCTACCTGACGATCAGCTGGTCCGGCGTGCGCGGCGACGCGTGGGACGGCTCGAACCGGACGCTGCTCTACGTGCTCGTCTTCGCGCTCGTCGCGAGCTGGCCGGCGTCGGCACGTGCCGTGTGGCCGATTCTCCTGGCCGCCGGCCTGCTCGTCGCCGTCGAGGGCCTCGTGACGATCGAGCAGACGATCCACGCGGCCGACCCGACCCAGTTCCTGATCGGCTCGCGCCTGTCGGAGCCGCTCGGCTACCCGAGTGCGACGGCGGCGCTCTTCATGACCATGGCCTGGCTGATGATCGGCCTGGCCTCGCGCACGTGGGTCCCGGTCGCGGCGCGCGGCCTCGCCTGCGGGCTCGCGCTGTTCTTCGCGGTGCTCAACCTGCTCGGCGAGAGCCGCGGGTCGGTGTTCACGCTGCCGCTCGTCGCCGCGGCGTACTTCCTGTTCGTCCCGGGCCGCCTGCGGTCGCTCGCGGTCATCGGCCTGGTCGGCCTCGGCATGGCCCCGGTTGCCCGGCCGGTGCTCGACGTCTTCAGCGGCGACGCGGACCATGTGCAAGCGACGCTCCGGCATGCGCTCACGCTCGCGCTGGTCTGGTCGGTCGTGGTCGCCGTCGCCGGCTGCGTCGTTGCGGCGATCGATTCCCGGCTGACCGTTCCACCTCGGTTCACGCGTCTCGCCGCGATCGCCGTCGTCTCGGTCGCCCTCGTCGGCGGCCTCGGTGCGCTCGCGGTCGTCCAGCCGTGGCATCGCGCGGTGACGGCGTGGCACAGCTTCAAGTACGCGGGCGAGCCGACGGGCACGGCGAGCCACTTCGGCGGCCTCGGCAGCAACCGCTACGACTTCTGGCGCGTCGCGCTGATCGAGTTCGAGCACCACCCCGTGCAGGGCATCGGCCCGAACAACTTCCAGGTTCCCTACCTCGAGCTGCGCCGGAGCGGCGAGGAGCCGATCTACCCGCACAGCCTCTTGCTCGGCCTGCTCTCGCAGACCGGCCTGATCGGCACCGCGCTGTTCGCCGGCTTCCTCGGCCTGACGGTGCTCGTCGTGCTGCGCATCCCCGCCGGACGCGAACGCGAGCTCGCCGGTGTGCTCGTCGCCGCCGCGTCCGTGTGGCTCCTGCACGGGCTCGTCGACTGGCTGTGGGAGATGCCTGTGCTGAGTGTGCTCGGAATGGCGCTGCTGGGCGCGGCGTGCGCGCTCGCACCCCGAGCTGCGCTGCCGGCCCGCGTCCCGTCGCGCCACTGGCGGCTCGCGCTCGCCGCGGGCACGGCTGCCGCGACGGTCGTCGCCGCGGTCACGATCGTGCTGCCCTGGTTCGCCGAACGCGACGCCCAGCGGGCGATCGCGACGTGGCCGACGGACTCTGCGACCGCCTTCTCGCTGCTCACACGCGCCCACGACCTCAATCCGCTCAGCAACAAGCCCGACGTGCTCGCAGGTGCGATCGCCGACCGCCTGAATCGCTACGAGCTGATGCGCACCCGGTACCAGACGGCCGTCGAGCGGAGCCCCGACGACTGGTACGCCAACCTCGAGCTCGGCATCGCTGCGTCGCTGACGGGGCGCCAGACCCTCGCCTCGACGTCGCTACGACGTGCGGTCGAGCTCAATCCCGGGGAGCCGATCGCCCGCCGGGTGCTCGCCACCTTCACGGCCGGGAAGAAGCTCGATTCCGCTGCGATCAACCGGGAATTCGCGGCCGAAACCCAGTAACGAGCTCTTAGAGGAAGGTCGGATCCGGACCTCGACCATCGGCGCGCGCCAGATAACGACACCTTCGCTTAGGTAAGTGTGATGTTCGTGGACGAAAGCGGACGCACACCCGAAACCGAAGGACTGAAGGACACGATGAAAGCAGCATTTCTCACATGCACCGTGGTTCTGGCCATCGTGTTCGCGCCTGCGGCACTCGCGGCGGGGAACGGACCGACGAAGTCGGTCTACGACCACACGGCGGCCAAGGTTCAGCACGCAGTCAGCGCGGCACTCGTCGTCAAGAAGCCGACGGCGAAGAAGCCGACTCACGTGACGCACACGACGGTGTCGAGCAGCACGCTGCCGTTCACCGGTCTCGACCTCGGCTTCCTTGCCGGAGCCGGTCTCGTGCTCCTCGTGATGGGCGCAAGCCTCCGCCGCATCACGCGCAAGTCCGACATCTAGACACCAGGAGCGGGCCTGCAGCAGTGCTCCGCGATTCGCGCCTAGCGCGAGCCGCGGAGCATTGCCATGCGGGGGAACGTCTTCAGGCAGATCATCACGTCGAGCACGAGGCTTCGGTGCCGCAGGTACCAGAGGTCGTACGACAGCTTCTCGACCGTGCCGAGTGCATCTGCGGCGTAGCCGGCGCGGATCTGCGCCCAGCCGGTGATCCCTGGCTTCAGCAGGTGGCGGTGCGTCCAGAACGGGACGCCGGCCTGCAGGTGCTCGATGAACTCCGGGCGCTCGGGCCGCGGGCCGACGATCGACATCTCGCCGCGGAGCACGTTCCAGAGCTGCGGCAGCTCGTCGATGCGCAGGCGGCGCAGAATCAGGCCACCCCAGATCACACGCGGATCGTTGGTCGCCGCCCACTGGGCCTGGCCCGCGGTCTCGGCGTCGGTGCGCATCGAGCGGAACTTCAGGATCTGGAACGGGCGGCCGTTCTCGCCGAGCCGCTGCTGCTTGTAGAGCAGCGGGCCGCGGCTGCGCTTCACGACGATCACAATCGCGGGCAGGATCAACGCCGTCGCGGCGAGCCCGACGAGCGCGACGACGATGTCGAAGGCCCGCTTCGCGAGCCGGTTGGAAGGCCTGTTGTAGGCGTGCAGCACGCTCATGAACCAGGCGGAGGTGAGGTCCTCGACGGGCAGCCGCCCGAAGGCGAACTCGTAGATCTCCGGCAGACCGACCATCTGGAAGCCGGCGTCAGCGACGCCGAGCAACTGTTCGAACACCTCGGGCCGGCCTGTCGGGACGGCGACGACGACGAGGTCGGGCTGGAGTCGCCGGACGACGGCGGGCAAGGTCCGGAGCGGCCCGCAATACGGGATGCTGATGTCGATCGCCTCGTCGACCGCGTCGGCGACGATCCCCGCGACGTCGAGGCCGACATCCGGCTCGAGGGCGAGATCCGCGAGCAGCCGTGCCGTGGCGGCACCCCCGCCGACGAGCAGCACGCGCCGCGGAGCGCGGGCGGCCCTGTGCACTGCGTAGTCCCAGACGCCTGCGCCGACGAACGTCGTCACCGCGACCAGGGCGAGGGTGCCACGATCGATCGTGAGACCTGACAGCCAGAAGCCGATCACGGAAAGCGCGGCGATGCCGCCGAGCGACGTGATCGCCGACACGGCGAACACTCCCACCGCGAACCTCATCGCCCGCGACGCCTGCGCGGCCCGGTGCCCGATCGCCGACCAGATGAGCATCGCGGCGGATGCCTGGAGCGCGGCGACGCCGGCCCCGGCGGAAAGGCGGAGAGCGACGTAGGCGGTCATCCAGACCATGGCGGCACGCCCCACCGCCCGGCGGCTGGAGACCTGGGTCCGCAGCAGCGCACGGTCGGCGCCCGGAGCGCTGATCCGGCGCTGACCAACCGCATGCGCGGCGGCGCGCGTCGGTGCTGGACGCGGAACGATCGACATCCCGGTGGATATCGGTCGCCCGCCGACCAAGCTTGAGGGAGCCGGCCGCCTGCGAGCCGGACGGTGCAACCGGGCGCTCGTGCACACTCCCGCAGGTGCGCGACCACCTCGACGTGGCGATCGTCGGCGCAGGGCCGTTCGGCCTGTCGGTCGGCGCCCACCTGCGGGACCGGGCCGTCCGGGTCTTCGGCGAGGAGATGGCGACCTGGCGGAACTCGATGCCGAGCGGGATGCTCCTGCGCTCGGCCTGGGGCGAGACGTCGCTGTCGGCGCCGGGCGGCGCAGGCACGATCGACGACTGGGTGCGCGCGACGGGTGGCCCGCGGACGGAGCCGATCCCGCTCGAGCTCTTCCTCCGCTACAGCGCCTGGTTCGCGGAGCGGTTCGTGCCCGAACGCGACCCCGATGACGTCGCGCTCGTCGCGCCGGACGGAACCGGCTATCGCGTGATCACGACCGGAGGGGCCGAGTTCGACGCCGACCGCCTCGTGATCGCCGTGGGGGTGATGCCGTTCGCCTACGTCCCACCGCCGCTGGCCGCCCTCTTCGGCGAGACGATCGGCTTCTCGACGGGTCGCCCGGACGACGCAGCGCGGCACGCGGGCCGGCGCGTGCTCGTCGTCGGCGGCGGCCAGGCAGCGCTCGAGAGTGCGGGCCTGGCCGCTCAGGCCGGAGCCGAGGTGGAGCTGGTGACGCGCTCGCAGGTGCACTGGTTCGCCGACCGCGAGCCCGACAAGCCGCGTGGGCAGCTGCAGCGGCGCCTCTACCGTCTCGCCTATCCCGCGGTCGGCTACGGCCCACCGCCGATCAACCGGATCGTGCTCTACCCCGACCTCTTCGCCGCGCTCCCCTCCGACCTCAAGCACCGCCTCACCAAGCGCCTCCTGCGGCCCGGGGGCTCGCCGTGGTTGCGGCCGCTCGTCGACGGCAACGTCCGGATCACCGAGCACTGCACGGTGGCGGGCGTTGAGCGGACCGACGGCGCGCTCGCCGTGCGGCTCACCGACGGCGGGCGGCGCGAGGTGGACGACGTGCTGATCGCGTGCGGGTACCGCTTCGACCTGGACCGGCTGGCGTTTCTCGCGCCGGCGGTGCGCAGTCGGATCGCCGTGCGCGACGGCTGGCCCGCCCTCGACCGCGGCTTCCGCTCCACCGACGAGCACATTCAGTTCGTCGGGTACCCGGCCGAGGGGCGCTTCGGGCCGATCTCGAGGTTCGTGCTCGGGACGAAGTTCACGGCAACCCGCGTCGCGGCCGCCGTGCGCGACTGAGGAGCGATGAGCACGGCGCAGGCGAATCCCTCGGACCACCGGCAGCGGCCGAACGCACTCATCGTGCGTGGCTGGCCCGGCCAGCCGACGCCGGGCGAGCTGATCAGGCAGGCCGCCGCAGGCGAGCGGCCGCGGACGCTGTACGTCGAGCTCGCGCAGGCGCTCGACGCGGACGTCCTCGACGCCTCCTACCTTGCAGAACGGGGCAGCCGGGTCTCCCGCGTCGTCGGCAGCCGGGTCGGGATGCTCGAGGGTCAGGTACTCGAGGGCTTCCTGCGACGCAGTCGCTACCGGCGCATCGTCGCGTTCGCCGATCGGATCGGGCTCGAGCTCGCGCTGCTCTTCAAGCTGACGCGGTCGAGGCGCGATCTCGCACTCGTCTCCAGCCGCCTGAGCGCAGGCGCGAAGCGGCCGTACCTCCAGTACCTCCGGGTGCAGTCGCACCTCGGGCCGATCATCAGCTACTCGAGCGTGCAGCTCGACCTCGCCGCCGAGCGCTTCCACCTGCCGCGCACGCAGCTGCACGTCGAGCTGCAGCCGGTGGACGAGCGATTCTGGGCGCCGCGCGATTCGCCGCCCGAGGATCTCATCTGCTCGGTCGGCTGCCTCTCCGGGTTCCGCGACTACCACACGCTCGTCGAGGCGGTTCGCGATCTGCCGGTGCGGGTCGAGCTGGCGATCGGAAATCTGCTACCCGATCCCGCCCAGCAGCGAAGCCGCGCCCGGCTGATCGCCGAGCGGCTGCCGCGGGCGGCGCTGCCGCCGAACGTCGACTACCGGCTCGAGGTGCCCTTGGTCGAGCTACGCGAGCTCTACGCCCGGTCGCGATTCGTCGTGATGCCGCTGGAGGACGTCGACTTCGACGCCGGCGTCACCGCGATCACCGAGGCGATGGCGATGGGCAAGGCGGTCGTGGTCACGCGCGCCCGGGGGCAGGTGGATGTGATCCGCGACGGCGTCGACGGGATCTACGTCCCGCCCCGCGACCCGCGGGCCCTCCGGGAGGCGATCTCGCACCTGCTGGCCAACCCGGCGGAGGCGGAGCGGCTCGGCGCAGCAGCCCGCCAGGCCGTCCTCGAGCGGCACCGGCTCGACGACTACACCGCCCGGGTGGCGGCCCTCGTGCTCGGCTGATCCGGCCGATTTCCTGCAGATATCACGGCTTTCCGGGCCGTCCGTTCGTCCGGGTTTACCTGGCCCCGCGAGCCGTTGACTTTGATTACCCCCGATCTACAGTAAAGCGACCAGAACTCGAGAAAACAGGGGGAGATTCATGAATTTGCGTGCGTGGGGGTACGCCGCCTCGGTGGCTGCACTGGTGGTGGTTGGCTTCGGAGCGCTCGACGCGAGCGCCCACTCGGCGGCCGCGCCGTTGTGTGCCTTCCGTGAATCGACGACACAGTCGGGGAACAAGGCGACCGCCACGTTCCACGTCGTCCAGAACGGCTGTCAGCTGAGCTTCCTGTCGATCGCCAAGTTGGCCAACGGGAACAACGTGGTCGACACCGCGACCGGAACCTTCAACGCGAGCAACACGCTGCAGACGATGACCGTTCAGCTTCCGTGCGGCGTCTCGAGCGAGACCGATCTCGTTCTCGGTCCTCCGACCCTCTACCCACCGCCTGACCTCGACCTCGGCGCGACCGCCTTCAGCGAATTCGCCTGCCCCTCGGGCGGCGGCGGCGGTACCGGCGGCGGCGGCGGTGGTGGCGGCGGTAGCGGCGGTAGCGGCGGTGGCGGTGGCGGCGGTGGCGGCGGGGGCGGCGGCGGCGGCGGGGGCGGCGGCGGTTCAGCGGGCCTGCCCGACCTCGCGACCACGGTCACGGCCTCGAAGCTGAAGGGAGTTCACCTCGGCGACAGGTTGGTGACCACGGTCACGGTCTCGAACAAGGGCAACGCAGGAGCGGGCGGCGTCCACGTCCTCGTCTCGCTCTCTCCGAACGCCATCCCCGAGGGCGCAGCGGTGGCCAGCCGCGGGCCGGGCTGCACCGGGCTGACCGTCCTCGACTGCAACCTCGGCAGCCTCGGCGTGTCGGCGACGGCGACCATTCACTTCACGATCAGCGCAGCGACCGGGCGCAAGCTGTTCGTCGGAGTGCAGGCGCAGGAGATCGAGAACGACACGACCCTGAGCGACAACGCCAGCTCGCTCACGCTCGCGCTCCTGGCGAAGCAGGTGAAGTTCGTCGTCTCGGGCGTGCCCGGACGCGTGATCGCCGGCGAACAGCTGCTCTACGTCAAGCTCTCGCGCACGGCGCAGGTCACGGCGCAGGTCTACGTCGGCGGCAAGGCGAAGCCGATCACCTGGCATCGCCGGCTCGGAGCCGGCACGGCGATCGTGCGGATCCCGCTGCCGGCGACGCTCGTGAAGGGCCAGCACTTCCGGCTCGTGCTGCGGGCGACGAGCGGTACGAGCAAAACGTCAGCGTCACTCAGCCTCAAGCGCTGAGCGACCCAGTCCCGCGCGGGGCCCTCGCCCGAGGGCCCCGCGCATATCATCCGCCGCGTGACTGACGCACTCGCGCTCGAGACGATCACGTCCGCGGACGGTCTCGAGGCGCTCGCCGGCGAGTGGGACGGGCTCGTCGGCGCGATGCCGCGCCCCAGCCCGTTCCTGCTGCACGGCTGGGTCTGCGAGTGGTGGCGCCAGTTCGGCGACGGCGCGAGGCTCGCGGTCGCCACCGCGCGCCGCGACGGCAGGCTTGTCGGCGCTGCGCCGGTCTACATCAGGCGGGCGCAGGGACTGCGGGTCGCCCGCTTCCTCGGCGGGCACGAATCGGCACTGGCGGACCTGCTCCTCGCCGAGGGCGAGGACCGCGCGGTTGGCCACGCGCTTCTCGGCGAGCTGCGCCGGCAGCCGTTCGACTACGCCGACCTGTTCGGGCTGCCGCAGGCCTCGACGCTCGCCGGTGCGGGCGGACCGACGCCGATCCTCCGCGTCGAGGCTCCCGTCCTCGACATGCCCGACGGCTGGACGGCGGCCTACGAGGCCAAGACGTCGTCGAAGAAGCGCAACCTGCACCGCCGCCGGCTACGCCAGCTCGGCGAGGTCGGCGAGGTCGAGTTCGTCGTCGGCCGCACGCGCGACGAGCTCGAACCGCTGCTCGAGGAGTGCATCCAGCTGCACGAGCTCCGCTGGCAGGGGCGCCCCGACGGCTCGACGTTCGGCACGCGCGACGGCCAGGCGTTCCATCGGGCGGCGCTCAGGCGCCTCGCCGGCGACGACGTGCTGCGCATCGTCCTGATGCGCGTCGGTGGACGCCCCGCGGCATTCCACTACTTCTTCGCCCTCGACGGGGTGATGGTCGTGCACCGCCTCGCCTTCGATCCGGCGCTCTCGCGCTTCTCCCCCGGCCTCGTCGCGACGTTGGAGACGCTCCGGGTCGCGTCCGACGACGGGCTGACGCGCGTCGAGTACCTCGGCGGCGGCGAGCGCTACAAGGTCGAGCTGTCCGACCGTCTCGAGCCGCTCTCGCAGGCAATCGGGCTCGCGCGCAACCCGGTGGGTGCGCTCGCGGCACGTCAGCGGCTCGGCCTGATCCAGCTGCGAAAGACGCTCAAGCGCTCGGAACGACTGCAGCGGCTGTACCTGAACGGCCTGCGGCCGAGGTGGCTACGCAGCGGCGCACCGGCCGCCGATCCCGACCCGGGGGCGTGACCGGGGCGCTCTCTACACTCTCCGCGATGGACGCGCCGTACGCCTTCAAGCACGCTCTCGATCCCGACCTGTTCGCGCTCGACCGACTCGACCAGCTCTTCCGCCGCGCCCCCGCGGGCAAGGCGTTCGTGCAGCTCGCCGACGAGGGGCGCGATCGCCCGCCGGGGTTCGAGCCGACGATGACCGAGCTGCAAGGATCACTCGCCGACGACCTTGCGGCGCGGCGCCTGCACGTCCACCTCCACGACCTTCCGGATTGGGCGCCCGAATACGGCCCCGCCCGCGAGCAGGTGCTCGACGCGGCCGGAATCGCCCGGTCACAGCCGCGCTACGGCGAAATGACCGTCATCCGGGTGTTCACGCCCGAGGTGCCGGTGGCGCTGCACGGCGACGGTGAGACGCAGCTCGACTGCGGCCTCGGCGGCCGCAACGTGTGGCACGTCTACCCGCCGAGTGGGCTTTCGCAACAGGAGAACGAGGCGCTGCTTCGCGGCGGGCACTTCGTGCCGTGGCGGGAGATGCCCCTGTTCGAGTCGTACGACCTGCACGCCGGCGACGGCTTTGCGGCGCCGCCGCGCTGGCCGCACTGGATCGAGCATCCAGGCCCCGATCCGGCCGTCAGCTTCGAGGTCGGCTACTGGACGGCCGACGACATTCGCGCCCGCAAGGTGTGGGACGTGAACTGGCTCCTGCGCAAGGCGAAGCTCTCGCCCCGCCCGCCCGGCGAGGTCGACGCCCTCGACCGCCGCAAGCGCAAGGCGTTCGACGCGATCAGCGTCCTCACCCGCAAGGGCACCGAGTTCCGCGGCCTGTAGGAAGGTCGACGGTCTCTAGGTGCGCGGCGCGTACTCGACGCTGCCGAACGGCCAGTCCGACTCGAGCCACCGACTCACGGCCCGCCACAGCGGGACATCCAGGTGCGCGTGGCTCTTCCGCACCCAGGAGAGTGTGCAGGCGTCGCAGTCGGTGTTACGCACCGGGTAGATGTAGACGCACCCGATCACATCGCTGCTTCCGGGATCGAGCACCGTGTACGTGAACCCCTTCCGGGTGCGGAAGTCGTCGGCGTGCCGCTGCAGGTCCGCGAGGTTCTGCTCCCGCGTCATCTCGCGCGGCCAGGTGCCGTCGGGGTACCCGGGCGTCGCCGCGATGTGCTCCATCGACGACGTCCAGGCGTTGTAGTCCAGCTCGTTGTGCTCGGGCCCGAGCGGCTCGAGGACGAACTCGGGAGTCTCGAGACCGAGCGGGACGTCGAAGTCGGGCGGGACGAACTCGGCCATCCGACAATCGTAGAACGCCGGCTCAGGGGAGCGTCGTGCGTCGCCCAGCGTTAAGCTCGTCACTCCAGAACCAGCGGAAAAGGAGGCGGAGATGCATGCGCTCCTCGTGCGCGTGACCATCCACAATGCCGACCGCACCAGGGACGTGCTCAACAACCAAGTTGTGCCGCAGATCTCGGGGGCGCCCGGTTTCAAGACGGGCTACTGGACGTGGGCGACCGAAGGTGGGCAGTTGAACGGACTCTCACTGATCGTCTTCGACTCGGAGGAGAGCGCACGCGCGGCGGGCGATCGAGTGAGCGCGATCGCATCTGCTGCGCCCGACGACGTCACACTCGACGGCGTCGAGGTCCGGGAGGTCGTCGCTTCGGCCTGACGGTGTAGCGGCTAGCCCCAACAGCCGGACGCCGCGCGCATACCAGTCCTCGGGCTTCCGGAACGAAGCTAGGGCGGGCACCGTGTCGCTGCACGATGTTTGGCGGCTCCGGCTGGGAATGCGGCGACGAGCGCGTTGGCGATCAGGCGTGCTCGCGCGGCGTATCCGGGCGTGGTGTAGTGGATTCCGTCGGAGGTGAACCACGCGTCTCGCGCGACTGCCGCCCAGTCGAAGACGCGCATGTTGCCGTGTGTCCGGCAGGCGTCGGTCAGCGCGGCGTTCCACTCGACCATGTTTCGCTGAGCGTAGGGGCCGGTCGGGAGCAGTGATTTCAGATTGACCCACATGACGGGCTGGTTCCCGATCAGCGACATGAGCGTTCGGATCCGTGTCCGGCGATCGACGTGTGAGCCGACGCTGACGTTGGCGGTGTCGTTGGTGCCGATGGCGAGCACCCAGCATCCCTGGTAGCCGGCTCGTTTCCACGCTCGCACGACATCGGCCGCGTTCGGCTGGCCCTCGTAGGTCTCAACGATCGATCGCGCACCCGAGATCTCGTAGTGCTGCATCGTCGCACCAACACGCCGATAGCGAGCCCCGATTCGCTGGATCGGGTTTGGGAGATAACTGGTCGAGGTGAGCCCTTCCGAGGTCGAGTCGCCGATGTGGATCACCGCCCGACACGAGGTGCGCGATGCAACCGGCCTGGGTGGCTGCCGGCGGGCTTCGCGTGCAAGCCGCGCCGTGGCTGCCGCGGCGCCCGGTGTGGTTTGGACGACGGTGGGGGCTGCCGTTCTCGTCCTTGTTCCGGTCATTGCGAGTTCGAGTACGCAGATCGCTCCGAGAATCGTCGCCGGAATGAGCACGATCGAGCGTGGACGGGCACGAGGTGGGTGTCGTCGCGCCCGGGGCTGTCGGCGATCGGTGAGTACGCCGCTGCGGATCGGTTCTTCGACCAATCGCCAGGACAATGCGGCGAGCGCGACAACCGCTGTCGTCTGGAGCGCGGCACGCAGCAGTTGCGGGCGATGGTCGCCTTGTGGTGTCGTGAGCACGATCACGGGTAGATGCCAGAGGTAGATCCCGTAGGAGCGGACGCCGAGCCAGCGCAACGGGTCCGCGCCGAGGACGTTGGCGATCCTGCCGGCGGGATGGGCAAGTGTCGCCACGAGCAGCACGGTTGAGGCCGTCACGAGTGCGAAGCCGCCTCGATAGACGAACGGCGAGTACTCGTTGACCTTCCAGACGACGATCGCGATGGTTGTGAGCCCGACGATTGCGGCGATGTCCAGCAGTCGCCGGGCGCCATGCGAGATGGCGGCTCGGAGCAGGCGGCTGGGCCAGACCATCGCCAGTGCGGCGCCCGCGAGTAGTTCAGCGGCGCGCGTATCGGTCCCGAAATAGACGCGGGACGTGTCCAGGCTCGGCCGGTAGAGCAGGGCCATCTCGGCTGTCGATGCGACGGCCAAACCGAGTGTCAACAGCGCGAGGCGTGGGCGTATCCCGGGTAGCCGGCTGCGTTCCGGGAGGTAGCGGGCGCCGATCAGCAAGAGGGCTGGCCACAGGACGTAGAACTGTTCCTCGACGCCAAGCGACCAGAGGTGCTCGAGCGGCGATCGCGGGCCGAAGCGCGCGAAGTACGACACGTGCCGGAGGATCAACTGCCAGTTGCTTGCGTAGAGGGCCGCCGCCGCGAGTGTCGAGAAGTACTTCGGCTGGCTGCTACCGGAGATCGTCACCCACACGGTCACCGAGACGAGAACGAGCACGAGACCCGGGAAGAGCCTTCGTGCTCTCGCACGCCAGAACCGGGCGAGGCGAAACGAGCCGTTCGCGAACTCGCTGAGGATCAGGTCGGTGATCAGGTAGCCGCTGAGCGTGAAGAAGACGCTGACGCCAAGGAAGCCTCCGGCCGCCCAGCCGAACCCCAGGTGGTAGGCGACCACGGCCGAGACGGCGAGCGCGCGGAGCCCGTCGAGCCCTGGCAGGTAGCGCCGTGCACGGTCGCGGGGCTCGGGCACCTTCGGACGGTGCCTGCGCCCGGTAGAGGGACACCCCTACGGGCGGTAAAGCAGGGCTAGCCGGGTCCCGCTCGGCAACTTCCAGCACACGCCACGAACGTTGCTGAACCGATCCTGAACCGATCGAGAACCGTTGAGCTGCAAGGTCGCGCCCATGAGCAGGGAGCGCACGACGGCTGGGATTCCAGAGCTCTTCCTGGGGCTTCTCGCGCTCGCGATCGCAGCGGTCTGGATCGCACACGTCTTCTCGGGCACGATCCATGATGCTCGACACACGGGCGACACGATCAGCATCACCGCGTCGGCCCACCAGCCAATCGGCTCGGACTTGGTCAAGTGGTCGCTCACGGTCGAGGGCAACGCCGAGACGCCGGTTGGGGCTGCCCGCAAACTGCATCTGGAAAGCGCGACCGTTTCGGCATTCCTCCGCAAGTCCGGGATCCGCAATGACGAGATCGCCTTGCAGGTGGTGCAGAGCCAGACGATCGTCCGGCGGATCAACAAGCATCTGACGCGAACCAGCTACCGCGTCAGCCAAAGCCTGGACGTGGCGACCCGGAAAATCGACGTCGTGCAGGCTGTAGCGACGCGCGTGGGAGAGCTGCTCGAGCGTGGGGTCGAGGTTTCGGCCGAACCGCTCGCGTTCATCTCCACCGACCTGGAGGAGGCAAAGCTCCAGGCACTCGCCGCGGCGACGGGGGAGGCGCGCCGGCGCGCCGAGATCCTGGTCAAGGGCCTCGGCGGCAGGCTCGGTCGGATGCGGGCGAGCTCCCTCGGCGTCTACCAGATAACGCCGCGCAACTCGACCGACGTCAGCGACTACGGGATCAATGACACGTCGAGCCGCCTCAAGGACGTGACGGCGGTGGTGAGCGCGACGTTCGCTGTTGATCGGTAGTGGCGGTACAACTTGTCTCGATGCTCGACCGGCGCATCGACAGCGAGGTAGGCGGCTATCGGATCGTTGAAGCGATCGGACGCGGCGGCACGAGTGTCGTCTATCGGGCCGAACACGTCCGTCTCGGCCGCACGGCCGCGCTGAAACTCCTGACACCCGATCATGGTCAGGCCGACTTCCGCGAGCGCTTCCTGCGCGAGTCGAAGCTGGCGGCATCGCTCGACCATCCGAGCATCGTCCCGGTCTACGACGCGGGCGAGGAGGACGCCGTTCTCTACATCGCGATGGCGCATGTCGACGGGAGCGACCTGAAGGCGTTGCTCGTGCACGAAGGGCGATTGCCGTTGCGACGGGCGCTGCGGCTTGTTGGCCAGATCGCATCGGCGCTCGACGCGGCGCACGCTCGCGGCCTCGTCCACCGCGACGTCAAGCCCGCGAACATCCTCGTCGGCCGCGACGACCGCGCCTTCCTCTCCGACTTCGGGATCGTCAAAGAGCTCGCTTCGTCCGGGACGACGCGGACCGGAGGCTTCGTCGGCACGATCGAGTATTGCGCGCCCGAGCAAATCGAAGGACGCGACGTTGACGCACGAGCGGATCAGTATGCGCTCGCATGCGTTCTGTACGAGTGCCTGGTCGGTGTCGCGCCGTTCCACCGCTCCTCGGACGTCGCCGTCTTGAACGCGCACCTTCACGCGGCGCCGCCGAAGCTCTCCAAGGCCGCTCCTGACCTGCCCGCCGCGCTCGAGCCGGTGCTTGCCAAGGCTCTCTCGAAATCGCCACTCGACCGTTACCCAAGCTGTACCGAGTTTGTTGCAGCTGCGCGAGCGGCCGCGGTCGAGCCGGTGGTCCACCACCGCCGGTTGGCCTTCTCGCTTCTGCTACTGACGATCGCCGCGGCACTCGGGGCTGCGCTAGCGATCGCCGCGACGGCGGCCTTCGTGCACGACGCAACTCCGTCCACGACGACCGTGGTCGTGAAGCAGCCTCCAGCGCGTTCGCCCGTCGCTCTCGACACCCTGGTACTGAAGAGCGTCGACGGCCGCACGCTGAACGACGCGGCGTTCTATCTGATCAAGGCGAACGAGTACGGTCGCGCGATTCCGTTCGCCCGGCGGGCGCTTCGCTACGCCGCTCGCGGGACCCGCACGCGCGGGTACGCAACCTTCAACCTCGGCTTCGCGCTGCTGAAAGTCGGCCGTTGCGCTGCCGCGTTACCGCTTTTGAAGCGAGCGCTCAAACTCGAATCGCTCGAGCAACGACCGTACATCAGGCCACGGATCAGACAGGCAGAGGCGTGCTTGCAAGGTGGAGCATCCGGGCCAACGCCGTCCCAGTCGTCGGCCGCACCGAGGGATCTTTCGCGAGGGCACTGAGCAGTGCCAGCGCCACGTCCCCGGGAACGTCGGGTCGCCGGTCGCGAGCGTCGGGCGGAGGCTCGACGAGGTGGGCGTAGCCAATCTCCGCCTCAGTACGCCCGCTGAACGGCGGCCTGCCCGTCAGGCACTCGAACAGCAGACAGCCGAACGCGTACACGTCAGTCGAAACGGACGCGGGCCGGCCATCGATCAGCTCGGGCGCGAGATAGAGGGCCGTCCCGACCAGTTGACCATCCCGGGTCAGCTGCGTGGAGTTCGCGCCTCGCGCAAGTCCAAAATCAGCGAGCGCAGCGGTTCCGTCCTTCTCGACCAAGACGTTCGACGGCTTGACGTCCCGATGGAGCACCTGATGCATGTGCAACGCATCAAGCCCTCGGCCGATCTGCGCCGCGAGCGACGCGGTCTCTGCGACCGACAGCTGTCCTGCGTCACGAATCATGCGGGCGAGCGTGCTCGGGTACAGCGGCATCACGAGGTAGTCCGCTCCGACCGCGAGCACCCGAACGACGTGGCGAGACGCAATTGCTTCTGTGAGTCGTGCCTCGCGGGCGAAGCGGCGCTGTGCCTCTTCGTCGGGGTCGCGAAGTACCTTCACGGCGACCTCCGTCGATCCATCGGTCGCGCGATACACGACTGCGCTCGAGCCCCCGCCGAGCGTCTCGATGACGTCGTAGCCGCCGACCTCCATGCCGCCAGTATCGTCGATCGATGATCGCGTTTCGCCTGCTCGGACCGTTCGAAGGGCCGGTCGCGCTGCCCGCCGGCAAGCCGCGCGCCGTGCTCGCGCGCCTGCTCCTCGACGCAGGGCGCGTCGTCTCGACCGACACGCTGATTGCGGCTCTGTGGGATGAGCCACCTCCGCCGAGCGCGCCAAAAGTGTTGCAGGCCCACATCTCCGCTCTCCGGAAGGCGCTCGGCGCCAACTCGATCCAGACACGGGCTCCCGGGTACGCCATCCTGGACGCGACATCCGACCTCGCCCGCTTCGAGGAACTCACCGAACGCGCGCGGGACGAGCAGGACCTCACGCAGCGATCACGGTTGCTTGAAGAGGCGCTCGCGCTCTGGCGCGGCGAGCCGCTGGCAGAGTTCAAGCGAGAACCATTCGCCCGACCCGCCGCTGCGCGACTCGCTGAGCTTCGCCTCGACGCGCTCACTCGGCGGATCGACGCCGAGCTCGAACTCGGCGAACACGCACGGCTCGTGCGCGAGCTGGCGACGTTGGTCGAGGAAGAGCCACTCCGCGAACAGCCACGCAGACAGCTGATGACCGCGCTCTACCGCAGCGGCCGCCAGGCCGATGCGCTCGCGGTCTACCGCACCGGACGGCAACTGCTGGTCGAGCAGCTCGGAATCGAACCCGGAGCCGCTCTACAAGAGCTCGAACGCGCGATCCTGCGACAGGATCCCAACCTTGCGCGAGACACACGACCAACTCCGCGCGGCCCGATCATCTGTATCGGCGCCACCCCGCTGGCGCTTCTCGCGCCGCTCTCGCGCGAACTCATCGTCGTCGAACTCGCCAACGACACACTCGAGCTGACCGAAGCCGAAGCGCGCCTTGACCTCCTGCGCGCCGAGCATCCCCAGATCCGCACTGCATCGTTCACGTCGCACGACGTTGCCGCCGACATCGTCCGCCTCGCAACTGAACAGCAAACGGAGCTGCTCGTGGTCGCCGAGGTGAGCGACGCCCTACTCGCGAACTCGCCGTGTGACGTTGCTCTCGCAAACTCAGTCGACGCCATCGGCGAGGGTCCAATTCTCGTCCCCTTCGGGGGCGCCAAGGATGAGTGGCCGGCGGTTCAACTCGCAGCCTGGCTCGCCCGCGCCCACGCCCTTCCACTTCGGCTGCTCGGTCTCGAAGCAAAGGGAGACCGCCGCGATGCAAGCAGAATGCTCGCCGGCGCATCACTCGCGCTGCAACGCTTCAGCGGGATCACCGCCGAGACCGCCCTCGTCTCGGGAGGAGCGACGAGCGTGCTCGCTGAGGGCGGCGCCGCGATCATCGCAGCACTGCCGCGCGCCCAACTCGACCCAACCCGTGCCGCTCTGCTTCACCACGCAACCGTCCCCGTGCTGCTCGCGCACGGCGGCCTACGCCCAGGAGGACTAGCCCCCGACCGGACGCTCACCCGGTTCAGCTGGTCACTAGCCGGCACCTAGCCTGACGCGGTCGGAAGCTCCTCGCGCGAGCGCGAGTATTTGGCCAGACCGCTCGGCGGCGCCGGCGTTCCGGAATGACGCAAGGCACACAAACGCGGCCTGACGCCAGACGAGTCACAAGCAGCACGAACGACACAGGCTGGCAACGGCTCCTGACGGACCGACCAACCGACTATCACAGACGCCAGAGCACGCGGAGGGAGCGCGGGGCGTGGTGACGCTAGAGCGCTTGCGTCGCGGTCGCCGCGCATTGCGCACAAAGGTGTGAACCGTCATCGGCAACCGTCCAGTTGTCCGGGGCATGTCTCATGTCGCACTCGACGCTCGTTGCTCCGCACTTGCAAGTGAACAGCGCAAAGCTGAACGGGATTGGTGCGTACGTGACGACATGCTCGACCGTGACGCTCGGAGCCTCCCACGACAGCGGGGCGTGCGTCAAACTCCCGTTAGCCGAGGTGGGTGCGCCACCGGGCGTCGCTTGGGCGAGGGTCCTCTCACCAGACACGCTCCCAGGCGCTACGAACGCCGCGCCAGCCCGCGCACCGCGAAGCCGACCGCGCCGAGCACGGGCCGCGGGTCACGCAGGTCGAGCCCTTCGAGCCGGGCGCGGTGCAACAGGTAGTCGGAGCCGATCGCACGCATCACTGCCCCGGCCCGCGGCCGCGGCGGCGGTGAGCCGGCGAGCGCACCGACGAGCAGCCGCAGGTCGCCCGCCAGCCACCCGACACGCAGGCCGACGATCGGTGCCGCCGGCTGCGGGATCGTGCCGCCGCGCGCCCATTCGAGCTGCATCCGGGGGAAGTCGACGCCCGCACGGCTCGCCAGCTCGACCGACTGCGAGAGCCTCGGGTTGATCTCCATCAAGAGTGGCCGGTTGTGCGCGTCCCGGCGAAACTCGACCTCGGAGTAGCCGTCGAGCTCGATCTCCGCCACGAGGCGCTCCGCGAGCTCGAGCGTGTCGCTCGGCGGCGCAATCGTTCGTCGCATCACCGACGAGCCGCCGAGGGGCGGCCACGCGCGGTCGACGACCATCGCGAGCCGCGCGAGCACACGGCCGCGGTCGCGGAAGAGCTTGATCGTCTCCCGCGTCCCGCCCGCCAGCTCCTGCACGAGCACGGGTGCGCCGGGACGAACAAGCGTCGCGCCGAGCCGCGCTCCCTCCGCCCGGTCGGCCACGTACTGCGGCGACACGCGCTCGCCCCCGGAGCCGACGGCGCGCCACGACGTGATCGGCTTCAGCACACAGGGCGTGCCGATCTCGGCGACCGCTGCGTCGAGCTCGGCCGCCGTCGAGACGGCGAGCGACCGGGGCGTCGGCAGGCCGAGGCCCTCTGCGACCTCGAGTGTCCGCTCCTTGCTGAGGGCGACGTCGACCGCGGCCTTCGAACCGAGCGCCGGCGCCGTGAGACGACCGATCTCGTCGCGATGCCGGTGAAGCGCCTCGACGCTCGAGTCGATCACCGCGATCGCGGCGTCGGCGGGCTGCTCTGCCAGCGCGGCGACGAGCGCCGAGGCATACGCCTCGAAGTCGACCTCGGGATCGGGCAGCACGGCGCGGTGCATCGCGTAGCGCGTCCGCAGGCCCGAGGCGCTGCCGTCCCGCGCCGCCACGGACACGGTGCAGCCGCTGCGGCCGAGGCTGCGCGCGATGCTCAACCCTGCGCGCGTATCGAGATCGAGGACGAGCGCGTCCGCGCGTCCGCCGCCCAACTAGATGCCTCTGTACTGCGTGCCCCTGCGCGTGATCGCGCTGATGCCGTCGAAGACCTTGCGCTTCAGGTCGTCACGCCCGGCGCCGGGATCCTTCGGCTTCAGGCCTGCGCGACGAAGCATCCAGTTGACGTCGTAGACCTTGCGCGCACGGATGCTCTCCGCCGTCCAGAACCCCACCTCGAAGCTGACGACCGGGACGTCGCCCGGGTGACTCAGCCAGTGGGCCCAGCGAGACGGCAGGAAACAGCCGTGGCCGGCGGGGATGCGCAGCTCGGTGTCGTCGTAGTCGCGCCACTCGAGGAAGAAGTTGCCGCGCAGCAACTGCTCGTGCTCGGCTTGCGTCATCGCCTCGGGCGGCCGCGCCCACCAGATCGTCTCACCGGCGATCGTCGACACGAGCTTCAGGTCGGGATCGCCGTGCAGCGCCACCAGCACACCCGGTGTGAACACACGCACGACCGTCTCGGGGTGAAAACGGCCGAGCGCCGGGTCCGGGCCAGCGACGTCGAACACATGCTCGAGGCACGCGGCGTACTCGGGGCCGCCGAAAAGATCGACCGCGGTGATCCGATACTGGATCGGGCGGCGCATCGCATCCTCGAGGATCGGGTAGCTGGGCCGGGCGTAGATCGGGTCGTTGCCGTAGCGCTGCCTACCCGGATCGGCGAACTGCACCTTCAGGCTGCCGCGCTTGTCCGCCTCGCGGCAGAGCTCGTCGAGCCGGTCGCTCGTGAAGAGCTTGGGGTCGAGCTTGTGCTCGAAGAGCGCGGGCGTGTCGGCGGGTTGGTACGGCATCGGGTCGCGAAACGTTAGCGCCTGTAGCAGCTAGCTTCCCGGTCGTGCCGGACACGATCATCATCTCGGCGCATCTCGACGACGCCGTGCTGTCGTGCTACGCCGCGCTCTCGCCGGCGGTGACGGTCGTCACCGTCTTCGCGGGCTTCCCGCCGCCCGGCACGCTTGGGCACTGGGACGCGGGCGGCGGCTCGACGGACTCGCGTGAGCGGATCGCCGAGCGGCGGATCGAGGATCGAGAGGCGCTCGCGCGCTCGGGGGCGCAGCTCGTGCATCTCGACTTCCACGACGTGCAGTACGTGACGATGGGCGCTGTCCCCGCGACGACGGCCGAGGCGCTGCAGGCGGCGCTCCGCGAGCAGGTCGCCGGCGTCGAGACGGTGCTCGGGCCGTGTGCGCTCTCGGCGATGCGGCGGCCACACTGGCTGCGGCGGCGGCGCTACTCCGACCACCGGTTCGTCCGCGACGCCGTGCTTGCCGTCCGCCCCGACGCAACGCTGTACGCCGATCTCCCCTACGCACTCAACCCGCGTACCGGGGGCTTCGCCCTGCCGCGCGACATCGACCCACGCGGCTACACCGAGCACCGCCGTCAGCTCGACGACGCGCTCGTGGCGGACAAGATCGAATCCGTCCGGTGCTACTCGACGCAGCTCGAGCAGCTGCGCGCGACGTTCGGCGACTTCATCGACCGGGCGGGGCTCGGCCTCGAGGTCTACTGGGAGCCGGCGCGCGCCTGAGCCGCGGCGCGCTCGCGCGCCGGCACGCCCGCGACGACCGCCCCGTCGGGCACGTCACGCGTGACGACGGCACCCGCGCCGATCAGGGCGCCCTCGCCGATCCGGACGCCGCCGAGGATCACCGCGCCGGAGCCGATCGACGCCCGGCGCGCAACGACCGTCGGGACGAGCGTCCAGTCGTCCGCCGACTGCAGCGTCGCCGGAGTCGGTGGTCGCGCGCGGGCGCTTGTCGTTGATGAACATCACGCCGTGCCCGACGAACACCTCGTCCTCGATCGTCACTCCCTCGCAGATGAAGGTGTGGCTCTGGACCTTGCAGCTGGCGCCGACGGCCGCGCCGCGCTGGATCTCGACGAACGTGCCGATCGTCGTGTTGTCGCCGATGCGGCAGCCGTAGATGTTCGTGAACGAGCGGATGACGACGTTCTCGCCCAGCTCGGAGTCGACCAGCAGCCGGAACGGTGCGTCGTTCACGGGCGCGTCAGCGATCGAAGTACCCCTTGACCGCGTCGACGACCGTCTCGACCTCCTCGCCGGTCATGCCCGGGAAGATCGGCAGGGAGAGAACCGACTCCGCGATCCGCTCCGTGACGGGGAAGTCACCGCGCGCGTAGCCCAGGCTCCGGTACGCCTCGGAGAGATGAATCGGCTCCGGGTAATGCCGCCCGGTGCCGACGCCGCGCGACGCGAGATGCTCGCCGAGGCCGGTGGGGCTCTCGGTGCGGACGACGTACAGGTGCCACACGGGCTCGCTCCCCGCCGGCACGTGCGGGAGCCTCAGGTCGCCGACGCCGTCGAGCTCGCGCGTATACGAGGCGGCGACGGCGCGGCGCTCGTCGTTCCAGCCGTCGAGGTGCGGCAGTTTGCGCAGGAGCACGATCGCCTGCAGCGTGTCGAGGCGCGCCGTGTAGCCCGACAGCGCGTGGTGGTACTTCTCTCGCTGCCCGTGCTCGCGGAGCGCGCGGATCCGCCCGTGGAGCTCCGCGTCGTCGGTGACGACCGCGCCTGCGTCCCCCATCGCGCCCAGGTTCTTCCCCGGGTAGAAGCTGAAGCCGGCGGCGACGCCCATCGTGCCCGCTCGTACACCGTCGCGTGAGGCACCGTGCGCCTGACAGGCGTCCTCGATGATCGGCAGGCCGTGCTCGCGCGCGAGCGCCCCGATCGCCTCGACGTCGGCGAGCTGCCCGTAGAGATGCACGGGCATGAGCGCCGCGGTGCGGTCGGTGATCGCTGCCGCCGCGAGGGCCGGGTCGAGGTTGAAGTCGTCCTCGTCCACATCGACGAGCACCGGCGTCGCACCTGCTTGCGTCACCGCCTCGACGGTGGCGATGAACGTGTGCGCCGGCACGATCACCTCCTGGCCGCTGTCGAGCCGGCGGCGAGCAACGCGAGCCGCAGGCCGTCGAGCCCGTTCGAGACGCCGGCGCAAAGGGTCGTGCCGCAGTAGTCCGCGAACGCCGCCTCGAACTCGGCCACCTCGGCGCCGTTGACGAATGCGCCCCGCTCGATCAGCGACGTGAACTCAGCGCCGAGCGGTCCCGCGAGCTGCTCGTGCGAGCGCCAGAGGTCGAGGAAGGGGACGTTCATGACGCTGGGACGGTAGCTGGTCATGCCGGAACGATCCGTCGCAGCAGCGCGCCGAGGCCCGTGCGCCGGGGCCGCTCGGGAAGGGCCGTGTCGTCGAGGATCGCGCGGGGGACGTCGTGGGTCAGCCAGCGTGCGAGGCCGGCGTCCCCGACCGCGCGGGCCGCGTCGGCCATCCCGATCGCACGCACCGTCGGCGCGTGCGCGTCGCTCGCGATCAGATGCACGAACTCCCGCTTCAGCAGCTCCGCCGCGCAATCCCGGGCCCGCCGGCCGCCCCGGCCGTCCACTGACGACGCCGTCAGCTGCACGAGCGTGCCGCTCGCGACGATCCCCTCGAGCAGGCCCGGCCGAGACTGGACGTCGAAGTTCCGCTCCGGATGCGCGAGCACCGGCGTGATCCCATGGGCGACCAGCCGGAAGAGGCGATCGGCCATGTCGAGCGGCCACCCGTGGTACGGCGTTTCGACCAGCAGGTAGTTCGGGTTGCCGGCGAGCGCGAACCGCGCGAGCTCCTCGCGCGGCCGCTCGAGCTCCCCTACGTCGAGCTCGCCGCCGCCGACGACCTCGACGATGCCCGACGCCGCGGCCTGGAGCTCGGCGAGTGCCGCCTCCATCGCGGCCGGCGTCGTCGGATAGTCGGAGCCACGAACGTGCGGCGTGCCCGCGATCACCTCGATCCCGTCGGCGGCCGCGGCGCGGCAGATGTCGAGCGCCTGCTCGAGGTCGGCAGCGCCGTCGTCAAGGCCCGGCAAGACGTGCGAATGCAGGTCGATCATCCCGCTTCTTATAGTCGCAGGACGAGCGACGAGCTCGGTGGGAAGCCACCGGAGGCACGTCTACAATGCGGGCGCTGTGCGGACTCGAGGCCCCAGGGCGCCACGCTGAGCGCGAGCGCCTCCCAGGGCGAGGACGCGCTGCGGCGTGGCATCGACAGCACCGAGGCTCGGATCGTCGCCGACGGCTATCGCGGCTACGACCCGTACGACGCGCTCTCCTCGCCGCTCTTCCGCCTGCCGGTCCTGCGGACGAACAAGCTCGTCAGGCTCGCCGCCCAGCAGGCGCTGAAGCGGCTGCCGGTCAACGTCCGGCCGCTGCTCGGGATCAGGAAGGGCTACAACCCGGTCACACTCGCACTGGCGCTGCAGGCGTACGCGTACCTCGCCGAGGCGCGGCCCGACGACGCCGAGCGCTACCGGGCCGCAGCCGACGGACTCGTCGCCGAGCTGACGCGGCTGTCGTCGCCCGGCTACAGCGGCGCGTGCTGGGGCTACGACTTCGACTGGCAGACGCGCTTCGACCATTTCCCGGCGTTCACGCCGACGATCGTCGCCACGAGCTTCGTCACGAATGCGCTGATCGCCGCTCACGAGGCGCTGGGCATCGGCGAGGCGCTGCCGCTCTGCGTCAGCGCCGTCGAGTTCGTCACGCACGACCTGAACCGGATCCCGGGCCCGGACGGCACCTTCTGCTGGTCGTACTCGCCGCTCGACCACCAGCCCGTCCTGAACGCGACTGCGAAGGGTGCGCGGCTCTGCGCGCAGGTCGCGTCGCTCGCCGACCGTCCCGAGCTCCTGCAGACGGCGCACGCGTCGCTCGGCTTCGTCGCGGCGAACCAGCTGCCAAGCGGGGCGTGGCCGTACGCCGCCGACGATCCGCGCAGCTGGAGCGACAACTTCCACACCGGCTACGTGCTGGACAGCCTGCACGAGTACCAGGCCCGCACGGGCGACACCTCGTTCGCCGACACGACCGAGCGCGGGTGGCGGTACTACCGGGACAACTTCTTCGACGACGACACCGTGCCCGCGCTACTTCGACCGCGACCGCTATCCGGTCGACGCGACGGCGGCCGCGCAGTCACTGCTGACGCTGTGCCGCTTCGGCGACGTCGCGACCGCGCGCAGCGTCGCGCGCTGGACGCTCGACCACCTGCAGCGCCCGGATGGTGCGTTCGCGTTCCAGCTGCATCGGCGCTACGCGAATCACATTCCGTACATGCGCTGGTCGACCGCCTGGATGTTCTGCGGCCTGGCCCGCCTCGAGCTCGCGGAGCGCGCATGAAGGTCTGGATCGACATCGACAACCCGCCGCAGGTGCAGTACCTCCTGCCGTTCGCCGGGGCGTTCACTGCTGCCGGCCACACGGCGGTCGTCACTGCGCGCGACTACGGGATCACCCTGCAGCTGCTCCGCGAGCGCGGCGTCGAGCACCACGTCGTCGGCGGCGAGGCGGGCGCAGGGCGCGCCCGGAAGGCGACCGCCGCGCTCCGGCGTGCACGCGCGCTGACGAGGCTCTTCACGCGTGACACACGCCCCGATCTCGTTGTGACTGCGTCACGTGCCGCCGCGCTGGCCGGCCGCCGCTTCGGCAAGCCCGTATTCACCTTCATCGACTACGAGCACGTCGACCTGACCGTACCGCGCCGCACCGGCTCGTACGTCGTCTTTCCCGACGCGATCGGCGCCGAGGTGTTCGTGCAGAAGGGCTTCAGCCGGAACCGGCTGATCGGGTACGCGGGCCTGAAGGAGAGCATCACGTTCGCCGACGTCGAGCTCGACGCCATCGTCCCCTTCGACTTCGCAGGCGCGGCCGCCGGCACGCCGCGTCTGCTCTTCCGCCCGCCCGCCGAGCGCGCGCACTACTACGACCCCGCGTCGGGCGATCTCGCCGGCGCGCTCCTCGAGCGGCTCGCGGCTCGGGCAGACGTGCAGCTCGTGCTGACGCCGAGGTACGCGCATCAGGCGAGGTACGTCGACGCGTACGACTGGGCGCAGCAGCCGATCGTCCTGCACGACCCCGTGCCGTTCGTCTCGCTGCTCGCTGCGGTCGACGCGGTCATGTCGTCGGGCGGGACGATGCTGCGCGAGGCCGCGTACCTCGGCATCCCGGCGTACAGCATCTTTCGCAGCGAGCTCGGGGCCGTCGACCGCTACCTCGAGGCTGCAGGGCGCCTCCACCTCGTGCAGCACGCGACCGACCTCGACCCGATCGTGTTCGCACCGGCGGGTCCGCTCGCGCCGGCGTTCCCACGGGGTCGCGAGCTCGTCGCGCACCTCGTCGCGGAGATGGTCGAGCGCTCGTGAGCCTGCGCATCCTGATCGCGACCGACCAGTGGTTCCCGTCCGTCCGCGGCGGCGTCGCGCGCCTCGCAACCGAGAGCGCGGAGCAGCTCGCGGCCCGAGGGCACGACGTGACGGTGATCGCACCCGCGACCGCCGACCCGCTCGACCGCGACAGGCTGCGCGTCGTGCCGGCGCTTCGCCGCGGCCGCATGCCGCAGACGTTCAGCGACCCGATCGACACCGCGCGCGCGGCACGCGCCGCCGGCGGCGGCTTCGACGTGCTGCTCGGCCACAACTCGACCACCGCCTCAGGGCTGCTCGCCGCCGGCCTCGGCGCCCCGCTCGTCACCTTCTTCCACGCGAGCGCGGTGCTCGAGCTGGAGTTCCTGCAGCAGCGGGTCGGGCTCGGCCGGGAGCGGATCGCCGGCTACGGGCTGAAGGCGATGCTCGCGGCGCGCGAGCGACGCAGTCTCGACGGAGCGTCGAGGATCCTGCTCCTCAGCGAGTTCACGCGCGGCCTGCTGGCGCAGCGCAACCCCGAGGCGGCAGTACGGGCGACGCTCGTGCCCGGCGCGGTCGACACGACCGTCTTCGCACCCGGCGACCGCGGCGCGGCGCGACAGCGGCTCGGCATCGAGCCGGACGAGACGGTGCTCTTCACGGCGCGACGGCTCGTCCCTCGCATGGGGCTCGAGGAGCTGATCGACGCCGCGGCGCTGCTCGCCGACCTCCCGCGCCTTCGCGTCGCGATCGCCGGCGCGGGACCGCTGCGCGAGCGCCTCGAGGCGCGCCGGGCCGGCAGCGACCCGCGCGGCCGGGTGCGGCTGCTCGGCCGCATCAGCGACGAGGAGCTGATCGACTGGTACCGGGCCGCCGATCTGTTCGTGCTGCCGACGCTCGCGTACGAGGGCTTCGGGATGGCCACGATCGAGGCGCTCGCCTGCGGCACGCCCGTGGTCGGCTCACCCGCGGGCGCGACGCCGGAGCTCCTCGCCCCACTCGACGAGCGCCTGCTCGCCGCCGGCACCACCGCCGCCGACCTCGACGACGCGATCCGCGCGGGGCTCTCGCTGCTGACGCCCGAGCTGCGCGAGCGCTGCCGCGCGCTGGCGCTCGAGCGGCACTCCTGGGAGGCCGCGACCCCCGTCTGGGAGCACGAGCTCGAGGCGGCAGCCGCCGGTGGGCCGCCGCCCCCGCGCAAGGGCGTCGTCGTCCGCACCGTCAAGGCGCTCGACCGGCACGCGCCGATCGACCTGAAGGCGACACGCGACGGCGCCGTCGCGCGAGCCAGGGAGGCGACCGGCCTAGCTGTGCGCGCCGGCGGCCTGCCGGGCGCGACGCGCCGGCTCGGCGCCTCACGGCGCGCCGGCATCCTGCTGTACCACAACCCCGACGCCGAGACGCTCGAACGGCACCTGGCGTATCTCGCCGAGCGCCACCAGTTCGTGCCCTACGCCCGGGTCGCGGACGCGGTGCGCACGGGCGACTGGACGGATCTGCCGGCACGAAGCCTGGCGGTGACGTTCGACGACGGTCACGCCGGGAACGCTGACCTGGTGCCGCTCCTGGAGCGCTACGGCGCTCACCCGACGATCTTCATCTGCACCGGCATCGTCGGGACGGCGCGGCGCTACTGGTGGACGCTCGACGAGTTGCCGGCGAGGGAGCGCGACCGCCTGATGCACGTGCCGGAGCCGGAACGCCTCGCTCGGCTCGAGGAGCTGGCCGGGTGGACACCGGAGCGGGAGTACGACGAGGAGCCGCAGGCGCTGTCGGCGGCGCAGATCGACGCGTTCGCCGGCCGCGTCACCTTCGAGGCGCACACGCGGCTGCACCCGATCCTGACGATGTGCGACGACGCCGAGGCAGCCGCCGAGATCGAGGGCTCGAAGGCCGACGTGGAACGCCTGACGGGCAGGCCGAGCACCGCGTTCGCGTATCCGAACGGCCGCTACGGCGCGCGCGAGCTCGACCTCGTCCGAGCCGCCGGCTTCCAGTCCGCGCGTACGATCGAGACGGGCTGGAACGACCCGGCCACCGATCCCTTCCGGCTTCGCGTGCTCGGGATGCCCGACAATGCCTCCCTCAATGTCGTCGCCGCGCAAAGCACCGGGCTCCCCTTCCTCCGCGACCTGATGTACCTCTCATGAACGAGCGGCCCGCTGCCGACACGACCGGGGTGGCAAGAACGAGCGATCTCCTCGTGGTCGTCGGCGCGCGCCCGAACTTCATGAAGGCGGCCTCGATCCTCCCGCGGCGCGCCGGGCCGCGGCCTCGACGCACCCTGCTGCACACCGGCCAGCACTACGACGCCGAGCTCTCGCGCATCTTCTTCGAGGAGCTCGAGCTGCCGAGCCCGACGTCTCGCTGGGCGTCGGCTCCGGCAGCCACGCCGCGCAGACGGCGCGCGATCATGCTCGAGTTCGAGGCGCGAGCTGCTGCGCATCCGGCCCGTCGCGTCGTGGTCGTCGTCGGCGACGTCAACTCGACGCTCGCGTGCGCGCTCGTCGCGGTCAAGGAGCACTACCCGGTCGCGCACGTCGAGGCCGGCCTGCGCTGCTACGACCCGTGGATGCCCGAGGAGATCAACCGGCGCGTCTGACCGACCACCTCTCGACCTACCTGTTCACGACCAGCCGCGACGCCGACGAGAACCTCGCCGGCGAGGGGATCCCGGCCGAGCGAATCCACTTCGTCGGCAACACGATGATCGACACGCTGCTGCGGTTCCGTCGACGCCGCACGGCGAACGGGGCGCCCCCGCGCGGTTCGGCGCTCGAGCGGCACGCCGTACGCGTGCTCACCCTGCATCGCCCGGACAACGTCGACGAGCCGGGCCGCTGCGAGCGCGTGCTCGAGGCGCTGCGCTCGAGCTGAGCCGCGAGCATGCCGGTCGTCTTCCCGGTTCACCCGCGGACGCGGCAGCGCCTCGAGGAGTACGGACCTGCCGCGGTCGTCGACGCCGAGCCGCGCTTCATCGCAGCCGAGCCCGCTCGGCTACCTGGACTTCGTCGGGCTGATCGCAGACGCCCAGGCTCGTGCTGACCGACTCCGGCGGCATCCAGGAGGAGACGACCGTGCTCGGCGTCCGCTGCCTGACCCTCCGCGAGTCGACCGAGCGGCCGGTGACCGTGACGCAGGGCACCAACACGGTCGTCGGCACCGACCCGCGCCTGATCGTGGAGGAGGCGCGCAGGGCCTTCTCGGCGTCCTCCTCGGAGGAGCGCCGGCCGGAGCTCTGGGACGGCGGCGCAGGCGCGCGCATCGTCGACGTGCTCGCCCACGACCTGTCGTGAGCCGCCGCGCCGGCCGCGCGACGCACCCTCACATCCTCCTGATCCTGAGGACGCCTCCGCCCTACGGTGGCGGCGAGATGATCGGCGCGCAGCTGGAGCGCTGCTTCGCCGGCAGATATGCGCTGCTCGCCTTCCGGCGGCCGCGGCACGCGCGCGGCGCGCAGGGCAAGGTGTCGCGGGCGAACCTCCTGTTCGCGCTCCGCTTCGCCGCTGTCAGCTCGCTGCGCCTGCTCCGCTCGCGGCCGCGTGTCGTGTACATCGACGTCCCGAAGGACGCACGCTCGTTCGTCCGGAACAGCGGCGTGCTGCTCACGGCCCTCGCGCTGCGCATCCGCGTCGTCGGCGACCTGGCCGGTGAGGACTTCGAGTTCCTGCGCGACGACGCGCCGGTCGGCCGCTACGCGAAGGCGCTGCTACGGCGTCTCTCGGCGATCCGCGTGCTCGGCGAGCACATTGCGACGACGGTGCGCAGTCACGGCCTCGACAACGTGGTCGTCGTCTCGAACGGCATCGACGAGCCCCCCGGCACGGACGTCGAGCGGCGCCTGGGCGACGAGCCGTCGTTCCTCTACGTGGGCAAGCTCGCCGAGGCGAAGGGCCTCCTGACGCTGCTCGAGTTCATGCGGGAGCGCCGCGATGCGGGTGAGCCCGGCCGCCTGCAGCTCGTCGGCGAATGGGAGAGCCCGACGTTCGAGGCACGTGTGCGTGAGCAGCTAGTGCGTGACGGCCTGGCAGACGCGGTCCGGGTGCACGGATTGCTCGTCGACGACGCGAAGTGGGCGCAGTTCCGTTCTGCGCACGTGCTCCTGCATCCCACGCAGTGGGACGGCCAGCCCGTGACGATCCTGGAGGCGCTTGCGTTCGGCCTGCCGGTCGTCGCCACCAAGGTGGGTGCGATCCCCGACACGATCCGCAGCGGCGTCGACGGCTACCTGATGGCAGACGGCAGCGCCGCCGAGCTCGCGGTGGGTGTGCGCGCGATCACCGAGAGCGCCGAGACGTACGCGGGCTACTCGGCCCGCGCACGGGAAGCGTTCCGTGAGCGGTACACCTCCGCGAGCTTCGCGCGCGGCATGGCCGCACTGCTGGAAGCCGTCGGCGACTGAGGTTTCGGCCCGCGCGCCGATCGTTGCTACGGTCGGCGCGGTGGGGAGAGCAAGGGCCAGAGGCCCGGCCGCCACGCGGTGGGGCCGGAGGCGTGTCGTGGGCTTCACGGCGCTCGGGGGGGCGCTCGTGGCTGGGATCGCGCTCGGCGTCTGGCTGTGGCCCGGCGGCGGACCGAGTGAGGTGGCGAGCCCGCCGACCACGGAGATCTCGACGATCCAGCTGACCTCGGCCCAGTCTCCCGCGCCGGCACACGTGAAGATCCAGGCCGGCGAGACGCCGTTCGGCGCCAACTTCGAGGTGAAGCCGCCGGGCTGGCAGCAGTTCACGGGCCTGCAGTACGAGGAGGATCGTCCGCTCGGCGACAGCTTCTCGCTCGTGACGTCACCGGTGCGCGAAGGCAGCACCGCGGCGAGGTTCACGGTCAAGCAGGGCTACAGCCGCTTCGGTGCGAACGAGGACACCGAGGCCGTCTGGCACTCGCACGAGCGCCAGGGGGATGACTACTGGTACGCGTGGTCGACGCAGTTCCCGACGAACTGGGAGCCGCCGTACGGCTGGGGCATCTTCGCGCAGTGGCACGCCCCGCTCGGCACGTCACCGATCATCTCGTTCAACGCGCGAGCCGACACCGCCGTGCTCGACGTCCACACCGGGATGACCGACGTGAAGCGGAATGCGTTCGCGTTCGACCACGAGTTTCCGTTGCTCTCGACGCTCGCGAAGGGGCGCTGGAACGACTTCGTGATGCACGTCCACTGGTCGCGCAAGAAGGACGGCGTGATCGAGGTCTACCACCGCGTCGCCGGCGAGAAGACGCTGCACCGGCTCGTCAGCATCGGGCACATCCCCACCTTCCAGTTCACCTCGGACGGTTCGGGAACCGGCACGTACCTGCTGCTCGGCCTGTACCGGCGCAGCTACTGCGCGCAGCCGACCAAGCTCAACTGCCGCAGCACGCGCGTGCAGCCGCCGTCGGTGATCTACGACGACGCGTTCGCGCGCGGCCGGACGTTCAAGGAGGCGGTCAGCCGCGCGTTCCCGGATTCGTTGCCGGAGCTTCCCGGCCGCTGACCGATACAGGCCGTGCGTCACCGTCGCGGCGGGCACGCTCGTACACCGCCGTCATCGCGTCTGCCATCCGTTCGACCGTCATCTCGGCCTCCACCGCGCGGCGACCGGCCTCCCCCATCCGGCGGCGAAGATCGGGATCGCCGAACAGCCGGCGCAGCGCGTCGGCCAGCTCGCCGGGCTTGCCGGGCTTGACGAGCAGGCCCGACTCCCCGTCGGCGACCATCTCGGGGACAGCGCCGATGCGCGAGGCCACGACCGGCGTGCCCGTGGCGAGCGCCTGCGCCACGACGAGTGGGCCTGCCTCGGCGAGCAGCGTCGGGAACACGACGACGTCCGCGGCGGCCATGAAGCGAGCGACGTCCTCGGCCGAGCGACGCCCGGCGAACCGAACCCGGCCTGCGAGCCCGAGGCGCTCAGCCAGCGCCCGGTTCTCGTCGCGGCGCGGGCCTTCGCCGACGAGGATCAGCTGCGCGTCGGGCACGTCGCCCAGCCGGGCGAGCGCCTCGATCGCAACCTGCGGGCCCTTGCCGTGGTCGAGCCGGCCCGCGTAGAGCGCGACCGGCATCCCGAGCGGGATGTCGAGCGACTCGCGGGCCTCGCGCTGGTCGCGCGGGTGAAACACACGGGTATCGACGCCGCTGCGGACGACGTGCACATGGCCGTGACGCAGCAGGTGCGACCACCGCGACGGGCTGACCTGCGACCGCGACGGCACCGACGCCTCGCTGCCCCGGAAGAGACGCCAGTTTCCCTTGGCGAAGTGCATGCGCGAGACCTGGACGATCGAGCGGAGCGCTCGCGCGAACGAGCGGGCGTTCGGCGCGCCGGCCGCATGCCGGACGGCGGCGCGCACGATCGAGACGTAGTTGCCGTGCAGCGAGAGCACGACCGGCGGCAGGCCGGGCGGCGGGCGCCAGAGCAGCGGCAGCGCACTCGAGGACTGGCTGTGGACGACGTCGAACTCACCCTCCGCGAGCTGCGCCCGCACCGCGCGGTCGAGCTCGACCGCCCACGCCGGGTCGAGCCAGTGGGGCGCGCTGTCGACGTACGTCCACCGGACTCCGTCGACCGTCTCGGTCTCGACTCCGTCGGGGTGGCGCGCGGTGATCACGCTCACCTCGTGGCCACGCCGGGCGAGCTCCTCGGTGAGGGTGTGGAGGTGGTCCTCCATCCCGCCGATCCCGTGCGGGCGCGCGCTCATCGAGACGGCCAGGATGCGCATCGGCCCGAGGTTAACGAGCGCGTCTTCGCCAGGCGTCGGTTGGCCGACTGCGCATGGGCACGACCGCCGGCAGCACGATCAGCGCCCAGATCGGCAGCAGATCGCTCGGGAACTCGAACATCGTCCCCGACGCGGCCTCGAAGAGGAAGACGAAGAGCGTGGCGCCGGCCCACGCGATCAGCAGTCGCTCGGTGTCGGTCTCGCTCCGCCGGTAGCGGCGCACCGCGTCGAACGCGAACACGCCGATCAGCGTGAGGTACGAACCGAGGGCCAGGATCCCTCCGCCTGCGAACAGGAACAGGAAGCCGTTGTGCGGGTCCTGTCCGATGTCCTGGCGAAACGGCACGAGGAAACCGTTCGAGTTCTTGACGTTGAAGTAGAAGGTCGACGAGCGCCCGAAGCCGACCCCGAAGACCGGCTGCTCGCGGACCTGGTCGAGCACCACGGCGTTGGCGCGCTTGCGCCAGATCACGTTCGCGTCCTGCGACGGCGAGGCCGAAACCCGGTGCTGGAACGACGAGATCAGGTTCGGCGCGGTGTGCAGGACGATCACCGAGATCAGGATCAGGAACGGCACGGCGAGCGGCAGTCCGAACAGCACCCCGCGGCGGACACCCGGGGAGACGACGAGCAGCACGAGCAGCACGACGGCGACGCCGGCAAACACCCCGCGTCCGAAGCCGAGGATCACACCGACCATGGCGATTCCCGCCATTCCGAGATGCGGCAGGGCGACCGCCCGCCCCGGCGACTTCCGGACTGTGAAGAGCGCGAGGAACAGCGCGCCTGCGCAGTACAGGCTCGTCGAGATCGCAAGCGGCCTGCTGCCTCCGGTCGAGAGGTCGACGGAGGCGCTCTGGGAGCCGCCGGTGGCGACGTAGTAGGCGCCCCAGAGCAGGCTGATCAGCGCGCCCGGATAGAAGATCCAGAGGAGCAGGCGGTACATCCGCTCCGGCGTCATGCCGACGAGCGAAACCGCGATCGCCGCGTACGCGACCAGGCGCAGCGGCTGTCCGACGAGGCTTGCGCCGTAGGCGTAGTGGCCTCGTAACAGGGGGATGACGATGAAGAGCCCGAAGGCCACGAGCGGCCAGCCGAGCACCGGCGTCCACGGCACTTTCGTGCGCTCGCGCCCGTGCGAGCTGTCGAGCAGCAGCGCGAACGCCCACGATCCGAGCGCCAGCAGGACGAGCAGGTCCTGCAGGCGGATGTTCGCGCCGCCGAACGGCAGAGGATCCGTGAGGGCCTTGATCCCCGACAGCGGCAAGACGAACGCGAGCGCGTACAGCGCGATGCGCCCCGAGCCGAGCAGCAGCGCGGCGCCGAGTGCGAACAAGGGGACCAACGCGAACGCGATCGCCGCGCCCGGACCCATCCTGTACGTGACGAGCGCCGCGAGGGCCGTCAAGAACGCGCAGGTCGCGTAGACCGCCGTATCCGGCGACACCCGCGAGATCTGCATCTCAGGCCCCGTAGCCGTACGTGTCCTGCTGTCCTTCCCGGTTCAGCACCAGCCCGGCGATCCGGGCCTGCACGAGCTCGAGGCGCCGCAGCGCCTTCGTCACATCGTGACGGCGTGTCGTGCGTGTGACGACGAACAGCACCTCGAGCCCGGCGCTCGTCGCGATCGCGGCGGCGTCGGCGCTCGCCAGCACCGGCGCGGTGTCGACGATCACAGCGTCGTAGCGATCGGTGCTCGTCTCGAACAGCTCGTGCATGCGGGGAGATGACAGGACCTCCGCCATGCGCGAGACCTCGCGACCGGACGTCATGATCTCGAGCTTCGCCGGCCCTGACTGGATGAACGCATCGAGGTCGCCACCCGAGGCCAGGTAGTCGACGAGCCCCGGGCCACGCGGCAGTCCGAAGATGTTGTGCTGGACGGGCCGTGGCAGGTCGGCGTCGACGAGCAGCACGCGCGAGCCGCCGAGCGCGGAGACGACGGCGAGGTTCGCGGCGATCGTCGATTTGCCCGCTCCGGGCTCGGCGCTGGTGACGAGCACCCGCGAACCGGTGTCCGTCGGCGAGCGAAGCTGGAGCGCAAGACGGAGCGCGCGCATCACCTCGACCGACGGTGACGCGAAGTCGATGAGCGACGGCCGGGCAGGTGTGGCGGCGCGCCTAGCCACTCGAGCCCTTTCGGATCGGGCCTTCTCGCTCGCGTTTCAGCACGGCGACCGGGGCCGGCGCGGCGGTGCGGTCGATCTCGCGGACCGCTCCGAGCGCGAGTGACGGGATGGTCGCGATCACCGGCAGGCCGGTGAGCTCCTCGAGGTCTTCGGCCCCGCCGATGCGATCGGCGAACGCCGCGGCGAGCAGCACGATCCCGCTGTTCAGGATCAGGCCGACGATGAACCCGATCGCGACGTTGAGTTTCGTGTTCGGCGAGCTCGGGCTCGTGGGCGGCGACGCACGATCGATCGTCGTGATCACGTCAGGCGACGACGGGCCACCCTGCTTGACGAAGGTGATCAGAGCGGCCGGCGCGGCGTTCGCGATCCGGGACGCAAGCTCAGGGCTGGCATTCGTGGCCGACAGCTTGAGCAGGTCGACGTCGCTCACCTGCGCCGCGTGGATCTTGATCGCAGAGGAGGGAACGCCCTGCCCGAGTCGCGCCTTGACGAGATCCGCAACGGTCGACGACTCGGCGATCAGCGCGTACGTCCGCGCGAGCAGCGCACCGGTCTGCAGCGAGCCGAACTGGTCGGCGGCAGTCGTGCTCTTCTGCTCTACGCGCACCAGCGACGAGGCGGTGTACAGCTTCGTCTGCTGCGCGGTCACGAACGCGTCTGCCGCGACGAGCGCAAGCGTCAGCACCGCGATCAGTAGCCGCCGGCGCCAGAGCGCCCGGTATACGTCCGCAACGGTCATGACCTGCGGCTCAGTGTAGAGGCGTCCCGGGCTGGTTCGGGCCGAACCAGCCTCAGCCTTGACCATCGTCTCGCCGATGGGCGACGCGGAGCTAAACCTCCGGTCAGGACATCGGCAGGCCCGCGGAAATACAGTGGAATTGTGACGCGGAGCGGCATCGTTTCAGAGCGTTCGTAATGTGCGGGATCGCCGGCTGCGTCGACCTCGACCACGGCCTGGACGCGGCCACCGACCAGGTCGCCGCGATGACGGACGCGCTGCGTCACCGCGGCCCCGACGACGCCGGGATGGTCGCCGACGGGCCGGTCACGCTCGGCCACCGGCGCCTGTCGATCATCGACCTCTCGCCGGCGGGTCACGGCCCGATGCCGAGCCCGGACGGCTCGCTCTGGCTGACGTTCAACGGCGAGATCTACAACTACATCGAGCTGCGCGACGAGCTGCGCGCGCTCGGCCGCGAGTTCCACACCGAGTCCGACACGGAGGTGCTGCTCGTCGCGTACGCGCAGTGGGGCACCGGGATGCTCGACCGGCTGAACGGGATGTTCGCGTTCGCGATCTGGGACAGCCGCACGTCGACGGTGCTGCTCGCGCGCGACCGTTTCGGCGTGAAGCCGCTCTACTACACGACGGCTGCCGGCCGCTTCCGTTTCGCCTCCGAGATCAAGGGTCTGCTCGTCGACGCCGCGGTGCCACGGCGCGCGAACGCACCGCGCGTGCTCGAGTTCCTCGCCTACGGCCTCGCCGACCACACCGCCGAGACGATGTTCGAAGGCGTCATGCAGCTGCCGCCCGGCAGCTACCTCCAGGTCCGCCCGTTCGAGCCGGTCGCCGCGCCGGTCCGCTGGTACACGTTGCGCCCGGCCAGGGACGAATCGAAGCCGCTCGGCCGCCGCACGCGTGAGCTCTTCGACTCGGCAGTCGCGCTGCGCCTGCGCAGCGACGTGCCGGTCGGCGTCGTCGCTCTCCGGCGGGATGGACTCGTCGTCGGTGCTCGCGGTGGCGTCGTCGCTGCGGAGCGCCGAGGGGATCGAGGCGCCGCACTCCTTCTCGGCGCGCTCGAGCGATCCCGCCACGGATGAGCACCGCTATGCGGAGCAGGTCGCGGCCGCGACCGGGTCTCGCAACGCCGAGGTGCTGCCGGCGTTCGCCGGGCTCGTCGACGAGCTCGACTCGCTCCTCTGGCACATGGACGAGCCGTTTCACAGCCCGAGCGTCTACGGCCAGCGGAAGGTCGACGAGCTCGCCCGCAACGCGGGCGTCGTCGTGTTGCTCGACGGGCAGGGCGGCGACGAGGTCATGTCCGGCTACCACCACTTCCATTATCCGCCGCTGCTGCTCGCCCTCCTGCGTCGCGGGCGCCTCGTGCGGTTCGGCCGCGAGCTGCTCGCGCGCCGGCGGCGGGTCGGCACCTCGCTCCTCCGGTCGACCAAGGACGTCGTGCGGCTGCTCCTGGCTCCGTACCGGCGCACGAGCGGCCGTCCCGACTGGCTCGCCCCCGGCCTGGCGGTGACCGACCGGCCGATCCCGGCGTCGAGCCTGGCCGCGCACCAGGACTACGGGCTGGAGATCGCCCCGCTCCCCGCATACAACCACCACGCCGACCGCAACTCGATGACCTTCTCGCTCGAAACGCGCAACCCGTTCCTCGACGTCCGCTTCGTCGAGGCGGCTCGTGGGCTGCGCAGCGAGGAACTGCTCCACGACGGCTACTCGAAGTGGGCGCTCCGCGAGGCGGTGCGTGACGTCGTGCCGTCCGAGGTCGTCGACCGCGCGCGCAAGCAGGGCTTCACCACCGACGAAGCGATCTGGCTGCGCGAAGGGTTCCTGAGCGACGATTTCGAGCGCACGTTCTCGTCCGAGAGCTTCGCGCGCCGCGGCTACTTCGACCCGCCGAAGCTCCTCGCCGCACTGCGCGAGCACCGCGACGGGGGCAACCGAGCCGCTGAGCTCTGGCGCGCATACGTCGTCGAGCGCTGGTTCCGTCTCTTCATCGATCCCGAGCGCGTGACGCCTCCGCCGCCGCCCCCCACCGCCGTCGCCACGACCGTGGCGGCGATCGACAAGCTGGTCACGCGCGAGCCGCAGACGTCGCCTCCGCCCGAGCAGGGCCGCGGCACTCGCGACCGTGTCCCGTCGCTGGTCGTCTCGAAGCTGCTCTAACTCGAGACCGACGTGCCGCGCAGGCTCAGCCACATCGTGCGCACGAGGTCGCGCGCGAAGAGCGCGATCCCCGCGGCGTAGAGCCCGCCGCCGACGGCGACGAGCACGGCGAGCGCCGCGATCGGCCTCAGGTCCCTGGAGACGGGCAGCACCAGCAGGAGCGCGGCCGTCATCAGCCCCCAGCCGATCGCCGGCCTGCCGATGGCGATGATCAGCTCGCGCAGGGAGACCCGGAGCATGCGCATCAGCACCACGAGCACGGGCAAACCGGTCGCGAGGTTGACGAGCACGACCGCCGTCGCGACGCCGACGATCCCGTCGACCTTCGCACCGATCACGAGTGCGGGCACGATCAGCACGAGGTGCGCCAGCTCGACGTAGACCCGGTAGCGCGCCCGATGCAGCGCCTGGAACACCTCACCGGATGTTGCCGAGAACGTGCGCACGATCCCGTTCAGCGTCAGGATCTGCAGGGGGACGATCGCCGACTTCCACGTTCCGCCGAGCAGGACGTCGACGAGCGGCCGCGCGACGAACACGATCCCGATCGACGACGGCACCGACAGCAGCGCGAGCCGCTGCAGGTTCGTCAGCCAGATGCGCTTCACGCCCTCGATGTCGTCGTTGATGTGCGCCATCGCCGCGTAGACGCCGCGGCCGAGGATGTTCCCGAGCACGGTGACCGGCATCTGCGCGAGCCGGCTCGCGACGGTGTAGAAGCCGAGCGGCTTGGTCCCGAGCACCCGCCCGATCACCACGCCCTCGGCGGTCGAGTTGCCGTAGTTGATGATGTTGGCGGCGCCGACGTTGCGACCGAAGCGCGCGAGCTCCCGGAGCGTCGTCCAGTCGGCCTCGCGCGGCGACGGGCGGATCGGCGTGAACCACCACGCGACCACGAGCTGCGCGGCCGCGGCTCCGACCTGGCCGGCGACCAGGCTCCAGACGCCCGCTCCCGCTGCGGCCATCGCGATCGCTGTCGCGGCCTGCACGACGCCACCGGCGATCTCCATCCCCGCGACGGGCGCGAACAGCATCGCGCGCTGCAGCAGTGCCTGGGGCATGATCGCGAGGCCGCGGAGCGGCACGACGAGCGCCGTCACCCGCAGCACGCTCGTCAGCCGCGGCGCGTGGAAGGCGTCGGCGAGCAGCGGCGCCAGCAGGAAGATCGCCGAGTACATCGCGAGACCGATGAACGGCGAGAACACGAGCACGGACGCCGCAGCCCGGCGCAGGTCGCGCTTGTGCACGATCAAGGCGGCGCCCAGCCCCGACTCCTGCGCCAGGTGCGCGACCGCGAGCAGCGTCAGCGTGAGCGAGACGAGCCCGAAGTCGGCCGGAACGAGCAGCCGCGCGAGCACGATCGTCGTCACCAGCGAGAGCACGTTCGTGCCGCCGTAGCCGAAGGCCGCCCACGCCGACCCACGCATGATCTTCGTGTCGAGCTCGTCGTGCGACGTGCGCTCGTCCGTCATCGACGTCCTGCCTCGAGCGCGCCGACGATCCGGCGAGCGCTCTCCGCCCAGTCGAGCCTCGCGGCGGCCTCGGCCGCCGCAGCGCTCTTCACGGCGCGCTCCTCGGGCGACCGTGCGGCCTCCGCGAGTGCCGCAGACAGCGATGCGAGGTTGCCGGGCTCGAAGAGCCACGCGGCCGCGCCGTCGCCGGTGATCTCGCGGTAGGTCGGCGTGTCGGCCGCGACCACGGGCGTCGCGAGCGACAGCGCCAGGATCAGCGACCCCGAGGTACCGCCGTTCCCGCGCGGCATGACGGCTGCGTCGGCGGCGGCGTAGAGCTCGCCGACGCGCTCGAAGCGGACGAAGCCCGGCAGCTGCACGATGCGCGCGTCGGCGCGACGCGCTCGCTCGATCGCCGCCGCGACGGCCGGGACCTTGACGTTGCCGGCGAGCACGAGCCGGAGCGCCGACAGGTCGGTCGCGCGGAACGCGTCGAGCAGCAGCTCGACGTCCGAGTCGCCGCGCAGCTCGCCGAAGCACAGCAGCACCACGTCCGTATCGGCGAGGCCGAGCTCCGACCGGACCTCTGTGCGCGCCCGTCCCGGCGGATACACGCCGGCGTACGAACCGTGCGGCACGACAGTGACGGGCGGCGCGCCGTGCCCGAGCTCGCGGCGGGCGATCCCCGCCGTCAGCTCGTCGTGGGCGATCAGCGCGTCCGCGGCGGACGCAAGCGCTCTTACGCCTGCCCGGTCGAGTGACAGGTGGTTCGAGTCGTGCGGGTAGACCTGGTGCACCGTCCAGACGAACCGGTAGCCGAGCGCACGCGCGAAGCGCAGCCGCAGCGCGAAGAGCCCGAGCTTCAGCCACGAGAGCTGCCGGCGCAGGCGGCGGGGGCCGCGGTGCCAGCGGTACAGCGACTCGGGCCAGTGCGCGTGCAACCAGCGCACGCGCGAGCGATGGTCGAGCAGCCACCGCCTCGTCAGCTCCGCGTCCGGCCCGCGGGGCAGCCCTTCCGCCTCGAGCGCCTCGTAGAGCTTCGAGAGGTACGGGTTCATCGTCTCGCGCGACAGGCTCGAGATCGCCGCGCGGTGGTCGTCAGTCGCCGCCATCAGCCCAGTACGATGGCTGACGTGAGCTTCGTACGCCTCCTGACCTCGCTCGAGCGGAACACGACCAACGGCCTGGCCGCCGTCCTGCGTGGGGCGATGGTGGTCCTGACGCGCCTGACCGGTCGCGGCAGGCACCGGGACTGGCGGAAGCAGGGCGAGGCCGAGCAGGAGCGCCGGCAGCGGGATCTCCGTCCCTGACGGAGGGATGCGTCTTGCCGGCCACACGTACGCGTTTCGCCTGCTGACGCTCGACGCAGCGTTGACGGAGCTCGCGGAGCTCGGGTTCACCGACGCCGAGGTGTGGCTCGGCCATGCGACCGGCGGCGCGGAGGCCGCGGCAGTCGCGGTCGAGCGCAGCGGGTTGCGAGCCTGCGCCGTCAGCGCCGGCGGCTACTACCACGCCGGCGACGACACACCCCTGCGTGCCGCCGCGCTCGCGCAGGCTGTCGGGGCGCCGACGGTCGTCAGCTGTGCCGCGCCCCGGCTCGTCTCGGAGCTCGCTCGCATCGTCCCGGACGAGTTGCAGGTCGCCGTCGAGAACCACTGGGACCAGCCGCTTGCGACGTCCACTGACGTGCTCGGGGCGCTCGGCGACGTCCCCTCGGCGGGCGCGTGTCTCGACACCGGCCACGCGCTCATGGCTGGCGAAGAGCCGGCGCAGGCGGTCGACCGGCTCGGGGCGCGACTCGTGCATGTGCATCTCAAAGAGGCCCACCTCCGAACGCTCACGGAGCGGCTGCTCGGCCGCAAGCTGCGAAAGCGGTGGCAGGGCCGCCCGCCGGCGGTCTTCCCGGGCGACGGCGCGCTCGCCGTCGCGCCACTCAGGGCGCACCTCGAGCAGATCGGTTACGACGGCTGGGTCTCCCTGGAGCACGAGGGCGCGGACCCTGGTCGCGCCCTCTCCGCGCTCAGACAGGACTGGTTGTCCTACTGACTGGGGACTGCCTGGCCTGACTCGACGGCGAGCTCGGGCCGAGTGCGCGCCCGGGCGATCCGGGCCTTCGCCGCCGCGATCGCCTCGGCCTTGGCTGCGACCGCTACCTCGAAGATCGACATCGCCGCGACGACCAGGGCGTCGACGTCACCGACCGGCACGAGCGTCGCCCGGTCGGCATCGCCGGCGAGCTCGGAGCTGAACGGGGCGATGTCGCTCCCGATGAACGGACGCCCGGCGGCAGCCGCGCGCAGCGCCGCGCTTGCGTCGCCGACCGGGGAACGCCACGGAGCGCAGACGGCCGTTGCGGTCGCGTACCAGAAGGGAAGCTCCTCATTGGCAACCGTCCACTCGATGATCCCGCGGTGGCCGAGGCCGAGCGCGCGCATCTCGCAGGCGTCGAGGTACTTCTGATCGACCGGCCCGGCGGGAATCGCTGCCAGCCGGACGTCGGCGAACGTCTCCTTCAACCGGTGCGTTGCCTCGACCGCGAGGTCGAGGCCACCGTCCCGGGTGTACGGCCCGACGAAGAGCAGGCACGGCTCACCGAGGCGGTGGAAACGCTTGAACTTCTTCAGGTCGGCGCCCTGGCTGACGAGCAGTTCGGCTTCCGGCGCGAACCGGCCGAGATCGGGCGTCGTCATGCCGCGTCCGGGGCCGTGGCGGGACGCGACATGTTGTTCAGCACGGGCAACAGCTTGGGCTGCTCGCGCTCCTCGTGCATCGACTCCTCGGTGCGCACCTTCTCGGTCTTGCCGCCGGTGCCGCCGCCGCCGAACGGCGCCGGGTTCCACCACGACCACTCGGTGCAGTCCACGCACTGCGTGGCGCAGAAGTTCCCCTCCGTGTGCCAGCGCCGCATCATCTTCATGCGCGCGCCGTGCCACGTCTTCAGGACGCCGCCGTTCTTGACGTTGCCGAGCGGCGTCACGGCGTCGTAGTCGCGCGAGCACGAGACGAGCACCCCGTCCCAGTGGATGTGCGCGTGGTACCAGAGGTTCGGGCACGGCTTGCGGTTGACGTTCGGATCGTCGGGGTCCTCTTCGACGGCGAGCGAGCTCACCTCGTCGATCTGGCCACCCCACGTGTCGAGCTCCTTGATGTTGATCAGATCGGCGTAGCTCCCCTTCCACTGCTTGACGAACTCCTCCACCTCGGCGTCGGTCTCCGAGAGGCGCACGATCTGGATGTCGGCCTCGATCGGCGAGCCGAGCTCGTGCTTCAGGTCGAGGAAGCGCTCGATGTTCCCGCGCACGACCTCGAACTTGCCCTTGACGCGGACCTTCTCGTAGGTCTCCTTCGTCAGGCCGTCCATGCTCAGGTACACACGGTCGAGCCCCGAGTCGATCAGCTTGCGCGCCGTCTCCTCGTCGAGGCGCGTCGCGTTCGTCGACGTCTCGACCCAGAGGTCGCGGTCCTTCGCGTAGTGGATCATGTCGAGGATCCGCTTGTGCAACAGCGGCTCGCCCCAGGAGTGCAGGACGACGGCCTCGGCGAAGGGAGCGATCTCGTCGATGATCTGGGTGTAGAGATCCCACTCCATGTACCCCTTCGGCCGCGTGTCGATGTGCAGCCCGGTCGGGCACATGATGCAGTCGAGGTTGCAAACGTTGGTCGACTCGACGTAGACCCGGTCAGGGAACGTCGGCGCGGATTCCATCTCCAGCTCGTAGGAGACGTACTTCGCAGCCATGTTGCTCTTCTGACGAAGCCGTTTGCGCAACCGCTTCGGGTCGGTCAGTGTCTCTCGTCTCATCAGGCCTCTCCCCCTAGGACGGCTTTATTGCGTAGAAACAAAGATAGCGAGCAAAAAACGACGGCCTGAAACGCGTGAGCGCCTCGTACGGCGGGTCGAAGAAGCGTTTCGTGTGCTTGTTGACGAGCAGGCGCGGATACAGGCCCCTTACCCAGGTGCCTGCGTGCCCACGCAGCCTGATCTGGGTCAACCCGGCGTCGCGCAGCAGCTTGCGGCCCTCGTAGGCCGTCATGTAGCGGATGTGGTACTCGTCGGTCGGGCTCTCCGGGATGTACGGGAAGCGGCCGAAGAGCAGCCAGAGCCGGTAGCGCCAGTGCCCGATGTTGGGCACCAGCCAGATGAACTTGCCGCCCGGGCGCACAAGCCTCGAGAGCTCGGCGATGTGGCGGTGCATGTAGAAGAGATGCTCGAGGTTCGAGTTCGCGATCACGGTGTCGAACGAGCCGTCTTCGAACGGCGCCGGCTCCGTATCGAGGTCGACCTGGCGGGCGTTCTCGACGCCGCGGGCGCGCGTCCGTTCCGGCCCGACGCGCGAGACGTCGATGCAGGTGACGTCGCAGCCGTGGTCTTGCAGCATCCCCGCGAGGAACCCGGGGCCGCACCCGGAGTCGAGCACCCGCTCTCCCGGCTCGAGCGCGTCGATCACGAACTGCAGGCGCGTGAAATCGACGCCCCCCTCCGGAACGTGGGTCCAGTGGTCGTCGTAGTAGTCCCTGAGATCCACCTGAGTCAGTGTAGGTACGGCCTCCAGGGCTAGGCACTCGCCAAGGGCCAGCCACCTCCACCCCTTGGTCTAGGACCTCTTTCGCCTGAAGGCGAGCGACGTACAGTGAGCCCCGAGACGATGCGCAGCCTCTGGAACGACAGCGACGCCGCAGCCTTCTCCGACGACCTCGGCCGGCGGGTCTACACGTCCCGGCTGCTCGGCAGCGATCCCTCGTTGGTGCTCCACGGTGGCGGCAACACGTCGGTCAAGACCGAGGGTCGCGACGCCCTCGGCCACCCCCTTCGGCTGCTGTACGTCAAGGGCAGCGGTTTCGACCTGGAGACGATCACCGAGGCGGGCTTCGCGCCGACGCGGCTCGACGACCTACTCGCCCTGGCGACGCTCGACACGCTCTCCGACACGGAGATGGCGCGCCAGCTCCGGGTGGCGACGATCGACCCGCAGGCGCCGAACCCGTCGGTCGAGGCGATCCTGCATGCGCTCATCCCGTTCACGTTCGTCGACCACACGCATCCCGACGCGCTGCTCAGCGTGATGAACACGCCGACAGGACGCGAGCGGTTGCACGAGCTGTACGACGACGACGTCGTCGTGATCGACTACGTGATGCCGGGCTTCGTGCTCGCGAAGGCGTGCGCCGCAGCGGTGGCGCAGCTCCGGGAGCAGCCGTCGATCCAGGGCATGGTGCTGCTCGGCCACGGGCTGTTCACCTTCTCGGACGACGCGCGCGAGTCGTACGAGCGGATGATCGCGCTCGTCGGCCGCGCAGAGGACTGCCTCCGCGCCCACGACGCGTGGGACGTGGCCGCGTCGCCGGACGCTTCGGCTGGCACGCTCGGGCCTGAGCTGTCACAGCTCCGGCGGCAGCTGTCCGACGCCGCCGGACGGCCGCTGATCGTCAGCCGCTCGACGGATCGCCGAGCCGCAGCCTTCGTGCAGCGCGACGACCTCGAGCAGGTCGCGGGCTCGGGACCGGCCACCCCGGATCACGTCATGCGCACGAAGCGACTGCCGCTGTTCGGACGCGACGTCGCGGCGTACGCCGGTGCGTACGAGGCGTACTTCGTGGCGCAGCGCGGCGATCGGCGCGAGTTGCAGATGCTGGACCCGGCACCGCGAGTCGTGCTCGACCGCGAGCTCGGCCTGCTGACGGTCGGGACGAGCGCGCGCGACGCGGGCATCGTCGAGGACGTCTACCTGCACACGATCGAGATCGTCAGCCGGGCCGCCGCACTCGAGGAATGGCGCGCGCTGCCTGCGGGCGACCTCTTCGATGTCGAGTACTGGGAGCTCGAGCAGGCGAAGCTGAAGCGCGGCGGCAGCGAGCCGCCGTTTCTCGGTGAAGTGGTCGCGATCACCGGCGCCGCATCGGGCATCGGACGGGCGAGCGCCGAGGCGTTCCTCGCCGCCGGCGCGGCAGTCGTCGCGCTCGACCGCGACCCGCGCGTCACGGAGCTCGAGGACCGGCCCGACTACCTAGGGGTCGTCTGCGACGTGACGGCGGAGACGGAGGTCGCGGCGGCTCTCGAAGCAGCCGTTCGCCGGTTCGGCGGGCTCGACATGCTCGTCCTGAACGCGGGCGTGTTTCCGGCCGGCGCGCCGATCGCGACGCTGGGCAACGACGACTGGCGGCGCACGATGGACCTCAACCTCGACGCGGCGCTCTCGCTCCTCCGCGCTGCTCACCCGCTCCTCCGGGACGCCCCGCGTGGCGGACGCGTCGTCGTCAACGGCTCGAAGAACGTCGCCGCGCCGGGTCCCGGCGCCGCGGCGTATTCGAGCTCGAAGGCGGCGATCACGCAGCTCGCGCGTGTGGCCGCGCTCGAGTGGGGAGCCGACGGGATCCGCGTCAACGTCGTGCACCCGAACGCCGTCTTCGACACGGGCGTCTGGACCGCGGACGTGATCGAGAGCCGCGCCGCGAGCTACGGCCTCTCGGTCGAGGAGTACCGCACGAACAACGTCCTGCGGACCGAGATCACGAGCGCCGACGTGGCCCGGATGATCGTGGCGATGTGCGGCGACGCGTTCGCGCGCACAACGGGCGCCCAGGTCGCCGTCGACGGCGGCAACGACCGCGTGATCTAGAGGCCTCGGGATGCCCAACGAGAGAACGCTCGCGCAGGCGACGTACCGGCGTCCAGGACACAGAAGGCCCGCCGTGCGGCGGGCCTTCTCGTAACTCAACTGGCGACCGCTCCTAGAAGCGTCCGCGAGAGCGGACTGTCGGGCCGGCACCACCTTGCAGCACGGGTTCCGGGTACTCCCGCAAACGGATGAGGAATCACTCGGTCGGTGCCGCGGCGCGGACGAAGCTCGCGACCTGGTTCGACGAGCGAACCAGGTTCGGGGCTGCCCTGCCCGAACGAGGGGTCAGTCCCTCGATCGAGTGATGAGAGGACACGGCCTCGGGTCGATGGCGAGGAGGTACTCCGACCCCCAGAAGGAGCCTCTCGCCGATGTTCACCGATCAACGCCGCGCTCTCCTCTCCATGCTCGTCGGGCTCGCCGCAATCGGCCTCTTCTCCGGTTTCGCCGCCGGTGCCGACTCCAGCAGCAACGGCCTGCTCGCCTACGACGTCACGCTCACACCCAACTTCATCACGCCGAACGACCCCAGCTCGAGCAACTACCAGGCCGTCTGGCTCTACGGCATCTCGCCCACGACGCCCTACGTGTCGCCCGACAGCTACGCGCACCAGGGGCGCTACCTGCTGCTCGACCCCCGCTACACCGACTCTTCAGGTCGCGCCGGGCGCGACGATTGGTGGTTCATCGTCCAGCGCTACTGGCCGTCGTCCTACCAGCCGTCGAACCACGGCAACTGGGGCCGCGAGGTCAACTTCCACAACGTCGCCGGCGACGCCGGTCCCGGTGGCGGCATCGGCTGGAGCTTCGGCAGCGGCGTCTCGGCGCTGGCGCTCGACTGGCTGCCCGGCCAGAACGCGCCGCAGTTCACCGTCGAGACGAACCATCCGAACGAGAACCAGCTTCTCCCTCCGGTCAGCCGCGACACGTGGCACACGTACGTCGTGCACTTCGTCGCCGGGCGCACCGACGGCAGCACCCCACGTCCCGGAGCGATCTCGGTGTGGGCCGACGGCTCTGACGTTCCGGCGATCAACCTGAGCAACATCGACACGGTGCAGCGCGCCCAGGGCCCCGACGGCAACTGGTACACGCAGCGCTGGATGCAGCTCTGGGAAGGCGACTACACGCAGGCGCTGGCGACACCGTCGACCGTGCGCCTGACGCTGACCCGCATCGGTGGTTCCCTCGACGAAGCGATGAACGACCGGCCCGCGCTCGCCAGCACGAACGTGAGCGGCCAGTTCTACAGCGGCAGCGGCACGAACGCCGGCGCTCCGTCGGTGCGCTCGATCGGCGCTCTGACGGCCAACGACGGTGCGATCCCGCTGAGCCTCGGCGGAACCGGCGCCGGCGCCACGGCGTCGACGACGGGCGCGACGGAGTCGACCGCACCGGCAGCCCACATCACTGCCCGGCCGCCCACGGCGCGCAGCCAGTCGACCGGCGCTATCGCCGACAGCCAGACGGACGAGTCGACGACCGCCTCGGTCTGGTGGGACGGCGTTCGCTTCACCACCTGGGGCAAGCTCAAGTCGCACCTCGTCGCGCGCGGCGTCGAGCCGAACGGCTTCCTCGCCGTTCATCCGACGATCGCGTCGCGGCTCTCGCTCACATCCGTCCAGTGGGACGGCCGGAAGTTCTTCCTCCGCGGCAGCTTCGCGCGCTGGCTGCGCGATCGCGGGCAGGACTACCGCGGCTGGGCCGCGCGGCACACGACGGCCGCGGCACAGCTCACGAACTGACCGCCGGTCCGCAGACCGCCTCGAAGAGGTGCGTCTCCGCCGGGTTCCCGCGATGCGACGACGCACAGGCGCGAACCCGGCGGAGGCCATTCGACCCGGCCTTGGCGGCCCGCGCCTCGAGCAGCTGGTCGACCCAGGGCGACTGCGAGAGTCGTGCGGCAGCGGCGTAGTCGTCGGCGGCCACCTTGTACTCGCCCGCACGCTCGGCGATCACGCCGAGCAACTCGGGCGCGGCCGGGTTCCACCGGTTCCACCTGCCCGCCGAGTCGAGCTTGCGCACGGCCGCCACGGGATCCGCCACGGAGAGCACCTTCGCCTGCCCGACCTGGTGATTCGAGATCCACGGCGCGGCGAACGCGCCGATCGCGCAGAGCAGCACGGCGCTTCCTGCGACCAGCGACGGCAGGCCGGGAGGTGTCCCGCGGCGGCCACCGAGCGCCGCACCGGTGACGAGGAGCACCGACGCGACCAGCACCGGGAACGACCACGTCCAGTCGACTGCTGCCTGCACGACGAGGGCGAAGAGCGCGCCGGCGGCAGCTGCGGAGAGCGCGGAACGCGGGCGGCGGGCGATCCCGACGGCCACAGTGCCGATCGCGAGGGCGAACAGCCCCAGCCCGACCGCCCCCAGCTCGGCCAGCAGCTCGAGGAAGATGCTGTGCGGCTGCAGGATGTAGAGCTGGGCGAGATGCCGGTCGCGCACCCAGAAGATCGGGAAGGTGCCCTGCCCGCGACCCGCGGCGAGGTCGCCTCGTCCCATCGACCAGGCGACGCGCCACGCGTCCCGCCGCCCGTTGAACGACAGGCTGAGAAGCCGGGTCTCGCCGGGGGCGGCATTGACGGCGGGGTCGGCGTCGACGTTCCCGAGCGTCGAGATCACGTGGTGCACGGTCGATCCTGGCCTCGCCTCGACGATGCCGCCGGCGACCACCGCGACCAGTGCGGCCGCGGCGACACCGGCGAGCAGCGAGCGCCGCACGCGACCGGAACCGATCGCCGGCACGGCGAGCGCCGCCAGCAAGGCGATCACGAGCAGCGACCAGCCGGCGTAGGCGCGCAGGGCATGGTCGATGCCGTGCTGGTCGACGAGCGACCTGTCGACGGCCTTCAGCGGCGCGACGAGCGCGACCGCGCCCGCGAGCACGGCCATCGCCCGCAGGAGCGCACCGGTGTCTCGCAGCCAGGCGACCGTGACGAGCACGACGAGCAGCGCCACACCGATGCCGGCTCGCGACTGTGTCAGCAGCAGGACCGAGCTCGTGAGGCCTGCCGCTGCGGCGCCGAGCGCGCGCGTGTACGGCGACCGGCTCGAGAGGGAGGCTACGGCCAGCGCGAGGCCGATCGCGCAGAGGTTGGCCTGGGCGCTGTGATAGCCGATCGCGCCCTGGAAGCGCCGCCCGTAGAACCATTCCGCCGGGACGTTGCCCGCGAGCGCACGCGCCAGGATCTCGCCCGCGTTGATCGCGATCCCGGCGAGCACCGCCGGCAGCACGAGGCGCCGTCGACCGGCGGCACCGAGCAGCGACCCGAGGGCAAGCGCGCCCGCGGCGATCAGCGTCTGGTCGAACACCCGCCACGACTGGTTGGGGAGCCCACCCCACGCGGTCGAGGCGATGCTCCAGCCGCCGAGCGCGACGAGCGCCGTCGCGGCGACGAGAGTGAGTCGCGACGTCCGCAGGCCGAGTGGCAGCAGCGCCGCCGCGGCGACGCTGACGGCGATGCCGGCCGGTCCCCACGTCGACGGCCCGTACCCGCCGCTCCCACGCGCCAGCGCTGCGACCCCGGCGGCGAGCGCGGCGACGATCAGGACGTCCGTGCCGGGGTACGGCAGCCGGAGACGTGCCGGCGCGGTCGGCGGGCTACTCAGCGTGGAACCGCGCCCCGGCTACGCGCCGGTGCGGCGGCGACCGAGAAAGCGGAGGAAGAGGCCGCCGGCGAGCAGTGCCCCGCCGAGCCCGAAGAACGTAACCAGGCTCAGGCCGGTGAACGGCAGGCCGGACTTTGCGGGCTGCGTCGTCTTGATGATCGACGCGACCGGCTTCTTCTTCGGCTTGGAGGAGACGTGCGCGGCCTTCGTCGAGCCGACGACGGTCGGCTGGCTCGTGGCCGGGTTGTCGTACTGAGTCGTGTTCGGCGTCGCCCCGGCGACACCGGCGCCGAGCCCGCCGAGCAGCGCGGCCGACACGGCAGCGCACAGCGAGTACCTCACCCTGTTCCTCATCCCACCTGAATAGTAGTCGGAGCGGCGGGATCCGCAAGTTGGACCAAAGGTCAGTTTTTGGCAGGCGTTAGTCGAACTCGGCCGCGACGAGGTCGAGCAGCCGCGAGGCCCGGGACTCCCAGGTGTTGTCGGCCGCGCGGCTCATCCGCCCTCGCCGGTCGTCGTCCGACCGCTCGAGGAGCGCCAGCTCGATCGCCGCGACAAACTCCTCGACCCCGCGTGCAAGCCGGACGTCGGGCTCCATGCCGGCGAGATCCGGATTGCCGCTCGCGATCACCGGCTTGCCGGCTGCGAGGTACTCGTAGAGCTTGAGCGGGAAGCAGCTGCGGCCGTAGTCGTTCCACCGGTTCGGGCAGAGCGCGACGTCGAACGCGGCGACGTAGCGCGGCAGCTCGTCGTAGGGCTTGGGGCCGAGCCAGCGGGCATTCGGGTGAGCGGCGGTGATCCGCTCCAGGACCCCACGCGCCCGCTCGTCGGCGGGGCCGATCAGGAGGAGCGTCCAGTCGGGCCTGGCGGCCGCGAGCGCGCCGAGCAGCTCGACGTCGACCTTCTCGAGCATGAAGTTGCCGGCGAACCCGACCACGGGCCGCGCCAGCGCGGCGAGCTCGGGGGCGGCGAAGCCCGGATCCGCGGCCGGCGAAAAGTGGTCGAAGTCACCGACGTTCGGCACCAGGTACGTCTTCGGGTTCACCTGATGGTGCCGCTCATAGAGCGTCGACGTGGTCGCGAAGACGAGCCGCGAGGCGCGCGCCGCCTCCCTGTCGCGTCGGGCCGCCAGGGCCTGCTCGGCCGGCGTGTAGAACGCGAGCGAGGAGTAGTCGTCGACGCAGTCGTAGACGGCGAAGGACTCGCCGCAGGCGCCGGCCAGCGACGCGGCGGTCGGGTCGTAGATCCAGAGCACGACGGGCGCGCGCAGCGCACGCGCGCGCCGGCGCACGAGCTGGGCCGTCAGCTTTGCGTTGAGCGTGTTCGAGACGGCGTAGCGGTGCCCCCAGGGCGCAGCGTTCAACGCACCGAGGGTCGACACCCCGCCGCCACGGGCGACCGGCGCGACCAGGCTGCCGAGCGGCGGGCGCTCGAGGAGCTTCCGGCCGAGGAACGGCGCCGTCTCGACGAAGAGGACCTCGTGCCCGCGCTCGGCGGCGCGACGCATGATCTGCTGGCGGTTCGTCGGCAGCTTCGCGTCCCATGGGGACTGCGAGAGACAGACGATCGAGAACGGCGAGGCGCCGTGCTTCACACGAGGTCGGCGACGCCGGCGACGACGACCCGCTCGCCCCCGCGCGCCAGCGAGGCTTCGACCGCTTCGATCACCTGCACGATCTCGACTCCGAGCGGCCCGTTCGAGGTGGGCGTCCCGAGGCCGCGCACCGCGCGGCAGAAGTCGTACATCTCGAGCAGCAGCGGCTCCACGTTCTCGAGCCGTGGCGACACGATGTCGCCCATCCGGTAGCTGAGCTGGAACTCGCCGAAGCTCTGCGGGTCGCGGAACGACACGCCCGAGTCGAAGATGCGTACCGGTTCGGGGCTCGTGTCGTCGTACACGATCATCTTCTCGGAGCCGACGATCGTCGTCCGGCGGAGCTTGCTGGGCGCGAGCCACGAAAGCTCGACGTGCGCGATCGTCCCGGACGAGTACTCGAGGTTGATGAACGCGACGTCGTCGCGGTCGGGGATCACGCAGCTGCGGCCGATCGCCGACACGGCGAACGGGTTCTCGCCGAGCCAGTAGCGAAGGATCGAGAAGTCGTGCGAGCCGAGATCCCAGACGACGCTGACGTCATTCTGGTGCAGGCCGAGGTTGACGCGGCTCATCGAGAGGAAGTGCGGCGTCCCGATCTTCCCGAGCTGGATCTGCTCGCGGATCAGGTTGACGCTCGGGCTGTACAGGAAGGTGTGGCCGGGGACGAGCGTCAGGCCCCGCTCACGCGCCGTCTCGACGAGGTGGAGCGCGTCGGACGACGACGCGGCGAGCGGCTTCTCGACGAAGACGTGCTTGCCGGCCTCGAGCGCGCGCAGCGCGAGCGGGAAGTGCGTGCCGACGGGTGTCGCGAGGGCGACGGCCTCGATGCTCTCGTCCTCGAGGATCACCTGGAATTCGGTCTCACGCCGGAGCGCCGGGTAGCGCCGATGCAGCTTGGCGAGCGCGTGCTCGTCGCGGTCGCAGACGGCGACGAGCTCTGCCTCTGGCAGCTCCTGCAGGTTGCGGGCGAGGTTCGGGCCCCAGTAGCCGAGCCCGACCACGGCGACGCGGACCGGCTCGACGAACGAGCCGTTGCCGTTCATCAGGCGGTCCATCAGACCGCGCGATCGCGTCGAACGATCTGGGTGGTGGTACGGAGGAGCAGCGACAGGTCGAGCCGCAGCGACCACGCCCGGGCGTATGCGACGTCGAGGTCGAAGGCCTCCTTCGGGGTCATCAGCGCGCGGCCCTCGACCTGCCAGAGCCCGGTGATGCCCTGCGGAACCTGGAACCGCTCGAAGTGGTACGGGTCGAAGAACTCGGTCTCGTAGGTCAGGCACGGGCGCGGCCCGACGAGCGACATGTCGCCGCGCAGGACGTTCAGCAGCTGCGGCAGCTCGTCGAGGCTGGTCTTGCGCAGCCACGCGCCGAACGGCGTCACCGAGTCGGAGCGGCTCAGCTTGTACAGCCCGTTGGCCGTCGGGCTCGCCGAGGCCTGCATCGTGTCGCGGATGTAGTCGCGGTGCACCGTCTCGTCGGTGCCGACGTACATCGTGCGGAACTTGATCATCTTGAAGGGCTTGCGCTCGAGCCCGAGGCGCTCCTGCGTGAAGAACACCGGGCCCGGCGAGCTGCGCTTGATCTTGTAGGCGACGAAGGCGAAGAGTGGCGCGGCGACGAACAGCATCGCCGACGCGACGACGAGGTCGATCGACCGCTTGAACCAGCGCGACGTCCGCGTGATGCGAACCGACGGCAGCCCCATCAGCGGCAGGCCTTCGATCGAGTGGATGCCCGCGTTCGGGCCGACGGCCTCGAACAGCCGCGGCACGATGTCGATCTGCATCGAGCGGTCGCGCAGCTCACGGACGAGCGAGAGCGTCCCCTCGTTCGACTCGCCGGAGAAGGCGACGATCACACGGTCGACGTCGAGCTGGGAGACGAGCCGTGGCAGGTCCTCGGGAGTGCCGAGGATCGTCAGATCGTCGAGATCGGCGCGCGGCTCTTTCGGGTTGGCGTCGACGAAGCCGACGATGTTGATCCCGTACTCGGGGTGCTGCAGGATCTTGCGCGCGATCAGCTGGCCGATGTCGCCGGCGCCGACGATGACGGCGTTCTGCTGGTAGGCGATGCTGCGGCTGACGACGCCGCGCGCGATCGCACGGTTCGCGGTCACGACGAAGCCGCCGACGAGCCACAGGATGACGACCGCCCGCAGGTGGATGCCCTCGCCGACGAGGCCGGTGGCGATGATCGTGAAGAAGGCGCTGATCGTCATCACGTGGAAGACGCCGATCAGGTCACCGACGGTCGAGTGGTGCGCGTGCTCCTCGTCGCCGTCGTAGAGGCCGTAGAGCTTCGCCAGCAGGAGGACGAGCGGCGTGATCAGCACGTACCAGGCCGAGCCATCGGCGAGCAGCGTGGCCGCGGTCACGCCGACGGCGATGCCCGCGAGATCGGCGAGGAAGAGCGCCCTGCGGACGAGCCAGCCGCGCCGGCGGGCCACCGGCACCCCGCGCCGGTGCGCCAGGATCGCGTTCGTCCGGGCGCTGATCGCAGGCCCTGTCGCCGGCACGCCGGCCATGTGGCGGAGCGGCGCCTTCGTCGTCGAACGGAACCTCGCGCGCAGGACTTCGCTCGCGCTCACGGCGTTCGTGCCTTCCTCTCCCACCTGCAGTCCCTCCCCCGGAACAGCGGAATTGTCCGTGCGCTATCGGCTCTGCCAATCATCCCCTGCGACAATGCCTCCCTAACACTGTCCCTTGCCCCTTCCAGACCATACCCACCAATGGCCAGTTCGTCTGCTCCCGTGGGTCTAGGTGTGATTTCGCCGAACGAACTCCAAACGGTTTCCTAAGGGACCGTCACGGTGATGCCGGGCAGGGTCACCGTCAGGATGTCGGTCACGGTCTGCGCCGGCTGGGTCTGCGTCTGGGTCACCGTCTGGGTGACCGTGACGGTCGCGGTCTGGGTCTGAGTCTGTGTCTGCGTTTGGGTCTGAGTCTGGGTTTGCGTCTCGGTGCGGGTGCTCGTGTGCTCGAGCGTCGTCGTGTTCTGGTTCGTGACGACGGCGGTCTGGGTCTGCGTCTGGATCCGCGTCGTCGAGACGAGGCGGGTCTCGGTCGTCGTCCGGGTCTTCCCGTTCACGGTCACGACCCGGCGCCTGATCACCGGCACCGTCCGCACGACCTTGCGCTCGACGATCCGGACGCCGCCGGGCGTCGTGATCACGCGCGTGTCGAGCAGCGTCTGGATCACCGTCTGCGGCGTCATCGAGACCCGGCGCACGACCGGGACCCGCTTGACGATCGTCTTTCCGTGGTCGTGGACGGTCACGACCTTCTCGACGGTCGTCTCGAACGTGTACGCGCCGGTCGAGAGCCCGGTACTCGCCGCCGCGAGCCGGTCGGCGGCCAGGAAACCGCCGCCGAGGAAGAGGAGCACGGCACCGAAGGCGGTCGCCAAGCGCGCCGTCGCCGGCACGCGGTTCTGCCACCACCAACGCCAGAACCCCAGCTCACGCCAGTGCTCCCGAATCATCCTTCTCTCCCCTCCATCCCCCAGGATGTCGAACTCTCACGTTAGCGCGACTTCGCCGCTGTTGCGAGTGCCGCCCCGGGCCGTCAGTCGATCAGCGAGTTCCGCAGTGCTGTGGCCACGGCCTGCGTGCGGCTGTCGGCGTCGAGCTTGCCCATGACGTTGCGGATGTGCGTCTGCACGGTCTCGGCGGTGATCCCGAGCTCGGCGGCGGCCCGGTCGTTCGTGAAGCCGTCGGCGACGAGCGCCAGCACCTGCCGCTCGCGGTCGGTGAGCGTCGGAGCGGGGACGGCCGAGGGCTCGTCCGGGCCGCCGGCGGCCGCGAGCGCCGCCTCGACCCGCTCGACGAGAGCGCTGATCGGGAACGGCTTCTCGAGCAGCCCGCCGGCCGGGACCTCTTCGGTCGTGTACCCGGACATGTAGACGACCGGTGTGCCCGGGCTCGCCGCACGGACCCGTTCTGCGAGCTCACCGCCGTGCATCCTGGGCATCACCATGTCGGTGAGGAGCAGGTCGACGGGACGGTCGCTTGCGGCTTCGAGCCGCAGCGCCTCGTCGCCGTCGGCGGCCGCGAGCACGCGGTACCCGGCACGCTCGAGCGTCCGCTGGACGAGGTCGCGCACGATCACCTCGTCCTCGGCGACCAGCACCGTCTGGCGGGCCTGGTCCAGGGCTTCAGCCGACGGAAGATAGAGCTCGAATGTCGTCCCGGTGCCGAGCTCGGTGTCGACGCGCACGAAGCCCCCACTCTGTGAGACGAGGCCGTAGACGCCCGCGAGCCCGAGGCCGGAGCCCTCGCCCTCCGGACGGGTACTGAAGAACGGCTCGAACGCCCGCGCCTTCGTGTCGTCGTCCATGCCGACGCCGGTATCGCGGACGGAGAGCACGACGAAGTTCCCCGGCGCGACGCCCACGCTCGCGGCCGCGTCGGCGTCGAGCTCGGCGTTCGTGGTCCGGATCAGCAGGTTCCCGCCGTCGGGCATCGCGTGCCCAGCATTGGCGGCGAGGTTGAGGAGCAGCTGCCGGAACTGGCTCGGATCCGCCTCGACGACGGCCGATCGGGCGTCGTGCAGCACGGCGACGTCGATCGCGTCGCCGACCAGGCGGCGAACCAGGCCGGCAGCATCGTCGACGAGCTCGTCGAGGTCGACCGGCCGCGGCTCCAGAACCTGCTCGCGACTGAAGGCGAGCAGCTGTTTCGGCAGGTTCGACGCCTGCTCGGCCGCCCGCTTGATCTGCTCCGCCTCTTCCCGGAGCGGGTGGTCGGGCTCGAGGCCGTCGAGCAGCAGCTCCGTGTACCCGCGGATGCCCGTCAGCATGTTGTTGAAGTCGTGCGCGATGCCGCCGGCGAGGCGTCCGACAGCCTCGAGCTTCTGTGCGTTGTGCAGCTGCTCGCGCAGCCGGTCGCGCTCTGCCTCCGCGCGCTTGTGCTGGGTGATGTCCTCGATCTGGCTGACGAAATGCAGCGGCGTGCCGTCGCTCGAGCGGACGAGCGAGACGCTCAAGAGAACCCAGACCGTCTGACCACCGGAATCGAAGTAGCGCTTCTCGAGCTGGTACGACGGGATCGCCCCGCGCAACAGCCGGCCGAGGAGCTCGAGGTCGGAGTCGAGGTCATCCGGGTGGGTGATCTCCTGGAACGACTTCTGGACGAGCTCGTCGGCCGGGTAGCCGACGATCGCGCAGAGCGACTCGTTCACCTCGAGGAACCGTCCCTCGACGCTGACGAGTGCCATCCCGATCGCGGCCGACTCGAAGGCCCGGCGGAAGCGCCGCTCGCTCTGCAGCAGCGCCTCCTGCGCCCTCTCGCGCTCGCTGACGTCGCGGATGACGGCGAGCACGCCGCCCGGCCGTTCGCCCTCGAGAAACACGGTCGAGGTGACCTCGATCGGCACGCGCGTGCCGTCCCGCCGGACGAGCACCGCTTCGTCGGGAGCCGCGCCCGACTCGCCCGAGAGACGTCGACGGAACCGCTGCACGGCCGACTCTCGCAGCTCGGGCGGGATGAGCTCGAGCGCGAGCTTTCCGATCAACTCGTCGCTCGTGTACCCCGTGAGGCGCTCACCGGCGAGGTTGAGGGAGGTGAAGCGACCGTCGACGTCGAGCGTGCAGACCATGTTGTCGACGTGGTCGAAGAGGAGCGTGTAGCTGTTCAGCATCTCGACCCTGCAGTTCGGTGGTCTCTACGGAACTCTTGCATTGTGCAAACGGTGTGCGACGGCGCGGCGGCCCCGAGGGGAGAGGATCGGGGACCGCCGGCCGACCGCACGGCGATCCGGACTGCGACTCACCGGACGCCAGGCGACGGTTTCGCGACGGTCCGGACGCGTCCTGCGCTGAAATCCAAACGACTACGGACGCGAGCGATGAAGCTGCTTCGCCACCGCGGCAAGCGTCGTCCGCTGACGCGGCGTGCGCTTCGCCGGCAGCTTCGAGGCGATCACGCGGTCGAGCTGCTCACGCTGCTCGGCGATCGGGCTCGGGTTCGGCTTCGCCGGCATCACGGGATGGTAGCGCCGTCGCGACGGCGAAGACGCAGGGTCGGTGGTCGCCGGGCAGCGGCGAGGAGCCGACCCGGAGCACCTCGGCGGTCGCGCCGTCGTCGACGACCTGGTCACCTGCGAGCGGCAGCCGTCCGAAGACGGTCGCCAGCCTGTACCCGGACGGGCCGGCGAGGTAGAGGACGTACGCGAGCTCACGTGAGGCCGCCTCGGGCTCCTCCGCCTCGAGCCGTCGCAGACGCCGCTCGATCCCGCCGATCCGCTCGAACGCATCGTCGAGCCGCGACTCCGTCGCCTGGAAGAGCGCGTCGAGCCGCCCGGTCTCCGTGTGGGCTTCCCGGACAAGCAAGCTCTCGAGCCGGCGCCCGGCCGGGAAGACGTCCGCACTCTGCACCGACGCGCTCTTCGCTGGCGGGCCGCGACGTCCTCTCTGCCCGCTCAAGGAAGGCGTCTCTGCGGCCGATCATTCGGCTGATGAAAGGCCAGCGCGTCTTCGACCAGGTGACCCGGGTGCAAACCGCACTCGCGGCGCCGAACTTCGACCTCGATGCCGTCCTGCGCGACGTCGCCGACGAGGCGCGCGCCCTTACGGGTGCCGAGTCGGCCGTGGTCGAGACGCCCGACGGATCGGTGTTCAGGTCGGTCGCCCCGCGCCGGCGCCGCCGCCCGACCCGGTCGTCGATCGTCGTGACGCTGCCCGAGACGAATCAGACGGGAGCGCTCAAGGTCTACTCGGCCGGCCGGCAGGCGTTCAGCGCCGAGGACGTCCGCGCACTCGAGCTGTTGGCCGGACTCGTGTGGTCGGCGCTCACGCGGGCGGCTCTTCCCGGCCGCTCGTCGCTTCGGCGCCCGTCGCTTCCCTGACCGGCACGCGCGCGACGGCGAGCAGGAACCAGAGCAGGCTGAGTGCAAGCATCGCCAGCTCGCCCGCGGTCGCAGCGTGGGTGTGGACGCCGTGGACGACGATCTGCGCGGCGAGCAGCGCGGCGCCGAGCAGCCAGGCGACCGTCGCGACGGCACCTGCGAGCGCTCCCGCGCGCCCAGCGCCAGCGCTGCGGTTTGAAACGGTCGGCATCGAGCTCGCGCCGCTCGCGTGTCAGGTCCTCGAGCCGCCGTGCGGTCGAGCGGGCGCGCAGTCGCTGATGCCGCGAGCGCTGCAGCTCGAGCTCGGACGTCACCGAGGCGATCTGCGAGTCGAGCAGCAGCCGCCTGAACTCGGCTCTGCCTGCGGGGCCGTGGCGCGACAGGCGCGGACGGGCGTCGCTCATCGTCACGTCTGGGCCGCCAGCCGCGAGATGCCGGCTGCGGCGGCGGCGAGACCCGTCTCGTCGAACAGGTACGGCGTCGCGTTCGGGACGTCGTGGACAGGGGCGTCGAGCTGGTCGGAGCCCGCGGCGCCGTTCAGCGCGTACCGCACCGGGATCTCGTGGCAGACGACGAGGATCGCCCGCTCGGGGCGATCGAGCAGCGCCCGGTAGGCGGCGGCGTAGCGGGCGGCTGCAGCGTCCAGGCTCTCGCCGCCCGGGAAGGGATCGCTGCGGGCCCGCCCTCGCTTCCAGGCCCGGTAGTCGGCGATCGTCTTGCCTTCGAGCTCGCCGACCGCGATGTCGTCGAGCTGCGGCTCGACGAGCTCCGGGACCGAACGCCCCGCGAGTGCGATCTCCGCGGTGTGCCGGGCGCGCGGAAAGCGGGACGTGACCGCGAGCTCGAGCTCGAGCGCACCCAGCTGCCGGCCGAGCTCGCGCGCCTCGTCCTCGCCGCGCGGGCTCAAACCGCGGTCCTTCGCCGGGTCGGCGTTCACCAGGCCGGCGACGTTCAGCAGCGACTCACCGTGACGCGCCAGGACGAAGATCCTCACGGGCAGACGTTAACCCGGTCGGCACGCGTTCGCCCGCGACAGGCAGGCGGTACATCTGCCAGGGGGAGAGGGGATTGGCAGCGTTCCGCCTACCGTCGCTGGACCCGGAGGACGGGCCGCAGTGCCGTCGCAGTCGAAGATGAGCGCCGACGGTGAGCGCGAGCTTACGAGGTTTCGCGGCTCGCTGCGAACCGAACCGTGCGGCCCCTCGATCGAGTGAACCGCCTTGCGGCGGCCGGCCAGGTGCCGACGTGACCTGAGGCGCACCCGGCAGCCAGCCGGGCGCAGCAGTCGGAGGCCGCCGCAGGGCGGCCTCCGTGCGGTCCTGGACGGGTTAACGACTGGCGGATCGGGCACACTTAGTTACCGGCGGGAAGCAACCAGTAGGCAGGGAGATGTCCAAACTACGAATCGTCTTGGCCGACGACCATCGTCTGATGATCGAGGCCGTACGGGTGGCACTGGAAGCAGACGGCGACTTCGAGGTCGTCGGCTGGACGACGGACGCGACCAAGATCGTCGGCCTGGTGGCCGAGACGACGCCGGACGTGGTCGTCCTCGACGTGCGCATGCCGCTGCTCGACGGCATCGCCTGCCTGAACCGGATCCGGCAGCGCACGCCGGGCGCCAAGGTCGTGATGCTCTCCGCCTCCGAGGACCCGACGCTCGCCGCGCAGGCGCTCGAAGGAGGAGCGAGCGCGTTCGTGCTCAAGCAGATCGATCCGCGCGATCTCGGGAGCGTCCTGCGACAGGTGGTGAACGGAACCGTGTTCCAGACGATCGGCGTGCCGGCGACCCTGTCGAGCTCACGCCAGGCGACGGAGGCGGGGCTGACCGCGAAGGAGCAGGAGGTGCTCGCGGCGCTCGCCCGCGGCCTCTCGAACCAGCAGATCGCGAAGGAGCTCTGGCTCGCAGAGCAGACCGTCAAGTTCCATCTGTCGAACATCTATCGCAAGCTCGAGGTGCGAAACCGCACCGAGGCCGTGCAGCACGCCGTCCGGCGTGGGTTCGTCAGCAACCCGATCTTCCACGAGGTCTGAGCGCCACTGACGCGGCGGCACGACGATCGTCCAGTCGTGCTCCCCCATCGGTCGGGACGCGCTTGACCGAGGCGCCGGGCGGGTGAAATGGTGACGGCGCAAGGTACAGGGGGTGATTGCCGTCAGTCCCGGGTCCCGGCGCCGCCACCGGCTGCTCCTATCGGCGGCGACCGGGCTCGCCTTGAGGCTCCGAACGTGAGATAGTGGAGCGGGGCCGGATGATGTTCTGGGGCTCCTCGGCTGCGGCTACGCGCCTTCAGCCCTCACTGACGGCGGACATCGTCCGGCTCCGCCTTCTGCAAAGCAGCTTCCCCTCAAGGATGTCCGGCAGGACGCCGACAATCATCGGGTGGAGCGGCGGTGGCTTCCCCTGCTTGGCGTCGCGCTCGCGTGCCTCGCGATCGCGATCCCGGCTTCGGCCGCGCGCACGCTTCCGCGCGCGGGCGGCGCACTCGACGCCGCGATCGTCGCGCAACTGAACGTCATTCGTGCGCGCGCCGGGCTACGGTCCCTGCGCACGAACGGCGAGCTCGCGACGGCCGCCCGCGGACATTCGCTCGAGATGACGAGCCTCGGTTACTTCGCCCACGAGTCGGCCGACGGCGCGTCGATGGCCGATCGCGTGCGTGCGTCGTACGGCGGCGGCCACCGCTGGATGGTGGGCGAGAACCTGCTCTGGTCGTCGCCCACCGTGGGCGGCGTCCGGGCCGTCAGCCTCTGGATGGCATCGCCCGAGCACAGGGCGATCATCATGACCGCCGGGTGGCGCGACGTCGGTTGCGCCGCGGTTCACACCGAGGCAGGTGCCGGCGTGTACGACGATCTGCCGGTGACGGTCGTCACCTGCGATTTCGGCGTGCGAAGCTGAACGATGCACCGCGACCTGCGCCGGCCCGTCCGCCTGTTCGGCACGCTCCTGATCGGGGCGGGAATCCTGACGCTCGCGTGGGTGGTCGTCGTCTGGCGGTGGGAAGACCCGTTCACCGCGATCCAGACCTACTTCAGCCAGAAGCACCTGCACGCCGCCTACGACCGGCGGACGATCGTCTTCCGCAAGAGCCTGCCGCCGCCCGCGACCGACGCGCCGGACGCCTGGCGTGAGGCCGCACGCGCAGCGAGGACCTATGACCGGACCCTGAAGGCGGGGAGCGCGGTCGGCCGCCTGAAGATCGGGCGGCTCGGGCTCGACATCTTCGTCGTCCAGGGAACCGACCACGAGAGCCTCAAGAAGGGGCCCGGCCACTTCATCGGCTCCGGGCTTCCCGGGCAGGGCCGGCTGATCTACGTCGCGGGCCATCGGACCACGTATCTCGCCCCGTTCGCCCACATCAACGACATCCGCAACGGCGACTACATGACGCTCGAGGTGCCGTACGGGACGTTCGAGTACCGCGCGACGCGCCACTACGTCGTCGCCGCCGACGACCTGGCCGTGCTCCGCAACACCGGCAACGAGATCCTGCGTCTGCAGGCGTGCCACCCGCGCTTCTTCGCGTCGCACCGCTACATCGTCGACGCGAGGCTCGTCTCGTTCACGCCGGTGGGGACGAGCACGCTCTATCCGGCGCGAAGCCGCGGCTGAGCAGCGCTGTCGCCGCCGAGCACCAGCGCCTTGGCGCGCGCGTACTCGGCGTCGTCGAGCCGTCCGGCGGCGGACAGCGCAGACAGCCGTTCGAGCTCGGCGACGACGTCGACCTTCGCCGATCCCTCCTTCGCGCGCGCGACCAGCCCTCGCAGCTCGGCCAGCGGCCCGGAGAACGTGTCGAGGTGCGACCGGTGGATCGGGACGCAGTTCGGCAGCTTGTACACGTCGCGGTCGCTCGTCCGCGGATGCCGCGTCCGCTTGCGCTCGCGCCCCTGGAAGCTCGGCGAGGAGATCTCGATCCACCCCGAGACGAGGTGCATGCGCACCTGGATGCCGGTGACGTCGCGGTAGAAGATCGTCGCGGTCTGTGTGCCGAACGTCGTGCCGGCGTGGAAGCCGCTCTTCAGGACGAGCAGACGGTCGTCGAGACAGACGAGCGCGTTGCCGAGGTCGCCGCGGACGCAGAACCGGGTTTGCTCGCCGTCCACCATGTGGCGGGCGAGCTCGCGGCGGAGCCGGCGGGTCAGGATCTCCGGGCCGCCCACCCGCGGTCGCCGGCGGAACAGGCCGAGCCGACGCTCGGCCAGCTGCGACTCGACCGGTGTGACGAGGTGCGGAGGCACGCCCGAGATCGTGGCAGCGATCCCGGACAGTCCTTGTCGGCTCGGGTCAGCGGTGCGGCGTGCCGGCGTTCGCGGGCGCGGAGACCTCGACCCGGTTCTTGCCGCGGCGCTTCGCGTCGTACAGCCTGCGATCGGCGTCGACGAGCAGGTCCTCCGACGCCACTGCGACGGGGAAGCACGAGACGCCGAAGCTCGCCGTGATGTGAATCCGGTCGGCGTCGCTCTCGATCTCGGCAGCGTCGAGCGCGGCGCGGATGCGCTCGGCGAGGTTCGCCCCGCCCGCCAGGTCGGTGTCGGGCAGGAGCACGGCGAACTCCTCGCCGCCGAGCCGGACCGGAAGGTCGATGTCGCGCACGACCCCGCGCATGATCTCTGCGAACGCCTTCAGCGCGCGGTCGCCTGCCTCGTGCCCGTACCGGTCGTTGACCTGCTTGAAGTCGTCGAGGTCGGACAGCACGATCGCAAGCGGCGAGCCGCTCCGCCGCGAGCGTGCGACTTCGGTGTCGAGTTGCGTGAGGAACCGGCGCCGGTTCGCGAGCCCGGTCAGCTCGTCGGTGACGGCCTGGCGCTGGACGAGCCCGTGCAGGTGCGCGTTCTCGAGCGCGATCAGCGCCTGCGCGGCGATCCACGCCGCTGCGTCGCGGGCATCAGCGGTGAAACCCGACGCCGGCGGATAGAGAACGAGCTCGGCTGCGCGGCCGTCGGCGACACGGAGCGGGAAGACGAGCGGGTCACCACCGCGGGGAGCCGGCGCGCCGCGCGAGGCGAGCACGAGGCTGCCACTCGCGATCGAGCCGCCGGACGCGTCCGTCGCCTCGATCGCGGCCTGCAGGATCACCGGCAGCAGCGCGTCGGGGTTGTGGGTCGCGGCGAGCGTCTCGCCGACGAGCGCGACAGCGTCGCGCACCGTGTTCGGCGGCGGCTCGGCCCGGCGGCGCTCCTCGGCGCGCCGGAAGAAGGCGAGCGAGACGACCCCGGCTGCCAGTCCCGCGAGCAGCGGCCAGAGCCAGCCGAACGGCACGTGCGGCTTCGACCGGAAGGCATAGACGCGCGCGATCGCCGCGCCGTCGCCGCCGAGCTGGAGCGCCTCGTTCAAGGTGCGGCCAACCTGGCGTCGCAGGTCGCGACTCGCACTGGCGGGCGCCATCGCACGCACCTCCCCGCCGACGGTCGACCACACCTCGACACTCGGGTGGAGCCGGTGGACGTCCTCGAGCAGGCGTGTCGGCGGCGAGGCACTGACGACGACCCGGCCGAGGTACGAGCCACCGCCGTACACACCGACGGTGACGTCGACGCCCGGGACCGCCCGGCGGCCGAGCGTCGTGCCGTTCCAGAGCACGAAGCCGACGTCAGGCCGCGCGGCAGTGATCGCACGCAGGGTCGCGTCGCGATGCATCACGAAGGCCGTCTGCACGGCAGGCGACCCGGCGAGCGCGGACGCCGCGGTGCCGGAGTTCGTCGCTCGCACCGTCAGGAGGTGACGGGCGTCCTGGAGCGCCGCGCGGAGCTCCGTCCGTCCGTGGGCACGCTCCCGCCCCTGGATCGCGCGCTCGATCCCCCACACGACGGCGGCGACCGAGACCCCGATGACCAGGGCGGCCAGCAGGACCGACACGCTGGCCCGGCGACGGACGCGCATCACGCGCAGCCGTTGAGTTTCGAGATCCGCCCTGAAATCGTCCGCCGCTCCTTCTCCCCAAAGGAAACCTCGCAGAATCTACTCCATGGCAGTGGAAGGATCGGCTCGGCATCCCCCGAAAGGGGGAGGCCGTGGTACCGGCCAGGCGCACCGAAACAGGGACGAGATCGCGGTTGCCGGTCGAGGCGATGCGGCGCGTCGTGGCGGCGCTGACCGGCAAGAAGGGCTACCCGGACGGGCACGCGATCGCCGTCGCGGCCTGCGCCGACCAGCTCGCGAATCGCCTCGCGCTCGGCGAGCGGATGCGCCGGACGGTCGTCGAGGGTGCGCTCCTGCACGATGTCGGCAAGCTGCTCGTCGACGAGAAGATCCTCACCAAGCCGGGCCCGCTGACGACCGAGGAGCGCCGTCAGATCAACGAGCATCCGGTCGAGGGCGAGCGGGTGATCTCACCGATCGTCGAGCCGGCGGTCGCCGAGGTCGTGCGCACACACCACGAGCGCTGGGACGGCGGCGGCTACCCGCAGGGTCTCGCGGCGCAGCAGATCCCGCTCGCCGCGCGTGTCGTCGCGGTCGCCGACGCGTACCTGGCGATGCTCGAGAAGCGGCCCTACCGTCCCCGCCTCAGCCAGGCTGCGGCGCTGCGCGAGCTCGAGGAGTGCGCCGGCTCGCAGTTCGACCCGAACTGCGTGCGCGCGCTGGTGAACATGGTCGACCCCGGCCGCGCGATCCTCGCCGGCGCCTAGGCTCACTCGCCCGCGACGTCGCGGCGCAGGAAGACGAGGTAGGCGCCGATCAGCGGCGCGCCGATGTAGAGGGCGCACACCCAGAGCGCGCGAATCACCGGCGCCCAGTCGGCCGGTACGCGGAGGAAGCCGTGCCAGGCGTCGAACTGGGTCGCGAGCAGATAGGGGCGGATGCTCTCCGTGCCGGGCAGGACGCCGAGTAGCTGCATCAGCAGCGCCCACATCAGCGAGCCGACCACCGAAGCCGCGCTGTTTCGCGTCACGGTCGAGAGCAGCACGCCGAACGCCGCGATTCCCGCGAGCGCGAGCGTGTAGATGACCAGGCTCTCGAAGAGCAGCAGCAACCCGTGGGCCGCCGACACCTTGGTCCCAGAGAGCGACGTCAACGGATGGAAGCCCCAGGCGAGGCTGCCGGCGACGAGGCCGACCACGCCCATCGTGAAGACGAGCGCGATCGTGTAGGTCCACGTCGCGAGCACCTTGCCGAAGAACACCTCGCCGCGCTCGCGCGAGCGCGTCAGGATCGTCTTCAGCGTCCCGTTGTGAGTTTCCGACGCGACGATGTCGCCGGCGACGAGCGCCGTCACGAGCGGCAGGCCCCAGATCGACATGAAGAAGAGGACGACGAACGGGACCGCGAGCCCGGTGTCGCGGATGTAGCGCCCCAGCGGGACGTCGTTCGGCCCGCCGGTCTTCAGGACCAGCACGGTGACGAAGATGATCGGCACGACCATCGCGGTGCCGAGGCCGAGATAGGTGCGCTTCTGGGCGAACAGCTTCGCGATCTCCCAGCGGTACACACGCGCGACGGCCGTCATACGGCCACCGCCTCGACCTGGTCGTGGTCGGACGACTCGCCGCCGGTCATGCCCAGGAAGAGCTCCTCGAGGCTGACCGACTCGGGCGCGAGGGTGGTGAAGGCGACACCCGCCCGGCCGAGCGCGACGGAGAGCGCGGCGACCGCATGGTCGTCGGCGGTGAAGTGGAGGTCGCCGTCGCGCAGGTCGACGTCGGCGATGCCGGGCTGCGCGAGCAGCGCGGCGCGGGCGCGCTCCGGCTCCACCGGACGCAGGCGGTAGCCGCTGGCGGCGGTCGCGAGCAGGTCGCTCAACTCGCCCTGGTAGATGATGCTGCCCTTGCGGATGATCGCCACGCGATTGCACAGCTCCTCGACTTCGTAGAGCAGGTGGCTGGAGAGCAGGATCGTCAGCCCCTCGCCCGCGAGCCGGCGCACGAGCTCGCGCATGTCACGCATGCCGGCCGGGTCGAGGCCGGTGGTCGGCTCGTCGAGCAGCAGCAGCTTCGGCGCGCGCAGGAGCGACGCGGCGATCCCGAGCCGCTGGCGCATCCCGTGCGAGTAGCCGCCGACGCGGTCCTTCGCACGGTCGCGCAGCTCGACCAGCTCGAGCACCTCGTCGATCCGCGAGCGGGAGCTCGGCTCGTCGTAGTCGGCGAGCAGCTGCAGGTTGCGACGGCCCGAGAGGTAGGGATAGAACCGCGGTCCCTCGACGAACCCTGCGACGCCTTCGAGCGCCTTGGCGCCGTCGACCAGCGGGTCGCGCCCGAAGAGCCGCGCCGATCCCGCGGTCGGCCGGATCAGGCCGAGCAGCATGCGCAGCGACGTCGTCTTGCCGGCGCCGTTCGGGCCGAGGTAGCCGAACACGTCGCCGCGCTCGACGGTCAGGTCGACGTGGTCGACCGCGACCGTCTCGCGGTAGGTCTTGACGAGACCTCGGGCCTCGACCGGCGGCGCCTCGCTCACTTCACCGCACGCGCGGCCGCCTCGGCCGCGGCGGGCGGCAGCGAGCCTGCGAGGACATAGGCGGTGCCGTTCGACTGCCACGCGAGCACGGTGCCGAGTTGCGTGGCCAGCTCGTGCGCGGTGACTCCGTCGAGCGAGACCGTCGGCAAGCCGGACAACATGCTCGGTGCGGCGGCCGCGTCGGACTTGCGCTCGACGAGGGCGATCCCGCCGAGTCCCTGCCCGTAGAACGCGAGGACAGTGTGGCCGCCGATCAGGCGCACGTCCCGACGCGGCAGCCCGACGAGCGAGTCGGGTGCGACGACCGGGAAGTCGGCTGCAGCGGTCACAGCGGCGAGCCCCGTGACCGCAGGCGTGCTCGAGCCCTGGTCGCTCTTCGTGGGCGAACCGAGGTCGACCACCTTCGCGCCCGCGGGCGGCGCCACGTTCACGTCGCTGTCGGGCACCGCGCCGTACGCGATGTCCGTCACCTTCAACTCGAGCGCCGGCGACGAGGCGCCCTGCGCGTAGATCCCTGCCCGGAGGGGCGTGCCCTGGAGGGCGTCCCACGCGAGCTCGACCGACCCGAGCAGCCCGCCGTCGTGCTTCGGCGAGAGCGAGGCGCTGTAGGCGGGCTGACCTGCAACGTCCACCGGTCGCGCAGCGGAAACCGCCCAGTGGACGCCGAGGTCGGTGAGGAACGAGTCGATCGCGGCGAGTGTCGGCGGCGCCGACTTGTCAGAGGACGAGCTCGGCGCAGACGCCGGCAGCGTCGCGCGATAGACGGTGTTCGACGAGGCGTCGTACACCGAGATGGTCGCCTGGTCCCAGACGACCTGCACGTCACCCGCGTTCGACTGCAGCTCGAGCCGCCCGTTCCCGTCCCCTGCCACCCAGAGGCGGCCCGACGCGCCCGAGATCAGCGCCGAACCGACCTGGCCGAGCAGCGCGCCGGACGGGAAGAGCTTGTTCGTGAACACGACGCGCGCGGTCACGCCCGCCGGGCTCGGCGCGGCCAGCGCATCGTGGATCGCCTGGTCGAGCGGCTTCGGTGCCGGAGTCGGGCCCCCGCCGCCCGCGGCGACGGCAATCGCTGCGCCGCCGCCCGCGAGTGCGAGCACGGCGACGACGAGAACGAGCAGGCTCTTGGTCGAGAGTGTGCGCAGGTAGCTCATGGCGATCCTTTCTCGTGTTCCTCGCCCTCCGTTCTACCGGCCGACTCTGAGAGATCTCTGAGATGCGGCAGCTCGAGCGTGAAACGCGACCCCGCGACGACGACACGGCCGCGGTGCCGCTCGGCGGTGGCGCGAACGATCGCGAGCCCGAGCCCCGACCCGGCGCTCGAGACGTCACCGCGCCAGAAGCGCTCGAACGCGCGCTCTGCGTGGTCGGCAGCGAGGCCGGGCCCCTCGTCCGACACACTCAGCGTGGCCACCTCCCCACGCACCGCCGCTTCCACCGTCACCGCGCCTCGCCCGTGGCGTTGCGCGTTCTCGACCAGGTTCGCGAGCGCCCGCTCGAGCGCTGCGCGGTCGCCTCGCACGTGCACGGGCTGTGCCGCGACGACCAGGACGCCGGACTGCTCGCGAGCCAGCTCGTCGAGCGAGACGACGTCGTCCGGCGACGACGCGGCCTCCTCGCGCGACAGCGTCAGCAGGTCGTCGGCGAGTCGCGCAAGCCTGCGTGCGTCCTCCTCGAGCTCGGCGACGAGCTCGTCGCTCGCACCGTGGCGCGCCAGATAGTCGACGTTCCCGACGAGCGCAGTCAGCGGCGTTCGCAGCTCGTGCGACGCATCTGCGAGGAACCGGCGCTCCGCTTCGCGCGACCGTTCGAGCGCGCTCAGCATGCCGTTGAGCGTCGCCGCCAGCCGGCCGATCTCGTCGTCGGTGTCGGGTTGAGGCAGACGCCGGCTGGGGTCACTCGTCCGCTCGATCTCGGCAGCCGCGCGGGCGAGTCGGGTGAGCGGATCGAGCGCGCGGCGCATCAGCAGCGCCAACACGCCGACGCCCACGGCCAACGCGGCGAGGGCGGCGACGAGCGCGAGCAGACGCACGCTCTCGAGCGTCGAGTCGACATCGTGAGTCGACGCGGCGACCGCCACCGCACCACCCGCGGCAGGGCCGCCGACCTCGGCGAGCGGCGCGCCGTAGACGCGCAGGCGCTCGCCGCCGAGCTCGACGCCGGCGTAGCGACCAGCCCCGTCGGCGATCACCGAGCGAAGCAGCTCCTCGACCGGCAACACCTTGCCGCCGAGCGCGAGCGAGCGCGCGACGATCCGCCCGTGGCGGTCGACGACCTCGACGTTGATCTGCCGCCCGCCGAGCGAGGAATCCAGCGCGCCCGGTGTGGTCAGGAGCGCCGGCGCGGAGGCGCTCAGCTGTGCGACGCCGACCGCACGCTGTCGCAGCGAGCGATCGAGCGAACGGTGGAGGTCGCGTGCGACGAGCACGTCGACGCCGACGCCGACGACCACGAGCGCGAGCACGATCGCGAGCGCCGCCGCGAGAGTCGAGCGCGCGCCCAGCGAGCGAAGGCTCATCGCCCGAGCACGAAGCCGACCCCACGAACGGTCTGGATCAGCGGCGGCTCACCGAGCTTGCGTCGCAGGTACGAGATGTAGCGGTCGACCACGTTCAGGCTCGCGGCGGTTGCGCCGCCCCACACATGCTCGAGCGCCTGCGCGCGACTGACGACCTGCCGCGGATGACGAAGCAGCAGCTCGAGCAGCGCCGCCTCACGCGCGCTCAGCGCGATCTCGGTGCCGCCGCGTCGGCACGACCGCGTCTCGACGTCGAACACGACGTCGCCGAAGGCGAGGAGCTCGTCCGCCGCGAGCCCACGTCGCAGGAGCGCTCGAACGCGCGCGAGCAGCTCCTCGGCCGCGAACGGCTTGACGAGGTAGTCGTCTGCTCCTGCGTCGAGCCCGGCGACCCGATCGGCGACCGCGTCACGAGCGGTGAGGAGCAGGATCGGGACGGCCAGGCCCTTGGCGCGGAGCCGCCGGCAGACCGCGAGGCCGTCGAGGCCCGGCAGGCCGACGTCGAGCACCACCAGATCGGGAACCGACGCCTCGACGGCGGCCAGTGCGCCGCCGCCGTCGGCCTCGCCGGCGACGACGTAGCCGTCCGCCGCGAGCGTTCGCTCGAGCATGCGACGGATCGACCCGTCGTCGTCGACGACGAGAACTGAGGCGCTCACGCCGTGAGGGTAGCCCCCGTTCCGAGCAGCGAGACGCCGGGAATGTCGAGCCCGGCCGGCGACGCGTACGCGGCGATCGCCGTCGCGGCGCGCTCGCGCAACGCGCGCACGGCCGGCTCGGGCAGCATGGCGAGCCGCTTCGCGAGCGGCCCGGCGAGCGCTGCCGTGCGCGACCACCACTCCTCGACCGACGCCGCACGATACGGCGTCGGCACCGCGCTCACGCTGACGTCGGCGAACCCGCCGGCGACGAGCAGCGCCTCGAGCCGGTCGGCGGCGTCGAGCGAGAACGGGCCGGGGATCGCGGCTTCGTGCTCAAGGAGGCGCCGCTCGACGACCTGCTCCGAGCGATCAAGGTCGTGTCGACGGGAGGCACCTTCGTCGATCCTGCGCTGGCGGGGCTGCTCGTCGGGGCGCAGGCGGTCGCACGCCTGTCGCTGACCAGGCGCGAGCGAGATGTCCTGCGCCTGCTCGCGGACGGGATGGCGAGCGACCGGGTTGCGCTCGCCCTGTCAATCTCGGTGCCGACCGTGCGCACGCATGTCAAGAACGCCATGCGGAAGCTCCACGCCGACACACGCACGCAGGCAGTCGCCACCGCACTCCGGCAGTCGCTGATCGCGTAGCGCTGCGGGTTCCCTACGCAAGAGACGCGAGGGCCGTCTCAACGCGGTCGACAAACGACTCCCAGTACAGCTCGCCGTGACCGGGAGCATCGCTGGCCGGCATGCCGGCGAGCTCGAAGTCCGGCTCGAGTTGCTCCATGAGGGAGCGCGCGTTGCTCGCAAGCATGTAGGGCGAGAGTTCGTCGAGCGCCGGGTCGTGGAGCCAACGGAAGATCTGGCGTAGCGCTCCGAGCAGACGCGGCCAGTCGCGGTAGGTCGGCCAACCGTTCTCTGGGAGGCGGAGAAACGTCGCCCACAACACACGGTCGAGGTAGTAGCGGCGCTCGTTGCCGTGCTCGTACGCCGTCACCATTCGAGAAGCGACCAACGAGTTGAGTGTTTCGTTGACGTTGCGCTTCGCATACGCGGCTGCGTCGGCAATGCCAAGCGCGGAGGCGTCGGTCACCGGTGCAGTGACGAGGTAGCGGACGATTTCTGCTCGACTTCCGAGCCCGAACAGGTGCCGCATCCGGAACGCGAAGTTGATCGGCGCGCCGGGATCCGGCGGCCGTGACTTCTTGCTCGGCTCAGTCGTCGGCTTCAGCAGACCGGCGGCGAGAAAGGACGCGTCCGCCTCACGGACCTGCCGGGCGGCGTCGTAGAACAGCGGCCGCGGCTCGGTGGCGCGTTGATCGCGTCCACGCGATGGCGCGGGCCGTGAGCGAGATTGGTGCCTTGCGACCCAGAGCAGCGCACTGTCCACGAGATCGCGATCGTCGTCGTCACGGCACAGATTCCTGAGGCGCTGAACGCTGACAAGCCGCTCGTTGGCGAGGAGCCAATCGAGGGCCTCGTCGAACAGGCGCGGGTCGCTCCGGCCAACCTCGAAGGTGAACAGGAGCAGGGCTTCCGGGTCTGCCGCCGTCTGATCGCGCCGGCTGGTCGGTGCGAACACGCCGAGCTGCGCCCACTGATCCCAGGCAAATGCCGCCAGACGAGCCGTCACGCTCTCTCTAAGCGTCGAGACCGGCATCCTCGACTCCCAGGTAGGCGAGCGCCGCGAGGAGTTGCTCGCGGAATCCTTCTGATGGGTCGTGCGTACGCGTCCAGCGGGCCGCGGCGAGAAGCTCGCCAGGTGTCGGTTCGAGCTCGCGCAGATCGGCCTCGTGCTTGCCTGCGCCGTGATCGACCATTGCGTACAGCTTGAAGTGGATCTGGTCGAAGCGGCTCGCGAGATACACCGTCAGCGCAGCTCCGTACTCACGGTGCTCGAGCCGGTCGAGGAAACCGGCGGGGAGGCCGAAATCAAGCAGGTCGGCCGGGGCACCGTTCAGCCACTCCTCGGGGAGATCGAAGTCGCGCGCGACCCGGGCGCGCGCCTCGATCAGCGCACGGGGCAGCGGATCCGGCTTGGCGAGCGTCCCATCGGACAAGAGCGCAACGACGTCGACGTCCGCGGTGGGCCGCCCGATCAACCCGAGCGCGAGCAGCCCGGAGCCGCCGATGACCACGAGATCGGCCCGCTCACCATGGGCGGCGAGCTGCTCCCCGAGCGCCGAGAAGAGTTGGGCGGGTTGAACGGCGTCCATAGTCGAGATGATAACCATCCCGTTAAGAGATGTCTATCATCTCGGACTGGGATGCCTAGCTGTAGGACCCGAGGACGTTGTTCCGGTTGAGTGCGTGTAAGCGTTCGAGCGGGGCTTGGCGGCCGAGGCTGCGGTGTGGTCGTCGTCGATTGTAGAAGTCGAGCCAGCCGGGGAGAGCGCCGCGGCGCTCGTCGCTGTTGCGATAGATCGCGGCGTAGGCCCAACCGCTGAGCAGGGTGCGGATGAAGCGTTCCGCTTTCCCGTTGGTGCGCGGCCTGTAGGGACGTGTCCGCAGGTGCTTGATCCCCAGGGCCTTGCAGGCAAGCGCGTGGATCGTCGCGCGGTAGGCAGGCCCGTTGTCGGTCATCAACCGCTCGACCTTGATGCCGTAGGCACCGTAGTGGGCGACCGCTCGGCGCAGGAAGCCAACCGCGGTGAGGGCTTTCTCGTCGTCGAGGACTTCGACGTAGACGAGCCGGGTCGCGTCGTCGACGCAGACATGGACGTACTCCCAGCCAACGTGATACGCGCGCCGGTGGTGGCCGGCAGCGGAGACCCGACCGGTGACACGGTGACCGGGGCGGACGATCCGGCCGAGCTTCTTGACATCGACGTGGACGAGCTCACCCGGCCGCGTCTTCTCGTAGCGGTTCGCCGGCTCGAGCGGCTCCAGCCGCCACAGCTTGCCGAGCCCGATCCGGGTCAAGATCCCCGAGACCGTCGAGACCGGCATCCCCAACGTCTCGGCGATCTCTGCACCGGTCATCCGCAACCGACGCAACGCAGCGATCACAGCGACACGCCCCTCCGCTGTCCGCGAAGGCACCGAACCTGGCGCCGAGCAACGATCCAGCAGACCCTGCTCACCCTCGGCCCGGTAACGGCGCCGCCACTTCGAGACCGTACGCACGCTCACGCCGGCGGCCTCGGCCGCCGCCGCAAGCGTCCAACCCTGCAGCTGCACCCGATCGACCGCCAGACGACGGCTATGCGGGCAGGTCCTCGCGTTAGCGTGCAACCTCAACATCCGGATCCCCTCCTTGGAAGCTGGTGGCTTGGCAGCTCCAGCCTCCAAGGAGACCCGGATGGAACAACGCTCTCAGGAACTACACCTAGCGCTCGGTTGGCACTGCCGCGCACGCGACTAGCCAAGATTGCACTTCAGCCCATGCCCCAACCAATGAGGAGCCATTGAGCGAGCAACGGGACGAGTGCGACAGCCGCGACCGCGAGGGTGGCGTACTGCAGCGTCACCGTCCTCGGCCACCAGCGTCCAATCCAGCCCGAGACGGCGAGCGCCACCGTGAGCGTGCTCAAGACGGCTACCGCCAGAGGCAGGTGCACAGCCAGCTGCTCGGCGAGGGATAGGTCCAGCTTGCCCGCGAACCCGGTGTCGACGAGTCCGGGAATCCACGCGAGCAGGGCCACGGTTCCGAGCGTGAGCAATGCTGTCGCGCTCGCCACAAGTGCTGTGATCCGGCGCCAGCGGCGCGTGGCGGTGCGCTGATCCCTCGACGAGGAGCGCGGGTCGCCGGAGCGCCGGATTCACCGCGCCGGCGCGGCGACCAGCCAGCCGACGGCGGCGAGCGCGGCCGTCCCGAGGATTGCCCACTGCCATCGGGAAGGGCCGCCTGAGACCCGAACGATCCGGAGGTTCCGCCAGGTCGCGACCTGTCCCCGCACGTCGAGCGTCTCGCCGTTGTCGGCAAGGAAAGGCCGGGCTCGGCCTCGACCAGTCGGTGCCGAACGGGCGCCTCGGCGTTGTCGTCGGTCTCGAAGTAGGGGGCGCCCGCGTCGACGAGGAACCTGTCCGGCGCCCCCTTCAGCTCCAGGTAGCCCCATGCGCGCATCCGGTAGAGGCCGGTGTAGGCCCGATGGAGCGCTGTCACCGCTTCGTATGACGATTTCCCCGGCTGACGGCATAGAGAAAACCCCCGCGTTTGCGAGGGTTTTCCGTAGCAGGCCTGTAAGCCGGATTCTCCGTCCCAGCCTTCTCCGTCTCGCAGGATTTGGCTCGTCCATTCGGTTTTGTCTGGGCCGCCGGTCCCGCGGAATACCGCCGAATGCTGTGGCCGTGATGCACCGGTGATGCACGGGGTCATTCGTGTTGCCCGTGTGGCTGCGTGCGGCGAGAATGGGCACCGGTGGAGATTCGGGTGCTTGGTCCGATCGAGATCGTGGGCGGCCCGCTTCGGCTGCAGGGCGGCAAGCAGCGGCGGCTGCTGGCGGCGCTCGCCGTCCGGGCAGGCGAGACGGTGCTCACGGATTCGTTGACCGACGCCGTCTGGTCGGAAGCTCCGCCGCGGTCGGCGGCGAAGCTGGTGCAGGTGTATGTGTCACAGCTACGAAAGCTGCTGGTCGAGGGGGTGCGGATCGAGACGCGCGGCGGCGGCTACGCCTTGGTCTTGGAACGGGATTCGCTGGACGCGGCCCGGTTCGAGCGGCTGCTCGCGGAGGGGACGGCTGTGGGTGGGGAGACGAACCCGGCTCTGGCGATCTCGCTTTTCGACCGCGCGCTGTCGCTGTGGCGCGGTCGAGCCTACGGCGAGCTCGCCTACGAGGAGTTTGCGCGGGCAGAGGCGGAGCGCTTGGAGGAGCTGCGGACGGTCGTGGTCGAGGAGCGGTTCGAGGCGGGCCTCGCGCTCGGGCGCCATGTCGAGCTCCTGCCGGAGCTGGGCCAGGTCGCCGCGGCGGAGCCGCTGCGGGAGCGACTGCAGGCGCAGCTGATGCTGGCTCTCTATCGCTGCGGCCGGCAGACGGAGGCCCTCGAGCTGTACGCGACTGTGCGGACGCAATTGAGAGACGAGCTCGGGCTCGAACCGGGGAACGACCTGCGAGACCTCCAGCGGCGGATCCTCCGGCACGACGAAAGCCTCGAAGTCGCGCGTACAGAACAGGCACGGCGCGTCGAGCTGCCGGCCCCGGTGAATCCGCTGCTCGGGCGTGAGCGCGAGCTCGACGAGCTGCGCGGGCTGCTTGCCCGCGACGACGTGCGGCTGTTGGTGCTGACGGGCGCCGGCGGGTCCGGGAAGACGCGGCTGGCGCTCGAGGTCGCCCGCGAGGTTGCCCCCTCGTTCGCGAACGGCGCGGCATTCGTCGAGCTGGCACCGCTGCGCGATCCCACGCGGCTCCTCGACGCGATCCTCCGTTCGATCCGGGTCGAGCGCCCGGCAGAAGAGGAGCCGCTGGAGACGCTGACGCGCTTCGTGGCGCCGCGCGAGCTGCTGCTGGTGCTCGACAACGCCGAGCACCTGCACGACGCGATGGTCATCATCCGCGAGCTGCTGGCGCGGGCGCCGCGGCTGACGGTGCTCGTGACAAGCCGCACCGTTCTCCATCTCTCCGGCGAGCATGTGTATCCGGTCCAACCGCTCGCGGAGGACGCCGCGATCGCGCTCTTCGCAGCACGCGCTCGACAGGCAGGGGTGCGCCTCGAGTGGGACGCACCTGAGCCGCGAGGCGATCCGGGCGATCTGCGCCCGCCTCGACGGTCTTCCGCTCGCGATCGAGCTGGCGGCCGCACGCGCGCCCTCGCTTGCTCCGTCAATGCTGCTCGCACGTCTCGACCCGCGCTTGCCGCTCCTGACCGGTGGCCCGCGCGACCTGCCGGCGCGTCAGCAGACGCTGCGGGCAACGCTGCAATGGAGCTTCGACCTGCTCGCGCCGGAAGAGCGCGAACTGGCGGCGCGGCTCGCCGTGTTCGTCGGCAGCTTTGACCTCGAGGCGGCGGAGGCCGTCTGCGACGCCGACTTGGACGGCCTCGGCTCGCTGGCGAGACAAAGCCTGCTGCAGGAGACCGTCGGCAGCACCTTCGTCTATCTCGAGACGATCCGGGAGAACGCGCTCGCCGAGCTTCGCGAGCTGCCGGATGCCGACAAAGTCCGGCGCCGCCACTTCCGCCACTTCCTCCAGGTCGCCGAGCGCGCCGACCTGAGCGCTGTCCGACGCGGCGCCGGCGAGCGGCTCGATCTCGCTTCTGCCGCCCGCGACAACCTCCGCGCGGCCCTCGCGTGGTCGCTGGAGACGGACTCGGTCGCGCTCGGCCTCGAGCTCGCCATCGCGATGGAGCGCTTCTGGGTGGCACACGACCCGCGAGAGGGAATGCGCTGGTTCGGGGCACTGCTCGGCCATCCCGGGGCAAGCTCGGTCGAGCCGAACGCCCGCGCGAACGCACTGCGAGCCTACGGCAGCGCCTCCGACATCGCCGGCGAGGACGAGACGGCAGGTGGCCTGTACGAGCAGAGCCTGGCACTTTTCGAGCAGCTCGGCGACGAGCACGGCCGAGCCGTCCTCCTTCACCGACTCGGGATCAGCGCTATGCGGCGGGGCGATCTCGAGCGCGCCCGCGCGCTGGTCGAGCAAAGCCTGCGCATCCACGAGGAGGCCGGTGACGACTGGGGTCAAGCGCAGGCAATCGGGACGCTCGGCGCCATCGCACGCGACAGCCACGACGATCAGCACGCCCTCGAGCTGCTCAAGACGAGTCTGGCGATGGCGCGCGAAGCGGGGGTCCGCTGGTGGGAGAGCGGAACGCTCGCCGAACTCGCCGCGCTCGACCTGAAGGCGGACCGGCTCGAGCAGGCGGAGGAAAACGCGCACCAATCGCTCCGGCTCGCCGAGGAGATCGGCGATCGCGCCGGACGCATCCTCGGCGTCGGACTGCTGGCCAGCATCGCCGCCGCAGCCGGCCAGCAGAAGCGCGCCGAGCGGCTCTGGGCCGCCGCCGCCTGACGAGGAAGCAGTTGCGCCGCTCGGCGGCTGGCGGCGCCACCGCCGCGACCTCGCGGCGCGAATCGGGCCCAGCTCTGGGACAGCCTCGGACGACCCGCGGGAGCAGCTGACCCTCGACGCCGCGGTCGCGCTCGCCCTTCGCCGCAGCCGTGTGGGATGCCGCGCCGGCGCGCGCGATACGGACGACGCGGCGCCCTAAACCGAACCTAAACCGGCCGGCGCCATCCTTCCGCGCACATCCGTCGACTCGACGGTGGAGGGAGGAGCAACTCGTGCCATACGCGCTCGTGCAGGACATCGCCTCCAGTTGGGAGCAATACGAAAGCGTCACCTCGCGCCTGCTCGACCCGGTGCCCGAGGGACTCATCCTGCACCTCGCCGGCCCCACCGACGAGGGCTTCCGGACCATCGACGTCTGGGAAGACGCCGACGCATTCGAGCGCTTCCAGGCCGAGCGGGTCCGGCCTGCCCTCGCAGCCCTTGGCGGCCCGAACCGACCCGAGCCGACCATCCGCGACCTCAACGCCGCCCACCTCGTGCACGGCCCGCGCGAGCCCGAGCTCGCCGGCACGGCGCTCTTCCCACCTCGACTGAGCGAAAGGACCTCCGCATGAACACTGCACTCCGCACCTTGCTCGCACTGCTCGCTGGAACAGTGCTCACCGCCTCGACCGCCTCCGCCGCCCCCAACCAGCTCCGCGCCGGGTTCGTCGACGGCGTCTGGATCAACGGCACCGTCCACGAGCTCTCAACGGGGCCGCCCCCGGCCGGCACGAAGCACCCGATCCCTCTCTACGTGATCGCTCCGATCTCGGCCTCGCATCCGCTCCACCCGCTCGCCTTCGCCAAACCGCTCGGCTTCGGCGCCCACGACCATGTCGCCGTCATCCCCAACCGGAAAGCGAGCTATCACGGGACCTGCGACCTCACGCTCGTCGTCCCCGGCCCGAAAGCGAAACTCGGCACGAACGTTGCGGCTCGCCATACGCTTACGCCCGCAGCAATGAAGCCGCTGCTCTATCGGGCACGCCTCGGCGGCGACGATGACTGCGCTCAACTGGGTCTCGAGAATCAAGCAGGCACAAGCCCTTGGCCTCGCGAAGCTCATCGACACGCAGACCGTCATCGCCTGCACGATCACACCCAGCACAAAGAGCTGAGAGGGGAGCGAATCGAGGCTGTGCGGATTTCAATGCAGCCTCGCCGGACACTCAGTCGATTCCGACACCACGAACTCGAACTTGGGGGAACAGATGACTCAACTCAGTTGCCACTCCGCGAAGGCAGTTGCACGGCACTGCCTCCCACGCGCAGCGAACGTCGTCATTGGGGCACTGATCGCGACGGCCGCATTCGCCGGTGCACCGTCTGTGCTGGCTGCTACAACACCGCACCGTCTCGACGCGCACTCATCCGGCCCATCGTGCAACCTCGCATCCGCGAAGAGGGTGAAATCCGCGATCGGCATCACCGTTACCCCTCCATCGGTGACGAAAAATCGTACCGTGACCGTCTGTCAGTTCAGGAGCACGTCCGGGCTCCTTGTTCGTTTCGAGACCAATGAAACCGTGTCGCTGTTCGCTGTCGGTCGGAGGAGCTTCGAGAAGCACGGCGAGGCAACTAAGACCGTTAACGGCGTCGGGACGAAGGCCTATTCCTCGACTGCTGGGAGATTCACCACGATCGTTGTCCTGAAGAACAACACCGAGCTGCTCGTCACCGCGAAGGTGTCGCTGGCGAAGATTGTCGCGCTCGTAAAGCTCATCCTCCCCTCGCTCTAGAAGACCGGGCGACGACTACCTGCTCGCCCTTGCCGAGAGCGAGCGTGCCATCCTCGAGTGTGGCGACCAACACCTGCTCGCGCTCGCCGACGAGTTCCCGAATCCACACCGCGCGCCCTTCTCGACCAACTCGCCACGGACTGAGAGCCCCACCCGCGTTCCTCGGTTAAGCAACCCCCTCTCCGTGACGCACCGGTGATGCACCGCACATGTCGCTGCGCAGGTTGTCGTCGCTGCCACGTCTTCAGTTCTGGGGCCGCCGTTGCGTACAAACGACTTTCTGAGCGCGTCATGCACCGGTGATGCACACAGGCGCCGGCGAGGTCGAAAATGTCGGCTCAATAGTAGGAAAAGCCCCGTTTCCGAGGCTTTTCCCGTAGCAGGCCTGTAAGCCGGATTCTGTCGAGGGTGACCATCCCTCTTTGCAGCTACCCGGGCCCTCGGCGGGCAGCGTCTGCGGGCCCTGTTCGCCTTGCACCGGACGGGGTTTGGCTAGCCGCCGCGTCGCCGCGGCGCTGGTGGGCTCTTACCCCACCGTTTCACCCTTACCGCCGGCGGCCCGAGAGCCCCGGCGGCGGTGTCCTTTCTGTTCCACTTTCCGTCGGCTTTCGCCGCCTGGCTTGCGCCAGCGTCCTGCCCTACGGTGTCCGGACTTTCCTCGAGGCGCCGCCGAAGCGGCGCACCGCGGTCACCCGGCCTGCGCCGAGGATTCTAGCCCTGCCGCGAACGCCTCCTCGTCGCCGAGCTGGCAGCCGCACTCGGGACAGAACACGCCCGCCCGCGCGTGCATGACGAACTCGCCGCACACGAGGCACTCGAGCGACGCGCCGCGGAGCAGCGCGACGAGCTCCTGGTCGAGCGTGCGATGCAGGGCAGCGACGGTCATCACTCAGAGCTCCCTGAACACCCCGACGACGCGGCCGAGGATCTGGACATGCGGCGCGTAGATCGGCTCGAGCGCCGCGTTCTCCGGCTGCAGCCGCACGCGCTTCCCTTCGCGGTAGAAGGTCTTCACCGTCGCCTCGTCGGCGGACTCGTCGTCGCCGGCCAGCGCGACGACGATCTCGCCGTTCCGCGCGTCCTGCGCACGCTGGACGATCACGAGGTCGCCGTCGAGGATCCCGGCGTCGATCATCGACTCGCCCTTGACGCGGAGCAGGAAGTCGCCCTTCGTCGAGGCCGGCATCGCCAGGTAGTCCTCGATGTGCTGCTTCCGCGAGCATCGGGCCGCCGGCGGCGATCTGGCCGAGCAGCGGCAGACGGGCGACGCCCGCCTCGTCGGCGGGTGCGGCCTCGCGCTGGTCGGGCTCGCGCCGCTCGCGGCCGATCAACTCGAGCGCGCGCGGCTTCGTCGGATCGCGATGCAGCAGCCCGGCTCGCTCGAGGTTCGCGAGGTGCGCGTGCACGGTGGACGGCGACGCGAGGCCGACGTGCTCGCCGATCTCGCGCACCGTCGGCGGGTAGCCGTGCCCGTCGACGTACTCGACGAGGTAGTTCCAGATCTCCTGTTGGCGGGCGGTGAGCACCGGGCTCCTCCGAAGGTTCTAGGGGACGGGACGAACGTGTGTTCGCCATCAGAGTAGAGACTCCTTCGGACGCCGTCAACCCGCCTGGACGAGGACAAGCCGCCCCCGCGTGGCAGGGACGGCTCGATGCGCTGGAGAGGACTTGAACCTCCACGGCCTTGCGGCCACTAGGCCCTCAACCTAGCGCGTCTACCAATTCCGCCACCAGCGCCTGAGAGCGTGCGCAGTGTAGCCGCGCGTCGTCGGCTATTCGATCGGAGTCAGCTCGCGTTCGAGCGTCTCGCGCTCCGGCTCGAGCCACTGGCGGAGCGAGAGCGCGGCACCGAGCGACTCGCCCGGCTCGTCGACCAGGAACCCCGGCCCGTCGGTCGCGATCTCGATCAGCATCCCGTCGGGCATGCGGAAGTAGATCGAGTGGAAGTACTTGCGGTCCTGCACCGGCGTGGGCCGCAGCCCGAGCTCGGTCAGGCGCTCGATGCCACAGCTGCAGCTCGGCGTCGTCCGCTGCACGCCACGCGACGTGATGCGTCGTCCCCGGCGCCGATCAGCGCCGGGCTCCTCGAGCGGGTCGCCGAAACGGAGCGGCGCGTCGGGCTCGAACAGGCCGGCATACAGATCCGGGTTGCCGATCGACCGCCACCTCGCGCAGCGCCGGGGAAGGGGCGGGCAGGAGCCGCAGCCGCAGGCCGTCCGGGTCCAGGAGCTCCGTCTCCATCGTGACGCTCGGAGTCGCGAGACGATCCGACTCGAGCGTGCCGCGGCCGAGCACGCCCGGCCTCCGCGCGCGGCCACTCGAAGAACGTGAGCAGCGTTCCCGGCGTGCCGCCCGCGTCGCCGAAGTAGAGGTGGTAGCTGTGCGGGTCGTCGAAGTTGACCGTCTTCTTGACCAGCGAGAAGCCGAGCTCGTCACGGTAGAAGTCGAGCGTCTGCTGCGCGTTCGAGCAGACACACGTGACGTGGTGGAGCCCGGCCAGCTGCACAGGCGTGAGTGTAGGACTACTGGAGCAGCCGGAAGAGCAGCACCGTGTTCAGGAAGAAGAGGATGGCGATCACGCAGCGTCAGGCGGGTCAGGTTGCGCTCGACGATGTGCGTGCCTCCCTGCGACTGCGGCGTGAACCCCATCCCGCCCAGGCCGGAGTCGCGGCCCGAGTGCATCAGGATCAGCCCGACGAGGGCTGCCGAGAGCAGGACGTGGATGACGGCGAACACCGGCAGCATGCGGCCGGATTGTAGCTAGCCGTTCCCGGCGTCCAGGATCGCGCGCACGAGGTCCTCGGCGATCTGATCCTTGGTCACGTAGGCGGCCGCCCCGGCGGCGCGGGCACGAGAGACGTCGCTGGTCGCCGCCGAGCCCGTGACGACGACGACCGCGGTCTCGGGCAGCTCGTTGCGGATCGTGCGTGTCGCGTCGATGCCGTCCATCACGGGCATCGCGACGTCCATCACGACGACGTCGGGACGCAGCTCCCGCGCCAGTTCGACCGCCTCCCGCCCGTCGCCGGCGTGCGCGACGACGTCGATGCGAGCGTCGGTCGAGAGGATCGCGGTCAGCGCCTCGGCGAACAGCCGGTGGTCGTCGGCGATCACGACCTTCAGCTTCTTCGCCCTCATCGGACTAGCTTATGCACGTGACCGACGACGACGTGCGCGGGAAGATCCACGACCTGATCCTCACGGGCGACAACCGGCTGAAGCAGGGCGTCTCCCCGGAGAAGGTGCGCCAGAGCTACGAGCAGCGCGCTGGCGCTCGCAACCGAACGCGGGCTGGCCGAGTCGATCAGGCCGCTCGTCGAGATCAGGCTGGCCGATCTCGAACGGCTCGCAGGAGGATCTCCTCCACCCGAGCCACCTGTCGTCCTGACGTCGTGAGCTTCGGCCGCGGCGCGGGCGGCGGGGTTCGGTGAGGGAAGGGCTGCCGCTGTCTCCAGCGCGCGGGCGAGCTCCTGCGCGTCGAGCGGGTCGACGAGCACGCCGGCGTCGGGCGGCACGAACTCCGGCGGGCCGCCGACGCGCGTCGCGACGACGCTGCGCCCGCACGCCATCGCCTCGAGCAGCGCCTGGCCGAACGGCTCGATCAGCGCGGGACCGCACACGACGTCGGCCGCGCTCAGCCAGGCCGGAATCTCGTCGTGCGGGACCCGGCCGACGACGCGCACGCCGTCGCGACCTGCGAGCCGCGCGCGAAGCGGACCGTCGCCGACGAACGTCAGCGAACCGCGACCGAGCTGCGCGAACGCGTTGGCCAGCCGGACGACGTTCTTCCGCTCGGTGAGCGAACCGACGTGCACGAACGCGGGATGCTCGAGCACGGCCGCGGGTGCCACGTCGTCGAACCGCACGAGGTCGACGCCCGAGTCGAGCACCACGGTCTTGCCACGCGCCTCGGGCAGCCGCAGCTCGAGCTCGTGCCGCAGGTAGTCGGAGACGGCGACGACGGTCGACGCCCGGCGCACCACCTTTCGCGTCAGCTGCCTGACGCCCGGGATCGAGCCGATGTTGCGCACGTCGCGGCCGTGCGCCGTCACGACGAGCGGGCGCCTCGACGTCGCAGGCGAACAGACCGGCCGGAACGAGGAAGTGCGCCCAGACGACGTCGGGCACCGCGGCCGCGCGCACGCGACGACGTAGCTCGAGGAACCGTGCCTTGCCGCCGGCGCGCCGGTCGAGGACCGCGAGCGAGACGTCGTGGCCGCGCTCGCGGAGCGCGTGCTCCTGCTGCGCGACGAACGCGCCGAGGTCGGGGTCGTCGGGACCCGGGTACATCTGGGAGACGATCAGGATCTTCATGCGGAGCGCCCGACGAGCCTGAAGACCCCGCGCGTCCGCCGCCGTGCGACCGTGGGATCGATTGCGAGCAGCACGAGGTCGGCGATCAGGTTGAGGACGATGATCGCACCCGCGGCGACGAGCGTGATCGCGAGGATCACCGGCAGGTCGTACCCCTGCAGGCCGGCGAGGGCGCGGATCAGCGTCCGGCCGAGCCCGGGCAGCCCGAACACCGTCTCGACGTACATCGCGACGCCGATCGCCGTGCCCGCGTCCATCGCGACCATCGTCACGACCGGGGCGACCGCGTTTCGGAGCGCGTGCGAGCGGATGACACGGAACTCCGACGCGCCCTTCGCACGCGCCGTGCGCACCCAGGGCTCCTCGAGCACCTCGAGCATTCGCGCCCGGACGATTCGCATGTACAGCGCGACGAAGAAGAGCGCGAACGTGAGCCACGGCAGGATCAGGTGCCATGCCCACTGCCCGACGCCGCCGCACGGCAGCGGCGTGCCGGTCGGCGCGGTTCGCGCAGCCTCGGCGACGACCTGCGGCGACGGTTTCGCGACCGTGCAGTAGCCGGACGCCGGCAGCGCATGCCACTTGTTGCCGACGAACAGCTGCAGCAGCAGGCCAACGACCAGCGGGTGGGTCGAGATCGCTGCGACGCCCAGGCTGAGCGACAGCCGGTCGACGAACGAGCGCGGGCCGCGTCGCCGCGAACGTCCCGAGCGGGACCGCGACGAGCAGCATCAGCACGAACCCGCCGAGCAGCAACGAGCCCGTGACGAGCCCGGCGCGCCACACCATCGAGCCGACCGGCGCCCCGTCCGTCGAGCCGCCGAAGAAGCTGATCGTCGCCCACGACGTCCCGAAGTCGCCGTGCAGCAGCCGCTCCATGTACTTGCCGTACTGGACGATCGCCGGCCTGTCGGTCCCGAGCAGGTGGTGTGCCTGCGCGATCTGCTGCGGCGAGGAGTGCTGGATGTCGATCAGGAAGCCGGCGGGGTCGGCCGGCACCTTCAGGTAGATCGCGAACGTGATGACGGTGAGGAGCCACAGCAGCACGACCGCGACGCCGAGCCTGCGCAGCGTGTAGCCGATCACCGGCTCACCTCATGCCCCGCGGGTCGGTCGCCTCGCGCAGCCCTTCACCGAACTGGTTGAGCGCGAACACCGTCAGGAAGATCGCGATCGACGGGCAGAGCGTCAACCATGGCTGGGTCGTCGCCGGGTTGTACGGGTTCGGGCTCAGGATCGACCCCCAGGTCTGGGCGAGCAGGCTGCCCCAGCTGGCCGTCGGCAGCTTGATCCCGGCGCCGAGGAAGGTCACCCCCACCTCGATCATCACGTTCGTCGCGATCAGGAGCGTGCCGTAGGCGAGCAACGGCGGCACGACGTGCGGCAGCAGATGCGTCCGCATGATGCGCGTATCCCTCGCGCCGACCATCTGCGCTGCCTCGACGAACTCACGCCCGCGCAGCGACTGGATCTGGGTGCGCACGATGCGCGCCGGATAGAACCACGTGAAGGCGCCGATGATCACGATCAGCTGGAACACGCCCTGGTTGAGCAGGCCGCCGAACGTCCAGCGCGTCAGGCCGTAGGAGAACAGGCTGCCGATCATCACGAGGAAGAGCAGCAACGGGAAGGCCATCACGAGATCGGTGAAGCGCGAGATGACGGCGTCGACGAGGCCGCCGAAATAGCCGGCGAGCGAACCCAGCACAACGCCGATCAGCAGCGCGAGCGTCGCCGCCCCCGCTGCGACCTCGAGTGAGACGCGGCCGCCGTAGAGGATCCGCAGGAACTCGTCGCGCCCGAGCTGGCTGTCGGCGCCCAGCAGCAACAGCGTCTTGCCGGTGCCCTTCGGCGGCGGCTTGTGGTGGAACGCGAACGGCTGGTCGTCGGCGAGGCGCGACGTGTCCCAGGTGACGGCGAACGGGCCTGCCGGGCGCAAGCCGACGCTCACTGCGTACGGGAACAGGTCGTTCGGTCCGTGCCCGACGGCCCGCTCGTAGAGCGGCGCGCCCGGCCCGACGGCGAACGTGACGACGAGCAGGAAGATGCCGCAGGCGAGCGCGACCCGGTCGCGCTTGAGGCGTCGCCACGCGAGCGCCCACTGTCCCTGCGGCCTTGTCGCTGCGAAGTCGCCCGGCCCGGTCATCGGCTCTCAGCGCGGTGTGCGCTCGTTGTCGTACATGCCCCACTCGTCGCGAAGCGCGTTGCACAGCTCGCCGATCGTGCACGAGGCGCGCAGCGCATCGCGGAGCGGCGGCAGCATGTTCTCGGTCCCCCGCGCTGCGTCGCGGACGCGCTCGATCGCCGCGGCGGCAGCGGAGGCGTCGCGCTCGGCGCGGACTCGTGCCGTCCGGTCGCGCTGCCGCTGCTCGCCCGCGGGGTCGATCGCATGCAGCTCGATCGGCGCCTCCGAGTCGGTCGTGAACTCGTTCACGCCGACGATCACGCGCTCGCCGCCCTCGACCTCCTGCTGCCACTTGAAGGCGGCGCGCTCGATCTCGCCTTGCACGAAGCCGCGGTCGACCGCCTCGACGGCGCCGCCGAGCTCGTCCACCTGCTCGATCAACGCCCAGGCGCGGGCCGCGAGCTCGTCGGTGAGCGCCTCGACGTAGTACGACCCGCCGAGCGGGTCGGCCGTGCCGGTGGTGCCGGCCTCGTTCTGCAGGATCTGCTGCGTGCGCAGCGCGATCGTCGCAGCGCGCTCGGTGGGCAGCGCGAGCGCCTCGTCGAACGAGTTCGTGTGCAGCGACTGCGCACCGCCGCACACGGCGGACAGCGCCTGCACGGCGACGCGGACGATGTTGTTCTCGGGCTGCTGCGCGGTCAGCGTCGAACCGCCGGTCTGCGCATGGAAGCGAAGCGCGAGTGCCTTCGGGTTGGTCGCCCCGAACCGGTCGCGCATGACCCGCGCCCACAGGCGCCTCGCCGCGCGAAACTTCGCCACCTCCTGGAAGAAGTCGTTGTGCGCGTTGAAGAAGAAGGACAGGCGTTCGCCGAAGTCGTCGGGCGAGAGACCGGCGTCGACCGCCGCCTGGCAGTAGGCGATGCCGTTCGCGACCGTGAACGCAAGCTCCTGCACCGCCGTCGAGCCCGCCTCCCGGATGTGGTAGCCGGAGATCGAGATCGTGTTCCACGACGGGATCCGCTCGGCGCAGTACGCGAACAGATCCGTCGTCAGGCGCATCGACGGCCGCGGCGGGAAGATGTAGTTCCCGCGTGCGACGTACTCCTTGAGGATGTCGTTCTGCACCGTCCCGCGCAGCGCGCTGCCGGGCACGCCCGACTCCTCGGCGACCAGCTCGTAGAGCAGCAGCAGCAGCGCGGCCGGCGCGTTGATCGTCATCGACGTCGACACCTCGCCGAGCGGGATGCCGTCGAGCAGCGCCCTCATGTCGGCGAGCGAGTCGATCGCGACACCCGTGCGCCCGACCTCGCCGAGCGCACGCGGGTCGTCCGAGTCGTAGCCGAGCTGCGTCGGGAGGTCGAAAGCGATCGACAGCCCGGTCTGCCCGTGCTCGAGCAGGTAGCGGTAGCGCGCGTTCGACTCCTCGGCCGACGCGAAGCCTGCGTACTGGCGCATCGTCCACGGACGGCCGCGGTACATGTCCGGATACGGCCCCCGCGTGTACGGGTAGCTCCCGGGCAGCTCGGCGGCGGGCGCGACGTCGTCGACGGTGTAGACCGGCTTCACCTCGATCCCGGACTCCGTCTCGCGTCGGTCGGTCGCGGCCACGCCCGGATCCTACGTACGCCACGCGGATACTCTGGCCGCGTGACAGTGACCGTCCGGTTGTTCGCCGGCCTCCGCGAACGCGCCGGCTGGTCGCGGCGCGAGATCGAGGCGGCGACGGTCGGCGACGTCTGGAGCGCCCTGCAGCTGGGTGACGAGCCGGACGGCCTCCTCTACGCCGTCAACAAGACCTACGCGCCGCCGGAGACGGCGCTTGCAGACGGCGACGAGGTGGCGGTGATCCCGCCTGTCTCGGGCGGTGCCTTCCTGCTCAGCGACGAGGAGCTGTCACTCGATCGTGCGGTCGACGAGGTACGCGACGACCGCGCAGGCGCGATCGCCACGTTCACCGGGACGACTCGCATCGAGTCGCGCGGACGCGACGTCGTGCATCTCGACTACGAGGCGTACGAGGGGATGGCCGAGCAGGTGATGGCCGAGATCGCGGCCGACCTGCAGGCGCGATACGAGCTGTGCGCGATCGCGATCCACCACCGCACCGGACGCGTGGAGATCGGCGGCACGTCCGTCGTGATCGCCGTCTCCGCCCCGCACCGGGCGGATGCGCTCGCCGCCTGCAAGGATGCGATCGACCGCCTGAAGGAGCGCGCACCGCTCTGGAAGAAAGAGGTTTATCGCGGCGGCGAAGAATGGATCGGGAGAGGCTCATGAGCTCCGACTATCGCGACTACGACCCGATCCACCCGCGCGGACGCGACTGGCGCGCGCTCTTCAAGCGGATGTTCGGCCCGCTCGTCGCGGCCGCGATCGCGCTCGCGAAGTTCTCGTTCGTGCTCGTCAAGTTCAGCAGCATCTTCATCGCCGTCGGTCTGCTACGCGCTGATCTTCGGCTGGAAGTTCGCCGTCGGCTTCGTCCTCCTGATCCTGCTGCACGAGACCGGCCACTACATCGAGGCGAAGCGCGAGGGCCTGAACCCGAAGCTGCCGGTCTTCATCCCGTTCCTCGGCGCCTACGTGCAGTACACGCGCGGCAACCCGTGGCAGACCGCGCGCGTCGCGCTCGCCGGCCCGATCCTCGGCGGCGTTGCGGCGCTGCGTCTGCTACCTGATCGGCGCAGCTCGCAGGGCTCCGATCTGTTCCTCGCGCTCGCGCTACTTCGGGCTTCTTCCTGAACCTGTTCAACCTGATCCCGTTCGGGATCTTCGACGGCGGCGCCATCTGGCGCTCGGCGAAGTTCTTGCGCCAGGGCGGCGGACGCAACAAGGCGACCGTCGTCTACGCGCTCTACTTCGCGACCGCGGTCGCGCTCGTGATCGGCATGGTCGCCGCGCACGTGCCACGCAGTCGCGTGCTGTGACCGACGACCGCAGGATCCTCGACCGCGGCACGTCGGACATCGACGAGTCGGTGGCGAAGATCGCCGCCGAGTTCCGCGCCGGCTTCGAGAAGGTCGCCGAGATCGACCGCCCCGCCGTCGCGATGTTCGGCTCGGCGCGCGTCAGCGCGGACAGCGAGCCGTACGCGTGGGCGCGCACGGTCGGGCGCAAGTTCGCCGAGGCCGGCTGGGCGGTCGTCACCGGCGGCGGACCCGGCGTCATGGAAGCCGCGAACCGCGGCGCGCAGGAGGGCGGCGGCCTCTCGGTCGGCTTCAACATCCACCTGCCGCACGAGCAGGGTGCGAACCCGTACCTCGACATCGCACACACGTTCGACCACTTCTACGCGCGCAAGGTGTGCTTCGTCCGCCCGTCGGAGGGCTTCGTGATCTTCCCCGGCGGCTTCGGCACGCTCGACGAGCTGTACGAGTCGCTGACCCTGATCCAGACCGGCAAGATCCTGCACTTCCCGGTCGTGCTCTTCGGCTCCGACTACTGGACCGAGATGCTCGACTGGCTGAAAGGCGAGGCGGTGGCCGACGGGATGATCACAGCCGACGACTTCGCGCTGCTGCACGTCACCGACGACGCGGACGAGGCGGTGCGGGTCGTGCTCGACTACTACGACACGCGGCGTAAGGACTAGATCGTCGAGGGGATGACGATGTACGGGCCGGGCGGCGTCTTGCCGGGCCCGTAGACGGTGGTCGGGCTGTCGGGGATGTAGTGCGAGCGGAACGTGTTCGTCCGCAGCAGCTTGCCCTGCGCGTCGTAGACCTTCCGGCTGACACTGACGTCGAACCCCTGCTCGCCCGTGCCGGCGACCACCTTCACGGAGCCGCGCGGCGCTCTCGGGTCGAGGGCGTAGTTCATCGACGGGCCTCTCCAGTTCGTCTGCGGCCCCGTCTCGGAGACGATGCGCCGGTGCTCGTCGGTCCCGTAGAAGGTGAACGTCAGCGTCGCGTCGGTGTACGTCGTCTTGATCAGGAGCCCGTGCTTCAGGTCGTTGCGGAACCGGAAGTCGGGCCCGCCCCATGACACCGTCGCGTCGCGACCGAGCGGGTAGTGCGAGAGATAGAGGTTGTGGTTGGTGCGTGCCAGGATCGGGAGGCCGAGCTCGAAGGCGTCGTTGAACAGCGTCGTCGCGGTCTGACACACGCCGCCGCCGATCGACGGCAGCACGAGCGAGCCGATGATCTCCTGGCCCTCGAGGAAGCCGCGCTCTGCCGTCCGCTCGCCGACGACGTCGTTGAACGAGAACACGTCCCCGGGTGCGATCACCGTCCCGTCGATGAAGTCGGCCATCAGGTGCACGTTGTGGATGCGGTTCGACGACGACGCACCCATCTCGGTCGTGAACGAGACGAGCTTGCGGCGGATCCCGAGCGCGTTCGCGTCGGCAGTCGTCAGATCGGGGTCCCGCGGGCCGAGCTCGACCTCGCCGACGCCGCCGTCGTGGGCCGCTGCGGTGACGGCCGCGGCGAGCCGCAGCGTGTCGACGTCGCGGCCCGGCCGTGACGGGACGACTCGGACGCGGGTGCCGGCGACCGCGAACTGCGCGTTGTGCGCCCGCTCGGTCCAGCGACCGACGCGCGGGCGGACGAGCCTCGCGAGCGACTCGGGATCGAAGCCGACCGCGTAGCGATGCTTGCGCGGACGGATGCGCAGCGCGTGCGCGAGTTGCGCCGGGGTCAGCGAGCCGAGCCTCGCGCCGTGGTACGCGAGCTGCACCGGCGCGTCGATCAGGACGCGCGCGGTCGAGCCCGCGCTGCGCGCGGCGGGAAAGAGGATCGGCGGCTGCACCTCGGTGAACGGTGCGTCGATCGTGTCCGCGTCGCCGGCGAGCAGCTCGAGCAGCGCGTCGCGGTCGAGCGTACGCCCGATCTGTGCGTGCGTGACCACGACCTCGGTGCCGTGGAGCGTCACGGATGCGGAGACCGCCGGTCGCTCGGCCCGCGCGATCTCGCGCATGACGTCGGCGGCACCGCCCGCGCGCGCGAAGACCGGCGTCACCTGTTCGCGCAGCGGCACGACGAGCGAGACGGGCGAGCCCGTGTCGAGCACGCGGGCGGCGGTCGCCTGCCGGTTGACCGAGACGAGCCACCCGCGCGGCACGTGGTAGGAGTGGCCACCGGCGCGGATCGTCACCGGCCGCCTCGCCCAGGCGGCGAGCGCGGCCTCGATCTCGGTGCGCGACTTGCCCCCGACGTCGATGCCGAGCACCTGAACGCCGGGCTTCGCCGCGCCGTCGTACTGGATCGCGCGGGCGACGGTCGCGCCCACCGCTGTGAGCACGGCCAGCCCGACGGCGACGAGGATGCCTCGCTTCACCCGGACAGTGAAGCAGCGGCCGCGGGCGGACTATCGTGACGGCGTGGAGCTCCGCGATCTGCCTTCGGTCGACGAGCTCGCGAAGGCGAGCAGCGACCCGCTCGCGATCGAGGCGGCGCGCGAGGTGCTCGCAGAGGCGCGACTCGAGATCCAGGCCGGCGCCTCACCCGGCGACCTTGCGGCACGCCTGCGCGAGCGCCTCGCCGACACGCGCCGCCCCGCCCTCCGCCGGGTGCTGAACGCGACCGGGCATCCTCGTGCACACGAACCTCGGCCGCGCGCCCGCTGCCCGCGGCCGCGCCGAGCGCGTCGCGGCGATCGCGCACGGCGTACTCGAACCTCGAGTTCGACCTGCGCGAAGGACGCCCGCGGCTCACGGCAGGACCACGTCGCGGCGATCCTGCGGCGCCTGACCGGCGCCGAGGCTGCGATCGTCGTCAACAACAACGCCGCCGCGATGCTGCTCGCGCTGGCCGCGCTCGCCGAGGGCCGCGAGGTGCTCGTCTCGCGCGGCGAGCTGATCGAGATCGGCGACGGCTTCCGCATTCCCGACGTGCTCGCGCGCTCCGGCGCGACGCTCGTCGAGGTCGGGACGACGAACCGCACGAGCGCCGCGCGACTACGAGCTCGCGGCGGGGCCGGCGACGGCCCTGGTCCTGCGCGTGCACCAGTCGAACTTCCGCGTCGTCGGCTTCACGGCGCGGCCGTCGGCCGCGGAGCTCAGCGCCGTCGCCCGCCGTCACGGCGTGCCGCTGCTCGACGATCTCGGCTCGGGAGCGTTCGCGCGAGATCGCCGACGAGCCGACCGCGCGCGATGCGCTCGCCGCGGGAGCCGACCTGGTGTGCTTCAGCGGCGACAAGCTGCTCGGCGGCCCGCAGGCGGGTATGGTCGTCGGACGCGCCGACCTCGTCGAGCGGCTGCGCCGACATCCTCTCCACCGCGCAGTTCGCATCGACAAGCTCGGGCTGGCAGCCCTCGAGGGGACACTGCTTCTCTATCTCGATCCCGAGCGTGCGCTGCGCGAGGTGCCGGTGCTGCGCATGCTGAACGAGCAGCCGTCCGTCGTGCGTTCGCGCGCCGAGCGGCTCGCTGCCGCGGTCGGACGGTGAGGTCGAGGAGACGGTCGCGCGGGTCGGCGGGGGCGCGCTACCGCTCGCCGAGCTCGCCGTCGTTCGCGTGTGCGGTCGAAGAGACCCTGGCGCCGGGGCTCCGCACGGTCGACCCGGCGGTGGTCGGGATCGTCCGCGACGGCAGGCTCCTGCTCGACTGCCGCACACTCGCCGACGACGAGCTCGACGAGGTCGCCGCGGCGGTCCGCGCATGCCGCTGACGGTCGGCACCGCAGGCCACATCGACCACGGCAAGACGTGGCTCGTGCGCGCACTCACGGGCAAGGACACCGATCGGTTGCCCGAGGAGCAGCGCCGCGGCATCTCGATCGACCTCGGCTACGCCCCGCTCGAGCTCGGTGACGGGAGGCGCATGTCGCTCGTCGACGTGCCAGGTCACGAGCGCTTCGTGCGCACGATGATTGCCGGCGCAACCGGCATCGACCTCTTCCTGCTCGTGATCGACGCGCAGGAGGGTGCGCGCCCGCAGACGCATCGAGCATCTCGCCGTGCTGCGGCTGCTCGGCGTCGACCACGGCGTCGTCGCCGTCACGAAAGCGGACGCCGTCGACGAGGAGACCCTTGCGCTCGCGGTCGAGGAAGCGCACGAGCTCGTGCCCGGCGCCGAGGTGGTGGCGGTGTCGGCGAAGACGGGCGCGGGTCTCGACGAGCTACGCGCCGCGACTCGCGCGCGTTGCGGTGACCGAGCGTCGCCCCGAGCGTGCGACCCGCCTCTACGTCGACCGCGTCTTCACGCTGCGCGGCGTCGGCACGGTCGCGACGGGAACGCTGTGGAGCGGGACCGATCGCCGCGGGCGACGAGCTGCGGCTCGAGCCCGCGGGGCGGGCGGTGCGCGTCCGCTCCGTCCAGGTGCACGACGAGTCCGTCGAGCGCGCCGAGGCGGGGCAGCGCGTCGCCGTCAACCTGCACGGCCTCGAACGGCGCGACCTGCGCCGCGGCGACGTGCTCGTCGAGCCGGGCCACTATCCCGTCTCCTACCGGCTCGACGTGCGCTCGAGACGCTCGACGAGGTGCCGGCGGCGTTGACGGTGCACGTCGGCACTGCCGCGACCGCGGCGCGTGTCGTGCGCGACGGCCCGTATGCGCAACTGCGGTTGGCCGAGCCGGTCGTCGCCGCGCGCGGCGATCGCGTGATCCTGCGCACCGAGACGACCGTCGCCGGCGGCCTCGTGCTCGACCCGTCCCCGCCGCGCCGGCTCGAGCCGGCGCGACTGGCGGTGCTCGACGGCGGCACGCCTGCGGAGATCGTGCAGCGCGCTCGTCCACGCCCCGGTCAGCGGACCGGAGCTGCAGGCGCGCGGCCTGCTGGAGCCGCGCGAGCTCGCCGAAGGGCTCGCGACCCTGCGTGCCGCCGGCGAGCACTACTTCTCCGACGCGTGGCTCGAGCAGCTGCGCGCCGAGGTCAGGCAGCGGCTCGCAGATCAGCTCGAGCGGAACCCGCTCGAGCCGGGCGTCTCGATCGGAGAGCTCCTGCCGAACGAGCCCTGGGCGCCGCACGTCACGAACCTGCTCGAGGTGGAGCGCCGGGGCGCCAAGGTCTACCTGCCGGGCGCGGCGGCGAGCCTCGGCGAGCGCGCGCAGGTCGCGTCGGAGCTCGAGGCGCAGCTCGAGCAGGAGGGCATCGCGAAGCTCGATGACCGCCGGCTCGGGGCGTTCCTGGAGGAACGCGGCCGCCTGCGCCAGGTCGGTGACGGGTACGCCGTGTCGAACCGCCTCTACGAGCGCGGACGCGAGGCTACTCGCGACCCTCGAGCCGATCACGCTCGCCGCCTTCCGCGACGCAGCTCGGCGATCGGTCGGCGCACCGCGCAGCTGCTGCTCGAACGCTACGACGCCGACGGGCTGACGCTCCGCCGCGGCGACGTGCGCACGCTCCGCCGGCGAGCGGATCGCAACTCGGGCTCTGGTTGAATGGCCGCCTTGGAGTGGCACGGGCCCGGTGGCCCAACCGGTCTTCAAAACCGGTACGCCGTCGTAACCCGGCGGTAGGTCGGTTCGACTCCGGCGCCGCTCCGTCGTCGGGTAGAAAGCAGGCGAGCGTGGCTACGGCACTGGGGAAGCTGGCTGACGGATTCGCGGGCGAGATCGTGCGTCCCGACGACGCCGGCTACGACGCGGCGCGCGCAGTCTGGAACAACATGATCGACCGCCGACCTGCCTTGATCGTCCGGCCGACAGATACCGACGATGTCGTCGCCGCCCTCCGGTTCGCCCGGGAGCAGGAGCTCGTCATCGCGGTTCGGTGCGGTGGGCACAGCATCCCCGGGTTCTCGACCTGCGACGACGGGATTGTGATCGACCTCTCGCGCATTCGCGGCGCGGAGGTCGATCCCGAGCGGCGCATCGCCCGTGTGCGCGGCGGCTCGTTGCTCGCCGAGCTCGACGACGCCGCGCAGGCGCACGGGCTCGTGTGCCCGGTCGGGGTCGTCTCGCATACGGGAGTTGCCGGGCTCACGCTCGGCGGCGGGATGGGCCGGTTGCAGCGCAAGCTCGGACTGACGATCGACAGCCTGCGCGCCGTCGAGCTCGTGACCGCAGACGGACGGGTCGTGCGGGCGAGCGAGGAGGAGAACCCTGAGCTGTTCTGGGGCATGCGGGGCGCAGGACCGAACTTCGGGATCGTGACGTCGTTCGAGTTCCAATTGCATCCGTTCGACGGGCCGGTCACCCACGGCGCGGTCACCCATCCGCTCGAGCGGGCCGAGGAGCTCGCCGCTCGCTACCGCGAGCTGGTCGACGCCGGCCCCGACGAGCTCTGGACGTCGTTCGGCATGTCCGTCGGCGGAAACGGCGCCGGGCCCGTCGCCACGGTGTCCGTGCTGCACAGCGGACCGCCGGACACCGCTGAACGCGACCTGGCGGGACTCCGCGCACTCGACGGCGCGCTCGAAGACTCGATCGAGCCGAAGCCGTACCTCGCAACGCAACGCCTGTTCGACGCGCCGATGGAATGGGGGCAGCGCTTTTCGATGAAGAGCTCGTTCCTGGCGTCGCTCCCGGAGACACTGGTCGACGACTGGGCCGACCACGTCGCGCGGGTACCTGACGGGTCGGAGGGTGGGTTCTCGGTCTGGGCCTGGGGCCGCGCAATCGCGGACGTTCCCGAGGACGGGACCGCGTTCACGGGTCGCGGCGCTGCGTTCTGGGCGGCAGCAGAGATCGTCTGGAACGATGACGGGCTCGACGATGCGTGCCGTTCCTGGGCGAAGGCCGCAGCCGACACAGCGGCCCCGCACGCGACCGTCGGGCGTTACGTCAACGACGTCACGGACATCGGACGCGACGTCGCGCGGACGATCTACGGGGGCGCGAAGTACGAGCGCCTCGTGGCGCTGAAGCGCGAGTGGGATCCCGACAACGTGTTCCGGCTCAACCAGAACATCCGGCCGTGAGCGAGCTCCTCCTGCCGACGCCGTAGTTCGAACGGGGAGAGGAGGCGCCACGGCCGGAGAGAACATCCACCGTGGTGTCCAGCGATGGCGCAGCCGAACCCGTGACCCGCTCGACGCACCACCGGCGGGCTGATCTGCACGGCGCGTTCGGCAGCGACGGGTTCGGACGGTTGGCGGAGAAGGCGGCGAGGTTCTTCGGCACGCCGCAGTACATCGTCGGGCAGACGATTGCCGTCATCGCCTGGCTTGTTCTGAACTCCACCCAGCTGAAGCTCGGATTCGCCTGGGACGTCTATCCGTTCATCGCACTGAACCTGCTGTTCTCGCTCCAGGCTGCCTATGCGGCGCCGCTCATCCTGCTCGCGCAGACGCGCCAGGCGGACCGCGACAAGATCCACTCGGATCGACTCGACAAGAGCCACGGCCGGCTCGAGCGGGCCGCGAAGGCCGAGACCGACAGGATCCTGGAGTTGCTCGAGTCGAACACCGAGCTCACGCAGCAGGACAAGGAACTGACCGAGCAGGTCGCCGCCCTGACGAAGCAGATCCACACACTCCTCACGGCGCAGCAGCGCACGTGACGTGCGAACCCCGCGGCTGCCCTACTCCCGGATCAGCACGGGTGTACCGAGCGGCGTCAGTTTGAAGAGCGCGATCACGCGATCGTTGGGCAGGCGGACGCAGCCGTGTGAGACCGGCGCACCGATCGAGAACGGCTCGTTCGTGCCGTGGATGCCGATCGGCCCGCCGTCGCGCCACGATCGGAGCACGTTCGAGAAGGCCGAGATCCCGATCGCGCGCGGCCCGAACGGACCGGTCGTCGGCGAGACGACGAAGCGCTGCGTGACGAAGAACGTGCCGCGCGGCGTCGGCGTCGACGGCTTCCCGATCGCGGCCGCCGAGGCGAAGACGAGCCGGCCGGCCTTGTAGAGGAACAGTCGATGCCGGGAGATGTCGACGACGATGCGCGCCCGGAGCCGCGTCGTCGCCAGATCGCGGCCGCGGACCCAGCCCGTCGTGCCGTTCGGCCACGTCGCCAGGCGCACGCGATACCAGCGCGTCGCGCACGTCTGCCTGCGTTCGAGCACCGAGACGGTCGTGGGGAAGCCGTACGGATCTGCCATCGGTAGCTGAAGGAACGCGGTGCGGCCGGGGCTCCGGTAGGCGGCCGTAGGCCGGACGACACGACCGGAGTACGTCTGCTGCCAGCTCGCGAGCCACTTGCTGGACGTGTGGCACGACCCCGCACTCGCCGGGCCGGCGCCGCCGCCACTCCCGAGACCGGCGGTGACCGCCGCGACCGCGAGCACGGCGGCGAAAATCGGCTTCCCTCGCATCTCCGAAGGCTATGTCGGGTTCGGTCGGATCACAAGCGCAGCCGCACCATCCTCGTTTCCTGGACGACGCCGCCCGACGCCCGGAGCAGCACGACGACTGCCGTAACGCGCCCACGCAGCGACCGCGGACAGCGCAACTGCACCAGCCCGCGGGTGCGGGCGAGCACCCGCCGCGGCGCGGCCCGCACCGTCGCGAGTTTGCGCGCGCCACGCATCAGCCGGACGGTGAGGCGCTGCCGGCCGAGCCATTCGTCGACATCGCCGCGGTTCGCGACCGGGATCTCGAGCACGCGGATCCGCCCGACCCGGCGAAGCCGGACTCGACCGAGCGTCAACCGGCGGACGAGCGCGCCGGGGACGCGCGCGACGACCACGACCCCGATCCGCAGGTGCGCGAGCACCTTCCGTCCCGACGGCAGCCTCGTCGTCAGCAGGACGACGAAGGCGTGGTCCCCGGCCCGCACGGCCTGCGGCCGCCGCACCGTCACGATCAGCCTCGCCGAGGCTCCGGCCGCCACCGCGAGCCGTCGCGGGCGAAGGGCGAGCCACGCCGCCGGCAGGCCCGAGGCGCGGATGCGCGGCCTGCCACCCAGGTCGAGCGCGTAGCCCGATGCAGCCGCGTCGACGACCACCGCCTCCCGCCCCGGATTGTCGACGTGGATCGTCGCGCGACCGGGAGCGGCGACGACGATGCGTGCCGGCCACGCGGCGATCGCGAGTGAGCCCGGCTCTCTGGCTGTGCCCGCGGTCGCGGCGGGCACAGCCAGGGCGAGCGCAGCGAAAGCTGCTGCGATCAACGGCTCAGCACCGTGAACGTGACGGCGGCCGAGTAGCGCGCGGCCGGCACCGCCGGCAACGGCGCGGTAAAGCCGAGCGTCGCGGGCCAGACGTCACCCGCCGGCGAGCTCGGCCCGGAGGTCTGTCCGACCAGCAGGTCGGCCGCGGGCGCGACCGGAACCGCGACCCGTGCGCCGCCACCGAGGCCGGGCCCGAGCTGCCCGCCGGCGGGGGCGCTCGCGGCGATCCCGAGCGGCAGGTCGGCGGGAGCGAAGGCGGAGCGGTGCACATCGATCGAGTAGCCGGCGGCGACGTTGCCCGAGACAGTGAGCGCCTCGGAGAGCGGCGTCGGCGTGGTCCCGGTGCGGACCTGGCCGAAGCTGAGGCTCGGACGCTCGAGGCTGATCGAGAGGATCGACTGCACGTCGACGTCGACCTGCGCCGCCTGGGTCGCACCGCCGCTCGGCGGCGGGCCACCGGCACACGCGCCTGTCGGTGTCGCGGAGTTTCGCGGCTGCGGCGCCACCGATGCGAAGTCGGCGGCGTTGTCGTCGGTGTCGGTGCAACCGGCGGTGCCCCGTTCGGCGGCGGTCGTGCTGGAGAGCGCCGGGCCGGCGCCGGAGCCTTCGTAGTCGGCAGCGCCGCCGTAGCCGACGAGGTCACGGATCGACGACGAGGCTGCGCAACTGCCGGCCGAGGCACCGCAGGTCAGCGCCGTCGCGTCGGTGACGAGCGCCACCTTGCCGCCGGAGGCGGCGAGATTCGTCGTGCCTGTGGCGTCGGGCGTCGGCAGCGCGGCGCCGACCGCGGCGGTCGACGCCAGCTGGACGAGGTAGTAGCGGCCGGGGCCGATCACGCCGGCCAGCGGCGTCGCCTGCCAACTGGCACTGGCCGCGCTCGCGTACTGGATCGTCCAGCCGCTCAGGTCGACGCTCGCGGCGCCGGGGTTGAACAGCTCGACGAAGTCGTTCGCGTAGGTCGCGCCCGCGTTGCCGCCGCCGGCGTAGATCTGGCTGACGACGACGCCGGAGGACGCGCCGACGGCCGACGGCACGAGCGCGATCGGCAGGGCGAGAAGCGCAAGCATGACGAGCAGCAGGATTCGGTTCATGGGCAGCTCCGATCTGACGTGGACGAGGTGTCCGTCCTTGGTACCGGCTTCCCGTCGCGAGCGAAAGTGTCCGTTTGCGAATCGGTGCGAAGTTGGCGCAGTTCGGTTACGAAGCGCCCGAGCCGGCCGCGAACCGCACCACCTCGTCGGTGCACGCACGGAGCCACGCACCGGCTCTCGGCAGCGCGACCGGCTTGCCCGTCGGGGCGCGCAGCGCGACGCCGTGCACGGCGCCGCGCAGCTCGGTGTACTCCCCTTCCGCGCCGAGCGCGAGCGCACGCTCGAACCCGGCACGCGAGCTGCGGGCCGAGACGCCCGGGATCCCCGGCACGGCGCGGTCGAGGCTGCCGTGCACCACCCGCAGCCGCTTGCCGCGCAGAGCCGTGAGCGGCAGACGTTCCGGGAGCCACGGCGCGAGGCCGAGCACACCCACGACCGAAGGCTCGTCGGCGACGGCCGACGAGACCGCCCCGCCCATCGAGAACCCGAGCAGCAACGTGCGTGACGCACCGACCGCGTCGATCGCCTCCCGGGCGTCCTCGATGCACCGGTCGAGGAGCTGCCAGGACTTGACGCGGTAGCGCACCTCCGCGAACCGCAGCTCGGGAAAGCCGGGCGCCAGCCGGTCGACGAGCCACTCGAGCGAGGCGCTCCAGGTGCCTGCCACATGCTTGCGCTGGCCCCCGTTCACGCAGACGACCGCGTCGCCGGCCGCAGGCCCGCGGACCCGCAGCTCTGCTCCGGAAGGCAACGTCGTCACGGTCGGCGACTGTACCCCTGCTACCGTGGTGGCACGGACGCCGTCTTGGCGCCGTGAGATCTGGCTTCTCGTTCCTCCTTTGCAGGCGTTCGAGTTTTCCGCATCTCGAACCCTGTTTCACACAAAGGAGTCGAACCCAAATGTCACAGACATTCCAGACGCTTGGCGTCAGCGCGCCGCTCGTGCGCGCTCTCGCCAAGCACAAGATCACAACCCCGTTCGCGATCCAGGCGCTCGTCCTTCCGGACGCTCTCGCCGGCCGCGACATCCTCGCCCAGTCGCCGACGGGCTCCGGCAAGACGCTCGCCTTCGGCCTGCCGCTCGTCGAGCGGACGCCGGCGAACGGCCGCAAGCCGGCCGCACTGGTGCTCGTCCCCACCCGCGAGCTCGCGACGCAGGTCGCCGCCGACATCCGGCCGCTCGCCGCGGCCAAGGGCCTGCGCATCTGCGCCGTCTACGGCGGGAAAGGGGTGGACGCCCAGGCGCGGAAGGCGCGCGAAGCACACATCCTGATCGCCACACCCGGACGCCTGAACGACCTGCTCGAGCGCCGGCTCGTCTCGCTCGAGGGCGTGCGCGCGCTCGTGCTGGACGAGGCCGACCGCATGCTCGACATGGGCTTCCAGCCCCAGGTCGACCGGATTCTCCGCAGCGTCCCGACGAAGCGGCAGACGATGCTCTTCTCGGCCACGCTCGAGGGTGCGGTCGGGGCGCTGGCCGACAAGTACACGAGCGACCCGTCACGCTTCCGCGCCGAGCTGCCGGCCGAGAAGCGCTCCGGCGAGATCGAGCACGAGTTCGTCGCGGTCACGCACGACAAGAAGCTCGACCGGCTCGTCGAGCACCTCGAGAGCGAACGGGGGCTCACGCTCGTCTTCGTGCGCACGAAGCACGGCGCCGACAAGCTCGCGAAGAAGCTGTCGCACCGCGACATCGGCGCGGTCGCGATGCACGGCAACCTGTCGCAGAACGCGCGTGAGCGGGCGCTCAAGCGGTTCGAGTCGGGACGCGTCTCGACGCTCGTCGCGACGGACGTCGCCGCACGCGGCCTCGATGTCGACGACATCACCCACGTGATCAACTTCGACCCGCCCCGGGCGGACGAGGACTACGTGCATCGCGTGGGGCGCACGGGCCGTGCAGGCCGGAGCGGCACCGGCGTCACCTTCGTGCTCCCGGAGCAGCAGACGGACGTGGGCAAGCTGGCGGGACGGCTCGGCCACGGCGCGGCATTCGCCGCATCGGGCATGCGCCAGACGGCGACGGCGCCGCCCGCCCGCCGCCGGCGCCGCGGACGCTAGCGGCGAAGCCCGAGGACGCGGCCGAACACGGCGACACCGGCCAGCAGGCCGAGCGCCTCGACCGCTCCTCGGATCAGCCCTTCGACACCGCTCGACTCGAGAATCGCGCTGCTGACGGTTGCGAACGCGACCGCCAGCACGCCGAGTGAGACGAGCACACCTGCCGCGTGCCGCGCGAGCGGCCGCGGCAGGTCACCCGAAAGACCGGCGGCAGCACCGGCAGGCGACGGCGCGATCCGCACCGCTCGCACGAGGGCCAGGGACGCCGCCGTGAGCGGCGCGAACGAGACCAGCGCGCCCGCGACTGCGACCCGGATCCACCACGCCGGCATCGGTCGCAGCTCGAGCGCGTGCACGAGCAGCGCGCCGCTCGTCAGCGCCCCGGCGGCCAGCGCAACACCGGCCCGTCGCTGCACCAGCCGAAGGTCGACGCCGGACAGGTTCCGGCGCAAGCCGCGGACGAGCGTCAGCACGCCGGCGACGAACGCGATCTGCGCGCACGCCACCATCACGAGCGCGCTCACACCGACCGGCCAGCTCTGACCGGTCGCCCGCGGGTAGCCGCCGGCCGAGCCGATCGCGCCCGTGACGGCGAGCAGGATGACCGCCACCACGGCGAGCGACCCGAAGCTGGCGCGCGCGGCGAGGCGCGTACGCGCTACGCCCAGCTCGCGGGCGAACCGCTCGGCGACCAACTTCGGCGAGCCGAGCGCCGCACCCGGGTCGCACCGGAGGTGATCCTCCACCTCGGCGACGACCCTGTCGACGAGCGGGGGCCCGAAGCCGACGCCGCGCAACTCGGCGCGAAGCTCGGAGACGTAGGTCATGCGAGCACCGCGTCCACCGCGCGCGCAAAGCCGCGCCACTCGCCGCGCCGGCGCGCGAGCGCTGTCCTGCCTCGCCGCGTCAGACGGTAGGTGCGTCGCTTGCGCCCGCCGACCGTCGACCAGGAGCTCGCGAGCAGCCCTTCGGCCTCGAGGCGGTGCAGCACCGGGTAGACCGTGCCCTCGGCGAGATCGAACGCTCCCTCGCTGCGGGCGCGCAGCTCCTCGATCACCGCGTACCCGTGCAGCGGCGCGGCGTCGAGCGTTGCGAGCACCAGCCCGTCGAGATGCCCCTTCAGCGACTCGGCCTGCATACCTACTGATGCTATACCTCGTAACGCTAGGTGTCAATGCTGCGTGGCGCAGAACTTGTCGCCGCCGGTCACCTCGTCGAACAGGCGGAGCTGGTCGCGCTGCCAGGCCACCTTCGCCTTGTCGCGCAGATCCCACGCGCCGGGATCGGGCGTCTCGGCTACGACGTCGGGCGTCACGCCCGGCCCGACGACGCTGATCCGGTACCGGTCGCCGGCACCCGCCGGACGTGCCGGCATGCCCGGCAGCGAGACGTCGTGCGTCGGCCAGAAGGAGTAACAGAAGGATCCGGTCGGCTTGCGGAAGACGATCGACGTCTCGCGCCGCCAGCCAGGCCCGTACGGGGACGCATGCGTGTCGATGTAGAGGCTCCGGCCGTAGCCGTCGGTCGGCGCTCCCTGCGCGGTCGTGTGGTAGCCGTGGACGGGCTTGCCGGCGTAGCTGAGCCGCCCGAAGATCCCGTGTGCGTCGCCGCCGAACGCCCAGTCGGCGTAGAGCTCGGCGCGCGCGAGCGGGCCCGTCCAGTGCGAGAGCCGCAGCTCCCAGTCCCGCTGCGCGGCGGTCCACGGCGCGACGCCTCGGTGCGGGAGCTCTCGCTGCCAGCGCTGCAGTGCCCAGTAGGAACCGTCGCGAGCCCGGCACGCCGTGACGAGGTACGCGAGCGGAGGCCCGTCGTACGGACTGCAGGTGTCGACGAAGCGGACCCAGACGGCGCGGCCCTGCGTGCTCAAACCGCCGCTGTAGTCGTGGCGGAACCGAACCTGCGGGCGTCCCGCGTCGGGCGTCAATGCGTTCACGGCGCCCCAGGCGAGCACGTGCCTCGTCGCGCCGTTCGCACGGTAGGTGACGAGCGCCGTCCCACCGTGCACGGCCAGCGTCACGTCGGCCGCGTTCACGTCGAGGAGATCGGATGCGCCTGCGCGCGGCGCGAGTAGCATCGACGCGATGAGCGCCAGGACGATCGCAGCCGCGCTGACGCCGCTCCGAGACGGAGGCAGCGCGCTCGACGAGGCGGCGATCGACCCGTATCTCGACTTTCTCGCGGCGAAGGGCATCGACGGGGTGCTCGCCCTCGGCACGACGGGCGAAGGGATCCTCCTGTCACTTCTCGAACGCCGAACGGCCTTGACCCGCTTCGCGGCGGGCCCTCTCCCGGTGCTGGCGCACTGCGGCGCGCAGACGACCGCCGACACGGTAGCGCTCGCCGCGTTCGCCTCCGAGCTGGGTGTGGAAGCAGTTGCGGTGATCGCCCCGCCCTACTACCAGTTCGACGAGGACGCCCTGCTCGCGCATTTCACGGCCGCGGCGCGGGCGTGTGCGCCGCTGCCGTTCTACGTCTACGAGCTGGAGCGGGCATCCGGCTACGCGATCCCGGTCAGCGTCGTCGAGCGGCTGCGCGAGGTGGTCGACAACGTCGCGGGCATGAAGGTCAGCGACGCGCCCTTCGCCAAGGTCGAGCCGTACCTGCTCGACGGCCTCGACGTCTACATCGGCGCGGAGGCGCTGATCGGCGCGGGCCTCGCCGCCGGTGCGGTCGGCGCCGTCTCGGGCCTCGCCTCGGCGTTCCCGGAGGTGGTCGTCGAGGCTGTCCGCAGCGGGGACTCGACCGCCGCCGGGCAGCTCCGTGCGCTGGTCGAGCGATACCCGCGGCTGCCGGCGCTGAAGGCCGTGGCCGCCGCGCGCGGCGTCCCGATGCGCGAGGACGTACGGCCGCCCCTCCGTCGGCTGACCGACGACGAGCGCACCCGCCTGCTGGCCGCTGTTCTCTAGGAGGACAGTTCGTCGATCGAGCGGCGCGCCTGCTCGTGCACCTCTGCGCGGCGCGCGGCGACATCGTCGACCGACTCGGGCTCGGGCTCCGGCATCGGACTCTCGGCAGGCGCGTCCGGGGTGCGCGACTCGGCGAGCTTCGCACGGAGCGCGTCGACCGGCGGCTCGGTGCGACGGCGCCGCCGCAGCAGCGCGCGAACGCCGAAGACGCCGGCGACGAGAGCGAGCAGGCGCTTCACTGGGCGGTCACGCGGGCGATGCTACACTCCCGCCGCTTCTCGCCACGCCCGTCGCGCCGTCCCCGAAACGGCGTCCAGGAGGCGGGGCCGATTCAGTCCATGAGAAGGAGGAATTCGGGCCGGTGAACGACTACGAAATCATGCTGCTGCTGGACCCCGAGCTCGCCGACGCGCGCAGCGAGCGAGATCATCCAGCGCATCCGCACCTCGGTCGAGGGCGCGGACGGCACCTGGGACGGCCACGAGCCGTGGGGCCGCCGCCGCCTCGAGTACGAGATCGACCACAAGGGCGAGGCGGTCTACCACCTCCTGCTCTTCACGGCGCCGCCGGAGACGCTGGCCGAGATCACGCGCGTGCTCAAGATCACCGACGGCGTGATCCGCCACGGCGCCTACCGCCGCGTCAAGGGCGCGAGCACGAAAGCGCCCGCCCAGGCGCCCGCGCCGGCACCCGTCGCCGTGGCCGCCGAGCCCGCACCCGAGCCGGTCACGTCCGAGCCGGCCGATGACACCGTGCAGGCGGCGGAGTAGCCTGGGTCCTCGACCCTAGGAAGGAGCAGAACGTGGCAGCAACATCAACCGCGTCGTGCTCGTCGGGAACCTGACGCGCGACCCCGAGCTCCGCGCAGACACCGAGCGGAACGCCGGTGCTGCAGCCTCCGCATCGCGGTCAACAGCCGGCGGCGCGACGAGAGCGGCCAGTGGACCGACAAGCCGAACTACTTCAGCATCACCGTCTTCGGCAACCAGGCCGAGAGCTGCGGCGCAGTACCTGTCGAAGGGCCGCCCCGTCGCGATCGACGGCCGCCTCGACTGGCGTGAGTGGCAGACCCAGGACGGCAGAAGCGCGAGGCCGTCGAGATCGTCGCCGACTCCGTGCAGTTCCTCGGCTGCCGCGGCGACGCCGAGGGCGGCGGCGGCAACCAGTTCGTGCCTGCAGGCGCCTCGAGCGGCGGCGACGCCGACTTCCAGGGCGCCGACGACGACATCCCGTTCTAAGGAGAGAAGCTTGCCGTCACCGAAAAACGATCGCTCGAGCAGCACCCAGGGCAGGAAGCGCGGCGCGCCCACCGGCCCGGGCCGCCGCAAGAGCTGCTTCTTCTGCAAGTCGAAGGTCGACGAAGTCGACTACAAGAACATCAACGAGCTGCGGCGCTACGTCTCCGAGAAGGGCAAGATCCGCAACCGCCGGATCAGCGGCGCGTGCCGGCGCCACCAGCGCCAGGTCGCGGTCGCGGTCAAGCGCGCCCGCGAGCTCGCCCTGCTCCCGTACGTCGGAGACAAGTGAGCGCAGTGGAAGTCGTACTCAGACAGGACGTCGACTCGCTCGGCCTGCGCGGCGACGTGGTCAACGTCGCCCGCGGGTACGCGCGCAACTTCCTGCTGCCGCGCGGGCTCGCCGAGCCCGCCACGCCCGGCCTGAAGCGGGAGCTCGAGCGGCGGCAGACGCAGCGCGCCCGCCACGAGGCGAAGACGGTCGACGAGGCGCGCGTCGATCGCCACCCGGCTCGCTGCGCTCGAGCTGCGGTTCGACGTCACGGCCGGCCCCACCGGCTCGCTCTTCGGCTCCGTGACCGCGACGAACGTCGCCGACCGGCTCTGGGAGCAGGAGAAGCTCCGGGTCGACCGCCGCAAGCTCCAGATGGACACGATCAAGCGGATCGGCCGCTACTCCGTGCCCTTCGAGGTCTTCCCCGAGGTCGTCGCCGAGCTGAAGCTCGTCGTGGCGCCCGAGGGCGAGGAGCTGCCTCCGGCCGAAGAGCTGGCGGCGCTCGAGGCGCAGGAGGCTGCCGAAGCGGCCGCCGCTGCCGCCGCCGCGAAGCCGGCCGCGCCGGAGTACCTGCCCGAGGCCGAGGAGCGGACCGTGACGGCCGCCGAGGCGGCCGAGGCAGCACCGCTCGAGCCCGTCGCCGACGAGCCCGCCGCTGACGAGCCCGTCCCAGCGGACGAGCCGGCGGACGAGCCCCCCGCCGACGGCGAGGCCGAGCCGGTCTGAGCCGCCGTCCACAGGCTCTCCACCGGCCTGGGGACAACGATCCACGCGCTATCCACACCGGGCGCAAGCCTGTGGATTTCGGGCGGAAGTTCCCGCAAAGACCGTCCGTTTCGTCCACTACCGAGACGCGAACACCTGTTCTATAATCCCTGCACACGCGATGTCTGAGCTACCCGCAACCGCCCTTTCCACACCCTTTCTTCTGGACGCCCGGGGCAGTTGACTACCCGCGGTATGGCAATGCCTGCCCAGGCGCTCGGGACCGCCCCGATCCCGCCTCAGAACCTCGACGCGGAAGAGTCCGTGCTCGGGGCGATGATGCTCTCTCCCCTGGCGATCGGGGCGGTCACCGAGTCGACGAAGCTGACGGCCGCGGACTTCTACCGCGAGAGCCACGGGCGGATCTACAAGGCGATCCTCGCCCTCTACGCGAAGGGCGAGCCGGTCGACGCGATCACCGTCGTCGACGAGCTCGACCGCACGCAGGCGCTCGAGGCCGCCGGCGGCCAGGAGCGCGTGCACGAGCTGGCAACGCTGGTGCCGGCCGCCTCCAACGCGCCGCACTACGCGCGCATCGTGAGCGAGATGGCGACGCTGCGCGGACTGATCCGCGCGGGCAACGACATCGCGCGGCTCGGCTTCGACCGCCCGGGCGACACGGTCGAGCTCGTCGACCGCGCCGAGTCGATCGTCTTCGACCTCTCGCAGCAGCGCGTGTCGAGCGAGTTCGCGCATATCGACGACCTGCTCAAGGACTCGTTCGAGACGATCACGAAGCTGTACGAGGCCGGCAGCGACATCACCGGCACGCCCGCCGGGTTCCGCGACGTCGACCGGCTCACCTCCGGGTTTCAGCCGGGCAACCTGATCATCATCGCCGCGCGCCCGTCGATGGGGAAGTCGGCGCTCGCGCTCTGCATGGCGGCGAACGTCGCCGTGCGCCACTCGGTGCCCGTCGCGTTGTTCACGCTCGAGATGTCGAAGGCCGAAGTGACGCAGCGGCTGATGTGCGCCGAGGGGAAGGTCGAGTCGCAGCGCCTCCGCACCGGCAAGCTTGCCGTCGACGACTGGCCTCGGCTGACGGCCGCCTGCGACAAGCTGGCGAAGGCGCCGATCTACGTCGACGACACGGGCTCGATCACGATGATGGAGATCCGTTCGAAGCTCCGTCGGCTGAAGATGAAGGAGCCGGCGCTCGGGCTGGTAATCGTCGACTACCTGCAGCTGATGACGAGCGGGATGTCCGTGGAGAACCGCGTGCAGGAGGTGTCGCAGATCTCGCGCGCGCTGAAGGTGCTCGCGCGTGACCTCGAGGTGCCCATCGTCGCGCTGTCGCAGCTGTCGCGCGCGGTCGAGCAGCGCCACGACAAGCGGCCGATCCTCTCCGACCTCAGAGAAAGCGGTTGCCTGAGCGGCGAGAGCCGGGTCTACCTTCCGGACGAAGGCATCTATCGCCCGATCCGCGAGCTCGTCGGCCGCTCCGGGTTCAGCGTCCTCGCCGTCGATACGGAGACGTGGCGGCTCGAGCCGCGCGTCGTCACCAACGCGTTCGCAACGGGCAGAAAGCCAGTCTTTCGTCTGACGACACGGTTGGGTCACCGGATCGTGGCGACGGCCAACCACAAGTTCCTCGCGTTCGACGGCTGGCGTCGCCTCGACGACTCTCGCGCCGGGAATGCGCCTATCGGTTCCGCGCGCGTTGCCGACCAGAGCAACGATCACGAATCGCCACACCAGCTCGGTTACGTCACGGCATGAGCCGGCGCCCGCCGGCGTTGCGACGCTGACCACCCGTGAGCACGAGCTCGGGATGTCGTACTCGGGCTCTCGCTCGAGCGACGTCTACTGGGACGAAGTCGTGTCGATCGAGCCGGCCGGCAACGAGGACGTGTACGACCTGACGGTCGAGGGGCTCCACAACTTCGTCGCCGAGGACATTGTCGTCCACAACAGCATCGAGCAGGACGCCGACCTCGTCATGTTCGTGTACCGCGACGAGTACTACAACCCCGAGGACACCGAGTCGGCCGGTATCGCCGAGCTGATCCTGTCGAAGCACCGCAACGGCGCCACCGGCGTCGAGAAGCTCGCGTTCCAGAAGCGGTACGCAAAATTCGCAGACCTGGCGGCAGGCACGTGACGACGGTCTGGCTCAGCCCGTCCGCGACGAGCTTCGCGTGCCTCTGCGAGCCGTGTCTCGAGTCGGCCCGCACGTCCGGCGCACTGTTCGCCGATGCGCTCGCGAGCGCATCGGTCCGCGGCTCGATCGCCATCGAGGCAGACGTCACCGAGGCGCGTTGCGGCGCCGGCCACCCGATCCTGCTCCGCCGCGTCGAGCGGCCGCCGGCGCTCGCGCGCCCCGACGACAGGCAACTGCAGCTCACGTGATCGAGCGGCAGCACGTCTGGCTCGGCCCGGAGGCGACGACCTTCGAAGAGCCGTGCGAGGCGTGTCTGGCGCTCCGCGAGCCGCTCGCGGCCGACCTGCTGCTCGTGCACGGGTCGCTGCGGCGCGAGGCCGACGTCGGCTTCACGACCTGCCGCCGCGGCCACCGCATCATCATCCGGCGCATCGTAAGCGCCGGCGCGCGCCGGTACGTCTTCGCCGCGTACTGACCCGTAACCCCGCCCTGTAGCCTGGGGCCGTGCCCTCGACCGTGATCGTCGGGGCGCAGTGGGGCGACGAGGGCAAGGGCAAGATCGTCGACCTGCTCGCCCAGGAGTCCGATGTCGTCTGCCGCTACCAGGGCGGGCCGAACGCCGGGCACACGATCGTCGTCGGCAGGCGAGACGTTCAAGATCCGCCAGACGCCGAGCGGCGTCATCTCCGGCAAGACCTCGGTGATCGGCGCCGGCTGCGTCGTCGACCCGCAGGTGCTCCTCGACGAGCTCGACGAGCTGCAGGCGCGCGGCGTCGACCCCTCCGTCGTCGTCGTCTCCGGCAACGCGCACCTGATCATGCCGTGGCACGTGGCGATCGACCAGGCGTCCGAGCGGCGGCTCGGCAACTTGCAGATCGGGACGACGCGCCGCGGGATCGGGCCCGCGTACGCAGACAAGGCGTCGCGGATCGGCATCCGCGTGCAAGACGTGCTCGACCCGAAGATCCTGCGCGCAGAAGATCGAGGTCGCGCTCGCGGAGAAGAACGTGTGGCTCGAGCGCGTGTACGAGGTCGAGCCGTTCGACCTCGAGGACGTGTGGTCGCGCTACGCCGGCTACGCAGAGCGGCTCGCGCCGTACGTCGGCGACGTGTCGCTGCTCGTCGACACCGCGCTGCGCGACGGGAAGGATGTCCTCTTCGAGGGCGCACAGGCGACGCTGCTCGACCTCGACCACGGCACCTATCCGTTCGTCACCTCGTCGAACCCGATCGCGTCCGGCGCCGCAACCGGTGTCGGGATCGGCCCGACGCGGATCGACCGCGTGCTCGGCGTCTCGAAGGCGTACGTGACGCGCGTCGGCGAAGGCCCGTTCCCGTCCGAGATCCAGGGACCCGACCAGGCGCGGCTGCGCGAGCTCGGCGGTGAGTTCGGCACCGTCACCGGACGCGAGCGCCGGTGTGGCTGGCTCGACCTCGTCGCGCTCCGGTACGCCGTGCGAGTGAACGGGATGACGTCACTCGCGCTGACGAAGCTCGACGTCCTCTCGGCCTTCGACGAGCTGCCGGTGTGCGTCCGCTACCGGCTGCGCGACGGCTCCGAGACCGAGCACTTTCCGGCGCACCAGTCCGACTTCCACCACGCCGAGCCGGTGTGGGAGACGCTGCCGCGGCTGGTCCGAGCCGCTCGACGAGGCGACCTCGCTGGGCGACCTGCCCGCCCCCGCGCGCGAGTACGTCGAGTTCGTGGCGCAGGCGCTCGACGTGCCGATCGAGCTCGTCGGAGTCGGCGCTGCGCGCGAGCGCGTGCTCGCGTGACCGGTCCACGGTCGCAATGAGCTCCGGCGGCTGGACGGAGGTGATCGTCGCGCTCTCGATCTTCGTGCCCGTCGTCGTCGCGGTGGCGATCACGGTGGTCGTCCTCCGTGGCGCGAAGAACGACCCGGACGAGCAGCGGTGGCGGAAACTCGAGCTCGAACGCCGGGAACGGGAGCAGTAGACTCGCCCGCGTGAAGGTGCTCGTCGTCGGCTCGGGCGCGCGTGAGCACGCGCTCGCGTGGCGTCTCGCGCAGAGCACCCGCCTCACCGAGCTGCACGCGGCCCCCGGCAACCCCGGGATCGCGACGCTCGGACGATGCCATCCGGTCCGTGCCGACGACGGCGACGGGCTGCTCGGCGCTCGCCGTGACGCTCGAGATCGACCTCGTCGTGATCGGCCCCGAGGCACCGCTCGTCGCGGGCGTCGCGAATCTGCTCCGCCAGAACGGCATCGCCGTCTTCGGCCCGAGCGCCGAGGCTGCGCGGATCGAGGGGTCGAAGACGTTCGCGAAGGACGTGCTGCGCGCCGCAGGCGTGCCGACCGCGGAGACGCTGTCGGTCGCGCGCGCGCCATGCGTGGTCAAGGCCGACGGCCTCGCCGCCGGCAAGGGCGTATTCGTCTGCCGCACCGCCGAGGAGCTCGACGCCGCGCTGCCGGCTGGTCGAGGCGCTCGGACAGGGCGTCGTGATCGAGGAGCTGCTCGAGGGCGACGAGGTCTCGCTGTTCGCGATCTGCGACGGCCGCGCGCGGTGCCATTCGGAGCTGCGCAGGACTTCAAGCGCCTCGGCGACGGCGACGCGGGCCCGAACACCGGCGGCATGGGCGCGTACTCGCCGGTCGCGGCCTACGACGGCGGCGCGCTCGTGCACGGAGATCCACGAGCCGGTGCTCGAGGAGCTCGCGCGGCGCGGCGCGCCGTTCATCGGCTGCCTCTTCGCAGGACTGATGATCACCGCCGACGGACCGCGGGTGCTCGAGTTCAACGCGCGCCTCGGCGACCCGGAGACGCAGGTGCTGATGCCGCGCGTCGACCGGCGACCTGCTCGGCGCCCTCGCCGCCGCCGCCGCAGGCGACCTCAGCGCTGCGGACGTCTCGCTCGACGACAGCGCCGCCGTGACGGTCGTGCTCGCCGCCCCGGAGTACCCGCAGCGAAGCGACTACGCCGGCGCCGCGATCGACGGGCTCGAGGCGGCGGCGCAGGCCGGGGCGCTCGTCTTCCACGGCGGCACGGCCGCCAGGGACGGACGCGTGATCACGAACGGCGGCAGAATCCTCTCCGTGACCGCCACCGCCGACACCGTGCCTGCCGCCCGCGACGCCGCGTACGAAGCGGTCGAGCTGATCTCGTTCGAGGGCGCCCGCTTCAGAACCGACATTGCGGCGGTGCTCGTTGGCTGAGCCCCGGGTCGGGATCCTCGTCGGCTCCGAGTCGGACCGGGCGCGGATGCAGGCGGCCCTCGACGAGCTCGACGCACGCGGCATCGCCTGGGAGTTCGAGGTGCGCTCGGCACACCGCACGCCCGACGCAGTCGCCGAGTACGCGAAGAGCGCCGCCGGACGCGGCCTGCAGGTGCTGATCTGCGGTGCCGGCCTCGCCGCTGCGCTCCCTGGCGTCGTCGCGGCGCACACGGAGCTACCGGTGATCGGCGTGCCCGCTGCGCTCCTCGATGTCCGTCCTCGACGGACTCGATGCGCTGCTCTCGATCGTGCAGATGCCACCCGGCGTGCCGGTCGCGACGGTGGGCGTCGACAACGCGAAGAACGCTGCCGTGCTCGCGGCGCGCATCCTTGCGTTGGTCGAACCGCCCTCCTGAGCGCGCTCTACACTGGCTGGGGTGATCGCCCGCTACTCCCGTCCGGAGATGAGCCGGATCTGGTCGGAGGAGGGCAAGCTCGCGCGCTGGCTCGAGGTCGAGCTGGCGGCGCTCGACGGCTGGGCCGAGATCGGCGAGATCCCGGCGGCCGACGCCGCGCGATCCGTGCGCGAGCGTGCCACGGTGCCGACGCCCGAGCGCGTCGCCGAGATCGAGCTGACGACCGACCACGACCTCGCAGCTTTCGTCGACGCCGTCGCCGAGCAGCTCGGCCGCGAAGGGCGCTGGGTGCACTACGGCCTGACCTCCTCCGACGTCGTCGACACCGGCGCTCGCGCTGCAGATCCGGGACGCGCGGCACGCTGCTCCTCCACGGCCTCGACCGGGCGCTCGCCGCTGTCGTCGAGCGGGCCGAGGAACATCGACAGACGGTCTGCATCGGGCGGTCGCACGGCATTCACGCCGAGCCGACGACGTTCGGCTGGAAGCTCGCCGGCTGGGCCTTCGAGCTCGACCGCGCACGCGACCGGCTCGGCCGCGCGCTCGAGTCGTGCCGCGTCGGTCAGCTCTCCGGAACCGTCGGCACCTACGCGGCGATCGACCCAGAGGTCGAGCGCATCGCCTGCGAGCGCCTCGGGCTCGAGCCCGACCCGGTCTCGACGCAGGTGATCGCCCGCGACCGCCACGCCGAGCTGCTCGCCGCACTCGCGATCTGCGCCTCGTCGCTCGACCGGTTCGCGACGGAGATCCGGCACCTCGCGCGTACCGAGGTGCGGGAGGTCGAGGAGCCGTTCGCGAGTGGGATGAAGGGCTCGTCGGCGATGCCGCACAAGCGCAATCCGAAGGTCGCGGAGCGGATCAGCGGGCTCGCGCGGGTGGTGCGGGCGGCCGCCGGCGTCGGTCTCGAGAACATGCCGCTCTGGCACGAGCGAGACATCTCGCACTCCTCCGCCGAGCGGATCGTCCTGCCCGACGCGTTTCTCGCGCTCGACTACATGCTCGACCGCTTCACGTGGATCGTGGACGGTCTCGTCGTCTACCCGCAGCGGATGGAGCGCAACCTGTGGGCCTCGCACGGCCTCTTCTTCTCGCACCGCTTGCTGCTCGCGCTCGTCGAGCACGGAACCGACCGCGCCGACGCCTACCGCCTCGTGCAGCGAAATGCGATGCGCTCGTGGGACGAGGAGCTCGACTTCGCGACGCTCGTCCGCGGCGACGCCGAGATCGCAGCGAGCCTCGACGCCGTAACGCTCGACGACGTCTTCGACCTCGACGCGACGATCGCCAACCTCGACCGAACCTTCGACCGGCTCCGCCGACTCGCTCCCGAAGGAGGAACACGCACATGCCTGACAGCGCCACGCACGTGGGAGCGGCAAGGTCCGCGAGCTCTACGCGCTCGACGACGACCGGCTGCTGCTCGTCGCCAGCGACCGGATCTCGACCTTCGACGTCGTGCTGCCGACCGAGATCCCCGACAAGGGCCGCGTGCTGACGGGCCTCTCGGCGTACTGGTTCGCGCGCACGAGGCATCTCGTGCCGAACCACCTGCTCGCGCTGCGCGACGACGGCCGCTCGACCGAGTGCCAGCGTCTCGAGATGCTGCCGATCGAGTGCGTCGTGCGGGGCTACCTCGCCGGCTCGGGCTGGAAGGACTACCTCGCGACCGGGTCGGTCTGCGGCCACTCGCCTCCCCGCGGGCCTGGTCGAGTCGCAGCGCTGCCGCAGCCGATCTTCACGCCGGCCACGAAGGCGCAGACCGGCCACGACGAGAACATCGACCGCGACGCCGCCGCCGACCTCGTCGGCGAGGCGCGCTTCGACGAGGTGGAGCGCATCGCGCTCGCGCTGTACGCGTTCGTCTCCGATCGACGCCCGCGAGCGCGGGATCATCCTCGCCGACACGAAGCTCGAGTTCGGCGTCGACGGCGCGGGGCGGCTCGTGCTCGGCGACGAGGCGTTCACGCCCGACTCGTCACGCTTCTGGCCCGCCGACGAGTACGAGCCCGGCACGCACCCCGCCCTCGTTCGACAAGCAGTTCGTCCGCGACTACTGCGAGTCGCTCGGCTGGGACAAGACCGACCCGGGCCCCGAGCTGCCCGACAGCGTCGTCGCCGGGACGCGGGCGCGCTACGTCGAGGCGTTCGAGCGGCTGACCGAGATCTCGTTCGACGACTACCTCGCCGACCCGAGCGTGGTGCTCGGGTGAGAGCGACCGTGCTCGTCCGGCCGAAGCCGGGCATCCTCGATCCGCAGGGTCAGGCGGTCGAGAGCTCGCTCCGCCACCTCGGCTTCGCCGTCGAGTCGACGCGCGGTCGGCCGGCTCGTCGACGTCGAGCTGCCGGCAGACGACCAGCGCGAGGCGCTCGCACAGCTCGAGCAGATGTGCGAGCGGCTGCTCACGAACCCGCTGATCGAGAGCTACTCGATCGAGCTCGAGCAGGCGTGACCGAGGGCGGCGCCGTCCGGCCGGTGATCCCGGTCGTCGTCTTCCCGGGGTCGAACGACGACCGCGACGCGCAGCGGGCACTCGAGTTGCTCGGCGCACGCGCCCCGCGCCTCTGGCACACGGAGGAACGGCTGCCGCTCGGAACAGCTGCGGTCGTGCTCCCGGGCGGGTTCTCCTACGGCGACTACCTGCGCTGTGGCGCGATCGCCCGCTTCTCGCCGGTGATGGGCGCCGTCGTCGAGTTCGCCGCCGACGGCGGCCTCGTGCTCGGGATCTGCAACGGCTTCCAGATCCTGACCGAGGCGGGGCTGCTTCCGGGTGCGCTGCGGCCGAACGCGTCGCTCTCGTTCGTCTGCCGCGACGTCCCGCTCCTGGTCGGAACGAGCCGACACGCCGTTCACCTCCCGCTGCGCACCCGGCGTCCAGGCGCTGACGATCCCCGTGAAGCACGGCGACGGCTGCTGGTTCGCCGACGACGAGCTGCTCGCCCGAGCTCGACGCCGACGGCCAGCTGCTGCTCCGGTACGAGCACGAGCGGAAACCCGAACGGTGCAGTCGCCGACGTGGCCGGCGTCGTCAACGACGACGGCAACGTGTTCGGGCTGATGCCGCATCCGGAGCACGCGGTCGATCCGCTGCTCGGCTCGACCGACGGCGCGCTGATCCTCGGCTCGCTCGTCGACGCGGCTCGATTGTCGCTGGCCGTCTCCGTCTAGGCCTCGCCTCCGGAGAGGCCGAGAGCCTGCGCCAGCTCCGGCGTCTTCTCGAGCGCGGTGTGCAGCCGCTCGACGTCGCGCGCGCGCAGCGTGACCGGGCCGCGCCGCGAGACGCCGTCGGTCGAGTATGCGAAGCGGACGAGGCGCTCTCCCTGCGGGACTCTCGAGCAGCTCGACGAGCGAGGAGAAGCGCTTGTCGCCCACTCGTTGCGGAAGCGAGACACGCTCGACGAGCGTCGCGTATCCCCAAGGAGTGGTGATCGAGCTCATGCCGAGACGGTAGAGGGCGAAGTGTGTCGGGTGGGAAACGCGACTGTCGCAAATCTGTGACTTCTGGGCTCGAGCTCAGGCGTCGACCGGGACGTGTCCCGGCTGCGCCGCGACGCGGCCAAGCCAGGCGGTGATCGCCGGGAAGGGACCGAGGTCGAAGTCACCTTCGTCCGCAACGTGCGTGTAGGCGTACAGCGCGATGTCGGCGATCGTCACCGACTCGCCGACGAACCACCGCCGATCGGTCAGATGTCCCTCCATCACCTGCAACGCACGATTGCCGGCGCGGGCGCGTTCCTCGCGCCGCTCCTCGAACGCCTCGGGGCGGCCGGAGTAGGTCAACGCGAAGCGCTGAACGGCGATCGACGGCTCGTGCTCGTACTGCTCGAAGAACATCCATTGCAGGACTCGGGCGCGGTCATAACGATCGTCCGGCACGAATCGCGAGCCCTCGCCGAAGTACCAGAGGATGGCGCCCGACTCGGCGAGCGTCCGACCGTCGTCGAGAACAAGCGTCGGCACGCGGAGCGCCGGGTTGAGAGCCCCGAGGAGCTCCCGGCGGTTCGAGCGGTCGACGACGTCGACCGTGTGCCGCTCGTACGCCAGATCGAGATGAGCGAGCAGCAGCCGAACCTTGTAACAGTTGCCCGAAACCGGGCTGTCGTACAGCAGCATCAGGCGATGCTAGAGGTCTAGGAGGGGGCGAGCGCGAGCAGCTTCTCGAGTGTGTTCCAGTTGCGAGCGGTCGCCGACCCGCCGAGCGCGCGCTCCGACAGGCTCTTCGCGAGCTCCGAGCGCCCCACGCCGCCCGGATGCCACGAGTAGATCTCGCGTCCGTCGACCGCGACTTCCTCGGGGGCGACGTCGAGGGCGGCGAGGCGCGCGGCGACAGCGGCCGGGACCTTGGCGCGCAGGAACGTGACGAGGTAGCGGGCCGGATCGGTGGCGACCGCGGCCAACGGGTTCCGCTCGAGCACGGCGACGAGCTGGGCGCGCGTCCGGACGAACACGTCGACCTCGAAGCCGAGCGCGGCGGCGAGCTGCCGTTCGAGATCTCGCTCGAGCCGCGCTCCGCGCACGCCGCTGTCGAGGACGACGTTCCCGCTCTGGACATATGTCCGCACGTTCTCGTAGCCCTGCTCGGTCAGGAGCTCCCGCAACGCCGCCATCGAGACGCGGCGGCTCGAGCCGAGGTTGACGCCGCGGAGGAGAGCGATCTGCGTCGCCACGCCCTACGGGATCGAGCGGTAGAGGCGCAGGAAGGTCCGCCGGAACCCACGCGCCGGCCAGAAGCGGGACGAGAGGAGGTTCGTCTCGCGCCAGTCGGTGACCATCGAGGAGTAGCCGTGCTCGGCAGCCCACGCGAACGAGGCCTCGGTCAACGCAACGCCGGCCCCCGACCCGCGGACGTCGGGGAGGCTGGCCGCGAAGCCGAGACAGGCGGCGCCGTCGGGGCCTGCAAGACCGTGGTGCATCGATGCCTTCTCGACGGGCACGAGCTCGAAGGTCGCGATGATCCGCCCGTCGCGCTCGTACACGAGCTCGCCGAGCTCGTCGTTCGCGATGTCCTCGGTAAGCATCGCGCGCACCTCATCCTCGTCGTCGTCGAGGCTGATCGCGCTGAAGACGGGAGCCTGCCCCTGGTGATCGGAGATGAGCGGCGCCAGCGGGATGAGCGCTTCGATGTCGTCGTGTCGCGCCAACCGGGTTCCGGGCGGCCACACCGCCTCGTCGACGGCCTTGACACCGTGCGCGTGCTGCGCGCCGAAGCTCAGCCGAAACCAGGCGTCGACCTGGTCGTCGAGCGCCGGCACGAGGGCGTAGTGACGAGTGCGACCCTGGTCGACCCACCGCTGCGCCGCGTAGGCATACAGGTCGCGAACGATCTCCGGCTCTGCCGCGGCATAGCCGGCCGCCTCGACCCAGATGTTGGCTCCCCACATCCCGTCGTCCCGCCGCGTCCCGAGGAGGTAGCCGACCAGCTCGCCGCGGCGTCGAGCGACCGCACCAGACGGATGCTCACGCGCCCAGAGCGACGCGACCTCCGCACGCGCCGTTCGAGCGTCCTGGAACCGCTCCGAGAGCAGCGGCTCGACGACGCGGTGCGCGCGATGCCGGGCCGCGAGCAACGACCCCGCCTCGTCGAGGTGCTGCTCCGCGAACGCCTCGAGCTCGAGCCGGGTCATCGGCCGACGATAACTGGCTAGGGTCGCCGTGTGCCCGGCTGGACGGATCCCGTGTGGCTCGGCGAGGCGCACGAGTGGATCCGCGCGCAACTCGTGCACGTCGGCGCTCGAGCGCTCGGCGAGATCGAGCAGCGGTCGGTCCAGCCCTGGTCGACTGTCCTCGTCCTACCGACGGATCTCGGTGACGTCTACTTCAAGGCGGCCGCCGACACACAGCGACATGAGGCCGCGCTGGTCGCCGCTCTCGCCGAGAGGCGGCCCGACTGCATCCCGCGGCTGCTCGCGTGCGACGCGGACCGAGGCTGGCTGCTGATGGAGGACGCCGGCACCCAGCTGCGCCTGCTGATCGAACGCGAGCAGACGCTGGCGCGCTGGCTGGACGTGCTGCCGCTCTACGCCGGTGTCCAGCTGGACCTGGCGCCGACGGCAGAGGACCTGATCCAGCTCGGCGTCCCCGATCTGCGGCTCGCGACCCTGCCCGCCCGGTACGAGCAGCTGCTCGACGAGCTCGACCACCTGCCGCCGGACGAGCTGGCTCGCCTCGTGGACGGGGTGCAGGTGGTCGAAGACATGTGTCTCGAGCTGGCCGCATTCGGGTTGCCGGAGTCGATCCAGCACGACGACCTGGACGACGAGCAGATCTACGCTCGCGATGGCGGCTACCGCGTGCTCGACTGGGGCGACGCGTGCATCTCACACCCGTTCTTCACGCTGTCCGTCACGCTCGAAGGGGTCATCGCCTGGGGCCTCGACGACGTGCGCGGCTCGGTCGACATCGCGCCGTTCCGCGACGCGTACCTCGCCCCGTTCGCACGCCACCTCGACGCCGCCGATCTCGTTACCGCCTCAACGATCGCCCTGCGGCTCGGCTGGGTCTGCCGGGCGGTCAACGGACACCGGAAGCGCGGCACTGTCGGGCGCGACGTCGAGCACACGCGCACCCGCCTCCGCCTGTTCCTCGACGGGCCAGGCGCTCGGGGCGACTAGCTTCGCCCGATGATCTCGATCCGGTAGCCGTCCGGGTCGCGCACGAAGCAGAGCCGCGACCCGCCCTCACGCACCTGGTACGGCGGCCGCTCCGGCTCGATGCCCTGCTCGGCGAGTCGCGCAAGCGTGTCGTCGAGGTCGTCGACGCCGATCGCGATGTGCCCGTACGCGGTGCCGTGGTCGTAGGTCCGGCCGTCGTGGTTGAACGTGAGCTCGAGCTCCTCGTCCTGGCCCGGGAAGCCGAAGAAGTAGTTGGTCGCCTCGCGCTCGCCCTCGCGGACGATGTCCATGTCGCGGCGGAACTCGAGCCCGAGGGTCTCGTAGAAGGCCCGGCTCGCGGCCGGGTCGGTGATGCGGTACATCGTGTGCAGGTAGGTAGCCATGGGCGAATCCTACGAGTCGATGTCCTCCCGGAGGAGCGAGAACAGCACGGCGTCCTGCCACTCGCCGTGACGGTGGTACGCCTGCCGCTTCACGCCCTCGCGGACGAAGCCGACGCGTTCGGCGTGCCGGATCGCCGCGTCGTTGAAGCCGTAGCAGGCGAGCTCGAGCCGATGGAACCCGAGCTCGAGAAGGAGGTAGCGCTGGAGCAGGCGGGCGGCCTCGTCGGCGATGCCGCGGCGCCGGAAGTCGGGATGCACCGCGAGCGCCTCGAGCTGCGCGATCCGGTGGGCGTCGCTGACCTCGCGGTACCCCATCGCGCCCGCGCGCTCGCCGTCGGCCTCGACGATCAACCGTCCGAACCGATCCGGCTCGGCGAGCGACCGTTCCACCTCTGCCTGCACGGCGCCGAGATCCTTCGCCCGGCCCCCGCCGAGGAACGGCTCGACGTCGTCGTCGCCGTAGAGCGCCGCCAGCCACTCGGCGTCCGCGGCCTCCGCGCGGCGAAGGGCGATCACGCCGCCACGCGGTCACGCGCTCGGCGTGCGCCGAGCGCGACACCACCGAGGATCAGGGCCAGCCCGACCAGCGCGGTCAGTCGCACCTGTTCGCCGAGCAGCAGGACCGCGTAGACGAGCGCCGCGCTCGGCACGAGGTAGGTGACGAGGATCGAGCGCGAGGCACCCGCACCGCGCAGCAGCGCGAAGAAGACCATGTAGGCGACGCCGGTGCAGACCAGCCCGAGCACCAGGACGGAGCCGAGCTCCTTGCCGCCGAGCATCTCCGTCGGCAGCGACGGGATGCCGAACGGCGCGACCAGCACGGTGGCGATCACCATCGAGCCGGCTCCGACCACGAACGGATGCGTGTCGCGCAGACGGTGTGCGCCGAAGACTCCGGCCGAGGCGTAGCAGGCCGCCGTCGCCACCACAGCGAGTGCCGCCAGGAGATCGCCGCCGGTGTGCGCGCCGACGAGCAGCGCGACGCCGACGAAGCCGAGCACGACGCCGGCGAGCCGCGCCCCGGTCACACGGTCGGAGCCGAAGCGGGTCAGGATGAGCGCCGTGAAGAGCGGCGCAGCCGCCTGGAGGATCCCGGCCAGGCCCGCGTCGAGCCTCGTCTCCGCCCAGGCGAGGAGCAGGAACGGGACGGCGGAATTGACGAGCGCCATCACGGTCAGCCGGCCGAGCGCCCGCCGGAACTGGTCGACCGCATCCCGTCCGAGCGTGAGCAGCGCGGCGGGTACGAGCACGATCGCCGCGAGCGAGATCCGCAGCCAAACCAGCGCGATCGGCGCGAGCTCGCGCACCGCGACCTTGATGAACATGAACGACGCACCCCAGATGGCGGCGAGCGCGAGCAGCATCAGGAGGTGACGACGACTCATCTCTCCTGCAACGTAACGACGGACCCGTGTGTGAGATGCGATTGTCGTCCTCGGGCGGCGGTACCATGCCCTCCTGGCTGCCGTTGCCGACCAGCCGCTCCACCGTTCCCTGGGTCTGACCGATTGGGAGCACGACCGCATCCGGGAGCTCCTGGACCGGTCGCCGAACGACTTCGAGCTGGCCGTCTTCTCGCTCCTCTGGTCGGAGCACTGCGGCTACAAGCACTCCGCGAAGCTCCTGAAGCGGCTGCCGAGTGCCGGCGCGCGGGTGCTGCAGGGCCCCGGCGAGAACGCGGGCGTGATCGACCTCGGCGGCGGGGTTGCGGTCGCGTTCAAGGCCGAGTCGCACAACCATCCGTCGGCGGTCGAGCCGTTCCAGGGCGCGGCCACGGGAGTCGGCGGGATCCTGAGGGACATCGTCGCCATGGGCGCGCGCCCGATCGCGCTGCTCGACGGGCTGCGCTTCGGCCGGCCCGACTGGCACTTCAAGCGTGCGGTTGCCGGGATCGGCCACTACGGCAACTGCGTCGGCGTCCCGACCGTGGGCGGCGAGTCGGTCTTCGACGAGGCGTACGCCGAGAACCCGCTCGTGAACGCGATGTGCGTCGGGCTCCTGCCCGACCGAGCGCGTGCTGTCGGCGAAGGCGCAGGGCGTCGGAAACGCGCTCGTCCTCTACGGCGCCTTGACCGGCCGTGACGGGATCGGCGGCGCCTCGGTGCTCGCCTCCCAGGATCTCGAAGGCTCCGACGAGAAGCGCCCGTCCGTCCAGATCGGCGACCCGTTCCGCGGCAAGGCGCTGATCGAGGTCTCGCTCGACCTCGTCGAGCGCGGGCTCGTCGTCTCGCTGCAGGACTGCGGCGCCGCCGGCCTGGCCTCGTCGCTGTCCGAGATGGCGCGCGACGGGATGGGCGTCGACGTGCACCTCGACCGCGTGCCGCTGCGCGAGCCCGACCTCGAGCCGTGGGAGGTCATGATCTCCGAGTCGCAGGAGCGGATGGTCGCCGTGGTCGAGCCGGAACGGCTCGAGGCCGTGCAGGCCGCCTGCGCGCGCTGGGAGCTGCCGTGCACGGTGATCGGCGAGGTCACCGTCGCACGGCGAGCTGCGCGCGTACGCGGACGGCGAGCTCGTCGGCCGGATCCCGGCCGAGCTGCTCACCGATGAATGCCCTCGCTACGACCTCGATCCCGCGCCGCGCGCCGTCGAGCAAGCGCCTCGCCGACCCGGTCAACGACGAGCCGAAGACGTGGATCTTCGAGCAGTACGACCACCTCGTCGGCTCGCGCACCGTGCGCCGCCCGGGCCTCGACGCGGCCATCCTGCGGGTCGACGGCACGCGGGGGATCGCCGTCTCGCTCGACGGGCCGCGCCTCGGCGAGCGCGACCCGTTCGAAGCCGGCTATCGCGCCGTGCTCGACGCCGCGCTCGCCGTGGCGTGCGCGGGCGGAGAGCCACTCGCGCTCACCGACTGCCTCAACTTCGGCAGCCCGGAGAAGCCCGAGATCGCCTGGGAGCTCGAGCAGGCGATCGACGGGATCGCCCGCGCGGCGGACGAGCTCGGCATTCCGGTCGTCTCCGGCAACGTCTCGCTCTACAACGAGACGGGCGGCCGCTCGATCCCGCCGACCCCGGTCGTCGGCTGCGTCGGGCTCGTGCCCGACGTGACGCGCGTCCCGAATCGCTGGCGCGCCGGCGAGAGCCTGTTCGTGCTGCGCGGCAGCGGGCGCGGCGCTCGTCCGGTTCATGTGGGAGCACGCGGGCGACTTCTCGCTCGCGCACGCCAGTGACGAGCCGCGGGCTCGAGCACGCGCTCCGAAGCGCGGCCCGCTGGTCGGAGCGCGAGCCCGCGCAAGTTGCAACTTGGCACAAGGAGGGTGACGGCGTGCTCGTCGCCGCGGCAGCCCGGCCCGATTGGCCCGACGTCCTCGAGCTCGGGGACCGTCTGATGTGCGGCGTTTTCGGTGTCCGGGCGCCGACGCGAGACGTCGCGCGTCTCACCTACTTCGGGCTGCTACGCGCTGCAGCACCGCGGCCAGGAGTCGGCGGGCATCGCGGTGAGCGAGGAAGGGCGGCTGACGGCCCTCCGCGACCTCGGGCTCGTCGCGCAGGTGTTCGACGAGCGGAGCCTCTCCGGCCTGCACGGCGACCTCGCGATCGGCCACACCCGCTACTCGACGACCGGCGGCGACGGCTGGGAGAACGCGCAGCCGCTCCTCCACCACGGCCGCGTGCGCACGGTGGCGCTCGGCCACAACGGCAACCTCGTCAACGCCGAGGCGCTGCGCGAACACCGTCGGCAAGCGCATCGGCTCGAGCTCCGACTCGGAGGTGATCGCGGCGCTGATCGCCGACGACGAGCGGCCGCTCGAGCGAGGCGGTTCCGGCGGCGATGGCGCAGCTCGACGGGCGCGGCGACCGTCGTCGGGCTCGCCGACGGCCGGCTCTTCGCCTTCCGCGACGCACACGGATTCCGCCCGCTCGTCCTCGGCCGGCTCGGCGACGATCCGGTCGTCGCGTCCGAGACGTGCGCGCTCGCACCTCGTCGGCGCGAGGTCGAGCGCGAGATCCGGCCCGGCGAGCTCGTGATCGCCGACGACGACGGCGTGCACACGATCCAGGCGCTCGAGCCGGCCGAGCGCGGCGCGCTCTGCATCTTCGAGTTCTTCTACCTCGCCCGGCCCGACACGCGGCTCTCGGGCGTCGAGGTGCACGGCGCGCGCGTGCGGATGGGCGAGCGGCTCGCGGCCGAGGCGCCCGCCGACGCCGACCTCGTGCTGCCGATCCCCGACTCCGGCACGCCCGCGGCGATCGGCTTCGCGCGCGCGACCGGGATCCCGTTCAGCGAGGGCCTGATCAAGAACCGCTACGTCGGCCGCACGTTCATCCAGCCCGAGCAGGGAATGCGCGAGCAGGGGATCCGGATGAAGTTCAACCCGCTCGCCGAGGTCGCAGGCAAGCGGCGTCGTCGTCGTCGACGACTCGATCGTGCGCGGCTCGACGACGCGGCAGATCGTCGCGATGCTCTTCGACGCCGGCGCCGCCGAGGTGCACGTGCGCATCTCGTCGCCGCCCGTCGTCTCGCCCTGCTTCTACGGAATCGACCTCGCATCCGAGGACGAGATGATCGCGGCGCACGCGACGGTCGAGGAGGTGCGCGCCGCGATCGGCGCGACGAGCCTCGCGCTACCTCTCGCTCGAAGGCCTGCAGGCGGCGACGAGACGGCCCGAGAACGCCCTCTGCCGCGCGTGCCTGACGCGCGAGTACCCGACCGCGATCCCGGAGCGTTCGGCCAAGCTCCGCTTCGAAGCCCCGGTCTAAAGCCCGTCGGCGCGGCCGTAGCGCACCGCCCGCTGCACCTGCCGCGGTCGAGCCCCTGCTCGAGCAGCCGCTGGCGCAGCTCGCCCTCCGCGGCCATGCGCAGGAAGAGCCAGACGAGCACGCCGAGCGTGACGATCGAGCCCTCGGCCATCATCACGATCCCGCCGAGGTTCAGGTCGTGCACCGGCGTGATCCCCCACTCGGGCGCGTGCCGGTAGACGGTGTAGAACATCGAGCTCGACCAGATGAAGACGTTGCCGAGCACCGTCTCGACCAGCCGGACGGCGAAGATGTAGCCGATCTTCACGCCGGTGCCGAACCAGGCGGGCGCGGGCAGCGTCTCGAGCACCGGCTCCCAGATCAGGCAGCCACAGGTGAAGAACAGGAGTGCTCGATCGCATGGATCGACGTGTGATGCAGTGCGGCGTCGTAGAGGAACGGCACGTGCCACACGTACAGATCGACGGCCCAGATCGGCAGCGCGACGAAGGGTGCGCCAGCACGCGCAGTCGCTCGACGACCGTGAACCGCAGCACCGGCCGCAGGATCGGCCCCGTCAGGCCGGCGACGAAGCAGAGCGGCGCCAGGTCGCCCAGGATCACGTGCTGGAGCATGTGCATGAAGAAGAAGTGCTCCTCGCCGAGCGCGTCGATCGGCGAGTCGAGCGCCAGCAGCGACGAGCGCGATCCCGGTCCAGAAGGAGATCCGCCGCCAGACCGGCACCGCCTGGCCGCGCTGGGCCAGCGTCCGCGTGCGCCGGTAGTAGAGAACCGCGACCAGCAGCGTCGGGATCGAGCTGGAGGGGCTCGAACGCCCAGGGACTGAGAAGCGACGGCGAGTCCACGCAGTTGGAAGACTAGTGGCGTGAATCTCTTCCACTACCACCTCGTGACGAGCGAGCTGCGCGACGTCGAGGCGCGCTACATCGGCAAGCTCGGCTTCGATCTCGTCGCCCGGTACGGGCGGATCGGCGACGACCACGTGTCGGTCGAGCCCGGCGTGTCGTGGGAGCAGCTCGACCGCGACGGCTTCAAGCTGCGGCTCTCCGAGCTGGAGCGCGGCGCCGTCAACGTCGTCGTGCAGCCGGGTCACTGGCGGATCCCGCGCATCGACCACCTCGGCGTCGCGCTCGACGAGGATGGCTTCCAGGACGTGCTCGGACGGGCGATGAAGTGGAACCTCCGCATCCAGGAGCACGGCGGGCGACGCACGTTCATCGCGACGAACGCCGGCTACCGACTCGAGGTCCATCCGCCGCGGGAATGGATCGACGAGCTGCTCGAGCGCCGCGACGCGCTGTGGCTGAGCGAGCTGCACCTGAGCGCAGACGACCCCACCGCAAAGGCCGCCGCCCTCGGCGACCTGTTGGGGCTCCACACCGCCGAGGACGCTGTCCAGGTCGGGGACACGCTCGTTCGGTTCGTCGCGGGCGGGCCGGAGGGCCGCCCCGAGCTCGTCGCCGAGCAGTTCGCGTGAGCGCGCCGGAGCGGGCCGTAGACTTTCCCACCTCGTGACCCCGCCGCACAGCTATGGCGCCGCCGGTGTCTCACTCGCAACGGCCGGATCGGTCGTGGAGCGGCTGCGAGCGGCCGCGGAGTCCACCGGCGCGCAGGGCTTCGGCGCGTTCGCCGGGCTTCACCTGCTCGACGCCGAGCGCTTCCTCGCAGCCTCGACCGACGGCGTCGGCACGAAGCTGATCCTGGCGCGCCAGCGCGGCCGCCTGCGCGCGTGCGGCGCCGACCTGGCCGCGCACTGCATCAACGACGTCGCGACCTGCGGCGCCGACCCGCTGGTCCTCCTCGACTACGTCGCAGCGAACGAGATCCGCCTCGACGAGGTCGCCGAGCTGGTCGACGGCGCCGCGGAGGTCTGCCGCACAGCTGGCGTCGCGTTGATCGGCGGCGAGACGGCCGAGCTGCCCGGCATCTATGCGGAGGGCGAGCTCGATTTCGCCGGGACGTGCGTCGGCGTCGTGGACCGCAGCGACGTGATCGACGGCAGCACGATCGAGCACGGAGACGTCGTCGTCGGCTTCCCGTCCGCAGGCGTGCACGCGAACGGGTTCACGCTCGTCCGCACCGTGCTCGAGACGGAGGACTACGACGGCGACGACCTGCTCGCCCCTACGCGGCTGTACCTCGAGGTGGCCCGCGCGCTGCGCGGCCGCGCCAAGGCGTTCGTCCACGTCACCGGCGGCGGCCTGCCCGGCAACCTCGAGCGCGTGCTGCCTCCGGGCCTAAGCGCCGAACTGGACTGGGGCTCGTGGTCGCGACCGCCCGTCTTCGACTGGCTCGCCCGCCATGTCGACGAGAATGAGCTGCGCCGCGTGTTCAACCTCGGCATCGGCTGGTGCGCGGTCGTGGCCGCGGCCGAGCCCGGCGAGACGGTGATCGGGCGGATCGCGTGATCGGCGTCCTCGTCAGCGGCAACGGCACGAATCTGCAGGCGCTGATCGACGCCGGCCTGCCGATCGTCGCCGTCGCCTCGAACCGCCGCGGCGCGTACGCGCTCGTGCGGGCTCGCGCGGCAGGCATCCCGACGGCCACCTTCAGCCTCGACTGCCATGCCGACCGTTCCGAGCGAGACCTCGTGCTCGCGACCTGGCTCGAAGAGCACGACGTCGAGCTCGTCGTGCTCGCCGGCTACATGCACCTGCTGACGCCGACGTTCCTGTCGCGCTTCCCCGAGCGCGTGATCAACGTGCACCCGTCGCTCCTGCCGGCCTTCCCCGGTGCGCACGCGATCGACGACGCGCTCGCAGCCGGCGCCGAGACGACAGGCGTGACCGTGCACTACGTCGACGACGGGCTCGACACCGGAGCGGTGATCGTGCAGGAGGAGCTCGCGGTCGAGCCGCGCGACACGCTGGTCGAGCGCATCCACGCGGTCGAGCACCGACTGCTGCCCGAGGTGGTGAGCGAGCTCTGCCTCGTGCGCTGATCAGCGTCTGGGACAAGGACGGCGTCGACGAGCTCGCGCGCGGGCTCGCGGAGCTCGGCTGGGAGATCGTCTCCTCGGGGGGCACCGCCGCGTTCCTCGACGAGCAGGGCATCCCAGTCACCCGCGTCGAGGACGTGACCCAGGCGCCGGAGATCCTCGGCGGCCGCGTGAAGACGCTGCACCCCGCGATCCACGGCGGCATCCTCGCCCGGCGCGACCTGCCGGAGGACCTCGAAGTGATCGCCGAGCAGGGGATCGAACCGATCGACCTCGTCTGCGTCGACCTCTACCCCTTCACGTCGGCGGCCGCGCGGCGTGACCGCACCGAGGCCGAGATCGTCGAGCTGATCGACGTCGGCGGCCCGACGATGCTGCGTGCGGCGGCGAAGAACTTCGCGCACGTCGTCGCCGTCTCGTCGCAGGCCCAGTACGGCGTCGTGCTCGACGAGCTGCGTACCCACGGCGCGGTGACGCCCGAGACGCGACGGCGGCTGGCGGGCGAGGCGTTCGCGACGAGCGCCGCGTACGAGGCCGCGATCGCGCACTGGTTCGGCGCCGGCGAGCGGTTCCCGGCGCAGCTGACGCTGACGCTGCGCAAGGTCGCCGACCTGCCGTACGGCGAGAACCCGCACCAGGCGGCCGCGTTCTACATCGAGCCGACCGGGCGCCGCCACCTGCTCTCGCGCGTCGAGCAGCTCGGCGGCAAGGAGCTCTCCTTCAACAACCTCACCGACCTCGAGGGCGCCCGGCGCATCAGCGCCGAGCTCGACGAGCCGGCGGCCGTGATCGTCAAGCATGCGAACCCGTGTGGCGTCGCGATCGGCGCGACGATCGACGAGGCATGGGACCGTGCGCTCGCCGCCGATCCGGTGTCGGCCTTCGGCTGCGTCGCGATCCTGAACCGTCCGGTCGGCGCCGAGCTCGGCCGCCGGATCGCCGGTCACTTCGTCGAGGTCTTGCAGGCGCCCGGCTACGACGACGAGGCTGTCGAGGCGCTGCGGGCGCGAACCGCGCTCCGCATCCTCCTCGACAGCGAGCGACGCGGCGAGACGCCGGGCGAGCGCGACCTGCGGCGCGTGCTCGGCGGCGTGCTCGTGCAGGACCGCGACCTCGGTTCGGTCGAGCGCGAGGCGATGCGGGTCGTGTGCGGCGAGCCCGACGAGCGGCAGTGGGCCGACCTGCTGTTCGCGTGGCGCGTGTGCAAGCACGTCTCCTCGAACGCGATCGTCGCGGTCAAGGATCTGCAGACGATCGGGATCGGCGCCGGCCAGATGAGCCGCGTCGACGCCGTCCGGATCGCGCTCGAGAACGCGCGGCGCCACGGCCACGACCTGGCAGGCGCGTCGCTCGCGAGCGACGCGTTCTTCCCGTTCGCCGACGGCCCGTCACTCGCACTCGAGGCCGGCGTCACGGCGATCGTCCAGCCGGGCGGTTCGCGCCGCGATCCCGAGGTGATCGAGGCGGTCTCGGCCTCGCCCGGCGCGGTGATGGTCTTCACCGGGCGACGCCACTTCAGGCACTGACAACGCCAGTTTTGAGACGATCCGGGCGATGGCGACCGGAGCCGCTCACCGGATCGGCCGCGAGGACGTCGTGTGGGCGTTCTCACCGGACCTGACGCCCGTGCTCGAGATCGACCCGGGCGAGATCGTGACGCTCGAGACGAACGACTGCTTCAGCGGGCAGATCACCTCCGAGGCCGACCTCGTGACCGAGATCGACTTCGGGCGCGTCAACTCGGCGACCGGCCCGATCGCGGTGCGCGGCGCAGAGCCGGGCGACTCGCTCGTCGTCGAGCTCTTGCAGGTGCGCACCGAGGAGAAGGGCTTCGCGACGCTGATCCCGGGGATCGGGCAGCTGATCGACCAGGTCTCGTCACCGCTGACGCAGGTATTCCGATCGAGGGCGACACGATCCACATGAACGACCGGATCTCGTTCCCGCTGCGCCCGATGGTCGGCGTGATCGGCGTCGCCACCGAATCGGACACCGTCTCCAACGGCTTCGCCGGTGAGCACGGCGGCAACCTCGACAACCACCTGCACGGCCCGGGAGCAACCGTCTATCTTCCGGTGCGCCAGCCAGGCGGAATGCTTGCGATCGGCGACATGCACGCCTCGATGGGCGACGGCGAGGTGTGCTTCACCGGCGTCGAGATCGCGGGCGAGGTGACGATCCGGGTCGGGTTGCTGAAGGGCAAGCAGGGCCGCTGGCCGGTGACGGAGCTCGCGTCGAGCTGGGTCGTCCACGGCACGGCGGGGCCGGACTTCATGGAGGCGCTCGACCGCGCCGTCGAGGAGGGAGCCCGCTTCCTCGTCGACCAGTGGGGATTCTCGATCGAGGAGGCGTTCATCTTCCTTTCGGTGGCCTGCGACGCGAACATCTGCCAGGCGTGCCGGCCGCAGGAATTCTCAACGATCGCGCGCGTTTCAATCCCCAAGGTGTCCGCGACACCGAAACCATTTTCGTAGGCGATGGAAGGGAGCAGCAGAACGATGACCGGGCCGGATCCTCTGAGGTGGAAAGCGTTGACGATCGTCTGTGCGGCGTTCTTCATGACCGTTCTCGACGTCTCGATCGTCAATGTCGCGCTCCCGTCGATCGGGAAAGCCCTGTCGTTCTCACGCGACAGCCTCCAGTGGGTGATCACCGCCTACGCGATCACGTTCGGCGGCTTCCTGCTGCTCGGTGGCCGCGCGGCCGACCTGCTCGGGCGGCGCCGGATGTTCCTCGCAGGCGTCGTCCTCTTCACCGTCGCGTCGTTCCTCTGCGGGCTCGCCTGGTCGGAGGGCGTGTTGATCGGCTCTCGCGCGGTGCAGGGGCTCGGCGCAGCGATCATCTCGCCGGCGGCGCTGTCGATCATCATGACCACCTTCGACGAAGGCGCCGAGCGCAACAAGGCGCTCGGGATCTGGGGTGCGATCGGCGGCGGCGGCGCCGCGGTCGGCGTGCTGCTCGGCGGCGTCCTGACCAAGTACTTCGGCTGGGAGTGGATCTTCTTCGTCAACGTTCCGGTCGGTGTGCTCGCGTTCGCCATCGCGCCGCGGTTCGTCCGCGAGAGCAGGGTCGAGCGCGAGTCGTCGCAGGACATCGCGGGCGCGGTCACGGTCACGGCGGGATTCGCCCTGCTCGTCTACGCGGTCTCGAGTGCTCCGAACCACGGCTGGGCATCGGGCTGGACGCTCTCACGGCTTGCCGTCGCCGCGCTCTTGCTCGTCGCCTTCGTCGTGATCGAAGCGCGCGTGAAGGATCCGCTGATGCCGTTCGGGATCTTCCGCGTGAGGACGCTGGCCGGCGCCAACGTCGGCGGGCTTCCTGCTCGGCGTGGCGCTGTTCGCCAACTTCTTCATCCTGACGCTGTACGTCCAGCAGGTGCTCGGCTGGTCAGCGCTGAAGACCGGCGTCACGTTCATCGCGACTGCGGGCACGGCGATCCTCTGGGCGGGCGTGGCGCAGGCGCTCGTGACGAGACTCGGCGCCGAAGCTGGTGATGACGATCGGCTTCGTCGGGATGATCGCCGGCATGCTCTGGTACACGCAGATCCCGGTGCACGCGTCGTACTGGTCGGACCTGCTGCCGGGCTACCTGCTCGTCGGCTTTGCGATCCCGTTCGCGTTCATCCCGGTGTCGATCGCTGCGCTCGCGGGCGTCGACCGCGACGAGGCCGGGCTCGCGTCCGGCCTGATCAACACGGCGCAGCAGATCGGCGGCGCGATCGGCGTGGCGGTCGACGTCCTCGGTCTCGCTCAGCCACTTCAACCACCTGCTGAAGACGGGTCACTCGTTCCCGAGCGCGTTCACCTCGGGTTCGCAGTGGGCGTTCTGGGTGCTGCGTCGGCGTCAGCGTCGCCGGCCTCGCCGCGACGATCGTCCTCGTGCGCGAGTCCGAGCTCGCGCAGGTACCGGAGGAAGCGGTGGCGGCCGCGTAGGCCGCTGACAGCGCGGATCGCCCCGGTAGGCTTCCGGCCGCCATGGCGCGCGACTACCCAACCGTGATCGACCTCGTCGGGCACACGCCGATCGTGCGCCTCGACCGCATCTCGCGAGGACGTTCCCGGGACGATCCTCGCGAAGCTCGAGTTCATGAACCCGGGCGGCTCGAACAAGGACCGCATCGGGCTCGCGATGATCGAGGCCGCCGAGCGCGACGGGAAGCTGAAACCGGGCGGCACGATCGTCGAGCCGACGTCCGGCAACACCGGCGTCGGGCTGGCGATCGCCGCAGCGCGGAAGGGCTACCGCTGCATCTTCGTGATGCCCGACAAGATGAGCCAGGAGAAGATCTCGATGCTGCGTGGGTACGGCGCCGAGGTCGTGATCACGCCCACCGCCGTCGAGCACGACTCGCCCGAGTCGTACTACTCGGTCTCCTCCCGGCTCGCCGAGGAGATCCCGGGCGGGTTCAAGCCGGACCAGTACTCGAACATGTCGAACCCGGAGGCGCACTACCGCACGACCGGCCCCGAGATCCTCGAGCAGACTGGTGGCGAGATCGACGCGATCGTGATCTCGGTCGGCACGGGCGGCACGATCAGCGGCGTCGGCCGGTACTTCAAGGAGCACGCGCCCGACGTGAAGATCGTCGGCGTCGACCCGGAAGGCTCCGTCTACACGGCGAAGGGCGAGAGCGACCTGCACCCGTACCTCGTCGAGGGCATCGGCAAGGACACCTGGCCCGAGACGATGGACCCGAAGATCGTCGACGAGTGGCTGCGCGTCTCCGACCGCGACTCGTTCCTCGCCGCACGCCGGCTCGCGCGCGAGGAAGGGCTGCTCGTCGGCGGATCGTCCGGCACGACGATCGCCGGGGCGCTCCGCTACGCGGCGAAGCTCGGTCGCGACTCGCAGATCCTGACGATCCTGCCCGACTCGGGTCGCTCGTACCTCTCGAAGTTCCTCGACGACAACTGGATGCTCGAGCACGGCTTCCTCGAGCGGTCGACGACAGCCCCCGACGGTGCGCGAGCTGCTGCGCGGCGAAGCAGGGAGAGACGCCGAGCTTCGTCACGATCTCGGCGCACCAAAAGGTGGCGGAGGCGATCGGCGTCATGGAGCGCTACTCGATCTCCCAGCTTCCCGTCGTCCGCGACGGCGAGACGGCGTCACTCGCAGATGTGATCGGCTCGCTGCAAGACCGCGCGCTGCTCGACCGTGTGTTCAAGAACGCCGACGCGCTACACGAGGACGTCGCCGTCGGCGATGCAGGGGCCGCTCGCCACGGTCGAGGCGGACGAGTCGATCGACGAGATCGTCACCGCGCTCACGGGCGGCACGAACGCCGTCGTCGTCGCCGACGCCGGCAAGCCGGTCGGCGTCGTCACGCGCTCCGACCTGCTCGACTACCTCTCGCACGCCCGCTAGTAGGCATGTCGGCGGTCAAGCTCGTCGCGATCCGGCGGCTCGTCGTCGGCAGCCAGGGGTTCGCGTCTCGCTTCCGCCGTGCGGGCGGCGACGAGGTCGAGGACGTGATCCGGCGCCTGACTGCGGTGCAGCTCGACTCGATCAGCGCCGTCGACCGCGCGCACCGGCTGACGATCTCGGCGCGGATCGGGGCGTTCCCCGAGGACACGGTCCCGGCGCTCCTCCGCACCGGCCGCATCTTCGAGTACTGGGCACACGAGGCGTCGCTGCTGCCGATCGAGCTGTGGCCGCACTTCCGCCCGGTGATGGCAGGCGCCGGACACTGGGGCGCACACGACCGGGCGATCCGCGAGCACGCCGAGCTCGTCGAGCCCGTGCTCGAGCGGATCCGCGCGGAAGGCGCCCTCGGCTCGCGCGACTTCGAAGGCAACGGCGGTGGCGGCGGCATGTGGAACTGGAAGCCGGCGAAGATGGTGCTCGAGGCGCTCTGGGACCGCGGCGAGCTGGCGATCGCCGGACGCAAGAGCTTCCAGCGCCAGTACGACCTGGTCGAGCGCGTGATCCCGAAACACATCCTCGAGGCGCCGACGCCGAGCGAGGACGAGACGCTGCGCACGTTCGCGCTGCTCGCGATCGGCGCACGCGGAGCGCTCACCGAGGCGGCGATCCGCGAGCACTGGCGCCTGAAGGGCGGGAAGGCGCGCCTGCATCACCACCTGCTCGCGCTCGTCAACGAGGGGCGTCTGCGCGAGGTCGTGGTCGACGACGGCGGCGCGCCGTTCTACGTGCTCGCTGACGCGGAGCTCGACGGCGACCCGGCCCCGCCCGTGCTCGTCTGCCCGTTCGACAACCTGGTGTGGGATCGGCCGCTGCTCGCGCGCCTGTTCGGCGTTCCGGCACGTGATCGAGGTCTACAAGCGGGAGCACGAGCGCGAGTACGGCTACTACGTGTTGCCGCTGCTCGCCGGCGACCGCTTCGTGGGCCGCGCCGACCTGAAGGCCGACCGTGCCGCAGGTGTGCTCCGCATCCGGCGCTTCACACCCGAGCCGGGCGTGCGCGGCAACGTCGACGCCAAGCTGGAGCGGGCGGCTCTGCGACTGGCACGGATCCTCGGCCTCGAGAGCATCGAGCGCTAGGCTCCCGCGATGGACTTCGAGACGCGCGCGATCCACGTCGGCCAGGAGCCGGATCCGGCGACCGGGGCGATCGTGACGCCGATCTACCAGACGTCGACGTACGTGCAGGAAGCGGTCGGCGTCCACAAGGGCTACGACTACTCGCGCGTCGCGAACCCGACCCGGAGCGCGCTGCAGGAGGCGCTGGCGAGCCTCGAGAACGCGAAGCACGGCGTCGCGTTCAGCTCCGGGATCGGAGCGACGACGACGCTGATGCACCTGGTCGACCCTGGTGAGCGCGTCGTCCTGATCGCCGACGTGTACGGCGGCGTCTACCGGATGACCTCGCAGATCTACGAGCCCAAGGGCTACCGGTTCACGTACGTCCCGGCGGGAGAGTTCGACGACAACCTCGCGTCGTACCTAGGCGAGGACGTGCGCATGGTGTGGGTCGAGACGCCGTCGAACCCGCTGCTGAACGTCGTCGACATCCGCAAGGCCGCGGCGGCGGCGCATGCCGTCGGTGCGACGCTGGTCGTCGACAACACGTTCGCGTCGCCATATCTGCAGCAGCCGCTGTCGCTCGGCGCCGACGCGGTCGTCCACTCGACGACGAAGTACCTCGGCGGGCACAGCGACACGGTCGGCGGCTTCGTCGGGACGAGCGACGATGCTCTCGCGGAACGTCTCTACTTCCTGCAGAAGTCGCTCGGCGCGGTGCCCGGGCCGTTCGACGCGTGGCTCGTGCTCCGCGGGATCAAGACGCTCGCGGTGCGGATGAGGCAGCACTGCGAGAACGCCCGCCGAGTCGCCGAGTTCCTCGAGGGCCACGAGGCGGTCGAGCGGGTGCTGTATCCCGGCCTGCCCTCGCACCCGAGCCACGAGGTCGCCCGCGCACAGATGCGCGACTTCGGCGGCATGGTCTCGTTCCTCGCACACAGCGAGCAGGAGGCGGTCGACCTCGTCGCCCGCACGAAGCTCTTCCGGCTCGCCGAGTCGCTGGGCGGCGTCGAGAGCATGATCGAGCACCCGGCGCGCATGACGCACGCGTCGACGGCTGGCGCGCCGTTCGCGCCGCCGGCGAACCTCGTGCGCCTGTCGGTCGGCATCGAGGCGGTCGACGACCTGCTCGCCGACCTCGAGGCCGCGCTGGTCAAGCGAGCTGCGACCGCGCCGGCCTGACGGCGTTGAGACTGATCGATCTCCGCTTCGGGGGCCGCGAGCAGGCGGTTGGCGTGTACGTCGTCGAGACCGACGACGGCCTGGCGCTGTTCGACTGCGGACCGACCTCGACGCTTCCCGCCCTGCACGATGGCCTCCTTGCTCACGGCCTCGAGCTGACGGACATCCGCCACCTGCTGCTCTCGCACATCCACCTCGACCATGCGGGTGCCGCCGGCGTGCTCGTGCGCGAGCATCCCGACCTCACTGTCTGGGTGTCGAGCATCGGTGCGCCGCACCTGATCGACCCGTCGCGGCTTGAACGGTCGGCGCGCCGGCTCTACGGCGACCTCTTCGACTCGCTCTGGGGCGAGCTGGCGCCGGTCCCCGATGACAACGTGCGGGTCGCCTATCGCACCGTGCTCGGCTGGGAGGCGTTCCCGACACGCGGGCATGCCGCGCACCACATCAGCTACTTCCGGGACGGGACGCTCCTTGCCGGCGACGCCGCGGGCGTCCGGATGCCCGGCTCGCACTACGTTCTGCCCGTCTCGCCGCCGCCGGACATCGACGTCGAGGCGTGGCATGCGACCGCCGCGGCGATCCGTGCGAGAGAGCCCGAGCGGCTGGCGCTGGTCCACTTCGGCGTCCACGAGGACGTCACACCGCATCTCGACCGGCTCGAGTCCGAGCTCGACGTCTGGGCAGAGCGAGTCCGGGACGGAATGGGTCAGGAGGAGTTCGTCGAGGCCGCGCTCGCCGACGCGGGCGACGAAGCGGACGCCTACGACCGCGTCGCGCCGTTCTGGCAGTCATGGCACGGCCTGAGGCGCTACTGGGAGACCAGAGCGGCGGAGTGAACAGGCTCGGCCCGCTCCGCGAGCGGGAGTTTCGGCTGCTCTTCGCGGGGCGCACGATCTCCATCCGCAAAGGCGCACCTCGGCGGCGCCGCCGCGTGGGGTGGTGTCCTTGCGGCAACGTCGGTCGGGCTCGTCCTCTCCGGCGTGTTGATGTTGCGCTGGCGCCCGCGACGCATCCTCTTCGTCGCAACGCTCGCGGTGTTTCCGCTGACACTGCCGCTGCTCGCCCTGGCACAGCCGGCGCCACTCGCGGTCGTGATCGCAGCCGGCTTCGTCGCCGGCTTCAGCGTCGAGATCTTCGGCGTTCTCTGGGACACCGCGATGCAGCAGGAGATTCCGCAGGAGAAGCTGTCGCGGCTCTACTCGTACGACGCCCTGGGCTCGTGGGCGCTGATGCCGACCGCGCTCGCAGTGCTCGGCCCCGTCGCTTCGGCGATCGGCACGCGGGCGGCGCTGCTCGCCTCGGCGACTCTGGTCGTCCGCGCGACAGCACCGGTCCTGCTCTCGCGTGACGTGCGGACGCTCGAGCGGCGCGTCAGCTCGTGAGCCGAGCCCGAGGCAGCTCAGACCACCCAGACACAGCCGTCCCAGTACGCCTCCAGGCGGCGCGGGAAGCGGCTGACCGTGACGTGCAGCTCCTCGGGGCGCCGCGCCAGGCCCGCGGGTAGGAACAGCTCGAAGCCAGCCTCGTCTCCCGTGGAGCGCCACTCGCCGTCTCCTGCTTGAGTCGCCGCAGCGAGCGTTTGCGTGCCGCCGCAGCACCGAAGGCGCTTGACCGAGACGAAGAGCCGACCACCGCGTTCGGCGATCAGTTCGGATGCCTCCTTCGACGCAATCACCCGCATCGCCTGCAGTCTGACAGGCCGAAGGACGCCTGAGAGACTGTCCCGGTGAAGCTCGATGATGTCCGCGCCATCACGTACGGCGACGTCGTGGTCGAGGGTGAGCGGTGGCCGAACTCGATCCACGTGATCGAGCATCCCGAAGGGCGCGTGCTCGTGGATACCGGAATGATCGACTCGACCCCGGCGCTCGATGCGGAATGGGGTGTGAGGTTCGACGCCTCACTCATCCCACGCGATGTCGTCTGCGTGATCAACACGCACCTGCACTTCGACCACTGCGGCGGCAACCGCCTGTTCGGTGGGACGCCGATCCACGTGCAGCGCGCCGAGCGCGAAGCGGCCCGCGCAGCCGGCTACACGATCCCGGCCTGGGTGGAGTTCCAGGGAGCGACCTACGTCGAGCACGACGGCGAGGCCGAGATCGTCGCCGGCGTCCGGGTGCTCCGCACTCCCGGACACAGTCCCGGCCATCAGTCCGTGCTCGTCGACACCACCGATGGCATTGTCGTGCTTGCGGGCGATGTGGGATACGACTGGGAGCAGTTCGACGCGAGCGAGTCCGGACAGCTCCTGCTCTCGCTCAGCCCACGCCGCATCTGGCTCGCGCACCAGGCGCAGCCGCGAGATCTCTACCCCATCGCCCGGTGAGGCCCGCGGATCTGAGCCGGCTGATGACGCAGCTCGAGGGTGTCGCTGAGCGTCGCCGTGCTGGCCTGCTCGAATGGCGATACCGGGGACGGGTGGTCGCGCGACAGCTCGACGACAGCCAGATCGTGATTCGCGCGTCCTTCGACACCCGGGACTTCCTCGTTCGAACATTTCCAGAGACGTTCTCGGTGCCGAGGCGGTTCGCGAAGCACATGATGATCGTCGCCGACCTCGACGGCGGGAACGCCGACGCAGTGGAGGACGCTGTGATCGCCGCGTGGGAACTGCAGTCAGGCGCGTGAGCCTCGGCAGGTGTCCGACACCTGTTGTCGGACACGTCTTAGGGAGACGCGCGCTTTCCGCCCACGCCGGCGCGTCAGCCGCGATAGTGGAGGGCAACGCCGATCGTCGCGCACGAGACGACGATCGAGAGCGAGTTCGCGACGATCAGTGCGAGGTTGCGGATCGACAGCCCGTACGCGAACCAGAGCACGAAGCCGGTCAGCAGGACGGCGAGGTAGCCGATCGACACGGCCTGCGACGAGCGGTGCAGCCGCATCGAGCGGATCTGAAGAATCGGTGAGAGCGCCATCACGACGCCCCACGTCGCCGCGGTCGCGGCCAGGATCGTAGGCATGGGATCTCCTCTTGGTCGGCGTCAGCGAACTGAGACAGCCGAGCTCAGTCGTGGAGATCGCCGCGACGATCGTCTTCGCCGTAGAGCGGATGGCGGAAGAAGACCCTCACGGCACTAACCCTCGCGCAGGACGTTCGCGCCCGACGTCTGGGCGAGCGCCAGCAGGACGATTTCGTCGATGTTGACGTTCGGCCGTCTCGTCAGGGCGAACATGATGCAGTCGGCGACGTCCTGTGCGTTCAGCGGCGCCGCCCATCGCGACGTCGGCGTACACGCTCTTCGCCCGCTCCTCGTCGCCGTGGAAGCGCACCGTCGAGAACTCGGTCTCGACCAGACCGGGAGCGATGTTCGTGACCCTGACCGGCTTCCCGTGCAGGTCGTCGCGCAGCGCCCGCGTGTAGCCGTGGACCGCGAACTTCGACGCGACGTACCACGATCCGTTCGGATATGCCCAGATCCCCGCGACCGAGCCGAGATTGACGATGTGCCCGTTACCGCTGTCGATCAGGTGCGGCAGACAGAGGCGCGTCATGCGCATCAGACCGAGGACGTTCGTCTCGATCATCCTCGCGCTCGTCCGCCTCGTCCGCCTCCCAGGCCGGGTCGCGGCCCAGAGCCTTCCCCGCGTTGTTCACGAGGATGTCGATGCCACCGAGCGCGGCCAGTGCCTCGTCGACGAACCTCTGGCAGCTGGCCGGATCGGTGACGTCCAGGTTGCCGTCGCGCCGGGAGCCCGTATGGACGCGCGCACCCGCCTCGACGAGCGCCTGGGCGGTTGCGGCGCCGATCCCGCTCGATGCGCCGGTCACGATCGCCCGTCTGCCGTCGAGAGCTGCCATCCGCGGGAGCCTACCGGGCCAGGCGTTAACGGCCGCCTAAAACTGAACTGCGCCGCCGACGTCTAAGTTCTCGCAGCGCATGCAGCCGCTCGAACCCCCCTCTGGACGCAGTGCCCGCCTCGCGCTGGTCGCGCTCGCCCTGCTCGCGCTGCTCGCCGTCGTCGCGTTCGCGAGCCGCAGCGGGTTCGGGCACTCGTCGAACGCACAGCCCACACCGGGCTATGTCAACTACGCGTTCACGGCCTTCCTGATCGTGTTCGTGCTGGCGATCCCGGTCGCGGTCTGGGGCTTCATGATGCAGGCGCGCGAGGGCGGCTTCAAACGCAAGAGCTTCAAGTCGCGGGTGCTCCAGAACATCGGCGACGCGCAGCGTTCTTCGTGCTGATCGGGATCGTGGTCATCTACATCAAGCGCCACCACGGTCACATCTTCGGCAACGACACCTCCGCGTTGCAGAAGGCGAAGGACACCCTCGACCAGGCCCGGGCGCGCCAGGCGGCGTCGAAGTACAACCCGCGCTTCGAGTGGACGGTGTTCTGGATCGCGCTCGCTCGGCCTCGTCGGCGCCGCAACAATTCTCTTCGTCAATTACAAGCGACGTCGCCGTCGCACCGCCGTACGCGCTCGACGCAGCATCGACGGTCGCCGCCGACCTCGCGCCGAGATGTCGGATGCGATCGACGACCTCGAGGCCGAGCCCGACGCGCGGCGCGCCGTGATCGCCGCCTACGCCCGGATGGAAGGCGTGCTCGGCGCGCCACGGCCTCCGCCGCCTCGCCGAGCGAGACGCCGCTCGAGTACCTGCGGCGCATCCTGCTCGGGCTCACCGCCGCGCGCCGACGCCGTCAAGCGGTTGACCTCGCTGTTCGAGCAGGCGAAGTTCAGCCGCCACGAGATCGACTCGGCGATGAAGCAGGATGCGATCGGCGCGCTGCGCGAGATCCGCGACGACCTGCCGGGGCGCGGCGGCGTGAGACGCCACCTGCTCGACCTGATCATCCTGTTCGTCGGCGCGTCGGTCGTCGTCGTCTACATCGCGACGGCCCAGCCGGGGATCGCGCAACGTGACGCTGCACGCCTACGTGCTTCGTCGTCGGCGGCCTGCTGATGCTCGGCGTCGTCGCAGCGGCGGGCGACGCGCTGCCGCGCCGCCTCCGCTCCGAGCTCGACGCCGCGCTCGCCGAGCCGCTCGAGCCGCAGAAGCAGCTGCCCGAGCTCGAGAAGCTGGAGCGCGAGGTCGACGCTCGCGATCGGCGTCGCGCCTACGACCTCCATTTCCGGCTCCTGCCGCACCTCCGCGAGATCGCCCGGGCGCGGCTCGAGCGGGCCGGTCAGCTCGCCGGCCCGGACACGCTCGGGCGCTGGTGGGAGCTGCTCCGCCCCGACCGCCCGGCGCCCGATGACCGGTTCGCGCCAGGGCATCACGCAGACGGAGCTGCGCGCCCTCGTCGCCGACCTTGAGAGGATGTGACACGTGACGCATCGATCTCGACGAAGTCGGCCGGCTCTCGAACGCGCATCCTCGACGAGGTCGAGAAGGCGGTGGTCGGCAAGCGCGACGCGCTCGAGCTGCTGATGCTCGGCCTGCTCGCCGACGGCCACGTCCTGATCGAGGACTATCCCGGGCCTCGCGAAGACGCTGATGGCGCGCTCGTTCGCGCAGGTCGACGTCGATGGACTTCTCGCGGATCCAGTTCACGCCCGACCTGATGCCGTCCGACGTGACCGGCTCGTCGGTCTTCAACCAGCGCGACGCCGACTTCGAGTTCCGGCCCGGCCCGATCTTCGCCAACCTCCTCCTCGCCGACGAGATCAACCGCGCCCCGCCGAAGACCCAGGCGGCGCTGCTCGAGGCGATGCAGGAGCGCCAGGTGACGACCGAGGGCGAGACGCGCGTGCTCGGACCGCCGTTCCTCGTGCTCGCGACGCAGAACCCGATCGAGTACGAGGGCACGTACCCGCTGCCCGAGGCGCAGCTCGACCGCTTCCTGCTGCGCATGTCGGTCGGCTACCCGGCGCGCGAGGACGAGTGGCAGATGCTCGCGAGCCGCGCCGAGCGGCGCCGCGACGAGGTCGACCTCGCGCCCGTCGTCGACCGCGAGACGCTGCTCGCGATGCAGCGCGCCTGCGAGGAGGTGCACGTCTCGGAGCCGGTCGGCCTCTACATGGTCGACGTCGTCGCCGCGACGCGCGACGCGCACGTCGGTGCAGGTCGGCGCCTCGCCGCGCGGCTCGCTCGCGCTGCTGAAGCTCTCGCGCTGCCGCGCCGCGCTCGACGGCCGCGACTACGTGACGCCCGACGACGTCAAGTCGGTCGCGGTGCCGGCGCTCGCGCACCGCCTGACGCTGCGCCCCGAGCTGTGGGTGCAGCGCGTCTCGGCCGAGGACGTCGTGCGCGAGCGGCTCGAGACCGTGCCGACGCCCGCGGCCGAGGACCTCGCGACCCGCGCGGTGACGCGGTACGCGACGCCGAAGCTCGCGGCGTACGCCGGCTCTCGGCGGTCGGCCTGCTGGCCGCGCTGGTGCTCGGCGCGGCCCGAGCTCGTCGCACTGACCGCGCCGTTCCTGCTCGCGCTCGTGCGCCGGGCTCGCGCTCGCGACGCCGCCGCGACTCACGGTCGACGTCGACGCTCGACGAGCGAGCGCGCGCTCGAAGGCGACGAGATCGTGCCGCGCACGGATCGTGCTCGAGGCGCAGGCGCCGTCGACCGGCTCGAGCTCTACGTGCGGCTGCCCGACGGCATCGAGCTCGCCGAGGGCCGGAACCCGGTCGGCGCTGCGCCTCGCGCACCGGGCGAGCGCCGCGAGCTCGAGCTGACGCTGCGCGCGGCGCGCTGGGGCGGCGCACCTGATCGGGCCGACGTACCTCCGCGCGCGCGACCCGCTCGGCTCTGCTCGCGCTGGGAGGCGACGCGCCGAGACGCGCCCGGAGCTGCGGACCTACCCCCGCGAGGAGGTGCTGCGGCGGATCGCTCGCAGCCGCGCGAGACGCAGGTGTTCACCGGCAACGAGGTCGCCCGCCGCAAGGGCGAGGGGATCGAGTTCGCCGACATCCGTCTCTGGGCGCCGGGCGACCCGCTGAAGCGCGTCAACTGGCGCGCGAGCGCGCGCCGCGGCGAGCTGTGGGTGAACGAGAGCCATCCCGAGCGGAACACCGACGTGATCCTGTTCGTCGACTCGTTCGCCGAGGCGCGGCGCGGCGACGAAGGCACGCTCGACCTCGCGGTGCGTGCGACGGCGGCGCTCGCGGACGCGTACGTCCGCCGCCGCGACCGTGTCGGCCTGATCAGCTTCGGCGGCATCCTCCGCTGGCTCGTGCCGGGCACCGGGATCGTGCAGCTCTACCGCATCGTCGACGCGCTGCTCGACACGCAGATCTTCCTCTCGTACTACTGGAAGGAGATCGACGTGATCCCGCGGCGGACGCTGCCGCCGAGCGCGCTCGTGATCGCGCTGTCGCCGCTGCTCGACCCGCGCTCGGTCGGTGCGCTGCTCGACCTGCGCGCGCGCGGCTTCGACCTCGCCGTGATCGACGTCTCGCCGGTGCCGTTCACCGCGCGGCCGTCGCGCGGCCTCGACGCGGTCGCGTACGACGTCTGGACGCTTGCGCCGCGACGCGCTCCGGCACCGGCTGCAGCGCGCCGGCGTCGCCGTGGTCGAGTGGCGACGACGAGCGCGCCGTTGCAGGCCGTCCTCGAGGAGGTGCGGGCATTCAGGCGCTACGCCCGGCACGCGCGCGCCTGATCACCGGCGGCGGCTCGCTCGTCGCGCTCGCCGGCGACGGGCGTCTACGCGGGTGCAGCCGGCGGGCGGCTCGCCGGCGTCGCGATCGGCGGCGACCGTGCTCGGCGCTCGCCGTCGCTCTCGCTCGGCCTCGTCGCTGCGCTGGCCGACGACGATCCCGTGGGCGATCGTGATCGCCGCCGGCGGGTACGTGGTCGACGCGAGAAGGAGAGTCGGTCGTCGACGGCTGGGCCGCGGTGATCGGCGTCCTGCTGCTCGTCGCCGCCGAGCTCGCGGCGTGGTCGATCGAGCACGACGCCCGCATCCGCTCGGAGCCGTCGCTGCTCGTGCGGCGCGTGGTCACGACTCGCGCTGCTGGCGGGCTCGGCGCTGCTCGTCAACTTCATCCTGCTCGCGGCCGCCGCCGTCTCGTCGTCGGCGGGAGTCCTGGTTGCGGCCGTCGGCGTCGCTGCAGCAGTGACCGCAGTCGCGGTCGTGCTGAGGCTCGTGCGCTCCTGAGAGCGCACGAGCCTCGTCCAGGCATCAGGCGACGGTGACGGCCGTCGTCCGCGTCTCGGAATGGCCGTTCGGCTCGTTCGCGACGGCGACGACGCTGTACGTGTGGCCCTTCGCCGGTGTGAACGCCGGCACGAAGCTGACCGACTGGTCGATGCCGAGCGCCGCTGTCGGCGTCGCCCGCGCGACGATCTTCGCCCCGTCGTAGACGGTGTAGAAGATGCCGATCTGCGTGCCGGTCGCCGAGTAGTGGTTGAGGTACGGCACGTACACCGTGATCTTGGGCGCCTTGCCCGCCCGTGCCGTGACGGTCTGCCCGTCGGTGAGCCGGGCCACGGCGCTGAACGCTCGCGTACGCCGGGCTTGCGCGCACCGCTCGCCAGCTCGAGACCGCTCTGCCACGGATTCCCGGACGAGTCGCGAATCACGAACCAGATGAACATCTGCACGTTCGGGTCGGCCTTTGCGACGTTCAGCGCCTGCTTCGCGTACGCCGCCTGCTTGGCCGTCGACACGCCCTTCGGCTCGCCCGGCTTCGTCTCGTGGCCGTACTCGGTGATCCAGACCGGCACCGTGCGATGGAACGCCGCCTTGAGCGTCTTCTCGAACCTCGGCAGCGTCGAGAGCGTCACGTTCGGGTAGCGCACCTTCTGCAATGGCGGCAGGTTCGGCGACGTCGGGTATGGATGATGCGCCCAGGCGTCGAACCGCAGGCCCTTGACCTGGCCGAGGAGCCGCGCGAACGTCCCCGGCGCGATGCTGCCGCTGACGCCCGGCAGCGGCTTGTCGCGGCCGCGCGCCGAGGTCTCGCCGGCGGCGACCTTCGCCAGCGGGTTGCCGGCCTTGATCCCGGCGTAGGCGGCCTTCAGCAGCTTCCCGTAGTTCGCCGGCCCGACGAGCCGCTTCCCGACGAACTGCGGCGTCAGGAAGAGCTGGATGTTCGGCTCGTTCCAGACCGACCAGAGGCCGACGGTGCCGTGGCCCGTGCGCCCGTTGTAACGGGTGGCGAGCATCTTCGAGAACGTCGTCAGGTCCGACAGGCGGGTCGGCATGTTGTTCGGCGTCTTGTTGCCGTTCGCCCACTTGGGCGTGCCGGTGATGTCGATCATCACGCGGAGGCCGTGCAGCCCCGCCTGGAAGACAAGCTCGTCGAGATCCCCGAGCCCGTAGGCCGGGTCGTCGCCGTTGCTGGGACTGGCCGGCTTGGTCGCGGCGATCGTCGCCCAGTTCGCGGTGGTGTGGATGACAGACGCTCCGGCGTCGGCAGCGGCCTGCAAGTTCTGCTCGCGCGCCGGCGAGAAACGGAACGAGCTGTCGTCGAAGAATCCGATCGGCATGCGGGTCGCGGCGTGCGCGGTTGCTGCCGGGATGACGATCAGCGTGACGAGTGCGAGCAGCGCAAAGCGGGGTGCTTTCTGCACGGGCATTCCTCCTTCTTGTGACTCTCCGGGCGAACGCGAGACGGTACCGAGCCTCTTTGATCGGCTTGTAAAGAGCGGTCGGACGGCACGTTCCCCGATTAGGGTGCCGTGATGCGCGTCCGGCCCCTTGCTTTGCCCGCCCTCTCGATTGTCCTGCTCTGGATCGCGCTCGGGGCGGCGCTGTCGGCCCTCACGCGGCGCGTCGCCGACTGGTTCGTGATGACCGACGAGCTGCTGTACGAGCGGCTCGCGATCAGCATCGCGCACGGCCACTCGCCGTTCCCCCACGTCCACCGGGCGGCGGTCGCGAACATCAACCAGCTGTACCCGCTGGCGATCGCCCCGGTCTTCCGCCACGGCGCCGTTCTGCACGGTTTCCACGAGGCGCACGTGCTGAACGCGTTCCTCATGTCGTCGGCGGCGATCCCCGCGTTCTACCTTGCGCGGCGCGTGAGCGGAAGCAGGTGGCTGCCGTACGTCGTCGCGGTCGCGACGGTGACGGTCCCATGGATCACGCTCTCGTCGTTCCTGCTCACCGAGGTCGCGGCGTATCCGGCGTTCGCGTGGGCCGCCCTCGCGATGCAGGCGTCGGTCGCACGACCGTCGGCCCGAAACGACCTGCTGGCGGTCGGAGGCATCGCAGTGGCCGTCCTCGGCCGGACGCAGTTCTACGCCCTCGCCGGCGTGCTGCCGCTCGCCATCCTGCTGCGGTCGGCAAGCGAGCGGCGCGTGCGCGACACGTTGCGCGAGCACCGCACGCTGATCGCCGCCTATGCGCTCGGCGGGCTCGCGGCCGTCGCCGTCGTCGTGTCCGGTCACGGCCTGCTCGGGACGTATGCGACGACCGCGCACGGGAACCCGCTGCCGCTCGAGGTGTGGCGCTCGGCTCCCGCCCACCTCGCGATCGTCGCGCTCGGCAGCGGGTTGCTCCCGTTCGTCGTCGGCGGCGCTTGGTTGGTCTCGAACCTGCGAGTGAGCGAGTCGCCCGAGCGGGCGTCGTTCGCCTGGCTCGCCGTGCTGTCGGTGATCGCGATCACGATCGAGGTGGCATCGTTCGACCTTCGCTTCGGAGGCGGCCTCGTGCGCGATCGCTACCTCTTCTACGTCACGCCGCTGCTGTTCGTCGCGCTCGCGGCGGCATTCACCGCGGCGCGGCCCGCCCGCTGGTCGCTCGTGGTGCCGGTGGCGCTCCTGGCGCTCGGCTTCTGGAACGCTCCGCTGACGCCGTTCGAGAAGCTGAACGCCGACACCCCCGCCTCGGTGCTCAACGACTGGCTGCTCAGCTCGATGAACGGCGTCGACGGCGCGCGGCTGTTCCTGATCGCGGCCGCCGCAGTCGTCGCCGTCGCGTACGCGGAAGGCGCGCTGCTCTTACCGCGCACCTTCGTTGCCGCCGGGCTCGCCGCGCTCCTCCTGATCGCCCTGTCGGCCGAGACCGGCTATGCGTTCAAACGCCTGTACGCGGTGAACGGCACCTCGGGCCTGCCGCTGACGCTCGACCAGAGCGTCGTCTTCGGCTGGGTCGATCGCACGATCACGACGAACTCCGAGGCGATGATGGTCCCGTACCCGGTGATCCGGGCCGACTACTTCGCGAACATCGGGTTCTGGTGGGACTTCGAGTTCTGGAACCGTTCGGTCGACCGCGAGGGTGCGGCGCCGAACCAGTTCTCGGGCACGCCACCCGGGAGCTTTCCCAAGCTCGACCTGCGGTTCGACCCGCAGACCGGCCTTGCCAACCACGACTTCGACTCGTACATCGCCCAGGCCGTCGCCGACGCCCGGTTCCACGTCAAGGGCCGGTTCCTGACGACCGAGCGCGACGTGTCGATCGTCTTCCCCGACCGGCCCTGGCGCGCCGACTGGGTCTCGTACGGCCTCTACGCCGACGGGTGGACACGGCCCGGGCAGGTCGCCCGGATCCGCGTGTTCGCCGCGCCGGGCCAGACGGCGCCGGTGCGGCGCACCCTGACGGTGACGCTGCTCGCTCCGGGAGACGTCCCGTCACGACGCGCGGTGCTGCACTCGAACGGCGGCACGTGGCCGCTCGACATCTCGAGCGCGAACAGCGTGCAGCAGGCCGTGACGATCTGTGTTCCCCAGCGCGGCTGGGCCGACGTCTCGCTGCGCGCGGATGGGACGTCGCCGATCTACGGCGTCCAGACGACGATCGAGTCGTTCGGACAGCCGCGCGATGCGGGAGTGCTCGTCGGTCAGATCGCGCTGGACGACAAGCCGGGCGCTAGCTGCTCGCCCAGTCCCTGAACACGGCCAGCAGCTCAGCTTCGGCCTCGGGCGTCAGGTCGTCGGTCGAGATCGTGCCGGTGAGCCTGATCGTCTCGCGCAGCTGCTCGAGGTAGCGGGTGCAGTTGCCGCAGCCCGCGATGTGCTCCTCGAACCGGCGCAGCTCGGCCGGGTCGAGCGCCTGCTCGAGGTAGCCGGTCACCAGCTCGACGAGCTCCTGGCAACCGAGTGCGTATGTGTCGACGGTCGTCATACGGGTACGAGGTAGTCCTCGAGAGCCTGGCGCACCTTCGCGCGCGCCCGGTGGAGGAGCACACGTTGATTGACCTCCGTGATGTCGAGGGCGTTACGGACTTCCTCCGATGACCACCCGTCGACGTCGCGCAGACGGATCACAGCCGCCTGCGTCGGCGGGAGCGAGTCGATCGCCGTCGCGATCACCGCGCGCGTCTCGGCGGCCAGGAGCCGCTCCTCGGGGAGCTCACGGGGCGGAGTCGACCAGTGCCCCGGATAGCGGTCGTCGTCCTCGGGCCGGAACCGGTCGGAATCGACGGCGGCCTCCGGGATCAGCGCCGGGTTGTTGAGCGACGAGAAGGGCAGCACCCGCCCCTCGCGCTGCGCGCGGGTCTTGGCGGTGTTGACGAGGATGCGGAACACCCACGTCTTGAGCGACGACCGGCCCTCGAAGCGGTCGAGCGCGCGGAGGACGCGCAGCCAGGTCTCCTGCACGACCTCCTCGGCGATCGAGCGCGAGGGCACGAACATCTGGGCGACGCGGAGGAGCGACGGGTGCCACTCGCGGACGAGGCGCGCAAACGTCTCCTCGTCGCCGACGCGCAGGGCGGCGACGAGCTCGGAATCGGGCCGCTCCACCCGGCGAACGTACCCGAGTTAGATCAGCCGCGCGCCAGTGGTGGGGTCGAACAGGTGCGCCTCGCCGGCGCGGGGCCGCAGCCAGACACGCGCGCCGCGTTCCGGTGCGCCCTTCGCCTCGACCCGCGCGACCAGCTTCGTCGCCTCGCCGCCGAGGTCGGCGGAGGCGAACACGTACGCGTCGGCGCCGATCTCCTCGACCACCTCGACGTCGGCGGCGATCCCGTCGCCGGCCAGCTCGAGGGCCTCGGGGCGCAGGCCGACGACGACCTCACCGTGGAGACCGCTGCGGGCGCCGTTCGGCAGACCGACCTCGACCCCGCCGAGCGACACGGCGCCGTTGTCGGCGACACGGCAGTTGCACAGGTTCATCGCGGGCGAGCCGATGAAGCCGGCGACGAACGTGTTCGCCGGCCGTTCGTACAGCGCGCGCGGCGCGTCGCACTGCTGCAGACGCCCGTCGCCCAGCACGGCGACCCGGTCGCCGAGCGTCATCGCCTCTGACTGGTCGTGGGTGACGTAGACGGTGGTGACGCCGAGCCGCGACTGCAGCGACGCGATCTCGGCGCGCATCTGGACGCGCAGCTTCGCGTCGAGGTTCGAGAGCGGCTCGTCCATCAGGAACACGCTCGGCTCCCGGATGATCGCGCGGCCCATCGCGACGCGCTGGCGCTGCCCGCCCGAGAGCTGACCGGGACGGCGCTCGAGGTACTGCTCGAGCCCGAGCAGCTTCGCCACGTCGCCCACGCGGCGGTCGCGCTCGTCCTTCGGCACGCGCGCGATCTTCAACGGGAAGGCGATGTTCGCGGCAACGGAGAGGTACGGGTAGAGGGCGTAGTTCTGGAAAACCATCGCGACGTCGCGCTGCTTCGGCGCGAGATCGGTCACCTCGCGGTCGCCGATCCAGATGCTGCCCGCGTCGACCTGCTCCAGGCCGGCGAGCATCCGCAGCGCTGTCGTCTTTCCCGAGCCGGAAGGCCCGACGAGGACGAGGAACTCGCCGTCGGAGATCTCGAGGTCGAGCGCATCGACGGCCGGCGTCTCGGTGCCGTCGTAGATCCGCGTCGCCTGTTCGTAACGCACGCCGGCCATCAGCCCACCTCCACCGTCTCGAGTTTTGCAACCGCCGCGCTCAGCTCGGCGCGCAGCTTGTCCTGCGCCGCGCGCCCGGCCCCGACGGCGTCGAGCGCGAGCAGCGCCGCGCCGACGATCGGCGGCTGGCTCGGTTCGCCGCAACACGATTCCGGGGCTGACGTCGGCGAGGCCGCGCTCGATGCGGGCGATCAGCCGCGCGTCGGCGAACCGCATCAACCCGCCGCCGATCAGCACCTCGACCGGCTCATCGGCGAGCGCGAGCCGGTTGAACGCGGCGCGAGCGAGTGCGACGACCTCATCCGTGAGCCGGTCGCCGATCTGCAGCGCGACGGGATCGTTCGAGGCGAGCACCACCGGCGCCGCCTCGAACAGCCGTCGCTGGGAGAGCTCGCCGACGTGCAGCGCCCGCGCGAGCAGCAGGGGCGTCGCGTAGCCGAAATGCTCCGGGATCAGGCGCTCGAGCTCGGTCTTCGGTCCGCGCCCGTCCTCGCTGCGAGCGGCGGCCCAGAGCCCGGCGACGCCGACGTCGTGGCCGCCGCCCCAGTCGCCGGTGATCTCGCCGAGCGCAGGGAAGCGCACGTGCGTGCCGTCGGGCCCGACGCCGACGCAGTTGATCCCGGCGCCTGCCGTGATCGCGATGCCGTAGCCGCTCTCGGTGCCGGCACGCAGCACCGCGAACGTGTCGTTGCCGACGTTGATGCGCGTCGCCCAGCCGCGCCCGGCGAGGGCGTCGTGCAGGCGCTCTTCCTCGTCCGGGAAGTCGATGCCGGCGAGCAGGACCTGGGCGACGTCGGCGCGGCGCCCGTTGAGGCCCACCTCGTCGACCAGCCCCTGAAGCACCTCGACGCAGCCGTCGAGACCGAGGTGATGCGGCGAGCTGAGCGGCCCGCGCGCGTGCGCGATCAGCGTCCCGTCGGCTTCGACCAATGCAAGGTCGGTCTTCGAGTTGCCGCCGTCGACTGCCAGCACGATCATGCGAGCGCCTCCGCGGCCATTCGCTCGAGCAGCGCCTCGGTCATCGCGTACTGCCCGATCAGCGGATGGGCGAGCAGCGCCTTCTTCACGTCGGTCTCGTCACGGCTCAACGCGGCGACGACCGCGAGCCGCTCGTACGCAGCGGTGTGCTGCGTGAGCCCGAGCAGCTCCGGCGCGAGCGGCGCCTGGTCGAGCGCCACTGCGCCGGTCTGCGTGACCCGCGCGGGCACCTCGACGACGTCGTCGGCGGCGAGACCGGTGAGCGTGTGGCCGTTCCGCACATCGACTTCGTGCACGGCGCCGTCGCCAGAGACGAGCGACGACACGAGCCCCAGCGCGGCCTCGCTGTAGAAGGCGCCGCCTCGCTGTTCGAGCAACGCGGGCTTCTCGGTCAGGTTCGGGTCGCGGTACAGCTCGAGTAGGCCGCGCTCGATCTCCGCGACCGTCTGCGCGCGGGGCACACCGTCCTCCTGCTCCCGCAGCACCTCGTCGTGCGCGTAGAAGTAGCGAAGGTAGTACGACGGGATCACGCCCAGCTCGTCGAGCAGCCGCTGCGGCAGCTCGAGGTCGCCCGCCAGCTCGCCGCCGTGCTCGACCAGGAGCTGCGGAAGTACGTCGCCGCCGTCGACGAGCACGCGCCGCACCCAGGTGAGGTGGTTGAGCCCGACCTGGTCGACGACGACCTGCGGCGGCTCGACACCGAGCCAGCGGGCGAACTGCCGCTGGAAGCCGATCGCGACGTTGCAGAGCCCGATCGCCCGGTGACCGTCGTCGAGCAGCGCGCGCGTGACGATGCCGACCGGGTTGGTGAAGTCGACGATCCACGCGTCTGCGAGCTCGCGTGTACGGCGCGCGATGTCGAGCACCACCGGAACCGTGCGGAGCGCCTTGGCGAGCCCGCCCGCGCCCGTCGTCTCCTGGCCTATGCACCCGCACGGCAGCGGGAAGGTCTCGTCGCGGAGCCGCGCCTCCTGGCCGCCGACCCGGATCTGGATCAGCACGAAGTCGGCGCCGGAAACGGCGGCGTCCAGATCGTCGGTGATGTCGACGGAGCCGCGGTAGCCCTGCCGCTCGAGCATGCGCAGCGCGAGCCCACCGACCACCGAGCGGCGCTCCGGGTCGATGTCGTGCAGGACGAACTCGGAGACGTCGAGGCGCGACAGGCCGGAGACCAGCTCCGGCGTGTACGTCGAGCCGCCGCCGACGACAGCGATCTTCATCCCTTCACCCCCGTCAACGTGACACCCTCGACGAACGCCCGCTGCGCGACGAAGAAGAGGATGATCACCGGCGCCATCACGAGCAGCGTCGCCGCCATGGTCAGGTTCCACTGCACCTGGTGCAGGTTCCGGAACTGCGAGAGCCCGATCGAGAGCACCCAGTGGTCCGGGTTCTCGCCGACGTAGAGGAGCGGCAGGAAGAAGTCGTTGAAGGTGTAGAGGAACGAGAACAGCGCGACAGCGGCGATCGCGGGCTTCGCGAGCCGCGTCACGACCGTGAACAGGATGCGCAGCTCGCCGCATCCGTCGACGCGCGCCGCGTCCAGGTACTCCTCGGGGATCGTCAGGAAGAACTGGCGCAGCAGGAAGATCGAGAACGCGTCGCCGAGCCAGTTCGGCGCGATCAGCGGCCAGAGCGTGCCGACGAGGTGCAGCTTCGCCCACATCACGTAGAGCGGCACGACCGACACCTGCGGCGGCAGCATCAGCGCGATCAGCACGACCATGAACGCCGCCTGGCGCCCACGCCAGCGGAGGCGCGCGAGTGCGTAGGCGACCGGGACCGACGAGACGATCACGCCGATCGTCCCGAGCACCGAGTACATCATCGTGTTCAGCGTCCACCGCCAGAGCGGCGCCTTGGTGAAGACGTCGATGAAGTTGTGCAGCCGGAACGGATGCGGCCAGAGCTGCGAGCCGAGCGCCTGGTTGGTCGTCATCAGCGCGGTCAGCACGATGAACAGGAACGGCAGCAGGAAGCCGATCGCGAGCGCGATCAGGACGGAGTGGTTGGCGACGGCGATCAGGAACTGGCGGCGGCGCACACGCCTCGGCGGCCGGCGGCGGACGAAGGTCGCGGGTGCTGCGGCACCGACCGCGCTCACCGCGGCACCGCCTGATGCACCCACTTGCGCGAGTTGAGCACGATCACGAGGGTGACCGCGAACGAGACGGCGAGCAGCAGCATCGCCATCGCCGACGCGTAGCCCATTTGGAAGTCGGTGAAGCCGTGCTGGTAGAGCAGCACGGGATAGAACAGCGTCGAGTCCTGCGGATAGCCGAGCCCGGAGAAGGTGTCACCGGCCTGCGACGCCTGCCCCGAGGCGATGCTCGCGGCGACGTAGGCCTGCGTGAAGTACTGCAGCCCCTGGATCACGCCGAGCACGACGGCGAACAGGATCACCGGGCTGACGCTCGGCAGCGTGATCCAGCGCAGCCGCTGGATCGGCCCGGCGCCGTCGAGTGCGGCGGACTCGTAGAGGTGCTGCGGCACGTCGAGCACGGCGGCGAGGAAGATCACCATCGTGTTGCCGATCGCCCCAGAAGCCGAGCAGGATCAGCGACGGCTTCGCCCATTGCGGCGATCTGGAACCAGAGCGGCCCCTGGATGCCGATGTGCGACAGCATCGTGTTCACCGGGCCGGTCGCAGGGTTGAGGATGTAGACGAAGCCGAGTGTCGCCGCGACCGGCGGCGCGAGCGCAGGCAGGTAGAAGATCGTGCGGAACACACCGGCGCCCGACTTGATGCGCGCGAGCATCATCGCGACCGACGAAGGCGAAGATCACCTGCAGCGGCACCGCGATCGCGACCATCCAGATCAGCGTGTTCTTGACCGCGATCCAGGTCTGCGGGTCGACGTGCAGCAGGTAGTGGTAGTTGGCGAAGCCGACCCACTTGCGGCGGCGACAGCAGGTCGTAGTGGTTGAACGAGAGGTACGCGCTCATCACGAGCGGGTACGCCGAAGAAGACCGAGAAGCCGACGATCCACGGGCTCATCAAGCCGAAGCACGAGCCGGCGGCGGCGCCAGTCGGCCTTCCGCCGCGCGCGCGTCCGGAGCGCAGGGGTCGCGGGGGCGGCCGAAGCCGCCCCGCGCATCGACCACTGGGCTCACGGCACCCCGCCGCCCTTGGCCTGTGCGACCTGGGCGTCGAGCTGCGAGTCGAGCTTCTTGCAGCCCGCCGCCGAGATCCTTCACGCGTCCCGCCTGCCACTTCGTGAAGAAGTTCTGGACGGCGGTTCGTGTAGGCCGACCCCGACGCCATGATCGGCGACGTGCTCGACTTCGGGTTCGCGAAGATCTTCAGGAACGTCGCGAAGTGCGCGTCCGGAACGATCTCCGGCGAGTGCAGCGAGGCCTGCGTCGTCGGCACGTTGCGCAGGCCGTTCGACAGCACGGCGAGCGGTGGTTCGTTCGTCGTCAGGTACTTGACGAGCGCCCACGCCTGATCCGCGTGGTGCCCGCCGCGCGGCATCCCGATGATCGTGCCGTTGATGTAGCCCGAGCCGTACAGCTCGGGATGCGCATCGTCGACGGGCATCGGCGCCGTGCCGTACTGCAGGTCCGGATGCTCGTTGTGGATGAACGCGACGCGCCATTCACCGTCGAAGTTCATCGCGAGCTTGCCGGTCTCGAACGCCTGTGACGGCGAGAACTCGTCGACCGAGCCCGGCCTGGAAGCGCACGAGCTTGTTGTACCCGTACCAGTCGATCAGGCTCTTCTACCACTTGGCCCATTTCGCCCAGGCCGGGTCGGTGCCGATCAGCGAGTGACCCTTGGCATCGACCCACTTGCCGCCCCAATGCTGGATCCAGCGGTCGGGGATGTTCTCGTAGAAGCCGACCACCGGGTCGAAGCCGGCGACCTTGATGTTGCCCTTCGAGTCACGGACGCGTCAGCTTCTTCGCGTCGGCTGTCGAGCTCAGACATCGTCTTCGGCGGGCTCTTGATCCCGGCCTTCGCGAACAGCTTCTTGTTGTAGTAGAGGCCGTAGTCGTCGGCGAGCAGCGGCAGCGCGCAGCGCTTGCCCTGTACTGCGTGTAGTACCTCGGCGCCGGCGGGAAGATCGCCGGGTCGATGTGGTCCTTCTTGAGGAGCGGTCCAGGTCGACCCAGCCGCCCGAGCCGCAGTAGTTGCCGACGTTGTACGAGTTGAACGAGCTGACGACATCGGGTGCGGTGCCCGACCGGATCGCGGCGACGATCTTGTTGTCGTCGATGCCGCCGACGACTTTGACCGTCACCTCCGGATGGTTCTTGTCGTACTCGGCTGCGACCGCCTTGAAGGTCGTGAGCTCCTTGCCGGCACTCCAGCCGACCCAGATCGTCAGCTTGGTCGGGGCTTGGCGGTGTACCCCGCTCGCGAGCGCGCTCGCGACGAGCACGAGTGCGAACGCGAACAGCGCGACTGCCGCTGCGCTACGTCTCATTGCGGCCCTCCCGGGGGAATCGAAACGAGTAAATGTTCCAAACGAGACTGGAGCCTAGGTCAGCCCTCCGGCGAAAGTCAAGCCATAACCGCGGCGAACTTCGTTAAGATCGCTAACTCAGTGGCCCAGAGTCGCGCGACCCCCCCGCTCCTCAAGAATCTGAACGAACGGACCGTGCTGGACGCGATCCGGAGCTACGCCCCCGTCTCGCGCGCCGAGATCTCCCGCCGGGTGGGCATCTCGAAGCCGACCGTCTCGCTGGCCCTGCAGACGCTGCTCGACGCGCGGCTCGTCCGCGAAGCCCAACCGGACGGCGACGGGCCGAGCTACGGCGCGGTCTTCTTCGAGCCCGTGCCGGATGCGGCGTACGTACTCGGCCTCGACGTCGGCGCACGGTTCGTGCGCGGCGCCCTCTGCGACCTCGCGGGAGAGGTGCGAGCGCGCCAGGACCTCGAGCTGCCGGAACGGACGGCCGCGGCCGCGATGGACGCGATCGCGTCCCTCTCCGAGACGCTCCTCGCCGCTGCGGCGCCGGAGGCGCACATCGACGGCGTCGTCGTCGGCGTGCCTGGTGCGGTGGCGGGCGGCAAGATCGCGCTCGCCGCCAACGTCGCCGGCCTCGAAGGCGACGGCTTCGCGCGGGAGCTCGAGTTGCGGCTCGGCCGCCCGGTGACGATCGAGAACGACATCAACCTGTCGGCGCTCGGCGAGCAGTGGCGCGGCATCGCGCGCGGTGTCGACGACTTCGTCTTCATGTCGATCGGCACCGGGCTCGGAGCCGGGCTCGTGCTGCGCGGCGAGCTGCACCGCGGGCTGAACGGCGCGGCCGGCGAGCTCGATCACGCGCGCGTCGGGCTTGCCGAGGACATCGACCCGTGCGCAGGCGCGCTGTGCGAGCTCGCGGCGCGGATCGCGACCGGACGGCGGACGATCCTCGAGGCGCCGTACGACACGCGCGCTGATCTTCGCCGCGGCTCGCGCCGGCGACGCGGTCGCGGTCGAGGTGGTGGCCGAGGAGGCGCGGCGTATCGCACTGCACGTCGCACCGATCGTTGCGGTCGCCGACGTCGGCCTCGTCGTGCTCGGCGGCGGCATCGGCGCGAACGGCGACCTCCTGTACGACGGGATGCGCAGGCTGCTCGCCGAGTGGCTGCCGAACCCGCCACGGCTCGAGGCGTCGAGCCTCGGCGACGCGGCCGTGCTCACCGGCGCGTTGTCGGTCGGTCGACGCGCCGCGCTCGACAACGTCTTCCTGAACCGGCGCGCCACCCGGACCCTACCGGCTGACGAAGTCACGTAATTCGCGGCTCTTTGCAGGGATTTCTTGATCGTCCGTGATACGGTCAGCCGGCAGCCCGGAACCGTCGATCGACCTCACGGAATGACAGGGCGAGCGCCTCGCGATCCTCACGCAAGCCGGAGAACACGCGCATCAGTCGACGTCTTCCCTCGGGGGTCAAGCGCAGGAGCCAAACACGACCGTCCTCACTGGAGGGCCGGCGCTCCACCAGTCCCGCCTCCTCGCTTCGCTTCACGAGCTCGGTTACCGCCGTTTGCTGCAGGTGAAGCAACTCGCACAGCTCCGTGACGCGCAGTTCGGCCACCGACTCGATCATCAACAGCAAGTCGTACCGCTGCGAGGTCAGGCCGGCCTCTAGCGCAACCGAGTCGGTGCGATGCAAGAAGCGCCGCAACTCGGTCCGAAACGCAGCTGCCCGCACGAGTTCAGCCCGCACGCGAGACCTCCTCACGGCCAAGCCCGCCATGGCGACGTTATATCAGAGCATGGAGTAAACTTCATCGCGTGAGCTACGCGATCTCACAACCCCGCAGTTGACAGCAGTGGCGCCGGCGGCGATCGAAGCATTCGGTCTGACCAAGACGTACGGTGCGACGTGCGCGGTGCGGGACCTAAGCCTCCGGGTCGAAACCGGGCGCGTGTTTGGGTTCCTCGGGCCTAACGGGGCGGGGAAGACGACGACGATCAGGATGCTGCTCGCGCTCCAGCAGCCCACGGCCGGGCGGGCGTCGGTTCTCGGCCGCGACTGCCAGCGCGACAGCGTTGAGATCCACCGTCGTGTGGGCTACCTTCCGGGCGAGCTCGAGCTGTACCCGCGGATGACAGGACAACAGCACGTCGATTGCTTCACACGCGTTAGAGGTGGGTACGACCGGCGTTTTGTGAGCGAGCTGGTGGACCGCTTCGCTGTTACCCTCGACCGCCCTGCACGGGAGCTGTCGAAAGGCAACCGGCAGAAGGTCGGACTGGTGCTCGCGTTCATGCATCGGCCTGAGCTGCTGATCCTCGACGAACCGACCTCCGGCCTGGATCCGCTCATGCAGCACGAGTTCGAACGACTCGTCCGCGAAACCGTCGCCGACGGACGAACCGTGTTCCTCTCATCGCACGAGCTCGACGAGGTGCAGCGTCTCGCTGACTGGGTCGCGATCATCCGATCCGGCGAGCTCGTCAGCACCGACACGGTCGATCACTTCCGCGAAAGTGCCCCGCGCAGAGTGGAGGTGCAGTTTCCGCGAGCCGTCTCACCCTCTCTCTTCGCCGACATTGAGGGAGTGACGCTGTCCGCCTGCGAGGGAACTCGCATCGCCTTGCAGGTAACCGGGCCACTTGGCCCACTGCTGAAGGTGATCGCCCAGCACGACCCCGTGGATCTCGTGTCGCGCCCCGCCGATCTCGACGAGCTCTTCCTCGAGTTGTACCGTGAGCCACTGTCGTCAGAGCCGTCTCGTGCGCGCTGACATCGCGCGTCTCGACGTCTCAGGCCGGCGGCGTAGCCTCTCTGGCTACACGCTGGGGATGGCTCTTTACACGCTGGTCGTGGTCGCGCTCTACCCCGCCTTCAAACAGTCCGCCTCACTCGACAAGCTCGTCAAGAGCGACTCGACAGCCGCTGCGCTCTTCGGTGTGACGGGTACCTTGTCTTCATCGGGAGGATGGCTCAACGGCAACATCTACGCGAACTTCTTCCCCCTCATCATGCTGCTCCTCACGGTCGGCTACGGCGCAGCCTCAGTCGCAGGACAAGACGAAGACGGAACGCTCTGCCTCATCGCCACGCTCCCCTTGAGACGGACATCAATTGCACTCGAAAAGGCCGCAGCGATGGCGGGACAGGCAGTCGTCCTCGCCATCGCTGTGGCCGTCTGCGTGTTCATCGGACGCTCCTTCCAGCTGACCATCACACTCGGCAACATCGTCGCCAGCTCCGCGGCTGTCTGCCTGCTGGGCCTCGACTTCGGACTCGTCACCATGGCCGTCGGCGCGCTCACCGGTAGACGCGCGACCGCACTCGCAGTCGGGACCGGCCTCGCTGCCGCCTCCTATCTCATCGGCTCACTGGCAGTGGTCGTCTCGTGGATGGGTCCGGCGAAATACCTCTCGCTCTTCTACTGGTCGGTCGGGGACAACCAAATCAGCAACGGCGTGAGCCCGACGGACTACGCAATCATGATCGGCGTCGCCCTCTGCGCCCTCTACGCCGCTGTGATCTTCTTTCAGCGGCTCGATCTCCACTAGCTAGCTGTCCTACCCACACACGTTGTGAACACGGCTGATCGGGGCGTGGCCTTCGAGGGCGCTGTGGGGCCGGGTTCGGTTGTAGTGGTCGAGCCAGTTTGGCAGGGCGCGGTTGCGGTGTCGGTGTGAGCGGTAGCTGACGCCGTAGGCCCATTCGCGCGCCATCGTCTGGTGGAATCGCTCGACCTTGCCGTTTGTCCGTGGCCGGTACGGCTGCGTGGTCAGGTGCCGGATCTGGCGGCTCTCGAGCAGTTGCCGGAGGGAGCGGTTGTTGACGTAGACGAAGGCGTTGTCGGTCATCAAGCGCCGGGTCGTGATGGCGTGCTCGTCGAAGTGCGCGAGTGCGCGTTCGAAAAAACCGGTGACCGTCGCCGCCTTTTCGTCTGGGTGGATCTCGGCGTAGGCGAGCCGGGTGTGGTCGTCGACGATCGCGTGGACGTAGTCGTACCCGACGCGTGTCTCGGGGCGCATCCAGCGGCGTGACTGCTGTGAGCGGTCGCCGGTGACGCGGTGGCCCGGCCGCAAGAAGCGCGCGTAGCGGGAGACGTCCATGTGCAGCAGGTCGCCGGGGCACGGCCACTCGTAGCGGTTTGCCGCCTCCCGAGGCGCCGCCGGCCGCCGCGAGAGCCCGAAGCGGCGCAGCACCTTCCAGACCGTCGAGTGCGGGAAACCAGTCGCGCCCGCCACCAGCCGCGGCCCCCAGCCAGTCTTGCGCCGGCAGCGACAGATCGCCCGCTCCGACGCGCGCGGGAGCCGACGCGGACTGTGCGCGGGACGGCTTGAGCGATCGCACAAACAGACAAGGCTCGTCCGCTCGGCGACACTCGCGCGCTGCCAACGTCGCCACCAACGGTGCGCGGTCGCAGGCGAGACCCTGAACGCGGCCGCGGCACAACGGATCGAGCAGCCACCAGCGATCGCGAGCACGAGCTCGCGCCGCCCAGCAAGTCCGAGCTTGGCGTTACGGTGAAACTGCATCTGGCCCTCCTTTTGAGCGTGAGTCCCGGAAGACCCACAGCCTCAAAGGAGGGCCGGATATCAACTCAGCCGTTCACAACCTCTGTAGGCAGGACAGCTAGCAACGCCTGGTGAGCGAGATACCTGGTGGGCGCCTTGCCTCTCTGCCCAGGGCTTTCCTTCATCAAGCCGGAGCGAGATGACCGGAAGCCCGCTCGTGGGGCTTCCGGTCGTCCTCGTTCTCGCTCGGGTTCTCTTAGTGCGTCTCGCCTACTGCTTCTCGCCCGACGCGAGCGCCAGACGCGAGACCACGTCTCCGACGGTGTCGGTGTGCTGGAAGTACCGGCGGAGCTCGAGGTTCATCCTCGCCTTGAACGGGGCTGCCTTCATGTCCGCGATCGGTAGGCGGAACGTGTTGGCGGACGTGAGCACCGCTGCGAGCTGACCCATCTGCGGAATCGAGTACGCACTCGCGCCAACCATCCGGTTCGGGGACAGGAAGTCTCCGCCTCGCTTGGCCCAGATCGCCGCTGCGTCAGGCGTCGCGAGATAGCTGACCAGCGCGCGAGCAGCGTCGCTGTCCTTTGCCATCACGACGGCATCGGCATCGCCGATCACCTGCGGTGCAGCCTTCGGGTTCAGCCGCGGGAACGCGAAGACGCCGAACTGCGAGAGCGGCCGGACAGCGTTCGACGCCGCCAGCACCGGAATCGCGGCGCTGCCGCCCGGCACCATGTAGGCGCGCATGGGGCTTCCGAAGACGTCCTTGACCGACTGGGCGTACGCACTTGCCAGGGCAGCAGGTCCGCCGACGATCGCGTTACCGAACATGCTGCGCAGCACGTTGAGCGACCCGGTGACGCTCGAGTCGTGCCAGCTCAGCTTGCCGGCGGCGAGGTTGTCGTAGCGATGGTTCCCCTGGAACGCGAGGTAGACGTTCTGGAAGAGGTTCGGCAACGCAACATCGCTGCTGCCGCTGATCGCGAACGGCGACAGGCCGTGCGCCTTGATCGTCGCGACCACATTCTGGAACTGCTTCCACGTCGTCGGCGCCGACAGCCCGAGCGTCTTGAACGCGTTGACGTCGTACCAGAACGCCGATCTGTTCGTCGCCTTGAAGAACAAACCGGTCAGCTTGCCGTCGACCGAACCGAGCGCCTTCCACGAGTACGCATAGTCGGCGTTCACTTCCTTGCTTGCGAACTCGATCGGTTTGATCGCACCGCTGCGCTCCAACGCGGCCATCTGAGCGGTGTCCTGCGGCAGCGACAGCACCGCGACGTCGGGCGCGGTCGACGTGGCCGACGTGCGCGAGAGCTGCGCCGCTACGTCACCCGTCGCGGCGGTGTACGTCACCGTGACGCCGGGATTCTTGGCCATGAATCCCTTCAGAACCTCCTGGAACGACGCCGCATCGCTCCCCGAATAGGGGCCGATGACCGACAACTGCCCCGACGCCGCCGCACGCGCAGTCGAAACTCTCGACGCGACAAGGGCGATCATGCCGAGCACCAGCACGACCACCGCGGCATACACACGATGTCTCATTCACATACCTCCCAATCTCTCGGCCGGGCCGACGGCCCGGCATGACCACGTCCATGCAACGGCCCGGCGCGCCCTCGAGCGAGCAAGCTCGCGCGGCACGACATCTGGGCTCGGCTGCATCGAGAGAAGATGGTTGCATCACGGGATTATCAATCCTGCAATGTGATGTAAATTGAGGTCAGAGGCTCGTGAGCGGATCCCAACATTCGACCGGTCGTCGGCCTCGCGTTCGCAAGCGCGAATTTGAGGAAGCGGCCGCGCTCCGGGCCTCACTCCGCCGATTCCTGCGCGAGTCGGAGTCGTCGACGAGGGAGTCGGGGCTGACCGTGGAGCAGTACGAGCTTCTGCTGCTGATCAAGACGGCGAATGACAGCGCCACGACCGTCGGCGAGCTGCACCGGGCGCTCGCGCGGCGACAGAGCGGCGTGACGCAGCTGGTGCGGCGAGTCGAGAATCTCGGCCTGGTCTCGCGCGAGCTCTCAGATCAGGACGCACGCGTGCGACTCCTGCGCCTGACGGAGGAAGGCGAGCGGCGGCTCGCACGCACCGTCGCCCGGCTCCGGATGGAACGCGCCCGCCTGCTCGCGATCGACGCGGAGATCGCCCGCAGCTAGTTCGTCCCTGGCGTTCGCTTCGCCGAGCAGCGGGACCGATTCGTGATTGTCGCCGCGTGCGCAGCACGCGCGAAGCTTGTAGCCCGCGTCGCGCACCGTGAGGATCCGCTTCGGCTCGGACGGGTCCATCTCGAGCTTCTTCCGCAGGTTGGAGATGTGCACGTCCGCGGCCCGCGCCGTCCCGACATACGACGAGTCCCACACGTGCTCCATGATCTGCCAGCGGCTGAAGACGCGGTTCGGCTCCTGCGCGAGCAGCAGCAGCACCTTGAACTCCGATGGTGTCACGCGCACGTCGTTGCCGGCGACCGTGACGCGATGGGAAAGAGGCTCGATCTCGATGTCGCCGACGACGATCTTCGCAGATCGATCAGCGACCGCCTCGCGCTCGAGCTCGCTGGCGGCGGAGCACAGCACGGATCCGGCTTGCGAGCTCCCGCGCGGAGAACGGCTTCGTCACGTAGTCGTCGGCGCCGAGCTCGAGGCCGAGGACCCGATCGACCTCGGCGTCCTTCGCAGTCAGAATGATGATCGGGACGATGCTCTCGGCCCGCAGCCGACGGCATACCTCCGTCCCTTGCAGTCCGGGCATCATCAGGTCGAGAACGATGAGACTGTAGACCGCGTGCGCGCCGCCTCGAGTGCCGCGTCGCCGTTGTCGACCGTCTCGACGGCGAACCCGAACGACTCCAGCGTGTACTGCGCCGGCGCGAGGATGTCGGGCTCGTCGTCGACGAGCAGATCCGGATGCTCACGCGTGCACCTCGACCGCCGCCGTCAGACGGATCACGATTGTCGTTCCCCCGTCTGCCGGCGAGTCGACCCTCACCGTTCCGCCGAGCGCACTGACCGACTCGCGGACGACGGCCAAGCCGAGCCCGAAGCCCGACGTCTGCCCCGGCCCCTGGTAGAAGCGATCGAACAGCCGATCGCGCGAGCGCCGTGAGACGCCGATACCGTCGTCGACGACCTCGAGCACCGCTTCGCAACCGACGAGCCGAGCGCGCAGGGTGATCGTGGCCGCACCCGAGTGACGGATGGCGTTGTCGGTCAGGCCGAAGAGGATCTGGTCCAGGAGCTCTTCACGCGCAAGCACGACGACATCGTCGCCGCAGGCGACGAGAATGGCGGGCGCACGCGGTGCCGCCGCCGCCACGCGTGCGATCTCCTCCAGCAGCGGGCGCACCGGCACCGGCTCGAGGTCGAGCGACTCCTGGCCGGTCTGGGCACGCGCGAGCATCAAGAGCGCGCGCCGGAGCCGGATCAGCCGCGTCGTCTGCCGGTCGATCAGGGACGAGGAACGCGTCGCGCTCGCCGACGTCATCCTTCGCGCCCGCTCTGCAGCGCCTCGAGCGCAGCAGCGATCGCGGTTACCGGCGTGCCGAGCTCGTGAGCCGCGTTGGTGACGAACTCCCGCTCGGCAAGCTCTCGGCGCTCGCGCTCGGAGACGTCGCCGAGAATCGAGAATCGCGTCCCCGTCGCCCGGAGGCCGCGGGAACGGCCGCGATCGCCCACGTCCGGCCCTCGTCGACGACCCGCGCGTGCACGACGCGTCCACCGGCGTCCGTGTTGAGCCTCGACACGAACGGCCGAAGCGGGAAGTCCGGCCAGGGGTCGAAGCAGCTGCCCTCCGCTGCGGACGGCGCCGAAGAAGTCAAGGGCGGGGCCGTTCGCGTAGCGGACGCGCAGTGCCTGATCGACGGCGATCACACCCTGGTCGAGCGAGTCGAGCAGACGATGCAGACGGTCACGTTCGGCCGCGAGGCTCGCGAACGAGGCGCGCAGCCGCTCCCGCATCTGGTCGACGGACTGGGCGAGCGATCCCACCTCGTCGCGGAAACGAATCGAAAGCGGCTCATCGAACGCCCCCTGCTCGATCCGGGCGGCTGCGCGGGCGATCCGACCGAGACGGGCGGCGATCAACGACGCGATCAGGAGCCCGACGATCGCGCCGACGGCGACGGCGATCAGCGCCGAGCGCACGACCTCGCTCTGCGCGATTCCGAGCTCCTTGCGAAGGTCGGGCAGCGGCGAATACGTGACCACGGCCCCGCGGCCGGGTCTGCTGAGGCGAAGTCCGACCACGAACGCCTTCCGTCCTGCGACGCTCTCGACGTACCGTCCACCGTCGAGCGCCGTCTGCAGCGCCTCCCGCGAACCCGGCACGGTCGTGAACGCCACCCCGCGAGAGGTCGACGAGCCCAGCAGGCGACCATCCCTGGAGAAGACGAAGACCGAAAGGCGATGCCGCTGGGCGATCACCGCCGCGGCCTGCGTCAAGTTCCCGGCATCGAGCGCATGCGAGACCGACTGCGCAGCGCCGACGCTCTGCCCCGACCGCGAGCGCCTGCCCGCGCTCGCGGAACGCGACGTCGGCGCGGTGCTTGAACACCTCCGCCACCGATAGCGCGGTCAGCGCTGCGATCGCAGCGAACGCCAATCCGAGCCACCAACGCATGCTCACCCCGAGCGCCTCTCCACGGCTGCATTGTTCATTGCGCGTTCGCCGGCTCGGGATCGTGTGAGCGGATCCTGACACGAAGCTCATCGCCGCCTGAACTTGCCCCAGAAGACTGAATCACATGCGTCAGCTCGTGATCGTCGGCAGCCTGACGCCGACGAACGTAGCCCTGCTCGCGGCGTTCCGCGACCTCGGCCGGCGCGCGAGCCTCCTTCCGGCTTCGGCCCTCGCGCCGACGCCGGTCGCTGGGGCCGTGTACCTCGGCCGGATCGACGTCAAGCACTCGCTCGACGGGATCGAAGAAGGGCTTCGGAACTCCGCAGGCTCGAAGCACTGGGCGCACGAGTCGCTCAACTCCGCCGGCCGCGCTGTTCCGGTGTCACGACAAGCTGGCCACAGCGCTGGCGCTCAACCGCGACGGCGTGCCACATCCCCAGACAGAGCTCGTCGACGCTTGATCAGCGCCACCACCATTTGGACCCCCGTATGTCGTGAAGCCACGATTCGGGAGTTGGGGACGCGATGTCGTCCTGTGCGAGACCGCGCGCCAGCTGAAGCGAACGCTCGCAAGGCTTTCGACGCGTTCCTGGTTCCGAGCCAACGGTGCGCTCGTGCAGGAACTGGTGCCCTGCGCAAGCCGCGATCTGAGAGTCGTGGTGGCCGGCGGACAGGTTGTCGGCGCCATCGCCCGGGTGGCTCGACCTGGTGAATGGCGTACGAACATCTCCCTGGGCGGATCACGTCATACCGATCGCTGCCGTCGAGCGATGCCAAGTCAGTCGCTCTGGCTGCTGCAGCGGCAGTCGGTGGCGACCTGGTCGGCGTCGACCTGGCCGCAACCGGCGCGTCGCACACCGTCATCGAGGTCAACGGATGCGTCGACTTCACCACCAGCTACTCGCCGCGCGACGACACGTTCGCACGCGCAGCCGCCGCCTTGACCTCCGTCGCCGACCCGGCTTGATGGCGCTCGACCCGGCGATCGCCGCGCGTGCGCTCGATCCCGCCACGCTGTCCCGCCTCTGACCGCAGTTCCTGCCGCAGCGCGCCGCCAAGATGAGATGCATCGTGATTCTGCCGTGGGATGCCCTGAAAGAACACGTCGTCTTGCCGGCCGAGCTTGCGGCGCTCGCCAGCCTCGCCGTCGTTGGCCTCATCGTTGGAGCCCGGCCGGCCGGCGGCCCACAGGTCAGATCGCGAGCGGCAGGTGCTCCGGCAGCCGTGAGATCTGATCGCGAAGGCCCCGCACCCGAACGATCCTGAACGTTGGATCCACGTCTGCGACGAGCGCCGACGGAATCACCGGCCGGCGGACGCGGATGCGATCGCGGACGTATACGACCAGGAAGTCCGGCGCACCGCCGGCCGATGGGAAGAGCGGGGTCTCGACCGTCCCGACCACCCCGTCCTCCGCCTCGACCGAGAAGCCTCCACAGCGGGCGAGCAAGACGGCGGTGTCGTGAGGATCGAGCACTCCGACTGACCGTAGTCGCCACCCGTGAGCGTGCTGTCTCGGTCGCGTCAGCGTTCGCTGATCTCGACATTTGAGCAGAACCTGACACAGACTTCAAAAGCATCTGATTTCGCGTCCGGATACTCCGGAGATGTCCTCGCTATTGCTCATCGGAGGCGTGACCCCGACGAACCTCGCGCTGGTCGAAGCGTTTCGTGATCTCAACGTCGACGCGGAGCTCGTGGCGCCGACGGAGGTGCATGCACGGCAAACCACGCAGGCCGTCCATCTTGGCCGCCTCGATGTACGCAGTTCACTCCAAGGAATCGAGGACGGCCTCGAGGAGCTGCGAGCACTGGAGCTCGAGGGAGCATGCGTCCTGAACAAGGCGGCCTCGCTCGTGCTCTGCCACGACAAGCTCGCGACCGCCCGCGCACTTCGACGTGCGGGCTTGCCCCACCCACGAACGGCGCTCGTCGATGCCTCAGGGGTGCCAGAGCGACTCGAGCCACCGTTGGTCGTCAAGCCACGGTTCGGCTCGTGGGGCCGCGCGATCCATCTTTGCGCCACCGAGCAAGAGCTCGAGGAGACGGTCAACGAACTAACGAAGCAGACCTGGTTCCGGACCCACGGCGCAATCCTCCAAGAGCTCGAGCCGACGGCGGGCCAGGACATCCGGCTGATCGTGGCGAACGGCCGGATCGTCGGCGCGATCAGGCGGATCGCTCGGGTGGGAGACTGGGCGACCAGTACCTTCGGAGGTACGCGGCGGCCGGTCGATCCGTCGCGCGAGGTCATCTCCACTGCCCTTCGGGCTGCCGCCGCCGTCGACGCCGATCTCGTGGGAGTCGATGTCGCCGCGACACACAACCGGCTGACGGTGATCGATGTCAACGGGTGCGCCAACTTCACGTCGGAATACAGCAGCGGGTCCGACGTCTTTGCCAACGCGGCCTCCGCACTGCTCCAGGCGGCGTCGCGCCGCTCGGGCGCCGCACGCCCATCAACATCCGAATGACGAGAACGAACATGCATGCACTCAATCCAAGGAGACTGTTGGGCGCGCTTGCGGGCGGCGTCCTGCTCTGCGCCGTCGCCGCGCTTCTGGTCACGGCCGGCGCGCTGGGCAACTCATCCGCGGCGGAGTACGAGTACGGCGCGCCCGCGCCGGGCGCTGCGCCGACGTTGAGTGGGACGACACGGTCCGGCGCGACGCTCAGCGCATCGAACGGCACCTGGTCGAGCCCCACCAGCATCACGTCGTACGTCTTCCGGTGGCTCAGGTGCGACGCCAACGGCAAGCAGTGCGGACCGATCGGCTCGGCCACCAGCAACAGCTACGTGCTCGCAGATGCCGACGTCGGGCACCGCATCGCAGTTCAGGTGTACGCGACGAACGCGGTCGGAACGACCTCCAAGACCAGCTCACCGTCCGGCGTCGTCGCCGCCGCGCCCGCAACGACCACCATCCTCGCGCGCGACGTCGCCCTTCCGAACCGCCTGGTGATCGACAAGATCGCCTACTCGCAAAACCCGATCAGGTCGCGAGTCACACCGACCCAGATGCGTGTCCACGTTGCCGCCGGCGGCAAGTCCGTCCAGAGTGCGCTCGGCTACATCCTCGGAGTCCCGTACAACCGGATCGCCAACGCTCCGGAGATCGCCACCGACTCGGCGGGCTGGGCGACCGTCAGCCTCTCTCCGCTCCGGACATTCCCGCGGACCGGGTATCTCGTGCTGTTCGTCAGGGCGGCCACGATCGGAGCTCCAAACGGCTCTTAGAGCGCGGAACCGCCTGATCAGTCCCGCCGCCGCGACCGGCGCCGCTGTCTCCCCTGGGGTGTTGGTCGCCGGCGGCGGCGTGGCCCTGCTCGCCGCCGTCGAAGGGGGCTACTTCGCGACGTCGTGGCTGCCGGCAGGCCTCGGATTCGCGGCGGCTGGCGCGCTGCTCGTGCTCAGCCGGCACGACGCCCGGCCGATCGCACTGCTCGCGATCCTCTTTCTCGCCGGACTGGGAGCGATCGCCTGCTGGACGACCGCGTCTGCGGCGTGGTCGATCGTCCCCGACGCATCGCTCCGAGAAGGTGCCCGCTCGACGCTCTACCTCGTGGCCGCGCTCGCCTGCGTCCTCGCGGCTCGCGGCCTCCTGCACGGCGTGGTGGCAGCTGCAACACTCGTAGGCGCTTTCTCGCTCGTCGACCGGCTCATCGTTGGACCCGGTCACGACGCGTATGAAAGCTCGTTGCTCGCGAAGCCACTCGGCTACGCGAACGGCCTCGGCCTCCTCGTCGCAATGGCTGCCGCGGCGTGCGTCGTGCGCGCACTAGACGCGGAACGGCTGCGCAGTGTCACGCTTCTGCCACTGGTCGTCCTCATCCCCGTGCTCGCCCTGACCGGCAGCAGGGTTGCCTGGATTGCAGGCTGTGCCGGCACCGCTATCGGCAGCTTGCTCGTGTACGGCAAGCGGCGGATCGCTGCGATCTGCACCGTCGTCTGCATCGCCGGCCTTGGCGTCGGCCTCGCGATCTCGCTTCCGGGCCAGGGCGAGCGGCATGCGTACTGGCGCGTCGGCCGGGCCCTGGCCGTCGAGCGACCCGTCGCCGGCTTCGGTGCCGGAACCTACGGATCTCTCTATGCGAGCAGCAGCGCCGCTTCACGGCCGGCGCAGGACGCACACAGCCTGTATCTCGAGACGCTGGACGAGTTGGGCATCACCGGCCTGGCACTGCTTGCAGGCACGCTTTCGCTCCCGCTCGTGGGCGCGTTTCGCATGGGCGCCGGCGTCGCGCTCCTCGCCCGTGAGGGAAAGGGTGGTGTAGCGCACGCCGTTCCGGGCATCACTGTCCTCGTCCCGTCGCTCGCCCGGGAGCTCAGTGGAACCGACCTCGAAGGAGTCTCGCCTTGACCAGATATCAAGTCATCGGCGCCGCGATCGGGATGGTGGCGATCGTCGTGGTCGCCAGCGCCTGCGGTTCGAAGAGCGCGTCCACGACGACCTCCTCGTCACCCCCTGCGACGACAGAGGCGATGACGCACACGGATGTGTCGGGCTCGGTCACGTTCGACGGGATCTGGACCGGGTCGGAGGCGAAGGCCTTCGGCAAGGTGATCAAGGCGTTCAACAAGGCCTACCCGCACGTCAAGATCAACTACAAGCCGGTCGGCAACAACGTGCCGACGGTGCTCGCGACCGCGATCGCGGGTGGGCATCCGCCTGACATGGCCGACATCGCGCAGCCGGGGTTGGTCAAGCAGTTGGCTACGCAGGGCCATCTGAAGCCGATCGGTTATGCGAAGTCGGCGATCGCGTCGAACTTCGCTCCGTCCTGGCAGCAGCTCGGCTCGGTCAACGGGAAGCTCTACGCGCTTGTGTTCAAGGCAGCCAACAAGTCGCTGCTCTGGTACAACGTGCCCGCGTTCAAGGCGGCCGGTGTCGCGGCGCCGAAGAGCTGGGCGCAGCTCTCCTCGGCGGCGAAGACCCTGCAGGCGTCGGGTACGCCCGCCTACTCGATCGGGGGCGCCGACGGCTGGACGCTCACCGACCTGTTCGAGAACATCTATCTGCGCACGTTCGGGGCCGCGAAGTACAACGCCCTGAGCGCCCACAAGATCAAGTGGACCGACAAGTCGGTGACGACGGCGCTGAAGACGATGGCGCAGGTGCTGGGCAGCTCCTCGAACCTGGCCGGCGGCACCTCCGGGGCGCTCACCTACGGCTTCAACGACTCGGTCACGAACGCGTTCGCGTCCCCACCCAAGGCCGCGATCGTCTTCGAGGGTGACTTCGTCGCCGGCGTGATCACCTCGTCGACGAAGGCGAAGCCGAACACCGGCTTCAACGCCGCACCGTTCCCCTCGATCGCAGCGGCGAACTCGAACGCCGTCGAGATCGGCGGCGACCTGTTCGTCACCTTCCGCGACACGCCCGCGATCGAGGCGTTCGTCAAGTTCCTGGCCACCGCACCGGCGGCCAAGGCCTGGGCGACGCTCGGCGGCTTCGGCACCGGCAACAAGAACGTCTCGCCGAGCATCTACCCGGACCAGATCACCCGGGCGACCGAGGCCCCGATCGGACAGGCGAAATCGGTCGTGTTCGACATGTCAGACGAGCAACCCGCCTCCTTCGGCGCCACCACCGGCCAGGGCGAATGGGGCATCTTCCAGCAGTTCCTGAAGACACCCAACAACGTCTCCGGGATCCAGAAGAAACTCGAGGCCGCCGCCACCGCCGCCTACAAGAAGGGCAAGTAAGAACGTGAGCTTTTGCGCTGCGAAAGTAATCCATACTATGGTATACATTGAGTCACACGTTCGCCACTGGGCAGCATTGGATTCGCTGCTTACACGGTCTTGATGAGAACGGCGGTACGGTCAAGGGTCGCCCAGAAATTCAACAAAGGGTTCACACTCATGGCCAAACCAATCAGGCTCACGCTTCTCTTCCTCGTAGCACTACTCGCGCTGCCGGTTGCTGCAGTCCGCGCGGCCACACACATGCCGATCGGGTTCTATGACGACTCGAGCTTCCGCTGGTCGAGCGAGCGCTCGACGAACATCGAGAACGCCGCGGCCCTTGGGGCCTCGGTCATTCACACGACCGCGAACTGGCCACAGATCGCACCGACGCGACCCGCTCGGCCGTCGAACGGCGACGACCCGCAGTATCGCCTCGGCGACCTCGACGAGCTCGTCGCGAACGCCGCGCAGAACGGTATGAGGGTGATGATCAACATCAACGGCACACCGAGATGGACGAATGGTGGGAAGACGCCGAACCACATGCCTAAGCGCCTGTCCGACCTGACGACGTTCGCCAGGATGCTCGCCGATCGCTACGACGGCACCCACGGCCACGGCAACGTCCGCCTGTGGTCGGTTTGGAACGAGCCAAATCTCCAGCTCTTCCTGACCCCGCAGTTCTCAGGCAAGAAGATCGTCAGCCCGGCGAACTACGCGAAGCTCTACAAGGCCGCCTACGCCGGAATCAAGGCAGGTAACAAGGCCGCGCAGATCGCGATCGGCGAGACCTCGAACCTCGGCCGCGACAAGCCGATCGCTCTCAGCGGCCAGGGCCAGTCGGTGGCTCCCGGCACGTTCGCACGGCTTCTCGCGCAGCAGAAAGGGCTGAAGTTCACCGCGTGGGCGACGCACCCCTATCCGACGAGGCCGAACATGAAGCCGCTGCAGAAGGTGCGCTACCCGAACGTGACGCTCGCGCTTCTGCCGCGGTTCGAGCTCAATCTCCGGAAGCTCTACCACCGCAGGGTGCCGATCTGGATAACCGAATACGGCCATCAGACCAAGCCGGAGCAGCCGTACGGTGTGACCTACGCCCAGCAATCGGCCGACGTCAGGCAGGCGCTCCGGATCGCCCGCGCAGATCGGAACGTCCAGATGTTCATCTGGTTCACGTTCCGCGACTCCCCGGGCAACGCCTGGAAGAGCGGTCTCGAGAAGACGAGCGGAAGCCACAAGCCCAGCTACGCCGTCTTCTCTGCCCTCGCCCGGCTGATCGACCCGGCGCCCTGACTTCTCGGCACGCTCGCCACCACCGGAGAGCTCGCTCTCGTCGCGACGACACGCCGCCCGCTGAACGCTCAAGCCCAGCGGCCCCTCGGCCGATAGGGCGTGCCATGGAAGACAATGTCGACTACCGGCTCCTGCGGCACTGGCGCGCCCAGCGCTGGCCGGCGCTCTACGCTGCTGCGGCTGAAGCGGCCGAGGACGAGTTCGAGAACCGCGTCGCAGACCTCGCCTCGCGTCTCGAAGCTCGCAAAGCCGGGAAGCGCTCGAACGTCGTCGCGCTGATCGGGCCGGACGACCGCTAGGCCGTCGGAGCGAGCTCGCCGCGGGCGACGCCCGCTGCAACCGCGGCGTCGGCGACGCTCTTCGCGACCGCCGGGGCGACCTGGCGGTCGAACACGCTCGGGACGATGTAGTCGGCGGAGACCTCGTCGAGCGGGATGACGGACGCGATCGCATGTGCCGCTGCGAGCTCCATCTCGGGTGTGATCGACCGTGCGCGAACATCGAGCGCGCCGCGGAAGACGCCCGGGAACGCCAGCACGTTGTTGATCTGGTTCGGGTAGTCGGAGCGGCCGGTCGCGATCACGGTCGCGAGGTCTTCGATCTCCTCGGGCTCCACCTCGCCGCGCGGGTTGGCGAGCGCGAAGACGATCGAGTCGGCAGCCATCCGTTCGACGCCTGCGCGTGAAATCGCGCCGGGCACCGAGAGCCCGATGAAGACGTCGGCGCCGCCGAGCGCGTCGTCGGCGCTCCCGCGCTCCTGCGGGTCGGTCAGCTCCGCGTACTCGCGCTTCGCGTCGGTGAGGTCGGTGCGGTCGCGGTGGATGACACCGCCCTCGTCGCAGCCGATGATCGTGCGCACCCCCGCGTTCAGGAGAATCTTCGTCACCGCTGTGCCGGCCGCGCCGCATCCGGTCGTCACGATCTTGACGTCGCCGAGCTCCTTGCCGACCACGCGCAGCGCGTTGACGAGCGCCGCGAGCACCACGATCGCCGTCCCGTGCTGGTCGTCGTGGAAGACAGGGATGTCGAGCTCCTCGCGCAGGCGGCGCTCGACTTCGAAGCAGCGGGGAGCCGAGATGTCTTCGAGGTTGATCCCGCCGAAACCGGGCGCCAGTACCTTGACGGTCGCCACGATCTCGTCGACGTCCTTCGTCGCCAGGCAGATCGGGAAGGCGTTCACGTCGCCGAACTCCTTGAACAGCATCGCTTTCCCCTCCATCACCGGCAGCGCGGCTCCAGGTCCGATGTCACCCAGCCCGAGCACCGCCGATCCGTCGGTCACGACCGCGACCATGTGCTGTTTCATCGTCAGCGACCAGACTTTCTCGGGCGCGTCGGCGATCGCGCGCGAGACGCGCGCGACGCCGGGTGTGTAGGCCATCGAGAGATCGTCGCGCGTCTTCAAAGGCACGCGCGAGACGACCTCGATCTTGCCGCCGAGATGTGTGAGGAAGGTCCGGTCGGACACGTGCATGACCTCGACGCCGTCGACGAGCCGCGCAGCGGCGACCACGCTCTCGAGGTGCGCCGTGTCCTCGGCGAGGACGGTGACGTCACGCACCTTCGTCCCGCGCTCCGCGCGCACCAGGTCGATCGCGCCGAGCGAGGCGCCGGCCGCGCCGACCGCCGCGGCGAGCCCGGCGAAGGTGCCGGGGTGATCCGCGAGGCGGACGCGGACGGTTGCGCTGTATGAGGCGGACGGATGGGACATCGCTCTCTCGACCGTAGGACGACAGGTCGCCGCCGGCATCAGGGGAGATCGGCGCTCTCGCTTCGGCGAACTACCGAACCGGATCGGACGAGGCGACGCCTGCAGGGCGCCCGTTTGGCCCTGCAGGCGTAGCGGGGAGCGCCTCGCTTACACGAGTGCCTTGGTGAAGATCTCGACCGGCTCGGCCGGGAAGGTCTCCGTCTTGACCACCTCGAGAAGCCCGATCTTCGCGAGCACGCGGAACGCGGTCTCGTTGTCGGGATACTTCACGATCGCGAAGAAGTCCCAGGGACCCATCATCGCGAAGACGTGCTCGAGAACACCACCCTCCTCCTCGACGATCTTCTTGATCTTGTCGAGATACTCGGGCGTCTTCTCCAGGTTCTCCCGCCCCTCGGGCGTGAGCTGGATCAGTCCTACGTAGGTGAACATGCTGCACCTCCTTTCGGCGCTGGCTCACCTTGCCCATCGACCATCTCGCGCACAGGTGCGGCGGGCATCCGCGTCCCTACTGACGGCCCTGCTCGAAACTACTGAGCGTGGCCCTTGACGGGCCAGACGACCTCGGTGAGACCCTCGGCGAGGTGACGCTCGCGCGGTCCGTCGGCCGGCGTGAGGCGCTGCTCGTGCAGCCCGGAGAGGAAGGCGCGGTAGAACGATGCGCCGAGCTCGTCGTGCGGGCCAAGGTGGTGGTGAATCGCCGCCCGGGTCGCAGGCAGGTGCCTGATCTCGATCGGTGGGCACGGCTCCAGCTCGTCACGAACCGGCCAGCCGACCTCGAGGATCAGCGAACCGTCCTCCTCGGCGGGTGAGGAGATGACCATCGGCGCGCCGAGCACTCCGCCGTGCTCGAAGGCATGCTCGCGCACGCGCGCGAGGCCACCCTGGATGAACTCGCCGATGTGGTCGTGATCGCCGTCGACACGCCGGACGACGAACGCGAACGTCGCGGCGGGAACCTCGACCAGATCGAATGTGAGCGCGGTCTCCAGCATCCGGGGCCTCCTTCTCGACCCCCGCAGTGTCCTGGGCGCGCAGCCGCAGGGCATCGGCGAGAACCCGCGCCCGGCCGGGCGGGAACTACGGATTCGGGGCGAGCTCAGCGGTAGGCGATCAGGAAGCGGGTTCCCAGTACCGGTTGAGCGCGCCCTGCACCTTCACGAACCAGACGATCGCCGGAATCAGCAGGAAGCCGAACGGGAAGAGCCACAGGCCCGTCCACCCGTTGACCGCCGGCGTCTTGCCCGCCTTCTCGTACATCTTCCCGATCTCAGACGGGATCACGAACGCGCTGACGGGGCTGATCAGGATCCAGATCACGAGCCCGAGCACGCCGCCGATCCCGTCGCCGGTGTGCTGCTTCAGCTCCTCGTGCGTCTTGAAGGCCCAGTACCAGCCGTAGAGGCCGAACGTGATCACGAAGAGGAGGATCCCGAAGCCGATGCCGCGGCGGTTCCCGCGAGGGCCGAGCGCAGCTGTCGGCATCGCACTCATGCTCGGCTGGTGTTCTGCGTTGGTGCTGCGCCTCCTGCCGGTTGGCGGCGACGCGCGGCGTCCCTGTGAACGCGCCGACCGATGAGCTACGGCCCGGACAGCTTGCGCCGCCGTCGCAAGAAGATCCAGACCGCGACCAAGGTAGGCGGCCGCGCAACCATCCACAGTCCGGCAGCGACAGCGACCAGTCCCCAGATCACGCTCCCCGTCGCGAACTGCCAGATGGCGACGGCGGCAACCACGAGCAGCGCGGAACGGTTGAACCAACCGGTCAGAGCGCCCCGCACGAACTCGAGATACAGCTCACGGCCAGTCGGCGGATCACCCATCTCCGCCGAACAATGCACCGTCGGGCTACGACGGGAGAATCGGCTGGCGAGGATGGGCGGTGCAGGGCTCGAACCTGCGACCCCCTGCTTGTAAGGCAGGTGCTCTCCCAGCTGAGCTAACCGCCCGGAGTGCGAACGGTAGCGCGACAATCAGCGGGTGGACGTCAAGCCGCTGCCTGGGCTCGAGCATCTGCCCTACGCGGAGGTGTGGTTGCGGGCGCCGGACGATGACGCGTGGCGTGCGGCGTCGGCGGCGGCGCGCGCGATCGGCAAGGACGGCCTCGAGGTATGGACGACCGACGAGACGCCGGCTGTCGTCTCCTTCCTGGAGTCGCGCGACTACGAGATCGTGCGCCGCTACATGATCTCGGAGCTCGACGTGGCAACGGCGCCGGACCCGGGTCCGCCGGGCATCCCGCTGACGACGTTCGCCGCGCGGCCCGACCTCGCCGAGGAGCTGTACGCCGTCGCGTGCGAAGCGTACCCCGACCAGCCGGGACGCTCCGAGAACCGGATGTCACCGTTCGAGGTCTGGCGCAGCTGGGGGCTCGATCCGCATCCGGCCGAGGCGTACTTCATTGCGCTCGACGGCGAGCGCGTGCTCGGGTACGGCTACCTCGAGGTCGACGACGGCGTCTGGAGGAACGGCTTCATGGCTCTGCGGCGTGACGCACGCGGGCGCGGTTTGGCCTCCGCGCTCAAGCGCGCGGAGATCGCGTGGGCGAAGGCGAACGGCGTCCGCACCCTGCGCACGGCGACCGAGACGAGGCTGCCGCAGATGCTGGCGCTGAACCAGCGCCACGGCTACCGCCCCCTGTACACCGAGATCGTGCTGCGCGGGCCGGCGGCCTGAGTAGAACAGCTCTGGATTACCCGGAGCCTGTGACGGCCCGGGGTTCCCAGCACTGAACCTCAGCGAGTGTACGTCTGCAGTGCCTCTGAATGTACGGCGGCGGCTCAGGCGGTTCCGACGGTCAGCTCCCTTCATCCCACGGGAAAGCCTCCCGAGCCGTTTCAGTTCGTGGGCGGAACGTAGGCCAGGTCGAGCGTGTCGCTTCGCCCGGACCACGTGAGCGTCAGCCGCCAGCATCCAGCCGACGGGGCATCGACATAGGACGGCCCCGGCCCGGTCTTGATGATCCGACGCACCGGCGCGCCGACGAGTTTCGTCCCGTCCATCTTCTGCATCCTGATCCACATGGCCGCAACGCTTTTCGACACGTGCCGCGGCACCCAGAGAATCTTGTTGTTGCGATCCTGCGCAGGCGGCGAGTTGAGCGCCGTCATGCCCCAGAGCACACCACCGATCGCGCCATGTTGTCCGAGCACGTACGTTGTTCGCGGGTTCGGTCCGAAGCCACCACGCATCCACACGGGCAGAACGCCGTTCTGCACCCGCGGCGAACACGGAGCGATCGACCCAGAGTGGGTTGAACCTCCGAACGCACCGAACACGGGTGCGATCAGCCCACCCAAGAGCACGAGACCCGCCGCAAGGGAGAGCCGCCGACTCATGGCGTTCAGTATCGCGAGCCCCTCCGAAACCTGTCAAGCACGACGCATCCGGGCCGCCTTGGAGCAGAACTGTTCGAGTACCCCCAGCGGGATTCGAACCCGCGCTACCGGCGTGAAAGGCCGGCGTCCTAGGCCACTAGACGATGGGGGCGTGGCAACGCAGGGTACCGCGGCCCACGGCGCGGGTTACCGTGGCAGGGTGACCGAGATCCGGGAGACGACCTGGGACGACTTCGACGCAGTCGTGGCGCTCGGCGGCCCGGGCGTCCAGGCCGCGCACGTTCGTCAGCGTTGGCAGGTGCCGGGCTACGACATCGGCTGGGTCGCCGTCGACGAAGACCGGATCGTCGGCCACACCGCACTCGACGGGAGCGGCGACGCATCGGTCCTGGCTCAGGAACCGGCCGTCGGCGATGCGCTCGTGACGCGCGTCGTCGAGCGCGCACGAGAACGCGGCTTCGCGTACGTCGCGATCACGGTCGACTCGGGTGACGAGCGCTTGACCGAGCTCGTCAAGCGGAACGCCTTCACGCTCGACCGCGAGATCCTGCGGATGTGGCGGCCGCTGAACGGCGACCTGCCGGAGCCGATGTGGGCCGATGGGATCAGCGTGCGGACCTACGCGCCGGCAGACGGCGAGCGCGTGCAGGCGGTGCTCGACGCCCAATACGGCGGCTGGGACGCCGATTACGTCGCACGCCCCCACGACGCGTGGCTCGCGTTCATGACACAGCACGACGACTTCGACCCGGCGATGTGGTTCCTCGCCGAGCGCGACGGAGAGCTCGTCGGCTGTGCGCTGCACTGGAAGGAGTCCAAGGAGCGGCGCGGCTGGGTCAAGGACATCGCCGTCAGCTCGAGCGAGCGCGGCAAGGGCATCGGCAGGGCGCTCCTCCACCATGCGTTCCGCGCCTACGCGGAACGCGGCGTGGAGCAGGTCGGACTCAAGGTCGACTCGACGAACCCGTCCGGGGCGTTGCAGCTTTACGACCGGCTGGGTTTCGTCACCGACCAGCGGCTCGGCATCTGGGTGAGGCGGCTGTGACGACGAGCGCGGTCCACGTCTCGCTCCGGCGCTGGCTGCGGCGACAGTTGCGTGAGCCGACACCGCAACGCGAGCGCCTGGAGGCAGCGATCGCCAATGACGACCCCGGCGAGGCTCGCCGCATCGTCGCGCTGGTGCCGTTCAGCGACGCGCAGCGTCAGCACGTCGAGCGCCTGCTCGACGAGTGGGAGCGGCAGCGGTCGTAGGTGAGCCCTTCCGCCGGACGACCTGGATCCCCCACGCCTCGCCGGCTGCGAAGAGCGCATCCGGATCGACCTCGTCGAGCCAGCCGATGAAGTGCTGCTCCGGCTCGCGCTCCGTCGACCCGTAAACCGCCGCACGTCCGGCGTCGAGCTGGACGCCGAGATCGTCGCCGCGCTCGAGCGCCGCGAGGCGTTCCTCCACAGCCGAGCCTTCCGCGTACCCTTTGCCCATCGGAGGAAGGGTACTCCGACGAGGGCCGGTAGCTCAGCTGGTAGAGCAGGGGACTTTTAATCCCAAGGTCGCAGGTTCGAGACCTGCCCGGCCCACTCGATCCGAGACAGAGGACGACGTCCGCTTCCTCATCGACGCCGATCGCCTGCTCGAGCTGAGGGACGAGCTCGCGCTGCCGCCTCCTGTTCGGGAGGCCCGCACTCGCTCGGCTGATCGACCCGGCCGCCTGAGCACCACGACCCGTGTGCCCCGCTGAGAGTGGCTGTCAGGTGAGAGCGGACTCCTGGATGGGCGACCACTGCCGGTGGAGCGGCGCGAAGCTGACCTCGGGCTCACCGCGCCCTTCGAGAAGTCCCGCCGCCGCGAGGCCCGGCATCAACCGCTCGTCCGCGAAGCGCTGGAAGTCATCGGGTGAGTCCCAGACGTCGACGACCCGCAGCGATCCGTCATCGTCGAACCAGGCAACGTGGTTGCGGCCGCCCTGGGCCGGCTCGCGCTCCCAGCCAACCTGCTCGAGCGCCCGGTCGTACTCGTCCGGGCCGATCCCGACCCAGCGCATGCTCATCACAACGGCCATCTCTTCCTCCTGTTGAACACGGCATCGGTACGTCGCCGACGATTCTCGGGCACACGCGCCCCAGAAGGCAAGCCGGCCTATGCGGCGACAGGGCGGTCGCAGCCGACGTCCGGCGGAGCAGCGCCAGCGAGACGAGCGGGAAGACGACCACCGAGATCAGCCCGGCAGCGACCAGGGCGACGTAGCTCGAGGGGCGGATCAGATCCAGGTCGAGGCCGATCTGGCCGGCGACGACGGGGATGCTGAGCGACGTCGCCTGGAGCAGTCCCGCTGCGACGATCTGCGACGAGCGCTCCGCGAACGGCCGGTACAGCAGCGCCGGGATCGCACGCGCGGCGAGCAGCGCCGCGAGAAACAGCGGCACCTTTGCCAGAGCGCTGCCATTGTGGATCAGGCTCGCGACGTCGAGCTTGATGCCGATGGAGACGAAGAAGAACGGGACGAAGACGCCGTAACCGATTGCTTCGAGCTTGCCGTGGAAGAAGGCATGTGTCATCTGTTCGTCCCGGTCGACGAGCTTCAGTGTCGCTCCGGCGAGGAACGCGCCGAGAATCGCCTCCAGGCCGAACCGTGAGGCGAGCACGACGAAGATCGTGAGCAGGAGGAAGGCGCCGCGCACGCGGATCTCGGCAGTCGTGTCCTGCAACCGCAGGAGGGCCTCCGAGATCCGCATCGATCGCTCGAGCCCGAGGATCGTGAGGCCGACGGCGAGAACGAAGACGACGAACGCGATCAGCAGCGAGAGCTTCGAGCCGATCCCGCCGGACTCGCCGGAGAAGAACAGCGAGAGCAGCACGATCGGCCCGACCTCCGCGATCGAGGCGCCGGCGACGACAACCTGGCCGAAGGCCGTCGTCGTCTCGCCTGCATCCTTGAGGATCGGGAGGATCACCCCGAGCCCGGTCGCGGAGAGGATGATCGCGATCAGCAGCGGGGAGCGAACCAGCCCACCGGCCTTGAACCCGAACCCGATGCCGGCCGCGATTGCGAACGAGACCACGTACCCGAGCGCCGTCACGCGAAGCAGTCGCCCTCGGAGCCCGTCGACGTCGACCTCGAGACCGGCCAGCAACAGGAGGAACGCGAGCCCGAACAGGCTCAGGACGGTTCACCGGCTCGTCGACGCGCGACGGCCGCGATCACGGCCACGGACGAGAACGAGACCTCCACCTCGGCCTAGTGCGCGCCGGGGCGCGGCCGTTACATCCGGCGGGTGTAACGCGCGGCGGGATCGCCGTGACTGAGTGTGCGATACGCACACGATCCCATGGAGGGAAACACCAGATGAACGATGTGACGACCCCGAACGCGGTCTACGTCCAGAGCAACGATGCCGCCGGCAACCAGGTGCTCGCATTCGCACGCGCAACAGATGGCAACCTCGACTCGATCGGCAGCTACGACACCGGCGGCCGTGGCACGGGCACGCCCCACCTTCCGTCCCAGGGCTCGGTCGTCCTGTCGGACGATGGGCGGCACCTGTTGGTCGCGAACGCGGGCAGCGACGACGTCTCGGTCTTTGCGGTCGCGGCGAACGGTCTCGCCCTCGCGGCGACGGTTCCGTCCGGCGGATCGGCGCCGCGCAGCATCGCGGTCCACGGCGAGCTCGTGTACGTGCTCAACACCGGCGATCCGTCGCTCGCAGGCTTCCGTCTCGTCGAAGGCGCCCTCGAGCCGATCGCAGGCTCGCCGCGCCACCTCGCGGCGGACGCGGATCCCGCTCAGGCCGGTTTCAGCCCGGACGGCTCGCTGCTCGTCGTGACCGAGCGCGGCGCCAACCGGATCTCCGTCTTCCCCGTGCTTACCGACGGGCTGCTCGGGAACCCGTCCGCCCTTCCGTCCTCGGGCCCGACCCCGTACGGCTTCGCGTTCGCGCCGTCAGGCACGGTCGTGGTGACGGAGGCGTTCGGCGCGCAGAAGGGCCAGGCGGCAGCTTCGTCGTACCGGCTCGACGCAGGCGCGATCGAGCCGGTCACTCGGTCACTCGGAAACGGTCGCAGCGAGATCTGCTGGGCAGTCGTGACCGCCGACGGCCGCTTTGCCTTCACCACGAACTTCGCGGACGGCGCCGTCTCGCGGTATGCGATCGCAGAAGACGGCAGCATTGTCCTCGAGGACGCCACTGCTGGCATCTCGGTCGACGGGGAAACCGGGTTGCGCGACGAGGACCTGAGCAGCGACGGGCAGTTCCTCTATGCCGTCGACGCCGATGCCCGCCGGATCATCGGCTGGTCGGTCGACGACAACGGCTCACTCACGCAGGTGGGTACATGGGACGGCCTTTCGGCAACGGTGGCGGGACTCGCCGCACACTGAGCGCAGGCGGTCCGGCCCGGAGTCGACCCCGGCGAGCGGCGTCAGCCTGCCGCGCGCTGCAGCGCCTCGTTCGAGGGTACGAAGTAGTACGCGCCGGTGAGCGGCCGCGTGTAGCGCGTGAGCGCGTCGCGGTCGCCGCCGGCCAGCCCCGCCATGCTCTCGAGCATCGCGTGCAGCGGGCGCTGCGTCGCGCTGAAGCCGACGAACATCGTCCCGTGATCGGCGACCGTGCCGTACGGCATGTTGCGTCGGAAGATGTGCCCGAAGCGTTCCTGGTCGGTGCTCACCACGTGCGAGTCGGGAGGCTTGTCTTCGAGCTCGACGCTGTCCGCCTTGCTGCGTCCGATGACCGCCTCTTGCTCGGCAACCGTGAGCGACTCCCAGGCTTCGGCGTCGTGCGACCACTTCTGCAGCAGCAGAACCGTTCCGCCCTCGCCGGGCTGGCCCGCGTGGACGAGCACGAGCTCCGGCGCCTCGATCAGCGTCGGGTTCTCCGTCCCGTCGATGAAGCCGGTCAGGTCGAGGTCGTGGCGGTACGGCCAGCTCGACGTCTCCGCGGCGAGCGAGGCGAGGCCGCGCAGCGCGGCAATCGCAGCGCGGGCGAGGTCGAAGACGACGTCGTAGGCGCTGCCAGACAGCCAGAGCACGGCATCGTGCTGCGTGGCCGGCATCACATACCCGGCGGCGCCGACGAGGTCGGCGTCGAATCCCCGCACATCGGCGGGCTCGTCGTCCGGCCTCGATCTGCCCCAGAGCTCGGGCCGGAAGCCGACGACGAGGTTGACACCGCCCATCGTCGTTCGCGGCTCGCGTACTGACGAGAGCACGGAGACGAGCTCCGCACCCGAGCGACCTTCGGCGAGGTCGAACTCGAGGTACGCGTGTGAGGCGGTACCGAGGGCGAAGATCCCGCTCTGAGGGCTGCTCACCCGCCAACTATGCCGCGTGGGGGGCCGGCCTGGCCGGGCCGGCCCCCCACGTCGACTCCCTACGTGACGACGATCCCGAACGGCGCCGAGCCCGCGGGCAGCGGCGTCGGCGAGGACGGTAGCTCGGTCAGATCGCCCTTCTTGACCGTGAAGCCGCTGACCGCGTTGGAGCCGTCGTTGACGACCCACAGCGTCGCTCCGTCGGGCGCGAGCCGTGCGTCGAAGGCGCCCTTGCTGTTGAACGTCGTGCTCCCGATCAGCTTCAGCGTGCCGTCGGCCGCGATCGTGTACCTGGAGATCGAGCTGCTGGCCGTGTTGACGGTGAAGAGGTACTTGCCGTCGTGGCTGATCTCGACCCAGCACGGGGCGGTCTGGTGGTCGGCAAACGGCGAGTCCCCGATCGGTGTCAGCACGCCGTTGTCGGCGTCGGCGAAGGCGGACACCGTGCCGTTGCCGGCGCCGTCGTGCGCGTTCGAGACGAAGAGCTGCGTGACGTTCGTCGGGCTGAACTCGCTCCCGAACGGCCCCGCACCCTCGGCGACGAACGGCGAGCCAGGCGCGGCGGTGATCCGGCCGGACGAGCCGACGGTGAAGCTGTCGATCAGCGAGGTGTTCACCCGCGTCCCCACGAGACGGGTGCCGGTGCCGTTGAAGAGCACGTCACCCGGCGACGAACCGTCGGGCAAGGCGAACGTCGAGTCGGCGAGCGGCCTCAGATGGCCGCCGGCGTTCAGGGTGAAGCCGGTGTAGTTGCTGCCACCGTTGCCGGCGTTCGCGACGTAGACGAGATTGGCGTGCACCGCGATGCTGACCGGCTCGATGCCGCCCGACCAGACCGGGCTGCCCTCGGCTTCGACGAGCCTGCCGTCGGGTTTGATGCGGAGCACGGAGATCTGGTTGCTGCCGGCGTCGACGGCGAGCAGGTAGCGGCCGTCGGCGCTCAGCTGTAGCGCACCCTGGGAACCGATTCCGGCTCCGGTGCCCGCGCCACCGACCGAGAACGGCGATCCAGCCAACGGCGTCAGCGTGCCGTCGGCATGCCGATCGAAGCCCGCGACCGTGTTGGCGCCTGCGGTGTTGTCGTTGACATAGAGGTGTCCGACGACGTCGGACTTCGACGCTGCGCCCGCCGGAGCGGTCGTTGCGACGACCAGCAAGGTGAGCAATCCCATCGTCAGGGCGATACGTGCGAACAAGCGCATTCGTCTCTCCTTCGTTCGTGACTCTGGTCGACTCAAGGCTTCCAGCCGACCGGCGCGCAGCGCCTTAAGGAAGGGGGTCGATTTCTTACGAGCTCCTTAAGCTTCGGTCGGCCCCGTCACCAAAGGGCGTGGGAAGGCGAAGATGCGCGGATGAGCACCGTTCTCGTCGTCGACGACGAGTTGATCGTCCGCGACGTCGTCGCGCGCTACCTCGTCCGCGACGGGCATTCGATCGTCCAGGCGGGAGACGGCGAGACGGCGCGGTCGATCTTCGAGCGAGACGCGCCGGCACTGGTCGTGCTCGACGTGATGCTCCCCGGGATCGACGGGCTCGAACTGATGCGCTGGATCCGTGAACGCTCGAACGTCCCGGTGATCCTCCTGACCGCGCGCGGCGAGGAGTCGGACCGGATCGTCGGCCTCGAGCTCGGAGCAGACGACTACGTCACCAAGCCGTTCTCACCCCGCGAGCTGGCCGCGCGGGTCCGAACCGTGCTGCGGCGCGCGCCGGAGCCTCATAGCGGTCCTGAGCGAATCGAGTTCGGCGACGTCGAGGTCGAGACGGCGAGCCGCGAGGTGACGAAATGCGGCAAGCCGCTGCGCTTGACGCTGAAGGAGTACGACCTCCTGTCGTTCCTCGCATCGAACCCGAACCGCGTCTTCTCGCGGGAGCAGCTGATGGACCGCGTCTGGGGGTACGAAGCGGCGCTCGACACAGGGACGCTGACCGTTCACGTCAGGCGGCTTCGCGAGAAGATCGAAGACGACCCGTCGCGTCCGAGGCACTTCGAGACGGTCTGGGGCATGGGCTACAGGTTCCGGCCGTGATCGCGATGGCGCTGATCCTGGCCGCCGCGACGCTCGCTGCGGGCGTCGGGGCTGCGCTGCTCGTGCGGCTGCTGCCGACGCTGCGCATGCAGATCACGGCACTCGCCGTGCTCGCGGTCGGCCTGCCACTCGGCGCCGTGCTCCTGTCCGGCTGGGTGATGTTCCACATGCACGACGACGTGAAGGTCCTCGCGGTCTCGACCGCGGCCGCCCTCTCCGCAGTGATCGGGGCGCTGCTGATCGCGCGCTGGATCGTGCTCCCGATCGAGAACCTGCGCGATGCATCGCGACGGCTCGCGAGCGGTGACCTTGCTGTCCGCACCGCGTCCCCTACGCGGCCGGCGGAGCTCTCCGAGCTCGCTGCGTCGTTCAACGAGATGGCGACCAGCGTCGAGGCGACCTTCGATGCGCGCCGCCAGCTCGTCGCCTGGGCGAGCCACGATCTGCGGACGCCCGTCGCCGCGATGAAGGCGATGATCGAGGCTCTCAACGACGGCCTTGCGCAACCCGACGAGTACCTCCCCGTCCTCGGCGCCCAGATCGACGGTCTCGCGCTCCTGATCGACGACCTTTTCGAGCTCGCGTTGATCGACGCCGGGTCGCTCAGCCTCGAGCTCCGCACATCCGGCCTCGGCGACATCGTCGACTCCTGCCTGAAGACCGTCGACGCCGAGGCGCGCGCACGCAACGTTCGGCTTCGTGCCTCGATCGACGACGCGACCCCCGACGTGACGATCGCACCCGACAAGGTCGAGCGCGTTCTGCTGAACCTGCTCACGAATGCGCTGCGTCACACGCCGTCGGACGGCTCGATCGCGGTGATCGTCGAGCCGACCGGCCGAGGCGTGCAGGTCGCCGTCGAGGACACCGGCGACGGGCTGCCAGCCGACCGCGAGCTGATGTTCGCGAGCTTCTGGAAGGCCGACACCGCCAGAGCCCGCTCGGACGGAGGCGGTGCCGGCCTCGGTCTCGCCATCGCCCGCGGGCTGGTCGAAGCACACGGTGGCAACATCTGGGCGGAACCGCGCGTCGGCGGCGGCGCTCGCGTCGTCTTCGCACTCCCACCGGCGACCGGGCGGGCTGCGTGAGACTCGTGCTGGTGTACTACTACGTCGGCGACCGCAAGGCGGCCCAGATCCTCTGCCAGGACGTCGTCGAGTACGGCGGACGCTGGCTCGTCGTGTCGGCGAAGGGCACGCTCGTTCACTGACGCAGTCACACGCGCGGGTAGTAGTCGGGGTCGCCGATCAGGTACTCGAGCGCGTACCAGGCATAGACGAGCCCCGGCACGAGCACGAGGCCCGTGCCGAGGATCGTCGCGATGATTGCCCACGTCTGTGCGCTCATCGTCAGGCCGCCAGCAGCTCGGGCTCGAGCTCGTCCTCGACGGGCGGCAACGCCTCACCACGCGTGTTCGTCGCGCGAAGGGCGACGACGGCCGACGCGAGCACGATCGCGCTGCCGACGAGGAGCGCCCGGTGGAAGCCGGCAGTCAACGCCACCCCGGCCGGCTCGTGGGCGGCGAGCAGATCCTGTGTCCTGCTCGACGCGACCGCGGTCAGGATCGCGAGACCGAGCGCGCCGCCGAGCTGCTGGGACGCGTTCAGCAGCGCCGCAGCGAGGCCCGCCTTGTCGGCCGGGACGCCGGCGTTCGCGGCGGTGACGACACCGACGAAGACGGCGCCACCACCCACCGAGAGCACGAGCAGGCCGGGCAGCACGTCGGCCAGGTACGTGCCGTCCGCCGGGATCCGCGACAACAGGTAGAGCCCGCCCGCCGCGATCACAGCTCCGGTGACGATGATCGGCCTCGTCCCGATGCGCGTGAGCAACTGCGAGACGACCCCGGCAGTGATCGCGATCGCGAAGCAGAGCGGCAGGTACGCGAGCCCGCTCTGGATCGCCGAGAAGCCGAGCACGTTCTGCATGTAGAGCGTCACGAAGAAGAACAGCGCCAGGAAGCCGGCGAAGGCGACCAGCTGCGTGACGTTCGAGAATCCGAGCCCGTTGATCCGGAAGATCGACAACGGCGCGAGCGGGTTCCGATGACGCTGCTCGTTGACAGCGAACGCAGCGAGCAGCACGACTGCGACCGCAAGCCCGCCGATCGTGCGGAGGTCGCCCCACCCCACGGTCGGCGCCTTCACCAGTGAGTAGACGAGCAGGAGCATGCCGCCGGTCGCGAGGAACGCGCCGGGGAGGTCGAACGCACCGCGACGCTCCTGACCGCCGCCCGCGGGCAGCAGCCGGAAGACGCCGGCGAGCACGACCACGCACGCGATCGGATTGACGAACATCACCCACCGCCAGCCGAACTCCTCGGTGAGCACGCCGCCGAGCAGCACGCCCGCGGCCGACGCCAGTCCGCCGATGCCGCCCCAGACACCGAGCGCCGTGTGACGGTCCTTCCCCTCCACGAACGTCGTAGTGAGGATCGAGAGCGCGGCCGGCAGCGTGAACGCAGCGCCGAGCCCCTGGGCGAGACGCGCCGCGATGAGCACGCCGGACGTCGTCGCAAACCCGCCGAGGAGCGACGAGACCGCGATCAACACGATGCCGGAGGCCAGGACGCGCCGGCGGCCGATCAGGTCGGCCGCACGGCCGCCGAGCAGCATGAAGCCGCCGTAGGTGAGCAGGTAGCCGCTCGGGACCCACTGGAGGCCCTCGACCGAGAAGTCGAGCGAGCGGCGGATGGACGGGAGCGCGACGTTGACGATCGACGCGTCCACGAAGTCGAGAAACGCGATGCCACACAGCAGCGCCAGTGTGAGTTTGCCGCGGCGCGTGGCGAGGAACGATGGTTCGGTGGAGCTTGGATGCACGAGAACCTCCTCTGGATGTCTTTCCACCCCGTCCGACGAGTCGGCGGCGAGATCTGTGACCGGTTGCCCGCGTGTCACATCGCCGGCGCCTCGCGCGTCGTATGAGTGAGATGAACGAACGCGACTGGCTGGCCGAGCGGTTCGAGCAGGAGCGCCCGCACCTGCGGCGGATCGCCTACCGCATGCTCGGGACCGTGGACGAGACGGACGACGCCGTCCAGGAGGCGTGGCTGCGGCTCAGCTCCACCGACGACTCGGCGATCGAGAACCTCGGTGCCTGGCTGACCACCGTCGTCGGACGCGTGTGCCTCGACATGCTTCGCTCGCGGCGGGCGCGCCGCGAGGACTTCGTCGGCTCATGGCTGCCCGAGCCCATCGTCGCGATCGACCAGAGCCCCACACCGGAAGAGGAGGCGCTGATCGCGGACGGCGTCGGCCTCGCACTCCTCGCCGTGCTCGACACGCTCGCGCCGCCTGAGCGGCTCGCGTTCGTGCTGCACGACATGTTCGCGATGCCGTTCGACGAGATCGCGACGATCGTCCGCCGCACGCCCGGCGGCGACCCGACAGCTCGCGAGCCGCGCCCGCCGCCGTGTGCAGGTCGGGAGATCGACCTCCGACGTCGACCTCGCCGAGCAGCGGCGGGTGGTCGACGCGTTCATCGCCGCCTCGCGCGAAGGCGACTTCGACGGGCTGATCGCTCTCCTCGACCCGGACGTGATCCTCCGGGTCGACGCGGGTGAAGGACATCCGCTGACGAAGGGGCCGGTCAGGGGCGCGCTCGCCGTCGCGAGCGAGGCGCAGCGCTGGGCGGGCATGGCGCCGCTCGCGCGCCCCGCAATCGTCAACGGCACCGCGGGCGCGATCATCGGCAAGCCCGGCCGGCCGTTCGCCGTCGTCGGGATCGTCGTCGCGAACGGCCGCATCGCCGAGATGGACTTCGTGCTCGACCAGACGAAGCTCGCACGCCTGATCGACAAATGACGCGCGGTCGAACCCGCACGCCCGATCCGTAGTTCCCCCGACGCGACGCGCGTGCGTGGCGCTCAGGCTCGCGAGCGTGAAGGCCGGGATCCGCCCGTCGTTGGTCGCACCGCCGATCGTCGTTGGCGTCGCCTTTGTCGGGACGCCGCACGGTGACCTCGTCGACCTGGTGGACGCCCTGACGGAGGCGCTTGCGGACGCAGGTCTCGAGACCGCGACGAGCTCGGCCGAGGCCTCAGTCGTACTGAACGTCGTCGATCGCGACGATCCGCGGCCGTTCCGCCGCCGGTCGCGCGGCACGTTCGTCGCCGCGCTCTGGACGAGGCCCGACCTCCCCGCGGACGGACTGCGGGAGACCTACCCGATGCTCGTGCGTGCGCTCGCCAACATCAGCCTCTGTTACGTGCCGGGTCACGGCGTGCTGTTCACGACCATGGAGCGAGGGCACTATCTCGTGCCGGACGACGCGAATCTCGCAGCGGCGGTGGTCGAGCGGCTCACACCGCTTGCGACCGCGAAGCTCGTGATCGAGAACCGCTACCTCCGGGACCTCGAGCCGGAGCTCTGGCGCGGCGACGCCCTGACCGAAGAGATCGCCGAGTCCGGCCGGAGACTCGACCGGCTCGGCCTGCTCCCTGCACCGTTCCCCGTCGAGGACCTCGTCGACGAGCGCGACCTGCGGCACATCAAGCGGCTGTACTCGATCGGCGGCCTCTCCTACGGGAACCTGTCGGCCCGCAAGGACGAGACGAGGTTCTGGATGAGCGCGAGCGGCGTGGACAAGGCGCAGCTGTCCGAGCCCGGCCGGGACATCCTGCTCGTCTCCGATTACGACCGGGACGAAGGGTGCATGGTGTTGAGCGTGCCGCCTGACGTCGAGCCGCGGCGCGTCTCGGTCGACGCGATCGAGCACTGGATGATCTACCGAGAGAACCCGCGGGTCGGCGCGATACTGCACGTGCACGCGTGGATGGAGGGCATCGCCTCGACCGAGATCAACTATCCGTGTGGCACGGAGGAGCTCGCCGTGGGCGTGGCCGCGCTGGTTGCCGCCGCGCCCGAGCCCGCGCGCGCGGTCGTCGGGCTCAAGAACCACGGGATCACGGCGACGGGCGAAAGCCTGACCGCGATCCTCGACCGGATCGAGCCGAGTCTGCTGCCGCAGGTGCCGATGTCATGAGCCCGGCCTCGTGACCACACTGGTCACAGGGGCGACAGGGTTCCTCGGCACGCACCTCGTCGACCTGCTGCTGGCCGAGGGCGACCGCGTGCGCGCTCTCGTCCGGCCGGGGACCGCGACGGCCCGGCTGCGCGAGGCCGGCGTCGAGGTGGTCGTCGGGGATGTCACGCGCGAGACGGAGCTGCGCGCCGCGCTCGAGGGCTGCACGCGCGTCTACCACCTCGCCGGTGTCGTGTCTCACCGCCGTCGCGACGCCGAGCGTCTCCGCCGTGTGAACGTCGAGGCAACGCGAACGCTCGTGAACGCGATCGAGCCGGGCACGCGCGTCGTGCACGTCTCGAGCGTCGCGACGCTCGGGCCGGTCTCAGCGTCCGGGCTTCGTGCCGACGAGAGCCACCTGTTCCCGGCTTTCGCCGCCGACCTCCCGTACGCGGCCACGAAGCGAGAGGGTGAGCACATTGCGCTCGAGGCGGCGGAACGCGGCGCGGACGTCGTCGTCGCGAATCCCGGTTTCCTGCTCGGGCCGGGAGACGTCCACCGCGTCTCGACCTGGCCCGTCTCGGCGTACCTCTCCGGGCGACTTCCCTTCACGACCGCCGGCGGGCTGTCGTTCGTCGACGCCCGGGACGTCGCCCGCGGACTCGTCGCGCTCGCGGACCGGGGCCGCCGCGGCGAGCGAACGATCCTCGCCGCCGAGGCAGGCAACCTGAGCTGGAACGACTTCTTCGCCCTTGTCGCTCGGGTCTCCGGAGTACGCCGGCGAACGATCACACTGCCGCCACGAGCCGCCGTGACGGCGGCTCGGCTCGCCCCCTGGCTCGTCTCGCCGGACGACGTGCGGGCGGCGGCGCACTGGTGGTTCTACTCGCCGGCCAAGGCCGTCCGGGAGCTCGGCTTCGCCACCCGCCCGCTGGCCGAGACGATCGGCGACACGATCGCCGACCAGAGGCCGCCCAGCCGCTCGGGCTGATTTCCGCACCCAGGTACGGATCTATAGTCGGCACGTGAGGGTCGGCGAGGTCGCAGAGTGCCGCGGCGGGGCTGCGGCATCGCAGTTGCTCCACATCACGAACGGCGAGAGCGCCTGCACCACCCTCCGGCAGACGACGCTCGGCGGGGCGGCGCTGTCGTGGCAGGACGTCCTCCACGAGGGGCCTGTCCCCGCGCTGCTCCGGCCGGAGCTGCTGCAGACACGCGCCCGCTTTCTCGCCGACTGCGGTGGGGTCGGCCGCAGTCACTGCTCTCCTCGTTCGAGCGGCGGGATCGGCAGCTGCTCGACGCGCTCCGCGACGGGCGCGCGGTGGTGTTGTGGTTCGAGCACGACCTCTACGACCAGCTCGAACTGATCGACGCACTTGCGCTCGCCCACACCGAGGACGCAGCGCCGGAGCTGATCGTCGTCGGCTCGTTCCCCGGCAAGCCGTCATTCGCCGGGCTCGGCGAGTTGACCGCGAGCGAGCTCGAGACGCTCTGGCCCACGCGCGGACGCGCGACGGCTGGCGCGCTCGACGCGGCCACGAGCGCGTGGAGCGCCCTCCGGGCGCCGGAGCCGACCGCACTGGCGGAGCTGGCGACGCGTGACAGCCCGGACCTGCCGTTTCTCGCGCCCGCGCTCCGGCGGCTGCTCGAGGAACTGCCGTCACCGGTCGACGGGTTGTCCGGCACCGAGCGGCGCGCGCTCCAGGTGATTGCTGCCGGTGCTCAGTCGCCTCCGGCCGCCTTCGTCGCAGCGCAACGGCTCGAGGATGCCCCGTTCCTCGGCGACGCCTGGTTCTACCGCGCGCTCTCGGCGCTAGGCCAGGGAGCGACCAGGCTGGTCGAGACCGCCGAGGGCGCACCACTGCCGCTGCCGCCCCCGCTCGGCGACGGCCGGGAGTTCGCCGGCCTCTCGGTGCACCTGACACCGACCGGCGAGGCCGCGCTTCGCGGCGAGGCCGACCGCGTCGAGCTGCTCGGGATCGACCGCTGGCTCGGCGGCACCCACATCACGCCCGGCAAAGCCTGGCGGTGGGACGCCGGCGCGCGGAAGCTGCAACGCTAGGGCCGTGGCGACCGTTTCCAAGCGGGTCGAGGCCCGTGTCCGGCGTCAGTTCAAGGACGCCGACGCCGACGACGTCCTCCGGCGCCTCGAAGAATTGGAAGCGAAACGACAGACCCCCGAGCGGTACCACGCCGCCGTCGTCCTGCTCGCGCGCGGCGACACGGACCGCCTCGCGTGGGCGGTCAGCATCGACTGGCGCGACGCGTTCGTGTGGAGCGGCCTCGGCAGCAACTGGGAGGCGAAGGTCGAGCAGGAGTTCGGGCCGGCTACCTGAGGATGTTCACGGCGCGCGCCACGACCATCACCGCGAGCGTCAGGCTGATCGCCGACTGCACCAGCATCAGCATCTTCGCCCAGCGGCTGAGCGGCATCGCGTCGGTCGGGCTGAACGCGGTGGCGTTCGTGAACGAGACGTAGAGGTAGTCGAGGAAGAGCGGCCGCCACGTCGTCTCGGCGAACGCGACCTCGGTCTGCTGAGGGAAGAGGAAATCCCGGCCGGGCAGGTCGGTCGCGGGCCTCGCGGTCGGCCCGCCGCCGTCGAGCTGCCAGTACCAGAGCGCGAAGAGCAACACGTTCACGACCCACATGTGGACCGAGGCGCGTAGGAGCGGCGGCGCGTTCGCGTGCGCGCCGTTGACGAGGAGATGGACGAGCAGGATGATCGACGCCGCGTTCGCAGCGCTGACGACGGCGATCATCGTCAGCGAGAGCCACCGGCGTGTCAGGCGAACGCGATAGGCCCGCCAGCCGAGACTCCGGGTCAGCCGTCCGCCGGGAACGCTGGCGAGGAGCGCGACGAGAACCAGCGCGGTCAAGCCGGGACCACCCAGCGCACGACCGAGAACGCGCCGGCTGCGTGACCCACGATGAAACGCTGCGGCAGGTCGGCGTACAGCACCGCGGCGGTGACGATCGCCGCGGTCGGCCAGAAGGGAGACTCGCCGAGCGATTCCTCTCCCACGTCGGTCAGCCGCTTGCGGACGGTCATCGGCGCATCGTGACGTGCCGGGGCGCGGCCTGCACCGAGAGAAGCATGCTCGCACCCTGACCGAGTCTCAGGTCGTCGACGACGGCGTCGCCTGTTCGCCCGCCCCACGTGGTCGAGCACCAGCGGAGCAGCCCTGAACGGCACACGATGGCCTCGACGCTACTCCTGCCGGGCTGCCCCTCCGGACCTGCGTTCAGGTCGAGTTAAGCCCTAGACGTCGCGCACCTGCATCAGGACCGCCGCGCCTGCGAGCGCCGCAGCCGCGTAGCCGCACAGGACCGCGAGACCGACCCATGGCGAAAGGTGATTGCCGGCGGTGAGCGACATGATCGCCTGGCCCGCCTGCAACGGCAGGTACGGCGAGGCGGCGTCGTTCCAGCTGGTCGGCAGCACGTTCATCAGCGGCGGCAGCACGAACATCAAGGCGGCGAACGTCGCGATGCCGCCCGCGGTGTTCCGGACGATCGCACCGAGCCCCAGACCGAACAGGCCCACGACCGTGAGGTAGAGCCCCGCTCCGATGACCGCTCTCAGAACACCGGGGTCTCCCAGCCCGAGGTGAGGGATCCCGTTGCCGCCCGCGAGGATCGACTGGCCGATCACGAACGCGATCAGCACCGACGGAATCATCAGCACGAGGGTCGTTGCCCCATAGACCGCCGCCTTGCGCCCAGAGCACGGGAAGCCGCCTCGGAACGGCAGTCATCGACGCACGGATCATTCCGGTCGAATACTCCGCCGTGATCACGAGGACGCCGAGCACGCCGATCGCCAGCTGCGCGAGCTGAACCCCGACGAGGTTGAGCTCGAGCGGATGGAAGTCGGCACGATCGCGGAAGTTCATCGTCGCCCAGTGATGGCGGAACACCGCGGTCGCGAGCGCAGCGATTCCGATCGTGAAGACGAAGGCGACGGCCAGCGACCAGCGGCTCGAGCGAACCGAGCGGAGCTTCGTCCATTCGGAGATCAGGATGCGCCTCTGCGTGACGCCGCCGTGGACGTGAAGGGGCGGCAGCGGGGAGTGGATCGCTGCGTCAGTCATGCTGCGATCTCGGCCTCCGGCGCGGCGGCCTCGATCGTCGCGTGGGTCCGGAACTCGATGTCGTCCTGGGTGAGCGTCATGAACGCCTCCTCGAGGGACGCCTGTTGCTGGCGTCGAGCTCGTGGAGCGTCAGTCGCCGTTCGGCAGCGCACTCGCCGACCTGCTGCGCGCTCAGCCCCTCGACCTCGAGCAACCCCGGCGTCGAGGGAGCTGATCGACACGTCCGCACCGGCCAGAGCCGCCGCGAGCTCGTCCGCCTGAGGAGAGCGCACGCGGACGATCTGCTTCGAGTGCCTGCGCACGAACTCGTCGACGCCGACGTCGGCGATCAGCCGGCCGCGTCCGATCACGATCAGGTGCTCGGCCGTCAGCGCCATCTCGCTCATCAGGTGCGAGGAGACGAAGACCGTGCGGCCCTCGGCCGCGAGCTGCTTCAACAGGTCGCGGATCCAGCGGATCCCCTCCGGGTCGAGCCCGTTGACCGGCTCGTCGAGCATCACCGTCCGGGGATCGCCGAGCAACGCCGCGGCGATCCCGAGCCGCTGCCCCATGCCGAGCGAGAACTGCGCCCGCGCGCTTGCCGGCGACCTCGTGCAGGCCGACGAGGTCGATCAGCTCGTCGCACGCGGCGCTTCGGGATGCCGTGCGTCTGCGCGAGTGCGAGCAGGTGGTTGTACGCCGAGCGTCCGGTGTGCACGGAGCGCGCCTCGAGCAGCGCGCCGACCTCGTGCAGCGGCGCTGCGTGGTCGCGGTAGTGCCGTCCGTTCACCGTGACATCGCCGCGCGCTCGGCGCGTCGAGCCCGAGAATCAGCCGCATCGTCGTCGACTTGCCCGATCCGTTCGGGCCGAGGAAGCCGGTGACCACGCCGGGCTTGACCGTGAAGGTCAGCTCGTCACGGCTGTCTTCTCGCCGTAGCGCTTGGTCAATGCGCGAGCCTCGATCACGTGGGAGCTCCCTTGGTCGGCGAACTGGAGAACGGGTCGCCTCATCGAAGCCGAAGACTCTGAGAGTTTGCTGAGAGTCACAGAGTCGCTCCGCTTCTACACGCGTACGAAGACGGTCGCCGTGCGCTTCGGCCGCTAGCGTGACATCGATGCGGGTCGGTGTCGTCGGTGCAGGGATCCTCGGTCTGGCCGTCGCGCGACGTGTCGGCGAGCTACACCCCGACGCGATCGTGACGGTCCTCGAGAAAGAGAACGACGTCGCGCTGCACCAGACCGGACACAACAGCGGTGTCGTCCACGCGGGGCTCTATTACGCGCCCGGCTCGCTCAAGGCCTCACTCTGTCTCCGCGGGGGCGAACTGCTGCGGCGCTACTGCGACGAGCGCGGTCTGCCACTGGTGGAGTGCGGGAAGCTGGTGGTCGCGCTGGACGCGTCGGAGATCGAGCGCCTGCGTGAGCTGGAACGGCGCGGTACCGCGAACGCCGTACCCGGCCTTCGCTGGGTGGAGGGCGACGAGCTCCGAGAGCTCGAGCCGAACGCGGCTGGGATCGCCGGGCTGCACTCACCGTCGACCGCGATCACGGATTACCGCGCGATCGCGCAGGCGTTCGCCGCTGACGTCCGCGCGGCAAACGGCACGCTCGTCCTGTCGGCCAGGGTGACCGGCATCCGCGTCGTCGGCAGCCACGCACGTGTCGACGCGGGCGGCGACGCGTACGAGTTTGACCGTCTCGTAATCTGCGCCGGGCTTCAGTCGGACAGGGTCGCTCGTCTTGCCGGCGACGAGCGCGAGCCGGCGATCGTGCCGTTCCGCGGCGAGTACTACCGACTGGCGCCTGAACGGACGAGCCTGGTGCGAGGCCTGTTGTATCCCGTCCCGAACCCGGCATATCCGTTCCTCGGCGTCCACTTCACGCGGCGCGTCGACGGCGAAGTGGACGTCGGCCCCAACGCCGTCCTCGCCTTCGCTCGGGAGGGCTACCGGCGCCGTGACGTCCGGGTGGCCGACCTCGCGGGAACGCTCGCCTCGCGTGGCTTCCGTTCGCTCGCGCGGCAGAACTGGCGGATGGGCGTACGGGAGCTTCGCGGCTCGCTGTCGAAGCGGGCGTTCGCGGCCGAGGCCCGCCGCTACGTGCCGGCCGTCGCAGCAGCCGATCTCGTCCCGGCGCACGCCGGGGTGCGGGCGCAGGCACTCGAGCGCGACGGTTCGCTCGTCGACGACTTCCGGATCAACACGCTCGGGCCGGTGACGGCCGTTCGCAATGCGCCGTCACCGGGCGCGACGTCGTCGCTTGCGATCGCGGAGCACATCGTCCGCGCCGCGATCGACGACTGAAGCGTCAGCCGACCTCGACGAGCTCGAACACGCCTTCTCGCACACAATGGACATCGATGCAGGTCGAGATGCTCGCACCGGGGTTCTGGCGTTGGACAGCCCAACTGGATGGTGATGACAGCGCGGGTCTGTACATCGAGTCGGGTCCTGCGGTCGTGCTCGTCGACCCTGCGGTGCCGCCCGAGGCTCGCACGCGTTTCCTGGACGCACTCGACCGCGACGTCGCGCGCCTCGGCGTGCCGGTCGAGGTCGCACTCACCGGCCCTGCAGTCGGAGAGCGCGCGGCGGAGCTCGTCGAGCGTTACGGCGCGACGCTGTGGGAGCCGGGCGAGGCCCGGGCACCCGCCGGTCTCGTGCCGGTCGCGACCGACGACCCACGCCAGGCCCTGTTCTGGATCCCGGCTCACCGAACGCTCTACGCGGGCGACTCCCTCCGATCGGACGGCCACAGGCTGCGACTTGCAGCCGGACTGGTCACGGCCCGAAGTCTGCTGCTCGAGCTGCCGGTCGAGCGCGTGATCTGTCGCCGCGGCGCGCCGCTGACCGGTGCAGCCGCCGAAGCGCTACGCGAAGCCCTCAGCGGCGGCTAGTGGGTCACGGCCGCGCGAATCGAGACAGGCCCGTGCCGCAGTCCGAGGTCGATCGTCCCGGCGCGGTCGACCGCGACCACGGTCGACCCGACCAGCACGCGGCCGACGCGCTCGCCCGCAGGCAGCCGCAGCCGCAGGCGGCAATGCGACCCCGCCGGCAGGACGAGAGCGCCGTCGAGCGTCGAGCCGTGCCGCGTGAGGGAGACCGAGACCTTCCCGAAGCTCGTCGGCGCGGCACGAACGTCGATCTCGTTGCCGTCCGCCAGCCAGCCGCGCGGCGTCGAGAAGGCGAGGTCGAGGCCGGCCGGCGCGCCGAGCGGGCCGCGTCGCTCGTGCACGAGCAGGTCGCGCAGCGTCTCGAGGTACGAGGCGTTGGCGCCGGAGTTCGGCGGCATGAACATCGTGCGGTAGTGCGCACCGCGCACGGGCAGCACCGACACCGCCTCGCCCGAGACGTACGTGCCGTCGGTCATGCCGGCCGCAAGCATCCCGTACAGGCTCAGGACCAGCTGGTCGGGCTGGTCGTTGTCGGCGAGGAACCGTGACGTGCCGAGACCGTAGACCTGGGCCAGGCCGGCGCCCGGCGCACCGCCGTAGACGGTGCGGGCGTAGGTCCGCGGCACGCCGAGCAGCCGCGCGCCGTGGCCGAGCAGGTAGCGGACGATCCCGCGTGCCGTCCGCGACTGCGGGGCGAACCAGCCCGAGGCGAACGCGTACGGCATGACGAGGTTCCAGTACGAGCCCTCGCGCGTCGCCGTCAGCCGTGCGAACGGCGGCTGCCGCGTCGTCAGCTGATCCGGCACGAACAGCGAACCGTCCCGCAAGCGGGCCGAGGCGCGTGTGACGGCAGGCCGCAGCGCGCGATCGATCGAGACGGCGAGCGAGCGAGCCCGCGCACCGTGCGCCGGGTACCCGTTGGCGCGCCAGACGCGGCCGATCGCGAGCAGCCCCGTCACCGCCTCCACCTGGCCCGACACGCTGTCGACGTGGCGGTTCTCGAGGTCGGTCGAGAGCGGCTCGGGCACGAGACGGCCGCGCGCAGGCCCCGAGTGCAGCTGGCGGCCGGCGATCCGCCGCACGATCCCGTCGAGTGCCGGCGTCTCCGCGCGGAGGAACGCCCGGTCGCGCGTCAGCCGGTAGTACGTCGCCGCGGTCGAGAGGATGTGGGCGCCGCGAAACGCCGTGAAGCGCCAGGGGCGCAGCCGCATCCGGTCGAGTGAGAACTCGATGATCGACTTCGCGACCGACGGGTAGCCGTACTCGACGGCGACCTCGGCGGCGTCGAGCGACTCGGCGTACGACAGCTCCTCGTACGGGTTCCCGACGCTGTAGCGCCAGCCGTACGCGATCAGCTGCGTCAAGATCCCCCGCTCGGCGTTCGCGACCGGCGGCTCGGGGACGTCGAAGGTGGCGCCCTCGTCGAGGCGCGACTGCCAGAACCGGGCGACCGTCGCGCGCGCCGTGTCGTAGGCGGCAGCCGTGGCACGGACGTAGCGTGCGTCGGACGGCGCGTTCAGCCATTGCGCGTAGATCGTCTGTGTCTCGCCTGCGGGGACGCGGTAGCGCACGACGCCGTCCACGAACTCGGGCTCGTCGCTCACGATCAGCCGGGTCTGGGCGCCGAGGGCGAGCCGGTCGGGAGCCGAGTGGGTCAACCGTCGCCACGGGACGAGTCGCACGGTCGCGCCTCGCGATGCGCTGCGCGCGTCGACGACCAGGCGCACGAAGCTGATCACGGAGCGCGCGCCGTACTTCCCATACGCGCGGCCGACGAACGACTCCTGCCGGTAGCGCACGCCGGCACCGTCCGTGTACGAGGTCTGCAGGATCGGGAGATAGCCCTCAGCCAGCCGCGCCGGCTGCAGGCGGGTCGGGCACGAGCCGTAACGCTCGCTCCCCGAGCCGACGTACACCGAAAGCGACGGCCCGCCGATCCGCCGCGTCACGATCTCGCTGCCGTCGGCGACGTGCAGCGCGAACACGGTCGAGCCGTACGACGTGAACGGGAACGACAGCGGCAGGTAGTACGAGCCGCTCGCGGTCAGCGGCCGGCCCTCCCACTGCATCCCCTGGGTGAGCGGCGTCAGGAAGCTCCTGGCTGCCGCGTAGGTCGGCCCGCCGCGGGCATGCAGCAGGCGTGCACCCCAGAGGTCGCGACCCGAGGCGACGGCCTCGCGGACCGACGACGTGTACGCCGCGGACGCCGAGCGCGGCGCGCAGGCGGGCGCGGACGCCTGGCCGGCACGGCCCGCTGTCACCCCGAGCGCCGCGAGCGCGACCGTGGCGACAGCGACATGGATCGCGAGCACCCGCATCGGTGGGCCAGTATCGCTGCGGCCGGCCATCAGCCGTTCGGGGGCCTCGCGGGCCACCAGTTCCAGCGTCCGAGAATCGCCATCAGCGACGGCACGAGCAGTGCCCGCACGATCGAGGCGTCGATCGCGACGGCGAGCGCGATTCCGAGCCCCACCTCCTTGATCAGGATGATCTGGGAGGTCGCGAAGGCGCCCACCGCGATGCAGAAGAGCAGCGCGGCCGCGGTGACGATCCGGCCGGTCCGTTCGAGGCCGATCGCGACGGCCTCGCGGTCCGGGAGCCCGCTGTCCCGGGCTTCCTTGATGCGGGTCAGCAGGAAGACGCCGTAGTCGGTGGCGAGCCCGAAGGCGATCGCGAACAGGAGCACCGGCTGCGTCAACTGGAGCGCGCCCTGGCTCTGGTACGAGAGCGCGCCCTCGAGGCGCCCGTCCTGGAAGACGAAGACGAGCAGGCCGAGCGTCGCCGCCAGGGTGAGGCCGTTCATCGCCAGCGCCTTCAGCGGCAGGACCAGCGACCTCGTCGCGAGGTACAGCAGCAGGAACGTCGTGATGCAGACCAGTGCGATCGCGAGCGGCAAGTGTGAGCCGATCGACTTCTTCTGGTCGAGGAACTGCGCGGTCGAGCCGCCGACGAGCGCGCGTTCGGGCAGCGCGCGCAGGCGCCGCACCAACCGCTGCGAGCGCCCGGTCAGGAAGCCCGCTCCCGAGGACACCTGCACCTCCCACACGCCAGGACCCACCCGGAGCGGCGGCCGGACGGTCGCCGCCTCCGGCAGCGCGCGCACGCGATCGGCGTAGCTGCGGGCCTGCGCGGCCGTGCCGTCGACGACCGCGTAGGCCGGCGTCGCGAGCGCGGCACGGAAGTCACGCTGCAGCGCGGTGTCGACGATGCGCGCGCTCACATTCGGCGGCAGCACCGAGGCGTCGATGCCGGTGAACCGGAGCGAGAGGGCAGGGACCGCCGCCGCGATCAGCACGGCGCTCGTCACGATCGCGACGGGCACGGGACGGCGCATCAGCCAATGCGCGAGCCGATACCAGCCGCCGTGCTCGCCGCGCGCGGTCTGCTCAGCCGCCCGCCGCCAGCGGCGCAACGAGAGCGCGTTCACCCGCGGCCCGAGCAGGAAGAACAGCGACGGCAGCACGAGCAGCGAGATCAAGCCGGCCAGCGGCCCCACCAGGCCGCCCGCGATCCCCATCGACCGGAGGAAGCCGAGCGGAAAGACGGTGAGCGTCGCGATCGACGCGCCGACAGTGACCGAGCTGTACGCCACCGTTCGCCCCGCCGTCAGCAGCGTGACGCGCACCGCTTCCGCGCCAGGGCCGCGGCGGGCGAGCTCCTCTCGGTAACGCGAGACCAGGAGCAGGCTGTAGTCGATGCCGAGCCCGAGTCCGGCGCCGGTGACGATGTTCAGCGCGTAGGTCGAGACCGGCGTGAGCGCATTCACACAGCGCAGCAGGACGAGCGAGCCGACGATCGTCAACGCGCCGCAGAGCAACGGCAGCAGCGCCGCGACCACACTGCGGAAGACGAACAGCGCGAGCAGGAAGAGGATCGGGAACGCGAGTGCCTCCGCCCGGGTCAGGTCGCGCTGCACCTGCCGGTTCACCTGGACGGTCGCGAGCGCCGTGCCGCCGACGGCGACCCCGCGAACGCCGCTCAGGGAGGCGGCGATGCGCTCCGCAGCGTGCCGCCAGAGCTCCTGCGACTCGCCGCCGCGTGCGTAGGCCGCGACGAGTGCCTTGTGACGGCCTGCTGCGTAGAACGGTCGGGCAACCTTCGGGAACATCGGCTCGGCGTGGATCGCCGCCGCGACACGCGCGAGGCGCGCCGGCGTCGGCTCGGGGACGACGACGAGCAGCTGCGGCGCCGCCGAAAGGCCGGACGACCGCTCGACCGCCGCCTCGGCGCGCGTGCTCGGACTGCCCTTCGCGACGAAGTCGTTCGACGCGCGTCCCAGCAGGCCGGGCGTCTGCAGGCCCAGAACGGCGGCGACGACCGCGCCGGCCGCCACCACCGCCACGACGGCGCGGGCGTGGCGGGTGGCGAGCGTCGCGAAGAGCCTCACCATTGCAGCGTGGCATATGCTCGGAAGACCACCCCCGGGCCCCCGCCTCCTTGTCGAACCCGACCACGCACCAGACCGTCGAGGCCCAGCGGCTGAGCGACTTCGCGCGCGCCAGCGGCCGCCTGTCGGCTGCGCTCAGCGAAGACGAGGTCGTCGCGGCGATCCTGGGCAGCGCGGCCCCGCTCCTCGGGGCAGCCGCAGGCGTCGTCGGGCTGGTTCGCGGGGACGTGGTCGAGATCGTCGGCGAGTTCGGCTATCCGGAGGGCCGGATCGCACCCTGGCGGTCGTTCCCGCTCGCAGCCCGGCTGCCCGTCTCGGACGTGATCCGCACGACGGAGCCGGCGTACTGCTCGTCGGCAGCCGAGCGCGACGAACGCTGGCCGGTGGACTGGAAGGTCGATCTCCGCGAGACGCACGCGCTCGTCGTGCTGCCGCTCGTCGGCCGCCTCAGCGTGCTCGGCGCCGTCGCGCTGAGCTTCGACGAGGACCGCGCGTTCGGCTCGACCGAGCGCGACCTGATGGAGGCGATCGCAGCCCAGTGCGCACTCGCGCTCGAACGCGCGCGCCTCCACCAGGCCGAGCAGCGGGCGCGCGAGCGCACCGAGCGGCTGCAGCGGTTCACCGAACGTCTTGCCACCGCGTTGACGACGGACGACGTCCTCGACATCGCGCTCGACAAGCTCCTCGTCGCCGCCCACGCCCGAGGCGCGACGTTCGCGATGCTGACGCCGAGGTCCGAGATGCACGCCGTACGCTCGTTGGGCGTGTCCCGTGAGCTGACGCAGTCGCTCGAAGAAGCCGCCGGCCGCGACCACACGGCGATCATCGACTCGTTCCGCCGCAAGGAGCCGATCTGGATCGGGAACCGCAGCGAGTGGGAGGGGCGTTACCCGGCCAGTGCCGAGATCTTCAAGGACTTCGCCCAGTCGCTGGCCGTGCTGCCGCTGATCAACGCCCGCGAGGTGTACGGCGCGATCGAGGTGCTGTTCGAGGAGGAGTCCGCGTTCCCGGCCGACGCGCGCGCGTTCCTGCTGGCGATCGCCGGCCAGACCGCGCAGGCGCTCGACCGCGCCCGCGCCTACGAGGAGCAGCGCCACATCGCCTCGACGCTGCAGCAGCGCCTCCTGCCGAGTTCGCTGCCGGAGATCCCCGGCGCCCGGCTCGCCGCGGTGTACACGCCGGGCGGGCGGACGGTCGAGGTGGGAGGCGACTTCTTCGACGCGTTCGAGACGCCGGACGGCTGGACGCTGGTGATCGGCGACGTGTGCGGCAAGGGTGTCGAGGCAGCCGGATTCACCTCCGAGTGCCGCCACGCGATCCGCGTTGCCGCCCTGAGCAGCGCGACGGCGACGCCGGCCGAGTTGTTGCGCGTGCTCAACCAGACGAAGGCGGCCCGCGAGATGGAGTTCGCGTCGGTCGCTTGCGCGGTGATCGCGAAGACCGAGGCGGGTTTTCGCGTCACGGCCGCGTCGGCGGGTCACCCGCCGCTGCTCGTCCGGCGGGTCGGCGGCCTCGTCGAAGCCGTCAACCCCGCCGGGCCCCTGATCGGGGTCTTCGAGGATCCCGAGTTCACCGAGCAGGCGACCGAGCTGGCCGAAGGCGACCTGCTCCTGCTGTACACGGACGGCGTCACCGAGGCACGGGCCGACGGAGAGCTGCTGGGCGAGCGCCGGCTCGCCGAGGCGGTCGCGGGCCTCCCCGAAGGGGCCGACCCGAGGGCGGCGCTCGACTCCGTGCAGCAGCTCGTCGCGGATTGGCAGGAGGACAACCTGACGCGGGACGACATCGCGATGCTGGCGCTGTCGGTGGCCGGTCACGAGCAGCAGCCTCCCGAGGCGGAGGCGAGCGACAGGGTGGCGTGGCGGCGGGGCGGCAACGCCGACGGGCCGGCTCCGCTGTCGCTGCTCTTTCCCGCCGATGCGCATCAGCTGGCCCGCGTCCGGACGGCGATGCGCCGGTGGCTCGAGCCCATCACGATCGACTCGAAGCAGGCCGGGGACATCATCCTGGCGCTGAACGAGGCCGTCTCGAATGCCGTCACGCACGCCTACCGCGGCGACGACGAACCGAGAGCGGTGTCGGTCGACGCGCGGGTCGACGGCAACGAACTGACCGTGGTGGTCGCCGACCGCGGGGTCTGGCGCAGGCGCCGGCCGCGTGCGCAAGGCGGCCGCGGGCTCGATCTGATCGAGACGCTGGCCGACGAGCATCGGTTGCAGCGAACGCCGTCGGGCACCGAGGTGCGCCTGCACTGGCGCCTCGACCGGGCCTCGCACGACCCCGTTTGACCACCGGAACGACCGGGCAGACCCGCCGAAACGTCCGGGCCGAGTCGGCGGCCGAGCGAATAGCGTCAGCCCAACCGTCAACGACCGCAGTTTCAGGGGAGAGATCATGTCGCAGGTGCTCGGTCTCGTGGCCGTGATCGTCGTCGCCGACGTCCTGGCCGTGCTCGCCTTCGGAGGGCTCGTGCGTCACCGCGCCGAGCGCGCGACGCGCTCTCGCGGAGGCGCCGACTAGACGTTTCAGCGACGCGCGAACCGGCAACGTCAGTGTTTTGGGCATGCCTGCCGTTGCCGACATCCTGCCGCCCCGGTATCGCGACGGCCGCCGGGTCGCAACGGGCGGCATGGCCGAGGTCTTCTGCGCCACCGACCAGGAGCTCGGCCGTGACGTCGCGCTGAAGGTCCTCTCGGCCCGCTACGCCCAGGACCTCTCCTTGCGCGCGCGGTTCGAGCGTGAGGCGCTCGCTGCGGCGCGTCTGTCGGGAACGCCGAACATCGTCACGATCTTCGACGTCACCGAGCACAACGGGCGTCCGATCATCGTGATGGAACTGCTCACCGGCGGCTCGCTGGAGGCGGCGATCTCCGGGCGGCCGTGCTCACCGGCGGTGGCGCTCCGGTGGCTGGAGGAGACGTCCGCCGCGCTCGACGCGGCGCACGCGGCCGGGATCGTCCACCGTGACGTCAAGCCCGCGAACCTGCTGCTCGACGGCGACGGCCAGGTCCACGTCGCCGACTTCGGGGTCGCGAGCGCGGTCGGCACGGACTCCCTGACTCAGACCGGGACGATCATCGGCACGGCCGGGTACCTCTCGCCGGAGCAGGCGCTCGGCGAGCGTGCGACCGCGGCCAGCGACCGCTACGCGCTCGCCGTCGTCGCCTGGGAGCTCCTGGTCGGACGGCGGCCGTTCGTCGCCGACTCGCCGACGGCGGAAGCGCTCGCCCACGTGAAGGCGCCGGTCCCGTCGCCGTCGGAGGCCAATCCCGCGCTCCCGCGCGAGCTCGACGGCGTCTTCGAGCGGGCGCTCGCGAAAGAGCCCGCCACGCGGTATCCCGCAGCCGCACAGTTCGTCGGCGAGCTGCGCCGCGCGCTCGAGGACGCGGCCGGGGCGACGGCGCTGATCGCGCCGGCCCACCGTGCGCCACCGCGCGCCGCGAAGCGACAGTGGTGGATCCCTGCGCTGGTCGGCGTCCTGCTCGCGGCCGGTCTGGCAGCGGCGTGGCTCGTCAACCGCGACTCGGGTCGCACCGCCGCACGGCCACCGGTCACGGTCGTCCACACCATCACCACCCCGGCACGCACGCTCCGGCAGACCGTCACCACCGCCCCGCCGTCGCGCGCGCCTGCGACGAGCGGAGCGAGCGGGCAGACGCTGAACAACGAGGGCTACACGAAGATGCAGGCGCGCGACTTCGCCGGCGCGCTCCCGCTCTTCGAGGAGGCCGTGCAGAAGCTCGCCGGCACCGGCGCGCTCGACGAGGCGTACGCGAAGTACAACCTCGCGTACACGCGTTTCGCGCTCGGCAACTGCACCGACGTCGGCGCCCTGCTCGACCAGGCCGAGGCGATCGAGGGTCGTCGCAAGGAGATCGACCGGCTCCGCCACCAGGCGTCCAAGCACTGCTGAGCCCGGCTCGCGGCGCTGCGGCTGCGAAGATGGTCGCGTGACGAAGCACCGGGAGATCAAGTCGTGGCTGATGGACATGGACGGCGTGCTCGTTCGCGAAGAGCACCCGATCCCGGGCGCAGCCGAGTTCATCACGCGCCTGCGCGAGCTCGGGCTGCCCTTCCTGGTGCTGACGAACAACTCGATCTACACGCGGCGCGACCTGGCAGCGAGGCTGCTCGCGAACGGCCTCGAGGTTCCGGAGGAGGCGATCTGGACGTCGGCACTCGCGACCGCCGACTTCCTCGAGAGTCAGCGCCCCGGCGGCACAGCGTTCGCGATCGGCGAGGCGGGCCTGACGACTGCGCTTCACTCGGCCGGCTACACGCTCACGGAGCGCGATCCCGACTACGTCGTCCTGGGTGAGACCCGGACCTACAGCTTCGAGCGCATCGCACAGGCGATCCGCCTGATCGTCGGGGGCGCGCGCTTCATCGCCACCAATCCCGACCCGACCGGCCCCACGCCCGACGGCCCCCTTCCCGCGACCGGCGCCGTCGCGGCGCTGATCAGCCGGGCGACCGGTGTCGACCCGTACTTCGTCGGTAAGCCGAACCCGCTGATGATGCGCTCGGCCCTGAACGCGATCGAGGCGCACTCGGAGAGCTCCGCGATGGTGGGCGACCGCATGGAGACCGACGTCGTCTCCGGGCTCGAGGCCGGCATGCACACGGTGCTGGTGCTCACCGGCTCGACACAGCGCGGCGAGGCCGAGCGGTTCCCGTTCCGCCCCTCCCGGATCGTCGACTCGATCGCCGACCTGGTCGCCGAGCTCAGCTAGTTGTCGCGCACGCGCGCGGCCGCGGCGACCTCGCCCGGGTCGCCGGTCGAGCGGTGGGGCACGCCGGCCGCGGCGTACGCGTCGTCCTCGTCGAGCGTCTCGTGCTCCAGCAGGGCCGTCGCGAGCCCGTCGAGCTGCGCGCGGTGCTCCGCGAGGAGCGCGACGACCTCCTTGTACGCCTCGTCGACGATCCGGCGCACCTCCCGGTCGATCAGCTCCTGCGTGCGCGGCGAGACCTCGGCGGCGCCCGGTAGGAATGGTCCCTGGCCCTCTGACGGCAGCACCGCCAGCGGCCCCACGGCGTCGCTCATCCCCCACCGGCCGACCATCTGGCGGGCGAGGCTGGTCAGCTGCTGGATGTCCGACTCGGCCCCGGTTGTGGGCTCGCCGTAGACGACCTCCTCGGCGCCGCGGCCGCCGAGCGCGACCTTGATCTTTGCGACGAGCTCCCGCCGCTGGTAGCTGTACCGGTCGGCGTCGGGCGCCGAGAAGGTGACGCCGAGCGAGAAACCGCGCGGGATGATCGAGATCTTGCGCACCGGGTCGGCGCCGTCGGTGAGCATGCCGACGAGCGCGTGGCCGCCCTCGTGGTAGGCGGTGCGGCGCTTGTCCTCCTGGCTCATCATCACCTTGCGCTCGGCGCCGAGGACGATGCGCTCGAGCGCGTCGGTGAAGTCGGCCTCCGCGACCTTGTCGTGGCTGCGCCGCGCGGCGAGCAGCGCAGCCTCGTTGACGAGGTTCGCGAGATCGGCGCCGACCATCCCGGGCGTGGCCGACGCGAGGCGGCCCAGGTCGACGTCGGGCGCGAGCGGCACCGAGCGCGTGTGCACCGCCAGGATCTTCTCGCGACCCGTGCGGTCCGGCGGCTGCACGACGACGCGGCGGTCGAAGCGGCCGGGCCGCAACAGTGCCGCGTCGAGCACGTCGGAGCGGTTGGTCGCCGCGATCACGATCACGCCGGTCGTCGCGTCGAAGCCGTCCATCTCGGTGAGGATCTGGTTGAGCGTCTGCTCGCGCTCGTCGTTGCCGCCGCTGAAGCCGGCGACGCCCGACGTGCGCGAGCGACCGATCGCGTCGAGCTCGTCGATGAACACGATCGCCGGAGCGGCCTGCTTCGCCTGCGCGAACAGGTCGCGCACGCGCGAGGCGCCGATGCCGACGATCGCCTCGACGAACTCCGAGGCCGAGAGCGAGAAGAACGGTACGTTCGCCTCGCCGGCGACCGCGCGCGCAAGCAGCGTCTTGCCGGTGCCGGGCGGGCCGCTCAGCAACACGCCGTGCGGGATGCGTGCGCCGAGCTTCTGGTACTGCTCGGGATGCCGCAGGAACTCGACCACCTCGGAGAGCTCGGCCTTGGCCTCGTCGATCCCGGCGACATCCGCGAAGGTCACCGGTGCGCCTGACGGCTCGTAGCGCCGTGCGCGCGAGCGGCCGAACGCGCCGAGCATCCCCTGCACGTTGCCCGCGCGCCGTGCGAGCCAGAAGAGCAGTCCGACGAAGAGGATGGTCGGGCCGAACCCGATCAGCACGCTCTCCCACCACGGAGTGCTCGTGGTGAGCGGTGTTGCATTGATGACGACGCGCTTTCGCTCGAGCAACTGGGAGAGCGACCTCGTGTCGGCGAACGCCGGGATCTCGGTGCGGAAGAGCTTCGACGGCTTCGAGCCGCGGTAGCTCTCCGCGCGCACGAACGTGCCCTGCAGCGCCGTGCCCTTCGACGTGATCGAGGCGACTCGGCCCGCCTTGACCTCGTTCAGGAAGAACGGGCTGTAGGGGATGCGCGCCCGCGACGCCGGCTTCGTCGCCTTCGAGCCGACCCAGTAGTTGACGACGAGCAGCGTGGCAATGAAGGCGAGCACGCGCCAGCTGATCCCGAAGCGCGGCCGCGGCGTCGACGGTGACGGTGCCGGCGTGCTCATGTCCGAACCTTGCCACTCGGACGGCCGTCGCGGGAGCGGTCGGCGATCAGCGCCCTGGCCTCGGCGGCACGAACCTCGGCCGAGAGCGTGGCGATGTCGTAGGCGCCGTAGTGACGCCGGCCGTTGATGAAAAACGTGGGTGTTCCCGAGACGCCGCTCAGGTCAGCGCTGTCGACGTCCTCGGCGACCCTGGCAGCACCGGCGTGCCCGCGGAGATCGTCGACGAACCGCTCGACGTCGAGGTTCAGCTGCCCGGCGTACCGGGCGAGGTCGGCCGGGCGCAGGGCGTCCTGGTGGTCGAGCAGCAGGTCGTGCATCTCCCAGAACGCGCCCTGAGCCGCTGCCGCCTCCGACGCCTCGGCGGCCAGCTGGGCGTTCGGGTGGACGTCGTTGAGCGGCAGGTGCCGCCAGACGTAGCGCACGTCGCCGAAGTCGCGCAGCAACTCGCGCACGACGGGCTCGGCCTGGCCGCAGTAGGGGCACTCGAAGTCGCCGTACTCGACGACCGTGACCGACGATTCATGCGACCCGCGGACATGGTCGCGCTCGTGATCGACCTCGTCGTAGAGATCGGTCAGCAGCTCGGCGTTGCCGAGCAGCGCGCGGATCCGCGCGCGCCGGGGCAGGAGCGCCGTGGCGCGGAAGAGCAGCCAGGTGATCATCGCCGCGCCGAGCGCCGAGCTGAGGATCCCGAGCTTCGCCTCTTGCAGCTGCAGACCGTCGAAGGCGAGCGTCGCGACGAGCAGCGAGACGGTGAAGCCGATGCCTGCGATCGTGCCGCCGCCCGCGACGGCGATCCACCCCACCGGCGGCTGCAGCCGGCCACGAGTCACCCGGGTCACGAGCCACGCGCTGCCGAGGATCCCGAGCGGCTTGCCGACGACGTACCCGAGCAGGATGCCGAGCGTGATCCGCGAGCCGAAACCGTGCCGTAGAGAGTCGCCGTTGATCGCGATACCGGCATTGGCGAGCGCGAACAGCGGCACGATCACGTAGCTCGTCCACGGGTGGAAGAGCTGCTGCCAGCGCTCGTTGGGCGACGTCGCTGCGCGGAGCTGGGCACCCGCCGAACGTGCGAGTGCAGCGGTCGGCTGCTCGCGGAACTCACGGAACCGCTCGGTCGCACGCTCGAGCGTCGAGCGGGGCGCCGGATTGGCGAACGGGAGGACGCCCATCGCCAGGCCGATCACGACCGGCTCGACGCCGCCCTTCTGCAGCGCGACCCACGCAGTCACCCCGAGCGTGAAGCAGATCAGCCCGTTCGAGATGCGGAGACTGCGCACGACGAGCACGACCGCGTAGACGGCGAGCGCGACCAGGAGCGGCCCGAGACGTACCGAGCCCGAGTAGAAGACGGCGATCACGCCGAGCGCGGCGATGTCGTCGACGACGACGACCGTAAGCATGAACGCGCGCAGGCGGTCCGGGAACCGCGGGCCGACGAGCGCGAGCAGGCCGAGCGCGAACGCCGTGTCGGTCGACATCGCGATCCCCCACCCGTGCGCCGACGGCCGCCCGGCGTTCACGACGAGGTAGATCGAGATCGCGACCGCCATCCCGCCGAGCCCGGCCGCGAAGGGCAGGGCGAACCGGCGCCGCTCACGCAGCTCGCCGAGGTCGAACTCGCGCCGCGCCTCGAGACCGACGACGAAGAAGAAGAATGTCATCAGGCCACTGTTCACCCAGTCGCGCAGGTCGAGCGCGACGCCGGAACCGTCGAGCGACACGGACAGCGTCTTCGACCAGAGCGAGTCGTACGACGACGCGTCGACGTTCACCCACACGAGCGCCGCGATCGCCGCGGCGAGCAGCACCGCCGCCCCGCCTGTCTCCGTCCGCAGGAACTCGCGCAGCGGCGTCTGGATGCTCCGCGCCCACGCGGTGCGGCCCGAGAAACGCGGGGCCTGTGGCTCGTCGATCACGCGACCCTCATCTCGTATGCTGGGCATCATGGACGCTGACCGGGCACGCGTGCTGCTGCAGGCCGAGCGCGAGCGAATCGAGCGGGCGCTCGGCCGGCTCGGGCGCGTGGACGACGGCGAGCCGGCGGACGAGTTCGACCCCGCGAACCAGGCCTCCGACCTCTACCAGGACGAGTTCGATGCAGGTCTCGAGCAGGACCTGCGCGAGCAGCTCGAAGCGGTCGCGCGAGCCGAACAGCGGCTCGCCGCCGGCACCTACGGTCTCTCGGTGCAGAGCGGCCGGCCGATCCCGGACGCACGGCTCGAGATCGTCCCAACCGCCGAGCTGACCGTGGACGAAGAGCAGGCTCGAGGCTAGGAGCGGTTGCTCGGCGGGATCGAGGCGGGCGGCACGAAGTGGGTCTGCGCGACCGGCTCCGGCCCCGATGACCTGCAGCAGGTGATCTCGTTTCCCACCACGACGCCGGTCGAGACGATCGCGCGTGCGGTGGACTTCTTCTCGCGCAACGGCGACGTCGACGCGCTCGGGGTCGGATCGTTCGGGCCGATCGACATCGACGGCGGCCTGATCACCACGACGCCGAAGCCGGGCTGGGCGAACACCGACGTCGTCGGCGCGCTGCGCTCGGCGCTCGGCGTTCCGGTCGCCTTCGACACCGACGTCAACGCGGCGGCGCTCGGCGAGCAGCGCTGGGGCGCGGCGGCCGGGCTCGACACGTTCTGCTACCTCACGGTCGGCACCGGGATCGGCGGCGGCGTGATGGCGGGCAACGAGCTCGTGCGCGGTCTCGTGCATCCCGAGATCGGGCACATGCCGATCCGCCACGACACGCACCGCGATCCGTTTGCCGGTGCGTGCCCGTTCCACGGCGACTGCTTCGAGGGTCTCGCCTCGGGCACGGCGATCCGTGCCCGCTGGGGTGCGCCGGGCGAGGAGCTCGTCGGCCGCCAGGAGGTGTGGGAGCTCGAGGCCGAGTACCTCGCGCTCGGCGTCGTCAACGTCGTCTGCGCGATCTCGCCGCAGCTCGTGATCCTGGGCGGCGGAGTGATGCAGCAGCCCACGCTGCTGCCGCTCGTCCGCGAGCGGGTCGCCGCGCTGCTGGCAGGCTACGTGACCGCCCCCGAGCTCGTCGCGCCGGCGCTCGGCGGCCGCTCCGGCGTGCTCGGTGCGATCGCACTCGCCGACCGCGTGGAACGGGACTGAGTGGAGATCGCGCTCTTCGTCACGTGCGTTGCCGACACGCTCTTCCCCGAGGTCGGCCAGGCCACGGTGCGGGTGCTCGAGCGTCTGGGCCACGACGTCGTCTTCCCGGAGGAGCAGACGTGCTGCGGACAGATGCACCTGAACAGCGGCTACCGCGACCAGGCCGACCGGCTCGGCCGGCGCTTCCGCTCGATCTTCGCCGGGTATGACGCGGTGGTCTCCCCGTCGTCGTCGTGTGTCGGCACCGTGCGCGAGACGCTCGGGATGGACAACGTGTTCGAGCTCTCCGAACTGCTCGTGCGGAAGCTGGGCGTCGAGAGCGTCGGCGCCCGCTTCCCGGGGCGCGTCGCCTACCACCCGACGTGCCATTCGCTGCGCGTGACCCGCGTCGGCGACGCGCCGCTTCGACTGCTGCGAAACGTGCGCGATCTCGAGCTCGTCGAGCAGGCACACGCCGAGGAGTGCTGCGGCTTCGGCGGCACGTTCGCGCTCAAGAACGCCGACACGTCGAGCGCGATGCTGGCGGACAAGTGCGACGCGCTCGAGGCGACGGGCGCGCGCTGGTGCACGGCCGTGGACAGCTCGTGTCTCTTGCACATCGGCGGCGGCCTCTCACGCCGCAACTCGGCGACGCGCCCGATCCACCTGGCGGAGATCCTCGCCTCGACATGAGAGGCCTTCCCGGCTGCAGCGCGCGTCGAGCTCGCCAATCCGCAGCTGCGCGCGAACCTCGGGCACGCGACCGAGACGATCCGCGCGAAGCGTGCCCGTGTCGTCGCCGAGCTCCCCGACTGGGAGCAGCTGCGCGACGCCGGCAAGGCGATCAAGGAAGACGTGCTGGCGAACCTCGACCGGTACCTCGCCGCGTTCGAGGAAGCCGTCACTGCAGCCGGCGGCCACGTGCACTGGGCGCGCGACGGCGCCGAGGCGAACGCCGTCGTGGTCGACGTCGCGCGCCGCCACGGCGCCGACGAGGTCGTGAAGGTCAAGTCGCTGACGACCGACGAGATCGAGCTGAATCGCGCGCTCGCCGAGAACGGCATCCATGCGCTCGAGACCGACTTCGCCGAGCTGATCCTGCAGCTCGACGGCGACTGGTCGTCGCACATCCTCGTTCCTGCGATCCACCGCAACCGCAGCGAGATCCGCGACCTGTTCGCGCGGACGATCGCACCGGGAATCGAGTCGAACGATCCGGCCGACCTCGCCGAGGCGTCGCGCCGCTACCTGCGCGAGCGCTTCCTGCGCGCGCGGGTCGGCGTCAGCGGCGCCAACTTCGGCATCGTCGAGACCGGCACCGTGTGTGTCGTCGAGTCGGAGGGGAACGGCCGCATGTGCACGACGCTGCCGCCCGTGCTCGTCTCGATCCTCGGGATCGAGAAGCTGCTGCCCCGCTTCGCCGACCTCGAGGTCTTCCTGCAGCTGCTGCCCCGATCGTCGACCGGCGAGCGCATGAACCCGTACACGTCGCTCTGGACCGGCGTCACGGCCGGCGACGGGCCCGAGGAGTTCCACGTCGTGCTGCTCGACAACGGCCGCACGCGCGTGCTCGCCGACGAGGTCGGCCGCCAGGCGCTCCACTGCATCCGCTGCAGCGCGTGCCTCAACGTCTGCCCCGTCTACACGCGCACCGGCGGGCACGCCTACGGCTCCGTCTACCCGGGGCCGATCGGCGCGATCCTGACGCCGCAGCTCGAGGGCATCGAGAAGCACGCGTCGCTGCCGTACGCGTCGAGCCTGTGCGGCGCGTGCTACGAGGTGTGCCCGGTCAAGATCGACATCCCGCACGTGCTGCTGCATCTGCGCGGCCAGGCCGTCGAGGCGACCGGCGGCTTCGCAGAAGGCATCGCGATGGGGCTCGCCGGCTGGGGGTTCCGAAGCAGGCGCCGCTACGAGCTCGGCCAGCGGCTGCTGTCGGCACCGACGCGCCTGCGCTCGAGCACCGGCTCGCTACGCCGATTGCCCGGCCCGCTCGCGGGCTGGGCGCGCACGCGCGATCTCAAGTGGCCGAACCAGCCGAGCTTTCGCAGCTGGTGGAGGCGACGGTGAGCGACGCTCGCACCGAGATCCTGGGGCGGGTGACGCACGCGATCGCCGGTGCGCACGCTGCGGCTGCGCCGCGCGACTACCGGCGTGCGGGCACGCTCGACCTTGAAGCGCGGGTCGCCCAGTTCGCCGAGCGCGTCGGCGAGTACCGCGCCAGCGTCCATCGCATCTCCGCAGCCGGGATCGCCGAGGCCGTCGCGAGCGCGGCCGGCGGCGCGCGCCTCGCCGTCGCTCCCGGCGTGCCGGCGGCGTGGCGGCCGGCCGGGCGCCGTCGAGGATCACGGGCTCACCGCCGACGAGCTCGACGGCCTCGACGGCGCGCTCACCGGCTGCACCGTCGCGATCGCCGAGACGGGCACGATCGTCCTCACCGCGCAGCCGCACGAGGGACGGCGGGCGCTGACGCTCGTCCCCGACCTGCACATCTGCGTCGTCCGCGAGAGCCAGATCTGCGAGCTCGTGCCGGAGGCGCTCGACGTGATCCGCGAGCACGGCCTCGAACGGCGGCCGATCACGCTCGTCTCGGGACCGTCGGCGACGTCGGACATCGAGCTCAGCCGCGTCGAGGGCGTGCACGGTCCGCGCACGCTGGTCGTGCTCGTCGCGGCCGACGACTGATCAGGCGCTCGCGGCCAGCGCGAGCAGCGCCCGCTGGTCGCCGGCCTTGGCGACGACGTCGCCGATCACGACGAGCGACGGCGTCGGCAGTCCGCGAGCGACGTCGGCGAGCGTCGCCAGCGTGCCGGTTCGCACCTCCGCATCGGGAAGCGACAGCCGAGAGACGACCGCGGCGGGCTCGTCCGGGCTGCGCCCCGCCAGGATCAGCCCGAGCGCCAGGTGCTCGAGCCGCTTCAGCCCCATGAAGATGACGAGCGTGCCCGGCGTCGCCGCGAGCCGTGGGAAGTCGACGTCGCTGCCGTCGCCGGAGGTGCCGGTCAGGATCGTGACCTGGGCGGCGACGCCGCGCGCCGTCAGCGGGATGCCGGCGAGCGCGGGCACGGCGGTGAAGGTCGAGACGCCCGGCACGACCTCGTAGTCGATGCCCGCCGCGGTGAGAGCGTCGGCCTCCTCGGAGCCGCGTCCGAAGATGAACGGGTCGCCGCCCTTGAGGCGCACGACCGCGCGACCGGTGCGGCCGTGCCGGACGAGCAGCACGTTCACCTGCTGTTGCGTGAGCCCGTCGCGTGCGATCCGCTCGGCGCGCGTCGCCTTCCGCACGAGCTCGGGCGAGACGAGCCGGTCGTAGACGAGCACCTCGGAGCGCTGCACGAGCTCGAGCGCCCGCACGGTCACGAGGCCTGGGTCGCCGGGGCCGGCGCCGACGATCGCGACGCTCATCCGAGCGCCTCGGCGACGAGCGCCTGAAAGTAGTCGCGCCGTGTCGCGTAGTCCGGCAGCTCGTGCTTCGCCCAGGGGCGAAGCGCGGCGAGACGCTCGGCGAGCTCGGCATGCTCGGGCCCGATCAGTTCGGCGACGTCGGAGCGGATGCGCTGCGCGAGGGCCGGGGACGCACCGCCCGTCGAGACCCCGACGACGATCGGGTCGCGCCGCGCGATCGCCGGGAGGATGAAGCTGCAGAGCTCCGGGTCGTCGGCGACGTTGCACAGCGTCGCGAGCGCGGCCGCAGCGCTCGACACGTCGGCGTTGACGGCCCGGTCGCTGGTCGCAGCGATCACGAGGAAGCGGCCTGCGACGTCGTCGCGGCGGAACCCGCGGCGCTCGATCCGGACCGCCAGGCGCGCCAGCTCGTCGTCGACCTCCGGTGCGATGACGGTGACGAGCGCACCGCAGTCGAGCAGGCCGACCGCCTTCTCGGTCGCCACGCGGCCGCCGCCGACGACGAGGCAGTCGCGTCCGCGCAGGTCGAGGCACGTCATGTAGTACCGAGGCGTGCTCATGTGCCGAGGCTCGCCAGCCGTGCGCCGCTGCCGTCGAGACGCACCGACGCCTGCACGCCGCCCGCCTCGATCGAGAGCGTGAACGCCCCCGGCGCGACGGCGACGATCTTCACGTTGTCGATCGGCGACCCCGCCAGCGTCGCGAGCGCGGTCGAGACCTCGCGCGCGCTTTCAGCGCGCACACGCCCACGCGGGAGCCTGCGCAACGTCGCGAGCGCCGCCTGCTCGCCGCCCGGCCCGTAGTAGGCGCGGATCCGCCCCGTCTGCAATCCGAGCTCGAGCACCGACTCGAGCAGCTCGGCCGAGTCGCCCTCGACGTCGCCGTCGCCGACCGCGGCGACGAGCTCGGCGAGACGCTCGCGCATCGTCTCGTCGCGCGCCAGAGAGTGAACGGTCTGCGTCTCGGCGAGGGCGACCTCGCGCGCCTCGCCCTTCAGCGCGACGGCGTCAGTCATCGTCGCGACCTCCGATCAGCGCGCGCAGCTCGTGCTCCAGCCCGCCGGTCTCGATCGCGCAATGAATGCCGCACTCCTTGGGTGCGTTCGTCTCCCACCACCAGCGGCCGGCGCGCAGGTCTTCCCCCGCCTGCGTCGGCCGCGTGCACGGCGCGCAGCCGATCGACGTGTAGCCCTTGTCGTACAGCGAGTTGTACGGCAGATCGTGCTCGCGGACGTAGTCCCACACCTCGTCCTCCGACCATTCCGCGAGCGGGTTGAGCTTGACGATCGCACCGTGGTCGTGGTCGATCTCGACCTTGCGGATGTCGCTGCGCGTCGCCCACTGGTCGCGACGCAGGCCCGTGATCCACGCGTCGAGGCCGGCGAGATGCTGCTGCAACGGCAGCACCTTGCGCACCTGGCAGCAGAGCAGGCGGTTCTCGACGCTCTTGTAGAAGAGGTTCGGCCCGTGCTTGCGGACCATCGCGTTCACCGGCGCGGCGCGCGGCGAGAGCAGGTCGAGCTGCAGGCCCGGGTAGCGGTCGCGCATCGCCTCGATCAGCTCGTGCGTCTCACCGGGCAGACGGCCCGTGTCGACGCTGAACAGGCGGATCTGCGGGTCGATCGCGTACGCCATGTCCAGCAGCACTGCGCCGTCGGTCTGGAACGCGGTGGAGATCGAGATCGACGGCGAGAAGCGCTCGATCGCCCACTCGAGCACGGCTTCGGGCTCCTCGCCCTCGAACTCGACGCTCAGCTCGCCTGCCTCGAGGTCGTCCAGCAGCTCGATGCTCATACCCTCTCCCTCTTGCGAGCGGGCTCGCGGCCGGCGAGCTGGCCCAGGTCGTCGTCCGTGCTGCGATCGCAAAACGTGCGGAAGGTCTCGCCATCGGTGCGCGCGGCCACCCACCCGCCGACGAGGCCGACGACGACGTCGTCGAGCTCCTCGGTCGGCACGCGCCGGAACACCGGACGCGCCACTGCGGCGGGCCGGTCGAGGCTGCCGCGCAGGAAGACGTCGTACGCCTGGCGCCGCCTGCCCTCCTCGTCGCGCACCGTCGTTCCCTGAAAGCCGAGATCGCCGACCCAGTGGTGCGCGCAGGCGTGCGGGCAACCGTCGAGGTGCATGCGCAAACCGTCGGCGTCCTTGCCGAACCGGTCTTCGAGCAGCTGCACGAGGCCGTCCATGCGCGTCTTCGTCTCGGTGACCGAGAAGTTGCAGTGCGGCTCGCCGGTGCAGGCGATCGCGTCGCCACGCAACGCACCGGCGTCGAGCGGCAGCCCGATCTCGGTCAGCGTTGCCTCGACCTCGGCGACCCGCGCGGTCTCGACATTCGTGAGCACGAGGTTCTGCTGCCGCGTCAGCCTGATGTCGCCGCCGACGCTCCCGGCGAGGTCGGCCAGCGCGAGCATCTGGTCGCCGCTGACGAGCCCGAGGTGCACCGGCACGCCGACGTACGCGCGGCCGTCGGACTGCTCGTGCACGCCGAGGTGGTTGCCGGCGGGCGGCAGCGGCGGCAGCTCGAAGTCGTCGAACGCGCGGCCGAGCCGCTCCTCGACGCGGGCGCGCAGGCCCTCCGGCCCGATGTCGTCGACCATGAACTTCAGGCGTGCCTTCACGCGCGAGACGCGGTAGCGGAGGTCTTCGCGCCACTCGTCCAGGATCGCTGCGAGCACCGTCACCGCATCGGCCTTCGGCACCCAGATCCCGAGCTCGCGCGCGATCCGCGGCACCGACGACAGGCCGCCGCCGACCAGCACGCCGAAGCCCTCCTCGCCGTCCCTGATCGCGCCGATCAGGCCGACGCAGTTGATCTCGGGCGCCGAGCACGCGTCGCGGCAGGCGGTGATCGCGATCTTGTGCTTGCGTGGCAGGTCCGAATAGTCGGGGTTGCCGTAGAACAGCTCGGCCGCCTCCTCGAGCACCGGAGTCGGGTCGAACAGCTCGTCGTGCGCGAGGCCCGCGACCGGGCAGCCGGTGATGTTGCGCACCGTGTCGCCGCAGGCACCGGCCGAGGTCAGTCCCGCGGCGCGCAACCGGTCGAACACGTCGGGCAGCGCGTCGAGCCGGATGAAGTGGAGCTGCACGTTCTGGCGTGTGCTCAACTCTCCCTCACCTTTGCCGTGGACGTTCGAGATCTCACCGATCGCGCGCAGCTGCGCCGGCGTCGTGATCCCGCCGGGGATCTTCACGCGCAGCATGAACGTGCCGATCTTCGGCTTGTCGTGGTAGAGGCCCCACCACTTGAGCCGAACGATGTCCTCCTCGTCGACCTGCTCGTAGCCGCCTGCGATCAATGCCGGCAGCTCGTCGAGGATTCCGAGCGGGCTCTTCTCGCGCTTCAGGCGCTCGACCGAGTTCCGCTTGAGGACGAGCTCGAGGGTCGGAGCGTCCTTCAGCATTCGCCAATACTACAAAAACTGAAGTCTTGACGGCTGTAATACTTTGGCAAATGAAGTTTCGCCGCATCGAGGCCCTGCCGCCCTACGTCTTCGCGGCGGTCGACCAGCTGAAACGCGAGCTGCGGCGGGATGGCCACGACGTGGTCGACCTCGGTTTCGGCAACCCCGATCTCGCCTCTCCGCCGGTGGCCGTCGAGAAGCTGCAGGAGGCGGCCGGTAAGCCCGCGAACCATCGCTACTCGGCGAGCCGCGGCATCACGCAGCTGCGCCACGCGGTCGCCGAGCACTACGAGCGCGCGTTCGGGGTCACCCTCGACGCGGAGACGCAGGTCGCGAGCACGATCGGCGCCAAGGAGGGCCTCGCCCACCTGATGTGGGTGCTCGTCGACGCGGGCGACACCGTCGTCGTGCCGACCCCTGCGTATCCGATCCACCGCGTCGCACCTGCGCTGGCGGGTGCGACGGTCGTCACGCCGCCGGCCGAGGGCGGCGTCGATGCGATCGCTGCCGCGGTGCAAGAACATCACCCGAGGGTCGTGATCGTCTCGTTCCCGCACAACCCGACGACCGCCGTCGCGAGCGAGCACGACCTGCAGCGGCTCGTCGATCTCGCGCGCGAGCACGAGTTCGTGCTCGTCCACGACTTCGCGTACGCCGAGATCGGTTTCGACGGGCACCGGCCGCGGTCGGTGCTCGCGGCCGACGGGGCCGCCGAGTGCGCGGTCGAGCTCTACAGCCTGACGAAGTCGTTCTCGATGGCCGGGTGGCGAGTCGGCTTCGTCGTCGGCCGGCCCGACGTCGTCGCGGCGCTCGCGAAGCTGAAGTCGTACCTCGACTACGGCACCTTCCAGCCGATCCAGATCGCCGCGATCGTCGCGCTCCGCGGAGCGGCCGACTACCCCGCCGAGATCTGCGAGACGTACCGCCGGCGCCGCGACGCGCTCTGCGGCGGGCTCGCACGCGCCGGCTGGCCGGTCACCCCGCCGCTCGGCACGATGTTCGTCTGGGCGCCGATCCCCGAGCGTTTCCGCGCGCTCGGCTCACTCGAGTTCGCAACCCTCCTCGCCCGCGAGGCGCACGTCGCGACCAGCCCCGGCATCGGCTTCGGCGACGGCGGCGACGGCCACGTCCGGTTCGCACTCGTCGAGAACGAGCAGCGAATCGGCCAGGCGACGCGGGCGATCAAGTCGCTCCTGGCCACCCATGACGGCGGCAGCAGGCCGTAACGCCGCCCCGGCGGACGCCTCGCCTGCCCGGACACGTCCGGTGTCAGACACGGGAACGAGACACATACCGAAGTGCAACGGAACTGTGTCGGCCGCCGTGAAGGACTGAGCTCCATCGACGCAGCACTGGACACGTCCGGTGTCAGACACCGGAACGTGAGGCGCGCGAAACTGCAACGGAAGTGAGTCGGCCGGGCTCCGACTGCTCCGCTACGTGACCGCCGCCGGCTGCTGGTCGAGGTGCAGCTTGAAGCGCTCGTGGACGGCGTTGACCGCGTCGGTGACCCGGTCGGCACGGATCACGCACGAGATGCGGATCGAGGATGTCGAGATGATCTCGATGTTGATGCCGGCCTCGGCGAGCGCCTCGAACATGTCGGCCGCGACGCCGGGATCGGTCTTCATGCCCGCGCCGATCAGTGAGACCTTCGCGATCCCGCGCTCGGCGGTCACGCCGCCCGCAGAGATCTGCGCCGCGATCTCGTCGAGGATCACCGTTCCCCGCGCGAGGTCGCCCTCCGGCAGCGTGAAGGAAATATCGGTGTGCCCTTCGGCCGAGACGTTCTGGACGATCATGTCGACGTTGATCCCGGCCTCGGCCAGCGGCCGAAAGACGCTCGCGGCGATCCCGGGCTGGTCGGGAACGCCGAACAGCGTCAGCTTCGCCTCGCCGGTGTCGTGCGCGATGCCGGAGACGATCGCGTGCTCCATGCCAGCTCCTTCCTCGTGGATCCAGGTGCCCTCGTCGTCGCGAAATGATGAACGGACGTGTAGTGCCACGCCGGTCCGGCGTGCGTACTCGACCGACCGAAGCATCAGCACGCGGGCGCCGCACGCCGCCAGGTCGAGCATCTCCTCGTAGGAGAGGTGCGAGAGTTTGCGCGCTCCCGGCACGAGGCGTGGGTCTGCCGTGTAGACGCCGTCGACGTCGGTATAGATCTCGCACACGTCGGCGCCGAGCGCCGCGGCGAGCGCGACGGCGGTCGTGTCCGAGCCACCGCGGCCGAGGGTCGTCACGTCGTGCCCTTCCGAGACGCCCTGGAAGCCGGCGACGATCGGGATCTCGCCACGCGAGATCGCAGTATCGACGCGATCGGCGCGCATGCCGATGATGCGGGCGTTGCCGTGGCTCGAGTCCGTGAGGATCCCCGCCTGGGGGCCGGTGAGCGAGACGGCCGGCAAGCCGCGCTCGAGCAGGGCCATCGTGAGCAGCGCGATCGAGATCTGCTCGCCGGCGGCGAGCAGCATGTCGGCCTCGCGCGCCGGCAACGACGACGTCACCTGCCCCGCCAGCTCGAGCAGCTCGTCGGTCGTGCGTCCCATCGCCGACACGACGACGCACACGGCGTCGCCAGAGGCGGCGGTCGCGGCGACCCGGGCGGCGACGTGGCTGATCCGCTCGGGCGTTGCGAGCGAGGAGCCGCCGAACTTCTGCACGACCAGCGTCATCGCATAACTTTAACTTATGAAGTTTCGCCGGATCCGAGCGAGACTTTGAGCCTGCCGTCGGGGCCGCGGCGTAGACGCAGCGGATACACGGTCCCGGTGCTCGAGCGCACCTCGACCTCGATCGGCGTTCCGCTCTGGCCACGCTCGCGCCGCGACTCGAGCAGCTCGGCATGCCGCGCGACGGCGGCCCGCAGCGTCGGGACGACGTCGGTGGAGCGGAAGGGCTTGACGAGGTAGGCGAAGACGCCCGCGCCGATCGCCCGCTCGACCAGCAGCGGGTCGGCGTAGGCGGTCAGCATCACGATCGGGATGGGCCGCTCGGCGTGGATGCGCCGCGCAGCCTCGATCCCGTCGAGGTTCGGCATCTTGATGTCGATGATCGCAGCGTCGGGCTTCGTGCTCCGCGCGAGCTCGACCGCCTCGGCGCCGTCTCGCGCCTCGGCGCAGACGACCACTCCCTCCGACTCGAGCAGCTGCCGCAGGTCGAGCCTGATCAGCGTCTCGTCCTCGGCGATCAGCACGTGCAGCCGGTCATCCATCAGCGCGCTCCTTCCGCCAATGCTTTATCTTTTGAAGCGAGATGCCCGTGATCCGCATCCCACCGGTGCTTCGTCCCGACGCCGCGGGCGACCGCAGCGTCGACGTGGACGGCGCGACGGTGCGCGAGGCGATCTCGGCGCTGGTGTCGATGCATCCGGCGCTCGAGGGCCGGCTGCTCGCGGGCGACGACGTCCCGACGTACCTCAACGTCTTCCTCGACGGCGACGACATCCGCCTGCTGGGCGGTCTCGACGCCACGGTCACGCCGACCTCGACGATCCTGCTGCTCCCGGCGGTCGCAGGGGGATAGCAGGGGAGGGAGCGGCCGCACGAGCTCCGCCCCCTCCCTGCCTGTCACGACTCGACCGGTGCCGTCGTGGCGTGAACCGCAGCCGGAGTATGCGGGCGGGTGCTGACACCCGAGCCGAGATGGCTGTGCGACTCGGTGCCGTAGCCACCCGGAACCGGGATATAGAACTCGGGGTAGCCCCACATGCCGTGCTCGTGCACGTCCAGCCCGCCTTCCTCGACGTGCTGCTCGACCCGGATGCCCCAGAGCTTGTGCATGACGCCGAGGGCACCGAAGCTCGTCGCGAAGACGAAGACGCCGACCGCGACGAGGCCGAGGGCCTGCACGCCGAGCTGGTGGAACGAGCCCGTGTAGACGAGCCCGCCCGTGCCGGTCCCGAGGTTCTTCGCCAGCAGCGGGACTGCGAACAGGCCCGTCGCCAGCGTGCCCCACACGCCCGAGAAGCCGTGCACTGCGACGGCCCCGATCGGATCATCGATCCCGATCCGCTCGACGAAGATGACGCCGAAGACCGCGATGAAGCCCGAGCCGATCCCGATCACGATCGCCGCCCACGGCGCGACGAAGCCCGATGCGGCAGTGATCGCCACGAGTGCTCCGAGCGCGCCGTTCAGCATCATCGAGATGTCCGGCTTGCCGAGCTTGACCCACGCGACGCACATGCCGGTGACCGCGCCGGCGGCGGCGGCGATGTTCGTCGTCAGGGCGACATACGCGAAGTAGCCGAAGCCGCCGAAGTCGACGGACAGCGTCGAGCCGGGGTTGAAGCCGAACCAACCGAACCAGAGGATCAGCGTCCCGAGCACCGCGTACGGGATGTTGTGGCCCGGGATCGGGTTGGCACGGCCGTCGGTCCCGAACTTGCCGATGCGGGGACCGAGGATCAGCGCCCCGGCGAGCCCGGCGAGCGCCCCCTGGTAGTGCACGACCGTCGAGCCGGCGAAGTCCTGCATGCCGTGCTTGAACAGCCAGCCGTGCGGTGACCAGATCCAGTGGGAGACGACCGAGTAGGTGAGCGTGAACCAGATGCCGAAGACGAAGTAGACCCACAGCTTCGCCCGCTCGGCCATCGCGCCCCAGACAATCGCGAGCGACACGCCGGCGAACACGACCTCGAACAGGTAGCCCGCCGCGCCCGGGATCTCCGAGAACCAGTCGAACGGCTTCTGGCCAACCGAGATCATCGACGTCACCGACGGGAAGAACCCCGCCGTGCCGAAGACGGCGTTGCCGTCGCCGAACGCAAGGCCGAAGCCCACCGCCCAGTAGACGAGTGAGCAGAGCCCGAAGATCAGGACGTTCTTGCCGGCGATGTGCCCGGCGTTCTTCATCCGCGTCAGCCCGGCCTCGAGGAACGCGAAGCCGGCCTGCATGAACATCACGAGCACCGCGGTGATGACGACCCAGATCGTCGACGCGGCGATCAACAAGTCAGAGTTCTTAGGCACCGGCTCCGACCCCCTCGAGCTTGCGCCCGGTTCGATGATGGACGACGTTCGAGATCTCGGACGTCCAGACGAGACCGTCGCCCGACTCGTTGCCACTGCGTGCGGCGTCGACGATGGCGTCGACCACGAGCTCGGCCAGGCGATCCTCGACGACGAAGATCAGCATCGCCTTCGGCAGGAAGCGCGACTCGAAGACCCGTCCGCGGTACTCGTGCGTCACGCCGCGCTGGCGTCCGTGCCCGATCGCCTCGATCACGGTCACGCCGACATGCCCGGTCGCATGCTCGACGGCGTCGATCACCGTCTCAACACGCTCTCGTATGACCATCGCCTCCACCTTGACCATCCGCTCCTCCTCCTAGTTGGACCACGAAAAAAGGCCCCGGAGCACCCGTAGGTGTTCCGAGGCCTCGCTGCCTCAACGGCCGCCAGCGCCGGCGACCGAACAATTCGATACTACACAAACTGTAGCGAGGCGTCCTGTCGGATCAAGGCGAGGCGCTGTAGACTTCGACGCCTATGCGCCCCGCAGCGACGATGAAGCCGTTCTCGATCCTCACGGTCATCGCCTGCGCGCGACTGGCCTAGCCGGACACACCCGTCTCGCCGGTTAGGTTCTTTCACAGAGACGGGGGATTCGATCGGATGAGCGCGCTCCCTTACGGCCTGCGCTGCCGCGTCTGCGAGGACGTCACCGACCCCGAGCCGCGCGACGCCTGCCTGCGCTGCGACGGCCCGACCGATGTCGCGTACGACTGGGAACGGATCAGGCGCGACGTCACGCGCGGCGGCATCGCCGCAGGCCCGACGAGCCTCTGGCGGTACGAGGCGCTCCTGCCGACGGCCGCCCGAGGCGGGGTGCGCGCGGGCTGGACGCCGCTCGAGCGCGCCGACTCGCTGTCCGAGCAGCTCGGCGTCGACCTGTACCTGAAGCTCGAGGGCGAGAACCCGACGCGCTCCTACAAGGATCGGATCGCCGCAGTCGCGGTCGCCGCCGCTCTGGAGCACGACTACACCACGGTTTGCTGCTCGTCGACCGGCAACCTCGGCGACGCCGTTGCGGCCGCGGCTGCGGTGACCGGGCTCGAGGCGATGGTGCTCGCCCCGGCAGGTGTCGGCGCCGGCACGGTTGCGGCCCGCCACCCGGGCGCACAGGTCTTCTCGATCACCGGCACGTACGACGACTGCCGCCGCCTCGAGCTCGAGCTCGGCGCGCTGTTCCCGTGGGGGTTCGTCAGTGGCAACCTGCACCCGTACGCAAGCGAGGGTGCGAAGACGATCTCGTTCGAGATCGCCGAGCAGCTCGGCTGGCAGCTGCCCGACGCGGTCGTCTGCCCCGCGGCTAGCGGCATGCTCCTGGCGAAGCTGTCACAGGGCTTCTCGGAGCTGGTCCGCGCGGGCCTCTGCGACGAGCCGGTGCCGCGCCTGTTCGGCGGGCAGGCCGCAAGGCTCGAGCCCGATCGCCGACGCGTTCGCCGACGAGAGGCGCATCTCGCGCGTCGAAGCCGCGACCGGCGTCCCGTCGCTCGCCGTCGGCAACCCGTCGCACGGTGACTTGGCGCTCGGCGCCGCCCGCGCGACCGGCGGAGCCGTGGTCGCGGTCGCCGAGTCTGCGATCGCCGCTCACACGGAGCTGCTCAACGACACGCTCGGGATCGAGACGGATCACGCAGGCGGCGCCGCGTTCGGTGCGCTGGTCGAGGCGCTCCGGCGCGGCGACGTCGCGCCCGGCGCCCGCGTCGTGCTGGTCGTCAGCGGCTCCGCGCCGAGCCCCGAGCCGGTCAATCCCGTTCACATGATCGAACCCGACGCGCGCGCCGTGCTCTCGGCACTCGGCCTCGACTCGTAGCCGTGTCCGAGACGAGCCCGGCGTTCGAGCGCGACACGGCCGCGCCGCTAAGACGCGACATCCGGCTGCTCGGCACGATCCTCGGACGCGTGCTCGTCGAGCAGGAGGGACCATGGCTGCTCGAGCTCGTCGAGACGATCCGGCGCTCGGCCCGCGAGGCACGTAGCCACGGGCCGGCCGACGTCGCGGGCGCGCTCACCGAGACCGAGCCGCACGCGCAGACACTCGTCCTGCGCGCGTTCGGGCTCTATTTCCAGCTCGCCAACCTCGCCGAGCAGCACCATCGCCTGCGCCGAAGGCGTGAGGACGCGCACGACGGCCGGGTTTCACGCGAGTCGCTCGACGATGCGTTCGGCCGGCTCGGTGCGGTGTCTGCCGAGGAGCTCGCGGCCAGAGCCGCCGGCACGGCGATCCGCCTCGTGCTGACGGCGCACCCGACCGAGACGACGCGCCGCAGCGTCCTGCTCTCGCACATCCGCATCGAGCGCGAGCTCGTCGAGCTCGACGATGCGCGCGTCTCCCCGGCCGAGCGCCATGCAGCAGAGGAGCGGATCGCGGAAGAGGTGACGCTGCTCTGGCAGACCGACGAGGTGCGCCACGGCCGGCTGCGGGTCTCGGACGAGATCCGGCACGCGCTCTGGTTCTTCGAGCACAGCCTGATGTCCGCCGCCACCGACCTCGTCGGTGCGTGGCGGGAGCGGCTGCCCGGCACGCCCAGCCCCGCTCACGTTCGGCTCGTGGGTCGGCGGCGACATGGACGGCAACCCCGCGGCCGGGCCTGCGTCGATCGACGAGGCGCTCGTCAGAGCGCGGACGCTGGCGCTCGACCGCTACCGCGAGGAGGTCCGCTCGCTCGCGGTCGAGATCGGCGCGTCACGCTCGCTCGTGGCCGTATCCGAGGAGCTCGAGCTCTCGCTGCAGCACGACGAGGAAGAGCTGCCGGCGTACGCGAACGAGATCGGCGCGCGCAACGAGGTCGAGCCCTACCGGCGCAAGCTCTCGTTCATGTGGTGGCGGCTCGGCAACGACGCGTACCGCAGCCGCGGAGGAGCTGCTCGCCGATCTCCGCGTGATCCGGCGCAGCCTCGCGGCGCACGGCGGCGCTCGTGTCGGCGACGGGCGAGTGGCGCGGCTCGAGCGCATGGTCGAGATCTTCGGCTTCCACGTCGCGAAGCTCGACATCCGGCTGCACGCGCGCGACCTGCCGACCGAGCGCGCGCGGGTCGCGGTCGGCGCGGCCGAGACGGCTCGCGCACGACACGGCGTCGCGGCGCTCGACACGCTGATCGTCTCAGGGACGAGCTCGTCCGACGACGTGCTCGCGGGCGCTCGATCTGACGTCCGAGCCGCTGTCGATCGTGCCGCTGTTCGAGACCGTCGACGACCTCGATCGTGCGCCGCAGATCTTCGACGAGCTGCTCGGCGACGCGCGCTTTGCCGCGCGCGTGCGCGAGCGCGGCGGCGCGGCCGAGGTGATGGTCGGCTACTCGGACTCGGGCAAGGACAGCGGCTACCTCGCGGCGCAGTGGGCGATCTACCGCGCGCAGGAGTCGCTGGCCGCGGTCGCGGCGAGCCACGACGTCGAGCTGACGATCTTCCACGGCCGCGGCGGCAGCGCCGGCCGCGGCGGCGGCCCGACCCATGCGGCGATCGTCTCGCAGCCGGCGGGCCATCCGCCGGGCCGCGTCAAGCTGACGGAGCAGGGCGAGACCGTGTCGTTCAAGTACGGCGTCGAGGGGCTCGCCCGCCAGAACCTCGAGGCGGCGCTCGCGGGACGCTGCTCGCGACGTTCCCCGAGCAGCTGACGCCGCCGCCCGTCGGCCGACGACCGCGCGACACTCGACCGGCTCGCCGCGGTGTCGCGCGCGGCGTATCGCGGCGTTCGTCTGGGAGAACGACGGCTTCGTCGAGTTCTTCCGCGCGTTCACTCCGGTCGACGAGCTGGCGCTGCTCGAGATCGCGTCGCGGCCGGCTCGCCGTCCGGACGACGCCGACTATCTCGGCGTCGCTGCGCGCGATCCCGTGGGTGTTCGCGTGGACGCAGAACCGGGTGCTGCTGCCCGCGTGGTTCGGCTGCGGCACCGCGTTCGCGGAGGCCGGCGCCGAGGCGCTGCGCGACCTCTACGAGCGGCTGCCGTTCTTCCGCACGGTCGTCGACAACCTCGAGATGACGCTCGCGAAGTCGAGCCTCTCGATCGCCCGCGGCTACCTGCCGCTCGTCCGCGATCCGGCGCTGTTCGAGACGATCGAGGAGGAGCAACGTGCGCGCGGTCGCGGGCGTCCTCGCCGCGACCGGCGTCTCGCGGCTGCTCGAGCGCCAGCCGATGCTGCGCCGCTCGATCGACCTGCGGAACCCGTACGTCGACCCGATGAACGCCGTGCAGGTCGAGCTGCTGCAACGCCACCGCGCCGGCGAGGCGGACGCGCAGCTGCCGCTGCTCCGCTCGATCGCGGGGATCGCGGCGGCGCTCCGCAACACGGGCTAGTTTCCCCGCGGCAGGCGGCCAGTGAAACTCAGGCGTCGTTGCGGACGCTGGCGCACGGACGAGGATCGGGCATTTACGCACTATAGCTTCGGGCTATTTGAGCGTCTTCAAGTAGGTGGCGAGCGCCTGCAGCCGGTCTTGCGGAATGATCCCGCCCCAGTGGGGCATGCTGACGATCGGCGCTTTGCCGATCACGCTGCCGCTGCGGATCACGTCGACGATCTTGGCGTCGGTGTTGTACTCCTGACGGAAGTCCTGGCCGGACAGAGGCGGAATCGATTTGTCTGGCGATTGTGGGTTCGGCACGCCGCCGAGCCCGTTTGGGCCGTGGCAGTTGATGCACCCGTAAGCGATGTAGAGGGTCGCTCCTTCGACAGCCGCGCCCTGCCCTTGTGGCACCTCTGGCGCCGTCGCAGTCGGGACGACGGGTAAGCCGGCGCGGATGTAAGAAACGAGGTCACTCACTTGCGAGTCCGAGATGACCGCCCCCCAGACGGGCATGTACGGCTTGGTTGGATTGGCCGACTCGCCCAGACCGTGGTTGATGATTTGACGGAGTTGAGTTGCGGTCAGTTGCGTGCCGACCTTCGTCAGCGCGGGAACGGCGGGCGAGATGCCACCCCGGCCTTGGTCGCCGTGGCACTGAGAGCACGAGAACTGGACGAAGATGTGCGCGCCTGCGGCGACGTGCGGATCGACCGTCGTTGCTTGCTGGCTGGAGGTCACCGCCGTCGGGTGCGAGTGCTTCGTGTCGCGTCCGAGGAAGAATCCAACGACCAGCCCGCCCAGCCCGAGGCTGACGGCGATCATCACGATCAGCCCCGAGATCGCGTCCGATCCCCAATCTCGCTTGCTCATTGCGTGCGACTCGCCTCCGTTTCCCAAGCAAGCTTAACCGGCCGCGGAAGAGCGTGTTCTCCATCCGGCGCTGGATAGTCTCGGCCCGTGCCCGCGGCTGCCACGTCCACATCAGATCAGGCCGCGCCCGCTCCTCACGTCCGGCGTGCGCGGCGCGCGACGGCGGCGGTGTTCGCGGTGCACGGATGCGTCACCGGCAGCTTCGCGGCCCGCATTCCGTGGATCGCGTCGCACGTCGGCGTCGGCGTCGGCCACCTCGGGATCGCGCTGGTCATGCCGGGGATCGGCGCCTTGCTCGCCATGCCCTTCTCGGGCGGTCTCGCTCACCGCTTCGCGCTCCGCCCGTTCGTCGTGGCCACGATCGTCGCCTGGGGCGCGTGCCTCGTCCTGCCGTCGCTGCCGACGTCGCTCGTGGCGCTCTGCGCCGCCCTGCTCGTCTCCGGCGCGATTGCCGGGCTCGCGGACATGGCGATGAACGCCGAGGGCGTCCTCGTGGAAAAGCTGTTCGGCCGATCGGTGATGTCGAGCCTGCACGGGTTCTGGAGCGTGGGCGTCCTGGTCGGGTCGGCCGTCTCGGCCCTCGCTTCCCATGCCGGCATCGACACGCGTGCCCAGTTCGCGGTCGAGGCGCTCGTCCTCGCCGCGGCCGGCGCCGCAATCGCCCAGCTGCTGATCGAGGAGCCGACGACGAACGACGCCCCCGCGCCGCCGCACTTCGCGCTCCCGACCCGGCCCGTCCTTCTGATCGGGCTCGTCGGCCTGTGCGCCGTCTTCGGCGAGCAGGCCGGAACCGACTGGTCGGCGTTCTACATCCGCAACGAGCTCGGCGGGTCCGCGAGCGTCGCAGCGCTCGCGGTGTCGGCGTTCGCCGTCGCGATGGCAACGGTCAGGCTCATCGGCGACCACGTGATCCGCAAGCTGGGCCCGGTCCGTACCGTCCGCATCTCCGGGACGTGCGCTTTCGTCGGCGCCGTCGCTGTCGTCTTGGCGCCCGGGCTAGCGGTCGGCCTCCTTGGCTTCGCGCTGCTCGGGATCGGCCTCGCCGTTGTCGTCCCGCTCGTGTTCGCCGCGGCCGGGCGCGTGGGCGCCCATCCCGCGCGCAGCATCGCCGGCGTCGCGGTCGTCGCCTACGCAAGTGGCCTCGCCGCACCGGGCGTGATCGGCGGCATCGCCTCGGCATCGTCGCTCACGACGTCGTTCTGCGTCGTCGCCGCCCTGGTCGGAATCGTCGCGTTGGCCGCAGGCGTGCTTCGCCCGAGGTAGTCCGGCCGCGTCTATACGTACTTCCCCATGCCGCCCGCGACATCGATCGAAGCGCCGGTGATGTAGGTCGCCCGGTCGCTGAGCAGAAACGCGACGAGACCCGAGACCTCGTCCGGCAGCCCGAAGCGACCGAGTGGCACCTCCTGCGCGGCGAAACGGTTGAAGAACTCCTCGCGTGGCAGCCCGGGGGCTCGCCGCTGGCGGATGTTCTCCCACTGCGGCGTGATCACGAACCCGATGTTGACGCCGTTGACGAGGATGTTGTCCTTCGCGACCTCGAGGGCGAGCGTCTTCGTGAACGAGTTGCCGGCCGCGCGGTTGACCGACGTCGCGAAGAACGTCGGGTCTGGGTAGCGCGAGTAGACGGCACCGATGTTCACGATCCGGCCGCCGCCGGCGGCGCGCAGATGCGGCAGGACCTCGCGCGAGCAGCGGATCAACGAGAAGAGCTTCACGTCGAGGTCGGCGGCCCAGTCCTCGTCGCTCAACGTCTCGAACGTGCCGGGGTGGGCGCCGCCCGCGTTGTTGACGAGGAAGTCGATCCCGCCAAGCGCTTCGGCGCTGCGGGCGATCAGATCGCGCACCTGCTCCGGGTCGGTGACGTCGGCCGCCTGCGCGTACTCGGCGCCGACCTGCTCGGCGGTGGCGGTGACCTCCTGCTCGTTGCGGGCGCAGATCGCGACACGCGCACCCTCGGCGACCAGCTCCCGCGCGATCGCCTCGCCGAGCCCTTTCGACCCGCCCGTGACGAGGCCGCGGCGACCTTCGAGACCGAGCTTCACTTCGTGCGCAGGTAGGCGTCCGACCCGTCGAGCCAGTCCTGCCGCGGCGGCGCGAAGATGTCGACGTCGAGCGTCGTCTCGAGCGCCTCGGCCATGTGCGGCACCCACGACGGAATGTGCAGCACCTCGCCCGCGGCGACATCGACCGTCTCGGACCCCTCCTCGCCGAGCCAGAAGCGGAGCGTGCCTTCGAGGATGTACGTCAGCTGCTCGTTCTCGTGCGAGTGGCGCGGCACGACGCATCCCTTCTCGAGGAAGACCTGTGCGATCATCATTCGCTCGGTCGAGATCAGCCGGCGCGACAGGTCGTCCTTCAGCGGCTCCTTCCGCAGGTCGTCCCAGCGGTAGTGCGTGGCCTTCGGCTCGGTCACACGACCGACCCGAGACGCGCGATCCCGTCGTCGATCTTCTCTTCGTCGACGAGGCTGAATGAAAGGCGGAGACTGTCCGTGCCCCGGCCGTCGGGGAAGAAGAGCGTCCCGGGAACGACGGCGACACCCTGCTCGATCGCCCGCCCGGCCAGCTCGACGGCATCGACCGCCGGCAGCGTCAGCCAGGAGAAGAACCCGCCGCGCGGCGTCGTCCACCGTGCCGACTCCGGCATCGAGCGCTCGAGCGCGGCCAGCATCCGCTCGCACTTGCTGCCGTAGAGCGCCCTGGAGCGCACGAGCTGCTCGTCGATCCAACCGCGCCGCTCCGACTCCTCGAAGAGCCGCTGCCCGAGCGCGCCGGCGCATTGGTCCGTCACCTGCTTCGCTGCCACGAGCCGCTCGACGACTCCTGCCGGGCCGGCCGCCCAGCCGAGGCGGACTCCGGGAAACAACGTCTTCGACGTCGTTCCGATCTGGACGACGATGTCCGGGCCGAGACTCCACAGGCTCGGCAGCGATTCGCCGTCGAAGCCGAGGTCGCGGTAGGCGACGTCCTCGACCACGAGGAAGCCGTAGAAGCGCGCGAGCTCGACAAGCGCCGCGCGGCGATCGGCCGCAAGACTGACACCGGCGGGGTTCTGGTGATCCGGGATCGTGTAGAGGAGCTTCGGCCTGAGCCCGTCGGCGAGCCGCTGCTCGAGCTCCGCGACGTCGAGACCGTTCTCGTCGAGCGTGACCGGCACGAGCTCCGCCTCGAAGCTGCGGAAGGACTGAATGGAGCCGAGGTAGGTCGGCGCCTCGACGACGATCACGTCGCCCGGGTCGACGAACGTCTTCCCGAGCAGCTCGAGGGCCTCGATGCCGCCGCTCGTGATCATCAGCTCGTCGTCTGCGGGCCTGCGGCCCTGCAGGCGCTCGAGCCGGTCTGCAACGACGTCCAGCGTGCCCGCGAGGCCGCGCGTCGGCGCGTACTGGAACGCGGTCGACTCTCCGGCCGCGGCGAACTCCTGCAGCAGTTCCGCGACCCGCTCACGCGGGAATGTCCGCGGATCGGGGAAACCGCCCGCGAACGAGATGACGTCGGGCCGGCCGAGCAACGCGAGCACCGAGGCGATCCCGTCGCCCACTTCCCCGCGTGTCCGCGCGGCCGCAAGTGCCTCCCAGCGAGCCGCATCGAACGCGAGCGCCACGATCAGATCCTAGGCGACCGGCAGCTCGCCGTTACGGCACAACCCTGCGCATCACGCAGTTCCTCAGGCCCTTGGCGCGGACGTAGCTGAAGCCGGACCGCTCGTACAGATCACGGGTGGCGTTGTAGAGCACGGAGATCTTCTTGCCGCCGGTGTCATGCGGGTAGCCCTCCACGACGCCGCCGCCCGCCTTCGCGATCAGATCCACCGCACCGCGCAAGGCGGTCTCCGTCACGCCTTTCCGCCTGTACTTCTTATCCACGAAGATGCAGGTGATCCGGAAGTCGGGCGGTGGATCACCGGCGGCCTCGTACTCCTTGCGGTGGTGGATGTTCGGCAACTCCGCCGGCGGGCCGTACTGGCACCACGCCACCGCCTCGTCACCGTCGAACACGAGCGCAGCGTGCGCTCGACCCTCCTTGACCAGCCGCTCCTTGAGGGCGCGGTTGCCCTCGGCGGTGAAGGTCTTCTCGGCATGGAACGTGTGGAACCACGTGCACCAGCACCCGCCGAACACGCCGTTGTGGCGCTCGACGAGCCGCGCAAACGCGTCCCAGGTCTTCACATCGAGCGGCTTGACCGCGTAGTCCGCCATTCGGGCTCCTTGGCTCTTGGAGCGGGCAGCGTAACGAGCAGCGTCTTGAGGCGTGAGTGCGAAGAGGCCGTAGCTCAGACGAGGGTGCGCGAGTCGAACCGCGCCGGGTGCTCCGCCTCGAACGACGCGATCGCGTCGCTGCGGAGCAGCGTGCGCGCGAGGTCGTCGAGGCCGTGCACGAGCGTCTCCTGCACGTACGGGTCGAGCTCGAACGAGACGTCGAGCCCGTCCGGATGGGCGATCGTCAGGTGCTCCAGGTCGACGGTCAGCTCGTTGCGCGCAGCCGACCGCCTCGCGCAGGCGCGCCGATGTCCGCGGCCGGCAGCACGATCGGCGCGAGGCCGGTCTTGATCGCGTTCGTGCGGAAGATGTCGCCGAACGACGGCGCGATCACGACCCGGAACCCGTAGTCGTCGAGCGCCCAGGCCGCGTGCTCGCGCGACGAGCCGCAGCCGAAGTTGCGCCCGGCGAGCAGGATCGACGCACCCGGGTAGGCGTGCAGCTCGAACGCCGGGTCCTTCATCCAGTCGAAGAACAGGTACTGACCGTAGCCCGAGCGCTCGATCCGCTTCAGGAACTGCTTCGGGATGATCTGATCGGTGTCGACGTCGGGGCGATCGAGCACCGCGACGCTGCCGGTGACCGACGGGAGCGGCCTCATACGAGCTCCCGCACGTCGGTGAAGTGGCCGCTGACCGCGGCGGCGGCCGCCATCGCCGGGCTGACGAGGTGCGTGCGCCCACCCGCACCCTGGCGCCCCTCGAAGTTGCGGTTCGACGTCGACGCGCACCGCTCGCCCGGGGCGAGGATGTCGGGATTCATCCCGAGGCACATCGAGCAGCCTGACCGGCGCCACTCGAACCCCGCCGCCTCGAAGACCTGGTTCAAGCCCTCGTCCTCGGCCTGCCGCTTCACCTGGGCCGAGCCCGGGGACGACGATCGCCTGCACTCCGTCGGCGACGCGGCGGCCGGCGACGACCGCCGCCGCGGTGCGCAGATCCTCGATGCGCGCGTTGGTGCACGAGCCGATGAACACCTTGTCGATGCGCACGTCGACGATCGGCGTGCCGGGCGTCAGATCCATGTACCGCAGCGCTCGCTCGACCGCCTCGCGCTCGTCCGCGTCGTCGAAGTCGGCGGGGTCCGGGACGACGCCGTCGACGGGGCCGACCATGCCCGGGTTCGTCCCCCACGTCACCTGCGGCTTCAACTGCGAGAGCTCGACCGTGACGTCGTCGTCGTACGGCGCGCCTGGATCGGTGCGGAGTACGCGCCAGCGGTCGAGCGCCTCCTCCCAGGCCGCGCCGCTCGGAGCGGCGGGACGGCCTTCGAGATAGGCGAACGTCGTGTCGTCGGGCGCGACGAGACCCGCGCGCGCGCCGGCCTCGATCGACATGTTGCACACGGTCATCCGTCCGTCCATCGAGAGCGCCTCGATCGCAGCGCCTGTGTACTCGAGCACGTAACCCTGCCCGCCGGAGACGCCGAGCTGGCCGATCGCGGCCAGCACGAGGTCCTTCGCGGAGAGCCCGAACGGGAGCTCGCCGGCGAACGCCACCTGCATCGTCCGCGGCAGCGTCTGCTGCAGCGTCTGCGTGGCGAGCACATGCTCGACCTCCGAGGTGCCGATCCCGAACGCGAGCGCGCCGAACGCGCCGTGGGTTGAGGTGTGGCTGTCGCCGCACACGATCGTCAGGCCCGGCTGCGTGACGCCGAGCTCCGGCCCGATCACGTGCACGATCCCTTCCCGGCCGCTGCCGGTCGCGAGCAGCGGCACGCCGAACTCCTCGCAGTTCGCGCGCAGCGCCTCGAGCTGCGCGCGGGCCAGCGGATCGGTGATCGGCCCGTCGAGCGTCGGGACGTTGTGGTCCATCGTCGCGACGGTGAGGTCCGGACGGCGCACCGTGCGGCCCGTCGCGCGTAGCAGCTCGAACGCCTGCGGGCTCGTCACCTCGTGCACCAGGTGCAGATCGACGTAGAGCAGCGTCGGCGCATCGTCGGGCGCCTCGACGACGTGGTCGTCCCAGATCTTGCGGAACAGCGTCCTGCCGCTCACCGCTCGACCTCGGCGGAGTAGGAGCCGAACAGACGCAGCTCGCGCGTCAGGCCGCGCAGCTCGGCCAGCGCGGGGCGAACGGACGGGTCGAACACGTGGCCGTCGAGCACGACGTCGAACCGGTAGCGCCAGGGCGAGTTCGGGAGCGGACGCGAGACGAGCTGCACCAGGTTGACGCCGTTTCGCGCGAGCGGGCCGAGCGCGCGGAAGAGCGCGCCGGGCTGGTGGTCGGTCACGAACGACAGCGCCGTACGCCAGCCGTCGCCGCTGCCGAGCTGGATGTACGGCGCGAGCGCCACGAAACGCGTGAACGCGCCGGGCCGGTCGCCGACATCGTCGGCGAGCACGTCGAGCCCATATGCGGCCGCTGCCTCCGCGCTCGCGATCGCGACCACGCTCGGGTCGCCCGCCTCGGCGACGGTGCGCGCGGCATCCGCGGTCGTCGCCGTCGGCACTCGCCGCACGTCGCGGCCGTCGAAGAAGTCGCGGCACTGGTCGAAGGCGGCCGGATGCGACCAGTACGCGGTCGCGCGCTCGACGCTCGCGCCCGGCAGCCCGAGCACGCAGTGGCGGATCGGCAGCGTCGCCTCGCGGATGATCGAGAGGGCCGAGCCGTACAGCAGGTCGTGTGTCTCCGCGATCGGACCGACGAGCGAGCTCTCGATCGGGAGCACGCCGAGCGTCACCTCTGCAGCAGTGGCAGCGGAGATCACCGCCGAGAAGCTCGGCAGGCCGATCAGGTCGGCCGCGTCGGGCACGAGCACGGCAGCGGCGGCGTCGCTGTGGCTGCCCGGCGGGCCTGGATAGCCGACGGTCACGCTCACCGCGCGGCGAAGTCCAGCTGGATCGGCAGGTTGCAGCGCGAGCAGTACGTGCGGGCGGCGCCCTTCCACGTCGCGCGCGCCTCCGGCACCGGCGTCGGGCACGTGCACGTCGCCGAGGCTTCGAGCTCTTCGTCGGGCTGATCTACGAGGAAGCTGGTGTCCATGCTGTCTCCTTCGTCGCGAGGGTTCTCTCGAGCGACGCCAGGACGGCGTCGCCGAAGTCGGTCGTCGTGGCGTCGCCGCCTGCGTCTCGGGTCGGATGCGAAGCGAGGGACTCGTCGACTGCGGCGTCGACCGCCGCTGCGAGATCGGGCCGCGCCGCGGCGTGCTCGAGCAGCAGGGCGACCGTGCGCAGCATCGCCGCGGGGTTGGCCGCGTGCGTCCCGGCGATGTCGGGCGCCGAGCCGTGCACCGGCTCGAAGATGCCGGGGCCGCCGTCGCCGAGACTGGCTGACGCGGCGAGGCCGAGCCCTCCGGTCTTCGCCGCCGCGATGTCGGAGAGGATGTCGCCGAAGGTGTTCTCCGTGACGACGGTGTCGATGCGTTCCGGCGAGGTCACGATCTCCATCGCGAAGCTGTCGACGAGCGCGTTTCGCAGCTCGACGTCCGGAAACTCCTGTGCCACCTCGCCGACGACGCGCCGCCACATCCGCGACGTGTCGAGCACGTTCGCCTTGTCGACCGAGACGAGCGTGCCGCCCCGGCTCTCGCGCGATCGCGAACGCGCGCCGCGTGATCCGCTCGACCTGCGACGGGTGGTACTCGCACGTGTCGAACACGGTGCCGTCGTCGCGAACACCGCGCGCGCCGTAGTACAGCCCGCCGACGAGCTCACGCACGATCAGCAGGTCGATTTCCCCGAGGCGCGCCGGCCGCAAGTTGGCGTAGACGTCGAGTGCCTTGCGCACGCCGATCAGCCCCTGCTCGGGACGAACCGGCCGGCCGTCCCACCGCGGCCCGCCGACCGCTCCGAGCAGCACCGCGTCGGCCGCCCGGCAGGCCGCGAGCGTCTCGGCCGGCAATGGCTCGCCGACCTCGTCGATCGCGGCGCCGCCGAACGGCCACCGCACGAGTGAGACCTCGAGCGGCAGGCTCTCGAACAGGCGCACGGCCTGGTCGAGCACCTCGGGCCCGATGCCGTCCCCCGGCAAGCAGGCCACCCTGAGCGGAGCGCTCACACGCTCACCCCCAGTCCTTCGAGCAAGGCATCGACGTCGGCGGCGATCCGCGTGCCCTCGCGCACCTCGACGGCCTGCGGCGTCTTCAGGCCGGAGCCGGTGATCAGCGCGACGACGCGGTCGTCCTCGCCGATCGCTCCCGACGCTGCGGCCGCGCGGAGCGCGCCGATCGTCACACCCGCGGCCGTCTCGCCGAAGAGCCCCGCCGTGCCGGCGAGCAGCGACATGTTCGGGCCGATGTCGGTCTCGGGCACGGCGTAGATCGCACCGCCGGACGCCTGTGCCGTCGCGATCGCGAGGTCGCCGTCCGCCGGCGCGCCGATCGCCAGCGAGTGCGCAATCGTCGCAGGGCGAACCGGCGAGACCGGGCGCTCGTCGGCGAACGCGGACGCGACCGGCGAGCATCCCTCCGCCTGGCCGCCATAGATCCGCGGGCTGTCGCCCTCGACCAGCCCGAGGCGGCCGAACTGCTCGAACCCCTGCCACAGCTTCGTGAAGAGCGACCCGGAGGCGATCGGCGCGACGACCGCGTCGGGCAGCTCCCAGCCCAGCTGCTCGGCGATCTCGAACGCCAGCGTCTTCGAGCCCTCGGCGTAGTAGGCACGCAGGTTGACGTTGACGAACGCCCAGTCGAGCTCGCCCGCCAGCTCGACGACCAGGCGCGAGCAGTCGTCGTAGTTGCCCTGCACGGCGTACATCTCGCCGCCGTAGACGGCCGTCGCGAGCAGCTTCTCGGGCTCGACGGTCTCGGGGTACAGCACGACCGACCGCATGCCGCTCGCGGCGGCGCGCGCGGCGACCGCGTTCCCGAGGTTCCCTGTCGACGCGCAGGCGAGCGTGTCGCTGCCGAGCTCGGCGGCCTTCGCGGCGGCGACCGCGACCACGCGGTCCTTGAAGGAGTGCGTCGGGTTGGCGTGGTCGAGCTTCAGGAAGAGCTCGCCGATCCCGAGTGCGCGGGCGAGCCGCGGGGCGCGCACGAGCGGCGTCCACCCCGGCCCCGAGGCGGCGTCCGCGGGTGCGGCGACCGGCAGCAGCGCCTCGTACCGCCAGAGCGAGCGCGGGCCGGCCGCGATCTGCTCGCGGCTGACGTGTCTTGGCGACGGCGTCCCAGTCGTAGACGGGCTCGAGCGGCCCGAAGCAGCGCAGGCAGATCCCGCTCGCGATCGCGGGGTAGGACGTCTCGCAGACGCGGCACCGGAGCGTGTCGACACTCACCGGGTGATCGCCCCCTCCGACGCCGAGCCGACCGCTGCGGCGTACTTCGCAAAGACGCCCGTCGTGTAGCGCGGCGCGGGCGGCTCCCAGTCGGCTGCGCGCCGCTGCAGCTCGTCGTCCGGGACGTCCAGCACGAGCTGCCGGTTCTCGACGTCGACGACGATCGTGTCGCCGTCGCGGACGTGCGCGATCGGTCCGCCGCGCGCCGCCTCGGGCGCAACGTGGCCGACCATCAAGCCGTGGGTGGCACCCGAGAAGCGGCCGTCGGTGATCAGCGCGACCTCGTCGCCGAGCCCCTCGCCGACCAGCGAGGCGGTGACGTGCAGCATCTCGCGCATCCCCGGCCCGCCGGCCGGACCCTCGTAGCGAATCACGATCACGTCGCCCGGCGCGATCGAGCGCGCCTTGACTGCGGCGAAGCACGCCTCCTCGGAGTCGAACACGCGCGCCGGCCCGCGGTGCAGGACGCGCTCGTGCCCCGCGAGCTTGACGACGCAGCCGTCCGGCGCGAGGTTGCCGCGCAGGATCGCGAGGCCGCCAGTCGCCTTGAGCGGGTTGTCCCACGAGACGACCACGTCCTGCCCGGGCCGCTCGTGCGCGCCGTCCGCGACCTGGCGCAGCGTGCGGCCGTCGACGCCGGTGACGCCTTCGTGCACCAGACCGCCGCGAACGAGCTCGCGTGCAACCAGGGCGACGCCGCCGGCCTTGAAGAGATCGGTCGCGACGTAGCGGCCGCCGGGCTTGATGTCGGCGACGATCGGCGTGCGCGCCGAGACCGTGTCGAAGTCGTCGATGGACAGCTCGATGCCGGCTTCCGCGGCGATTGCGAGCAGGTGCAGCACGCCGTTCGTCGAGCCGCCGGTCGCGGCGATCGCCGAGATCGCGTTCTCGAACGCCTCGCGCGTCAGCACCTGCGACGGGCGCGTGTCCTCGAGCGACGAGTTTCATCGCCAGCTCGCCCGCAGCAACCGCGGCCTGCGGCTTGCCGGGATGCAGCGCCGGAACCTCGTTCAGGCCCGGCGCGCTGACGCCGAGGAAGTCGAGCGCTGTCGCCATCGTGTTGGCGGTGAAGTGGCCGCCGCAGGCACCGGCCCCGGGGCAGGCGACGCTCTCGAGCGCGTGCACCTCGCCCTCGCTGATGCGTCCCGGCCGCGTGCGCCCCCACCGCTTCGAAAACGTCCTGGATCGTCACGTCCTTCCCGCGGTAGCGGCCCGCGGCGATCGAGCCGCCGTAGAAGACGAGACCGGGGATGTCGAGCCGGGCCAGCGCCATCACCGCCGCCGGGATCGTCTTGTCGCAGCCCACGATGCAGACGAGCCCGTCGAAGTGGTGGCCGCGCGTGACCAGCTCGATCGAGTCGGCGATCACCTCGCGCGAGACGAGCGAGGCGCGCATCCCGGCCGCACCCATGGTGACCCCGTCCGACACGGCGATCGTGTTGAACTCGAGCGGCGTGCCGCCCGCGTCGCGGATGCCCTGCTTGACGTACCGCGCGAGCACACGGTGGTTGAGGTTGCAGGGCATCGTCTCGATCCACGTCGTCGCGACGCCGATCAGCGGCTTCGCCAGATCGGCGTCGGTGAAGCCGGCGCCCTTCAGCATCGCGCGTGCCGGAGCGCGATCGACGCCGTCGGTGAGCGAGGCGCTGTTGCGCTTCGCCGGATGGGTGCTGCCGTAAGGGCTCATACGAGCCTGGCTCCTTCCTGGGCGACTCGGAGCTGGAGCACCCTGGTGTCGTCGGGGAGAGAGTCCTGCAGCTCGGCCGCGACGCCGTCGGCGCGCTCGCGCGCGGCCCAGACGACGACCGACGGCCCAGAGCCGGAGAGGGTGACGCCGGCCGCGCCGGCCGGCAGCTTCGCCTGCAGCGACCGCAGGAGCGGCGCAGCGGCGAGGCGGTAGTGCTGGTGCAGCCGGTCGTGCAGCGCGTCGCGCAACAGGTCGGGGTCGCCGGACGCGATCGCGGCGCCGAGCAGCGCCGCGTAGCCGGCGTTGACCGCAGCGTCCTCGTGCGGCACCGTCGACGGCAGGCCGTTCCGCGACTGCGAGGTGTTCGTGCGACCGGCCGGAACGGCGAGGATCGAGGCCAGCGGCAGGTCGGCGGCGATCCGGGTCGCGCGCACGCGGCCGTCGGAGCGCCAGGAGAGGCAAACGCCGCCGAAGAGCGCTGCGGCGAGATTGTCGCTGTGACCCTCCAGCGAGACCGAGCGGGCCAGCAAGTCCTCGGGCGCGACGGTCTCGCCCGCGACGGCGCTGCCGGCGACGGCCCCGAGCGCGATCGCGGCGGCACTCGAGCCGAGCCCGCGCTCGAGCGGGATCCGGTTGACGAAGCTGAAGCGATGGCCCGCGACCGGCGCGAACAGCGCGAACGCGCGCAGCGACAGGTGGCTCTCGTCGCGCGGCAGCTCGTCGGCGCCTTCGCCTTCGATCTCGACCGTCAGCGCGCCCGGCGTCTCGTCGACCACGACCTCGTTCCAGAGGTCGAGCGCGGCGGCGGCCGAGTCGAACGCAGGCCCGAGGTTCGCGCTCGACGCGGGCGCGACGGCGTGCAGCCTCATGCGAGCACCTCCAGCACGGCCTCGAGGCTCGCGTCGACGACCGTCGCGGCACCCGAGGTGTCGACGGCATCCGTGTCCTTCAGCCCGTGCCCGGTGAGGATGCAGACCGCCGTCTCGCCGCCGCCGGCGCCAAGCCGCTCGAGCGCGGCCAGGCCGGCCGCCGAAGCCGGCTCGCAGAACGCGCCCTCGCGTGTGGCGAGCTTCTGCCAGGCCGCCCTGATCTCATCCTCGGACAGCGTCACGACCTCGACGCGCCCCGACGCGACAAGGCCGGCGACATGATCCGCGTGCGCCGGCTGGGCGATGCGGATTGCGCTCGCCCACGTGGTCGCGCGCTCGGCGGCCTGGCCGACGACGATGCGCGAGGTCGCGCCGGCCTCGGCGAGACCGGCTGCAACGGCGCTGACGTTGCCGCCGCCGCCGAACGGCAGGGCGACGATCTCCGGTGCAGAGCCGAGCGCGTCGAGCAGCTCGAAGACGACGCTCTTCTGGCCCTCGATGCGGTCGGGGTTGAGCGAGTTGACGAGCACGTAGCCGGGCCGCTCGCCGAGCTCGCGGCAGATGCGGAGCGCGTCGTCGAACGAGCCGCGGACCTCGAGCAGGCGTGCGCCGGCGGCGACGGCCTGCGCGCGCTTCGCGGTGGCGGTCGCACCGGCGGGCGTGAGGACGATCGCCGTGAGCCCGGCGCGGGCGGCGTACGCCGCCGCCGAGGCTGCGGTGTTGCCGGTCGACGCGCAGACGACGGCGCGCGCGCCCGCTTCGGCCGCCCGCCCGACGGCGACGACCATGCCGCGGTCCTTGAAGCTGCCGGTCGGATTGGCCCCTTCGAGCTTCAGGTGCAGGTCGAAGCCCGTCTCGGTCGACAGCCGGGCCGCGACGACGAGCGGCGTCGAGCCCTCGCCGAGCGAGATCGCGAGCGCTTCGGGTGTCACGCCCATCCCAGCTCCGCGATTCCACGGTCGGAGATCACCGGCAGCGGCCGTGATCGCGCGTGCACCTCCGGCAGGTCACCGAGCGCGTCGAGCGCGTCGTCGAGCGCACCGGCGCGGCCCTCGTGAGTGACCACGTGCAGCGAGGCGCCGTTGCCGTTCGGCATCTGCAGGAGGCGGGCGATCGAGATGTCGCGCTGCGCGAGCTCGTCGGCCACCCGGGCGAGGGCGCCTGGGCGATCCTCGACGGACAGGCGGAAGTAGAACGGCGAGCGGCTGTCGCCGGGCGGCAGCTTCGGCAGCTCGCGCCAGGCAGCGTCGTTCTGGAGGAAGCCGGTGCCCATCGTCCCGATCACGCTGACCATGTCGGCGATCACAGCCGAAGCGGTCTCGACGCCGCCGGCACCCGGGCCTTCGAGCGTGATCTCGCGGATCGCGTCGCCTTGCAGCATGACAGCGTTGAAGGCGCCGTCGACCTTGGCGAGCGGATGCTGCCGGTCGACGAGGGCGGGCTGGACACGGACGTCGAATCGCCCGTCGACGAGCCGCGCGGTGCCGACGAGCCGGATCACCATGTCGAGCTCGCGCGCAGCGGCGACGTCGGCGGCGTCGACGTCGGTGATGCCTGCGTAGTCGACGTCGGCGAGGTCGACACGCGAGTTGAAGGCGACCGTCGCGAGAATCGCCATCTTCGCCGCGGCGTCGGCGCCCGACACGTCGTCGCTGGGATCGGCCTCGGCAAAGCCGCGTTGCTGGGCGTCCGCGAGCGCCTCGTCGTACGTCTTGCCGGCTTCCATCTCGGTGAGCACGAAGTTTGTGGTGCCGTTGACGATCCCGAGCACGCGGTGCACGTTCGTCACCACGAGCGCCTCGCGGAGCACCTTGATCACCGGGATCGCCGCGCAGACGCTCGCCTCGAAGCGCAGCTGCACGCCGCCCTCTGACGCGGCGGCGAATAGCTCCGCCCCGCGCGTGGCGATCAGCTGCTTGTTCGCCGAGACGACGTGCTTGCCGCCGCGCAGCAGCTCGAGCACGTAGCCGCCCACCGGGTCGATCCCGCCCATCACCTCGGCGACGACGGCGATCGACGGATCGCCCGCGATCTCCTGGAAGTCGTCGGTGAGCACCCCACCCGGAGGTGGGTAGTCACGCTCCTTCCCGAGGTCGCGGACGAACGCCTTGACGACGCGCAGGCGATGACCGGTGGCCCGCTCGATGTCGTCGGCGGAGTCGGTCAACAGCCGATTCACCGCCGCACCGACGGTGCCGTAGCCGAGCAGGGCGACCGGTACGTCAACCGACGCCATGAACCTCCGCGGCCTCTTCGCGCACGTTCAGCGCGCGCAGCCGCGCGCCGACCTGCTCGATCTTCGTCTTCGCGAGCGCCGCGCGATACTCGTCGAGCACCGGCTGGCCGCGATCCATCTCAGCCACCCACTCGCGGGCGAACGTCCCATCCTGGATCGAGCCGAGCACTGCGCGCATGTTCTCGCGCACATGCTCGTCGACGACCTTCGGCCCGACGGCGTGCGAGCCGTACTCGGCCGTGTCGGAGATCGAGTAATGCATGCGCTCGATCCCGCCCTCGAAGATCAGGTCGGTGATCAGCTTCAGCTCATGCAGGCACTCGTAGTAGGCGACCTCCGGCTGATAGCCCGCCTCGACGAGCGTCTCGAAGCCGAGCTGGATCAGCTGCGTCACGCCGCCGCAGAGCACGGTCTGCTCGCCGAACAGGTCGGTCTCGGTCTCCTCCTGGAACGTCGTCTCGACCATGCCCGCGCGCGCCGCTCCGAGCGCCGCGCCGTAGGCGAGCGCGAGGTCACGCGCGCGACCGCTCGCGTCCTGTGCGACGGCGACGACGGCCGGCGTGCCGTAGCCCTCCTCGTAGAAGCGGCGGACGATGTGGCCGGGGCCCTTCGGCGCGACCATGATCACGTCGTGCCCCTCCGGCGGCGCGATCCGCCCGTAGTGGACGTTGAAGCCGTGCGCGAAGACGAGCGCCGCGCCTGGTGCCAGGTTCGGCGCGACCTCGGTCTCCCAGAGCGCTGGCTGCGCACCGTCCGGCACGAGGAAGACGACGAGCTGCGCGTCGCGCACCGCGTCGGCGACCGAGCGCACCGTCAGCCCGGCCTCCTCGGCTGCGGCCCGGGAGCTGCTGTCGGCCCGCAGGCCGACCTCGACCTCGACGCCCGAATCGTGCAAGTTCAGGGCGTGTGCGTGCCCCTGGCTCCCGTATCCGAGTACGGCCACCTTGCCGCTCAGGAGGTCGATGTCGCCCGACTTGATGATCTCGGCCATGTATTCGCGTCCTTTCGTTTCAGACCTTGACAGAAGGAGTTCCGGTGCGGCCGTCCGCGCTCGGCCGTCGTAGCCCGACGCGGCCGGTGCGGACGAGCTCGCGCACACCGTACGGGCGGACGAGCTCCTCGAACGCCTCGACCTGGTCGGAGCGACCGACGAGCTCGAAGGTGATCGCGTCGCGACCGACGTCGGCGACGCGTGCGCCCGTCAGCTCGCTGAGCGCGAGCAGCTCCGCACGCTTGCCTGCGGTGACCGCGACGGTGACGAGCGCGAGCTCCCGCTCGATCGCCTCGTCGGGGCGAAGCTCGGTCACGCGGAGCACGTTGACGAGTTTGTGCATCTGCTTCTCGATCTGCTCGAGCGAGTGCTCGCTGCAGTCGACGCGCAGCGTCAGCCGCGAGATGTCCGGGCGCTCGGTCGGCCCGACCGCCAGGCTCTGGATGTTGTAGCCGCGGCGCGAGAACAGCTGCGACACGCGCGCCAACGCTCCCGGCTTGTTCTCGAGTCGCACCGAGATCGTGTGTGTGCTCACGAAACCGCCATCTCGGCGTCGGGCGCCTCGACGACGTCGAGCGCCGCAGCGCCGGCGGGGATCATCGGGAAGCACTTCTCCTCGGCGGCACACGCACGTCGACGACCGCGCTCCGCCCGCAGGCGAACGCCTGGGCGAGCGCGGCCTCGAGCTCCTCCTCGGACTCGACCGTGAAGCCGGCGCAGCCGAATGCCTCGGCGAGCTGCGCGTAGTTCGGCACCGCCTGCGTGAGGTGGGTCTGGGCGAAGCGCTCGTCGTAGAACATCTCCTGCCATTGGCGCACCATGCCGAGCCAGCCGTTGTTGATGATCACGGCCACGATCGGCAGGCGCTCGAGCGCCGCCGTCGCGAGCTCCTGGCAGGTCATCTGGAAGCACCCGTCGCCGTCGATGCAGACGACCGTCGCGTCCGGCCGGGCGGCCTTGGCACCGATCGCGGCCGGGATCCCGTAGCCCATCGTCCCGAGGCCACCCGAGGTGATGAACGTGCGCGGCTTGTCGCACTGGATGTACTGCATCGCCCACATCTGGTGCTGCCCGACGCCGGTCGTCCACACGACGTCCTCGTCGCGGCGTGCAGCGAGGTCCCGCAACGCCTCGATCACCGTCTGCGGCTTCAGCGTGCCTTCCTTCCTTCTCGTACCGGAACGGGAACTGCTCCCGCCAATCCTCGAGCTGGCGCAGCCAGGCGCCGCGGTCGGGAGCTCCGTCTGCGGCAACGGCTCTCACCGCCTCGGCAAGCTGCGCCAGCGCGAGCTTGAGCGGACCGACGACCGGGATCTCCGCGTGGCGGATCTTCCCGACCTCGGCCGCGTCGATGTCGAAGTGGATCACCTTCGCGCCGGGTGCGAACGCCGACACCTTGCCGGTCACGCGGTCGTCGAAGCGCGAGCCGATCGCGATCACGAGGTCGGCCTTGTTCAGCGCCCAGTTCGCGAACTTCGAGCCGTGCATGCCCGGGCGCGCCGTAGTTGAGCGGATGCGAGTCCGGAAGACACCCCTTCCCCATCAGGGTTACGACTGCGGGAAGCTGCGCCGAGTCAACGAGTTCGAGTAACTCGTCGCAGGCGTCGGCGTTCTGCACGCCTCCGCCTGCATAGACGATCGGCCGCTGCGCCACGGCGATCGCCTGCGCAGCTTCCCGCAGCTGCCTGGGATGCACCTTGTGCGGTGGCTTCCACCCGGGCAGATCGACACGGTCGGGATAGACGAAATCGAATTCTGCTTCCTGGACGTCCTTCGCGATGTCGACGAGGACCGGCCCCTTCCGTCCCGTCTGCGCGACATGGAACGCCGCCTTCATGACGCCCGGCAGCTCCTCGACGTCCTGCACGAGCCAGGAGTGCTTGACGATCGGCATCGTGATGCCGGTCGCGTCGATCTCCTGGAACGCATCCGTGCCGATCAGCCCGGAGCGCACCTGGCCGGTGATGCAGACGAGCGGTGTCGAGTCCATCCAGGCGTCGGCGATCGGGGTGACGAGGTTCGTCGCGCCCGGGCCGGAGGTCGCGATCGCGACGCCGACCTTGCCCGACGCGCGTGCGTAGCCTTCAGCCATGTGCCCTGCGCCCTGCTCGTGGCGCGCGAGCACGTGCCGCACGGTCGTGCCGCGCGCGATCGCGTCGTAGGTTGGCAGGATCGCGCCGCCGGGAATGCCGAAGACGACCTCGACCCCCTCGAGCTCGAGGCAGCGCAGGATCGCGTCGGAGCCCAGCATCCGCGTGCCCCTGCTCAAGTCCACACCTCGTCGTGGTGCTCGACGTCCGTGCGCGCCTCGGGAAGCATGTCGATCACGGCGTCGGTGAACGAGCGCGTGTCGTACTCGGCCGCCCCCGGGGCGCGGGCGACCTGGCCGACGGCGCGTTCGAGTGTCCGCGACGCGGCCCGCCGCTTCAGCCCCTCGGCCAGCATCAGCGATGCCGTCAGGAGCATGCCCATCGGATCGACGACGCCGAACCCGGCGTGGTCCGACGGCCCGGAGCTGCGGGGCGCGAACACGCCGGGGCCCTCGTCGGGCAGCCAGCCGTGCGCAACCGAGGCGCCGGAGCCTGCGAACGTCGCCGCCGCGTCGGTCAGGGCGCTGACGAGCCCAGCCTCCGTGACGACGACGTCGAGGCTCTCCGGGTGCTCCCGCAAACGGACGAGCGCAGCGCCGAGCGGCACCTCCTCGACGTGCAGGCCGTCGAAACGCAGCCGCTCGTGCGCCACGGCCGCCCGCCATTCCGGCGAGTCGCCGACGGCGACCACGTGACCGTGGCGGGCCGCGGCGCACGAGAAGGCGCGGCCGATCGCGAACGCGCTCGCCCAGTCGCCCATCGGCCCGACGATCACGAGATCACGCACAGAATCGACATGAACACGGGCGAGGCGCCAGGCGAGAGCAAGGTCGGCCTTGACCCCGTCGAGCGCGGGCTCACCGGGCGAGGCGACCAGGATCGCGTCTGCACGGCGGTAGCCCTCGCGGGTCGCCGCCGGCAGCGGGTGCCCGGAACGGGTGACGGCTTCGCCCGCGAACGGGAGATGGACGTCGTTCAGCTCGAACGCGTGCAAACGGCTCACGCTGTCGAGTGCACGCGTCGCGGCGGCCATCAGCTCGGGCCCCACGCCGTCTCCGGCGAGACACGCAACGGTCTTGACGATCATGCAGGAACCTCCTGGAACACCATGTCGAGGGAAACGGGCTGGCCGCGGTCGGCGAGCGCCTTGAAGCGTCGAAATGCCGCGTCGAGCTGCGCGCGCTCGAGCGCATGGCCGGCCTCGGCGCACGCGAGTGCGAACGCGTGCCGGCCCGAGTGCTTGCCGAGCGGCAGCGACATCGCCGTGCCGAGCTCGGTCGGATCGATGATCTGGTACGTGCCGGCGTCCTTGAGCATGCCGTCCTGGTGGATGCCCGCCTCGTGCGCGAACGCGTTGGCGCCGACGATCGGCTTGTTCGGGGCGATCGCATAGCCGGTCAGGTCGCGCACGAGCGCCGAGGCCTCGCGGATCACCGCAGGGTTGATCCCCGTCTCGGCGTCGAACGCGTCGCCGCGAACCCGCACCGCCATGGCGAACTCCTCGAGCGAGGCGTTGCCTGCCCGCTCGCCGATGCCGTTCACGGTGCACTCGACCTGGGTGGCGCCCGCGCCGACCCCGGCGAGGGAGTTGGCGACGGCCAGCCCGAGGTCGTTGTGGCAGTGGACCGAGAGCTCGACACGCTCGAGCTCCGGGCACCGCTCCACCATCTCGGTGAACAGCGCCGCGTACTCGGCCGGTGACGCGTACCCGACCGTGTCGGGCAGGTTGACGATCGTCGCGCCCGACTCGACCGCGAGGCGGCAGACCTCTGCGAGGAACGTGCGATCCGAGCGAGTCGCGTCCTCGGCGGAGAACTCGACCTCGTCGGCCTTGCCGACCGCGTAGGCGACCGACCAGCGAACGCGCTCGAGGACCTCATCGGGTGTGAGCCCGAGCTTGCGCTCCATGTGCAGCGCACTGGTCGCGATGAAGACGTGCACACGGCGCCGTCTCGCGCCCGCGAGCGCCGACGCGGCGGCGTCGATGTCCTCGGCCGTGGTGCGTGCGAGCGAGGCGACCGTGGCGTTCTGGGCAGCGGCGGCCACGGCCGCGACGCCCTCGAAGTCGCCGGGTGACGACGCTGCAAACCCGGCCTCGATCACGTCGACGCCCAGGCGCTCGAGCGTCATCGCGACTCGGGCCTTCTCGCCGGGGGACAGGGCGATGCCCGGCGACTGCTCGCCGTCCCTCAACGTCGTATCGAAGATCTTGATCCTGCGCACTGGTTTCGCTCCTCGGTCTCGGCCCGCGGAAGTGCGGGCGCACTAGTTCCGTCGTGACGTCGGCGTGTGCGGCGTCGAACGGCCGCGTGAGCGAAATCTCCCCCTAGAGGGGGAGAATCAGGATGACCGTAAGGAGCGAAATGAGGCCGAGCGCGAACGACGCCGAAGCGGGCATCGTCGTAGGCATGGTCCGGCCGGTACGAGTCATCGTGCAGTCAGTGTGCAGACAGGCTGCGGCGTTGTCAAGCTTTAGAACTTGAAGCGGCTCGGCGGCGCCTGGGCGACTCGGTGACCATCCACGCGCGACCGAAGCGGCGCATCTCGCGGATGATCGGCAGCAGCGCCCGTCCTTTCTCCGTCAGCTCGTACTCGACGCGGGGCGGCGATTCCGGGTAGCTGTGCCGGATCACGATGCCCTGCCGCTCGAGCATGTCGAGCCGCTCGGAGAGCGTTCGCGGGCTGATTCCCGGGCAGGCGTGCTCGAGCTGCATGAAGCGCCGGGCGCCCTCGGAGAGGTCGTGGACGATCAACGGCGTCCACTTCGTCGCCACGATCTCCGCTGTCGCCGCGACGGCGCAGTTCGTGTCGTGCGTGTCGTTCATCGTCCGCTTCATCGGGGCCAGTCTACTCCGCTCCACGGCCCGCAGCTATCGAAACGAAAGGAACGCTCCCGGCAGGAGCATCGCGCTCGTCGAGCCATTCTCGAACGGCCTGCGCGCAGCGCCGGCCCTCGTCGATCGCCCACACGATCAGCGACTGGCCGCGGCGCGCGTCGCCGGCCGCGAACACGCCCGGCACCGAGCACACGAACCTCTCCGCGGCGACGTTCCCGCGAGCGTCGCGCTCGACGCCCAGTCGGTCGAGGACGGCCGGCTCGGGGCCGAGGAAGCCCATCGCGAGCAGCACGAGCTCCGCCGGCCGCGACTCCTCGGTGCCCGGCACGAGCTCGAACGGCGGCACGCCGGTGTTCTCCGACCAGACGATCCGCTCGACTGCTCCGTCGCCCTCGAAGCGCGTCGTCGAGATCGAGAAGCCGCGCTCACCGCCTTCCTTGAGCGCGTACGACGTGCGCAGCTTCATCGGCCAGAGCGGCCACGGGGTCAGGGCGTCGAGGCGTGCAGGAGGCGGCTCGCCGAGCAGCTCGATCTGCGTCACCGACGCCGCACCCTCGCGGTGGGCATGCCCGACGCAGTCGGCTCCGGTGTCGCCGCCCCCGATCACGACGACGTGCCTGCCCGCGGCCGAGATCGTCGCCGGGGCCGTGCCCGGCGATCACCCGCGCGCGCTCGGCGAGGTACTCCATCGCGAAGTGCACGCCGTCGAGCTCGCGGCCGGGCACGGGCAGGTCGCGCGGCACGCGAGCGCCGGTTGCGATCACGACCGCGTCGAAGTCCGCGCGCAGCTCCTCCACGTCGACGTCGCCGCCGACGTCGACGCCGTAGCGAAACTCGACCCCTTCGGCGACGAGCTGCTCGACGCGCCGCTCGACGAGGCGCTTCTCGATCTTGAACTCGGGCACGCCGAACCGGACGAGCCCGCCTGCGCGCCTCGTCGCGCTCGAACACGACGACGCGCTCGCCCGGCGCGCGCGAGCTGCTGCGCGCAGGCGAGGCCGGCCGGCCCCGAGCCGACGACCGCGACGCTCCGGCCGGTCGCGACGCGGGCGGGCTGCGGGACGATCCAGCCCTTCGTCCCAGGCCCGGTTGACGATCGCGAGCTCGATCTGCTTGATCGAGACGGCGTCGCCCTCGTTGATCTCGAGCACGCACGCCGCCTCGCACGGCGCCGGGCAGAGCCGGCCCGGTGAACTCGGGGAAGTTGTTCGTGCGGTGCAGCTGCTCGCTCGCCTCGGCCCAGCGGTCGCGGTACACGAGGTCGTTCCAGTCGGGGATCAGGTTGCCGAGCGGGCAGCCGTTGTGGCAGAACGGCACGCCGCACTCCATGCAGCGTGACGCCTGCTCGCGGAGCTGCACGAGCGGCAGCGTCCCGACGAACTCGCGCACGTCGAGCGACGCGCTCGCCCGGCGTCGCGCTCGGGCGCCTCGACACGGCCGAACGTTGAGGAAGGCGCCGATCTTGCCCATCAGGCCGCCTCCTCCGTCTCGCGCGTCACGAAGCCCGCTCCGCCGGCCGAGACGGGTGGTCGTGGTAGGCGACCTCGTCGCCGAGTCGGCGAGCGCGCGCTTGTAGTCGTGCGGCATCACCTTGACGAACCGCGGCAGCGTTCCAGTCGGCGAGCACGCGGGCCGCGACCGGCGAGCCCGTCCGCTGCGCGTGCTCTGCGACGAGCGCGAGGACGATCCGCTCGTCGTCGATGCCGAGCGCCTCGAGGCCGACCAGCTGGTGGTTGCAGCGTTCGGCGAAGCGTCCATCCTCGTCGAGGACGTACGCGATTCCGCCGCTCATCCCGGCGGCGAAGTTGCGGCCCGTCGGCCCGAGCACGACGACGCGGCCGCCGGTCATGTACTCGCAGCCGTGGTCGCCGACGCCCTCGACGACGGCGTGGGCGCCGGAGTTGCGAACGGCGAACCGCTCGCCCGCGAGCCCGCGGAAGAAGGCGCGCCCGGCGGTCGCGCCGTACAGGACGGTGTTGCCGACGATCACGTTCTCCTCGGCCGCGAAGGCGGCCTCGGCGGGCGGGCGCACGGCGATCACGCCGCCGGACAGCCCCTTGCCCGCGTAGTCGTTCGCCTCGCCGGCCAGCGTCAGCTCGATCCCGGGCGCGAGCCACGCGCCGAACGACTGGCCGGCCGAGCCCGAGAGCGCGATGCGGATCGTGCCGGCCGGCAGACCGCTGCGCCCGTGCCGCTTGGTGACGGCGTGTGAGAGCAGACCGCCGACCGTCCGGTCGACGTTTCGGACCGCGTACGAGGCTTGCACCGGCTCGCCGCGCTCGAGTGCGGCTGCGCGTCCTCGATCAGCTGCCAGTCGAGCGCGCCGCCGAGCGGCGAGGCCTGCGTCCTCGGCGCGGCGCAACGCCGTGCCGCGCGGCACGTCCGGTGCGCGCAGGAGATTCGAGAGGTCGATCCCGCGTGCGCTGCCAGTGCTCGAGCGCCTCGTCGGGCTCGAGCAGGTCGACGCGGCCGACGAGATCCTCGAACCGTCGGACGCCGAGCGACGCCATGATCCGGCGCACGTCCTCGGCGACGAGGAAGAAGAACTCGATCACGTGCTCGGGCTGGCCGCGGAACCGCTTGCGCAGCTCGGGATCCTGGGTCGCGATCCCGACCGGGCACGTGTTCAGGTGGCAGGCGCGCATCATCACGCAGCCCGTCGCGATCAGCGGCGCCGTCGCGAACCCCATCTCGTCGGCGCCGAGCAGCGCGGCGATCACGACGTCGCGCCCCGTCTTCAGCTGGCCGTCCGTCTGCACCCAGATGCGCGAGCGCAGGTCGTTCAGCACGAGCGTCTGCTGCGTCTCGGCGAGCCCGATCTCCCAGGGCACGCCGGCGTGCAGGATCGACGAGATCGGCGACGCGCCCGTGCCGCCGTCGTGGCCGGAGATCAGCACGTGGTCGGCGTTCGACTTCGCGACGCCGGCGGCGACCGTGCCGACGCCGACCTCGGCGACGAGCTTCACCGAGATGCGCGCCTCCGGGTTCGCGCAGCGCAGGTCGTAGATCAGCTGCTTCAGGTCCTCGATCGAGTAGATGTCGTGGTGCGGCGGCGGCGAGATCAGCCCGACGCCGGGCGTCGTCAGGCGGACGCCGGCGATGTACGCGGTCGACCTTGTGGCCGGGCAGCTGCCCGCCCTCGCCGGGCTTCGCGCCCTGCGCCATCTTGATCTGCAGCTCGTCGGCGTTCGTCAGGTAGTCGATGTTGACCCCGAAGCGGCCCGACGCGACCTGCTTGATCTTCGAGCGCCGCTCGTCGGTGAAGCGCGCCGGGATCCTCGCCGCCCTCGCCGGTGTTCGAGCGGCCGCCGATCCGGTTCATCGCGACCGCGAGCGTCTCGTGCGCCTCGCGCGAGAGCGAGCCGAGCGACATCGCGCCGGTCGAGAAGCGCTTGACGATCTCGGCCGCAGGCTCGACCTCGTCGAGCGGGATGCCGCTCGGCGTCGCGGAAGCGGAAGCAGCCCGCGCAGCGTCGAGCGCCGCGCGGAGTCGGCGTTCACGGCGGCGGCGAACTCGCTCGTACGTCTGCTGCCCGCCGCCGCGCACCGCGTGCTGCAGCAGCGCGATCGTCTCCGGGTTCCACTGGTGGTGCTCGCCGTCGCGCGCGCCACGCGTACAGGCCGACCACGGGCAGAAGGTCGCCCGCGTCCCGGGGAACGCGCGGGCGTGCCGCACGAGCACGCCCTCGGCGATCTCCGACAGGCCGATCCCGCCGATCCGCGACGGCGTGCCGGTGAAGTAGCGCTCGATGAGCTCCGGTCGAGAGGCCGACCGCCTCGAAGACCTGCGCGCCGCAGTAGGAGGGGATCGTCGAGATGCCCATCTTCGAGATCACCTTCAGCAGGCCCTTGCCGATCGCCTTGATCGCGCGCGTCCTGCGCCTCGGCGCGCGTCAGCTCGATCCGTCCCTCGTCGACGAGCTCGGCGATCGTCGTCGAGCATCAGGTACGGGTTGACGGCGGCAGCGCCGTAGCCGATCGAGCACGGCGACGCTCTGCACGCTGCGCGGCTCGCCCGACTCGACGACGAGGCCCGCCTGCAGGCGCGTGCCCGCACGCACGAGGTGGTGGTGCACCGCGCCGACGGCGAGCAGCGACGGGATCGGCGACGCGCTCGGCGCCGACCGCACGGTCGGAGAGGACGAGGATGTTGGCGCCCGCCGCGAGCGCCGCGTCGGCATCGGCGCAGATCCGGTCGACCGCGCGCTCGAGGCCCGTCAGCGCCCTTCGGCCACCGGCCAGGTGATGTCGAGGGTGTGCGCCCGGAAGACGTCCGAGTCGACCTGGCGCAGAGCGCTCGAGCTGGTCGTCGCGCAGGATCGGGTTCTCGATCACGAGCTGCCGCGCGTGCTCGGGCGTCTCGTCGAGCAGGTTCCGCTCCGAGCCGACGAGCGACGCGACGCTCATCACGACCGCCTCGCGGATCGAGTCGATCGGCGGGTTCGTGACCTGCGCGAACAGCTGCTTGAAGTACGAGTAGAGAAGCGGCCGGCGGTTCGAGAGCGCCGCCGAGCGGCGTGTCGTTGCCCATCGAGCCGATCGCCTCCTCGGCGTTCACGGCGAGCGGGCGCGAGCATCACCTTCATGTCCTCCTGCGTGTAGCCGAACGCGAGCTGCAGGCGGCGGAGCGACTCGGGCGACGGCTCGCGGCGCGGGGCGCGAGGGCAGGTCGGCGAGTGCAGACGTGCTCGCGCTCGAACCACTCGGCGTACGGCTGCTGCGTCGCGACCTGCCGCTTCAGCTCCTCGTCGGGGACGATGCGGCCCTGCCTCGAGGTCGACGAGGAACAGCTTGCCCGGGCTGCAGCCGGCCCTTGCGCAGCGACGTCCTCAGGCGGTGATGTCGAGCACACCCGCCTCCGACGCGAGCACCACCCAGCCGTCCCGCGTCTCGAGCCAGCGGCCCGGGCGAAGACCGTTGCGGTCGAGCATCGCGCCGATCACGCGTGCCGTCCGTGAACGCGATCGCGGCCGGCCCGTCCCACGGCCTCGGTCAGGCACTCGTGGAACGCGTAGAAGCCGCGCGAGCTCGTCCGATACGTCGGAGCGCCCGGCGTAGGCCTCGGGCACCATCATCATCAGCGCGTGCGGCAGCGAGCGGCCGGCCAGCACGAGCAGCTCGAGCACGTTGTCGAACGACCGCGGTGTCGGAGCCGCCCGGCCGGACGACCGGGAGCACCTTCGCGATGTCGTCGCCGAACAGCTCGGAGGCGAGCTGCGACTCGCGCGCGCGCATCCAGTTGACGTTGCCGCGGAGCGTGTTGATCTCGCCGTTGTGCGCGACCAGCCGGTACGGGTGCGCGAGCTCCCAGCTCGGGAACGTGTTCGTCGAGAAGCGCGAGTGCACGAGCGCGAACGGGCTCACGACGCGCTCGTCGCGCAGGTCGGCGAAGTAGCGCCGCAGCTGCGGCGGCGTCAGCATCCCCTTGTAGACGACCGTCCGCGACGAGAAGCTCGGGACGACGAGGTCGGCTCCGGCGGCGTTCTCGGCGACGCCGGCGGATCACGTAGAGCTTGCGCTCGAACGCGTCCTGGTCGAGGCCCGGCGCCGACGCCGACGAAGAGCTGGCGGATGCGCGGCGCGAAGAGCTGCGCCGTCTCGCCGGCGGCGTGCGCGTCGACCGGGACGTCGCGCCAACCGAGCACGCTGCTGCCCCTCGGCTGCGACGGTCGCCTCGAGCAGCTCCTCGAGCTCGAGCCGCCGGCCTGCGTCCCGCGGCAGGAAGCAGACGGCCGACGCCGTAGCTGCCCGGCGTCGGGCAACGGCAACTCGGCGGCGAAGAGCCCGTGCGGGATCCGCAGCAGGATCCCCGCGCCGTCGCCGGTGTCGGCGTCCGCACCCGCGGCGCCGCGATGCTCCAGCCGCTCGAGCGCGTCGAGCGCCGCGGCTCACGACCTCGTGGGAGGGTGACGCCTCGAGCCGGGCGACGAAGGCGACGCCGCACGCGTCGTGCTCGAAGCGCGGGTCGTAGAGGCCCTGCCCCTTCACCCGACCCTCCCGCCTTTGCTGTGACTAGTCCGGTAGGGCGGGGAACTGATGCCGGCTAGTGGGGTTGCGGGCGCGAGCCCGTAATCGCCGTAGCGTCGGTCTTGACGAGAAACTTCGGGCGGGGAACCGAGATCACTTCAAAGAGTAAAGCAGGTGTGCCGGAGGGCGGCAACTCTAAAACAGCACGAGCCGGTCGCGGTGGATCACCTCGACGCCGGCCGGCCGGCCCGCGACCTCGTCGGAGTCGACCGAGCTGATTCCCCTTGCGATCACCTGGCCGTCGGCGACGATGTCGACGCAGTCGCCGCTCCGGAACGCCTTGCTCCAGGTGACGACGCCCACGGCGAGCAGGCTCGTGCCGCTCTCGAGCACGGCCCGCGCAGCACCGGCGTCGACCTCGAGCGCCGAGACCGGCGGCCGACCGTATCTGACCCAGAGCCCGAAGGACGAGTAGCGCACCGGCCGAGCGGCGAACGCCGTGCCGGCCGGCTCCCCGCGCAGCAGGCCGGGGAGGGCGTCGAGCGACGCGATAACCGATGCGACGCCGCCGTCCGCCGCCAGCTCGGCCGCGTTGATCTTGCTCGACATGCCGCCTCTCCCGAGCGTCGAGCGCGCCCCGAGCCGTGCGCGGCGCGCGTCCGCCCCGTCCGGGATCACATCGGCCCCGGGCTCGGTCAGCACCCCTGCCACGGAGGTCAGGAGCAGCAGCTGCCGCGCGCGAAGCAGCACGGCGACCTGCGCCGCGAGCGCGTCGTTGTCGCCGAACGTGATCTCGTCGGTCGCGGTGGCGTCGTTCTCGTTCAGCACCGGGATCGCGCCGAGCTCGAACAGGGCACGAAGCGCGTTGCGGACGTTCACGTACGCGGTGCGGTCGGCGATCTCGGCGGCGGTGATCAGCACCTGGGCGGCCTCGACGCCGTGCGGCGCGAAGGCGTCCTGCCACGCACGATGCAGCGCGGCCTGGCCGAGTGCCGATGCGGCCTGCAGGCGCGGGAGGGTGAGACGCCGCTGATCGAGGCCCGCGCGGCGCGCCCCGAGCGCGATCGCTCCCGAGGAGACGACGCAGATCGGCGTGCCCTCGAGCCGCTTGCGAGCGAGCGCCTCGGCGACCGCGCGCAGCGCCTTCCGCCGGGGCCGTCCCTGGGCGTCGACGACCAGCGTCGAGCCGAGCTTCGCGACGATCGGCGCGGTCACCGGTGCTGGGTGCCGTCGCCGACGACCCGAAACTGCCGCAACCAGAGATCGCGGTAGGTCACCGGCCCGCGCGGCCCGGGCGCCCACTCGACGTTGATCCCCGTCTCGGGCGCGCCGGTCAGAGCGAAGCCGTCCGTGAATCTCGTCGGCGCGTTCCAGTACGCGGCGGTACCGCGGTAGCCGTCCAGGAACTCGGCCGCCGCCGCCGCGTCCTCGGTGACGATCGCGGCCGCGAGGCCCGACGTCTCGGTGTTCGCGAGGCGGACGGCTTCGGCGACGGTCGCGACCACGTCGACGGTGACCGTCGCCACGCGGGCGGGATCGTTCGCCCACTCGTGCCGCACGGGGACGTCGAGTGGCTCGAGCGTGCCTGCACGACGGGCACGCTCGGTCCCGAGCGGCTCGACCCCGGCCTCGCGGACCGCTGCCAGCACGGGCGCGAGCTCGACCGACTCGTGCACCAGCAGCAGGTTCAGGCGGTTGCAGACACCGAGCCGGTCGAGGCTCGCGGCGATCAGCTGCTCGGTCCGACTCGGGTCGGCGAGGCGATCGACGTAGAGGGTCCCGCCGCCCTCGGCGTGACTCAGCACCCGAACGCCGCTGTCCGCCGCGGCTCGCGCCAGCTCGAGTGTCGACGGGCCGCTCCCCCGCAGGATCACGAGCGGGATCAGTCCGGGGAGGGAGACGAGCGCCTGGGCGCCGCCCCGGTCGGCGGAACGGACGACGCCGACCGCGCCCGGGTCGATGCCCGAGCGCGCCAGCGCCGGACGCAGCACGTCGTCGACGAGGACGGTGACCGTGCCGAGGGCGGCGCCACCGGTTCGCAGCACACAGCCGTTCAAGCTCTTGAGCAGCTGCGAGGTGAGCTCGAGCGCAACCCCCGGCCTGGCCTCGAAGTTCGCGCCGACGACGCCGACCGGGATGCGGCGGCTCGTGACGGACAGCCCGTTGTCGAGCTGCCAGCCGTCGATCTCGCGCTCCAGCACGGGCAACGCCGCGAGCGCGCGGAGCTGGTGCTCGAGGTCGTCGAGCCGCGAAGGCGTCAGTGTCAGCCGATCGAGCGCGCCTGCGTCGAGCCGTTCTCGCGCGGCAGCGACGTCGCGTTCGTTCGCCGCCAGCACATCCTCGCGCCGGCCGCGGAGCTCGTCGGCGACGGCGGGCAGCGCGGTCGTCACCGCCTCGTCGGTCAGCGTCGGCAGCGCTGCGCTCGCAGCTTCGGCCTCGGCTGCGACAAGCGCCCGCAGGTCGGTGGCCGCACTCACCCCGCCAACGCCCTGTCCGCGAGCACGTCGTCGACCTGCGAGACGTCGATGCCGCGAGCGCCGAGCAGCACGTACAGGTGGTAGATGAGATCGGCGGCCTCCTCGACCAGCGCTCATCGCTCTCGTCGAGAGCCGCGACGGTCACCTCGACCGCCTCCTCCCCGACCTTGCGCGCACACGCTGCGATGCCCGCGTCGAGCAACTCCGTCGTATACGAGCCCGGTGGCCTGCTCGCCGCACGCTCGGTGATCGTGCGCCAGAGCGCGGGCGCGAAGCACGACACGCTGCCCGTGTGACAGGCGGGGCCTGCAGGCGCCACGCGAACGAGCAAGCGCGTCGCCGTCGCAGTCGTCGCGCACCTCCACGACCGCGAGCGTGTTGCCCGACGTCTCGCCCTTCCGCCAGAGCGCTCTGCCGCGAGCGGCTCCAGAACCAGGCCTCGCCGTTCTCGCGCGTCCGCCGCTCGGCCTCTTCGTCCATCCATGCGAGCATCAGCACGCGGCCCGTCGCCGCGTCCTGGACGATCGCCGGCCTCAGCTCCATCGCACCGTCCACCCCCAGCTCGCGCAGCTCGCGCGCGCAGCGACGACGAGCCGCGCCGGATCCTCGTGCAGGATCGACGCGAGCAGCGCCGCCTGGGCGACCCCGAGCGCGTCGGCGACGTGCTCGGCGTTGCCCGCGCCGCCCGACGCGATCACGGGCACGTCGACCGCCGTCGGCGACGGCGGCCGTCAGCTCGAGGTCGTAGCCGCTGCGCGTGCCGTCGGCGTCGATCGAGGTGAGCAGGATCTCGCCCGCGCCCGCGCTCCTGCGCCTCTCTCGCCCACCCGACCGCATCTCGGCCGGTCGCGGCGGTGCCGGCCCGCGAGCGGACACGCGCCGCCCTCGGCGTCGATCGCAACGACGACCGCCTGTGAGCCGAGCTGCGCGCGCGAGCTCGCTCACCAGCTCGGGCCGCGCGAGCGCGGCCGAGTTGACGGCGACCTTGTCGGCGCCCGCGGCGAGCAGCTCTTCGGCGTCGTCGGCGCGCGCGCACGCCGCCGCCGACCGTGAACGGGATCGCGAGCCGCTCGGCGATCGCGGCGCACGAGCTCGACGAGCGTGCGCCGTCCGTCGAGCGTCGCCGGACGTCGAGGAACACGAGCTCGTCGGCGCCGGCGTCGGAGTAGGCGGCGCCGAGCTCGACCGGGTCGCCGACGTCGCGCAGGCCCTGGAAGCGGACGCCCTTGACGACGCGGCCGTCGGCCACGTCGAGGCACGGGATCAGGCGAGGGAGAGGCATCGCACCTGCTCCTCGAGGTAGCGCGCGCCGGCCGCGCCGCTCTTCTCCGGATGGAACTGGACGCCGATGAACGAGCCGTTCCGCACCTCGGCGACGACGCCCTCCGACCAGGCGGTCGCGCACGGCGTCGACCGCGGCGTAGGAGTGCGCGAAGTAGAAGGTGCCGAGCTCGCCGACCTCGGCCCAGCCCGATCCGCGGCACGCGACCTTCGCGTCAACCGGACGGCTCGACCCGGCACGAGGCCGAGCCCGTCGACCCCGCCGTCCTCCTCGGTCACGTCCAGCGCCAGCTGCAGGCCGAGGCAGATCCCGAGCATCGGCACGCCCCGCGGCGACAGCTCGCGCGGAGCGCGTCGTCGTGGCCCCGCGCGCGCAGGCCGTCCATCGCCGCACGCGCCGCGCCGACGCCCGGCAGCACCGCGAGGTCGGCGTCGTACGACGTCGTCGACCACGCTCGGCGCCGAGCCGCCGGAAGGCGAGCTCGACCGAGCGCACGTTGCCGGCGCCGTAGTCGCAGATCGCGATCCTCACAACAGGCCCTTCGTCGACGGCAGCCCGGCGCCCTCGCGGCGCACGGCCACGCGCAGCGCGCGACCGACCGCCTTGAACGCCGCCTCGGCGACGTGGTGCGCGTCGCGGCCGGACGCCTCGACGTGGATCGAGGCGCGCGCCGCCTGCGCGAGGCTCGCGAGCATGTGCACGGCAAGGCCGGGATCCGGCTCGAGCTTCAGCTCCGCGCCGGCACGGCCGCCGAGGTCGACCGCGGCCCGCGCGAGCGCGTCGTCCATCGGCACGACGGCGTCGCCGTAGCGGGCGATGCCGCGGCGGTCGCCGAGCGCAGCGTCGAGCGCTGCGCCGAGCGCGAGCGCCGCGTCCTCGGCGGTGTGGTGCTCGCCCGTCTCGAGGTCGCCGGCTCCCTTCGAGCACGAGGTCGAAGCCGGCGTGGAACGCGAGCTGCTCGAGCAGGTGGTCGTACAGGCCGGCGCCGGTCGCCGACGCGGACGCGGCTCGCGCCGTCGAGCGCGAGCCGCACCGCGAGGCGCGTCTCGGCGGTCGGCGCGGAGCGTGCGCGCGCGCCGGCCCCCGCGGCGGCAACCGGCGACGGCCGGTCGAGCACGCGGGCGAGCGCCTCGAGGAGCACGTCGTCGTCCTCCGCGTCGCGCACCGAGATGCGAATCGCGTCGGGTGAGGCGCGCACGACGATGCCCTGGCGGAGGAGCGCGTCGCCGAGCCCCGCGCCGTCGTCGACCGGCACGTAGAGGAAGTTCGTGTGCGACTCGAGCGGCGCGAGGCCGAGCGCGCGCAGCGCCGCCGCGAGCCGCTCGCGCTCCTCGAGCACCGGCGCGACGGTCGGGCGGATCGGCGAGCGCGGCGACGCGCGAGCGCCGCCGAGAGCGTCGAGATCGGCGCGGGCGCCTGGCGCGCGTTCAGCTCGTCCGCAACGTCTCCGCGCGGCGAGCGCGTAGCCGACGCGCGCGCCGGCGAGCGCGAACAGCTTCGAGAACGTCCGCAGCACGACGACGCCGTCGTCGAGCAGCGGCAGCGCGGTCACGCCGCTGTACTCGAAGTACGCCTCGTCGACGACGAGCGGCCGGGCTGCCGGGAGCGGCCCGAGCAGCGCCGGTCGGGTTGTTCGGCCGGCACGCGAAGGTGAGCGCCGGATCGTCCGTCGCCGACGGGCGGCTCTGCGCCCGCGAGCTGCGCGGCGATGCGGAAGAGCGGGTACGTGGGCGCGGCGGGAATCGCGATCGTGTCGCCCGGGCCGGCGTACGCGCGCGCACAGAGCAGGATCAGGTCGTCGGCGCCCGCTCCGAGCACGACGTTCTCGGGCTCGACGCCCGCGTAGTCGGCGATCGCGCGGCGCAGCGCGCGGTAGCCGCCCGCCGGGTAGCCGCTGACGCGCGCGAGCGCGCCGGCGATCGCGCCCGGGTCGCGTCGACGGCAGCGGCAGCGGCGGCGTGTTCTGGTCGAAGCGCAGCACCTGCGAGGGATCGATCCCGGCGAGCCGCGCCACCTCGTCGGTCGGCGGCGCCCACGCGTACGGGGCGAACTCCGGGCGCGAGCGCCCTCATCGCCGCACCGCCGCCGCGTGCGCCGGCATCCCCTCGGCCGCCGCGAGCGCCTCGACCGTCGGCCGCACGCGCGCGAGTCCCGCCTCGGTGAGGCGCTGCACCGTCACCGGCTTGAGGAACGTCTCCAGCCCGAGCCCGCCGACCGAGCGCGCCCAGCCGTTCGTCGGCAGCACGTGGTTGCCGCCGGTCGCGTAGTCGCCGGCGGCGACCGGCGACCACGGCCCGACGAACACCGCGCCGGCGTTGCGCACGCGGTCGGCGTAGCGCTCGGCGTCGCCGAGCAGCACGAGATGCTCGGGCGCGATCGCCTCCGCCTCCTCGAGCGTCGTCGACGGTCCGGCAGACCGCCTCGTGGCCGTGCTCGCGCTGCGCGGCGAGCTCGAGCTCGATCAGCCGCGCGTCGCCGTCGCCGAGCACGACCACCTCGGACGGGCCCGCCGGGCAGGTCGATCGGGACGTCGCGCGAGACCTCGAGCTTCGCGTCGTTCACGTACGGGCCGCCGGGGCCGACGATCTTGTCGACGCGCTCCACGTACGCGAGCCATGCCGATCGCCTGCGCGCCCGCCGAGCGCCCACACCTCCTCGACGCCGAGCAGCTCGGCTGCGGCGGCGATCAGGCCCGCCCCCTCGGGCGGCGTGCAGACGACGATCCGCCGCACGCCGGCCACCTGCGCGGGCACGACGCACATGACGAGCGTCGAGACGAGGTTCCGCGGCACGTAGATGCCGACAGTGTCGAGCGGCACCCAGCGCCGCTCGAGCACGACGCCGGGCTCGACCTCGAGCGTCACGTCGGCCGGCCGCTGCACCTCGTGCCAGCGGCGCACGCGGTCGGCGAGCTCGAGGATCGCCTCCGCGCGGCAGCCTCGCCGGGTCGGCGATCGGCGCGCGCGGGCTCGACGCCGTCGAGCTCGAGCGCCCACTCGCGCACCGCCTCCAGCGCCGCGCTCCTTCACGTCGGCCACGATCGTCATGCGGCCATCCGCTCGACCGGCACGATCAGGATCGACGAGCGCGCCCGCCGCCTCGAGCTGCCGGCAGCAGGCGCCAGATCTCGGCGGCCGGAACGAGCGCGTGCACCGCGACCATCCCCGGCTCCGCCAGCGGCAGCACGCTCGGGACGCGCGGCGCGACGCAGCGCGCAGATCGCGGGCAGCGCCGCCTCCGGCGCGTTCAGCATCACGTAGCGGTGTCGCCGCGCCTCGACGACGGCGCGCAGCATCGCGGCGAACGGCGCCGCAACCGCGTCGTCGCGGGCGACGAGCACCGCCTCCGACTCGAGCAGCACGCCGAGCGAGCGCAAGCCCGTTCGTGCGCAGCGTGTTGCCCGACGAGACCAGGTCGACGATCGCGTCGGCCAGCCCGAGCCGCGGCGCGATCTCGACCGAGCCGGTGACGTCGACGAGCGTCGACGTCGACCGGCAGCAGCTCGCGCGCGAGCCGCGGGTAGACGGTCGCGACGGTTGCGCCGGCGAGCTGCTCGAGCGCTGGTGACCGGCGACTCCTCGCGGCACCGCCGCCTCGAGCCGGCACGAGCCGAAGCCGAGCGGCAGCAGCTCGTCGACGTCGGCGCCGCGCTCGCGCACGAGGTCGAGCCCGGTGATCCCGCAGTCGACCACGCCGTCCTGGACGTACTCGGGCACGTCGGCGGCGCGCACGAGCAGCACCTCGACCGGCGCGTTGCGGCACGGGAACGCGAGCGCGCGGTCGCCCGGCTGCTCGGGCCCGAGCCCGGCGTCCTCGAGCAGGCGGAACGACGGCTCGCGCAGCCGGCCCTTGACCGGGACGGCGACCCTCAGGAGGCCGAGCGGTCGAGCGCCAGCCGATAGCCGCCCTCGCCGTGGCGCAGCCAGTGCGCCACGCGCGTCACCGTCGTCGTCGACGCGCCCGTCCGCTCGGCGATCTCCAGGTACGGCAGCCCCTGCTCCAGCGAGCCGCGCCACCTGCCAGCGGTGCGCCATCGCCTCCAGCTCCGAGAGCGTGCAGAGGTCCCGGAAGAACGCGCTCCGCCTCGGCCTCGTCTCCAGCGACGACGATCGTCTCGAAGAGGTCTCGCATGCTCCTTCGTCCGCCATGGGTGTCGGGCTCCGCTCCGGCGCATCATGGTTCGCATGTTAGCACGCTAACATGCGAACATGTGGTTCGACGCTGACCGATCGAGGTGATCCCCGCGGTGGACGTCCTCGGCGACGAGGCCGTCCGGCTCGCAGCGCGGCGACTACGACGCCGTCGTCGAGCGGGCCGACGACCCGCTCGCGCTCGCCGCCGCTGGGTCGCGAGGCGGGCGCGCAGCGCGTCCACCTCGTCGACCTGGACGGCGCGCGCGCCGGGCAGGTTCGCCCCGAGCTCGTGCGGGCGGTCGTCGCGCGCTGCGGCCGGTGCCGGTGCAGGCCTCCGGCGGCATTCGCAGCATCGACGACGCCCGGGCGCTGCTCGACGCCGGCGCCGACCGCGTCGTCGTCGGCACGGCCGCCTGGCCCGACCCCGCCGCCTGGCTCGGCACTCGGAGACGCGACTCGTGCTCGCGCTCGACGTCACGCGACGGCCAGGTGCGGAGCGCCGGCTGGACCGGGCCGCCGGGTCTCGCTTCGCCGACGCCCTCGAGCGCGGCCGACGGCGCGCGCGTCCTCGTGACCGCGATCGACCGCGACGGCACGCTCGCCGGGCCCGACCTCGAGCTCGTGACGGCCGCCGCCGCGACCGGGCTGCGCGTGCTCGCCGCGGGCGGCGTCCGCTCGCCCGCCGACGTCGAGGCGCTCGCGGCGACGGGCGCGGAGGCGGTCGTCGTCGGTCGCGCGCTTCTCGGCTACCGCGCGGCGTAGTCGAGCTCGAGGAACTCGTCGACCTCCGGGACCCACCGCTCTTGCACGAAGCGGACGTGGTCGGGATGCTCGTTGTAGCCGTCGTACGCGGCCCGATCCGCGAACTCCATCGAGATCCCGAAGCGATAGCCGTTCTTCGGGCTGACCTCGGCCAGCAGCTCGAACGCCTCGACGCCCGGGATCGCCGCGAGCCGCTCGGCTGCCGCGAGGAAGTCCTGCTCCTCGGCCGACTCGCTTTCGTGCCGGAGCGTGAACGCGACGGTGTGCCTGATCCGCCCGGCGTTCATCCGCCGGCCTTCTGCATCGCGGCGTCGAACGCAATCTCGGACGGCGCGAAGTCGGTGCGCCGGACGAAAGCGAGCGCGTCAGGCGCGCCCCAGTCGCGATCCATGCCGCTGTCCTCCCACTCGATCGACAGCGGTCCCTGGTAGCCGATCCCGTTCAGCGCACGGAAGAGCTCCTCGAAGTCGACGTCGCCGTGACCGGGCGAGACGAAGTCCCAGCCGCGCGCCTCCTCGCCGAAGTTCAGGTGCGAGGCGAGGATCGAACGCCGTCCGTCGAGCCGGCGGCGCGAGTCCTTGACGTGCACGTGGTAGATGCGGTCGGCGAACTCGCGCGCGAACTGCGCCGTGTCGAGGAACTGGTGTGCGAAGTGGCTCGGGTCGAGGTTGATCCCGAACGCCTCGCGGTTGCCGATCGCGTCGAGCGCCTTCCGCGTCGTCACGAAGTCGTAGGCGATCTCGGTCGGATGCACTTCGAGGCCGAAGCGCACACCCTCGGCGTCGAAGACGTCCATGATCGGCCCCCACCGTTCGGCGAACTCCTGGTACCCGCGTTCGATCTCGGCGTAGTCGTTCGGTGGGAACGAGTAGATGAGGTGCCAGATCGACGAGCCGGTGAACCCGTTCACGACCGTGACCCCGAGCTGCGCGGCGGCCCGCGCGGTGTCCTTCATCCGGTCGGCCGCACGCGTGCGCACGCCTTCGGGATCGCCGTCGCCGTAGACCTCGGGCGGCAGGATCGCGCTGTGCCGCGCGTCGATCCGGTCGCAGACTGCCTGGCCGACGAGGTGCGCGCCGAGCGCCCAGACGCCGAGCCCGTGTCCGGCGAGCAGCCTGCGGCGGCCCGCCGCGTACGCGCCGTCGGCGATCGCCTTGTCGACCTCGAAATGGTCGCCCCAGCAGGCGAGCTCGAGGCCGTCGAAGCCCCAGGCGGCGCTCCGGGCCGCCAGGTCGTCGATCGGCAGATCGGCCCATTGACCGGTGAACAGCGTGACGGGACGTGCCATTCATGCCTCCTTGTCGTGCGTGGCGTCCAGCGGCCGATCCTACGCGGATCACGGATCGACTAGGTTGGGACGATGGGGCTGCCGGCCGAGCTCGTCGAGCGGTTCGCGTCGGTCACCGACGTGATTCGCGAGCCGGAGCAGCTCCGGACCTACGAGTGCGACGGCCTGACCGGGCGGCGCGTCGATCCCCGCGCTCGTCGCGCTGCCCGGAGTCGACGGCCGAGGTGCAGGCGGTGGTGCGGATCTGCAACGAGGCACGGATCCCGTTCGTCGCCCGCGGCGCGGGCACGGGCCTCTCCGGCGGCGCGCTGCCCGTCGCCGAGGGGATCGTGATCTCGCTGGCGCGGATGACGCGCATCCTCGAGATCGACCTCGACGCGCGGCCACGTCGTCGTCGAGCCGGGCGTCACGAACCTCGACGTCACGAAGGCGGTCGCGGCCGACGGCTTCTACTACGCGCCCGACCCGTCGTCCCAGCAGGTGTGCACGATCGGCGGCAACGTCGCCGAGAACTCGGGCGGCGCCCACTGCCTCAAGTACGGCTTCACCGTCAACCACGTGCTCGCCGCCGAGATCGTGCTGCCCGACGGCGAGCTCGTCGAGCTCTCGGTGTGGGACGACGGGCCCGGACCTGCTCGGGCGCGTTCGTCGGCTCCGAGGGCACGCTCGGGATCGCGACGAAGCTGACGCTGCGCGTGCTTGCGGGCGCCCGACACGGTGCGCACGCTGCTCGCCGGCTTCGCCGCACACCGACGACGCGGGCGCGGCGGTCTCGGGCGACGATCGCGGCCGGGATCCTGCCGGCGGCGATCGAGATGATGGACGCGATCACGATCGAGGCCGCCGAGGCGGCCGTGCAGGCGCGGCTACCCGCCCGGCTGCGGCGCGATCCTGATCGTCGAGCTCGACGGGCCGGCAGCGCAGGTCGACGACGACTCGGCGCGGGTCGAGGAGCTCTGCCGCGCGAACGGCGCGCGCGAGATCCGCATCGCCGCCGACGCAGCCGACCGCGCGGCGATCTGGCGCGGCCGCAAGGCGGCGTTCGCGGCGATGGGCCGCGTCAGCCCGAACTACTACGTGCAGGACGGCGTCGTGCCGCGCACGAAGCTGCCGGAGGTGCTGCGCCGGATCGACGAGCTCTCGCCGCGAGCACGGGCTGCGCGTCGGCAACGTCTTCCACGCCGGCGACGGCAACCTGCATCCGCTCGTCCTCTACGACGAGCGCGATCGACGGGCGAGGCCGCGCGCGCCGAGCTGCGTCGCGCAGAAGATCCTCGAGGCCTGCATCGACGCCGGCGGCTCGATCACCGGCGAGCACGGCGTCGGCGCCGACAAGGCGTGCTCGATGCCGCTGATGTTCGGCGAGGCCGACCTCGAGGCGATGCAGCGGCTGCGCACGGCGTTCGACCCGGCACGGGCTCGCGAACCCCGGCAAGCTCTTCCCGACGCCGCGCCTCTGCGGCGAGGTGCCCGGGCCGTACCGCGCCCACCCGCTCGAGGTGGCGGGCCTTGCCGAGCGGTTCTGAGCGCCCGCGCATCCTCGAGCACGAGCCGGGCGACCTCACCTGCATCGTCGAGGCGGGCATCACGCTCTCCGCGCTCCAGGCCGCGCTCGCCGCTGCACGGGCAGCGGCTCTCGCTCGACCCGCCCGGCGACCCGACGCTCGGCGAGTGCCTGCTCGAAGACCTCTCCGGACCGCTGCGGCACCGCTTCGGCACGATGCGCGACCTCGTGATCGGCGTCACCGTCGCTCCTCCCCGACGGGACGCGGGCGAGCTCCGGCGGCAAGGTCGTGAAGAACGTCGCCGGCTACGACCTCGGCAAGCTCTTCTGCGGCTCGCGCGGGCGGCTCGGCGCGGTCGAGCGGCTCGCGCTGCGGCTGCACCCGCTGCCGGCCGAGCGGCGCACGGTCGCCGTCGACGCGTCGCCGAGTGGCCGAGGCTGCACCGCTCCGCGGCTCGTGCCGAGCGCCGTCGACCTCGTCGGCGGCCGGATGCTCGTGCTCTTCGAGGGTCGGAGCGCGCGCCGTCGCGCGCGCAGGCGGAGGAGCTCGGCGGCGAGCGAGGTCGAGCCGCTGGGAGGAGATGCGGGCGCTGCAGTCGCGGCTTGCCCGGCCGCGTCCGCTGGGACGGCGGCGCGGCGCCGCTCGTCCGGCCCGGCCCGCGCGTCGCCTACGTCGAGGAGGAGCCCGACGAGCACGTGGAGCCCGCTCGCCGAGCGCGTCGTGGAGGCGTTGTGCAGCCCGAGCTGATCGCCGACTGCGTCCACTGCGGCTTCTGCCTGCCGACCTGCCCGACGTACGAGCTCTGGCACGAGGAGATGGACTCGCCGCGCGGCCGGATCCACCTGATGGCGGGGCTGGTCGACGGCTCGCTCGCGCTCGACCGACACGGTCGTCGAGCATTTCGACCGCTGCCTCGGCTGCATGGCGTGCGTGACCGCGTGCCCGTCCGGCGTGCAGTACGACCGGCTGATCGAGACGACGCGCGCGCACATCGAGCAGCACCACCGCCGCGCGGCCGGCGAGCGGCTGCTGCGGCGGCTGATCTTCGCGGTGTTCCCGCACCGCCGCCGGCTGCGCGCCGCGCTGGCGCTGCGGCGGCTGCCGGCGCCCGGGCCGTTCGCGCCGCTGCGCGCAGATCGCGCCGCCGTGGCTCGCGAGCGCCGTGGCCGCCCGGAGCACCTGCCGGCGATCGGGCCCGCGCGTGGCGCTCGTCGCCGGCTGCGTGCAGAGCGTCGTCTTCGGCGACGTCAACGCGGCGACCGCGCGCGTCCTCGCGGCCGACGGGCTACGACGTCCACGTCCCGCGAGCGCAGGGCTGCTGCGGCGCGCTGCACGCGCACGCCGGCCGCCTCGACGAGGGCGTCGCGCGTGCGCACAAGCTGGCCGACGACCTGCGCGGCTACGACGCGATCGTCACGAACGCGGCCGGCTGCGGCTCGCACCTGAAGGACCACGGGATCGCGAACGTCGTCGACGTCTCGGAGCTGCTCGCCGACCCGCCGGCGCGCGCGGAGCGGCACCCGCTTGCGCTCGCGCGTCGCGTTCCAGGACTCGTGCCATCTCAGCCACGCGCAGCGCATCGAGCGCGAGCCGCGCGCGGTGCTGGCGCGCGATCCCGGGCCTCCAGCCTGCTCGAGCCGGCGCGAGCAGGAGCTCTGCTGCGGCAGCGCCGGCATCTACAACCTCGTCCAGCCCGAGGCGGCCCGCGAGCTCGGCGACCGCAAGGCGACGAACGTCCTCGCGACCGAGCCCGACGCGTACGCGAGCGCCAACCCGGGCTGCCTCGTCCAGGTGACCGCGGCGCTCCGGCGCGCCGGCCGGCCGCTCGCCGGCGTTCCATCCGATCGAGCTCGTCGACGCGTCGATCCGCGGCCTCGACGCGGCTGACGTGCTGCGCGACGCTCGTCGCTAGCGCAGCGACGCCCAGGGCTCCTCGCCGGAGACGTCGACCAGCCCGTACCCGCCCTCGCCGAGCGACGGCCCGATCACGACCTGCAGGTGCGCGGTCACGTCGCCGTCGTTGTACGACGCATGCACGACTCCGGCGTCCAGGTACACCGAGTCGCCCGGGCCGAGATCGGTCGAGTCGCGCTCGATGAACTGGGTCACCGAGCCCTGCTTGATGATGATCATCTCCTCCTGCCCGTCGTGGCGATGGAACGCGTGCCCCTCACCCGGCTCGAGCGTGACGTCCATCACGACGAGGCTCTTCGCACCGGTGTTCGCCGGCCGGCACCGCCAGCCGATCGTCCCCCAGTCGAACTGCTCCTGCTCGACGTCGGCCTGCTTCACGAACGTGCTCATCGCGCTTCCTCCTTGGGGTGATCAGACGGGGATCGACTTGAAACGGCGCATGTTCTCGGTCATCGCGACCTCGGTCGGCAGGCGCTCCATCGACGAGGCTCCGAAGAAACCGACGATTCCCTCGGTGTTCGCGATCACGTACGCGGCGTCGTCGGGCTCGGCGATCGGGCCGCCATGGCAGAGCACGAGGATCTCCGGGTTGACGCGCTTCGCGGCGTCGTGCATCTCCTGGATCAGCGGCACGCAGCTCTCGAGCGTCTTCGCCGTCGACGCGCCGATCGCGCCGCCGGTGGTCAGGCCCATGTGCGGCACGAGCACGTCGGCGCCGGCTGTCGCCATCGCCGCGGCCTGCTCGGCGTCGAAGACGTACGGCGCGGTCAGGAAGTCGCGCTCGTGCGCGAGCCGGATCATGTCGACCTCGAGGCCGTAGCCCATTCCCGTCTCCTCGAGCCCGATGCGGTAGGTGCCGTCCATCAGGCCGACAGTCGGGAAGTTCTGGACGCCGCTGAACCCGATGCGGCGGAGCTCGTCGAGGAACACGGGCATCAGCCGGAACGGATCCGTGCCGCACACGCCCGCGAGCACCGGCGTGTCGCGCACGACCGGCAGCACCTCGCGCGCCATGTCGACGACGATCTCGTTCGCGTCACCGAACGGCATCAGGCCCGCGAGCGAGCCGCGGCCCGCCCATCCGGTAGCGGCCGCTGTTGTAGATGATGATCAGGTCGGCGCCGCCGGCCTCGGCGAGCTTCGCCGACAGGCCCGTACCGGCGCCTGCGCCGATGATCGGCGTCCGCGCGTCGACCTGCGCACGCAGGCGGGCGAGCGCCTCGGCGCGGTTCATCGCGCTGCCTCCTGGATCAGCTCGTGCAGGCGGTCGGCCATCGCCGTCGCGAACGCGGGGTCGTTGACGTTCTCGTTCCGCTCGTGCAGCTCGGTCGCCGGCGGCGAGCGTCTCCTTCAGGCCTGCGACGAGCGCGGCGTCGGCCTCCGGGTCGTGGAACGGCTGTCCAGGAGCGTCGATCATCGACACGCCGTCGAGCGGGACGAACACCGCGACCGGGCCGCGCGCGCGCGACAGCTTGCGCCCGATCGTCCGGCCCAGCTCCGCGCACTCGCTCAGGGGTCGTGCGCATCAGCGTGACCGTCGGGTTGTGCACGTAGAGGTTCCGGTCGGCGAAGCGCTCGGGCACGGTCTCGCGCGGGCCGAAGTTGACCATGTCGAGCGCGCCGAGCGAGACGACCTGCGGCAGGCCGGCCGCGCCGGCCGCCTCGAGCCGGTCGGGCCCGGCCGAGAGCACGCCGCCGACGAGCTCGTCGGCGAGCTCGGTCGTCGTCGCGTCGAGCACGCCGGCGAGGAAGCCGTCCTTGGCGAGCGCCTCCATCGACTGGCCGCCCGGCACCGGTGGCGTGGAAGACGAGCACCTCGTAGCCGAGCTCCTCGAGCCGTTCGCGGGCTGTCGTCACGCACGGCGTCGTGACCCCGAACATGCGTCGCCGCGACGAGCGGCTTGCCGGCGAGCGGCGGCACACTCGCACCGCGCCATGCCGGCGATCGCACCGGCCGCGTTCGCCATGATCTGCGCCGAGACCCGGTTGACGCCCGGAGATGTCGACGACCGAGTACATCATCGTCACGTCGACCGCGCCGACGTACGGCCGCGTATCGCCGGAGGCGACGGTCGAGACGAGCAGCTTCGGCACGCCGACGGGCAGCGCGCGCATCGCCTGCGCAGCGATCGACGAGCCGCCCGAGCCGCCGAGCGCGAGGATGCCGTCGAGCCGTCCTTCAGCGTGCAGGTGGCGCACCGTCGCCTCGGCCGCCCGCTGCCATCGCCGTGACGGCAGCGCCGCGGTCGCCCGCCGACGCCAGCGCGGCCGACGTCGACGCCGACGGCGCGGGCGACCTCGTCGCGGCCGATGTCGGGCTCGAGCCCGACCGGATCGTGCACACCGGCGTCGACGACCAGCACGTCGACGCCGTGTTCGAGCAGCCGCTCGCGCAGGAAGGCGTACTCGGCGCCCTTCGTGTCGAGCGTGCCGAGGAGGACGACGGTGCTCACCGCGACTGCTCCGCGAGCGGCTCGACGCCGAGGAAGCGGCGCTGTAGCTCCATGTCGGTCGACAGCTCACCCGCCGTCGTCTCTGCGGCGATCGAGCCCCCGACCATCACGAGCTGCCGGTCGGCGATCGACGTCGCCATGCCGAGGTTCTGCTCGATCAGCAGGATGGCAAGGCCCTCCTGCTCGAGCGCCCGGAAGGTCTCGATCAGGTGCTCGATGATCGTCGGCGCAAGCCCTTCCGACGGCTCGTCCATCACGAGCAGCGACGGGTTGGTCAGGAGCGCGCGCCCGATCGCGAGCATCTGCTGCTCGCCGCCCGAGAGCTGCGCGCCGCCGTTCCGCCGGCGCTCGTGCAGTCGCGGGAAGAGCTCGTAGACCTTGTCGGGCGTCCAGCGCATGTCGCCGCCGCGGCCGGCGATCATCCGCAGGTGCTCGTCGACCGAGAGCGACGGGAACAGCCGCCGCCCCTGCGGGACGTAGCCGATCCCGAGCTTCGCGATCTTGTACGACGGCCTGCCGACCAGCTCGTGCCCCTGGTAGCGGATCGAGCCGGTCGACGCGCGGCAGGGGGAATGCCGATGATCGCGTTGCAGAGCGTCGTCTTGCCCATGCCGTTGCGGCCGACGATCGACGTCGAGCCGCCGGCGATCTCGAACGAGACGTCCTCGAGCGCGTGCGCCGTGCCGTAGTACGCGCTCAGGTCCTCGATCGCGAGCAGCGGCGTCGACGGGCTACTCATCGCCGCGGTGCCCCCGCCCGAGGTAGAGGTCGTGCACGGTCTGGTTCGCCCGGATCTCGTCGGGCGTGCCTTCGACGATCACGGCGCCGTCGTGCATCATCGTCACGCGGTCGGCGACGCGCAGGGCGACGTCCATGTCGTGCTCGATCAGGATCAGCGTGATCGAGGGCTCGAGCGACAGCAGCAGCTCGGCGAGCAGCGCGACACGCTCGCCGCGCGAGAGCCCGGACGCCGGCTCGTCGAGCATCATCAGCCGCGGGTTCGACGCTCGCGCCATCGCCGACCTCGAGCTGGCGCTGCTCGCCGTGCGAGAGCGCGCCGACGAGCGTTTGCTCGCGACCGCCGAGACCGACGCGCGCGCGCCAGCTCGCCGGCGCGCTCACGCAGCTCGCCGTCACGCTTGCGGAGCACGACCGGGCGGAAGTGGCCCGCTGCGCACGCCGAGCACGGCGAGGTAGAGGTTGTCCTCGACGCGTCAGGCCAAGGAACGAACGAGACTTCTGGTAGGTGCGACCCATCCCGAGCTTCGCGCGCGCCCGCGGGGGCAGCACGCTCACGTCCTCGCCGAGGAACTCGATCGTCCCGGAGCTCGGCGGCGATGTCGCCGGAGATGACGTTGAACAGCGTCGTCTTGCCGGCGCCGTTCGGGCCGAGGATCGCCCGCCTCTCGCCGTGCGCGACGTCGAGATCGACGTCGCGCACGGCCTGGAGGCCGCCGAAGCGCCGGCCGATCCCCCGTAGGCGGAGGATCGGCGCGGCTTGCTTCGGGCTGCAGTGCTGCTTCAGTCAAGAACTATCCGACGACCTTCGGGATCCGGGTGTGACCGATCCACGGGCAGGTTGCGCTTGACGCACTTCGGTGAGGTGCGTCCCGGTGCGGGAGTCGTCGGCGAGAACGTCCCGCCGAACGTCTGATTCACACCGGGGATGTACCCGACGGTCTTGACGGCTAGCTTGCCGCCCTTGGTGATCAGCTGCTGGTAGTAGACCGGGATGACCCCCTGGCGGTTCTTGTCCAGGTAGATCGGCCCGTACGGGGTCCGAAGATGGACGCCCGCAATCGAGTTCTGCAGCTTCTTCTGGCCGCCGGAGATGTCGCCTTTGACACCCTTGAGCCCGGCGAGCAGGCCCCACGTGTTGACGTAATAGCCGAAGGTGAACGTCGATGATGCCTGGGGCGCGGCCGCGCCGAACGGCGGGATCGTCTTGAACACCTTCCCGACCGTCTCGTTGTACGCCTGAGCCGCGGGCGTCGCCAGATCGCCGGCCGTTCCGGCTCCTCCGACGTACGCACCGACGACCCGAGTCGAGAGCTGCTGGAACTGGCCCGGTGTGCCCCAGAACAGGTTGCCGATGAACTTCTTACCGTCGATCGGCCCGTGCGCCTGCTCGTAGGCCTTCAGGAATGGGATCAGGCCCGCGCCGCCCACGGCGACGAACGTGCCGTCGACGTTGGTCGGCATCTGCTGTGCGTACGACGAGTAGTCCGTCGTATTCAGCGGCGGGAAGACCCGCTTGGTCACGTTGCCGCCCACCGCACAGAACTCGGCGATGAAGCCGGCCGCGGAAGTCCATGCGAACGAGTAGTCGTCCGCCACCACCGCTGCCGTGCGCCACCCGAGCTTGTGGTACGCAAGGTCGCCAAGGCCAGCGTTCCACTGGGCGCCGTCACCGTTGAAGCGGAAGAAGTTCTTCGCCCGCACCTTCAGCGTCGTGTCCTGTGCGCCGGCCGACGCCGTCGACGAACGTCTTCGTCGGGTGCTGCTTCGCGTAGTTCGCGACGGCGATCGACTCGTCACCGGACAGCGGGCCGATCATGATGTCTGCGCCCAACTGCTCCATCAGGCGCTTCGTCTCCTTGATCGCCGTGTCCGCACGGTCGTTCGAGCACCCGACGCCGACGAGCTTGAGCGGATGGCCGTTGATCTGACCACCGGTCCAGCCGTCACGAGGCTTGTTCGGGTTCTTCGCCTTCGCACCCGCGTATTGCACCATCGCAGTGACCACGCCCGCCATGTCCTGGTTGTCGAACGACCCGAAGGCCCCCTGACAGTCGGACAAGACCGCGATCTTGATCGGGGAGGCCGTGCTGCGAGCGGTGGCCGTCGCCGCTGCAAGTGCGGCAGCCACGGCCACCAGCGCTGCGAGGGTGACGTACTTCCACTTGCCCTTGAGAGCATTCATTCGGATGCCCTCCTCCTTTCGAACCGTTGATGTGACTATCTCTGGGGATACGACGTGCCATGACGTGTGGGGTGTCAAGGCCTCCTTTCAGACGCTGGGCTCGACCCGGCCGGCTTCGATCGGCGTTCGACCGGAGGGACCGCGGGGCGGCCCGGAGAAGAGCGTGAGTGCGCGCTCCCAGAGACCGAGAAGACCTCCGGGCGAGACCAGGACGATCACGAGGAAGATCGCACCGATCAACGTGTGAAACCGCGGCCCGATGAAGCTGATCTGCTGCGAGTAGTTGTTGATGATCACGAAGAAGAGGGCGCCGACCCAGGCGCCCTCGAGCCGGTAAAGCCCGCCGATGACGGCGATCACGAGCATGTCGATCGTCGCCCCGAGGTCGATCGACGCAGGGTCGATGTGCCCGTTCCACCAGACGAACAGCACGCCCCCGACGCCGGCGATGAACGATGCGAACGCAAAAGCGAGGGTCCGGTGGAGCGTCACGTTGTACCCGAGCGACGACATGCGGATCGGGTCGTCACGGACGCCCTGCAGCGTCAGGCCGAACGGCGTGCGCGCGACGTAACGCAGCAGCACGTAGACCGCGAACGCGACGACGAGCGCGACGTAGTAGAGGCGGTTCTGGTGCGAGTCGACAGGCCCGATGTGGTGCGGCGACGGGATGCCGCTGATACCGCCGAAGCCGGAGATGTCCGTCACCTGCCCGAAGACGAGGTTCGCGATCACGGAGTAGGTGAGCGTGATCATCAGGAAGTAGATGCCGACGCTCCGGCTTGCCAGCGCGCCGAACAGCAGCCCCGCGCCGACCGCGAACGCGATGCCGACGAGGACGCCCCACCACGGGTTCCAGCCGAGGTTCAAGCCCTTGGTGTTGCCGTTCGTCGTCGCGTTGCCGAGCACGAAGCCGGCGATGCCGTAGACCGAGACCTGCGCGAGCGACACCATGCCGCCGTAGGCCGAGAGGAAGATCAGGCTCGCCGCGACGATCCCGAGGAAGAGCATCTGGGTGAGCAGCGCGCCCACCCAGTAGGCGCTGACGTAGAACGGCGCCGTCACCGCGGCCACGAGTGCGAGCGCGCCGACAACGCGGTCGGGCGTCAGCGTTCTCACGCCGGTCTCCCGAACAAGCCGAGCGGCCGCACCGCCAGCACGATCGCGACGAGCACGAACGTGAAGATGATCGAGTAGTAGGTGTAGGTCGACGGGAGGTACGCGGCCGAGAAGTTGCTCGTCAGGCCGAGCAGGAGCGAGCCGATGGCGGCTCCGCCGAGTGACCCCATCCCCCCGATGATCACGACGACGAGCGAATACAGCAGCCAGTTGGCGTCGACGCCCGGCGCCAGGCTCGCGAACGAGCCGCCGATCACGCCGCCGAGCCCGGCCAGCGCCGAGCCCACCGCGAACGCGATCGCGAAGGTCAGCTGGATGTTGATCCCGAGCGCGGAGACCATCGCGCGGTCGTCGACGCCCGCGCGGATCACCATGCCGGTGCGGGTGCGCTTCAGCCAGAGCCACAGGAGCACGCCGATCCCGATCGCAATCCCGAGGATGACCAGGCGCGTCTCCGTGTACTGGATGCCCTCGACGCGCACGTTGACGAACGTGTCCCAGTTGCGCGGCCACGCGATGTCCTCGGCGACGCCGCCGAAGTGAGCCAGCATCTGGTCGGCGAGGATGATCGAGATCGCGATCGTGATGAGCGCCTGCCGCAGGTCCTGTCCCTGGTTCCAACGCAGGAACACCTGCTGCATCACGAGCCCCATGCCGGCGATGGCGAGCGTCCCGACGAGCGCCGGGAGGATCCAGTGGGTCAGGTTCACCTGCGAGCTCTGCAGGCCGAACGAACCGCCCTCGCCGACGAGGTGGCGCTGCAGCTTCAGCGCGACGTAGCCGCCGAACAGGAAGAACGCGCCGTGCGCCATGTTGACCACGCGCATCAGGCCGAAGATGAGCGTGAACCCGCTCGCGACGACGAAGTAGAGCGCGGCGGCCGTGACGCCGTTCAGCACGGTGATCCAGAAGTCCTTCGGGTCGTGGACGGCGGAACCGAACGAGGTCGCCCATTTCCCGGTCGTCGGCGCGAAGAAGAGCACCCAGAGCGCGGGCACGAGGACGACGATCGCGAGCAGGACGATCCCGGCGGCCCTGAGCGCGCGGGCGCGCAGCGCAAGTGTGCGCGCACGCTGGCTGACCGACCCGACCGCTCCGGCGGACGCCGTCAGACGAGGCTCCGGTCGAGGTAGAGGACGGCTCGTTCCGACTCCGGCGTCTGCGCGATGTGCTCGGCGAGCACCCGTAGCTCCGGGTACCGCGCGCGGTCGAGGGTCGAGGCGTCGGCCCAGTTGAGCTCGATCAGGTTGCCCGACGGATCGCGGAAGTAGAGCTGCACCTGTCCGGAGGGAAGCTCGACGAGCTGTGCGCCCCACTCGGCGTCGGTGCGGGTCCGAATCGCCTCGTAGGCGGTCTCGAAGTCGTCGATCGTGATCCCGAGGTGGTGGCGGCTTGGCGCGGTGCCGCTCTCCTCGAGGAACAGATGGAGCTGCAGGTCGCCGACGCGCAGCCACTGGACGGGCGTGTCGAAGATCGGGGTCGCGATCCGCTCCATCCCGAACAGCTCTTCGTAGAAGCGCGTCGACTCCTCGAGGTCTTTCGCCGAGATGCTGACGTGATTGATCCCGACCGCGCGCACGACGCGAGTCTCTCCACTGGCCGACGATAGGTCAACCCCCGCACTTCGGCACTCGCTCCGATAGCTTTCGCCTATGAACTTCCGTCAGCTCGAGTGCTTCGTCGCGGTGGTCGACGAAGGGTCGTTCACACGCGCGGCGCGGCGGATCGGGATCACGCAGCCGTCGCTCTCGCAGCACATCAAGGCGCTCGAGCTCGAGCTCGACGGAGCGGTGCTCGACCGCCTGCCGCGCGGCGTCTCGCTCACGCCGGCGGGGCGGTCGCTGCTCCCCGAGGCGCGCACGGCGGTGCGCGCGCTCGAGCGGGGCCGCCAGGGTGCGCGCTCGGCGCTCGCGCTCGAACTGGGCGAGCTCGAGATCGCAACCGTGCTCTCGATGGCCGTCGGCGTGTTGCCGCGCCATATCGGGGTCTGGCACGCGCGGCACCCCAACGTCTCGATCCGCCTGCATGAGTTCCGGCACCGCACCCTGCTCGAGGACGCCGTCGAGCAGGGTGTCGCCGACTTCGCGGTCGGCCCGAGGCCAGTGCGGAACTGGGACGGCCCGCTGGAGACGGTCGCGTGGGAGGAGTTCGTCGTCGTGGTCGCCCGGTCGGACGCGCTCGCCGAGCGGCGGAGCGTTCGGCTCGAGGAGCTGCGCGATCGCGAATGGGTGCTGTACCACCCTGATCACGGGCTCGCGGGCGTCGTCGAGCAGGTCTGCCGCGGCGCCGGCTACCGCCCGAGAGGCACCGTGCGAACGTCGCAGGCCGAGGGTGCCGTGCGGCTCGCCGCCGCCGGGCTCGGGATCGCGCTCGTGCCGGACAACATCGTGCTGCCGGCGCTCGACTGCGGCGTCCTTCGCCTGGCGCCGCGCCTGATTCGCGACATCTCCGTCTACGCGCGCACCGAGTGGTCGTCGACGGCGGCCGCGTTCGTCGACGTGCTCCGTGCCGATGCGCGGCCGCGACCGCGGACCGCAAGGCCGATCCATCTCTAGGATCTGGAGCGTGCGCCTCGCTCCGCTCGCGCTCGTGGCGCTCGTGCTCTCCGCCTGCGGCGGCTCGTCGGCGACGACCTCCGGCCCGAGCCTCACGGGCGCCCGCGCGAAGACGACCGCGGCCGGGACGGCGCGCTTCAGACTCACGATCACCGCGGTCGTCGGCGGCTCGACGATCACGGCTGAGGAGAACGGCACCGTGTCGTTCAAACGGCGGCGCGCCCACCTCTACAAGCAAATCCCGAACTCCCCTGTGCCGCAGGAGCTCATCCTGATCGGCCCCTTCACGTACACGAACGCGAACGTCCAGGCGGCGCTCGCCGACCCGACGGTGAAGCCCTGGACGAAGCTCGACACGCGCCGGCTGACCGCGGCCGAACAGCGCAAGCAGCCCGACGAGCTCGCTCACGTGCGCGCACCGGCTTACCTGTCCGACGGCGTCACGTCGCCGACCCGCGTCGGCCGCGAGGACGACGGGACGACGCACTTCACAGGGCAGGTCGACCCGACCCGCCTCGGCCGCCGCGTGCCGGCCGGCATCGTGACCGCGGCCCGGAACGACTACGAATCGAAGCCGTTCGACGCCGACTTCTGGCTGGACGACCGCGGCCGCGTCCGCCGGGCCTCCGTCAGCTACACGACCCCGCAAGGCAGCAGCATCACGGTCGATACGGCCTACTCGGAGTTCGGCACGGCGATCGACGTCGCCCTCCCGGCTCCAGGCGACATCGCCGACATCACGCCGAAGTAGCAACCGGCCTCGGCAGCCATCGCCGAGACAGTCGCCTGTGGAATGTCTGTTGCACTTCGGTAACCCTGGTTTGGCGACGGGACATGTCGAGGACGGCTAGGTCCTCGTCAAGGGAGACGCCAGGAACCATGCGGGCCGCCCCGGGTCGGCGCGCGCTCCTGTGGAACGTTCGTCACACTTCCGTGACCCTGGTTTGGCGACGGGACTTGTCCGGAGCGGCTACGTCGTCGCGCCGACGAAAGCGGCGAGGTCCCGGAGGGCCGGCTCGAGGGGAACCTCCTCGGCGCCCGGCTCCCACCAGACGCCGTTCACGCGCAGCGTGTTCGTCTCCTTCACACGTTCGACGTCGATCCGGCCGGCGATCTGCTCGCCGCGCAGGATCGGCAGCACGTAGTAGCCGTACTGCCGTTTCGCCTTCGGCACGTACATCTCCAGGCGGTAGAAGAAGCGATAGAGGGCCTCGGCCCGGTTGCGGTCATGCACGAGCCGGTCGAACGGCGAGAGGAACCGGACTCGGTCCGGCACCGGCCCGTCGTCGATGTCGGGGAGCGCGCGGAGTCGCCCGCGCTCGAGCCAGACCCCGAGCGAGCGGCGTCGTCGCTCCTCGATCAGCCGCTCGGCCGTCCGCCACGGGATCGTGTCGACTGCGGGGTAGACGCGCTCGGCGAGGTCCCAGAGACGCTGCTTGCCGGCGCGGCCGGCGACGGCGACCTCGCCGCGCTGCTGCAGCACCTCGAGCATCAGCCGCACCTGACGCGTTCCCCACCAGCGGTGCGGCTCCGAGTCGGGGAGCAGGTCGGCCTTCAGGTCGCGCGAGAGCATCGGCCCGTTCTGCGCGAGCTCCCGCAGCACGTAGCGCCTGAAGCGCGCGTTCGTCGCGAGGAACTCGTTCCTCCAGGGATGCGGGCTCGTGCGATGACGACGCATGCGGGCGCGGACGAGCCCAAGATCCTCGATCGGCCAGATGAATGCGTTCCACTCGAAGAGCGCGCGCTCGTCCCAGAGCAGCCGGTCGAGCTCGCCGAGATCGAACGCGCCGATGCGGTTGAACAGCACGAGGTGCTGCGGCGTTGCGATCGTCGCGATCGGGTCCATCTGCAGGAAGCCGAGCCGTCGGACGACACCGAGCACCGTCGACTCGCTGTCGTCGAGCGCTTGTGCGTGGATCGCGGCGCGCCGTGCCTGCTCGAGGGTCGGTTCGATCGTCTTCACCGCTCCGCCGCTTCCCAGGCGAGGGCAGCGCCGAGCACGACCTCGTCGCGCGGTGCGATCAGCTGCAGGTCGCCGATCGCAATCGCCGCCCAGCCGAGCACGTTGAACGGCCGCAGGAAGGCAGTCGCGGGAATGCGCACCTCGAGCTCGTCGCAGTCGACCGGCGGGACGTCGATGCCGAGAACGGGCGCCACGTAGAGGTCGACGTCGGGCCTGTAGGTCCGCCACGTCTGCACCGCGGCGCGAGCCGCGTCGACCTCGACCGGATCGACCGTCTGGGCCTGCTCCAGCTTCACGCGCACGTTCTCGCCGTACTCGGCGGCCCGGGCCGGAAACGTCGCGCGATGCGCCTCGGCCGCCTCGTGGAAGAAGAGCGGCCACGTGTCCGCCGGTGGCTCCGGGATCGTCGTCTCGACGACCAGCGCGCCGAGTTCCTCGAGCCGCTCGACGTACGCCTCGCCCGCCCGGTTGACCGCAGATGCGGCGCCACCGACCGACGGCGGCTGCGTGAGCAGGCCGACCGTCAGCCCGGCGAGCGCGGGCGCCGGGACGGGCTCACCGGTCAGCACCGACCACATCAGCGCCACGTCGGCGACCGAGTTCGCGAGCGGGCCGACGGTGTCGAAGCTCGGACAGAGCGGGAACACCCCGTCGACCGGCACCCGCCCCCACGCCGGCTTCAGCCCGACCACGTCGCAGCAAGACGCCGGCAGGCGGATCGAGCAGCCCGTGTCGGTGCCGAGGCCGAGGTCGCACAGGCCCGCAGCGAGCGCTGCCGCGTTGCCGCCCGACGAGCCGCCTGTCGTGCGTCCGGGCAGGCGCGGGTTCTGCACCGTCCCGTACCAGTCGTTCTGGCTGGTGATGCCCCACGCGAACTCGTGCAGGTTCGCCTTGCCGACGACGACAGCGCCCGCGGCCACCAGCCGCTCGACCACGCTCGCGGTCCGCGTGGGAACGTGGTCGCCGTAGATCCTCGAGCCGTAGGTCGTGCGAATGCCTGCGGTGTCGATCAGGTCCTTGACGAGCAACCGCTTCCCGCGCAGCGGGCCGGGCAGCGCGGGAGCCGGCTCGACCTCGGTGATCACCGCGTTGTACGCGTCGCTCATGGGACGAGCGCGACCGCCTCGACCTCGATCAGCGCGCCGGGAATCGCCAGCCGGCTGACCTCCACGAGCGTGCTCGCCGGGCGCGCGTCGCCAAACACCTCGCGGCGCACCGTGTTGACCGCGGCGCGATCGTCGACGTCGAGCAGGAAGACGGTCACCTTGACGACGTCGCCGAAGCCTGCGCCGGAAGCGGCGAGCACGAGGCGGATGTTCTCGAACACCTGGCGCGCCTGTGCCACGACGTCGCCAGGCACCAGGCTGCCGTCACCGTCGACGGGCACGCAGCCGGAGACGAACAGCAGGTCGCCGGCGCGGACCGCGTCGGTGTAGTGGCTGATCGGCTCCGAGAGCTCCGGCACGCGGATCTCGACTCTCACGTTCCGTCCCGGATCGCGCTCAGCGTCGTGCGCGGGGTGATCGCGTCCGGGTCGATGCGCAACGTGATCACCGCGGGCACGCCGGCGGCGAGGGCGCGGTCGAGCGCGGCCGGGAAGTCGCCGGTCGCCTCGACGGTCTCGCCCTGCGCGCCGAAGGCGCGGGCGTAGGCCGCGAAGTCGGGATTGACGAGGTCGGTTCCGATCACGCGGCCGGGGAAGTGGCGCTCCTGGTGCATGCGGATCGTCCCGTACATGCCGTTGTCGACGACCAGGATCACGATCGGCAGGTCGTACTGCATCGCGGTCGCAAGCTCCTGGCCCGACATCAGGAAGTCGCCGTCGCCCGAGAAGCAAACCACCGTGCGCTCGGGGCTGACAGCCTTGGCGGCGACGGCCGCCGGGAGGCCGTACCCCATTGCGCCGCTGGTCGGCGCGAGCTGGCTCGGGAACCCGTGGAAGCGCCAGAAGCGGTGCACCCAGACAGTGTGGTTGCCGGCGCCGTTCGTGACGATCGCGTCGGGCACACGTTCGCGTAGGTAGGCGAGACAGACGGCGAGATCGACCGGCCCCGGCATCGCGGGCGGCTGCTGCCACCTCTCGTAGTCGGCACGCGCGGACGCGCACCACTCGCTCCAGCCCGAACCGACACGGACGTCACGCACCGCCTCGGCGAACGCCGCCATCCCGGAGAGGATCGGCAGCTCGGCCTGGTAGACGCGGCCGAGCTCCTCGGCGCCCGGATGAACGTGGACGAGGGTCTGCTTCGGCCGCGGCACGTCGAGCAGCGTGTACCCGGAGGTCGTCATCTCACCGAGTCGCGGCCCGACGACGAGCAGCACGTCCGCGTCGCGCACGCGTGCCGCCAGCACCGGGTTGATCCCGATCCCGACGTCCCCCGCGTAGACGGGCGAGTCGTTGTCGAGCGAGTCCTGGCGCCGGAACGCGGCCCCGGTCGGCAACGAGTTGCCCTCGAGGAACACGCGGAGGTCGTCGGAGGCGCTCCTCGTCCAGCCCGCCCCGCCGATGATCGCGAAGGGCCGCTCGGCCGAGCGGAGCAGGGAGGCGAGCGCCCCGATGTCGAAGACGGACGGGCTCGGTTGGATGACCTGGTACGGCGGCGCGTCGTCGACGTCGCTCGACGCCGCGAGCATGTCCTCCGGCAGGGCGAGCACGACGGGGCCGGGACGCCCGGCGCAGGCCGTCGTGTAGGCGCGCGCGAGGAACTCCGGGATCCGCTCGACGCGATCGATTTGCGCGACCCACTTGCTCAACGGCCCGAACATCCGGCGGTAGTCGACCTCCTGGAAGGCCTCCCGCTCCTCCTGACTCGACGCCACCTGCCCGACGAGCAGGATCAGCGGCGTCGAATCCTGTTGGGCGGTGTGCACCCCGACCGCCGCCTGCGTCGCGCCGGGTCCGCGAGTGACCAGGCAGACCCCGGGCCGCCCGGTCAACTTCCCGTACGCCTCGGCCATGTTTGCGGCGCTCGACTCGTGGCGGCAGGTGATCAGGCGGATCGGCGAGTCGTAGAGGCCGTCGAGCACCTCGAGGTAGCTCTCGCCCGGCACGCAGAAGACGAGCTCGGTGCCGTGCACGGCGAGCTGGTCGGCGAGCAGCTTCCCGCCCCTGCGCACGCCGCTCACAGGCGCTGCTCGAAGTAGACGCGGGCGCGCTGCAGCTTCGGCTTGTCGTCGTCCGCGGGATCGACGTAGCGGATCGTTCGCTTGCCCTCCCACTCGGCGGGCAACACGAGGACGCGCACGAATGCGGTCTCCTCGTCGCCGGATGCAGCCGCGAACACCGGATCCGGTCCCGTCTCGTACCACCACTCGAACGGCCCGTACTCGTGCGTGGTGCCCTGCGTGTCGATCGTGATTCGCCCGAAGAGGAGCACGCGCAGCCCCGGGCCGGGATGCGTGTGCGTGTACGCGACGCTCCCCGGCGGGAAGTCGACGCGGTCGCAGCGCACGAGCCAGTCGCCCGCAGGACGCTCGGTCAGCTCCCAGACCAGTGCGCGCCCCGGGACGCGGGCCGCGCCGAAGGTCGCAGCGTCGGCGGCGACGTCGTAGACGACGTGGTCGCCCGGGCCGGTCTCGACGCCCTCGGGATGATCCGTCAGCTGCAGGATCAATGGAAGGTCTGGCCGCCGTCGATCACGATCGACTGGCCGGTGATGAAGTCGGAGCCGGGGCCGCACAGGAACACGACCGCGCCGACGACGTCCTCCGGCAACTGGTCGCGCTGAATCGTGCGGGCGGCGACCGAGACGTCGCGGAGCTTCTCGATCACTTCGGGATGCGCCGCGACGCCTGCCGACATCGTGAAGCCGGGCGCGACGCAGTTGACGAGCACGTTGTCCTTGCCGAGCTCCTTCGCGAGCGCCCGCGTGAAGGCGACGATCGCACCCTTCGACGTGACGTAGTGCAACAGGAACGGCACGCCGCGAAACGGCGTCCCGGACGAGATGTTCACGATCTTGCCGCCGCCGCGCTCGCGCATCACGGGCACGACCGCCTTGCACATCAGGAACATCGAGGCGACGTTGACGTCCATCACCTGCCGCCATTCCTCGAGCGGGATCTGCTCGAACGGGCGCATCTCGAGCGACGCGTAGAGCCCTGCGTTGTTGACGAGCACGTCGACCGTGCCGCAGCGCTCGAGGGTCTCGTCGACCAGACGCTGCACGTCGGCCTCGTTCGACACGTCGGTGGTGATCCCGACGCCCTCGGGGAACGCTTCGGCTGCGTCCTCCGCACCGTTCAGGTCGGCTATCGACGATCCGGGCACCGGCGGCCGAGAGCCCCTCGGCGATCGCGCGTCCGATCCCTTGCGCCGCCCCCGTGACGATCGCGACCTTTCCCTGCATCAGCGGAGCGGCGAGAACGACGTCGGGACCATGATCCGGTTCTGCTGCGTGTGCAGCAACGGCTGCAGGCGCGTCAGGAACTCGCGCCACCGCTCGTCGGCCTGCAGGTTCGCGCGGCGCGCCTCCCGGTCGGCGTAGTTCGCGTACGCCCACAGGTGCGTGTACGTGGGCAGCACCCCGACGTCGGTCGTGAAGGCGCCGACGAACTGGCCGAGATGACGGAGCTGCAGCTCGATGCCCTCGGTCTCGTACAGGCGGCACGACCTCGTTCAGCTTGCCCGGGGTAGACCTGGTAGTCGCGCTGCTCGACGATCACGTGTCTATCCCGCCCATGCAGAGGTACTTGATCTCGAGCCACTCCTCGATCCCGTACTTCGAGCCCTCGCGCCCGATGCCGGACTCCTTGACGCCGCCGAACGGCGCCACCTCGGTCGAGATGACGCCGGTGTTGATGCCCAGGATCCCGTACTCGAGCCCTTCCGAGACGCGCCAGATCCGCCCCATGTCGCGGCTGTAGAAGTAGCCGGCGAGGCCGTAGGGCGTGTCGTTGGCCAGTCCGATCACCTCGTCCTCGGTCGTGAAGCGGGCGATCCCGGCGACGGGGCCGAACGTCTCTTCGCACGCCATCGCCGCTTCCGCGGTCACGCCCGTGATCACCGTCGGGGCGTAGAAGAGGCCGCCGAGATGCTTCGCCGCCGGTGAGCAGCTCGCCGCCTCGGTCGAGCGCGTCGGCGACGTGGCGTTGGACCTTGTCGATCGCCTGCTGCTCGATCAGCGGGCCGACCCTCGTCTCGGGGTCGAGGCCGGAGCCGACCTTGAGCGCCGACGCCGTGTCGACCAGCCGCGCCACGAACTCGTCGTAGACGGGGGCCTGCACGTAGATCCGGTTCGCGGAGATGCACGTCTGGCCGGAGTTGCGGAACTTGCAGGTGAGCGCACCCTGCACGGCGGCGTCGAGGTCGGCGTCGTCGAAGACGATGAACGGCGCGTTGCCGCCGAGCTCGAGCGAGACCTTCTTGATCTGCGCCGCGCACTGCGCCATCAGCAGCTTCCCGACCTCGGTCGAGCCGGTGAAGCCGAGCTTCCGGACGAGCGGCGACGACGTGAGCGTGCGGCCGATCTCGGGCGCATCCTCGGCGCTGCCGGTGACGATGCCGAGCACACCCGGCGGCAGGCCGGCCTCCTCGCCGAGCTTCGCGACCGCCAGTGCCGAGAGGGGCGTCTGCTCGGCCGGCTTCAGCACCATCGTGCAGCCTGCGCCGAGCGCCGGCGCGGCCTTGCGGGTCACCATCGCCGCGGGAAAGTTCCAGGGCGTGATCCCGGCGGTGACGCCGACCGGCTCCTTCGTGACGACGATGCGGCGGTCGTGCAGGTACGTGGGGATCGTGTCGCCGTACACGCGCTTCGCCTCCTCGCCGAACCATTCGAGGAACGACGCCGCGTACTCGATCTCGACGCGCGACTCGGCCACGGGCTTGCCCTGCTCGGTCGTCAGCAGGCGGGCGAGCGGCTCGAGGTTCTCGAGCATCAGGTCCGACCAGCGGCGCATGATCCTGGCGCGCTCCTTGGCGAGCAGCCCGCGCCACGCCGGCAGCGCATCGGCGGCCGCCCGAAGCGCGCGGGTCGTCTCGGCGGCGCCCATGCGGGGCACCTCGCGCACCAGCTCGCCGGTCGCCGGATCGTCGACCCGAAACGTCTCACCCGAGTCCGATTCGAGCTCGAGCAGCGGCAGGTCGGCGACGGTCGTCACCGCCGGATCATAGGCAGCGTCAGGCGCCCAGCGCCTCGGCGATCTCGGCGCACGTCGCGACGGTCGCGACGTTCTGCATCGCATAGTTCAGGGCCGCGTGCTGCCACTCGTCGTCGACGGTCGACGTGCCGTCGGAGGCGACAACGGCGCGATAGCCCGCATCGGCCGCATGCCGTGCAGTGTGCTCGATCGACATGTTCGTCCATGCGCCGGTGATCACGAGCGTCTCGACGCCGAGGCCGCGCAGCAGGATGTCGAGCCGGGTCTCGTAGAAGCCGTTCATCCGCATCTTCTCGACGACGTGGTCGCCCGGCTGCGGCTCGAGGCCGTCTGCAGGCGCTGCGCCCCACGTGCCACGAACGAGCGCGTTCGCGCTCTTGACGCCCTCGAAGAGCGGCGCGTTCTGCTTCAGCCCGGGCGAGCCGTCCTCGACGATGTACCAGATGTGGATCACGGGCACGCCTGCCGCGCGCGCGGCGGCGGCAAGCCCCTTGACGTTCTCGACGGCGTTCTGGCTCGTCGCGTGGGCGGGTGCGCCCGAGTCGGCGAAGGCGCCGCCCGCGATGATCACGTCGTTCTGCATGTCCTGGATGACCATCGCGGTCGTCTTCGGGTCGATGCTGTCCACGTCGCCCCTCTCTAGTTCATGTAGCCGAGCTTGTTGCCGCCGACCTTCATCCGCACGCGGTAGACGGAGGTCGAGGCCGGGATGTAGAGCGTCTGCCAGTCGTCGTCGCCCCAGTTCACGTTGCCGACGTTCTCCGGCACCTGGATCACGCCGAGCTGCTCGCCGCCGGGCGCGAAGATCCAGACGCCCCTGGGGCCGGTGACGTACACGTTGCCGCGCTCGTCGAGCTTCATCCCGTCGACGAGCTCACCTGACGCGAGGTCGCCCGTCCCGATCCCGGACGCGAAGACCCGCCCGTTCGAGAGGCTGTGGCCCGGGCCGACGTCGAAGACGCGGATGTGTGCGTGCACGGTGTCGTTGATGTAGAGGAGCGACTCGTCGGGCGAGAAGCACAACCCGTTCGGCTGGGCGAAGTCGTCGATCAGCAGCTCGAGCGCGCCGCCGTCCGCCGGCAGCCGGTAGACGCCCTGGAAGTCGAGCTCCTGCTCGCGCTCGAGGCCGAAGCCCGGCATGCGGCCGTAGGTGGGGTCGGTGAAGAGGATCGAGCCGTCGGAGGCCACGATCACGTCGTTGGGGCTGTTCAGCTCGAGCTCGCCCCAGTGGGAGGCAAGCGTCTCGCGCCCGCCGTCGGGCGATTCGCGGACGAGCGAGCTCGTGACGTGCTCGCAGACGAGGAGGTTGCCGTGCGCGTCGCGTGTCATCCCGTTGCACTTGTTGCTGGGGTCGCGCAGCACCTGCACGCCTTCGTCGGGGTGCCAGCGCCGGCGCTTGTCGCCCGGCATGTCGCTGAAATGCAAGGAGCCGTCCGCCATCCAGATCGGCCCTTCGGTGAACGTGAACCCCGTCGCGATCTGCTCGACCTCCGCGTTCTCGTCGACCAGTTCGCGCACCTTCTCGGATTGCACCGCGACAGGCACCGTCGCTCCTTTGCTCGTCGTAACTGGACCCGGCGACGAACGTAACAGCCTGCGCGGGAGTCCGTCTAGCGCTCGACGTGGATGCGCGCCGCCGACTCGCGGAGCGCGCCGCCGAGCCGGCCTGCCCGCAGCGCGAGCAGCTCGGCGAGGATCGAGACAGCCGTCTCGGCCGGCGTCTCGGCGCCGATGTCGAGCCCGGCAGGCCCTCGCAGCCGGTCGAGCTGCGCCGTGGTCACACCGGCCCCGAGCAGCCGCTCACGCCGCTTCGCCTGCGCGCGGCGGCTTCCGAGCGCACCGACGTAGAACGCGTCGCTGCGCAACGCCGCGTCGAGCGCAGGGATGTCGAACTTGTCGTCGTGCGTGAGCACGACGACGGCGGTGTCGCGGTCGAGCACGATCTGCTCGAAGGCGGCTTCGGGCCACTCGACGACGATCTCGTCGGCGCTCGGCATCCGGGCCGGCGTCGCGTAGAGCGCGCGGGCGTCGACGCAGACCGTGTGCCAGCCGAGCGCCTTGGCGGCCGCACACAGCGCTTCGGCGGTGTCGACCGCCCCGACGACGACCAGACGCGGCGGCGGCCCGAACACCTCGGCGAAGACCTTCAGGCCCTGGTGGTCGAGCAGCCCGTTGCGCCTCACCTCCTCGGCAAGCGGTGCCAGCCCGAGCGTGTCGTCCCCGACGACCTCGCCGCGCTCGGTGAGGACGAGCAGCTTGCGCCCGACCTCGCGGTCGCCCTCGACGACCGTGAACAGCACCGCGCGCTCTTCGCCGTGTGCGAGCGAGAGCAGGGCGTCGGTGAGCTCGGAGCTCAATCCAGGCGCTCGAGAAAGACGTCGATCTCCCCGCCGCACGGAAGGCCGACACCGAGCGCCTGGTCGTCGCTGATCCCGTAGCTCAAGAGCCGCGGCTCGCCGGAGGCCATCACCTCACGGGCCTGCACGGCGACGTCGCTCTCGACACAGCCGCCCGACACGGAACCGCACATCTCGCCCCGCTCGGAGACCGCGAACTTCGCACCGATCGGCCGCGGCGCCGAGCGGCGGGTGGCGACGACGGTCGCGATCGCGACCTTCTCACCCCGCTGCCGCCACCGCTCGACCTCGTCGACGATCTCCTTCACGCTGCATGCCTCCGCTCGATGCCGCCGAGGACTGTACCGAGCGCCTCGAGGCTCGCGAGATCGTGGCCCGAAACGAAGCGGTCGACGTAGGTGGAGGCCGCGCGCATCCCGCCGGCGAGCGGCTCGTAGTCCGGGTGCCCCTTGAGCGGGTTCACCCAGACGACGGCGAACGCCTGGCGCGCGAGGCGAGCCATCTCGGAGGCGACCAGGTCAGGATTGCCGCGCTCGCAGCCATCCGAGAGGATGACGACGACCGCGCCGCGCGTCAGCGCCCGGCGCCCCCACTCGTCGTTGTACTGCTTGAGCGACTCGCCGATGCGCGTGCCGCCCGACCAGTCGATCACCCGCTTCGCCGCAGCCGCGAGGGCCGACTCGGGGTCGCGGGTCCCGAGCTCCGTCGTCAGGCGCGAGAGCCGGGTCCCGAAGGCGAACGTCTCGACACCGCGCCCCGAGCCGCGGGCGGCGTGCAGATACAGCAGCAACGCGCGGGAGTACGCCTCCATCGAGCCGGAGATGTCGAGCAGGAGCACGAGCTTGCGCGGGGCCTGGGCGCGGCTGCGGTACGCCCGCTCGACCGGGTCGCCGCCCGTTGCGAGCGACGCGCGGACGAGCGCCCGCACGTCGAGAGCGCTGCCGCGGCGATCGCGCCGCATGCGGTGCGTGCGCCGCCGTGGCCGGGCGACGGCGATCTGCCTGATCAGCACCCGGGCGCGCGCGAACTCCTCGGCGGTCATGGCGGCGAAGTCCCGCGTCCGCAGCAGCTCGTCGCGGCTGAACGCCCCGACCTCGAGCTCGCGTCCGTCGAGCTCCGGGCCAGGCCCCGGCACGCCTCCTTTGCGCCGTTGTCCCGGCTTGCGGGACGGCTCGGCCTCGCGCGCTGCGGATCGATTCGCGACCCGGAGAAACCACGCGTCGAACGCACGATCGAACGTCTCGAGATCCTCGCGGCGCGCGACCAGCGACTGGCGAAGCGTCCAGTAGACGTCCTCCTGGCGTCCGAGGTCGACCGCGTCGAGCCCGCGCAGCGCATCCGCGATCCGGCGCGGTCCCACCTCGAGGCCCCCTTCGCGGAGGACCCGGCCGAAGAAGACGACGTGTCGCACGACCGCGTGCGGCGGCCGGGCGTCGGTGACGTCAGTCACGGACCGTGGCGACGAGCCCGGCGAGCGCCTCGTCGCGGATCGCGAGCACGTCCTCGTGGTACTTGAGCAGCGAGCCGAGCGTCGCCTGGACGTTCTCGACGTCGAGCTCCTGCTGGCCCAGCGCGGTCAGTGCCTGTACCCAGTCGATCGTCTCCGCGAGACCGGGCGGCTTCTGCAGATCGAGCGATCGGAGCTCGGCTGCGAACCGCGCGGCCTCCTGGGCGAGGCGATCCGGGACCCCGGGCACGCGCAGCTCGACGATCCTGATCTCGCGTTCGACCGAGGGGTGGTCGATCCAGTGGTAGAGGCAGCGGCGTTTGAGGGCGTCGTGCAGCTCGCGCGTGCGGTTCGAGGTGAGGATCACGTAGGGGCGCTGCCGCGCTGCGATCGTGCCGAGCTCCGGCACCGTGACCTGGAAGTCGGAGAGCACCTCGAGCAGGAACGCCTCGAACTCCTCGTCGGCGCGGTCGATCTCGTCGATCAGGAGCACGACGCGCTCGTCCGACTCGATCGCCTCGAGCACGGGCCGCCGGATCAGGAACTCACGGCCGAAGAGCTCGGCCTCGTCGACCGTGCCCGCCTGGGCGGCGCGGATGTGGAGTAGCTGCCGCGCGTAGTTCCACTCGTAGACCGCGTGCGAGATGTCGAGACCCTCGTAGCACTGCAGGCGGATCAACGGAGCGCCGAGCGCGGCCGCCACCGCCTTGGCCGCCTCGGTCTTCCCGACACCGGCCTCGCCCTCCAGGAGCAGCGGCTTCTCGAGCGTGAGCGAGAGGTAGAGCGCGGTCGCGAGACCACGGTCGGCGAGGTACGACGCGCCGGTGAGTGCGGACTCGAGCTCGTCGATCGACGCGAACCCCATTACGGCCAGCGTAGTTGAACGCGCACCGATCTTCCTCGCGCTTTTGTTCGGCGTCCGCTTAGAATCGGCGCATGACCGCCGACGTCCTCGTTCCGACAACCGCCGACGAGGCGGTCTCCCTCTACGGCGACGGCGCGGGCATCACCGTCTTCGCGGGCGGGACGATCCTGCTGCCCGAGATCGCCGCGGGCCGTGTGAAGCCCGCGCGGGCCCTGCTGCTCCATCGCTCCGGGCTCGACGAGCTCACGGTCGGCGACGCCCGCGTCACGATCGGCGCGATGGTCTCGATCGCCGCGCTGGCCGCGTCGTCCGAGAGCATCCTCGCGCGCGTCGCGGGCTACATCGCGGACGGCGAGGTGCGCCGCGGTGCGACCGTCGGGGGCAACATCGCCGCGGCAGCCGCACTCGACGCGCAGCGCGGCGACCTGGGCGCGCCGCTGATCGCGCTCGGGGCGTCCGTCCGCTCGAGCGGGCGCCGGCGGCGAGCGCACGGAGCCCGTCGAGGATTTCTTGAGCGGCGACCGCGCCGGCAGGCTCGTGCTCGAGGTCAGCTACGACCGCTTCGACCGGCGCACGGGCGGCACCGGTCTGCGCCGGCGTCACGCACACTCGTACGCGATCGCCGGCGTCGTCGCGTGCTCGCGCGCCGACGGCAGCGACCTGCGGATCGGCGTCAGCGGCGTCGGCCCCGTCGCGGTGCGCTGCCGGACCGTCGAACAGAGCCGCGACGCGAGCGACGTGCTGAAGGATCTTGCGCCGGTCGACGACGCCGTCGCCTCCGGCGCCTACCGCAGCCGCGTCCTGCCGAAGCTCGTCCGTGAAGCCCTCGACCAACTGGAGCGCGCATGAAGCTGATCGTCAACGGCGTCGAGCAGGACATCGTCAGCGCGCCGCTGACGCCGCTCCTCCACGTCCTCCGCGACGAGCTCGACATCACGAGCCCGAAGGCCGGCTGCCAGCAGGGCGGGTGCGGCACATGCACGGTTCTGATCGACGGCGAGCCGCGCCGCTCATGCCTGACGGCGGTCGTGACCGTCGACGGTGCGACGATCACGACGGTCGAAGGTCTCGGTGCTCCCGGATCGCTCTCCGCGGTGCAGACGGCGTTCTACGAGCACTACGCGGCCCAGTGCGGTTTCTGCACGCCGGGGATGGTGCTCGCCGCGACGGCACTGATCGACCGCGCGGGCGGCGAGGTCGACCGTAGCGACGTGCTCGAGGCGCTCGGCGGCCACTACTGCCGCTGCACGGGGTACGTGAAGATCGTCGACGCGGTGATCGCCGCGTCGCGCGGCGAGGTCGGGCAGGAGGTGCCGGCATGAAGGCCGTCGGCGCACGCCTTCCCCGCTACGACGGCGTCGGCCACGTCACCGGCCGCACGCAGTACGTCGACGACGTCCGCGTCGGCAAGACCCTGTGGGTGAAGGCGCTCCGCTCGCCGCACCACCACGCAGGCATCGCGTCGCTCGACACGAGCAAGGCCGAGCAGATGAAGGGCGTGTACGCGGTCGTCACGCACCGCGACGTGCCGAAGAACGTCTACGGGCACCTCGAGGGGCTCGGCGTGCCCGCCGACGAGCCGCTGCTCGCCGAGGACGACGTCCGCTACCTCGGCCAGCCGATCGCGGCCGTGGCTGCCGAGTCCGAGGCGGCGGCCCGCGAGGCCGTCGAGGCGATCGAGGTCGAGCTTCGAGGAGCGCCCTGCGCTCTACGACATCCGCCAGGCGCTCGATGCGGACGCGCCGAAGATCCACCAGTGGGGCAACGTCTATCCGCACTACGGCCCGTACAACCACCGCCGCGTGCGCAAGGGCGACATCGACCGCGCGTTCGACGAGGCCGACACGATCGTCGAGGGCGTCTATCGCCCGCAGGCGATCGAGCAGATGCCGCTGGAGACGCAGGTCGCACTCGCGGTGCCGGAGGCGAACGGCCGTCTCACGATCTACTCCTGCACGCAGGCGATGTACTTCTCGATGGGCGTCGTCGCCGCGCATCTGCAGGTGCCGCTGAACAAGCTCAAGTTCGTCGGCGGCACGGTCGGCGGCGGCTTCGGCGGCAAGGTCGACACCGCGTCCGAGACGATCTGCGCGCTGCTCGCGCTGAAGTGCGGACGGCCGGTCAAGTGGCGCTGGACGCGTGAGGAGGAGTTCCTCGCCTCGTCTACCCGCGCGCCCTGGCACATCGAGCTCGCCGATGCGGTGACGAAGGACGGCTGGATCCTCGGCCGCCGAACGCTGACGCTGCACGACTCGGGCGCGTACGCGCGCTTCTCGCCGTACGGGCTGACGAAGCACGCGTTCCACCACTCCGGCGCGTACACGATCCCGAACCTGCGCTTCGACGGCTTCGTCGTCTTCACGAACCGTGTGCCGACGACGGCGATGCGCGGGTTCGGCGTCACGTCGGTGTCGTTCGCGGTCGAGACGCACATGAACCGCATTGCCGACGTGCTCGGGCATCGATCCGTGGGAGCTGCGGCTGAAGAACGCGAACCGTGTCGGCGACACGAGCGGGAACGGCGTCGTGCTCAAGGACCCGTCGACCGTGCCGGTGACGCTCGCGGCGGCCGAGCGCGTCGGTGTCGAGCTGCGCCGCGTCGTACCGGGCGATGACACCGGAGCCGCGCTCCGGCGAGCTGCTGCCGGAGCACCTCGTCGCCCAGCAGAACCTCAACGGAGAGGGCGCCTGATGGCAAAGCATCGTGGCCGTGGATTCGCGACGATCGAGTACCCGACCGGCATGAACCAGAACGGCGACCCGAGCCAGGCGTGGATCAAGCTGAAGCCGGACGGCCGCGTCGACGTGTTCTCGGGCACGGTCGACATCGGCCAGGGGTCGAAGACCGTGCACACGCAGATCGTCGCCGACGCGCTCGGCGTCCCCTACGACTGGGTGACGATGGACAACACGAACACCGACTCGTCGGCCGTCTGCACCGGGACGTTCGCCTCGCGCGGCACGTTCATCGGCGGCAACGCCGTGCGCCTCGCGGCCGAGAAGGTGCGCGAGCGGATCCTCGACATCGCGTCGAAGGAGCTCGAGATCGACGCCGACCGACCTCGAGATCGAGGACGGCGAGGTGATCGCGCGCGGTGCGCCGCAGAAGCGGATCAACGTCGCCGACGTCGCCGGTGCGGCGACCTACAACTACGGCGAGCTGATCAGCGGCTCGTCGACGGCGCTGAAGCCGTTCGCCGACGTCGACGACGCGACCGGGCAGGTCGAGATCGAGCCGCACTCGGCGATCTCGTACGCCGCGTGCGTCGCGGAGGTCGAGGTCGACGACGAGACGGGCGAGGTCGTCGTCGAGCAAGATGGTGCAGGTCTACGACGTCGGGCGGGCGATCAACCCGACCCTCGTCGAGGGTCAGATCGAGGGCGGCGCGATCATGGGGCTCGGCCTCGGGCTGCTCGAGAGCAGCTACCCGTACTACCCGTCGGTCGAGCACCGCGGCGGCCAGTTCGGCGCGTACCTCGGCGCCGGCGCTGCGAGGATCTCCCGGAGCTCGACAACGTGATCATCGAGAACCCGTCCGAGGACGGGCCGTTCGGCGCCAAGGCGATCGGCGAGATGGCCAACAACGCGCAGCCGCCGGCGATCGCGAACGCGATCTACGACGCGGTCGGCGTCTGGATCACGGAGATGCCGGCGACGCCCGACCGCGTGCTCGCCGCGCTCGCCGAGAAGACGGGAGCCGCGCCGCGACGGCAAGCGCGTCGTCTTCGACGAGAATCTCTCGGTGCGGACGGTCTCGGCGAACGGCGGCGCGGGCTTACTTCGATGTCGATGCCTGAGCACGGAGTCGCGCCGTTCCGCACCTGGAACGGCCGCGACTCGTGGGAGTTCGTCGACGGAGTGACGGCTGCATGCGATCGGCGGCGAGCAGGTGCTGCTCTGCCGCGTGCACGTACGCGCCCGGCAAGCAGGTGCCGTGGCACAAGCACGACGACACCGAGCAGGTGATGTTCATCCTCGAAGGCGAAGTCGAGATGACGATCGAGGACGACACGACGACGCTCGTCTCCGGGCGACGTCGTCGTCGTCAACCGCGGCCTGCACCACAAGCTCACTCGGAGAACGGCGTCACGTTCATGGAGGCGCTCTCGCCGGTGCCGCTCGACCACGTGCCCGACCGGACCTCGACCTCGTGCTCGGCCCCGACGGCGGCGCGCAGCACGTGGCGAGCTGAGTGCCGCTCGTCCGCGTCGAGCTGTTCGAGCGCCGGCTGACGCCGGAGCTCGAGTCGCGGCTGATCGCGAGCCTCACCGACGCGCTGCTCGAGACGCTCGAGGCGCCGGAGCTGCGCGAGCACACGTGGGTGATCGTCGAGGGCCACGACGCCCATCGCTGGGGCCGAAACGGCAAGCCCTGGGACGACGCGAGCGAGGCCTGAGCACACGCGGCAGCGTGACCCGGTTGGTCTGACTCCAGTCAGACTGAGACGGCCTGCGCACGGCCACGAGCTCGACCGGGCCGGCGCCGCGCACGACCTCGGCGGCCTCGCGCGCATGCAGCAGCGTCGTCCGCACGATCAGCTTCGCGCGCGCGTAGTTGTCGAGCACCGTCGGCACCGGGGCGACCGGGCGGCCGAGCGCATAGCCGGCGGCGTTGCGGCCGATCTGACGGTACGAGTCGAGCGTCAGCGAGCGGCGCCATGCCGAACAGCTCGAGGTTGTCGAGCGGCTGCAGGTCGGCGCGGTGGATCAGCGTCGTGCCCTTCGACTGGATGCCGATCGCGATCCCCGACCCCGACAGACATCGCGCCGTCGTGGCCGATGAACGCGACGTCGGCGCTTCGCCGCACGCGCACGATGCGCGGCGCGCCGCCGGCAGCCCGTACGCCGTCGAGGAGCGCGCCGAGCACCTCGGCGTGCGCCGAGCCCGTTGATCGTCTCGCCGAGCGCGTCACCGAACGCCGGCCCGACCGCGATCACGACCTCGTCGGCGCGCAGCTCCCGGCGGCCGCCGGCCCAGTCTCCTCGACCAGCGGGCCGCCCCGCGGCGCCGCGCCGAGCAGCCGGGCGTCGATCGCGTGCGGCAGCTGCTGCAGTCGCTCGCCAGCGCTCGCCCTCGAGCCGGTAGCCGGTACCGGGCCCGCGTGTAGTCGATTGCCGTCGTTGACCGCCGAGCTGACGAGACCGTCCGGCGTCGATGATCGCCGCGGTCTGCAGGTAGTCCGCGGCCACGCGCTGCCGCTGCATCGTCGAACACGCCGTCGGCAGCGTCGGCGAAGCCGCGCCGCTCGAGGGCCCGGGCGACGTCGAGGCCGCTGATGCCCTCGGCCAGCACGCGGTCGCCCGCGAGCACGTCGGCCGAGCGGTCGCGGTCGGGTAGGTCGCGCGAGTCGAGGCAGGTCGCGGCGAGCTCGAACCTCCTCGTCGCTGATCGCGCGGGAAGCCGCAGCTCGGCGAAGACCGCCTGCACGGCCCGCGCGGCCGCGCTCGCGCACCGCGACCAGCGGCTGCCTCGTCGAGCGGCTCGATCCCGGCGTCGACCTGCCAGTCGCGCTGCATCGTCAGCCACTCGTCGTAGTCGTGCGAGTCGTAGTTGCCGCCGCCGAACATGTTGTCGTAGCGCGGCATCGACGAGTAGCCGGACGTGACGAAGTCGGTGCCCGGCAGGAACTGCCCCATCAGCTTCGCCGTCTTGCGGATCTCGGAATGGCTCGCGATCGCGTCGTTGCCGGACGCGACCTCGAGGTCGAGCCACGCGGCGAGCACGTTCTCGGCCAGCACCTCGCGCGTGCCGCCGGGCACCGAGAGCGCGAGCGCGATGCACGAGATCGACCCGTTCTGCACGCCCTGCGAGCCGGCCGCGCGCACGAGCGAGAGGCATCGCGCCTCCAGGTAGAGCATCGACTTGCCCTCCGACTCGCCCATCAGCGCCTCGGAGCCGCCGCCCGAGGTGAACCGCACCTTGATCCCGCGCGACGCGTACGCCGAGGCGAGGAACGCCTTCGACCACGGCGTGTCGTCGCCGTCGACGAACACCGCCTCGGTGCCGTACACCGACAGCGTCTCGGCATAGGTGACGAGCCCGAGGATCGCGAGGCGGAGGTTGAGCCGCTCCTCGACGGCGCACTGCGTGAGGACTCCCGGACCGGCCCGTCTGCCCGCCGACGAGGATCGCGATCGCATTCAGCGGCGCGTAGCGCGATACACCGACGGTCGTCTCCAGCTCGGCGAAGCCGCGCGCCGCCGCCTCGCCGGCATCCGCGGCGAGCAGCGCCGGGTTCTCCTTCAGGTTCGTCACGTGAGCCTGGTTCGCCGGAGCACGGCGCGCGCGCAGCTTCTTCATCGCGAACATCAGCTCGACCGGGTCGAGCATCGCGACCACGCGGGCGAGCCGCGCCGGCGTCAGGCCGCGCGAGAGACGGACGAGCTCGGCGCGCGGCACGTCGACGTCGACGAGCCGCCGCGCGATCTCCGCGTCGTCGAGCGCCGCCGCCTCGCGCGCGCACCTCGACATCGATCCCGGACCGCGCGATGAAGTGGTCGAGTGCGTCCCAGTCCTCGCGCCTCCGGCCGTCGAGCTCGACGACGAGCGCCGTCCTCGATCTGCAGCGACGGCTGCCGGGTCGTTCGGGCCGTCGAACGCGACGAGCCCGAGCTCGGCGAGTGGCTCGATCAGCACCTCACGGCGGAGCTCGCGCTCGGCGCGCGCCTGCGAACCGCGCAGACGGCTCAGTCGGCAAGCAGGCCTCGCAGCGGTGTACACGTCGCGCGCCTCGCGCACGAACGCCGCGGTGAGCGGCGCGTCCCAGCCGTCGAGCCGCACCGCCCACTCCTCCAGCTCCGCGGCGCTCGAGCGCGCCGGCCGAAGCGCGGTGTAGACGGCCAGGATCGTCTCGTCGGGCAGCACCGCCAGCTCGGCAGCACGCCGGAAGTTCGCAGCGAGCTCGGCGCGGCCTGCGGCAGCGGCGACCTCGGCCTGCAGGCGCAGCGTCTCGCGGCGTCGCGCGCAGCTCGTCGGCCTCGACGCGCGTCCCCGTGCACGTCAGCTCGTCGAGGGTCAGCCCGCCGGGCGTCCTCACCTGATCCGGCCGCCTCGCGCCCGAGCGGGTAGTCGAGCAGCGGATCGAAGGCCACGTCCGAGACCGTATAGAAATGCACCATGGCCAACCACTACGGATTCGAAGGCCGGTCGCGCTCGTCACGGGCGGCGCGAGCGGGATCGGCGCCGCCGCGGCCGAGCGGCTCCGAGCGCCGGCGGCGCCGACGTGCACGTGTTCGACCTCGCGAACGGCGACGACGTGCGCGACTCGCGCCAGCTCGAGGCGGCGGTCGGCGCGCTGCCGCGCCTCGACGTGCTCGTCTGCGCAGCCGGAGTCGGAGGCGACTCGCTGCACACGGTCGACGTCACCGACGACGAGTGGGAGCGCGTGCACGCGATCAACCTGAACGGCGTCTTCTATGCGAACCGCGCGGCGATCCCGAAGATGCAGGAGCACGGCTACGGCCGCATCGTCAACGTCGCGTCGATCGCCGGCAAGGAAGGCAACCCGATGGCCGGCGCCTACTCCTCGTCGAAGGGCGCCGTGATCGCGACTGACGAAGGCGATCGGCAAGGACGTCGCCGACACCGGCATCCTCGTCAACTGCATCGCGCCCGCGGTGATCAACACGCCGATCCTCGCGCAGATCTCCGCGGAGCACATCGGGTACATGACCGCACGCATCCCGCTCGATCGCATCGGCGAGCCGAACGAGGTCGCCTCGCTGATCTGCTGGCTCGCGAGCGAGGAGATGACGTTCTCGACCGCCGCGTGCTTCGACATCTCCGGCGGACGGGCGACGTATTGACCCGGCTCGTCCGCGTCGCTCACCTCGAGCGGCCCGCGCGTCGGCCGCGTCGAGGACGACCGCGTCCACCTGCTCGACCACGACGATCCGCTCGCGGCCCTGCGCGGCGAAGGCAGCACCGAAGCGACCGTCGCGCTCGCCGACCTCCAGCTGCTCGCCCCCGTCGCGGCGCCGGAGATCTGGTGCGCCGGCGTGACGTACGAGCGCAGCCGCGACGCCCGGCTCGAGGAGGCCGAGACCGACGCGCGCGACGTGTACGCGCTCGTCTACGACGCCGACCGGCCCGAGCTCTTCCTGAAGGACGCCGGCATGCGCCGCACGGTCGGCCCCGGCGGCGGCATTCGCGTGCGCAGCGACTCGCGCTGGACCGTGCCGGAGCCGGAGCTCGGCGTGGTGATCGGCGAGGACGGCGAGCCGCGCGGCCTACACGATCGGCAACGACGTCTCGAGCCGAGACATCGAGGGCGCGAACCCCCTCTACATCCCCCAGGCCAAGATTTTCGCGGGCGCCTGCGCGATCGGCCCGGCGCTGTACGTCCCGTCCGACTGGGAGGCACCGCTCGCGATCAGCATGCGCATCTCGGACGGCGACGGCCGAGAGCTGTTCGCGGGAGCGACCTCGACCTCGAAGCTGAAGCGCTCGCCGCGCGAGCTGGTCGCCTGGGTCGTCCGGGACAACCCGATCCCGCCGGGCTCGGTCCTGCTGACCGGCACGGGCATCGTGCCGCCCGACGAGTACACGCTCGCCGTCGGCCACGTGGTCGAGATCGAGATCGAGGGAATCGGCGTGCTCGCGAACACGGTGATCGGTACGGTGGCGGCGTGAGCGACATCCTCGACGCACCGCCTCGCGCCGCCGGTCTCAACTACATCGGCGGCACCTGGGTGCCGTCGGCCTCGGGCGAGACGTACACGAAGACGAATCCGATGCGCCCGTCCGAGATCGTCGGCGAGTTCTCGGCCTCCGCCGAAGAGGACGCAAAGGCTGCGGTCGCGGCAGCCGAGGCGGCCTTCGCGGGCTGGGCGGGCTCACCACTCGCAACGCGCGGGCACTACTTGAACGCCGCCGCTGCCGCGCTCGAGGCGCGCGTCGAAGAGATCGCGCGCGACATGTCGACGGAGATGGGCAAGCCGCTTCGCGAGGCGCGGGGCGAGACCGCGCGCGCCGCGCAGATCCTGCGCTATGCCGCCGGCGAGGCGTTCCGCGCGGTCGGCGAGCATTTCGAGCAGTCGGCCAGCGGCGCTCAGGTCTCGACACGGCGGCGCCCGCTCGGTGTCGTCGCGCTGATCACGCCCTGGAACTTCCCGATCGCGATCCCCGTCTGGAAGCTCGCGCCGGCGCTGATCTACGGCAACACGGTCGTGTTCAAGCTCGCGTACGAAGCGCCGCGCACCGGCCTGCACGTCGCCGAGGCGTTTGCCGAGGCCGAGCTGCCCGACGGCGTGCTGAACATCCTCACGGGTCGTGGGTCGACGGTCGGCGCCGCGCTCGTGCGCGATCCGCGCGTGCGGGCGATCTCGTTCACCGGCTCGGTGGCGACAGGCCACGGCGTGCGCGACGAGGCGACGCGCACCGGCAAGCGCGTCCAGCTGGAGCTCGGCGGCCACAACCCGCTGATCGTGATGGCCGACGCCGACCTCGGGCGCGCGGTCGAGGCCGCGTACGCCGGGGCCTTCTGGTCGGCCGGGCAGAAGTGCACCGCCACACGGCGCATCTACGTGCAGGCTCCGGTCTACGACACGTTCCGCTCGGCACTGCTCGAGCGGATCGAGCGCGGCCGTGTCGGCGACCCGCTCGATCCCGACGTCGAGGTCGGGCCGATCGTCAACGCCTCCCAGTTCGACGAGATCGTCGAGGCGATCGAGCGCGGCAAGCGCGACGGGGGCACCGTGCTGACCGGCGGGGAGCGCACCGACCCCGACGGCTTCCTCATCCCGCCGACCGTGTTCGAAGGCGTTGCCGACGATGCCTTCCTCTCCTGCGAGGAGGTCTTCGGCCCGGTCGCGTCGCTCTACCGGTTCGACGACCTGGACGAGGCACTGGCGCGCGCGAACGCCGTCGAGTTCGGGCTCTCGACCGCCATCTTCACGTCGAATCTCGCGACCGCCACGCGATTCCAGAACGAGGCGCAGGCGGGTCTGATCCACGTCAACTCGCAGACTGCGGGCGCCGAGGTGCACGTCCCGTTCGGCGGGATCAAGTCGAGCGGCTTCGGCCCGCACGAGCAAGGCCGTGCGGCGGTCGAGTTCTACACCGAGATCGTCACCGTCTACGTCGATCCCTGACGCTCGGCGGCGAGCCGCGCCGGGCTGAACGACGAGTCGACGACCACCAGCAACGCGCCGACGACGACGAGCGCCCAGAGCACTGCGTCGAACCCGCCGGTCGCGTCGCGAAGGGCACCGAGCAGCAACGGCGACGTCGCGGAGAGCGTGTAGCCGACGCCGAGCATCATCCCGGCGAGCGCCGCGACCTCGGCCGGGTGCTCGGCGACGTCGAGCGGCAACGTCATCGTGAGCGGGAAGAGCGGCCCGATCGCGACACCGAGCAGCACCGCCCACGCCCATCCCCCACCGGGCAGCAGCGTCACACCGAGCAGCGCGACCAGCTGCAGCACCGCCGCCCCCGCGAGCCAGACCCGTCGCGTCCACCAGTGGTCCGCCGCCCACGCGACGGCGAAGCCGACGGGGATCGTGACCGTGTTCAGCACGGCGAGCAGCCCACCGGCCGAGCTCTCGCTCCAGCCACGCTCGACGTACGAGTCGGGGAGCCACGCGTTCAGGCCGTAGAACACGGACGACATGAGGAAGAACGCTGCGACGAGACGCCAGGCGATCGGCCGCCGGAGCGGCAGCCGTAGCGGCCGGAGGTCGACGCGCTCGTGCGGCAGCTCGCTGCGCGTCAGCCAGAGCCAGACTGCGGCGAGCACCGTCGAGACGGCTCCGAAGACGAGCAGCGGCGTCCGCCACCCTCCCGCGACGTTCGCCAGCGGGACCGCGACCGTCGCCGCGACCGCCGAGCCGATCGTGATCCCGGACGTGTAGACGGCCGTCGCGAAGCCCGGCCGGTCGGCGAAGCGCTGCTTGACCGCCACGGGCAGCATCGCCCCGGCGAGCCCCATCCCGACTCCGACGGGAAACGTCAGCGCGATCACCGCGACCGCGCCCGGCGCAACGGCGCGCACGACGCCGAACAGCCCGATCAGCGCCAGCGCGGCGGCGATCGCGAGGCGCGGACCGATGCGCCCCGACAGGAACGGCGCGGGCGGCGCGAAGAGCCCCATGCAGAGCACGGGGATCGTGCCGAGGAGACCCGCGACGGCATGGGTGACGTCGAGGTCGTCCTGAACTGCGGGCAGAAGCGGCCCGATGCCGACGAGCTGCGGTCGCAGGGCGAGCGCCGCGAGGAACAGCGCGACGAGGAACGGCGCCCGCCTCAAGAACGGCTAGAGCGTCTCGTAGAACGTGCGCTCGCGCGACTCCATCAGCGGAAAGAGCCCCTCGACCGCCAGCCGCTTGAAGTGCTCGGTCGCACCGTGCTCCTCGAACGCCGCCTTGTCGCGGTACGCCTCGAAGATCAGCAGCGCACCCGGATCCTCGCTGTCGCGGCAGGGGATGTACGACTCGCAACCGGGCTCCGAGCGAGAGGCTTCGGCGAGCTCTCGCGCCACCTCGAGCGCCTGCTCCTCGGACCCCGCCTTGCACTTCATGCGCACAACGAGAACGAACGACACTCGCGCCTCCCTCGGTAGTTGGTGACCGTCAGCCGGCGGTGACGGGGTTCGTGATCGAGCCGACGCCCTCGATCTCGATCGTGATCTCGTCGCCCGGCCGCAGCCAGACCGGCGGCTCGCGGAACGCGCCCACGCCGGCGGGCGTGCCGGTGATGATCAGGTCGCCCGGCTCGAGCGTGATCGCCTGCGAGACGAACGAGACGATCTCGGAGACGCCGAAGATCATGTTCGACGTGTTCGAGTCCTGCATCACCTCGCCGTTCAGCACGGCGCGAATCGCGAGCACCTGCGGATCCGGGACGTCGCTCGCAGGCACCAGCCGCGCCGACGGGCAGGAACGTGTCGAGCGACTTGCCGCGGACCCACTGCCCGTCTGCGAATTGCAGGTCGCGGCCCGAGACGTCGTTCGCGACGACGTAGCCGCGGACGTGCTCGAGGGCGTCCTCGACCGAGACTCCCCTCGCGCGGCGTCCGATCACGACGCCGAGCTCGGCCTCGTAGTCGACGTTCTGTGAGATCGCAGGAATCACGATCGCGTCGCCGTCGCCGATCAGCGTATTCGGCCATTTGGCGAAGAGCAGCGGGCGCTCCGGCAGCGCGGTGCCCTGCTCCTCGGCATGGTCGCGATAGTTCAGACCGACGCAGACGATCTTCTCCGGGGTCCCATTCATCGGCACGACCCTACTGGAAGGAGCGAGGGCTAGACTTGCGCTCGCTTGGGTGACCGGACGCTTCGCTTCTCGATCGTCACGGCGGTGTCGGCGCTCCTGGGGCTCGCCGGCTGCGGGGGCAGCGCAGACCCGTTGCATGCCGTTCGCAAGGCCGCGACGAACACGCTGACGCTGACAGCGCAGTCGACCCTGACGTTGACGGACACGCGACTGTTCGGCGGGAACCCCGGGCCGATCATCGGCCGCGGCGAGTTCTCGTTTCCGAAAGGACTCGGGTACGAAGCGCTCAAGGTTCCCGCGCTCGACGGCCGGGCGCCCGGGACCGCCTATTTCGTCTTCCTGCCGAGAAGACTGTGGGTCAGGCCCATGGTGAGCACGGCCCTGCCGGCGGGCGACCTCTGGGTCTCCGCGAGATTCGCCGGCTCGCAACCGGCGAGCTCGACGACTTCGTCGCTCGCCCTCGTCGTGGAGGGCATGAATCCGCAGCTGCTGCTCGAGGAGCTCGCGTCGGGAGCGGTGTCGGCATCGGCTTCTGGTCAGCGAGTCGTCGATCACGTGCCGTTCACCGAGTACGTCGTGTCGGTCGACCTGGAACGAGCGGCGGCGTCGAGCACGGCGGGAGCGCTCCGTCGCGCGATGCAGCATGAGCTTGCCGCGCTCCACGCGACGAACGCAGGCTCGCTGGTGCGGATCGAGGCCGGAGTCGACGGAACGGGACGCGTCTCGCAGCTGCAGGCCGTGCTCCCGGGCTCCAGGCTGGGCACGGTTCAGATCGCGTTGTGGAAGTTCGGCAGCGCAATCCCGCTGAGCCTGCCGCTGGCGTCCCAGACGGTGGAGATCGAGCGTCTCCGCGGAATCGTCACGGCGGCCTCGGTGCTGACCGGCGGCTAGATCAACCCGACCTGCCGGATCAGCCGGGCGGCGAGCTCACCGTTGCCGAGCGAGGTGACGTCGAGCGAGGTATGCCCGATGCTCGCGAGCGGCAGGGAGCACCCCGCTGGGCGCGACGTCGCCGCGGACCGGATATTCGTAGTCGTCGCTGCCCGCAATGATCCGCTGGCCGGCTTTGCTGACGAGGAAGCCGACGAAGCGCTCTGCGTTCTTCCGCTGCTTGCTCGACTCGAGCACGGTCGCCCCGGAGATGTTGACGACCGCACCGACGTCGTCGGGCGAGAAGTAGTAGAGCGCGCTGTGGATGGCGTCCTTGCCCAGCTCGAGCTGCAGGCGGTACCAGTAGTAGGAGTTGATCACGCCGCTCCTCACGTCGCCGCGGTTGACGGCGGCCACAACCGCCTCCTCGTCCTGGTAGACCCGCGCGTTGCGCTTCAGGCCGGCGAGCCAGTCGCGCGCCGCCGCCTCCCCGTGCGTGCCGATCACGGCGCCGACGAGCGGCGGGAAGTCGGAGTCCGTCGGAGCGACCGCGATCTTCCCTTTCCACTCCGGCTGCGCGAACTCGAGAATCGATGCAGGCAGCTGCGACCGCGACACACGCGCGGGGTCGTACACGAGGCTGCTGACCCGCAAGGCCATGCCGACCCAGTTCCCCGCCGGCGAGCTGTCGCTGCCGGGAGCCTGGCTGAGGATCGACTCGGGCAGCCGGGCGAGAAGCCCGCGCCGCTGCAGCTCCATCAGCTCGGGCGAGTTCTCCGCGATGTAGACGTCCGCCGGCGAGGCGCCGCCCTCCTGGATGATCTGGTCGGCCAGCACCGCGGAGTCGTTCGTCCGGATCCGCACGTTGACACCGGTCGACTTCTCGAACGCGGCGGCGAGCAGGCTCGTCAGCTCGGTGTGCTGGCCGTTGTAGAGCGTGATCGAGGAGTCCCCCGAGCCGCCGCCGCAGCCGGCGGCGAGGCCCGCGCAGCAGGCGGCAAGCGCGAGCATCGAGCCGAGACGCATCAACCGGGTTCCTGCACCGGGTAGACCGCGACCGGCCCGGAGACGACGACGCCGACGACGTCGCCCGCGCCGGGGACGGCGACGTCGAAGGTGCGGGCCGAGAGCGGAATCGGAGCACCGTCGCGGAGCCGCAGCTGCACCACGCTGTCCGGGCCGTAGTAGTCGTGGCCGACCACCTCCGCGGGAACGCCGAGCTCCGTCCCGGAAGCGACGAGCCGGATCTGCTCGGGCCGGATCATCACCTCCACCTTGCCAACGACAGCGAGGCTCGGGGTGGAGAGGCGTCCGAGCACGCAGTCGACGACGCCGGAACTGGCGGTTCCGGGGACAATGACGGCGTCGCCCACGAAGCGCGCGACATCGAGATCGATCGGTGCGCGGTAGAGGACGGTCGGGGACGCCGTCTGCGCAAGCCGTCCCGAGCGCAGAACTGCGACCTCGTGCCCCATCGACAGCGCCTCGGCCTGGTCGTGGGTGACGAGCACCGCCGTCGTGCCCTCTGCGGCCAACGCTCTCGTCACCGCCTCGCGTGTCTCACCTCGCAGGTTCGCATCGAGGCCGGAGAACGGCTCGTCGAGCAGCACGACGCGCGGCTTCGGTGCGAGCGCTCTGGCGAGCCCGACGCGGCGCTGCTCGCCACCGGAGAGCTCGTGCGGCCGCCTGGCGGCGTACCCCGAGCCGAGCCCGACGAGCTCGAGCGCCTCGGTCGTTCGCGCTCCGTTCTTTCGCGCCTCGCGCGAGAGGCCGAACCCGACGTTCTCGGCGACCGTCAGATGCGGGAACAGTGCGCCTTCCTGGGCGACGTAGCCGATCTCCCGCTTGTCGGGAGCGATGTGTGGACCCCCTGCGGCGCCCACGACGCTTCCGTCGACCTCGATCGTGCCGCGGTCCGGCGCGATGAAGCCGATGATCAGGCGCAGGAGCGTCGTCTTGCCGCTGCCGGAAGCGCCCAGGATCGCGGTCAGGGTTCCCTCTCGGACGACGAGGTCGAGATCGTGCAGGACGGCTCGCGTCCCGTAGGACTTGGCCAGTGACGTGCAACGCAGTTCAGCCACGGTCGTCGTCCGTGAAGGCGCGCACCGTGCCGAAACTGCTCATGAGCACATAGGCGGCGGCCATCGCCAGCACGATCAGGACGGCCGCGAACGGGGCGGCGCTCGCGAACGCAACCGTTCCGCTGTTGGCCTGGAACTCGGTTCCCAGTGTGTACAGATCGAGCGGCAGAAGCACCTGCGCGGTCGCGAGGTCACCGAGGGAAAATGCGAAGACGAGCACGATCGCCGCCAGCACACCGGGACGCGCAAGCGGCATCGTCACCCGGCGGAAGGTCGCAAACGGGCCGGCACCGAGCGCACGCGAGGAGTCCTCGAGAACGGGCTCGATCTGCCCGAGGGTTGCTCGCATCGCGACGACCGCAAACGGCACGAACAGGATCGCCTCGGCGAACACGATCAGCGCGAAGCTGCCGTAGAGGAACCGTGCGTAGTGGACGGCTCCGTAGGACAGCGCGATCGCCCCCACGAGATCGGGCAGCGCGAAGGAGAGGTACGTCGACCGTTCGACCAGCCTGGCGAAGCGCCCCCCGTGCCGGACCGCGAGCAACGCGACAGGCAGCGCCAGTAGCAGCGCCACCAGGGCGGTGGAGACACCGAGCAGAATCGTCGTGCGGCTGGCAGGCCAGACGAACTGGAGGTTTCCCGTCGCGTTCGAGAGCGCGGCGCTGCTGCTCTCCGTGAACCACCGGACGAGCATCCCGACCGGGATGCCGACGCCGACCGCGACCACGCCGGCAAGGCTTGCCAGCACCGGCAACGTCCAGCGGCCGAGCTCGTAGCGAACGGGCGGTCTGCGAGCGCCGCGGCTGACCCTGGTGTAGTTCGCGTCACCCCGCAGCCACGCCTCGCCAAACAGCAGCCCGAGGCAGAGGACGATCGAGAAGAACGACAGCGCGGCGGCGCCGGACGTGCTGAAACCCAATCGATACTGCGCGTAGACGTCCAGCGAGAACGTCTGAAACCGGAGCGCCACGAAGGCGTCGAACTCGACGAGCGCATCGAGGGCCACGAGCAACAGGCCGCCGAGCAGCGCCGGGCGCAGCTGCGGCAGGATCACACGGAAGAAGACCTGACGCGGGTTGAGCCCGAGCGAGCGCGCGGAGTCTTCGAGCGCCGGATCGAGCCCGCGCAGCGCAACGGCGACGAGCAGAAAGACGATCGGGTAGTACGAGAACGCGATGATCCCCGCCGCGCCGAGGAATCCCTGCAGCGCGACACCCAACGTCGCCCACGCGTAGCTCGTGACGAAGAGCGGCACCGTCAGCGGTGCGACCAGGAGCAGCGCCCAGAGCCGTCGCCCGGGAAGTCGCGTCCGCTCGACGAGCCAGGCGGCGCCGACGCCGATCACGCCGCAGACGGGCGTCGCGACCACTGACACCAGCACGGTATGGATCAGCAGCGTGCGCGACGACGACGCGCCGAGGGCGTCCGCGATCGCAGAGGTACCTCCCTCGAAGGCCTGCAAGGCGATGATCGCGATCGGCAGGACGACCAGGATCCCGACGATCGCGCACAGCGCCAACAGGCCGGGCGAGATCTCACCTCGACGCCGGGTCATGCGGGCCACGCTCACCATTCCGCTCCGGAGGCTACGCGCCCCGGAAACGCAAAGAGGCGGTGGCCCCCTTCGCAGGGAGCCACCGCCTCTTGCACCTGAGTTCGCCTACGACAGCGCGAACGTGTAGACGTAGTCGCCGCGAACACGCCGCGGGTCGAGGAGACCGAACGGACGAGTGACGTCGTTGTGGCCTGCGCCACCGACCTCGACCGTCACGTACTCCTTGCCGTTGACGCTGTAGACGATCGGAGCGGATGCCACCGGATACGGCATCGGCGCCGACTGCCAGAGCGACTTGCCCGTCTTCGTGTCCACTGCCTCGAGGTACCCGTCGCCCTTCGACCCGTCTCCGGTGCCGAAGTGGCCGACGAACGTCAATCCACCGGCGGTGTTCGCCGAGCCGGAGTAGCAGATTGCCGGCCAGTGCTGGTGGTACGTGTACTTGCCGGTCTCGACGTTGAGCGACGTGAAGTTGCCCGAGTTGCTGATCGGCGTGGAGCCGTCACCAACTCCGAGACGGTTTGCACCAAGGCCACCGAACGAGCTCGGGACCTGCTGCGCGGCCGGGATCTGCTCCATGGCCGTTGCGCGACCGGTGACACCGCAGGTGATCATGGAATGCGTCTGCGGGCTGTAGGAGCTCGCGGGCCAGTCCATCATCTCGAACGGCGTGACGGTGTACTGCGTCGTGTCGTAGAACGTGTATGCACACCCGATCTTGTACGGCTTGCCGTCAGGCGCGGTCGCCGTGGCGTACGGAACGCCGGAGCTCGTCGCCGCTGTCGGCGTCGTGCACGGGATCCCGTCCTTGCCGACCGGGTTGAACAGCACGTTCTGCGTTGCCGGGACCGGCTGCGTCGGCCAGGTGTTGACACCGTCCGCCTTGCTCTGCGGAACGGGCGTCTCCTTGACCGGGATCAGCGGCTTGCCGGTCTCGCGGTCGAGCACGAAGGTCATGCCGACCTTGTTCACGTAGGCGACGGCAGGACGCGTGACGGTCTTGCCGCCGACCTTGAACTTGCCGTTGAACAGGACTCCGTTGTTCGGCAGGTCCGAGTCCCACAGGTCGTGGTGCACCTGCTGGAAGTACCACTTGAGCTGACCCGTGTAGAGGTTCAGCGCGACGATCGAGTCGGTGTAGAGGTTCATGCCCGGGCCGCGCGAGTTCCACGGTTCCGGGTTGCCCGTGCCGACGATCACCGTGCTGCGGGAGGTGTCGACGACCGGGGACTCCCAGAACGACCCGCCGCCGTAGAGCGAGCTGCCGTTCCCGCCCTTGCCGTCGTTCGTCCAGGTCTTGGAGCCGGGCTGACCGGGCGACGGGATCGGGCTCCAGGACCAGATCCGTGCGCCGTTCGCGGCCCTGAACGCCTGGATCGACGGGCTGTTGCCGCCGCTGTCGCCCGAGCCGTCGCCGACGAGAAGCATGCCGTTGACGTAGATCGGAGCGTTGGAGACCTTCGCGTTGTTCTTGTACGACCCGACAGACGTCTCCCAGACCTGCTGTCCGCTGGTCTGATCCAACGCGATGACGCGGCCGTCCTGCAGGCCGAAGAAGACCTTGCCTTCGCCGACTGCGACGCCCGGCAGACGTCCACCGCTGCCCGGGCTGAACTGGCGACCGTTGTTGAGGATCTCGCCTGCGTAGGAGGGCGTGTAGGTCCAGATGACGTTTCCGGTCGCCGCATCGATTGCGAAGACCTTGCCGACCGGAGCGGCGATGGTGTAGAGCACACCGTCGACCGCGACCGGGTTCGACTCCATCGAACCGCAGTTGGTCGGGTTGTTCGTCGCCCCGTTCGAAGCGCCTGGAATCACCGGGCTCGCCGGCGATGATCGCCGCCGAGCAGGTGCCGAGGCTGATCTGCCAGACCTGCTTGAGCGAGCTGACGTTCGATGTCGTGATCTGGTTCAAGGACGAGTAACGGTTGCCGTTCAGGCTCCCGTAGTACTCGTGCCAGTCAGCCCCGGCAGGGGCGCTCAGCTGCGCCGCCGTCCAGGGAGGTGAGGGGGTGATGGTCTTGGTCGCCGCGCGCTGTGACGATGCGCCGGTGGTCACGATTCCAAACGCCACCAGCAGTGTCAGTACGGCTACGCCTGTTGGCCAACGAAAGCGATGCAATCGAGTTCCTCCCTGTTGACGCGATGCCCGCGGGAGCCGTTAGGGAGCGCCCGCAGAACCACGAAGCCTGCGAACGACGGCTGGAGAGCTGCCCGGGGGTTGGCGAGATTGATTGAGCGCCGAAACTATACTCCGCGGTCTCGGACGAGGTCAAACGCGCGGACCCGGTCGTGCGAGTCGGGGCGCGAGCCCCGCCGACGCGGACGGGATAGGGTTCGCGGTCGTGCGGCGAGCATCTCTTTGGATCGTTCCGCTCGTCGTGGCGGTCGCCCTTTCCGGTGTGGCACCGGCCGCGACCCACTCGGCGGGGTCGGCGTGCAAGGTCGCGCCGAAGCACGGGTGGACCTCCTGCCCGCACGGCAACCTGACCGGGAGAAACCTCGCTCGGACCGACCTGCGGAACGCCGACCTGGCGGGCGCGAACCTGACCGGCGCCAAGCTCACCGGGGCAAACCTGGCCACGGCCAACCTGGCGCGCGCGAAGCTCACGCGGGCGCGCCTGGACGAGACGAACCTGACCTTTACGAGCCTCGTGGGAGCCGTCGCGAATGATGCGAACCTCTCACGAGCGACCGGCAACGGGGCGAACCTCGCCCACGCAAATCTCTCGGGAGCCAATCTCGTCCGCGTGAACCTCGAGGGCGCAAGCCTGGTGGGCGCAAACCTGGCGCACGCGAACCTGGGGCTGGCCAACCTCGCCGGGGCGAATCTCGAGGGTGCCAATCTCGCCGGCGCGACCCTCAACACGGCGGCGCTGGTCGGGGCGAATCTGAGTCACGCGAACCTGAAGGGAGCCGTGCTCGTCAACGCGACCCTGAACGGCGCCTATCTGATCGGCGCGAATCTCTCCGGTGCAAACCTGCACGGCGCGACCGTCATGGGCGCGGATCTCTCGAAGGCGAACCTGGCCGGCGCGAAGCTCGAGAACGTCGGCTGGTTCGGCAGCATCTGCCCGAACGGGCGGAAGACGACGACTCGCTGCTGAGCCCCGACGCTCGCCGTCTACACGAGCTCGAAGCGAAAGACCTGCGTGCTCTTCGCGGCACTCAGCGAAGTCGACGTCACCTGGCCGTGCGCGCCCACGTACCCGCCGGTGCCGCCGGTCACCGCCAGGACGATCTCGCTGCCGTCGAGCTTCGCGGGGCCGAGCGCACTGATGCTTCCGCCGTGGAGTGAGAACTGGCCGTCGCAGGTCGCTTCCTGACCGAAGTTGAACGTGCACGAGTAGGTTGCACTGCCGACGACCCGCGTGAGGTCGCGGTCGGCATACAGCGTGAGAGCCACGAGCGCGTTGTCGCCGGCCCGAGCGCCCTTCTTGCCGGAGTTGGCGTTCGGAGGTGGTTGAAGCGTGTCTGCATTGAACGAATGCAGCTTGTCGCCGCGCTCGCGGTCGTCGGCGTGGTTGACGAACTGCGCTCGCTTGGCCTTCGCGTACACGACGAACGAGCTGCTCGGCGTCGCCGGCGTCGGTGTGTTTTTCGCGGCGGTTCGAGAAGCCTGGTGCACCTTGTGGCCGCAACCGGCGAGCGTCGCCAGTCACAGCGACCGCCAGCAGCACTGCGCAACGGCTCCGTGTCACTTGCCCAGCCCGGTCACGTGGAGGTTGAACCTCTGTGTGTTCCCAGCACCCGGAGCCGAGTCCGCCTGCCCCAGCGCGCCGAAGTACGTGCGCGTCCCGCCGGTGACTCCGAGCGAGAAGTGGGTGCCCCCGAACGGCACCTGCCCCGATGCGAGCAGGAGACCCTGGGCGAGGTCGAAGTACGAGTCGCAGGTCGCACGCTTGACGAACTCGTAGTAGCAGGTGAAGAGCGCCGACCCGATCGGCCTGGTGCGCTTCGAATCGGCAAAGAGCTTGAAGCCGTAGAGGATGTCGTCGCCCGGGAAGGGGCCATTCCCCTTCTCCTTCCCACCCTTGCCGAGGATCACCGTTTGCGCCTTGAGCTTGAAGGGGTTGGTGCTCATTCCACGGAGCCGGTCGTCGGCGTGGTTCATGAACTGCACCGTCGCCGGAACCGCGTAGACCGTGAGCTCCCGCGACGACGGCGGCGGCGCCCCCCACGCAGGCAGCACCGGGAGCGAGACCGCGAGAGCGGCGGTGGCTGCGACCAGACGCCGCGGTGCCAGCGTGCGGCTCACCGGATCAACTCGAAGTCGATCTTCTGAGCGCTGCCAGGAGCGGCGGTCGCGTCGGCCTCGCCGCGAAGGCCGAGGTACGCCTTCGTGCCACCGCTGACGACGATCGTGAACTTCGAGACCTTGAAGTCCACAGGCCCGGACGCGACGAGCGTGCCTCCGGCCTTCAGCTTGTAGTACGCCTGGCAGAGTGCGTGCCGGTCGTAGTTGAAGTAACAGGTGTAGACAGCCGAGCCCGCTCCGCGCGTCAGATCGGAGTCGCGGTACAGCCGCAAGGCGTACACGGCGATGTCACCGGCGAATGGCCCTTTTCTACCGGCGCTCTTCGGCGCCAGCTTGTTCGCGGTGCTGTCGAGAGGGTTGTTGACGTGCCCGCGAGCCCGATCGTCGGCTGTGTTGATGTACTGCAGCCCGGTCGCAACGCTGTAGATGGTCAGCTTCTGCCGACCGGTCGCGGCGGCGCCCGAACCCAACACCGACGCAAAGACCAGTCCGGACACCAGGACGAGGAAGGCCGCCCTGAGGGCACGGTTGCAACCCCGCCTCATCACGGCTCAGAGTAGCGCGACGGTGCAGGAATCTTGATCGCTGCTAGCTCGGGAGAAGCCTGAGGCTCCCGTTCTTCAGCACCTCGCACGCTGCGCCTGGCCGTGTCAGCACGTCGCCTGCGTGGGCAACCATGAGCTCGCGCCCCTTCCTGGCCTGTTCCGGCCCGTACCGGGAGAGCAGCGTGGTGTCGACCGAGAGTCGATTCACCTTGCGGCCGTTCCTGGTCAGCCTGCCGCCCGGCAGGACGGGTTGAGTGGTTCCGAGCGAGTACGTGCCCGTCCGCGGATCGCCCGTCAGGTCCATGTTGAGCCAGATGTACGGCTCGGCGGCGAGCCACGGAACCCAGAAGAGATACACCTTGAACCTGTTCGGGCTCCGCGAGGCGAGGCCGACCCGGCACGTGGCCGGGCTGTTCTGGGCCCAGCGGGTGGTGATCGTCGCGAGCTGGAGCGAGATGTTCGAGTCCTGCAGTGCGTCCAGGGCGGTTTGCGCCGCTGCCCGTTCGGCTCCGCTGAGGCCGCCGGAGCCCACGGTCGCGGTGACGGTCCGCCTGACGTGCCGCACGCTGGGCGACGCGGTCGGTGACACGGGGATGCGGTCGAACGCGACGTCAGCCGTGCGCAGCCTGAGGTCGCCTCCGTCCACAGGGACGACCTTGTTGCTGACGAACGAGATCGCCACAGCGCCCCCGTCTCCCCGGCAGATGCAGGTCGCTGCGTTCAGATCGAGCTGCTCGCAGAGGATGTTCGGATACAGGACGAGCGCGGGGAACTGATTGCCGCCGAAGCCCGCGAGTCCTGTGAGCGTGCAGTGGCCTGTACTGCTCCCGAGCACCTTGAGGATTCGCACCCCGATCGGTGGATACCACTGGAGCGAGGTGATCGCGCCGAGGGTCGAGGTGTTGAAGATCGTCAGGCGATAGCGGTCGGGGCCGAGACGATAGAGCGTCGTTGAGAAGTCGCTCCGCGACGTCGTCGGGTCGACGTCGACGGGGATCCCGCCTCCGATGACCGGGACCTTCGGTCGCTTGACGGTGATCGGCGTCCAGTCGCCCGTGGTCGGCGCCACTCCGTCTGTCACCACGGGGGCGGGTTTCGGCGCAGGCGTAGTGGTGGCCGGCGCCGTGATCGTCGGTGTGATCACAGCCGTCGGCGCGGTCGCCGTGCTCTCGTGCACGTCGTTGGTGAAGAACGCGGCGATCACACCGCCCACGGCCAGCGCGCACGCCACCAGCACGAGGGCGGCCCGGCGCCGTGGGCTCAGAAACGCCAACTCAGGTGACGATGAACGCGCCTACGACTTTGGTCTTGCTGGCAGTGCCGATCGCGGCGGGGAGCGGCCCCCTGTAGTCGAGGGTCAGCAGGACCCGCTTCTGCTCGTTTCGCGCGAGCTTGATCGCGAAGCCGGTGCCCCGATGATGCGTCAGCGACACGTCTCCGAGCGTGAACACGCGCGGAACCGTCGCGTGATTGGAGACGAGAAAGATCCCGATCTGTCCACGGCGGGCATGGTTCGGGCTGATCGTGACGGCGCTCTTCGTGACGACGACCCGAACCGTGAAGTACCCGCCCGGGTTCGTCGTCTGCGGACGTGCAGATCCGACCGTTGCGAGGCTCAGAGCCGCCAGCGAGGCGACGAGCAGAAGCGCAGACGACCGCAAGCAAATCAGGCTAGCACGGTCCGGTTTGCATTCCACTTCGGCGGCGCGTCGTCGCGGCAAGCTCACGGTTGCCACGCCGGAGGCGCGGCGATCGTGGCGTAGTTGCTGCCGAGCGGGAGACGCCTCGACGCACCCGTCGCGAGCGTCCAGAGGTCGAGCTTGGTGTTCCGTGCGATGAAGGCGAGTTGTTTGCCGTCGGGCGAGTACGTGGCCGGACCGACGTTCTTGACGAGCAGCCGAGGCTTGCCTTTCGGACGAAGACCTTGTTTGTAGAGCGCGAAGCGCTGGCACGGCTGATTGTCTCCACACTCTTTGTCGCCCGGTTCCGGCGCGGCGGCCCCGATGAAGGTGAGGCTCGAGTCGTCGGGGGAGAGCGCGACGGTGTTGAGACCCCACACGGCATCGATCTCGGCGCCGAAGTACTTCAGCACGTGCCCGTTGCCGGGATCGATCTCCGCGAGGTCACCGGCCGTGGGGACCAGCAGCCCGGCGGAGCTCCAGGTCGGCCGCCCGGCCGGCGGGGCCTTCGCGAGCCGACGCTGATGGTCGCCGGATGACGACATGACGTAGACCGCCCAGGTCACGGTCGGCCGCAGGAAGGCAATCTGTTTGCCGTCCGGCGACCAGGCCGGAAAGCTGTCCCGGCCGTTCGTCGTCAGCCGCCGCACGCCCTTCCCGTCGACGCCCATCGTCACGATCCCGACACCGGTTCGTGCAAAGGCGACCTGCTTGCCGTCGGGCGAGAAGGCGGGGGCGATCGACGGAAACTGGCCCTTCGTCAGCCGCTTGAGGCCGGTGCCCGACGAGCGGATCCGGAAGAGCTGGTCGATGTGCTGGCCGGGCTGTGTGGCCGAGAAGACGATCCACTTCGCAGGGGCTGCCGCACCGGCCGTCGTTGCGACGGACCCGAGCAGCAGGGCAAGCGCGGCCGACGCGATCAGCGGCAGCGACCGCAGCTTGCTACCCGCCATCGCGGCAGTTTATCCCGTGGTTCTCCGCGCGCAGACGAGGCTAGAGACAGCCGTCTGCGTCGTCCTTGCCGACAGCGTCGCTTTCGTCGCCGTCCTCATCGCTCCCGACGGTGGTGCCCGGAGGCGTTCCAGGCGGGCAGCCGTTGGCCGTCAGCGGGCCGGTGGCGGTCGGCGTCGTGTCGGTGGGCGACGTCGTGACCGGGGGCGCAGGCTTCACGGCAACGCCGAAGCCGATCAGCCCCTTCATCCCGGCGGCTGCGTGTCCCGGAATGCTGCAGAGGTACTCGTACTTGCCGGCCTTCTTGATCGTGACGGTGAACGACGCGGTCTGGCCCGGCTTGAGCGTCTTCGTCACCTTGCCGACGCACGTGTTCTTCGCCGCGGTCTTCACCGGGGTCGTACAGAGCTTGAACGTGTGGAAGCCGAGGCCCTTGTTCGTCACCTTGAACGTGTAGGTGCCGACCTTGAGTTTCGAGCTCTTGGAAAGCTGGAACTTGAGCTCGCTGGGCTTTCCTGCAACGACGATGATGACGGTCGGCTTGGCCTTCTGCGTCGAGAAGATCGCCGACGACGCAACCGCTCCAGCCGCCAGCAACCCTATGCAGGACGCCAGAACAACTGCAAGAAACGCTTTGCGACGCATTCGTTCCTCCCCCTTGGGCAGTGGATTCAGGGCTCGAGAGTCGAGTCCGCAGCGACCCGTCCACACGCCCACCTTTTGCGGCACATCCTAACAGCACCATTACGCGCCGCAACGGTTCGCCCAGCTCCCCTCGCAACATAGGATCGCCAGCGACGACGAGCGAAAGGATCGGCGGGTGAAGCTCGGCATGAATATGTTGTTGTGGGCGACCGACGTCTCCGCACCCGAGTACCAGGCGGTGTTCGAGATGCTGCGCGACACCGGCTACGACGGCATCGAGGTGCCGATCTTCGACACGTCGCCCGAGTCCGTCGCCGGGTACGAGCAACTCGGCCGACGGCTGTCCGACCTCGGACTCGAAGCGCTGGGCGTGGGAGCGCGCAGCGGTGACGACAGCCCGATCAGCGCGGACGCCGATGTCCGCGAGCGCGGTCTCCGTGCGACGAACGCCGCCGTCGACATCTGCGCGGCGCTCGGCGCGACGCGGATCTGCGGCCCGCTCGGCGCTCCGCTCGGCTACTTCAGCGGCAGCGGCCCGACCCCTGACGAGTGGAAGCGATCGGTCGAGAGCCTGCGGGCGGCGGCCGAGCACGCGCAGACGCGTGACGTGACGATCGTGGTCGAGTACCTGAACCGGTTCGAGATGTACCTGATCAACTGCGCCGCAGAAACTGCGGCACTCGTCCGCGAGGTCGACCACCCGAACTGCCGGATGATGTACGACACGTTCCACGCGCACATCGAGGAGAAGGATCCTCGGGCCGCGCTCCGGGCCTGCCGGGACGTGCTCGTCCATTTTCATGCGTCCGAGAACGACCGGGGGACACCGGGCGCGGGCCAGGTCGCCTGGGACGAGACGTTCGCCGGATTGCACGAGATCGGCTACGACGGCTGGATCGTGATCGAGGCGTTCGGCGACGCGCTGCCCGACCTCGCCGCGGCGACGAGGATCTGGCGGCGCATGTTCGAGAGCGAGGAACAGCTCGCGCGCGACGGCGCGGCGTTCATCCGCGATCGCTGGAGCAGCGTCGCAGCCTAGGGTCCATGTCACCGGCGTCGTTCCCGAGCGGGTCGAGGCCGAGCTGCGCCAGTCGTTCGTGCTCGTCGACGGCCCACGGGGAGCGGACGGGATCCTCGCGATGCTCACGACGCGGGTCGACGACGAGTACCTGGCCGCGGCCGGCCCGCAGCTCGCGATCGTCGCGAACTACGGCGTCGGCGTCGACAACATCGACCTCGATGCAGCACGCCGGCACGGCGTTCGGATCGCGAACACACCCGACGTCCTGACAGAGGCGACGGCAGAGCTCGCAATCGCGCTGACGCTCGCGCTGCTCCGGCGCGTCGCCGAAGGCGACCGCTTCCTCCGTGCGCGCAAGGAATGGCTGTTCCGGATCGACTTCATGCTGGGCGAAGGACTGTCGGGGAAGCGCTTCGGGATCGTCGGCGCAGGCCGCATCGGAACGGCGACCGGCAGGCTCGCGGAGGCGCACGGCGCACACCCGGTCTACGCCGGCCGGGGCGACGACCTGACCGAGCTCCTGGCGACTGCCGACGTGGTCAGCCTCCACTGCCCGCTGACACCGCAGACGCGTCACCTGATCGACGCAGCGGCATTCGAGCGGATGAAGCCGACGGCCGTCCTCGTCAACACGGCGCGCGGCGCGATCGTCGACGAGCGTGCGCTGGTTGCCGCCCTGCAGACGGGCTCGATCGCAGGGGCGGCGCTCGATGTCTACGAGCATGAGCCCGAGGTGACGAGCGACCTGCTCGAGCTGGAGAACGTCGTGCTGACGCCCCACCTCGGCAGCGCCACCCGTTCGACCCGCGAGGCGATGGGGCTCCTGGCGGTACACGCTCTCCGGACGGTGCTGCTCGACGGCCTCGTGCCGCCGAACACGGTGGCCTGAGCACGAGGAACGACCCGGGCGAGCTACCGTGATCCGGTGCGTTGGTGGGCTCATTGCGCGAGTGCGGCCGTCCTCGCAGCCGGGGTCGGGGCGTTGGCGAGCGCTCACGGCTCCGTCGCCGGCAGCAGCAGGTTCCCCTCGCCGCCCGCGAACGCAACCGTGTTCAGCCGCCAGCTCGGCGACCGCGCCGTCGCACTCGCGGTGGTGCCCGGGCAGGATCGTCGGATGCTCGTCCAGGCATCCGTGCTCGGGACGCAGGGCAACGGTGTCTCGGGCCTGCGGCTCGCCTTCACGGTCGCCGGGAGCCGGAAGGGCGCCGTCACCTGCGGCGCAGGTTGCTATCACGCGACGTTCAGCCCGCGCGCGGCTCCGAGGGCGGTCGACGTCGCGCTCCCGGGCGGCGCGGCCTGGCACGTTCCGCTCCCGGCGGCCTGGCCGCCCCGCAGCGCGACCGCGTTGATCCGGCGGGCGGGAGCAGTCTGGCGAGGACTCGACTCGCTGAGCTTCTCGGAGACACTCGGCTCGGGCATCGGGCTCGTCACCGTCAGCACGTGGCGCATCCGAGCGCCCGACCGGCTCGCCTATGTGGTGCGGAACGGCGGGGCCGGAATCGTGATCGGCTCGCGGCGGTGGGACCGGGAAGCGGGCTCGACGACCTGGCAGCCGTCCGACCAGACACCGCTCCGCCAGCCGGTGCCGTTCTGGGTCTCGGTGACCGACGCCCATGTCCTCGGCAACCTGACCTACGCGGGGCACCCGGCGACCCGTGTCTCGTTCTTCGACCCAGGCTCGCGCGCGTGGTTCACGCTCGTGCTCGATCGACGAACGCTGCGGACTCTCGACTCGCGGATGGTCACGAACGCGCACTTCATGCATGACGTCTACGGGTCGTTCAACACGACGCCCGACATCGTCCCCCCGCGCTGACCCGGATCCGCGAATCCGCGGTCGGCCGATCGGTGAACATCCGGATGGCCGGACAGCCGGCCGGGCGGACGATGAGCCCATGACCGCGTACGCGCCTCCCTGGATCCTGGTCGACGAGCTCGAGCAGGCGCGTGTTCCCTACGAGCTGATCTTTCATCGGCGCACCGACTCGGCGCTCGACGAGGCCCGGGTGCTGGCCGTCCCGCCGTCGCAGGTGGCGAAGACGATCGTCCTGGTGACGCCCGACGGGTTCGTACGGGCCGTGCTGCCCGCCTCGGCGCGCCTCGACCTGCGGAAAGTCCGGCACGCGCTCGCCGCGGCAGACGCCAGGCTGGCGACCGAGCAGGAGCTCGTCGGCGCGTATCCCGAGTTCGAGCTGGGTGCCGTCCCCCCGTTCGTGCTCGCGGGCGGAGACACCGTGCTGGTCGACATCCGCCTCTGCGGCAGCGACGAGTTGCTGGTCGAGGCGGGAACGCACGAGCAGTCGCTCCGGCTGGCCACGCGCGACGTCCTCGAGCTCGCGCAGGCCACGCTCGGCGACATCTGCATCGACGCGCCCTGACGCCGCGCTGCGGCGCGACCGTCGCCTCGGGTATCTCTTAGCCGGTGCGCGACACGCCACACGTGCGCGGCGGCCTCGGCGTTCGCCTTCCGTCGCTGCTGGTCGGGCTCGCGCTGTTCGCCGCCGGGACGGTCGCGCTCCTCGAGTCGCGGCTCGGTCTCTCGCCGTGGGACGTCCTCCACCAGGGCATCAGCCGCCACACGCCGCTGACCTTCGGCGAGGCCACGGTCGCAGTCAGCATCGTCGTGCTCGCCGGCGCGTGGGCCCTCGGCGCGCGTGTCGGCGTCGGGACGGTGGCGAATGCCGTGCTCGTCGGCAGCCTCGTGCAGCTCTACACCTCGCTCGACGCGGTGCAGGACCTCGCCCACGACCCGCTCGGCGTCCGGATCGGGCTGCTGGCCGCGGGCATCGCGCTGATGGGCGTCGGGACGGCGTTCTACCTCGGCGCGGGGCTCGGCGCGGGCCCGCGCGACTCGCTGATGGTCGTCGGCGCCCGCCGCACGCGGTTTCGCCTCGGGGTCGTGCGCGCGGGGCTCGAGCTGTCGGCGCTCGCGGTCGGGGTCGTGCTCGGCGGGACCGTCGGCGTGGGGACGATCGCGTTCGCGCTCGGAATCGGGCCCTCGGTCGAGCTCGCGTTCTGGCTGCTCGCGCACTCACCGCTCGGACGCGCGATCGAGCCGCAGGCGGCCGAGCTTCAGCCGGCGCCCGTCTCGGCTGTGTAGAGCGGGCCGTCGAAGCGGCCTGCGATCGCCGGCCGAAGCTCGCTGCTCGCGGTCAGGTGATACAGGTGGCTCGTGCCGCCGAGCACCCCGGCGCCGACGTACTCGTTGAAGTCCCGCTCGAGCCGCCGGATCACGAACCCCATCTCCGTGAACGCCCGTTGCACGCCGAACGACACTCCAGGGCGGCGAGACCCGAACGAGAACAGCACGTTGCCGCCCTTTCCGGTGAGCGCGTCGGCTGCGCGAGAGAGGAACAGACGCGCCCCGTCGAGCGTGTAGGGCGGGTCGGTGACGACGGTGTCGAACGCGCCGACGAGGTGGGCGGGGAGCGGCTCGCGAAGGTCGTGCCGCACGCACGTGGAGGGAAACGGGGCGTTGCGGAGCTTCTCCCGGGCGAATGCGACGACCCTTGCGTCGGCGTCGAGCACCGTGAGCCCGCGCACGGTGGCGTCGGAGCCCAGCCGGCGGACGACGGCCGCCAGCGTCACCGCGGTCAGGTCGTCGTCGCCGAGCAGCAGGATCCGGCGGCCGACCAGCGCGTCGGCGTCGTGCAGCGCGAGCACGCGCAGGAGCTTCGTCTCGAACGTGCAGTGGCACTGGTCGAGCTCGGTTCTCGCAACGGGCGCGTGCACGGCAGCCTTCTCGACCTCGCGCCCTGCGGGGCGGAGCTGGGCGGGGACGGCCAGCCCTCGACCGCCGCAAGCGCTGCAGACCCCACGCCCGCCGAGCGCCAGCCCGCCGCCCGCGAACAGCTTCCGGCCGCCGGGCGTCAGCTGGGCGGGCCGCGTCCCGGCGACCACGTCGCGCTTCCGCAGCTCCCCGCAGATCGCGGCGACAAGCGGGACCGGCAGCTCGGCGGCCCGGCTGAGGCGCCGGGTCGAGACCGGCTCGAGCCGCGCGAGCACGCTCAGCACCGCCCGCACGCCGGACTCGCCTTCCGCGAGCCCGACCGCGGCGGCGACGTCGGCGACGATCAGCTCGTCAGGCGACGGCACGCGGGATGTAGGTCAGGTCGGCGTGGTCGACGTCGAGCCGCTCGCAGATCACGCGCAGCACCTCGTCCGCGCGCACGTCGCCGTACGAGAGCAGGTCGACGTTCGCCAGCGAGAGCTCGGGCCAGGTGTGGATGCTCAGGTGCGACTGCGCGAGCACGAGCACGCCGGTGACGGCGTGGTTCGGGAACACGCAGAAGCGCTCGGCGAGCACCGTCGCTCCGCCCGCCGTGGCTCCGGCGAGCAGTGTCTCCTTCAATCCGTCCGCGTCCGTGAGGACCGACGGGCGACGCACCCACGCATCGAGTGCGTGCAGGCGCATCGTGTGTGACCCGGGTTCGGGCAATTCGGCTCCGTTCGTCGAGGAAGCAGGTCGCGTCGGGCGACGCCTGTCCGAAGACGGCAGAGCGAGCTAGTGCAGGAAGCTGCCGGCCGGCGAGGTCAGGCGACGCCGAGGAAGAGGGCAGAGCTCACAGTCATTGTCAACACCCCTCCCTTGCTCGACAGCACGGCGAACGGTAGCCGTCGCTCACCGGCCCCGCAAGTGCTCGCCTGCCCCACCCGCTCCAACTCGACGCCGCGGTCGATCGGTGGGATGGCGAGCCGCCCAAGCCGGAGCCAAACCGACGGGGCCGTACGGCCCACGTCTCGACGCCAAACCAAGGTGACAAGAGTGTGACCTTTCATCCACAGGCTGAGGCGCGACCGCCGGACGGCGGCCACGCCTCAGGCGAGCGTCAGGGGAGGTCGTTGCCCGTCGAATCGGGCGGAGTGGGGCTGCTCGGCGTGCTCGAGCCGCCGCTGCTCATCTGCGGCAGCGACTCGCCGCTCGACTGGAAGATCAGCCACGTGCCGTACGCGACGATCGCGGCCAGCGCGATCCCGACGTAGCTCCAGAACGTCGAGTAGTCGTCGCTCAGGTTCTTGATCACCGCGAACAGCAGGATCAGGACGCCGAGCGCGAGAGACGTGAGTCCGTCCGGAACGTTGATCGGAATGTCGATGCCGAACGCACGAACGGCGACCCAGGCGACCAGCGCGATCGTCAGCAAGCCGAGGATCACGACCCCAGGAAGCCGTGCCAGCCATTCCGGGAGACGCTGAACGGCCCGACATCAACGCTCTGCCAGTGCAGGAACAGGTCGATGAACAGCAAGACGCCCGCTCCGAGGATGAGCTGCCTGCCCAGCGGTAGGCCCTTCAACTGCTCCATGTCGATCCTTTCTCGGGAATTGACGACGTAGGAATTCGCCGTGAACCCCTCGGAACCTGTCTGACAGAGACTCGCGCGCAAGCCAGACAGAGTCAAGTGAGGAACCGTGCGCCGTGGTACAAGTTCGGTCGAATCGCCGTGCACACGACGCTCGCTCAACCCACGACCGATCCGCTGGACTTTCTGGCGATCGACGCGCTCCTCAGCGAGGAGGAGAAAGCGATCCGCGACACCGTTCGCGCCTGGGTGCGGGAGCGGATCCTGCCGGAGATCGGCGAGTGGTTCGAGCAGGGGATCCTGCCGCGCGAGCTCGCCCAGGAGGTGGGCCAGCTCGGCCTGTTCGGCATGCACCTCGACGGCTACGGCCTGCCGGGAGCGAGCGCGGTCGCCTACGGGCTGACGTGCCTCGAGCTCGAGGCCGGTGATTCCGGCGTGCGCAGCTTCGTCTCCGTCCAGGGCTCCCTCGCGATGTACGCGATCTGGCGCTGGGGCACCGACGAGCAGAAGGAGCGCTGGCTGCCCGCGATGCATGCCGGCGAGAAGCTCGGCTGCTTCGGCCTGACCGAGCCGGACGCCGGCTCCGACCCGGGCGCGATGCGCACGAGCGCGCGGCGCGACGGCAGCGACTGGATCCTGAACGGCGCCAAGATGTGGATCACGAACGGGTCGGTCGCCGACGTCGCGGTCGTATGGGCGCGCACCGAGGACGGCCAGATCAACGGCTTCCTCGTCGAGAAGGGCTTCCCAGGCTTCGAGGCGCCCGAGATGAAGCACAAGCTGTCGCTGCGCGCGTCGATCACCTCCGAGCTCGTGCTGCGCGACGTGCGCGTGCCCGAGGAGAACCGCTTCCCTGAGGTCACGTCGCTGCGCGGGCCGCTGTCGTGCCTGAACGAGGCGCGGTACGGGATCGTTTGGGGCGCCGAGGGCGCCGCGCGAGCGTGCCTCGAATCCGCGCTCGACTACGCGAAGGAGCGGATCGTCTTCGGCAAGCCGATCGCCGGCTACCAGCTGACGCAGCAGAAGCTGGCGGAGATCGCGCTCGAGGTGAACCGCGGCACGCTCGTCGCGCTGCACCTCGGCCGGATGAAGGACGCCGGCACGCTCAAGCCCGAGCACGTCAGCCTCGGCAAGATGGGCAACGTTCGCGGGGCGATCGAAGCCGCACGGACGGCGCGCACGATCCTCGGCGGCAACGGGATCACGCTCGAGTACCCGGTGATCCGCCACATCAACAACCTCGAGTCGGTGCTCACGTACGAGGGCACGCACGAGGTGCACACGCTGGTGGTCGGCAACACGCTCACCGGCCTCGACGCGTTCCGCTGAGCGCCTGAGCAGCGAACCCTTCGACCCGATCGCCGACCGCGGCGCCGCCCGGGCGCTCGGCGACGCGCTGCGTGCCGCCGGCTACGGCGAGGAGTCGGTCGTCGAACTGCTCGGCGAGGACGGCCCCGGGGCCGACGCGACCGACGTGCCGGTGCACGAGCGGCGGCTCGACGACTCGCCGCTCGCGAGCGTCGTGCGCTTGTGCCTCCTGCAGTTGCCGGTCGCACTCGGCGCCGCCGAGGCGGCGCTGGGTCGTGCCGGCTCCGAGGCGCTGGTGACACTCGGGCTCGCCGAGGCGGCGGGCCCGGTGCTGCGCCCGCGCGCGAGGGTCGTCCCGGCCGAGGGGCTGTTGCTCGCATTCGACGGGTTTGCCCGAGGCGTCGACGACCCGGTCGGCTTCGTCGCGCCGTACACGCCGACCGCTTCCTGGCTCGCCGCGCTCACACCGCGACGGCGGGCCGAACGCGCGCTCGACGTCGGCACGGGTAACGGCGTCCAGGCGCTGCTCGCGGCGGCCCATTGCGATCGCGTCGTCGCAACGGACGTCAACCACCGTGCACTCGCGTTCACCGAGATCAACGCCGCGCTGAACGGGATCGGCAATGTCGAGACGCGGCTCGGCAGCCTCTTCGACCCGGTCGCGGGCGAGCAGTTCGACCTGATCACGTGCAACGCCCCCTACGTCGTCTCGCCGGAGTCGCGCTGGCAGTACCGCGACGGCGGCCTGCCCGCGGACGAGCTGTCCCGGCGGGTCGTCGAGCAGGGCGCGGCGGCTCTCCGGCTGGACGGGTTCGCCTCCCTGCTCGTCAGCTGGCTGGCCGAGACCGAGGAGGAGCCGGACGAGCGCCTGCTCCCGTGGCTCGAGGGCAACGGCTGCGACGCCTGGGTGATCGGGCTCGAAGGGGCCGACCCGCTCGAGCATGCCGCCGGCTGGAACGAGCATCTCTCGCCCGACCCGGCGGCTTACGGCGCTGCCCTCGACGACTGGACCGCGTACTTCGCCGAGCTCGGCGTGGGCTGGATCAGCGAAGGCGCCGTGCTGCTGCACCGCCGTGCGGGGAACCGCCAGGCGATCCGCCTCGATTCGGCCGACGCCGACGACGTCGACTTCGCGGGTGAGCAGATCGAGCGGGTGTTCGCGTCACAGGCACGCCTCGACGTGCTCGCCGCGGACGGCTTGCTCGACGAGGTCGTCGTGCTCGCGGGCGACGTTCGGGTCGAACGCGTCCTCGAGCCCGGTTCGCGCGACCCCGACACGCTGCTGGTGCTCGACGAGGGCACGCATGCCGAATTCGAGCTCGATCCGGACGTGGCCGAGGTGGTCGCCGTGCTCGACGGGAGCGTGACGCTCGGCCGTGCGGTCGAGCGGGTCGTGCGTGCGTTCGAGCTCGACAGGCATGAGGCGGCCGAGCTGCGCCGTGACACGCTCGCCGAAACCGAGGAGCTGCTAGCCCTCGGGATCGCCGAGCTACTCGTCCGCTAGCTCGCGGCTTCGCTCGGTCGCAGCGTTGATCGCGTTCAGGAACGCGGCGCGGACGCCGGAACGCTCGAGCTCGCGGATCGCGCGCGTCGTCGTGCCGCCCGGCGAGGTGACCGCCTCACGCAGCTCCACCGGATGCATCCGCTCGTCGCGCAGCAGCAGCGCGCTGCCGAACATCGTCTGCACGACGAGCTTCGTCGACACGTCGCGGCTCAGGCCGAGCAGCAGGCCGGCCTCGATCATCGCCTCGGCGAGCAGCGCGAAGTACGCCGGGCCCGACCCGGAGAGCGCCGTGACGGCATCCATGTCCTTCTCGTCGACGCGTACGACCGCGCCGAGATGGCCGAGCGCCTCCGCAGCGAGCTCAACGTCTTCGTCGCGCGCGTGCTCGCCCCCGCACAGCCCGGCGATCCCCTCGTGCACGAGTGCAGGTGCGTTCGGCATCGCGCGGACGACGCGCGCGCCCGCCGGAAGGTGGCCCTCGATGAATCGCGTCGTCGTGCCGGCGGCCACCGAGAGCAGCGTCTGCGCGGGTGAGATCGCAGGTGAGATCTCGCCGAGCACGACCGGCATGTCCTGCGGCTTCACGGAGAGGATCACCAGCGCGGTGCCGTCGACGGCGGCGGCATTGTCGCTCGTGCCCTCGACCCCGAAGCGCTCCTGGAGGTCGGCGAGCCGCTCGGGACGGCGGCTCGTGACGACGACCTCGCCGGGCTGCCGCCAGTTCGAGCTGAGGATGCCGCGCAGCATCGACTCGCCGAGCCGGCCCGCACCGAGGATCGCAACCTGTCTCATCTCTTCCCTACTCTAGTTCGGCACGTGCCGACGCTCCTCGCGCTGATCCTCACCTCGCTCTCGCTCGCGGGGAGCGGGCCGACTGCCACGGCGCGCCCGACGGTTGCAGGCCCCCTGCGCGTGGATGCCACGCTGGCCGCGAAACCAGGGAGCTGGACTGGGCGAGGGACGATCACGTACGCCTATCAATGGTCGCGGTGCGACGCGAACGGCGGCCACTGCAACTCGATCCACGGAGCGACGCGCGACACGTACGTCGAGGTGCAGGCGGACGTGGGTCACACGCTCGCGCTGACGGTGCGGGCGACGGATGCGACCGGCACGGCTGCGGCGTACGCCTCGCTCGCGGGGCTCGTCGCAGCGAGGCATGCGCGGATCGCGGCGACCGCGCAGCCGGCGCTCGCGGGCGAGGCGCTCGTCGGCAAGACGCTCACGGTCGCACCGCCCGCCTGGAGCGCGGCGGCCGGGGCAGCCGCGTACCGCTGGCTCGCGTGCAACGCGAACGGTCGCACCTGCGTGCCGATCGCCGGCGCGCACGGGGACGCGTACACGATCGCCGCCGCCGATCGCGGGCATCTGCTGGTCGCGGTCGTCAGCGCAGCGAAGCAGTCGGTGCTGAGCGTCGCGAGCCCGGCGGTGCGTGTCACGCCGGGGCCGGTCGCGGTGGCGCGGCCGACGATCTCCGGGGCCCTCGAGCAGGGGAGGCAGGTGACGGGCGGCGCCGGTCTCTGGACGGGCAGCGGGGCGCTCGCGTACGCGTATCAGTGGTCGCGCTGCGACGCCGGCGGCGCGCATTGCAGCACGATTCGCGGCGCCACCCGCACGACGTATACGCAGGTCGCCGCCGACGTCGGCGGCACGCTCGGGCTGACCGTGCGCGCGACCGACGCAGCGGGCACGACGACGGCGTACTCGTCGCTGGCCGGCGTCGTGGCGGAGACGGCCGCCCCCCTCGTCGTCCGCACGCCACCGTCGCTCGCCGGCATCCCGTCCGTCGGCCAGGCGCTGAACGCCCAGGGCGGCACGTTCACGCAGGCCCCCGAGTCGCTCGCGTATGCGTGGCTGCGCTGCAACGCGAACGGGCGCGTGTGCGTGGCGATCGCGGGCGCGGTCTCGAACGGCTACACGGTGACGAAGGACGACGCGGGCCATGCCCTCGTCTGCCGCGTGACGGCGAGCTCGGCGGGCGCGAAAGCGGCGGCGCTGAGCACCGCGGCGACGATCCCCGCATGAACCGCCTGCGTCTGACACACGGAACTGAGACGCAGGTGTGCCGAGAGCGGGACGCGGTATACCCGATCGCTGGTGCGGGCCCGTGTTGCGAGGCAGGGACCGACCTGGCTTACGAGTGGGAAACAAGCGGGCAACCGATCCTCGGATACGGGCCGCGCGGTGGACTCCGGAGTCTGACTCGAGTCTGGACACGAGTCAGACTCCGGGGTTCTGCGACGCGCTCAGCTCGTGCTACGCGAGCCGAGCGTCACCTTGAAGGTCTTCGTCTCGCCGGAGCGCTTCACCGTCAGGGTCAGCGTGTCGCCGGGTGCGTGCGAGCTGATGATCGCCCGCAGCCTCGCCGCGGAGCTGACCGAGGTGCCGTCGACGGCGGTGATCACGTCGCCGGTCTTGATGCCGGCCTTCTCGGCGCCGCTGCCGCTCTCGACCGTGCCGACGCCGACGCCGTTCGCCGCCGTCTGGATCGTCACGCCGAGCAGCGCGTGCTTGACCGTGCCGCCGGCGATCAGCTGGTCGGCGACGTTCTTGACGGTGCTCGACGGGACCGCGAAGCCGATGCCGTCGTTGCCGCCCGAATCGCTCTGGATCTGCGACGTCACGCCCATGACCTTGCCGGCCAGGTTGAACAGCGGCCCGCCCGAGTTGCCGTGGTTGATCGCGGCGTCGGTCTGGATCGCACCCTCGATCGGCGTGCCGTCGGGCGCGCTGATCTCGCGGTTGACCGCGCTGACGATGCCGCTGGTGACCGTGCTGTCGAGCCCGAACGGGTTGCCGATCGCGACCACGCCGTCGCCGACCTCGAGCGCGCTCGAGTCACCGAGCGCGAGCGGGTTCAGCTTCGATGCCGGTGCGTCGATGTGGAGCACGGCGAGATCGCTCGAGATGTCGGTGCCGACGACGGTCGCCTTGTAGGTCGAGCCGTCCGAGAGCTTGACGCGCACGGTGCTCGCCCCGTCGACCACGTGCTCGTTCGTGATGATGTCGCCCTTCGAGTCGTAGACGAAGCCTGTCCCCTCGGCGGCCGACTGCGAGCTCGAGCCGGGGAACGGCGACTGGTTACTTGTGCCCGTCGCGTCCACCTCGACCACCCCGGAGGTCGCCTTCTTCGCAATCTCGGCGACCGACAGCGTCGCCGACGCCGCCGCGTTCGAGACCTGGGCCGACGGCGTCGCGGTCGAGCCGTCCGAGCCCGACGACGATCTTTGCGTCAGCGCGACCGCGCCGGCCCCCGCACCCCCTCCGGCGACAGCCGCGGCGCAGACCGCCGCGACCACGCGATTCCTGTTCGTAAGCATCCCTGGCCTCCTCATCGATGTCTGCCACCAGACTCGCGGGCGAAACCAAGGAGAGCCTGAGCACAACCTAGGAACTACCTGTGAAGGCAGAGTGCCTGTCCATGTTCGCTCTGCCACCAGCGCTGCATCACCGCGACTACCGCCGCCTGTGGCTCGGGATGCTCGGCTCGAGCTTCGGGACGCAGATGGTCTCCGTCGCGGTCGGCTGGCAGGTGTACGCGATCCATCAGAGCGCCTTCGACCTCGGCCTGATCGGGCTGGCCGAGTTCCTGCCGCTCGCTGCTGCTGGCGCTGCCTGCAGGTCAGCTCGCCGACCGCCTGCCGCGCCCGCTGATCGCCTCGACGGCGGCGTTCGCCGAGGCGGTCGTCGTCGGCCTGCTCCTCGTCGTGACGCTGCACGGCGCGCACCAGCTCTGGCCGTTCCTCGTCCTCGCAGCGCTCACCGGCGCCGCGAGCGCAATCGGATCGCCGGCCGGCCGGTCGCTGACGCCCGAGATCGTCCCGACCGAACTCCTGGCCGGCGCGCTCGCGCTCCGCTCCGTTGCCGGCCAGGCGGCGAACGTCGCCGGCCCGGCGCTCGGCGGGCTCCTCTTCTCGCTGCGGCCCGAGACCGTCTACGCCGTCGGTGCGATCCTGCTGCTCGCGTCGGGCTTCTTCCTGCTCACCGTCACGCAGCCGGAACGCGCCATCACGCCGGGGCGGCCGCCGTTCGAGAGCCTGCTCGAGGGCGTGCGTTTCATCCGCTCGTCGCGCGTGCTCCTCGGCGCGATCAGCCTCGACCTGTTCGCCGTCCTCTTCGGCGGCGCCGTCGCGCTGCTACCGCTCTACGCGCGCTCGATCCTGCACACAGGCCCGCTGGGCCTCGGCGTGCTGCGAAGCGCAACCGCGGTCGGTGCGCTCGCAGGCGGAATCATGCTGGCGCGCAAGCCGCTCGGCGGGCACGCCGGGCGCAAGCTGCTGCTCGTCGTCGGCACGTTCGGTGCGAGCATCGTGGTCTTCGGACTGTCGCGCTGGTTCCCGCTCTCCTTCGCGGCGCTCGCGGTCAGCGGGTTCGTCGACATGTTCTCGATGAACATCCGTCTAACGACGGTCGCGCTCGCCACTCCGAACAACCTGCGAGGACGGGTGAACGCCGTCGAGGGCGTCTTCATCGGCGCCTCGAACGAGCTCGGCGCGTTCGAGTCGGGCGCGGCCGCGGCATTGCTCGGCGCCGTCCCGGCCGTCGTCGCGGGCGGCGCGATCACGATCGCGCTTGCACTCGTGTGGGGGCGCCTCTTCCCACAGCTCGCGCAGGTCGACAGGCTCGAGGACGTGCGTCCTTCCTAGCCGCCCGATCGGGAGAAGTGCTGGTAGTCGGGCGTGCCCGACCAGCGCCCGCCCCAGAGCCAGCCCACGGACGCGAAGGCGCGCACGAGCACACCGCCGGGAACCGCCATGCCGGCCCGGACGCGCAAGCGGTCGCGGAACGCCGCGCCGGCGGGCGGGATCACGCGGCTCCCGACGATGTACGGGTTCTCGACGTCGTTGACGTCGATCGCCGTGCCGTACGCGTGCGCCGACCAGCGCACCGGCCCCGGCGCGACCGCGGCGCGGCAGTTGAACGCCGAGGTGTTGTCGGCAGCCTGCAGAGCGGTCGTCGCTGCCGCCGTAGCGGGCGATCGGGACGCATCCGGCGGATCGGGAAGCGCGCCGCATAGAGCCGGCGGAAGACGACCGTCACCTCGCGCGGTCACGCGCGCTGCTCGACGACGAGCTCGCCGCGTGTGCCCGCGGCCGTCGAAGCCGACGTACGAGACCCTCAGCCGACGCAGCCCGGCCGGTGCGACCGGACAGCCGGGATGCCACGAACGGCCGAGTTGCGCGGCGGTCACCGGCGCAACGCTCGCGTGGAACGGCGGCAGCGCTGCCATCGCCGGGGCAGCGTACTCTGGCCCCGAGGATGCTGACGCTCGCCCTCGCGCTCGCGCTGCACGCCTGTCCGCAGCGCATCGTCGTCACCGCGCCGACGATGCGCTCGACAATCGCCTCGCTGTCGCTCATGGAGTGCGACCGCCCCGTGCTCGGGCCGTACCGCGCCCGCGTCGGGTACGGCGGCTTCTCGGCGCACCGGCACGAGGGCGACGGCACGACACCGCTCGGCACCTTCGGGATCGGCCCGACCGTCTACGGCCTCGATCCCGACCCCGGTCTCGCGCTCGCGTATCACCGGCTTCGCTGCGGCGACTGGTGGGTCGGCGATCCCACGTCGCCGACGTACAACCGCTTCCGGCACGTGGCCTGCGGCACCACGCCGCCGTTCGCCGGCCGAAGCGAGGCGCTGTGGCGCAGCCCGGTGGCCTACCGGGAGCTCGCATTCATCGAGTTCAACAGCAGCCCGCCGGTCCCGGGCCGCGGCTCGGCGATCTTCCTGCACGACGACCTCGGCCACGCGACGAACGGCTGCATCAGCCTGCCGCGGCCCAGGCTGATCGGCCTGCTCCGCCGGCTGCGCCCTGGCGCGACGATCAGCATCTCTGCATAATTCTCATCGATCTGTATACTTCTCAGCCTGTGGCGACCGCGGCGATCATCGGCACGGCCGGCTACACCGGCCAGGAGACGCTCGACAGGGTGCTCGCGCACCCCGACCTGGAGCTCGTCGCGCTCGGTTCCGAGTCGCTCGCCGGGCAGCCGGCCGGTCGCCTCGACCCGCGTCTCAACGGCTCGCTGCCTGCGTTCGTCCCGAATGCGGCTGCCGCGGCGAGTGACGCCGACGTGCTCTTCCTCTGCCTCTCGCACGAGGCCGCCGCCGCATTCGAGCCTCCGCCCGACGCCGTCGTGGTCGACCTCTCGGGGGCGCACCGGCTGGCCGATCCGGCCGTTGCCGAGGCGTGGTACGGCACGGCACCGGGCGCGTGGAGCTACGGCCTGCCGGAGCTGTATCCGCCCGTGGGCCGGCTGATCGCGAACCCCGGCTGCTACGCGACGGCCGCGCTGCTCGCCCTCGGGCCGCTCGCCGGTGTGACACGCAGCGCTGTGATCGACGGGAAGTCGGGCGTCTCGGGCGCCGGCAAGTCGCTCAAAGCGACCTCGCACGCGAGCGCCGTCCTCGAGAACCTGTCGCCGTACGCGATCGGCGAGCACCGGCACGCGCCCGAGATCGCGCAGCAGCTCGGCTTCGGCGTGTGCTTCGTCCCGCACCTGCTGCCGGTGCGCCGTGGGCTGCTCGCGACGTGTTACGTCGAGACGACCGCCGACGCTCGCGACGCTGCTCGAAGCCGCGTACGCCGAGCACGACACCGTGCGTGTGCTCGACGAGGGCGTCGCGCCCGAGCTCTCGCGCGTGCAGGGCACCGACACGGCGGAGATCGGCGTCTTCACCGACGGCGCAACCGGCACGGCGATCGTGATCTGCGCGCTCGACAATCTCGGCAAGGGCGCCGCCGGCCAGGCGGTGCAGAACGCGAACCTCGCGCTCGGCCTCGACGCCGACCGCGGGCCTGCGGCTGAGCGGGGTGCTGGTGTGAGCGTCACCGCCGCAGCCGGGTTCGTCGCCGCCGGCGTGCATGCGGGGATCCGCGCGCGACAAGCTCGACCTGGCGCTCGTCCGCTCGACCCTGCCTGCCACCGGCGCCGCCATGTGGACGCAGAACCGCGTGCTCGCCGCGCCCGTCGTCGTCTCGAAGCAGCATCTGCTCGAGGCCGAGCCGCAGGCGGTCGCGATCAACTCGGGCGTCGCGAACGCGGCGACCGGCACGCAGGGCGAAGCCGACGCGCGCGCCACCGCAGAGCACGCCGCCACGCTGCTGGGCCTCGCGCCCGAGCAGGTGCTCGTGCTCTCGACCGGCGTGATCGGCGCGCCGCTCCCGCTCGACCTCGTCGAGGCCGGGCTCTCGACTGCGGCCGCCGCGCTCTCCGCCGACGGCGGCGACCACGCGGCCGAGGCGATCCTCACCACCGACACGGTCGCGAAGACCTCGGTCGCACGCGGCGACGGGTTCTGCGTCGGCGGGATGGCGAAGGGCTCGGGGATGATCCATCCGAACCTCGCGACGATGCTCGCGGTCGTCACGACCGACTACCCGCTCGAGCCCGGCGAGGCGATCGACGTTCCTCCGGCCGGCGGTCGCCGAGAGCTTCAACGCGATCTCGGTCGACGGCGAATGCTCGACGAATGACGCGGTCGTGCTGCTCGCGTCGGGCGCGGCGTCGATCGAGCGCTCGCCGGCGACGGACGAGTCGTTCGCGCTGGCGCTCCGCATCGGTGTGCCGCGACCTGTCGTCGCAGATCGTGCAGGACGGCGAGGGCGCGACGCTGCTCGCCGAGATCAACGTGGCAGGCGCCGCGACCGCCGACGAGGCGCGCGCGATCGCGCAGCGCATCGCGACGTCGCCGCTCGTCAAGACCGCACTCTTCGGCCGCGACGCGAACTGGGGCCGCGTGCTGATGGCCGCCGGCAGCGCACCGTTCAACGGCGGCTACGCCCAGGTCGACGCGTCGCGCATCTCGCTCTCCTACAACGGCACCGCAGTGCTCGTCGCCGGCGCGCCCCAGCACGCCGAGCCGGCCGTCGACGGCGCGGTCTGCACGATCGACCTCGACCTCGGCCTCGGCGACGGCAGCGCCGCGTATCTGACGAGCGACCTCTCCTACGACTACGTGCGGATCAACGCGGAGTACCGCTCATGACGCGGCTGATCGTCAAGGTCGGCGGCGCCGTCGCTGGCGACGCGGCCGACCGGATCCTCGGGCTCGCCGAGGAGGGCCACGAGGTTGTCGTCGTGCACGGCGCCGGCCCGCAGATCACCGACGAGATGCAGCGGCGCGGGATCCCCGTCGAGTTCGTGCAGGGCCGGCGGCGCACGTCGAGGGCCGGGCTCGAGGTCGTCCGCGAGTCGATGGAGGCGGTCAACGCCGCGCTCTGCGCGGCGCTCGGGGAGCTCGCGGTGCCGGTGCTCGGCCACCACGAGGGCCTGCTCGCAGTGCCGGTGCCGCCGCTCGGCCAGGTCGGCGACCCGCTCCCGTGCCGGCCGCGAAGGTGCTGCGCGCGCTGCAGGCCGGGCAAGGTGCCCGTCGTCGCCCCGCTCGCCGTCGGGCCGCTCAACGTCAACGCCGACGATGCCGCAGGCGCGCTCGCACTCGGCCTCGGCGCGAAGAGCCTCGTGTTCCTGACCGACGTCGCCGGTCTCTACATCGACGACGAGATCGTCGACGCGATCGGCGTCGGCGACGCGCGCCGGATGCTCGACGAGGGCGCCTTCGACGGCGGCATCGTGCCGAAGCTGCGCGCTGCGGCCCTGGCCGCCGCGAGCGGCATCACCGCCACCATCGGCCGCGACGGCGGTCGTCGCATGAGCCAAGTTGCAAGTTGGCACAAGCTTCTTCCGACCTACGCGCGGCTCGACGTCACCTTCGTCGACGGCGACGGCTCCTGGCTCGTCGACGCCGACGGCAAGCGCTACCTCGACCTGTTCGCGGGGATCGCCGTCGTCGGGCTCGGCCACCGCCACCCTGCGCCGCTCGCCGCGGCGCACGCGCAGCTCGACCGGCTCTGGCACGTGTCGAACCTCTACTGGACGGAGCCGATGGCCGAGCTCGCCGACGCGCTGTCCGACCGGTTCGGCGGCGCGCAGGCGTTCTTCTGCAACTCGGGCGCCGAGTCGATCGAGGCGGCGCTCAAGTGGGCGCGCAAGGCGACGGGCCGCAGCGAGCTCGTCGCGCTCGAAGGCTCGTTCCACGGACGCACGCTCGGCGCGCTGTCGGTCACCGGCCAGCCGGCGAAGCGCGCCGCGTTCGAGCCGCTCCTCCCGGGCGCGCGCTTCGCGACGCCGGACACGCTCGCCGAGCACGTCGGGCCGAGCACCGCCGCGATCCTGCTCGAGCCGGTGCAGGGCGAGGGCGGCGTCCATCCCGCTCGCGCCCGAGACGCTCGCTCGTCGCCCGCGAGCTCGCAGACGCGCACGGCGCGCTGCTGATCCTCGACGAGATCCAGACCGGCGTCGGACGCAGCGGCGCGTTCTTCGCGTGGGAGCGTACGGCGTGCGGCCGGACGCGGTCACGCTCGCGAAGGGCCTCGCGAACGGCCTGCCGATCGGCGCGCTGCTCGTCGCCGACGACGCACCGACCGGATTCGAGCCCGGCGACCACGCGTCGACGTTCGGCGGCAACCCCGTCGCCTGCGCGGCCGCCGTGCGCCGTGCTCGAGACGCTCGACGACGACCTGCTCGCCAACGTGCGCGAGCGCTCGGCCGCAGCTGCACGGCCGGGCTCGCGCCGCTCGGCCCGGTGCGCGGGCTCGGACTGCTGCTCGCGATCGAGCTCGACCGCCCCGCCGCACCGGTCGTCGCCGCGGCGCTCGAGCACGGGCTCGTGATCGGCAGCGCCGGCGAGCAGACGCTTCGGCTCACCCCGCCGCTCACGCTCAGCGACGAGGAAGCGGCACTCGGAATCCAGCTCCTGACGGAGGTACTCGCGTGACGACGAAGTTCGAGCGGCAGGGCACGATCCTGCGGCTCGTGCAGCAGCAGCCGCTCTCGACCCAGGCCGAGGTCGCGGAGGCGCTGCGGACGATCGGGATCGACGCCGTCCAGGCGACGGTCTCGCGCGACATCGCGCAACTCGGGCTCGTCAAGGTGCGGAACGACGAAGGGCGGCTCGTGTACGCGCTGCCCGGCGCGGCCGACCTGCACCGCCTCGACGAGCTGACCGGTGCGCTCCGCCGCTACCTGGGCGAGACTGCCGCGTCCGGGACGATGCTCGTGATCAGGACGCCACGCGGCTTCGCGGCGGCGCTCGCGGACGCGATCGACGACGCTGCGCTGCCCGAGGTGGCCGGCACGATCGCGGGCGACAACACCGTCTTCGTCGCCGCGCGCGACGGCCTCACCGCCGCCGAGCTCGAGGCGCACCTGCGGAGCCACCTGTGACGGTGGAGGTCTCCACGCGCGTCATCCTCGACGCGCTGCCCGTCGGCGAGCGCGTCGGGATCGCGTTCTCCGGCGGGCTCGACACGAGCTGCGCGCTCGCGTGGATGCGCGAGCACGGCGCCGTGCCGTACGCATTCACGGCCGACCTCGGCCAGTACGACGAGCCCGACATCGACGCTGTCCCGCAGAAGGCGCTCGCGGTACGGCGCCGAGGAGGCGATCCTCGTCGACTGCAAGGAGGCGCTCGCGCGCGAAGGGCTCGCGGCGCTGCAGTGCGGCGCCTTCCACATCTCAGACCGCGGGCCGCCGCTACTTCAACACGACGCCGCTCGGCCGCGCGGTCACGGGGACGAAGCTCGTGCAGGCGATGGCCGAGCACGGCGTCGACATCTGGGGCGACGGCTCGACCTACAAGGGCAACGACATCGAGCGGTTCTATCGCTACGGGCTGCTCGTGAACGAGTCGCTCCGCATCTACAAGCCGTGGCTCGACAGCGCGTTCGTCGACGAGCTCGGCGGCCGCGCGCAGATGAGCGAGTGGCTCGTCGAGCGCGGCCTCCCCCATCCGACCTCGGTCGAGAAGGCGTACTCGACCGACGCGAACCTGCTCGGCGCGACGCACGAGGCGAAGGATCTCGAGCTGCTGCAGACGTCGATGTCGATCGTCGAGCCGATCATGGGCGTCGCGCACTGGAATCACGACGTCGCGATCGAGCCGGAGGCCGTGACGATCGAGTTCGCGCGCGGCGTCCCCGTCGCGATCGACGGTCGCACGATTGCCGACCCGGTCGAGCTGATCCGCACCGCGAACGCGATCGGCGGCCGGCACGGGCTCGGCATGTCCGACCAGATCGAGAACCGCATCATCGAGGCGAAGAGCCGCGGCATCTACGAGGCGCCAGGCATGGCGCTGCTGCACATCGCGTACGAGCGCCTGCTGACCGCGATCCACAACGAGGTGACGCTCGAGCGCTACGCCGACGAGGGGCGGCGGCTCGGCCGCCTGCTCTACGAGGGTCGCTGGTTCGACCTGCAGGCGCTGATGCTGCGCGACGCGCTGCAGCGCTGGGTCGCACCGGCCGTCAGCGGCGAGGTGACGATCGAGCTGCGCCGCGGCGAGGACTACACGATCCTCGACACGCGCGGCGAGGCGCTCACCTACGACCCGGAGCGCCTGAGCATGGAGCGCAGCGCGACCGCGTTCACCGCCGCCGACCGCATCGGTCAGCTCGCGGTGAAGATCAACGACGTCACCGACGCGCGGAGGCTGCTCGCCGAGCTCGGGTGGTCGCTCTGACGCTCTGGGCCGGACGCGTCGGCACCGAGCTCTCGCCCGAGGCCTGGGCGTTCCTTCGCGCCGACGACTCGGAGCTGCTGCCGTACGACCTGCAGGCGACGCTGCTGCACGCGCAGCGCCTGCACGCGGCCGGCATCCTCGACGACGACGAGCTCGCCGACGTGAGCGAGCGGCTCGCAGCGATCGACGAGATCGACGCGAGCGACGAGGACGTGCACTCGTCGATCGAGCGGCAGCTCGGCACGGTCGGGCGGAAGATCCACGCGGGCCGGTCGCGCAACGACCAGGTCGCGGCTGCGTTCCGCCTCTACGTCGCCGACGCGTGCGCGGAGGCGGGCGACGCGCTCGCGGCGTTCGCCGGCGCGATCCTCGACCGCGCCGCCGCCGAGGCAGCGACGCCGATGCCGGGCTACACGCACCTGCAGCGCGCGCAGCCGGTGACGCTCGGCCACCACCTGCTCGCGTGGGTCGAGATGCTCGAGCGCGACCGCTCGCGGTTCGCGTTCGCCGCCGCGCAGGCCGCGCCGTCGCCGCTCGGCGCGGGCGCGCTGGCCGGCTCGACGCTCGCGCTGCCGCCGCCGCCGAACGCGATGCGGAACTCGATCGACGCCGTCGCCGACCGCGACTTCGCGCTCGACTACCTCTACGCAGCGGCGGTGCTGTTCACGCACCTGTCGCGCATCGGCGAGGAGCTCGTGCTCTGGACGACGAGCGAGTTCGGGTTCGCGCGGCTGTCGGAGGACAGCGCGACCGGCTCGTCGATCATGCCGCAGAAGCTGAACCCCGACGTGGCCGAGCTCGCGCGCGGCAAGGCCGGGACCGCGATCGGGCGGCTGGCCGGCCTGCTCGCGACGGTCAAGTCGCTGCCGCTCGCCTACGACCGCGACCTGCAGGAGGACAAGCCGCCGGTGTTCGCCGCGCGCCGCGACGTCGCGGGCGCGCTCGGGGCGCTGCGGGTGCTCATCCGCGGCCTCGAGTTCGACGACGCCCGCCTCGCCGCCGCGACCGCCGATCCGCTGCTGCTCGCCACCGACGCCGCCGAGGCGCTCGTGCGCGACGGCGTCCCGTTCCGCGACGCGCACGAGCAGGTGGCGGCCGAAGTGCGCGCCGGCACGTTCGAGCCGCCGGTCGCAGGCGACCGGCTCGGCGACGTCGCGGCTGCTGTCGCTGCCGCGCGGGAGCGGTGGTCGTGACCGCGCCGCTGCAGGTCTCACTCGCCGGGCGCGACTTGCTGCGGATCGGCGACCTCGCACCGGCAGAGGCCGAGGCGATCCTCGACACCGCGGTCCGGCTGAAGGACGACCGCACGCCGCTCGCTCCCGGCTCGACGCTCGGGCTCTACTTCTCGAAGCACTCGACGCGCACGCGCGTCTCGTTCTCGGTCGCGATCTCGCATCTCGGCGGCACGTCGATCCCGCTCGCGCCCGAGGAGCTGCAGCTCTCGCGCGGGGAGTCGCTGCCCGACACGGCGCGCGCCCTGTCGCGCTACATCGACGTGCTCGCGGTGCGCACGCACGCGCACGCCGAGCTCGAGGCGTGGGCCGAGTGGGCGTCCGTCCCGGTGCTGAACGCGCTGACCGCCGACGAGCACCCGTGCCAGGCGCTGGCAGACGCGCTGACGATCCGCGACCGCCTCGGCTCGCTCGCCGGCGTCGCGCGTGGCGTGGGTCGGCGACGGCTCGAACGTCCTCGTCTCGCTGGCCTCGCTCGGAGCGCTGCTCGGCTTCGAGGTCGTCGCCGCGTGCCCGCCCGGGTACGAGCCAGTTAGTGCCAACTTGGCACTAACTGTTGTTCGCGATCCTCGGGAGGCCGTGCGCGAGGCCGACGTGGTCGTCACCGACACGTGGATCAGCATGGGGCAGGAGCATGAGCGGGCCGAGCGGCTCGCGGCGCTCGAGCCGTACCGGCTCGACGAGGCGCTGCTCGCCGAGGCCGCCGCGGAGGCGTTCGTGATGCACTGCCTCCCTGCGCACCCGGGCGAGGAGATCGAGGCGAGCGTGCTCTACGGCCCGCGCTCGGCGATCTGGGACGAGGCCGAGAACCGCCTGCACGTGCAGAAGGCGCTGCTCGCGCTCGTCCTAGGTGTCTGACACCTCGTCCTAGGTGTCTGACACCAAGGTGTCAGACACCGCTCGCGGCGCCTCGACATACACGCGCAGCGCCTCGACCGAACCAAACTGGGCGAGCACCCGAAGCGGGTCGAAGAACGGCCAGCGGGGCTGCGTTCCGACCAGCTGGCCGTAGGTGCTCCACGGCCAGTCGGCGGCCGATGCGACGAGGCCTGCACGGACGGGATTCAGCGCGACGTACCGGATCGCCTCGAGGAGGTGCGGATGATCCCGGATCGTCCTCACTCGAAAGCGCGACTCGAAGAGGGCGCCTCGCCGGCGGTGACGTTTGTTGTAGGCGCGTGAGTAGCCGCCGTGCAACAGACGCATTCCGTCCGAGACGCTTCCGCGCGTGGGGCGGAAGATCAGATGGTGATGCGTCCCTACGAGACATGCTGCGAAGACCTCCCACCGCTCGAACACGACGGCTCGGCCGAGGCGAAGGACGAACTCCTGGTAGTCGATTTCGTCCGCGAAGAGCGGGACGGAGTCGACGCCATGACCGGTGAGGTGGTAGATCTCGTGCGCGTCGAAGGTGCGAGGGTCGCGGCCCATCCTCCGATCTTGGCTGTCGTTGCCCGCAGGGCTGTGACGCGGGTGCGACGATTCGCTAACAGGTGTCTGACACCAAGGTGTCAGACACCTTGGGCGGCCTTCAAGAACGCTGCGAACGCCGGCTTGTGCACGCCGGTGTTCGTCTCGAGCCCGGATTGCCAGCCGCCGAGCGACGGCTCGTCGCGGATCAGGAACCAGAGCAGCATCGTCACGCGCGGGTTCGCGCGCGCGAGCCCCACCGCCTGGGTCAGGTAGCGCGCCTGCTTCGCGGGTGAGACGCCGAGGCCCTTGTCGGGCGGGTCGGTCTGGTAGCCGTACTCGTCGAGCCAGATCGGCTTGCGGCCGTACAGCTTCGTCACCTGCGCGACGAGATCGTTCAGGTTGCCGAACGTGACCGCGGTGCTTCCCTTCGGCGGGCGCTGCGCCGGCGCCTCGCTCGGCCCACTCGGGTACGGGTGGTGCGCGTACGCGTCGAAGCCGGTCGCACCTGCCTGCTTCATCGCACGGAGAAACGCGAGCGGCGACGTCGTCGGTCGGCTGCTCTTCGGCGCGTTGTTGCCGCGCGGCGCGGTGTCACCGCACGCGACGCGCTCGCCGGGGACCAGCGTCCCGTGTACGCCGGTCACGACCGCGTTGCAGATGCGCGCGTAGTCGCGCGCACTCTGGATGATCCAGCGCCCGCCGACCCGTCGCCACTGCGGAACGAGCCCGAGCGGCAGGTTCGGCTCGTTCCACGCGGCCCAGAGGTGGACGCCCGGCAGCGTGACGCCGTCGTCGCGCACGAACGAGCCGCTGTAGCGCTTCGCCGCCGCAAACGCGAAGCCCTCGAGCTCGGACGCGCGCGTCGGCGCGTGCGTCACCGACTGCCCGCCGTTCGCCCACGTGGGCGTGCCGAAGATCGTGAACATGACCTGCGCCCCCGCCTTCTCGCCCGCGAGCACGACGGCGTCGTAGCGCGCCCAGTCGTACGCCGGATCCGCAGGATCGACCGCGCTCGCCGGGCTGCTCTTCGCGACACCAAGCGAGCCGCCCCAGTGCAGGTCGACCCGGAGCACCTGCGCGTGCAGCTCGGCGAGATCCGTATAGAACGAGTTGTCGGTGTCGAAGTAGGCGCTGCCGCTGTCGGCGATCCCGAGCTGCAGGGTCGGTGTCGCCTGCGCGGTGGCTGCGCAGATCGCGCTGACCGCAATCAGCATCGCAATGATCGATTTCATCGGTTCGAGCTTCCCAGTCTCCTGTTAGCGAAACGAGGGAACCGCGTGAACCTTTCGAATGCTCGCAGCCGCCGCAAGGCAGAGCGCGGCAGCAACGGCGAAACCGAGGCGCCCGCCGCCGGGCAGCGAGAACGTCAGCCCGAGCAGCGGCGTTCCCACCAGGATGACGATCGTGCCCGCGAGATTGACGATGCCGATTGCCGCGGCAGGCGCGTCCGGACGGAGCCGCTGTGCGCCCGAGAACGCCGAGGCGAACGGGATACCGGCGGCGAGCCCGACGATCGCCGCGGCCGCGACGGCGAGCGCCGGCGGCCGTGCGACCGCGAGCAGCGCGATTCCGGCCGCGCCGACGACGAAGCTCGCGCGCACCAGGCCCGGCCGGTCGACGAGGCGGCCGCCGAGCGGACGCGAGACGACACCGAGGAAGAGGACGAGACCACCGACGACCCCTGCGAGGTGCACCGACTCCCCGCCCGACCGCTCGAGCAGGGTCGCGACCCAGTTCCCGAGTACGACCGACAGCCCGAACGACGCCGCGTGCATCACGCCGAGCGGCACGAGGCGACGGTCGAACAACCGGGCCGCGCGCCCGCCCTCGCGACGCTGCGCGCCGATCGGCGCGATCGCGACCAGCACGAGCCCGACGCCGGAGACGACCGCAGCCGTGGCGAAGGGCGCACGCCAGCCGGGCCAGAGTGGGACGAGCGCGAGCGCCAGCCCCGCCGACGCCATCGAGACCGCGCCGTAGAACCCCTGCGCGACGGCCGAACGGAGCGTCGCCCGCACGTAGTCGGCGCCGCCGACGAAGGCGCCTGCGAGCCCGACGCCCGTCACGAGCCGCGCGAGCAGCGCGAACCACGCCTGGCGAACGGTCAGGCCGGCGAGCGACGCGAGCAGGATCACCACGAGCCCCGACGCGCCGACGACCCGCGCCCCGAATCGATCGCAGAGCCGGCCGGCGGGAATCTGCATCGCGGCATGCGTCAGCACGAGCGCCGTCGTGAACAGGCCGACGACCGCGAGCCCGACACCGTAGGCGGCAGCAGTGCGGTCGGCGACGGCGCCGACGTTCGCGAGGCTCCAGCCGGCGCTGGCGGCGAGGGCGAAGCCGCCGATCGCCGCGCGCGTCCGCACGCGGGCGACCCTACAGGGCTCTCCGGCGCGCGCGGTACGTCCGCGTCTTCGCACGGTTGCCGCAGAGCTGCATCGAGCACCACGTCGCCGAGCGGTTGGGCGACCCGTCGTAGAACGACCAGCGGCAGTTCCGGCACGCCTTGAGCCGCCGCCAGGAGCCGTCGAGCATCGCCGCGAGCGCGACGGCGACGAGGTGGTCGAGCGGATCACCGTGGTCCTCGAAGCGCACTGTCCCGTCGTCGCCGACGCGAAGCGACAGCCGCTCGGCGGCGGCGTTCAGCGTGCTGACGGCGGCGGGGTCGAGCGGCAGGCCGTTGTTCGCGAGCGCGAGCGCCCGGAACGCCTCGCGGAGCGGGCGGGCCCGTTCGGGCTCGGCGACCGGGCCGTGCTCGGCGAACCAGTCGTCGAGCCAGTCGAGCTCGTGCTCGGCGATCGATGCTGTTCACGAACTGCTGCACCGCCCGCAGGGGCTGCGGCGCGGCGCGCGGCACGTCGTAGCGGGGGCTCATCGTTGTCGCCCAGTCTAGACACCGGTAGACTGCGTGTACTGGTGTTCGACTCGCTCCGCCGGCTCGCGTTCCCGCTTCGCCTGGTCGCCGCCCGCCTCGGCGCAGGCGGCGAGCGCCTCCTGCTCGTCGCGGTCGGCGTGGTCGCCGGCGCAGCCGTGCTGGCCGCGGTGCTCGCCGGCAGGCTCGTCATGCAGGACCGGGCACTCGCCCAGGCGACGGCGCGCCTCGCCCCCGGCGACCGTGAAGTGCGCCGTCGCCTGGAGCGGCGCGACCAACGACTTCACCCGACTGAACAGGCTCGTCGTGCCGCGCGTGCAGCGCCGTCACCGGTGCGCAAGCCGGCCGCCGCGATGCTCTTCCGAGAGGCGTCGATCCAGCAGCGACTCGTCAACCTCCGCGCCGCCGACGACCTCGGCCGCTACGTCGAGCTCGTCTCGGGCCGCCTGCCGGCGCCGTGCTCGCCGACGCACTGCGAGGTGCTGCGGCTGCAGGGCGACGGGCCGATCCCCTCGACCGCGCACCTGCGGCTGATCGAGGTCGGCCGTGCGGTGCTGAAGCCGGACGCGCCGTTCGGCGCCGTTCGTGCTGCCCGCGCCGCCGACCGAGATGGTCGCGCAGGCAGTTCGCTACCACACGCCGCAACCGTCACCGATCGTGATTGCGAACGGCGTCGCCGGTCTGTCGAACAACACCGAGCTCGAGACGTTCTACCGCTCGTACGCCTGGTTCGTGCCGATCGAGGCCGGCGACGTGCACCCGTGGGCGATCGACGCGTTCCGTGCGAAGGTGCAGCGGCTGACGGCCGAGATCGAGGCGAGCTCGGACGAGTTCCAGGTCACCGCACCGACCGACGCGCTCGCGACCGCCGCGTCGTCGTCGACGGCGGCTGCGCGACGCCTGCTGCTGCTCGGCGGCGAGGGCGGCGCGCTGCTGCTCGCGTTCACGATCCTCGCCGCCGCCGCGCTGCGGCGCGACATCACCGACGCCCGGCGCCGGCTGGTGTGGTTCGGCGCGCGGCGCTGGCAGGTCGAGCTGCACACGCTCACCGAGTCGCTCGCGCTCGGCGGCGGCCGGCACCGTCGTCGGCTGGGTCGTCGGCGGCGGCGGTCGCCGCGTTCGTCGCCGGCGCGTGCCGGCTCGCCGGTCGCGGACGTCGTCGACCACGCGCTGCTCTCACGCGGGGGCCTCGCCGGCGCCGCTGCGATCGCGGTCGCAGCAGGGCTGCTGCTCTACGCGACGGTGCGCGCGCCCGCAGTCCACCTCGGCAGGCTCGCGGTCACGCCGCTCGACGCGGCGGCGCTCGGGGCGATCGCCGTCGTGCTCGTCGGCTGGGCGCGCGGCTCGGTCGACTCGCAGCAGCTCGCCGGCGGCAGCGGCACGAGCGCGTTCCTGCTGCTCGTGCCGGCGCTGATCGTGTTCGCAGCCGCTGTGATCGTCGGCACGGCTGCTCGCGCCCACCCTGCGCGCGCTCGGCCGCGCCGGCCGGCGCGGGCCGATCGCGCTCCGGCTCGCGGCCGCGTCGCTCGCACGCAATCCGGGTCACGCTGCGATCGCGGCGACGTTCCTCGTCGCGAGCCTCGGACTGGCGCTCTTCGCAGTCACGTACCGCTCGACGCTCGCTCCGCGGCCAGACAGACGAGGCGCGCTTCGCGGTACCGGCGTCGTTCGTGCTGTCCCGAGGACCTCTCCCAACTCGTACCGGTGCTGCACGGCGCACCGCTCGACCGCTACCCCGGCACGACGACGCCCGTGCTCCGGCTCTCTGGGAACGTGCCGTCGGGCAGCGACGTTCGCGTTTCTCGGCGTGCCGGCGAACCGGGTCGCCGGTGTCGGCGGCTGGCGCAAGGACTTCGCCTCGCAGCCGCTCTCATCGCTGGCGGCGGCGATCACGCCGAAGCGCGACGTCGCGCTGCGCTCGACGCGAACTGCCCGCCGGACGCCAGTTCACGCTGCCCGTCACGGCGAAGGGCGACGACATCGGCGTGCGAGCGTTATTCCGCTCGCGGCTCGGCGACTACGAAGCGGTCTCGCTCGGCCACACGAACGGCGCCGCGACGATTGTGCTGCACGGCCGCATCCCGTTCATCGGCGCGACGCTGGCGCAGCTCAGGCTCGACATCATGAACAGCGGCCGGCTCGTCGGCGAACGGCGGGCTCGGACTGCAGCCGAGCGCCAAGGGCGAGGTCACGTTCGGCGTCCCGCGCGTCAACGGCAGACCCGTAAGCGCAGCGTTTGCACGCTGGGTCGGCACCGGCGGCGTCTCGGGCGGCGCCACGCGGCTCGGCTACGTCCTCACGTCGGACAAGAACGGCGTCTTCCGGCCCCGGCAGCCGACCGACGGGGTGCCGCTGCCCGTCCTGGCCACCCCGAGCGTGGTCGCGGCTGCCGGTCCGCACGGCGTGATCCCGCTGCAGGTCGAAGGTGAGCAGATCGCGGCGCGCGTCGTCGGCACGCTGCAGCGCTTCCCGTCGGTCGACGGCGACGTCGTGGTCGCCGACCGGACGGCGGCAGCGACGATCCTCGACACGCGTTCGCCGGGGCTCGGGATCACCGACGAGCTGTGGGTCGACGTTCCGGCCAGCCGCGAGGCTGGCGCCGCGGCAACACTCTCCCGGGCGCCGTTCACGCAACTGTCGCTGCACTCGCGCGCGAACACGCTCGCCGAGCTGCGGGCCGACCCGCTCGCGCGCGGCTCGCTGCTGACGCTCGCCGGAACCGCCGGCGTCGCGCTGCTGCTCGCGCTCGTCGGCCTGCTGCTGTCGGTCGTTGGCGACATCCGTGACGACCGCGGCGAGCTGTTCGACCTCGAGGCACAGGGCGCCTCGCCGGCCACGATTCGCGCCCATCTGCGCCTGCGTGCGTTGCTGGTCGCGTCGTTCGGTGTCGCCGGCGGAATCGCGCTCGGTGCGGTGCTGGTTTCGCTCGTGATCGCGCTGGTCTCGGTGACGGCGACCGCGACCCGGCCCGAGCCGCCGCTCCGGCTCGTGCTCGACCTGCCGCTGCTCGCCGTCGCGGCGCTCCTGTACGTGGTCGTTGCGGCAGCGCTCGTCGGCGTCGCGACGACGCTGCGCGGTCGTGCGCCCGAGCGCGCCGCGGAGGTCGCCGCGTGAGACGCGATCGAGCTGAAGGACGTCTTCCGTGTCCACTCGACGCCCGAGGGCGACGCCGCCGCCTTGCAGGGGCTCTCGCTGCGTGTCGCCGAGGGCGAGGTGGTGACCGTGCTCGGGCCGAGCGGCTCCGGCAAGTCGACGCTGCTGCGGCTGCTCGCCGGGCTCGAGCGCCCGTCGGCGGGCCTGGTGAAGGTGCACGGCGACGACCTCGCCAAGCTCCCGGCGCGCCAGCTCGCGCGCTATCGCTCGTCGCTGCTCGGCTATGCCGACCAGCACTACGGCCGTGCGCTCGCGCCCGAGCTGACGGCGCGCGAGTTCGTCGCGCTGCAGCTGGGGCTGCGCGGGACGTCGCGCGCAGAGCGAGCGCGCCGCGCCGACGAGCTGCTCGAACGCGTCGGGCTCGCCGACAAGCGCGCCCGGAAGCCGAGTCGAGCTCTCGGGCGGCGAGCAGCAGCGCGTTGCCCTGTGCGCGGCGCTCGCACATCGCCCGCAGGTGTTCCTGGCCGACGAGCCGACCGGCGAGCTCGACAGCGCCACGGCCGACCAGGTGTACGACGTGCTGGCCGAGCTCGTGCGCGAGCATCGCTGCACGACCGTGATCGTCAGCCACGACCCCGAGTCGGCACGGATCGCCGACCGGATCGTGCGCATCCGCGACGGCCGCGTCTCGGAGGAGTGGGCCCGCGCGACGGCTCGGACGCGGACACGATCGTCGTCGGCCGAGGCGGGCTGGCTGCGACTGCCGGAGGAGCTGCTGCTCCGGGCGGGAATCGGGTCGCACGCAACCGCCTCGTTCGCGGACGGGGCGCTGGTCGTCGCGCCGGCCGCCGGGCGCGAGCTGGCCCCGACAGGTGTCAGACACCATCGATGTCTGACGTCGTTCCGGCGACCCACACCGTCGTGGAGGCGCGAGGCGCTCGCGAAGCGCTACGGCGACACCGTCGTCCTGGACGGCCTCGCTGCGAAGCTCGACGCTGGGCGTCTGCACGCTGTCGTCGGCCCGTCCGGCTCGGGCAAGACGACGCTGCTGCACCTGCTCGCGGGGCTCGAGCTGCCCGACGCCGGAACGATCGCCGTCGACGGAGCCGAGCTGACGAGCTCGACCGCACGGCGCGGGCCGCGCTGCGCCGCGAGAAGATCGCCTACGTCGGGCAGCAGGCAGGCCTGGTGCCGCACCTCTCCGCGCTCGAGAACGTCGAGCTGGCTCTCGCGCTCCGCGGTCTCGACGAGAACAGCCGGCTCGCGGCGCTCGCCGCGCTCGAGTCGGTCGGCCTCGGCGAGCGCGCCACGCAACACGTGAGCCGCCTCTCGCAGGGCGAGCGTGCCCGCGTTGCGATCGCACGCGCGATCGCGTCGAAGCCGGCGCTGCTGCTCGCCGACGAGCCGACGTCGCGCCTCGACGGTGCGAACGCGATCGCCGTGGCAGTGCTCCTGTCGCGGCTCGCCCGCGACACGGGCACCGCGGTCGTGTGCTCGACGCACGATCCGCTCGTGATCGAGCAGGCCGACGCTCAGATCACGCTGTAGCTCTCCGTCCGCGCGCGCCACGACGACCAGCCGCCCTCGTAGGAGCGCACCGCGCCGTCCGACACGTCGAGGATCCGGTCGGCGATGCGGTCGAGGAAGTAGCGGTCGTGCGAGACGAAGATCGCGGTGCCGTCGAAGTCCTCGAGGGCGCGCTCGAGCATCTCGACCGAGTCGATGTCGAGATGGTTGGTGGGCTCGTCGAGCAGCAGGCAGTTCGCGCCCTGCAGCATCAGGAGCAACAACTGCAGCCGCGTCCACTCGCCGCCCGACAGCGATCCGATCGGTCGGCCGCACCTGTTCGTAGTCGAAGCGGAACTTCATCAGCCGCGAGACGGCTTCGCCTTCCGAGATCGGCGCCTCGAGGCGCACGAGCTGCAGCGGCGTCGCCCGCGGGTCCGGCGGGCCGCCGGTCCTGCGCGAGGCGGCCGAAGCGGATCGACGGGCCGGCCTTCCGCTCGCCTTCCGTCGGCTCGAGCTCCCCCGCCAGCACGCGCAGCAGCACCGACTTGCCGGCGCCGTTCTCGCCGACGACGCCGACGCGCTCGCCGCGCAGGACGGTCAGGTCGACGCCCTGCAGGATCGGGCGCCCGCCGAGCGTGACGCTCGCACCGACGAGCTCGACGACGCGCTCACCGCCACGCTTGTGCGGATGCAGCTCGAGCGCGATCCTGCCGGCGCTCGAGCACGGGGCGGTCGACCTTCTCCATGCGGTCGATCTGCCGCTGCTTGTTACGCGCCTGCTTGATGTGCCGCTCGTCGGGAACCCGGTTCGCCCAGTCCTTGAAGCGCCTGATCGCCTCTTCGAGCCGCGCGATCTCCTTCTGCTGCGTCACGTACAGCTGCTGCTGGCGCTGCTGCTCGAGCTCGCGGGCGACGGTGTACGCGGAGTAGTTGCCGGGCCAGATCCGGATGCGACCGCCGTCGAGCTCGGCGATCTGGCGCACCGTCTCGTCGAGCAGATAGCGGTCGTGTGAGACCGCGACGACGGCGCCGTCGAACGAACGCATCAGCTGCTCCGTCGTGCTCGCGCGCCTCCACGTCGAGGTGTGCCTCGGGCTCGTCGAGCAACAGCACGTCGGGATCGCGAAGCAGGCAGGCGGCGAGCCCGACGAGCTTGCGCTGCCCGCCCGAAAGCAGCCGCGTCGGCTTGGCGAGGTCGTCGTCGTCGAGGCCGACGTCGACGAGTAGCGCGCGGGCGCGACCCTCGAAGCCGGGGCCGCCGGCGGTGGTCCAGCGCTCGATCAGATCCTCCTGGCGCCGCAGCAGCCGGGCCATGCGGTCGAGGTCCGAACCCGCGGCTCCGAGCTGCCCTTCGACCTGTGCCAGCTCCGCCTCGAGCTCGTCCAGGTCCGGCCGCGCGCCGCGCAGCGTTGCCAGCGCGTCTCGCTCGTCGCCCTCGAGCTGCTGCGGCAGGAACGCGAGCACCAGGCCGCGCCGCTGTGTCAGCTCGCCGCGCGTCGGCGGTCTCCTCGCCGGCGACGATCCGGAGCAGCGTCGACTTGCCGCCGCCGTTCGGCCCGATCAGCCCCAGGCGGACGCCCGGCTCGACGTCGAGGTCGAGCCCGTCGAGGATCAGCCGCGAGCCGAAGCTCTTCGCGACGCCGCGTACCTGGAGCAGGGACATAGGCGCAGGCTAGAGCCTGAACGCCACTTCACCGAGGCGGCGGTAGCCGGCGATCGACGGATGGTCACCGTCCTCGTTCGTCCACTCGAACCTCATACGCCCGGGCAGCACGGGATCCTCGAGCGTGTCGTGGAAGCGCAGGCATGGCACGTCGAAGGCATGGATCAGCGCGTTCAGCTCCCTGATCGGCGCCTCCTTCGCCGGCCAGCCGTTGTTCCACGGCAGCACGTCGCACACGTAGACGGTCAACCCGAGCGCGCGCCCACGCTCGACCACCGCGTGCAGGTTCGCCGCCGCCGGCCCGACCTGAAGGCCCGCGGCGATGTCGTTGATCCCGCCCTGCACGATCAGCACGTCGGCCCCGACAACCGCCTCGTCGAAGCGCAGCGCGATCTCGTCCGTGCGCTCACCCCAGATGCCGTGGTTGACGAACGCCAGGTGCGGATGCCGCAGGCCGGCCCAGTGCTCCCACTGGCCTTCCGGGTCACCGGTGCGGCGGCGCGAATCCCAGTACGGCGACCCCTCGGTGATCGAGTCGCCGAGGCAGGCGACGATCATCTAGAAGAAGAACTGCCGCCAGGCGGTCCACCAGTCGTCGGCGCGCGAGGCGATCTGGCGCGACTCGGTGATCTCGACGCCCGGCCGGTAGCGGTACTTCTCGACTTGGTCGGAGGTGTTGAAGTCGACGAGGATCTCGCACGGCGAGCCCGGGTCGTACGGCGCAACGGCCGTCAGGTCGGCGAGCGATCGGCGGGCGCCGGCCTCGATCAGCTCGCGCGCCTTCACCGCCGGGAACTGCCGCGCGCTGAAACGGGCGAGCCCCTTCTTGACGGCAACCGTCGTCAGCCCGGTTCCGAGCAGCGCCGTGCCTTCGCGGCAGGACGCCTCGTCGCCGGTCACCAGTACGACCGGGCAACCCCAGGCACCGCAGAGCGCGGCGTTGATCCCGGTCTCGCCGACCTCGACGCCGTTGAACCGCAGGCGCCACCACGACGAGCCGCTGACCGTGTGTGCAAGCACGCCGTCGCGCGTGCCGGCCATCGCGTGCATGCCGACGAACAGCGCGGCGTCGACGCCTTGCTCCAGGTACTCGACGTACTCGGTCCATTCGTTCTGCACGACGTACTCGCAGTCGGGCTCGAGTTCCTCCGGGATCAGCGAGTTGAACGTCCACCCCTCGCCGGCGCCGTGACAGTCCATCACGACGATCTCGGTCGCGCCAGCCGCCTTCGCGCCGCGGACGGCGGCGTTGATCTCGCCGGTGTACAGCCGCCGGCCCTCCTCGTACATCGCATGGCCGCCCGTGACCTGCTGCCACTTGACGATCCCGGCGACGCCCTCCATGTCGCTCACGATGAAGACCTTCACGCGGATCGACCCTACGATCTCGTCGAGGCAGTTGCGCAGCGCAACCGTCCGGAACGCGTCGACGCCGAGCACCTGACCGAGCGCCGGCCGCAGCCCGCGGGTCGTTCCGTCGGCGACCTTGAACGCCCAGCCGACACCGTCCGGCGAGAGCGCGCAGAACAGGCCTTCCGCCCCGCGCTTTGCGACCCAACCCGGGAGGGCGAGCATCAGCTCGGTGTCATCCGCGCCGGCTCCGCCGACCAGCTCGGGACGCTCGCGCATCGCCTCGACGATCCGCGGCGGAATCGTCGTGAAGAGCTCGGCCATCCGGCGGAGCGACATCGCGATCGTCGGCACGCCGCAACCGTCGACGCCGATCGCGCCGGCCCCGACAAGCTCGACGATCCGCTGTTGCAGCGGATGGGTGGCGTCGCGATACGGGTGCAGCGGCCAGTCGTTCGCGCGGCAGGCGGCGAGCATGCCCGCGTGCTTGCCGGAGCAGTTGTGACCGACCTTGCCGTCGGGCCGTCCGGGCTGCAAGCCGTTCTCCAGCTCGTCGGGGCCGACACCTGCGCGGTCGAGCACCTTGTGCACCGCTGCCAGCTGCGCGGGCTCCGCCTCGTGCGAGGCACAGGCGATCGCGATCTCGTCGGTGTCGAGATCGGGGTACCCGTCGACGAACGGGATCGCCTGCAGCGGCTTCATCGACGAGCGGAGGTGGCAGACGAGCTCGGGATCGCCGCGCGACTCGCCGGCGGTCGAGACGACGTGCACTCTGTGGACCGCCTCGACGGTCCCGCCGCGCTCGACGGTTACGCTGATCTCGTCCATCGCTGAAGGAGCCTAACCCTGCCGGAGTTGCCCGAGGTCGAAGCATGGCGGCGCCAGCTCGACCCGCTCGTCGAGCGGTCGCCGGTCGAGCAGGCGGGGCCTGCCCACATCGCGACGCTGAAGACGTTCGACCCACCGGTGCGCGACCTCGAGGGGCGGAGCCTGCGCGTCGAGCGCCGCGCAAAGCGGTTCCTGCTCCCGACAAGCGACGGCGAACTGGTGCTGATGGTGCACCTGATGAGCGCGGGCCGGCTCAAGTACGTGCCGCAGGGCGGCAAGGGCGCCAAGACACCGATGTTCCGACTGCGGTTCGCCGACGGCGGCGAGCTGCAACTGACGGAGGCCGGCTCGAAGAAACGCGCCGGTGTCTGGCTGCTCCGGCCGGACGCTGCGCGCGAGGAGCTCGCGCATCTCGGTCCCGAGGCGGACCAGCTGTCGGTCGAGGACGTCGCGCGCATCCTCGCGTCCGACTCACGACGCCTGCATTCGCTGCTCCGCGACCAGCGGCTGATCGCGGGCATCGGCCGAGCGTGGGCGAACGAGATCCTCTGGGCGGCGAAGCTGTCGCCGTACCAGCTGTCGACCCAGGTCGACGCCGCCGAGACCGAACGGCTCTCCGAGGCGATCCGCTCGGAGATGGAGCGCGGCCTCGAAGCGCGGCTCGCCGGTGCGAAGGACGCGGACGTCTACCGGATCCACAACGCGCTCGGCCAGCCGTGCCCCCGCTGCGGCACACCGCTTGCCCGCGTCGACTTCGAGGAGCACACGATCTACTACTGCCCGCAGTGCCAGACCGGCGGCCGGACGCTGAAGGACCGCCGCCTCTCGCGGCTCCTGCGCTGACCTTCTCAGGCCGGTCCCGACGGACGGCCTGTGGAAGACCGGTCGCACTCTCGACACCGTGTCTGACACCGGACGTGGCCTGTGAGGGCAGGCCGTCAGGCGCGCCCGTTAGCCTGCCCTCCGTGATCAGGACACAGCCCACGAGAGGCGGCTGGCTCGAGGTCGTTTGCGGCCCGATGTTCAGTGGCAAGAGCGAGGAGCTGATCCGGCGCCTGCGGCGCGCCGAGATCGCCGGCCAGCGGGCGCTGATCGTCAAGCCGGTGATCGACAACCGCTACGACGTCGGGCATGTCGTGTCGCATGCAGGCGCGAGCATGCGCGCGGTGACCGCGTCGACGAGCGACGACGTGCTCCGGCTCGCGCGCGGCTACAACGCAGTCGGGATCGACGAGGTGCAGTTCTTCGACGACGGGATCGTCGACGCGATCGACGGCCTCGTCCGCGAGGGCGCGCGCGTCGTCGCCGCCGGGCTCGCCCAGGACTTCCGCGGCCTTCCCTTCGGCGCGATGCCGACGCTGCTGTGCGTCGCGGAGTTCGTCGACAAGCTCGAGGCCGTCTGCCACCGCTGCGGCGGTCCGGCGACGATGACGCAGCGACTTCTGGACGGCGAGCCGGCCCCGTTCGGCGGCGAGACGATCCAGGTCGGCGCGCTGGATTCGTACGAAGCGCGGTGCCGGAACTGCCACGCCGCGGGCGAAGAGATGCTCGACTCGGCTACGGGCTAGACCTCTCGGGCGAGAGCAGCGCTCGCGCAGACGAGGCCATACGCTCGGGACGTGATGTCACCGGAGCCGTTTGTTGCCGTCGGCCGAAGCCTTTGTCGCGGTCGTCGATGCTGCGGACAGTCAGTTGCGGAACGAGTTCTTGCAGCCGGGACCTGCCGTCTCGCCTCAGACGTAGAGGGAGCATGAGGCTCCTTCTTGTTGCCGTGTGCGTGGCCGCGATCACCGCTCCCGTAGCTTTCGCGAAGGGTCGCCTATCAGTCTGCGACTTCAACGCCCCGGGCGTTGGCGGCTGATCGTTCCGAATGGAACCCACCTCGGGTTCATGGTCCCACCGCCTACGGCATGGATGCCGTGGGTGCAGGTTCATCGGTGATCCGCGGCTGAAACACTGACGCAGCCGGGGAGGGGTCATGCATCGAGTCGGAGGACGACCTCGTCCGTTTCCTCGTTGCGCCCATAGGCGAAGCCGCGCCCCTTGCCCACGACAAGGAAGCCGCACTTCGTCAACACGCGAATCGACGCGGCGTTGTCGCTCGCAGCGGCACCGTAAAGCGGACGGGTCGCCTCCAGCTGCAAGAACTCCCGGAGGGCGCGTGTGGCGATGCCGTGGCCCCAGTCTTCACGGCCGATCCAGTAGGTGACCTCGCGCCGGCCTTCCAGGTCGAAGCTCGCAATATGACCCACGACTCGACCGTTGACTTCGATGACCCTGTTCGTCGTAGAGCTATCGCTCCTCAGCCGCGCCCAACGTCGCTCGAAGCTCGCTCGATCATCGGCCTCGGGCGAGGTGAACGCGGCCATTCGGATCGCGTCGAGATCCGTCGCGTGCTCGAACAGCACGCCGAGATCGCGATCTTCGATCTCGCGAAGGACAAACTGTCCCGGGGCCGTCCGCACGGGCCTCAACACTAACTGCCACGAACTGGGGGCCACGACCTCCTCGCGCTCGTCGTCCCACACGCACCTTTGCCACCGCGGCGGAGATATCGGCCGACGCTTGCTTCATCCGAGATCGTACGGCCGGTTGGCGGCCCGCAGCCTGTTAGCGTCCGGATCTGCACGCACCTCAAGACTGTCCGTACGGCAAAGGCGGCTCACGCTCGCTGTTCGACTTCGAGTCGCAGGACGTGAAGGTTCACGGCTTCTGGCTGGCGTTCCCGCAGCACACGATCTACCTCGTCGTGGAAACGGACGACATCGTCAAGCTGCAGAAGTTCCTGCAGCCGGGCGCCGGCGTGACCGTGGCCGAGATCACCCCCGTGAGCGACCAGCCGGTCCCGTACCCCGGCTAGACGTACGCCAGGACGCGGTCGAGCGGTCGCGGAACTCGCTCGAGGTCGACTGCCTCCACCAGGAGCACGGCGTATCGCTGCTTGCGGTTCCACATGAAGCTGTACAGCTGCTCCTCGAGCGGCCGCTGGCGGTGTGCGAGCTGCTTCTGAAAGGTCCGGAACGCGCGCAGCTCGCCTTGCTCCGCGAGCACGCGCTCCATCCCTTCCGGCCCGACCGCCCGCGTCAGCTCGTCCTCGAGGTCGCGCGTGCAGGCGTAGAACCCGACGCGCTCGAGCGCCTCACGGTCGGCGCACCCCAGGGCGCGCAGGAAGTACCGCTCCTCGCCGGCGTCGTAGAGCCCCGCGACGCGCAGGTCGCGGTACCGCTCGAGAACACGCGGCAGGTTCCCGTAGCCGCCCATCGGCACCACGGCGACGCCCTCCGTTTCGAGGTCGCGGCCGCGCCGACGCGCCAGCGCCTCGACGGCGCCGCGGTCGCTCGTGCCCTCGACGAGCACCACCGCACGCAGCTGCATGCCCGCACTATGCGTCCTCGATCACGATCGCGATCGTCCTCGCCCGAGCCGCCGGCCTGGTCGGCGCCGCGATCGGGCGGATCCGGATCGACGCACTCTGGTTCCCGGTCGCGACCGTCGCCTATCTCGTGCTGGTCTCGGGCGGCCACGAGGCGTACTCCCCGACTTCGCGTCCCGATCACGCCGCCCCTGGCCGTGCTTGGCGCAGCCGCGCTGCTCGAGCTGCGCTCCCACCGCACGCTCGACTGAGGCGGCTACGGTCCGGGCGTGGATCTGACGTTCGAGCTCGACCCGCAGCTCGCCGAGCGCCTCGTCGCGTCGGCGGAGATCGACGGTGCCGTCGAGACCGTCGAACGGCTCGCCGGCGGGATCGTCAGCGACGTCTTCGCGGTTCGCGCGGGAGGCCGCGACGCCGTGGTGAAGCTCTATCCGTAGACGAAGACCTCCTTCTCCATCGTCTGGTGTGCGACCGCCGTGGGACCTCCTCGCGAGCCTCGGCGTGTCGGACCGCCTGGCCGCGATCGCCGGCGAGATCAGCGGGAGCCTGCCCTAGCGGCGGAGCGGGCGGGACTCGTCCCGGCCGTGCTGGTACAGCTCGTCGGCGAAGGTGGCGAGCTGCCAGAAGCCGAGCACGATCGCAACACCGACGCCGGCGCCGAACACCACATTGAGGAGCGATCCCATGCCTGGATTGTCGGCAGGTCGGGATCGCCCCTTGAGTGAAACCAGTACGACGACCGGGTAACCCCGGCAGAACGGCTAGGCCCGTAGGGGCCACCCGTCCGCGAAAGTTGACAGTCATGCCGCGCCTCTCGATGCCCGCAACCGTCCGCCTCGTCGGGATGGTCGTGATGCTGGTGCTCCTCCTGCTGACTGCGGGAGCGATCGAGAACGGCAGGGCCGACGCGCAGCCTCCCTGCACGCACGGGGCCTCGTCCCTCGGGCCGATCGAGTTCCAGGACGGCCACGTCGTCGGCGGCCCGGTCACGCCGGTGACCGAGACGTGCCTTCCGTGACCGCCTGACCGCGCCGCACGTCGGTCGATGTGGGACGATCGGCTCCCCGATCCTCAAAGGAGACCCGATGCCGACCGTGTTCGCGCACCACGACGTGAAAGACAAAGACCACTGGCTCGCCTCGCCCAAGCGTGAGGAGTTCTTCGGACCGCTCGGCGTCACGAACATCCGCACCTTCGTCGATCCGCAGAACCCGAGCCGTGTCGGCGTGCTGATGGACGTCGCAGACATGGATGTGGTGATGAAGGCAATGGAGACGCCCGGCGCCGGCGAGGCGATGGCCTACGACGGTGTGCTCCCCGAGACGCTGGTGCTGCTCGTCGAGGCGTAGCCGGTGCATCTCCTCTTCAAGATCCTGGGCATCGGCGCGCTGGTCGCGGGCGGTCTGGCGGTCGCGGTCGCGGCACTGACCGCGGCGCTGCTGCTGGGCCCGCTGGTCTTCTGGATCGCGTGGAACGAGCTCAACTTCGCCTCGGCGATCGGCCTGCCCGAGCTGGGCTTCTGGGCCATCGTGCTCGCGACGGTCTTCCTCGTCGTCTCGTGGTTCGGCAAGGTCGTGATCACGGCGATCGTGTTCCTGATCGATCCGTCGTGGTTCCACGGCTCGGCGCAGGTGCACTGGCCGGAGCCGACGTTCCGCAACTTCGTTGCCGTCGCCCTGCTGGCGCTGCTCGCGTCGCGGCCACATGCCCACGCGCACGAGCGCACGCGCAGGCGGCGCTCCTCCTAGCCGCGCGTGAACGAGACGAGCGCGGCGCGCTCGTTGCCGCCCTTCACCGTCTGCTCGAGCACGGTGCCGATCCCGCGCACGTAGAGCTTGTGGTCGAGCACGCCCGGCTCGAGCGGCGTCCATTCCTGCGTCAGGAGGGCGCGCCGCGACCGCACGTACGGCACCGTGACGCTCGCGCGCACGCTGAGCACCTTGAACCGGTCCTGCGCCTGCCCCTTGTAGAACTCCTGCTGGCCCGACTGGCCGACCCGCGGCCGCGCGAACATGTAGATGCCGGGCCGCGCGCCGTCGACACCAGCACGCCACGTCCCGTCGGTGCTCGTGACGTGCCCGTCCTTTGCGAGCTCGGCCGTGTCCTCGCCGAAGTACCAGACATTGCCGTGGCTGTCCTGGCTGTACCACTCGGTCGTCCGCTCCTCGAGGTGGCCGCTCAGGTACAGCCGGTCCTCGATCACCGCGCACGGCACGCCGCCGATCGCCTGCACCCGGTGCGTCACCGTCAGTACCTCGCGGGTCGGCTGCCCGTCCTTGACGCCGCGGTAACGGTAGGTCGACCCGGCGAGCAGCGGGAACCACGGGTTGTCGACCCGCGCGCTGAACTGACTCGCAGGCGGCAGCGGCGGCGTCGCGCCGTGTGCAACGGCCACGAGCCCGGTCAGAGCAACCAGCAGAACGATGGAAACAGCGCGCATCGACAGCGGATCCACCTCCCGGTCGACCTCGATTCTACCGCCGGGCGTCCCCGCTAGCATCGCCGCATGGCTGCAGCGCCGGAGTCGCTTACCCTGCCGTTCGCCTGGTACAGCGACGACGAGCTGCTGCGCCGTGAGCGCTCGCTGATCTTCGCGCGGTCATGGCAGTACGGCGGACGGGCGGCACAAGTCGCCGAGCCCGGCACGTACCTCGCGACCGATGCGGGCGGCGTGCCGCTGCTCGTCACGCGCGACCGAGACGGCGAGCTGCGCGCGTTCGTCAACGTCTGCCGCCACCGTGGAGCGGTGCTGATGGACGGCTGCGGCAAGCGCAGCACGCTGCAGTGCCACTACCACGCGTGGACCTACGATCTCGACGGCTCGCTGCGAAGCGCGCCGCGCTCCGACCGTGAGGCGGACTTCGACGACGGGGACTGGTCGCTGCTGCCGGCGAGCGTCGACACCTGGGGCCCGTTCCTCTTCGTCAATCCCGATCCGGCCGCGATACCGCTCGCCGACCACCTGGGCGACCTGCCGAGGATCCTGGCGGGCACGATCGACGTCGATGCGCTCGAGTTCCACTCTCGCGTCGAGTTCGGTGCGAACGCCAACTGGAAGATCGTGGTCGAGAACTTTCTCGAGTGCTATCACTGCCCGACGGCGCACCCGTCGTTCAGCGCCGAGGTCGACGTGCATCCAGACCGCTACCTGCTCGAGGCGCACCCGACGTTCGCCGCGCAGTTCGCGCAGGCGAAGCAGACGGGCGAGCGCGGGCAGTTCCACCTCCTCTTCCCGAACACGGGCATCAACGTGTTCCCGGGGCCGGCGAACCTCTCGATCGGCCCGATCGCACCCGCCGGCACCGGCCGCACCGAGCGCTACCTCGACTACTTCTTCGCGCCCGGGATCGAAGCGGACTGGCTGACCGAGTTCTTCGCCTTCGACGACCAGGTGGGCCGTGAGGACACCGTCCTCGTCGAGTCGGTGCACCGCGGCATGGCCTCGGGGATGCTCGAACGGGGTCGCCTGCTGCTGAACGCCGAGCCGCTGCTGGCTGCGTTCCAGCGCTGGGTCGGAGCGCAACTCGGCGCGGCGTAGAATCGATCCGCACCCCCTAGGCAACCGACAGGAGGAACTCTCTGTGAAGCGTCTCGTCGCTCTCGTCGCCGTCGCGGCGTTGGCGGTCTCCCTCGCGGCCGTGGCCGCGGCTCGCACGAGCAGCCCGCCGACGATGTCCGCAGGCAAGCTCGTGGTCGGCTTCGGCGACCCCGCCGTCAACTTCGCGAACGGCAAGATCCGCGGCTCCAACTACCTGAGCCCGAAGGGCTACGAAGTCGACCTCGCGTCGGCGATCGCGAAGGGGCTCGGCCTGACCCCGTCGTACGTCTACACGCCGTGGGCGAAGCTCTTCGCCCCCGGCCACAAGACCTTCGACATCTCGTTCCAGGAGGCGACGATCACCGCGCAGCGCAAGCGCACGGTCGATTTCACGCACTCCTACTTCAACGCCAACCAGGGCGTGCTGATCTCGAAGAAGTCGAAGGTGCCACACTCGATCGCCGACATGAAAAGCCTGCAGACCTGCGCGCAGACGGACACGACCGGCCTGACGTGGATCCAGCAGAAGCTCCACCCGGCGAAGGCGCCGCTCATCTACCAGTCGACCGCCGCGGCGTTCACGGCCGTGCAGATCGGCCGGTGTGACGCGATCGTGCTCGACACGCCGATCGTGGCGTCCGAGAAGAAGGCCCGGCCGAGCCGCTACGGCATCGTCGCCGGCCAGATCGTGACGAAGGAGCAGTACGGCGCCGTGCTCCAGAAGGGGTCGAAGCTGACCACCCTGGTCGACGCCCAGATCGACAAGCTCTGGAAGAACGGCACGATCGCCTCGTTGCAGAAGAAGTGGTTCAACGTCGACTTCTCGAAGATCCCGACGTTCAAGTAAGCCGGCAGGCCGGTGCATCAGGTCGTCCAGACGTTCTTCTCCCCGCACGACTTCCGGGTCGCGTTCCCGAACGTGTGGGCGGGGTTCCAGGTCAACCTGAAGCTGATGGTGGTCGCGGAGGCGCTCGTGCTCGTCTTCGCCCTCGCGGTCGCCGTCGTCCGTGGATTGCCAGGGCGCGGAGCGAAGCCGCTCCGCGCCCTGATGATCGCGTACACCGACTTCTTCCGCGGCACGCCGCTGATCCTCGTCGCGTTCGTGATCGGCTTCGGGCTGCCGGCCCTGAACGTGAGCGCGATCAGCGGCCGCTCGAACTTCACCTACGGCGTCGTCGCGCTGACACTCGTCTACACGGCGTACGTGACCGAGGTGTACCGGGCGGGCATCGAGTCGGTGCATCCGTCGCAGCGCATGGCCGCGCGGTCGCTCGGCCTCTCCTACTGGCAGTCGATGCGGTTCGTCGTCATCCCGCAGGCGGTGCGGCGCGTCGTGCCGCCGCTCCTGAACGACTTCATCGGCCTGCAGAAGGACACGGCGCTCGTCTCGGTGATCGGCGTCGCCGAGGCCGCCCTGCAGTCGCAGGCGTACTCGCAGACGTACGCGAACTTCACCTCCTACACGGTGGCGGCCGTGCTCTTCGTCCTGCTGACGATCCCGCTCGCCCGGTTCACGGATCACCTGATCCTGACGCGGGAGCGCAAGGAGCGTGCAGGCGCGACGTGAGTTTCGTCGAGTTGGAGGGCGTGTCGAAGTCGTTCGGTGACCTGCGCGTGCTCGACCACGTGTCGCTCGAGGTCGAGCGCCACCAGGTCGTGTGCCTGATCGGCGCCTCCGGCTCCGGTAAGTCGACGCTCCTGCGCTGCATCAACCTGCTCGAGCGGGTCGAGGAAGGTCGCATCGTCATCGACGGCCTCGAGATCACGAACGGCCGAGTCGACGTCAACTCGTTGCGACGCAAGATCGGGATCGTCTTCCAGGCGTACAACCTCTTCCCGCACATGACCGTGCTCGAGAACATCGTGCTCGCGCCCAGAAAGGTGAACGGCGCCGGCGCGCGCGAGACGCGCCTCGTGGCGCTCGAGCTGCTCGAGCGAATCGGCCTCTCCGACAAGGCCGACGAGTTCCCGGACCGCCTGTCGGGCGGCCAGCAGCAGCGGGTCGCGATCGCGCGCGCCCTCGCCATGGGGCCGGAGCTGATGCTGCTCGACGAGATCACGAGCGCGCTCGACCCGCAGCTCGTCTCCGACGTGCTGAACCTCGTCCGCGGGCTGGCCGAGACCGGCATGACGATGATCCTCGCCACGCACGAGATGTCGTTCGCGCGCGAGGTGGCCGACAAGATCTGCTTCCTCGACCAGGGCGTGATCTGCGAGGAAGGGCCGCCCGACGTCATCTTCTCGACGCCGTCCGAGCCGCGGACCCGCGAGTTCCTCGCGCGTGTGATCGAGGCGGGGCGCCTGTGAGGCTCAAAGCGCTGCTGCCGCCGTCGAAGGCGCCGCTCGCCCTCGGCGGCTTCCTGGCGCTGCCGATCTTCTTCGCGTCGCTGATGGCGGTGACGCTGGCGATCGAGAAGGCGCGCGTCGTCGAGTGGAAGCGAGGCGACGGGATCGCCCGCGTGTGGCATCAGCCGACGGGCTCGACGGAGGCGAAGATCTGGCTGCTCGCGCTGGCCGCGCCGCTCCTGCTCGTGTTCGTGGCGTGGCTCTCGGCGCACTTCCCGTACGCGATGTACGTCACGTGTGCCGCCGCCTGCATCGACGCGCTGGCGCTGACGATCAGGCTGCACCGCTGGGAGGCACATCACACCGCCCGCTTTGCCTACGGCGAGGATCTGATCGCCGACCAGACCACGTCGAGCTCGCTCGCTCGCGGCGAGTGGGAGCACGACGCCGCCCAAACGGTCTGGAGCCTCGTGCACTACACGATCGGCCTCGCACTGGTGGCAGTCGGAATCACACTCTTCCTCACCTTCCGGCGGCGCCAGGCGCCGTCGCCGGCCCGCTCCTAGAGCTCGACGCGCAGCGACTCGCCGTCGAGCGTGACCGACCCACCGAGCGCCTCGATCACGAGGCGCGCGACGAGGGAGCCGAGGTCGCGCACCTCGTCGCCTGCGACGACCGGCGCTGCGGTCGCCGTGACCGGAGCGAGGACGAGCGTGCGGCCGTCGACCTGCCAGGTGACCTCTGCGACCGGCCCGAAGCGGACGGCCGCGACTGCGAGCGCCGCGAGGCTGCGCGCGACGGCGGCGGCATCGGTCTCGACCGTCGTACCGGTGCCGGTCGCGGCGACGCGCTCGTCGTCCGAGGTGGCGAGCGCGAGCGTGTCGGCCTCGGTGAGCCCGGGCTCGAACCGCTCGCCCTCGATGCGGGCGGCGACGCCGAGCTCGTCGAGGAGCGTCGTCATCTGCTCGGAGGCCTGGGAGATCATCGTCATGAAGCGAAGGTTCTTCTCGTCGAGGTCCCCGCCGCGCTCGAGCGTCCGGGCGAACCCGTACACGGTTGCGAGCGGCGTGCGCAAGTCGTGGCAGGCGAGCGAGACGAGGCGGGCGAAGCGGTCGTCGGCGGCCATCGCGTACCGTTCTACCGTATGACGCGGCCGTCCAACCCGGTTGTCGGCGATCTCCAGGCCTCCGCCCCCGAGGTGCGGATCGGCCTGACCCGGGCCGGAGTGACCGGCATCCAGAAGGCGATCCGGATCCGCCACGAGGGCCGGGAGAAGACGTTCTCGGCGGAGATCTCCTGCACCGTCGACCTCGACCCCGCCCAGAAGGGCGTGCACATGTCCCGTTTCCCGGAGATCTTCGGGGAGGCCGTCGACAAGGTCGTGATCGGCGAGGCGTTCCTCGTGGAGACGCTCGCGGAGCACATCGCGGCGCACGTCGTCCGTCGCCAGGACGCGTTGCGGGCAGAGGTGCAGATCCGCGCGCAGTACCCGCTCGAGCGCCGGACGCCGGTGAGCGGCCTGCCGACCCAGGAGATCGCGACACTGATCGGGATCGCGGCGGCGTCCCCGACGCACGTCAGGCGCGTGGTCGGCGTCGAGGCGTTCGGCATCAACGCCTGCCCGTGCGCTCAGGGTCTCGTGCGAGGCGCGGCCACCGACCGCCTGCTCGACGCCGGCTTCGCGGACGGTGACGTGGAGCGGATCCTCGAGCTCGTTCCGCTCGCGACCCACAACCAGCGCGGCCGGGGCACACTGCTCGTCGGGACGGACGCGAACGTGAACGCCGAGCACCTCGTCGACATCGTCGAGCACTCGATGAGCTCGCCGATCTACGAGCTGCTGAAACGGCCCGACGAGCTCTTCGTCGTCGAGCACGCCCACCTGCAACCTCGCTTCGTCGAGGACTCGGTCCGCTACGCGTTGTCGGCGACGCTCGATCGCTACCCGGAGCTCGCAGACGGTGACTTCGTCCACTCGCGCCAGGTCAACCTCGAGACGATCCACCGCCACGACGTGCTCGCCGAACGATCGAGCACGGTCGGCGAGCTGCGCGCCGAGCTCGACGGCGGCACGACCGCCGCTCCCACCGAGCTGCGCGACTGGCTCAGCGCCGCTTGAACGTCGCGCGCGCGGTGACCGAGAAGTCGGTGACCGGGCGGCAGGTGGGCCTGACGCCCTTGCAGGCGCCGCTCCAGCGGACGAACCTGGACCCCTTCGCGGGCACCGCCCGCAACGTGAGCGGGTCGCCGCCGGTGAATGACTTGCCGCACGCGGGTGTACAGGCGATCTTGCCCTTGCCGGTCGTGCTGAGTCGCACCGGGATCCGCAGCGGCCCGTAGACGGCGGTCGCCGACACCGACGCGCTCAGCGTCAGCGCGCAGGGCCCGTTGCCCGAGCAGGCACCGCTCCAGCGGACGAAGCGGTCGGTGGGCGCCGGGTCGGCGATCAGCGTCACGACGGCGCCCTGATCCCACTGTGTGGTGCAGACCGCGGTGCAGTCGACTCCGGGCATGTCGCTCGTGATCTCGCCGGCGCCCGAGAACGCCAGCCCGAGGCCGACCGCGGGCACGTCAAGGCGATGCAGCCAGAGCGAGTCCTGGATGTCGGGCCACGAGCCCGAGTGGCCGTAGTAGTCGTCGTGGTTGAAGTCGAGCACCAGCGAGCTGAGCGGGTCGCCCGAGGCGAACGGATAGAGCACGTCGGTCTTGGAGTCGCACGGATGGCCCGGGTCGCCGGGGCACGTGTGCGGGTCGCCGGGCGCGACCGCTCCGAGCGCATGCAGGAGCTCGTGGGTCGCGACGTCGTCGGTCGGCACGGCGGGGCAGCCTTGCACCAGCACGATCGCGAACCCGGGGCCGGTGTTGAACGCCTCGGTGCCTCCGACGCCGCAGACGTCGGTCTGCACCGACGGGCCGTCGTAGTAGACGAGGTAATCCTTGTACTGGCTGCCCGTGATCGACAGCGCGCGCCCGATCGTCGAGAACATCCCGTTCGCCCCGGCGGCCGCGTAAGCGGCGCCCGTGCCGGGGAGCCGGAGGAGGGTGATGTCGAGACAGTTGACGCCGCTGAAGGTCGCCTGGTCGAAGCGCGGGACCCGCGTCGGGTCCTGGCCCTGCCACCAGGTGAGCATCGAGGTGACATCGTCGGCGATCCGGCCCGCAGTCCGTGGCGAACGGGTCGGCGGCGTCGATCGGGATCGCGACGACCGCGTGCACCTGCTGCCCCGTGACGATGTCGGGACGGTCGGTGGCCGACTCGCTCGGTGCCGCCGCACCACCCGGCGGCGAGCGCGCCCGGCGCCAGCCACAGCGCCGCCGCGAAGGCGACGAGGACGAGCGCCTTACGCATTCGCAGCGCGTCTGAACTGGAAGCGGTTCTCCGTGCCCGACCGCAGCCTGCCGAGGTTCGCGCGATGCAGGAAGAGGATCGCCGCGCCCGCGGCGGCTCCGAAGACGACGACCTCCGTCGGGTACCCGTAGACATAGGCGCAGACCGGCAGCGCGATGCCCGCGACGATCGACGCGAGCGAGGCGTAGCGCAGGGTGACGAAGACGGCGATCCAGACGAGGCCTGCGGTCAGTGCGACCCAGACCGCGACGCCGAAGAACACACCGCCGCAGGTGGCGACCATCTTGCCGCCCTTGGCGAAGCGCAGGAACAGCGGCCGCCAGTGCCCGAGCATCGCGGCCGCGCCGGCGACGATGCCCGACAGGTGGTGCGGCGAGACGAACAGCATCCCGAGCAGCGCCGGGACGAAGCCCTTGAGCACGTCGAGCAGCACGACCGGAACACCGAGCCACCGTCCGTAGGTGCGCCACACGTTCGTGGCGCCGATGTTGCCCGAGCCGACCTTGCGGATGTCCTCGTGACGGACGAGCCGGACGAGCCAGTACCCCCACGGGCACGAACCAAGGACGTACCCCAGGAGGACGAGGGCCGCGAAGCTCACAGCCGGACGGTACCCGTCAGGGGCGGACGCCGTACCGCTGCGCCCAGTCGTTCACGACGTCGTAGTCGAGATTGTGGAAGAAGGCGTCGATGTACGCCGGCGCGGTCGGTGCCGAAGTCGATGAAGTAGGCGTGCTCGTAGACGTCGAGCGCGACGAGCGCCGTCGCGTTCCAGACCGGGAACGTGTTCTGCGCGTCGCCGATGTAGTTGAAGAGCCGGCCTTCGTCCCAGTCGTACGCCGTCCACGCCCAGCCGCGGCCCGCCATGCCGGTCGCCTTCAGGTCGGCCTTCCAGTCGGCGACCGAGCCGAAGTCGCGCTTGACGAGGTCGCCGAAGATGCCGGCTGGGATCGCCGCCGCTGCCGCCGAGATGCTCGAAGTAGATCTCGTGGTTCTTGATCCCGCCGATCGCGAACGAGTAGGTCGACCTTCAGCGACGCGGAGCTCCGAGTAGACCTGGTTCGCGCTCGCGAGATCGACGTCGGCCAGCTTGCCGAGGATCTCGTTTCGCTTGTTCACGTACCCCTGGTAGAGCTTGTAGTGGGCCTCGATCGTCTCGCGGGAGATGCCGTCGAGCTCGAGCAAGCGCCGGCTTCAGCTCGCGTGGGGTGATCTCCTCGTGGTTGTAGGCAAGCGCCATGTCTCTCCTTCGTCGGATACCTCGGGTGCGGCGCGGAGCATATCCTCGGTGGCGACCGACCGACCCGAAGGAGACCGCATGGCCCTACGAGCTTCCCCCGCTTCCCGTACGACTACGACGCACTCGACCGACGATCGACGAGCAGACGATGCGGATCCACCACGGCAAGCACCACCAGGCCTACGTCGACAACCTGAACAAGGCGCTCGACGGCACCGAGTGGGACGGCCGGCCGCTCGAGCAGGTGCTCGCGCTCCTCGACGAGCTACCCGAGGACCGGCAGCGCCGCGGTTCGGAACAACGGCGGCGGCCACGCGAACCACTCGCTCTTCTGGAGATCATGAAGCCGGGCGGCGGCGGCGAGCCGGCCGGCGCGCTCGCGACCGCGATCGCCGACACCTTCGGCGACCTCGACCAGCTGAAGGCTGCCGTCAACGACGCCGGCGTCAAGCGGTTCGGCTCGGGCTGGACCTGGCTGCGTGGGACGGCACCGGCCTCGGTGTCGTGCTCGACACCGAACCAGGACAGCCCGCTGATGACCGGCCACGTGCCGCTCCTCGGCATCGACGTGTGGGAGCACGCCTACTACCTGAACTACCAGAACCGGCGCCCCGACTACCTGGCCGCGTGGTGGGACGTCGTCAACTGGGACGAGGTCGCACGCCGCTACGAGGCGCGCGGGAGCTGAGCTCCCGCGCGCCCGCGCGTGCAGTTCACGCCTGGTGCCAGGTGATCGTCGGGCCGATCACGCCGAGGTAGCCCGCGCCCGCCTGGTTGACCGACATCGTCACACGCAGCTTGCTGATCCCCTTCGGCAGCTTCAGCACGACGCGTGCCGACGACTTCGAGTTCAGCATCACCTTGCTCAGCGTCACCCACTGGCCGGTCGCCACGTTCAGGCGCTGGATCTGCACCGAGCGGCCGGCGAACGACCGCGCGGCCGAGGCGTGGACGATCCAGCCGTTGTTGCGGCCGAGCGACAGGCTCGGTTGCACCTGAACGGTCGCCGGGATCGAGAACGCACCCTTCCACGACGACTCGTACGTCGTCAGCATCTGCGGGGCGACGACGAAGCTGAACGTGCCGCCAGCGGCCGTCAGGAGCGTGACCCGCTGGATCAGGTTCGGCTGCGGATAGGGCCGGTAGTAGATCGCGACCGTCTCGCCGGCCTGGTGGTTCGAGACGACGCCGGTGAGGGTGACCTTGGTACCCGAGACGACGATCGGCGCCGAGGCCGCGAGCGTCACGCTCGGCGGCAGACCCTTGACGATGATCTTGCCGGTCAGCTTCGGGTGCAGCTCGTCCTTGTAGTCGTACGTCCCTGCGGCGGTGAACAGTGAAGGAGTAGCGTCTGGCCCCGCTTCAGGATCGGCGAGACGAACTGGCCCTTCGTCGCCGAGGACCTGGTGGTTGGCGGTGGTCACGGTTCGTCCAGGTGACCGTGTCGCCCTGCGACGATCGTCACGGACTTCGGCGAGAAGGTCGAGGAGTAGATGTTGACGCCCCTGGTCGTCGCCGCGCCCGCCGGTCCAGCGACCGCGAGCGCGACGGTGACCGCTGTTACCGCTCCGATCAGCTTGCGCATGGTTGTCTCCTGCCTGGTCGACGACTGGACAAGCTGATCCTGCCCCAACGATCGGCGGGCCGACACCCGCGCGTGCTGCTGTTTTACTCCTGTCGTGCATGGCCTTACAGAGCACTGACATGACGGGCGCTCGTCGCCGGTGGAACCGGGCGTGTCGGCCGCGTTGATCGCGGAGCGTCTCGAGCGCGACGGCTACCGCGTGCTCGCCGCGGGCCGCGCCGACGGCGACCTGCGCGGCCCCGCCGGTGCTCGCATCCTCGTGACGCGCGCCCTCGACGAGCTCGGCGGCCTCGACCTCGTCGTGCACTGCGCCGGCGCGGGCTTCGTTCCCGCCTCGATCGACGAGGTGACGGAGGAGCTGCTGGGACGCGGCGCTCGACGTCACGGCGAAGGGCACGTTCTTCCTCGCCCAGGCCGCGGCGCCGGCGTTGCGCGCGTCGGGCGGCGCCCTCGTGATCGTCGAAGACGTGGCCGCCTACCAGGCCTGGACCTCGTTCCCGGCTCACTCGGCGGCCAAGGCGGCGCAGGCGATGCTGACACGCGTACTCGCCAGGGCACTCGCGCCCGAGGTGCGGGTCTGCGGCGTCGCGCCGGGCCCGGTGGCCGTGGCGCCGGGGCAGGAAGAGCGGCGCGCCGCCGAGACGCTGCTCGGCAGGGTCGGCTCACCGGACGACGTCGCCGACGCCGTTGCCTACCTCGCCCGGGCCGGCTACGTGACCGGGACCACGCTGCTCGTCGACGGCGGGCGTTCGCTCAAAACCGGCAGGGGGGCGATCCCGTAGAACCTTCTAGTGACGCTGGCGATCTCACTCCGTACCATGCGACTGGTGACCAGCGACGGTGAGCTGATCCAGAGGGCGGCCACCGGCGACCGGTCCGCCTTCGAGGATCTCTACAGCCGCTATGCGCGACCGGTCTTCGGGCTCGCCCTGCGCCGCCTCGGCGACCGCGGCCGCGCCGAGGACGCAGTCCAGGAGACGTTCGCCTCGATCTGGCGGTCGGCGGGGTCGTACCGGCCCGACCGTGGCCCCGGCGCCCCGTGGCTCTACGCGGTCGCGCGGAACGCGATCGTCGACCGAGCGCGCGCCCGCACCGACGTGCCGGCCGAGATTCCCGACGAGGCGTCCGCCGACGGCGGCCCGCCCGAGCGCGCCGAGCAGAACTGGGTCGCCTGGCGGGTCCACAGGGCGCTCGAGGAACTGCCTGAGCGGGAGCGCGAGGTGATCTCGCTGGCCTACTGGAGCGGCCTCTCGCAGTCCGAGGTCGCCGAGTTCCTCAGGAGTTCCGCTCGGTACCGTGAAGACACGAACGCGCGCCGCCCTGGCGCGACTGGCAGAGATTCTGGGAGACGAGGTATGAGCGACTTCCGTGACATCGTCGACACCGAGGGCCTCGGGCCGGACGAGGAGGCTCGGCTCCGCCGCGTCCACGACCTGCTCGTGCAGGCCGGCCCGCCGCCCGACCTGCCCCCGGCGCTCGAGCGCACACCCGAGGCTGCGGAGGCGGAGATCGTCCAGTTCCCCCTGCTGCCGCGCCGACGGCTGATGGCAGCGGCCCTCGTCGCGGCCGGGATCGCGGCGCTCTTCTTCGGCGGCGGCTACCTGTTCGGTCACGTGAAGAACGACGGCGCGGCACTCGCGGTGAAGAAGGTCGTCCCGATGCGGGGCGCCGGCAGCGCGCAGTCCACCGCCCAGGCGTTCATCCGGATCGCCGCGCGCGACAAGGTCGGCAACTGGCCGATGGAGCTCGAGGTGACCGGGCTGCCGAAGCAGACGCAGCGCGTCGCCTACTACGAGCTGTGGCTGACGAACGGCCACAAGCCGGTCGAGCGCTGCGGTGCGTTCCGCGTCACCGGCGACAAGACGGTCGTCCGCTTCACGATCCCGTACGCAGCGACGCACGACGACGGTTGGGTCGTGACCGCGCAGCCGAACGGCACCGCCGCGCCGGGCGCGGTCGTCCTGACGACGTAAACCGTTACCACCAACCGACGGCTTCGTCACGAGAGTGTGAACTGCCTGCACCTGGGGCCGCGCTTCGGACACGTCCGGTGTCAGACACTGCAGTTCCGTTACACATCGAGGCGCGAGTCCTCGAGGTCGATGTCGCGCTGCACGCGGTGCATCACCTCCTCGGTGATCGTGCCCTGGTTCCGCAGCGCAAGCACGGCCTGGCGCTCCGCGTCGAGCAGCTCGCGGCGCAGTCGCTGGTACTGCGTGGAGCGCGCCTCGACGCCGTCGTCGTCGGTGCCGGCGTAGCGCGCCCGGAAGCGGTTCGAGCGGAAGCGATACGAGCCGCGCAGGCGCTCGACCGTGTCGTCGCGCACCCAGTCCTCCGCCGCGAGCTCCTCGAGTCGCACCAGCGCCGCCTCCGCGGCGTTGATGCGCGCCTTCGCGTCCTCGCGATCCGCGCCGCCGTCGTCGGGGATGCGCAGTAGCCGGATCAGTCCCGGGAGCGTCAGTCCCTGCCCGACGAGCGTCACCAGGATGACGGCGAACGTGAGGAAGATGATCAGGTCGCGGTTCGCGAGGTCGGACGGCAGCGCCAGCGCCGCAGCCAGCGAGACGGCGCCGCGGATTCCGGCCCATGAGATGACGACGGGCGCCTGCCACGGCGGGTACGGGTCGCGCTCGCGCACCCGCCGGATCAGCAGGCGGGGCACGTAGGTGAAGACCGGCACCCAGACGATGCGGATCACGATCACGGCGATCGTGATGTACGCCGCGTCGGCGATCAGCGACGTGGTCACGTTCAGGCGATCGAGGATCCCGTGCAGCTGCAGCCCGACGAGCGCAAAGAGCAGCGCGTTGACGAGGAAGACGAGGATCTCCCAGAACGCGTTTCCCGAGAGACGCGTGTCGACGTTCGTCAGCTGCGGCGTGTACCACCCCATGTAGACGCCGATCGTCACCGCCGCCAGCACGCCCGAGACGCCGATCGCCGACGCAGGGAGATAGGCGAGATAGCCGGAGAGGAGCGCGATCGCGACCTCGGTGGGCGTGTCGTCGACGCGGCGCCGCACCTCGCGCACGACCCACCCGACAGCGAGCCCGACGGCGACCCCGCCGACCACGTTGACGACGAGGTGCCACGAGGCGTCCCACAAGCGAGAACGTGCCGGCGACCGCCGCGGCGACGGCTGTCTTGTAGAGCACGAGCGCGATCCCGTCGTTGACGAGGCTCTCGCCCTCGATGATCGAGACGACCCGTCGCGGCGCACCGACGCGGCGCGCGACCTCGGTGGCGGCGAGCGCGTCGGTGGGCGAGACGATCGCCCCGAGCGTGAACGCACCCGCCCAGGAGAGGCCGCCGACCGCCGCGTGTGCGACGACCGCCACGCCGACAGGTCGTGACCGCGACGAGCCCGAACGCAAGCAGCGAGATCGGCCGCAGGTTGGTGCGGAGGTCGCGCAGCCCGGTGAAGAACGCCGACGAGTAGAGGAGCGGCGGCAGGATCGCGACGAGCACGAGGTCCGGCGGCAGAACCAGGTGAGGAAGCCCGGGGATGAAGCCGAGCGCGAGGCCTCCCGCGACGAGCAGGATCGACGGCGGCAGCCGCCCGATCGCCGCGACGACGAGCAGCACGCCGAGCGCCGTGAGCAGCAGGAAGAGCTGGATCTCGGCGTGGGCCGTGAACGCGAGCATCGCCACCCGCCGAGAGTAAAGGCACGAACCTGGTTCCCCGAAGGGAACCAGGTTCGCGAGTTACGTCTTACGCAGCGTCGGCGAGGTCTTCGTTCTGCGCCAGCTTGCGCAGTGCCTCGGTCTCGATCTGCCGCACGCGCTCGCGCGTCAGACCGAGCTGCTTGCCGATCGCCTCGAGCGAGGCGGGGCCGTCTCCGACGAGACCGAAGCGCAGCTCGATCACGTCGCGCTCGCGATCCGGCAGGTTGGCGACCGCCTGGCGCACGGCCAGGTCCCGAAGCGACGACGACGCCTCTTCCTCGGTCGACGGGCCGGTGCCGGCGATCAGGTCGCCGAACGACGCGTCACCGTCGTCGCCCACGGGCATGTCGGTGGACGCGACCGCGCGGGCGGCAGCCATCACCTCGTGCACGTGGTTGAGCGGCAGCTTCGAGTGCTTCGAGATCTCCTCGGGCGTCGGGTCGCGCTCGAGCATCGGCCACGAGCTCGCGGCGCGCGCGGGCGACCTTCTGCTCGCGCTCGACGACGTGCACGGGGATCCGGATCGTGCGCGCCTTGTTGGCGACGCCGCGCTGCACCGCCTGGCGGATCCACCAGGTCGCGTACGTCGAGAACTTGAAGCCCTTGCGCCAGTCGAACTTCTCCGCTGCGCGGATCAGGCCGAGGACGCCCTCCTGGACGAGGTCGCCGAGCGTGATGCCCTGCGTCTGGTAGCGCTTCGCGATCGAGACGACGAGGCGGAGGTTGCAGTTGATCATGCGCTCCTTCGCCTGCATGTCGCCCTTCTCGATGCGCTTCGCGAGCTCGACCTCTTCCGCGGCGGTGAGCAGCGGGTAGCGGCCGGCCTCGTTCAGGAACATCTGGAACGAGTCGGTGGTGTAGAGACCTGTGCCGATCGAGAGGTCGAGCTCGGGCTCCTCCTCTTCCTGCTCGGGTGCGGCGCCGTGCGCGTCGAGCTCGTGCGCGAGCGCCTCTGTCTCGGCCTCGTCGAGGTCGTGGGACAGAACTGCATCGGCGACGTCGGCAGGGGTGATCACCCCGTGCTCGTCGCGCAGGTGCAGGAGCGCCTCGAGCGCCTCGGCTACGGCCTTGGTCGTGCTGATTTCAGTCAGGCTGGTGTCTGTCAACGAACTCCTTCGGTACTTCGATGGGGACGGGCGCTCGGATTTCGGAAAGAATTCTGCGCCTTCCGTCACCTTTGAGAACGCCCCACAGGGCTGCGCTATTCCTGGAAGCTCTGAGTTCTGGGCTCCTCAGAACTTAGTGACAGTCTGTTACAAGACTGTAAGGACGTGGATTGAGGCCCGATTAAGCAGCGCCGTGACCGCTCAGGGAGCCATCCGGTTGTTTGCGACGAATGCCGCATGGGTGACGGGCATCTTCTCCGCGAAGAAGCGCTCGACAGCCTCAGCGTAACGCCGGATCTCCAATTGTGCGAATTCGGAGTTCCGGAGCGAGACGAAGTTCATCAGGGCCCGGGCGTTGACCGTCCAGTAGAACTGGGTGTAGGCCCCGACCGGCAGCACCGACCGGGCAAGCTCGCGGGCGACGCCTTTCTCGACCAGGCTGGTGTAGGCCTCGTACGCCTGGTCGTAGACCGCCTTCAGCTGCTCACGGGTCTCGTCGGCGAGCTCCTCGGTCGACCGGCTCGAAACTGTAGGCGCCGGGCTTTCCCACCTGCGTGCGGACGTCGGCCGCCTCGGGGACGTAGAAGTCGTCCGTCGCCTTCGCATATCTCATACTGAACTCGTTGAAAGAGCCTATGCGGTGGCGAAACCATTCCCGGGCCACGAAGATCGGCGTGCGGACGTGGAAGCGGAAGGCGTTGTGCTCGAACGGCGAGCCGTGGCGGTCGCGCATCAGGAAGCGGATCAGCCCCTCGTCCGAGGCGTCCATCTCCTCCTTGCGGCGGGCGAATGAGACCCGCGCGCCGTTGACGACCGAGAGGTCGTCGGCCATCGCGTCGTCGAGCCGGACGAAGCCGTGATCGAGGACGCGGATCGTCTGCTCGGTGCTGATCTCGGTCTGCTCGCTCACGGCCGACGGACGCTACTGCGGACCCCGGACGTACCGTACCGGGGTGGCGATTCGCATCGGAACCTCCGGCTGGTCGTACCCGTCGTGGCGGCCCGGGTTCTATCCCGACGGCCTCCAGCCCGCTGATTTCCTGCCGTTCTACGCCGAGCGGTTCGACACGGTCGAGCTGAATTCGACCGGCTACCGGCTGCCGAGCGAGGATCAGTTCAAGCGCTGGGCCGACGCCGTCCCGGACGGCTTCGAGTTCGCCGTCAAGTTCCCACTCAGCCGGCTCGACCGGGTGACGCCGTTCCTCGAACGCGCGCAGGCGCTCGGGACGCGCCTCGGCCCGGTCCGGATCGTCGTCGAAGCCGCCCGCGACGACGGGCTCGTCTCCTTCGTGACCGGCTCGGTGCCGCCGGAGGTGAAGCTCGCGTGGGACTTCCGGCACGAGTCGTGGGACGGGATCGATGGGTTGGTGCGCGTCGGCGACCCCGAAGCGGAGCCGTTCCGTTACCTTCGTTTGCGCGAGCCGCCGTACACGGACGACGACCTGCGCGCGTTCGCGGCGACCGTGCGCGACCCCGCCTACGTCTACGTCCGCCACGAGCACGAACCAAGCGCGCCGGCGACTGTCGACCGCCTCCGCGCCCTCGGTCTCTAGTACCCGGCGGCCGCGCCGGCGCGCGCGAGGTGCGCGCCCGAGGCGAGGATGTCCGCGACCTGGTCGACGGCGAAGCGAAGCTCGTCGTCGGTCGTGAAGAAGTGCGGGCCGAACCGCAGACCGGCGTCCGGGCGGTAGTCGCAGATGATCTCGCGCGCTGCGAGCTCCGCGTGCACGGCCGGGAAGTCGGGCACGCGGAACACGACCGAGCCGCCTCGGATCGACGGCTCGCGTGGCGAGGTCAGCTCGAACCCGGCGGCGTCGACGAGCTCGACGAGGAAGGCGGTCTGCCGCATCGAGTTGGCGCGGATCCGGTCGACGCCGAGCTCGCGGATGATCTCGTAGCCCGCGCTCGCGGCGTAGTTCGCGGCGACGTTCGGCGTGCCGGTGAGGAATCGCGCGGCGCCCGGCGCAGGCTCCATCTCGGTCTCGAACGAGAAGGGACGGGCGTGCCCCTGCCAGCCGGCGAACGCCGGCTCGAGCCGCTCGGCGAGGTCCGGCCGGACGTACAGCCAGCCTGCTCCCGGCCCGCCGCAGAGCCACTTGACCGACCCGCCGACACAGAACTCGATGCCGAGCGCCGTCACGTCGAGCGGGACGGCGCCGGCGGACTGGTACGCGTCGAGACAGACGTAGGCGCCGGCCTCGCGCGCGCGCGCGACGATCCGCTCGACCGGCTGGATCTCGGCAGTCTTGTAGAGGACGTGCGACACCGGCACGAGGAGCGTTCGCTCGTCGATCGCCTCGATCACGGCGTCGGCGTCCTCGCAGACGACCACCTCTGCGCCGAACCGCGCCCACGCCTGCTGCACGTAGCGCACCGACGGGAAGAGGCCCTCCTCGAACACGATCCGGTTCCGCGGCGGCGTCAGGTCGAAGCACGAGAGGACGATCGCCTCGGCGACGGTCACGTTCTGGTGCATCACCGTCGAGCCCGGCGGCGCGCCGATGATCGAGCCGATCAGATCGCCGACACGGCTGGCGGACTCCCACCAGCCTTCGCCCCAGGCGCGCGCCCCGCGCGTCTTCCACTCGCGGGCGAACTGCTCGAGCCGCCGCTCGGCCTCGGCGGGCATGGCGCCGAGCGAGTGGTTGATCAGGTACGTGGTCGACGCGAGGATCGGAAAGCGGTCGCGATAGTCGAGGAGCTCAGGCAAGGGCGACGATCGCCTCCACCTCGACGGCCATGCCGCCGGGAAGCTCCGCGACGCCGATCGCGCTGCGCGCGCCGAGGCCGAGCTCGTCGCCCCACAGCTCGGCGATCGCGTCCGAGTAGCCGTTCGCGACGCTCGGCTGGTCGGCGAAGCCCGGAGCCGAGCGCACGAGGACGAGGGCCTTCACCCACCGCTCGATGCGGTCGAGCGAGCCGAGCGCCTCGCGCAACGCGGTGCAGTGGCGGTGGGCGGTCGTGCGGGCTGCGCGCCGCGCGTCCTCGACCGAGACGTCACCGCCGACGTAGCCCTGCACGGTGTCGTCACCGTCGCCCGACACGAACGCGAGGCCGCCGTGCGAGATCACGCGAGTCAGCCGCGGCCCGACCAGTGCCGGGATGGACGGCAGGACGATCCCCAGCTCGGCGAGCCGCTCCTCGGGAGACACGCGGTGAGCCTACAGCCGTGCTCAGCGCCCGAGCTGCACGATCGCCTGGCTCGAGCCGTTGCTCGGCCGTGGCGGCGGCTTCGAGTCGACGAGCACGGCGGCCGCCAGCAGCACCGCGACGCCGACGAGGCTCTCGCCGACGAGGCTGCGCCCGATCCGGCTCAGGAAGCCGTCGTCGGCGCGTTCGAGTGCCGGGCCGATCACGAACTTGTGGAACGCGCCCCAGAGCAGTGCGAAGCCGACCAGCCCGAGCTTGACGATCAGCACGCGACCGTAGCTCTCGGTCCACAGGTCGTGCAGGTGCGGCAGGCGAACGATGCCGAGGTACGTCCCCGCACCGAGCACGAGCGCGATCAGCACGGTCGCCATCTGCGAGAAGCGCCTGAACATGCTCCGGCGCAGGTGCGGCGCACCGAACCAGGCGAGCCCGGCCATCGTGGCGAGGCCGCCGATCCACAGCGACGCGGCGGCGATGTGCACCCAGTCGGCGAGCTCGGTCTTCCACGACGAGCCGGCGTCGACCGCGTCGTGACCCGACACCGAGAGGCCGCCCACGAACACGAGCGCGATCACGAGCGCCGGCACGAGCGGCTCGACGCGGTCGAGGAGCCAGGAGAGGAAGACGAGCGCGAGGACGAGCGCGAAGGCGAGGGTCATCACCACGAACGCCTTCCCGAACCGCGTCTGCGCGATCGGCGAGAGGTCGCCGTAGAGGAACCTGCCGAAGGAGAGCTGCAGCGCGTCCTCCGAGCGAAGCGAGAACGCGGCGATCCCGGCCTGCAGCGCGACGACCGCGCCCGCACCGGCCGCGACCGCGAGATTCCGCTCGAGCCGGCGCGGCAGATCGAGTCCGCGGAGGACGATCAGCCGCAGGCCGAGCGCGCCGATCGTCAGCGCGAGCCCGAGGAACCAGAGCCAGCGGACGACGTGCTCCGTCCGAGTCGGGCCGCCGGCGCCGTAGGCGTCCGAGATCGGCGGCGCGGGGACCCCGACGCCGAACGTCCAGACGCCCGAGACGACGTGGGAGTCGGCGGAGACCGCGTGCCAGCGCACGGTGTAGGCGCCTTTCGGAAGCGACCGCACACGGGCGACGAGCTCGGTGCCGCGAATCTCGGCGCGACCGGCGAAGTCGTGACCGACGCCGTTCAGCACCTTGACGGGGCCTGGCAGCAGCTTCACCTGCTGGTCGAACGAGAGCCGGATCGTCCGTGGCCCCTGCTGCAACTCGGTACCGAAGCGCGGGCTCGTCGACTGGAGCGTCGCGTGCGCAGACGCCACGGCAGGTACCGCCAGGGCGACGAGCACAGCTACGACAAGGGCTCTCACCGGTGCGGCGCCCCGGCCGTCGGCGACAGGTGGCCGAAGATCGGCGCGACGTCGCGGTCCGCGAACAGCTGCACGGAGACGACCACCACCATCAGCGCGAACCCCGACCTGAGCGCGGCGGAGTTGGGCCGCCAGATCAACGCGAGCGGGAAGACCGCCATCGCGATGAACGTCCAGCCGAGCGTGTGGTGGAGGAACGCCGACCGCGCGAAGAGCCAGGCGTTCTGCTCGTGGACGATGAACGCCGTCCCCGAGACGACGAACGCCAGCGGCCAGGTGAGCCGCCACCAGCGCGACGTCAGCCGACCGCGGACGAGCGCCAGCTCCGAGCCACCGGCCGCCATCAGCACCTCCGCCCACGAGCCGTGGGCGTACATGTGGATCGCCGAGTTCGTGTACAGCGCCATCACCGGCCAGAGCGCCACGCCCAGGACGAACGCGACGCCCGGCCAGAGGTAGGCGCGCCACGCCCGCATGCGCCAGACCTCGGTACCGACGAGCGCCTCGCAGAACAGGCAGAGCCCGATGAAGAGGATCCCGGCTCCGAAGAGCCAGTGGACCATCTCAGCGTGCGGCTGCATCGTGCGCCTCGAGGTCGGCGAGCAACGGACGTGCGACCAGAACGGAGAACAGCAGCCCCACGACGACGACGAGCAGCGGTGGCTCGATCAGGAGCCACCAGACCGACTCACCGCGCGGATGCAGCAGCGTCAGCCGGTACGGCTGCAGGATCCCCCAGATCACTCCCGCCGCCGCGATCGCGGGGCCGATCAGCGAGACGACGTGTGCGACACGGTGGTACCGCTGCGTGTGCGTCGCCGGATACGAATGTGCAAACGGTGTTTCCATAGCCTCCCTCGCAGAGTCGAACGAACGCGACTCCCGCGGTGCCCTGGTGCTGTCCGCGGGTCAGGCGGCGAGCGGAGGCGGGCGAGACTCGAAAGCGAGCCCGAAGCGGCGGCGCGGCGCGGAGTCGTCCGCGGGCCGGTGGAGCGTGGAGGCGACTGCCAGCCCGTCGGAGAGGATCCGCCGCACCCGCGCGAACGTGCGCTCGACGTAGTCCTCGACGTCGTGGAGCCAACTCGCGAACCGCCACGCGACCGCGACCGCGACCGCGACCAGCGCAAAGACCGGCAGCGAGTAGGTGTGCAGCCACGGATCGAGTGACGGCCACCGGCCGCACGGCGCTGGCCTCGATGTCGACATGGACCAGGTAGACGAGCGAGGTGGCCGCGAACGCGGCGAGCCAGACCTTGAACGAAAGCTTCGGCCGAAGTCTCGGCGTCCCGCGAACATGGTGGTGGTGACCGACCGCCGTCAACAGCCGCTCGCCGGCCTCGGCGGCGGCCCGTGCGCGGGTCGCCCGCGCGAGCAGCGCAGCGAGTGCGAACGCGCACACGATCTTCACGCCGACGAGCAGGAAGGGGTAGTAGCTCGCGTCCGAATTGGCCAGCGGATGGACGTGCAGCCGGGCATCGACGCGTGCGGTGAGGCTGCGACCTGCAACCTCCGCCATCACGACGAGAAGCGCGAACGTCGCAAGCCCCCTCCGCCGGAGCTGCCGCGCGACCATTTCGATCTCGATCATACGCTGCCGACCGTGGCCTGCGAAACGCTCACGGGCCGGCGCGCGTTGCCACGAAAGCCGACACGTCCCGGATCTGGGCGGGCGTCAGCTGCCCGGCGAACGACGGCATTCCGCCGCCGCCCTTGCTGACCTGTGCCTGCACGGCGGCGAAGGACGGACGGAGACGGTCGAGGTTCGGCCCGATCTGGCCGTTCGTGCCCGCGGCGGCGAGCGTGTGGCACGCACCGCAGCCGGCCGAGGCGAACACGCTCCCTCCCGCCGCCGGACGGGCGGCAGCCGGAATCGGGCTGGTCGAAGCAGCGGCGGGCGCCGGTTCCTGGCGGTAGAGCCAGAACGCGCTCGTGTACCAGACGCCGATCAGCATCGCGAACAGCAGGCCGCCGGCGACGGGCAGCACCGGCATCGGGAAGCGGTGCAGCCGCAGGATCGTCACCTTCGCGGCGAAGGCGCCGTAGACCGCACACCCGAACAGCGAGTGCGCGAGCACCCGCGCGTCCGGATCCTGGAAGCCGAGCTTGAAGATGCAGTGGTAGGCGACAGGCAGGGTGAGCGCGAGCGCCAGCCGTCCCGACCAGCGGTGCACGGGGTTCACCCAGGCGGGCTTCGGCCACGGCAGCTTCCGGAAGATCCACGCCGCCGTGAAGAGCTGGAAGCACGCGAGTACCGCGGCGGCGGTCGCGAAGCCTGCCTTGAGGTGAATGGGGTCGGAGAAGAAGAGCCGGAAGTACCCCTTCGACCGGGGGTCGTGCCGGGCGAGGAGGCCGGCCGTCAGCGAGACCAGCGCGCCGACGAGGAGCGGCACGAGCACCCACCGCCAGGTGCGAGGCCCGGCCGGCGCGCTCGCTGCGACCGCGGACATGGCGGGCATCTTCGTGGTTTCACCGGCGCGTGTCGAGTAGCCTCGCGCTGCTCCACCGGCCTATCGTCGGGCAACCAGGGCGTCGCGTGGATCGGCTCGATCATCGTGGCGGTCGTCGCGCTGTTCGCGTACGAACGCGTGGTCGCGAGCCGCAGCTGAGCCTGGTCAAGGCGGCGCCTCCCCGCTGAGGCGCCGCCCGGTCTACGGCTTCTGGCCCCCTCGGTACGATGAAGCTGCCGGTGACCGAAGCGAACGAGACGTTCCGCCGTGATGCGCTGACTGTGTTCCTCGAGTCGCGCGTCGATGAGGGCTTCACGATCGAGAGCCGCACCCCGACGCAGGCGATCCTCGCGCCGGCGCGCACGTGGTCGCCGCTCGCGCGGTTCCGCAAGTCGAAATCTCCGGGACGGCAAGTCGTCGAGGTGGACGTCAACGGCAACGTGACGATGTCGCCCGCCGCAGCTCTGCGCAGTTAGCCGACCAGCCCAGCTAGACGCGAGCCAGTACGTCGTCATAGACGCGCAGATAGTCGTCGACCATGCGCCCGACCGAGAAGCGCTCGAGCGCGACGGCTCTGCAGGCGGCGCGATCGAGTGCGGCCGCCGCATCGACGACCTTCGCGGCCTCCACGGCGTTCGTGACGAGGAATCCGGTTCGTCCGGGATCGACGAGCTCGCGCATCGAGCCGCGCTCGAACGCGATCACCGGCGTGCCGCACATCATCGACTCGACGACGGAGAGTCCGAACGGCTCCGCGAACGAAATCGGGTGCAACAGCGCCGCGGCGCCGCCCAGAACCTGCGCGCGGCCGAGCGGGCCGACCGAGCCCAGGTATGTGACCCGATCGCCGTCGACGAGGGGTGCGATGCGCTGACGGAAGTACGCCTCGTCGTGGACGATCCCGCAGATCACGAGCCGACGGCCCGCCGCGGCCGCGATCTCGATCGCCTCCGCGGTCCCTTTGTCGGGATGGATCCGACCGAAGAAGACGAGTGAGTCACCACCGAGCGAGTCGAACGGCAACTCCGCGCTGTCGACGCCGTGGTAGACGTTCGCGGCGTAGTCGAGCCCGGCCGCTCGGTCGGCGAGCGAGATCGAGACGAGCGCCGAACTCGAGGCCTGGTAGACCGGCAGGATCGACGCGCCGGAGAAGCCGTGGATCGTCGTCACGAGCGGGGCTCGCGCGAGCCGCTCGAACGCGAGCGGCAGCCAGTCGATGTGGTTGTGGACGAGGTCGAAGTCGCCGGACCGTTCGAGGGCGTGCGCGACGTGGAGTGCCTCCCAGATCCGGCCGTCGACGGTCGGATCCTCCGCGTAGCCGGCGTCGATGACACCGTCGAGCGTCGCCGGCGTCTCCGAGTCGAGCGTTGCGAAGAGGGTCACGTCGACGCCACGCGCGTGCAGCCCGGCGGCGATCAGGCCCGCAACTCGCTCCCATGGCCCGTAGTCGCGCGGCGGTGTACGCCAGGCGATCGGGCCGAGGACGGCGACTCTCATTCAGTTGACGGTCGTGGCGCCGAGCACGGCCTCGATCACGTCGTCGTACCTCGCGGTCGCGAGACAGATCGATGTGTCGGCCGCCCCGTAGTACATGCGCAGCTCGCCCTCGTCACGGTCGTGGATCAGCCCGCACGGAAAGAGCGCGTTCGGTACGTCGCCTTGCCGCTCATAGATCTCCTCCGGTGCGAGCACCCAGTCCGCAGTCCGGCGCAGCACACGCGTCGGATCCTCGAGGTGGAGCAGCGCGAGGCCGACGCGGTAGATCGCGCCGGACACGGTCTCTTTGACGCCGTGATAGACGAGCAGCCAGCCGTGCTCGGTCTTGAGCAGCGGCGGGCCGATGCCGATCCGAAGCGAATCCCACCACGCGCCGCGGCGGGGTTGCATCACGACCTCGGGCGCGCTCCAGCTGCGGAGATCGGGCGAGCGCGAAACGGCGATTCCGGCGCGAGCGGTCGCGAAGCCCGACGTCGGGCGATGGAAGAGGATCCACTTCCCGTCGACGCGTTCCGGTAGCAGAGCCGCGTTCTTGTCCTCCGGCGCGACGACGACGCCGACCCGTTCGACGGAACGAAAGTCTTCGGTACTCGCCAAGAAGACTGCGGGCCCGGCGGGCCCATACGCGGTGCACGTGATCATGTACCGCCCGAGCTCATCGATCCAGACGACGCGCGCATCCTCGAAGCCCCACTGCTCGTCGTCGTACCCTTTGATCGGTGCAAGCAGCGGCTCGGGGTCGACCTGCCACCCGTCGACGCCGTTCGATGATCGGGCCACGGTCAGGTGTGAGATCCCGGTGCGTGCCTCGACGCGGGCAAGCAGCACCGTTTCGCCGTCCACTTCGACCGCAGCCGGGTTGAAGACCACGTTCACGGGCGTCGGCCAGTCCGCGGCCGTCAGGAGCGGATTGCCGGGATGCCGGCGGAAGAGCTCGGACTCGCGAGCCATCAGGCGACGATCGGGGCTTCTGGAATCCGCACGACCCGCGGCAGCCCCGCGGCATCGAGCACGAGTTGCGCGCGGTGGAATGCCAGCGTCGATTCCGCGCCTTCGTTGGCGTTCACGTCTTCGTCCCCGAGGCCGTCGCAGCAGCCGCCGGTCGCGAAGTCGTACAGCGGGCGTCCGAGCTTGTTGCGCCCGAGAAACCAGTCGAACGCGCGGCGAGCCCGCACCCCGTGCACCGGGTCGCCGGTGACGGCGAACGCCGACAGCTCGGCTTCGATGAACGCGGACGCGTCGAGCGGTTGCTCGTCGCCGCGGCCGGGTGCAGCCTCTCCACGAAGGCGGCCCTCGTGTCCGGGGAGCCGGAAGAAGCCGTTTCCGGCCAATCCGCTCTCGTCGCCGAGCCAGGCGAGCGAGCTCAGTCCGGCTGCGACCGCGTCGTCCCGCTCGAGCGCGGTTCCGCCGATGATCAACGCTTGCGAAAGGCGCGCGTTGTCGTAGGTGAGCGCGTTCTCGAACCAGTTCCACTCCTCCGTCGCGGTGCCCGAGTAGGCAGCGTGGAGTTGGTCGACGCAACGTACGAGCAGCCGGCGCGCCGCGTCGTCGCGCCGGTCCGGATCGAGCCTCGCCAGGCCGAGCGCCGTGTACGCGGCGGTGCGCGGCGAGAGATCCTGGTCGAGCGAGTGGACGAGCTTCGCCAGCAGACGCTGCGCCGGGTCGACGAGCGCTCCGACCCACGCGGTGGTCAACACATCTCCGAGCGCCCACACCGCACGGCCGACGTGGTCGCCGACGTGCGGCTCGTCGAGCCAGCGACGGTCGTAGCTCATGAAGTTGCGCATGCCGGAACCGTCGCCCTCGCTCGCGTCCCCGAGAAACGCCAGCGCGCGGTAGAGGATCGCTGCCCAGACCCGGTCGCCCGTACGGCGCTCGAGCTCCAGCGCCACCACGGCAAGCCGCGCGACGTCGTCGACGCAGTAGCCCGTCTGCCGATTCGGAATCGCGCCGTTGGCGTGCTGCACGATCCCGCAGTCGTCGACCAGTGTGAGGAGATGGTCGGTTCGGACGTCCGTGAATTCGAGGCCGGCATCCGTCATCGGCGTCCGGCGCGGCGCGGCGGAGACGGCGTCGCGAAGGACCGCCGCGGTCGCCGTGCCGATCGACGGCCAGCCGAAGGTCACGCCGATCCTGGCAGACTCGCCCCGGGCGGCTGCAAGCGCCGCCGGACTCTCGATCAGGCCGCAGAGCGCGTCGCCGAGCGCCGCCGAGTCGCCGAAGCCGGCAAGTCGTCCCGCGCCGGTCGAGAGCAGGTCGCTTGCGTACCAGTAGGGCGTCGACACGATGGCGCAACCGGCTGCGAGCGCGAATGTGAGAGCGCCCGACGAGGTCTGCTCGCGACTCAGGTACGGCGTGACGAACACGTCGGTGGCGGCGAGCAGATCGGCCAGCTCGTCGACCGCGAGGAACCGGTCGTCGAGTTGCACGTGCTCGCCGAGCCCGAGGTCCGCGATGCGGCGTTCCAGCATCAACCGGTACTCCTCGCCCTTGCGTCGGGCGATCTGCGGATGCGTGCGGCCCGCGACCACGTAGAGCACCTCTGGATGGCGGGCAACCACGGCGGGCAGCGCGTCGAGCATGACCTCGACCCCCTTGCCCGGTGACAGCAGGCCGAACGTCGAGATCAGGAAGCGGGACTCCATCCGGGCGTAGCCGCCGGCGGCTGACGTGCGGTAGCGCGGACGGCGCCCTGAATCGAGCTCTGCGCGGGCAACGCCGAGCTCGGTCGGCGCGCCGTGCGGCACGACGTCGATCTTGTCGTTGCCGCACGCTCCGACCTCCACGAGCAGCCGGCGCGCGGTTTCGGTCATCACGATCACGCGCTCGGCCTCGTCGCAGAGCGCTGTCAGGACTTGCAGCTGGTGCGGCGTCGGTTCCGAGAGCACGGTGTGCAACGTGACGACGAGCGGCTGCGCAAGCTCCCTTGCGAACGACAAGACGTAGTCACCGTCGCGGCCGCCGAAGATGCCGTACTCGTGCTGGAGGAGGACGACGTCGACATCGGTGCGGCCAAGGGCCCGTGCCGCACGAACATAGTCACCGCGGGCTCCCTGTGAGACGGTCTGCGAGATCTCCGGCCGCTGGGGGCTCGAGGGCTCGTCGACGACAACGATCGTGGAGACGTCGTCGACGTCCTCGACGCCGAGCAAGGCTTGTCTGACGTCGAACGAGAACGCACCAATCCCGCAGGCGCGAGGCGGAAACGTCGAAAAGATCGCGGTACGCACGGTCGGTGCGCCCCTTTCACCAGTGGCCCGAGGCTCGCATGAGGGCTGCAAGCTCGATCGGCTGGCTGCCAGCGTAGCCCGTCGGCGGGCGGCCGGCGGTCTCTGGGCCTGGCTCGAAGGATGAACCTTGCGGCCTTTCTTGGGGCGGGAACGGCCTTCTACGGACGCGACCTGGGTGAGATTGAGCCGAAATACGGCCTATGCGGGTCATTCGTCTGCGCAGCCCATTCGCCGTCCTCACCGTCGGGGCGCTGCTGAGCGTGGCCTACCTCGTCGTCGGGGCGGACCCGGCGGCCGAGACCGCCGTGTACGAGACGGCCAGCCTGCTGGGGGTCGCGGCGGTGCTCGCAGGTCTGTGGACGAACTGCCGCCAGTCCTGGTCGTGCCGGGCGTTTGCGGCAGGTGTCGTCGTGTACGGCGCCGGCGACCTTGTCTGGTGCCTGCACGAGCTGTTGAAGGTCCCGCTGCCGGTCGGTCACGTCGCGGATGCGATCTACCTCGTCGCGTACCCCTTCTTCGGGGCGGCGGTGATCGGCTTCTCGGCGTCGCACCGCGGCTCGCTCGAGACGTTGGTCAGGCAGCTCGTCGACGCGGCACTGCTGTTCGTCGCCGGCCTCACCGCCGTCTGGTTCTTCGTCATCGACCCGGCAATCCAGCGGGCCCACATGCCGTTGACGGACACGATCCTGGCCGCGCTCTACCCCACCCTCGACCTGGCCGTGCTCGCCCTCGTCCTCCGGTTCGCGCTCACGTCGGGTCGCCGGTCGGTCAGCTACCGGCTGCTGACGTGTGCGTTCGCGATGATGTTCGTCGGCGACCTGGTCTGGCGCCTGCAGCTCGCAGCCGGCACCTACAACGTCGATTCGGCGACCGACACGCTCTTCATCGGCGGGTACGCCCTCTGGGCGGCCGCGACGCTGCACCCGTCGATCGGCGGCGTCGGGGCGGCGAGAAGCGACAGCGAGTCGGCGGCCTCGAACGCGGCATGGCCTCGTCTCACGGCGCTTGCTGCGGCGGCTGCGGTACCGGCGATCGTCCTGATCTTCTGCGGGTCAAGGATCGACGACAACGCCGATCTTGCCCTCTTCGCGGTTGCGATCACGCTACTGCCGCTGCTCAGCCTCGTTCGCGTCGCCGACATGCTGCGCACGCTTCGCCAGGCGGCGGCGACGGCCAGAGGCGCGCGCGACGACCTCGACCTGATCGTCGCGTCGTCGCCGGTCCCGATCTGCGTGGTCGACCGCGAAGGCATCGTTCACGTCTGGAACACCGCGGCCGAGCTCGCCTCCGGCCACCTGGCCGCCGACGTGATCGGCGGTGCACCGCCGGTCGCGCCGATCGAAGACGTCGACAACGTGATGGAGCTCTACGCGCAGGCGCTTGCCGGCGCCAGGCTCGAGCGGGTCGCCGTGAAGGTCCGTCACCGGGAGGGTCATCCGATTGACGTACGCGTCTCGACGGCGCCTCTCCACACCGCCGACGGCCGCGTCGTCGCGCTCTTCGAGGACGTCACGAACGAGCTGAGACAGGCGCGTGAGATCGCCTTCCTGGCGATCCACGACCCGCTGACCGGTCTCGCCAACCGGCGACGGTTCGGCGAGGAACTGAGAGCCGCCACGGACGACGTGTCGGGCGACGGGCCGCCCACCCACGTCGTGCTGATCGATATTGACGACTTCAAGTCGGTCAACGACGCCGGCGGGCACTTCGTCGGCGACCAGATCCTGTGCGAGCTCGCCGACCTGCTGCAGGACTCGCTTCGCGACGACGACTTCATCGCGCGCCTCTCGGGCGACGAGTTCGCGCTGATCCTGACCGGTCTCGGCGAGTTCGACGCTGTGATGATCGTCGAACGGCTGCTCGAGGTCGCGCGCGACTACCGCCTCGAGACCGGCAACGGCGTGTTCGACATCTCACTGAGCGCAGGCATCTGCGCCGTCGAGCCCGGCGACACGAGCGAGACCGCGTTGCGGCGCGCGGACGAGGCCCTGTATCGCGCGAAGCAGCACGGCAAAAACCGCGTGGTTCGCTGGAGCAGCGAGCCGGTACCCGTGATCGGCGTGGCGCGTTCCTGGTCGCCGGTGATCAAAGACGCGCTTCGCGAGGACCGGATCGACCTCCACCTCCAGCCGATCGTCGCACTGCGAAACGGCGGCACCGTCTTCTACGAGGCTCTCGCCCGGCTTCGCCTGACAGGCGGCGACGTGATCGAGGCCGCCGAGTGGATCCTCCACGCGGAGCGCCTCGGCCTGATGCCCTCGATCGACAGACGCATGATCGACCACGCGCGCGCCCTCCTCGAACGAGATGCCGAGGTCGGTGTCTTCATCAACCTCAGCGCGAGCAGCTTCCACGACACCGACCTGCTCGCCCACCTCGACCAGGCGCTCAGGTCCGTGCCGCACGGCTCGCTCGGGATCGAGATCACCGAGCACACGACGTTGACCGATCCCGCGCGCACGGTGGGGGTGCTCGACCACCTGCAGAAGCTCGGCGCGCTGGTCGCGATCGACGACTTCGGCCGCGGGTTCACGTCCTTCGCCGAGCTCGCGACGCTGCCCTGCGACATCGTCAAGATCCCGGGCAACTTCGCGAGCGACGTACCCCAGGGGTCAGACGATACGGCCGCCATCGCCAGTGCAATCACGACCGTCGCCCACCATTACGGCAAGCGCGTCGTCATCGAGGGGATCGAGAGCGCAGGCGCCGCACGCCAGGCCCAGCTGCTCGGCATCGAGTACGCCCAGGGCTGGCACTACGGCCGGCCCAAGCCCGTTCACGCATTCGACACGCCCGTCGGGCTCGCGCGCTAGCCCCCGACCGCCCGGCGGCGTACACTCGATCGCGGAGGGGCCGACACGAGGGAGTGACGGCCGATGGCCAAGTTCGTGACCTGCCCTGCCTGTAGCGGCGAAGGCGTGATTGCGCTCGGAGACGCGATCGCGACTGACGCACAGACGCTGGCCGACCTCGATCAGACCGGCAGCGACCGGGACCAGAGCTGGGCCGACCAGGACCAGACCGCGAGCGACCACGATCAGCGCAGCTCGGACGCGGATCAGAAGGCCTCGGACATCGACTTCGCCGCGGGCAGCGATCCGGTCGTCTACGAATCGTCCAGCAAAGCGCGCCGCGCGAGCGCAAGCGATCGGGCGGAGAACGCGCGCCGGCGGGACGCCACGGCAGCCGGCCGGCTCGCGGTCGCCGAGCAACGCGACCGGGAAGCCGAGACCCGCGATCGGGACGCCGAGGCCCGTGACCTGCTCGCGGCCCTTCGCGACCACGAAGTGGACGAGTCCGGTGTGGACAGTGCGGAATGGGCGGCGCGCTCGCGGGAACGCGCAGCGCTCGACAGGATGCGAGCCGCCGACGACCGAGCACGAGCGGCCGCCGACCGAGCCGAGGCTGCACGGCAGCGGCTCGAGGCCAGCATGGCGCACACCGAGCTGAGATCGGAGCTGAACCGAGCAGCGACCGACCCGTTGACGGGCTCCTGGACGCGCCTGTTCGGGCTCGAGCAGATCGCCCGCGAGATCGAGCGCGCACATCGCACGAAGAGTCCCTTCGTGCTCGCCTTCGTCGACGTCGACGAGCTGAAAGAGGTCAACGACAGCGAGGGGCACGCAGCCGGCGACGAACTGCTTCACCTCGTCGTCCAGACGATGCAGGAGCACCTTCGCCCCTACGACACGGTCGCGCGCTACGGGGGCGACGAGTTTCTCTGCGCGATGGCGGACATCGGCCTCGAAGCCGCGTCGATCCGGATGCGCGCGGTGATCGCCGCACTCAGGCAAGGTCCGACCCATCACCCGATCAGTTTCGGCCTCGCCGAGCTGCAGCCCGGAGAGCGGCTGCAACAGGTTGTCGACCGTGCCGACGCGGAGCTGCTCAGGGCTCGAGCTGCCCGCGAGCCGGGCGCGTGACGACTCAAGCCGACGGGGAGACTCGAACTCCCGACCCCTTCATTACGAGTGAAGTGCTCTACCAGCTGAGCTACGTCGGCGGGGCGGCCGAAGTGTAGCCGCGCCTATGCCGTCAGCTCGCGCGCGAGGCGCACGAACAGCGCCTCCAGCGCGAGCTGCGGCGCCAGGTTGAACTCCTCCAGCTCGCGCCAGAGCTCTCGCACCACCTCGGCGGCGCGCTCGGCGCCGACGATGCGCTCGCGCGTCGCGTCCGCTCGCAACTCGGCGAGCTTGTCGAGGTGGATGGCGGCCGATTCCGCGCCGACCGCAACGGCGACCAGGTCGCGGTACCAGGCGGCGAGCTCCTCGAGCTGCGCGAGCAGCTCCTCGCGCTCGGCGCCGCGCGCCGCGCGTTTGACGCGCTGCTCGGCGTCGCGCGCCGACAGGTCGAGCTCGGCGATGCGACCCTCCTCGACCTCGCGGGCTTCGGCGGCGCGCGCCTGCGCGTTCGCGACGATCGTCGCCGCCGCGTCCGTCGGGTCGAACCGCTCGACGAGATAGGGCGCGCGCGCCTGCTCGAGCAACGCCTCCCGCCGCGCGCGGGACGCGGGATCGAGGACCCGCTCGAGCCGGTCGAGCCGGCCCGCGGCGACCCGGGCCAGCGCCGCCTGCTCGTCGTCGCTCAGTTGCGGCACACGGGCATCGACGAGCACACGCATCGCCCGCTCGGAGAGGCGGCGGAACGGCACGAGCTGGCAGCGGGAGCGAATCGTCTCCGGGATCGGGCCGAGGTCGTCCGCGATCAGCACGATCACGGCGTACGAGGGCGGCTCCTCGAGGTCCTTGAGCAGCGCATCGGCGGCGTCCTCGTTCAGCAGGTGCGCACGCTGGATCAGGTAGACGCGGCGGTCGGCCTCGAACGGGCGCATGTGCAGGTCGCGGCGCAGCTCGCGGATCGCGTCGATGCGGATCATCTCGCCGAGGGCGTCGAGCTCGTACAGGTCGGAGTGGAACTCGCGCTGCGTGTCGAGCAGCGCGCGCGCGAAGGTGCGTGCCACCTCGCGCTTGCCGACCCCGGGCGGCCCGTGGAAGAGGTACGCGTGCGCAGGGCCGTCGCGGAGCGCGGCGTCGAGGAGGCGACCCGCCTCCTCGTGCTCAGAGAAGCGCGCGAACGTGCTCACGGATCTCCTCGGCGATCTCGGGCGCCGGCCGGCCGCCTTCGACGGCGACGATGCGCTCGGGCTCGGCGGCGGCGAGCTCCCGGTAGGCACCGTCGACCCGGTGCATGAACTCGTCGTCCTCCCGCTCGATCCGGTCGCGATGCTCGTCGGCACGCTGCCGCGCCTCCTCGGGGGCGAGCAGGACGAGAAATGTGCGGTCGGGCAACAGATCGCGGGTGACGGTGAGGTTGAGCTCGCGGACCCGATCCTTGCCGAGCCCGCGCGCGATCCCCTGGTAGGCGACGGACGAATCGAGATAGCGGTCGCAGACGACGTCCTCGCCGCGATCGAGCGCCGGGCGAACCGCGCTCTCCACGTGCTCGGCCCGCGCCGCCGCGAACAGCGCTGCCTCCGCCCAGGGCGACACCTCGTCGCCGTGCAGCACGAGCGCGCGGAGCGCCTCGCCGACGGGAGTCCCACCCGGCTCGCGCGTCGCGAGCACCGTTCGCCCCTGCGCGCGCAGCCACTCGGCGAGCAGCTCGGCCTGCGTGCTCTTCCCCGAGCCGTCGATGCCCTCGAAGGTGATGAACATGCCGCGGCTAATGTACGGCCTCCATGCGGGCGGTCGTCACAGGGGGCGCGGGATTCATCGGCTCCAACCTCGTCGACGCACTCGTGGCCCGCGGGGACGAGGTCACGGTCGTCGACAACTTCGCGACCGGCAAGCGGGAGCTCCTGAACCCGGCCGCCCAGCTGCTCGAGCACGACATCCGGGAGCCGTTCGAGGTCGAAGCCGACGTGATCTACCACCTCGCCGCCCAGGCCGACGTGCAGACCTCGATGCAACGGCCCGGGTACGACGCCGCCGTCAACGTCGTCGGCACCGCGAACGTGCTCACCGCGGCCGGCGGCGCCCAGGTGGTCTTCGCGTCGTCCGGCGGTGCCGGCTACGGCGAGTGCGACGAGCCCGCGACCGAGGACAAGCCCTTCCTGCCGCTCTCCCCGTACGGGATCGCCAAGAAGTGCGGCGAGGAGTACCTCGCGGGCTGGAACCGGATCCACGGCACCTCGCACGTCTCGCTGCGGTTCGCGAACGTCTACGGCCCGCGCCAGGACGCGGGCCTCGAGGGCGGGGTCGTCGCGATCTTCCTCGAGCGCCTCGCACGCGGCGACGAGACGGTCATCTTCGGCGACGGCGGGCAGAGCCGCGACTTCGTCTACGTCGGCGACATCGTCGCCGCGCTGCTCGCTGCCGCGGGTCGCGGCGGCGGGCCGTACAACGTCGGCACCGGCGTCGGCACGAGCGTGTCGCGAGCTGTTCGCACGCCTGCGCGGCGGTCGCCGGGAGCGACGCGAAACCGCGGCACGCGGCGGCGCGCCTCGGCGACGTGCGCCGCGTCGTGCTCGACCCGTCGCTGATCGAGCGAGAGCTCGGCTGGCGCGCCGACATCACGCTCGCGGACGGTCTCGCGCAGACGTGGGCCTGGACGAAGGAAGCGCAGGCGGCGTAGCGAAATCGAGTGGCGCGATGGACGCGCCGCTTCCAGGCACCCGAGTTGCACGCTCCGCCCCTGGCGGACCGCGACGCTCGTCGCGAGCCTCGTCGCGGCGGTCGAGCTCGTCGCTGCTGCTGGTCGCAGCCGTGCTCCTGCTCGCGAAGCCGCTCGTCGCATGCGATGCAGCGCCACGCCGAGGCGGCGGCGTTCAGCACCGCCGAAGAAGGCAGCACCGGCCGTGCGTGCACATCGAAGCAGCCGGTGGCGCAAGCCGAAGCTCACGCGCGCGAAGACGCATGTCTGGTCCTGAACGGCAACGGCCGCTCCGGCGCCGCGGCGCGCCGAGGCGGCAGGCTCGCGTCGGCGGGCTACCGCGTCCGCGGGCACCGGCGAACGCGAACCGCAGCGACTACGCGACGACCGTCGTGATGTACCGCTCGGCCTACCGAGGCGACGCGCGTGCGGCTCGCCCACGACGCTGACGTCAAGGTCGTCGGCCCGCTCGACGGGCTGAAGCCCGCGGCGCTGCACGGCGCGCAGCTCGTCGTGCTGCTCGGCGCGCGCTAGCAGCCGGCTTGCCCGGCGTTCGACCTTCTTCAAGGCCGCGTTGTACTCGTCGCCGCCGGCGCTCGGCTTGGCCTTGTTGTCGAGCTCGGTGAACGTCTCGAGGTACGTGTAGGCCGTCCGGTAGCAGCCGAGGCTCGAACGCGAACCGGCCTGCGAGCAGCCAGGTCTGCGGGTTCCTCGGCTGGCGGCGCACGGCTGCGGTGTAGAAGCGCGAACGCCCGCTTCGGCGTCGACGCCGCGAGCGCCTTCGCCCAGAGCGGCTCGACGAGCAGCGGGTCGACCGACTCGCGCACGGTTCGCGAGCGTGACGGCGCGCGCAGGCGGAGCGCCGAGCGCGTCGGTCGCCCAGCGGTTGCCGAGCCACGGCAGCACCAGCACGCCGACCGCACAGCGCGGCGATGCCCGCAGCAGGGAGCACCGCGAACGCCGAGAGGCGCCGCAGCGGCTCGCGCCCGAGCGAGCGCGCCGGCGACGAGGAACGCCGGCGCCGAGACCGCCGCGAAGTCCCAGTCGACGTCGATCGAGCGAGTGCACGCAGGTACGCGGGCAGGACGAGCGCCAGAGCGAGCTCGTGGCCGCGCCGCCGCCAGCGAGCCGCGCAGCAGCACCCCGCAGGCGAGCAACGAAGAGCACGAGCCCGACGACACCGGTCTCCGTCAGGAACTGCAGCGGCAGGTTGTGCGGCTCGGTCGTCTAGTCGAGGTAGGTCGTCGCGGAAGCGCAGGTTCGTCAGGTGGAACGTGCCACCGCCCGTGCCCGCGAGCTTGTGCTCCTGCCAAGCCGTCCCACGCCTGCTGCCACCAGACGAAGCGGAAGTTGGAGCGCGCCGGAACCGAACCGCCCGCGCGTTGTTGCCGACCGACGAGCCGCTGCCGAACGAGCCGGCCTTCACGACAGCGACGGCGATCAGGCCTGCGAGCGCGAGCGCGCCGGCGACGGCAAGCGCGCGCGGCGGAGCGCGGGCGTGTCTCGCGGCCGCGCGACCCGCGACAGAGCCGCGGCCGCGACGGCGCCCGACGCAGCAGCACGGCGCCGAAGATCAGGCCGTCGCGCCAGCGGGTCGCGTGTCGACTCGCCGTCGCCGGTCACCCCCGGCAGCGCGAACGCGATCCCGACCACGACCGCCGCCGGGCACGGCCGCGGCGACGAACGTCGCGGCGCTCTCCCAGCGGTCGTCCGTGAGGAAGAGAACCACGCAGCGACGGCGAGCACCGCCGTCGCGAGCGCCGCCGCGCGAATAGGTCAGGGCGAGCGCGACGAGCCAGCCGAAGGCGAGCAGCGTGCCCGTCGTAGCCGCTTGCGCCAGAGCGCGAGCGGCAGGGCGAAGTCGCCGAGCAGCGCGAGCTGGTTCCAGAGGCCGACCGGGCCGCGCAGGCGGGCGACGCCGGGCGGCCCGTAGTCGTACACAGGCGGCAGCACCTTGCCGAGGAGCGCCCACACCGCGACCGCGCCGAGCAGCGCGCAGAGGCCGATCGCGAGCGCCCGCGTCCGGCCGGCGAGCCAGAGCCCGAGCACGGCGAACAGCAGGTAGACGAGCGCCGCGGTCGGCGTAGTCCCAGGAGCGGTCGGCAGCCACGACCACGAGATCGAGAGGGCCAGCCACGCGACGACGGCGGCGAACGGGACGAGCGAGAGCCAGCCTCGCGGCACGCCGTAGGCGGCGAGCAAGCGCGACGGCCGCCGTCGCGGCGCCCGCCCCCGAGCCACCAGATCGAGCCGTCGCCGCGCGCCGCCGCCGAAGAAGAGCGCGAGGGCGACGCAGGAGGAGCGATGCGGCGAGCGGCAGATCGCGGATCACCGGCATCTGCGCGCGAAGCTACCAGCGTTCGCCGACGGTGAGGCGGACGCCTGTCGATCGCTACTGTGACGGCTCACAAACGCCTTACACGGTGCCCCTAGGCTGGCGCCCCGGTCTCTGCAGATGCCCCGCCGCTCCGTCCTCGCAAACTCCGTCCTGAAAGCAGCGCTCCTCGCGGCGCTGGTTGCCGCCGCCTTCGCCGGCTCGGCGCTCCGGGCGGCGCCGGCCGCCGCGGCGACCCCGTGCTGGAAGCAACTGCTGAACGACTGGTACGACGGCCGGATCGACCAGACGTACGCCGTCCACTGCTATCAGCGACGCGCTCAAGCACCTGCCGTCGGACGTGCAGACGTACTCGAGCGCCCACGACGACATCCTGCGCGCGCTGCAGTGCGCGATCACGAAGCAGAAGAACGCGCACAAGAACGTCAACAACAACACGCCCGTCCCGCCGCAGGGCGGCGGCTCGGGCGGGGGCTCCGGCAACGGTGGCTCCGGCGGCGGCTCGGGCGGCGGAGGCTCGGGCGGCGGGACGACCACGACGACCTCGTCGACGACCACCACCTCGACCACCGGGCAGCCCGGACGGAGCGGGAACGGCGGCCTCGCCGGAACGGTGAGCTCCGACGACCCGTCTTCGATCCCGATGCCCCTGCTGATCCTCGGCGGCCTCGCACTGCTGCTCGTCGCGGCCGGCGCCGCCGGCCTGATCGCGAAGCGCGTCCAGTCGCGCCGTTCGGCGCCCTGAGCCGGAATGTTCCTGCATCCAGCTCGTTTTATGATGTCGGACGTGTGCCGTCCGAGGACCGCTCTAGGGTCCCTCTCCCTTCAATTTGACGGTCCACGTGATCTCGCGTGGGAACGCGTGGAGGAGGAATTGCAGATGGCGACGCACCGAGCACGGAAACAACCGTTCAGATCCACCCCGACGAGCTCGTGAACAGCGTCGTCGACGAGGACGCCAGCCTCGCCGTCGCGCCGGCTGCTTCACGATCGAGGGCCGCGACCCGTACGACGAGGTCGAGTGGGAGGTGCGCGACGCGCACATCCCCGGGAAGAACGGCCCGGCGTTCGAGCAGAAGAACGTCGAGTTCCCGAAGTTCTGGTCGCAGACGGCGACGAACATCGTCGCCCAGAAGTACTTCCGCGGCCGCATGACGAGCCCGGAGCGCGAGCGCTCGGTGAAGCAGATGATCGGCCGCGTCGTCGGCACGATCGGCGCCTGGGGCCGCGACGGCGGCTACTTCGCGAGCGAGGACGAGGCGCAGACGTTCGAGGACGAGCTGAAGGCGATCCTCGTCAACCAGCTCGCCGCCTTCAACTCGCCGGTCTGGTTCAACGTCGGCTTCGAGGAGAAGCCGCAGTGCTCGGCGTGCTTCATCCTCTCGATCGACGACTCGATGGACTCGATCCTCGACTGGATCCGTCGCGAGGGCGATCATCTTCCGCGGCGGCTCCGGCTCGGGCGTCAACCTCTCGCGCCTGCGCTCGTCGAAGGAGCAGCTCTCGAAGGGCGGCTACGCGTCAGGCCCGGTCTCGTTCATGCGCGGCGCCGATGCGTCCGCCGGCACGATCAAGTCGGGCGGCAAGACGCGGCGCGCGGCGAAGATGGTCGTGCTCGACGTCGACCATCCCGACATCCTCGAGTTCGTCTGGTGCAAGGCGCACGAGGAGGAGAAGGCGCGCGTCCTCGAGGCGGCCGGCTACGACATGTCGCTCGACTCGCCCGACTGGGCGTCGATCCAGTACCAGAACGCCAACAACTCGGTACGCGTCTCCGACGCGTTCATGGAGGCCGTCGAGACCGACGCCGACTGGAACCTGACCGCACGCACCGACGGCACCGTCGTCGAGACGATCAAGGCGCGCAAGCTGCTGCACGACATCTCCGAAGCGGCGTGGCGCTGCGCCGACCCGGGCGTGCAGTACGACACGACGATCAACTGCTGGCACACGCTGCCGAACACCGGCCGCATCAACGCCTCGAACCCGTGCTCCGAGTACATGTCGATCGACGACTCGGCGTGCAACCTCGCGTCGCTGAACCTGATGAAGTTCCGCCGCGACGACGGCGAACTCGACGTCGAGGCGTTCGAGCACGCGTGCGACGTCGTCTTCCTCGCGCAGGAGATCGCTCGTCGGCAACTCGTCGTACCCGACGCCCGAGATCGAGCGGAACGCGAAGGCGTACCGCCAGCTCGGCCTCGGCTACGCGAACCTCGGCGCGCTGCTGATGGCACGCGGCCTCGCCTACGACTCCGACGAGGGCCGCGCCTACGCCGCGGCGATCACGGCGCTGATGACCGGCCGTGCGTACCGCAAGTCGGCCGAGATCGCCGGACGGATGGGGCCGTTCGCGGGCTACCGCCCGAACGCCGGCGCGATGATCAGCGTCATCTCCAAGCACCGCGCGGCGGTCGGCAACATCGCGAACCCGGAGACGGTGCCCGCCGACCTGCTCGGCGCCGCCCGGCAGGCCTGGGACGACGCGCTCGACCTCGGCGAGGTGAACGGGTACCGCAACGCGCAGGCGACCGTGCTCGCGCCCACCGGGACGATCAGCTTCATGATGGATTGCGACACGACCGGCGTCGAGCCCGACTTCTCGCTCGTCAAGTCGAAGAAGCTCGTCGGCGGCGGCGAGATCACGATCGTCAACAAGACGGTCGCAGGGCGGCCTCGAGAAGCTCGGCTACGCACCGAGCGAGATCGACGAGGTCGTCGCGTTCATCGACGAGCGCAACACGGTCGTCGGCGCGCCGTACGTCAAGAGCGAGCACTACCCCGTCTTCGACTGCGCCGTCGGCGAGCGGGCGATCCACTACCGCGGCCACGTGAAGATGATGGGCGCGATCCAGCCGTTCATCTCGGGCGCGATCTCGAAGACCGTCAACCTGCCGGAGACGGCGACGATCGACGAGGTCGCGCAGCTCTACGTCGAGGCCTGGAAGCTCGGCGTCAAGGCGGTCGCGATCTACCGCGACAACTGCAAGGTCGCCCAGCCGCTCTCCGGGAAGAGCGACAAGGGCGCCCAGCAGCCGCTCGCTCCGGCAAGCCTCGTCGCGGCACCGCGCAGGCGGCGCCTGCCCGACGACCGCACCGAGATCGGCCGCAAGTTCCGGGTCGGCGAGTACGAGGGCTACATCCACGTCGGCGTCTTCGACGACGGCCAGCCCGGCGACATCTTCGTCGACATCGCCAAGGACGGGACGACCCTGCAGGGCCTGATGAACTCGCTATGCATCGCGGTCTCGATGGGCCTGCAGTACGGCGTGCCGCCGGAGGTGTACGTGTCGAAGCTGTCGCACCTGCGCTTCGAGCCGTCCGGGCCGACGAACGACGCCGACATCCGTGCGGCGAAGTCGATCCCCGACTACATCTTCCGCTGGCTCGGCAAGAAGTTCCTCGACGTCGACCAGCAGGAAGAGGCCGGGCATCCTCTCCGCCGAGGTGCGGGCCAAGCTCGCCGACCAGTACGCGAACGGTGGCGCGTCGACCCCGGCAGCCGACGCGCCGGCGCCCGGCCAGACGGCGCTCTTCAACTCCTTCGAGGACGCGATCGAGTGCAACCGCTGCGGCGGCCGGATGGTGCGGGCTGGCACGTGTTACACGTGCCGCGACTGTGGCACGTCGACCGGCTGCGGCTGAACCAAGCCCACTCGGCTCAGGAGGGCTGCCCCTGGCGGCTCTCCTGAGCCCCCACGCACCGCCCTTCGAAGCAGGCGCGGTCGCGGCCTGCCTTCTTGGCGCGGTAGAGGCAGCTGTCGGCCGTCGCCAGGAGTTTCACTGCGTCGACGCCGGCGGTTATCGTGACGACGCCGGCGCTTGCGCTCATGGCGAGCTCGCCCGGCAGGATCACCGCAGCGCGAAGGTCGGCGAGGAGCGCCTCGGCGACGAACAGGCCGGCGCTGCCCTGGGCGAGGATCGCGAACTCGTCGCCGCCGATCCGCGCGACCGCGTCGGTCTCGCGCAGGCGCGCGAGCAGCACGCGCGAGAGCGCGACGAGCGCCTCGTCGCCCGCCTGGTGGCCGAGCGAGTCGTTGATCTGCTTGAAGTTGTCGATGTCGAGCAGGATGAGGCTCGCCTCGCCGGCGCCCTGTGCCACCCGGTGCTGCCAGAGGTCGAGCGCAAGCTCGAACGGGCGCCGGTTCATCAGGCCGGTGAGCGGGTCCCGCTCGGCCTGGAAGCGCAACTCCTGTTCGGCGAGCTTCCGCTCGTGAATGTCCTCGATGTGCCCGACGAAGTGCAGTGGCTCGCCGTGCTCGTCACGCACCAGACCGACTGACAGCGACGCCCAGAACGGGCTGCCGTCACGGCGGACGTACCGCTTCTCGAGCCGGTACGACTCGATCTCGCCCGACGCCAGCTGGCGCATGCGCTCGAAGCCCATCTCGAGATCGTCCGGATGCGTGACGCCGTGGAGCCCCCGTTCTTGCAACTCGGCCTCGCTGTAGCCGAGCAGCTCCGAGATGGCGCTGTTCGCGCGCAGAATCGTCGCGTCCAGCGCGACCAGAACCATGCCGATCGGCGCGTCTTCGAACGCGACGCGAAAGAGCTCACGCTCGAGCAGCAGCGCCCGCTCGGCGATCTGATGGGCGCTCACGTCGAGACACGAGCCGACCCAGCCGACGAGCGTCCCGGTCTCGTCACGGATGCATGACGCGTAGCCCTCGATCCACACCTCCGTGCCGTCCGGGCGGCGGAAGCGGTAGGAGATCGTCGAGTCCCGCTCCGCTGACGCCGCCGCCTCCCACTCGCGCCCGACGCGCTCCCGGTCGTCGGGGTGGAGCGCCACCGCCCAGCCGTCGCCGAGTGCGTCGGCGAACGACAACCCGGTCAGCTCGCACCAGCGTTCGTTCACGTAGACGCAGGCGCCGTCTGCTTCAGAGATGAAGACCCCGACCGGGGTGTGCGTCGTCAGGGCACCGAGCAGCTCGTCGGCGACGCCGCCGACCGTCGCCCCGGCGGACCGCAGCGAGCGCACGAGAGGGCCGGCAAGGACACCCATCTGCTGAGCATCGCCCGCGATCAGGGGACGAACAAGGGCAAAACGGCATCTCTACGGCTTTTCCGTGACCATTCGCCGGGTTTTCCGCGGGGGCAAGTCACGGAAAATGGGACGACCCGGGATGCAGGTCGTAGCGCCCGCGGTCGCTGCAGCCGGGCGGCACCAGGTACGCGGGTGTGCCAGCCGCGTCGGCTGCGTTGTCCGCCAGTTGCTCGCGCATCACGTCCCGGGCGAAGGGCGCCGGCAGGCCGAGCCGGATCCCGATCGTGACGCCCGACTGGAAGCCGTAGCAGTTCGCAAGCCCCTCGTTCGCGACCCCGCGGAGGTGCCACGACTCGTGGCCCAGCACCGCGAGCGCCCGGCCGGTCGGGCTGAACGAGTGCGTGTCGTGCCGGTCGATCACCCGGTACAGCTGGAAGCAGATCGCGGGGGTCAGCCAGGCGTTGCGCCCTCCCACCTCGGCAACCCCGTCTGCCTCCTGCACGGCACCGACATGGTCGCCTGCGGTATCGCACCGCACGTCCGCCGGGTGACCCGCGATGCGGCTCGCCTCGCGCGAAAGGATCCGCTCCACGTGAACCTGCGTCCGGTGGTCGAGGCTGCTCCAGCCGCGGCGGACGCTGATCCCCCAGGCGACGAGTGCGACGAAGGCGACCACCGCTGCGGAGACCGCAACGCGCTGCAACATCGAACTGCGCCGTCGCGGGACGGCGGTGGACGTCCAGAACTCCGGGTCCTCGTCGTCGGGTGGCTCGCCGTCCCAGCCGAACCGCTCGAGATCGGCCCCTTGCGGCGCGCGGCCCCGCTCGCGCGGTGCTGGCCGGCCGATGCGCAGCAGGCCGCCGACCGCGAACTCGACCTCCAGCGCCACCGCGACGAGGAACGGGAGCCACAGCGGGATCGCGTACCGCCAGCCCGGCGGCGAGAAGAACCACGCCACGATCGCGGCGACCAGCGTGAGACGCACCGCGAGGATCGTGCGCGAGCTCATCGCACGCAGAGTAGGGACGGGCGTAAGCTCACCGCCGTGCGGACGATCGCGACAGCCGACGGGCGGGCGCTGTGCATCCACGACGGCGGCGACCCCACTGGGTTCCCGATTCTCATGCACCACGGCACGCCCTCGTCCGGGCTGCCGTACGCCGTGCACGATGCACTCGCGCGCGAGCAGGGAGTCCGGCTGCTCGGCTACGACCGGCCGGGCTACGGCGGCTCGACCCGGCAGCCCGGCCGTCGCGTCGCCGACTGCGCGGCCGACGTGACGGCGATCGCCGACGGGCTTTCGCTCGACCGGCTCGGCACCTGGGGCATCTCGGGCGGCGGGCCGCACGTGCTGGCATGCGCCGCCCTCTGCGACGAGCGCGTCGTGGCCGTCGCGAGCCTCGCCGCGGTCGCACCGGTCGACGCGGACGGCCTCGACTGGCTGGACGGGATGGGCGAGGAGAACCACGTCGAGTTCGGGAAGACCCGCGCCGGCGAGGCGACGCTGCGCCCGTACCTCGAGGGCGAGGGGGCAGGCATTCTGGCCGCCGTCCCCGAAGACCTCCGAGCGTTGATGGAGACGCTGCTCGGCCCTGCGGATCGCGCCGTCCTCACCGGCGGGTTCGCCGAGTACCTCCTCGACGCCGACCGGCACGGCCTGGCCCCCGGAATCGACGGCTGGCTCGACGACGACCTCGCGTTCGACACCGAGTGGGGCTTCGATGTCACCGCGATCGACCGGCCGGTGCTCCTCCTGCACGGCGAGGACGACCGCTTCGTCCCCGTCTCGCACGGCCGCTGGCTCGCCGCGCGCATCCCGGGGGTCGATGCGCGCATCGATCCCGACGACGGGCACCTGACGCTGTTCGAGCGGCGACTGCGCGAAGTGAACGAGTGGCTGCTGGCGCGCGCCTGACCTCGACGGTCAACGCGGCCCTCCGCAAGGGCATCCTCGCAGCCGCGGATAGCAAGCGAGTGCAACGGGTCGTCAGCCGGCACGGCATGCGCCTGGGCGCGTCTCGCTTCGTCGCGGGAGAGACGCTCGACGATTGCATCGCCGTCCTGCGCACGCTCAACGAGCAGGGCCTGTACGCGAACACGACGCTGCTCGGGGAAGGCGTCCTGTCCCCAGGGCAGACCGACAACGTCGTCGCCGCCTACCGCGGGATTCTCGACCGGATCGCCGCCGAGAAGCTGCGCGCGAACGTCGCACTCAAGCTCACGCACCTCGGGCTCGAGATCGACGAGGAGCTCGCCTACGCCAACGTCCGTGGCCTCGTGGAGCACGCGACGGAGCGCGACGGGTTCATCCGGATCGACATGGAACAGTCGCAGTTCGTCGACGCAACGCTTCGGGTCTACCGGCAGCTTCGCGCCGACGGCCTCGACCGCGTCGGCACGGTGCTGCAGTCGTACCTCTACCGCACCCCTGCCGACCTCGACACATTGCTGCCGCTCGAGCCGAACCTGCGGCTTGTCAAGGGGGCCTACCTCGAGCCCGAGTCGGTCGCGTACCCGCAGAAGGCCGATGTCGATGCCGCCTACGCCCGGCTGCTCGAGCGGCTGCTGTCCGAGGCGGGGCACACGGCGGTCGCGACCCACGACTCCGCTCTGATCCAGCACACGATCCGGTTCGCGGCCGACCACGAGATCCCGAAGGACCGGTTCGAGTTCCAGATGCTCTACGGGGTGCGACCCCAGCTGCAGCTCGACCTCGTCCGTCGCGGCTACAAGGTGCTCGTCGCAACGCCGTACGGGCCCGAGTGGTACCCGTACCTGATGCGGCGACTCGGCGAGCGTCCCGCGAACCTGCTCTTCTTCGTCAAGAACACGCTGCGCGGATAGCTCTCCGGCCCGCGTACCATCCCGGGGTGCCGGGCCTGCGCAAGATCGTCGACTGGTCGTTCACGCTCGTGATCGCCCTCGCGTTCGTGCTCGTGTTCGAGGCCGAGGTGGCAAAGCCGTTCCGGATCCCGTCCTCGTCGATGGAACCGACGCTCCACTGCGCGAAGCCGGGCGCCTGGTGCGAGGGCCGCTTCTCGGACCGCGTGATCGTCAACCGCCTCGCCTACCGGTTCGGCAGCCCGAAGCGCGGGCAGATCGTCGTCTTCGACGCCCCGGCCGCCGCCAAGGCTGCGTGCGGTGAAGGCGGCACGTTCGTCAAGCGCCTGATCGGCCTGCCCGGCGACACCGTCTCGGAGCACGCCGGCGGGATCTCGATCGACGGCAAGCCGCTGCACGAGTCGTACGTGCTCGGCCGCGCCGACGACACGACCGAAGGCACCTGGCAGGTTCCAGATGCCTCCTACTTCTTCATGGGCGACGATCGTGCGCACAGCTGCGACTCACGCTCGTGGGGCTCGGTGCCCCGCGGCAAGCTCGTCGGCCCGCTGCTCGTCACCTACTGGCCGCCGAGCCGGATCTCGCTGCACTGACCGCGCCGAGCCACGCGCGCGGCAGCCGCCTGCGCGCGGTGGCGATCGCGGCGCGAACGGCCTGCCTCGCCTGAGTCTCGAGACCGGCGCCGTGACCGACGAGCACGCGCTCAGGGGCGACGTGCGCGAGCGCTCGTGGCGGCGCGAGCCGCAACAGCGGGTGAACCCCGATCGGCTCGTCGCCCGCCCGGAAAAACGGCAGCGTCCCGAGCGCGTCCGCACAGACGAGCGTGCGGCTGCCGGGCTCCCAGAGCGCGACCTCACGCCACCAGCGGCTGCGGCAGACGGGCAGCGCCTCGAACGGCGCGTCACCAAGACTCTCCCAGCAGCGATGGAGTGGGACACCGAGTCGTACGGCCCAGGCAGCACCGTCCCGGCGGTGGCGATCGAGGAGCTGCAGCACGCCGCCCGGTGGGCCGAGTGCGCGAACGCGCTCCTCGAGCCCAGGCCCGTCGAACGGGTCGATCAGCCAGACGCGTCCGGCGACCAGCACGGCATGCGAGGTGCGCCGCATGCCGCGATCCTCGATCCAGCCAAGCGAATCCGGGCTCTCGTCAAGCGGCGACCACCCCACGCGGCTCCATGATCGCATCGACGAGCCCGTACTCGACCGCCTCCGCCGGCGTCATGAACCGGTCGCGGTCGATGTCGCGCAGCACCTGGTCGACGTCCTGGCCCGCTGTGGCGGGCGATGATCTCGGCCATCCGCTTCGTCATGTCGAGGATCTCGCGCGCGGCGATCTGGATGTCCGCCGGCGTGCCGCGGAAGCCGCCCGAGCCCTGGTGGATCATGATCTTCGCGTTCGGCAGCGCGAAGCGCTTGCCCGCCGCGCCGCCGCAGAGGATCATCGCCGCCGCGCTCATCCCCATCCCGAGGCACACGGTCGAGACGTCCGACTGCACGTACTGCATCGCGTCGTAGATCGCCATGCCCGCGTACGCCGAGCCTCCGGGCGAGTTGACGTAGAGGTAGATGTCCTTCCCGGGCTCGCTCGGCGTCGAGGAAGCAGCAGCTGCGCCGCGATCAGGTTGGCGATGTCGTCGTTCACCTCCTGGCCGAGAAACACGATCCGCTCGCGCAGCAGGCGCGAGTAGATGTCGAACGAGCGCTCCATCCGCCCGTCCTGTTCCAGCACCATCGGCACGACCGAGCCCACGACCATCACGACCTCCTGATAACCTGCAACTCGTCGGTTGCACACTATAGCGCAACCAGGAGGTTGCACATGATTCGTCGCGAGATCGTCCTGCCCGCACCGCGCGAGGAAGTCTGGGAGGCACTCACCGACCCGGACCGCCTCGCGGACTGGTTCGCGAACGACGTCGACCTCGACCTGCGCCCGGGCGGCGGCGCGAGCTTCCGCTGGTCGAACGGCGAGGAACGGCACGCCACGGTCACCGAGGTCGAGCCGGAGCGTCGGCTCGCCTTCGAGTGGGATGACGAGGGCGAGGTCGAGTTCACGCTCGACGACGACCTCGACGGCACGCGGCTCACCGTGGTCGAGTCGTCGCCCGCGTGGACGACGGCGCTCGACCTGCAGGCCTCGGCGCTCGCCCTTGCCTGAGTCGCTGAACCTCGGTGTTCAGCGCGCTCGCCGACCCGAACCGCCGGCAGGTGATCGGCTACCTCTCCGACCAGGGCACCGCGACCGCGACCGAGCTGACCGGCGAGCTGCCGATGACGCGGCAGGCGGTCGCCAAGCACCTCGCGACGCTCGCCGGCGCCGGGCTGGTCGAGTCCGAGCGCCAGGGACGCGAGACGCGCTACCGGCTGACCCGTCGCCGGCGAGGAGTGGGACGACCGCCTCGACGCGCTGCAACGCCACCTGCGGCGCCGCTAATCTCGGCGCGTGTCCACCTACGACACCGTCAAGGACCTGCCGCTCGAGATCGACGGCTACGACCTGGAGCCGCTCGAGCAGGAGGTCGCGGCGCAGCTTCACGCTCCAGCGCACCGTGGTCGTGCTGCGCGGCGGCGGCGCACTGGGGGCGCGGCGAGGAGGTCGACTACGACCCGGCGGCGCAGGAGCGCTTCCAGGCGCGCCGCGGCGAGCTGCCGTTCGTGGGCACGCACACGCTCGACTCGTTCTCGCTCCTCCAGTCGGGCCAGACCGAGTACCGGCGCTGGGCGTTCGAGTCGGCCGCCCTCGACCTGGCGCTCCGCCAGGCCGGGCTGTCGCTGGCCGAGGCGCTCGGCCGGCCGATGCAGCCGCTCCGCTTCGTCGTCTCGACCCGCAGCACCGCGGTCGAGTCGCTGGCTCGAGCTCTATCCCGAGCTGCGCTTCAAGCTCGATCCCGACCGCGAGTGGCCGGACGAGCCTGGTCGAGCACGCTCGCGGCGACGGGCTGCGTCGACACCCTCGACTTCAAGGGCGTCTACCGCGCCGAGTTCGGCTCGCCGCCCGACGCCGAGCTGTACGGGCGGATCGCGACGGCCTTCCCGACGGCGTGGCTCGAGGATCCCGCGCTGACGCCCGAGACGCCCGCCGTCCTCGACGCCCACCGCGACCGCATCACGTGGGACGCCGCGATCCACGAGTGGAGCGACGTCGAGGCGCTGCCGTTCGCGCCGCGCTGCCTGAACTGCAAGCCGTCGCGGTTCGGCTCGGTGCGGCGGCTCTTCGACTTCTACGACGCGCTGCGCGCGAGCACGGCATCGCGCTCTACGGCGGCGGCCAGTTCGAGCTCGGCCCCGGCCGCGACCAGATCCAGCTGCTCGCCTCGCTCTTCCATGCCGACGCCCCGAACGACGTCGCGCCGGGCGGCCTACAACGTGCGCGCGCCGGTGGCGGGACTGCCCGCCAGCCCGCTCACGCTCGAGCCGACGCCCGGCTTCTGAGCTCGCTCACCTTCGCGACCAACCGCGCCACGGATGCGTCGCCCGCGGCACCCAGCGAATGCCACGCCGCGCCGGCGCACGGCTCGCCACGGCCGACGACCAGGTAGCGGATGTCGAGGTGCCAGTGCGCGGGCTCGCCCGGCCGCTCGGGGATCTCGTGGATGTCGAGGTCGAACGGCCGCGGAGCGGTCGCGTGCAGCGACAGCTCGAGCTCGGTCTCCTCGCGCGCCTCGCGAAGCGCGGCCGCTTCGATCGACTCGTCGCCGTCCTCGATGTGGCCGCCCGGCTGCAGGAGCCGCCCGAGCTTCTCGTGCGCGACCAGGCACGTCCGCTCGCAGCGCTCGTCGACGACGAACGCCGACGCGGTGAAATGCGCGCGACGCCTCGTCGCGCGAAAGCGGCTGCTCGGAGCTCGCTCGCGAGGCGAAGCATTGCGCAGCGATCCGCCTCCTCCCGCGCATCGCCGGCCACGTGCAACTGGAGCACCCTGACGAGCGCATCCGTCGTCATTCGTACTGGAGCGCCTCCAGGATGTTGAGACGCGACGCGCGTCGCGCCGGGAAGATCGCGGCGAGGATGCCCGACGAAGATCGCGGCGAGCGCGAAGACGATCAGCGAGACCACCGGCAGCGAGAAGACGATGAAGTCGACCTTGTAGATCAGCAGGCCGCCGAGAACGATCCCGAGCAGGATCCCGAGGACGCCACCGATCAGCGCCGTGATCACGCTCTCCTGCCGGATCATGCGGCGCACCTGCGACCTCGTCATGCCGATCGCCCGCAGCATGCCGATCTCGCTCGTTCGCTCGAACACGGTCAGGACGAGCGTGTTGACGATGCCGAACACACTGACGATCACCGACAGCGCCAGCAGCACGTAGAACATGTTCAGGATGCCCTTGAGCGCGGCTGTCTGGTTGTCGATGAACTTCTGCCGCGTCTGGGCCTTCGCGTTCGGGAAGTCCTTGAGCGAGGCGTCGAGGGCGGCCTGATTCGCCGTGGTGACCCCGCCTCGCATGCGGACGAAGGAGTAGAGGTTCTTGGGGTCCGGGTTCAGCCGGTCCCACGCCGTCTGCGAGATCGTCACGGTGCCGAACGGCGAGCCACCGGTGGGCGGATTGAAGATGCCCTTGATCTTGAACGTCTGCTTGACGCCGGTCGAGAACGTCAGCGTGATCGGGGACCCGAGCTGCAGGTTGTGTCGCTTGGCGTAGCCGTCGTCGACGAACGCGCCGTCGGCGCCAAGCTCCGAGAACACCGCCTGTGAGCCTTGCTTCCAGTCGAGCTTGAACATGCTGCCGCCGACCGGATTCACGGCCGTGGCGAAGAAGTTCTTGTTGAAGGCGCGAGCGTCGCCGGTACGCACGTTGCCGACCGCCTCGACGCCGGGCGACTTGGCAGCGGCGTCCGCGGCCGAGACCGGAATCGGGTCGAAGTTGTTCTGCGCCGTGATCGCGTAGTCGGCGTTCGTCCAGATCTTGTCGACAGCCCCGCGTGAACGAGGCGAGGATGCCCGATGCGAGCAGCGCGACCATCGTGACGAGGGCGAGCCCGATCATCAGCGCGGCCGCGGTCGACGCGGTGCGCTGCGGGTTCCGACGAGCGTTGTCGCGCGCAAGGTCAGAGGCCGACGAGCGGTCGATGTATGTCGGCCAGGCCTTGTGCCGCAGGCGGTAGTAGACCTGGTAGATCCACCCGAGCGGCGTCAGGAACAGGTAGACGAGCCAGAGGAACGTCAGCAGCCACCTGATCGGCGGCCCGATCGACCACGCCAGCGGCCGGACGAACCGCACCGAGACCAGCGACGACGCCGATGAAGACCAGCAGCGCCCCGAGCCCCATCCACACGAGGACGCCCGTCGTTCCGAGGTGCTTGCCGAAGAGCTGCACGCTGAAGAGCCCGTAGATCACCGCGGCGAAGCCGAGCGCGGTCACGATCAGCGAGCCCGGCGTGCGGAAGCGCGCGAAGCGCGAAGGCGGCAGCGTCGCGCCCTCACGAACGGCGGCGATCGGCGGCACGCGCGTCGCCCGGATCGCCGGCCGCAGGCTCGCGACGAGCGTCACGACGATGCCGACGAGCAGCGAGATGATCACCGTGCGGGTGGCGAAGAGGATCCCGGTGTTCGGCAGTGTGAAGCCGATCGCGCTGAAGAGCCGAAGAGGCCCTTCGCGAGCAGAAGCCCGAGGAAGAGGCCGGTGATCGACGCGAGCGTCCCGATCACCAGCGCCTCGATGAAGATCGACCGCCGCACCTGGCGCCGGGTCGCGCCGAGGGTGCGGAGCGTCGCGAACTCCCGCGTCCGCTGCGCGATGGTGATCGAGAGCGAGTTCGCGATCACGAAGCTGCCGACGAAGAGCGCGATGCCGCCGAACGCGAGCAGGAAGCCGCGCAGGAACGAGATGAACGAGTTGGTGTCCTTGGCGTCCTCGGCGGCCTGTTGGGCGCCCGTCCGCACCTGCGCGTTCGCGGGCAGGACGGAACGGACCTGCTCGACCAGCTGCTCGGTCAGAGACGCTGGGCTTGGCCGCGATGTCGATCTCGTCGAACTGGCCAGGCTTGTTGAACAGCCCCTGCGCGGTCGGCAGGTCGAACCCGGCAAGCGTTGCCCCGCCGATGTCCAACGAGCCCGTACCGAACTTGACGATGCCCGAGACCTTGAGTCGCACGACCGGGCCTTCGGCCTGAACGCCGATCGTCGTCGCCGACCGCAAGTGCTCGTCCTTCGCAGTCTTGTGGTCGATCACGACCTCGTGGCCGTGGGGCCAGTGGCCGGAGAGGAGCGAGAGCGGATTGAAGCGCGAGGCGCCGTTCGCGATGCTGAAGCCGAGGTTCGGGGCGCCGCCGTTCACGATCGCCTTGCCGTTCGATCCGATCAGATGCGCTTCGCCGCCGACACTGCCCTCGGCCGCCGCGACGTTCGACAGTCCGCGCACCTTCGACAGGAGCGACGCCGGCAACGTCGGCGCGGTCGAGCCGCTGTTCGTGCTCGTCGCGGCCTTGCCGGTGATGACGGCGTCGGATCCCTTGCGGGCGTCCGTGAAGATCGAGCTGAACGCCTTGTCGATCGAGTCGGTGAGCACGAACGTGCCGCTGACCATCGCGACACCGAGGACGATCGCGATCGCGGTCAGGACCGTCCGCAGCTTGCGGCCGAGCATGCCCTCTGAGCGCAACGCGGGTCACGTACGAGATTTCGTTCATCGTCGCGAGGATCTCGCTCTGGCCGCTCTGGCCGAGCTCGCGCGACGATCACCCCGTCGGCCAGGAACAGGATCCGGTCGGCGATCGACGCCGCGTGCGCGTCGTGCGTCACCATCACCATCGTCTGCCCGAGCTCCTTCGCGGAGACCTGCAGCAGCTTGAGGATGTCGCGCGCCCGTCTTCGAGTCGAGGTTGCCGGTCGGCTCGTCGGCGAAGACGACGGTCGGCCGCGAGACGAGCGCGCGCGCGATCGCAACGCGCTGCTGCTGTCCGCCCGAGAGCTCCGACGGGCGATGCTCCTTGCGATCGGTCAGGCCGACACGCTCGAGGAGATCCTCGAAGAACGCCGGGTCGGGCTTCTCGCCGGCGATCGAGAGCGGCAGGAGGATGTTCTCCTCGGCCGTCAGCATCGGCAGCAGGTTGAAGAACTGGAAGACGAAGCCGATGTGCTGACGGCGCAGCATCGTGACGTCGCGGTCACTGAGCGAACCGAGCACCTGCCCGGCGATCCACACCTTGCCGCTCGTCGGCCGGTCGAGCGCCGCGAGCAGGTGCATCAGCGTCGATTTCCCGGATCCCGACGGGCCCATGACCGCGACGAGCTCCCCCGGCTGCACGTCGATCGAGACGCCGCGCAACGCGTCGACCGCGGTCTCGCCCTCGCCGTAGCGCCGGACGAGGTCCAGTGCGCTGACAACTGCTCCGTTTTCACTCATGGTCCGAGCCTACCGAGAATCGCCGGAGGCGCTATCGGGTATCTCCCTGATCGAACCCTTAGGCGACGGCGCCCTCGAACTGCGGGATGATGTCGTCGCCGTAGGCCTGCAGCGTCTCCTCCTGACCGTGGGTCATCAGGTAGATGTTGAACTGGTCGACGCCGATCTCCTCGAGCTCCCGCAGCTTCGGTCTTGCACTGCTCCGTGCTGCCGATCACGCAGAAGCGGTCGCAGATCTCGTCCGTCACGAACTCGCCGTGCTTCGCGCCGACGCGCGAGTGCTCGTTGTAGTCGTAGAACTTGCGCGCCTGGCACGTAGTCGGTGAGCGCCTTCGGCACCGCGCTGCCGTCGGTGCCGTAGCGGTCGATCAGATCCTGGACGTGGTTCGAGACCATCGCCGGGAACCAGCGCACCTGCTCGCGCGCGTCCGGAGGTCGTCGGTGACGTGGCTCGGCGCGCTCGACGATGCACTTGAGCGCCGCGGGATCGCGCCCTGCCTCCTCCGCCGCCTGGCGGGCCGTCGCCATGATCCACTGGATGATGTCCGGGTCGGCGAGCTGGATGATCACGCCGTCCGCCCTGCCGCCCTGCGACGGCGAGCGCCTTCGGCCCGTAGCCCGCGACGTGCATCTCGATCTCGGGCAGCTCGGGGCGGACCCACTTGAGCTGGAGCTCCTTGCCGTTCCACTCGACCTCGTGGCCGTTCATGAACGGCTTCAGATCATCGCGAGCGCCGCCTCGAACTCCGCCACCTTGACCGGCTGCTGGCCGATGTAGCGGCGTGCCGAGTCGCCGCGGCCGATGCCCATGATCATCCGGCCGTCGGAGATGTCGTGCAGCGTCGCGTAGGCGCTCGCGAGCACCGTCGGCTCGCGCGTGCCGGGGTTCGTGACCATGTGGCCGAGCTTGATCTTCGACGTGCGGTCGGCGACCAGCGCGAACACCGGGATCGACTCCTGCCAGAGCACGTGCGAGTCGTACGTCCACGCGTACTCGAAACCGTGGCTGCTCGGCGAGCTGGATCAGCTCGATCATGCGGCTGTACGGCGGATCGGGCAGGACGGTGACGCCGAAGCTCAGGCCATGGGATCTCCTCGTCGCGGTTCCGCAAGCCTAATTGGTCAGAATCGCGGCATGAAGATCATCTGCGTCGGGCGCAACTACGCCGAGCACGCCGCCGAGCTGGGCGACGAGCCACCGTCGGCGCCGCTCCTCTTCGGCAAGTTCCCGAACACGCTGATCGGCCCGGGCGAGGCGATCGTGCTGCCGCGCGAGGCGACGCACGTCGACGCCGAGGCCGAGCTGGCGGTCGAGATCGGCCGCGCCGGCCGGCGGATCGGCGAGGCCGACGCGCTCGACCACGTGCGGGGTTATCGCTGCGCGAACGACCTGTCGGCGCGGAACCTCCAGTACACGGAGGGGCAGTGGACGCGGGCAAAGGGGTTCGACACGTTCTGCGCGCTCGGCTCCGAGCTCGTCCCCGTGTCGGAGCTGGGCGACGGCAGCGGCCTGCGGGTCGTCCAACGGCTGAACGGCGAGGTGCTGCAGGACGGCGACACGGCGGATCTGCTCTTCAGCGTCCCCTTCCTCGTCGCGTACATCTCGAACACGTTCACGCTCGAGCCGGGCGACCTGATCCTGACGGGCACCCCGCCGGGCGTCGGCTGGGCGCGCGACCCGAAGCGCGCCCTCGCCCCGGGCGACGTCGTCGAGGTCGAAGTCGAGCGCATCGGCGTCCTCGCGAACCCCGTCGTCGCCGAGTAGCGCACCCACCCGCGAGCGCGACCGCCCTTTCGGACACGTCCGGTGTCAGACACCGGGACGTGTCCCGAGCGGCCCAGTCCGGTGTCAGACACCGGGACCTGGCCGAAAGAGCCGACTGACCGGACGGCGAGCGGCGATCAGCCCTTCGGCGGTTCTCCCGCGGGCCGGGATTGAACAAGCTTCGAACAGGGATGGGGGCTCGGAACGCTCAGCTGGGCACGGTCTTTCGCGTGTGCGTGCTGCTGGCGCTCGGTCTCGTGCTCGTGCGGAGCGGCACTGCGCGGACGGCGCTGCCCACCGCCTCGATCATCGTCTCGAACCCGAACTACCAGGTGCTTGCGGTCGACCGGAACGGCACCGCGTGGGGCGTCGCGACCGCGAACCGCAGCCAGCTCTGGAAGTCGAGTGACGAGGGCGCCAACTGGACCGTGGTCGGCGGCTGGAACACCGGCATCGGACGCCAGCCCTGGTACGTCACCCCCCTCTCGAACGGCACGTTGATCGCCGCCTACGACGCCTCCGACTCGCACTTCTCGCTGGCCCGCTCGGCGGACGGTGGCGCGACCTGGGCCCCCGTGTTCCACCTGCCGTGCATCGCGCCCGACTGCACCGTCCGCTACACGACGCTCGGGCCGAAGTCGGTCACCGAGGGTGACGGGTACGTCTTCGTCGGCACCTACAGCAACGCGTCGCCGTCGGCGAACACGAACTTCATCTACCGCTCCGCGGACGACGGTGTGAGCTGGTCGCTCGTCAACACGAGCAGCCAGTTCCGCCACTTCCACGGCCTCGACTTCGATCCTGTGCGGCACCGGCTGTACGTGCTCTCGGGCGACTCACCCGGTGACGGCGTCTGGTATTCCACCGACGACGGTGTCACCATTCAGCCGCTCTGCACCGACTACCGCTGCACGGCGATCGAATCGATCACATCGAGCAGCGCGCTCGTGTTCGGGACAGACAACCCGGGGACCGCGAACCACATCGTCCAGGTCGACGCGGCGACCGGCGCGTACACCGACCTCGACACGATCAACTATCCGTCGTACTCAGCCGCCAGGTCAGGAAGTACGTGGCTGATCGCCGAGACGCACGAGGCGGGCGCCGCCATTCCGACGCCGCAGCTTCGGGTCTACGGCTCCAGCGACAGCGGCGCAACCTGGGTGACGCTCTACGCGTTCACGATCCCAGGGTCCGGCAACTACGAGCTGCACATGTCGGACCCGTTCCCGAACGGCGACGTGGCGATCGACCTGGCCGGTCAGGGAACAGCGGTGCTTCGCATCGACACGACCGGCACGAACCCAGCGCCCGTCAACACCGCGCCGCCGGTGACAAGCGGCGCCGCGCAGCAGGGCGCGACCCTGTCGACGAGCAACGGCTCCTGGACGAACAGCCCCACGTCGTTCGCCTACCAGTGGCGCCGTTGCGACACCGGCGGCGGCAACTGCACCGACATCTCGCTGGGCACCGGGTCGAGCTACACGCTGCAGGCTGCAGACGTCGGCTCGACGATGCGCGTCACGGTGACCGGGATCAACGCGGCCGGCGGCAGCACCGCGACGTCGGCTGCGACCGCGGTCGTGACCGGAGTCTCGTTGCCGCCCTCGAACACCTCGCTGCCCACGGTCGGGGGCACTGCCACGCAGGGCCAGACGCTCACGGCCACCGCGGGCACGTGGGCGAACGGCGTGACGTCGCTTGCGTACCAGTGGCGCCGCTGTAACAACGCCGGAAGCGGCTGCGCCGACATCGCGTCCGCCACGTCGACCGCGTACACGGCGCAGGCTGCCGACATCGGCGGCACCCTGCGGATGCGCGTGACCGCCTCGAACGGCTCCGGCAGCACCGCGGCCGACTCCGCGCAGACCGCGATCGTCACAGCCTCGGGTGCTAGTGGCGGCGGAGGAGGAGGCGGCGGCGGCGGAGGCGGAGGCGGCGGCGGCGGCGGTGGCGGAGGCGGCGGTGTCGCGACCCCGGCCCCGGCGAGCACGACCGCGCCGGCGATCACCGGCCTCGCTCGGCTCCGCGAGTCGCTCGCAGCGTCGGCCGGCACGTGGACCGGCAGCCCGAGCTCGTTCTCGTACCAGTGGCTTCGCTGCAACACGGCCGGCGCGGCCTGCGTCGCGATCGCGGGCGCGACGGCGAGCACGCTGACGCTCCTGCCCGCCGATGTCGGCTCGACGCTACGGGTGACGGTCACCGCCGCGAACGCGGCGGGTGCCACCTCGACGAGCTCACAGTCGACGGCCACCGTCGCCGGGCTCGTCCCTGCCTCGCTCAACGCGCCCAGGATCGCCGGCACGGCTCGCGTCGGCGCCAGACTGACGGCGGGCGGCGACCGGTGGACGGCGTCGCCGGTGAAACGGGCCTACTCGTGGCTGCGCTGCGGGCCGCTCGGCGGGCGCTGCAAGACGATCGCCGGCGCCTCGGCGGCGAGCTACCGCATCCGTCCCGCCGACCTCCACCACGCCCTGCGCGTCACTGTGACGGTGACGAACGAGACCGGCTCGAGTCGCGTCGTCTCGCGGGCGACCGCAACCGTCAGGCAGCGAGCGACGTAAGCGTCTTCGACGCGAGCAGGTCGAGCGCACGGACGCTCAGTTCGAGGTGCTCGGCGGTCGTGTCCTCGAGCTTCGTGTGCGACAGGCCGCGCAGGCTCTGCACGAACAGCATCACCGTGGGAACGCCCGCGCGCGCCACCTCGGCCGCGTCGTGCAGCGGCCCAGACGGAAGCTTGTGGGACGTCCCGGCGACCTCGCGCATCGGCCTCGTCGGCAAGGGCGATCAGCGCCTCATCGAACAGGATCGGCTCGATGTTCCAGATCCGCTCCCATTCGACCTCGATGTTCTCCTCGGCAGCGAAGCGGTCTGCTGCGTCGCGCGCCATTTGCAGCATCCGGGCGAGCGAGGCGGCGTCGAGGTGGCGCTGGTCGAGCAGCTGCTCGGCGGTCTCGACGACCGAGGTGACGATGCCCGGTTTCGTGACGACACCGCCCGACGTGCACACCGCCCCGCCGCCGACCTCGGCGGCGAGCTCGCGAATGTAGAGCGCCAGCTTGGCTGCGCCGGCGAGGGCGTCGCGCCGTTTGTCCATCGGCGTCGAGCCCGCGTGCGCAGCCTGCCCGCGCCAGGTGAACCGTGACCGCTCGACGCCGAACGTGCCGAGCACGACGCCGAGCGGCAACCCGAGCGACTCCAGCACCGGGCCTTGCTCGATGTGCAGCTCGAGATAGGCAGCCGCATTCGCGAGCTCCGACCGCGCGCCGAGTGCGCCGTCCACGTCGACCCCGTGCTCGCGCAACGCGTCAGGGAGCGACACGCCGTCGCGGTCGGTCAGCGCGCGCAGCTCGTCCTGGTCGCGCATCGAGCCTGCAGCGGCCGACGACCCGAAGAGCGACCGGCCGAAGCGCGCCCCCTCCTCGTCGGCCCAGGAGACGAGCCGCACGGTCAACGGCGGCGTGCCTTCCTCGGCAAACCGGCGCAGCACCTCGACTCCGGCGAGCACGTTCAGGCAGCCGTCGAGCCAGCCACCGTTCGGAACCGAGTCCATGTGCCCGCCGATCACGAGCACGCGCTCGGAGGCGCCGTCGAGCGTGAACCACTGATTGCCCGCCGCGTCGATCAACTCGGTCGCACCCGTCGGTGCAACCTTCCCGCGCAGGAACTCGCGCGCCTGCTCCCAGGTGTCCGTCCACGCGACCCGTTGCGCGCCGTCGGCGTTCCCGGTCAGCTCGCGCAGCTCACGAAGCTCGGCGACTGTGCGTGAAGGGTCGAGCGGCACGCGGCGAGGATACAACGCACTTCACGTTGTGGTAATCACACACTCGTGACCGTCGCCGGCGTCGCCGCCACACAGGAGAGCCGCGTCGCCGCGGTCGCCCGACGGCTGGCGGTCCTCGTACTCGTCGTGGGGGCGCTCTGGGGCCTCTGGGAGGGCTACAAGTGGCTGTGGGAGGAGACGGGCTGGACGTGGCCCTTCGCCGTCGACGACACGACGATGCCGCACCTCCACGACGTCTTCGCCGCCTTCTCGCAGCCGACCACCACCGGCGGTCCGCCGCTGATCCGCGCGCTGCTGCACGCGACCTGGTTTACGGGCAAGGAGGCGCTCGCGGGCTTCCTGCTCGGCGCTGCGATCGGCTTCGTGCTCGCCGTGCTCCTCTCGCAGTCGCGCCTGCTCGAGCGCGGGATCCTGCCGTACATCGTCGCCTCGCAGACCGTGCCGATCCTCGCGGTCGCGCCGATGGTCGTCGTCGGCCTCGGCTCGAAGGGAGTTGCGGGCTGGAAGGCGGTCGCGATTCTCGCCGCGTACCTCACCTTCTTCCCCGTCGCGATCAACACGCTGCGCGGTCTCCATTCGGTCGACCCGCGCGCCGTCGAGTTGATGCACTCCTATGCCGCGAGCCGCTGGCGCGTGTTGTGGCAGCTCCGCGTCCCGTCGTCGGTGCCGTACATCTTCACCGCGCTCAAGATCTCCGCGACCGCGAGCGTGATCGGCGCGATCATCGGCGAGACGCCCGCGTCGATCCAGAACGGGCTCGGCGGCGCGATCGTCAACTTCAACCAGTACTACTCGCTCGAGCCGACGTTCCTCTGGGCGACGAACGTCGTCTGCGCCGCGCTCGGGATCGTGTTCTTTCTCGCGGTTGCGCTGACCGAGCGGGTCGTGCTGCGCGGCGCGCCGGAGAACGTCGCATGAGCGACGTCGCGGAAACGGTCGTCTCGCTCGACGACGTCTCGAAGTCGTTCCGCACCGGCGTGACGGCGCTGCAGGGGATCACGCTCGACCTGCAGGCAGGCGAGTTCGTCTCGCTGATCGGGCCGTCCGGCTGCGGCAAGTCGACGCTGCTGCGGGTCATCGGCGACCTGATCCAGCCGTCGACCGGCACCGTGGTCGTCAACGGGAAGAGCGCGCACCAGGCCCGGCTCGACCACGACTATGGGATCGTCTTCCAGGACTCGGTGCTCTACGACTGGCGCACGGTGTCGCGCAACGTCTCCCTGCCGCTCGAGATGCTCGGCTGGGACCGGGCGCGCCGCCGCGCGCGCGTCGCCGAGATGCTCGAACTCGTCGAGCTCGAGGGGTTCGAGTCGAGCCGTCCGTGGCAGCTCTCGGGCGGCATGCAGCAGCGCGTCTCGATCGCGCGAGCGCTCTCGTTCGATCCCGCACTGCTGCTGATGGACGAGCCGTTCGGCGCTCTCGACGAGATGACGCGCGAGCGGCTGAACATGGAGCTGCTCCGCATCTGGGAGAAGGCACGGAGCACGGTCGTGTTCGTCACGCACTCGATCGCCGAGGCCGTCTTCCTCTCGACGCGCGTCGTCGTCATGTCGGCTCGTCCCGGCCGGGTCGCCGATGTGATCCACGTCGACCTGGAGCAGCCGCGGACCGCGGAGACACGCGAGGACCCGCGCTTCTTCGAGCTGATCACGGCGGTGCGCGAGACCCTCGCCGCCGGCGGCAGGGAGCCGGCGTGAACCTGAGACGCAAGCTGAACGACTGGCTGCCGGTGCTCGCCGTCTTCGCGATCGGGATCGGCCTCTGGCAGGGCCTGACGACCGCGTTCCACGTGCAGGCCTTCCTGCTGCCGAAGCCGTCCGACATCGCGACCGCATTCTGGGACAACAAGGGCGCCCTCTGGCACGACGGCCTCTACACCCTCAAGGAGGCAGTCGGCGGCTTTGCGCTCGGCGCGGGCCTTGGCATCCTCGCCGCGCTCGTCCTCGCACGCTTCCGCCGCGTCGGCGCAGCCCTGATGCCGTTCGCGATCGCGGCGAACGCCGTCCCGATCATCGCGTTCTCCCCGATCACCAACAACTGGTTCGGGCTCCTGAACCCGTTCTCAAAGATGTCGATCGCCGCGGTGCTCTGCTTCTTCCCGACGATGGTCAACACCTTGCGGGGGCTGACGTCGGTCCATCCGTCCTCGATCGAGCTGATGCGCTCGTACGCGGGCGGCGAGGCGGCGGTCTTCCGCCGGGTGCGGATCCCGAGCTCACTGCCGTTCATGTTCACCGGCCTGAAGGTGGCGGCGGTGCTCTCGATGATCGGTGCGATCGTGGGCGAGTACTTCGGCGGGCCGACGAACGCGCTCGGCGTGAGCATCCTGAACGACTCCCAGCTCTTTGACTTCCCGAGGGCCTGGGCGGGGATCGTCCTGGCGAGCGCCTTCGGGATCGGCCTGTACGGCGCGGTCGCGGCGCTCGAGCGCGCGACGACCAGCTGGCATCCCTCGGCGCGAAGCGTGCATTCGGACTGACGGGAGTAGAGAATGAACCTCCACGGCGGCCGGGCGGTCGCAGCAACCGAAAGGAGAACCTGGATGAAGCGGAAGCACGCGATCACAGGCCTGCTCGTTGTGGCCTGCACCGGTCTCGTGGCCTGGGGGGCCGTCACGGCAACCGCCGCACCGAAGCAGCAGAAGCTGACGAAGGTGACGCTCCAGCTGAAGTGGGTGACGCAGGCCCAGTTCGCGGGCTACTACGCCGCGCTGGCGCAGGGGTACTACAAGGCAGCCGGGCTCGACGTGAAGATCAAGATCGGCGGCCCGAGCATCACGCCTGAGACCGTCGTCGTCGGCAAGCAGGCCGAGTTCGGCCTCGACTGGCTGCCGAACCTGTTCGCGACGCGTGAGAAGGGCGGCGACATCGTCTCGATCTCGCAGATGTTCACGCGCTCCGGCATGACGGAGCTGACGTGGAAGTCGAGCGGGATCAACACGATCGCGAAGATGCGCGGCAAGAAGGTCGGCGTGTGGTGTTGCGGCAACGAGCCGGAGCTCTTCGCCGCGCTCGCCAAGAACGGCATCAACCACGCGAAGTCGAGCGACGTGACGATCGTCAACCAGCCGTTCGACATGACCCTCCTCCTGAAGAAGCAGGTGGACGCCGCTGCGGCGATGACCTACAACGAGCTCGCGCAGGTGCTGGAGACCAAGAACCCGGCGACCGGCAAGCTCTACCAGCTGTCCGACCTGAACGTCTTCAAGATGGCGAGCTCCGCGGTGGGAACCGGCATGCTCGAGGACAACGTGTTCGTGCGCGGCGACTGGTTGAAGGATCCCGCCAACCAGAAGACGGCGACCGCGTTCCTGAAGGCGTCCGATCAGGGCTGGATCTACTGCCGTGATCATCAGTCCGCGTGCGTGGACACCGTCCTCAAGAACGGCTCGTTGCTCGGCCGCGGCCACCAGACGTGGCAGCTGAACGAGATCAACAAGCTGATCTGGCCGAACACGACCGGCATCGGCACCGTGCCCGCCTCCGCGGTCTCGGCGACTGCGAAGATCGCGAAGACCTACGGCGTGATCAAGAAGGCGCCGTCGGGTGCGACGAACTACAAGTACGCGAACGCGGCGCTCAGCCAGCTGAAGGCAGCGGGCGTCGACGTGAACGGCAAGAGCTGGAAGCCGGCCATCGTCAAGGTGACGGCGGGCGGGAAGTAGTCAACGACCGAGAAGGGAGATCCGCTATGTCCGTGTTGATCAAGAACGGCCGCATCATCACGGCGGCGGACGACTACGTCGCCGACGTCTTCATCGACGGCGAGCGGATCTCCCTGATCGGCGAATCGCTCGACACCCAGGCCGACAAGGTGATCGACGCCGCCGGCAAGTACGTCCTCCCGGGCTGCGTCGACCCGCACACGCATCTCGAGATGCCCTGGCGCGGCGAGACGACGATCGACGACTTCGAGTCTGGGCACACCGCCGCAGCCTTCGGCGGCACCACCACCCACGTCGACTTCTGCATCCAGGGCAAGGGGCAGACGTTCGGCGAGGCGCTCGAGCTGTGGCATGCGAAGCGGGAGGGCAAGTCGCTGATCGACAACGGCTTCCACATCGCCGTCACCGACCTGCGTGAAGGCGGGACGCTCGAGGAGCTCGCCACCCTGCCCGAGCAGCACGGCGTCACCTCCTACAAGCTCTTCATGGCCTACAAGGACTCGTTGATGGTCGATGACGAGACGCTCTTCCGCACGATGCAGGTGGCGGCGAAGACCGGGGCGCTCGTGATGGTGCACGCCGAGAACGGCGACGCGATCGAAGTGCTCGTCGGCGAGGCGCTCGCGGCGGGCAACACCGACCCGATCTACCACGCCCTGACGCGCCCGCCCGAGACCGAAGGCGAGGCGACGAACCGCGCGATCCAGCTGGCGCGCGTCGCCGGCGCAGCGCTCTACGTCGTGCACGTGTCGTGCGCCGAGTCGGTCGAGCCGCTCCGGATCGCGCGCGACAAGGGCTGGAACGTGCACGGCGAGACCTGCACGCAGTACTTCTTCATCGACCAGTCGTTCCTCGAGCGGCCGAACTTCGAAGGCGCGAAGTACGTCTACACGCCGCCGCCGCGCGACAAGGCGAACCAGGACGTGCTCTGGAACGCTGTGCGCACCGACATCCTTTCCGCGATCTCGACCGACCACTGCGCCTATCTCTTCGAGGGGCAGAAGGATCACGGCAAGAACGACTTCTCGCAGATCCCGAACGGCGGTCCCGGCCTCGAGAACCGGCTGCAGATGATCCACTCGTTCGGCGTACGCACCGGCCGGATCTCCCTGAACCGGATGGTCGAGCTGCTCGCGACGAATCCGGCGAAGCTGTTCGGGCTCTACCCGCGCAAGGGAACGCTGGCCGTCGGCTCCGATGCCGACGTGGTCGTCTTCGACCCCGAGAAGCGCGTGACGATCTCGGCCGCGACGCACCATTCGCGCTCGGACTACAACCTGTTCGAGGGAACCGAGGTGACCGGGACACCCGAGGTGGTGCTGCTGCGGGGCAACGTGCTCGTCGAGAACGACGAGCTCGTCGCGAAGCCCGGCATCGGCCAGTTCATCAAGCGCGCGCGGTTCGGCGAGGAGCTCAAGCCCGCCGCGGCGGCGACCGTCTCCTGACCCGCTCGCCGCTCGCGACGTTCCTGCTCGCGCTCGCCGACGGCGCGCTCGCGGCCGCCGCGCTCGCACTTGCGATCTCGCACGGCACGCGCCGGAACGCGCTGGCGCATTTCGGCGTCTACCTCGCGATCGTGCTCTTCTTCAAGGCGCGCGACGCAGCCCGCCGCGTGCCGGCGCTGATCGCGCAAGCCCGAGTTAGTGCCAACTTGGCACAAACAGGGGGTCCCGGCTGGCTGCGCGCGGCACGCTTGCTCGTCGGGTACGACACCTGGTCGCGGACCGAGCGGCTCGGGCTCGTGGTCGTCTCGGTCGTCCTTTGCACGCTGTTCGGCTGGGATGATGGCGGGCCGTTCGCGGCCGCTCTGTTCGGCGCGGTCGCGATCGTGAATGCTTCGCTGGCCGTGGTCGCCTTCACCGCGCGCGCGACGCAGAGACCTCGGCTGTGAAGCCGACGGTCGCGCCGGGTCACGCCCTGCCGTGGTGGATCGAGGACGCGCTTGCCGCCGAGGGCGGCCCTGCCGACGCGGCGCCGCTCGCCGGTGAGCTCCAGGTCGACGTCGCGATCGTCGGCGGCGGGTACACCGGGCTCTGGACTGCGCTCGCGATCCGCGAGCGCGACCCGGCGGCCTCGGTCGCCGTGCTCGAGGCTGAATACTGCGGCGCCGGGCCGAGTGGCCGGAACGGCGGCTTCATCGAGGGCTACTGGCCGGCGGTCGGCGAGTTGCGGTCGCTCTTCGGCGACGAGGCGGCGGTGCGGCTCGCGACGGCGGGCGAGGGCATCCGGCCTGCCGTCCGCGCGCTGGGGGAGGACGTGTGGCTGCGCGAAGCAGGGATGTTGATGGTCGCGACCACCGCGCGGCAGGAGGCGGCGGTCGAGCACGCCGTCGAGACGGCCGCGTCCCTGGGACGGCCGGAGCAGGCGCTGGCTCTCTCGGCGGCCCAGGTCGCCGAGCACTGCGCGTCGCCGCGGTTCCGGCGCGGCGTCCTCTTCCCCGATACCGGCACGGTGCACCCGGGACGGCTCGTCCGGGCGCTCCGCCGGCAAGCGCTCGCGCGAGGCGTGCAGCTGTACGAGAGCACGCGTGCCACTGTCGTCGAGGCCGGGCTCGTGGGCACGTCCGCGGGTCGTGTCCGCGCGGGCCAGGTGGTGGTCGCGACGAACGCGGCGATGACCGACTGGCGTCCGGTCCGTGGCCGGCTAACCGTCTTCGGGAGCTACGTCGTGCTCACCGAGCCGGTGCCGGAGCTGCTCCGGTCGATCGGCTGGACGGGCGGCGAGGCGATCGTCGACGCGCGCATGTTCCTGCACTACTTCCGCACCACGGACGACGGGCGGGTGCTGATGGGCAGCGGCTCCGGGCCGATCGGTCGCGGCAACCGGATCGACCGCCGCTTCACGCACGACGACGAGACCGCCGCTCGCGCCGAGCTCGGCCTACGCCGCCTGCTCCCCGGGCTCGCGGCGGCGAAGGTCGAGCGGTCGTGGGGCGGCCCGATCGACGTGTCCGCCGACCATGTCCCCTTCGTCGGCACCGCGCCGGGCGGCGGCGTCCACTTCGCAGCCGGCTACAGCGGCAACGGCGTCGGGCCATCGTGGCTCGCCGGACAGGCGCTCGCGTCGCTCGCGCTCGGCCGCGACGACGACTGGACGCGGCTCCCGCTCGTCCATCGTGGCGGCGCGCGCGTCCCGCGCGAGCCGTTCCGCTACGTCGGCGGCGCCGCGATCCGCGCCGCGATCCTCGCCTGCGAGGAGGCCGACGAGGCGGGACGCCGCGAGCCGCTGGTGGGGCGGGCGGTCGGATCACTGCCGCGCCTGCTCGGGATGAACGTCGGGACCCGCTAGCGCTCGCTGACCCCGTGCGGCGCGCCGTAGTCGGCGAGCAGCTCGAGGAACGGCTCGGCCGGGAACGCTTCCGGGCCGAGCACACCGACACCCTGCCACGCGCCTGCGGCGAGCAGCTCGAGCGCGACGACCGGGTTGAGCGCCGTCTGCAGCACGACCGCCTGGTGGCCGTACTCGCGCATCGACTGCTCGTTGTCGACCAGGTGGTAGAGGTAGGTGCGCCGCGGCTTGCCGTCCTTCCCGGTCCCGGTGACGAACGTGCCTGCGCATGTCCTGCCGGTCATGCGGTCGCCCAGTGTCGCCGGGTCGGGCAACGCGGCCGCGACCATGTCACGCGGCGCCACGTCGACGCCTCGCACGCGCACCGGCTCGGTCGAGTCGAGCCCCAGCTTGTGCAGCGTCTTCAGCACGTCGATGAACTCCTCGCCGAGGCCGTACTTGAACGTGACGCGCTCGCAGTCGACCCAGCGCGGGCATCAGCACGACCTCCTCGTGCTCGACGTTCACGCACTCGAGCGGTCCGATGCCCTCCGGGAACTCGAACACCTCCGGCTCCGAGAACGGCTCGGTCGTGAACCAGCCGCGCTCACGCTCCCAGACGAGCGGCGGATTGAGGCACTCCTCGATCGTCGTCCAGATCGAGAACGTCGGCGCGAAGTCGTAGCCCGCCACGACGAGGTCGGCCCCGTCGCGCACGCCGAGCTCGTCGATGTGCGAGAAGAGGTTGTCGGCGGCGTAGCGGGCGAACACGTCGGACAGCCCCGGCTCGACGCCGATGCCGGCGAGGCAGAGCAGCTCGGCCTCACGCCAGGCTTCGTCTTGGTCGAGCTGCTCGGAGCCGAGCAGAACGCCCGGGCGCGAGAGCGTCATCGCCATGTCGAGGTACGTCACTTGCGCCTCGCGCGCCGCGGCGAGGATCGGCGGGTTGAAGCGAGGGTCGCACGCGTTCAGCACCGCGTCGGCGCGCTCGCTGCGGAGGAGCGCGACGATCTGCTCGACACTCGTCGCGTCGACCTGCGCGGCGGCGAAGCGGTCGTCGAGCCCGGCGACCGCCCGCTCGGCGCGTTCGCGGTCGACGTCGGCGAGCACCATCCGCTCGAAGAACGGGCGCCTGGCCGCGACGGCAGCGGCGGAGCTGCCGACTCCGCCGGCACCGAGCACGACGATCCGCATCGCTACCTCGTCTGCGGGAACCCGAGGTCGACCTTCGAGGTCGCCGGATCCGGCCACCGCGACGTGACGACCTTCGAGCGCGTGTAGAAGTCGATCCCTTCCGGCCCGTAGATGTGCGTGTCCCCGAACAGGCTGTTCTTCCAGCCGCCGAAGCTGTAGTACGCCACCGGGACCGGGATCGGGACGTTGATCCCGACCATGCCCGCCTGGACGTCGAACTGGAACTGGCGGGCGACGCCCCCGTCTCTGGTGAAGATCGCCGTGCCGTTGCCGTACGGGTTGTCGTTGACGAGGCGAATTGCCTCGTCGTAGGTGTCGACCCGGGTGATCCCGAGCACCGGCCCGAAGATCTCGTCGTCGTACGCGCGCATGCCGGGCTTGAGATCGTCGATCAGAGACGGCGCGAGGAAGAAGCCGTCGTCGGGTGCGCCTTCGCGCCCGTCGACCGTGACGACGCCGCCGCCGTCCTCGAGGTACGACGCGACCTTGTCGCGGTGCTCGCGCGTGATCAGCGGACCCATCTCGCTCGAGACATCGAGACCGTCTCCGACCTTGATCTTCGGGATGCGCTCCTTGATCGCGTCCACGAGCTCGTCGGCGGCGTGGCCGACCGCGACGACCATCGAGACCGCCATGCAGCGCTCGCCCGCCGAGCCGTACCCGGCCGAGACCGCAGCGTCGGCCGCCATGTCGATGTCGGCGTCCGGCAGCACGATCATGTGGTTCTTCGCGCCGCCAAGCGCCTGGCAGCGTTTGCCGTTCGCTGTCGCCGTCTCGTAGACGTACTTCGCGATCGGGGTCGAGCCGACGAACGAGATCGCGGCCACGTCCGGGTGCTCGAGCAGCGCGTCGACCGCCACTTTGTCCCCGTTGACGACGTTGAAGACACCGTCGGGGACACCGGCCTGCTTGAGCAGCTCCGCGGTGAGCATCGAGGCCGACGGATCCTTCTCCGACGGTTTCAGGACGAACGTGTTGCCGCACGCGAGCGCAGGCGCCCACATCCACATCGGGACCATGGCGGGGAAGTTGAACGGCGTGATGCCGGCGACGACGCCGAGTGGTTGCCTGATCGAGTACACGTCGATGCCGGTCGATGCCTGCTCGCTCATGCCTCCCTTCAGGAGGTGCGGGATGCCGCAGCAGAACTCGATCACCTCGAGCCCGCGCGCAACCTCGCCGAGCGCGTCCGACGTCACCTTGCCGTGCTCCAAGGTCAGGTGGCGCGCGATCTCCCGGCGGTTCGCGTTGAACAGCTCGCGAATCGCGAAGAAAAGCTCGGCGCGCTTCGCCAGTGACAGGGCGCGCCAGGCCGGAAACGCCGCCTTGGCGGCCTGGACGGCGCCGTCGACCTCCTCGGCTGTCGCAAGGTCGAGCGCGGCGGTCTGCACGCCCTTGGCCGGGTTGTAGACCGGGCTCGTGCGGCCCGACACGCCGGCGACGCGCGCGCCGGAGATCCAGTGGTTGATCGGCTTCACAGCTGCAGGGGCGTCGACGACGTCGGTCACGGCATTCCTCCCTCGTGGTCGTCCTGGAGCGTAGATGATTAGGATCGGGGGATGGCCACGACGGAGACGAACACCGAGCTGGGGCGCCAGATCGTCGAGGATGCGAAGCGGTACGTCCTCTACTCGTGGAGCGTGCAGGACGCGATCAACCCGATCGCCGTCGAGCGCGCCGAGGGCCGACATTTCTGGGACTACGACGGCAACCGCTACCTCGACTTCGCCTCGCAGCTCGTCAACGTCTCGATCGGCCACCAGCATCCGAAGGTGATCCAGGCGATCAAGGACCAGGCCGACAAGCTCGCGACGATCGGGCCGCCGATGGCGACCGAGTCGCGGTCGCGCCTCGGCAAGCTGCTGGCGGAGGTGACCCCGGGCGATCTGACGATGTCGTTCTTCACGAACGGCGGCGCGGAGGCGAACGAGAACGCGATCAAGCTCGCGCGGTGGTACACCGGCCGCCACAAGGTGATCGCGCGCTACCGCAGCTACCACGGCGCGACGGCGGGTGCGATCACGCTCACCGGCGACCCGCGCCGCTGGCCGGCCGAGCCGGGCCTGCCGGGCATCGTGCGTATGTTCGACCCGTACACGTATCGCTGCCCCGCGGGGCACCCCGACCCGTGCCCAGTCTGCTCGGGCGGCCCGCACCTCGAGGAGATCCTCCAGTACGAGGGCGCGCACACCGTTGCGGCAGTCATCCTCGAGACGGTCACCGGGACGAACGGGATCATCGTCCCGCCCGACGGCTACCTGCAGTCGATTCGCGAGACATGCGACCGGCACGGGATCCTGCTGATCTGCGACGAGGTGATGGCGGGCTTCGGCCGCACCGGCAAGTGGTTCGGCGTCGACAACTGGGACGTCGTGCCGGACATCCTCACGGTCGCGAAGGGGATCAACTCCGGTTACGTCCCGCTCGGCGCGATGGTCGTGCGCGAGCCGATCGCCGACTGGGTGCGCAGCAAGTACTTCGCCGGCGGGCTCACGTACAGCGGTCATCCGCTCGCGTGCGCATCGGCGGTCGCGTCGATCGAGGCGTTCCAGGAGGAAGGGATCGTCGAGCAGTCCGCCGCGTCGGGCGAGGTCTTCCGCAGCGAGCTCGCGAAGCTCGCCGAGCGGCATCCGTCGGTCGGCGACGTGCGCGGGCTCGGCTGCTTCTGGGGGCTCGAGCTCGTCAAGGACCGCGCCACCCGCGAGCCGCTCGTGCCGTTCAACGGCGACGGGCGAAGCTGCGAAGCCGATGGGCGCCGTGATGAAGCGCGCGCTCGACCGCGGCCTCTACCTGATGACGCACTGGAACGTCGTCATGTGCTGCCCGCCGCTGACGATCACGCGCGACGAGCTCGACGAGGCGCTGGCGATCCTCGACGACGCCCTGTCCGTTGCCGACGAGTTCGTCGCCTAGCGCGCCCGCTCGAGTCTGTGCTCTCGACCCCCGTGGCCGCGCGGGACAACGTCCGGTGTCAGACACGGGTACGAGGGTGCAATGAGAGCGTGCCCGATGAGTGACGTCCCGTCCACCAGGCCGACCCCTCACCGCCTGGCGCCCTCGCCTCGCGCCCGTGGCCGCGCGGGACACGTCCGGTGTCAGACACGGGAACGAGGGTGTGACGGAAGCGTGGCGGATGAGTGACGCACCGTCCACAGGGCCTGGGCCGGCGTGATCACTCCCGAGCTGCGCGAGTACGCCGAGCTGCCGGATCGGTTTGCGCCCGTGCCGGAGGGGTCGTCGGTGTCGCGGTTCGACGACGGGCGGATCTGCATCATCCAAGGGGCGAACTGGGCCTCGATCAGCGCGCCTCGCGTCGAGGCCGGGCAGGTCGAAGCGCTCCTGGCGCAGACGCGCGAGCTCGTGGCGCCCGGCGAAGCTCGTCAGCTGGTGGATCGGGCCGTCGGCCCGGCCGGCCGACATCGTCGAGCGGCTGCGCGCGGCGGGCCTTCGCCGAGCCTGCCGACCGCGTGGGTCGCGTGATCGCGCTCGTGCTGACCGCTAGCCGCCCGCAGCGATCGCCGGCCGGAGTCGAGGTGCGCCAGATCGAGACCTACGACGACTTCGTGGCCGCCCGCGAGGTGCAGTGGGACGCGTTCGAGACGCCACCCGAGCGCCGCGAGCAGAATCGGCGCCGCTTTCGCGAGGACTTCGACGAGTCGATGGCCGTCGGCATCCCGGTCGCATTCCTGGCGTCACTCGACGGCCGCCCCGCGGCACGGCCATGTCGGTCCCCTCGGAGCGCGGCGTCTTCCTGATCGGCGGGTCGACCGCGCCGTGGGCGCGCGGGCGCGGCGTCTACCGTGCGCTCGTCCGCGCCCGCTGGGACGACGCCGTCGCCCGCGGCACGCCGGCGCTCGTCACCCAGGCGCAACCCGACACGTCGTATCCGATCCTGAAGCGGCTCGGCTTCGAGGACGTCTGCGAGATCGTCCGTCTGGAGGACCGCGGCTCAGGTCGAGCGGCACGACGTCGCCCGCCTCGTAGAGGCGCGACGAACGTCTCGACCACCGCCGGGTCGAACTGCGTACCCGGCGCCTCGCGCAGCCGCCGCACGGCCTCGTCCTGCGGCAGGCGCTTCGCGGTACGGACGGTCGGTGACCATCGCGTGGAACGCGTCGCAGACGAAGACGATCCGCGACTCGAGCGGAATGTCCTCGCCGGCGCTTGCCGTCGGGATAGCCGAGCCCGTCCCAGCGCTCGTGGCACGAGCGCACGATCGGCCGGACGTCGGCCAGCCGCTCGATCGGCGCCAGGATCTTCTCGCCGAGCTCCGGATGCCCCTTGACGATCTCGAACTCCTCGTCGGTCAGCGGCCCCGGCTGGCGCAGGATCTCCGAGGGCACGCCGATCTTGCCGATGTCGTGGAAGAGCGCACCGAGCTCGAGCCGCTTCATCGCCTCGCGGTCGAGCTGCAGCTCACGGCCGACGAGCAGCGCGACGTCGGTGATCCAGCGGGCATGCGACGAGGTGTACTCGTCGTTCGCCTCGAGCGCGTTCGCGAGCGCCGCCACCGTCGAGACGAACGTGCGCTCGAGCGCTGCGAAGTGCTCGGCGCTCTCGATCGCGAGCTTCGCCTGGTGAGCGAGGCCGCGAGGAGTCGCGGAGTGCCGGTCGTCGAACGCGCGGTCGGCCGACCGTCGCCGACGAGGGCGCGCGGCCGCGATTCCGGCTCGAGCCTGATCGGCGCGACGACTGCCGCCGATCTGCGCGATGCTTCCTCGGCTCGAGCACGAACGGCTCGGTGTGCGAGCCACGCGAGCGCGAGCGGGCAGGAATCGGCGGCCGCCCGGATCCTCGCCGGGTGAGTAGCCGAGGACGCGCGCGGACGAGCTCGCTCGGGCTCCGGCTCCTCCTGGATCCACGAGGAGCGCGCGCGCGGTGGCCGAGCACCCGCGCGGTCACCTCGACGCTGCGGCGCGAGCACATCCTCGGGCGACTCGGCGGTCGCGAGCTCGCGGCTCGCCTCGAGCAGCGCGTTCGCGATCTCGGCGGCCTCGAGCTGCCGCCAGTAGAGCCGTGCCTTCTGCGAGCGCGACGCGACGCTGGTAGGCGAACGCGGCGAGCAGCCGCTCGCGATCGTCGTCGAGTGGCGCGACGCCGAGCACGATCCGCCCCTCGGTGCCGTCGCTCTCGCTCAGCGCGCCGGACGCGCCCGTCGGCGAGCGGCTCGCCGACGGCAGCGACGCACGCGTCGCCGAACCAGAGCGAGGCGCGGTCGGTGTCGAAGAGCGTCGCAGCCGTCCCGACCGTCAGCGCGTAGATCTCGTCGTACGACTGGGCGTGCTGCAGGTCAGTCAGCGAAGGCGAGCAGCGCCTTCGCGCCCTCGGCCTCGCGCCGCTGCTGCTCGTAGAGCCGGGCGTTCTCGAGCGCCACGGACGCCTGACCGGCGAGCACCTCGAGCAGGCGGACGTCGTCCTCGTCGAACTGGTTGATGCCGAGCTTCGAGATGACGATCGCGCCGGTGACGCGCGAGCCGTAGCGCAGCGGCACGACCGCGAGCGACTCCTCGAGCTCGGCCGTGCCGGGAATGCGGAAGCCGAACTCGCACTCGAGCGCGTTCGGGACGAGCAGCGACTCGTCCCGCTCGACAGCGCGTCCGGTGACCCCGACGCCGACCTTCGTTGCGTACAGGTCGGCGGCCGGTCCGACGTCGCTGTCGTATTCGCCGATGAACGCGATCGGCACGCAGCTCGTCGCCGTCGGCGCAGCACGACGCGGCAGTTGTGGTAATCGATCAGCAGCCGCAGCTCGGTCGGCGATCGTGCTCGCCGATCTGGCGCACGTCGTTCAGCCGGTTCAGCTTGCCCGCCAGCGACTGCAGCATCTTCAGGTGCGCGATCGAGCGGTCGTCGCGTGGCGCCGGTCGACGCGCCGGCCGCTCGGTCTCGTCGTCGCCGTAGAGCGACGATCTGGTTCTTGCCGCGCGCCTTGGCGGTCATCATCGCCGCCTCGGCGCAGGCGACAGCTCGCGCGGGTTCATCGCGTGCTCGGGTCCCTCGGCGACGCCGATCGACACGGTGACGCTGCCCGCCGGATCGAACTCGCGTCTCGCGGAGCCGTCGGGCGAGCCGGTCGCGCAAGCCCGAGCGCGTCGCCGGCGTCGCACGACGGCATGATCACGCCGAACTCCTCGCCGCCGATCCGGCACACGACGTCGGAGCCGCGCACCGTCTCGGCAGACCTGCCGGCCGACCTCGATCAGCAACTCGTCGCCCTGCGCCGTGACCGTAGATGTCGTTGACGCGCTTGAAGTCGTCGAGGTCGAACATCAGCACCGCGACCGAGTCGTGCGACCGCGAGGCGCGGGTCAGCTCGGCGCGCAGCCGCTCGTGGAAGTACCGGTGGTTGTAGAGCCCGGTGAGCGAGTCGGTCTGCGCGAGATGCTCGAGGCGCTCGCGGATCTGGGCGTTGTCGAGCGCGAGCGCAGCTGCGTCGCCGAACCACTTCGCGAGGTCGAACTCGTGCTGCTCGAACTGCGCGTCGACTCGCCGAGCCGGTAGATGTTGAGTGCACCCTTGAGCGCGCCGCGCGCGATCAGCGGCACCGACGATCAGCGCCTCGGGCTCGTTCGGCGTGCCCGGGATGACGGTGGTGCGCGGATCGAGGTGCGGCTCGGTTCGTCCATACCGGCGTGCGGTTCGAGACGGCCCAGCCCGTCAGGCCCTGCGCCGTAGCTGCGGGCCGGTCGCTCATGATCTCTTCCTCGTACTCCGGCGAGCGCGCGAGCACGGGCACGAGCTCGCGGCGCGCGTCGTCGGCCTCGTAGATGTGCAGCGCCTCGTAGGGCATCAGGTCGGCGAGCGTCACGGCGATGCGGTCGAGCAGCGCGTCGAGGCTCTGCTCGGAGAGCACCTCGTGGAACACCTCGGCGAGCCGGCGGTACGACTCGACGAGCGCCTCGGGGCTGACCGCTCACCGTGGTCGATGCCCCGCCGTTCAGCGGGGCATCGGTTGCAGCCGCAATCCGAGCCATTGCGGCTTCATCGGCGCACAGGGGCGGCTTGAGAGCTCGGAGTTAGCTAAGCAGGCCGCAGAAGCGGGCCGTGTTCGGCCACGGCGTGAAGCCCCGGCCCGAGTCGTGCGCGCGGGCCGCAGCCTCGAGCTGCGCCCAGGCCGGCCAGTTGTCGGCCGTCCCCCACCGGCCGACGAAGTCCGACGCGTAGCGGCTCTGGAACGGGCGTCCATCTGCAGGCCGCCGTAGTAGCCGTTGCCGGTGTTCGACGTCCAGGCCCCCTCGTAGCGGTGGATGCAGAGGAACGCGTCCTTCAGCCAGGCGGGATCCGGCGCGCCGCACGGCGTGCCGCGAGACGAGCGAGGGCCGCGGCGGCGCTCCGCTCGCTGCCAGAGCCGGAGCGTGCCGTTTCGCGTGGGCGCGCGGGCCGTCGCGAACGTGCGCGTCACGCGCCCCGGGTAGATCCGGCGGAGGCTCGAGCGTCAGCCTCCGGCTGTAGGCGAGGCGCTTGGCGGCGGGGCCCGCAGGCCCGGCGGCGCGGGCAGCTGCACGGCGAGCCTGCGGTGGAGCGCACGGACCGCGGCCCGCCGGGCGCCGTCGGCGCGGCGGGTCCCAGGCGGCGATCGTCCAGTGGAGGTAGGCGCGGTCGGGCTGTGGCGGTACGAGAAGGAGGTCGGCGTCCGCCGGGCATGCGCGGCGACCTGGAACTGCCAGGCGACCCGGCGATAGTGGTCGGCCAGCGACCGCAGCGCTCCCACCGACTCGGCGGGCCGCGCGGTCTGCTCGGCGCGGGCGACGCCGACGACGGCGAGGGCGAGCGCGCTCAGGAAGAGCGCCAGCGCACCCGCAAACGCAGTTGAACTCCAGCTGAGTCGCCTCAGCGGCAGGGAAAGCATGGCTTTGGTCGTCCTCCTTGGCCCGAGGTCCGCAGTGGCTTTGGGGGTTCGCACCGGCGAGCCTGGGCTTCCCGCCCGCCAGCGACCGCAGAACGGTAGCGACCCGGGCCGCCGCCGCGACAGCAAAGATCAGGAACGTGTTAAGACGAGCCGCGTGGACCATGCGACCGAGGGCCTCGCGAGGCAGAAACCCTTGCAAACTCCATACACGATCGGCCCCGAAACGGTCAGCGGAAGAGGTCGAGCTCGGGCTCGATCACGAGCTCGGCGGCCGTGCCGGGCTCCCCGTCGAGCCGCAGCCCGCGCACGATCACGACCGGCATCCCCTCCGCCTTTCCGCGGGCGAGGTCGGCGGCCGAGGCGATCTCGTCGGCGACGGCGACGCGGCTCGAGCGGAGCTCGTAGCCGATCCGGTCCGGTCGTCCCGCGCAGGTCGACGATCGCCGGAACGCCGGCGACCCCGATCGCGACGTCGGTCGTCCCCTGGCGGAACGGCCGGCCGAACGAGTCGGTCACGATCACGCCGACGGCGACCCCGGTCAGCTCGCGGAACCGCTCTCGGAGCGCCGCGGCGCTCGCGTCGGGATCGAGCGGCAGCAGCACCAGCATCCCGGGCGCCGGGGCGTTCGAGTGATCGACGCCCGCGGACGCGCAGATGAAGCCGTGCCGTGTCTCGGCGATCACCAGCGGGCCGCGCTCGCGGACGATCTGCTTCGCCTCGCGGAGGATCGCCTCGACCTCGCGCGGGTCGCGCTCGTCACCGGCCAGCTCGCGCGCCTTCGCCGACGGCTCCAGGTCGTCGAGCGCGACGAGCCGGCCCTCGACCTTCGACACCGCCTTCTGCGCGACCACGACGACGTCTCCGGCGCGGACCTCGGCCAGGTCGGCGACCAGCGCGGCGAGGTCGTCTCCCTCCCGGATCTCCGGCAGGCCGCGCACCGGGATCAGCTCGATCATCGGGCTTTGCTGGAGACGCCGGTCACACGGATGCCGGCGTGGGCCTTGTAGCGGCGGTTCAGGTTCACGATCACGGCGGTGAGCCCCTCGAGCGCTCTGGCGCTCGCGAGCGGGCCGGCGTCGAGTGCGCTGCCCGACGACGACCCTCGCCGCGAGCTCGAGCGCCAGCTGCTTCGCCGCCTCGTCGTCGCCGCAGACCAGCGCGTCCTCTTCCGTCGCTCCGCTCGTCGATGTTCGACGCGGCGATCGAGTGCAGGCCGGCGCACGACGGGGCCGGCACGACCTCGGCCTGGATCCGCTCGGCGAGGCTTCGCGCGTCGGGATCGGGGAGCGCACCGACGCCCTTCTCGAACTGGATCGCGGTCGCGACGCGACAGAAGCGGCGTGTCGCCCAGCGGCCGCCGCGACGGCGCGAGCGGTCGGGAGCGCGCCGTCGGCCTTGACCGCGAGCACGACGAGGTCGACGCCGCGCACGGCGTCCTCGTTCGTCGCGCCCGAGACGGCCGCCGCCGAGCTCCGCCGCCGTCGCGCGCGCGCGGTCGGCGTCGCGGGAGCCGATCACGATCTCGTCCTCGCCGAGCTCTGCGAGGCGGGCCGCGAGCGCGCGGCCGAAGCTGCCCGTCCCGCCGAGCACCGCGACCTTCACGCGAGCGCCTCCGAGGCGTGCACGGTGGCCGCGGCGAGCCGGCGGGCGGCCGGCAGGTCGGACATCAGCGTGTTCGTGACGACCGTCCTCCCGACACCTCGCACGGGCCCATCCGGGGCGTCGCTCTCGTCGACGACGAGCACATCGATCAGGCCTTCGTAACAGGAGGCGACGTGCATCGGCGTGGTGCCGCCGGCGAGCCGTTTGAGCATGCGGTCGGCAGGCCCTTTCACCGCTCGGCCGGCGATCAGGGGGCTGACGGCGCGCATGGGACGCGCCGCCCGACGAGCGCCTCACGGATCTCGTCGACCGCGAGGATCGGGCCGATCGAGACGTACGGGTTGCTCGGCGCGATCAGGATCAGATCGGCGCCGCGGAGCGCGTCGAGGACGCCGGGTGCCGCGACGGCTTCCGGCGCGCCCGCGTAGTGCACCGCGTCGACCTCGTCGCGATGACCGCGCGCGACGAACCACGTCTGGAACGGGAACGTCCCGGCCGGCGTCTCGAGGAACGTGCGGAGCGGGTCGTCGGTCGCCGGCAGCAGTGCCGGCAGCAGCCCGAGCGCGTGCGCGATGCTGTCCGTCGCCTCCGAGAGCGTGGCGCCTTCGCGCAGCAGCTGCGTGCGCATCAGGTGCAGGCCGAGGTCGCGGTCGCCGAGCGAGAACCACGACTCGCCGCCGAGCTCGGCGACGCTCTCGAGCGCCCGCCAGCTCTCGTCGGCGCGTCCCCAGCCGCGCTCCTCGTCCGCGCGCCCGGTGAGCGTGTAGAGGATGCTGTCGAGATCAGGCGAGACGTGCAGTCCGAGCACCTCGAGGTCGTCGCCCACGTTGCCGACGATCGTGACGTCCGCCGGGTCGACGACGGCGACGAGGCCCCGCAGGAAACGTGCGCCGCCGATGCCGCCCGAGAGGACGGCGACCTTCACGCTGCCGCCTCGCCTCGCAACGTCGCGAGCACGTAGGCCGTGTGGGGGCCGAGGCGCGACGCCAGCCGATGCAGGTCGTCGACCGTGTCGACATCGTCGACGAGATTCGGGCGCCTCGACGAGACGCGACGGGGCGAGCGCCGCATACCGCTCGGCGCTTCCAGGTCCGTAGAGCGGTGTGAACAGATGCTCGTCGGCGAGACCGATCGCATTCGTCGTGCCGTCGACCGCCGGCGCGAGCGCGAGCCCCTGCTCGGGAATCGCCCCGGCGAGAGCGAGTAGGTCGCGCGCGGTCACGCACGGAAGATCGGCGTTGACCACGAGGTACGGCGGCGGCGAGCCGGCGGCCGACGCCGCGTCGAGCGCGGCGCGGACTGCCGCGCCCTGACCGTGGTGCGGGTCGGCGACGCGTTCGACGTCCTCGGGAAGCTGTTGGTTCTCGAGCGCCACGACGAACACGCGACCCACCGCGCGTGCTGCGTCGAGCACGTCTTCCAGCATCGCGTCGGCGACCCGAACGCGATCCTCGTCCGAGATGGACTCGAGTCGTCGCTTCGGGTCGTTGCCACGGAAAGGGACGACAACGGTTGCCACTGCCCGCGCACACTAGCCGCCGGGGGCGGTTCGACCGGCGGCCGGTTTACTCGCTGTGGGCAGACGCCTCGCGCACGTCGACCAGTACGTCCCGGCGAGCGCGGCGACGACGGCGGGGTCGGTGTGGTTCGGGTTGTAGACGTGGGCCTCGAGGTCGCAGCAGATCGCGACCGAGTCGAGGTCGACGCCCTCGAGCCGCACGAACGCATCGGTGGGCAGCTGGGCCTCGCGCAGCGTGTAGTGGCGGAACTGGAGATCCGGAGATCTCCATCAGCTGAGGCCAGTCGGGGCAGGCGCGCGTGCTCACGATCGCCCAATTGGCGCGCCCGGTCCCGTCTCCTCCATCGACCAGTCCCCCTCGAAGAGCAACGCGCCCGTCGACGGGCCGAGCGGGAACACGAACAGGCGCAACGCGTCATCGAGTGCGTGGAGCGGCCGGCCGCTGACGGCGTCGAGCAGCGCGACGCGCAGATGGAACCGGCCGTCGGCGAGCGGCAGCCGCTCGACGTGGAAGCGAAGCTCGCGCTGACCGGCGGCGCCGTCCCAGCCGAGCTCGGCCGTCGACTGGGTCGAGCGTCCGAGCACGAGGCCTCCGTCGTCGCGCAGCTCGAGCGCAGACCAGCGGCGCGGCGACGCCGGCTTCCGCCGCGACGACGACGCGCACGGTCACCGGCTCGCCGGCCGCGAACTGCGACCGCTCGTCGCCGGTGGCGTCGAGCAGCTGCGCCTGCTCGATCCGCGCCTCGCCGCTGCCCCACTCGCGGAGGCCCGCCTCGAGCTCCTCCGGGTTCGCGTCGGCGGCGAGCAGCCGGCGGTACGCGGCGATCGCCTCCTGCGTCGGCCCGTCGAACGCGACCTCGCCCTGGCGCAGCAGCACGGCGCGATCGCAGAGCCGCTCGACGGCCTGCGCGTCGTGCGAGACGAAGACGATCGTGCCGCCGCGGTTCTTGAACTCGGCGATCTTGCCGAAGCACTTGCGCTGGAACTGCTCGTCGCCGACCGCGAACACCTCGTCGAGCAGCAGGACGTCGGAGCGGATGTGCGCGGCGACGGAAAACCCGAGCCGCATGAACATCCCCGACGAGTACGTGCGCACCGGCAGGTCGATGAAGCGCTCGAGCTCGGCGAACGCGACGATCTCGTCCATCGCCTCGCGCACCGGCGCGCGCGAGAGCCCGTGGATCGAGCCGTTCAGATAGACGTTCTCGCGGCCGGTGAAGTCGGGATGGAAGCCCGCGCCGAGCTCGAGCAGGGACGCGATGCGGCCGCCCGCCTCGACCCGCCCCGAGGTCGGCTTGATGATCCCCGAGACGAGCCGCAGCAGCGTCGACTTGCCCGAGCCGTTCCGCCCGACGAGGCCGACCGCCTCGCCCGGCTCGATCGTCACCGAGACGTCGCGCAGCGCCTGCACGTCGCGGGCGCCGAGCCGCCCGCGCGACACGAAGACGTCCTTGAGTGTCCGCTGCGCCTTCGGATAGACGCGGAACGTCCGCGAGACCCGGTCGACGACGATCCGTCCGGCCGTCACACCGGTGACGGTAGCGCCTGGACCAGCCGTGTGAGCTCGAAATCTGATCCGGATCGGTGCCGGGGAGCACGCCGTGGCCGAGGTTGAAGATGTGGCCCGGGCCGGCCGGCGGCGCGCGCGAGCACGTCGAGCGCGGCCGCCTCGACGCGCTCCCACGGCCCGAGCAGGACCGCGGGGTCGAGATTGCCCTGGACGCCACGGTCGCGGGACGAGCGCCCAGCCGTCGTCGAGCGGGATCCGCCAGTCGAGGCCGATCACGTCGCCGCCCGCCCGCGCCATCGCGGGCAGCAGCGTCGCCGTACCGGTGCCGAAGTGGATGGTCGGCACGTCGACCGCAGCGAGGATCCGCGCCGACCACGGCTCGACGAACTCCTCGTAGTCGGCGGGCGACAGCACGCCGACCCACGAGTCGAAGAGCTGCACGACGTCGGCGCCCGCACGCACCTGCGCCGCGACGTAGCGCGCCGAAGCAGTCGGCGAGCTTGTCGAGCAGCGCGCTCCAGACCTCCGGCTCGCGGTACATCAGCGTCTTGACCGTCGCGAACTCGCGCGACGGCCTTCCCTCGACGAGGTAACCGGCGACGGTGAACGGCCCGCCGCAGAACCCGACGACGGCCTGCTCGGGGCCGAGCTCGCCACGCACGATCGCGATCGCCTCGAGCAGCGGCGCGAACGCCTCGTCCGGGTCCGGGAGGCGCAGGCGCGTCGACCGCCGTCGATCGTGCGCACCGGCGTCGCGACGACCGGGCCGACGCCCTCGACGAGCTCGACGTCGAGGCCCATCCCCAGCACCGGGGTCATGATGTCCGCGAACATCACGGCCGCGTCGACGCCGTGCCGGCGCACCGGCTGCAGCGTCACCTCGGCGCAGAGCTCGGGCGTGTGCGCGACCTCCCAGAACGTGTGCCGCTCGCGGATCGCGCGGTACTCGGGCAGCGAGCGGCCCGCCTGGCGCATGAACCACACCGGCGTGCGCTCGACCGGCTCGCGCCGCGCGGCGCGCACGAGAAGCGGTTCCATGCGGGTTAGGCTAACCGGCCGTGTCCAGAGGCCCTCTCGCCGTCCGCTTCGGCGCCCCTCCCGCCGTCGACCCGCGGGCCGGCACGGTCGAGCAGGTGTCGCGTCGAGCTCGAGAACGCCGGGACGCTCGCGTGGGGCGACGGGACGTTCGTCTCGTACCACTGGCTCGACAAGCGCGACAACCCGATCGTCTGGGACGGGATCCGCACCGCGGCGCCGCCGCTCGCGCCGGGCAAGCGAGCCGTCGTCGCCGTCTCGGTGCGCGCGCCGATCCCGCCGGGCCGGTACCGGCTCGCGTTCGACCTCGTCGCCGAGCAGCGAGCGTGGTTCTCGGAGCTCGGCAGCCCGATGCTCACGCAGGACGTCGACGTTGCGGCCAGGCTCGGCGAGCCGCGGGCGTCCTTGCCGGACGGGCTCGAGCGCGCCCCGGACTGGGAGGACCGTGTGCGGGCCGCGCACGCCGAGGGCTACGCGCGTCGTCGCGGGCGCGGTCGCCTGGCCGGGCGGCCTCTTCAAGCGGCGCCCGCGCGAACTGGCGCCGTACGTCCCGGGCCCCGGCCGCATCCCCGGCTTCAGCGCCCCGCTGCTCTGCCCGTCGGTGCTGGACGGGATCGAGCTGGAGCCGCTCGGCGAGCTGGCAGGGCTCCCGGCGTTCGCCGCCCCACGCAACGAGCCATGGCTCTACGACGGCCGGATCGTCCTGCGGCGCCGGCGGTAAACTCGCGTGGGGGTTCGCGAGCCTGCGGTTCAGAGCTCGACCGCGATGCGGTCGTCGACCGCACGGAAGACGAGCGCCCCCAGCACGAGCGCCGCCCCGGCCGCGACGGCCAGGTAGACGACGTCCGCAAGCCGGGGCAGGTGGCCCGACCAGAGCGCGTCGCGCACGGCGAAGATCGGTGGCGCGACCGGGTTTCCCCAGCGCAGGACGTCGAGCAGCGCGTGGTGGCTCCTCGCGCTCGGGTGCAGCGTCGAGACCGACCAGAGGATCGGCGTCAGGAAGAACCACGGCAGGAGCGCCGCCGTGAGGATGTGCTCGACGTCGCGGAAGAGGACGTTCAGGCACGCGACGAGCAGCGCGAGGCCGCCGACGAGCCCGGCGAACAGCACCGCCAGCGGGATCGCCGCCCAGACGGTCGACCGTGCCTCGGGGACGAAGACGAGCGAGAGCACGACGAGGATCGCAATCATCAGCGTGAACGTGACGGCCTGCGTCGCGACCATCGAGAGCGCGACCAGCTGCCGCGGGAAGCGCACCTTCTTGATCAGCTCCGCGCTGTCGATCATCGAGCGCGCCGCCGACTGCAGCGAGACCGAGAAGAAGATCCAGCAGGCGAGCCCGGCGAGCAGGTAGATGGGGTAGTGCGGGATGTCGCCGTTCTTGATCAGCACGCCGAAGACGACGAGATAGACGCCGAGCAGCACGAGCGGATTGAGCAGCGACCAGACGACGCCGAGCACCGAGCCCTTGTATTTCGCCTGGAAATCGCGTCGGAACAGGTTCGCGAAGAGCTCGCGATAGCGCAGCAGGTCGGCGTAGACCGTCATCGGCCCGAAGCTAGTGTAGGGACGCCTCGTGCCGGCAAACACGGCCCTAACACCGGTCGCCTACCCTCACCGCCTGTGAGCGCTCTCGCGGCCGTCTCCGCTCTCCCCGCGGCCGCTGCTCACCGTCTGGGTCCTGCTTCGGTCACGCGTCTCGCACGGCGGCTCGAGCGCGGTTCCCGACCAGAGCCGCTGGCGCGGCGCGGCGACGCCGCTCGTCGGCGGCGTCGGCATCTACGTCGGGCTCACGGTCGGCATCTGGCTCGCCGTGCTGGTCGGGCCGCTCACGGCCGACAGGCAGCTCGCCGGCATCTACGCGGGCGCGAGCCTGCTCTTCCTGCGCCGGCCTGGTCGACGACCTGCACAGCCTGCCGCCGCTCGCGAAGCTCGCGGTCCAGCTCGACCGGCGCTGCGATCGTGCTCTCGACCGGCACGGGCGTCCAGCTGGTGCACCGCCCGTGGCTCGCGATCCCGATCGGCGTCATCTGGCTGGTCGGCATGACGAACGCGTTCAACCTGCTCGACAACATGGACGGCCTCGCCGGCAGCCTCGCCGTGATCTCGGCGCTCTACTTCGCCTCAGCGATCGCGATCCAGACCGGGCCGCGCCTCGTGCTCGTCGTCTCGCTGGCGCTCGCGCTCGCCGTGCTCGGCTTCCTGCCCGTTCAACCTCCGTCCCGGGCGTCGCGCGCTCGCGTGGATGGGCGACAGCGGCTCGCAGTTGATCGGCTTCACGCTCGCCTCGCTCGGCCTCGCGTCGAGCTACACCGTCGCCTCGTCGACGGTCGCGACGCTCGTCCTGCCGGTGCTCGTGCTCGCTGTCCCGATCCTCGACACGACGCTCGTCACGATCGTGCGGCTGCTCGACGGGCGCCCGGTCGTCACAGGGCGGCCGCGACCACAGCTCGCACCGGCTCGTGTCGCTCGGCGTCTCGGAGACCGGCGCGGTCGTGCTGCTCGCCCTCGTCTCGGCTGCGCTCGGCGCGACGAGCCTCGCCTACGAGGCTTCGGCAACGGCCGGGTCGCGACGCTCGGCGTGCTCGTCACGTTCGCGCTGCTGATCCAGTTCGGCAGCTTTCTCGCCGACGTCGACCGCGAGCGCACCAGCCGCACCTACGTCTACTCGCGCCGCATCGCCGAGGTCGTCGTCGACGGCGCACTGATCTCCGCCTCCTTCCTCGCCGCGTACCTCCTCCGCTTCAACGGGATCGGCACGTTCAACCAGCGCCACCTCTTCCTGCTTGCGCTGCCGGTGCTGCTGCTCTGCCGCTACGTCGCGCTGCTCTTGCTCGGCATGTACGCGCGGCGTGTGGCGGTACGCCAGCGCGCGCGACGCGCCTGCGCGCGACGACCGCGGTCGTCGTCTCGGGGATCGCCGCGCTCGGGATCGTCGTGCTCACGCAAGGGTCGCTCGGCGACTTCTCGCGCAGCGTCTTCGTGATCGACGCATTGATCTGCTCGATCGCGATCACGTTCGCGCGCTTTGCCGAGCGGGCGATCGTCCACGCCGTCGAGATCGCCCGGCACCGTGAGGGGCGACGCGTGCTGATCGTCGGCGCCGGCCGAGCGGGCCGGAGCCTGCTCCGCGAGCTGCGCGAGACGCCCGGCGAGCGCGTGGTCGGCTTCGTCGACGACGATCCGGGCCTGCGGAACCGCCGGCTGAACGGCGTGCGGGTCGCGCGGCAGCACGGCCGCGATCGACGACGTGCTCGAGCGCGCGCAGCCTGACGTCGTCTTCGTGACGATCCCGAACGCACCTGCCGACCGGCTCGCCGACGATCGTGCGTGCGTGCGAGCGTCGCGAGATCGACTGCCGCGTTCGTGCGACGGGAGGTCGACATCGATCCGCGCGTGAGCCTCGGTCTGCGGCAGCGTTGACCGCGCCACAACGCACGCTGCTCGACCGCCTGCTCGCGGCCTACCCGCTGGTCGTCGCCTACCTGGTTCTGCTGATCCTCTACGCGTGGCAGACGACGCGGATCCCGTCGCCGTGGATCTTCACCGACGAGCTGAACTGGGCGCTGCTCGCTCGCGGCGTTGCGCACACCGGCCACCCGCAACTGCGCGAACATGGCGCGTCGGCGGGCTCGCTCTACGCGTACTTCCATCGCGCCGGCCTGGTGGGCCGGGGCGACGGCGACCGGCTACGCGGCGGCGAAGTATCTGAACGCCGTGATCATGACGGCGACGATCTTCCCGGCCTACGGGCTCGCGCGCCTCTTCCTCGCCCGCCTGCCGTCGTACGTCGTGGCGATCGCGAGCGCGACCATTCCGTCGCTCGCGCTGACCGGCGTGCTGATGCCCGAGTCACTCGCCTACTTCTGGGCCACGCTGGTCGCGTTTCTGCTCGGACGCGCGGTGCTGCGGCCGCGCGTTCGCGGTCGATCGTCCTGGCGCTCGCCGCGGTCGCCCTCAGCCCGTTCATGCGCGAGCAGCTTCGCGTGCTGGTGTTCGCCGCCGCCGTCGACCACCGTCGTGTTCGCGGTCACCGGCGCGCGCGGTCGTGCGACGTTCGCGAGCTGGAGTCATGCGGAGCGATTCCGAGCATTCGTGCTCTTCGTCGGCCTGGTCATCGCGGCCGACGTTCTGCTCATCCACCACGTCTACGAGTGGTACGTCGGCACGCACTACGGCCACCGGATGTTCACGTATGGCCTCTGGGCGGTCGGGCGCGCTGATGATCGGCGTCGGGATCCTGCCGGTTCTGTTCGCGCTCGCCTGGGTGCTCGGCGGTCCGGTCGAGACGCGGGAGGATCGCACCCTGCTCGGCCTGTTCGTCGGCCTCTCGATCGGTTTCGTGCTGTACGCCGCGGTGAAGGCGTCGTTCCTCGCGACGACGTTCGCGATTCGCGTCGAGGAGCGAAACCTGATCTACCTCAGCCCGATCGTGTTCGTCGTCGCGGCTCGCTGGCTGCTCGAGCGGCGCGTGCGGCCGTTCCCGGTTGCGATCGCGGCGGCGGCGTGCGGATGGCTGCTCTGGTCGACGCCGTATCACGCCTACGAGCATCTCTACTCGGACGCCCTGGGGCTCTCAATCCTGCAGTGGCTGAACCAGACGTGGGCGTTCACGATCGACGACCTCCGCTGGCTGCTGTTCGCGATCCTGGCGGCCGGGATCGGGTTCGCGGTGTTGCTTCGGAGCAGCGCAACCCGAACCGTCGTCGTGGCGACCGCCCTCGTCGGCTGTGCCACCGTCGCCTGGAACCTGACCGGTGAGATCTCCGCGGCGAACCAGGCCGTCGCGCCGGCGAAATTCCAGCGCTCGCTGATCCCGACCCCACCCGACTGGATCGACCGCGAGACCGGGAGGTCGCGGACGATCTTCCTCGGCAAGTCGCTGTCGGGTTCGCTGGCGTTCTGGACGCTCGAGTTCTGGAACCAGTCGCTGCAGGACGTCTGGTCGGTCGACGCGAGCGCACCCCCGCCCGGCCCGACCGTCACGCCGGACTTCCAGGGCACCGACGGCGCCGTCTCCCCTCAGCTCCCGGACGAGTGGGCGGTGACCCAGCCGGAGATCACGATGGCCGGCAACCTGGCCGAGCACGCCGGGGGGCTCGACCTCTATCGCCTGACCCGGCCGATCAGGATGGTCTCGTTCGTGTCCGGGATCACGCCCGACGGGTGGATGGTCGAGGGGGATATGTCCGCATTCGTCCGCTTCGCCAAGCAGCCGACGCCGGGGACGCTGACCATCTCGGTATCGCGCACCGCCGCATGCGGCGGCCAAGCTCCCTTCGCACTTCACGTTCCGCGTCTCGGGCCTGCGCATCGACTCGCAGGCGCAGCCCGTGGCAGGGCGAGTTCAGCAGACCGTCCGAACGACGGTGCGCTCGACTCCATGCGAGCAGAAGCTCTTGCACGTGGCCGTGGTCGCGCCGCTCCGCGTCGAAGGCACGGTCGTCGGGTCGTTCACCGCGGGCGACGGACGCAAGCTGGCCGCGCAGGTCGGCTACTCGATTCGCGCCGGCGCCCGGCCGCTAGAGCGCGCGCAGCCGCTCGGGGTGCTTGCGCACGAAGCGGGCGATCCCGGCCCAGTGCCAGAGCGTCCGCCGCGTCAGCCACCGCTTGTCGGTCTCCGCCTGGTGCTCGTGCCTGACGACGGCGGCCGGGACGTACCACCGCTCCCAGCCCGGCCCGCATCGCCCGGTACTGCAGGTCGATGTCCTCGCCGTAGAGGCGGAACCCCTCGTCGAAACCGCCGAGCTCGTCGAGCATCGAGCGTCGCAGCATCAGGAACCCGCCGAGCATCCAGTCGGCCTCGACCGGCTCGGTCGGCACCGCAGCGTCGAGATGGAAGTGACGCCGTTGCGGGACGACGAGCCGCAGCGGCGTCCGCCGCACGAGCGTGCCGGCGACCGTCGGGAAACCGCCGCCGCGACGGCTGCCAGCCGCCGTCGGGGAACTCCATGCGCGGTCCGGCGACGCCGCAGCGCGGCTGCAACGCCATGAAGGAGGCGCAGCGCGGCGATCGCGCCGGGATTCGGGCACGGCGTCCGGGTTCGACGGCGACCACGAGCTCGGCAGTCGTCCGCGCGAAACCGCGGTTCAGGTTCGCACCGAAGCCCGAGCGGGACGTCGTTCTCCACCGCGTCGACGCCCGTCCGGCACCGAGCCCGGGTATGTTCGCGATCACGACGAGCTCGTCGACCTGCGGGCGCGAGCGCGGGCAGCGGCTCGGCTCGACGCTCGCGGGTGTGCCGTGCGAGACGACGACCGCCGCGACCTTCATCGCGAGCACCTGCCGGTACACGTCGGCGGTCAGGCGCGCCGTCTCGTCCCAGGTGAACGCCCGCGCGCGCTCGAGGCCCGCCGCGCGACGAGCCGGTCGCGGTCGTCGAGCGCGCGCTGCGAGCGCGCCCGCGAGGTCGCCGTCGTCGGCGTACGCGGCTGCGTCGCCCGCCACCTCGCGCAGCGCCGGCGTCAGCCGAGAGCGACGACCGGCGTGCCGCTCGCCATCGCCTCGAGCACGGGGATGCCGAAGCCCTCGTAGCGGGACGGCAGGACGAGAGCCGCCGCGCCGCGGTACAGCTCGGCGAGCTCGGCCTGCGCGACCGCAGCCGCGCACGTCCGCGCCGCGCGCGCGCAGCTGCGCGGCGAGCCCCGGCTCCTTCTCGGGCCCGACGACGACCAGCGGCAGGCCGACCGCCTGTGCGGCGGCGAGCGCGGCGAGCGGATCCTTCCGCGCCTGGACCGCGCCGACGAACAGCACGTAGCCGCCGTGGCTCGCCGTCGCCCGGCCCGAACGCCGGGTCGACGCCGTGCGGGGTGACGGTGATCTTGGCCGGCGGAAGCTCGTAGAGCGCGATCGCGTCGCGCTTCGTCGCTCCGACACCGCCAGCACGTGCTGCGGCCCGCCGCGCCGCGCGCGGGACGACCGTCTTGAAGGTCAGCCGGTCGGCGAGCCCCATCACGCCGGGTCGCGCTCGAAATGCAGGTCGTGGAGCGTCACGACCGACCGCGGCCGCGCCAGCCGAGCGGCAGCGCGTGCTGGAAGTGAGCGAGCTGCGGCGCAGGCGGCGCAGGAGCCGCGGCAGCGACCACGCCATCCGCAGCTCTTGCGAGCGCGCCGGCAGCTCGATCGGCCTCGACGCCCTCCGGCACGAGCTCCGGGATGGCGCGTGACCGCCGCGAAGCTCGAGGTCGGGGGCGGCGGCCGGCAGCTCGGCGCAGCAGGTTCAGCGACGTAGGTCTCCTCGCCCGTCCGGTTGCGGCCGAGCACATCGGCGTCGATCGAGGATCACGCGGCCGCCCTCGTAGACGGCGCGCGTCCGCGGCGACGACCTCGGCCCAGCGTCGGCGCCCGCCGACGGCGGCGGCCGAAGCGCGCGCCGGCGATCGCCGTCCCGGATCGACTCGACGTCGGTCGGGTCGACGTAGACCGGCGTCGCCGCCGGCCAGCTCCTGCATCGGCGAGTCCGGCGCTCGTCACGACCGGGACAGCCGCAGGCGAGCGCCTCGGCGACCGGGATCCCGAACCCCTCGTAGAGCGAGGCGTAGACGAGGCAGCGCGCGCCGCGGTAGAGCGCAGCCAGCTCGCGTCGTCGGACACGTCCCCGAGCCAGGTGACGTTCGCGCGGCGGCGTCGACCCCGCCCCACCCGCGCGCCCCGACCACGCGCAGCTCCCCATCGACCGCCTGCGCGATCCGCGCGAGGTTCTTGCGCGGCTCGAGCGTGCCGACGGCGAGCACGTAGTCGCCGTCGGCACGCGGCCCGTCCGGCGGTGAAGACGTCCTCGACGCGCGTTCGGCACGACATCGATCTTCGTCCGCCGGCACACCGAGCAGCGACTCGAGACTCGCGCTTCGTGAACTCCGAGACGGCGATCACCCGCGTCGCCGCCCGAGACGACGCGCGGCACGGCGATGCGCGAGTACGCCGCGTCCAGCGGTTGAACCACTCCGGATGCCGGAGCACGGCGAGGTCGTGCACCGTGACGACGAGCGGTTGCCGTGCGCGCGGAACGGCCCGCGGAACGTCGGGCAGTGCAAGACGTCGGCGCCCGCGGGTGCGCGAAGCCGCGGGTACCAGAGCACGTCGGCGGCCAGCCGTCCGACCACGTGACGTGGCCGGGTACTGCACCTCGATCACGTCGTCGCCCAGCCCGTCGCGCAGCGCGCGCACGTACCGCGCGGTGCCGGCGCGCGTCTGCACGAGCGGCGTCGTGTCGAGCGCTACGCGAATCGCGCGTACCCCTCCCGGAAGAGCTCGCCGACCTGCCGCCAGGAGAAGCGCCGCACGTGCTCGAGACCGCGCTCGCGCAGCTCGTCGCGGCGCGCGATCGCTTCGCGGACGGCGCCGGCGATCGCTGCCGGGCTCTCGGGGTCGGCGCGCACCGCGGCTGTCGCCCGCCGCCTCGTCCAGCGACGGGTGCGCCGACGCGACGACGGGCGCGCCCGAGGCCATCGCCTCGGTGATCGGCATCCCGAAGCCCTCGAATCGCGACGGGTAGACCACCGCGGCAGCGCCGCGATAGAGCCGCGCGAGCTCGTCGTCGCTGACCCGCCCGAGCCGCACGATGCCGGGGCGGTCGAGCTCGGGCTGCTCGCCCCAACCGCTCCCACCCGCGACGACGAGCGACAGGCCGGTGTCGGCGAGCAGCCCGAACGCGTCGACGAGCGTGCCGAGGTTCTTGCGCGGCTCGAGCGTCGCCACCGTCAGCAGGTATGGACCGCCGAGCTCGGCAGGCCTGGCCGTCGGCGCTGAACTCGACGGCGATGCCGGGCCTTGCGACGACGACGCGCTCACGCGGGAACGAGAACGTGCGGGCGAAATCGTCGGCGGTGAACGCCGAGTTGGCGAAGACCACGTCGCAGGTCGCCGCGGCATTCGCGGTACTTGCGGCCGTGCATCGCCTTCGTGCGCCGGGTCGTCCATTCCGGATGGTGGACGGGCACGAGATCGTGGATCGTCGTCGCGCGCACTCCGCCTCGCTGCGGCGGGTACATCCAGTCGCTGAAGTGCAGGACGTCGAACGGGCCGAGCCAGCGCTCTGCCGCGGGGCGCCCCGCCTTCGACCACATCGTGCGCCACGCATGGGCGAACGGGAGCCGCACGAGCCGCAGCTCGACGTCGATCCCGGCCAGCGCCTCCGGGATCACGCGCTTGCCGGCGGGCGAGGTCGGCGCGAACGCGACGACCTCGTCGCCGTGCTCCGCCGCGACCTGCGCGAGCCCGCCGAGCGAGCCGCGGATGTAGTTGTTGACACCCGTTCGCTCGTGCGACAGCGGACTGACGTCGAAGGCGATCCTCATCGGGAGAAGTCGAAGGCGAGGAAGTGGGCGCCGAGCGCGCGCTTGTCGGTGCTTCCCGGCTGCACCCGGGCGGGGATGCGCACCGTCGCCATGCTGAAGGTGACGGTGCACACGCCGTGGGCGTCGGGATCGAGCGGGACGCCGAGGATCGGCTGATCGGTGGGCGCGACCTCGATCGAGCCGACGACCTTGCCCTGCTCCGTCGCAGTCACCACCTGGTTGCCCGAAAAGAGGTGCGCGTCGGTCCCGAGCCGCACCGTCAGCTGGCCGCCCGTGCACCGCAGGCGCCGGTAGGTGACGCGCCGGCCCGACCACGTGTCGTTCGCGTAGAGACCGCGGATGCGCGTGAGGATCACCATCGGCCCGTCGACGCGGTAGAGCGCGAGCCCGATGCCGGGATCGCGCGCGAGCCGGGTGCCCGCGATGTCGGTGTAGGAGACCGCGTAACGCACGCGCGGGATCGTGCCGCTCGCAGTCGCCAGGCGCCCGTCCGGGCGCTCGTGCACAGGTGTCTCGGGCAGACCTCCGTCGGCCGGATCGGGGCCGTCGACGGTGTAGACCGTCCCGACACTGCGATTGAAGAACTCGTTGTTCCAGAGCGGCCGCGTCTCGCCTGCGTAGTGCCAGACGAACGAGACGTCTGCCGCGCGCCCGACGCGGCGGTCGATCCAGTCGGGGTGCGGCAGGCGGATCCCGGCGAAGAGGCCGCCGGCGGACGCCTGGCGGATGCCGTGCCGCCCGTTCTCGACGACAGCGGAGGCGAGCACGAAGTAGACCGCGACCAGCGCCACGGGCACGAAGGCGAGCCAGCGCGGCACGAAGATGAACGCGGCGGCTGCAAGCCCGACCCCCAGCGCCACGAGCCGCAGCGAATGGAAGTGGATGCCCTGGTCCTGCAGCCACCACCACGGCAGAAGCCCGAACGTGTCGGACACGGCCGACGAGTTGACGAACTTCGCGAACGGCAGCGCGAGCGGCAGGATCCCGGCGACGAGCGCGGCAGCGAGGCGGACGCGGCGCGCGCCCGTCACGACATCGTCCCGCGCGGCGAGGCCGAGCAGCGCGATCAGAGCGAACGGCGCGACGTAGAAGTCGTTGCGCTCCTCGATCCTGAACGACTGCATCGACGCGAACGCGCCGACCTCGACGACCAGCAGCACCGTGATCGAGAGCGTGGCAGCACTGAACGCGCGCGCGCCTGCCGACGTGCTGCGAGGAGCCAGCCACATCGCGATCAGCGCGGCGAGCCCGACGACACCGAGCGCGAGATCGAGCTCGGCGACGTGCCAGAGGATGTAGCGCGCGATCTCGGTCAGTGAGTAGCCGCGGTCGGTTGCGGCGCGGTACGCGCCGAGCAGCGAGAGCGGCGAGCGGCCGCGCGCCAGCGTTCCGACCAGCGCGAGCACCGCACCGGCAGCGGTCAGCCCGTAGAGCGTCGCGAACCGTCGCGGCACACGCCGTACGTCGCGCTCGATCAGGCCGTGCACCACCGGCGCGATCAGGGCCGCTCCGACGAGCGCCACTGCCTGCGCACGGGTTGCGAACGCGAAGCCGCAGGCGGCCAGCAGCAACACCTGGCGCACCCGCGTCGGGCGCTCCAGCGTCAGCACGAGCAGCAGCGCCCCCAGCAGGAACACCGGATAGAAGGCGTTCTCGGTCATCAGCGTGCCGGTGTAGAGCATCGACGGGATCGCCACCGACAGCGCCGCCGCCGCCACCGACAGCCACGGTGTCAGGAGGCGGCGGGCGAGGAGATAGGCCGGCACGGCGGCGAGTGACATCACGCAGGCGTTGATCGCCTTCGCGGCCGCGTACGCATCCGGGATCGACGCGTAGAGACGAAACGCAGGTGCGAGCAGCACCGGATAGACGAACCCGTAACCGCTCGACGGCACGCCGCGAACGAGGAAGCGCCCGTCTGCAGCGACCGACTTGCCAAGCTCGGAGTAGATGAGCTCGTCGACCATGATCCACGGCGCCGGCATCCGTCGTGCGAGCGCGATCCGAACGGCCGCCGAGAGGACGACGACCGCTGCGAGCGCGAGCGCCGGCCCGCGGGCCCCGAGCCTCACGCGATGATCCCGGCGTCGACGGCCGCGCGCGCGATCGCACCGGGGTCGTCGACGCCCACCTCCACCGCTGCCTCCGCGATCCGCAACAGCACCGCGTCGTCGACCGCGTCGCCGCCGGCCGCCGTCTCGAGCGCGGCCACGTACAGGTCGGCGACGCGCTCGAGGGAGTGCTCCCGCTCGACGTAGCGGCGCGCACTCTCTCCGAGCGCCGCGCCGCGTTCGGCAGCGAGAGCGAGCGCACCGGCGAGCGTCACGACCTCGTACTCGTCGACCGGCACCTTGAGGACGACGTCGTCGGGCAGCTCGCTGAACCAGCCCACGTCGGACACGACCAGCGGCCGCCCGAGCGACAGCGCACGGATCACCGATCCCGAGGTCTCCCCCATCGTCGGGTAGCGAAGGTTGACGAGCACGTCGCACGCGGCCATCAGCGACCACATGCGCTCCTCGGGCACGTAGTCGAGCCGCTCGACGCCCTCGGTGAGCCCGAGCCGTTCGAGCCGCCGTCCGACGTCGAAGCGCTCGCCGGAGCCTCCGACCAGAAGCAGCCGCGCGCCGGGCCGTACACGTCGCAGCGACGCGAACGCCTCCAGCAGCTGCGGGATGCGCTTGTTCATGTTCAGGAAGCCGAAGCACCCGATCAGCGGGTCGCCGCTCACGTCGGTTGCCGGCGCGATCGCGCCGTGCGGCCAGCCGGGATGGGGGATCCGCCAGATCCGCCCGCCGTACCCGGTCTCGCGGGCGCGGCGCCCGACGTATTCCGAGTGCACGATCAGACCGGACGCGTGGTCGAGCAGGGCACCCGACAGCGGGAACCGCTCGGGCTGCGTCTCCCACAGCAGCGGCAGCAGGTTGTCGAGGACGCCGAGGCCGAGCAGCCGCCCGGCGACACCGAGCTCGCGCTCCATCGCGTCCAGGTAGCCACGACCGTCGCCGCGGCCGATCGTCGTTCCGGCGACGAGGTGATGCAGGACGTACTCGTGCAGGACGACGACCCCCGATCGCTTGCGGAGTGCGTCGACGATCCAGCCGTGCGCGTCGGGGTCGTTGCCGAGGTGGTACAGCGCGACGTCCGCGGCAGGAGCGCGCTTGCCCTCGTGGGCCACCGCGACGTCGAGGCGCGCCTCGAGTGCCGGCAGGAGCAACGCCGAGTAGTCGGCGATGCCCGACCGCGACGGCGGGAGCGGCGAGTAGTAGGCGACCTTCATTTCACCTGAGCAGTGCGTCGACGCAGGTGTCCCAGGTGACGCGCTCGGCCACGGCTTTGCCGGCAAGGCCCCAGGCCTTCGCCTCGTCGACGTGCGCGGCGAGGTACGCGCAGGCGCCCGCGAGCTCGGCCGCCTGCGGCGCCACGACGAGCCCGGTCTGCCGGTCGTGCACGACCTCGAGCGGGCCGCCTGCGTCGCTCGTCGTCACGACCGGCTTGGCCGACAGGAACGCCTCGTACGGGACCATCCCGAAGTCCTCGTCGACCGGTGCGTAGTAGACGGCGAGACAGCGCGCATAGAGGTCGGCGAGGCGCTCGTCGTCGACGCGGCCCGCGAACTCGACCTGACCGTTCAACCCGGCGGCGAGCTGCTCGAGCCGCGCGCGGTCCGGGCCTTCGCCCGCGATCACGATCCTCAGGCCCGGCTGCGCCTTCGCGGCGTCGATCAGCAGGTCGATCCGCTTGGCGCGGTCGAGCCGGTTGACGGAGAGAACGAAGCCCTCGGGCTCGGCGCTGCGGTAGGCGAGCGCCTGCGGCGGGTGCGGCAGCACCTCCGCCTCGATCCCGTTGAACCGCTGCAGGCGGTCGGCGACGTTGCGCGACGTCGCGAAGACGCGCCGCGCCTCGCCGAGTGCGACGCCGTCGAGGCGTGCGATCGCGGCGCGAGTTGCGCGGTCCTCGGGCTGGTCCGAGAACTGACCCAGGTCGGTGCGGTCGTAGTCGTACGCCTGGCGGAACTGGTGCAGCACCCACGCGACCTTGTTCGGATGCCGGACGCAGTAGGCGGGGAACTTCGTCGCGATCACGCGGTCGATCGGCCGCCCGTCCGACTCGGTGAGGTCGACGAGCCGCCAGAGGAACGCCTGGTCGAGCACGCGCGTGCCGGGGTACCACTTGAACGGCACCGTCACGAGCTCCGCGTCGTGTTCCCGCTCGCGGAGCGCCGTGACGAGGTCGTCGGCCATCAGCTCCGCACCGCCGCGCACGAACGGCACCTGCGGCGCGCAGACTGCGATCCTCATTGCCGTTCGAGTCGCTGGATGCGCTCGTCGAGATCGTCGACCAGCTTCAGCACGGCGTCGTTGAACGCGCGCTGGTCGGCGAAGGCCGGCTCGACGTACCAGCGCATCAGCCTGCGCAGGATCGACTTCAGCGGACCGCCCTTGCCGACGATCGGCCGCTCGGCGGAGATCGGCCAGAGCCGCTCGGCCTGGTCGCGCACCGACAGGCGCACGTGGGCCGGCGGAACGTCGGATCCGCGAGGGCCGGCAGCACGCAGCTCCTCCTTCAGCTTCGCGAAGAGGGCAGCGACCTCGTTCGATTCCTCACTCACTGCGCGGGAGTGTAAAGAGCGGGGGTTACGGCCCTGTGAGGGTTGCGTGCCAATAGGATCGGCCGCGTGGTGGGGATCTCGCTGCTGACGCTCGTCCCGGGCGAGCTCGGCGGCAGCGAGACGTATGTCCGCGAGCTGCTGCGCTCCCTGGGAAGGGTCGGAGAGCAGCAGTACAAGGTCGTCGTCCCCCAGATCGCAGCGCAGGCGTCGGAAGGCCTGCCCGCGGTCGTCGCCCGAGACTACCGGCGTGCGACCTCGATGCCCGGCCGCCTGCTCGCGATGGCGGAGGCAGCGACGTGGCCCGGTGGCCTGCGGTCGTCGTTCGACGGCGCCGACGTCGTGCATTTCCCGCTCACGATCGCGCTGCCCCGACTCGACAAGCCGACCGTCGTGACGCTGCACGACCTCCAGCACCTCGATCTTCCGCGGATGTTCTCACGAGCCGAACGCACCTTCCGGGGGGTTGCGTGGCATCGATCCGTGCGACGAGCAGAACGGGTGATCGTGATCAGCGACTTCGTGCGCGACCGGGCAGTCGCGAAGCTCGGCCTCGACCCGGCGAAGCTCAGAGTCGTCCCCCTCGGCCTCGACCACACGCGTCTACTGCCAGGCGGCGAGCGCGAGCCGTTCCTGCTCTATCCCGCCCGGCGCTGGCCGCACAAGAACCACGAGCGCCTGTTCGAGGCCTTCGCGGCGGTCCGACGCGAGCGACCCGACCTGCGGCTCGTCCTGACCGGCGGCGGCGACTTCTCCCGCGTTCCCGACGCGGTCGAGGCCCGCGGGCACCTCGCGTGGCACGAGGTCGTCGACCTGATGCAGCGGGCGTCGGCGCTCGTCTTCCCGTCGCTGTACGAGGGCTTCGGCCTGCCGCCGCTCGAGGCAATGGCCTGCGGCTGCCCCGTCGCGTGCTCGAACGCCGCCGCGCTGCCGGAGACGGTCGGCGACGCGGCGCGCCTGTTCGACCCGCGCGACCCGCGGGCGATCGCCGACGCGATCCTCGACGTGCTGGCAGCGCCCGACGAGTGGGCGAAGCGCGGCCTCGAGCGCGCGGCCGGCTACTCGTGGGACACGACCGCGCGCGCCACCGACGCGGTTTACGCCGAGCTTCTCTGACCCGACCGGCCGGCGCGCGCATCGCGCCAGCCTGCGATCACCGCCCGCGCCGCCTCGGCGCGCGACGGGTGCCTGGCGGCCTGCGCGAGATGCGCCCCGACGATCACGCCGCGACGTAAGCCGCGTCCGCCTCGCGGAAGCGGCGCGTGCCGCTCGGCGACGACAATCGAGTTGCGTGTGTCGTAGTAAAGGTTCGTCGTCGACGCCCGCCCGCCGCTCGCGGCCGAGCCCTTGTGCCGCACACGTGCACCCGGCACGAGCACGACGGCGAAGCCGGCACGCCGGACGCGCAGCGACCACTCGACGTCCTCGACGTACAGGAACAGTGTCTCGTCGAGCAGGCCTGCGTGCTCGACAGCCGTGCGCGAGACGGCGAGCGCCGCGCCGTCGGCGCGGTCGACGTCTCGAACGGTGTCGGAGCCGCTCGTGGCGACGCGTCCCGAGTAGCCGAGGCGGGCGTTGAACCGCGCGCCGGCGTACTGCACTGTCCGCCCGTCCTCGTCGAGGATCGTGCACGCGAGCAGCCCGGCGTCGGGCCGCGCCACCGCCGCCGCGGCGAGCGCGGCGGCGAGGCCGGGCTCCGCGACGGCGTCGTTGTTCAGCAGGAGCACCCAGTCGGCTCCGCGATCGAGCGCACGCCGGATCCCGGCGTTGTTGCCCCCGGCGAACCCGAGGTTGACGCCGGTGTGAATCAGCTCGACCGAGGGAAACCGCTCGGCGACGACGGCGTCGGAGCCGTCGGCCGAGCCGTTGTCGACGCAGATCGTCTCGATGTCTTCGAGCGAGCGCAGCGCGGCGAGGGTGTCCTCACCGCCGTTCCAGTTCAGGACGACGGCGCAGAGGTTCACGGGCGCCGAACGAAGTGGGCGATCGAGCCCGCGTCGGGCAGCCGCTCCCACCCGGGCTCACGCTCGATCTCCGCAACCGCGCGGGCCACGCCGGGGTACACGTTGCCGTAACCGCCGCTGTCGACGGCGTCGTGCAGCAGCACGTGGCCGCGCGGCCGCACGAAGGCGCTCCAGCGGTCGAAATCGGCCCTCGCCCCCTCGTAGGAATGGTCTCCGTCGACGAAGAGCACCTCGATCGCATCCGACGGCGGCTCGACCTTGCGGGAGTCGGCGACGATCAGGTGAACCTTGTGCTCGAGCCCGTACCGGGCGAGTGCCCCGCGCAGCTCCGCGTCGAGCTGCTCGCCCGGCATGTCCTCGCGGAGCGCGACGTGCAGGTCGTACGACCAGAGCTCGACGTCGCGCGGCAGCGCCGAGGCGAACACGAACGTGCTGCCGCCCTTGAAGCGTCCGATCTCGACGAACGGGCCGTCGGTCGCGTCGCGGGCGAGGCGGTAGAGCAGCGCGGCCTCGTCGAACTGCAACGACGCGACCCCGTGGTTCAGCTGGTTCGACGAGAAGAGAAAGGCGAGATCCTCGAAGCCGCGGACGGCTTCGGGCCAGCGCTCGACGTTGTCGAAGCGCATGTCGGCGGGATCGCGGAGGACGGAGGCGTGGATCAGGTTCTTGCCCGGACCGGTGCGGCCGAGCCGCCGGACGAGCTGTTTGACACGGTCGGGCACGGCGGGTGCGAACGCTACTCCAACGACCGCATGTACGCCCACGCGTGACGGAGGCCTGACGGACGCCACACGCCGATCACGACCACGTAGGCGCCCAGCCCGATCGCGGCGGCGGCGACCGGCCCCGCAACCGCGCGGGGCAACCCGAAGGCGACGAGAGCGACGACGCCGCACACGAGCGCCGCGATCGCGACGCCGCGCGCGGTCGGCACCAGCGCCCCGAGCCAGGCGAGCAGCACTCCGAGCACCAGGGCGGTCGTGACGCCCAGGCCGACGGCGACGCCCGCGAGCCCGAACGCCTCGCGCCCGACCCATTCGACGGGCACCTGCACGAGCAACGCGACCGCGGCGAGCGCGGGCAGCCAGCGGGCACGGCCGCGTACGAACACCAGCGGGTAGGCGACGGTGACCGCGACGGAGGCGACCATCCACGGCGCGAGGTAGACCACGAGGCGACCGAGCTCGGCGCCTGTGCCGCCGCCGTAGCTCGAGCCGAGCACGCGGCGGACGACGGTCTCGCCGGCGAGCGCGAAGACACCGGCCGCTGCGGCGACGGCGGCGAGCGAGAGCCACGCGATCGCGACGACGTGCCGCGCGACCCGCGCCGGCGACGACCCTTCGCGCGCAAACGGGACCGTCGCCACGAGCGCAGCCGACGCGGCGGTGATCGAGACGAGGAACGCGGCGATCAGGTACGCGTACGAGAACGTCGTCGCCCGTCCCGCGCCGAGCCCGGAGGCGAACCGGTACGCGACGAGGTAGAGGCCCTGCAGCGCGACGGGCAGTGCCACGCCCTCGCCGAGCTCGAGCAGACGTCCCCAGACGCGCGTGTCGGGTCGCCCGATGCCTCGCTGCGCGAGCAGCGGTAGCAGCGGGATCGTGAGCGTGACCGCGCCGTTCAGCGCCAGCCCCCAGCCGAACGCCACGACGTCGTGCCCGACGAGCGCGAGCGTCAGCGCGACGCCGGCGATCGAGCCGAGCGCGAAGCCGAGTGCCGCCCAGCCGTAGTCGTCGAGCGCCGCGAGCGCGCTTGCCACGAGACCGCCGTAGATCTGCGCGACCGCCGACGGGACGATCCACGGCAGCAGGATCGCCGCCTGGTCACGCGCGTCGGCGTTCGAGGTGAGGAGGCTCGCGATCCCATGCGGCCAGACGATCGCGAGCAGCACGACGACCGCGAGCGGCGGCGTCAGGCCGACGGCCCACGTGCCGACCTCGGCCGGGAGGCGCCCCGCGGCGCGCGCGGCGACGAAGCGGGGCAGCACCACCACCCGGAGCGAGCCGGCGACGAGCACGAGCGCGAGGTAGACGCCGTAGGCGGCGAAGAAGCCGTCGGTCTTAACGCCGTGCCCAAACTTGCGAGAGAGAATGACGCCGAGAACCGCGGCCGACCCGCTGACGGCGGCCGTCGAGAGGCCCGTCTGAAGACCGCTGCGAACAGCCCCCCGACCGCGTGACCGATTACCCTCCATCCGTGCCCGGCGACGATACAGCCACCTGGTCGGACGGCGAACTCGACCGTCTGAAGGCGGAGCTGGGCGAGCACTACGCCGGTCGCACCTGCCTCGTCACCGGCTCGGACGGCTTCATGGGCTCGCACCTGACGGAGGCGCTCGTCCACCTGGACGCCCAGGTGATCGCGTTCGTGCGCGCAACCTCTTCGGGCGCGCTGAACAACATCGGCCACCTGCAACGCAGGCTGCGCGTCGTCTTCGCCGACCTCACCGACAAGACGTCGATCGACTACCTGATCCGCGACCACCTCGTGCCGGCGGCCGACAAGCCGTACGTCTTCCACCTCGGCGCGCAGGCGCACGTCGGCGAGTCGTGGCACCGCCCGTACGAGACCGTGATGGCGAACACGCTCGGGACGCTGAACCTGCTGCAGTCGATTGTCGACCACGGCGTCGAGCTGGAGAAGTTCGACACGGCCGGCACGTCGGAGGAGTACGGCAACGTGCGCGAGGACACCGCGCACCACCACGACTTCGACGAGCTCGGCGGGCTGATCCTCCACGAGCGCTCGCCGATCAACCCGAAGTCGATCTACGCCACTGCGAAGGTCGCCGCCGACTTCCTGACGATGAACTACCACGACGCCTATGGCGTCCCGGGCGTCGTCACGCGCATGTTCAACAACTACGGGCCGAGGCAGAACCCGCGCTTCGTGACGGGCACGATCATCACGCAGGCGCTGACCCGCCCGGAGGTCGAGCTCGGCGCGCTCGAGCCGCTGCGCGACTTCTGCTTCACCACCGACGGCGTGCGCGGGCATCTGACGGTGGCCGCGCGGGGCGTCGCCGGCGACGTCTACGTCTACGGCCAGGGCGAGAACATCTCGATGGCCGACTGGACCGACCTGATCCTCCGCACCGGCGCCGAGCACGGCTTCTGGCCCGACGACCGCCATGTCGTCACGAGCGACAAGCGCCTGCGTCCCGGCGTCACCGACGTGATGGCGCTCAAGGTCGGGCTACGACAAGCTGCAGCGCGAGACGGGCTGGGAGCCGAAGGTCTCCTGGGAAGAGGGCGTGCTGCGCACGATCCAGTGGTACGCCGCAGAACCGCGAGCGCTGGCTCGGCCGGGTCGACTGGCTCGCGACCGAGCGCGCCGCCCGCCCGGCATGAGGACGCTCGTCACCGGCGGCGGTGGGTTCCTCGGCTCCCGGCTCGTCGAGCGGCTCGAGGGCGCGGGCCACGACGTGTTCGTCGCCCGGCGGCGCGACTACGACCTCACCCGCTACGACGACGCCGAGCGGTTGTTCGCGGACGCGCGACCCGAGCTCGTCTTCCACCTGGCGGCCGAGGTCGGCGGCATCGGCGCGAACCGCGCGAATCCCGGTCGCTACTGGTACGCGAACCTGATGATGGGCGCGCACGTGCTCGAGCTCGCGCGCCTCAACGACGTGGCGAAGCTCGTCGTCGCCGGAACGGTGTGCGCGTACCCGAAGTTCACGCCGGTCCCGTTCTCGGAGGACGAGCTCTGGAACGGCTACCCGGAGGAGACGAACGCGCCGTACGGCGTCGCGAAGAAGTCGGTGCTCGTCGGCGCGCAGGCCTACCGCGAGCAGTACGGCACGAACGCGATCTTCCTGCTCCCGGCGAACCTCTACGGCCCGCGGCGACAACTTCGACCTGCAGACCTCGCACGTCATCCCGGCGCTGATCCGCAAGATGCTGGACGCAGCGGGCGGCGAAGTCGTGCTCTGGGGCGACGGGACGCCGACCCGCGAGTTCCTCTACGTCGACGACTGCGCGGACGGGCTGCTGCTCGCCGCCGAGCGCTACGACGGCGCCGCGCCGGTCAACCTCGGCACCGGGCGTCGAGACATCGATCCGCGAGCTCGCGGAGACGGTCGCCGACGTGACCGGCTTCACCGGCGAGCTGCGCTGGGACACGTCGATGCCGAACGGACAGCCCCGCCGCCAGCTCGACGCGTCGCGGGCCGAGCAGCTCTTCGGCTTTCGCGCGCAGACGCCGCTCCGGGAAGGCCTCGAGAAGACGGTCGCGTGGTACCGCGAAAGCTCACGCGTCCCCGCCTGAGGCTGACGGCGCTCGCGGCGGCCGAGGTCGTCGGCGTCGGCGTGATCGGCGCCCGCTACGGGACCGACGGCGCGGTCGCGACGGTTGCGGCGCTCGTGCTCGCACCCGTCGCGGTGGGGCTCACGTATGCGCTCGGCAAGCGGCTCGCGGGCGAGCGGTTCGGCTTCGCCTCGGCGGCGGTCTACGTCGCGTTGCCGTTCCTCGGGTGGCTCTACATGCTCTCGACGTACCGCCCGACGTTCGCGCACGAGGCTCTGCCCGATCTCGTCGGCCTGCGCGCGACGCCCTGGTTCGCCCTCGGCCTGCTGCTCGCCGTCGCCGCGCTGTTCCGGCCGTTCGCCGTCGCGTTCGCCGCGGCCGGCGCGTTCGAGCTGGCGACGGGCTTCGACGACCTCGGCGTCGTCCGGAGCGGGCTGCACGAGACGGCGTGGAGCATCACGATGCTCGAGTGGCTCCCGATCGCCGGCGCGATCGGGGCGGCACGAAACTCGTGGCTCCGCGCGCTCATGCTTGCCGGCTGGCTCGCCTTCGCCGTCGGGCATGCAGGGCGTCAGGGGTACGACGGAGCCGCGTTCTGGCAGTCGCTGTCGCTCGCGACTCCGGCGGCCGCGGTGCTGCTCAGCTCACTGGCGCTTCTCGTGCCCCGGCTTCGGCCGCTGCCTGCCGCCGCTCACTGAGCTCGAGCTCGAGCAGCGCGACGCGCTGCGCGAGGATCACGTTCTGGTCGGTGACCTTCGAGATCACGGTCGAGTAGTGCAGCAGCACCGCGAGCACGAACAGCAGCGCGACCGCGAACAACACGGCGGGCGGATACGTCTCGAACGCCCACCCACCCCGCGATCGTATTCAGCCCGCCGCGCCACGCGGAGAGCGCGAGCAGGACGAGGCCGGTGAGCACCCAGAGCAGGGCGTAACGCTCGCGCAGGCGGCGCGAGCGGATCAGCTCGAACACGACGGCGAGCAGCAGCAGTGACGCCGCGACGGCGGCGAGCGACACCTTGAGCGGCGTGCCCGGAGCGCCGAGGATCATGCGTCCTCCAGCGGCGTCGTGCGGCGGCGCAAGGCCCCGACGAGGATCGCGAGCATCACCTTCGCCATGTAGTAGACGGTGCGCAGGCCGCGAATCGACGAGCGGCCGGCCGCGCGCTCGCGCATGGTGACGGGCACCTCGATCAGACGCAGCCGGTGCTTGTGCAGCATCAGCGCCGCCTCGACCTCGGGGTAGTCGTGCGGGTAGTCGGCGGCGAACAGCTCGATCGCCTTGCGGTTCAGCACCTGGAAGCCGCTGGTCGTGTCGGTGACGCGCTGGCCGGTCAGCAGCGAGACGGTGCGGGCGAGGATGCGGATGCCGACACGCCGCGCGGCGGACGAGCGGTAGCCGTCGGCGCCGGCGAAGCGCGAGCCGACGCAGATGTCGGCCTCGTCAGCGACGACGGCCGCGAAGAGCGCGCCCAACTCCGCCGGGACGTGCTGGCCGTCGCCGTCGACGCGCGCCGCGAGGTCGTAGCCGCGCTCGGCGGCGTAGCGGAACCCCGTCTGGACGGCGCCGCCGATCCCGAGATTGAACGGCAGCGTGACGACGTGCGCCCCGCCTGCGCGTGCGCGGTCGGCGGTCGAGTCGAGCGATGCGTCGTCCACCACGACGACGTCGAGCTCCGGGTCGAAGGCGCGCAGCTCGGCGATCACCTCGCCGATCGCGCCCTCCTCGTTGTAGGCGGGGACGATCGCGATCTTCCTCATGCCGGCACTCCGGCCTCGAGCAGCGACAGCACCTGACGTGCACGGTGGCGATAGGTGTGCTCGTCGAGGACGCGCTCGCGCGCGCGGCGCCCCAGCTCATCCGCCTGCGCCGGGTCGTCGAGCAGGCTGCGATAGGCGTTGACGGCCTCGTCGGCGTCGCCGACGACGATCAGCTCCGAGCCGGGCTCGAACCACCGGTCGAGCCCGTTGTACGGGTTCGAAACGATCGCCGCGCCCGCCGACGCGAGCTCGAACGGGCGGCACGACGACGAGGCGTAGACGGTGGCGTGAGAACGGCGGGTGATGCAGAGGTTGACGCGTGCCGCCGAGATGGCGCGCGCGAAGACGTTGAACGGAATGTCGCCCACGAGGCGCGCGCGCCCGGTGTCACCCTGGAAGTCGCGGCCGCCGAGCGCGAAGTCCACGTCGGCGAGTGCTCGCGACGGCTCGCCGACCATCGCCTGCATCCAGTCGCGCCGGAACTTGTCGCCGTAGCCGTAGAAGAACACGTCGTACTCCTTCTCGACCGGCTGCGGAGCGAAGAACTCCGGGTCGGCGCCCCAGAAGACGGCCTCGGTCCTGCGTGCGCCGAGCTCGCGCAGGCGCTCGAGACCACCTTCCGAGTTCGAGATCAGCAGGTCGTACTCGGACGGGTCGGCGTCGTGGTACCAGTTGAACCCGGTGTCCATGCCGCCGAACTCGGGCAGGCTCATCGGCACGTCGCCGTCGTAGAAGACGATCGGGATGCCGTACTTCTCCCGCAGCGCGTTCGGGATCCCGCGCAGGTGCGCCATCGGGACGGTGAAGACGATCACGGCGTCGGGCCGTTCGCGCTCGATCAGCTGCTCGAGGTGCTTCTTCCAGCGGGGCGTCACCCAGCGCCAGATCACCTCGCGGGTCATCCGGTCGCCGAGGCCGTCCTCCGGGTTTTCCTCCGCACGGCGGAGGTGCGAGTCGCCCTTGATGCGCGCCATCAGGTCGCGCGCGCGGGCGAATGACTCGCCCTCGGTGTAGGTCGGGTTCGGCGCGGTGCGCCACCACGGCGACTCGATCGGCCGGCCGCGGTACGGCGTGACGATCAGGTCGACGCCCTCCTCGTTCAGCCCCTTCCAGAGCTGCCACCAGGCAGGCGTGCACCCGTAGCGAAAGTCGAGGTCGACGGCGGACGCGACGGCGAGGATCTTCGGGGCGCGCACGAGGGAGAAGTGTCGCAGAGCCGGGTTACGACGCCGTAAAGGGCGCGCGGCCCGAACCCTGAGTCTGACTCCAGTCAGACTCCTGTCTGACAAGAGCGGCTTGCGAACAGCGGCGAGTGCGCCGGCGGTCGACCGTCCCGACCGGACGGCTGTGAGCAGATTCGCTTGCGCGTCGCCGGCCCAGGCCTCGCCTGCGATGGCGCTCACGCCTTCACAGAGGCGTGTCGGTCTCGTCACGAACCCGTGTGTCAGACTCCTGTCTGACTGGAGTCAGACCAAGGCGGTCCCGCGCGGCGCTGGCTAGTAGGCGCCCTTCCGCGCGAACACGGCGACCGGGGTCTTGAGCAGGATGGAGATGTCGAGCCAGATCGACCAGTGCTCGATGTAGTAGAAGTCGAGCCGCACGAGGTCGTCGAAGGTCAGGTCGGAGCGGCCCGCGACCTGCCAGAGACCCGTCATGCCGGGCAGGACGTTGTACCGCCGCCGGTGCCACTCCTCGAGCTGGTTGTAGTCGCGCAGCGGCAGCGGGCGCGGCCCGACCAGCGACATCTCGCCGCGGAGCACGTTGATCACGTTCGGGATCTCGTCGATCGAGAGCCGCCGCAGGAAGCGCCCGACCGGCGTCACGCGCGGATCGTTGCGGATCTTGAACAGCGCCCCCGACGCCTCGTTGTCGACCTCGAGCGCCTGCTGCTCGCCGGCCGCTCCGGCGACCATCGTGCGGAACTTGAGCATCTCGAACGGCTGCTGGCCGAGCCCGATCCGCCGGTCGGAGTAGAGCATCGGCCCCGGCGACGAGAGCTTGATCATCGCCGCGAGCAGCAGCCACACCGGCAGCCCGACGACGACGATCAGCGTGCCGACGACGATGTCGAACGCGCGCTTGGTCGCCCACTCCGCACCCGCGAACATCGGCGGCCGCAACTCGAACAGCGGCACACCGTGGCCGGGGACGTACTCGCCTCGCTCGACCAGCAGGTCGGTGGTCCGCGGTGCGACGCGCACCTTCACGCCGCGCCGGTGCGCGGCCTCGACGATCGCGAGCAGCCGCGGCTCGTCGAGCCCCGCGTCGGCGACGACGATCTCGTCGAGCGACTCGCTGCCGAGCGCACGCTCGAATCCCTCGCCGAGGTCGGCCTCGCCGACGAACTCGTAGTCGATGCCGCCGCGGCTGCCGCCGAGCATCTCGCGCAGCCGGGCTCGCTGCGCCGGGTCGCCGACGAGGATCGCCTTGCGGCGGACGCCCGCCGCGCGCAGCAGGATCCCGGTGACGGTCTCGTAGCTGCCGCGGAAGGCGCCGATCAGGACCGCGACGAAGAGCGCCCCGACGACGTACAGGCCGAAGGTGGTGAAGTGCTGCCCGGTGCCGATCGCGAACGCGAGCGACAGCGCCGCGACGAGGAACACGCTCGGGATCACGCGCGCCGCCGCCTCGCGCGTCTCACGCGGTTTGTACAGCCCCGCCTGCCAGAAGACGAGGATCTGCAGAAGGATCAGGAACGCGAGCCAGTCGGTCTCGTGGTCCCAGAGGAGCCCCCAGAGGATCGGCTTCGGGTCGACGATCGCGGAGCGCAGCGCCAGCGCCGCATAGAGCCCGATCACGAGCCCGCCGATGTCGATCGCGGCCAACGCGACCACGCTCGCGAGCCGCCGCCCGAACGTCTTCAGCGGGGTCGGCGAGAGGATGTACGGGCGCGTCCAGCGGACGTCTTCGACCGGCTCAGCCGCCACGCGGCGATCGTACCTCCGAAACGGCCGCAATCACTGCGTCGGCCCAGTGCTCGAGCGAGTGATCGCGGACGACACGGCGCCGCAACTCGGCACCCACCTCGGCCCGAACGTCGGTCCCGGCGCCCGCGACAGCGTCGATCGACGAGGCGAGCGCGGCCGCGTCGCCCGGTGGGGCGAGCAGCGGCAATCCGGTGCCGTCCAGGAGCCGGGCGAACGCAGGGTTCGTCGAGATCACCGGCCGTGCACACGCTGCCGCCTCAAAAACCGCCTTGTCGAAGGTCGAGCCGGAGCGGGGCTCGTTCGGGCTGACGACCACGTCGGATGCCGCGAGCAGCGACGGAATCTCCCCGCGCGGGACGGCGTCGCGCAGCGTGGCCGTCCTCGCCAGCACCGGATCGGTCGCGATCCGCTGCTCGAGCTCTGCGCGATGCGTCACCTCGTCGGGCGTCAGCGACGGGCCGCGAAGCTCGAGCGCGAGACTGGCGTGCCCCGCCAGCAGCATGGCGTCGAGCAGCGTGTCGAGACCCTTCCAGCGGGCCGTCCGACCGAGCGCGAGCAGCCGGAGCGGCCCGCCGTGCGCCGCAGGGGGCTGTCCGTCGAACGCATCGACGTCGATCGCGTGGCCGATCGCGCGGAGCTTCGTCGTCGCGATCGGGAAGCTCGCCTCGTCGACGCTGAGGACGCGATCCACCAACCGCGTCGCGACCACGAGCGCCCGCCCCGCGTGCCAGTGCGTGTACCAGAGCAGCACGGGAATCCGTCGCGCCCGCGCGACAGGCGCGGCCAGGAGCGCGAACTCCGGGACCATGTGGACGAGCACGCCGTCCGCACGGCGCAGGGCCGGCAGCAAGGCGCGCTCGAACGCCCAGGCGCGAGCCGGCTGCGACGACGCGTCGAATGTGTGCACGACGCAGTTCGGCGGCACGTCGTCCCACCGCGACGTGCGTGCGACGACCTCGAGCGTGTCCACATGCCGCGCGAGCACGCGGACGAGGTCGAGCGTCTGCGCGAGCGCGGTGTGATCAGGGTCGAGCGTCTGCGTGACGAAGACCAGCCGGCGCATCAGCGGGCGCCGGCGATCACATCGTCGACGAGGTGGCGATACGCCGCCGCGAAGTCGGCCGCGGTCTGGTGCCAGGGCTCGTACGACGTGCGCGCAGCCGCGCCGAGCCGCGCCGCGAGCTCGTGATCCTCGAGCACCCGGCGCATCCCGGCGACGAGCGCGGCGGTGTCGGCGACCGGGATCAGGATCCCATCATGACCATCGGTCACGATGTCCGGGATGCCGCCGGCGTTCGTGGCGACGGCCGTCCGTCCGCGCGCGAACGCCTCGAGCACGACCCGTCCCAGGCCCTCCGGCCACGAGGGGAGGATCAACGCGCGGGAGCGGTCGATCTCCGCCGCGACCTGGGCGGGGAGCAGTTCGCGGTGGTGCTCGACCCGGTCGGGCAGGTCGGCGACGAGCCTGTCGATCACCTCGTGCCGCGACCCCTTGCCGACAACCGCCAGTGTCGCGTCCGGCACGTCCTGCGCGACACGGCGCCAGGCCGCGGCGAGCCCGCCGACGTTCTTGTACTGCTCGAGCATCCCCACGAACACGACGCGGCGCTCGGTGGGCACGGGGACGAGCGGCGGGTCCGCGAACGCGGAAAGATCGCTGTAGGTCGGGAACGCGGCGGTCGCCGGACGGCCGCGGACGTCCTCGATCAGCGACGAGGTGAAGTCGGAGAGCGCGCGGGTCGCGTCGGCGTTGCGCAGGCCGTGACGCGCGATGGCGTCGGTGAGCGGCGAGACGAGACGTCGTGCCGGCGAGCCGTAAGCGCGGGTGAACGTGCGCGGATCGCCGTGCACCTCCACGATCACCTTGCAGCCCGTTCTCGCCAGCCGGCGTGCTGCGAGCGCGGCCGCGCCGACGTACGGGTCGGCGGCCACGATCACCTGAGGGCGGAACGACCTCACGGTTCTGGCGATCTCGACGACGATCCGCGGATAGAAGACCTCGGCGCGGTCGCCGAGCATCGTGAAACGGGGATCCTCGGCTCCGGAGCCGGCGTTCAGCACATGCAGCTCCAGCACCTCGTCGAGCGCATCCCACTTCCGCGCCAGCCACGGCGCGAGCGGCAGCGTCAGCCGGCCACGGCCGACGAACAGCACGCGAGGTTTCATCGCGACGCCTCCAGCAGGATCTGCTCGAGGCGCATGTACGTCGGCTCGCGCCCGATCGCCTGCACCGACGGCTGTGCGGCCGCAGCGAGCCGTCCGTGAAGATCGTCGTCGTCGAGCACCCGGCGCAGCGCGGCGGCGAGGGCGTGTGGATCACCGGGCAGGACGAGCAGGCCGTTCTCACCGTCGCGGACGACCTCGGGCACGCCGCCGACAGCCGTGGAGACGACCGGCGTCCCGACGGCAAGCGCCTCGACCGCCGCGTGCGGGAGATTCTCCCAGGCGCTCGAGAGGACGGCGGCCCGCGCGCCGGCCAGGTACCGGAGGACCTCGTCGCGCGGGCGAGCGCCGACGAAGCCGACGCGTTCTGCGATCCCGAGCTCGCCGGCGAGCCGCTCGAGCGTCTCCCGTTCGGGGCCGTCACCGACGACGACCAGCCTGGCCTGCTCGACCTGGCGCAACGCCTCGAAGGCCACCGGCAGCGCCTTCTGCTCGGTCAGGCGGCCGACGAAGACGAACGTCCCGGCGGGCAGCGGCTCGGCCGCGACCTCGAGCGGTGGCGGTGCCGGATTGACCAGCACCTCGAGCCGGCGGCGCTCGAGGCCCCAGCCCGCGGCGAGCTCGGCCAGGTAGCTGCTCGGCACGACGACGCGCGACGCTCGCGCCAGCGAGGCGGTGCGCAGGCGCTTGAGCGCGTCGACCCGGGGCCCTCCCGCGCGCTGGAAGCTCTCGAGGTCGCCGGTGAAGACGCCGTAGCGGCGGGCGCGCTCGTACGCGGGATCGGAGACGAGCTTGGCGACGAGCGGGCGGCGGACCGCCGCAACGGCAGCAGCGGCGTACGTCGCCGTCGCATAGACGACATCCGCCCGACGCGCGAGCCGGAACCCCGTCGCGGCGACCAGCGGGTAGCGGACGACGAACGGCCGACCGCGCGCGATCGACTCGACCGGGACCGGCCGCTCGGTCGGCTCGCTGTCGCCCATCGTGACGACGTGCACGGAGTGACCGCGGTCGCGGAGGAACGCGGCGAAGTCCGGCCCGTGCGTCGCCGGGCCGCCGATGTCCGGCGGCCAGATGCCCGTGAGGAAGGCGACGCGCATCCGACTATCGTAGGCAGGCGTGGTCGCGGGAGCTCTCAGAGCCATGGCCCTGTGGCCTCAGCTGCGGTCGCCGCGCTTCGCGCTGCTCCTCGCGGCAACGGCCGTCTGCCTGATCCGTGCCCGCGACCAGCCGGCCGTCCACATCGGTCTCGGCGCCACCGACGTCTCGGTCGTGCCCGGCGACGTCCTGCTCGCTCTGCTCGCGATCGTCGCGCTCGCAGTGATCGTGCGCGACGGACTGCCGCGCGAGCTCTGGCTCACACTGGCCGCCGCATCGGCCTTCACTGCGATCGTCGTGATCAGCGGTGCGCTGAACGGATCGACGGCCGTCGTTTCTGCGGTCAAGCTGAGCGAGCTTGCCACGCTCGGACTGGGCGCGGCGGTGCTGATCCGGTCGCGAAGGCAGCTCGAGGCCGTAGTCGACGTGCTGTTGCTGTTCACGATCGCGGCAGACGTCGTCGGCGCTGTCCGGTTCGTCACCGCCGGCGGACGGCAGGCGTCGTTCCTCGGCGAGCACGACTTCGCCGCGCTCGCGACGCTGCCGCTGCTGTACGGGCTCGCAACCATGTTCACCGGCGGCGGCCGGCGGCGCGCCGTCGTCGCGATCGCGGCCGGGAGCATCGGCTGCATCCTCGGCGCCGCGCTCGCGAGCCTGGTCGGCCTGTACCTCGGCACCGTCACGCTGCTCGCGGTGGCGCGCGCGCGCCACCAGCTCACGCCGCGGCGGATCGCGACAACCGCAGCGGTCGTCGGAGTGATCACCGCCGGCACACTGTCGATCCGCGCAGGCGACCTCGGCTTCCTGCAGGCGTGGTTCGGCAAGCCCGAGTCGCGCCCAGGCCAGTACGCGGCGAGCTGGAGCCAGCGCCTGATCTACGCGTACGTCGGTGGGCGTGTCTTCGCGGCGCACCCGCTGACCGGCACCGGCTGGTACGGCGAACTGCCGCCGAAGACCTTCGCCGTGTTCCTACCCGATGCGCGTCGCCGTTTCGCCGACCAGCCGCCGACCTACTTCCCGCCCGCCGACAGGCCCTTCATCCCGCAGCAGGCGTGGGACCAGATCCTGTACGAGCTGGGGATCGCCGGCGGCCTCGCGATGCTCGCCACGCTGGTCGGGCTCGCGCGCGCAGCCTTGCTCGCGGCGCGCCGCAGTCTCTCGGTGGCGGGGTTCCTGCCGGCGGCGTGGCTGGCCGCGTCGATCGGCGCGCTCGCCGGCGAGGGCCTGTTCGGCGGCACGCCGCTCGCCGCGAGCTTCTGGCTCGTCGGGGGAGTCGCGCTGGCCCTGTCGACCTCGGCGGCGGTCGTCGAGTGAGGATCGTGCACGTGGTCACCCGGCTCAACGTCGGCGGCGCCGCGCTCTCGGTGCTCGAGCTGGCTGCGGGGCAGCGCGCGCAGGGCCACGACGTGACCGTCGTGGCCGGGCGCATGCATACCGGCGAGGCGTCGATGGAGGACGTGGCGGGCCGGCTGGACGTGCCGTACCTCCATGTGCCGACCCTGACCCGCGAGCTCTCACCGGCGAACGACCTGCGGACGGTCGTGACACTGAGACGCCTCCTGCGGCAGCGCCGCCCCGACGTGCTGCACACCCATACGGCGAAGGCCGGGTCGACGGGACGTCTCGCAGCGCTGCTCGCCGGCGGCGCACGGCCGCGGGCGATCGTGCACACCTTCCACGGCCACGTGCTCTCCGGGTATTTCGACGGCCGGCGCGAGCGTGTGTTCAGGGCCGTCGAGCGAGTGCTCGGCCGCCGCACGGACCGGATCGTCGCAGTGAGCGACGAGGTGCGCGACGACCTCGTGCGCTTCGGGGTCGCGCCGGCGGCGAAGGTGACGGTGATCCACTACGGCTTCGACCTCGACAGCCGCGTCGGCGCCGCGGCGGCTGCGCGGGCGGAGAAGCGCGCCGAGCTCGGCGTCGACGAGGAGACCTTCGTGATCGGCTGGGCCGGTCGCCTCTCGGAGATCAAGCGCCCGCTCGACCTCGTGCGTACAGCGAGCGAGGTCCCCGGAAGCACGCTCGTCCTGGCGGGTGACGGCGAGCTGCGGCCGGAGGTCGAGCGGCTGGCGCGGCGAGCTCGATCTCGGCGACCGGGTTCAGCTGCTCGGCTACGTAGACGACATCGGCGCCTGGTACGGCGCGTTCGACGCCTTCCTGCTCACGTCGGCCAACGAGGGCACCCCGGTCGTCGCGATCGAGGCGCTCGCGGCCGGGCTGCCGGTGGTCGCCACCGACGCGGGCGGAACGCGGACGGTCGTCGACGACGGTGAGACCGGCTACCTGACGGCGGTCGGCGACGTGCCTGCGCTGGGCGAGCGTCTTCGCGCACTTCAGGCGGATCGCCGGTTGCGCGCCGAGCTCGGTGCGACCGGCGCCGCGCGGATGCGCGAGCGCTTCTCGACGTCGCGGATGGTCGATGAGGTCGACGCCGTGTACGCGGAGATCCTGCGGCGGTGAGAGTGCTGCACATGACGAAGGTGCAGGGGATCGGCGGCGCGGAGCAGCACCTACTCGCGCTGCTGCCTGCACTTCGCGACCGCGGCGTCGACGCGCGCTTTCTCTCGCTCGACGGCGGCCTCGACTCCGGCCGGTTCCACCGCGCGCTCGACGAGCGCGGCGTGCCATGGTCGCGCGTGCATTGCGGGCTCGACGTCTCGCCGAGGCTCGCCGCCTCGGTCACGTCGCGCGTCAGGACGGAACGTGCCGACCTCCTGCACACGCACATGGTCCATGCCGACGCGTACGGCTCCCTCGCCGCTCACCTCCTGCGCGTCCCATTCGTCTCGACACGGCACAACGACGACCGGTACCTGCTCGGGCCGTTCCGTCACGTCGACCGGGGGCTGATGCACAGCGTGAAGCGCATCGTCGCCATCTCCGACGCGGTGCGCGAGTTCCACGTTGCGGCCGGGCTGCCGGCCGGCAAGCTGGAGACGATCCACTACGGCCTTGACGCGCTCCCCTCCGCACGCTCCGAGACGACACCCGAGCAGGCCGGGATCGCTGCGGGAGCACCGCTCGTGCTCGCGGTCGGCCGGCTGATCGAGCAGAAGGATCACGCGACGCTGCTCGCCGCGTTCGCCCTCGCCCGGCAGTCGCATCCGGACGCCAGGCTCGCGATCCTCGGCTGGGGGCCCCTCGAGGCGAGCATCCGCGAGCGCGCGCGCCGGCTCGGTCTCGAGCAATCGGTGCTCGTGCTCGGACGCGTCGAGCCGCGCGACTGGCTCGAGCGGGCCGACGTCTTTGCGCACACCTCACGCTGGGAGGGGTTCGGGATCGTGTTGCTCGAAGCGATGCTCGCGTCGCTGCCGGTCGTCGCAACCCGGGTCAGCGCGGTCCCCGAGATCGTCGTCGACGGCGAGACCGGGCTGCTCGCTCCCGCCGGCGACGCATCCGCGCTCGCGGCGGGCATCAGCGAGCTGCTCGACGGGCCGGAGCGGCGGCATGCGTTCGGCGTCGCAGGCCTACGACGTGCACGTGAGCACTTCTCGGTCGCGACGATGACCGAGCGAACGCTGTCGGTGTACGAGCGGGCGCTCGCGTGAAGGAGGTCACGCTGCGCGAGCTGACGCGAGGCACGCCGGCGGGCGACCGGATCGCCCTGCTGTCGATCTGGTTCCACGGCCACAACAACCCTCGCTACGCGGAGTTGCTGCCGCGCCTCGACCGGCTCGACGCCTGCCTGTTGCGCTTGCCGGACGCACGCCTCCCGCGCGGGCTCGGCTTCCGTGCCTTCACGGCGACGAAGCCGTTGCTCCTGCGCACGGCGCTCGGCCGGGCCGCGCGCAGGTACCGATCGCTCCTGTCGCTCGACTTCGCGCAGCTCGACCGCTGGCGCGGCGCCGCCGTGATGGACGCCGACGATCCGTTCTTCACCGAGCGCGAGGTGGCGCTGCTCGGCAGCCCGGCGGTACGCGCCTACGTCGTCACCGCCGAGAGCGCCGCGCGCCGCTACGAAGCTCTCGGCGTCGAGAAGCCGTGGGTCGTGATCCCGCAGGGCGTCAACCTCGACGGCGGCGACGGAGACGCTGCGCCGGCAGGCTGCCGCGCCCAAGCAGCCGGGCGAGACCGTGCTCGGCTGGATGGCGGCGCACCTGCTGACGGCGGGAGACCGCGGCGCCGACAACCCGCTCTACAACATCGATCACCTGCTCGAGCTGTGGGAGGAGATCCACGCCCGGGCGCCCGGCGCGCGCCTCTGGCTCGTCGGCGGGGCGAGCCCGCGCATCACGGAGCGGCTGGCAGGCCGCGACGACGTCGTCCTGTTCGGCCGGCTACCGCGGGCGGAGGCGCTCGCCACCGCTGCCGCGTTCGACGTCGCCCCCTACGCACGGACGGCCGACCAGGGCGTGCGGGCCGCGAAGGTGTCAGAGCTGATCGGTCTCGGCGTGCCCACCGTCTCGTACGACTACGAGGTGACGGAGAACCTGCGCGAGACAGGCGCCGGCATCCTCGTCGAAGACCGCCGCGCGTTCGTCGACGCCGTCGTCCACCTGCTGGGCGACGCCGAGACCCGCGCCGGCTACGCGGCCGCCGCGGCGCGCGCCGGCCGCGACCTCGACTGGAACGTGCTCGCACGCCGCTACGCCGACGAGGTGCTCGACCGCTTTCTCTAGAGCTCGGCGGCAGCCGGCCGGTTCCGCCGCAGCTCGACCCCGACCCGCGCACGTTCCTCCGAGGCGAGGCCGAAGCGCCAGACCAGGGCCGCAGCGACGGCCGTCCAGAGCACGCCGAGCGGGACCAGCGCGGCCAGCGTGTCGGGATGCCACGCCCGTGCGAGCGCGACGAGGATCACCGCCGCCGCCACGACCGCCGGCAGCACGGGTCTCGTGATCGCGCGCACCAGCACCCAGGGAGGCGTGCCCGCGGCCGGCGCCGCGTACCGCGGCAGGATGTAGGCGAGCGCGAGCACGTCGGTGACGAGAGTCGACACGGCGACGCCGCGGATGTCCCACACCGACGCGAGCACGAACGAGAGCACGAGGTTTGCCGCCGTCGTCGCGATCGAGACCAGCGCCACCTCCTTCTGCCGCGCGCGTGCGATCAGGAACTGGGTCAGGACGTAGATGGGCTGGTGGATGAGCAGCACGGCCGCGAGGATCGCCATCACCGCGTAGCCGTCGTGGTAGCCGGGCCGCTGAATCCACGCATGGATCAGCAGGTCCGGCATCAGCAGCAGTGGCAGCGCGAGCAGGAGCATGAGCGCCGTTCCGGCGCGGAGGCCCGACAGCAGCAGCCGGCGCTGGCGCTCGCTCGCACCCGCCCCCTCGAGCTCGGCGAACGCCGGGAACATGAGCGACGTCAGCGCCGTCCCGATCCCGAACGCGAGTGCGAACAGCTTCGCGGGCACGCCGTAGATGCCGGCGGCGGTGGCGCCGAGCACGATCCCCACGACGATCACGTCGGTCGAGAAGACGATCTTCTGGGCGACGTGCACGAGGAAGTTCGACCAGCTGAACGCGAGCAGCTCGCGCAGCCGTTCACGTGTCGCGAGGCGCCGGCGCACGTTCAGCTCGGGCAGCTCCCGTCGCAGCCAGAGGAGCGGCAGCAGCATGCGGAAGAGCGACGTCCCGAGCGTCAGCGCCGCCAGCAGCACGAGGCCGCCGTAGCGCGGCATCAACAGGACGACCAGCCCCGCGTAGAGCACCGTCCCCAGGAACGCGCTCAGGTTCTGCAGGTCCCAGCGCTGCTGCGCGACGAGCAGGTTGTTGAATAGCCCGAGCGGGAAGCGCGCGGCCAGAGACAGTACGACGAGCAGTGTCGCCACGCGCGCGTCCCAGACGAGGTGGTGCGGCGTCCCGGACGCCCACGGCACGAGCCAGGCGAGCGCGACGCCCAGCGGCAGCGTCACGATCCCGATCGCCGCATACATCGCGAGGCCGGTCGATGCGACCTCGTTCAGGTCGTGTACCGACTTGCGGCCGCGGGCCTCGGCGGCGAAGCGCACGATCGAGGGCCCGACGCCGAAGTCGAGCACCGAGAGATAGATCGTCACCGCGCCGATGAACGACCACACGCCGAACGCAGGCGTGCCGATCGAATGGATGACGATCGGCGTGACGACGAGGCCGGAGACGATCGCGGCGGCATACACCGCGTACACGCCGAGCGCGTTTCGGCGGAGGAGGCGCATCTAGAGGCTTGATGTGGATTGGGGGTGCTCGCGGGGATGGGCCAGACCAAGCCGCGTCTGGCACACCAACCGTGAGTGCGAACAATTCACATCAAGCCTCTAGGGCCGAGCGACGACGTGCAGGTTCGGGATCAGCGAGCCGGGAACCGGGTCGCGTAGCTGCGCGGACCGCGCGTCGAGGAAGGCGCCGAGCTTGTTCAGCAGCAGCACCGGCGGGCGGGCGAGGAACGTGCGGCGGAGCGCGATCTCGACGTACGTCGCCGAGCAGCATCGCGAGGGCCGACCCCGTCCCGGCTGCCGGCTCGACGGCGAGCTCCGCCCACGGCCCGTTCTGGTCGAAGAGGCGGCGCAGCCCCTCGTGCGTCCAGCGCCAGTAGTCGACCGGGGACGGGTGATACACCTGAACGCCGTGCGTCGACGCGAGCACGCGCCCTCCGGCCCGCGTCACGCGGCGTAGCTCGCGGACCGCCTGCGCCGGGTCGTCGGAGTGCTCGAGCACCTGGGTGCAGAGCACGACGTCGAACGAGGCGTCCTCGACCGGCAGCGCCTCGACCGGCCCGAGCAGCTCGGCGGCCGGGTTCTCGACCACGTCGACGCCGACGTACTCCGACGCGACGTGGGCGAAGAACGGGTAGTACGGCTTGACGCCGCAGCCGACGTCGAGGATTCGAACCGGGTCGCCGGCTTCCAGCTCGGCTGCCTGCGCGCGCAGCCAGCGAGCGAGCGCGTGGCGCACGACCCACGTCGGCGAGCTGATCGGTGGGTCTCGCCGCTCGGCGCCGGGCCAGTGTGCGAGCGCGTCCGCCATGCCTCTAGCTGAGGAGCTTCTGGAACGCGGCGAACGCCGGTTTCTTCTTCCCCGCCGCCGTCATCGAGCCCGGACTGCCAGCCGGCCAGGTTCGGCTCGTCCTTGAGCAGGAACCAGAGCATCATGTCGATGCGCGGGTTCTTGCGCGCGAACGCGAACGCCTGCTTCAGGTACGCGCGCCTGCTTCGCCAAGGAGACGCCGATAGACGGTCGGGCGGGTTCGTCTGGTAGCCGTACTCGGTGATCCAGATGCGCTTGTTGCCGTAGAGCCGCGTCAGGACTTGCGATCAGGTCGCCGAAGTTGCCGAGCGTGACCGCGGTCGCGGGACGCGCCGCGCGCACCGACGGGCTTCGTCGTCGGCGTGTCCGACGGGCTGCCGTAGTAGGGATGGTGCGCCCACGCGTCGAACGTCTTCAGGCCGGCTTTCTTCACGGCCCGCAGGAAGGCGAGCGGCGAGACGGACGGCCTGCTGCTCCCTGGGTTGTTGTTCCCGCGCGGCGCCGTGACGCCGCACGCGACTCGCTCGCCGCCGAAGAGCGTCCCGTGCACGCCGTTGTAGACCGCGTTGCAGATCTTCGTGTAGTCGATCGCGCTCTGGATCACCCGCCTTGCCCTTGTACTGGGGCGACAGGAAGATCGGGTTGTTCGGCTCGTTCCAGGCCAGCCACTCCCGGACCGCGGGCAGCAGCCCTCCCGTCGGCCGCCCAGGAACTGCCGCTGTAGCGGCGTCGCGGCAGCGATACGCGAAGTTGCGCAGGTCGGTCGGCGTTGGGCGCGACGTGATTCGGCCCGTGCCCGCCGTTCGCCCAGCGCGGCGTGCCGTAGATCGAGAAGAGCACGTGCATCCCGTACTCGTTGGCGTAGCCGAACGGCGCGGTCGTAGAGCGACCAGTCGTAGGCGGGGTCGGTCGGGTCGGTCGCGTCGCGCCGGACGGCGCTTCGCGACGCCGTACGCGCCGCCCCAGTAGAGGTTCAGGCGCACCTCCTGCACGTGCAGCTGCTTGAGCGTCGGCATCGTCTCGTCGATCGGCCCGTAGAGCGTCTGCGCCTCGTCGTAGATGCCGATGCGCAGGTAGCGCGACGCGTCCGCCGGCTGTGCTGTCGCGGCGAGGAACGCGGCCGCCAGCGAGACGGCGGCGACGACCCCGAGCCGCGCCGCCATCAAGCTTCGACCGGCTCCCTGCCGAGCGCCGCTCAGCCAGCGTCGCAGGCCCTTCCTCGAGGTCGACCTCCGGCGACCAGCCGAGGACCTGGCGCGCCCGTGTGATGTCCGGCCGCCGGATCTGCGGGTCGTCGATCGGCAGCGCCTCGAAGACGATCTCGCTCGGTCGAGCCGCGTGACGCGGATCACCGTCTGCGCGAGCTCGAGCATCGTCACCTCGTGATCGGGGTTGCCGATGTTCACCGGCAGGTGCTCGCCGCTCGTCGCAGCAGGTAGAGACCGCGGATCAGGTCGTCGACGTAGCAGAGCGAACGCGTCTGCGAGCCGTCGCCGTAGACGGTGAGCGGCTTACCTCCGATCGCCTGGTTGAGGAAGTTGACCGACGCGCGGCCGTCGTTGCTTGCGCATGCGCGGCCCGTACGTGTTGAAGATGCGCGCGATGCACGTGTCGACGCCCTGCTGCGAGTGGTAGGTCATCGTCAGCGCCTCGGCGTACCGCTTCGCCTCGTCGTAGACCCCGCGCGGGCCGATCGGGTTGACGTTGCCCCAGTAGGTCTCCGGCTGCGGATGCACCTGCGGGTCGCCGTAGACCTCGCTCGTCGAGGAGATCAGGAACCGCGCGCGCTTCCACTTCGCGAGCCCGAGCGCGTTGTGCGTCCCGTACGAGCCGACCTTCAGCGAGGCGAGCGGCGCCCGCAGGTAGTCGACCGGGCTCGCGAGCGCGGCGAGGTGGAAGACGATGGTCGACCGGCCCGTCGATGTAGATCGGCGTTGACGACGTCCGCGATAGACGAACGAGAACGCGTCGTCGCGCAGGTGCGCGATGTTCTCGAGCGAGCCCGTCTCGAGGTTGTCGACGCAGATCACCCGGTGGCCCTGCTCGAGCAGGTGGTCGCAGAGGTGCGAGCCGAGGAAGCCGGCGCCGCCGGTGACCACCGAGGTCAGCATCCGGCGGATGTTAGACGCGGCGCCGAACGGTGGCCCGCTTCCTTACGGACCCTTTTCAAGCCTTCTTGAAGACGCGAACGTCGCCTCGTCGGAAAACCTGGACGAAGCCGCGCCGGCGAAGGAGCGCCGGAAGCATGCTCGTCTGCTGCCGCGGGAACGGATCGAGCGAGTCGAGATCGATCACGACGTACTCGATCGCTCGGCTGCGGCGCGCGAGCTCGTCGTCGCTCCAGTACTCGCCGTTGCCGTGCCGGGCAAAGAACGGCTCGGGCAGCTGATAGATCGCGCGGCGGTGCGAGAGGTGGGGCACGAGATCGGGGGCGGCGGCGACCGGCGCTCCCTTCGGCACCAACGCCAGCGCGTGTCGCTTCGCGGCCAGCGTCGCGCTGTCGCCCGAGTGCAGCAGCCCGCGGACCGACGGCGACACCACGGCTGCGACGAGCGAGCCGGCGAGCAGCACGACGGCGATCGTCTCTCGCGCCCGTCCGCCCGCCCGCGCCGACACCACGCCCGCCCCCGCCGCGCTCGCCAGCGCGAAGCCGGCCGCCGGGACGAGTTGGTAGTGGAAGTGGACGTCGTGCTGGTACGAGTACGCGGAGAGGAGGTTCGCGGCGAGGCCTGGCACGGCGAGGACGAGCAGACGGGGTGCGGCAAGGGCGAGACCGCCCGTACACACCACGAGCGCGATCAGGATCTTGGCGTTCGCGGCCGTCGCCAGCTGGTCGAACGACGCGATCGGGTGATCGACCAGGTAGACGGCGACCGCGCCGATCGACGAGCCGCGCTCGCCGCCGAAGCGCTGGGAGTAGAAGTTCAGGTTCCCCCCGAGCGCCGGGATCGCGACCTGCGTCGCGAGCACGAACCACGCGATGCCGGCACCTGCGAGCAGCAGGCCGAAGTGGCGCAGGCGTGCACGGTGCTGCACCGCGAGCAGCAACCCCCACGCGACGTAGACCAGGCAGACGTCCTCCTTCGTCGCCGACGCGAGCACCGCGACGAGCGTGAACCACCCGTAGCGGCGCCGTTCGAGGAGCAGCGCGCCGGTGACGAGCAGCAGCGGAACGGCGCTCTCGGGATGGAAGTCGAAGAGGTTCGCCCACTGCGTCAGCGGCGAGGCGAGCCACATCACCGAGACCGCGAGCGCGAAGCGCTGGGTGGCGCCGTAGTCGAGCGCGAGACGGTAGAGGAGCGGCGCGACCGCGCCGAGCAGGAGCGACTGGAGGACGAGCAATCCGATCGGGCTGAGGCCGAGCCGGCCGAGCGGGGCGAGCGCGACGAGCGCGGGCTGGAAGTGGTCGGCGAGCAGGTAGCGGCCGCGAATAGTCGAGAAGGGCCGCAGGCCGTGTCCCATCAGCCAGGTCGCCTGGTCGAAGATGCCCAGGTCGTAGCCGCCGCTCTGGAAGACGTGGTGGCGATGGATCGCCGACCACGAGAGGACGACGGCGTAGGCACCAGCGGCGAGCCAGACGGCGCCTGCGCGGCGGAGGACCGTCATCGGCTAACGCGCCAGCGAATCAGGCAGGAACGTGTACCAGGGCAGCAGCCAGAGCGCTGCGACGATCCACACCTGCGCGACCCAGCCGCGATGCAACAACGACGGCAGGCACGGCATGAAAGCCAGCACGACGCCCGTCGCGATCCGGCCGGAGGCGAGGTAGTCGACATAGGAGAACCGTGGCAGGAACACGACCAGGACGAGCACGTTCGCAACGAGGGCGCAGAGCGCCGGCGTCCAGGATCGAATCGCAGCCCAGGCGAGCCCGGTGGCGACCAGCGCGGGAATCACGACCGCCAGGCCCTGCTGCACGTGGATGCTCGCCCACGGCCATTGCCGGATCAGGCCGAGGAACGGCAGAGGCTCGAAGTGGGTCGCGTTCGCGGCGCCGGCACCGTGCAGCCAGAGCGCCAGCGCCACCTTCGTCGCCAGGTACGGGGCGAGCGAAATACCGGCCAGCGCAGCGGCCCGCAGCGCCTGCCGGGATGCGGCGAGCCGGATCGCGAGTGCGATCGGGAACAGGAGCGTCGACTCGCGCGTCGCGCCAGCGACACCGAAGAGAAGGGCGGCCGGCAACAGGCGTCCGTCGTCGCGCCGCCACGCGAGAAGCGCGCACGCGGTCAGGCCGTAGGCGAGGCTCTCCGCGAGGTCCCACGTGACCGCGACGAAGAGCCCCGGGTAGAGCCCGTACAGCGCGCCGTACCAGGCCGAGAACCCCTCGCTCTTCAGGATCGCCGCGCACGCGAACGTGCCCGCGGCCACTCCCGCGAAGCCGAGCAGCAGCAGCGCCCAGGGCACCGCGCCGGCCTGCCCGAGCGCCAGCGCTCGAGCCGCAAGCGGATACACGGGGCGGCTGTAGCGGTACGTCGCGTTGTCGAGGTAGGACCGTGCACCGGCCGGATCGAGCGCGACGAAGTAGTAGAACTGGCCGTCGTAGCCGACCGCCTCGGTCGGGAAGCCGGCGAGCCGGTCGATCGCCGCGCTCCCGTGTCCCCGCCCCTGGAACTGCGACCCGACGTGCGCGACCGATTCGATCGAGTGGTAGTGGAGGTAGTACGCCGACCACCCCAGGTAGCCGGCGAGCACGACGCACGCGACTGCGAGCGGCCGGCCGAACGCCGCGCGCACCCGAGAGCTGCTCTGGCGGCCACCCACCCACTCGGTTCCCCGAACGGGTGGATCCGTCACTCGACTCATCGGCGCCGCAGGCCCATGATCGACAGCAGAAACGACGTGAAGAAGATCTGCGTGCCGACGATCACGAGCGTCGCGGCGACCACCGACAGCCGTTCCTCCGCGAGCGATCCGAGGCCATGGGCGATCCATCGCCCGACGACGACCCCCTCAATCGAAAGTCCGACGAGCGCGACGAGCGACCCCGCGACCAAACCGTGCTCGAGGCTCAGCCGCCGCTGCATCCGCTCAACCCACGGGTCGGTGTCGCCCAGCTGGTAGACGCCGTACGCGCGCCCGCAAAGGCCGAACCCGATCAGCTGCGTCGCGACGACGACGAGGAGTGAGCCGCCGATCAACGTATGGAGGAGCAACTCGTGTCCGAGAATGGAGAGATGCACGAGGACGCCGACCATGACCAGCGCACCGAGGGCGAACATGATGAGACCAGGCACCAGGAAGAGGAACGTCGGGTGATAGACGAGCATCAGCTTGAGGTGCCGCCAACCGTCACGAAACGGCGAGAGCTTCGACTCCCCGCCGCGTGGGTGCAGCTGGATCGGGAGCTCGGTGATCGTCACACCGCGTCGCGCAGCTCGGATCACCATCTCGGATGCGAACTCCATGCCAGTCGAGCGAAGGCCGAGCGTCCCCAGGACGCTCGCCCGCATTGCGCGCATCCCGCAGTGCGCATCGCGCACCGGTGTTCGGTAGAGCAGGTTCAGGAATCCCGACAGCAACGGGTTGCCGATGCGCGAGATCAGCCCCATCGACCCCGGGTTGAGGCCGCTCATCCGATTTCCCATCACGAGACCTGCACCCTCATCGAGCGCGGCTACGAAACGAGGAATCTCGGCAAAATCGTACGTCAGATCGGCGTCGATCATCACGAGGTACTTCCCGGAGGCGTGGGCGAACCCAGCCTGATACGCGCTGCCGTACCCGCGGCGCGGCTCTTCGACGACGATCGCCCCTGCGGCGCGCGCGAGGTCGGCACTGCCGTCGTCGGAGCCGTTATCGACCACGATCACCTCGCCGTCGATGCCGCTCTCGTCGAGAACGCGCGTTGCGGAGCGAACGCACTCCTCGATCGTCTCCGCTTCGTTCAGGCACGGAACGACGACCGAGACGGTGACGGGCGAAACGCCCGATTCGGTGACCGTCTCTCCGCCAACCAAGAGGCTCCAGCATCGCACAGAGCCAGGTTGGTGTTGGTTCCCGTCGGATGATCTCCGTCCTGATCCCGGTCAAGGACGGCGGGCTCGACCTGGTTCGCTGCCTCGAGGCGATCGCCCGCCAGCAAGTCGACGACACGGTCGAGGTGATCGTCGTCGACTCCGGTTCCGTCGACGGCAGCGTCGAGCGGGCACGCGGGCTCGGTGCGACCGTGCACGAGATCCCACCGGAGCAGTTCGTACACGGCGCAACACGCAACCTCGCGGCCCGCTTTTCGTCGGGCGACGTACTGGTGTTCACGAGCCAGGACGCCGTCGCGGTCGACGAAGGCTGGCTGAGACGGCTGGTAGCCGCGCTCGACGCGCCGGAAGTCGCCGGCGCCTACGGCCGTCAACTCGCGCCCGAGAGCGCGCGACCGCCGGATCGCTTCTTCCTCGATTTCCTGTACGGGCCGCAGGCGCGGACGCAGCGGCTCGGAAGCATCGTCGAGCTCACGTTCGAGCAGACGCTCTTCTCGAACGCGAACTCGGCGATCCCCCGCAGCGTGTGGGAGGCGAACCCGTTCGCGGACGAGGTCGCGATGAGCGAGGATCAGGAGTGGTCACGGCGCATGCTTCTCGCGGGGTACACGATCGTCTACGAACCGCGAGCCGCTGTCCGCCACTCGCACGACTATTCGCTACGTGAGGCGTTCAAGCGGTTCTACGCGTCGGGCACCTCGGCCGATCGGTCCTACGTCGCCGGTCCTGGTTCGAACGCAGCTCTCCGACGTGCAGCCGCACGCTACGCAGTCTCGGAGCTTCGCTGGCTCTGGAGGAACGGACACAAACGCTGGATTCCCTTCGCGGCGGTGTACGAGCTCACAAAGGCTGCCGGGTTGACGCTCGGCCGTCACCGACCTCGCCTGCGGGTCGAAAGCGAACGGATCGCAGAAGACGCCAGGGCGCCGACCTGGGTGCGAAACGAGCATCTCGCACGCTATGAGTTCGCGGCGCGGTACGCGAGCGGCGCAGTGGTCGTCGACTGCGCGTGCGGAGACGGAACCTGCGCCGAAATTCTCGCCCCGGCGGCCGCTCAGATCCACGGCTTCGACATCTCCCCCGGCGCCGTGGAAGCGGCAACGCGCAGGCACATCGCGAACGCATCGTTTGCGACGGCGGATGCCCGGGTCCTACCTCTCGACGCCGCCACCGCAGACCTTTACGTCTCGCTCGAGACGATCGAGCATCTCGAGGACGCCGAGACCTTCTTGGCGGAGGTCGTTCGCATCCTTCGCCGGGACGGATCGCTGATCTGTTCGACCCCGGATCGAGACGTCTACAGCCCGGGAGCTTCAGCGGAAACGACGCCCTGGAACAGGTTTCACCGTCACGAGTTCACCCAGGCGGCGTTCTTGGAGCTGCTCGGTCGCCACTTCGGACGGATCGAGCTGTTCGGGCAGAACTCGAAGTCGCCTCGCGTGACGCGTCTCCGAGGCGTGATCGGCCGCCATACACCTGGGCACCTCGTGGTGCGTGCGACGCAAGCGACGAAGCTGCCGCGGGTCCTGTACGACAGGGTCGAGCACCATCTCGTCGTTCCGGCCGACCCACGACGACGGTACGAGATCCTCACTGCCGTCTGCACGCAACCGCGCCAGGCAGAGAGGTGAGCGCGACCGGCGCGCGGCGTCTCAGCAGCTCCTTCGGACACGCGACCGCCTGGGCGCTAGCCGGAGCCGTGCTTCTCTCGCTCGGGGTGCGAATCGCACTGAGCGCGCGCGTGCAGGGACCGTGGATCTACCCCGACGAGCTGGGCTACGAGCAGGTCGCGGTGAACCTCGCCCGCGGGCGGCTCGCCCTGTACGGCAAGACAGGGCTTACGTACTCGCCGCTCTACCCGCTGACGCTCGCGCCGCTCTACGCAGTCGGCCTCTCAGCCTCGCACGCCCACGAGGGGATCAAGATCCTCAACTCTGCGTTCATGTCGCTCGCGCTGGTGCCCGTCTACGGGATCGCACGCTTCATGCTGCCGCGCGGCCCGGCGTTCCTCGTCGTCGGACTCGCCGCGATCGCGCCGCTCATGTACTTCACCACCCTCGGGATGAGCGAGAGCCTTGCGTATCCACTCTTCCTCGTCACGGTGTGGCTCCTTCTCCGCACGCTGACGGCGCCATCGCGCCTGAACGACGGCTTGTTGCTTGCCGGAATCGTGTCGACGTGTGCCGTCCGCATCCAGCTCGTGGCACTGGTGCCAGCTGCGCTGACAGCGTTGCTGGTGCTCGCATGGGATCAGGCGCGATCGGAGCGCCAACCAGCTGGACGGCTCCTGAACAACCTTGCGCGGCGGCATGTGGTGCTCGTCGTCGGCGGCCTCGCTCTCGGACTCCTCGCCGCCGTGCCGACGCTCACCGGGAGCAACTCGATCTCGGTCGCGGGGCGGTATTCGAACGTGCCGGGCAACAGCAGCCCTGCAATCGTCCACACCGCGAAGCTCTTCGTCTACCACGCGGCCGGACTCGTCTTCGTCGCGGGGGTGATTCCATTCGTCGGCACGCTTGCCGTTGCACTCGTCTGGCTGCGCCGCCGTGGCAGCGCTCGCACGGGTGCCTTTGCCGCGACCGCGATCGGCCTGACGTTCTGGCTGCTCGTCGAAACCGCGTTCGCAGTCAACGCCTTCGAACGCCTGGGCGACGCACCGCGAATTCACGAGCGTTACCTCTTCTATTTGCTGCCGCTGTTCCTGACTGCGTTCGTCGTCGCCCTGTGGAATCGAGGCGCGCGCCCTTCGCGCACGGCCTATGCGCTCGCGATCAGCGTTGCGCTGGTGGGAGTTCTCGTCATCCCGTTCCAGACCGTGATCAACAGAACGATCGTCGCCGACTCCTTTAGCTTCGAGATCTTCGCGCGCAACGGAACGCTACAGCCGTTGCCGCACGCGACGACGCTCGGCCTCGGCATCGTCGCGGTCCTTGGAGCCATCACGTTGGTGCTGAGGACCAACCTCATCTCAGTCGCGGTCGTTCTCGCATTCGTGTTCGTCTTTCTTTCATACGGCGAAGCGGTTCGGGTCGACGCCGCGGCTGACGGCCAACGGCGTGTGCTTGGAGCGACGCGTGACTGGGTCGACCGCGCGCATCCCGCGACCTCGGTCGCGATGGTGGTCGGGCCGGCGGTCAAGAACGCTCTCGCCGACTGGCAGACCGACTACTACAACCTCTCGATCAGACGCCTCTACTACACCTGCCTCGCGTCCCTCAGCCCCGACTTCGGCGAACGCAAGGTCTCGGTCGACGCGGACGGCGTCTTCCGAAGCGGTGGGCGCGAGCTCGAAACCGGTTACGCCGTCGTCCCCGCGAACCTGGGAGTCGAGGGACGAGTGGTCGCCCGCAACACGACGGCGCGGCTGGTGCTCGTCAAGACCGACGGCGGAACGATCCGACTGCGAGCCAACGGGCGCTGGCGATGCCAGGCGCGCACGAATCCGTAAGGAGTGTCCGCGCGGGCCAGTAACGTGCGATCGTGGCGAGGCTGTCGAATGGATCACGGCCTCAGCTGGTAGTCCTGCTGGTCGTGGCCGGCCTCGCCGCAGCGATCATGGTCGTGACCACCCAACGCTGGGGGCTCGGCGTCACGTACGACTCCGTGGTCTACGTTCAGGCCAGCCACAGCCTTTCGTCGATTCCGCTGCCGCAGCCACGGGACGAGGGCGGGAAGCCCCTCTACTGGTGGGCGCCGGGCTACCCGCTCGTGCTCAAGGCGATTGGCGGTACCTACTCGGGCGCGAGGCTGCTGAACGCGTTTCTCCTGCTGGCAGGGGTACTCGTGGTCGGCGGAACAACATGGGGCGCGATCGATGCGCGCGCGGGTGTGATGGCCGGCGTTCTGTACGCGTTCTCGCCTGCCGTCTTCTCTGTGCACCTGAACCTGCTCGCAGAGCCCTTGTTCCTCGTTCTCGCGACAGCGGCGGTTGCGCTGATCGCGGCCAGGCGCCCTGTCTCCGCCGGTCTGCTCGCCGGGACTGCGACGCTCACGCGCTTCGCGGGTTTGCCGCTGATCCTCCTCGGCGCCGTCGCGCTTCGCGGCCGCCACCGTCTGAGGTTCCTGATACCGAGCCTCGCTCTGTACCTGGGGTGGCTCGCCCGGAACGAGGTTGTTGCGGGACAGATGACCGGCCGACAACTCCGATGGCACCCGCCCACCTGGGCGGCACTCGGCGGAGGGTTTCGGGCCTTTGCTCACCTGCTGATAACGCCCGGGCAGTTGCCGTCCGTCCACCTCCCACTCGGGAACGCCGGCGTGTGGGCGGAAGCGATCGCCGTGACGGCGCTCGGGATCGGCCTGTTGAAAGCAGACAGACGGCGACCACCCAGAATCGTGACCGTAGGACTGCTGTACGCGGTCCTCTACTGCGCGTTCCTGCTCTCGACCGCGACGCTGTTTGATGCCTCCACTCCGCTGGACGAGCGGCTGCTCGCGCCGATGGCGCCGCCGCTGATCGTCGGCATCGCGTGGCTCGTCCGCGGCCAACCCGTGATCGCGTCAGCCCTCGGCTTTCTGTTTGTGTTGGCCGTCTTACAGCAAGCACGGACTGTGTCGCTCTACGGCATCGACTACTCAGGACGAACCTGGAGCGAGGCGCGTGTCGATCGAAGTTCGATGCCGCCGGGAGTCCTGTACTCCACGTGGCCGGCTGCGGTTGCGTACTTCACGGGCCGCTCGCCACGGCGGTTTCCAACTCTCGTCGACCCACACACCCGGGCGCGCAACCAACGTTTCGAGGCCGAAGTGAGCAACCTGGAGCAGGCCGTACGAAACGGGCAGGCGACCCTGGTCACCCTCAACGAAGCATTCCTCGAGATCCCGCAGAGCGGCGTTCCGGTCACCGAGAAGCCGGGCTTCAGGAACGAATGCCGGCCACTCACGAGAGTCGTCGTGATCTGCGGACACGGGCCTGAGAGTAAGCCGAGCTCGGCGGTCGGCGGATGAAGGCTGGGCCCGGCGGCGACTGCCGATAGAGTGGCGACTGGTCCGTGCGCCTCGGGAGATTTGGAAGAGCGCCCGTCGCGGGCGTCGGAGTCGTTGCCTGTGTTGCCTTGGCCGCTTCGAGTGCCGTCGTCGAGGCGCCGAAAGCCGTTTCGTACCTACGGGCGAAGGCTCGGTCTTCGGAGTCCCTGAGCCCCTCTGACCGTGAGTTCGCCGCGGGCAACAGTGTTTTCCCGGACCAGACCCTGTTGTTTGAGGCGCGGGCTCGGATCCCGCGTGATGCCTCATACCGAGTCGTCACGGGTTCCCTTCCGATTGAGGGCGCGACCAGCCTCACACGCTCGAAGGCGAGGACGTTCGCCACCTTTTTCCTCATGCCCCGCCGGCCGTCGCCGGAAAGCCGATGGGTCATCTGCCTCGGCTGCGACCGCACGCGGCTCACCATGGCAACGGTTGTCTGGGACGACAATGCGGGAAGCAGTTTGATCCGGGTCGGCGAGTGAGCACCCACTCGCTCTTGGGAGTCTTCTCCCTCGACGCCGTCGTCGTACTCGTGGGAGGAAGCGTGCTGTGGGGCCTCGGCGCACTGAGCACCGCACGCGACGCCGGGCGGCTCATCGGCTTGTCTTGGTTGGTCGGCGCAGCGACTCTCGCGGGACTCCTCTCCCTGGCGTTGATGGTCGGCGTCCCGTTCGGATTGAAGACGGTGTTGGTGACGGCGGCCGGAGTCGCCGCTGCAGGCGTCGGCCTGGGGTGGGTCGCACGTCATCGTCGCCCGGCCGAGAGAATCACCATCCGCGGTCCGTTGCTCATCGCGGTCGCCGGGATAGGAGCAGCTGCGGTCATCGTCGAGGCGCAGTTCCGGGCCGGGCGGTTCGCCGGGCTCTACGAGTGGGACGCGATGGCGTTCTGGGTTCCCAAAGCCAAGGCGATCTACTACTTCGGCCAGTTCGACGCGGCGTTCGTCGCCCACTTGCGCAACGCGTGGTATCCGCCACTCATCCCTACGCTCGACGCAACGGCTTTCTCGTTCATGGGCGGCGCGGACGTCGTGACGCTCCATCTCGTCTATGTCTCCGCGCTGGCGGCGTTCGTTGCCGCGGTGGCGGGACTCCTGGCGCCGCATGTCGAGGCGGTGTTTCTGTGGCCATCGTTGCTCGCGCTCGCAACCACGCCGGTCGTGGTGCACCGCGGGACCGCGCCGCTTGCGGACTTGCTCATGGACTACTTCCTCGCCGTGGCGGCGATCCTCATCGCGCTCTGGCTCAGCGGTTCAGCGCGCTGGTGCCTCCTTCTTGCCGCCGGCCTCCTCGGGAGCGCCGCGTTCACGAAACGGGAGGGGCTCCTCCTCGTCATGTGTCTGGTCGTGTCCGCAATGTTGGCGTCATGGTCCGCAAAGCGCAGCACCTGGCCGGCGTTGATCGCTGCCGCCGTCCCCGCACTCGCGTTGACGCTCATGTGGCGGATCTGGCTCTCGAGGCACGGAATTGCGAGTCAGGCTCCGGAAACCGGCTATCTCGGGTTCGTTTCCCATTCCAGACGGATCTGGCCGTCGCTCCAGTTGACGCTCCACGTCCTCTTCGGCGGCGGTTCGTGGCTGTTGGTGCCCGTGATCATCGTGGCCGGGACCGTCGCGGGTCTCACTGTGCGGCCGGGAAGCGTCGCGGCGTTCGCCGGGGCCTATTTCATCCTGGGCGTCCTTGCGTGCTCCTGGGTCACCCTGTCGTTTCCAAGCCTGCCGCTGAGTACTGATGATGCGCTGAACCCAATCGTCAGGCTCAGCGGAGGCCTCGTCATCCCCGCAGCGGCGATCCTGCCACTCGTCTTGAGCACTGCCTGGCACAGCGCCGGGCAGGGCGAGGTATCTCCACCATCTTCGCCGAAGAGCCCTCCCGGCGACCGCTAGCGCAGGTCCTTGTTCGACTCCATGTCGAACCACATCGCGAAGAGCGTGAACTGGCTCCCGGAGATGAGCAGCAGCGCGACGAGCACGATCGTCGCCGGCGTGATCGGGTGGCCGCCCAGGCGGCGGACGGTCTCGAAGATGCCGAGCGCGAGACCGACCGTCGTCATCAGGAAGCCGAGGAAGTAGAAGAAGACGAGCGGGTGGAAGTCGCGGATCACGTACTTCTCGCGCATCCGCCAGAAGAAGCCCTTCCAGAGCAGCCACGAGATCCGCGGCACGACGCGGCGGATCCTGATGCCCGAGCGCTCGCCGACGCCGTAGATCGGCCGCGACGGGAAGTCGCGGACGCGCGCGTTCCACACGTTCAGGTGCACGAGCATGTCGTTGGGGAACCCGTACGACGTGTAGATGCGGTCGAGGTCGAGCAGCTGCAGGATGCGCAGCGAGATGACGGTGTAGCCGGCCTGCGAGTCGGCGATGTGCCAGTAGCCGGACGCGATCTTCGTGAGCAGGCTCAGCATCGCGTTCCCGAGGTAGCGGCTGCGCGGGATCAGCTTCCACGCGCTGCCGGTGAAGAGGCGGTTCGCCTTCGCGTAGTCGAGCTCGCCGCGCACGACCGGCAGCGACAGCTCCTCGAGCTCGTCGGGATCCATCTGGTTGTCGCCGGCCATCACGGCGGTCGCGTCGCATGCGCGTCGGCGAGCGCGCGCTTGTAGCCGGTGACGATCGCCGCGCCGACGCCGCGGTTCCGCTCGTGCACGATCACCTCGACGCGCGGGTCGTCGACTGACGCGAGCCCGCTCTGCGGTCGCGTCGCGACGAGGCATCGTCGACGACGTAGATGCGGTCGACGAAGCCCGGGATCCCCTGCAGCGTCGCGTCGATCAGCGACTCCTCGTTGTGCGCCGGCACGACAACCGCGACGCTCTTGCCCTCGAGCATGGGGCGCTATTCGCCGCCGTGGCCGGGGCGACCTGCCGGCTCCAGCCGGACGCGGACGAGCACCCAGAGGGCCTTGAACCCGTCCCGCCACGTGATCTTCTTGCCCTCGGCATAGCTCCGGCCGTAGTAGGAGATCGGCAGCTCGTAGATCCGCAGCTGCTGCCGGCAGATCTTCCCCGTGATCTCGGGCTCGATCCCGAAGCCGTTCTCACGGAGGTCGAGCGAGCGGAGGACGTCGGCGCGGAACGCCTTGTAGCCGGTCTCCATGTCCGAGAGCGTCGTGTTGAAGAGGAGCCCGGTGACGAGGCTCAGGAAGCGGTTGCCGACCAGATGCCAGAACAGGTAGGCGCGCTGCGGCCGGCCGCCGGCGAGTCGCGAGCCGTAGACGACGTCGGCGACGCCACGCTCGATCGGCTCGATCAGCGTCGGCACCTCCACCGGGTCGTACTCCATGTCGGCGTCCTGGATGACGACGATGTCGCCCTCGATGTACGGGATCGCCGGCGCGGATCGCAGCCCCCTTGCCACGGTTCTGCTGGCGCACGACCCGCACCCCGTCGTGCCCGGCTGCGATGTCCGCCGTCCCGTCGGTCGAGCCGTCGTCGACCACGATCACCTGCGCGTCGAGACCGAGCGCCTCGATCCGGGTCGAGCACCTCGCCGATCGTCGCGGCCTCGTTGAACGCCGGGACGAGGAAGGTGACCTTCACGCCGTGCGCACGCGCGTGTCGGCGACGATCGCGGCGATCGCACCGAGGATCAGCCCGATCAGCGCGCCGACCAGCAGCGAGGTGCGGCGCGAGTGCGCCGACGCCTTCACCGACTTCGCGGCGGTGATCACCTTCGCGCTCTCCACGTTCTTCGCAAATGCCAGCTGCTGCTGCGTCGTCGCCTGCTGGTCGTAGAGGTTCCCCTGCCGCTGCTCGGCGTTGTCGACCTGGCTGATCAACACCAGCTGATCGAGGGCCGTGAGGTGCGACGCCTTGACCGCCTTGTTGAGGGCTGCGAGCCGCACGCTGATCGAGGCGAGCTGGCTGTTGGTCGTGCGAAGCACCTGCGTGTAGGTGGCGATCTTCGTGCCGACGTACGGCGCGGTCGTCAGCGCGACGACGCGGACCGCCAGCGCGTTCGCGGCAAGCTCGGTCTTCTTCGCGCTGAGCGCCGCTGACGGTGAGCGAGATCAGCGGCGTCGGCGCGCGGCGCGCCGGCTCCGGTCGCGCTCCCGACCTGGGCGACCGAGACCTTGCCGCGAAGGGCGCCGGCCCGCAACCCGGCCGCGGCGCTCGGCAGCCGCCTGCGCGGACGCCGAGCTCACGATCTGCGCGATCGGCCCGCGGGTTCGTGCCGAAACTCGAGATGAGCACGCCGCCCGGGCGTGACCGGTGCGCCGAGCGAGATCAGCGACGACGCCTTGTACGTAGGTCCCGCCGCGGAACGAGTACAGCACGCCGACGACCGCCCCGACCACGAGGCACGCGACGGGGATCCACCAGAGCGCGACGACCGCGCGCCGCCAGCGCGCGAGGTCGACCTCGCGCTCGGCGAGGTCGTCGTTGACGTGGGCGCGGCTCATCCGGCGGTGACCCTAGCCGACGCCCACGCCCACTGGCGTTCGAGCCCTTCCTCCAGCGAGACGTCGCGGCTCCCAGCCGAGCTCGACCCTGATCCGCGTCGTGTCGGCCTTGGTGCGCCGCTGGTCGCCGGGCACGGGCTCGTCGTGCCGGTGCACGTCGAGCGTACGGCCGGCGATCCGCTCGAACAGCTCGATCGCCTCGTTCATCGACGCCTCCACGGCCCCGCCGACGTTGTACGTCCCGTGGCCGCTCGAACGCGGCGATCGTCGCGTCGACCACGTCGCCGACGTACGTCCAGCTGCGCGACTGCGCACCGTCGCCGTAGAGCTCGAAGCTACCGCCCCGCGCCAGGGCGATGACGATCCGCGTGAACGCCATGTCGGGCCGCTGTCGCGGGCCGAAGGCGTTGAAGTAGCGAAGCGACGACGCAGTCGAGCGCGAACTGGCGCGCGGTAGGCGTCGGCGAGCTGCTCGCACGCCAGCTTCGTGATCCCGTAGGGCGAGAGCGGATGCGGCGTCGTCTCCTCGGGCGTCGGGTAGCGCTCGGCGGCGCCGTACACCGACGACGACGACGCGAAGACGACCTTGACCGCCGTCGCGCGCCGCGGCCTCGAACACACGCTGCGAGGCGAGGACGTTGCGGCGCAGGTAGAGCGGGAAGACGTCGCCGAAGCTGCGCACGCCCGGCTGCCCGGCGAGGTGGAAGACGCCGTCGAAGCCGGCGAAATCGAGCGGGTCCTCGGCGAGGTCGACCGTGCGGACGTCGAGGCCGCGAGCGTTCTCGCGCTTCAGCGCCGGGTCGTAGTAGTCGGTGAAGCAGTCGAGCCCGACGACCTCGTCGCCGCGGGCGAGCAACGCCTCGGCGAGGTGCGAGCCGATGAACCCGGCGGCGCCGGTGACCACGAACCTCATCAGCGGCAGACCTTACGCAGTGCGGCCGCGCCGCGGGCCACGTTCGGGTCGGCCCCGAAGAGCGCGATGTGGCAGACGTTCCGGCGCGCGCGGTGCTGATCGGCGCCGATCCTGATCGTCAGCGGCCGGGTCCCGGTGACACGCAGGCGCTTGAACCCGGCGCGCCGCAGCGCGGCGAGCGCCGAGACCGCGCTCAGCTTGCGCGCCGTGTGCGCGCGCACCTCGTCGAGGCCGTAGAGACGTGCACCGCCGACGAGGTAGAGCCGGTTCGCGTCGGCGACGACCGGCGAGTACTTGCCCGTCCGGGAACGTCCAGAGCCGCGCACCCGTCCGCGCGTCGAGCGCGTACGTCGTGCCGGTGAGCGTCGCGAAGTAGACGCGTCCGGCGATCACCGTCGGCGAGCCGGAGATCGGGCCGTTGGCGGTGAACTGCCAGAGGATCCTCCCCGTCGCCGCGTCGAAGGCGAAGAAGCGGTGCGAGTACGAGCCGGCGAAGACGCGGTCGCGCCAGACGGCCGGCGAGGAATAGACGTAGCCGCCCGTCGACTGCGACCAGCGGAGCTTGCCGGTCGTGGCGCCGAACGAGTAGACCTTCCCGTCCGTCGCCCCGAGGTAGACGCGCCCGTAGGCGAGCGCCGGCGTCGAGTAGAAGTTGCCGGCGCTGCCGAACCGCGGCTGCGCGCTCGCCTGCCAGACGATCCTGCCCGTCCGCAGGCTCAGCGCATAGACGTGCCCCGAGTAGTCGGCGACGTAGACGCGCTCGCCCGAGACCGCGATCGCCGCCCTTCACCTGGCCGCGCAGCTTCGTCGACCAGCGCAGCCTGCCGGTGCGCTTGCGGAACGCGTACACGCGGCCGCTCCAGTCGCCGACGAAGCACCGCGCCCGCGGCGACGACCGGCGACGACTCGGAGGGTGCCGATCGTGCTTGCGCCAGAGCACCTTCCCGGTGCCGACGGCGAACGCGACGAGCTCGCCGGTCAGCTGCGGGCTCGGGCTTGCGGTTGCACGGCGGCGCGTTCAGGAACGTCTCGTAGACGACATGCCGGTCGACCGCGGGCGACGCCGCGACACAGCGATGGGAGATGTACTTCCAGGCACGCTTGCCGTTCTTCGCCCCGATCGCGAAGACGACGCCGGAGTTGTTCGCGAAGAAGAGCCGGCCGTACGCGACCGCCGGCGGGAACTCGACGAGGCCTGCGCGCGGAACGTCCACGCGCGCCTGAACGGCGGCGCCAGCAAGACGCCGTTCGCGAAGCGCTGGCGCGCAGCGTTCGTGACCGTAGGTCGGCCAGGCGACCCCGGGCTCCTTCGGTGCGGCGGGCGGGGTCGCCTCGACGCCGGTCGTCACGAACTCGACGGTCGACGAGCCCTTGCATGTCGCGCGACTCGTGCTTCACGTGCAGGTAGTACGCGACGCCGATGCCGACCGCGACCAGGACGAGCAGCGCCGAACGCGAGCAGCGCAGCGCTTCATCGCGCCTCCACCGCGTAGACCCGCGAGTAGCCGTGCAGGAGCAGCCGGCGGCCGCCGCCCGAGACGGGCACGTACTCGCCGTGCGGGAAGTCGAGGACGACGCGGCCGCGCCGCACGTCGACGCCGAGGATCCGGTGGGCGAACGAGCCGGCGTAGGCGACGCCGTCGACGACGACCGCGGCGCCGGAGATCGGCCCGCCGGTGTGCCGCGCCCAGAGCGTCGCGCCGTTACGGCGCCGAGAGGGCGTAGAAGACGCCGTTGTAGGAGCCGAAGAAGACGCGTCCGTGCGCGACACGGCCGGCGAGGAGTAGACGTACGAGCCGGTCGAGCGGCGCCAGAGGAACCGCCCGCCGCGTCGAGAATGCCGTCAGCGACCCGCCGGTCGAGCTCGGCACGAAGACGCGGCCGCCGGCCACCGCCGGTGTGCCGTAGACGCGGCCGTTGACGCTCCGCGTCCAGCGCAGCGCTGCCGGTGCGCGCCGCGAGCGCGAGCAGGCGGCCGCAGTAGTCGCCGAGGTAGAGCGTCGAGCCGGCGAGCGCCGCGGACGACGTGATCTTGCAGCCGTCCGACCGCCGCCAGCGCACGCGGTGCGTGCGCAGGTCGAGGCCGGTGATCGTGCCGTTCCACGCGCCGAAGACGTCGACGCCGTCGACCACGACCGGCGACGACTCGACGGGCGAGCCGACCGTGTAGTGCCAGAGCAGCTTGCCGTCCGAGCGGCGCAGCACCCAGACGTGCCCGTCCATGCCGTGCACGATCACCTGGTCGCGCCAGACCGCGGGCGACGACGGCCATCTTCCCGTGCGGTGTGTCGTGACGCCAGATCACGGTGCCGTCGCGCATGTCGAGCGCGCGCACCGTCCCGCGGGCGTTCGTGATGTACGCGACGCCGTCCGAGACGACGGCCGGGAACTCGATCAGCGTGCCGAGGCCGCGCGACCAGACGACGCGGAACGGCGGCCGGACGCGGATCGCGGGCTGCGACTGGGTGCGGCTCGGGCCCGCGCCGTACATCGTCCACTGCGGCCGTCCGCCGGTAGATGCGGATCGTCGACTTCGGGTGCGTGCGGAACGGCAGGCGAACCGCGCGCTCGCCGTAGCCCGGCTTCGCGGCGCTCGTGATCAGCGGCGCGCGGTGGGCGAGCGGCACGCGTGCGACGCCGTGGCGGTCGCTGCGCGCGCTGCGGGCGCCGATCGTGACGCGCGCGCCGCTGCACGCGGCGGTTGGTGTCGCCGTCGACCACCGTCACCTGGACGGCGACGGGGCGGGCGAGCTTCCGAACCGCGGGCGGCACGACCGCCGGGTGCGTGACCGTGGGCGGGACGACCGTCGCCGTCTCGCGCTGCTCGCCGCAGCCGGCCACGAGCAGCGCTGCCGCGAGGAGCGAGGAGCTTCCTCACGCCTCGCCGGGCACCGCCTCCGCCTGCTCGGGGACGACCTCGAGCGTGCCGTCCTCCTCCTCGAGGATCACCTGCGAGAAGAACCGCGTCATCACGACGCCCTCCCGGAAGTCGCCGAGCCGCGGCGCCGGCTGCTCGCCGTTCGCGAGCGCGAGCGCCAGCTCGGGGTACCGCGACCCGGCCGCCGTCGGCAACGGGAAGCCGCCGCCGAAGCGGGGGTTCACGTCGGTCACCTGCAGCCGCCCGTCGGGCTCGCGGAAGCACTGCACGTTCGCCGGCCCGATCGATCCCGAGCACCTCGGACACCCTGCGGCCGAACTCGATCAGCTCCTCGTCCTTGATCGTCATTCCCTTGATCGATTCGCCGCCCTTCGACTCGATCATCGTGCGCGGGATCGCGGCCAGGCACCGGCCGGCGGTGTCGCAGAAGACGTCGATCGAGAACTCCTCGCCGGTGCACAGGGCCTGCACCATCGAGTCGGCGGTCGTGTAGGCGAGGAAGAACGCGAGCTCGTCGGCGTTACCGGCGCGGTAGATGTGCCGCGAGCCGAAGCCTCTGCGTGCCTTGACGAGCACCGGGTAGCGCAGGTCGTCGGGCAGGTCGGCCGGGCAGCCAGGTGTCGGGCGAGCCGATGCCCTGCTCGAGGAAGAAGCCGTGCGCGAGGAACTTGTCGGAGCAGCGTCTGATCGTCTCGACGTTCGGCACGAGCACGACCGCCCCGCCGAGCTCGTCGCGCGCCTCGGCGAGCTGCAGGTGATCGAGATCCGTGAGCGGCACGATCAGCCGCACGTCGTGCAGGGCGACGAGGTCGCGCAGCGCCGGGATGTAGCCCGGATCGTCGACGCGCGGCACGAGCGCTCGGCGGTCGGCGTGGTACAGCGCCGGCGCGAGCTGGTCGATGTCGGTCGCGATCGTGGTCGCGCCCGCGCGCGCGAAGGCGGTGACGATGTCGACGCGCTGCCCCGCGCACGTGAACAGAACGGCCGTCACGACCGGGCAGGGTAGCGTCGGCGACCGACGGGGCCGACCAGCGGCAGCAGGGCGGCGAGCAGGAAGATCGGCCCGGTGATCACGCGCCGCGCAGAGGTCGCGAGGTGGTAGTGGAAGGGCAGCGGCGTCGTCCAGTAGGCGACCAGCAGCCCCGCCAGAGCCAGCCCGGCCGCGGCGGCGGCGAAGAACGCGACCGGCGACCGCTCGCGCCGCGAGAGCACGAGCACGACGAGGCAGAGCGGCACGAGCAGGATCCACGCGCGCGGGTCGAACAGCTTCCAGGCCAGGTACGCCGCCGCACGCGGCAGCCGGTCGGCGTGGCTCGAGAGCAGCGAGACGGACGTCAGCCGGTGCACCGTCACCTGCTCCGGCACATGGTGACTGGAGAGCCAGATCCGCCACGGCAGGATCCCGATCGCGAGCGCCCCCACCCCGGCCCCCGCGGCGAGCAGCCCGTCGCGGCGCGACCGCCGCAGTCCGAGGATCGCGAGCGGTGCGAAGAGGGCGATCGCGAACACGGTGCCCTCGATCTTCGTCGCCGCACAGCCGGCGGCGAGCAGCGCGGCGAGAGCGAGCGCGCCGGTCCGCCGCTCCTCGAGCCACACGCACGCCGCGAGCCCCCCGCAGGCGAACATCGCCGCGAGCGGGATGTCGGCCTCGGCCGACGCGAGCTGGTCGGCCACCGACGGCGCGAAGACGAGCGACAGCAGGACGGCGACCAGCACGCTGCGCCTGCCGCCGAGCCGGCGGCCGACCTCGACGATCGCGGCGAGGAACGCCAGCAGCGCGAGCCACGACTGCAGATCGAGCAGCGACGTCTCGTAGCCGGTGAACCGGAACGTCGCCGCCTCGAGCGCCGGCAGCAGCAGCGGGTAGTCGCGGTTCAGCAGGTCGTTCGCCCCGAACCAACTCGGCTCGAGCCCGTTCAGCGCGTAGAGCGCGTGCGCCTTCGGCGTCCAGAACGTCCAGGCGTCGTAGGCCCAGAGCGGCTGGAACCACAGGTCGACGGCGAGGAGGGCGAGCATCCCCGCGACCGCCGCGAGCGCGAGCCGGGGCAGCCGGAGCGCGCTTGGGCCCGGCGTCCTGCCGCGCAGCCCGCGCAGGGCACCTGCGGCGAGCGCAGCGCAGATCGCGAGCACCTGCCAGCGGGCGAGCGACGCTCCGAGCACGTACAGCAGCTGCGCGACGACGCCGAACGCCGCGATCCCGGCCAGGTAGGAGACTCCGAGCGCGCGCAGCACCCCGCGTCCCTGCCACCAGCCCGCGAGGCCCGTGACGCCGGCCCCCGCGGCGAGGAAGCAGCAGTTGACGAGTGCGAGCCCGAGGAGGTCGTGCGTCAACGACGCACCTTTGCGACGAGCAGCGCGGGATACGCCCCGGCCGCGGCCCGCGCGACGATCACCCGGCCGACCGGTGCGACCGAGCCCGGTTCGGTGCCCCACGCGACGATCCACGTCGCGCGCGCAGGCGTCGTCGAGATGCGCGGAAACAGTGTTTGCAGCGCGAGCGACGGAAACGCCTGCCGCGCCGGCTGGTACGGCACGCCGTCGCCGACGACGGTCGCGTAGGTGTCGTCCGGTCCGATGATCTTCGTCACCGGATCCAGGAGGTACGGCTGCAGGTACGCCTGCACGGGCCCGGCGACGCTGCGGTCGTACGGCGTCATCGCAGTCGTGACCCGCAGGTCGGACACGACGCGCCAGACGAGATACGGCGCGACCGCCGCGACCACCGTGATCGCACCGACGGCGAGTCGCTCGCCGGTGTCGGCCGGCCACCGTGCGCGGAGGCGGAGGGCGATGATCGCAACGGCGGCGATCCCGAGGACGAGTGCCGCGAGGCCGGCCGCGCCGGGATGGGAGGGGACGCCGAGCATGCGCCTACGGCACGCGCCAGCCGCCGCGCTCACCCTTGTACGTCCCGCCGAACAGCGAGAGCGGCGTGCGCAGCAGGATCAGGAGGTCGGTCTTCCAGTCGTGGTGGCGGACGTACCACAGGTCGAGCTCGATCCGGTCGGCCCAGGGCAGCGAGGCGCGACCGTGGATCTGCGCCCAGCCGGTGATGCCCGGCTTGACGTCGAGGCGGTGCAGCTGCCGGTCGTCGTACTGGTCGACCTGGTAGCGCAGCGTCGGCCGCGGGCCGATGATCGACATCTCGCCGCGCACGACGTTCCAGAGCTGCGGCAGCTCGTCGATCGATAGGCGGCGGAGGAGGCGCCCGGGAGTCGTGATCCTCGAGTCGCCCCTGTCGACCGCGAAGCCGGCCCCCTGCCGCTCGGCGCCGACGATCATCGTTCGTAGCTTGAGCAGCTCGAAGTCGGCCCCGTCCCGGCCGACGCGGGTCTGCCGGTAGAGCACGGGCCCGCGGTCCCAGAGCTTGACGGTGAGCGCGCCCAGCGCGAGGAACGGGCTCGAGAGCGCGAGGCCGAGGCCGGCGATCGTCACGTCGAGCGGGCGGTTCACCGTGTCCCCTCCGGCGCCGCCCACGTCGCCGGCACTCCCCGGCGGAGGTAGTTCCAAAGCGCCACCAGCGTCGCGAGCGAGACGAGCGAGTAGTAGCGGGCGATCCCGATCCCGGCGAGCGCCGCCGCGAACAGCAGGAGCTGCGCCGCGAGCACCGCGACGTAGACCCATCCCTGCGTGACGAGCGCGAGCGAGGAGCCGAGCAGCAGCACGTGCAGGATCCCCGACCCGTAGCGGAGCAGGCGGTGCGAGACGATCTCGAGCAGGTAGACCGGACCGAGCCTGCGCAGCATCTTGCCGCGTACCACGATCAGCCAGCAGTGCTCGAACATCCGGACCTTGCGGCGGTACTCCGTCTCGTTGGTCGGGGTGGGCTTCTCGAACGCCTGCGCAGCCGGCTCGTACACGGCGCGGCGGCCGCGCTGCACCATCAGGTACGGCAGCGACAGGTCGTGACCGAAGCGCGGGTCGACCTCGACGTAGTCGGCACGGCGAACGGCGTAGATCGAGCCGTTGCCGCCCGTCACCGAACCGAGGTCCGACTCGGCCTGCCGCACGCCCATCTCGTAGCGCCAGTAGAGCCCCTCCTTGTTCGAGCCCTCGGCCTGGAGGATGCGGAGCTGCCCGCAGACGTACGCGACCTGCGGGTCGGCAAACGCGCGCACGAGCGTGCGGAGCGCGTCCGGTGCCCAGGACGCATTGGCGTCGGAGAAGGCGACGATCTCGGCCTCGGTCTGTCGCACCGCGCGGTCCTGCGCGGCGACCTTGCCGCCGCGCGGGTTCGAGACGACGTGCACGCCGGGGAACTGCAGCGCGATCTCCTCGGTACGGTCGCTGGAGGCGTCCGACGTGACGACGATCTCGAGCAGCTCGCGGGGATAGTCGAGCTCGAGCAGGTTCTCGAGGCGCCGGGCGATCACCGACTCCTCGTTGTGCGCGGCGACGATCACGGCGACGGTGGGCTCGATGTCGGCCGACCGCACGCGGCGCGGCGCTGAGCCGGGCCAGCACGGCAGCGACGGCCGGGTACGCGACGTGCGTCCAGACGAGCGCCGACAGCGAGGCCCAGAAGACGATCTCGAGCGCGAGCACGGCGCCGATAGTACGCGGGGGTCAGGCCTCGAGAGCCTGGCGGTACACCGCCGCGAGCGCGTCCGCCGAGGCGGCGAGACCGAACCGGTGCTCGGCGGTTCGCCGTGCGTCCGCGCCCAGCTGGGCACGCAGCGCGGCGTCGGCGAGCAGCTGCCTGACCGCCGCGCCCAGCTCGGCGGGCTCGACCAGCTCGGCCCCCGCGCCCAGGTCGGCGAGGCCGCCGACCCGGGTCGCGACCACCGGCCGCCCGTGGGCCATCGCCTCGCGCGCGGTCAAGCCGTAACCCTCCCGCCGCGACGGGACGCACACGACCGCCGCCCGCTCGAAGTAGGCGCCGAGCTCGGACGGCGCGACGAACCCGACCGCCTCCGGCGACGCGGTGCCGCAAGCGGGCCGTCGCCGACGATCACCCGCGGCAGCCCGTCCGTCGCCTCCAGGAACTCGAGGATGCCTTTCTCCTCGCTGAGGCGACCTGCGAAGAGCACGTGCGGCGGCTCGTCGGGCGATGCCGACGCCGGGCGGGATGACGACGCCGGCCGGCACGACCTCGACGCGCCTCGCGCCGAGCGCTCGTGCCTCGCCCGCCAGGAACGTCGACGCCGCGAGCACGATCCGCGCGCCGCGCACGAGCGGTCGCACGACGGCCGGAAGGCGGTGCGCGAGCGCGACGTCGGTTCCCCACACCTGCAGGACGTACGGCTTGCCGGTCGCCACGTGCGGCGATCGCCGAGGGGATCCAGTGGGCGTGCACGAGATCCGCCTCCCGCGCGGCGCGGCGAGCGGCGCGAGCGTAGGCCGCGAGGAACGCCGGCACGAAGGCCAGACGCCACGGCGCGCGCGCGCAGGTTCTGCGCGATCCCGCCGCCGTACGCGATCCCGAAGTGCGGGAACGTGGCGGGCGAGACGACCTGCGACGTCGATCCCGAGCGCGCGCACGCCCTCGACGGCGTCGCGGACGAAGTGGCCGGCGACGTCGTCGGCGTCCCGCGGGTACGACGTCGTGAGCACGACGACCTTCACGGCTCGCGCGACGCGAAGACGACCGGCACCGCGAGCGCCAGCGCGACGAACGCGTAGAAGTAATAGAACTGCATCGTCAGGTAGAAGGCGTTCGACGCGAGCGTCCCGGCCAGCGCCGCGGTGCAGCCCCACGCGAGCGGACGCACGCGGGCCGCGAGCGGATCGCCGCGCGGCCGCGAGTGCGCGCCGAGCGCGCGCGCCGCGCCGAGGCGCCGGAAGACCCAGAGCACGAACGCCCGCGAAGAGCAGCGCGCCGACGACGCCCGGTCTCGACGATCAGCGCGACGTAGTACGAGTGCGGGCCCCAGTTCGTCTTGCCGGTGACGAACTCGTAGTAGACGGAGAACGTGTTCAGGCCGAGCCCGAACAGCGGGTCGGTGTGCAGGACGTGCGGGATGAAGTCGTACACCTGGAAGTGCGCGTTCTCGGAGCCGCCGCTCGTCTGCACGCGCGACTTGAGCACGGTCGTGAAGAAGCTCCGGCGCGAGAGGACGATCGCGAGCAGCACCGCGAGCGCTCCGCCGATCGGCACGAGCAGCTCCGGGCGAGCGCAGATAGCGCCGGTACGGCACGGCGAGCACGAGCGCACCGACGCCGAGCCCGAGGAGGCCGCTGCGCGAGAGCGTCGCCGCCTCGACGACGAGCAGGAAGCCGATCGTCAGCATCAGCCAGCGCCGCCAGGGATGTCCCGCGCTCGAGCCGCAGGTAGAGCGGCGTCAGGACGAGCAGCGGCACGATCAGCATGATCCCGAGGTGGTTCGGGTCGCCCGTCAGCGCGTTCGGGCGGTAGACGTTCGCGCCGTTGATCGACGCCGTAGACGTTGATCTGGCTCGCGCCGCCCGTGATCGGCGAGAGGACGCGTCGCGTCGAGGTTGCCGCCGCGGCGCGCGTCGAGCAGCTGCAGGACGCCGTAGGCGGCGTTGACGACGATGCCGGCGCTGAACCAGCCGAGCGTGCGCCAGAAGTAGCGCTGGCCGCGCCGCGAGAGCCAGACGACCGCCGCACGCGAGGAAGGCGAAGTGGATCAGCCACTTCGTCAGGCCCTTCCCCCACTGCGCGAGCGCGTCCGAGTCGGAGAGGTCGAAGTAGCCGGCGAGGTAGACGAGCAGGAACGCGCGCGAAGAAGCCGAGCAGGACCGCGGTCGTGCGCGGCACGCGCGAGCCGTGCGGTCGTCGATCGCGAACGCGACGAGGAAGAGCAATCGCGAGCACGTCGGCGAGCGAGACGGTGCCCGCGACGTTCCAGTGCACCTTCTCGAACGTGACGCAGAAGACGCTCGCGAGAAACAGGAAGCTGGTCAGCACGCCTCATACGCGATCGCTCCAGCAGCCGCGCGAGCTCCTCGACGCGTGTGCGGCGCGACACCTTCGCGCCGCCACTCGTCCGAGAGCGGCGCCGCGGTCGAGCGTTCCCGCGCGCCACCGCGCGTGCAGGTCGCGGAGCGCGTCGGCGATGCCGTCGACGTCGTCCGGCGCGACGACGACGCCGGCGCCCGCCGTCGCGGATGAGCTCCGCCGCCGCGCCGTCCGGCGGCACGACCGCGAGGATCGGCCGCTCGGCGGCGAGGTACTCGAACACCTTGCCGCTGAGCACGCCCTTGCCGCGGCCGCCGGCGTCCGGGATCAGCAGCAGCAGCGCCTCGGAGTCGCGCTGCAGCTCGAGCGAGCGCCGCCGCGGCGCGTACGGGATCAGCTCGAGCCGGTCGCCGAGCGACGCGTGCTCCGCCCACTCGCGGTCGGTCGACGCGGAAGTCGCCGAGGAAGCGCGCGACGACGTCGTCGAGCCCGCTCGCGCGAGCGCCGTCAGGAACGGCCGCGGGTCGCGCTTGCCGAAGAACGAGCCGGCGTGCGTGATCCGGAACGTGTCGGACTGCCTGTACTCGAGCCCGGCGAAGTCGTCGAAGTCGGAGCCGTTCGCGATCGTCTCGACCGCGCCCGTCGGGTTGCGTGCGCGCAGCTCCTCGGCGATCGCGTCGGAGACGGTGACGATCGCGTCGGCGTTGCGCGCGACGAGCCGCGCGACGGCGTGCTCGCCCTGCTCCTTCGCGCGCACGAGCATGCGCTCGGCGTCGACGGTGCGGATGGGCGACGATCGAGTCGCGCAGGTCGGCGACCCACGGCACGCCCGGTCGCGCGCTTGACGGCCGCGCCGACGAGGTGCACCGACGACGGCGGCGAGGTCGTGATCACGACGTCGATGCCCTCGCGCTTGACGATGCGGATCGCCGCCGGGATCGCGGTCAGGTTCCAGTGACGTTCTCGTCGGGCACGAGCAGCCGCCGGCTCGCGAGCCGCGCGTGCACACGCGAGCCGCTCGAGGCCCTGCGTGCCGTGCAGCTCCTCGGCCGGCTTGCGGCCCTTCGGCCCGAGGTAGCGCGCGCGGTGCACCCACGCGAGCGTCGGCGGCTGCAGCTCGTCGTCGCGGTGGATCCACTTCGGGTCGTCGGGCGCGAGCACGTGCGTCTCGATCCCGAGGCTCCGGCAGGTGGGTGGCGAACTTGAGCGGACGCTGCACGCCGCCGCCGCCGGCGGGCGGGAAGTACATCGTCACGAGCAGCACCTTCATCGCGGAAGACGATAGAGACGGCCGCTGCGAATCGCCCAGGTGGCGCCGTAGCGCCGCGCCACCCGCTGGTCGTTCGTCAGCACCCAGTGGTGAACCGCCCGTGACGCGGGTGTACGGGTCGTTCGCCTTCGTGTTCGCGACGTGCGGTGACGGGCAGCGCGACGACGTACACCGGGGCGTCGGCGGTGACGCGGTAGCTCGTCTGCACCGGCGCGATCACGACGGCGCCCTTCGGCACCACCGTGCGCAGCCGTGGACGAGCCGCGGCGAGAGCGCGTCCGGGTCGCCGGCGACGCGCGGGCTCCAGTGCCACGACGCCGTGACGAAGACGGGCAGCGCGAAGCAGAGCGGCCGCCGCCGCGCCGAGCCCATGCCGCTCGCGCAGGTCGAGCCTCTGCACGCCGCCGGCGGCCAGCGCCGACGAGGCCGCCGACCAGCGCGACCCACGTCGCGAGCGCCGGCCCGCCGTGCCGCAGCCCGTAGTCGAAGTCGCCCGGCCAGAGCCGCTGCAGCACGATCCCGGCCGCGAGCGCTGCCGGCAGCACGAGCGCACCGCGCGCGCGAGCAGCGCGAGTGCGCCGACGAGCGCGAACGGCGAGCGGCGCGAAGCCCGCCACGCGGCGCGCCTGCGAGAGCGAGACCGCATCGGAGAAATGCACGAACAGCCACGGCACCTGCGTCAGCAGCAGGATCGAGCAGCGTGCCCGCGAGCGCGAACGTCGCCCAGCGCCGGCGGAGCGCGAGCCGGTCGAGCGGCAGCAGGACGAGCGCCGCGACCGCGACGGCGCCGCTCCGGCCGAACACCTCCGGGGCAAGCCGGTAGTGGTGGTCGTTCGGTGACGACGAGCTGGTCGCCGTAGTGCGCGAAGCGCACGCAGCCGCTCGGCCGGCCCCGGGTCGTGCGAGATCGTCTCGTCGACGATCGGCTTCAGCCAGAGCAGCGCGAGCCCGGTCGGCACCAGCGCAGCCGCGACAAGCGGAGCCGAGCGCCGCCACTCGTCGACCCGCAGCACGGCGTACGCCGTCAGCGGCACGAGCAGGAAGAGGGCGTACGTCGGATGCGTGAGCGCGAGCGCGCCGAAGATCGCCGGCGGCGCGGCAGGCGGCGGTTGGTGAAGAAGAGCGCGATCGCGGCCGGCACGAGCAGTTGCCGTGCGGCTGTCGCCGGGCAACGTCATCGTCGCCCACGAGCCTCCGTGCCCCGGGCCGAAGCAGAAGACGCGCGAGCGTGAGCGTCAGGAACGAGGCGCCGGCCGCACGCGATCCGAAGACCGCGACGCCGGCCTCGCAGGCGACCGCACAGGCGATCGGCGCGAGCAGCGAGGGCTCGTGCCGCACGACGACGCCCGGATCGACGCCCGAGAACCACGACGACGAGCGCGAGGAGCTCGTGCCAGAGCGGGAACGCGTAGCCGGGATGGAGCCCGCCGTCCTTGAACTCGTCGACCGTCCGCAGGTGCAGCGACGTGAGGTCGACGAGCTTCCGCACGCGCGCCTCGTGGAACAGGCCGTCGCCGCGACGGCGCCCTCGACGTGCCAGAGGAACCAGCCGAGCACGACGCCGACGAGCCACGCCTTCGAACGTGGTTCGCGACGCGAACCAGGTTCGCGAGCTCGCCGCCGCGACGAGCGCGGCGACGAACACGAGTACGCAGCACGCGCGACGGCGAGATGGATCGAGCGGTGCAGCGTGAACACCGCAGCCCAGGCGACGAAGATCGCGGCGAGCGTCCATGCGAGCACCGCCGAGACGCTGCGCTGGCCGAACGCGCGCGCCACCGCCCAGCCGGGCGCGAGGACGCAGAGCGTCCCGAAGGCGAGGCGGAGGTAGACGATCACCGGTGGATGAGCGCCTGGGCGTTGCCCGAGCGCGAGGAAGCGCACGCCCTCGCGGTACTCGGGACGGCGCAGGACGGCCGCGCGCAGCCGCAGCGCGACGAGCAGCAGGCGCCGCAGCCGCTCCGCCTCCTTCGCGCCCGCGATGCTTGGCGAAGTAGCGGAGCTGGCCCGCGCAGGTTCTCGACGTAGAGGCGGCCGCCGTGCGAGGCGCCGCCGACGTGCACGACCTCTGCGCCCGGGAAGAAGAGCACCTTCCAGCCGGCGCGACGAAAGCGCGTCATCCAGTCGACCTCCTCGCTGAACAGGAAGAAGCTCTCGTCGAAGAGGCCCGACCGCGTCGGCAGCGTCACGGCGCACGAGCAGCGCGGCCCCCGAGAGCCAGTCGACCTCGCGCGCGCTCGTCGTGGTCGAAGCCGCCGACGTAGAGCGGGTTCAGCAGGCTCGACCGCGGCGCGAGCTTGCGCAGGAAGAGGTACTCGGTGGCGAGCCGCCAGAGCGTCGGCTCGCCGCGCGCCGAGCGCTGCAGCGTGCCGTCGGTGTTGAGCAGCTTCGGGCCGACGACGGCGGCGTCGGGATGCGCGTCGGCGAACTCGACCAGCCGCTCGAGACCGTCGCCGACGACCCAGGCGTCCGAGTTGAGCAGGAAGAAGTAGCGCCCGCCGGCGGCGCGCATGCCGGCGTTGTTGCCGCCGCCCATCCCGCGGTTCTCCTGCTCGATCACGCGGACGTCCGGGAAGCGCTCGCGGACCAGCTCGAGCGTGCCGTCGGTCGAGCCGTGGTCGACGACGACCACGTCGTGGCCACGCGACCGACTCGAGGCACTGCTCGAGCCACGGCAGTGCGTTCCAGGTGACGACGACGACCGAGACGTCAGCCACTTCGCTCGGGAACCGGTGCCCCCCGGTCGAAGACGTTCTCCCAGAGGATCACCGCGAGCCCGGGCGCGGCGAGCATGATCGTCATCACGAAGAAGAGGAAGCCGCACGCGAAGGCGAGGTCGGGGTCGACGCCGAGGTTGCCGAGGAAGCTGACGAAGAACGCCTCGCGGATGCCGAGCCCGTTGACCGTGAACGGGACGAGCATGACGAGGAAGAGCAACGGGCCGAGCACGATGTACGGCAGCAGCGAGAGGTGGATGCCGACGGCGCGGCCGGAGGCGTAGATCGCGAGGATCCGCGTCAGCTGCATGCCGGCGGTCGCTGCCGAGACGACGAGCAGCGTCCCGGGATGCTCCCGGTAGCCGTGGATGCCGTCGTACACCGCGCGCGCAGGCGTCTCCAGCCTGAACCGCCGGGCCAGCGGGAGCGCGAAGGAGAGCCGCCTGCGCACGCTGCGCGAGAAGAAGACGACCCCCGCCGCGAGCGTGGCGACGACGAAGATCGCCTCGGGCCAGAGATACGCGCCGATCGGGTAGCGGCCGATCGCGAGCAGGAAGCCGATCCCGGCGAGCAGCAGCGTGACGGCGCCGCCGAGCGCGCGCTCGAGGAGGACTGAGCCGGTGATCGGCGTGATCCTCCCGGGATGCTTGCGCGCCGTCTCGTAGATGCGGGACGCGTCGCCGCCGACGGAGGTCGGGAGGATCTGGCTCCACGCGTACGAGACGAAGTAGGTGCGCGTGAGCCACGAGACGGTCTCGTGGATGCCGCGGGCCTCGAGGAGCCGCTGCCACCGCCACGCCATCGGCGGCACGGTGACCAGGGTCAGGACCGTCGACAGCACGATCCACGGCACGCTCGCCGAGCCCAGGATGTGCGCCGTCTTGCCGAGATCGATCTTGTGAAGGATGTACGCGACAGCGAGCGCCGAGACGAGCAGCGTCGCGACGATGCGCAGCGGGCGCCTCATCCCGAGAGACGCTCGTGCACGCGCCGCAGCGCCGCGACCGCGTCGTGGATGTCGTCGTCCGAGTGGGCGGGCGAGAGCGGCAGTGACAGGACCTCGGCGCCTGCGCGCTCGGTCACCGGCAGCGCGGGCTGATGCGCGGCGAGCCGGTCGCGGTACGCGCTCAGGCGGTGCACCGGCAGGAAGTGGATCGACGTGCCGATGTTCTCGTCGGTGAGCGCGCGCTGGACCTCGTCCCGGTCCGCGAACGTCACGCGCACGACGTAGAGGTGGTTCGCGTGGCCGTCGCGTGGGTCGCGGGCGACCGGCTCGACTCCCTCCAGGTCGGCGATGCCGTCGTCGTAGATCGCCACCTGGCGGCGCCGGATGTCCGCGTGCCGCTCGACCTTGTCGAGCTGGACGAGGGCGATCGACGCGAGCACGTCGCTCAGGTTGGCCTTGTACCCCGGCACGACGATGTCGTAGAGCGAGCCGTGACCGCGGCGCATCACGCGCAGGTCGTCGAGCGCGGCTGCCAGGTCGTCGCGGTCGGTCGCGATCAGCCCGCCCTCGCCGGCGGCGATGTTCTTCGTTGCGTACAGCGAGAAGCACGTCAGGTCGGAGATCGCGCCGACCTTGCGGTCGCGGTAGCGGGACTCGGCAGCGTGCGCCGCGTCCTCGACCAACGGTAGCCCGAGCGCACGCAGCGGATCGAGGTCGGCCGGCTGGCCGTAGAGATCGATCGGGAGGATCGCCTTCGTCCGCTCGCTGACGAGCGCACCCACGTGGTCGGGGTCGATGTTGAGCGTGTCGTCGCGGACGTCGGCGAAGATCGGCGTCGCGCCGCAGTGCACGATCACGTTGGCGGTCGCCGGCCAGGTGATCGAGCTGGTGATCACCTCGTCGCCGGGGCCGACGCCGAGCGCGACGAGCGAGAGGTGCAGCGCGGCGGTGCACGACGAGACCGCGAGCACGTGGCGCGCCTCGAGGTAGTCGCGCATCCGCGCCTCGAGCTCGGCCGTGCGCGGCCCGGTCGTCAGCCAGCCGGAGCGGAGGGTCGCCGCGACTGCGTCGATCTCCTCCTCGGTGATCGCCGGCGGCTGGAACGAGAGGAACGACGATCGTTTAGACGAGAGCTCCGGCATCCGCGGTCACGAAGCGTATTCGGTCGGCGGCGACGTCCGCGCGCGCGACGGCCTGCTCCCGCGAGTCGCCGACCGCCAGCACGGCGCCCGCACGGTCGGAGCCGCGGCGGAGCGGCGCGAACACGTGCCCGGGCTCCCGGTAGATCCGGACGCGCTCGACCCCCTCGAGCCCCTCCGGCACCTCGACCCGCTCGAGCACGCCGACGGGCCCGACCAGGAACCGGGTCGTGGCGCCGCCGACCCGCGCCTTGTGCCAACTTGGCACAAGGAAGGTCCCGAGCGCGGCCTCGATTGCGAGCCCGTTCAGGTCGACGCCGGTGACGGTCTCGACCAGCTCGGCGTCGTGGCCGCCGCCGAGGCGGGCGGCGACCTCGATCACCTGCGCCCCCGCCGGGCCGAGGCGGAGCTGGGTGTACGAGGGGCCGTGCTCGATCCCGAGCGCCGCCACCGCCCGTTCGGCAACGGCCAGGGCCTGGCTCGGGTCGTGGCTCGGCCAGACATGGGCCAGTGCGACACCAAAGGCGGGCGGCGCTGCGACGACGCGGTCGGTGACGAGGAGCCCCACGAACGAGCCGTGCGCGGAGAAGCCGACGACGGTCACCTCCGGCCCGTCGACGTGCTCCTCGACGAGCGCGAGGCCGTTACGGGCCGCGGCTCGTGCCGTCTCGACCGCCGCCGGCAGGTCGGCCGGCGACTCGACCAGCGTCAGCCCCTTCTGGCCCTGCCGGTCCGGGGCCTTGACGACCACGGGGCCGTCCGTGTCCGGAAGCTCGTCCTCCGCGCCGATCACCCACCAGCGCGGCTGAGGGACGCCCGCCTCGCGGAGCCGCTCACGCTGGCGAAGCTTGTTCGTCGCGAGGACGGCGGTCTGCGGCGACAGCGCGTGCGGCAGGCCGGCGCGCTCGGCGATGCGCGCGGCGACGCCGACGGGCCAGTCGGTGCCCGGCGCAATGATCCCGTCGATCGACATCGCGCCGATCAGCCGCTCGATCGCGGGCTCGTCCTCGGTCGAGAGGATGCAGCGGCGGTCGGCGAGCGGGAACCCGGGCGCGGTCGGGTCGCGATCGACGACCGCGAGCCAGACACCGCGCGCCCGCGCGGCCTCCAGCAGCCCGAGCTGTGCCGGCCCGGCCCCTAGGACGAGAAGGCGCGGGCTTCCCGAGCGAGGATCGCTCTCCACCACGCCTCATTGTCGCGATACCAGCCGACGGTCCGCTCGAGGCCGTCCTCGAACGACGTCCGGGCCGTCCAGCCGATCAGCCGCTCGGCCTTCTCGGTCGAGCCGATGTGCCGGTCGACCTGGCCTGGGCGCTCGGGCACGTGGCGGACGAGATCGACCGGCTTGCCGAGCACGTCGAGCACGAGGCGTGCGATCTCCGCGACCGAGATGTCGACGCCCGTCGCGACGTTCAGCACCTCGCCGGCGATGCGCTCGATTGGCGCCGAGATGACCGCCTCGATCGCCTCGGCGTCGTCATCGACGTAGAGCCAGTCGCGGGACGCGTGCCCGTCGCCGTGGACCGTGAGCGGCTCGTCTGCCAGCGCCTGGGTGATGAAGCGCGGCACGACCTTCTCGGGATGCTGGCGCGGCCCGTAGTTGTTGAACGGCCGCACGATCACGATCGGCAGCTCATAGGTCGTCCAGTACGAGTAGGCGAGACGGTCGGCGCCGGCCTTCGTGGCCGCGTACGGCGAGCGCGGGTTGAGCGCGTGCTCCTCGTCCATCGGTGCGGCCTCGGCCGTGCCGTACACCTCGGAGGACGAGATCAGGATGAACCGCTCGACGGGCGTGACGCGGATCGCGTCGAGCAGGATCTGGGTGCCTTCGACGTTGGTCGTGACGAACTCGGAGGCGCCGTGCTCGATCGACTTCTCGACGTGCGACTCGGCGGCAGCGTTGACGATCACGTCGACACCCTCGACGAGCTCGCGCACGAGCGACACGTCACGGATGTCGCCGTGCACGAACGACAGGCGCGGATGGCTGATCAGGTCGGCGAGGTTCTCGAGGTTGCCCGCATACGTCAGCGCGTCGAGCGTGACGACCTCGTGCGGCGTCGCCTCGAGCAGGTGACGGATGAAGTTCGACGAGATGAACCCCGCCCCGCCGGTGACCAGCACGCGCTTGCTCAAAGTTCCTCCTCGATCGTGTACAGCGGCCTGCGTTCGACGTCCCGCTGGATCCGCCCGAGCGACTCGCCGATCAGTGCCAGCACAAATCCCTGGACGCCGAGGACCAGAACAATGCCTGCTCCGGCGAAGAGCGGCCCCGGGAAGTTGCTGTGCACGACCCAGTAGACGACCCCGTACACACCGAGCGCGGACGCGGCGAGGCTGCAGAGAAGGCCCAGCGTGACGCCGATCCACTGCACCGGCTGGGGCCAGAAGCCGGCAACGACGTGCAGCGCGAGCCGCACGAGGCGGATCGGCGAGTAGCGCGAACCGGAACTCGACGGCGCGTGCGAGACGTCGATCTCCTCGACGGTCACGCCCGAGGAGAGCACGAGCGCCTTCGTGAACTTCTGCCTTCCGATCGCGCCGAGCATCGGCTCGATCGCCGAGCGGCGGTAGCCGTTGAACGCGCAGCCGAAGTCGGAGATCGCGACGCCGGTGAAGCGCCGCAGCAGGCCGTTGATCAGCGCGGCTCGGCACGGTGCGGCCCGCCGAGTCGTGGCGGGCGACCCTCCGTCCCGAGGCCACGTCGACCCGGTCGAGCGCGTCGAGCAGCTTCGGGATGTCCTCCGGCGCGTTCTGCAGGTCGCCGTCCATCGTCACGATGCTCGTCGCCGAGCGCGCGCGCGAGCCCGGCGTGCATCGCGGGGTGCTGGCCGAAGTTGCGCTTGAAGCGCACGACTCGGACGCGGGCGTCGCGCTCGTGCAGGGCGCGCAGCTTCGCGTAGGTGTCGTCGGTCGAGCCGTCGTCGACGAAGATCGCCTCCCAGTCGCGACCGTCGAGCGTCGCGGCGACGCGCGTGTAGAGCTCGTCGACCGCGCCGGCCTCGTTCAACACGGTGACAACAACCGAAACGTCCATTTACAGGACACTAACCCGCTCCTCGTAGAGTCGCCGCGTGCGCGCGGGCAACTGGTCGTTCGGCGAGGTCGTGACCCGCCGCGAGGTGCTGAACGACGGCCGCTGCTGGCTCGAGGTTCCCGTCACGGTCGTCCGCGACGACGAGATGCTGCTCGCCACGTACATCCCGCGCGGTGCGCCGTTCACCTTGCCGCCCGGCCCGTGGCCGACCGCGAGCGGCCTGCACCCCTGGCACGGCAAGGTCGCCTGGGAGGGCAACGGCACGCTCGCGCTGCAGCGACCCGGCGAAGCGCATGCGATCTTCGTCTTCTGGTTCGGCCGCGAACGCGAGTTCCGTGGCTGGTACGTCAACTTCCAGGAGCCGTTCCGGCGCGGTTCGACGTGGTTCGAGACCCAGGACCTCGAGCTCGACATCTGGATCCCGGCCGCCGGCGGCTGGGAATGGAAGGACGCCGACGTGCTCGAGCAGCGCGTCGCCGAGGGCCGCTTCACTGCCGAGCAGGTCGCCGCCACGTGGACGGAGGGCCGGCGCGTCGCCGCCCTCCTCGACGCGGGCGAGCACTGGTGGGCGGACGAGTGGGCAACGTGGTCGCCCCCGCCAGGGTGGGACGCACCCTGGCCGCGCGGGACACGTCCGGTGTCAGACACGGCCACGAAACAGTGACGTCTTCGCAACGGAAGTGAAACGGCGGCGCGCGAGCGCCGTGCGATCCTCGTGGCCGTGAGGACACGTCCGGTGTCAGACACCGTGCCCGGCCGCGCCGTGGTCGCGGCCGCCGTGACGGCGGCCGCGACCCGGCTGCGACTCGACTAGCCGGAGACCGTGACCGGCTCGAGTTCCTCCGCCTTCGTCCGCGGCTTGATCGCGAACGCGGCGAGGGAGCCGAGCCCGACGAGTGCCGCGCCGACGTACACGGCCGGCCTGAGCCCGTCGACGAACGCGCCGCCGCTCGCGTACCCGCCGTAGTGCGAGAACACCGAGGCGAGCACCGCCACGCCGAACACGCCCCCGAGCTCACGGATCGCGTTGTTGGCACCCGACGCCTGGCCCTCCTCCTCACGCCGCACCGACGACAGCACGACATTCGCAACCGGTGCGAAGAACAGCGCCATGCCGACGCCGGAGAGGATGAACGGGATCACGAGCGCGCCGTACGCGGTGGTCGGCGTCGACACGGCGGCGATCCACGCGAGGCCCGCTCCCTGGAGCGCCAGGCCGAGCCCCATCAGCTTGTGGCCGCCGACACGGTCCGAGAGCGCACCGGCGATCGGCGCGACGAAGATCGGCATCGCCGTCCACGGCAGGATCCGCAGCCCGGCCTGCAGCGGCGAGTACCCCTGCACGGTCTGGAAGAACTGCGCGAGCAGGAAGATCGAGCCGAACATCCCGAAGAACATGAACAGGCTCGCGATGTTGGCGAGCGTGAACGTCCGGTTGCGGAAGAAGCGCATCGGCAGCATCGGACTCTCGGTGCGGAGCTCCCACCAGACGAACGCACCGACGACCGCGAAGCCGGCGACGAGTGCGCCGACGATCTCCGCGGAGCCCCAGCCGACTGAGTTGCCGCGCACGAGCCCCCACACGATCCCGAACAGCCCGGCGCTCGCGAGCGCGACGCCCGGCAGGTCGAAGCGCGTCGCCGGCCCGTGCGATTCGCGCAGGCGCAGCAGCGCGAGCGGCGCGATCACGATGCCGATCGGCACGTTCAGCCAGAAGATCCAGTGCCACGAGATCCCCGAGACGACCGCGCCGCCGACGAGCGGGCCGATCGCGACGGCGAGGCCGCTGATCCCGCCCCAGGCGCCGAGTGCGAGGCCGCGCCGCTCCGGCGGGACGGCCCCGGAGAGGATCGTCAGCGTGAGCGGCATCACGATCGCGCCGCCGAGGCCCTGCACGGCGCGTGCCGCGTCGAGGGCGCCGATCGTCGGCGCGAGCGCCGCGGCAGCGGACGCGAGCGTGAAGATCGAAATGCCGATCGTGAACAGCAGGCGCCGCCCGAACCGGTCGCCGAGAGCCGCGCCGGTCAGGAGCAGCACCGCGAAGGTAAGCGTGTACGCGTTGACCGTCCACTCGAGCCCGGAGAGGCCGGAGTGCAGGTCGGTCCGGATCACCGGCAGCGCGGTCGTCACGACCAGGTTGTCGAGCGTGACCATGAAGAGCGCCACCGACGTGATCGCGAACGTCCACCAGAGCGAAGCTTTGTGATTCATCACTTACCTCCCGTCGAAAACAACACGAAGCTCAGTCCTCGCCGCCGGCCAGCAGGCGCTGCGCCCACGGCTCGGTCGGGTCGTTCAGGTGCATCGAGGCGAGGACGTTCATCAACATCCCCTTCGCGAAGAAGCGCTGGACCGTCAGCCCGTCGGCCCCCGAGACGCGCTCGACGTACGTGACCAGGTCGCCGAAGCCGTTCTGGACGACCCGCCGGATCTCGGGATCGTCAGAGGCCGCATAGGCCTGCATCTGCGAGCGCAGGTAGACCCGGTCGCCGCGCAGCAACTCGTCGTAAGCGGCACCGATCGCCTGCAGGGCCTCCTCGCCCCGCTTGCCTTCGGCGGCCTCCTGGAAGATGCCGAGCGTCTGGCGGAAGCACCGCGCGACGACGGCGCTGAAGAGCTCTTTCTTCGTGCCGAACAGGCGGAAGACGTACGGCTGCGAGATGCCCGCCCGGCGGGCGATCTCGTCCGTCGAGGCGCCCTGGAGGCCCTGCTCGGCGAACACCACGAGCGCGGCGTCGAGGATCTCCTCACGCCGCACCTCCTTCGTCTTCCGTCCACCCGTCACCACGATGCGCGGATGTTAGTGGTTACTTACTACCTTGTCAAGCGCCTCCGCGACGCGGTCGAGATCGCCGTCTGTGAGGCGCGTGTGGAGGGGCAGCGCGAGCGCGCGCTCGAAGACGCGCGACGCGCCGGGGAACGCCCCCTGGTCGCGGTAGGCGCCGAGCAGGTGCAGCCCGTAGGTGCCGATCTGCGCCTCGATCCCCTGCGCCCGGAGCTCCTGCAGCACACGATCCCGGTCGTCGAGTTGGATCACGTAGGCCTGCCAGCCGTGCACGTCGCCCGCAGCGGCCGCGGGAAGCGACACAGGCAGATCCTTGAGGCGGTCGCTGTAGCCGTCGGCCACCCGCGTGCGAGCCGCGAGCAGGGCGTCGAGCCTCCTGATCTGCGGCAGCCCGACCGCGCAGAGGATGTCCGAGAGGCGGTAGTTGAGCCCGGGTGCGGGCATGTCGGGCGGCACGAGCGACCGCCAGCCGTGGTTCCGCCCGGCCGCGACGGCCGCGGCGATCGCCGCGTCGTTCGTCGTGACCGCACCGCCCTCGCCGGTCGTGACGATCTTCCGCGGGTGGAAGCTGAGACAGCCGAGCAGGCCGAGGCTGCCGCACGCGCGTCCGCGGTAACGGGCGCCGAGCGCGCCGGCAGCGTCCTCGAGCACCGGCAGGCCCTCCGGCAGCTGCTCGACCGGCGCGGGCCGCCCGAACAGATGCACCGCGAGCACGGCCCGGGTGCGCGGACCGACCTCGATGCGCTCCGGGTCGATGTTCATCGTCTCGGGGTCGACGTCGACGAGGACCGGACGCAGCCCCGCGAGCGCGACGACGTTCGCCGTGGCCGGGAACGTGTACGCGGGGACGAGCACCTCGTCGCCCGGCTCGAGCCCGAGCGCCAGTACTGCGAGGTGAAGTGCCGCCGTCCCGGAGGAGACCGCAATCGCATGCTCGACCTCGCACGCCTGCGGCGAGCTCGGCCTCGAACTCGGGCACCTTCGGGCCCATCGTGAGCATGCCGGTCTCCAGCACGCCCGCGACCTCGTCCAGCTCGGCTGCCCCGACGTCGGGCCAGCCTAGGCGGACGCGAGCGTCTTCTCTCTGTACCACGCGATCGTCTTCTCGAGACCGTCGTCGAGCTCGACGACCGGCTGCCAGCCGAGCTCGCCGCGCGCCTTCTCGACGTTCGGGATGCGCAGCTCGACATCGGCGTAGTGGAGCGGCTGGAACACGATCTCGCCGGCCGCGCCGCTCAGCCGCTTGATGCGCTGGGCGAGGTCGAAGATCGTCACCGCCGAGCGTGGGTTGCCGATGTTGAAGGCTTGCCCGACGGCGTTCGGATGCTCGAGACAGAGCAGCACGCCGGCGACCATGTCGGTGACGTACGTCCACGCGCGGATCTGAGACCCGTCGCCGTGAATCGTCAGGTCGCGTTCCGCCAGCGCCGCCTCGATGAACGCGCGGATCGCGCCGCCGCCGATCTGTCCCGGCCCGTAGACGTTGAACGGGTGCACCGTCACCGTCGGCAGCCCCAGCTCGTCGTGGTACGCGTGCGCCATGTGCTCGCCGGCGAGCTTGGAGACGGCGTACGTCCAGCGCGCCTCGCCGACCGAGCCGATCGTCGACACCTGGCCCTCCTCGACGCGAAATGCGTGCGTCCCGAAGACCTCGCTGGTCGAGAAGTCGACGAAGCGCTCGAGCGTGCCGAGTGTCGCGAGCGCCGCCTCGAGCGCGTGGTACGTGCCGATCACGTTCACGCGCATCGTGCGCACCGGGCTCGCGAGCACCGTGTCGACGCCCGCGATTGCCGCGCAGTGGACGAAATGCGTCGCGCCGGCCGCGGCCGCGAGGAGCGCATCGGCGTCGAGGATGTCGCCCTGGATCAGCTCGAAGTTCGGATGGTCGGCGAGCTCGAGACCCGAAAGCGCGTCACGGTGGAGGTTGTCGAACGCGACGACGGTGTTGCGGTCGACGAGCTCGCGCGCAAGCGTCGTGCCGATGAAGCCGGCGCCGCCGGTGATGAAGATCCGCTTGCCCTCAAGCGCCACGCGGCAACTGTAACTACGCCGCTCCGACGGTCGCGGGCGCCTCCGCGCCGCTCCGTAGCACGGCTGCGACGAACAGCAGCGCACCGACGGTCAGGCCGCCCGCGATCGCGACCCAGACACCCCCGTTTCCCCAGCGGCCGAAGATCGGGCCGACCGCGAGCCGTCCGAACGGCCCGCCGAGCCCGCTCGCGGTCATCACCGCGGTCATCACCTTCGCGCGCACCGCGAGCGGAGGCCGCGTCGAGAGCAAGCCCATCACCGGTGCGTTGACCATCGGCACGAAGAGGCCGCACGTGACGACGGCCGCAGCCGCGACCGGCCACGAGACCGGAGCGGCGATCACCCAGAGCGGCAACGTCGCAAGGAGAATCGCCGCGCTCGCGAGCCGCAGCGGCGGAAACCGGTCGAGCAGCTTGATCGAGACCACCGAGCCGATCACGGCGCCGACGCCGAACCCCGTGAACAGCCAACCGGCGATGTGCGCGTCACGGTGGTAGCGCGAGTAGGCGACGAGCGGCACCGCGACCGAGAGCGCACCCGCCGCGCCGTCCAGCACGATCACGGTGAGCGTCATCGAGCCGAGCAGACGGTCGCGCGCCAGGTAGCGGACGCCGGCGAGCACGCCTCGCGACTCGTCGTCGGCGGGGACGGGCGCACCACCGCGCACCAGCAGGAGCACACAGACGAAGGCGAAGAGATAGGTCACGCCGTCGACGACCAGCACGCCCGGCGCTCCGATCGCCGCGACGAGCACCCCGGCGAACGCCGGGCCGATCACGACCGGCAGCTGGGTTGCGGCGGTGAACAGCCCCGATGCCTTCGCGACGAGTAGCTCGTCGTCGCCGAAGAGCTCCGGCACGATCGAGCGCTGCGAGGCAATGTAGGGCGCCGTGAACGCGCCGAGGGCGAAGACGATCGCGAGCAGGAGCGGGAAGCTCAGCCGGCCGCTCCAGTGCAGGACCGGCACGAGCGCGATCAGCGGCGCGCGTAGCGCGTCCGCCACGAGCATCGTCTTGCGTGCCCCGAGGCGGGCGATCAGCGACCCGCTCGGGATGCCGAGCAGCGCCATCGGGGCGATCTCAACCGCGAGGACGACGCTGGTGCGGGTCGCCGAGCCGCTCGTCACCAGCACGAACCACGGCAGGGCGACGAACGTCATCGCCGTGCCGGCGCTCGAGACGAGCTCGGCCAGCAGGAGCGCCGTCAGGGTGCGCGACCGGAGCACGGCGACGAATATAGTACGACCGTACGTTTTTGTAAAGTACGAGCGATGCCAAAGGTCTCCGACGCCCACCGCGCCGAGCGACGGCGCCAGATCCTCGACGGCGCCCGCGGTGCCTTCGCCGAGTTCGGCTACGAGGGCGCAACGGTCGCGAGGCTGGAGGCGGCGACCGGGCTCTCCCGGGGGGCGATCTTCAACTACTTCCCCGACAAGTGGTCGATCTTCTACGCGCTCGCGAGCGAGGACTACGACCGGATGGGGCGGCTCTGGCTCGAGGAGGGCTACGGCAGCGTGCTGCGCCGGGCGGCGTCCGAGGATCCGGAGTGGATCGGCGTCTACTTCGAGCTGCTCCGGAAGCTGCGCACGAACCCGGAGCTCCGGGCGCAGTGGTCGGAACGGAGCCCCGAGCTGAACGAGCAACTGCGCGAGCGCGTCGCCGATCTGCAACGAAGCAGCGAGCTTCGCCAGGACGTCCCGGCAGAACAGCTCGGCCAGTTCATGGGCCTGCTGCTCGACGGGATCGCGGTCCAGATCAGCGCCGGCTATCCCGTCGACGTCGAGTCGGTGCTGCGCCTGGTGAGTGCGGCGATCGCTCCCCAGTAGAGTCGCGGCCGTGCAGACCGTTCTCTTCGTCGGCGCCGGCCGCCACCAGCGCCGGGCGATCCTCCGGGCGAAGGAGCTCGGGCTGCGGGTCGCAGCGGTCGACCGGAACCCGGAGGCGCCGGGGCTCGCCGAGGCCGAGATCGCGAAGGTGGTCGACTTCGCCGACATCGACGCGGTGCTGAAGGCAACCCGGCGGTTGAAACTCGACGGCGTGCTGACGGTCAGCGCCGACCGCGCAGTGCCGGTCGTCGCCGCTGTCGCGGAAGCCCGCGGGCTCCCGGGAATCGGCAGCGAGACGGCCCACCTGATGACGCACAAGGTCGCGATGCGCCGCCGCCTGGCGGAAGCCGGCGTGCCGCAGCCGCGGTTCGCAGCCGTGCGCTCGATCTCGGAACGGCGCCGGGCAGCGGACGAGGTCGGGTTCCCGGCCGTGCTGAAGCCGGCCGACTCGGGTGGCCAGCGAGGCGTCTTCCGCGTCGAGTCGCTCGACGAGATCGACGCGCCATCTGCACGAGGCACTGGCGGCCTCGCCGACCGGCGAGGCGATCCTCGAGGAGTTCGTCGACGGGATCGAGCTGAACGGGATCGTGCTCGCGCGTGCAGCGGCGAGGCGATCCCGCTGACGCTGTCCGACCGCATGCGGCCGCCCGGCATCGGCTTCGGCGTCGGCTGGATCCACGTCTATCCGCCGACGATCGGCACCGACCAGCTGGCGGAGTCCGAGCGGATCGCGGTGCACACCGTGCACGCGCTCGGGCTCGAGACGGGGATCGCGTTCCCGCAGCTGATCGCGGCCGACGACGGGCGCGTGATCGTGGTCGAGTGCGCGGCGCGGATCCCCGGCGGCCAGATGGCCGACCTCGTGCGCTTCGCAACCGGCGTCGACCTGGTCGAGGTGCAGCTGCGCATGGCGCTCGGCGAGGAACTGCCGGACGAGCTCGTCCGGCCGAGCTTCAGCCAGCCGCTCGCGATCCGCTTCTCTCACCGCCGAGCCGGGCCCGCTCCCGACCGGCCGCGTCACGTGGATCGGGCCGCTCGACAAGGTGCGCGCGTTCCCCGGCGTCGTCCAGGCGGACGTCTACCTGCAGGTCGGCGAGACGATCCGGCCGGTGCGCCTCGACGGCGACCGCCGCGGCTACGTGATCGCGACCGGCAGACACGAACCTCGAGGCGCTCGAACGCGCCGAGGCGGCCGCGACGCTGCTCGACGTGGAGGTCGAGTGAGCGACCCGCGGACGAGGCTCGTCGGCGCCGGATACGACGCGATGGCCGACACGTGGGAGGAGTGGTCGGCGCAGATCACCGGCGACCCGCGGACGGACTGGCTCGCCAAGCTGATCACGCTCCTGCCGGCGGGCGGCTCGGTGCTGGAGCTCGGCTGCGGCGGCGGAACGGCCGAGAGCCGGGAGCTCGCCGCGCCGGTTCCGGCTCACCGGTGTCGACCTCTCGACCGAGCAGCTGTTGCGGGCGCAGGAGCGGATCCCGTTCGCCGAGTTCCTGCACGACGACCTCGCCAGCATCGAGTTCGGCGACGCCTCATTCGACGGCGTCTGCGCCTTCTACTCGTTGAACCACGTGCCACGCGAGCTGCTCGGAGGCCTGTTCACGAGGGCGCATTCCTGGCTCAGGCCAGGCGGGGTGCTGCTCGCCTCGCTCGGCGTCGGCGACGAGGCCGACTGGGAGGGCGAATGGCTGGGCGTGCCGATGTACTTCTCGAGCTTCCCGGCCGAGACGAACACCGCGCTCGTGCATGCCGCCGGCTTCGAGGTGCTGGAGGACGAGGTCGTCGGCATCGACGAGCCCGAAGGTCGCGTCGAGTTCCAGTGGATCCTCGCCCGGCGATGAGCTGCGACTTCTCACTCGAGCACTACCGCGAGCTCCTGCGCGCAGCCGGCAGCGGCGGTTACCGCTACGCCGGCTTCGACCAAGAGCCGGAGCCGGGGGTCCTGATCCTGCGACACGACGTCGACCTGTCGCTCGACGGGGCGCTGGCCGTGGCGGAGCTCGAGGCCTCCGAGGGCGCGTGGTCGACGTGGTTCCTGATGACCCGGTCGGTCTTCTACAACCTCGCGTCGAGCGAGGGCGAACAGGCGATCGCACGTCTGCGCGAGCTCGGCCACCGTGTCGCCCACCACGCCGTCTATCCGCACGTCGACCTCGACGAGCGGTTCGAGCCGGTCGTCGCCTGGCACAACCCCGATCCCGACTACATGCGGGCGCCGATTCCCGGGGCGACGAACGTGATGGAGGCGCCGTTCTTCGACCCCGACCACTACCGGTCGGATTCGAACCAGCAGTGGCGGCACGGCTGCCCACACGAGCAGCTCGCCCGGGGCGAGTTCGAGTGGCTGCAGCTGCTGACACATCCGGAGATCTGGGCGTTCGACGGGGCGACGATGCGGCAGTCGATGGAGTCGATGCTGGACGCCGACCGCGCCGCGCGGCTCGAGCACCTTCGCGCCGACCGGATCGACCTCTCGTGAACGTCGAGATCCCCGCTACGTTCCTCGCGTGAAGCCGCTCACGATCATGGTCACGGCGTCGGGCGCACCCGGCACCGCGGCGCTGCTGCACGCCTTGCGCCAGAACGGCGAGCGCGAGGTGCGGCTCGTCGGCACCGACATGAGCGAGCGCTCGGTCGGGCGGCATCTCTGCGACGCCTTCCACATCGTCCCGGCCGGCTCGCACCACACGTTCCCGGACGCGGTGCTGCAGATCGCCGAGGCGCGAGCAGGTGGACGCGATCCTGCCGCAGTCGTCGTTCGACCTCGAAGGGCTGGCCGAGCACGTCGGTCGGTTCCCGATGCCGGTCCTCGTCTCGCGACCGGACGCGATCCGCCGCTCGAACGACAAGGCCGAGACGTACGAGCTGCTGCACCGCCTCGGCGTGCGCGCGCCCGACTTCCGGCGCGTCAACGGCGCGGCCGCGGTCGATGCCGCCGCGCGAGAGCTCGGCTATCCGGACCGGCCGGTCTGCTTCAAGCCGGTGTTCTCGTCGGGGTCGCGCGGCTTCCGGATCCTCGACCCGACCGTCGACCGCGCGCACCAGCTGCTGAACGAGCGGCCGGGGTCGGTCTCGATGCGGCTCGAGGAGGCGGTCGAGCTGCTGCCGGTCGAGGGCGGGCCTGACCTGCTCGTGATGGAGCTCGCGACCGGCGGCGAGCCGACGATCGACGGGATCGCGAACGGCAGCGAGATCGTGCTCGGCCATCCGAAGACGCGCGAGGCGATGCGTGCCGGCCTCGCGATGTACTTCGTCACGCTCGACGATCCGCAGCTGATGCGCGTCGCCAACCTGATCGTCGAGGAGCTCGGGATCGAGCACTTCTTCAACATCCAGCTCGTCGGCGACTACGTGATCGAGATCAACCCGCGCATCTCGACGATCGTCTACCAGGAGGACCTGAACCTCCCCTACCTCGGCGTGAAGCGCGCGATCGGCGAGATCGACGACGACGAGCTGCGAACCTACGCCGCGCGCATCCGCCCCGGCCGGACGGCGCTCCGCTACTTCGACCAGCTCGAGTACGACACGACCCCGTGAGCCTCCGGGTCACGCACGCGCCCGTCAACGTCGCCGGCATCCCGTGGGAGAACGTCCAGGCGCTGCGGCGCAAGGGCGTCGACGCGCGGCTCGTCGTCTTCGAACGCGGACGGCTGCACCCCGAGGCTGACTGGTCGCTCGACCGGCGCGGCGGCCTCGCGCGCCGGCTTGCACGGCAGTTCGCTGCGTTCGCACGACTTGCGCCGCAGACCGACGTCTTCCACTTCTACTTCGGCCTGACGCTGATCCCGAAGTCGCTGCAGTTTCCGCTCCTGCGCCTGCTGCGGAAGAAGAGCGTGTTCCACTACCTCGGCTCCGACATCCGCGGCAAGAGCCCTGCCGAGCTCGCGTTCGGCAAGCGGGCAGACGCGGAGATCGTCGGCTCCTACGACGCGATCCGCTGGGTCCCCGAGGCGCACGTGATCCCGCCCGGACTCGACCTGCGCGAGTTCACGCCGGCGCCCCCGTCGGACGCGCCGCGGCCGCTCGTCGTGCATGCGCCGTCGAACCGCGAGAAGAAGGGCACGCGCTTCGTGATCGAGGCGTGCGCGCAGCTTCCGGTCGAGCTCGACATCGTCGAAGGCGTCCCTCACGACCTCGCGCGCGAGCGCTACGCGCGGGCCGACATCGTCGTCGACCAGCTGAACGCCGGCTGGCACGGCGTCTTCGCGCTCGAGTCGATGGCGCTCGGCAAGCCCGTCGTCACCTACCTGAAGCCGGACGTCGTCGAGCGCAGCGCAGCCGGCTACGGCGTCCGGCTGCCGATCGTGCCCGCGACGGCGGACACGCTCGTCGATGCCCTCCGCCCGCTCGTCGAGCAGCCCGCACTCCGGCGCGAGCTCGGCGCGCAGAGCCGCGCCTATGTCGAGCAGGTGCACGACATCGACCGAGTCGCCGACCGCCTGATCGACCTTTACCGTTCGCTCTAGTTGAGCCTCGCGTTCCAGATCCGGCGGCTCGCGCGCCATTCGGCGATCTACGGCCTCGGCGGCATCCTCTCGCGGCTCCTCGCCGTCTTCCTCCTGCCGCTCTACACGTCCTATCTCGGGACGAAGGGGTTCGGCAAGATCGAGATCGTCACCGCGCTCACGACCGTGCTGGTGATCGTCTTCTCGGCGGGAATCTCGAGCGCGTTCTTCCGCTTCTACTTCGACTCGCAGGACGCCGAGCGCCGAATCCTGATCGTACGAACGGCGTTCTGGTTCACGATGGCGATGGCGACCGTCGGCCTCGTGCTCGGCTGCGCGTTCGCGACGCCGCTCGCCCATCTGCTCAAGCTGGGCGACGATCCCTGGCTCGTGCGTGCGGGCGCGGTCGGGCTCTGGGCGCAGATGAACTACTCGCAGCTGACGAACCTCTTCCGCGTCGAGGAGCGCTCGGTCGCAGTTCGTGATCGCGAGCGTCGCCGAACATCCTGATCACGATCGGGATGACGGTGCTGCTCGTCGTCGGCCTGCACAAGGGCGCGACCGGCGCCGTGGTCGGGAACTTCCTCGGGACGCTGTGCGTCTACCTGGCGCTGCTCGGCTACCGGCGCTACCAGCTCGGGCTCCAGTTCGACCGCACGCTCCTGCGCGAGATGAACCGCTTCGGCCTGCCACTCGTCCCGTCGGCGCTGGCGCTCTGGGCGATCAACTTCATCGACCGCCTGTTCGTGAACGCGTACAAGGGCTTGTCGGAGGCCGGCGTCTACTCGCTCGCCGTTCGCGCGTCGAGCGTGATCGTCTTCCTGATGATCGCGTTCCGGCTCGCGTGGCCCGCATTCGCCTATTCGATCGACGACGACAACGCCGCGAAGCGCACGTACTCGTTCGTCCTCACCTATCTGCTGTTCGTGTGCTGCTGGATCTCGCTCGCGCTCGGCGTGTTCGCGCCGTGGATCGTGAAGGTGCTCGCACCGTCGGATCCGCAGTTCCATCGCGCCGACGAGGCGATCGGGCTGCTCGCCTTCGCGTCGACCGCGTACGCCGGGTACACCGTGCTCGCGATCGGGATCGGCCGCGCGCGGCGCACGCAGTTCAACTGGATCGTCAGCGGCGCCGCCGCGGCGTTGAACATCGCGCTCAACTTCGTCCTGATCCCCCGCTACGGGATGATGGGCGCCGCGGTGTCGACCGCCGCTGCCTACGTCGCCCTCTTCGCGGGGATGACGCTCAACTCGCAGAAGGTCTACCCGGTGCCGTACCAGTGGCGGCGCGTCCTGACACTGAGCAGTGTCGCGATCGCGCTGACGGCGGTCGGCTACGAGCTGCGGTCGTTCCCCGTCGCGGTGGCGTTGTGCCTCGTCTACCCGCTGCTGCTGCTGCCGCTCGGCTTCTACCTGCCGGCCGAGCGTGCGCGGCTCCGGCGCCTCGTCCCGTTGCGCAGCTAGCTGCGGCGCCCGCGCACGGCGAGCCCGACAGCACCGCTAGCGACCAGGACGAGCGCGACCGCTCCCAGCACCACGAGGGGCGTCGGGACCCCGCCGCCGCTGCTTGCCGCGGCGGTCAGCGGCTGACTCGCATTCGTCACCGTGGCGGGGTCGGTCGGGTTCGTGCGCTCGTCCTTCATCGACCGCCGGTCGACGAGCACCGGCACGACGTCGGACGTCGTCGCAGGCAGCGGCGTGAACTTGTGCCCGACCTGGTCGGCGACCTTCTTGCCGTGCGAGCGTGCGATCGCCGCCTGCAGCGCTGCGCGGATGTCGTCCTGCAGGCTCGAATAGATCTGCTCGGTCGTCGGCACGTGCCGCAAGGCGTCGCGGTAGCAGGCGAGCGGATAGGTCGACGCGATCTGGCCGTCGTGCTCCCAGTCGTTGAAGATCTGGTTGCGGCAGGGCACCTTCGCGCTCGCTTGTGCAGGGAGAGCGGCCAGCACGGCGAGCGCCAGCACGAGTGGGATCCACCACCTCATCTGCGCCATGTTCCCCACCGCGCGCAAGGATCCACCTGTCAAGCGGTAAGGCTTCCGTAAAACCTCAGATCGCCCAGAAGCAGGCGTCGTGGCAGGAGCGCGGCCACGTCGACGCGCGCCAGTAGCGCGCCGCGCAGATCGAGCACCGCGAGCGTGCCGCGGTCGAGCGAGGGCGTGATCACGCGCCCGGCGCCGTGCTGGACGTTGTACGAGCCGACCGGGATCGGCGTCGAGCGCAGCAGCCGGCCGTCGAGCGTCTGCACACGGAGGATGCCCGCGGCGCCGCTCGTGACGTAGGCGCGCCCATTGCCGAAGGTGACGTGCTGCGGGCCTGGATCGGCGGCTTGGACGACGCCGGCGACGGCGAGCGACCGTGCATTGCCGGCGGTGATCCAGAGGCGGCCGTCGGGCGCCCAGCCGACGTCGTGCGCGCCGAAGCCCGGGGTCAGCGTCGCGACGTGGCGCAGCCGCCGCGCGTCGACGACCGCGACATGCGGCGCCGCCGAGCCGAGCCCGACCCAGAGCCTTCGCCCCGTGGCGTCGATCGTGATGTGCCGGGCCCACCCGGGCAGCGCGACACGTCCCAGCACCCGCCCGCGCTCGACGTCGATCGCGACGACGCTGCTGCGGCCGGAGTCGGTCACGAATGCGTGCCGCCCATCGGGGTGCGCGGCCGTATAGCGCGGCTCGTGGAAGCCGCGCAGCACGTGCGTGACGCGGTGGCGCTCGACGATCGAGACGGCCCCGACCGCGGTATGGCAGACCACCGCGCGGTCGCCCGACGAGCTCGACCGCACGCGGGTCGGGAAGCGTCGCGATGTGGCGGACGACGGCGAACGAGCCGAGATCGACGACGGCGAGCCGCGACTCGGCGTCGCACGTGACGAGCGCGGCGGGCATGGACGCACCGAGCGACCGCCGCAGCGTCAGCGGCGCAGCCGCAGCGAGCAGGACGAACTCCCGACGGTCCACGACTCGTGTACGGCCGAGGTGACCCCGCGAGGTCCCGTCGTTAGGTTTGAGGCGTGAGCCACCCCGAGCTCGACACCGAGCAGGCCTACGTCGACCATGCCTACGAGCAGCTCGAGCGGATGCGCGACGTCGTCGCCGGCGCGGGCGACCGCGTCGAGGGCGAGGTCGCGCAGGCGGCGATGGACGCGTGGGCGGCCAAGCGCCTCCGCACGTTCGAGGACGCCGAGCACGGGCTCTGCTTCGGCCGGCTCGATTTCGAGGAGACGGTGCGCCGTCTCTACGTCGGGCGGCGCTGGGTGCACGACGAGGAGCGCCGTCAGCTCGTCGTGAACTGGCAGGCGCCGGCGGCACGGCCGTTCTACACGGCGACGCCGCACGACCCGCACGGCGTGACGCTCCGGCGCCGGTTTCGCACCGACGGCCGCCGGCTCGTCGACATCGCCGACGAGTCGCTCGACGGCTCGATCGTCGACGGCGCCGCCGTCGGCGACTTCCTGCTCGAGGAGCTCGAGCGCGGGCGGGAGCGCCACATGCGCGACATCGTCGCGACGATCCAGGCCGACCAGTACCGGCTGATCACGGCCGATCCGGCTCCGCCGCTCGTCATCCAGGGCGGCCCCGGCACCGGCAAGACCGCGGTCGGGCTGCACCGTGCGTCGTACCTCCTCTACAGCCACCGCGACACGCTCGCGCGCCGCGGCGTCCTCGTCGTCGGCCCGAACCGGACGTTCATGGAGTACGTGTCGCACGTGCTGCCGGCGCTCGGCGAAGGCGCCGTCGAGCAGCGCGCCGTCGGCGAGCTCGTCGACGGGATCGAGGCGACCGTCCGCGACCCGCAGCCGGTCGCCGAGCTGAAGTCCGACCTGCGGCTCGTCGAGGTGATCCGCCGCGCGGCCGAGCTGCGCCTGCGCTCGGAGCCGACCGAGCTGGTGGCGCGGCTCGAGGGCTCGTTCGTCTCGGTGCGCGAGCGTGAGGTGCGCGAGCACCTGGCCGCGGCTCGCGAGGAGCTCGGTCTGACAGCGGCCGCCCGCGAGCGCTTTCGCATGAGCGTCCTTCGCGCCTTCTACGACGCCTACGGACGGCTCCACGGCGCAGGCGCGGTCCGCAACTTCGACGAGGTCGAGCAGGCGCTCCGCTCGCGCGGCTACCTCGACCGTGTGCTGAAGGCGGCCTGGCCCGCGCTCGCGCCTGACCGACTCGTCGGCCGACTGCTGACGTCACGAGCCGCGCTCGCCGAGGCTGCCGACGGCATCCTCGAGCCGGCCGAGCAGCGGCTGCTCCTGCGGCGCGGCGGCGCGCTGGTCCGACGGCGACGTCGCACTGCTCGACGAGGCCCGCTCGCTGCTCGACGCTGCGCCTCATGTCTACGGGCACGTGATCGTCGACGAGGCGCAGGACCTGACCCCGATGCAGCTGCGGATGATCGCGCGCCGCTCGCGCGACGGATCGCTGACCATCCTCGGCGACGTCGCGCAGGCGACCGGCGCCGTCCAGTACCGGCGCTGGGAGGAGCTGCTCCCGCACCTCTCGCACGGGGACGAGGCGGCCGTCGAGGAGCTGCGCCACGCCTATCGCGTGCCGCGCGAGATCATGGAGCTGGCGCTGCCGCTGCTCGACACGATCGCGCCGGAGCTCGCGCCGCCGATCTCCTACCGCACCGGCGCCGACCCGCCCGCCGTCCGAAAGGTGGCCGCCGAGCATCTGCTCGCCGAGGCGTTCAACGAGGCTGCTGCGCTCGGTGCACGCGGCGGCCTGCTGGCGGTGATCGCGCCGGACGAGCTCGTCGCCGACGCACCCGCAGGCGATCTGTGGGACGGGATTCCGCTGCTCGCGCCGCGCGAGGCGAAGGGGCTCGAGTTCGACCATGTGGTCGTCGTCGAGCCTGCCCTGATCGCGGCGCACGCGCAGGGGCTCCGCGAGCTGTACGTCGCCCTGACGCGCCCGACGAAGACGCTCGTCGTCGTGCACGCCCGCGACCTGCCGGAGGCGCTCAGGCTGCGGCGCTGAGCTGCAGCCGGTTGCCCGACGGGTCGTGCGTGTCGCTGCCGCCGACCCGCTCGGCGGCCTCGGCCACCGCGGCATCGTCCGGCAGCACGATCGTGAAGGTGCGGAGGCGAGCCGTCCCCTCGGGCGCCTGGATCGCACCGCGGCTCTCCCACGTGTTGCCGCCCAGGTGGTGGTGATACCCGCCCGCGCTCAGGAAGGCCGCCTGCGGGCCGAGCTGGGTCATCAGGTCGAAGCCGAGCAGGTCGCGGTAGAACGCGACCGTCTCGTCGACGTCCGAGACGCGCAGGTGCACGTGGCCCATCGTCGTCCCGTCCGGCAGGCCGCCGAACGCGTCGTCCTCGCCCGCTGCACCGAGGAGATCGGCGAGATCGAGCGGCCAGCTCCCCATCCGCTCGACCCGTCCTTCCCACAGCTCGCGCGGACGGTCGGCGTAGATCTCGATCCCGTGGTGGTCGGGATCGCGGAGATAGAGCGCCTCGCTGACGAAGTGATCCGATGCCCCGGTCAGCTGCACGCCTTCGCGGCCGGCATGGGCGAGCCAGCTGCCGAGATCACTTCGCTCGGGCACGAGTAGCGCGAAGTGGAAGAGGCCGCTGTAGCCGTCGGCCGGCTCGGCGCCCGGCTCCTCGACGAGCCGTAGCAGCTCGGTCTTCCCGGTGCCGAGGCTCGCCCTGTCGCCGTCCTCGCTCAGGACCTGCAGACCGATCGAGCGGCGGTAGTAGTCGAGCGACCGCTCGAGGTCGGCGACCGACAGCTCGACCGGGCCCATCGCGGTTGTGTCCGGCAGCCTCGGCACCCGGCAAGCCTAACGCGGGCGATCACTAGTCCAGACTGGACTAATCCAGGACGGAGCGATACGTTGCCTGCGTGCCGTCCGTGACGAAGGTGCCAGCGGCCGAGCTGACCGCCACCGAGGGAGCCGTCCTCGCCCTGCTCGCGATCGACGGCGAGCGATCGGGCTACGACCTGCAGAAGCTCGCCGAGCGCGCGGTCGGACATGTGTGGGCGCCGGCGAAGAGCGGGCTCTACGCCGTCCTGCCGCGCCTCGTCGCCGCCGACCTGGCCTCGCGCCGGACGCAGGCCCAGTCGAAGCGGCCCGACAAGCAGCTCTACCGCCTGACGACGGCCGGACGCGCCGCGCTCGATGCCTGGCTGGCCCGCGTCGAACCGGGCGTGCGCGGAACCTTCTTCCTGAAGCTGTTCGTCGGCGGGCTGACGACCCCCGACGTGCTGCTCGAGCACGTCGCGCAGTTCACGTCAGACGTCGAACAACAGCTCGAGCGCCTGCGCGCGATCGAGCCGACGAACACCAACACCGGCCACGACTGGTTCCACCGGCACATGCTCCGCTACGGCATCGAGCAGGCCGAGCGGGAGCTCGAGTGGGCAGCGGGCGTGGCCTGCGCGCATCCGGCGAGGCCCGCGGTGAGACGGGCCGTCGTCGTCCTCGCCGTTCTCGCCGCCGGCATCGCCGCGGCGCCTGCGCCGGCGGCGACGTGGATCGGCTCGTTCCGCCTCCCCGCGTCGACCGAACCGGTGGAGCTTTCCGTCATCCGATCGGGCTCGCACGTGACCGTGGCGCTCGGCCCGGGCCACGCGGGCCGTCAGGTCGTCACGGCCAGAACCGGCGGCGGCCGAATCCGGTTCGCCCTGCCGGGCCGGCCGACGGCGGTCGTCTTCGACGGCCGGACGGCTGCAGGACGGATCACGGGCACTGTCCGCCAGGGCGCGCTCCGCGGCAGCTTCACGCTCCGCCCCGGCGGTGCAGGCGCGCTGCCCGCGCTCGGCCTGTACCGCACCGCGGCCGGCGCCGCCGTCGCTGTCGTCCAGGCGGTGGGCCTGCCGACCTGGCTCGTCGAGCTGCCGTCGGGCGACGTCCACGGCCTCGGCCACAGCCTGACGACGGTCGGCCGCGTCCTCGGCGAGACGGCAGGCGACGGCACGCTTCGAGTGGAGGCGAACGCGCTCACCTGGACGCACGGGAGCCGGGCGACGCTGTACGAGCGGGTCCCGCTGCGCCAGGAAGAGGTGCGCGTCGGCGCGATCGCTGCCACGCTGACGCTGCCGCCGGGCAGGGGCCCGTTCCCGTCGGTTGTGATGACGCACGGCTCCGGCTGGCAGACGCGCGAGGAGTTCCAGGTGTTCGCCGCCTACTGCGAGCTGCTCGGGATCGCCGTGGTCGCGGACGACAAGCGCGGCAACGGCCAGTCGGGTGGCCGCTATCCCGGCGAGGCGCCGACGCCCGGGACGGTCGACGTGCTCGCGCGCGACGCGCAGGCGGAAGCCCGCTTCCTGCGCGCGCTCGGCCGAGTCGATCCGAAGCGTGTCGGCGTGCTCGGCGACAGCCAGGCGGGCTGGGTGATCGCGCGCGCGGCCGCGCGTGAGCCGGCGATCCGCTGGGCGGTGCCGCTCGCCGGCCCGACGGCCACCGTCGACGAGACGAACAACTGGGGCACGCTCGCCGGCAAGGGGCAGTCGCCGCCCTCGGGCTCGTTCGCGGACATCCTGCAACAGGTTCGCGCCTCCGGCCCCGGCGGCTTCGACCCGCGCCCATCGCTGGCCCGCCTCTCGATCCCCGTCCACTGGGTGTTCGCGGACGACGACCGGAACGTCCCGACCGAGCTCTGCATCGAGCGACTGCAGAAGCTCGCCCCCGGCCATGACTTCACGTGGTCGGTGATCCACGCGACGCACACGCTGTTCGAGCTGCCCGGGTCCGGCCTCGACTCCGAGATCCCGCGCTCGCGCGGCTTCGGCGTCGACCTGTTCTCAGGGATCGGCGAGTGGCTGCGCGCGCGCTCGATCGTGCGTTAGCTGACGACGCGATAGACCTGGAACACCTCGGCGTACTCACGGTTGACGTTGATCCCGTGTGTGCGCGCGACGTTCCAGACGTACTCGGCGTTCGCGTACCGGCGGTGCTGCTGCGAGGCGTACCGCTCGAGCGCGGCGACCTTGCGCTCGATGTGCGGCTTCTGCAGCCCGATGTAGGCCTGGTAGCTGAAGTCGAAGTTGTTCCACGGGATCTCGTAACCGAGGATCGTGGTGCGCTTGAACGCGCGCAGCCCTTCCTGCGCGATCGTCTGGTGATCCTGGTGCACGTCGTGCAGCGACGGCTGGAAGACGGCGTCCGGCTGCCAGTCGTTCCAGATCTCGATCAGCAGCTCGAGAATCTCCTGCCGGTGCTCCGGGAACGTGCGCACGTCGAAGTCGTGCACGGTCAGGTTGGCGTCCGGGATGCCGAGCTCGGTCGTCGCCTCGCGCACTTCGCGCGCCAGTGTGTCGGGAGCGAAGCCGTCGGGTAGCGACCGGGTCGCGATCGAGAACGCGACGTAGCGCACCTCGGCTCCGGCCTCGACGAGCCGCGCCATCGTGCCGCCGCAGCCGAACTCACCGTCGTCGGTGTGCGGCGCGAGCACGAGCGCACGCCGGATGTCGCCGATCACGCAGGCTCCTCGACGCGACTGGCGAGCGCGACCAGCGCGAGCAGCCCCCAGAAGGTCGGGTCTTCGAACAGGGCGTTGTAGAAGAGCGAGTGCACGAGAATCGCGGTCAAGGCTAGTCCGAACGCGAGCCGGGCGTTCCCGTCGAAGCCGTCGCGGACGCGCCGGAAGGCGGCGGCGAGCGCGACTCCGGCGACCGCGAGGAAGAGCAGCAGCCCGGGCACGCCGGTCTCGGCGGCGACGGTGATCGGCGTCGTATGGGACGCGGCCGCCTTCGGCTCCTTCCCGTGGAGGTGCGCGAGGTCGGCATAGGCGCGCTTGAAGCCACCGACCCCGACGCCGAGCACCGGGTGGTGGACGACGAGCTTGACGCCACGCGAGGCGAGCTTCGACCGGCCGCTCGTCACGCTGGACAGCGACGAGGAGCCTTTGCCTTCGAGCCGGTGGCGGATCTGGGGCGAGGCGAACCCGGCGAGCACCAGCACGCCCACCATCGCCGCCACGAGGATCAGGCTGTGCCGCCGGCGCCAGACGACGATCGCGCAGAGGGTCACGCCGGTCAGCAGCGCCACGAAGCTCGACTGCGAGAACGACGGCAGCAGGCCCGCCCACGTGATCACGATCGTCAGCGCCGCCGCAACCGCCCAGAGCGGGTCACCCCGCCGGCGGACGACGAGCACCAGGCCGGCGAGGATCGCGAGGACGAGGAAGCGGCCGTAGATCGAGGGGTCGTAGAACACGGAGTTGACGCGGTAGAACCAGCCGCTCGGTGCGTAGGCATTGTCGACGCGCACCTTCGGGTTCCAGAAGATGTTGCGCGTCTCGTACTGGACGATCCCGATCACGGCGAACACGAGCGCCATCACCGCGAACTGGACGTAGAGGGCGAGCACCCAGGTGCGTGACCACGGCAGCCGGGCCAGGGCGATCGCGACCAGCCCGAACGGGAGGACGAAGAAGAGCAGCTCGATCGCGCCCTGGCGCACGTCCTTCGTCCAGAGGAACGAGAGCCCCTCCCAGCCGACGAACAGGCCGAGCGGCCAGGCGATCGGCCCCAGCTCCCGGAAACGCCGGTCGTCGCCCGCGAGCTGCCATGCGAACGCGATGGCCGCCACGGCGACGACCCCGTAGAAGGGCAGCAGGAGGTTCGCCTGCGTCGAGCCGACGTGCACGGGGATCCGCGCAGGGACGCACGCGAGCGTGGCAAGCGCGAGCAGCCACGGAACGCGGAGCACGATCCACGCCCCGCCGAGCGCCGCGGCGACGCCAACGACCGCCGCGGCGAAGAGCACCCGGTGGTGCCCGTGCGGCGCGAGGTACGCGACCAGGCCGCCGGCGCCGATCGCCCAGGCCGCGAGGCCGGCGATCCGCAGATCGCGCCGCGCCGCGACCAGCAACAGCGCGAGGCCGAGCGCGCCGACGGCGCCGAAGATCTGGGCCGCCGCGCTGCTCATCCGACGACGACCGTGGCGGTCGCGGAGTGTCCGGCCGCGGTCACGAACAGGTGGTAGACACCGGGCGTCTTCGGCGCGCGCAGCCGCAGTGTTCCCTTGCGGGCGACGCCCGAGCGGCCGTGCAGCCGCCAACTCACCGTCGGCGCGTCCGTCGACACGCGCAGGAAGAAGCGACGGCCCGGCGCGACGACGACGCGCGTGCGCGCCAGCGCCACGTATCGGACCTGAACGATCGCGAACACGTACGGCGTCGACTGGTTGCCCGCGCGGTCGACGGCGCTCGCCCGCAAGACGTACATCCCGGGGTGCGCCGGCCTCGCCGGCTTGCCGAGCTTGCCGTTCCAGACGAGCCGGCCGGTCGGCTTCTGACCGAGCGTGTACTCGACCCGCTGGCCGCGGACGCTCAGGATCGCGTGGGCGGGCTCGGCGACGTGGTACGTCTCGCGGAAGACGTCCCTGTGGCCGTCGCCGTCCGGCGAGATGATCGCGTGCGGCACTTTCCGCACCGTGATCACGGGCGGCTTCGTGTCGAGCCGGATCGGGTTCGGGAGGACGAGCGTGCGGTGCGAGCGCTCGAGCTTGACGACCGGCTTGTAGACCCCATCGGGGAAGATGACACCGCTCGGCGAGAAGCCGTCCCAGACGAGGTCGAACCTCGTCCCTGCGGGCGCGCTGCGATTCGAGAGGAGCACCGAGATGCGCCGCCCCTTCGCGTCCTCGATCCAGACCTCGAGCCGCTCGCGCGTGCGGAGCCGGAACCGGACATGGGCGTTCTTCTTGCTCGGGAGCGCGCTCGCGGGCGAGAAGACCCGGTCGACCTTCGTGCCGGCGACCGGCGACTTCTCGAGCTTCGCACCCTCCGTGACCACGAACGCGCCTGCAGTCGCCGCGAGCAGGGCGAGGACGACCGCCGTCGACAGGACCCGGGCCACGCCGGGCGATTCTATGCGGCGTCGTGCGCAGGCAGCCGGCGCTGGCGCAGCTGCAGTGCGAGCCAGGCACAGAGCGCGAGCGCGCCCAGTCCGATCGCGATCTCGATGATCAGCGTCGCAGCGGGCAGGCCGACGAGCTTGATCCCGGACAGGATCAGGACGAAGCCGAACGCGATCCGGAGCGAACGCTCGGGCACGCGCACCGAGAGGTGCGACCCGACGAGGACGCCCGGGATCGAGCCGACGAGCAGCCAGAGCATGGCGTGCAGGTTGACGTTGCCGTGCAACAGGTGGCCGGCGCCGGCGACCCAGAGCAGGAGCGAGGCGTGCAGCAGGTCGGTGCCGACGATCCGGCGGGCCGAGAGCGGGTAGACGAGCAGCATCGCGAGCCCGAAGAACGTCCCGGAGCCGACCGATGTGAGCCCGACGACGAAGCCGCAGCTCGCGCCGATGATGATCGCGATCACCTTCTGGCGCGTGTCGAGGTGCAACGGCGCGTCGGTCGAGCGGCCGCGCACGAACGTCTTGATCGCGAAGCCGATGCCGCCCGCGATCAACGCGCCGCCCACGACCCGCCCCATCGCCGACTGGGTGCCGTCCGAGAACGAGCTCGCGATCTGCACGCCGACCAGCGACAGCGGCGCCGAGCCGAGGAGCATCCAGAGCGCGAGCGGGACGTGCACGTTGCCGAGCTGGCGGTGGCGCACGGCGCCGAACGACTTGAACACCGCCCCGTGCAGGATGTCGGTGCCGACGGCCGTCTTCGGATCGAAGCCGAAGAGCAGGATCAGCATCGGCGTCATCAGGCTGCCGCCGCCCATCCCGGTCATGCCGACGAGGACGCCGACCGCGAGGCCGGCGATCGAGAGCTCCCAGGTCACCCGCGCACGCCCGGAATCGGACACGACACGAACGGGCGACCGCGCAGCAGGCACGCGAGCTTGTACGCCTCGCAGCCCGTGCAGAAGCCTGTGAGCGCCGCGAGCAGCGCGAGCCCTGCGACGAGCAATCCGAGCGCGGCGCCGGCGGTTGTGTACCCGAGGGCATAGGCGACCGCCCCGCTCGCCAGCACGACGAGACCGACGACGTTTGCCGCCCGGGGCGGGCGCGAGTCCTCGAGCGGCCCCTCGCCGAAGCGCGGCTGGATCAGCTCGAAGTAGGCCAGGCACGGGAGGCAATAGCGGCGGCCGACGGTGAGGCCGACCGCGAGCTGGGCGGCGAGCAGCGCGAGGAGGCACCACCAGCCGGTCGCGACCGCCACGACAGCAAGCACGCCGATCACCGCCTGGTTCGTGCGCGGGGCGCGCGAGTCGATCACGGTGAGGTCGCGGTACGGATCGGCGCTGCGCGTCACGCGGCCTCGACCACCATGCCGGCGCCGACGGTGTCGTTCGTCGCCTCGTCGATCAGGATGAACGCACCCGTGAAACGGTTGCGCACGTACGGATCGACGACCAGCGGCTCGGCCAGCCGGAAGCGGACGACGCCGAGGTCGTTCAGCTCCATCCGGCCCGGCGACGGCCTGTCCTCGAGCGTCTCGATCTCGACGACGGAGAGCACCTCGTCGACACGGGCGGGCACGGTGCGCGTCGTCTGCTTGACGAGCAGCCGCGCCTTGTCCTCGAGCGGCCGCTCGGTCATCCAGCACACACGCGCGACGAGCTCGCGCGCGGCGATCGGCGGATCGACGGCGTCGGCGATCAGGTCGCCGCGCGAGACGTCGACGTCGTCGGCGAGCCGGATCGTCACCGACTGGCCCGGCAGCGCCTCGTCGAGCTCGCCGTCGCCGCAGTCGATCGCGACGACACGGCTGCGCTGGCCGGACGGGAGCACGACGACCTCGTCGCCGGGATGCCAGTCGCCGGCCGCAACCTGACCCGCGTAGCCGCGGTAGTCGTGGTGCGAGTCGGCCATCGGGCGCATCGACCCACTGCACAGCGAAGCGCCTGTCCTCGTGGTTGCGGTCGCCGGCGAGCTCGACCGTCTCGAGGTACTCGAGCAGCGTCGGGCCGTCGTACCACGGCATCGCCTCGGTGCGATCGACGACGTTGTCGCCCTTCAGCGCCGACACCGGGATCGGCGTCGGATCGCGCAGGCCGAGCTGGGCGCTCAACGCCTCGAGCTCGCGCGACGATCTCGTCGAACCGCTCCTCGGAGAAGTCGACGAGATCCATCTTGTTCACCGCGTAGACCACGTGCGGCAGCTCGAGCATCGAGACGATGTACGAGTGACGGCGGGTCTGCTCGATCACGCCCTTGCGGGCGTCGACGAGGATGACCGCGACGTCGGCCGTGGAGGCGCCGGTGACCATGTTGCGCGTGTACTGCACGTGGCCGGGCGCGTCGGCGAGCTGGAAGCGCCGCCGGGGCGTGACGAACGAGCGGTACGCGACGTCGATCGTGATCCCCTGCTCGCGCTCGGCGCGAAGGCCGTCGGTGAGCAGCGCCAGGTCGACGTAGTCGTGGCCGCGACGGCGCGAGGCGTCCTCGATGTGCTCGAGCTGGTCGACGAGGATCTGCTTCGTGTCGTAGAGCAGCCGGCCGATCAGCGTCGACTTGCCGTCGTCGACCGAGCCGGCCGTGACGATGCGCAGCAGTTCGGCGTCGAGGAACTCCTTAGAAGTAGCCAACGCGCTTCCGGTCCTCCATCGCGGCTTCGGACACGCGGTCGTCGGCGCGGGTCTCGCCGCGCTCGGTGACGCGCGTCGCGGCGATCTCGGTCACGACCTCGTCGATGGTGGCCGCGATGCTCACGACTCCGCCGGTGCAGGTCATGTCGCCGACCGTGCGGAACCGAACGGTCGCTGTGAACGGCTCTTCGTCCGGGAAGCGCTCGACGAAGTCGGAGGCGGCGTAGAGCATCCCGTCGCGCCGGAACACGTCGCGCTCGTGCGAGAAGTAGATCGAGGGCAGCTCGAGGTTCTCGCGCGCCACGTACTGCCACACGTCGAGCTCCGTCCAGTTCGAGATCGGGAAGACGCGGATGTGCTCGCCCTTGCGGATGCGCGCGTTGTAGAGGTTCCAGAGCTCGGGACGCTGGGCGCGCGGGTTCCACTGGCCGAAGTCGTCGCGGAAGCTGAAGATGCGCTCCTTCGCGCGGGCGCGCTCCTCGTCGCGGCGGGCGCCGCCCATCGCGGCGTCGAATTGGTGCTCCTCGATCGCGTCGAGCAGCGTCGTCGTCTGCAGCTGGTTGCGCGAGGCGCGCGGTCCGGTCTGATCCTGCGACGCGGCCGCTGTCGATCGACTCCTGCACGCTCGCGACGACGAGCCGCTCGCCGAGCTCCGCGACGCGGCGGTCGCGGTACTCGATCACCTCGGGGAAGTTGTGGCCCGTGTCGACGTGCATCACCGGGAACGGGAACCTGGCCGGCCGGAACGCCTTCTCGGCGAGCCGCAGCATCACGATCGAGTCCTTGCCGCCGGAGAAGAGCAGCACGGGCCGCTCGCGCTCGGCAGCGACCTCGCGCATGATGTGGATCGCCTCCGACTCGAGCTCGTCGAGATGGGAGAGCGTGCGGCGGGTCGTCGTGATCGTCATGCGGGCGACTCGGTGTGCAGGCCGCATTCGGTGCGTGCCGAGCCGGCCCAGCGGCCGTCGCGGCCGGCGCCGGGGGTCGTCGAGTGCGAGTCGCCGATCGACTCGTAGCCGCGGTCGTGCAGCGGGTTGTAGGGCAGCCCGCGCTCGCGGATGTACGCCCAGCAGTCGTCGTCGCTCCAGTCGGCGAGCGGGTTCGCCTTCCACAGCTCGTGCGCTGCGTCCCAGCCGAGCTTCGGCGCGCTCGCGCGCGTCGGCGACTGGTCGCGGCGGATGCCGGTGATCCACGCGTCGAGGCCGCCCAGCGCTCGGACCAGCGGCTCGACCTTGGCGATCGCGAGGTAGAGGTCGGGCTTCGCGCTCCCACAGCTCCTCGCCGTGGGTTGCGGCCAGCGCCTCGGGGCTCGGGCCCTCGAACACCTCCACCTTCGTCCGGTACCGCTGCTCGACCTCGCGCCAGAGCTCGTACGTCTCCGGGAAGAGGTAGTGCGTGTCGATCGCGAAGACGCGGGCGTTCGGCTCGAGCGCGAACAGCATGTCGAGCAGCACCGTCTCCTCCTTCTGGAAGGAGCAGGCGAGCGCGACCGTGCCGGGGAACTCGGCGACGCAGAGCGCGACGACCTCCTCGGCGGTCATCGCCTCGACGGCCGCGGCGTCAGGAAGCGTGAACGCGCGTGCCGCCATCGAGCAGCACCTCCTTCAGCGTGTCGCCGCGCAGCCCGAGCCGGAGCGTCTCGAGCGGGATGACCTCGTCGGGCGGGATGTTGCCGAGGTTGACCGAGGGCCCGAACTGCTTCACGAACCACGCCTGCGCACGCCTTGGTCGGCGCCTCGAAGATGATGTTCGCTGGACGTCGATCGACGTGCGCGATCTCGTCGATCGAGCCCGGTGCGCATCTCGCCGTCGGAGCGGAAGATCCCGGCCGTGCCGCCCTCGCGCGCCTCGGTGATCACCTTCCAGGCGCCGGCTTCGAGCTCCTCCTTGATCCACTCGACCCACTCGTACGGCGCGAACACGACCGTCGGAGTCCTTCGAGCCGACCTCGGAGAGCACGGTGAAGTCGCGGGCGAAGTCGGCGATCAGCTCGAGCTTGCGCTCGCGCGGGATCTCGACCGTGCCGTCGGAGATCTCGACGTGCGTGAGCCCGAGGTCGGTCAGCCACTGCTTGTACTCGTCGAGCTGAGTCCTTGACGTAGACGACCTCGAAGAACGTGCCGCCGATCACGACGGGCTTGTCGCGCAGCACGTCGAGCTTGCGCTCGAGGTTCTTCGTGACGTACGCCGTGCCCCAGCCGAGCTTGACGATCGACGATGTAGTCGCCCGCGACCTCGAGCACGTCCTCCCAGGCGCGCGGGCCGAGCCCCTTGTCGATCACGTGCGTCAGGCCGAGGTGCCGGTTCAGGTTGAGATCAAAGGCGGGCATAGAGCTCCTCCAGCTTCGCGAGGGCGCGGGTCTGCACGTCGTGGTAGAGCGAGTTGCCGTGCGCGTCGATCCCGACCGTGAGCGGGCCGAAGTCCTTGACGCGGAACTTCCAGAGGCACTCGGGCATCAGCTCCTCCCAGAGCACCTCCTCGATCTCCTCGATCTGCGTCGTCTCGAGCGCAGCGGCGCCGCCGACGATCGCGAAGTAGACCATCCCGAGCTCGTGCATCGGCTCGATCGCCTCGTCGGGGAAGCCGCCCTTGCCGCAGATCGCGCGCACGCCGTACTGGCGGCCGAGCGGCTCGGTGAACCGCACCATGCGCGCGCGACGTCGTCGTGCCGATGCAGATCTTCTCGTACTTCCCCTCCGCCGACCTTGCGCACGTTCGGGGCGGTGTGCAGCAGGAACGCGCCGCCGAGATCCATCGGCGGCTCGACGCCCTGGTCGAAGATGCGGATCTGGGTGCGGTCGCGGATGCCGATGATGTGGCCCTGCACCGTCACCTCGTCGCCGGCGCGCAGCTTCAGGATCTCCTGCGGGTCGGTGATCGGGAACGTGACTTCGTGGGTCGCCATGTCGTCTCCTACGCTTCCCGGTCGTAGTCGATGGAGCCGTCGGCGCCGATGTGGGCCGAGGCGCGGCGCGCCGCCCAGCACTGGTAGTTGACGGCGACGGGGTTCAGGGTCATGTGGGTGTCGGCGTGCTCGATGTGGCACTGCAGGACGGTGACGTCGCCGCCGAGGCCCATCGGCCCGATGCCGGTCTCGTTGAGCAGGCCGAAGAGCTCGTCCTCGAGCTGCGCGACGAGCGGGTCCGGGTTGCGCGTCCCGATCGGGCGCATGATCGCCTCCTTCGCGAGGTGCATCGCGTAGTCGGCGGAGCCGCCGATGCCGACGCCGACGATCCCCGGCGGGCACGGCTTGCCGCCGGCGCCGACGATCGACTCGAGCACGAACCTGCTTGATGCCCTTCGACGCCGTCGGCGGGAACGCACATCTTGAGGAAGCTCATGTTCTCGGAGCCCGAGCCCTTCGGCACGCACTTCACGTCGAGCCCGTCCCAGTCGGCGATGAACTCCCAGTGCACGATCGGCAGGCGGTAGCCGATGTTCGGCCCGGTGTTCTCGCGGGTGATCGTGTGCACGGCGTTCGAGCGCAGCGGATGCTCGATCGTTGCGCGCGCCGTGCCGTCGCGCAGCCCCTCGTAGATCCGCGCCGGGTGCAGCGGGAAGTGCTCGCCGACCTTCGCGTGGTAGACGGCGATGCCGGTGTCCTGGCAGACGAGGTTCTTCTCGCCGTCGGCGATGCTCACGTTGCGGTGGATCACCTCCAGCACGCGCTTGCCCGGGACCGAGGTCTCACGGTCGCGCGCGGCTGCGAGCGCGTCGCGGAGGTCCTGCGGGATGTCCTTGAGCGCCCAGACGTAGAGATGCGCGGCGGCGTCCTCGACCGCGTGCTGCAGGTCGGTGTCGATGTCGATCGTCAACTCAGCTCCTAGCTTTCTCGGATGCGTTTCGACCGGCTCTCCGTCCGAAGACGACACACTCGAGCAGGCTGTTTCCCATCATGCGGTTGCGGCCGTGCGTGCCTCCGGCGATCTCGCCGCAGGCGTAGATGCCCTCGACCGTCGACGCGGCATCGGTGTCGATCACGAGGCCGCCGTTCTGGTAGTGGAGCACCGGGTACGTGAGGATGCGCTCCTTCAGCGGGTCGATCCCGGAGCCGCGATAGCGGCGGAGCATGTAGGGCAGCGAGACGTCGGCGTCGTCCTCGGGGATGCGCGTCGTGTCGAGGTAGACCGCCGGGCGCCCGTCGGGCGTCGTCGTGCCATTGCCCTTCGCGACCTCGTCGAAGATCGCCTGGCTGACCTGGTCGCGCGGGCCGAGCGAGTCGGTGAACTCCTCGCCGTCGGCGTTGACGAGCACGGCCCCGTAGGCGCGGGTCGTCTCGGGGATCGAGTAGCCCTGCATGTTCGGCGGCCAGGCGCCGCCGTTCGGGTGGTACTGCAGCGCATCGAGGTCGCGCGCCTCGGCGCCGAGCGAGAGCGCGATCTGGGTCACCTCACCGGTCGCGTTCGGGTGGTTCGTCGAGAGCTCGCCGATCCGTTCGGCCTCCGCGTAACAGCGGCCGCCGGCAGCGAGCACGACCGTGCCCGCCTCGACGACGTGGTCGCCGACACGCGCGCGCCAGCGCCCGTCCGTCTCCTCGAGCTCGCGCAGCGGCGCGTTCGTGAAGCTCGTGCCGGACCCGGCCTCCCAGGCCTCGCGGAGGCCCTTGGTGATCGCGTGGCCCGTCCGGTCGCCCACCTGGAGGAGGCGCTTCGCGGTGGCGCCGCCGCAGCGCGCGAGCCGGTAGCCGCCGTTGTCGCGCGTGAACTCGACGCCGAGCTCCTCCAGCCAGTGGATCGCCGACTGCGCGTCGCCCGTCAGCACCTCGACGAGCCGCATGTCGGCCGTCTCGTGCGAAGAGCGCCAGACGTCTTCGGCGTGCTGCTCCGGCGAGTCGTCGGCGCCGAACGACGCCTGGATGCCGCCCTGCGCCTTCGAGGAGTTGTTGGCCTGTAGCGAGCCCTTCGTCGCCAGCGCCACGCGTGCTCCCGCACGCTCGGCCGAGACGGAGGCAGCGAGCCCGGAAGCGCCGCTGCCGATCACGAGCACGTCGAAGGGGGCGACCGCTGTCTCCACAGCGGAAACCATACCTGAGATTAGTAGAACTTATGAATTGTTCACCGCTCAGGTGCGGAACGGGACACGGGGGTTAGCCCCACCCGAGACACCAGCCCGTCCCATTTCGGCGCCTCCCTCGGCCCGGCAGCCTCGAAGCACGAGGTCAAACCGACAAGACGGAGGGAAACATGCACCGCAATCTCACTGCCCGGGCCGCACACTGGAGCGCGGCCCACTGGAAGACCGCGACGCTCGCCTGGCTGGCGTTCGTGGCCGTCGCCGTCGGCGCCGGGATGGTCGCCGGCAAGGTCGGCCTCTCGGATTCCGAGCAGTCGACCGGCGAGACGGCCCGCGCGGAGGCGCTCCTCGCCGACGCCGGCTTCGTGCAGCCGGCCGGCGAGAGCGTCCTCGTGCAGAACGCACGCGCACGGACGAGCGACGCGGCGTTCGCGGCGACCGTGCGACACGTCACCGCCCGCCTGCGCTCGCAGCCCCAGGTGCTGAAGGTCCGCGCGCCTCTCACCTCGAAGGACGGGCACTCGATGCTGGTCAACGTCACGCTGCGCGGCGACTCGTCGACCGCGGCCGACCGGGTCCAGCCCGTCCTGAACAGCGTGGCGAACCTCCAGCGGGGCTCACCGGGATACACGATCGTCGAATCCGGCGACGCCAGCGGCGAGCATCAGGTCAGCGACAGGATCAACAGCGATCTGCAGCGGGCCGAGCAGCTCTCGCTGCCGATCACGTTCCTGATCCTGCTCTTCGCCTTCGGCGCGTTCGTCGCCGCCGGCATCCCTGTGCTGCTGGCGTTCTCGGCCGTGCTCGCCTCGATCGGCCTCGATGCGCTGACGAGCCACGCCTGGCATGCGACCGACGCGGCGTCGTCGGTGATCCTGCTGATCGGGATGGCGGTCGGGGTCGACTACTCGCTCTTCTACGTGAAGCGCGAGCGCGAGGAGCGGCGAGCGGGCCGGTCGGGTACGGAGGCGATCACCCGCGCCGGCGCCACGTCCGGCCTCGCCGTGCTGGTCTCCGGCGCGACCGTCCTGATCGCGATGGCAGCGATGCTCATCTCGGGCTCGGCGATCTTCACGTCACTCGGCATCGCGTCGATGGTCGTCGTCGCAAGCGCGATGATCGGCTCGCTGACTGTGCTGCCGGCCTTGCTCGGCAAGCTGGGCGACCGCATCGAGCGGGGCGTCTTCGGCGTCCTCGCAGCAGTGCTGCACCGGCTGCTCCGGTTCGCACGGATCGACGTACGGCTGCTCGCGCGGATCCGCGACCGCAAGACGGTGCTGCAGCGCCTGAAGGGCGACAGCTCCAACTCACGCCTCTGGGACGCGGTGCTTCGGCCCGTGCTGCGGCATCCGTGGGTGTCGGCGCTGGGCTCGACGTGGCTGCTCGTCGTGCTCGCACTGCCGGTCCTGAACATCCACACGAAGCTGCCGGGGCCGAAGGACCTGCCGAAGAGCATCCCCGTGGTCTCCGCGTTCTCGAAGATCGACACGGCGTTCCCGGGCGCGCAGCAACCCGCCGTCGTCGTCGTCAAGGCACCGAACGTCGACGCGCCGCGCGTGCGGGCCGCGATCTCGGCGCTCGAGCGGCAGGCGGTCGCATCCGGGACGATGGTCGGGCCGGTTCAGGTCCGGGTCAACCCGTCGCACACGATCGCCCGGGTCGAGATCCCGCTCCGCGGCGACGGCGAGAACGCTCAGTCGATGCACGCGCTGTCTGTTCTCCGGAGCACGGTCATCCCGAACACGATCGGACAGCTGTCCGGCGTCGACCAGGCGGTGACCGGGGCGACCGCAGGCGACCACGACTTCGCCCAGACGATGAAGGAGCGTTTCCCGTACGTCCTCGCCTTCGTGCTGGGGCTGGCGTTCCTGCTATTGCTCGTGACGTTCCGCTCGGTCGTCGTCCCGCTGACCGCGATTGCGCTGAACCTCCTGTCGGTCGCTGCCGCGTACGGGGTGCTGGTCTGGGTCTTCCAGTACGGCCACCTGCAGGGGCTGCTCGGGTTCCACTCGAACGGCGGAGTCGTCACGTGGCTCCCGGTGTTCCTGTTCGTCGTGCTGTTCGCACTCTCGATGGACTACCACGTGTTCATCGTCAGCCGGATCAAGGAGCTCGTCGACCGCGGCGTGCCGACGAATCAGGCGGTCGAGCGTGGCATCCGCACGACGGCCGGCACCGTCACGTCGGCGGCGCTGGTGATGGTCGCCGTGTTCGCGATCTTCGCGACGCTCAGCGACCTCGGGATCAAGCAGATGGGCTTCGGGCTCGCCGTGGCGGTGCTCCTGGATGCGACGATCATCCGCGGCGTGCTGTTGCCGGCGACGATGAAGCTGCTCGGACGGGCGAACTGGTATCTCCCGCGCGCCTTCGAGCGGCTGCCGAGGCTGAGCCTCGAGCCGTCGCGCGCGCTCACGGAGGTCGACCGGTGACCGCCCTCCTCCAGCCGCTCAGGGAGGCAGCGACCTACCGGTCGCTGCTCTTCCTGGCGACGGCCGTCCCGTCTGCCGCGATCGGCGGTGCGCTGCTGGTCGCCGGCTGGTCGCTGACGCTGGCGCTCGCGATCACGCCCGCGGTCGTCGCGGTGCTGATCGGCTTCCGGGCGGCGGTCGGAGCGATCGCCGCCTGGGAGGCGTTCCTCGCGCGCGAGCTGCTGGCTGCCCACACCGGCGCCCAGCAGCTCTCGGCGGGTGGCCGCGGCTTCTGGCGTCGCGGCACTGCGGTGCTCGGCGACCGGGCCTTCTGGCGCCAGCAGAGCTACTTGGTGCTGCGCCTGCTCGTGGGGGGACCACTCGGGATCGCCGTGTTCTCCGTGCTCGGCAGCGCCCTGTACGTGATCGGGTTGCCGATCTACTACCGGTGGACCCAGGCGAACGCCGACTTCCCGCGGATCGACACGCTGCAGAAGGCGGTGCTGGTCGTGCCGCTCGGTGTCGTCGGGCTGGTCCTGGCGCTGCACGTCGTCCGGCCGCTCGCGTCGGTCTGGCGGCGCGCCGCCGAGTCGCTGCTCGCGGCGAGACGGCAGCGACCCGACCGCGACCGGCGTGCCGAATCCGCGCACGCTGCGGCTCCACGCCCTGGCGACGGCCGTGGTCGTCGCTGCGCTCGTCGTCGTCTGGCTGCCGCTGGGCGGGACGTTCTGGCCCGTCTGGCCCATCATCGCGTTGGGGCTGCCGCTCGCGCTGCATGCCTCGGTCGCATATGCGAGCGGAACGACGCGAGCTGGTGCACGCGCGGCGTGACCGCGTCGTTCGCCGTCTTCTTCGTCCTGATCTGGGCTGCCGCTGGAGGCGGCTACTTCTGGCCGATCTGGCCGAGCGTCGCGCTCGGTGGGCTCCTCGCCTTGCACGTCGGTCTAGTGCGGGCGCGGCGGTCGGAGCTGGAAGAGCGGATCGAGACGCTCGAGACGTCGCGGGCAGGCGCCGTCGACGTGCAGGAGAGCGAGCTTCGCCGGATCGAACGCGACCTGCACGACGGCGCGCAGGCGCGGCTTGTCGCGCTCGGGATGAACCTCGGCATGGCCGAGCAAAAGCTGGCGGCCGATCCTGTGGGTGCACGCGAGCTCGTCAGTGAGGCGAGAGCGGGGATCGAGGAGGCCCTCCGCGAGCTGCGTGACCTCGCGCGGGGGATCCACCCGCCCGTGCTCACCGATCGCGGGCTCGAGGCTGCGATCTCGGCACTTGCCGACCGGAGCGCGATTCCCGTGATCGTGACGGCCGATGTTCCCGACCGGCCGGCGGCGGCGGTGGAGAGCGCCGCGTATTTCGTCGCCGCCGAGGCGCTCACGAATGCGGCCAAGCACGCCGACGCCAGCCGGGTGGAGGTGCGGATCGTCAGGCGGCCGAAGTCGCTCGTCGTCGAGGTGACGGACGACGGCCGGGGCGGAGCAGACCCGTTGGGCTCGGGTCTGGTCGGGCTCCGCCGTCGTGTCGAGGCGCTCGACGGGACGCTGCTCGTCGTCAGCCCGTCCGACGGCGGGACCACGCTGCGCGCGGAGTTGCCGTGCGCGTCCTGATCGCCGAAGACCTCGCGCTGCTCCGGGACGGCCTCGTCCGGCTGCTGCGCGACAACGGCTTCGACGTCGTCGACGCGGTCGCCGACGGAGACGCGTTGATCCACGCTGCGCGCCGGGAGCGCCCCGACATCGCGATCGTCGACATCCGGCTACCGCCGACGTTTCGTGACGAGGGGCTGAAGGCGGCGCTCGAGCTCCGCCGCACGATGCCGGAGCTGGCGATCCTCGTCGTCTCGCAGTACGTCGAGCACACCTATGCGACCGAGCTGCTCGCAGAGGGCGGCGGCGGGCTCGGCTACCTGCTGAAGGACCGGATCATGAACGTCGACGAGTTCGTCGACGCCGTGCGGCGCGTCGCCGAGGGCGGGACCGCGCTCGACCCGGAGGTCGTCGCACAGCTCTTCTCACGCCGCCACGCGAAGGGGCCGCTGCAACGGCTGACCAAGCGCGAGCTCGAGGTACTCGGGCTGATGGCCGAGGGCCGGTCGAACGCCGCGATCGCGGCGACGCTCGTCCTCAGCGTCGGCGCGGTCGAGAAACACATTGCGAGCATCTTCACCAAGCTCGACCTCCCGCAGACCGGGACCGATCACCGGCGTGTGCTGGCGGTGCTGACGTACCTCCAGCAGGACTGAGCCGCGTCACCAGATCGACGCGAGCAGCCGCTCGATCTCTGCGGGAGTCGCCGGCCGCGGGTTCGCGAGGTTGCCCGCGCGCGCCGCTGCGGCCGCCGCCACGCTCGGCAGATCTTCCTGCGGCACGCCGAAGTCCCTGAGCCGTTCGAAGCCGCCGAGGCGTGCGAGCGCGCGGGCGCGGTCGACGGGGTCGCCGCCCACGGCCCCACCAAATCGCGCCACTTCTGCCGGCACGAGTGCACGGTTGAACTCGAGCGCCGGCGGCAGACAGAGCGCGTTCATCGCGCCGTGCGGCAGCCCGTAGGTGCCGCCGAGCGCCTGCGCCATCGCGTGGGCGAGCGCGAGGCCGGCGAGGCCGAGCGCGTGTCCCGCGTGCGCCGCGCCGCGCAGCAGGTCGCCGCGTGCGTCGCGGTCGTGCGGGGCTTCGAGGACGCGGGGCAGCGCGTCGGCGATCAACGGCGCGCCGGCCAGCGCCTGCTCGTCGCCTTCGGCCGACCGGCCGCGGACGTAGAGCGCCTCGGCGCAGTGGGCGAGCGCGTTCAGCGCGGTGCCGGCCGTCTCTGCCGACGGCAGGTCGAGCGTGAGGTCGACGTCGTAGACGACCGCGACCGGGTGGGCTCCGGCCCCGCCGCCCTGGATGCGGCGGTCCGGCGAGCGGATCCCGTAGAAGGTCGTCCACTCGGCCCCGGAGTACGTCGTCGGGACGTGCACGACCGGCAGCCCGGTTTCGGCAGAGGCGTGCTTGCCGGTGTCGATCGCCGAGCCGCCACCCACGGCGAGGATGCCGTCGGCCGCCGCGGGCACGTCGACGCTCTCGGATGGGACCTCCGTCGCGCGGCCGGCGTGCGGCGGCAGGTCGAGCTCGTTCCAGCGCGTGCTCGCGATCAGGAACGGTCGCCGGATGCCCGCCTCGGCGAGCGCGTCGGGAAGCTCGGCGAGCGACCAGCGGACGATCACGAGGGCAGGCGCTGCCTGGCGAACTCGACGAACGCCCGCGCCGCCCGCGCTTCCGCGCGTCCGGCGGAGCGGACGAGGTAGATCTCCCGCTCGAGCTCGAGCTCGCGCACGCGCGCCTCGACGAGCGTGCCGGCCGCCAGGTCGTTCTCGACGGACGAGCGCGAGATGAACGTGACGCCGTAGCCGCCGCGGACGGCGCTCGTCACCGACTCCTGCAGCCCGAGCTCGAGCCGCACGTGGAGGTCCTTGAGGCGGAGGCCGGCGCGGTGCAGCTCGTCGTCGATCATCTGCCGGACGCCTGCGCCTTCCTGCATCACGATCAGCGTCTCGGCCTTCAGCTCGTCGAGCGAGATCGTCCGGCCGCCGAATGCGTGCCCGGGCGGGCAGGCGAGGATCACGGTGTCCCGGACGAACGGCTCGTACTCGACGCCTCTGTGCCGCGGCGCGGCGCCGACCACGCCGAGCTGCAGCGTGCGGTCGGCGACGCGCTCGACGACGGTCTGGGTGTCGAAGACGCTCAAGGCGACGTGCAGGTGCGGGTGCTCCTCGGCGAACTGGCAGAGGAGCTGCGCGAGCACGACACCGCCGGGTCCGGTCGAGGCGCCGATCTCGAACGCACCTTCGAGCTCGCCGGTCGCCCCCTGCTGCAGCTCGCCGACGATCTCGTCCTCGAGCTGCAGCAGTCGCTGCGCGCCGCGGTAGAGCTTCAGCCCCGCCTCGGTGGGCTCCACCCGCCGCCCGGAGCGGTCGAGGAGCTGCGTCCCGAGCCGCTTCTCGAGCGACCGCACCTGCAGACTGACCGCCGGCTGGGTCACCCCGAGCCGCTCCGCCGCCTGCGAAAACGACCGCCGCTCGACGACCTCGCAGAACGCCTGCAACTGCCGCGTATCCATAACAGATACTTATAGCTGAACCGCTACCCCTCGAACCTCGTTGGAACCTCGTTCCAACCACGTTCGCGCGGGGGCGCCGGGACCCGTGAACCTCGTTCGAACGAGGTTCACGGGTGCGAAGTGAACTCGCGCCAGCGACGCTCGGAACCGAAGGCCTCGATCAGGGGCGCAGGATCGACGAACGAGAAGTAGGCGTCATGGCTCGAATACGGCCACGGCCGCTTCGACGGGTTGTTCGCGATGTATCGCGCCAGCCAGAGAAGGTGGCGCTCGTCCTCGACGAGGACGGAGGCGTACGGAGAGTCGAACACTCGGCCCCGCCGGCCATGGCGCCGATTGAAGCCACCCGCGTAGCGCCGATTCATGCGCTGCAGAGCCTTGGAAATCCCGCCGTCCTCGAACGTGGCGAGGAGGTGGTAGTGCGTCGGCATGAAGCAGAACTCGTGACATTCGAGGGCGTCGCCCCCGACGAGCTCGGCGAGGATCGAGATCCCCGAGATGTAGTCGCGTTCGTCGCGGAAGATCTGCTCCTCCGCGTTCGACCGGGCCGCCACGTGGTAGAGGCCGGCAGATTGTTCGCGAGGGATGCTGCCCACGCGATCGAGGATGGAGGCGGCGTGTGCGGAGCGCCAGAGTTCAGCGTCGATTGGCACACACTTTTCACACCTGAACCTCGTTCGACCGAGGTTCGAACCACGTTCGAGAGTTTGCGGCTCTCCCTCGCAGCACCCTCGAACCTCGTTCCGACGAGGTTCGAACGAGGTTCGCGAGTTCAGGCCTGCCGCAGCTCGAGGCGGTTGCCGAACGGATCGGCGACGTAGGCTCGCTCGACGCCGGCGAGCGACTCGTCCGGCGTCACTTCGATGCCTTCGGCGCGCAGGCGGGCGGCCAGGGCGGCGAGGTCGTCGACGACGAAGCCGGGATGCGCCTTGCGCGCCGGCGCGAACGGCTCCTCCACCCCGACGTGCAGCTCGTGCGCGCCCGCACGGAACCAGCAGCCGCCCCGCGCTTGCAGCGCCTCCGGCTTCGGCAGCTCCGCCAGCCCGAGCAGCCCGCCGTAGAACGCGCGCGCCTCGGCCTCGCAGCCGGGCGGCGCGGCGACCTGCACGTGGTCGATGCCGAGGATCGTCACAGGCCAACGGTCTACCATCGATCGCGTGGCATCCGCGCCGGAGCCGCCGGCGACCGCAGCTCGAGAACACCCTCGTCCGCGGATTCACGCGCCTCGCCTCCGACGCGCCGCACCGCCGCATCGACGCTCGAGCTCCGCGCGCTCGACGTCGCTCTCGCCACGCTCTTCGGCCTCCTCGCCGCTCCCCTTCGCGCTCGTGATCGCGCTGCTCGCACTGCGTCACGAGCGGGCGGCCGATCCTCTACCGCGGCGAGCGTGTCGGCCGCCGCGGCCGCTTCTTCACGATGCTCAAGTTCCGGACGCTGCAGGCCGGGCGCCGAGGACCGGATCGGCCAGTACCTCGGCGAGGAGCTCGTCGACGCAACGGACGCCGAGCTGACGACGCTCGGCCGCTGGCTGAAGGCTGTCGCAGCTCGACGAGATCCCGCAGCTCTGGAACGTGCTCCGCGGCGACATGTCGTTCGTCGGGCCGCGCCCGATCCGGCCGCGCTTCTTCGCCGAGCTCGCGCGACGACCTGCCCGCGTACTGGCAGCGGCTCGTCGTGCGTCCGGGCCTGACCGGCTTCGCGCAGGTGCGTCGCGGCTACGAGACGTCGATGGCCGAGAAGCTCGCGCACGACCTCGAGTGGATCGCCGACCGCTCCGTCCGGCTCTACCTCCGCACCGTGCTCGTGACGGGGCTCCGCGTGCTCCGCCAGACGCTGACACGGCGCCCACTAGACTGATCCGCCATGTGCGGGATCTGCGGGATCGCCTCCGGCCGCGGCGCCGTCGACCGCGAGCGGCTCGGCGCGGATGTCGGCCGACGCTCGTGCCACCGCGGCCCCGACTCCGAGGGCATGCACCTCGACGGCCCGGTCGGGATCGCAGCGCGACGGCTCGCGATCATCGACCTGACGGGCGGCGACCAGCCGATCGCGAACGAGGACGGCACGGTCGTCGTCGTCCAGAACGGCGAGATCTACAACTACCGCGAGCTGCAGCACGAGCTCGAGCGCGCCGGCCACCGGTTCCGCGACGCACTGCGACACCGAGGTGCTCGTGCACGGCTACGAGGAGTGGGGGCCGGCCTGTGGGAGCGCCTGCGCGGGATGTTCGCGGTCGCCGTCTGGGACGCGCGTCGCGCGGCGCCTCGTGCTCGCGCGCGACCGCTTCGGGATCAAGCCGCTCTACTACCGCGACGAAGACGGCGAGCTGTCGTTCGCCTCCGAGCTCGACGCGCTGCCGCACGGCGACGTCGACCTCGACGCGCTCGAGGCGTTCCTCGCCTTCAACGTCGTGCCCGGCGCCGCTCTCGATCTTCCGCGACATCCGCAAGCTGCCGCCCGGCCACACGCTCACGTGGGCAGGACGGGGCGCACGACGTTCGAGCGCTTCGCCCGCCCCGGCCCGCTCGCCGACGCGCACGACGAGGACGAGGCGGAGCTCGTCGAGGAGTGCCGCGCGCGGCTGCGCGACTCGGTGCGCGCGCACCTGATCGCCGACGTGCCGGTCGGCGTGCTGCTCTCCGGCGGCGTCGACTCCGGGCCGCTCGCGGCGCTCGCCGCGGAGGAGTCGTCGGAGCGCGGTGCGCACGTTCTCGATCGGCTTCGAGGAGGCGTCGTTCGACGAGCTCGCCGGCGCCCGCGCCGTCGCGGAGCGCTACGGCACGCGTGCACCGCGAGCTCGTGCTGCGACCCGACGCGGCGCTCCTGCTGCCGGCGCTCGCCGAGGCGTTCGACGAGCCGTTCGCCGACTCGTCGGCGCTGCCGACCTACCTCGTCTCGAAGCTCGCCGCCGAGGACGTGAAGGTCGCGCTCTCGGGCGAAGGCGGCGACGAGCTCTTCGGCGGCTACTACACCTACGTCGCCGACCTGCTCGCCGAGCGCGTCGGCGCCGGTCGCTGCGCTGGCACGGCCGCTCGTCGAGCGCCTGCCGTCCTCGACGCGCAAGGCGAGCTTCGACTACAAGGCGAAGCGCTTCGCGCGGCGGCGCACCTGCCGCCGCTCGAGCGCCACCACGGCTGGAAGGAGATCTTCTCGCGCCGACGTGCGCGCCGAGCTGACCGGCCGGCGGAGCGCCTTCGACCCGCTCGACGACGCCACCGCGCACGGTTCGCCGAGACGGAGGGGCACGAGCTCGCTGACGCGCCTTCAGGACGTCGACTTCGGGCTCTACCTCGTCGACGACCTGCTGACGAAGACCGACCGCGCGTCGATGGCGTGGTCGCTCGAGGCGCGCGTGCCGTTCATGGACACGGTCGTCGCCAACTTCGCGTTCTCGCTGCCGGCGCGGCACAAGGTGCGCGGCCTCTCGAAGAAGCGGCTGCTGCGGAAGGCGGTCGAGCCGCTGCTGCCGCGCGAGGTCGTGCACGGGCGGAAGCGCGGGCTTCTCGATCCCGGCCGCGGCCTGGCTGCGCGGCGAGCTCGAGCCGTTCGCGCGCGAGACGCTCGCGCCGGAGACGCTGCGCCGCCAGGGCTTCCTGCAGCCGCGAGGCGGTCGACGCGCGTGCTCGACGACGCACGTCGCCGGCCGCGACGACCTGTCGCGCCAGCTGTGGGGCCTGCTCGCGTTCACGCTCTGGTACGAGCACCACGTCGAGGGCGTCGCGCCGCGACGCGCCGCTGGCGAGGCGTCGTCGCATGAAGGTCTGGGTCGACTTCACCGCGAGCGCGCACCCGCTCGTGTTCCGGCCGCTCGTCGAGCGCCTGTCGCGCGCAGGGCCACGAGGTCGAGATCACCGCGCGCGACTACGCGCAGACGCTGCAGCTGATCGAGTCGCACGGGATGACGGCGACGGTGATCGGCCACCACGGCGGCCGGTCGTCGCTCGGCAAGGCGCGCCAGCTGCGCGCGCGGCTGAGGGCGCTGCGCGCGCTGGGCGAAAGGCCGCGGCTTCGACGTCGCGCTCGCGCACGGCTCGCACGAGCTGACGATGACCGCGCGCCGGCTCGGCATCCCGAGCGCGACGACGTTCGACTACGAGTGGGCGTGGCTGCAGCACCAGCTCGGCTGCCGCGCCGCGACGCGCGTCGTCGTCCCCGACTCGATCCCGCCCGAGCGGCTCGCCCGCTACGGCGCAATGCCGCCGAAGCTGCAGCAGTACCCGGGCCTGAAGGAGGAGTACTACCTCTCGGACTTCGAGCCGGACCGCAGTCGGTGCTCGACGACTGGGGCATCGACCGCGACGCGCGTGCTCGTCGTGCTGCGGCCGCCGCCCGACGTGTCGCTCTACCACCGGCACTCGAACCCGCTCTTCCCGCAGACGCTCGAGCACCTCGGGACGCTCGACGACGTGCACGCGTTCGTGATCCCGCGCACGGACGAGCAGCGCGACTACGTGCAGTCGCTCGCGCTGCCGTCGGTGATCGTCCCGGACCGCGCCGTCGACGCACAGAGCCTGATCGCCTTCGCCGACCTCGTCGTCTCGGCGGGCGGGACGATGAACCGCGAGGCGGCCGCACTCGGCGTGCCGGTCTACACGACGTACGGCGGCCGGCTCGGCGGCGTCGACGAGCAGCTGATCCGCGAGGACCGGCTGCGGCCGCTCACCGATCCGCGCGCGCTCGAGCTGCACAAGCGCGACCCGGCGACCGCGGCCCGTATCCGCCGCGACCCGCAGCTGATGCTCGACCTGCTGCTCTCAGCGCTCGATCAGCGCCAGTAATTCGTCGCCGTAGCGCTCGAGCTTCGCGGGGCCGACGCCCGCGATCTGTGCGAGCTCGCCCGAGCGACGACGGCCGCGCTGCGGCGATCTCGTGCAGGACGCGGTCGTGGAAGACGACGTACGGCGGCACGCCGTCGGCCTTCGCGCGCTCGAGCCGCCAGGCGCGGAGCCGCTCGCCCGTCGCCGTCCAGGCGGGCGCGTCTCCGCGCGGCGCGGAAGCAGCGGCCCCGGCGACGCCGAGCTCCTGCAGGAACCGCTGCGCTTACCCGACCACGTGAGCCAGAGCACGCGCTTCGCCCGCGTCATCCCGACGTAGAGCAGCCGCCGCTCCTCGGCGATCGCCTCGTCGCGTCCGCGCCTGCTTCGACGGCAGCTCCTTCTCGCGCAGACGCGGGAGGAACACCGCGTCGAACTCGAGCCCCTTCGCGCGATGGAGCGTGAGCAGGTTGACGCCGCGCGCGCCGTCGCCGCCCGGGTCGAAGCGGCGGCGAAGCTCGGCGACGAAGGACGCAGCGTCGCCGTCGAACGCTGCCGCGAGCGAGACGAGCCGCGCGAGATCGGTCTGGCGGACGAGCTCGCGCTCGCCGAGCGAGTCGGGCGATCCTGCGGCAGCCAGCCTGCGTCGAGCGCCGGCGTCGCGCACCGCCGCCGCGGCGTCGCCGTTCGAGCGCTCGAGCCGGCGCACGAGCCGCCGGGCCGCATCGCGCTCGAGCAGCGACGACGCCCTGGAACGGGAATGCCGGCGTCGTGCAGCAGCTCCTCGAAGTCGGTCAGTCGCGCGTTCGTGCGACGCAAGGATCGCGACCTCCTCGAGCGGGCCGTCGAGACTCGCTGATCGCCGCGACGATCGCCGCCCCCTCCTCGACGGGCGACGGAAACGGCCGCGCGACCGGGTCCGGGCCGTCGGGCAGCACGGCGCGCAGCACCTTCTCTGCGCCGCCGAGCTTCGGCACGAGCCGGTTCGCGAAGCGCGAGCACCTGCGGCGTCGAGCGGTAGTTCTCCTCGAGGCGCACGACGGTCGCGTTCGGGAACCTGGCCGGGCACCCCGAGCAGATGCTCGGGGCCGGCGCCGGTGAACGCGTAGATCGACTGGTAGTCGTCGCCGACGACGCAGAGGTCGTCGCGGTCGCCGAGCCAGAGGTCGAGCAGCGTCTGCTGCAGCAGGTTGACGTCCTGGTACTCGTCGACGGTGAACGCGCGGTACTGGGCCCGGAAGGTGGCGCAGACGTCGGCGTCGCGCTCGAAGAGCTGCACCGTTCGCTCCAGCAGGTCCTCGAAGTCGAGCAGGCCGTCGGCGGCCTTGCGCCGCTCGTAGTCGCGGAAGACGCGGTGCATCAGGTCGAGCGGGATCGGCGGCTCGCGGTCGGCGGCCTCCCGGCGGTACTCGTCCGGCCCGATGCGCCGGTTCTTCGCCCATTCGATCTCGGTCGCGAGGTCGCCTGCGGGCCGGAACCGGTACGCGCCCGGCAGGCCGTTCGCGATCTGGCGGAGCGCGAGCGCCTTCGACGGCAGGATCCGCCCGACCTCGTCGGGCGCGAAATGGCGGAGCTGCCGGAGCGCAGCCGAGTGGAACGTCGAGGCCCGCACACCGCGCACGCCGAGTGCCGCCAGGCGCGCTCGTAGCTCGCCGGCCGCCTTGTCGGTGAACGTCACCGCCATGATCTGCGCCGCCTCGAATGCGCCGGACGCGACCTGCTGCGCGATGCGGCGGGTGATCGTCGTCGTCTTGCCGGAGCCTGCGCCCGCGAGGATGCAGACGGGGCCGCGCACCGCCTCGGCGGCACGCCGCTGCTCGGAGCGTTCAGGCCGTCGAGCGGGTCCACCGAGCCACCCTAGCCTCCGCTGCTGCCGGCGTCTGTGACGTCAGTGCAACGTGTCTTCCAGAACCGGTGCGCGACCGGTGCGCAGCGGTTCCGCCGCCATCGACGCGAGCTTGGCGACGACGGCGAGCGTGTTTCCGTCCTCGACGAGCCGCTCCAGCTCGGCGAGCGCGTCGGCGAGCCACGTCGCGTCGATCTGCGGCCGCGCCGCCCGCAGGATCTTCGGGTGCGAGGTCGGGCCGACCGCCTCGCCCTCGTTCCACAGCACCTCGTGCACCTTCTCGCCCGCGCGCGAGCCGGTGAAGACGATCGGGATGTCCTCCTCGCGCCGCCCGGAGAGCCGGATCATCTGCTTCGCGAGATCGAGGATGCGCACCGGCTCGCCCATGTCGAGCACGTAGACCTGGCCGCGGCCGCCCATCGCACCCGCCTGGACGACCAGCGACGACGCCTCCGGGATCGTCATGAAGAAGCGCGTCATGTCGGGGTTCGTGACCGTCACCGGTCCGCCGCGCTCGATCTGGCGGCGGAAGATCGGGATCACCGACCCGGACGACCCGAGCACGTTGCCGAACCGGACCGCGACGAAGCGCGTCTCGACCTCCGGGTGCAGCGCGAACGACTCGACGATCCACTCGCACACGGCCTTCGACTGGCCCATCACGTTCTTCGGGTTCGCGGCCTTGTCGGTGGAGATCAGGACGAAGCGCTCGACCCCCGCCTCGACGGCGACCTCGGCCAGCGCGCGCGTCCCGAGCACGTTGTTCGAGACTGCCTGCAGCGGGTTCGCCTCGAGCATGCCGACGTGCTTGTAGGCAGCCGCGTGGAAGACGACGTGCGGGCGGTACCGCTCGAAGACCTGGCGCATCTTCGCGCCGTCGCCGACGTCGGCGAGCACGGGGATCGCGGCCGGAAAGTCGCGCTCGTCGACGAGCTCCCGCTCGATCTCGAACAGCGCCGACTCTCCCTTGTCGACCAGAACCAGCCGGGCCGCGCCGAGCCGCGCCAGCTGCCGGCAGAGCTCCGACCCGATCGAACCGCCTGCGCCGCTGACCAGCACGGTCTTGTCGCGGACGTACGCGGCGACCGCCTGCAGGTCGACCTCGACCTGCTGCCGGCCGAGCACGTCCTCGACCTGGACGGGCCGGATCTGGCCGGCGAGGTTGACGTCGCCGGCGATCAGCTCGTGCAGGCCCGGGAGCGTCTTCACCGGGACGCTCGCGACGCGGCACGTCTCGACGATCTGCCGGCGCACCGCGCCCGCGGCCGACGGGATCGCGATCAGCACCTCGTCGGGCTTGTTGTCGCGCAGGAGGTGCGCCAAGTCGTCGGTGGTGCCGAGCACCCGCACGTCGACGATCCGGGCGCCGCGCTTGCGCGGGTCGTCGTCGACGAAGCCGATCGGGGTGTAGTGCAGCTGGCGGTTCCGCTGCATCTCGCGCACCATCAGCTGGCCGGCATCACCCGCACCGACGATCAGCACTTCCTTGCCGTGCGCAACGAGCCCTGCTTGCGGGCGCTCGATCAGCGTGCGCGCCAGCAGCCGCGATCCGGCGACGAACGCGAGGAGCAGCAGGAAGTCGAGGGCCGCGACCCCGCGCGGCAGGCGCGAGGTGCTGTGCGGCGGGAAGGCGTAGAGCACGAGGTACGTCAACGCCGAAGCGACGGTGACCCCGCGCGACGCGCCCCACATGTCGCGGGTCGAGACGTAGCGCCACCAGCGGTTGTAGAAGCCGAAGAGCACGAAGGTGCCGAGCTTGAGCGCGACGACGAGGGCGACGACGTCCCAGTCGAGCAGGTGCCGGTAGAAGACCGGCGTCGACTTGTCGAAGCGCAGGAAGAACGTCAGACGCCACGCGGCGACGATCAGCGCGGCGTCGAAGACGACCTGCCAGACCCGGTGCCGGTTGACCGGGAAACGCACGCGGTTCACCGGGTGACGAGCTCGGAGGCGCTCTTCAGGACCGAGACGACCTCGGTCTGCTGCTCCTCCGTGATCCCGGCCCAGAGCGGCAGGCAGAGATTCTCGCGCGACGCCTGCTCGGTCTCGGGGAAGTCTCCCTCCGAGTAGCCGAGGTAGGCAAGTGCCGGCTGCAGGTGCAGCGGCGGTGAGTAGTAGACGGCGAACCCGATGTCGGCGGCCTTGAGCGCCTCGCCCAGGCGGTCGCGCTCCTGCGAGCGGACGCAGTACATGTGGTAGACGTGGCCCGGCTGGTCTTCCGGCGTCTCGACGAGGCCTGCGAGCAGCTCGCCGTACCGGGCAGCGGCCTCGCGGCGCTGCGTGTTCCATCCGTTCAGGTGTCGTAGGAAGATGCGGAGGAACGACGCCTGCATCGCATCGAGTCGCGAGTTGTAGCCGACGTACTCGAACTCCTTCTTCGCCCGCGAGCCGTGGAAGCGCAGCATCCGCAGCCGCTCGGCGAGCTTCGCGTCGTTGACGGCGATCAGTCCTCCGTCGCCGAGCGCGAAGAGGTTCTTCGTCGGGAAGAAGCTGAACGTCGACGCGATGCTGGTCGCGATGCCGCCCGCACCGAACGCCTGCGCGGCGTCCTCGATCACCGGCAGGCCGAGGTGGCCGAGGGCGGGCGCCGGCCGGCCGAACAGGTGCACCGGCATGATCGCCTTCGTCCGCTCGGTGATCCGTCGCTCAACGTCGGCCGGATCGAGATTGAGCGTCGCCGGGTCGATCTCGGCGAACACGGGGGTCGCGCCGCGGCGCGCGATCGCCTCCGCGGTCGCGTAGAACGTGAACGCCGGGCAGATCACCTCGTCACCGGGGCCGATCTCCATCGCGTCGAGCACCAGCACGATCGCGTCGGTGCCGTTCGCGCAGCTGACCGTCTCCTGCACGCCGAGCAGGTCCGCAGCCTCGCGCTCGAAGCTCTCGACCTCGGGCCCGAAGATGAAGCGGCCCGAGTCGAGCGTGCGCGCGAACGCGTCCTTCAACTCCGGGATCAGCGGCTCGTACTGCGCCCTGACGTCGACGTGTGGAATCGCCATCAGCTCGAGGGCATCGTAGCCTTGCGGCGCCGACGGAGCAGCAGATAGCCCAGACCGGCGACGATCGCGACGACGACCGCCAGCTCGGCGTACTTGAAGCCGTGGTTGAACCGCTCGTAGCTCGAGCCGAGCCCCCAACCGATGCCGGCGATCGCGAAGCACCAGATCGCGTTGCCGAGCAGCGTGAGGACGTTGTAGCGCCGGAACGGCATCTCGAAGACGCCCGCCGGGATCGAGATGAACGAGCGCGCGACCGGCGTGATCCGCCCGACGAACGCCGCCCAGTCGTCCCAGCGTTCGAACCAGCGCTCGGCGCGCTCGATTCGTTCGGGCGTCAGGTGCAGCCAGCGGCCCCGCTGTTCGAGCAGCGGGCGGCCACCTCGGTCGCCGATCCACCAGCCGAGGATCGCACCGGCCTGGTAGCCGAGGACGCCCGCGAGCGAGACGGCGAGGTACGCCGAGAATCCCGTGCCGTGCCAGCCGAGGACGTCGACCCGGTGCGTCAGTGCACCCGATGCGAGCGCGCCGCCGTACAGCATCACGAGCTCGCTGGCCGCGGGAAAAACGGCGTCGACGAGCATCAGCACGAAGACGGCGACGACGCCGTAGTGCGCGAGCCACGAGGTCACGGTGGCGAGCCTAGCGGCGAAAGGTGAACGGCACTGCCAGATCCGACGCCCCGATCGCGCTCGAGAAGAGCACGTGCGCGACGTAGGGGCCGCCGTAGGCGCGCGTCCCCTGCGGTAGTGCGCCGTCCCAGACGAGGCTGCGCGCGCCCGGCTGAAGCGTCGCGGACGGGAGCTCCGCGACCAGGACGCCGGTCTTCGTCTCGATGCGCAGCCGCACCTTCGCCGTGCGCGTCAGGGTGAACCGCACGACTCCGCTCCCCCGCGCCGGCGTGACGGCGAGCCCGGTGAGCGTCCGGTCGTAACGGAAGGCCTGGTCGGTCGTCGACGTTCGACCGAGATCGTCGGTGGCCTGGACCCGCCAGTGCCAGGTGCCCTCGGTGTCGTAGCCGTCGAAGCTGAGCGGATAGGTCGCCGGCGTGTGGGCGACCGCAGCCTCGAGCACGCGCGCCACACCATCCGGGCCGACGAGCGCCGCCGTGACCGTCGAGGGGCGCACGACCTTCACTTGCAGCGGCTCGACGGTGCGCCCCACATCGCCGTTCAGCAGCGGCAACAACGGCGGCGTGTAGACGCCGAAGTACTCGACGAGCAGCGCTTGCTTCACCGGGCGCTCCCCATGCGCGTCGCTCGGCCGGTTGAGCAGCCGGCCGTCGAAGGCGGCGGTTACGGCGCCGCCCGGCTCGAGACCGGCGGCGGTGACCGCCCCGAGCCGCTGCAGCGTCTGCGCCAACTCGAAACTCGTCAGCCCGGCGCTGTACCCAGGCTGATTCCCGTCGGCCGCGACGAGCACGATGCGGCCGTCGGCGAGCTGCCCGACGCCCGCACGCGGCGCCCGCGACGCGACCTGGTCGTTGGTGAAGTCCTCGAGCGAGCGGAACACCGGCTTGCCGTTCCGCACGAGCACGGGGCCGCCGCCGAGCGCAGCGACGACGCCGTTCCACCCCGACGGCAGGATCAGCCGGGTCGCCAACGCGGTGCCGACGGGCGCCTCGGCCTGCAGCTTCGCGGCCGCCGACCCGGTCGCCATCAGCACGGCGCCGGTCGGCGGGATCGTCTCGCCGCCGCCGGTTCCGACCGCGGTCACCGCCGCCGTGAGGTCGGTGTTCGGGACGGTGGCCGGGAACGAATCGAGCGTCACCTCCGCGGCACCGGATACCTGCGGAACCGGTGCGCCCCAGGCAGGGGTGAAGAGCACGACCTGCCCGGCCGCCGGCGCCTCGTTGCTGCCGGCGAGCGGCCGGCGCTGGCCGGTGCCCTTCCACGTGCCGGCGAACGTGACGCGGTCGACGTGCAGAGCGCCGGCGGCGTCGACGCCGATCGACGAGCGCGTCTGGAGCGGCGGCCGGATCAGCAACCCCGCCTGCAGGACGATCCCGCCCGGCCGCGGGAAGTCGCCGTTGATCCCGGCGACGGTCGCCTGCGACGCCAGGTCGCGCTCGATCTGGGTCAGCGGCTCGGCGGGGCTCTTCACCGACGCGCCAGCGAACACCGGCGTCAGTTGGTAGAGGTCGCCGGGCCGCGGGGCGGTCAGCACGTGGACGACGACCGCGCCGTGCGACGTGAACTGCACCCCGCGCTCGTAGGTGACGCCCGGCATCAGCTCCGTTCCCTGCGCGTGGGCCGGGCCGGCGAGCGCGCCCAGCAGGAGGGCGACCATCGTGAGTCGACGCACCAAGGTGCCGGACACGTTAGAGGCCGACACCCCTGGAGCCGGTACGTTGCGCGTGTGGCCGGCACGCGTACCGCACTGGTCGAGGACCTGATGGCCCGGTTCGCGCACATTCCGCCGGAGGCGGTGCTGAAGGAGGATCTGCTCCGCACCGGCATCGCGTTCGACGACTCGGCGCTGACGGACAACCTCGACGGCGACGTGAAGCCGAAGTCGTACTTCATCTTCTCCTTCGACCAGAAGCCGCTCGCGCAGCTGGGCGAGGCGGCCAGGCGGCGCCCGCCCGAGGAGCTGGCGCTGACGGGTGGCCCGTACGGGCTCCGCCGCACGATCGTCTCCGTGCGCGTCAACCCGGAGTCGCCGTACGCGGTCGGGCGCGGCGACGACGGCGAGCTTCGTCTCTCGCTCGACGGCCGCGATGTGGCCGACGTCGGCCTGCCGCCGATGCCCGAGTACTACCGGCACGAGCTTGCGAACGGCAAGACGGTGATGGAGACGGCACCGACGATCCAGTGGGGCTACCTCATCTACCTCACGGTGCTCCGCCTCTGCCAGTACTTCGGTGCGAAGGAGGAGTGCCAGTTCTGCGACATCAACCACAACTGGCGCCAGCACAAGCGAGAAGGCCGTCCGTACACCGGCGTCAAGCCGGTCGCCGACGTGTTGGAGGCGCTCGAGCTGATCGACCGCTACGACACCGCGCGCGTGTCGAAGGCGTACACGCTGACCGGCGGCTCGGTGACGAGCACCGTCGACGGACTCGCCGAGGCCGACTTCTACGGCCGGTACGCGCAGGCGATCGAGGAGCGCTTCCCCGGCCGCTGGATCGGCAAGGTCGTCGCGCAGGCGCTGCCGCGGGCGGACGTCCAGCGCTACAAGGACTACGGGATCACCATCTACCACCCGAACTACGAGGTCTGGGACAAGCGGCTCTTCTCGCTGATCTCGCCGGGCAAGGAGCGGTACGTCGGCCGTGAGGAATGGCACCGCCGGATCTTCGACGCGGCCGAGGTCTTCGGCGCGCGGTTCGTGATCCCGAACTTCGTCGCCGGCGTCGAGATGGCGAAGCCGTTCGGCTTCACCTCGGTCGACGAGGCGATCGCGTCGACGACCGAGGGGCTCGACCACTTCATGAGTCGCGGGATCACGCCGCGTTTCACGACGTGGTGCCCGGAGCCGACGACCCCGCTCGGCCGCGACAACCCGAACGGCGCGCCGCTCGAATACCACATCAGGTTGCTCGAGGCCTACCGCGACGCCCTCTCGCGCCACGGACTGAAGCCGCCGCCCGGCTATGGGATCGCAGGCGCGGGCAACGCCGTCTTCTCCGTCAGCTCGTTCATGGACACACTCGAGCCGGACGAGGTGCCCGTCGAGGAGGCGGTGCCGGCATGACGCGCATCAGCGTCGACGAGGCGCGGGCACTCTGGCTCGAGGCGCCCGACGACGAGCTGAAGCAGCTCGCCGGGGAGGCGCGCGCGCGCTACCACGAGCCCGATCACGCCACCTACATGGTGATGCGGATCATCAACTACACGAACGTGTGCGTCGCCCAGTGCGACTACTGCGCGTTCTACGTGCTGCCGAACCAGGCAGGCGGCTACGTGCTCTCGCGGGAAGACGTGTTCGCGAAGATCGACGAGCTGGTGGAGGTCGGCGGCGACCTCGTCGGCTTCAACGGCGGCTTCAACCCGAGAGTTGCCGCTCGACTACTACTGCGACCTCTTCGCGTCGGTGCGTGCGCGCTACGGCGACAGCGTCGAGTTCTACGCGCTGACGATCGCGGAGTTCGTGTACCTCGCCGATCGCGCGGGTCTGTCGTACGCCGATGCAGCCGCGCGCCTGCGCGACGCGGGCGTGCACTGGGTGACCGGCGGCGGCAGCGAGATCCTCACCGAGGACTTCCGCAAGCGGCACGCGAAGTTCAAGTACACGGTGCGCGACTACTTCGACGCGCAGCGAGCGATCGTCGAGAGCGGGCTGAAGACGACGGCGACGATGGTGATCGGCTTCGACGAGACGCTCGACGAGCGGCTCGAGCATCTCCAGCGCACGCGCGACTTCCAGGACGAGACGGGCGGGACTCTTCTCGTTCCTCTGCTGGACGTACAAGCCCTACGGAACGGCGTTCGGCGGGCGCGAGATCTCGGCGCACGAGTACCGCCGGCACATCGCGCTCTCGCGCATCTTCCTCGACAACGTCAAGCACGTCCGCACGTCGGTGCTGACGCAGAACGAGGACGCGTTCGCGGCGCTCGACTACGGCGCGGACGACTTCGACCTGCCGATCGAGGACGAGGTGACGCAGAAGGCGGGTGCGAGGATCGAGCTCGACCTCGAGGGGCTGCTCGCCGTCCCGCGCTCGCTCGGCTACACGGTCACGTACCGGCGCGCCGAGCGGCCCGCGGCGCTGACCGCCTAGACCGGCGGCTGCGGGTCGTACTGGATGTAGCGGCGCACGGCCTGCGCCTGCTCGACCGACTCGAGCCTCGCCACGAGGTGCAGAGCCATGTCGATCCCTGCCGAGACGCCGGCCGCCGTCACGACCTGACCGTCGTCGACGAACCGCGCGTCGCGGTCGACCCGCACGTCGAACTCGGCGAGCGCATCGAGCGAGCCCCAGTGGGTCGTCGCGGGCCGGCCGTCGAGCAGACCCGCGTGGGCGTAGATCAGCGCGCCGGTGCAGACGCTCGTCATCACGGTTCCGCGCGCGGCGGTCTCGCGCATGCGCTGCAGGAACGCCTCATCCTCGCGGATCGGCTGCGTGCCACCGCCGGGGAGCACGAGCAGGTCGACCGGCCCGAGCGCGGCCCAGGTCGTGTCGGCGAGCACGCGCAGCCCGTGCGCGCACGTGACCGGGTCGGCACGCTCCGCGACGGTGCGCACGGAGATCTCGCGCTCGGAGAACCGGCTCCAGGCGGTCAGCACCTCGTACGGCCCGGCGAAGTCGAGCTCCTCGACCCCGTCCCAGAGCGCGATGGCGATCCTGTACTCGTCCACGTCAGCTGCCTACCTTGCCTGAGCAGCGGCAGCCACCGCCACGGAAGGCGGACGGAAGTGCGCGAAAGTGAAACTTCTGCATTCGCCTCCCGGGACACGTCCGGTGTCAGACACGGAAACGAAACGCGCACGGAAGTGTGACGAGCGTGTGCCGACCGCTTGGACAGGCGGTTCGACCGGGCCTCCGCACGGACACGTCCGGTGTCAGACACGGGTACGAAACGCGCGCGGAAGTGTGACGAGTGTGTGTCGCGCGCTCAGACGGGGGCGGCGGCCGGGACGAAGCGCAGCTCCGGCACCTCGGCCAGCTCGCCGACGTCGCGGGCCAGCTCGAGGAAGGTGTAGAGGCCGGCGCGCTCGCGCGGGCCGAAGCGGTAGCGGAGCTTCTCGAAGTAGCGCGCGAGGAAGCCCGCCGGGTAGCCGTAGCGCTCGGCCGAGTCGAACGCGAGCCGCTCGGGCTCGGCGCGCGCGGCGCGCAGCGACGCGACGAGCGCGTCCTCGAGCTCGCGCCAGCTCGGGATGCGTCGGCTCGGGCGCCGCCCAGACCGCGAAGACCATCGGCAGCCCGGTGCGCTCGAGCCAGAGCCGGCCGAGGTCGTGGTGCGGCGTCGGATCCTCGAACGCCGAGCGCGAGCGCCGCGTCGCCGATCAGCAGCTTCGCCTCGGCCTCCTCGCCGAGCGGCACGTGCTCCGCGTCCGGCAAGCAGCACCTTCGTCAGCACGACCGACGTCGCCGACTCGGGCGTCACCGCCACCGTGCGGATCCGCGTCGAGCGGCGTCTTCGAGATCAGCTGGATCGACTCGACCGCACCCTCGCTCGAGACGCAGAGCCGCGGCAGAAGCCGCAGCCGCTCGGCGTTGCGCGCGTACTCGATCGACGAGATCGGCGCGACGTCGAGCTCGCCGGCGACCAGCTGCCGGTTGAGCTCCGTCGGCACGCCGACGACCTCCTCGACGTCGGCATCGAGCCGGAAGAAGACCGGCGCCATGTTCACGTACGCCGATGCGGCCGAGCCTGATCACTCGGCTCAGCCGGCCCGATCCACGACGGCGTACGTCAGGAGCTCGAGCTCGTCCCGATGAGGATGCGCGCCGAGGTACGAACGCGCGCGACCGCGTAGTCGAGCGCGGCCTCGCGCGAGCGCGGGATCGCGTCGGTCGCCGCGACGGCGACGAAGCGCCCCGTCGAGCGGGCCGCCGGCCGAGCGCGCGCGCGCACGACGTCGTCCTGCGCCGCGGCGAGCAGCAGCGGCATCGTCGGCGTACCCTCGCGCAGGTCGGTGCCGGGGATCTTCCCGGTCTGCTGTGTCTCGCCCGGCGCAGTCGAGGATGTCGTCGGCGATCTGGAACGCGATCCCGAGGTTGAGCGCCGTACGCCCCGAGCTGCTCGTCGCCGCCGGAGCCGAGCAGGCACGCCGCCTCGATCAGCTTGCCGGTCTTCAGCCCGCACCGCTCGAGGTAGGCCGTCGACCGGCGTGTCGGGGTCGTGCGTCTGCAGCTTCTGCATCGCCTCGCCGCGCGAGAGGCACAGCGCCGCATCGGCGAGCGTCGACACCGCGGCCTCGTCGCCGGTCGCCGCGAGCACGGCGAACGCGCACGCGTAGAGGTAGTCGCCCGCGGCCTTCGCGGCGTCGGCGCCGTACACCGACCACGCTGCGGGCAAGCCCGCGACGAAGGCGCGCTCCGTCGACGAGGTCGTCGTGCACGAGCGTCGCCATGTGCACGAGCTCGACCGCGACACCGGCGGGCACGGACGGCTCGGCACGCGCCGTGAGGAAGCAGAGCAGCGGCCGAAGCCGCTTGCCGCCCGCCGACGAGCGCCTCGCCGGCGACCTCCTGCGCGAGCCCCGGCCGCGCCGCGACGGCGCTGCGCGAGCCCCGCCTCGACCTCCGCCATGTACGCCGGCAAGACCGGGTGTCGCGTGCACCTGGGCGAGCTGGGTCACTGCGGCGACTCCGGTGTGCAACGCGACGATCGAGCCGCCGAGCAGTCGGAATTCGACGCCGCTCGAACCCGCACGCCTCGAGCAGCTCGACCAGCCCCTCGGCAGGCGGGAAGCGCTTCACCGACGCAGGCAGATACGTGTACGCCGCCCCTCCCGGCAAGACCCTGCCGAGCAGCGGGCACGACCCGGTCGAACCAGAGCGAGAAGAACGGCCGCAGCACGCCGCGCGGCTGCGTGATCTCGAGGATCGCGAGCCGCCCGCCCGGGCTGCAGCACGCGTCGCAGCTCGCGCAGCGCCGAGCTCGAGGTCGGCGACGTTGCGCACGCCGAAGCCGACGGTCGCCGCGTCGAAGGTCGCCGTCGGCGAACGGCAGCGCGAGCATGTCGCCCTGCACCCACTCGAGCGTGCCGCCTTCCGGCGCGCGCGCTCGAGCATCTTCTCCGAGAAGTCGAGACCGGTCACGCGTGCCGCGCCGGCCTTCTGGTCGGCGATCGCGAGGTCGCCCGTGCCGCACGCGGCGTCGAGCACGCGGTCGCCCGGCCGCACGCGGCGCGCGCGGCCAGCCGGCGCCAGCGCATGTCGAGCCCGGCGGTCATGACGCGGTTCATCACGTCGTAGACCGGCGCGATCCGGTCGAACATCGTGCGAACCGAGTCGGGCGCGAGCGTCACGTCTGTCCCCACCGCGGGACGAGAGCGTTGTCGAGGCCGAGCTGGTCGAGCACGCGACCGACGACGAAGTCGACGAGCTCGATCGACGCTCTCCGCGCCGTGGTAGAAGCCGGGCGCGAGAAAGAGGATCGTCGCGCCGGCGCGGCGCAGCGTCAGCATGTTCTCGAGGTGGATCGCCGACAGCGGCGTCTCGCGCGGGCAGAGCACGAGCTTGCGCTCCTCCTTGAGCGCGACCGATGCGGCGCGATGGATCAGGTTCTGCATCGCGCCGGACGCGATCGTCCCGAGCGTGCCCATCGAGCACGGGCAGATGACATACGCGTCGACCTTGGCCGAGCCAGAGGCGTAGGGCGCCTTCCAGTCGTTCGGCTCGAACACGATGACGCCGTCGCCCGTGCCCTCGGTCAGGCGGGCCAGCGTCTCGTCACGCGAGAGGCGGGCGTCGCCGTACAGCTCGGTCGCGAGCACCTCGATCGCCGCGCCCGAGACCGAGACGCCCGACCTCGCAGTCCGCCGCGGCCAGCGCCTGCAGCAGCCGGCGCGCGTACGGCGCGCCGGAGGCGCCCGTGATCCCGAGAAAGACCCGCACACGCGCAGAGTACGCGCGTGCGCGTCAGGGACGCGCTACTTCGGTCCCTTGGACGCCTCGAGGAACGCCGCGAGCTGTTTCAGGCGCGTGTCGCCGAGCCCGGCGAACGACGGCATCGGCGAGCCGGGGTTCACGCACGCCGGGGCACTTGAGGTGCGCGACCTGGAAGGCGATGCCCTTGTTCTTCGCGCCTTCCGCCGTCAGCTCGGGCGCGCCCGCGAACCCGCCGCCGACGCCGAGGTACGTGTGGCAGTTGAGACAGCCGGCGACCGCGAACAGCTTCGCGCCGGCGACCGCCTGCTGGTTGTTGGTGAAGCCCTGCTTCTTCGCCCACGTCGGCACCTTCGCCGATCAGCTCCGAGCCGAGCGACTCCTTCGCGGTCGCGCCCTTGTAGGTGAGCACGCCCATCGAGATGACGACGAGGATCGAGGCGATGATCGCGACCGGGCGTCTGCTGAGCCGCCGCTCCGGCGCGGATGTCGATGAACGGGATCGCGAGCAGCAGCACGAGCGCGATCGTCGGGATCCCGATCGTGCCGAGGATCACCGTCGGCGGCCACTTGAAGATCCGCAGCAGGTAGAAGAGGAAGTAGAAGTACCAGTCGGGCCGCGGGACGAAGTTGATCGTCCCCGGGTCGGCGGGCGCGTCGTAGAGCTTGCCGAGCCAGCCGGCCTCGCCGGTCGTGTGGTCGCCGGGCGTCGAGTACTTCCAGACGATCGCGAGGCCGATGATCACGCACGACGACGACGAACGACATGATCGTGTCGTGGAACATCGCGTACGGGAAGAACGGCTTCCCGCGCTCCTTGACGTCCTCCTTGTACTGCGTGGAAGATCGCGCCGGCGCTCGACGATGCGATCGCTCGCCATCAGCGGCCCCGCCTTCGGATGCGCGTCAGGCCGGAGCGCTTGCCGTTCTGACCGACCCGTTCGAGCCGATCGGGCCGGTGCCGGCGGCTTCCTTCGACCACGGCGGCGAGGTGACGCCGAGGCGCACGACGAGGTACAGGTGCAGCCCGATCAGGGCGAAGATCAAGCCGGGGATCAGCAGCATGTGGATCGCGTAGAAGCGCGAGAGCGTGTCGCCGCCGATCGCGGTGCCGCCTTGCAGGAACTGCGCCAGGAACGGCCCGATGATCGGCCCCGTGCCGTTGATGTTGATGCCGACGATGGTCGCCCAGTACGCGGTCTGGTCCCAAGGCAGCAGGTAGCCGGTGAAGCCCTCGGCGAGACCCATCGTGAGCAGAAGCACGCCGAGGATCCAGTTCAGCTCGCGCGGGTACTTGTACGCGCCGAACAGGAACACGCGACCCATGTGCATGAACATGAGGATGATGAACACCGACGCGCCCCAGCGATGCATGCCGCGCACGAGCCAGCCGGCGAAGAGGTCGTTCGTGATGTTCTGGATCGACGCGTACGCGTTCTGCGGATCCGGCTTGTAGTACATCGCCAGGATCGTCCCGGTCAGCGCCTGCACGAGGAACGCCGTCAGCGTCGCCGAGCCGAGCGTCTGGAACCAGTTGACGTCGCCGGGGACCTTGCGGAAGAGGAAGTACTTGACGCCGCCGACCAGGCCGGAGCGCTCCTCGAGCCAGTCGAGCGGGTAGATGATCGCCTGCTGGAGCTGCTGACCGCGGGTCAGCTTTGTGCGTGTCGCCATCGGGTCAGCGGGGAGGTTGGATGGGATAGAGCCAGGACTCGAGACCGTTCACGGGCTCGCCGGGGTACGAGAACGCCCACTTGTGGATCTTCGCCTGCGCCCCGACGCCGTCGACGTGCGAGACCGAGAACGGCTTGCCGACGAACAGTCGCCCGTTCTTGATCGAGAACGAGTAGCGGTCGAGCGCGCGCACCGGCGGGCCGGCGATGCGGTTGCCCTCGGTGTCGTACTGGCCGCCGTGGCACGGGCAGCCGAACCCGGCGATCGAGATCGTCGGGATCAGCGTCACGTCGGCGAACTTCTTCGTGGCCTTCGGGTCGAGCGGGCCGTTCGGCTGCACCGGGCAGCCGAGGTGCGCACAGTGGTTCGAGATGATCGTGAAGCTCGGGCTGGCCGTTCAGCCTGCCCGTTGTTGCGCACGTACGCCGAGCGCCGCGAGACGACGCCTTCGCTGCGCGTTCAGCATGAAGGTGGCGACGACGTACTTCCCCTCGGGGTAGTCGGTGAGCGGGCCGATGTCGTGGTCCTTGACGCCCTGCTTGAGGAACGGCGGCAGCGACCATGAAGCCGATCGCCGGCGCGCTGAGCAGGCCGCCGAGCACGCCGCCGAGGCCGAGCGTCGAGAACTCGAGGAACTTCGACCGCGGGTAGCGCTCGGCCAGGAGGCCCGGCTCCTCGGCGCGCGGCTCCGGCTCGTGCGCGGCGGCTGCGGCGGCCGGCCGCGCTCTCCGGCGCCACCTCCGGTGCGTGAGCGAGGTCCGAGCCCGTCGTCAGGTCGCGCACCCAGAGGAACGCGAACGCGAGCGCGATGAGCAGCGCCGAGGCCGGCGACGTACCACGAGATGATGAGGCCGATCAGCGCGACGACGACGCCGACGGCGAAGCCGACCGGCCAGAGGCTCGGGCCCGGAACGTGCGGGTGGTCGTCGTGGGTCGGAGTCAAGGTCTAGGCGGGATTCAAGCGGTCAGGGCAGACGAAGGTCAATGTCGTGACAGGCGTCGCGAACTCTGACGGATCCGACGCACTCATGCTGGAGGAACCGCGTCGATCCGGTATTCGGACCAGCGGCGGTCGACGAGCTCGCGCACCTCGGCGCTCATCTCGATCTCCGGCGGCCACTCCCGCGCACCCTCGAGCGGCCCCTTCGCGGTTGCGTCGATCCCGATCTTGCCGCCGAGGAACTGCAGCGTCGGCGCGTGGTCGAGGTGGTCGAGCGGCCCTTCGGTGATGACGACGTCGCGCTTCGGATCGACGTTCGCGCCGACGTAGAACATCACCTGGGCGTAGTCGTGGACGTCGACGTGCTCGTCGACGATCACGATCCCCTTCGTCAGGCTGAGCATCCCGAGCCCCCAGATCGCGTGCATCACCTTGCGGGCGTGGCCCGGGAACGCCTTCTTGATCGAGACGAGCGCGAGGTTGTGGAAGGCGCCCGCGACGGGCAGGTCGTAGTCGACGATCTCGGGCACGGTCATCCTGACCGCGGGCAGGAAGATGCGCTCCGTCGCCTTGCCGAGCCAGGCGTCCTCCTGCGGCGGCTTGCCGACGACGATCGACGGGTAGATCGCGTCGCGCCGCATCGTCAGCGCGGTCACGTGGAAGACGGGGAACTGCTCGGCGGGCGTGTAGAAGCCCGTGTGGTCGCCGAACGGGCCCTTCGTCGGTCGAGGTCGCCCTTGTCGATGTAGCCCTCGAGGACGATCTCCGCGTCGGCGGGCACCTCGAGGTCGACGGTGACGCCCTTGACGAGCTCGACCGGCTCGCCGCGCAGGAACCCGGCGACCATCAGCTCGTCGATGTGCTTCGGCAGCGGCGCGCTCGCGGAGTACGCGGTGATCGGGTCGAGGCCGAGCGCGACCGCGACCTCCATCCGCCCCTCGGTGAAGAGGTAGTCGGCGCGGCCGTCCTTGTGGATCTGCCAGTGCATCGCCGTGGTGCGCGGACCGAGCACCTGCATCCGGTACATGCCGACGTTGCGGCCGCCGGTGCGCGGGTCGCGCGTGATCACGGCCGGCAGCGTGATGAACGGGCCGGCGTCGCCGGGCCACGCCCACTGCACCGGCAGCCGTCCGAGGTCGACCTCGTCGCCCTGCAGGACGATCTCCTGCGCAGGCACCGCGACGCACCACCTTCGGCCGCGAGTCGGCGATCGACTTGAGCGTCTTCAGGCCGCGCACCTTCGCCGCGAGCCCTTCCGGCGGCTGCATCTCGAGCACGTCGGCGAGCCGCGCGGCGATGTCGTCGAGGCGCTCGACGCCGAAGGCGAGGCACATGCGGCGCTCCGTGCCGAACTGGTTCATCGAGCAGCGGATGCTCGGAGCCCTTCGGGCGCTCGAACAGGAGCGCCGGGCCGCCGGCCTTGACCGTCCGGTCGACGATCTCCGTCACCTCGAGGTGCGGGTCGACCTCGGCGGCGACCCGAACGAGCTCGCCCTCGCGCTCGAGGAGCGCGATCCACTCGCGCAGGTCGCGGGCGGGCGACATAGCGAGAGCCGCTAGTAGGCCTGGCGGCGCGCGCGGCGGCGGGCGGCGCGACGGTGGCCGGCCCAGTTGGAGAGCTCGCCGAGGCCGATCACCGCGAGGAAGATCAAGCCGACGATCAACATGCCGAGGATCACGTCCTTGCCCTCGGAAGCGGCGTCGAAGATCACGTGGCGACTCTAGCGCAGTGACGGGCCAGCGCGAGCGCGATCTCGTCGTCGCTCGGCTGACCGCCGAGCGCCCGTGCCGCGTCGACCCACGCCTCGCCGTCGCCCGAGGCACCGTCGGCGCGAAGGGCCGCGCAGCGCGAGATCAGGTCGGCCAGCACCGCGACCGCCTCGACCCCGCCGGCCTCTGCGATCCGGACCAGGCCGTGCGCGTAGAGGTAGTCGCCGAGGAGGACCGCGTCGTCGGCGTCCGGGCGCATCGAAGAGGCGCGGCGAGCCGTAGTGCATGAGGTACGCCTCGTAGACCGTCTCGAGCCCGAGCGCGAGCGCGGGCGGCGCGAGCGGCGAGAACACGGCGACGAGCTGGCGCTCGTCGCTAGGACGGACAGCCGCTCCCCAGACCTCGCTCTCCGCGCGCCGCCTCGTCAACGATGGTCGAGAGCATCCCTCACCGCCTCGATCGTGCGGTCGATCTCCTCGTCGCCGTGCGCCAGCGACGGGAACAGGCACTCGTACTGGCTCGGGGCGATGTACACGCCGCGCTCGAGCAGGCCGCGGAACAGCTCGGCGTAGAGGGCGGTGTCGAGCTCTGCGAACCGCCGTCGACCGGCTCGTCCCGACCCGCGAAGAGCGTCAGCATCGCGCCGACGCGCTGAACGACGCCGAACGGCGCGAGCCCGTCGGCCAGCCGCGCCGAGCGCCGCTCGAGCTCGGTGTACACACCCGGGTCGCGCAGTCGCTCGAGCACCGAGAGGCCGGCGGCGGTCGCGAGCGGGTTGCCGCTCAGTGTCCCCGCCTGGTAGACGTCGCCGGCCGGCGCGAGCCGCTCCATCACGTCGGCCCGGCCCGCCGAACGCGGCGAGCGGCAGGCCGCCGCCGACGATCTTCCCGAGCACGGTCAGGTCGGGCGTCACGCCGTAGAGACCCTGCGCGCCGCCGCGCCGACGCGGAAGCCGGTGATCACCTCGTCGAAGACGAGCAGCGCACCGCTGGCGTCGCACAGCAGGCGGAGCGCCTCGAGGAAGCCGGGCGCCGGCGGCACGCAGCCCATGTTCCCGGCGACCGGCTCGACGATGATCGCCGCGAGGCCCTCGCCGTAGCGCTCGACCGCCGCGGCGACCCCGTCGACGTCGTTGTACTCGCAGACGATCGTGTCGGCGATCACGCCGCTCGGGACCCCGGGCGACGAGGCGATGCCGAGCGTCGCCAGGCCCGAGCCGGCGCTCGCGAGAAACTGGTCGGCGTGGCCGTGGTAGCAGCCCGCGAACTTGAGCACGCGGTCGCGGTGTGTGAACCCGCGCGCGAGCCGCACCGCGCTCATCGCCGCCTCGGTCCCCGACGAGACGAGCCGGACACGCTCGACCGACGGGACAGCGTCGACGATCTCCGCGGCGAGCAGCACCTCGCGCTCGGTCGACGCGCCGAACGTCGTGCCGTCGAGCGCCGCCTCCCGCACCGCCTCGACGGTCTCCGCGTCGGCGTGCCCGAAGATCAGCGGCCCCCACGACTGCACCCAGTCGAGCAGCGTGCGCGCCGTCGGCCGTCTCGAGGTTCGCGCCGCGGCCGCGCGCGACGAAGAACGGCTCGTCGAGGCCGACGCCGCGCATCGCGCGCACGGGCGAGTTGACGCCGCCCGGGATCAGCCCGAGCGCGCGGTGCCACAGCTCGGTGCGGACTAGCATCGCTCCGGCGCCGGCAAAGCCGGCACCTCCGCTACCTGAGAGGCTCCGTCGAGCCTACGCCTCAAAGCCACGACGCAAAGTCCTTCGCCCAGTACGTGAAGATCACGTCGGCGCCTGCGCGGCTGATCGCGGTCAGCGACTCGAGCGCGGCGGCGCGCTCGTCGAGGTCGCCGGCGGCGGCAGCGGCCTTGACCATCGCGTACTCGCCGCTCACGTTGTACGCGGCGAGCGGCAGGTCGAAGCGGTCGCGCGCAGCGCGCAGCACGTCGAGGTACGGCAGCGCCGGCTTGATCATCAGCACGTCGGCGCCCTCGTCGACGTCCTGCTCGCACTCGCGCAGTGCCTCGCGCACGTTGCCGGGGTCGAGCTGGTAGCCGCGCCGGTCGCCGAACGCGGGCGCGCTGTCGGCGACGTCGCGGAACGGGCCGTAGAACGCAGACGCGTACTTGGCCGAGTACGCGACGATCGGCGTCGACGGCAGCCGCTCGCGAATTGCCGCGACGCGTCCGTCCATCATGTCGCTCGGCGCGACGACGTCCGCTCCTGCCTCGACGTGGGAGACGGCGGTGCGAGCGAGCAGCTCGAGCGAGGCGTCGTTGTCGACCTCGCCGTCGCGGATCACGCCGCAGTGGCCGTGCGAGCGTGTACTCGCACAGGCAGACGTCGGTGATCAGCAGCAGCTCGGGGAACCGCGGCCGCAGGGCGCGCAGCGCCTGCTGCACGATGCCGTCGTCGATCCACGCGCCCGAGCCCTCGTCGTCCTTCTCCTCCGGGATGCCGAACAGGATCACGGCGCCGATGCCGACCCGGACGAGCTCCTCGACCTCGCGCACGACCGATTCGACCGTGTGCCGCTGCAGGGCCGGCAGGCGCTCGTTGGCAAGCGCGGCCGGCGCGACGAAGAGCGGCATCACGAGGTCGTCGAGCGCAGACCGCCGTCTCACGGACGAGGTCGCGGAGCGGGCCGGTACGACGCAACCGCCGCAGACGGGTCGCGGGGAACGAGCTCATTCCCGCTCCGGCGCCGGCAAAGCCGGTGCCTCCGCTCCCTTGGAGCCTCCGTCAAGCCTACGGCTCATGGCCTCAGGGTACGCGGAGGATCGACGTCGACCAGCTCGACCTCGACCGGGACCGGCTTCGCCCTGCCAGGGCTCGAGCGTGATCCGGTCGGCGAAGAACTCCCAGATCGCGCGCCCGACGGCCAGCAGCGGCAGCGCAGTCGAGCGCTCCGGGCAGCCCGTACAGCTCCGCGCCGGCGGCGAGGCCGAAGATCACGAGCAGCGGATGCAGACGCAGCGCGTTCCCCATGATGTTCGGGACGACGACGTGCCCCTCGATCTGCTGGATGCCGAGGAAGAGCAGCGCGACCCAGAGCGCCGAGATCGGATGCACGACGAGCCCGTAGACGAACGGCGGGATCGCGCCGAGCCAGGGGCCGAGGTACGGGATCACCTCGGTGAGCGCGACCCAGGCGCCGAAGAGCAGCGCGTACTGCTGCGCGTGCGGCAGCAACCCGGTCGCGGCGAGGATCCAGATGCCGACGCCGGAGCTGATGCCGATGATCAGCGACAGCGCGAGTTGCCCGCGCACGTACGACGCGAGCGCGTGTTCCATGCTGCGAAGCAACGGCAGCTCGCCGCGTCGGGGTGGATAGCGTCGGTCGATCGCGCGTCCGAGACGCTGCATGTCGAGAAGCATGTAGATCGAGATCACGACGAGCAGCACGATCGAGAACAGCGTCTTGCCGATCGAGATCGCTGCGCCCTCGACGAACGAGACGATGCGCTTCGTGTTCTTGCCGATGTCGCGCTGCTGGATCTGCTTCACGATCCGGTGGCCGCGCTTGCGGATGTCGACGCCCTTCAGGTGATGCGTGTTCAGCCAGTGCTGGAGTCGGTCGACGTCGCGGTCGGCTGCGGTCTGTCCGGCGGGCGGTGAACGATTCGTGAAGTAGTCGTTGAACCGGTTGGCAGCCGTCTTCGTCTCACCGACGACGGCTGTCGCGATCGCCACGATGACCAGCACCAGCGCCGACGCGAACGCCAGTAGGACGATCGCGACCGAGAGGCCGCGCGGGAGCCGGACCCGCTGGAGCGCCCGCACCAGCGGATCGAGCAGGAGCGCGACGAGTCCGGCGACGAGGAAGAGGAAGACGACGTGACTCGCCGCCGTCAGAACACCCAGGCCAGGATCGCGCAGCAGCGGCAGGCCGACCAGCTGGACCCAGCGCGGCACCTGGATGCGCGGCGGGCGGCCGAGAGCGCTCATCAAGCCGATGCTACCGCCCGCGTGGTGCCGATTCGACCGCCCGACTGGGACTGGTCGTTCCCGAGCGAGGGGTCACTCGCGCTGGCACCCCGATTGAACTCATTCGAGCAGTCCGCTACCGTGCCCTCGATGTCGCCCCCGGGGCCCCACCGGCGTGCGCGCGCAACGCAACGCCGACCCCTTCGGCGCGAACGGCGCCTGCGCCGCCTCGCCGTCCTCTTCGCGATCGCCCTCGTGGCGCTCGTGACCGTGCTGCTGTCCGCGTTCGGCGGCTCTGGCACGCCCGCCGCGGCGACGCCGCCAGCGAGCGCCTCCCGCCTGCTCCCGGCGGGCCCGCCGCTCCCGGAGATCGTCGGGCGGCTCGGCTCATTGCACCTTCAGCTGCCTGTCTCGCAGGGCCGCGTGACCGCGATCGGCTACCAGGGCGGCAGCGGCGGCTCGCTCGGTGTCGACCCGCTCGGGACGCAGGCCAACCAGGGGCTGCTCCGCCGGGTCGTCCACTCGATCTTCGGCGGCTCGTCCGGCAACCTGCGCTGGTACCAGCTCCCGGGCGGCCAGGGCCCGCCGACGTCCGCGCTGCAGGTCGGCGCCGCGGCCGGGACCGACGTCTACTCGCCGGTCGACGGCACGGTGCTCTCGATCGGGGATGTCGTGCTGAACGGACGCAGCTACGGCGCACGCATCGACATCCAGCCGACCGGTGTCCCGTCGCTCGTCGTATCGGTCTCGCACGTGACGATCGACCCGTCGCTCGTCGTCGGCTCGCCTCTGACGGCAGGGAGCTCGAAGCTCGGCTCGATCGTCGACTTCTCCGGCGTGGAGCGACAGTCGCTCGCCCGCTACACGAATGACTCCGGGAACCATGTCGTCGTCGAGGTGCACCCGGCGGCCACGTTGTCGCTCGGCTAGAGAGACGAGCCACTGCGCATCCTCTTCATCGCCGACGTGTTCGGCGCACCGGGGCGACGGGCGGTCGAGACGCGGCTGCCGTCGCTCCGGCAGGAGCTCGAAGCCGACTTCTGCATCGTCAACGGCGAGAACGCCGCGGCCGGCCGCGGGATCACGGCGAAGCTCGCCGACCGCCTGCTCGGCGTCCGGCGCCGACGTGGTCACGCTCGGCAACTGGACGTGGGGCCAGCCGGGGTTCGCGCCGTACCTGAGCGGTACCGACCGCGTGCTCCGGCCGGCGAACATGTCGCCGCACACGCCGGGAACCGGCCTCGCCGTGCACGACGGCGTCGCGGTGATCAGCCTGCTCGGCGTCTTCTCGCTCGCTCCTTTCGAGTCGCCGTTCCTCGCAGCCGACCGGCTCGTCGAGGAGGCGCTGCGACAGACGCCGGTCGTCGTCGTCGACTTCCACGCCGAGGCCACGAGCGAGAAGGTCGCCCTCGCGCGCTACCTGGACGGCCGGGCGACCGCCGTGCTCGGCACGCACACCCACGTGCAGACAAACGACGCCCGTGTGCTCGCGGGTGGAACGGCAGCCGATCACCGACGCAGGCATGACCGGCCCGCACGACTCGGTGATCGGGAGCGAGGACCACGGCGCGATCAAAAGGTTCGTCACGGGCATGCCGGTGCGACTCGAGCCGGCGACGGGCGACGTGCGCATCGAAGGGGTGCTCGTCGAGTGCGGCACAGACGGCCGCGCGACAGGCTGCGAGCTCGTGCGCGTCACCGTCGAGCCGTAACCGTCTCCCGCGGCAGGGCGAGAACGGCGAGCAGCAGCACGAGCACGAGGTCGCGCAGCAGCACGACGCCCGCGAGGTGGAAGTGCAGCGCGTAGTCGAAGTACCGCTCCGGGAACCAGACCTGCGTCAAGACGCACGCGACGGTCAAGATGCCGGTCGCCGCCAGACCGCGCGCGCCGCGCACGAGCGGGACGAGCGGGATCAGCCAGAGCAGGTACTGCGGCGACAGCACCTTGTCGAACGCGACGAACGCACACACGCACGCTGCGGCGTAGCGCTCCAGCCGTTCGTGGGTCACCGGCCCGCGGGCGAAGGCGACCCAGAGCGCGACCAGCGACGCCGCCTGCGCGAAGGCGAACGCCGCACCCAGGGCCCCGTAGCCGCTGATGTTCTGCGAGCCGTGCGAGTCGATGATGTGCGGGTGCGCAGAAGGTGGTGAGCAACGCCGCGCCGAGCGACTCGACCTGCAGCGGCCGCGACGCCTGCCCGGTGATGCTCGAGATCAGCCCGTGGGGCGCGATCACGAGGAAAGGAACGGCGACCGCCGCGAGCACGGCCGCGCCGAACCCCGCCGCGCGCACCCGCCGGCGACGCAGCGACCAGACGAGCGCCACCGGGACGATCACGAGCGGCCACAGCTTCGCGGCGACGGCTGCGCCGAGCAGCGCCCACCCGAGACGATGCCGGTCGCGAAGCAGCGCGGCCAGCGCGGCGGCCGTGAGGACCGCCGGCCAGAGGTCGAAGCGCGAGAGGATCAGCGAGCCGGCGAGGACCGGCGCGAGCGCGACGTAGAACGCCGCGGCCGGACGGACGAGCGCGACGACGGCGACGAGTGCGACGCCGCACACGGCCATCGACCAGGCGAACGTCGTCGCGTAGTCGTGCCCGATGAACGAGGGAAGGATGAACGTGGGCAGCGATCCAGGCGGGTACTCGACGCGAAAGTCGCGATACGGGACGAGCCCGTGCCTGATCGCGTCGCCGTAGACCTTGTACGTCGGCCAGTCGACGAGGTTCCCGCGGGACCAGAACCACCGGTGGACGAGCCCCCAGCCGACGAGGAACAGCCCTGACGCGGCGAGTGACGCCGCGAGCCAGTGATCAGACCGCGGCCAGCGCGCCTGCGTCCGCTCGCTCATCCTCGACCGGCGGCGGCGCCGGCTCCTCGGCCCCCGGGAGCGGGGCGACCAGCGCCAGCGCGACGAACGGGAAGAACCACGGCAGGTAGAGGTAGAACCAGTGCGTCAGCACGAGCTCGAAGCCGACCAGCACCGCGGCCGTCAGCGCCGCGAGCCGGAGCGGCGAACGGCGGCGCGGGAACCAGGCGAGCGCGAGGGCGCCGCCCACCAGCAGCACCTCGAGCGCGCGCTGGACGAGGTGGAGATCGGGGATCCCCTTCGCGTGGTACTGCCGCCAGTCCCAGATCGAGAACGGCGACTCGCGCCCGATCTGGAACGAGACCGTGCGGTCGTAGAACACCCGCGCGGCGTGGAGCGGTGACGGCTCGAGCAGGAGCACGAAGAACACGAGTGCGGTCGTCGCCAGGAAGCCGAGTACGAAGACGCTCATCGACCGCGGTCGCCGTGCGTCGGGATACCCGGACCAGAGCGGCACGAGCAGCAGCGAGGCGAACTTCGTCCAGCCGGAGAGCGCAACCGCCGCGCCGCGCGCGACCGGGCTCGTGAGCGCAACGAACCCCCAGATCAGGAACGCCGGTGCGATCGCGTCGTTCGTGTTCGAGCTGGACGCGTACTGCGTGAACGGCCACGCGACCCAGGCGAACGCGAGCGTGGCCGCGAGTCGAGGCCCGCCGAAGCGCCGGCCGACGAGCGCCAGCCCGAGCAGGCACAGCGAGTCGAACAGGATCGACGTCAGGTGGACGCCGGGCAGGCTGTCCCACTTGTGGCTCCAGCCGAAGATCGCGTAGCCGGGGATGTAGGCCAGATAGGAGACGGGGCCGTACGTGTCCCCGAGCGGGTTCGCCGTCTCACACCGGCCGTTCGTCTGGATGCGGTCGCGCACCTCGCCGCTCGAGTCGGCCGGGCCGCATTTCGGCTGCGGATCCTCGACCGGGAAATGCCCGTAGGGGCTCTGCCCGTGCACGATCCGGTCGGCGCCGATGATGCCCGAGAAGCCGACGTCGATCACGTTCGACGAGCGCGTGTTGAGGCCGATGCGGAAACCGGCGACGAAGACCGTCGCGGCCGCGAGCACCCACACGGGCCACACCGTGGCGCCGCTCGACGGACGGTCGGCACGGGCGATCCAGACGCAGCGTGCGAGCACCCACACCAGGGGCGGGTAGGCCAGCGACATCGCGGCGAAGATGTGGCCGTGGTTGAAGAACCACAGCGAGACCGAGAACGACAGGAGCACGAGCAGGTCGGCGTTGCGCACCGAGAGCGGGCGGCGCCAGTCGAACAGGCCGATCAGGAACAGTGCAGACAGGCCGAGCCAGACGGTGTAGCTGTTGATCTTGGCGCCGCCGAACGCGCCGGGCGAGCCGCGCGCCATGCGCCAGGCAACCTGCGGCCCGGTCCACGCCTCGACCACCGCTGTCGTGCCGTCGTCGACCGTGCCGGTCGCGATCTCGCCCGCACGCCCCGACCAGACGTTCACGGTCCACACGCCGTCCTTGAACGTCGCATCCGTCGTCGGCGACGGCGGATAGCGCTCGAGCCACCTCGCGACCTTCCCGTAGTGCAGGAAGACCGCGATCACCTGCTCCTTCGTCGAGATCGCATGCGCCGTCTGCAGCGGCGAGGTCTGCGTCAGTGGGTTGGTGAGCGTCGTGGTCGTCGTCGCCGCGGTTGCCGCCGGCGCGAGGGCGAGCGCGAGCGAAACGGCGACGATCGCTCTCAGCGCCGGAAGCTCCAGAGCTTGTTGCCGAGGAAGTTGAGCGGCGTCACGAGGATGATCGCGACGGCCTGCGAGACCAGCTTCCCCCAGCCGAGCCAGTCGAGGAACACCGCCAGCCAGAACTGGTTGACCGCGAACGCGGCGACCGAGACGGCGTAGAAGCGCATTCCCTGCAGCGCGAAGCTCCCCTTCTGCCCCGCGAACGTCCAGTGCCGGTTCCACCAGTAGTTGCTCGCCGCCGCCACGACGAAGGACACCGCGGCCGCCTGGTGCGGGCCGTGACCGAGCAGCAGCTTGTAGACGGCCAGGTTGATCGCGAAGCCGCTCGCGCCGACGAGCCCGAACTTGAACAGCTGGATCCAGTTGTGCGGGCTCCGGAGGGCCTCGACTGTACGAGCGGTTGCGGACACGCGGCGAGGCTACCTCAGACCTCTGCGAAGTGGTCGATGACGACCTGTTTGATACCGGTGATCGAGGACGGCGGAGGGCCGAGGCCGACCGTCAGCATCGGCACCTCCGAGTCGGCGGCGTCGAGCGACCCGTGGCTGCCGCCGCCGAGGTGGCTCCCGCCCGCCAGGTCGGCGAACTCCCACCCCGGCGCAGCGGAGACGATGCACCTCGCCCGCGTTCGGGTTGCGGACGGCGGCCGCGGCGCGCGCGCGGCCGTCGGGCACATCGTCGAGGAGCGCGAGGTCTTCGTCGCCGTCGCGTCGCACGACGAGGCGGCCGTCCTCCTCGAACAGCACGATCCCCGCCGCCTCCTGGCGGTCGAGCCGCTCGGCGACGGCGCGCGGGCTCGCCGTGTAGATCATCGCGGCGCGGTTGGAGGCGGTCACGAGGTCGTCGCCCGCGTCGATGCTCGCGGTGCGCTCGACGCTCGACTGGCCGTGGTCGGAGCAGACGACGACGGCGTACCGCTCGAGGAACTCGTCGGGTCCGCCGGCGGCAGCCATCAACGCCGCGATCGCGTCGTCGCTTCGCGCGAGCGCGTGGTGGGCCGCGTCGGGACCGGCCGCGTGCGAGGCGAAGTCGTAGTCGGGGAGGTAGTAGACGAGGAAGTCGAACCCGTCCCGCGTCACCAGCCAGCGCCCGACGTAGGCCGCGTACGCGTCGATCGAGCCGAGCGCCCGGTTGCGGACGGCGATCGGCGCGCCGGTCCGATCGCTCTCGTAGAGGGAGTAGAAGAAGAACCGCTTCGGCCCGTTCACCGCGGGGACACCGGGGATCGTCGCGAAGTGCCGGTGCGTCGCCCGGTAGCACGTGATGTTGATCGCCGCGGTGGTCAGGCCGGTTCGCTCGAGCGCCTCGTAGACGGTCTCGGCGTCGCGGCTCAGGTGGCGTGCGTTCAGGTCGATGATCGTGTCGCGCAGCGAGCGCGTGATCCCCGCGGCGCGAACGGCCGCGAACGAGGAGCCGTACTCGACGAGGCGCTGCTCGGCGCGATACCACCAGACGAGGTGCGGGATGTGGTGCAGGTCGCCGTGCCCGCCGGTCGCGATCGACGACAGGCAGACCGGTGTCAGCGACGGGAATGTCGACGCGGCGCGCCCGTATGTCCCGTGCTCGAGCAGGAACCGGATCGCCGGCGTGTCGGCCGCCTCGAACATCGACGGCGTCAGGCCGTCGATCACGATCAGGACGACCGGCTTCGGCTTCGGAATCAACTAATCGCGCGCGAGCGAGCGGAGCCCGGCGTGGCGGTCGGGCGCGCGCCGGTGCAGGCGTGCGCCGAGCACGGGCACCGCGACCGCCTCGAGGTAGCCGAGCACCGGCACGAACGCGAGCGCGGCGCCAACGAGCGACGCGAGCGCGATCAGCGTGGCAGTGCCGCCGCGCGTCCCGCCGCGCCGGAGTGCGCCGGCCACGACGGGTCCCGAGCCGAAGGCGCCGCAGAGTGCACCGGCGGCGCCGCCCACGGCCTCGCCCCACCCCCAGACCACGAAGCCGAGTGCCGCCGCCCCCGCTGCCGCGATCGCGGCGGCCGGAACGGCGCGCCCGAGCGCGCCGGTCGCCGCGACGCCGAGCGTCGCGCCCAGGCCGACCAGGACACCGATCGAGTACCACGCCCCCATCTCGCCGCCCAGTGTAGGCGCGGCGTCAGGCTTGCAGACGGTCGATCACGGCGAGCGTGAACGCGGCTGCGCGCGCGCCGTCGACGACCCGGTGGTCGAACGTCACGCTCACATTGCCCATCGGCCGTACGACGATCTCGCCGTCGCGGACGACCGGCCGCTGCGCGATCCGGTGCACACCCAGGATCGCCACCTCCGGGTGGTTGACGAGCGGCGTCACCAACAGGCCGGACAGCTTGCCGGCGCTCGTGACGGTGAAGGTCGAGCCGCGCAGCTCGTCCGGCGCCAGCTTCCCCTCACGCGCCTTCGCCGCCAGCTCGTCGACGGCGTCCCGGAGCTCTTCGACGGTCCGCGTGTCGCACGCACGGACGACCGGCACCACGAGGCCCTCGTCGGTCTGCACGGCGATGCCCAGGTCGTACCGGTCGAGGTAGACGATCTCGTCGCGCTCGAGCCGGGCGTTCAGCTCCGGGTAGTCGCGCAACGTGAGCGCGGTCGCCCGCAGGACGGTCGGAAGGAGCAGCTTCAGGTCGACGGCGCCGAAATCGCACTCCTCCACGTACGTCACCGCGGGTACCTCACGGTGCGTGCGCGTCACGTGCTCGACGATCTGCCGGCGCACGCCGCGGATCTTCTCGTGACGCCCTTCGGTCGGGGTCGCAGCACCGCGCACGTCGTCCTCGGTGATCCGGCCGCCGGGCCCGCTCGCCGTCACGGTGGCGAGGTCGACGCCCAGCTCCTCGGCGATGCGGCGCACGAGCGGCGTCGCCTGAACCCGTTCGACCTGAACCGCGGGCGGCGTGTGCGTCCCCTCGCCGCCGATCACGACGAGCACCGAACCGACCGGCGCGACCTCGCCCTCGCCGACGAGGATCTGGAGCACGGTGCCGGCCGCGGGCGACGGGATCTCGACGGTCGTCTTGTCGGTCTGGATCTCGACGAGCGGCGCATCCTCGGCGATCTCGTCGCCGACCGCGACGAGCCACCTCGCGACCTCTCCCTCGGTGAGGCCCTCGCCGAGATCCGGCAGCTTGAACTCGTACGCCATTCGGCGGCGGAGGTTACCGGGGCCGGCCCACCCACGAGCCGGCGGGGACGATCAGGACGCGTAGCCCCTCACCCGCGCGCCACAACGACACCGCCTGCTCGTCACCTGCCAGCGTGGGCGCGGTCTCGCGCGGGACGTAGCCGGCCTGCAGCGTTCGCCCGTCGTTCCAGACGCCGACCGCCTGCGGATCGTGCTCGTTGTCCGGCTCCGGCACCAGCGCGAGGCGGCGGCCGGGGTCGAAGCTCGTGTCCTTCACGGCCTCGGGCCGGAACGAGACGCCCGCCACCGCCACGACGAGGAGACGAGAGTCTTCCCACTCGACCCGCTCACCCGTCGCTGCATCGCGAAGGTGGTAGCCGGCACCGCGCCGGTCGCGCTCGAGCCACAGCCGGAGTCGCGCCTCGGTCATCTCCAGGCGTCGTCGCGCAGCACGGCATGCACGCCGACCTGCCCGTTGACCACCTGCGTCACGCGCAGGTCGACGACGACGCTGGCGAGCGCAAGCGCGTCGTCGGCAGCGAGGCCATGCTCGCGGCCCATCAGCGCCACCATCCCGTCGACCGCCTTCTTCGCGGCAAGCCCCAGATGCGCGTCGAAGCCGAACGTGAGCCAGGCGCCGTCGATGCGCGCACACGGCCAGTCGAGCGGCAGGTCGTCGCGGAGATCGAGCGTGAGCCTCGCGCGCGACGGGCATTCGATCGCCGTCCCGCTCACCTCGCCGTCGCCCTGCAGGGCGTGCCCGTCGCCGGCCGAGAACAGTGCGCCGTCCACCGGGATCGGCAGGTACAGCGTCGTGCCGGCGACCAGCTCCTTGCAGTCGATGTTGCCGCCCTGCGGCCGCGGGGGGATCGTCGAGTGCACGCCGTCGCCGACCGGCGGCATGCCCATCACGCCGAGAAACGGCCGCAGCGTCACGACCTGACCGGTCGACGCGCGGCCGTGGACGCCGTCGAGCTCCCAGTCGATCCGATGCGGGGGCTCGGTGAACGTCGCACCCCACGGGCCGGGCGTGACCTCGTCGATGCGGACGACCAGCGTCGATCCTGCGCGGGCGCCGCGCACCTCGATCGGGCCGGCGAGCGCGTGCCCGTCGTCCTCCGGCGACGAGCGAGGCTCGAACTCGGTCGCGCGGTCGAGCATCCAGCCGGCATTCGGGGTCGCGAAGGCGATCGAGTCGCCCGGGTCGATCGTCAAGGCCGGCGGGAGGTCGCGCGAGAAGTGCCCGTGCAGAGTGCGTCGCTCGAGCGGCAGTTCGTGGATCACGAAAGCAGCGAGCGAACGGCGTCGACGACGCGCTCGACGGACGGCATGTAGTGATCCTCGATCGTCCAGTACGGGTACGGCACGTCGTATCCCGTCACGCGCAGCACCGGGCCCTGCAGGTCGAAGATCGCCTTCTCCGCGATCAGCGCCGCCAGCTCGGCGCCGAAGCCGACGGTGCGCGGCGCCTCGTGCACGATCACGACGCGACCGGTCTTCGCAACCGAGGCGAGAATCGCAGCCTCGTCGAGCGGCCGCAGCGAACGGATGTCGACGACCTCGCACGACACGTCGAGCTCGTCGGCGGCGCGCTCGCAGACGCCGACCATCGCGCCGTACGCGATCAGCGTCACGTCGCTGCCCTCGCGCGCGAGGCGCGCCTGCCCGAGCGGCACGACGTACTCGCCGTCCGGCACCTCGCCCCGCGCGGTGCGGTAGACGAGCTTCGGCTCGAAGACGACGACGGGATCCGGGTCGCGGATCGCGGCTGCGAGCAACCCCTTCGCATCGGCCGGCGTCGACGGGATCGCCACCTTGATCCCCGGCGTGTGCACGTAGTACGACTCGGGCGAGTCGTCGTGCAGCTCCGGCGCGCGGACGCCGCCGCCGTACGGCATCCGGATCGTGATCGGGAAGCGCAGCTTCCCGCCGGTCCGCCAGTGGTAGCGCCCGACGTGCGTGATCAGCTGGTCGAGGCACGGGTACGAGAACGCGTCGTACTGCATCTCGCACACCGGCCGCCAGCCCGCCAGACACAGCCCGACCGCGGTGCCGAGGATCCCCGCCTCCGCGAGCGGCGTGTCGACGCACCGGTTCGCACCGAACCTGTCGCGCAGGCCCGCCGTCGCCCGGAAGACGCCGCCCGCGCGGCCGACGTCCTCGCCCATGACGAGCACGTCGCCGTCGCGCTCGAGCTCGACGTGCAGCGCGTCGTTGACCGCCTCGACGAGCGTCAGCTCACCCATGGCGCATGTTCCCCGGCGGGTCGACGTAGGCGTGGCTGAAGAGCAGCTCGGGATCCGGCGCGGCTTCCGCCTCGGCCGCGGCGATCCCGGCGCGCAGCCGGTCCTCCGCCTCCGACCGCGTCGCGGAGATCGCGTCGTCGTCGAGCAGGCCGAGCCGCACCAGGAAGCGCTCGTACTGCCCGACGCACTCGTTCGCACGCGCCTCCTCGGACGCGGTCGCGCGTCGATGTAGGCACTCGGGTCGTCGGCCGTCGCGTGCGGTGCGGCGCGGTAGTGCACCGCCTCGATCAGCGTCGGGCCGCCGCCCGCGCGCGCCCGCTCGACCGCAGCTCGTGCCGCCTCGTAGACGGCGAGCACGTCGAGCCCGTCCACCCGCACGCCCGGGATGCCGTAGCCCGCCGCCTTGTCGGCGAGTGTCTCCGCGCGCGTCTGGGCCTCGACCGGCGTCGAGATCGCCCAGCCGTTGTTGTTGCAGACGAACACGACCGGCGCGTCCATCACTGCGGCGAAGTTGACGCCCTCGTGGAACGCCCCCTCGCTCGTGGCGCCGTCGCCGAAGAACGCCATCGCCACGGTGTCCTCGCCGCGCAGCTTCTTCCCCCACGCGAGCCCCGCGGCGTGCGGCACGTGCGTCGCGATCGGGACGCAGATTGACGCGACGTTCCAGTCGGCCGGGTTCCACCAGCCCGACGGGTGCCCGCGCCACCACTGCAGCAGCGTCTCGGGAGGCATTCCGCGCACGAGCCCGATCGCCGACTCGCGGTACGAGGGAAAGATCCAGTCGCGATCGGCGAGCGCGAAGGTCGCACCGGCCTGGATCGCCTCGTGGTTCCAGAAGATCGCGTACGTGCCGATGCGCCCCTGCCGGTGGTAGACGACGGAGCGCTCGTCGTACGTGCGGAGCAGCACCATGCGCCGGTAGAGCTCGAGCAGGTCCTGCTCGCCGAGACCCTCCGGTGCTGCGTCGGCATCCAAGCGCCGAAAGGCGTCAGTGGTCGCCATGCGGCCGGAAACCTATCTCACGGACGAGCCACGCCACCTGGTCGTCGAACGTCTTGCGATTCATGCCGTGGCCGGCCGCGTACCAGCGAACGAGCGGGTGGTCGGGCGCCGCATCGATCAACGCCACCAGTTGCCTGTGGGGCACGACCTCGTCCTGCGTGCCGGCCTGGAAGAACAGCTTGGCGTGCGCCTTGCGGATCCAGTGGAGGGGCACGGCACTGCCGCGGCCGGCGACGATCCCGATCGCCTTCGGTCGCGCGTCGTCGCCGGCGACGATCGCGGCCGTCTGGGCGCCGAGCGAGAAGCCGACGAGCCCGAGGCGCGCCGGATCGACGTCACGGCGCGCGGCGAGCAGGTCGATCGCGCGGCGCGCGTTGACCACGAGCGGCCTGAAGGTCTGTGCGTCGTTCGGCTGCGAGATCGTCATCGTCACGAAGCCGTGCGCCGCCAACTGCAGCGCCGGCAGCAGCAGGTCCTCGCGATTGCCGCCGCTGCCGTGGAGCAAGAGCACGGCCGGGTGCCGGTCGACGGTGCGCGGCACGACCACGAACGCGTTCACGCGGCCGGCGCCGTCGAACGAGACGACATGCACGGCCGTCTTCGGGCCGGAGATCGCGACGCCGTCGTCGCGCGTCGCAAGCGGACGCTTCGCGTCGTAGGCGAATGGGTCGCGTGCATGCCCACCGCCGCCGCAACCGGCGAGCAGCAGCGCGGCGGCCAGACTAGACCAGCACAGAGACCGCATCGCGCCTCGCCTCGAACGTCGCCTCGGTGACGTCGCCGAGATCCTCGCCGTCCGCCTGCAGCGGCAACGGCCGGTCGCAGCGCACGACGATCCGGTCGAGATCGTGGCCGGAGACGACGTCGTCGGCCTCGAGCTGGCCGCGGCCACGCACGATGTAGCGGACGAGACGTGGCAGGTCGCGCGGCCGGACCCGTGTCGGCGCCACGAAGTCGAGCCCGTCCTCGAACCTCGCGTTCGGAGCGACGTGCAGCGCGACCGAGCCCGCGTACGAGTACGGGTCGCAGTTTGCGACGAGGATGAACGCCGCGCGACCGTGCCCCTCGATCTCGAGCTGCGACTCGTAGCGTCCGCGCCGCTCGAGCAGCATCCGCGTCACCGTACGCACGAACGCCACGTCGCCGGGACGCCGGCCGGCTGGGTCGCGGCCGAGCGCGTCGAGGCGGCGAACGGCCTCACCGTCGAAGCCGAGGCCGGCGGAGAAGCAGAAGCGCCTCCCGTTCACCGCACCGAGGCCGATCCGGCGCACGCGCTCCTCCGCGAGCGCGACCCCGACGGCCCGCGCCGCGGCGACGGCGTCGCGCGGGAGCCCGAGCGCCCGCGGCAGCACGCTCGTCCCGCCGCCCGGCAGGAAGCCGAACGGCACGGCACCGTCGGCGCCGTTCAGCGCCTCGTTGTACGTGCCGTCGCCGGAGAAGACGACGATCGCGTCGACCTCGCTCGCGACCGCGGCCGCGAGCTCCGTCGCGTGGCCCGGATGCTGCGTGAACGTCGTCTCGACCTCGACGCGCTCGCGAAGCACGCGCTCGACGTCGCGAATGCGGTCGCCGGTGACGTGCGTGGAGTACGGGTTGACGATCAGCGCCGCGCGTCTCACGGCGTTGCGTACCCGCGCATCCCGTCGAGCAGCGCTGCAAACAGCCGGTCGGCGAGCTCGGCTGTGTCGGCGCCGGGACGGAGCCACGTGTAGGCCCAGTTGGCGGAGGAGAGGAAGAGCAGCGCGGCGGTCGCGACGTCGAGATCGGTGCGCAGCTCGCTGCCCTCGACGCCGTCGCGGAAGAGGTCGCGGATCCGCTCCTCGTAGCGGCGGCGCTCGGCGACGAACCGCTCGCGCCGCTCGCCCTCCAGGTAGCGCCACTCGCGGACGAAGACCGTCGCGACGTCCACCTGCTCGCCCACGACCGCGAGGTGCGCCCGCAGGGCGAGCCGGATCCGGTCGGCGGCGGGCGCCTCGGCGGGCACCGCGTCGAGGCCGGCGTGGAACGCCTCTGCGCCCTCCCACGCGACCGCCCACAGCAGGTCTTCCTTCGAGGCGATGTGGTGGTAGAGCGACGGCTTCTGGACGCCGAGCTGCTCGGCCAGGTCTGCCAGCGAGGTCCCCTGGTAGCCGCGCTCGGCGAACAGGCGCGCCGCGATCCGGTTCAGCTCTGTGCGCCTCGCCGACATCTATAGTTCGCAGCCTAACGATCGGTAGGTAGGGAGGCCCGAACGGTGGATGCGCGCACGCAGGAGTTCCTCGCCTACGTCCAGGAGGGCGGGCAGGTCGAGGCGACCGACTGGCTGCCGGACGAGTACCGGCAGCGGTTGATCAAGTTCATCGAGATGCACGCCGGCAGCGAGCTGATGGGCGTGCTGCCCGAGCGCGAATGGATCCTCAAGGCGCCGACGCTGCAGCGCAAGCTCGCGCTGACCGCGAAGGTGCAGGACGAGGTCGGCCATGCGCAGCTGATCTACCGCGTCGCCGAGGACCTCGGCAAGCCGCGGGAGGAGATGTTTGCCGACCTGCTCTCCGGCAAGGCGAAGTTCCACAACGTCTTCCACTACCCGACGCACACGTGGGGCGACGTCGGCGTGATCGCCTGGCTGGTCGATGCGGCGGCGATCATCTCGCAGAAGGCGCTCCTCAAGTGCTCGTACGCGCCGTACGCGCGGATCATGAAGAAGATCTGCTGGGAGGAGTCGTTCCACATCCTGCACGGCCGCGACGTGATCCTCGCGATGATGACCGGCACGGACGCGCAGCGCGGCCTGGTGCAGGAGGCGCTCGACCGCTGGTGGGGCCCGCTGATGCAGTTCCACGGCAACCCGATCCCGCGCGACGAGGATCCGATGTACCTGTGGCGGATCAAGTCGCAGGGCAACGAGGAGGCACGCCAGCAGTTCCTCGAGGGGTATGTGCCGCAGATCTGGGAGCTCGGTCTGACCGTGCCCGACCCCGCGCTGCACCGCACCGACGACGGGGTCTGGGAGTACTCGGAGCCCGACTGGGCCGAGCTCAAGTCCGTGGTCACGGGGCACGGCCCTCGCTCGCAGGACCGGCTCGAGTTCCGCCGGCGCTTCCTGGAGCAGGAGCGGTGGGTCCGCGACGCTCTGTTGGCCGCGTGATCTTCGAGGTCTTCCGCCAGGAGCGAAAAGGCCAGCCGTTCGCGCATGCGGGCTCGGTCGAGGCACCGGACGCGGCGTTCGCGGACGCGTGGGCGCGCGAGCAGTACGGCCGCCGCGGCGAGTCCGAGGCGCTCTGGCTCGTGCCGCGCACGTCGATCCACCAGGTGACCGACTGGGCGGACGAGTTCGACCTCAAGTACCGCCGCGTCGACGGCTACTCGATCAAAGCGCGACTGAAGGAGGCTCGTGAACGCGCGCTCGGACCTGCTGCTGAGCCTGGCTGACGACGAGCTGATCCTCGGCTGGCGCGATTCGGAGTGGACCGGTGTCGCACCGACGCTCGAGGAGGACGTCGCGTTCTCGTCGATCGCGCAGAACGAGATCGGCCACGCGCGGGCGCTGTACGAGCTCGCCGCGGCCGAGCTCGACACCGACGCCGACGCGCTTGCGTTCGACCGCTCGCCGGACGAGTACCGGTGCGCGCCGCTCGTCGAGCTGCGCCTGATCGACGACTGGGCGCTGACGATCGCGCGCCGCTACCTGTACGAGGAGGCGGATCGCGTGCGCATCGAGGAGCTGAAGGAGTCCGACGACGCCGAGCTGGCGGGGCTCGCGGCGAAGATCGACCGCGAGGAGGTCTACCACCGGATGCACGCCGAGCTGTGGGCGGCCCGGCTGCACGACGAGCCGCGCTTCACGGCCGCCGTCGACCAGCTGTGGCCGTACGCGCTGGGCATGGTCTCGCCCGAGCAGCGCGAGGAGCTCGCACGCCGCGTGGGCCGGTCAAGTGCCAAGTTGGCACAAAGTGCGGTTCGTGGCGCGCACACGCCCGACCTGGCGGCGCTCTGGGAGGAAATGACCGAGGTGCGGCGCTCGGCGCCGGGGGCACAGTGGTGACGGCGGCCGAGGTTTGGGCGGCGCTCGACGAGATCCCCGATCCGGAGATCCCGGTCATCTCGCTCGTCGACCTCGGCGTGATCCGCGACGTGCAGGTCGACGGTGGCCGCGTGCGCGTCGAGCTGACGCCGACGTTCCTCGGCTGCCCGGCACTCGAGGCGATGCGGCGCGCGCTCGAGGAGAAGGTCGCCTCGCTCGGCGGCGAGGCCGAGGTCGCCGTGATCCAGGACGACTCGTGGTCGACCGACCGGATCTCGCCGGCCGGGCGCGAGAAGCTGCGGGCGGCCGGCTTCGCGCCGCCGGCACCACGCGCCGCCGGCCCGACGACGCTCGTGCAGCTGCAGTCCCGCGCGTTCCGCTGCCCCTACTGCGGCTCGACCGAGACCCGGCTCGAGAACATCTTCGGGCCGACCCCGTGCCGCTCGATCCGCTGGTGCGAGAGCTGCCGGCAGCCGTTCGAGCAGTTCAAGACGATCTAGGAACGCTAGGCTCGCCTTCTATGGCGCACGTTCGCATCCTCTACTGCCCCGTCTGAAACGGCTACGACGAACGGGCCGCGAGTCTCGTGGCCGAGTTGAACGGAACGGTGCACTCCGCCGAAATGGCGCCCGGCCTGAAGAGCCAGTTCGACGTGCTTGCGGACGAGGAGCTGGTCTTCTCGAAGCAGCAAGAACATCGGTTCCCGGAACTGGCCGACATTCTCGCCAAGCTCGCCTAACGCACTCTCAACCTTCACCCCGCTACCCTCGGCCCGTGCCTCGGCTCCTCGTGTTGCTCGTCTTCGCCCTCGCGGTCAGCGCGTGCGGCAGCTCGAAGCACGCCTCGACCACGACGAGCGCGACCGACTCGACGCCGACGATGCAGGCCTACGTCGCCGCAGGCAACAAGGTCTGCATGGATTCCGACAGGCGGATCTTCGCGCTGGGGCGTCTCTCACGCGATCCCAAAGGGTGGGCGAGGACGGCCGCCGCCGCGCGCACCGCGGTCAGCGAGATGCGCCAGGTAAAGCCGCCGCCCGCGCGCGCCGCCGCGTTCAAGCAAATGCTCCGTTTCGGGAATGCGCTCGCCCTGTCGGTGCAGGAGGTGCACGACGCCCTGGTCAAGGCGAACGTCGACACCGCTGCCGCGGCCCAGTTCGCCGCTGCGCAGATTCAGGATCGCGTGCACACGGCCGCCAAGTCCGCCGGCCTGACGTTCTGCCAGCAAGCCCTCACGAACTGGCCGGCCTAGGAGAACTCGTTCGCGAGCGTCGGGTAGGCGTCGGTGACGAGCAGCACGTACCCGAGCGTCTGCACCTGAAAACGTAGGCAGTAAGCGCCGAGCCGCTGGAAGCCGACCGGCACGCGCGCGGTCGTCACCGCGACGAACCACGAGAGGACCGCGACCACCGAGCCGACGATGCCGAGCACGTAGGCGAAGACGAGCGCCGGGATCGCGAGCACGATCCGGATCGCGATCTTCCACCGCGATTGCGCAATCGGCGGGCCGACCCGCAGGTCGACCGGATACGTGCCCGCCCAGCCGCGGAACTTCGGGTACGGATCGGCGAGCAGCAGCGAGTAGGCCATGACGTGCGTCGTGTAGCGGAGGTAGCGCTCGAACCACGCGTGCAGCGCGTCGGGCGTGCGACCGCGCACGAGCGCGATGAACCAGTTGACGATCGCGACGAGCAGGGCGAGCAGCGTCCAGAGCTCGGCGAGGTAGATGTGCGGCAGCGCAAGCGGATACCGCAGCGTCGTCGTGAGACGCCAGCGATGCAGATCGTCGGCGTTGACGACGGTGATCGGGTGCGTCCGTTCGACGTCGGCGCCGGTGAACTTCGCCTCGCGCTTCTCGAGGAACGCAGCGACACCCTCGCGAAAGTCGTGCGTCTGGGTCAGCTCCGCCTGGGTGACCGCCTCGAGCTCGAGCTGCTGGTCGAACGTCGCGTCCTCGGCCCGGTCGAGCAGTCGCTTCGTCTGCCACACGGCGCGCGTCGGCATCGCCGCGAAGAGCGTCGCGACCTCGTGCGCACGGTGCCCGAGGTCGTCGCCGGCGACGACCTCGTTCGCGAGCCCCCACGCGCGCGCCTCCTCGGCGGAGAGCTTCCGGCCGGTCGTCAGCCACTCGAACGCGCGCGCCGTTCCGAGCAGGCGGCGGACGAGCCAGGTGCCGCCCGAGTCGGGCACGAGGCCGATGTTGATGAACGCCGGTACGAAGCTCGCCGAATCGGCGGCGATCCGGACGTCGCAGGCGAGCGCGAGCGACATCCCGGCCCCCGCGGCCGGGCCGTTGACCGCCGCGATCACCGGCTTCTCGAGCGCGCGGATCGCGAGCACGTTGCGGTGGTAGTTCGCGCGCAGGTTGCCGGTGACGTCGCGGGCGCCGGCGGAGAACTCCTGCAGGTCCTGCCCGACGCAGAAGCCACGCCCGGCGCCGGTCAGGACGACGGCGCGGATCGACGGATCCTTGGCCTGCTCGAGCGCGCGGTACAACCCGTCGTGCACGGAACGGTTGAGCGCGTTCAGCACGTCGGGCCGGTTCAGCGTGATCGTCAAGACCGCCCCTTCGCGCATCACCTCGACGTCGGCCACGCGCGCGAGCATATCGGCCACCCGGGACACGCCCGGTGTCAGACACGGTTGTGGAAGTGCGACGAAAGTGCCACGACTTCGTGACGGAGCGCGGGACGCACCGGATTGACTCACCGCTGCCCGGGACACGTCCGGTGTCAGACACGGTTGTGGAAGTGCGACCAAAGTGCGACGACTTCGTGACGTGGCGCGGGCCGGGGCGGCATCTACAGTCAGCGGGATGGACGAGCGCTACTCCGCGTTCCCGAGTCTCGAGCTCGACCGGCCGGCGGCGCACGTGTTGCGGCTGACCCTCCGCGCGCCCGGGAGATTGAACGCCGTCAGCGGCGCGATGCACCGCGAGCTCGCCGCGGTCTGGCGCGCGATCGGCGACGACGAGCGAGACCCGTGCGGTCGTCGTGCGCGGCGCGGACGGCGCGTTCAGCGCCGGCGGCGACCTCGACCTCGTGCTCGAGATCGCCTCCGACTACGAGACCCGGCTTCGCGTCTTCCACGAGGCGCGTGACCTCGTGCTGAACGTGATCGAGTGCCCGAAGCCGATCGTCTCCGCGATGACCGGCCCAGCCGTCGGCGCGGGGCTCGCGATCGGCCTGCTCGCCGACATCTCGATCGCGACGCCCGCTGCCCGGATCGTCGACGGCCACACGAAACTCGGCGTCGCCGCCGGCGACCACGCCGCGATCGTTTGGCCGCTCCTGTGCGGGCTCGCCAAGGCCAAGTACCACCTGCTGCTGTGCGAGCCGGTCGACGGCGTCGAAGCCGAGCGGATCGGGCTCGTCTCGCTCTGCGTCCCCGAGGACGAACTGGAGGAGCGCGCCCTCGCGATCGCGAACCGGCTCGCCACCGGCTCACAGCCGGCGATCCGGCACACGAAACTCGCGCTGAACAACTGGCTCCGGCTTGCCGGCCCGACGTTCGATGCCTCGCTGGCGCTCGAGTTCCTCGACATGAGCGGACCGGACGTCCACGAGGGCGTCGCCGCCGTGCGCGAGAAGCGCCCGCCCTCGTTCGGTTAGTCGAGCGACGCGAACTCGACCGTGGGGGCCGGCAGTCCCCGATCCCGCGCATCGCGACCCGTGGCCCGGAACTCGTCGCTCGCAGCCGCCGCCTCGAACGACGCCCGATCGGGGAACTCCCACTCGGCGACGTAGCGGTGCGCCGGCTCGCCCATCGGCGATCCGAAGACCTTGCCGTGCCGGAACGTCCCACCCGGCACGCGACGGCACAGCTCGACGTGCTCCGCATACTGCTGCAGGTCGGGCTCCTCGCCATAGAGTACGAACACTCTGACCACTCGGTCCCCCTTTGCTCGACGGGAAGGAGCGTAACGATGGCGGGAAAGATCGTTCACTTCGAGGTGCCCGCGGCCGACGCCGACCGCGCCTCGTCGTTCTACAACGGCGTCTTCGGCTTCGGGATCGGCGGAAGCATGTCCGAGGAGTTCGACTACCGGATGTTCCAGTCGGCCGAGGACCAGGGCGGCGCGATCATGCCCTCGGACAAGGCCGGCTCCGGGCTGATCGTGTACCTCGACACCGCGGACATCGATGCGTCCGTCGCGAAGGTTCGCGAGCTCGGCGGCAGCGCCGACGACAAGCAGCCGGTCCCCACACACGGCTGGTTCGCTACCTGCAAGGACACGGAGGGGAACGACTTCAGCCTCTGGCAGGCCGACCCGAACGCCGCGTGACGTCAGCCGCGGTCGCGCTGACGGTGCTCGCCGGGCTGGCAGGCTCGGTGCAGGTCGCCGTCATGGGTCGGTTCGGCGGCCGCATCGGCGTGCCGGAGGCGCTTGCCTTCTCGACGGGCATCCAGCTCGTCCTCTCGCTCGCGATCCTCGCCGTCGCGCGCGCCGGGTTCGGCGCGCTCGGCGGCGGCTTCCGGTCGCCGTCGTGGATGTGGCTGGGCGGCGTGATGGGGTTGACCGTCGTCTTCACGATCACGTTCGCGCAGCCACGGATCGGCGCGACGGCGACGATCGGGATCCTGATCGCAGGCCAGCTCGTGATGGGCGCACTGATCGACCGGTACGGCCTCTTCGGCGTCGACCGCATCGACATCTCGCTGCCGCGGGCGATCGGGATCGTCCTGCTCGGAATCGGCGCAGGGCTCTCGCTCGTTCGGTAGTCCGTGACGCAGAACAGCAAGGTCTGGACCGCGCTGGTCACGGTCTACGTGCTCTGGGGCTCGACGTATCTCGGCATCGCGGTCGCCGGCGAGACGATCCCGCCGCTCTTCGCCGCCTCCACGCGCTTCATCACGGCCGGCGCGTTGATGGCCGGCGTCGTCCGGCTGCGCGGCGGATCGCTGCGGATCACGAGGCGCGCGTTCATCTCGTGCGCGGTGATCGGGGCGCTCCTGCCGGGCGCGAACGCAATCCTCTTCTTCGCTGAGCAGCGCGTTCCGAGCGGTCTCGCGTCGCTGATCATCGCCTCGGTGCCGCTCTGGGTGGTCGTTCTGCGGGTCGCGAGCCGCGAACGGCTCCCCGGCGCAGCACTCGCCGGAGTCGCCGTCGGCTTCGTGGGCGTTGCGGTGCTCGCGCATCCGTCCGGCGGAGCGACGGCGTGGGGGCTCGGACTGTGCGTCGTCTCGGCTGTCATGTGGTCGGTCGGGACGGTTCTGTCCGCGCGCCTGACGATGCCCGACGATCCGTTCGCAGCGACGGCCTACGAGATGCTGTCGGGCGGATTGCTGATGCTGCCGATCTCGCTCTTCACCATTCACGGCTTCTCGCCGTCGGCCGGTTCGATCCTCGGCTGGGTCTACCTGGTCACGTTCGGTTCCGTGATCGGGTACACCGCGTACGTGTGGCTGCTCGCGAACGCACCGCTCGGGCTGGTCTCGACGTATGCGTACGTCAATCCGATCGTCGCGATCCTGCTCGGCGTGCTGTTCCGCGACGAGCACCTCACCTGGCGGCTCCTGGTCGGAGCCGTGATCGTGGTCGCAGCCGTCGCGCTCGTCGTGCGCCGCGAGCCGCCGTCGGCGACCCAGCTCGAGGAAGGCGTCCGCTGATGAAGTTCGGCCTGATCGTCCCGCAGGGCTGGCGCGAGGATCTGCCGGGCCGCGACTTCGAGAGGATGGTCGGCGTCGCGCAGGCGGCTGAGCGGCTCAGGTTCGAGTGATCTGGCTCTATGACCACCTGCAGACACGGGCGGGCGATCCGGACGCTCTGTTCGAGTGCTGGACGTCGATCGCCGCGCTCGCGCGCGAGACGTCGGCCGTGCGCCTCGGGCAGATCGTCACCGCGGCGCCCTACCGCAACGCGGGCCTGCTCGCGCAGATGGCTGCGACCGTGAACGCCGCTTCGGGCGGGCGCATGATCGTCGGCGTCGGCGCGGGCTGGGACGAGCGCGAGTACCGCGAGTTCGGCTAGGCGGCGCACCGGGCTGCCGATCCTCGTCGGCGGCGCCGGCCGGCATCGAGACGTTCATCGTCTACCTGGACCCGCCGACCGACCTGGCGCAGCTCGAGCGGTTCGCTAGACGATGGTGATCGTGAACGTGCGATCGACGCTCGAGTCGACGCCGCCACTCGCAGTTCCGCCGCTGTCGACCGCCCGGACCGTGACGGTGACGACACCCGCGGCCAATGCCTTCGGCTTGTAGGTCAGCGTCCCGTCGGGCGCGACCGCGGGCGGCACGGAGAAGAGCGCCGGCTTGTCGACGGAGACCGCGAACGTCACGACCTGCGCTGCCTCGTCGGCCGGCCCGGCACTGATCGCGGTCGCCCACCCCGACACCGTCACGGCGCCGAGCAGCGAGACCGCCGTCTGGTTCCCGCCGGCGCTGAAGCTCGGCGCGTCGTTCACCGGCGTGACGGCGATCGTGAACGTCTGCGCAGCGCTCGTGTCCGAGCCGCCGTTCGCCGTGCCGCCGTTGTCGCGCGCGGTCACCGTCACGGTCGCCGTCCCGTTGGCGTTCGGCGCGGGTGTGTAGGTCAGCGTTCCGCCGGCAGAGAGGGCCGGCTGGGCACTGAAGAGCGCCGGCCGGTCGTTGCCGATCGCGAACGACACGCTCTGCGACGACTCGGAGGTGGGACCCGGCGAGATCGCACTCGCCCAGCCCGCGATCGACTGTGCGCCGGCGTCCTCCGGCACCGACTGGCTCGCGCCCGCCGCGAACGAGGGTGCCTGGTTGACGGCCGGAGCCGTCGGCGGCGGGGGCGGCGCAGCGGGCGTCGAGGTCGGCGGCGCCGACGCAGGCGTCGTGGTGGTGGTGGTCACGGGCGGCGGCACCGGCCGAGGCGTCGTGGGATCGGGGGCCGAAGGCACAGCCGCCGGCGTCGTGGCTGCCGGGCCCCCCGCCGGAGACGCCGTCTGCGGCGGCACGTCTGTCGCGGTCCCCGCGGGGCGCCGGGCAGCCGGGACGAGTCCCGGCGCGGGATCGTGGGGCGCGCCGCGAGCGGTGGTGCGTCCCGGGCGACGGTGCGTGACGACCGGAACGCGCCGCACGACCGGCTGGGCAGCGGAGCCACCAACCACCGGAGCGGCAACGCGGAGCGGCCCGGCGCTCGCTGCGGTCTGAGGAAGCGCGCCGCCGGCCGCAGCCGCCGCGCCCAGCGCGGCAACGCCGCCGAGAGCCGCCCCGAGCGACGGCGTGAGCGGCACCCGCGCGAGCAGCGGAAGGTTGGACAGCCACGACAGCGGCCCGAGCACGAGCCGCATGCGGCCGAGCGACATCGCCACGAACGCCCGCACGAGGCGAGGGTCGAATTGCGCGCCTGAGCAACGGACGATCTCGGCGCGGGCGGCGGTCGGCGTGGCCGGCTCCTTGTACGAGCGAGTCGACGTGATCACGTCGTACACATCGGCGATCGCGACGATCCGCCCTGCGAGGGGAATCTCCTCGGCGCACACACCGCGCGGATAGCCCGTGCCGTCCCAGCTCTCGTGGTGGTAACCGACGGCATCCGCCCAGGGGCCGAGCCACGCGCGAAGCGGCTCGACCAGGGTCTCGCCAGCGAGCGGGTGACGCCGCAGGCTCTGCCACTCGTCGTCGGTCGGGCGACCCGGCTTGTTCAGGATCTCCGAGCTGACCTCGAGCTTCCCGATGTCGTGCAGCAGCGCCGCCCAGTTGAGCCGGTCGAGATCGTCGCCTGTGAACCCGAGCTGCCTGCCGAGCGCGGCGGCGTACCCGCGAACGCGTTCGGCATGACCGCGCGTGACCCGATCGTGGACGTCGAGCGCCGCGACCAGCTGGAGCAGCAGCTCGGCTGCGGCCTGGGGATCCGTCGCGCGCCGTGAGTCGCCCAGCTCGCGCAGCCGCCGCTGAAGTTCCTCGACCGTGCCCGTGCGGAGCGCCAGCCGGAATCGCGACGGTGCCTCGTCGGGAAAGACGAGCGAGAGCTCGAGCAGCGCGCCGAGCGGCAACAGCCGGCGCGACAGCATGTAGGTCACCGAGACGACGCCCGTCGCCGCGATGCTCAGCGCGAACCACCAGACGAGGAAGGCGGCGAGGGAACCGGTCGGAGCGCCGGTCAGTGCGGTGACGCCCTGAACGAACCCGATCGAGCCCGCGATCGGACAGAGGTACACCAGCGCGCGCAGCAGCCGCGCGCGCCAGGGCCGCGCCGCCCAACGGGCGCCGGGATCCGCAGCGACTCCCATACACGGACATCAAGGCGGGCCACGGCGCGGCCCGCATCCCCTAAAGGGCTATCTCTCGGAGAGGCAGATGTCGTCCGGCGTGACCGGCACGCGGACGAGCGGCCGGCCCGTTGCCGCACGGAGCGCCGAGGCGATCGCGGCGGTCGAGACTACCGTCGGCGGCTCGCCCACGCCCTTCACACCGTAGGGCGCGTCGGGCTCGGGATCCTCGATCAGCACCGATTCGACCGGCGGCATGTCGAGGGCCGTCGGGATCAGGTAGTCGGTGAAGCTGGCGTTCGTGATCAGCCCGTCGCGCGTCTTGATCTCCTCCATCAGCGCGAGACCGAGGCCCTGCGCCGTGCCACCCTCGATCTGGCCCTCCACCTGCTGCGGGTTGACCGCCTTGCCGACGTCCTGCGCGGCGCCGATCCAGACGATGCGGGTCAGGCCCAGGTCGACGTCGACCTCCGCGACGACCTTCATGGCGCAGGTCGCGAAGGCGACGTGCGACCGCTCGCCGGTGATCTGCCCGTTCTCGGGATCGAGCGGCGTTGTGCGCGGATGCCGGTAGATGCGCTCGACGTCGATCTCCTCGCCGGGTCGCCGTGCCTGCTCCTCGAGCGCCGCGCGACACGCGTCGCGCACGGCGCCGGCGGCCATCCAGGTCATGCGCGACGCGGACGCGGACCCTGCCGAGTCGACCGTCGCGGTCTGGCCGGCGGCGACCCGCACGTCGTCGATCCCGAGCTCGGTCCGTGCTACCTGCAGGATCACGCCCGTCACGCCCTGGCCGACCTCGGCAGCTGCGCAGTGCACCTCGGCGGCGCCGTCGCGCAGCACGACCCGCGCCGCGCAGTAGTCGTCGAACCCTTCCGAGTACGCGATGTTCTTGAAGCCGACCGCGAAGCCGACGCCCCGCCGCACGCCCTCGCCGTTCGTCGTGTTGCCGGCGCCGCCGGGCAGCCGCAACGGGTCGCGCGGCAGCGCCTCCGCCTCCGGAGGCTCGAGCGCAGCCGCGGCGCGGATCGTCTCGGCCACGGGCATCGATCCAGTGATCGTCTGCCCGGTCGGCAGGACGTCGCCGGGCTGCAGGGCGTTCAGCAGCCGCAACTCGACGGGGTCGATCTCGAGCGCGTCCGCGAGTTTGTCCATCTGCGCCTCTGCGGCGAATGCGGTCTGCACGGCGCCGAAGCCGCGCATCGCGCCGCACGGCGGGTTGTTGGAGTAGACCGAGGTCGACTCGATCAGCGCGTTCGGCGTCTCGTACGGCCCGACGGCGAAGGACGCTGCGTTCGACGTGACCGCCGTCGAGCTCGACGCGTACGCGCCGCCGTCGAGCAGGATCCGCATCCGCACGCAGACGAGCTTTCCGGCCCGAGTCGCGCGGTGCTCGCACCAGATCTTCGCGGGATGACGGTGCACGTGGCCTGTGAATGACTCCTCGCGGTTGTAGACGATCTTCACCGGCACGGTTCGTGTGCAGCGCCAGCAGCGCGCCGTGCACCTGCATCGACAGATCCTCACGACCGCCGAACGCGCCGCCGACGCCGGCCAGGTGGATGCGCACCTGCGACGGGTCGAGAGCGAGACACGGCGCGACCTGCGCGCGGTCGACGTGCAGCCACTGCGTCGCGACATAGATGTCGACGCCGCCCTCACCGTCGGGAACGGCGAGACCCGACTCGGGCCCGAGGAACGCCTGGTCCTGGATCCCGATCTCGTACACCCCCTCGACGCTCACGTCGCCTGGGGCCTCGGGGTCGCCGTGGCGAATCACGATGTGGCGCACGATGTTCGGGCGGTCGTCCTCGCGGTAGCCGTGGCCGCGCGTCGGCTTCTCGGGATGGAGATCGACCTGCTCGGTCGCACGCTCCATGTCGGCGACCGGCTCGAGCGGCTCGTAGTCGACGACGATCCGTTCCGCTGCGCGCCGCGCCTGCTCGGGATGCTCGGCGGCGACGAGCGCGACGGGCTCGCCGTGATAGAGCACCCGGTCGATCGCGAGCACCGGCTGGTCGGCGAACTCGAGCCCGTACACCTTCGCACCGGGAATGTCGTCGTGGGTCAGCACCGCATGCACGCCGGGCATCGTCACGGCCTCGGCGATGTCGATCGAGCGGATCCGCGCATGCGCGTGCGGACTCCGCAGGGTGTGACCCCACAGCATCCCCGGGACGATCAGGTCGCTCGCGTACGCGAACTCGCCCGACACCTTGGGCGGCGCGTCGACGCGCGGTACCAGCTCGCCGATCCTGCCGAGCTGCAGTGGCGCGGTGCGCGTCATCCGGCCGCCAGTCGCACCGCATCGAAGATCTTCGCGTACCCCGTGCAGCGGCAGAGGTTGCCGGACAGCGCCTCGCGGATCTCGTCGTCGCTCGGGTTCGGTACGCGCGCGAGCAGGTCGACGGTTGCGACGACGAGACCGGGTGTGCAGAAGCCGCACTGCACGGCTCCGGCGTCGACGAACGCCTGCTGCACCGGATGCAGGCCGTCCGCGCCCGCGAGCCCTTCGACCGTCGTCACGTCGTGGCCGTCGGCCTGCGCAGCCAGGACGAGGCAGGCGCACACGAGCGTGCCGTCGAGCAGCACCGAGCACGAGCCGCACTCGCCCTGCTCGCACGCGTTCTTCGCGCCGGGGAAGCCGAGCTTCTCGCGCAGCGCGAAGAGCAGCGACTCGCCCTCCCAGCAGTCGGCCTGCTGCTCCTCGCCATTGATCCGCACCGTGATCCTCATGCGAGGACCCGTTGCAGCGCCCGCTCGGTGAGCACGCGCAGCGCGTGCCGGCGGTAGCGCTCGGTGCCGCGCACGTCGCCGATCGGCGAGGCCGCTGCGACGACCTGCTCCGCGAACGTGTCTGCATCGCCGCGCGGCGCGGTGACGAGCACGGGCCGAGGCGAGGCCGAGCCGAACGAGGCGCGTAGCTCGTCGCCGGCGGAGACGGCGAGTGAGACGACTGCGATCACCATCGCGTTGCGCGGGCCGACCTTCATGAACGTCTGCGGCGCACGCGACGGCGTCAGGCGCACGGCGGTGATCAGCTCATCGGGGGCGAGTGCAGTGCGCTTGACGCCGGTGACGAACTCGGCGACCGGAATCTCGCGCGTGCCGCGCACCGATGCACACTCCACCGTCGCGCCCTCGACGACGAGCGGCGGCAGCGCGTCGCCGGCGGGCGATGCCGTTCCCAGGTTGCCGCCGACGGTGCCGCGGTTTCGGATCTGCGGCGAGCCGACGGTGCGCGACGCCTCGGCGAGGGCGGGCAGCACATCGCGAAGCTCACCGTGCTCGATCTCGGCGTAGGTGAGCCCCGAGCCGAGCCGCAGCGAGCCGTTGTCGCGCTCCCAGCCTCGCAGCTCGGCGACCTCGTTCAGGTTGAGCAGCCGCTCGGGCCGGCCGCGGTCGAAGTTGAGCGCCACCATCAGGTCGGTGCCGCCCTGGATCGGCCACGCCTCGGGATGCTCGGCCTTGAGGGCGAGCGCCTCCGCGAGCGATGTGGGCGTGAGGACTTCCATCGGGCCGAAGGGTACGGTTCTCGTCCAATGGACGCACCCCTTGCGAAGCGCCTCGCGGTGGCGCGTGGGGACGAGCCCGCCGATCTCGTCGTGCGCGGCGGCAAGGTGCTCTCGGTCTTCACGCGCGAGTGGCTCGAGACGGACGTCGCGATCGTCGACGGCTGGATCGCCGGGCTCGGCTCGTACGAAGGCCGGGAGACGCTGGACGCGTCCGGACGATGGGTCGTCCCCGGCTTCATCGACGCGCACATGCACCTCGAGTCGTCGAAGCTGCTCGTCGACGAGTTCGCGCGCCTCGTGCTGCCGTTCGGGACGACCGCCGTCGTCGCCGACCCGCACGAGATCGCGAACGTGCTCGGCACCGACGGCGTGCACTGGCTGCTCGACGCGACGGCCGGGCTGCCGCTCGACGTCTACTTCATGGCGTCGTCGTGCGTGCCGGCGTCAGCGCTTCGAGTCGCCGCGGCGCGAGCTGAGCCCGGGCGACCTCGACGCGCTGCTCCGCCGTCGCCGGGTGATCGGGCTGGCCGAGATGATGAACTTCCCGGGCGTGATCGGCGGCGCGCCGTCGGAGCTCGACGAAGCTCGCGCTCGCGCGAGCACGTCGACGGCCACGCGCCGGGCGTCCTCGGGCGCGACCTGCAGGCCTATGCGGCCGCCGGGATCCGCTCCGACCACGAGGCGTACACGCCCGGAGGAGGGCCGCGAGCGTCTGCGCAGCGGCATGTGGCTGCTGATCCGTGAGGGCTCGGCGGCACGCAACCTGCACGCGCTCCTGCCGCTGCTCGCCGAGTACGGACCGACGCGAATCGCGTTCTGCACCGACGACCGCGAGCCGGAGCACATCGCCGACGACGGCCACATCAACTCGATGGTGCGCGACGCGGTCGCGTTCGGCATCCCGGCGGAGGAGCGCGCTGGTCTGCGCGACGCTCAACCCGGCGCTCTGGCACGGCCTCGGCACGCTCGGCGCGGTCGCGCCCGGCTACCACGCCGACCTGCTCGTGCTCCCCGATCTCGAGCGGTTCGTGCCCGAGACGGTGCTGAAGCGCGGCCGGCCCGTCGGCCGAGATCCCGCGCGCGGTCGTCCCCGACTGGGTGCGCCACACGGTGCGCATCGGCGCCTTCGGCCCGGAGATGTTCCGGGTCCCGTGGAGCGGCGGCCGCGGCCCGCGTGATCGGGATCGTTCCCGGCCAGATCGTCACCGACTCGCTCGTCGACGAGCCGACCGTCGCGCGCGGGCGAGGCGATCGCCGACCCGGCGCGTGACCTCGCCAAGATCGCCGTCGTCGAGCGCCACCTCGGCACCGGCCGGGTCGGGCTCGGCTTCGTGCGCGGCTTCGGCCTGCAGCGCGGCGCGCTCGCGTCGACCGTCGCGCACGACGCGCACAACGTCGTCGTCGTCGGCATGAACGACGCGTCGATGGCGGCAGCGGTGCGGCGGCTCGCGAACCGCGGCGGCGGCATCGTCGTCGTCGACGGCGCCGAGGTGCTCGCCGAGCTGCCGCTGCCCGTCGCCGGCCTGCTCTCCGACGCGCCGCTCGACGAGGTCGTCGCGCGGTCGCGACGCGGTCACCGAGGCCGCGCGGGCGCTCGGGTGCGAGCTCGAGTCGCCGTTCCAGCACCTGGCGTTCCTCGCCCTCTCGGTGATCCCGTCGCTCAAGCTGACCGACCGTGGGCTCGTCGACGTCGACCGCTTCGAGCTCGTGCCACTGGCGGCGTCGCATGATCCTCGGCAACGCGTGGATCGTCACGTGCGACGACGCCGGGACCGAGCACGAGCACGGCTGGCTGCGGATCGAGGACGGGCTCGTCACCGAGGTCGGCGCCGGCACCGCCCCGGCGGGCGCGGAGGACCTGCGGCGGCGCAGTCGTCACGCCGGGTCTCGTCAACACGCACCACCACCTGTACCAGACGCTGACGCGCGCCCGGGCGCAGCAGGCCGACCTCTTCACGTGGCTGCAGACGCTCTACCCGGTGTGGGCGCGCATCGACGACGAGATGGAGTACGCGGCCGCGCGGACGGGCCTGGCCGAGCTCGCGCTTGTCGGGCTGCACGACGGTGTTCGACCACCACTACGTCTTCCCGCGCGGCGTGTCAGGCCTCGTCGAGGCGGAGCTGCGATGCCGCGCGCGAGCTCGGCGCTCCGGATCGTCGCGTCGCGCGGCTCGATGGACCTCGGCGAGTCCGACGGCGGCCTGCCGCCCGACTCGCTCGTCGAGGCGATCGACGACATCCTGGCCGACACCGAGCGGCTCGCACGCGCTCGCGGACGGCGACCTCGTCCCGGTCGCGGTCGCGCCGTGCTCGCCGTTCTCGGTCACGACACGGCTGATGGAGGAGTCGGCGGCGCTCGCGCGGCGACTCGGCCTGCAGCTGCACACGCATCTCGCCGAGACCGTCGAGGAGCACGCGTACTGCCTCGAGCTCTTCGGCTGCACCCCGGTCGAGTACCTCGAGCGTGTCGGCTGGGTGGCCGAGCGACGTGTGGTGCGCGCATTGCGTGCACCTGTCGCCGGCCGACGTGCGCACGTTCGGCACGAGCGGAGTCGGCGTCGCGCACTGCCCGACCTCGAACCTACGGCTCGGCGCCGGGGTCGCGCCGGTGCGCGACCTCCTCGACGCCGGCGTGCGCGTCGGGCTCGGCGTCGACGGCAGTGCCTCGAACGAGCGCAGCGACCTGTTCGCCGAGGTCAAGCAGGCGCTGCTCGTCGCCCGGGGCCGCGGCGGCAGCGACGCGCTGACCGCACGCGATGCGCTGCGCCTCGGGACGCGCGGCGGCGCGACGGTGCTTCGCCGTGACGACATCGGCTCGCTCGAGCTCGGGAAGCGCGCAGACGTCGCCGTCTGGCGCACCGACGGGCTCGAGTTCGGCGGGGCCGAGGATCTCGTCGCGAACCTCGTGCTCAGCGGCCCGCACCGGGTCGACCGTCTGCTCGTCGGCGGCGCCGACGTCGTCCGGGACGGCGCGCTCGTGCGAGCGGACGAGCAGGAGATCGCGCGCGAGCACCGCATCCAGGCCAAGCGGCTATGGCAGACATAACGCTCTCCACCCACGTGCTCGACACCGAACGCGGCCGGCCGGCTGCAGATGTGCGGGTCGAGCTGTTCGCGCCCGACGGGTCGCTCGCCGGCGAAGGCCTGACCGACGGCGACGGACGCATCGCTGCGCTCGGGCGCGGCAGCGCCGGCGACTACCGCCTCGTCTTCCATCCGCCGTCACCGTTCTTCCGGCGCGTCGAGCTGGAGGTGACCCTCGACGAGGGGCACTACCACGTCCCCTGCTGATCTCGTCGTACGGGTGCGCGAGCTACCGCGGCAGCTGACGGCCGAGCAGCTCGCCGAGCTGTTCGAGGGGCACACCGCGCTCGTCGAGCGGCTCGCCGCGCTCGACGATCCGCTGGCGCACGCCCGCACGGTCGCGCGCGAGCTGACCGACGACGGAGCAGCAGGAGGTGCTCGACGCGCATCCGGCGATCGGCGCGCGGGCCACCTCCGCACGGTCGCAGGCGGAGCAGGGAACCGACGACGACCCCGGCGTGCTGGCGGAGCTCGCGGAACTGAACCGCGCCTACGAGGAGAAGTTCGGGTTCCGCTTCGTCGTCTTCGTGAACGGCCGCCCGCGCCGCGAGATCGTGCCGATCCTCCGCGAACGGCTTGAACGAAGCCGCGAGCAGGAGCTCGAGACCGGTGTCGACGAGCTCGTGCAGATCGCCCTCCGCCGATGGCACACGTCCTAGCGCTCTCCGACTACTGGTGGAACTGGGGCAACCTGGTGTTCCGCTGGCTGCACGTGATCGCGGCGATGGCGTGGATCGGCGCGTCGTTCTACTTCATCGCGCTCGACAACCACCTGCAGCCGCCGAAGGACCCTGACGACGCGAAGCGCGGCGTCGGGGGCGAGGCGTGGGAGGTGCACGGCGGCGGCTTCTACCGCGTGGAGAAGTTCCGCGTCGCGCCCGAGCGGTTGCCCGAGCCGCTGCACTGGTTCAAGTGGGAGGCGTACACGACGTGGCTCTCCGGCTTCGCGCTCTTCATCGTCGTCTACTACTCGCACGCGTCGTCGTACTTGATCGACCGGAGCGTCGCCGACCTGCGTCCCTGGCAGGCGATCGCGATCTCGGTCGGAGGGATCGTGCTCGCCTGGCTCGTCTACGACGGGCTCTGCCGCGCCTTCGCGAACGACGAGGGCGCGCTCGCGGTGCTCGTGTTCGCGTTCATCTGCCTCTCGGCGTGGGGCTCGTGGGAACTGCTCGCGCCACGCGCGGCGTTCCTGCAGGTCGGCGCGATGATCGGGACGATGATGGTCGGCAACGTCTTCTTCGTGATCATCCCGGCGCACTGGAAGCTCGTGCGCGCCAAGGAGGCGGGCGAGGAGCCCGACCCGCGCTGGAACCGCGACGGCAAGACACGCTCCGTGCACAACAACTACCTGACGCTGCCCGTCGTCCTCGCGATGCTCTCGAACCACTCCCCGTTCACGTACGGCCACCGAAACGGCTGGCTCGTGCTGGTCGTCCTGATGGCAATCGGCGCGCTGACGCGGCACTACTTCAACCTGCGCCACCGCGGGCTGAACGTCTGGCCGGTGCTGGGCGTCGCAGCGGCGGGTCTGATCGCGCTAGCACTGATCCTGAAGTAGCCCAGCCGCTAGGGTCTCCACATGCTCGAGATCGTCGCGGCCGGGATGCGCTTCGTCGCCCGCTGGGAGGACGACCTCGCACCCAAGACCGTCGCCGCCTTCAAGGCGAGCTTGCCGCTCGACGACCGGATCATCCACTGCCGCTGGAGCGGCGAGTCGAACTGGATCCCGTGGGGCGATCGCGACTTCGGCATCGGCCCGGAGAACGCGACGTCGTACCCGCACCCCGGAGAGCTGGCGCTCTACCCGGGCGGCCAGAGCGAGACCGAGCTGCTCTTCCCGTACGGCTACTGCTCCTTCGCCTCGAAGGCCGGGCATCTGTGGGCGAACCATTTCGCGACGCTCGTCGAGGGCGCCGAGCAACTACCCGCGCTCGGGCGCCTCTGCCTCTGGGAAGGCGCGCAGCAGATCGCCTTCCGCGAGATCTGATCGGCGCGCCGATGCACGCGGTAGGGTCTCCTCGAGGTCGGAGACCTCGGGAGGAGACGCTATGAAAGGCTCGCAGAAGCCGAAGAAGCTCGCGAAGAAGCCCGCACAGAAGACGCTGAAGGAGAAGCGGAACGAGAAGCGGGCCGCCGGCGACAAGTCCAACAGCAGCCTGCACTAGCGACGTCGCTCAGCGGCGCACGAACGCGATGCGCGTCGAGCCGAGGAGCGGGGTCGGGATGATCGTGAAGGTGCAATCGGAACGGCGCCGCGTCGCGGGCACGGTGATGCTTCCCTGCCACGCGTCGCGGCCGCCGATCCGCCGGCGGAGCACGACGCGGCCGTCGAGCAGCACCCGCAGGACGTCTGTTGCCTTGGGCAGCAACGTCAGGTCGAGCCGGCCGCCTGCGCAGTCGTAGGCGGTCACAGTGGCGTTGCTCGTCATGTCGCCGTTCGGCTGGACTCCGCTCACGGCGGTCGACACCCTTGCGGGCCGCTGCAGCCGCCACAACGTCAGGCCGCTCACGTCGAGCCCCTCCTGGGCGAGGTGCGCGACGGGGGCGCCGACGAACGACAACCGGTCGGCTGCGACGACGTACGGCTGCGCGATCGACAACCGGCCGCCTCGGCGGACGCGGATGCCGGTCTGCTCGATCGGCCCGGCGACGACGTTCGGCTCGATCGCATAGATCACGTCGATCCTCCGATTCCAGAACCGCTCCTGCCAGACGACGTTCCAGAACTGGCTGCCGCCATAGACGTAGCCGACGTCGCCGTGGGCCGCATGATCGATCCAGCTGCGGTCCGGGCCGAGGTTCGCCTGCGCCGCCCCGACCGCCGGCCGGACCGCGTGAGCGGCGACCACCGAGGCGCCCACGAGCAGCCCGCCCACGACCACGGCCGAGACGATCAGCGCCCGGCGCGGCACGACCGCGAAGACGCCGAGCAGGATCAGCGCGGCGACCACCACGACATTCACCGGCTCGTGGCCACGCGCTCGGGCGATCAGCAGCAGATCGAAGCTGTCGGCGAAGGCGTCCTGGACGACCAGGCCGTTCCACGGCGCGAGCAGCACCAGGGCGAGAACGCCGAAGGCTGCCAGCGGCCCCGAGACGAGCGGCCGCGGTGCGCCCCGAGCCAGCCAGAGCGCGAACGTCAGGAAGAGGAGCGGTGGGATGACGGCCAGGTCCCGGCCGAGCAGGTGCGGCGCGTACCGCGCCGCGTAGAACCCGACCTGCACCGGGAGCAGCACGCACGAGCACACGCAGACGGCAAGGAACGCGCGCGCTGTCGGATCCCGCTCGCGTCCGAGCGAAGCGTGCGCGGCGAGTAGCGCGGTCGCCGCCAACGGGATCAACGCCGTCGCGACCGCGAGAAACGCGAGGTGCTCGTAGCTGAGGCGAAGGCCGGCCGCGAACGGGTACGCCCCGCGGAGGGTCCCGGCGTACGAGCCGACGAGCGACGGCACGGTGGCGAGCGCGACGGCGGCGAGGCCGAGCACGGCCCAGGTCGGCCAGAACCGCCGTAGCCGGGCGGGTTCGCGGGCAAAGGCGGCGTCCAGCGCCGCCGCCGCGGCGAGAACGCCGACGAGAACGACTGCCTGTGGACGCGTCAGTACTGCGAGGAGCACTGCGGCAAGCGCAGCGAGCTGGCTTCGGACGGTCGCCTTGGCGACCGCGTGCGCAAGCGCGAGGACCGCGGCGACCCCGACCGGGTAGAAGAGCACCTCGGTCATCACGAGACCGGAGTAGAGGAGCAAGGGAGAGGCGAGGCTGAGCGCAGCCGCCAGCAACGCGTAGCGCGCAGGCATCAGCCGGCGCCCGAACACGAACACCGGCACGGCGGCGAGCGACATCACGAACGTCTGCACGACCTTCAGTGCGGCGAGACCGTGTGCGACCGAGCCGGCGGACAGCGGCACGCCCGCGACGAGCGGGTAGAGCACCCCGTAGCCGCCGCCGAGGGTGCCGTGATGCCAGAGGTCGACAGCCCGCGCCGAGTAGACGCCCTCGTCCGGCAGGATCCAGAGACCGTCGAAGCGCCGCACGGCGAGCCAGTGGAGAACGGCCGACACGACGATCAGCGTCCCGAGCGCGAATAGCTCGAATCTGCGGGTGTGCGACCCCATCGCTGCAAAGGGTCGTGGCGCGCCGCTCCGACCGCAAGGGGTTCCTGTCCAGACGCCGTCCGGTCGAAACGGACGCAGGCGGTGCTAGCGTGCGCGCCGATGACCGACCCCGTCTCCTGGCTGCAGATCGAGCAAGGCTGGAAGGTGGTCGCGTCGGACGGGGCTACGGTCGTCGGCTCGGTCGCCCAGGTGCAGGGCGACAAGCAGAGTGACATCTTCGACGGGCTCGCCGTCTCGGTCGACAGCGCCAAAGAGCTGCGCTACGTGCCGGGCGAGATCGTCGGTGAGATCTTCCCCGGCCAGGTGACCCTGAAGCTCGGCCCGGCCGAGATCTCGACGCTCGCGCCGTTCACGAAGGCGCCACCGTCGACGACGATCCGGCCCGGACCGCTGCCGCTCGCGAAGCGGATCTCGCGTTGGCTCGGCGGTAAGCGGTAGCTCCTAACAGTCCAGCGCGACCCGCCACTCGCTTCTGAGCACGGCCGCGTAAACCTCGCCCTCGCGCGCGGCCCCCTTCGACGCGTCGATCACGGCCTGGGCACGGGCCGCCCGTGCGGTCCGGCCCGGTTGCCGCTCCGCCTCGCCGACGAGCTCCCACCGGGAGCCCTCGACGTGGCGCAGGACGACGAAACCCGGCCCTCTGACGGTGCTGCGGTCGTGCTCGTTCATGGTCCCCCCTTTCTTGCTTCGTCAGGCGAGGCCGCGCGCGGCCCAGACCTGTCCGTTCACGGTCAACGGCTCCGGACCGAGCAGCTCGCGGCAGCGGTCGCGGAGCGCGTCCCGGCTCCGCTCGTCGAGCGCCGACGTGTACGTTCCGGCCGGCCCGACCCCGAGTGTCAGCGGCTCCCACCAGTCCTCGAAGCTCGGATGCCCGAGCGCCACCTCGAGGACCGAGCCCTCGACGTCACGTAACCCCGCCGCCTCGAACAATTCGACGAGGTGGCCTTCGCGTGCACCAGCGAGGTGCCACTCGCCCTCGACGGTCGGGTCGAGCTCCCGGGCCGCAGCCCAGAAGACGCCGATCGGCGTACGACCGCCAGCGTGGTCCCACACGCAGGCGGCGACCACGCCGCCGGGCCGCGTCACACGCGCCATCTCGCGCAGGCCCGCGGCGGGATCGGCGAAGAAATGCACGACGAGCTGCGCGAGCGCGGCGCCGAACTCGTCCACCCCGAACGGGATGCGCTCCGCCGGCGCTTGCTCGACGTGGACGCCTGGATGCCCCGCTCGGGCGGCGGCGGCGAACGGCTCCGAGGGCTCGATCGCCACGACGTTCGCCGCACCCACGCGTGCGACGAGCTCCGTGGTCAGCGCGCCGGGGCCGCACCCGACGTCCAGCACCCGCATCCCTGCGACCACGCCGGCGAAGTCGGCGAAGACCGGCGCGAGCAGCCGCGAGTACCGGCCCATGAACCGGTCGTAGGACTCCGCCGGGACAGCGAACCCGGAGGGCATCTCAACGCTCCTCACGCATGTACGGGGTACCGAGCGCGGCCGGCGCGCCGAGCCGTCGACGCGCGCCGGCGTTCGAGACCAGGACGAGCACCAGGATCGTCATCACGTACGGCAGGGCTTGGAACAGCTCGGGCGGGATGCCTGTCAGGATGCCACGCGCCTGGAAGGTGAACGGGATGCCCGAGAACGCACCGAACAGGTATGCGCCGACCAGGCAGAGCGCCGGCCGCCAGAACGCGAAGATGACGAGCGCGATCGCGATCCACCCCGCACCGGACGTGAGCCCGTCGACCCACTGCGGCGTGATCGCGAGCGAGAAGCAGGCGCCGCCGATCCCGGCCAGCGCGCCGCCGGCCATCGTGTGCGCGTAGCGGTAAGCGACGACGTTGATGCCCATTGCGTCGGCGGCCTCGGGTGACTCGCCGACGGCGCGGACGTTCAGCCCCAGCCGCGTGCGATTCAGGTACGCGGCGACGAGCGCCACGAACACCCAGGACGCGTACACGAGCACGGGCTGCTTGAAGAGGATCGGCCCGATCACCGGCGCGGTCTGCCAGCCGTGCGGCAGGAACGGGCCGAACGAGTGGCGCGCCGGCTGGTCGGCGAGGCTCAGGTCGTTGCCGAGATACGACGAGAGACCGGCGGCACCCGCAAAGATCGTCAGCGCGAGCCCCGAGACGATCTGGTTGGCGCGCAGCGTGACGACGAGGAACGCGTGGATCGCCGCCATCGCAGCGCCGGCGAGGGCCGCGACGACGATCGCCAGCAGGAGCGAGCCCGAGCGCTGCACCGCCCAGAACCCCATCACCGCGCCGACGAGCATCATCCCCTCGACACCGAGATTGAGCACGCCCGAGCGCTCGGTGAGCAGCTCGCCGAGCGCGGCGAAGAGGAGCGGCGTGCCGTAGATGACCGCCGACGCCAGCACGACGACGAGCACCGAGTTGTTGATGCCGCCGGCGGCGAGGATCACGCGTGTGCCTCCGCGGCACGGGCCCGCCCGGCGAAGCGCACGCGGTAGCGAACGAGCAACTCGCCGCCGAGCGCGCAGAAGAGGATCAGGCCCTGCATCACGCCGACGAGGCCGGACGGGAAGTCGGCGCCCTGCAGCGTGTAACCGGCGTTCTGCAACCCGCCCAGCAGGAACGCGACGACGCAGACGGCGAACGGGTTGTACCGCGCGAGCGCGGCGATCACGATGCCCGCGTAGCCGTACCCCGCCGTGGTCAGGCCGCGCGGGTCGAGCGTGTGCCGGAAGTCGCCGTCCTGCGACGCACCACCGATGCCCGCGACCGCACCGGAGAGCGCCATCACCGCGAGCACCTTCCGCCGTGTGCGCATGCCGGCGTACGTTGCAGCCCGCGGTGAATCGCCGATCACCTGCACCTCGAAGCCGAACTTCGTGCGTGTGTAGAGGATCCAGATCACGACCGCGACCCCGACCCCCACGAGCAGACCGAACGGCAGCACGAGCGCGCCGGCATGCGTGACGGGCCAGCTCGCGGAATCGGGGAGGTTCTTGCCCTGCGGGAAGACCTTGGCGGTCGGGCTCGACGTGTCGCGCCAGTAGGACTGGCTGTCGAAGATCAGGTAGTTGATCACCAGCGCGCCGACGTAGTTGAGCATCAGCGACGTGATGATCTCGTTCGTCGAGAAGTAGGCGCGCAGGATCGCCGGGACGAGCGCGAGAGCCGCTCCGCCGGCTGCACCCGCCGCGATCATCGCGGGGATCGAGAGCCAGCCCGTGTGGTTGCCGATCACGATCGCCGCCGCAGCACCGACGATCGCGCCTGCGTACAGCTGACCCTCGCCGCCGATGTTGAAGAGCTGCATTCGAAAGGCGATCGCCGCGCAGAGACCGGTGAAGATCAGCGGCGTCGCCGAGATGAAGGTCGCGTTCAGCGACTGCTGGCCGACGAACCCCGAGTCGAAGAGGCGCCTGAACGTGTGACCGGGAGCGTGGTGGGTGACGAGCAGCACCACCGTCATCACCGCGAACGCGACGGCGATCGAGCCGAGCGGCACGGCCGCGACGAGCCAGCGAGGGCTGCTCAGGCGGCGCTCGATCCGGATCACGCGGAACCCCCCGCCATCAGCAGCCCGAGCTCCTCGACGGTCGCGTCGATGGCGCTCAGCTCGCCGACGAGCGCGCCCTCGTACATGACGGCGATCCGGTCAGAGAGCACGAGGATCTCGTCGAGATCCTCCGAGATCAACAGGATCCCGACGCCCTCGTCCGCCGCCGTGCGGAGATAGCGGTGCACGGTCTCGATCGCAGCGACGTCGAGGCCACGGGTCGGTGAGGCGACGACGAGCACGCGCGGCTCCCCCTCGAACTCGCGCGCGAGCACGACCTTCTGCAGGTTGCCTCCCGACAGGTTTCGCGCCGGCACTCCGGGCGCGCCGCCGCGTACGTCGTAGCGGTGGATCAGCGACGCGGCGTGATCGCGGATCGCGCGCAGACGCAGCAGCGGGCCGACCGCGACGTGACCGCCGCGGTACGACTTGAGTACGACGTTGGAGGCGATCGAGAGCGACGGCGCGACACCTGTCCGCAGCCGGTCCTCCGGCACGTGCGCGATGCCCGCGCGAATCGCCTCCCGCGCGTCGCCGCCGCGCAGCCGCCGGCCCTGCATCGTCACCTTCCCGCGGACGGGCGGCCGCATCCCCGTGAGCGTCTCCGCGAGCTCGCGCTGGCCGTTGCCCGCAACGCCGGCGATCGCCGAGGATCTCACCGGCACGCAGCGTGAGCGAGACCCCGCGCAGCGTCTCGCCACCGCCCCGGTCGCCGGCGGCCCACAAATCCTCGACCTCGAGCACGGCCTCCGCGTCGCCGTCGACACCCGCCCGCTCGATGCGCGTCGTCGACGCAACCTCGCGACCGACCATCAGCGACGCGAGCGATCGCTGCGACGCGCCGGCCGTCGCGACGGTCGCGACCGTCTTCCCGTCGCGCAGCACGGTGACGCGATCGGAGACGGCCTGCACCTCGTGCAGCTTGTGTGAGATGAAGATGATCGTGCGGCCCTCGTCCGCCATCACGCGCAGGGTCGCGAAGAGCGAGGTCGCCTCCTGCGGCGTCAGCACCGCGGTCGGCTCGTCGAGGATCAGGATGCGCGCGTCGCGGTAGAGCGCCTTCAGGATCTCGACCCGCTGCTGCTCGCCGAGCGACAGCTGCCAGACGCGCGCCGCAGGGTCGACCGCGATCCGGTAGCGGAACCCGAGCTCGGCGACGTGCCGCTCGACCCGGCGTGGGTGGACCATGAACTTCCTACCCTCGCCGCGGTGGTCGCCGAGGATCACGTTCTCGGCGACCGTGAACGGCGGGACGAGCCGGAAATGCTGATGCACCATCCCGACCCCTGCGTCGAGCGCGTCCCGCGGCGACGAGAACGAGACGGCCTTCCCGTAGAGCTCGATGTGTCCCTCGTCGGGGCGATAGAGGCCGGTGAGGATGTTCGACAGCGTCGACTTGCCGGCGCCGTTCTCGCCGAGCAGCGCGTGCACCTCGCCCTCGGCCGCCTCGAACTCGACACCGTCGTTGGCGACGACACCCGGGAAGCGCTTGGTGATGCCGCTGAGCGAGACGGCTGCGGACATGGAGAGCGGCGGGCGAGGCCGGAGCCCCGCCCGCCGGAGTTGCCTCCTAGCCCTTCGGGCTTCCGACGACGCCCTTGACGAGCCAGTTCATCGCGTACAGCTGGTTCACGGTCGGCCGCTGCCCGGGCTTGATCCGCAGCTTGCCGCTCTGGTCGTAGATCGGACCCATGAACTCGTTCCACTTGCCGCTCACGATCAGCGCCTTCTGCTTGGCGATCAGCGCCTTCGTCGCCGCGGAGACGCCCTTGCCGTACGGCGCGAGCAACGTGAAGCCGTCCTTGATGCTGCCGTAGTAGAAGCCGGTCTTCCACGTGCCGTTCATCGCAGCCTCGACCCGCTTCGTGTAGTACGGCCCCCAGTTGTAGACGGCCGCCGTCAGCCACGAGTTCTTCGCGAACTTCTGCGCGTTCGAGTCGTAGCCGACCCACGGCACCTTGGCGGACTCCGCGTACTGGCCCGCCGCCGGGCTGTCGACGTTCTGGCCGATCACGTCGGCACCCGCCGAGTGGAGGTTCTCGGCCGCCTTCTTCTCCTTGTCGGGGGCGAACCAGGAGCTCGTCCAGATGATCTTCACCTTCGCACCGGGGTGCGACTTCTGCACGCCGAGTGCGAACGCGTTGGTGTGCCGGATCACTTCCGGGATCGCAAACGGGACGACGTAGCCGACCGTGCCGCTCTTGGTCGCGGCGCCCGCGGCGATCCCCGAGAGGTAGATCGCGTCCTCGCCCGCGCCGTAGTACTCGGCCATGTTGGGCTGGACGATCGTGCCCGTCGCCATCTCGAACTTGACGTCGGGGTTCTTCTTCGCCGCCGCCGCCATCGCGGGCTGGAACCCGAACGACGTCGCGAAGATGATCTTGTTGCCGTCACGGATCAGGCTGTCGATCACCTGGGCGACCTGCGGGCCCTCCGGGACGTTCTCCTTGTAGGTCGTCTCGACCTTCGAGCCGAGCGCCTTCGCCACGGCCAGCCGGCCCTGGTCGTGTGCCTGCGACCAGCCGCCGTCGTTGTGCGGACCGACGTAGATCCATGCCGCCTTGAACGTGCTGCTCGGCTTCGCCGAGCCGGCGGACGTCCCGACGGCGCCGGCAACGGCGATCGCAACGGTCACGAGCAGGGCCGCGGCGAGCGCGAGCTTCCTCTTGGTCAATGTGCTCCTCTCCTTGAAGCCTGGTGGTTCGGGGGGTGCAGCCGAATCTATCCGACCACCCGGAAGGCCGCTACGCGCTACGAAACAGCCTGCAGAACGGGGTCTTCCGCGCTCCACGGGAACGTGATCCAGCTGGTCGGTGCGGCGCCACACGTACTCGCACTTCACCTCGGACCGAGGCTTCTCGTACAGGACGGCGCAACGGACCTCGGCCACCTTGCCCTCGCAGAACTCCTTCACGAGCTGCAGGGTCGCGCCCGTGTCGGCGACGTCGTCGGCGATCAGCACCTTGAAGTCGGCGAAGTCGACGAGGTCGGGCACCGGCGGCAGGATCATCGGCAGCTCGAGTCGCTCGTCGATGCCCGTGTAGAACTCGACGTTCATCGTGAAGGTGTTCTTGACGCCGAGCGCGTACCCGAGGGCGCCGCACACGAGCAGGCCGCCGCGGGCGATGCCGAGGATCATGTCGGGGTGGTAACCGTCGTCCGCGACGGCTCGGGCGAGCGCGCGCGCGCCGGCACCGAGGTCGCCCCACGACATCACCTCGCGCTCGGTCATCCGGTGAGCCTAACGAGTGCGGCCGTGAGCGTGTCAACCGCGATCGCGATGTCCTCGTCGCTCGACAGCTCGTCCGGGTGATGACTGACGCCGCCGTTCAGCGAGCGCACGAACAGCATCGCGGACGGAACGCCCGCTGCTGCGACGAACATCGCGTCGTGCCCGGCTCCAGAGACGAGCTCGGGCGCACCGGGAGCCACGGCGCGAAGAGCCTCGAGCGGCGGGCCGCTCATCGGGACCGGGTCGAGCTGCCAGTCGGGCTCGAACCCGATCGCGGCGACGAGCGCCTCGAGGCGGGCGGCCTCTGGCGCCCGGGCGTCGACCGAGACGCTCACGCGCGCAGGCACGACGTTGCTGGCGTTCGGCTCGACCTCGATCGCGCCGACGGTGGCGACGCCGCGGTCGCGCGCGCACTCGCGGACGTGGAGGATGAACTGCGCGGCTGCCACGAGCGCGTCCTCGCGCGTGTCGATCGGAGTCGTGCCGGCGTGGTCGGCGCGCCCGGTGAACGTGACGCTCCCGCGGGCCTGGCCGGCGATCGCGGTGACGATGCCGATCGGCTCGTCCAGGCGGGCGAGCACCGGCCCCTGCTCGATGTGCAGCTCGAGGTACGCGGACGGGAACGACTCGAGGCGGCGGCTGCCGGCCGGGCCGCTCTCCTCCGAGCGGAACGCCACGACGGTCAGCGGCGCGTCGGGCAGCCGCTCCGCCGCCTCGATCGCCGCGACGACGCCCAGCGCCCCGTCGAACCGGCCGGCGGTCGGGACGCTGTCCAGGTGCGAGCCGCACCAGACCGAAGCCGCCCCGCGGCGTGCCGAACAGGTTGCCGACACGGTCGCGCGACACCTCGAGCCCGGCCTCGACCAGCCAGCCCGCGGCCAGCTCGTGCGCGGCGTCCTCCTCGGCGGAGTAGCCGGCGCGGTGCTGGGCGATCGCGTAGATCTGCTCGAGACGCTCCGCGATCCTGCTCATCCGGGCAATGCTCGCAGCACTTGCCGGCCGGCGAGCGGGAAGAGCGCGAGCGCGAGGAAGCCCCAGCGCCACGACGTCGCTGCGACGAGCAGGCCGAACAGCGGCGGGTAGAACGTCCCCGAGCCGTTGAGGATCGACTGCTGCAGGCCGATCGCGGCGCCGCTCCGGCGGTAGCCGGCGAGCTCGACCGCTGCGGCGAACGAGAGGCTGTTCCAGCTCATCGCGAGCACGCCCGCGGCGACGAGTGCGGGCAGGAGAACGATGAGCGGGGCGTCGACCAGCGTCGCCGTGAGCACGACGAGCACGGCGACGACGAGCGCGATCGCCCGCAACGGGCGCAGGCGGCTGCCGACGGCGTCGGACCACCGGCCGGCAGCGATGCGGCCCGGCACGCCGAGCGCCTGAACAACGGCGAGCACGGCTGCAGCCGCACCCGGGGAGAGGCCGCGATGGTCGTGCAGGAAGAGGACGGCGAAGCCGAGGACGCAGTTCTGGGGCGCGAGCACGAGTGCGCTGCCGATCGAGACCCGCCAGAGGCGCCGGTCGCGGAGCGGCGCGACCGACCGGTCATCGTCTGCCGCCGCAGGCACCGGCCGCTCGCGGAGCAGCAGTCCGCCGGCCAAAGCGGCGACGAGGCAGGCGATCCCGAGCGTCGCGAAGCCGAGCCCCGTACCTCCGTGCCGGACGAGTGGCGGCAGGCCCAGCGAAGCGACGAAACCGCTGATCGGGATCGCCGTCTGGCGGATCGCGAGCGCGACCCCGCGCCTGTGGGCGGGAAACCACGCGACGACGGCCCGTCCGCTCGCGGCCTGCACGCTCGCGCCTGCGAAGCCGGCCAGCATGAGCAGCAGGAAGAGCGGCAGGAACGAGCCGACCCGCGAAGCGGCGAGCAGCGCACCGCCACACGCGCCGACACCGGTGACGAGGACCATCCGCTCACCGATCCGGTCGGTGACGATCCCCCACGGGACCAGGCTCAGCACCGAGCCCGCGAGCGAGGCGGAGATGAGCGCACCCGTCTCGCCGAGCGTGAGCCCGTACCGGTCGCGCAGGAACGGCGCCATGACGGCGACCCCGAACCACGTCGCCGAATACGTCGCCTGGGCGAACGTCCCGACGGCGAGGACGACCCAGCGGTAGCGGATGCCTAGAGGCCGAACGGGTTCGTCGGCCGCGTCCCCGTGTACGTGACCACCGACTTCGTCTCGAGGTAGAGGTCGATCGCCTCGATCGCGAGCTCGCGACCGAAGCCGGATTGCTTGTAGCCGCCGAACGGGATGCCCGGAAACGCGGTGTACGGCATGTTGATCCCGACCGTCCCGGACTTGATGCGCGCGGCCACGCGAGGCCCGCGGGCCGGATCGCCGGTCCAGACAGTCGCCATCAGCCCGTACCTGACGTCGTTCGCGATCCGGATCGCCTCGGCCTCGTCGGCGAACGGGATCACCGTGACGACCGGGCCGAAGATCTCTTCCTGCGCAGCGCGGATCGAGTTGTCGGTGTTCGCGATCACCGTCGGCGGGTAGAACGCGCCGGGCCCGTCGGGCGTCGCGCCGCCGGTGGTCACCTCGGCGCCCTCGCCGCGCGCGCTCTCGACGAAGCCGTGCACCTTCTCGCGGTGCGGCTTCGAGATCAGCGAGCCCATCTGCGTCTCGGCGTCGAGCGGGTCGCCGACCTTCACCCGTTGCGCGAGCTCGGTGACGGTGCCGACCACGTCGTCGTAGATCGACTGCTCGACGAGCAGTCGCGAGCGCGCCTCGCACGACTGGCCCGCCGAGGCGTAGATCGCCCACACGCTCGCCGGGATCGCGTCGGCGAGGTCGGCGTCTGCGAAGACGAGGTTCGGGCTCTTGCCCCCGAGCTCGAGCGTCAGCCGCTTGATCGGGTCGGAGCAGAGGCGCATGATCTCGCCGCCCGTCCTCGTCGAGCCGGTGAACGCGACCTTGTCGACGCCCGGATGCGAGACGAGGTACGAGCCGACCGTCGGGCCGTCGGCGGGCACGATGTTGATCGCACCGGCCGGGAAGCCGACCTCGGCTGCGAGCTCTGCGACTCGGAGGACCGAGAGCGGCGTCTGCGGGTCGGGCTTGAGGACGACGGCGCACCCGGCGGCCAGCGCGGGCGCGAGCTTCCACGTCGCCATCAGCAGCGGGTAGTTCCACGGCACGATCTGGGCGGCGACCCCGACCGGCTCCTTCTGCGAGTAGAAGAGCAGCGAACCGCCGATCGGATTCGAGCGCCCGGCGATCGACGCGGTCGCCGACGCGAAGTAGCGGAAGTTCTCCGTCGCGCCGGCGATCTCGGCCTTGACCGACGAGATCGCCTTGCCGACGTTGCGCGACTCCAGCTCGGCCAGTTCCTTGCGGTTCGCAACGATCGCGTCGGCGAGTGCGTGCAAAAGTCGCGAGCGCTCGGTCGGCGGCGTCTTGCCCCACGGCCCGTCGACCGCGGCGCGCGCCGCGGCGACTGCGCGGTCGACGTCCGCCTCGCCGGCCATCGCGGCGCGGGCGAGCAGGTCGCCGCTCGCCGGCTCGTGCAGCTCGCGCACCTCGCCCGCCGCCGGCTCGACGGTCTCGCCGCCGATGTGGAGGCCGTACTCGCGTTGCGTGGCGACCGCCATGGACGAAATCTAGCGGGGGGCGGTCAAGTCGCCGATGCGGACGTGTTCGGTGAGGAGCTGTCGGAAGCGAGCCGGGTCGCCGTCGACGAACGACCGGCACAGCTGATGCCCGGCCGTGTACGTGATCACATAGGCGCGCCAGGTGGGGTCGGTCGCGAAGCGGACGCTGTGCTCCGCCTGCTCGGGCGTCGCGAGCCGCCAATGCTCGATGTACGCCTGGGCCTCCTCGGCCGACGCGCCCTCGGAGTGGAGCATCAGCGCCGCGTCGACCCCGGTCGTGCCGAGCGGCTCGAGCGCCTTCGTGACCCGTTGGGCCAACTCGCGGTCGACGTCGATGCCGTGACGGGCGAGCACGTCGTACGCGGCCGCGTACCCCTCGTCGCCGAGCACGATCTCCAGGCCCAGCTCGGCGATCCCTTCACTGAGCACGGCCTGCGGCGTCGGCACGAGCTGGATGCCCTCCTCGATCGCGCCGCGGTCGCGGATCAGCAGTTGCTCCTTCAGTGCGTGCTCGGTGTGATGGCCCGGGTAGACCTCGTGCGCGGCGAGGTGGATCAGGTCGTAGCCGGTGGTCGGGATGTCGGTGTTGAGCGCGACTCGGCTACGCAGGTTGCCCAGGTAGTAGTTGAACGCCCACCACGGCTCGTCGCTCACGGCCTCGAGCACCGGGTGCTCGCCTTCGGGCAGATCGACGAGCGCGGCGGTGCGCTCGCGGAGCAGCGGAAGGAGCTCACCGAGCACACCCGTGGCGACCGCGCCGTCGACGAGGTGCCGGTCGCGGAACGCCTGGCGGCGCTCGAACAGCGACCCGTCACCGGGTAGCAGCTCGTCGAGCTGCTCGTGCGCCGCCTCGTAGACGCTCACCGGCACCTTCTCGGGCCGCACGCCGTAGCAGCCCTCGACCTCGTCGGCGTAGGAGATCTCGTCGCCCGCGAGCACGTGGGCGTACGTCGCGCAGCCGCGAACCTGGTCGCGGAGCCAGCCGTCGTCGAGCGCGGCGAGCCAGCGCGTCGGCCTCGGCCGCCAGCTGCGCCGCCGGCGATCGGCGCCTCCGCGTCGACCTGCTGCTTGCAGCTCGGGCGGCCCGTAGTAGGCGTCGACGAGGCCGTCGACGTGCTTGCCCAGGCGCAGCCCGAGCACGAGGTAGCGCTCGGCGTGATTCACACGAGCCTCTCGTAGAGCGCGGCCTGGCCCTGCCCGACCCCGACGCACATGGTCGCGAGGCCGTAGCGCCCGCCGCGGCGCCGCAGCTCGTGCAGCAGCGTCACCGTCAGCCGCGCACCGCTCATCCCGAGCGGGTGGCCGATCGCGATCGCGCCGCCGTTCACGTTCAGCCGTCCTTCGTCGAGCCCGAGCTCGCGGATCGACCGCGAGCGACTGCGACGCGAACGCCTCGTTCAGCTCGACCAGGTCGAGGTCGGCGACGGTCGAGCTGTGTCCGTTCGAGCAGCTTCCGTACCGCGGGAACGGGCCCGATCCCCATCACCCGCGGATCGACGCCGGCGACGGCCGAGGCGACGAAGGCGCCGAGCGGTTCGATGCCGAGCGACGCGGGCCTTCTCCTCGGAGGCGACGACGACGGCGGCGGCGCCGTCGTTCAACCCCGACGAGTTGCCCGCGGTGACCGTCCCGCGCGGCGCGGAACGCGGGGCGCAGCATCGCGAGCTTCTCCGCCGACGTGTCGGGGCGCGGATGCTCGTCGTGCGTCAGCTCGCCGACCGGGACGAGCTCGTCGTCGAAGCGCCCGGCATCGTTCGCGGCCGCCCACCGCTGCTGCGAGCGGAGCGCGAAGGCGTCCTGGTCCTCGCGCGAGACGTCCCAGCGCTCGGCGACGTTCTCACCCGTCTCGCCCATCGCCTCCAGCGGGAACCGCTCCTCGAGCCGCGGGTTGGGGAACCGCCAGCCGAGTGTCGTGTCGTACAGACGCCGGTCGCCCCGCGCGAACGGCACCGTCGGCCTTCGGCGTGACGAGCGGCGCACGCGTCATCGACTCGACGCCACCCGCGACGAACAGGTCACCGTCACCGGCGATCACGGCGTGGCACGCACCGACGATCGCGGCGAGCCCTGACGCACAGAGCCGGTTGACGGTGACGCCACCGACCGACTCGGGGAGATCGGCGAGCAGCACGGCCATCCGAGCGACGTTGCGGTTGTCCTCGCCCGCCTGGTTCGCGCAGCCGAGCCAGACGTCCTCGATCTCCGCCTGCCGGCACGCCGGCGCGATCGACCGCCGCGCGGATCGCGATCGCGGCGAGGTCGTCGGGCCGGACGCCGGCGAGCCCGCCGCCGTAGCGGCCGACGGGCGTGCGCACCGCCGAGAGGATGACCGCACGCTTGGTCACGCGACGAACTCCGGCTCGGCGCCGAGGAGCTGCGTGATCGCAGCCCGCCCCGCGTCGCCCATGTCGAGCGTCAGGTCGTTGACGTACATCGAGACGAACCGGTCGGCGGTCTCGCCGTCGATGCCGCGACCGAACGTCATCGCGTAGGCGAGCGCCTCGTCGCGGTTCGCGAGACCGGCCTCGATCGACTCGCGCAGGACGGCCGACACGTCGTCGAGCCGGTCGAGATCGCGGCGTGCCGCAACGACGCCGAGCGGCAGCGGCAGATCCATCGCCGACCGCCACCACACACCGAGGTCGAGCACCTTGTGCAGGCCGGCGTCGGCGAACGTGAGCTGGCCTTCGTGGATCAGCAGCCCCGCCTCGGCGCGGCCCGAGGTGACCTCGTCGAGCACGCGGTCGAACGGCAGGTCGCGGGTGCGAACCTCGTCGCCGAGCGCCAGGCGCAGGACTCTGGTCGCAGTGGTGAGCGGCCCGGGGGTGACGATCTCGAGCTCGCGCAGGTCGGTGACGGAGAGCTCGCGCCGCGCGACGACGATCGGCCCATAGCCCTCGCCGAACGAGGCGCCGTGCGTGAGGACGACGTAGCGCTCAGCGACAGCAGGGTATGCCCCGGCCGACAGAGCGGTCACCTCGAGCCGTCCCTCGACGGCCCATTCGTTCAGCGTCTGGATGTCCGACGCGACGGGCTGCAGGTCGAGACCGCGCCGGTCGACGCGGCCCGCCTCGAGCGCCCAGACCATGAATGCGTCGTCGGGGTCGGCGCTGTGTCCAACCTGGATCGGCACCCGCGCCACGTTACCCTCCGTCCATGAGCCGGGCACCGCTGTCGGAGTCGATCCAGGACTACCTGAAGAGCGTCTACAAGCTGCAGGCGGCCGAAGGACGCGTCTCGATCGGCGCGCTCGCGAAGGACCTCTCGGTCTCGGCCGCCTCGGCCTCGTCGATGGTCAAGAAGCTGACCGCGCTCGACCTGCTCGAGCACGAGAAGTACCGCGGTGCGCGGCTGACCGCGTCCGGCGAGCGGGTCGCGCTCGAGGTGATCCGCCATCACCGGCTGCTCGAGCTGTACCTGGCCGAGACGCTCGGCGTGCACGTCGACGACGTCCACGACGAGGCCGACCGGCTGGAGCACGTGATCTCGGAAGAGCTCGAGGCGCGGATCGACCGCGCGCTCGGCTTCCCGACGCACGACCCGCACGGCGACCCGATCCCGGACGCGAACCTCGAGTGGCCGAACTGAACGTCCGAAGAAGAGCTTCTCGAGCGGCGCGAGTAGCTCGTCGCGGCGGAACGGGCGGACCTTCTCGGTCGCTCCGTCGCCTTCCGAGACAACAGCGTCGTCCTCGAGCGCGGCGTTGGCCGCCTCGAGGCAGTCCTCGAGCTCGTGGCCCTCCCAGACGTAGTCCTCGCTGCGCGGCGACTCGGTCTGACGATGCTGCGGATTGACCTGACGGCCGACGGCCCACATCGCGCCGGTGCGCCGCTCGATCCAGATCAACACCCGCTCGGGGCTACCGCCGTCGTCGCGGCCTTGCACGATCCGTTCGGCGAACCGCCCAGCCGGCGCGGGGCTCTTCACGCACACGACTATACAATCGTCCGCGATGGGGCTCCGCGACGCAGTGACCGGTGCGTTCTCGTTCCTTCGGAGCGGCTCTCAGAAGGAAGAACGGGTCGCGCAGTATGTGATCCGCGAGCATCATCGCGGCCGGACCCTCGCCGAGATCCTCGACGACCACTACATCTCGAACCGGCTCACGCCGGAGCAAATCCGGCGACTGCTCGACCGCGGCGACGTGATCCACGCGATCGGCGACGACACGATCGCGTCGATCAAAGAGTCGGTCGTCTAGAGCAACTCGAGCACGCGCGCGGCGGCGGCGATGTCCCACGCCGGGTGCCCGTTCGACTTGAAGACCGTGATGTCGTGGCCGGGTTCCGGAGCGGTGGCGTCCGCGTCACGACGCCGTGCAGCTCGTAGACGTCGCCCCAGGCGAGCAGCCCGCCGTCGACCGCCGCGATCAGGTCACCGGCTTCGGCCCTCGCCTCGGCGACCGAGTCGGTGCAGACGAGCGTCGCTCGTTCGAAGACCGCGTCGTCGAGCTCGCGGTGCTCGGGGTCGTTCGCCCCGACGGCGCACACGAACGCGCCGGCGGGCAGCAGGCTCCCGGCGAGCACCGGTGCACGGGCTGTGGTCGCGGTGACGACCACGTCGCACGCCGCGACCTCGTCGGACGTCGCGGGCTCCGCGTCGTGGACGTGGCAGAACGCGGCAAGCCGGTCGCGGTCGCGCGCCTGGACGACGACACGATCGAGCGAGGGAAGCGCGCGCCGCATCGCCCGCACGTGCGACGCGGCCTGGCGGCCGCAGCCGAAGACGCCGAGCGTCGTCGCCGTCTCGCTCGCCAGATGCGTCGCCGCGACGGCCGATGCGGCAGCAGTCCGCAGCTCGCCGAGCCCGGCCGCCTCGATGACGGCCACGGGCTCGCCCGAGACGGTGAAGAGGACGATCAGGAACGACGCCCGCTCGGGCGTCCAGACATAGGTCTTGAGCCCCGCGTACCCGAGCCCGCGGTCGACGCAGGGCATCACCGCGAAAACGCCGTCCGGCAACGCGAGCCGCTCGCGCGGGCGGCTCTCGACCTGACCCGCAGCGAGCCGCCGCAACGACCCGAGCACGGCGTCGAAAGCCTCGGCCGGCGTCAGAACGTGAGCGACCTCGCTCTCGGTGACGTAGCGCATGACGGAAAATGATGCCCGTTCCGTCGCCGCGACCGACATGGCGGGCGCGGCCCACTGCCAACCGGAGTCCAGACGAGTCCGTCCGAAGTCGTCATGCCTCGGCGCAGCCGAGGCGGACTTCGGACGGCTATGCGCCCGGCAAGATTCGAACTTGCGACCTCTGCCTCCGCAGGGCAGCGCTCTATCCCCTGAGCTACGGGCGCGAGGGAGCGGTCAGTGTAGCCGGGCGCTTGCCGGCCCGACGCGCAGCTCCGCGTCGTCCGGAACCTCGACGCGCACGTAGGCGAGCGCGAGGCCCGGGACGGCGCTCGTCACCCGGCCGACCTCCTTCTCGCCGTAGACGACGGGCGTCTCGGCCTCGGCGGCGGGCCCGTCCACGTCGAGCACCCGCAGCCGGCGGTTCACCTTGCCGCGATAGCGCTGGCGCGCGATCGGCTCCTGGCCTGGGTAGCAGCCCTTTCTCGAACGAGACCGCACGCTCGTCGAGGCCGGCCTCGGCGGGCAGCACGCGGTCGTCGATCTCGCGGCCGAAGCGCGGCGTCGCAGCCTCGATGCGGAGCGGCTCGAGCTCCTCCTCGCCCACCGCATCGAGCTCGGCGTCCAGCACCTCGCTGGCATCGACGCCGTAGTCGCGGTTCGGGATCCCCGCCGCGGCGTCGAAGACGATCGTCGACGTGTGCTCCTCGGACTCGATCTCGCAGCGGGCCGCGAAGCGCATCCGCGTCAGCTGTGCGCGCAGGACGTCGCCGAGCTCGGGCTCGGTCAAGAGCAGCACGTCGTCGTCGCCCCGTCGCCAGACGAGCACGGGCGCGATCACGCGCGCCTTCGGCGTCAGGAGCAGCGCGTCGACCGACCCGGCTGCGGGAACGTCGTTCGAGAGCATGCGGTTCAGGTAGTCGACCGCGTCGGGCCCCTTCACGCGCACGTACGCGCGGGCGCGCCGAGCGGCAACGGGCGTAACGGAACTCATCGCTCCCTAGACTAGACAGCGTGTTCAGGTCGAGAGCCGAGCGGAAGGTGCAGGAGGCGGGGTACGACCCGGCGCGCCTGCCGCCGGGGCAGTACCTGACCGAGAAGTGGCCGGTGCTGCATGCCGGCTCGGTCGCGAGGTACGACGACCTCGCCGGCTGGAACCTGCGCGTCTTCGGCGACGTCGAGCAAGAGGTCGAGCTGACGTGGGCGCAGCTGAACGAGCTGCCGCGCACGTCGAACACGCAGGACATCCACTGCGTCACCCGCTGGTCGCGGTTCGACACGCAGTTCGAAGGCGTGCACTGGCGCGAGCTCGCCACGCTCGCCCGCCCGAACCCGACGGCCCGCTTCGTGATCGCGCACGCCGAGGCCGGCTTCACCTCGAACGTCCCGCTCGCGTTTCTCGAGGACGACAACGCGCTCGTCGCGACGCACGCGGACGGCGAGCCGCTGACGCCCGACCACGGCTACCCGCTGCGCCTCGTGGTGCCCGGCAAGTACTTCTGGAAGAGCGCGAAGTGGCTGCGCGGGATCGAGCTGTCGAGCGTCGACAAGCCCGGCTTCTGGGAGCGCTACGGCTACCACAACGACGCCGATCCCTGGCAGGAGCAGCGGTACGGGTTCTAGTCCCTCGTTCGAGGGATCGCAGCGCGCGCCGGCCGGCCGATATGAAGGGCGTACCACCCTCCCCCATCCCAATTGAAAAGGCCGCCCTTGGGCGGCCTTTTCAATGAGCTCGTGCCTACAGCCGAATCCCGAAGGGATTCGGTGCCTCCTACATCATCCCGCCCATGTCCGGCATGCCGGCGCCGACCCCGGCGCCTGCCTTCTCCGGAGCCTCGGCGACGATCGCCTCGGTGGTGAGGATGTTCTTCGCGATCGACGCGGCGTTCTGCAGCGCCGAGCGGGTGACCATGGTCGGGTCGGTGATGCCCGCCTTGACGAGGTCGGTGACCTCGCCGGTGTCGACGTTCAGGCCCTCGCCCGGCTTCGCCGTGCGGACCTGCTGCACCACGACCGAGCCCTCGAGGCCGGCGTTGGTCGCCAGCTGGCGGAGGGGCTCCTCGAGCGCCTTGATGATGATGCTGCGCGCCCGTGGCCTCGTCACCTTCGAGGCTCGATGGTTCCCTTGACCGCATCGGCTGCGTTCAGCAGCGCGACGCCGCCACCCGGAACGACGCCCTCCTCGAGGGCGGCACGGGCGGCCTGCAGCGCGTCCTCGACGCGGTGCTTGGTCTCCTTCATCTCCGTCTCGGTGGCTGCGCCGACCTTGACGACGGCGACGCCGCCGGACAGCTTCGCGAGGCGCTCCTGGAGCTTCTCGCGGTCGAAGTCGGAGTCGGTGTTCTCGATCTCCGCCTTCAGCTGCTTGATGCGGCCCTTGATGCCCTCGGCATCGCCCGCGCCGTCGATGATCGTCGTCGTGTCCTTCGAGACGACGACCTTACGGGCGTGCCCGAGCTGCGCGATCTTCGTGTTCTCGAGCTTGAGGCCCATCTCCTCGGTGATCACCTCGGCGCCCGTGAGGATCGCGATGTCCTCGAGCATGCGCTTGCGGCGGTCGCCGAAGCCGGGCGCCTTGACGGCGGTGGCCTGGAACGTGCCGCGCAGCTTGTTGACCACGATCGTCGCGAGCGACTCGCCCTCGACGTCCTCGGCCACGATCAGCAGCGGGCGGCCCGCCTGGATGACCTGCTCGAGCACGGGCAGGAGGTCCTTGACGGCACCGATCTTCTGGTTCGCGACCAGGATGTACGGGTCGTCGAGCACGGCCTCCATGCGCTCGGGGTCGGTCACCATGTACGGCGACAGGTAGCCCTTGTCGAACTGCATGCCTTCCGTGAACTCGAGCTCGAGGCCGAAGGTCTGGCCCTCCTCGACGTTCACGACGCCGTCCTTGCCGACCTTCTCGATCGCCTCGGAGAGGACCTCGCCGATCTCGCTCGAGCGCGACGAGACGGTCGCGACGCGCGCGATGTCCTGCTTGCCCGAGATCTCGGTCGACTGCGACTTCAGGTTCTCGACGATCTTCTCGACCGCCAGCTCGATGCCGCGCTTGAGCGCCATCGGGTTCGCGCCGGCCGACACGTTCTTCAGGCCCTCGCGGACGATCGCCTGTGCGAGCACCGTCGCCGTCGTGGTGCCGTCGCCGGCGACGTCGTTCGTCGCCGTCGCAACCTCGCGCACGAGCTGTGCGCCCTGGTTCTCGAAGACGTCCTCGACCTCGATCTCGCGGGCGATCGTGACGCCGTCGTTCGTGATCGTCGGCGCGCCGTACTTCTTGTCGAGCACGACGTAGCGGCCCTTCGGGCCGAGGGTCACCTTGACCGCGTCGGCCAGGATGTCGACGCCGCGCTGAAGCGAGCGACGCGCATCTTCGCTGAACTTGAGCTCCTTGTGAGCCATCTGTTTCTCGTCTCCTCTTTCCCTTAGACCGCTGCGCGGTCGCCGACGACCTTCGCCAGGACGTCCGACTCGCGGAGGATCAGGACCTCGTCGGCGCCGAGCTTGATCTCGGTGCCGCCGTACTTGCTGAAGATGATCTCGTCGCCCTCTTCGAGGTCGAGCGGGATGTGCTCGCCGTCCTCGTCTCGGGCGCCCGGGCCGACCGCCAGGACGCGGCCGCGCTGCGGCTTCTCCTTGGCGGTGTCCGGCAGGACGATGCCGCTGACCGTGGTCTCCTCTTCCTCGAGGACACTGACGATCAGACGGTCACCGAGCGGCTGTAGATTCATGTGTGCAACCTCCACCTTGTGACACGCTTGTGCTTACCTTCGGCACTCTATCGATGCGAGTGCCAACCACGCAACTGTAGCCGAAGGAATCTGAGTGCCTGACGCTCAGATCCGGCCGCCGCTGCGACGCGAGTTCTCGGCCGGCGGCGTGCTCGTGCGCCGGCTGCGTGGCCGCTGGATGCTGGCGGCAATCCGCCCGGCGGGGAAGCGCGCGGGGGTCTGGGCGCTCCCGAAGGGCCGGATCGACCCGGGCGAGCGGGGCGAGGCGACGGCCCTGCGGGAGGTGGCCGAGGAGACCGGGGCCCACGGACGGTCGCTCGGGAAGCTCGGCGACGTCCGCTACTGGTTCGCCTGGGAGGGCGAGCGAGTGTTCAAGGTCGTCTCCTTCTTCCTCGTCCGGTACGAGGGCGGCCGGCTCGGCGACGTGCCCGACGCCTTTCGTCACGAGATCGCCGACGTGCGCTGGCTGCCGCTCGAGGAGGCGCCGCGCCTGCTCGCCTACCGCGGCGAACAGGAGATGGCCGAGCGGGCCATGGCCCGCCTGGCCGAGGACGTATGATCGGCGACCCGTGCCCGCGTACGCCCTGAACTTCTATTCGCCGATCGTCGAGGCCCAGCTCAAGTCGAACCGCAAGACAGCGACGATCAGGCTCGGCGACAAGTCCCGCAAATACCAGAAGGGCATGGTCGTCTCGGTGCTCGTGGGGGCCCGGTTCAGCCCGCGGCAGCACGTCTTCGACGCCGTCATCGACAAGGTCGACGTGAAGACGATCGGCGAGCTGTCACCGAACGAGATCGAGCACGACAACCCGGAGATCCGCCACACCGACGAGCTCTGCCGGTGGCTGAGCCAGCTCTACAACCGCGAAATCGGCACCGACGACACGGTGACGCTGATCCGCTTCTCGGCGATCTCACCGAGCTACGGCTTCTAGCCGGCATGTACATGGGCGCCGGCTGGGTCCTGCAGCCGTCGATCTTGGAACACCCCCGACGCCCGGGTCGAGCCTCACAGCTCTCCGGCGTGCTGCCATCCGTGGAAGCTGCGGGGTCCGCGTGGTGAACTACGGGTTCGGCCGCATGGTTAGCGCCGGATGCGCATGCCGAGCAACTCGGCCCCACGGAGCGGCTTCCCGCACTCCTCACAGTCGACCGCGAAGGTCGACGAGAACGGCGCCTCGCAGGCCGGGCAGCGGTGCAGGACCCGGCCGCCGCAGGAGCAGGTCGCGGGCAGCTCGGCCTCGCCCTCGACGAACCAGCGCTGGGCGGCGCCGCACTCGAGGCAGAAGGCGCTCCAGTGCCCGAGCACGTTCCGGCGCTCTTCGCGGAGCCAGTCGGCGGCCTTGCCCACGCCACTAGCCTAGATGGCCGTTACGATTCAGGCGCTTTCCACCCCTGCGAGAGGAGTGCAGTGGCAATTGCACGCGTAGCCGAGCCGACCGGCTCGCTGCAAGACGTCAAGGAAGAGGGCCTCGACCGCGAGGACCTCCTCGGCATCTACCGCAACATGCTGATCACCCGCGGCGTCGAGGAGCGGGGCCACATCCTGTACCGGCAGGGCAAGATCCCGGGCTCGTTCTACACGGGTCGCGGGAACGAGGCCTCGTCGGTGGGCGTCGCGATGGCCATGGGCCCGGACGACGTCGGCACGCCGCTGCATCGCGACATGGGAGTGCACATCACGCGCGGCGTCGAACCGTGGCGCATCTTCGCGCAGTACATGGGTCGCGAGGACGGCCCGGCGCGCGGCCGCGACGGCAACGTCCACATGGCCGACGCGCGCCTCGGACTGCTCGCGATGGTCAGCCATCTGCCGGCGATGCTGCCCGTGGCGGTGGGGTGCGCACTCGCGTTCCGGATCCGCGAGGAGCGGCGCGTGGCGATCGGCTGGTCGGGAGAAGGGGCAATGGCGCGCGGCGACGCGCACGAGGGGATGAACTTCGCGGGTGTCCGCAAGTTGCCCGTCGTGTTCATCTGCGACAACAACCAGTGGGCGTACTCGACTCCGACGCACCTGGACTACGCGGTCGAGTACCTCGCCGACCGCGCCGCGGCGTACGGCTTCGACGGCGTCGTCGTCGACGGCACCGACGTGCTCGCGGTCTACCGCGAGACGAAGCGGGCGATCGAGAAGGCACGCGAGGGCGGCGGTCCGACGCTGATCGAATGCCAGACGCTGCGGATGGAGGGCCACGCCGTCCACGACGACGCGTTCTACGTCCCCAAGGAGCTCTTCGAGCAGTGGGCCGAGCGGGATCCGATCGAGCGCTACCGGGGATGGCTGCGCGAGCAGGTCGACATGACGGACGAGGAGGAAGACGAGATCACCGCCTACGTCAAGAAGCTGCTGAACGACTCGCTGCAGCGTGCCGAGGAGTCACCGCTGCCCGATCCGGCGACGCTGCTCGACGGGGTGTACGCGACGCCCGAGGACCTCGACACGCCCCACCACAAGTAATGGCCGAGAAGACCTACCTCCAGGCGATCTCCGACGGGCTCCGCGGCGAGATGCGCCGCGACAAGCGCGTGTTCGTGATCGGTGAGGACGTCGGCGTCTACGGCGGCGCGTTCAAGGTGACGCAGGGCTTCCAGGAGGAGTTCGGCTCGTGGCGCGTCGTCGACACGCCGCTCTCCGAGACGGCGATCATGGGCGGCGCGACCGGCGCGGCGCTGATGGGGATGCGCCCGGTCGCCGAGATGCAGTTCGCCGACTTCGTCTCGTGCGCGTGGGATCACCTCGTCACGGTCGCGGCGAAGCAGCGCTGGCGCGCCGGCACGCCCGTGCCGATCGTGCTGCGCCTCCCGTCGGGCGGCGGCTTCTCGGGCGGTCCGTTCCACTCGCAGAACCCCGAGTCGTCGTTCGCGCACATCCCGGGCCTCAAGTGCGTGTGCCCGGCGACGCCTGAGGATGCGAAGGGCCTGATGATCGCCGCGATCGAGGATCCGAACCCCGTCCTCTTCTTCGAGCACAAGCACCTGTACCGGCGCATCAAGGGCGAGGTGCCCGACGAGCGCTACGTGACGCCGATCGGCAAGGCTCGGATCGCCCAGGAGGGCGACGACCTGACGGTCGTGACGTGGGGCGCGATGGTCTACACCGCGCAGGACGCCGCGAAGCAGCTGCCCGACGTCTCGGTCGAGATCGTCGACCTCCGCACGGTCATGCCGTGGGACAAGCAGGCGGTGCTCGACTCGGTGCGCAAGACCTCGAAGCTGCTCGTGCTGCACGAGGACACGCACAGCGGCGGCTTCGGCGGCGAGATCGCAGCGACGGTTGCGGAGGAGGCGTTCGAAGATCTCGACGCGCCGATCCGGCGCATCACGGCGCCCGACACTCCGGTGCCGTTCTCGCCGGTGCTCGAGAAGGCATACATCCCTCAGGTCGACGACGTCGTCCGTGGAATCAAGGAGCTCGCGAGCTACTGATGGCTACCAACACCGCAGTCGACGTGGTCATGCCGCAGATGGGTGTCTCCGTGTCCGAGGGCACGATCACGAAGTGGTCGAAGCAGGTCGGCGACACGATCGAGGCCGACGAGACGCTGCTCGAGATCTCGACCGACAAGGTCGACACCGAGGTGCCCTCCCCTGCGAGCGGAGTGATCAGCGAGATCCTCGTCCAGGAGGGCGAGACGGTCGAGGTGGGCACGGTGCTCGCGCGGATCGGCGGCGAGGCTGGCGCATCGGCGCCGGAGCCGGCTGCTGCCCGCCGGAGCCCGAGCCGGAGCCCGAGCCGGCCGCTGCTGCGCCACCGCCTCCCGCACCTGCAGCGCAGCCGGCGCCGAGCGGGAACGGCCGCCGTTCGTCTCGCCGGTGGTCGCCCGGATCGCCGCCGAGCACGGCATCGACACGAGCCAGGTTCCCGGCACCGGCGACGGCGGCCGCGTGACGAAAAAGGACATCCAGGCGTTCATCGCTGCTGGGCCACCGGCTCCGCCGGAGCCGGTCGTCGAGGAGGCGCCCGCGCCCGAAGCCGTCGTGGCCGCTCCCGCCGCGCCCGCTCCTGTCGCGCCTGCGCCGGCCGCCGCACCCACACCGCAGCAGGCTCCTGGCAGTGGCGAGTCGTTCGAGCCGATGTCGGCGATGCGCGCGGGATCGCCGAGCACATGCGGAAGTCGCTCGACACGTCGGCGCACGTCACGAGCGCGATCGAGGTCGACATGTCGAAGGTCGTCGCGATCCGCGAGAAGCTGAAGAAGGAGTACTCGGCCGCGTACGGCGTCAACCCGACCTACCTCGCGTTCATCGCGCGGGCGACGATCGAGACGCTCCGCGACTACCCGTACGTGAACGGGGAGATCCGCGGCGACAGGATCGTCACGAAGAGCTTCGTCAACCTGGGCTTCGCGGTCGAGCTCGCGGAAGGCAAGGGCCTGATCGTGCCGGTCGTCAAGAACGCCGAGACGCTCAACCTGCTCGGCATGGCGAAGGCGATCGCCGACATCGCGTCTCGCGCGCGCGAGAAGAAGCTGACGCCCGACGACGTCGCAGGCGGCTCGTTCACGATCACGAACCCGGGCGGCTACGGCACCTTCCACGGCACGCCGGTGATCACCAGCCGCAGGCAGCGATCCTCGGCACGTACGCGATCGTCAAGCGGCCGTGGGTGGTCACCGACGAGAACGGCGCCGACGCGATCGCGATCCGGTCGATCATGAACCTGACGCTCACGTACGACCATCGCCTCGTCGACGGCGCGCTCGCCGGCCGGTTCCTGCGCGACCTGCGCGAGCGGCTCGAGAGCTGGGGCGAGTCTGACTACTAGGCCCGCGCAGCTCGTCAACCTCGGCGTCGTCGACTACCGCGAGGCGTGGGAGCTGCAGCGCGCGGTCGCGGCCGAGGTCGCCGCGGGCGCACGGCCCGACACCGTCCTCCTCCTGGAGCATCCGCCGACGATCACGCTCGGCCGGCGAACGGAGGAGGGCGAGGTGCACGTCCCGGCCGGCGCCGACGTCGATGTCGTCGAGGTCGACCGCGGCGGCAAGTCGACGTACCACGCTCCCGGGCCAGCTCGTCTGCTACCCGATCCTCGACCTGACGCGGCACGGCCAGGACGTGCGGAGGTACTGCCGCGACCTGGAGGAGGCGCTGATCCGAACGACGGGCGCCTTCGGTGTCGCCGCCACGCGGATCGAGGGCCTCACCGGGATCTGGCTCGAGTCGCCGCCGCGCAAGATCGCGTCGATCGGGATCCACCTCTCGAAGTGGATCTCGACGCACGGCTATGCGCTGAACGTCGACCTCGACCCGGCGCCGTTCACGGACTGGATCACCGCCTGCGGGCTCGACGGCTACGCGTTCACGTCGATGGCCCGCGAGCTCGACCGGCCGCTGTCGGTCGACGACGTCCGCCCTGCAGCGGCGCAGGCACTCGCCGACGTCTTCGGCTTCGCCTTCGAGCGACTGCACGCCGAGGCGCTCCCCGCCGCCGGCATCGCGCGCGCCTGACGAAACCGCGAACCTCGTTCCGAGCGAGGTTCGAACGAGGTTCGCGAGCGCTGTCAAGGCGTCCACCGTGGACGATGCCGCACTCCGACACGTCCGGTGTCAGACACGGACTCGAAACAGTGCCGTAAGTGGTACGGAAGTGTGACGTGCCTTCTGGGCCGACGGAATCGCTCACTCCGGCCGGTGTCGACGCCGATCGAAAGCGTGACGGAGTGGAACGAGAGTGTGACGCGCGTCGCTACGGGGCCGGCGGGGTCGTCCACTTGGGACGCGGCCGCGGCTCGTGCGCGCAGGCGCTCCAGCCGGTCGAGCAGGCGCCTCGGCTCCTCGGCGACGGCGATCGCCGCCAGGTCGGCCTCGCGGACGAAGCCCTGCCTCGGTCGCGTGCGCGCGCGAGCGCGATCAGCGGCCGCCAGTAGCCCTCGACGTCGAGCAGGCCGATCGGCTTCGCGTGCAGGCCGAGCTGCGACCACGTCAGCTGCTCCAGCAGCTCGTCGAGCGTGCCGAAGCCGCCGGGCAGGGCCGACGAAGCCGTCGGCGAGCTCCGCCATCAGCGCCTTCCGCTCGTGCAGCGACGCCGACGACGTGCAGCTCGGTCAGCCCGCCGTGCGCGAGCTCCCGGTCGACGAGCGCCTGCGGGATGACGCCGACCACCTCGCCGCCCGCCGGCGAGCGCGCCGTCCGCGACGGCGCCCATCAGCCCGACCCGGCCGCCGCCGTAGACGACGCCGAGCCCGCGTGCCGCCGCGGCCGCGCCGAACGCGCGCGCCGCCGTCGGCGTACGCGCCGACCGTCCGCTCGAGGCGCCGCAGAAGACGCAGACCCGCCGCACGGCACGAGCGTACCCGCGTTCTCTACCGTGGCGGCATGCCGCGTCCGTTCTTCATGCGCCGACGAGCCGCCCGAGCGGCCGGCCGACCCTGCCGTGCGCCGCGCGAACCTGAGACGGATCGCCCGGCTCTTCCGCCCGTACCGGTTCCGGCTCTCGATCGTGCTCGGGCTGATCCTGATCTCGGCCGCGGTCGGCGTCATTCCGGCGTTCCTGCTGCGCGTCGGTGCTGCAAGCGATCCAGCGCGCACGACACCACCTCGCTGTCGTTCTACGCCGGCGGGATGATCGCGATCGCGGTCGCGACCGGGGCGCTCGGCGTGTGGCAGACCCTCCTCTCGAACCAGGTCGGCCAGCGCGTCATGCACGACCTGCGCACCGCCGTCTTCCGGCACCTGCAACGTCTCTCGCTCGCGTTCTTCACGCGCACGCGAACGGGCGAGGTGCAATCCCGCATCTCGAACGACATCGGCGGCGTACAGAGCGTCGTGACGAGCACGGCGACGTCGATCGTCTCGAACGTGACGACGGTCGTCGCGACGATGATCGGGATGATCGCCCTCAGCTGGCAGCTGTCGCTGTTCGCGTTCGCGCTGATCCCGCTGTTCGTGCTGCTGACGCGCCGCGTCGGAAACGAGCGCCGCAGGATCGCCAAGTCGACGCAGGAGACGCTGGCCGACATCTCGAGCCTCGTCCAGGAGTCGCTGTCGGTCTCCGGGATCCTGCTCGGCAAGACGATGGGCCGCTCCGAGGAGCTCGCCGACCGGTTCGACTGCGAGTCGGCCGCTGCTCGCCGACCTCGAGGTGCGCCAGCGGATGGCCGGCCGCTGGATGATGGCGATGATCCAGACGACGTTCGCCGTGATGCCGGCGGCCGTCTACTGGTTCGGCGGCCTCGCGCTTGCGCACGGCTCGCACGCGCTCTCGGTGCCGACCCTCGTCGCCTTCACGACGCTGCAGACCCGCCTGTTCTTCCCGGTCGGCTCGCTGCTCGGCGTGGCGCTCGACGTGCAGACGTCGCTGGCGCTCTTCGACCGCATCTTCGACTACCTCGACCAGCCGGTCGACATCGCCGAGCGCGCGATGCCGCGCGAGCTCGACGAGGTCGGCGACGTGGTCTTCGACCACGTCTGGTTCCGCTACGGCGGCCGAGGCCTGGACGCTCGAGGACGTGAGCTTCACCGTGCCGGTGGGGACGAAGACCGCTCTCGTCGGCGAGACGGGCTCGGGCAAGACGACGCTCGGCTACCTCGCGGCGCGGCTGTACGACGTCGGCGAGGGCAGCGTGTCGATCGGCGGCGCCGACGTGCGCGACCTCTCGTTCGCGTCGCTCGCCCGGCTCGTCGGCGTCGTCTCGCAGGAGACCTACCTCCTGCACGCGAGCGTCCGCGAGAACCTGCGCTTCGCGAAGCCCGAGGCGACTGACGAGGAGATCGAGGCGGCGGCCGAGGCCGCGCAGATCCACGAGCTGATCGCGTCGCTGCCGGACGGCTACGACACCGTCGTCGGCGAGCGCGGCTACCGCTTCTCGGGCGGCGAGAAGCAGCGCATCGCGATCGCACGGACGGTGCTGCGCAACCCGCCGATCCTGATCCTCGACGAGGCGACCAGCTCGCTCGACACGGAGACCGAGCGGCAGGTGCAGGACGCGCTCGACCGCCTCGCGGAGGGGCGCACGACGATCGCGATCGCGCACCGGCTCTCGACGGTGTACGACGCCGACCAGATCGTCGTCCTCGACCGCGGGCGCGTCGTCGAGCTTGGCACCCACGACGACCTGGTCGCCAGCGACGGGCGCTATGCGGCCCTCGTCGACCGGACCGCCCGCACTGCCTCTCTAGACTGAGGCCCGATGGAGACGTCGCTTCCCGTCGCCGAGCGCCCACGCCGCCCCGAGTGGATGAAGGTGCGCGCGCCGTCGGCGAACGGCAGCTACTACGACGTCAAGAAGCTGATGCACGGCGCAGCACCTGCACACGATCTGCGAGGAGGCGCGCTGCCCGAACATCGCCGAGTGCTGGGGCCGCGGCACCGCGACCTTCCAGATTCTCGGCGACACGTGCACACGCGCCTGCCGCTACTGCTACGTCAACTCCGGCCGGCCGAGCGAGCCGGTCGACCCGCTCGAGCCGCTTCGCCTCGCGCAGACGGCGGCGCAGATGAACCTGAAGCACGTGGTCGTGACGTCGGTCGACCGCGACGACGTGCCCGACAAGGGCGCAGGCCACTACGCGGCGACGATCCGCGCGGTCAAGTCGAAGCTGCCGAACGCGAAGATCGAGGTGCTGACACCCGACTTCGCCGGCGTCGAGGAGGACGCGCTGCAGACGGTGATCGGCGCGCGGCCCGACGTCTTCAACCACAACATCGAGACAGTGCGCAGGCTGCACCGCCGGATGCGCGGCGCGCAGGGCGAGCTACGACGGCGCCCTCCAACTGCTCCGTCGCGCGAAGGAGATCGCCGACTATCCCGTGCTCACGAAGAGCGGCATCATCGTCGGCCTCGGGGAGACGAACGACGAGGTCGTCGAGACGATGCGCGACCTGCGCGCGCACGGCGTCGACGTGGTGACGATCGGCCAGTACCTGCAGCCGAGCTCGAAGCACGCGACGATCGACCGCTGGGTGCATCCCGACGAGTTCCGCTGGTTCCGCGAGCAGGGCGAGGCGATCGGCTTCGGCTCCGTCTTCTCCGGCCCGCTCGTGCGGTCGAGCTATCGCGCGGACGAGCAGCGGCACGCCGCCGAGACCGGCCGCGGCGCCGTCGCCTACTAAAGCCCGCCAGCCGAAGACGTGGGTCAGAAGACGTGGGTCAGCCGTGCGGACGCGCCATCTTGCGGAAGTCGAGCGCCTCGTCGAGGACGTCGTCGGCAACCCCCATCTCCCGGGCGACCTCACGCAGCGTGCGCCCGGAGGCGACCGCCTCGTGGACGATCTCGGCCGCCTTGTCGTACCCGATATAGGGGTTGAGCGCCGTCGCAGCCGAAAGCGTCGCTTCCGCGTACCGCTCGGTCTGGACGAGGTTCGCCTCGATGCCCGCCACGCACTTCGTATCGAGCAGGCGGCAGGCAGACGCGAGCAGCTTGATCGACTGCAGCAGGTTGCGCGCCATCAGCGGCACGAACACGTTCAGCTCGAAATGGCCTTGCATGCCGCCGATCCCGATCGCCGCATCGTTGCCGATCACCTGCGCGGCGACCTGGGTGACGACCTCCGGGATGACCGGGTTGACCTTGCCGGGCATGATCGACGAGCCTTTTTGCAGCTCGGGCAGGAAGATCTCGCCCAGTCCAGCGCGGGGCCCGGAGCCGAGGAAGCGCAGGTCGTTGGCGATCTTCGTCAGGCTGACCGCGAGGGTCTTCAGCGCCCCGGAGGCCTCGACGAGCCCGTCGCGGGCCGCCTGCGACTCGAATGGGTCGGCGGGCGCCGAGATCGTGAGCCCGGTTGCTTGTGCCAACTTGGCACGAACTCGTTCCGCGAACTCGGGGTGCGTGTTCAGGCCGGTGCCGACGGCCGTGCCGCCGAGCGGAATCTTGCCGAGCCGCTCGAGGGTCGACTCGACGCGCGCGATGCCCTCGCGCACCTGGGCTGCGTAGCCGCCGAACTCCTGGCCGAGCGTCACCGGAACGGCGTCCATCCAGTGCGTCCGGCCCGACTTGACGACGTCGGCGAACTCGGCGGCCTTCGCCTCGAGCGCCCGCGCCAGGCCGTCGAGCGCCGGCAGCAGGTCGTTGACCGTCTGGTCGAGCGCCGCCAGGTGCACGGCCGATGGAAAGACGTCGTTCGAGCTCTGGCCCATGTTGACGTCGTCGTTCGCGTGCACGTCGTCGCCCGCCAGCTTCGCGATCACCTCGTTGGCGTTCATGTTCGACGAGGTGCCGGAGCCGGTCTGGAAGACGTCGATCGGGAACTGGTCGTCGAGCTCGCCCGCCGCGATGCGGTCACCTGCCGCCGCGATCCGCTCCGCCTTGCCGGCGTCGAGCAGGCCGAGCTCGGCGTTCACCCGCGCAGCGTCGGCCTTGATGCGGCCGAGCCAGCGCGCGACGTGGGCCGGGATCGGCTCACCGGAGACGGGGAAGTTGCCGATCGCCTTCGTGGTCTCACCGCCCCAGAGCTCGCTCATCGGGGCGATGGTAGACCAACGTCGAGCAGCGACTCCCAGGTGCGGAGCTTGACCCGTGGACGGCCGAGCGGCTCGCCGGCCGCACGCTCGGCGGCGTCGATCGCCTGCCAACCCGCGTGATCGACGAACGCGATCCCTCGCTCGGCGAGCAGCGCAGCAAGGTCGCCCCCGTCCGAGGTGAGCTTCCCTGCGCGCGCGTCCGCGAGCAGCAACTCGACCGTTTCGGCCGCATCCTTCTTGTTCGTGCCGATCACGCCGCTCGGCCCGCGCTTGATCCAGCCGGCGACGTAGGTCCGCTCGCAGTGGACGCGTCCGCCGTCGTTCGGGATCACGTGGGCGGCATCGTCGAACGGCACGCCCGGCAGCGGCACGCCCTTGTAGCCGACGCTCCGCAGCACGAGGCCGGCCGGGATCAGCTCGTGCTCGCCGGTCGGGCGCGCGACGATCCGGCCGTTCTCGACGACCAGCTCGTTGCGCACGACCTCGATCGCCTCGACGCGCTCGTCCCCGAGGATCGCGACCGGCGAGACGAGGAACCGCAGCACGATCCGCCGCGGCTTGCCGACGGGCTCGCGCGCCGCGTACTCGTGCAGCAGGTCGATGTTGCGTCGGGCGCGCTCACGGTCGGCCTCGAGCTCGGCCTCGCTGGCCGCGTCGAGCACCAGCTCGGCCGGGTCGACGACCACGTCGGCGCCGTGCAGCTCGCCGAGCTCCTTCAGCTCCGGTGGCGTGAACGCCGCCTGCACCGGCCCGCGCCGACCGAGCATCACGATCTCCTCGAGTCCCGACCCGACGATCGCGTCGATCGCGTCGTCGATGGTGTCGGTCGAGCCGAGCTCCTCGGCGGTAAGCGCCAGCATCCGCACGCAGTCGATCGCGACGTTGCCGTTGCCGATCACGACGGCGCGCGGGTGGGAGAGGTCGAACTCCAGTTCCTGGAAGTCCGGGTGGCCGTTGTACCAGGCGACGAACGCTGTGGCCGGCCACGAGCCGAGCAGGTCCTCGCCGGGAATGCCGAGCCGGCGGTCGGTCTGCGCGCCGACCGAGTAGAGGACGGCGTCGTAGAGCCGCAGCAGCTCGTCGTGCGAGACGTCGCGACCCACCTCGACGTTGCCGAAGAAGCGAAAGCCGGGCCGAGCGGCGATCTTCTCGAACGCGCGCGAGACGGCCTTGATGTTCTCGTGGTCGGGCGCCACGCCCAGCCGCACGAGACCGTGGGGCGTCGGCAGCCGGTCGATCACGTCGACCTCGACGGCCGGATCCTCGCTCTTCAGCAGCGCGTCGGCGGCATAGAAGCCGGCCGGGCCGGAGCCGACGACCGCGACGCGAAGCGGGTTCAGTGGGAGCAGGTGCCGCAGCCGGCGGCGGCCTCGGGCGCTTCGCCCTCTGCCACCTGGAAGCTCGAGCCACACCCGCACGCCGTGACGACGTTCGGGTTGTCGATCTTGAAGCCCGACTCCTGCAGGCCCTCGAGGAAGTCGATCGTCGAGCCCTGGAGGTACGGAGCGCTGAACGGGTCGACGACCACCTTCACGCCGTGGAACTCGAGCTCGACGTCCCCGGCCTGCGCGCCGCGGTCGAAACCGAGCGCGTACTCGAACCCGCTGCAGCCGCCGCCCTGGATCGCGACGCGGAGCACCTCGGCCTCGCCGGCCGGCTCCTCCGCCATCAACCTCGAGACCTTCACGGCAGCACCCGCCGTGAGCGTGACGAGCGTAGTCGATTCCTGTTCGATCGTGGCCATCGTTCGAAGTGTAGCCGACGCGCGCCCAGAAGGGAAGTTCGTGACACCTGTAACGCCGATCGCTCCTGGCGTTGCGGTTCGGTTCGTGCGTGCAGAATCGAAGGTGCTAGCGTCCGGCCCGACATCCGGAGGAGGCAGGTTGTTCAACGATTGGTTGCCGTTTGCGATCTACGGGCTGTTCGCCCTGATGATCCCGGCAACGATGATGGTGGGGAGCTTCGTCTTCGCGCAGCGGCCGCATCGCCGCGTGCGGGCGCGCACGATCCCGTTCGAGTCCGGCGTCTCGCAGGGGCCGCCTGAGCAGCACCGCTTCACCGTCAGCTTCTACCTGACGGCGATGCTGTTCATCCTCTTCGACATCGAGATCGTCTTCCTCTACCCGCTCGCGGTGATCCTGCATCTGCTGAGCTGGTTCGGGTTCTTCGAGTTCCTGGCCTTCCTGGTCGATCCTGCTCGTCGCCTACGTCTACATCTGGCGGAAGGGCGCGCTCGAGTGGCACTGAGCGACGACCGGCTCCGCGATCACGGCCTGAAGTCGGAGCGGCTGCTGTGGCCGACCAAGAGCTCCTCGAAGTTCGAGGAGGAAGTCGAACGACCTCGAGCAGAAGGTCGGCCTGACGACGCTTCAGAAGGCCGTTGCGTGGGCGCAGACCAACTCGATGTGGCCCGACACGTTCGGGCTCGCGTGCTGCGCGATCGAGATGATGTCGATCGTCTCGGCCCGCTACGACATCGCGCGCTTCGGCATGGAGCCGTTCCGCGGCTCGCCGCGCCAGGCCGACCTGCTGATCGTCTCGGGCCGCGTCTCGCACAAGATGGCGGCGCCGCTGCGCCAGATCTACGACCAGATGCTCGAGCCGAAGTGGGTGATCGCGATGGGCGCCTGCGCGTCGTCGGGCGGCATGTTCAACAACTACGCGATCGTGCAGTCGGTCGACAAGATCGTCGCGGTCGACATCTACGTCCCCGGCTGCCCGCCGCGGCCCGAGCAGCTGATCGAGGGGATCGTGCGCCTGCACGAGGCGGTCAAGGCCGGCGTCCCGCCGGCGTACGAGCTGCGGAGCGTCGCTTCGTGAGAGGCGTGGACGCGCTGCCCGGGCTGGTCGAGCGGATCGACCGGCACGGTGAGACGACCCTGTCGTCGAGCCGGGCGACCTGGTCGACGGCAGCGACCTTCCTGCGTGACGAGCTCGGCTTCACGTTTCTCTCCGACCTGACCGGCGTCGACTACCTCGGCTGGGGCGAGCGCGGCATCTCGGGCTACATCGGCACGGCGACCGGGCGCGACCTGAACGCGCCGATGACGCAGGGCTACCAGGCGACCCCGGCGCCGAAGCGCAAGCGGTTCGCCGATCAACTACCACCTGCTCGCGATCGGCGACCGGCCCGAGCGCGTACGGCTGCAGACGTGGGTCGACGACGGCGAGCCCGTTCCGACCGTGATCGAGGTATGGCCGACCGCCGACTGGCACGAGCGCGAGGCGTGGGACATGCTCGGCATCCACTTCGAGGGTCACCCGAACCTGAAGCGCATCCTCCTCGACGACGACTGGGAGGGACACCCGCTGCGCAAGGACTACCCGCTCGGCGGCGAGCCCGTGCGCTTCTCGGAGGAGCAGTAGACGATGGCGATCGCGCCCCCGCGCTCACGGATCTACGAGGGCACGCGCATTCCGAGCCCGGTCCCGAGCGTCTTGCGGACGACGCCGGAGATGCTGGCGACCGGCGACGTGATGACGGTCAACTTCGGCCCGAACCACCCGTCGACGCACGGCGTGCTGCGGCTGATCGTCGACCTCTACGGCGAGGACGTGACCGGCCTCGCGGCCGTCGTCGGCTACCTCCATACCGGCTTCGAGAAGAACATGGAGCAGAAGACGTGGTGGAAGTGCATCACGTACCCCGAGCGCATCGACTACGTCTCGTTCCAGAACAACGAGTACGTCTTCGTCGCAGCGGTCGAGAAGATGCTCGACCTCGAGGTCCCGCCGAAGGCGATCTGGATGCGGACGCTGCTCTGCGAGCTCAACCGCATCCACTCGCACCTCGTCTGGCTGGGAACGGCCGCACTCGAGCTGGGTGCGATCTCGATGTTCTGGTACGCGTTCCGCGAGCGCGACCAGGTGCTCGACCTGTTCGAGCTCGTCGCGGGCTACCGCATGCACACGCGCTACTTCCAGGTCGGCGGCCTCGCCGAGGACATCCCGCGCGGCTTCTACCCCGAGGCGCGCGCGTTCTGTGAGTGGATGCCGAAGGCGATCGACGACTACGAGACCCTGCTGACCCGCAACAAGATCTGGATGGAGCGCACGGAGGGAGTCGGGCTGCTCTCCGCCGGCGACGCGATCGCGCTCGGCCAGTCAGGCCCGGTGCTGCGAGCGTCGGGCGTCGACTGGGATGTGCGCCGCAACGAGCCGTACCTCGCGTACCACCAGGTCGACTTCAACGTGCCGGTGTTCCCGGAGGGCGACGTCTATGCGCGCTACCGGGTGCGCATGCAGGAGATGCGCGAGTCGGTGCGGATCGTCGAACAGTGCCTCGACCGCCTCGAGAAGATGGAGGGAGAGCCGTGGATCGCCGACGACCGCAAGGTCGTGCTGCCGCCGCGCCACGAGCTGCACACCTCGATGGAATCGCTGATCCACCACTTCAAGCTCGTGACGGAGGGTTCCGCGTGCCGGAGGGCGAGGTCTACGTGGCGATCGAGTCGCCGCGCGGCGAGCTCGGCTGCTACATCTGCTCCGACGGCGGCGCGAAGCCGTGGCGCGTCAAGTTCCGCGCGCCGTCGTTCGTCGCGCTCGAGGCGACGGCGACCTGCATGACCGATGCGCTGATCGCCGACATGATCGCGATCGTCGGCTCGCTCGACACCGTGATGGGCGAGGTCGATAGGTGAGTTCGCTGTACGACGCGATCCAGGCGGAGCGCGCGAAGTATCCGCCGGAGGCACGCTCGGCAGTCCTGCCGGCGCTGCGCCTCGCACAGGAGCAGTACGGCTGGCTCTCGCCCGACGCGCTCCGCGAGGTCGCCGACGCGCTCGACGAGACGCCCGCGTTCTGCAAGTCGGTCGCCTCGTTCTACGACATGTTCAACCTCGCACCCAGTCGGCGAGCACACCGTCGAGGTGTGTACGAACGTCTCGTGCGCGCTCTACGGCGCGCAGCAGGTGCTCGAGTCGTTCGAGTCCGAGCTCGGCTGCCGTGCCGGCGAGACGAGCGACGACGGCAAGGTGACGTTGAAGCACGATCGAGTGTCTCGGCGGCTGCGGCTGGGGAACCGTCGTCGCCGTCGACCACCACTACCGCCTGCACGTCACGCCCGAGGACGCGGTGGCGATCGTCGAGGAGCTCCGTGGCGGCTGAGGTCAGGGAGATCGTCCTCGCGAACGCGACCACCAAGCTCGCCGAGTACGAGGCGAGCGGCGGGTACGCGCAGCTCGCGCGCGCCCGGGCGATGACCCCTCAGGCGCTGACCGAGGAGCTGCTGGCCTCGGAGCTGCGCGGCCGCGGCGGCGCGTTCTTCCCGACAGGGCGCAAGTGGTCGTTCGTGCCGTCGAAGGAGCAGATCCCGAAGCCGCACTACCTCGTGATCAACGCCGACGAGTCGGAGCCGGGGAGCTTCAAGGACAACGAGATCCTCTCGCGCGTCCCGCACCGCTTCATCGAGGGCTGCCTGATCACGGCCCACGCCGTCGACTCGGCGAACGTCTTCGTCTACATCCGCGGCGAGTACACGGGGCCGTACGAGATCCTGGTCGGCGCGCTCGAGGAGCTGCAGGGCCGGCCCGAGCTCCGCGGCGACGTCACGATCGTCGTGCATCGCGGCGCCGGCGCGTACATCTGCGGCGAGGAGACGGCGCTGATCGAGTCGCTCGAGGGCAAGCGAGGGCAGCCGCGCTCGAAGCCGCCGTTCCCCGCCATCTCCGGCCTCTATGCGTCGCCGACGGTCGTCAACAACGTCGAGACGATGGCGACCGTCCCGCCGATCCTCGAGCTGGGCGGCGCGGAGTACGCGAAGCTCGGCGTCGAGAACTCGCGAGGAACGCGCGTCGTCTCGATCTCCGGTCATGTCGCCAACGGCGGCAACTACGAGATCGAGCCGGGCATCTCGCTGCGCGATCTGATCTATGCAGAGCAGCTCGGCGGCGGCGTCCCCGGCGGCCACACGTTGAAGGCCGTCATTCCGGGCGGCTCGTCGACCGTGATCCTGACCGCCGATGAGATCGACGTCGGCTACGACTTCGACTCGCTCGTTGCAGCTCAAGACGGCGATGGGCTCCGCCGGGGTGGTCTGCATCGACGAGCGCGTCTGCATGGTGCAGCTCGGGATCCGCGTCAGCGAGTTCTACGAGCACGAGTCGTGCGGCAAGTGCACACCGTGCCGCGAGGGCACGCGCTGGATGACGGCGATCCTGCGCAAGCTCGAGGCGGGCGAGGCGACGCAGCGCGAGCTCGACCTGCTGCTCGACGTGTGCGACCGCATCAACGGCAAGTGCCTGTGCCCGCTCGGCGAGACGGCGGCGATGGCGGTGGCGAGCTACGTCGCGAAGTTCCGCGAGGAGTTCGTCGCCCACATCGAGGAGGGCGGCTGCCCGTTCGGCGACAGCTCCCCGCTCGACCACGTGCTGGCGCCGGTCGCGATGAACACCCGCCTGCACGCGCACACGGCGCTCCACGAGCCCGTCGAGGTGCCGGCATGAGCGCGCCCGAACTCGTCACCGTCACGATCGACGAGCGGCAGGTGCAGGTGCCGAAGGGCACCGGCATGGTCGAGACGGCTGCCGCGGCCGGGATCGAGATTCCCGTCTTCTGCTACGAGCCGCGGCTCGGGGCGCCCGTCGGTGCGTGCCGCATGTGCCTGGTCGAAGTCGAGGGGATGCCGAAGCTGCAGGCCGGCTGCACGCTCTCCGCCGTCGACGGGATGGTGGTCAAGACCGCGCGCTCGTCGGCGCAGGCCGCCGAGGGCCAGAACGCGACGCTCGAGTTCATCCTCGTCAACCATCCGCTCGACTGCCCGGTCTGCGACAAGGGCGGCGAGTGCCCGCTGCAGGACCTGACGTTCCGCTACGGCCCCGGCAACACGCGGATGACGTTCCCGAAGCGGACGATGGAGAAGCCGATCCCGATCTCGCCGCTGATCGCGCTCGACCGCGAGCGCTGCATCCTCTGCTACCGCTGCACGCGCTTCAGCGAAGGCGTCGCCGAGGACGGCCAGCTCGTGGCGGTGAACCGCGGCGCCGAGTCGGTGATCGCGACGTTCGAGGACGAGCCGTACAAGGGCCACTTCTCGGGCAACGTCGTCGAGATCTGCCCGGTCGGCGCGCTCACCTCGACGCAGTATCGGTTCGAGGCGCGGCCGTGGGAGATCCAGACGGCGCCGTCCGTCTGCGGCATGTGCCCGGTCGGCTGCAACATCAACGTGACGACGCGCGAGGGCAAGGTGAAGCGCATCCAGTCGCGCAACCACCCGGAAATCGACGAGGGCTGGCTGTGCGACAAGGGCCGCTTCGCCTACGCGCACCTCGACGCGCCCGACCGCATCACCACACCGCTCCGCAAGGCCGGCCCGCGCCGCTTCGAGGCGATCTCGTGGGACGAGGCGATCGAGCACGCTGCGTCGCTGCTCCGCACCGGTGGCGCGTCGACCGTCACGGCACTGTCCGGCGGCGAGTCGGTCGAGGAGGCCTACGCGCTCGCATTGCTGATGCGCCGCGGGCTCGGCGCGCACAACGCGGTGCTCACCGAGGAACCCTCCGAGTTCGGCGGCTCACGCCCCTCTCGGCGCTTCGCGACGCGAAGTCGATCGCCGTGTTGTGCGACGTCCCCGTCGTCGAGCGAGCACCGATCGTCGACCTCTGGCTGAAGGCCGCGCGCCGCGCCGGCGCGACGGTCTCCTTCGAGCGTCCGACGGCAGCCGGTCGACGCCCTCGTCACCGACGACCCTACGAACGTCGGGCTCGTCGCAGGCGACGCACGTCTACGTGCTGCCGCTCACACCGAACGGCCGCGGCGTCGCTGACGCCTGGAGCGCGGCGGGCGACGAGGACCCGAGTGACGACAAGCCGCGCGTCCTGCTCATCTCGGGCGACGAGGCGGCGACCGAACGCCGACGTGCGGGCGATGGCGGCGGAGGCGCGAGTTCGTGATCGGGATCGGCCTCTTCGAGGAGAGCTTCCGCAGCTTCGCCGACCTCGTCCTCCCCGGCACGAGCTACCTCGAGCGCGACGGCACGACGGTCAATCTGGAGGGACGCCTGCAGCGCCAGCGCCGCGCCGTCGCTCGCGCCCGTGCCCGACGTGCTCGCGTGGCTCTCGAAGCTCGGCGAGCGCTTCGGCGTCGAGATCTCGCCGCACACGTCGGTCGTCTTCGACGAGATCTCCGAGCGCTGCTACGGCGGGGTCACGTTCGCCGACCTGGGCCGGCATGCCACGCTCCCGAGGCGCGTCGCGCCGCTCGTGGCGCCGCAACCCCGGGTTAGTGCCAAGTTGGCACAAACAACTGGGCTGCGGCTGATCGCGTACAAGCCGCTCTTCTCCGGCGCCGCCGTCGACCGGACGCCGGAGCTGCAGTTCCAGCGGCCGGGGGCCGAGGTGCAGATCGCACCCGAGGACGCGAAGGCGCGCGGGATCCGCAACGGCGCGACGGTCACGGTCGCCTCGAACGGCACGTCGGTCGAGCTGCGCGCCCGGATCGCGCGCGACCTCGCCGCCGGCGCCGTCCGCATCCCGCAGCAGCACGCGGCCGACCTGCACCCGTTCGTGGAGGTGAAGGCGTAGCGATGCACGAGCCCTGGTGGATCACGATCCCGAAGGCGTTCCTCGTCGATCAACGTCGTGATGGTCTTCTTCGCGTTCACGACGTGGCTCGAGCGGAAGCTGCTGGGCCGCATGCAGCTGCGGTTCGGCCCGAACCGCGCCGGCCCGAAGGGCCTGCTCGTGCCGATCGCCGACCTGCTGAAGCTGATCCGCAAGGAGGCGTTCGCGCCGTCGGCGGCACGGGAGCCGCTCTACATCATCGCGCCGGTCGTCTCGATGTTCACCGCGCTCGCTCGCGTTCAGCGTCCTGCCGTTCGGCAAGGGCTGGACGGTCGACGGCCACCACATCACCGGCGCGGTCGCGAACCTGCCGATCTCGCTGATCCTGATCTTCGCGCTCGGCTCGATCGGCATCTACGGCTTCATCATCGGCGGCTGGGCGTCGGAATCGAAGTACTCGGTCCTCGGCTCGATGCGCACGTGCGCGCAGCTCGTCTCGTACGAGGTGTCGCTCGCGCTCAGCGTGCTCGGCGTCGTGCTGATGGGGCAGTCGCTGAACCTGACCCAGATCGTCGAGAAGCAGCAGACGACGCTGTGGTTCTTCATCCCGCAGATCGTCGGACTGATCGTGTTCCTGATCGGCGGCACCGCCGAGACGTCGCGCGCGCCGTTCGACCTCCCCGAAGCCGACACCGAGCTCGTCGCCGGCTACCACACCGAGTACTCGGGGATGCGCTGGGGCCTCTTCCAGGCCGCGGAGTACATCAACCTGCTCACGCTGTCGGGTCTCTGCGTGACGCTCTTCTTCGACGGCTACCACTTCCCGTGGGTGCACTCGCTCGACGAGCTCGGGCCGATCTGGTTCGTGCTCAAGCTGTTCGCGCTCGTCTCGATCTTCATCTGGCTGCGGGCGACCCAGCCACGCCTGCGCTACGACCAGCTGATGCGCTTCGGCTGGAAGGTGCTGCTGCCGGTCGCGACCGCCAACGCGCTCGTGACCGCGTTCCTGGTGGTGCTCGTCAAATGAGCTTCGTCGTCCCGAACACGCTCAAGGGCTTCGGCGTGACCTTGAAGCAGATCTTCAAGAAGCCGATCACGCAGCAATACCCGGAGTACAAGCGGCCGGTCTATCCGCGCTTCCGCGGACGCCACCGGCTCCATCGCCACGAGAACGGCCTCGAGAAGTGCGTCGGCTGCTCGCTCTGCGCAGCCGCGTGCCCTGCCGACTGCATCCGCGTCGTCGCGGCCGAGAACACCGCCGAGAACCGCGTCTCGGCCGGCGAGCGGTACGCGCGCATCTACGAGATCAACATGTCGCGCTGCATCTTCTGCGGCTACTGCGAGCTCGCGTGCCCGTTCGACGCGATCACGCTCGGCAACGACTTCGAGATCTCCGAGTACAACCGCGACGACTTGATTTACACGAAGGACATCCTGCTCGCGCCGCCGATCAAGCAGGTGCCCGTCGCCGACCGCGACCTCTACGACACACCGATCCCGTACTACGAAGGCCATAGCTAGATGGCGAACTTCCTCGTCTGGGTCGTGTGGTTCGTCGCCGCATTCGCGTGCCTGGCGAGCGGGCTCGCCGTCGTCAGCTTCCGCAACCCGTTCTACTCGGCGCTGTCGCTGATCGGCAACCTCGCGGCACTCGCGGTGCTGTTCCTGCTGCTCTCCGGTGAGTTCGTCGCGGCCGGCCAGGTGCTCGTCTACGGCGGCGCGGTGATGGTGATGTTCCTGTTCGTGATCGCCTACCTCGGCGACCGCAGCGAGGAGTCGCCGTGGTCGGGCGGGCCGTCGTGGCAGATCCTTGGCGCGGTCGCCGCAGGCGGAGCCGTGCTCGCCGAGGTGATCGTCGTCGTCGGCCTGAAGACGGGCGGCTTCCTGAGCAAGCCGCAGCCACATCGGCCGCAGCTTCGGCTCGCCGGAGGCGATCGGGAAGCTGTTCCTGACCGACCACCTGCTCGCTTTCGAGATCACGTCGATCGTGCTGCTCGTCGCCGCGGTCGGCGGCGTCGTGCTGGGCTCGCACGCGCGCCGGACGGAGAGCGATGCACGGGCCTGACATCCAGTGGTACGTCGTCCTGAGCGCGCTGCTGTTCGCGATCGGCGCCCTCGGCGTGATGCTGCGCCGCTCGCCGCTGATCATCCTGCTGTCGGTCGAGATCATGCTCAACTCGGCGAACCTGCTCCTGATCGCGTTCTCGCGGCTGCACGGGCACGAGGACGGCCAGGTGTTCGCGATCTCGGTGATGGCGGTCGCCGCCTCCGAGGTGGTCGTCGGGCTGGGGCTGATCGTCGCGCTCGGCCGGCGCGGGCTCGAGCTCGACGTCGACAAGCTGAGGACGCTCCGAGGGTGAAGGCCGCCGCCTGGATCTGCCTGCTGCTGCCGCTCGCCTCGGCGCGTCGCTGATCACCGTCGGCGGCACGCGAATCTCGCGTCGGGTCGCCGGCTACATCTCGACGCTGACGACGATGGGCGCGTTCGCGGCCGCGGCCGTCGCGTTCTTCACGATGTGGGGCGAGCACGCGTCGGCGCGCACGCATGTCACGACGTCGTGGACGTGGCTCTCCGCGGGGCAGTACCACTTCGGGCTTCTCGCTGCTCGTCGACCAGCTCAGCGTGATGATGATGCTGATCGTCGCGGGCGTCGGTTCGCTGATCGTCGCGTACTCGGTCGGCTACATGGACGGCGACGACGAGGAGCGGCGCTACTTCGCCTACATGTCGCTGTTCGTCTTCTCGATGCTGCTGCTCGTCCTCGGCGGCAACCTGCTGCTGCTGCTTGCCGGCTGGGGCATGGTCGGCCTCTCGAGCTACCTGCTGATCGGCTACCACCACGACCGACCGTCGGCGGTCGCAGCCGCGAAGAAGGCGTTCGTGATGAACGCGTTCGGCGACGCGACGATGGCGCTGGCGCTCTTTCTGCTCATCCAGCACACCGGCCGTCTCGACTACGCCGGCGTGTTCGCCAGCTCGCCGCACGGCGGCGCAGTCGCGAACCTGATCGCGCTCGGGTTGCTCGGCGGCGCGCTCGCGAAGAGCGCGCAGATCCCGCTGCACACGTGGCTGCCCGACGCGATGGAAGGCCCGACGCCGGTGAGCGCGCTGATCCACGCGGCGACGATGGTCACCGCCGGCGTGTACCTGATCGTCCGCTGCCACCCGCTGTTCGAGAACGCCTACGTGATCCAGGATCTCGCTGCAGGCCTCGGCGCGGCGACGCTGCTGATGGCCGGGCTGATCGCGCTCGTCCAGACCGACATCAAGCGCGTGATCGCGTATTCGACGATGTCGCAGATCGGCTACATGTTCGTCGGCGCGGGCCTCGGCGCGTACCCGAGCTCGATGTTCCACCTGATGACGCACGCGTTCTTCAAGGCACTCCTCTTCATGTCGGCCGGTCTCGCGATCCATGCGGTCGTCGGCGAGCAGGACATCCGCAAGCTGGCCGGGGTCGGGAAGCTGATGCCGTTCACCAAGCTCGTCTTCCTGATCGGCTCGCTCGCGCTCGTCGGCATCCCGCCGTTTGCCGGCTTCTTCTCGAAGGACTCGATCATCGCCGCCGGGCTCGATCGCGGCTGGTACGGCGCCGTCATCGCCGGCGCGTGTCTCGCCGGCGCGTTCCTGACCGGCATCTACGCGTTCCGCCTCTACTTCATCGTCTTCACCGGTGAACCGTCGGCGTTCGCGCGTGAGCACTTCCACGCCCACCACGGCAAGGACGGCCCGCTGTCGATGCGCTGGACGGTCGGCGCGCTGGCGCTGCTCTCGGTGGTCGGCGGCTTCCTGCAGTTCGCACCGCTCTGGCACCCGCTCAACGACTGGCTCGACCCGGTCGCGCTGCCGTTCGCCGAGCCGACGCACGCGCAGGAGTGGGCGATCTCCGGTGGCGCGATCGCGATCGGCCTGGCGGGCATCGTCGTCGCGTGGATGCTCTACGCGGCGAAGCGGGCGCGACCACCCAAGGCGGTGCCGCTGTTCGAGAAGAAGTTCTACTGGGACGAGCTGTACGACCTCATCTGGTACCGGACGGCCGACGGGCTCGCCCGGGCGTTCTACGCCTTCGTCGAGCGCCCGCTGATCGCCGGCTCGCTCGCCGCGGTGACGGACGGCGCCGACCTCGGCTCGCGTGAGCTCGGCCGCGCGCAGAACGGCCTCGTCCGCTCGTACGCGCTCGCGCTGGCCGGCGGTCTCGCCGTGCTCGCAGTCGTCTTCCTGGCGGCGCGCTGATGAGCAACTGGCTGACGACGATCCTGATCCTGCTGCCCGTGGCGGGCGCACTGGTCGTCGCGGTGGCGCCGCTGCCGGCATACGCGACCGGTTCGCTCGCGTCGCTGATCTCGCTGATCGAGGTCGGGTTCTGGATCACGTCAGCCGCGAAGTTCGACTTCGGCTCTCCCGCCTTGCAGCTCGACCAGCGCCACCCGTGGTTCCGCGACCTCGGCGTCAGCTACCACGTCGGCCAGTACGCGTTCTCGCTCTGGCTCGTCGGCGTCACGGTGGTCGTGATGGCCGCCTGCGTGATCTACGGCTGGTGGATCGGCCGCGAGCGGGCACGCGCGTACTTCTCGCTGATGCTGCTGCTGACCGGCGCGATCGTCGGCGTCTTCACGGCGCAGGACCTGCTGCTCTTCTACGCCTTCTTCGAGGCGATGCTGATCCCGCTCTACGTCCTGATCGGCGTCTGGGGCGGTCCCGGCCGGCTGCGAGCGACGCTGACCTTCGTCATCTACACCGTCGTCGGCTCGCTGCTGATGCTGGCCGCGATCGTCATCTTCGGCCTGCAGCAGGGCACCTTCGACCTGACCAAGATGGGCACCAGCTCGTCGACGTGGCTGTTCCTCGGCTTCATCGCCGCGTTCGCGATCAAGTCGCCACTCTTCCCGTTCCACGGCTGGCTTCCGGAGACGTACCGCGAGTCGCCGCCCGAGGTGTCGGCGGTGCTGTCGGGGATCGTCGTCGAAGGCGGGCCTGTACGGCCTGCTGCGGATCGTGATCCCGAAGTTTCCCGCGGTCGTGCACGACTGGCGCGTCGTGCTGCTCGTGCTCTCATCGCTCTCGCTCGTCTACGGCTCGCTGCTCGCCTTCCGCGCGTCCGACTTCCGCGGCGTGGTCATGTACTCGTCGCTCGCGCAGTCGGGCCTGATCGGGATCGGCCTCTTCGCGAACAACAACCTCGGCTTCGACGGCGCCGTGCTCCAGATGGTCAACCATGCGCTCGTCTCGTCGAGCCTGTTCCTGCTCGCCGGCATGGTCGAGCGGCGCACGTCGACGGGCGAGTTCCGACTGCTCGGCGGCATGGCGCGCGGCCGTCCCGCGCTCGCGACCCTGATCATGACGGTTGGCATCATCTCGCTCGCGGTACCGCTCTCGACCACGTTCGCGGGCGAGTTCCTGATCCTCGCGGGCGCGTTCCAGCAGGGCTGGGCGTGGGCCGTGATCGGCGCGGCGGCGATGGTGCTGGCCGCGATGTACATGCTGCGCGCGATCTCGGCGGTGCTGCACGATGACGTCGGGTCGGCCGTCCCCGACGCGGCGCTCGATCTGCGCGTCGGTGAGCTGGCCGTGGTCGTGCCGCTCGTGCTCTGCCTGATCGGGCTCAGCGCCTGGCCGAACCTGATCTCACAGCGCGCGTTCGGCGGCGGACGTGCCCGAGCACAACTGACCGGCTTCGAGGCGCAAGCCGCCATGCAGGACCAGAAACAGGGTTACATCTTGAAGCTCGTCCCCGTCGCGCGGGACAGCAAGTGATCGTCAAGCCGCACATCGACTGGTTCGCGCTCGCGCCGGTGCTGTCGCTGCTCGGCGCATCGGGACTGCTGCTGATGGTCGCCGTCTTCACGCGGCGCACGACCCGCCGCGTCGTAGCTGCGTTCGTCGGCTTCGCCGGCTTCGTGACCGCGTTCGTGTTCGCGGTTCTGCTGGACGTGAAGAGCCCGCACCCGACGCTGCTCGTACACGACGCGATGTTCCGCGACCGCTGGGCGGCGCTCGCACAGGTGCTGATCGCCGGCGCCGGTGCAGTCGCCGTCCTCGTCTCCTATCGCGAGCGCTGGCGCGACGAGCACGTGGCCGAGTACTACGCGCTGCTGACGGCCGCGGCCGCCGGCATGGCGTTCTTCGTACAGGCGTCGAACCTGATGACGCTGTTCCTCGGGCTCGAGTGGTTCTCGATCGGCCTCTACGTGCTGTGCGCGATCGACATCGACCTGATCGGCTCGCTCGAGGCCGGTCTCAAGTACCTGATCGTCGGCTCCGTCGGCTCGGCGACGTTGCTCTTCGGCTCGGCGCTCGTCTACGGCGAGACGGGGCAGCTGAGCTTCGACAAGATCGCCGCGTACGGCCACGGCGGCGACGCGATGCTGGTGCTCGGCCTCGCAATGATCCTGGTCGGGCTCGCGTTCAAGGCGTCGGCGGCGCCCTTCCATCAGTGGACGCCCGACGTCTACCAGGGAGCGCCGACGCCGGTCACCGCGTTCATGGCGTCGGCGACGAAGATCGCCGCCCTGGTGGTCGCCTACCGGCTGCTCGTGACGGCGTTCCCGCACGACCACCGGCTCTGGACGTACGCGCTCGCCGTGATCGCAATCGTCTCGCTCGCCTGGGGCAACATCGCGGCGCTCGTGCAGCGGAACGTGAAGCGGATCCTCGCCTACTCGGCGGTCTCGCACACCGGCTTCATGCTGATCGCGATCGCCGTCGCGAGCCAACTCGGCGCGCGGGCGCTCATGTACTACCTCGTCCCCTATGCGGCAATGTCGATCGGCGCGTTCGCCGTCGTGGCCGCCCGCGAGCGCGAGCTGGGCGTGCCGGTCACGCTCGAGAACCTGGCGGGCTTCGGCTGGGAGCGTCCCTTCCTCGGCGTCTCGATGTGGTTCTTCATGCTCGGCTTCCTCGGCTTTCCGCTGACCGGCGGCTTCATCGGCAAGTTCTACGTCTTCGCCGCCGCGTACGACCGCGGCTGGTGGTGGCTGGTCGTGGCCGGCGTGATCGCGACGATGATCTCGGCCTACTACTACCTCGGGATCGTCCGCGCCATGTACTTCCGCGACTCGGTCGAGCTGCGGCTCGCGCCGGCCGGCGGCTCACCGCCGCGCGAGGTGCTCCTGAGCGCCGGCGTCGCCGTCTGTCTCGTCGTCACGGTCGGGTCGTTCTTCGCGGTGCAGCCGCTGATCGACGTCGCCCGCTCGGCAGCGCACTCGCTCCCGCTCTAGTGGGGTATCGCGAACAGCCCGGCGATCCCGACGGCGAACACGATCACCGCGAGGATCGAGTCCGGCCCGAGCCGCGCGTGACAGCGGAGCGGACGGATGATCACTCCCATCGCGTAGATCGCCGTCAGCCCCACGCCGAGTGAGGCGAGCCAGGCGTTCAGATCCCCCGACGTCGGGAGCACGGGTGAGCCGGCGACCAGGTCGGCGAGCAGGAACAGGCAGAGCTGGAACGCGTTGCCGCCGAAGATGTCTCCGAGCGCCAGCGCGTTGTCGCCGAGCCGCACGGCCGCGATCCCCGAGCTGATCTCCGGGAGCGCCGTCGCGAGCGCGAGCACCGTGGCACCGAAGATGACGCCGTTCACGCCGGCCCGGTCGGCGAGCGTGTTTCCGCTCATCTCGAGACCGACGCCTGCGGTCAGCACGACCGCACACGAGCCCGCGAAGAGCCCGGCGACCTGCAGCGTGGAGCGGCCCGTGAACGGGTGCGGCTGCTGCGGATGCTCCTCTCGGCGGTGGCGACGGCCGGGTTGCGCACCCTCCATCGAGATCGTCCAGCGCGGGCTCTTCCGCACCTTGTTGATCACGTAGACGCCGAAGGTCCAGACGACGACGATCCCGATCGACGCCGGGCTGACGACGCCGCCGATCGCGGTCGTCGGCGGCAGCAGCGCGCCCATCAGCACGCCGGAGACGACGAGTGCCACGAGCAGGCCCTCGAGCACCGGGCTGAGCCGGCCGACCAGAAACGTCAGGGGGCGCTCATGGCCGACCGCGAAGTCGCAGACGACGAGCACCATCGTCTGGATGGCGATCCCACCGATCAGGTTGCCTGCGGCCAGGCCGAGGTGGCCACCGGCCGCGGCGGAGACCGTGATCGCGACCTCCGGGAGGCTGCCCGCGACGGAGAGCAGCAGCAGGCCGCCGAGTTCCTCCCCGAAGCCGAGCCGAGCGTCGAGCGCGTCGGTCGTCTTCGAGAGCGCGGTCCCCGCGAGCCAGGTTGCCACCGCCGCTGCGGCGAACACGCCGAGGAGCGCCGGCGTCGCGAACCCCGACATGCTAGATCGCCTTGAAGAACACGGTCGTCGCGCACGGCCGCCCGTCCGGATACAGCGCGTACCCGGGGATCACGCCGACCCGCTGCCACCCGAGCCTGGCGTACAGCCGCTCGGCGGCGTCGCCGGTGACCGTGTCGAGCACGAGCAGCGTCTTCCCCTCGGCGCGTGCCTCCGCTTCGGCGTGCTCCATCAGCAGCTCTGCAATGCCTCGCCTGCGCGCTTCGCGATGGACGAGCAGCTTCGCGATCTCGCCGCGGTGCGGCTGGTTCGGTGGCGCGCTGAGGATCACCTGAACCGTCCCCACTACGCGCCCGTCGGCGAACGCGCCGAGCACCAGCCGGCGGCCGAGAGCTGCGTCATCGGCAAAGCCGTCGAAGGCGGCACGGGCCTGCTCGGGCGAGAACGGTGCCATGTAGCTGACCGAGGCCCCGCCGGAGACACAGTCGTGGAGGACGCCCGCGAGGCCGTCCAGATGCTCTCGCAACTCCGCGCCGGCGAGCCGGCGGACCTCGATGGTTCCCTCGGCGGACATCGCCGACATCTACCACAATCGAGCAATGACAGAAGCTCCGCTCCGGATGAGCAAGAACGGCCTCGTGACCGACGGCGAAGGCTGGTTCGTCGTCAACGCACGTGAGTCTCGCTGGCGGAACGATGGCGCACTCGGCGTGTACTGCACCTTCGAAGGGAAGCGGCGATTCCCGCACTTCGGCATCAACATCAGCGTTCTCGGGCCTGGCGAGAAGATCGGCATGTACCACCGCGAGAACGCGCAGGAGGCGTTTCTCGTGCTTGCGGGCGAGTGCACGTTGATCGTCGAGGGTCAGGAACGGCCGCTCGTGGCGTGGGACTTCTTCCACTGCCCGCCCGGAACCGAGCACATGATCGTCTCGGCCGGCGACCAGGAGGCCGTCGTGCTTGCCGTCGGGAGTCGCGGCCGCGGGGTCGGCGGCGGTCTCGTCTACACCGTCTGCAAGGCGGCGGCAAAGTACGGCGCGAGCGTCGTTCGCGAGACGACGAAGTCGACGGTCGCCTACGCCGAGATCTTCGCCAAGCTGCCGCGATCGAGGTTCGTCAGATACCAGCCGGGATGGCTTCCGCGCACGGCAATCGACGACCCCGAGCCTGATCCGTAGTCCGAGGCATCCGATCGCGGGCGATCACGGATGCCGCGGTCGGCGCACGTGCCGAGGCTCTCCCCATGAGTCCCTCCGTGCTCCCGTTCGTGGTCGCCCTGCTTCTGAGCGGCCTGCTCGGCGCCGCAATGCTCGCCGCGCACCTCGGCGGCTCGTGGTCGCTGGTCGCGGCCTGGGCGGCCTTCGTCGCGCTCGGCACCGGCCTGCTGCGGATGCAGCAGCGTCACGGCCCGCCCCGCTGACGTTCAGGACTGCTTCGGTCCCCAGTCGTCCTTGTTGCGCCTGAAGAGCTGCCAACCGAAGGAGCCGCCGGCCTCCATCGCCTCGCCGCTCCTGAAGCGTGTGACGAGGCGCACGACCGCGACGAGAAAGACCAGGACGACGATCACCAGCACGACGTACATGACGTAAGCCTAGCTCCCAGGTCTGCGCGCCACAAAGACGAACTCCCGGCTGTTCTCGTCGAACGGTCGCCGGTCGAAGCCGCCGTACAGCGCCTCGAGCTCGAGCCCGCTGACGTCGATCAGCCCGAGCCATTCGTTCCTGGTCGCCCACCAGAGCGAGCTCGACCCACCGCCGTCGAGCGTGATGTCGATCCGGCTGTCGGCGACGTCGTAGCGAACCGTGTGCGGGACCGGCTCGTCGTGGTGGACGCCGTCCAGTCGCATCGCGACGCGATGGTCGAACACGAATGCGTTCCAGGCGAACCGACCGCCGGGTCGAAGCGATGCCGCAACGCGCTCGAACGTGACGCGGCGGTCGGCCCAGGTCGGAAGATGCAGCAGCGCGCGGAACGGGCAGAAGATCAGGGCGGCCGGCTCGTCGAGCGCAAGCTCGCGCATGTCGCCCTCGCGCAGGTCGAGGCGAACGCCGGCCGCGGCGGCGGCGGCGCGCGCCTGCTCGAGCATCGCCGGCGACGAGTCGATGCCGAGCACGGGCAGACCCGTCGCCCGAGCGACCGGGATCGCGACCCGCCCGCTCCCGACCGCGAGCTCGACGAGAGGGCCGCCTGACTCCAGCGCGAGGCCGACGTAGAAGTCGACGTCCTCCGTCATGTGCGCCGACCACTCGTCGTAGCGGCGCGAGAAGCGTTCGTCCCAGCTCATGCGTCGATGATCTCGACACCGAGGGCCGTTGCGAACAGCGCCGCGTTCTCGATCACGTCGTTCCAGAGCACGCGTGCGCCCCGCAGGGCCTCGGCGCCGCGCAGGCCTGTGAGGTCGCAGCCGCGAAACTCGACGCGAGCAAGCGTGCAGTCCGAGAACGTCGCCTCGCGCAGCTCGCAGCGCTCGAAGAGCACGTCCGTGAGCGACGAGCCGTAGAAGTCACAGTCGGCCATCCGGCAGTCGCGAAACACGACCCGCTCGAGCTTGGCGTGACGTAGCCCGACCAGGTCGAGCCTGCAGTCCTCGACCACGACGTCGCGCAGGCTCGCCTCCGCGAGCTCGGCGCCGGTCAGCCGGGAGCGCCTGAGCTCGACGCGCTGAAACGCTGCCCGTTGCGCACGCTCGTTGGCCCAGTCCGCGTCGACGGCGATCGCATCGATCAGGTCGCCGAGCCGGTGTTCCGGCAGCTCGTCGTCGGCGACGTCCGGTGGATACGGTGACCGAGGGGATTTCGACGCGCCGCGGGCATCGGGCATCGCTCGACTCTAGCCGCGTCTCGGACACCTTTGCGATACTCGTAGGCGATGAACCGCGACGACATGCAACAGCTCGAGACGGTCGGCACCGAGACGTCGGTCGCGGCCGGCCAGGTGGTGATCGAGCACGGCCAGCATGGCTCCGGCCTCTACGTCGTGCTCGAAGGGACGGTCGTGGTCGAGGCGCCCGAAGGGACACGCGAGCTCGGCGCCGGCTCGGTGATCGGCGAACGCGCGCTCCTCTCGTCCGAGGGGACACGCACGGCACGGGTGCGGGCCACCACCGACGTGCGACTGCTCGCGGTCGACCGCAGCGAGTTCGACCGGCTCTGCGCGGACGACGCCGGATTCGCCACGCGAATCGCCGACAACGGCAGTTGACGGTGTGACCGCAGTCACGGCCGGAACGGTTCAGCTGCTCCGGTGGCTGACCGAGGCGCCGCGGACGTACGCCGAGACGGTCGACGTCTGGAAGACGTCGTGCCCGAGGCTCGCGGTCTGGGAGGACGCGCTCGCCGACCGGCTCGTCCGAGTCGAGCACGGACGTGTGCTGCCGACCGCAGCCGGCACCGACCTGCTCGTCGCCGGCTAGCGGAAGACGACCGTTCGCTGCTCGTCGAGCAGCACGCGACGCTCGAGATGCCAGCGCACGGCCCGCGCGAGCACGAGCCGTTCGAGGTCGGCGCCGACGCGCTTCAGGTCGGCGACCGTCTCGCGGTGACTGACGGCGACCGTGTCCTGCGCGATGATCGGCCCCGCGTCGAGCTCGGCCGTGACGTAGTGGGCCGTCGCCCCGATCAGCTTGACGCCGCGGTCGTGCGCGGCGGTGTACGGGTCGCCACCTGCGAACGCGGGCAAGAACGAGTGGTGGATGTTGATCAACGGGCACCGCGCCGCGTCGAGAAAGTCCGCGGAGAGGATGCGCATGTAGCGCGCGAGCACGATCACGTCGACCGAGACCGGGGCGAGCAGCTCGAGCAGGCGCCGCTCGCCGGCCACGTGGTCGTCCATCGGGATGTGGTGGAAGGGGACGCCGAACGCCTCGACGTCGCGACGGAGACGGTCGTGGTTGGAGGCGACGAACGCGAGGTTCATCGCGAGCTCGCCGCGGCGGCGGCGCCAGAGAAGATCGAGCAGACAGTGGTCGCTGCGCGAGGCGAAGATCGCGACGGTCTCGAGATCGGTCTCGGCCGAGAGTCGCCAGCTCATCTCGAACCGCTCGGCGAGGGCGCCGAATTCGGCGCGCAGATCCGGCTCGGCGGCGGGCAGGCCGTCGAGGTGGAACTCGACCCGCATGAAGAAGCGCCCTGCCTCCGGGTCGCTCGAGTGCTGGTCGGCGTGGATCAGATTCGCGCCGGCGTTCGCGAGGAAGCCGGCGACCGCCGCGACGATCCCCGGCCGGTCGGGGCACGCGATCGTCAGCCGGCCGACGTCGGAGCGGAGCACGCCGTTCACCGCCGCTGCATCGGCAGCGACCGCTCGCGGCTTGACTGCGGGTCGGATCTCGGCTATTAGTTAGCCGTTGTGCTAATTAGCTATGAGACTAAATAATGAGAGACGAGCTGAGCGCGACCTTCGCCGCGCTTTCCGACCCAACCCGCCGCTCGATCCTGGCGCAGCTCGCGAACGGCGAAGCGACCGTGAACGAGCTGGCCGCGCCGCACGCGATCAGCCTGCCCTCCGTCTCGAGGCATCTCAAGGTGCTGGAGCGCGCCGGCCTCGTCAGCAAGGGCCGTTCAGCACAGTGGCGGCCGTGCAGGCTCGAGCCCGACCGGCTCCGCCTCGCGGACGATTGGCTCGCGACGTACCGGGGCTTCTTCGAGACGCGGCTCGACCGCCTCGAGCAGCAGCTGAAGACGATTCCACGACCGGAAGGGACCGACGATGAACGTTGAGACGGAACAGACGCGCGGGTTCACGCTGGTGCGCACGCTCGACGCCTCGCCCGACGAGGTATTCCAGGCCTGGACCGACCCGCGCCACCTGCAGTGGTTCTTCAACCCCGCGGCTCCGACACCGTCCGATCCGATCGAGGTCGACCTTCGGGTCGGCGGTGAGTGGAGGCAGAAGATGGTGATCAACGACGAGCTCGAGTACATGACGGGCGGCATCTACCTGGAGGTGGTGCCGGGCGAGAAGCTCGTCTTCATCTTCGGGGCCACCGACGGCTGGCCGAAGATCGACCCCGACCATCCTGACGACGGTCCGGTCGTCACGATCGTGCTGACCGCGGTCGGTGACAAGACCGAGATGGTTCTGCAGGTGACGCTGCCGGACCACCTGCCGGACGAGCGCATCCAGGAGTGGCTTGCCACCGGCATGCGCGAGGGATGGGGTCAGACCATCGACCGCCTGGTGACCGCCTTCGCTACGGTCCGAGCGAGGTGACCGAGCTCTCCTGGTGGCTCTCACCGCACCCGGCCTGGGAGCGGGGCGAGGACTGGGACGAGAACGTGCCGGTGGTGCGCTACGAGACCGCCGAGGACGTGGCGCTGATCGATCCGTTCCTGCCGCCCGACGAGCAATTCGACCCGCACGGAAAGGCGGTGCGCGTCCTCCTGACGCAGCCCGCGCACTATCGCGGGACGAGCGACTTCGTCGAGCGCTTCGGTGCGTCGGTGTGGGTGCCGCCGCGCGCTGCGTGGCGGCGTCGCCCGAACCCGGCGACGACCGACGAGCTCCCGCCGGGCGTCGAGGCGATCGAGCTCGACGGCGAGCCGCAGCAGGTGGTGTTCTTCTTCCCCGAGCATGCGACGCTCGTGAGCGGGGACGTCCTGAGCGGCACGGGCGGCCGGCTCCACGTCTTCGTCGACGATGCGGATCCCGCCCGCTTGCTTCCGTCGCTCGACGCACTCGCCGACCTGCCGATCGAGCGCGTGATCATCCCGCACGGTGAGCTGGTCGCGTCCGGCGGCGCGGCCCGCATCCGGGCCGCGGTCGCAGCTGCCCGGGCGGACAACGCCTAGGGCTGGTCGCGGCTCGTGATCGGCGTTACGATCGCGACTCGCCCAGCTCTGTCCTGCAATCAGAGGAGGCAACGTGTCCGGCGTCGAGAGCCGCAGTTTCGATTCCCCCGACGAAACGCGGAAGCCCGCGAAGACCCAAGTCGATGTGGTGCAGCTCGGCGGCACGAGCGCAGCTCGCCTGACGCTCGAGCCTGGCTGGTCCTGGGAGGAGTGCATCAAGCCTGTCGTCGGGACGGACAGCTGCCAACTGCGGCACGTCGGGGTCGTCCTGTCCGGCACGATGCATATCGCGCACGAGGACGGGACCGAGCACGAGATCGGCCCCGGTCAGGCGTACGTGATCGAGCCGGGCCACAACGCGTGGACCGTGGGTGACGAGCAGTTCGTCGGCTTCGAGTTCGAGTCGCGTTCGGCGGAGGAGTACGCGAAGGCCTGAGCCTCGCCACTCCCCTGGTGCTGAAGTCGGTTCCATTCGTTGCGGCGATCGTCGGTGCTCTCGGCGTGGCTGCGGCTGCGACAGCGGCCTCGTGGGCCGGAACGTGGTCGGGTCACGCCGGGGCACCGAGAGACGTCCCGCTCTGCCCGGGCAACACGAGCCCGGTCGGCTGCATGCCGAGGAGCTTTCTCGCGCTCACGACGTATCGCCTCACCTTTCGGAAGAACGGGATCGACTACTACGGCGTCGGCCCGACGCCCGCGTCGCACGATTCGCCGTCTGCGAAGGGCTGGTGCCGGATGCGCCTGGCCTTCGATCACGACGCGGCCGGCTGGAGCTACTTCAAGGCGACCGTCCGCGCCACGTTCGCAGGAGAGGGCGGCCCCGGCGTGTTCTGCCAGACGGAGGCGTTGAAGTTCTCCGTGAGCGCGTTGCGAATCCGCAAGGCCGGCGGGAAGCTGAAGGTCGAGTTCGGCGAGCTGCAAACGCCTTCGTCGTACGGGGAGACCCACGCGTATCTGTCGCGCGTCTCGTAGTCGGGGCCCTCACGTGCTGGTTGAGCTGACCGGCCAGATGATCCGGGTCTCCGGCACCGGGTCGTGCTGCTCGTAGATCTCGATCGGCTCTCCTAGCTCCTCGTACCCGTCACGCTGCAGCTGGGCGTAGAGCTCCTGGTAGACGCCGGGCAGCCCGTCGTAGGGGCCGACGTACAGATGAACCGCCGCTCGTTGCGTCGGTCGGGTCACCAGGTCGAAACCCTCGGGTGGCTCAACCGCACCGGGCTCGACCTCGACGCCGGGCGCGATGTTCAGCTGGCCGTCGGGGGTCATCGAGGAGATGCACACCTGCACACCGTGCGGCACCGTGTTCGCCCAACCCTGGACCCTCCCCATCAACTCAGGCATCACGTTCGGGACTTCCGGCGGTGCCACCGTCCGCTTGATCACCGCGTACGTCCGCTCGGGAACTTGCTGGATCTCGTAGTCCATCTCGCTCCTCCTTCTGCCCGAGGGGCCACACGAGACGCGTGACGTGCTCGGACGGATCGCTCACCTCGTCGGGGTTCGTCTCGTAGTGCTCGCGCGGCTCGCCGCGCGGACGGACCCCGTCCGCTTGTACCGACTCCCAGAGAAGCCGCCATTCATCGCTCAAGCCCATGAAGTCGCCGACGTATGTGTGCACGACTGCACGGCCGGCAGGGCAGATGACGAGCTCGTCGTTCTGGACTCTCATACGGGAAGCATGAAGCTTCCCCCTGGGGGAAGGTCAAGGTCTCGGCTTCGGCGCGACGCCTTCGCCAGGCCGGAAGCGCTCGCCAGAGTCGCCCGACGAGAATCGTCGCGACGATCCAGAGGACGTAGGAGAGAGACGTGAATGCGCCTCCGGTCCACGTTCCGTGGCCGGCGTCGAACGTGTAGGTGACGGTGCTCTGCAGGTGCGAGATGCCACCCCAGGTGTACGCGCCCGTGGCGGCGGGGTGGGCGGCGACGATCCGCTCGCAAACGCGTTCGCTGCGTCGGCGAGGAACGACAGCGCGAGGAAGGGGACGGCGGCGAAGAAGACGCCGGCGGCAATCCGGGAGTGACGGGTCTCGATCCGAACGCGGCCGAGAGGTACTCCTGCGCGAGCACGTCACTGCCGCCAAGGTTGCGTAGCGCCTGCGTCGTGCCGACGTCGCGGGCGCCGGTGAGGAGGTTCTGCCGCACATCCCGGCGGGTCTCGATGCGGGTTCGACGCGAGAGGTCGTAGAGGCGCTGGTCGAGCGCCCAGACGACGCACTCGATACGCAGTCGGCCTCGAGACTAAGCCGCGACGGCCACGGCGTCGTTCTGGTGGCTGCGGCGGGCGATCAGGATGCTGACAACGACGATCCAGACGGCTAGCGCGATCACAGCCGCGAACTCGGCAGGGGTGACGACAACGATTCCGATCAGGACTGCCATCCAGCCAAGCCAGCGGGGGAGGGCCGCGCCACGCAGGATCGCGAGACCGCTCGCGATGCCGAACACGGAGAAGCCGGCCGCACTGGTCAGGACCATGTCGTTGCTGAGCAGATTGAGCGCCTGCGCCGCGCCCGGACTCAGGCGCGTCGGCGCGTCGGCAAGCGCGAAGATCACCCCGTTCCCCGCTGTCTGACCTGCGACAAGCACGGCAGCGGCGGCCAGCACGACAGCGCTGAGGCCATCAACCGTTTCGGTTCGCCGCAGGTAGGAGCGCAGCGAGCCGGCAAAGAAGAGGAAGACGATGAACGCCAAGGTCAGCAGAACCGCCGAGGCCCGTTCGCGCGAGCGATGAGCTTCGAAGAAGGCGATCACATGCTGGCCCGTCGCTTTCGAACCCGGGGTATTCCCCGCCGCAACAGGTCCGCCGAGCACGACCAGCACGACAAAGAGCACGCCGGTCAAAGAGGCCCACCGACTCCAACGAGCAAGCATCCAGAACTCCCTCCGCATCGACCGCGCGCCAGCCTCTCGGCGACCGTATACCTTCGGCCGCCGCGAGCACAGCAAGCAGCTCCACCGATCTCAGCCGGTCGTCGTGGCGTTCCGGTGCAGCGACGCACCGGCACCGCGCACGGCCGTTCGTGCCGCGGCAGCCAGACGTGGCCAGGAGACCGCGGCACAGCCGATCAAGAACGCAAATAGGTGCTCGACGGTGAGGATGGACGGGTCGGGGTGAAGCCACCAACCGACTCCGGCGAGCGCGCAGACACCCACACCAACGAAGACCCGGTTACGTCGATCGCGACCGGCCCAGCGCCACGCAGTCGCAGCAATCCCGCCAACCCAGGCGGCCTGGATCGCCGAGACCCCGAAATCCTGCCTCGCGAACGCACTCGTAAACACATCCGGATCCGTCAAGCGCGACGCCCAGATGATCGCGTACACCGCGAGCGTCGAACCGATGTGGCCCACCGCCGCCAGCACCCAGAAGACCCGGGGGCCGCAGATCCGCAACGCGGCGAACCCGAGCAGGCCGAACGCGACGAGGCCCACGTACACCGGCCGGTCAACGATCAGGGCACTCGTCGGCAGCAGCCAGATCTCACCGTCCGCGACCTTCGCGGCGCTTGCCGCGAACAGGGCGAGCGAAAGATCATGGCCCTGGACGGCAAACGTCAACCAGGCGACGACGCCTACGAGTAAGCCCCCGCTCGCCCAGCCGACCGGTGACAGCCGACCTCGCGAAGCTCTATTCACAGCACGGGCTTGCATCTCGAACAGTCGCGGCGTGAGCGTCCAGGGAGCCAGCGTAACCGCTTGGACGCTCGACAATCGAGGAACCGTTCGGTCAACGCTCCTGGACGGAGCTAGCAGCGGCTGCCGGTCGTTACGTTGTAGCGGTGGCCGCCTACTCCGTCACGCACTTCGATGCGATCGACGAGCTCGACGACGGCGGCGCGCCATACCGGCCGGTGAGACAGCACTTCGGTATCGCATCGTTCGGCGTCAGCAGCTTCACCGGCCGCAAGGCTGGCGACCGGATCATCAACGAGCACTCCGAGGAGGACGACCAGGAAGAGCTGTACCTCGTATTTCAGGGCCGCGCGACCTTCGAGCTCGACGGCGAGCGGGTGAACGCGCCGGCGGGGACGCTCGTCTTCGCCGAACCCGGCGTGAAGCGGACCGCGTTCGCGGAGGAGGACGCGACGACGGTCGTCGTCGTGGGCGGCAAGCCGGGCAAGGCGTACGAGGTCCTCGGCTTCGAGGTCTGGGCGCGGTTCAACCCGCTGTACGAGGCCGGGGACTACGCCGAGGCCGCCGACCAGGCTCGCGAGACGATCGAGGCGCACCCCGAGGCTCCCGGAGCCTTCTTCTGCCTCGCGTGCTGCGAGGCGCTGGCCGGCCGCGCAGACGACGCAGCGCTGCATCTCAGGCACGCGCTCGAGCACTCGGAGCGACTGCGGGGGCTCGCCCGGCGGAACCCCGACCTCGAATCGATCCGCGACCTGCCCGAGCTCGCCGAGCTACTCGCGGAGTAGAGCCACTGCGGGGTGGCCGCGGCGACACCGATGAAGGCGGGGCTGGCTGCAGTGCGCCTGAGCAGCGGGCTGCCCCGGCGTTCGCGATGGCCCCGAATAGTTAGCGCTTCAGGTCGACGGCCTCCCACGTTGCTAGCCAGAGAAACGCGGCGACGAGTGCGCACCTGAACCATGCATGAGCGTGAACCTCGACGACAAGTACCGCGCCCAGGCCACAAAGGATCACCCATTTCCAAACGCGCGACTGCAAGTACAGACCAGACACGCCGCGCATCCTTCCCGTACGCAGGAGTGCGCCAAAAATGAAGGGAAACGCCAAGAAGAACGACCACTCCTGCACGAGGCGCAGCGTAGATCGCCGTATGCCTGATTGCGTTCGCCCATTCGCGAATCACGCTCAAGCGCTAGGTGGGTCCCCCTCGCCTGCGCGAGCGTCCTTACGCCGAAGCGGCGCTAAGGCTTGGCAGGCCGCAGCGCGAGGCGCGCGTACGGCGCGAGCGTCAGGAACGCCTTCGCCGCATACACGGCGAGCAGCGCCGACAGCGCCGACGTGCCGAGTGGTGGAACCGTGTGCATCGCCGTCGCGGGCGAGCGTGCCGCGCAGGACAGGACGAGCATCACGAGTGCCGCCACCCAGAGCAGCGCCTGGACGCCGCCGAAGGAGCGCCGGCGGTCGTCGAGGAACGCGCCGAACGCCTCGAGCGCCGCGACGCCGGTGAACGGTACTGCGGCGATCAGCGCGTCGAAAGCGAGTCCATGAGCTCCGCGGGAATCCGCGATCGCGGCGACTGCCGCGAGGATGGCCGGAGGCACACGACGAAGCACTGACCGTTAGCTTCTCGCTCGCCCCGGACGGTCCTTCTATGCTCTCGCCGTCTCGACGAAGGGAAGCTCATTGGCATCGCTCACCTGGCTCGGCCACGCATCGTGGCGGCTCGACACCTCTGACGGCAAGCGCATCTACGTCGACCCGTGGCTGAGCGGGCCGACGACCCCGGAGAGCGAGCAGGACCCTGAGCGCGCGGACGCGATCGCGGTCACGCACGGGCACGGCGACCACTCCTCGGACGTGCCGAAGCTGCAGCAGAAGCTCGGCTGCACCGTGCTCGGCATGGTCGAGCTGATGGCCTGGTACTCGAAGAACGGGATCGACGAGGCGAACCTGGTGGCGTTCAACAAGGGCGGCACGGTCGAGGTCGCCGGCGTGCGCTTCACGATGACGAACGCATTTCACTCGAGCGCCGCGCCCGACCTCAGCTACGCCGGGGAGGCCGCCGGGTTCGTGGTCTTCGCCGACGACGCGCGCGTCTACTTCGCAGGGGACACGACCGTGTTCGGCGACATGGCGCTGATCGCGCGGCTCTACGAGCCGACGGTCGCCGTGCTCCCGATCGGCGGCCACTACACCATGGATCCGAAGGAAGCGGCGCTCGCGCTCGAGCTGCTCGGGAATCCCCGCTGCATCCCGGGTCACTGGGGCACGTTCCCGCTGCTCGCCGGCACGCCCGCGGAGTTGGCGAGCCTGACGAGCGCGACCGTCGAGAACATCGTCCCCGGCGACACGGTCGAGCTGTGAGAGAGCGCTGGTTCGGAGCCACGGGCCGACGCGTGCCGGAGATCGCGCTCGACGGCGAGCTGGACCTCGGCGACGCGCTCGTGCTCGACGCGCCCGACGACGCACAGCTGCGCTCGGCTCACCTCGAGGGCCGCCCGGTGGTCGTGCGCGCCGCCGACGCGGCCGCAGTGAAGGCGGCGCTCGCGCGGCCCGAGGTCGCCACCGCGCTCGTCACCGACCGTGCGCTCCTCGACCTCGACCTGACCGAGCTCACGTATGGCTGAGGCGATCGTCGCCACGTACTCGATCGTCGCCTGCGACCTCGAGGCGGGCCAGTGGGGCGTGGCGGTGCAGTCGAAGTTCCTCGCCGTCGGCTCGGTCGTGCCCTGGGCCGAGCCCGGCGTCGGCGCGGTCGCCACGCAGGCCTACGCAAATCCTCGCTACGGCCCCGACGGCCTCGCGCTCCTCCGCGACGGAGCCACGGCCGAGGAAGCGGTTGCCGCACTCACCGCAGCCGACGACGGCCGCGAGACTCGGCAGCTCGGCATCGTCGACGTGCACGGCGGCAGCGCGAGCTTCACGGGCAAGGGCTGCTTCACGTGGGCCGGCGGGCAGACTGGACCATGCTTCGCCGCCCAGGGCAACATCCTCGTCGGCCCGGAGACCGTCGCGGCGCTCGCGGAGACGTTCGTCGCGACAGAGGGAAGACCGCTCGCGCCGCGCCTGATCGACTGCCTCGCGGCGGCGCAGACGGCCGGCGGCGATCGGCGCGGCCAGCAGTCGGCAGCGGTGCTCGTCGTCGAGCGCGACGGTGGGTACCTCGGCCTCAGCGACGTGCTGGTCGACCTTCGCGTCGACGACCATCCGCAGCCGATCACCGAACTACAGCGCATCCACGGGCTGCAGGACCTGCTGTTCGGCAAGACGCCGCGCGAGCAGTGGCTCGACGTCGACGATGCGCTGAGGATCGAGATCGCGGGGCGGCTCGCGAAGCTCGGATACGACGGCGACCTCGACGCGGCGTTCTCGGCCTGGGCGGGAACAGAGAACCTGGAGGAGCGAGCAGACGGCATCGACCAGATCGACCCCGTCGTCCTGCGGGAGTTGCGGGCGCGATGAGCGATCCCGGCTACGAGATCCTCTCGATCGACGACCTCGACCGGTTGCCGACGGCGGCCGGCACGCAGATCCTGCGCCCGCTCCGCCGCCGCCTCGGCTTTCAGCCGTTCGGGCTGAACGTGTGGGTGGGCGAGAACGCCGGCGACCACGTGATCGAGCCGCACCGCGAGCAGGACGGCACCGAGGAGCTGTACGTCGTCCTGCGCGGCACCGCCAGGTTCACCCTCGGCGACGAGTCGATCGACGCACCCGTCGGCACCTTCGTGCACGCGACGCCCGGGACGTTCCGCGAAGCGACCGCATCCGAGCCGGAGACGACAGTGCTCGCAATGGGCGCCGAGGCCGGCAGGGCGTTCACGCCGTCGGCGTGGGAGGACTTCTACGTCGCCTACGCACAACTCCGCGCGGGCGACGCCGAACACGGCCGCGCCTCGATGCGCGCGGCGCTCGAGCGCGAACCCGGACGCGTGGCAGGGCGCCTACAACGCGGCATGCTTCGAGGCGCTGGCCGGCGACGCCGACGCCGCCATCGACCACCTCCGCCGCGCCGTCGAGCTCAACCCGGACGAGATCAGGAAGTACGCCCCGGACGACAGCGACCTCGACTCGATTCGCGCCGACCCGCGCTACACGGAGCTGATCGCATGAGCATCGCGCACGTCGACGAGCTCGACGCGATCCAGATGCCGGACGGGTTCGTCTGGCGGCCGGTACGGCGCCGGTTCGGCATCCGCGCCTTCGGCGTCAACGCGTACACCGCCAACGCGCCGGGCGGGATGATCGTCGAGGAGCACACCGAGAACAGCCTCGGCCACGAGGAGATCTACCTCGTGCTGCGCGGCCGAGCCAGGTTCACGGTCGACGGGAACGACCACGAGCTCTGACCCGGGCAGCTCGTCTTCGTGCGTGACCCGGCCTTGAAGCGCGGCGCGGTCGCGCTCGACGACGACACGGTCGTGCTGGCGCTCGGCGGCAAGCCCGGCGAGCCGCACCAGGTCTCCGCCTGGGAGGCGATGTTCGCGGCGGTGCCCGCCTCGGAGCGGGGCGACTGGGACGAGGCGATCCGCATCCACGAGGAGGCGCTCGTGGAACGGCCGGAGCACCCCGCGCTGCTCTACAACCTCGCCTGCATGGAGGCACGCGGCGGCCGGCACCTCGACGCGATCGCGCATCTTCGCCGGTCGGTCGAGCTGGAGCCGAAGTGGCGCGAGACGGCGCGCGGCGACTCCGACTTCGACTCGATCCGCCGCGAGCCCGGCTTCCCCGCCTAGCTACGCCCGGTCGCCGGGGAGCCGCGCGCCCCTAGCCAGAGCCCGCAGCGCCGGCACGGGGTCGCTCTCCGGTCGCGCGACGAGCAGCACGGCGCCGAAGCCGTCGTGCGGCGTCAGCGCGTCGACGAGCAGATGCAGGCCGATCGCGAGCGCGAACGCCTTGTGGGACTGGGCGCCGCCGAACGGGACGAGCTCCTCGGGACGCGCCAGGCCCGCAAGCACCGCGCCATACGTGACCGCTCCCATCGACACGTCGGCGACGACCGGCGCACCGTCGCTCGACGGGACGGCGATCGCGAGCGGGTTCGTGCCGGCGAGCGGAGCACCGCCGCCGGGGGCGGCGAGCCGGCGCGGCGAGGTCGCGGTCAGCGCGGCGACGAGCCCGCCTTCAGCGAGCAGACGCACCCAGTAGCCGAGCGAGCCGGTCGGGAACGTGCGCGTGCAGACGACGAGCCGAGCGTGCGCCGGTGGCGACGCGAGCTGGGCGTCGACCGCGGCCGCCAGCGTCAGGTAGCCGAGACCGTCCGTCACCGTCCCACAGCTCGTAGCCCGGCTCGGCCGTGACGCGGCGCGGGCGCGCGTCGACGGAAGCGACTCCCACGTCTCGAGCCACTCGATCCGCGACAGGCCGTGGCCGAGCTGGCCACGCCGCTCGGCGTCGAGGAAGTGGGCGGCCAGCGTCTCGACGTCCTCCGGGCGGAACCCGAGCGCGGCGAGCCGCGGACGGGCCTCCTCAGGCTGCACGGGACGTAAACGCGATCGCCGGCCAGCCGCGCGCGCGCGCGATGCGCCGCAGCCTGCGGTCGGGGTTGACCGCAACCGGATGGCCGACCGCCTCGAGGAAGGGGACGTCGGTGTACGAATCCGAGTACGCGGTCGACGCGGGCAGGTCGAGCCCCTCCGCAGCCGCCAGCTCCCGCAGCGCGCTGGCTTTGCCCTCACCGTGCGCGCCACGCACCGATCTGCCGGTGTAGACGCCGTCCACCACCTCGCACGTCGAGCCGATCGCGCCGTCGAAGCCGAGGTCGTCGGCGATGTGCTCGACGATCTCCTGCAGCGTCGCCGAGACGACGTACACCTTCTCGCCGCGCTCGCGGTGGCGCTGAACGAGCCGAAGCGGCTCGGCGTAGACGAGCGGCCGGAGCACCGGCTCCATCGCGTCGCCGACGAGCTCCTGCATCTCCTCGACCGTGAAGCCCTCGAGGATCGACATCCCGTCCTCGGACGCAGAGCGAACGCGTTCGGCGCTTGCACCGCGCAGGACGAACAGCAGCTGCCAGAAGGCCGACTTGCCCAGGTCGGCGCGCGAGATCAAGCCACGGGCCCGGAACGACGGCGGCAAGGGCGAGCACCGACGAGCGCCTGATCAGCGTCCTGTCGAGGTCGAAGAACGCCGCTGCCTGCACGGACGTCAGGAGACGAGCGGCAGCGTGCTGGTGAACCCGCCGACGCGACGCGCGTCGAGCGTGCGGGCGATCTCCATGATCGTCTCCGCCTGCTCGCTCTCGGGATGACCGACGACCAGCGGCACCCCCTCGTCGCCCGACTCGCGGAGCGCCGCGTCGAGCGGGACCCGGCCGAGCAGCGGGACGCCCAGCTCGGCCGCGAGGCGGTCGCCGCCGCCCGAGCCGAACACCTCGGAGCTCATGTTCTCGATCACCCCGGCCAGCCGCAGCCCCGTCTTCTGCGCCATCGTCGCGGCGCGCGACGCGACCTCCTGGGCGAGCGGCTGCGGGGTCGTCACGACGACCGTCTCGGCCCGCGGCAGCAGCTGTCCGAGCGAGATCGAGACGTCGCCGGTGCCGGGCGGCATGTCGACGACCAGCACGTCGATGTCGCCCCAGTGGACGTCCTGCAGGAACTGCTCGAACGCCTTGTGCAGCATCGGGCCGCGCCACATCACCGGCTCGTTGTCGTCGAGGAAGAAGCCGATCGACATCAGCTTCAGGTCGTGCGCGACGGGAGGGACGATCATCTTGTCCACGATCACCGGCTTCTGGTGGATCCCGAGCATGTGCGGGATCGAGTGGCCGTAGATGTCGGCGTCGAGGATGCCGACCTCGTTGCCGAGCGAGCGCGAGCGCCGCCGCGATGTTCGTCGTCAGCGTCGACTTCCCGACGCCGCCCTTGCCCGACGCGACGGCGATCACGCGCGTGGTGGCAGGCAGCTGCGAGCCGCGCTTCTCGGCGCCGCCGCGCAGCTTCGTCGTCAGCGCCGCGCGCTCGTCGGGCGTCATCACATCGAAGGAGAGCGTCACCGACGCGACCCCCGGCAGACCCCCGACGTGCTCGGCGACCTGCGTCTCAAAGCTCGAGCGGAGCGGGCAACCGACGACCGTGAGCGCGATCGTCACGGTCACGTCGCCGCCGTCGATGCCGATCGCGCGCACCATGTCGAGCTCGGTGACCGGGCGGCGCAGCTCCGGGTCGATCACCCGGCCGAGCGCCTCGAGGATCTGCTCGCGTGAGGCCATCACGCCGAGCGTAGCGGAGGTGCCGCCAACGACTCGCAGAGCCTCAGGCAGAGCGCGTCGTTCCCCGCCGCGGCGACCCGGGAGCGACCGACGAGATCGAGTGGCGCCGCGCCGAAGGGCGGTGCGTCAGGTAGCTCGATCGAGAGCCCCCGCTCGCGGACGAGCAGCTGTGCGGCGGCGATGTCGACCGAGCGCGCCGGCTTGAGCGACACGACGCCGTCGACGCGACCGGCGGCGAGGTGGCAGAGCGAGATCGCGAGCGACCCCATCACGCGCAGCCGGTGTGCGACGCCGTCGAACCGCGCGGCGTTCTCCGACACGTACGCGGTCGTGGTCGCCTCGAACGACAGGATCTCCAGCTCGTCCTTTGGCCGCTCGAGGAGCGGCGCGCCGTTCAACAGGCGCCCGCCGCCGCGAGTGGCCGTCCACTCCTCACCGCTGCCGAAGTCGTGCACGTACCCGAAGACGACGTCGTCCATCGTCGTCCCGTCGGCGACCGCGATCGAGATCGAGAAGAACGGGATGCCGCGCTTCGCGTTCAGCGAGCCGTCGATCGGGTCGACGACCACCGTCCAGCGTCCCGTCACCGGAGATGCCGACCTCCTCGCTGACGAGCCTGACGTCCTCATCGCGAAAGCGGTCGAGAATCACGCGTTCTGCTGCAGCGTCGATCGCCGTCGTCTCGTCGCCGCCGACGCCGTCGCCGACGATCGGCTCGCGCTCCGCCCGCCCCGGCAGCTCGGCAAGCACGCCCGCGACGTCGCCACGTGCCGCGCGGCACAGCTCCAACCACGGCCTCAAACCGGATGGAGGAGCAGGCCCGAGGTGAGCTTCGGGTAGAAGAACGTCGACTTCTGCGGCATCGTCTCGCCGCGCGTGCGCGAAGCGCGCGACCTGCTCGACGGTGACCGGCTCGAGCAGGAACGCCGCCGCCGCCTCGCCGCGGTCGACGGCGGCGATCGCCTCGTCGGCGTACGCGGTGTACGTGACACCCGCCGGCGCCAGCGACTCGACGACCCGCGGCCCGAAGTCGTCGTCGGTCGGCGACCCGCATGAACCGGCCGTCGCGATAGAGCGTGACGCCGCCGTTCGGCGCGTCGACCTCGCTCGCCCGGCACGTCGCCGACCGCCTGCGACGATGCGGTGCGTCGGGAAGATCTCGACGCCCGGGGCGCGCGAGGAGACGAGCACCGCGAACGTGTGCGTCGCGTCCGGGTTCTCCGCGCGGTAGGCGACCGCCGTCTCGTAGCGGTGGTGGCCGTCGGCGATCAGCAGCGGCGTGTCGATCTGGAGCTCGCCGGCCTCGATCGGCCAGAGCGCGCGTGCGGACGCCGCCCTCGTCGACGTCCATCGCCGGCTCGCCGCGCAGGGCGCTCGAGCACCGGCTCGGCGTCGTAGAGCAAGAAGATCGGCTCGAGCTGCGTGCGCGTCGCACGCAGCAGGCGCAGCCGGCCCTCCTTCGGGCCGGCGTGGGTCCGCTCGTGCGGCAGCACCTCACCCGCCTCGTACGGCGTCACCGGCACCGATGCGGCAAGGCCCTCGCGCGTCCTCGCGACGCCGTCCGGACCGACGTAGTCCTGCGCGACCCACCAGTAGCGCTCGGGCTCGTCTCGGCGAGCACGCCCTCGGTCGCGCCAGCCGGCCAGGTCGCGTGCCGCCTGCTCCGGCGGAGTCGGGCAGCGTCAGATGCACGACGTTGTACGGGCTGCGCGCCAGGTACTCGCGCACGCGCCTCGGCGCGAGATCACGTCGTACGGCGGCGCGACGAGCGCGTCGAGCGGCCCGCGACGGCCGGGTTCGTAGCGCAGCGCGCGAAACGGCCGCACGGTGGGCATGCTTGGAGCCTAATGGTGCGCACGCTCGAGGCTGCAGCCGCGTGGGTCGACGAGGTCGGGCTCGCCCTGCTCTTCCCGAAGGCCGACGTCGTCCTGCCGTCGCTGTGGGAGCAGGTGAACGGCTCGGCGGACGAGAACTGGTCGATCCGCGACGCCGACGGCACGTTCGTGCGCTGGACCGACGAGATGGGCTTCCTCTGGGGCGCCAAGGACGACCTTCCCGGCGAGGGGCTCGTCTGCGTCGGCAAGCACCTCGCGCGCGTCGCGACGCTGCGTCGGCGCCGCGTCTCGCTGCCGCTGCTCGTCGCCGCGACCGAGCCGGGCGAGCTCGGAGCCGACGAGCAGGTCGATTCTCGCGGCTCGCGCCGAAGGGCCCGCTGACCGGCCCGCAGCTCCGCGACGTCGACCCGGCTCTCGAAGAAGGACGTCGACCGCACGGTCGCGCTCGCTGCACCGCAAGCTCCTGCTCACGAACTGCCACCTCGTCGAGCAGAGCGGCGCCTGGGGCGCGATCGCGCACGACCTCCTCGCCCGAAAGTGGCGCGCTGCCAAAGCGACTGCCGGCCCGCGAGACCGCCCGGCGCGAGCTGGCCGAGCACGTGCTGCGGCAGGCGGGCGAGCTGACCGCAGCCGACCTCGCCGGCGCGCTCGGCTGGCGCCGGCGGGAGGCCGCCGACCTGCTCGACGAGCGTCGGCGCCGGGCGCGAGGCAGAGGGCTTCCGCATCTGGACGCGCCATCTAGACTCGTCCTGTGACGATCGCGGAGCTCGCCGAGGACCGGGTCGTCGAGGCCGTCTACGCCGTTTCGACGAAGCGCAAGCTGCGCACCAAGTCGGGCGCCTCGTACCTCGCGCTCGAGCTCGTCGACCCGACCGGACGCATCGAGGCACGGGTCTGGAACGACGTCGAGCTGCTCGACGGCCGCTTCGCAGAAGGCGACGCCGTGCGCGTGCTCGGACGCGTCGAGAAGTTCCGCGACCGGCTGCAGCTCGACGTGCGCTCGCTCGAGGCGGCCGACGTCGACCCGGCGTCGCTCACGCCGGCCATGCGACGGGACGCGCGACGAGCTTGCGGGCTTTCTCGAGTTCCTCGTCGCGCGAGATCGCCCATCCGGGGCTGACCGCGACGGTGCGCGCGGTGCTCGCCGAGTGCGAGCTCGGCGCGTACCCGGCGACCCCCGACGACCACCATTCGTACGCCGGCGGCCTGCTCGAGCACACGGTCGGTGTCGCGACGCTCTGCCGCGAGACGTCGCAGCTGCATCCGCGCCTGCGCGGCGACCTGCTGCTCGCCGCAGCGCTGCTGCACGACGTCGGCCGGACACGCGAGCTCGGGCCGGGACCGGCGTTCACGGTCAGCGACGAAGGACGGCTGCTCGGACACGTCCACCTCGGCACCCGCCTGATCGAGGCCCGCGCCGAGGGACTCAGCGCCCCGCAACTGGCGGAGCTCGTCCACTGCGTCGCCGTGCACCACGAGGCCCGCGGCGCGCGGACGGCCGAGGCGGCCGTGCTCTACCACGCGAACCAGCTCGACGCTGTCGCAGCAACCCGCCGGGTCGATTGACCCCCCTCCTGCTGGCGCTCGGCGCGAGCCTCGCGTGGGGCGTCGCCGACTTCGTGGGCCCGCTCGTCAGCCGGACGCTGGGCACGTTGCGTGTGCTCTTCTGGGCGCAGGTCGGCGGGGTCGCCGGGATCGCGCTCGCCGTCGCGGTGCGCGGCGAAGGCCCAGCCGGATGGGGCGTGCTGTTCGCGATCGGAGCCGCGTTCTGCGGCACGGCTCGGTCTCTACGCGTATTACCGCGGGATGGCAGCTCGGCGCGATGAGCGTCGTCGCGCCGATCGCGGGCGTGTCGGCGATCATCCCGGTCGTCTTCGGGATCGCCACCGGCGACCACCCGTCGGCGTGCGCAGTTCGGCGGGATCGCCTGCGCGCTCGTGGGCGTCGCGCTCGCGTCGGTCGAGCACCACGAGGGCTCGCGGCGCGTCGCGGCCGGGGTCGGCCTCGCGCTGCTCGCGGCGCTCGGCTTCGGCTTCTACTTCCCGTGGATGCACGCGGCGGGCAAGGTCGACTTCTGGTGGGCATCCCTGATCTTTCGCTCCGTCGCGCTCGCTGCTCGTCGGCGGCGGTGGTCGCGGCACGCAGGCCGCACGCTCCGGCTTGCGCCTGGCAGCTCGCTGACCGCCATCGCAGTCGGGCATCGGCGACACGCTCGGCAACGTGCTCTTCGCCGCCTCGTCGGGACACGGGCTCGTCAGCCTGACCGCTGTGCTCGCCTCGCTCTACCCGATCGTGACCGTGCTGCTGGCCGCGGCGGTGGTCCTGACGAGCACGTCGCATCCGCCGCAGACAGCGACCGGCATCGCGCTGACGCTGGCTGGTGTCGTCCTGATCGTCTGACCGTTGCCGGCTCTTCGATGCTGGCCTCGCGCTACACGTTGAAGCGGATGTTGAGCACATCGCCGTCGCGGACGACGTAGGTCTTGCCCTCGAGCCGCTGCTTGCCCTGCCGCGCGACCTCGGCGTGCGAGCCGGTCTCGACCAGGTCGCGCCAGTCGACGACCTCGCAGCGGATGAAGCCGCGCGCGATGTCCGAGTGGATCGAGTCGGCGGCGTCGAGCGCCGTCTCGCCGTTCCGCAGCGTCCACGCACGCGTCTCCTTCTCGCCCGCGGTGAAGAACGTGATCAGGTCGAGCGCGTCGCGAAGCCGGCGCCGCGACGTCGTCGAGCGCCGACGTCGCCGCCGTCCGCGGAACGCGGCCGCCTCCTCGTCGGGCAGCTCGGCCAGCTCGGCCTCGAGCTTCAGGTCGATCCCGCCGGGGCCGTTCACGATCGCGATCAGCGGCTTCGTCGTCAGCGGCTCGAGCTCGCCCGGCAGCTCGCCTGCGTAGTCGACGAGTGCGCCTCCCGCGTCGACGTGCGCGAGGATCGCGGTCAGCTCGTCGACCTCGGCGCGCAGCCTCGGCGTCGCCCGATTTCGCCTGCTTCGTCACCCGTTCGAGCCGCCGTTCGACGTGGTCGCGGTCGGCGACGAGCAGCTCGAGCGTGAAGGTCTCGAGGTCGCCGGCCGGGTCCGCTCGCGGACCGAACCCGCGCAGCACGACGAGCAGCGCGTCGACCTGCCGCAGGTTTCCGAGCTGCGCCTCGCCGGCACCCGGGACGTCCTGCACGCGAATCGTCGCCGGCGTCACCTTGCGTGCCTCCACGACCCGCGCCAGCGCGTCGAGGCGCTCGTCGGCGATCGGCGCCATGCCGACGTTCGTCTTCCCGTACTCGCCACCGCCGGTCTTCGTCAGCGCGGTGAACAGCGCCGTCTTCCCGCTGCCGGACGGCCCGACGATCCCTACTTCGAGTGGCACTCCTAGGCGACGGCGCCGAAGCCGACGCGGCTCTCGCGCGCCCAGCGCTTCACGTACACGACGCGCCGCAGCGACACGGTGTACATCCCGTCCTCGGCCTCGAACGAGTAGGCGGTCTCGCGGTCGCCCGCCAGCGCACGCTCGAACTCGTCGGCCGTCTGGGCCGTCACGAGCACCGACAGGACCTGCTGCCCGTCGAAGGCGACCTCGATGCGGATGCGTTCAGATTCGCTCATCGACTGACGAACTCTGCCAGAACGCCGCCGGTCGCCTCCGGATGGACGAACGCCACCTGCAGGCCGAACAGCCCTGCGCGGGGCGATTCGTCGATCAGCGGGACGCCCTCACGCCGCAGACGCTCGAGCTCGGCCGCGACGTCGGCGACCTGGAACGCCACGTGATGCAGGCCCGGCCCGCGGCCCAGCGAGGAACCGCCCGACCGGCGTGTCGGGGCCGAGCGCGGCGAGCAGCTCGACCCGGTCGGCGCCGATGCGGAGGGAGGCCGCCTCGACGCCCTGGTCGGCAAGCTCGGCACGATGCTCGAGCTCGGCGCCGAACAGTCGCGCGTAGGTCTCGATCGCCGCGTCGAGGTCGCCGACGGCGATCCCGACGTGGTGCGTGGCTAGCGACCATTCGCGGTCCAGGATCGCGTAGACGAGCTCGCTCTGCCACTCGCCCTTCACCCACTCGTTCTCGACCAGGTGCGCCTCGCGGCGCATGCCGAGCTTCTCGAGCACCCGTGCCGAGCCGGTGTTCCGCGCCTCGGTCCGGCCGATCACGCGGTGGAGCCCCAGGTTGCCGAACGCCCAGTCGAGGAGCGGCCGGGACGCCTCCGTTGCGTAGCCCTTCCCCTGATGCTCGGGATGGACGATGAAGCCGAGCTCCCCGCTTCGGTGCTGTTCGCTCGCCCAGAGTAGGTCGACGTCGGCGACGAGCTCGCCCGTCTCGCTCGACTCGACGGCGGCGCACAGCCACTCCTCGGGAGCACGGAGTGCCGCGCCGGCGATCTTGACCTTCAGCAGGTCGACGACCTGCGCCCGGCTACGAGGTTCGTTGTAGAGCCAGCGTGCGACGCCTTCGTCCGCGTGGATCGTGCAGAGCGCCTCGTAGTCGCCGTCGCGAAAGGGACGCAGGACGAGTCTGTCGGTCCGGAGCGGCCAGTCGGGCGCGAACATGCTGCTAACGCTACTCGCCGAGGACGCGGACGACGCCGACCGAGTCGGCGGAACGAGAGTCGGGCTCGACTCCCTCGAACACCGCGAGCAGCTCCTCGCGCGACAGCGTCTCGCGCTCGAGCAGCGCGGCGGCGACGCGATCGAGCGCGGCGCGATGCGACCTCAGGAGCCGCAGCGCCTCCGCGTAGGCGTGATCGGTCAGGTTGACCTGCTCCTGGTCGCGCACGCGCTTCGTCTCCTCCGACAGCCCGAAGTCGTCGGCGCGCACGGTCCGCGAGGTGAGCGTCTCGCCCATGCCCCACTCGAAGACCATCGCCCGCGCGATCTGCGTTGCACTTTCGAGGTCGTTCGCAGCGCCGTTCGTGACACGGCCGAAGACGAGCTCCTCGGCGGCGCGGCCGGCCAGCGCCATCACCATCCAGTCGAGCAGCTCCTCCTTTGTCTCGAGGTAGCGCTCCTCCTCCGGCAGATGCAGCACGTAGCCGAGCGCGGTGCCGCGGGCGATGATCGTCGCGCGCTGCGGCTGCGTTGCCGACGAGATGCGAGACGAGCGCGTGGCCGCCCTCGTGGTAGGCGAGGATCCGCTTCTCCTTGTCGGTGACGACCCGGCGTTGCTGCAGCCCGGCGACGACGCGCTCGACCGCGTAGTCGAAGTCGGCGAGCTCGAGCGTCGAGCGCCCGGCGCGGCCGGCGCCGATCGCCGCCTCGTTGCAGATGTTCGCCAGATCGGCACCGGTCAGCCCGGCGGTCTGGCGGGCGACACCTTCGAGCTCGACGCTCTCGGCGAGCGGCTTGCCGCGCGTGTGCACGCCGAGGATGGCGAGCCGGCCTTTCAGGTCGGGCGGCTGGATGAGGATCTGGCGGTCGAACCGCCCCGGGCGAAGCAGCGCGGGATCCAGATCCTGCAGACGGTTCGACGCGCCCATGACGACGACCTGGTCGCGGGGACCGAACCCGTCGAGCTCGACGAGCAGCTGGTTCAGCGTCTGGTCCTGCTCGCGGTTGAACGAGTTGCTCGCTGCGCGTGCTGCCGACGGCGTCGAGCTCGTCGATGAACACGATCGAGGGCGCGTTCTTCCGCGCCTCGTCGAACAGGTTGCGGATCCGCGCGGCACCGAGGCCGGCGAACATCTCGACGAACGACGATGCGCTCTGCGCGATAGAACCGGGCACCGGTCTCGTGCGCCACCGCCTTCGCGGCGAGCGTCTTGCCGGTGCCCGGCGGCCCGTGGAAGAGCACGCCCTTCGGCACGCGCGCACCGAGCGCCTCGAAGCGCTGCGGGTCGCGCAGGAAGTCGACGATCTCCTGCAGCTCCTCCTTGGCCTCCTCGAGCCCGGCGACGTCGGCCCACGTGACGGACGACTCCGACCCGGGCGTGATCTCCGTCGGCTTGACGCGCGGCATCAGCTTGACCGTCTTCCAGAAGAGGTAGACGACCACGCACATCAGGAAGAAGAAGAGGATCGGCAGCCACGTCAGAGCGAAGTCGGACATGAAATGGCTGAAACCGGTCGCGATCATCGGTCAGTTGTCGGCAGTCGCGGGAACCGCCTCAAGGGCGGCAACGGCCTCTTCGAGGGATGCGAGCCGCACGCCCGCCTCCCGCCAGGCGGCCAAACACGCCGCCGTCCGCGCTTCGTCGAGCCCTCGCGACGCCTCCTCGACGAACGTCACCGACACGCCTCGCGCGACGAGGCCGCGGATCGCGGCGTCGTCGCAGACGTCGGTGGCGACGCCGAACAGCACGACCTCGTCCGGCTCGAGCAGCTCCAGCAGGCGGTCGGTGTTCGGGTTCGTGAAGACGTCGAAGTGCTTCTTCAGCAGCAGGAACTCGCGCCCGCGCAGCCAGCGTGCGGGGACGTCGGTCAGCCCGAGCGGCACCGGGTCGAGCTGAGCGGTCTCGCGCGACCCGCTCGGCGCCGCGCGTTCCACGCAGGCAGTGGGGCGGATACGTCGACGAGTAGTCGGGCTCCTCGGAGATCTCGGCGTCGGTCAGCTCGTGGTCGTCCGCCGAGGCGACGTGAGGAACACCGGACTCGCGGGCGGCAGCCACGAGCCGCGCCATCGCCGGCAGCGCCGCCTCGGCACCGGGCACCGCCAGCTTCCCGTCGGCGTGGACGAAGTCGACCTGCGTGTCGACGTCCCAGAGGATGCGCTTCACGCGACCAGCTCCAGGCGCGAGCTCGGCTTCAGACGGCGACCGACCTTGGCAGACGGGCGGCCGTCGGTGACGACGATGTCGGCGGTGAAGTCGTTCGAGCCGCGGATCAGCGACGAGCCGACGCCGTACGCGTCGACGGGCACCCCGCTCTGCTCGAACTCCTTGATCTTGTCGATGGTGAACCCGCCCGAAACGACGATCTTCACCTCGCCGAAGCCGGCGGCGTCGAGCGCCTCGCGCACGTTGCGCACCAGTTGCGGGTTGACACCGGCCGGCCGGAAGTCGCCCATCTCCTCCCAGAGCGACCGGTCGACGAGCGACTCCGAGGTGTCGAGGCGGACGCCCCACAGCCTTCGCCCGAGTGCGTGGGCGACGTCGAGCGCGGTGCGAACCGAGTCGTTCTCGAAGTCGACCAGCACGGTGATGTTCATGTCCTCGGACGCCCAGTCGGCGAAGTGCTTCGCGGCTGCCACGGTGTCGCCGCCGTACGCCGCGATCAGCGCGTGCGGGACTGTGCCGATACCGGTGCCGCCCCACCACGACGCCTGTTCGTCGGTCGTGACGCCGATCGGCGCCCCGACGACCTGGCCCGCGACGTACGCGGCGTAGCCGTCGCCGGTCTGCACGCGATGGTGGTCGTGACGCGCCGGCATGAAGATGATCGGCTTGCCGTTCGCCGCCTCGAGCACGCGCACGACGTTGGTCGTGATCAGGGTGCGGCGTGCGAGCGTGCCGAGGTACACGGTCTCGAGATGGGCGAACGTCGTGTAGTCCCCCTCGATCGTCAGGACCGGCTCATACGGGCAGTAGCACGTCGCCGTCGTAGAGCGCGTGCACCGTGAGCGAGGCCCAATCGTCTGCGCAGAGCTTGAGGATCGCGATCGCCTCGTCCATGCCGCCGAGGTACGCATGGTTCTTCTGGAACACCTGCATGACGACGCGGGGATGCCGGCCGTCCTGCAACAGCGCGGAGCGCGTGTGGTTGAAGTACGCGTCTGTGTAGTAGCCCGCGCGCATCTTCTCGACGGGAAGCTCGAAGATCGCGGGGTCGAGCCGCCTACGCGTCGTGATCATCTTCGAGCTCCAGACACGCCCGCAGTGCGGCGTCGGCAACCTCGAGCTGCGCAGGTGAAGGCTCGCGCGTCCCGAGCCGGTGCTGCAGCTCGTGGCCCGGCCTGGCGAGCGCGCGCGACAGCGGGTGCGCCGGATGGCGCCCCATCCACGCGAAGATCTCGGTCGAGGCGGCGACCGCACCGAGCGCGGCGGCCAGCTTCGCCGGCTGGCGGAAGCGCGCCGGCGCTCGCTCGGCGGCGAGGTTGCCGACCGCGTTCGTCAGCAGCATCGGGCCGATCAGATGCGAGCCGCACCGTTCGTGCTCCTTCGGACGCGCGCTGCCATGCTCGTAGGTGCCGATCGACATGTGCTCGGCACCGTGGTACGACGCGAGCTCGCCGCCGCGCAGCGCGAACGCGGCCGGAGCGACCGAGAGCACGCTCGTCAGCAGCTCGCGCGTGACGGGCCGCACCGACGATCGCTGCAGGCTCCGGAGCAGGACGGCACACCCGATCACCGAGCCGAGCACGCGGGGCCGCTCGAGCGGCAGCTCCGCCTCGGGCAGCTCGCGCTTCAGCTTCGGGATGAGGGCGAACGCCTCGGCGAGCCGGGCGGGCCCGCGCAGCACCGGATGCTTGACGTGCGCGGCGCGCAGGCCCTTGCGGCGCGCGACGACCTTCAGCTCACCGGTGTCGGTCCGGATCGCGCAGGCCCAGGCGTTCGGCCCATGCACGAGCACGCCGTTGCCGAGCGCCATCCCTCCCAGGCGAATCGGGTCGCTCACTGCGAGGAGCGTAGCCTGAGCGCGGCCTGCAATCGAGCCGCCGCCGGGCCGGGCCGGCCGTCTCCGATCGTTGCACCGTCGAGCGAGCAGACGGGCATCACCTCGCGGATCGACGACGTGGTGAACGCCTCGTCCGCCGCGAGCAGCTCGGCGAGCGCGTACGTCCCCTCGCGCGCGGCCGGCTCCAGCTCGAGGACGAGCGAGCGCGTCACCCCTGGCAACACGCCGGGTCCGGCGGCGGGTGTGTAGAGCTGGCCGTCGCGCGTCCACCAGATGTTCGCTGTCGCACACTCGCGGACGAGGTCGCCGGTGACGAGCAGTGCCTCGTCGGCGTCGACCGACCGTCGAGCTGCGAACGAGTCGGCGTAGCTCGTCGCCTTCACGCCCTCGAGCAGCGCCGGCGTGCCGGTGTCGACCGACGCGAGCGTCACCCCGCGCGCACCGCTGGGCCTCGAGGTCGGCAGGCAAGGCGGCCGCGGTGGCGACGAGCACGTCGCCGGTGCGGTACAGGCGGAGCACGTGATCCGGCGGCGCCGTCCCGAGCACGAGCTCCACGAGCTCCGCAGCGCCGGCCGGTGCCGGTAGGGCGAGCAGCGCGGCGGAGCGGGTGAGCCGTTCTAGGTGCCGCTCGAGCAGGAAGGGGCGATGGTCGTAGACGCGCAGCGTCTCGAACGCCGCACCGCCACGCAGCAGCGCCTCGTCGTCCGCGCGGTAGACGGGCTCGGCGGGATCGACCAGACCGCGTCCGGCGACGGCGACCGCGAGCAGCGTCATGCGGGCACGAGACCGCCGACCGCCCGGAGCAGCGGACGCGCCTTCACCCACGCCTCCTCGATCTCGGCCTCCGGCTCGGAGTCCCAGACGATGCCGCCGCCGACCCACAGGTGGATGCGCCCTTCGGCGACGGCGAACGTCCTGATCGTCAGCGCGAGGTCGAAGTCGCCGTTCGCGTGGATCGTCCCGAGCGCGCCCATCGACGCGCCGCGCCCGACCGGCTCGAGCGCCGCGATGTGGTCGAGCGCCGCGATCTTCGGCGCGCCGGTGACCGAGCCGCCGGGGAAGAGCGCCTCCAGGATCTCCGCCAGGCCGACGCCCGCACGCAGGCGACCTTCGACGGTGGAGACGAGATGTGTCACGCCGGCGAGCTCGCGCTGCACCATCAGCTCGGGCCAGCGGACACTCCCCTCCTCGCAGACGCGCGAGAGATCGTTGCGCTCCAGGTCGACGATCATCGTGTGCTCGGCCGCGTCCTTCGCGTCGTCGATGTCCTCCCCGGCCGGCCGCGTGCCCTTGATCGGCATCGTCACCAGCCGGTCGCCGCGGCGCGAGAGGAACACCTCGGGTGACGCGGAGACGATCGCCCAGCCGCGACCCGCGAGCGGCCGCCCGTGCAGCGGCCGGAGCGGCGCAAGCGCTGCGGCCAGCGCCGCCGGCTCCCCCTCGAACGGCGCCGCGAGATGCTGCACGAGATTCACCTGGTAGACGTCCCCGCGAGCGATCGCCGACGCGAACCTCCTCGATCGCCGCCGCGTACGCCTCCGACGACCAGGACGGCTCCCATTCACCAACCGCAAACCCAGTTTGTGCCAAGTTGGCACAAGCAACGCGGCTCGCGGCCAGGAGCGGCAGCGGGCACGGCTCGGGCGGTGCCGGGACGGCCGTGCGGCGCAACGCGTCGCTCAGGCCGTAGCCGAGGTAGACGTCGGCGCTACCGCCGTCCGGCAGCTCGTCGGCGAGCCACTGCTCGAGCCGGTCGAAGGCGCCGTCGGCCTCGTACAGCTCGAGCATCAGCTGCAGACGGAGCGGGCCGCGTGGAGCAGCCAGCGCACGCCGAGCTCGAGATCGTCCACCGGGACGCGCTCGTCGGCCGAGTGGATCAGCCGCGACGACGTCTCCGCGTCCATCGCGCGCGACGGGAAGAACCCGTAGGCGACCGTGCCGAACGCCTGGCGAATCCAGTGCGAATCGGTGAAGCCCGCGACGCAGATCGGCGCTGCGACCGCGCCCGGCTCCTCCTGCGCGACGAACTCCTGCACTGCGTCCCAGAGCGGGCCGCCGATCGGCGACCGGGTGCCGCCCTGGCGCTCGGTGTTGACGAGGTCGTAGTCCCCTTCGCCGAGGCACGCCCGGATCGCGGCCTCCGCCTGCTCGGACGACTGTCCCGGCAGGAGCCTGCAGTCGATCGTGATCTCGCAGAGCGCCGGGATCACGTTGCGCTTCTCCGACGCGTGCGCCTTCGTCGGCGCCACGGTCATCGAGAGCAGCGGCTCGATCAGCTCGCCGGCAAGCGGCGAGACGGCCCCGGCGGCGGCGAGTGCCTCGCCGGCAGGCGGCACCTCGCCGAGCAGCGCCTGGAGGAAGCCCTCGACCTCGGGGATCAACGTCGGTTCGGACGTGAAGCGACCGAGTCGCTCGAGCAGCGGCGCCGCCTTGACGAGCGCGTTGTCGGCGATCGCCGGCATCGACGCGTGCCCGCTCCGGCCGTGCACACGCAGCACGAATGGCGAGCCCATCTTCTCCGCGGTCGAGCAGAGATAAAACACCCTGCCGCCGAGCTCGACCCGGTCGCCCGAGCCCTCGTTGACGGAGAAGTCCGCCCGCACCGCGTCGGCGTGCGCGTCGACGAGCCACTTGAGCCCGAAGCCGTCGCCGACCTCCTCGTCGGCGGCCGCGACGAAGATCAGGTCGCCCGAGCCGCGCCAGCCTTCGCGCGCGAGCGTCGCGAGCGTGACAGCGTTCGCCGCCACCTCGCCCTTCATATCGAGCGCGCCGCGACCCCAGACCTCGCCGTCGACCAGCTCGCCGCCGAACGGATCGCGTTGCCACTCGCTCGCCGCGGCCAGCACGACGTCGGTGTGGGACAAGAGCGCGAGCGACGGGCCGTCACCGCGGCCCCGGATCCGCGCAACCAGGTTCGCCCGCTCGGGCGTCTTCGCGTACAGCTCGCACTCGACGCCCGCGGCTTCCAGGTACTCGCGCAGCAACTCGGCCGCGGCCGTCTCGTTGCCGGGCGGATTCGTCGTGTCGACGCGGATCAAGCGCTGGAGGAGGTCGACGACCTCGCTCAACTACTTCCTCCTCCCGACGACGATCAGGTACCGGCGCGGCGCGCGCACACCGCCCTCGGGCGTGCGATAGCCCTCGTAGAACTCGACGAACGCCTGGTGGAACTGCTCGGCCTTCGTCGCGTCGAACGTCCGGAGCAGCGCGAGCACCGGCGGCGCCGACTCCGAGAACAGCTTCCAGACCTCCTCGCCGGACGCCGCCTCGAGCCAGAGCGTCCCGTCCTCGAACTCGATCTCGAAGTCGTCGCTCAGCATGTCCTCGACGTGGTCCTCACGACCCCACTCGTAGGCCTCACGGCCGGCGATCGGCTCCTCGGTGAAGCGCCGGTACAGCTCGCCGAGCTTCGAGTTCGGCTTCCACGCGCTGAAGCCGATCCGGCCGTCCTGGCGGGTGACGCGCGCAAGCTCGGCAGCCACGTTCGCGTGGTCGGGCGCGAAGATCAGCCCGAAGTTCGAGAGCACGACGTCGAAGCTCGCATCGTCGTACGGGAGGTACTCGACGTCGCCGAGGTCGAACTGCACGGTGACGCCCTTCCTCGTCGGCGCGCCGCCGCGCCTTCTCGAGCATCGGCTCGGCGATGTCGATCGCGGTCACCGTCGCGCCGGTCCGCGCGGCCCGGATCGCCACCTCGCCGGTGCCGGTCGCGACGTCGAGGACACGCTCGTCGGCCTGTGGCGCGAGCAGGCCCGTCAGGTGGTCGTGCACTGGCGCGAAGCGAGCGGCGATCCGCTCGTAGCTGCCGACGCTCCAGACCTCGCTCATCGCTCCGCCGCCACCGCCGAGAGCATACTTCTGGCGTGAGCGACCTCTTCAGCGAGGCAGCAGGGCGTCGCCTCCAGGCCACTGCGCCGCTCGCCCAGCGGCTGCGGCCGGCGACGCTCGACGATTTCGTCGGCCAGGAGCACGTCGTCGGACCGGGCCGGGCGCTGCGCCTCGCGATCGAGCAGGACCGCGTGCCGTCCCTGATCCTCTACGGCCCTCCCGGCTCCGGCAAGACGACGCTGGCGCGGATCGTCGCGCACACGACCGGCGCCGAGTTCGAGGAGCTGTCGGCCGTCTCGGCGACGGTCGCCAACGTGCGGCAGGTGCTGCAGCAGGCCCGTGAGCGGCTCGGCACGAGCGGCCGGCGCACGATCCTGTTCCTGGACGAGATCCACCGCTTCAACAAGGCGCAGCAGGATGCGCTGCTGCCCGGCGTCGAGGACGGGCTGCTGACCCTGATCGGCGCCACGACCGAGAACCCCTACTTCGAGGTCAACTCGGCACTGCTCTCCCGCGCGCAGATCTACGAGCTCGAGGCGCACTCGGCCGAGACGCTGCGCGCCGTCGTGCAGCGCGGCGCCGCCGAGCTCGACGCCGAGGTGACGCCCGAGGTCGAGGAGCTGATCGCCCAGCGTGCGGGTGGCGACGCGCGAAACGCGCTCAACATCCTCGAGCTGACCGTCGAGACGGCCCGCGCGGCCGGCGAGCCGCGTCGGCGCGGCGCACGTCGAGGACGCGGCGCGCAAGCGCCCGCTTGCCTACGACAAGGGCGGCGACCGGCACTACGACTTCATCTCGGCCTGGATCAAGTCGACGCGCGCGAGCGACGTGCAGGCGTCGCTCTACTACCTCGCGGCGATGCTCGAGGGCGGCGAGGACGCACGCTTCATCGTGCGCCGCATGATCGTGCTCGCCTCCGAGGACATCGGGAACGCCGATCCGCAGGCGCTGCTCGTCGCGGTCGCGGCGGCGCAAGCCGTCGAGCACGTCGGGCTGCCCGAGGCGCGCCACAACCTCGCGCAGGCGACCGTCTACCTCGCACGCGCGCCGAAGTCGAACGCGTCGTACGTCGGGCTCGGTCGGGCGATCAAGGACGTCCGCGAGCGCGGGAACCTGCTGCCGCCGGCGGCGCTTCGCTCGGCGGCGTATCCGGGTGCGCGGGCGCTCGGCCGCGGTGCCGGCTACGTCTACCCGCACGACGACCCGGCGGGCTTCGACGTCGACTGCCTGCCCGATGAGCTCAAGGGCACCGTGTACTACGAGCCGTCGGGCGTCGGCGACGAGCAGCCGCTCGAGCGCCTAGAGGATCCGCGCGCCTAGGGCGCTCGCGACGAGCTCGACCGCCAGCTTCGCCGGTCTCGTTCTCACGGTCGAGGATCGGGTTCACCTCGACGACGTCGAGCGAGTCGAGCAGGCCCGACTCGGCGACGAGCTCGAGCGCCAGATGCGCCTCGCGGTAGGAGAGCCCGCCGCGCACAGGCGTGCCCGACGCCCGGGGCGAACATCGGGTCGACCGCGTCGAGGTCGAGGCTGACGTGCAGGAACGACTCGCCGGCGAGGTAGGCGAGCGCCTCGCGGAGAACGCGCTCGACGCCGAGCTTGTCGATCTCGCTCATCGTGAAGACGCGCACGTCGAGCTCGCGGATCAGGTCTCGCTCGCCCTGGTCGAGCGAGCGCACGCCGACGAGTGCGACGCGCGTCACCGACGGCACCGGGAAGACCTCGCTCTCGAACGACACACCCGCCTGCGCCGAGCGCCGCGGCGAGCGGCATGCCGTGCACGTTTCCGCGACGGCGAGGTCTCGGGGCGGTTCAGATCGCCGTGCGCGTCGATCCAAAGCGCGGCTCCGGGGCCGCGCGCCATGGCCATGCCGCCGAGCGTCCCCATCGCGATCGAGTGGTCGCCGCCGAGCACGAGCGGGACGTGATTGCGCGTCGACCGCGTCGCTCACCTTGACCGCGATCTGCTCGCAGACCCGCATGATCGACGCGACGTAGCGGGCGTCGGCCGCGCCTTCGTCGGTCGTCTCCGGCACGGGCGAGCCGACGTCGCCCCAGTCGTCGACCTCGAGGCCGAGCCCGCGCAGGTGGGCGTTCAGCTCGGCGTACCGGATCGCCGACGGGCCCATGTCGACGCCGCGGCGTCCCTGCGCCGAGGTCGAGCCCGGCGCCGATCACGGCCACGGGCTTGCGGAGAGGCGGTGTCTCGCTCGTGCTCACGGCCGGCACAGGCTACTGCCAGCTCGCCTTGAATCGCCGCTGTGCCTCGGAGGCGCGGTCGAGCGAGATGCCGAGAGTCTCGAGCTTCGTCCGGGCGATCAGATCGTCGAGCTTGCTCGGGAAGCGGTGCAGGCCCGCCGACAGCGAGCCGCCGGCGAGGTGATGCGCGGACAGCGCCTGAACCGAGAACGAGAGGTCCATGATCTCGATCGGGTTGCCGTCGAGCCCCGCGATGTTGACGAGCGCGCCGTCGACGAGCACGTGCAGCCTGCGTCCTTCGACGACATAGGTGCGCACACCCGGTCGCGCGTCGATGGTCTGCTCGGACACCGCGGCGAGCGCCGGCACGTCGATCTCGCGGTCGTGGTGGCCCGCGTTCGCGAGCACGACGCCGTCCTTGAGCAGACCGAGCGCCTCGGCAGGCACCGCCTCGACGACGCCGGTGGCGGTAATCACGACGTCTGCGTCGGGCAACGCATCCGCGAGCGGCGCCACGCGGTGGCCGTCCATATGCGCGGTCAGCGCGCGTACCGGGTCGATCTCGACGACGGTCACACGACCACCGAGACCGTCGGCCGCCTTGGCGAGGCCCTTGCCGACCCAGCCGTAGCCGACCACGCAGAACTCGCGGCCGGCGGCGAGCACGTTGGTGAGCGCGAGGATCGCCGTGAGGGTCGTCTGTCCCGTGCCGTACGGGTTGTCGAACATGTGCTTGCAACGCGCGTCGTTCGCCGCGATCGCGGGGAACGGCAGCTTCCCCTCGCGCTCGAGCGCGCGCAGGCGCGCGACGCCGGTCGTCGTCTCCTCGCTCACACCATGGAGCCGCGAGTACGCGTCGGGCCGATGCTCGGCCATCCGGCGCGTCAGCTCGAGCCCGTCGTCGATCAGCAGCTCGGGCGCAGTCTCGGCGACCGCGAGCAGATCGGCCGTGAACTCGTCCGCCGAGACGCCGTGGCGCGCGAACACCGCGACACCCCGCTCGACGAGCGCCGCGCAGACTGCATCCTGCGTCGAGCGCGGGTTCGACCCGGCGGCGACCACGGTCGCGCCCGCCTCGCGCAGCGCGAGCACGAGACACGCGGTCTTGGCCTCGAGGTGCACGACGACGGCAACGCGCCGCCCGCGCAGCGCCCCATCGGACAAGCGCTCGGCGAGCAGTCGCCGGAGCACCGGCATGTGCTGCCAGGCCCACTCGATCCTGCGATGCCCTTCGGGCGCGAGGGAGGGATCAGCGATCCGCGACACGGCGCGAGAATACGTCGCCGGGACGTCGCTACACTTGCGCCGCTCGCGTGCGAGCGAGGCGAGGTAGCTCAGTTGGTAGAGCACACGGCTGAAAACCGTGGTGTCGCCGGTTCAAGTCCGGCCCTCGCCATCCACAGGCCGTCCCGCACGAAAAGAGACGTCCGGACCGGTGCTACCGCGTCGCGAACGTCTCCGTACCCGAAACCCTACGACCGATCGCGCTTCCGGGCAAGCAGACCGAGGCCGGGACCCGCCGAGAAATCGCGACGTGCGAGAAATTGCGCCGCTCGAGCTCGGCCTGAACCCGTTCCAGCGGTACCCAGATCGGGGTCGAGGCACCCCGGCTGTAGGAGACGGCCACCTGCCCGCCCGGTGCGGTGACCCGTGCAAGCTCGTCGAAGAACGGGATCATGTTGTTCATCGTGACGAGGTCGAAGGTCGTCGTCGTCGTAGGGCAGCCGGGAGGCGTCGGCGACCTCGTAGCGTTGGTTCTCCGTCGTCGCGAGCCGCCGCGCCTCGCCGACCATCTCGGCTGAGACGTCGGCGCCGACGACCGACGCGTCGGGCCACCGCGCGGCCACGAGCCGCGCGACGGCGCCGCTGCCGGTGCCGAGGTCGAGGGCCGTGCGCGGCGGACGGTCGACGCCGTCGAGCGCCGCCCGCATCGCGCCGAGCGAGATCTCGTGCACGCGCGTCGCGTCCCACTCGGGCGCGAGGCGGTCGAAGTTCCTCGTCAGCGGCCGGCGGAAGACGCGCCACAACGCAGGCACGCGTACGACGATCGTCGTCACGACCCGCGCGAACCACTGCCCGATCGTCACGGCCGGGCGATCCGGATCTCGTCGCCGCTCGACGACGCCCGTCAGCCGCGCGGCGTCGCCGCGGCTGATCGCGAGCGTCGACGAGGCCGTACGAGTCCTCGTAGAGGATCAGCTCGCCCGGCTGCGCATCGGCGAACGTGCGGGCGACGATCGCGTAGTAGCGGTCGAGCGTGAGCCGGATCTCGACGCGGTCGCCGTCGGCGACGCCGAGCGCGTCGACGTGCTCGCGCCGCGCGTTCGTGGCGACGTTGCCGAACCGGTCGACGACGAGCACCGTGGCCGAGACCTGCGTGCGCCCGACCTCCGGCTCGGGCAGCGACGACGCGCACGAGCGACGCCGGGATCGATCGCGGGCCCGAGCTCGCCGATCGCGACACCGGCAGCGAGGTGGGCGGCCGCAGGTGCGAAGAGGTCGCGGGCGTGGAACGTCCGGGAGAGCTCGGGCAGCCGGTACCGCTCGGTCGGTCAGCTCGTGCGCGGCCTCGATCCCGAGCTCGTCGGCCGCGAGCAGCAGAAGCCCGTTGTCGGGCCCGACGAAGTGACGACCGTCCGTCGTGCGGATCGCGACCGCCCGCCGCGTGCCGCCGACGTCGGGGTCGACCACGGCCAGGTGCACGCCGACCGGCATGAACGGCGTCGTGTTCCGCAGCGACGAGCGCGCCGCTGAGCACCGCCTGCGGCGCGATCCCGTGCGTGACGTCGATCACGCGCGCGTCGGGCGCGATCCGCGCCATCACGCCGTGGCACGTCCCGACGAAGTCGTCCTCGAGGCCGAAGTCGGTGAGGAACGTGATCACGCTCATCCGGCGGAGTCCATCAGATCGCCCACGGCCGCGACGAGGCCATCGACGTCGTGCGTCGCCGGCCTCGGCGACGACCGTCAGGCCGGCCGCTCGCGCGACGCGCGACGTCTCCGGGCCGATCGTGACCGCGGGCAGCGCCGCCGCCGATACCCGCGTACGCGCGCGCGGCGGAGCCGGACGCGAGCAGCACGTAGTCGCCGTCCGGCGGCTGCGGCGTGAGAGGAGCCGCGTTCGGTAGAGCGGCGACGAAGTCGGCGCCGAGCGCCGTCGATCGGCCTCGCGCCGCGCGCCTTCCGCAGCCGCGAAGAGCACCCGGCCCGCCGGCCGGGGAAACTCGCGCAGCAGGCCTTCCTGCGACGACTCGGCGCGGCACGAACGCCGGCTCGATCCCCGTGCGCGCGGAGCGCCTCGGCCGTGCCCGGCCCGACCGCCGCGATCTGCGGCAGTCGCGGATGCACGCCGTGCGAGCTCGTCGGCGCCGTTCGGGCTCGTGACGATCGACCCAGTCGTAGCCCGCGGCGTCGATCGGCTCGTCGGACGTGCGCTCGATCTCGATCAGCGGGCACTCGACGACCTCGGCTCCCAGCGCCTCGAGTCGCGTCGACGAGCGGCTGCGCCTGGGCGCGCGGCCGCGTGACGACGACCTTCATGCGGCGGCGAGGTGGGCTGCGCGCGCGGCGAGCAGCTGCGCGGCGAGCAGCTCGGGATCGCCGCCGGCCGCGTGCTCGACCCAGGCACCGTCGTCGTCGGCGATCAGTGCGCGCAGGGTCGTGCCGTCGTGGTGCGCGCCGACGGGGGCGAGGCAGCCTGCCGCCGATCGACGCCACGCAGCGCCGCTCGAGCTCGACCCGACGACGGGTCTCGGCGTGATCGGCGTGCGCCGCGAGCACCTCCTCGCCGGCGCGCACCTGCAGCGCGAGCGCACCCTGCGCGGCCTCGGGCAGCATCAGCTCCGGCTCGAGCCGCAACCCGATCTCGCCGCTCAGACCGAGCCGGTCGAGGCCGCACGAGGCGAGGATGATCGCATCGAGGCCGCGCTCACGCATCTTGCGCAGGCGCGTCTCGACGTTGCCACGCAGCGACTCGATCGCCAGCGTCGCGTCGTGCGCGAGCAGCTGAGCGCGCCGCCGCGCGCACGCGGTGCCGATCCGCATGCCGGGCACGATCGCCGCCGCACCGACGAGCGCGTCGCGCGGGTCGTCCCGCTCGAGGTACGCGGCGACGGCGAGACCCGCCGTGTCGGTCGACGTCATGTCCTTCGCCGAGTGGACGGCCACGTCGATGCGGCCGGCGAGCAGCGCCTCTTCGATCTCCTTCACGAACACGCCGCGCTCGCCGATCTCGCCCGAACGGCCGCGTGCGGTCACGGTCGCCGGCCGTCGTGATCGGGACGAACGCCACCTCGACGCCCGGACGGCGGAGCGCCGCCGCCGCCTGCTCGGCCTGCGTGAGCGCGAGCCTAGAGCCGCGTGAGCCGATGCGAACGAGCACAGCGCGCGCTCCTTGCGCGCGTCGGCCGGCCGCGCAGGGGACGCTGCCGGGCCGGACCCGCAGGAAGGCCGACGGTGCCACGACCGGCAACGGCCGCTCGATGCGGCGCTCGTCGTCGCGGCTCACGTGCGCTCGTCCTCGAGCCCGAAGAGGTGGCGTACGGCGTCGGCGTAGGCGGCGCCGTCGGCGCTGACCGCCGCCTCCTTCATCCGGACGGTCGGCAGGTGCAGCAGCTTGTTCAGGATCTGCGACGTCACCGACTCGAGCGTGCGGCGCTCGTCGTCGCTGACCCGCCCGTCGACCTTCGCCAGCTCGGCCGACCGGATCTCCTCGGCGCGGGCGCGCAGTGAGGCGATCGCAGGCACGACGTCGAGCGACGCACGCCACGCGCGGAACCTCTCGGCCTCCTCGGCGACGAGCTGCTCGGCGCGCTCGGCCTCGGCACGACGGCCGGCGAGCGTCTCGGCGACGACGGCCTCGAGGTCGTCGATGTCGTAGAGGAAGCAGCCGTCGAGGCGCGCGATCGCGGCGTCGAGGTCGCGCGGCACGGCGATGTCGATGAAGAACAGCGGCGCTGGCGCCGCCTAGCCGGTACGTCATCTGCGCGCAGGACGAGGTCCGGCGCGCTCGTCGAGGAGACGACGACGTCGACGTCGTCCGAGCTGCGCGGGCGATCTCGGTCGAGCGGCAGCGCGCTCGGCCGCCGAACCGCTGCGCGAGCTTCTCGTGCATGGTCGGGGCTGCGGTTCGCGACGTAGGCGATCTCGGCGCCGCGCGAGGCGAGGTTCGCCGCCGCCAGCTCGCCGATGCGGCCCGCGCCGATCAGCAGCACACGCCTGCCGGTCAGGTCGCCGAAGACCTGCGCCGCGAGCGCGGCTGCGGCCGACGAGACCGACGCGGGGCTCTCGCCGATCGCCGTCTCGGTGCGGACGCGCTTGCCGACCGCGAGCGCCTGCCGGAAGACACGGTCGAGCACCGGGCCGGGCTCGGCGGCCTCGAAGGCGGCACGCACCTGCCCGAGGATCTCGCCCTCGCCCGGCACGAGCGAGTCAAGACCGGCCGCGACGCGGAAGAGATGCTGCGCGGCCGCCTCCTCGTGCGAGGTGGTACAGCACGCTCGTCGAGCGACTCCCCGGCGAGTCCGCTCGAGCGCCGCGACGGCCTCGGCCGGTGACGCCGAGGTCAGATAGAGCTCGGTGCGGTTGCACGTCGAGAGGCACACCGCCTCGCCGAGCGATCTCGCGAGTGCTCGCTGCATGCTCCAGGTCGAGCGTCACCCGTTCGCGCAGCTCGACCGGCGCGACATGGTGCGAGAGGCCGACGAGCGCGAGCGTCATGCGAAGTGGCCCCCGGCGAGTGCGAGACGGACGACGATCACGAGCGCGAAGCCACCGAGCGCGAGGTAGGCGGCGCGCCGGCCCGTTGGCCGGGTGACGACGATCGCGCCGTACACCAGCCACGTCAGCAGCGTCACCGCCTCGAGCGCGTCGAGGCGACCGCCGTCGCGGCGCTGACGCACGACGCCGATCGCGAGCCCGACCGTGAGCAGCGGCAGCGAGACGGCGATCGTCCGGCGGGCCAGCCGCTCGAGCGACTGCAGGGGCGGCAGCCTGAGGCGCAGGATGTCGGCGGCACGGCTCTTCAGCCGCCGCTCCTGCCACAGGTAGAAGCCCGCGAGCCCCGCCGCGAGCGTGAACCCGGCGAACGCGGCGAGCACGAGCCCGACGTGCAGGACGAGGAAGAGGTTGCCGTAGTCGGGCCGCGAGCCGGCGTCCGGTGCCGCCGCCGATCCGCGCGACGACGAACAGCAGCACGGCGAGCGGCATCACCGAGAGGCCGAGCAGCCGGTAGCGGGGCCGGCAGCCCCAGATCAGGTAGGCGCCGACGACGAGCCACACGAACAGGTTGAGCGAGCCTGCCCAGCTCGACCACGGGAACGCATCCGAGTGCGCAGCCTGCACGGCGAGCAGTGCCGTCTGCGCGAGCCAGCCGAGCCGGACGCCCCAGGTCGCGGCGCGCGTGGTCCGAGCGGAGGCGTACGCGAACGCCGCCTCGCCGTACCCGAGCAGCGCCGGCCAGAAGAGCGCCTCAACCATCGCGCTCCCGCGCTCGCGCCTGCTCGACAAGCTCGCCGAGCTCGCGCTGCAGGCGCCCGAGCTTCGCGGCGATGATCGCGACCCACACGAGCACCGCGACGAAGACGACCAGGTAGGCCGCAGCGACGTAGTGCCACTCGGAAGGGGGGCTCATACCCGCTCCGGCACCGGCAAAGCCGGCACCTCCGCTCTTTGTGAGCCTCCGTCAAGCCTACGGCTCATGCAGCGAGCAGCTCCCGCAGCTCGCGCAGGTGCGCGTCGACACGCTTGCCGGCGAGCTCGACCTCGTAGAGCGCGGCGAACAGCGCGAGCATCGCGGCGAGCGAGACGCAGAACGTGAAGAACTGCGAACCGGTCATCTGCGGCCCGTGCGAGTTGAAGACGACCGGGTGGATGAACTTCTGCGAGAGCCGGATCGCGAGGAACGAGACCGGGATCAGGACGACGCCGAAGAGCGCGTAGACCGCCGACATGTTCGCGCGCTGCCGGCCTGGCTCGAGCGAGAAGCGCAGCATGAAGTACGCGCAGTAGAAGAGGAAGAGCACGAGGAAGAGAACGAGCTGGTTCTCGCTCCACGACCACCAGACGCCCCACGACGCCCGTGCCCAGATCGACCCGGTGAGCGAGCGTGAGCGCGCCGAAGATCACGCCCTGGTGGATCGCGACGTAGCTCTCGAGGTCGGCGCGCTGGTCGCCCTTCCACAGCACCGCGCAGCGCCTTCCACGCGCCCCAGCCGAAGCAGGCGTACGCGGTCAGCGCGATCGGCACGTGGAAGTAGAAGATCCGCTGCGAGAAGCCCTGGTCGGTGTCGGTCGGGGCGTAGAAGAAGATCAGCCCGAGCGACGCCGCGATGAGCACGACCGCCAGGCCGGAGACGGCCGCGGTGCGATTCGTGTCGAGAAGCTGCCGCACGGCGTCAATGGTATTGCGCGCCGCTCATCGTTCGGCGACGACGTACTCGAAGAGCGCCCAGGCGAGGAGCGCGAAGATCCCGTCGTAGAGCGCCAGGAACCAGAGATAGCCGCCGACCCCGCCGACGACGATCGGGATCGCGGCGGGCAGGAAGAGCAGCGGCAGGAGCAGCTCCCGGGCCCGGCCGGCGACTGCCATCGCGCCGAACAGCGTGCCGACCGCGCAGATGCCGATGTCCGCCAGCGCGACCGCCGCGACCGTGCGGCCGTCGAGCCCGGCGAAGAAGATCTGGAAGGCGGGCAGCGCGACCACCTCTGCGGCCGCGAGGAACGCGAGCACGGCGATCGACTTGCCGAGCCAGATCGCGCTCCGGTCGCACGGCGTCAGGACGAGCGCGTCGAACATCCCCTGCTCGCGCTCGGCGACGAAGGCGCGTGTCAGTCCGAGCAGCGCGGTGAAGATGAGCGCCGACCAGAGCAGTCCGAGGGCGGCGTGGTGGCCGGTGCCGCGCGGCAGGGCGAAGTGGAAGATCGTCAGCGCGGCGACCACGAAGAGCAGCATCGACGGCAGCGTCTCCTTCGCGCGCAGCTCGAGCAGCAGGTCCTTGCGCGCGAGCGCGCCGACGTCGGCGGCGTAGCTCATGCGAAGGCGAACCTCTCGCGTCGCCCGCGCGTCGACGCGCTGCGGCTCGTGCGTCGCGACCACCCAGGTGCGCTGCGCTCGTCGAGCGTCGCGTCGAGCAGCGCAGCGCCCTCGGCGTCGAGCGCGTTGTACGGCTCGTCGAGCAACACGAGTTGCGGGTCGTGCAGCAGCAGCGCGGCAGAGCCCGAGGCGCTGCTGCATGCCACGCGAGAACGTCGACACCCGCTCGTGGCGCCGCTCCCACAGCCCGAACCGCTCGAGCAGCATCCCGACGCGCTCGCCGCGCTCCGGTATGCGATAGAGCCGCCCGAACAGCGTCAGGTTCTCGAGCGGCGTCAGCTCGCGGTAGACGAGCGGCTCGTGCCCGAGGTAGCCGATGTGCTCGCGCGGAGGGATCTGAAGCTCGCCGCCGTCGGCCGCGACGAGGCCGGCGAGCACGCGGAGCAGCGTCGTCTTGCCGGAGCCGTTCCGGCCCGTCACGAGCAGGAAGCCGCCCTGCTGCGAGCTCGACGTCGACGCCGGCGAGCACGCGCCGCCCGCCGTAGCGCTTCTCGAGGCCGTGGGCGCTGATCACCGGCGGAACACCTCGGCGGCGGCCCGATGGAATCCCGTCGGGCTGCCCGGCGGCGCCGAACGTGTCGGCGATCTCCTCCATCTCGCCGATCCAGCGCCAGCCCTTCTGCGCTGCCGACCGCTCGGCCCCGGCGAGCCGTTCGTGCAGCTCGGGTGCCGACTCGCTCCATTCCGCGGCGAGCGACTCGTCGACGCCGTAGTGCCGCGCGACGTCCCGGATCGCGAGCAGCATCGCCGCGCCGCCCTTCGACCAGGCCGCGTACGTCATCTTCAGGGCCGACGCATCGGGCACGACTCGCGCCTCGACGATCGTGCCGGCGAAGAGCCCGGCCACCCAGGCCGCCTCTGCTCCCGAGAGGTAGAGCCGTCGTGCTGTCGGCCTCGCGCGGTGGCGACGCCGACGATGCCGCCGTCGACGAACCGCTCGTGCAGCGCGCCGATCTCCGCGCGCGCGCGCCGGCGAGATCGCGTTCGCGTCGACGTAGACGCCGCCGAAGCCGGTGATGCCGCGCGCCACCTCGAGCGCCGCGTGCGGCGGGCAGACGGAGAGGATCACCGCCGCCTCGCCGGCGAGCGCCTCCAGTGACCCTGCGTCGAGAAACCGGCCGGCGCGCTCGGCCGTGGCGGCGCTTCTCCCCGCCGACACCCACAGCACCTCGTGACCGGCGTCGACGAGCGCATCGCCGACCGCGGCGCCCATCTCGCCCGGGTGGAGCAGCCCGACGATCACAGGACGTCGGCGAGACGAAGGCGAAGAACGCGACCGAGATGACGCCGTTCATCGTGAAGAACGCGGCATCGAGGCGCCGCAGATCGTCGGGTCGGACGAGCGTGTGCTCGTAGAAGAGCAGGCCGGCGACGATCGCCACGCCCGCCCAGTAGAGCGGCCCGACGTCCAGCCCGACCCCAGCCGCGATGAGCAGGGCGATCGTCGTCAGGTGCAGCGCACGCGCGCCGGCGAACGCGCCGCGCTCGCCGAAGCGCGTCGCCCACGAGTGCAGGCCCTGCGCCCGGTCGACGTCGACGTCGAACAGCGCGTAGAAGAGGTCGAAGCCCGCCACCCACGCGGCGACCGCCGCGCCGAGCGCCCACGCCTGCCACGGAAGGTCGCCCTTGATCGCCGCCCAGGCGCCGACCGGGGCGAGCCCGTCGACGGCTCCGAGCCAGAGATGGCAGAGCCACGTGAACCGCTTCAGGTACGGGTAGACGACGAACGCGAGCACCGGCATCGGCGACAGCCAGCGGACGAGCGGGTCGAGCTGCCAGACGGCGACGAGGTAGACGGCGAGCGACAGCGGCGCAGAAGGCGGCGACGGCCGCCGTCGTCAGTGCGCCGGACGGAAGCTCGCGCGTCGCGGTCCGCGGGTTGGCCGCGTCGATGCCGGCGTCGATCAGCCGGTTCAGCGCCATCGCGAGCGAGCGCGCGCCGACCATCGCGAGCGTGATCCACAGCAGGTCGTGCGCCGACGGGACGCCCGAGACGGCGAGGAACGCGCCGACGTACGCGAACGGCAGCGCGAAGATCGTGTGCTCGAACTTGACGAGCCGGTAGTAGAGGCGCGCCACCCTCATGACTGGCGATGCTCGGTCGGCTCGTCGGCGAGCAGCGACAAGCGCGTGCGCGAGCGCCGGCGCGAGCACGGCGTAGCCGTCGCGGCAGCCGCCCGTGCGAGCCCGGCAGGTTGACGACGAGCGTGCGGCCGACGACGCCCGCGACTCCCCGCGAGAGCAGCCCGTGCGGCGTCTTCGCGATCGAGTCGGCGCGAAGCGCCTCGGCGATGCCCGGCGCCTCGCGCTCGAGCACCGCGCGCGTCGCCTCGGGTGTGACGTCGCGCGGGGCGAAGCCCGTGCCGCCGGTCGTCAGGACGACGGCACGCGCTCGCCGCCAGCTCCTCGATCGCGGCCGCGATCTGACCGTGCTCGTCGGGGACGACGCGCCGCGCGACGTCGTACCCGTCGGCCTGCAGCAGCTCGGCGAGCGCGTCGCCGCTCGCAGTCGTCCGCCTCCCCGCGCGAGACGCGATCCGACACGGTCAGGACGGCGGCGTTCACTCCTTCACCTTCTCGACGAGCTCGACCGAGAACGTCATCTGCCTTGTCGATCGCCTTCGCCATGTCGTAGATCGTCAGCGCCGCCACCGAGGCGGCGGTCAGCGCCTCCATCTCGACGCCGGTCTGCGCGGTCGTCTCGGCCGCCGCGGTGATCTCGACGCCGTCGTCGCCGACCGCAAGCGAGACGGCGACGTGCGGTCAGCGGCAGCGGGTGGCAGAGCGGGATCAGCTCGGCGGTGCGCTTCGCCGCCATGATCCCGGCGAGCTGCGCGGTCGCGAGCGCGTCGCCCTTCGGCAGGTCGCCGAGCCGCGCAGCCGTCGCCGGCGCCATCCGGACGACGGCGCGAGCCACCGCGCGACGGCGTTGCGACGGCTTCCCGCCGACGTCGACCATCCGCACGGCCCCCGCTCGTCGACATGCGAGAGCTCGCTCATCGCCGCACGTTACGCGACGCGTGCTCGATGTCGGCGAGCAGGGCCGCGAGCCAGGCGCCGACGTCGTTTGCGCGCACGTGCTCGCAGATCGCCTCGGCCCGGCGGGCGCGCTCGCGCTGGTCCATCGTCAGCGCCTCGTGGAGCGCGTCGGCCTGCCCCGCCACGTCGAACGGGTTGACCGAGAGCGCCCAGTCCGACAGCTCCTCGTGCGCCCCCGCGTTCTCCGAGAGCACGAGCACGCCGTCACGCGTGTTGACGAGCGGGGCCTCCTTGGCGACGAGGTTGAGCCCGTCGTAGACCGCATTCACGAACAGGACGTCGTACTGCTTGTACGCGGCGACCGAGTGCGGGAAGTCGTCCTCGACCTGCAGGTCGATGGGTAGCCAGCCGGGACGCCCGAACCGGTCGTTGATCTCCGCCACCTCGCGCTCGACGGCGGCGAGGTACTCGACGTACTCCGGGATCGCCTGCCGTGACGGGTCGAGCAGCGCGAGCATCGAGACGCGCCCGCGCCACTCGGGATGCTCTTCGAGCAGCAGGCGGAACGCCTTGAAGCCGCGCACGATGTTCTTCGACGGATCCGTGCGGTCGACGCGCACGATCAGCTTCTCCGGCCGGTCGGCGAGGAGCGCCCGCTCCGCGCGAGCACGTCGGGTCGCTGACGCCGAGCGCATCGAACTCGGCGACGTCGACCGAGATCGGGTGGTGCGTGACACGCGTCGTGCTCCGGGTCGCCGCAGCGCGGTCAGGAAGTTGTGTGCCCACCGCTCGGTGTGGAAACCGACGACGTCGTTCGCGAGCAGGCCGTCGAAGATCGCGTCGCGCCATTGCTTCGGCAGCACGCTCCAGTCGGCCGGCCACGGGATATGGACGAACTGCGCGAGCACCGCGTCGGGCCGGGCGTCGCGCACCATTCTGGGCGCGAGATACAGGTGGTAGTCGTGGAAGAAGACGATCGCGTCCGGCTCATTGTCCAGTTGGGCAACAACCGCCTCCGCGAATGCCGCGTTCACTGCGACGTACCCCGTGCGCCACGCCTCGTGGACGTCGCGGTCGATGTCGGGCCGGGTCGCAAGCCCCCAGAGCGAGTGCTGCAGGAACCAGAGCAGCGGATTGGCGACGACGTTGTAGTAGCGGTCGTACGCCGCGCGGTCGTGCGCGATCAGCACGACCCCCTCGTCGGCCTCGCCGGCGGCGGCGACCTCACGGTCCTCCTCCGTCTGTGCGCTCGCGATCCACGTCACGTCGTGCGCGTCGGCGAGCCCACGGAGCGCGGTCGCGAGTCCGCCGCCGCCTCGCCCGGTGACCCTCGCTCCGTTCACGTCGCGGTGGTACGTGACAGGGCCGCGGTTCGAGACGACGATCAGCGGCCTGCTCACACGATCACGACCGAGCTCGACCCGGTGTCGTTGCCCGCGAGGAGATTGAAGAGAACCAGCCAGTCGCGAAGCAGGCGCGGCGTCAGGAAGCGCCGCCGGACCTGCTCCTTGCCCTTCAACGCGCGCCGGTGCGCTTCGGTCGGGTCGCGCAGGATCTCGACGCAGGCTTGCGCGCACTCATCGACGTCCGACACCAGCCAGCCCGTCTCCCCGTCGTCTATTTGGACAACGATCCCGCCGACGCGGCCGGCCACGACGGGCCTGCCCTTCCAGAGCGCCTCGGTCACCGTCAGGCCGAACCCCTCCTTCGTCGACTTCTGGACGACGACGTCGGACTGCACCTGGAAGGCGTTGACCTCGACTGCGCCGACGCTGTTCATGTTGCTGAGGACGTGGATGTCGGGGTCGCCGTCGGCGTGCTCGACGGTGCGGTGGTAGTAGTCCCAACCCTCGGGATCGTCGTGCGCCATCGAGCCGACGAGCGCCAGCTGCACCTCGGGGATGCGGCGCTTCACCTGCCGGTAGGCGTCGATCACCCCGAGCGGGTCCTTCCACGGATCGAAGCGCGAGACCTGCGTGATCAGCGGTCGCTCGACGTCGATCCCGAACTGGTCGACGATGTACGTGGCGTCCTCCGGTGCGAGCGCCATGTTCTTCGGCTGCAGCGGGTCGATCGCCGGTGGCCAGACGGCAACCGTGCGCAGACCCGCGTCATGCGGGACGTACTCGCGCAGGTGGAAGATGCTCGCGTCGTAGCGCCGCAGCGACGGCAACAGCACGTCGAAGACCTCCTGGTTCGGCGTCGAGAAGTCGATGTGCCCGCGCCAGATCCACTTCGGCCCGCCGTCAGGGAACGCCTCGATCATCGCGGCCGGCTGCGGATCGTGGACGATCACGTAGTCGTAGTCAGCGGCCGGCAGCTCCGCCGCGTTCTGCGCGTTGTACCGCGCAAAGATCTCCCGATCCTCCGCGGTGAGCGTTCGCGGGTCACCCTGGAGCGCGTTGTGGATCGTCTTCGTGACGGCGTAGAACTCGTCCGCCCCGCGCATGACGCGCCACTCGACGTCGAGCCCGGCGTCGCACATCAGCGGCACGAGCGTGTAGTTGATCTCCGACACACCGCCGCCGAACGCCGTTGCGGAGACGTGCACCACCCGCTTGCCCTGCAGCGGCTCGGCGAGCCGCTTGATCTCCTCGGCGAGACCACGCGAGGCGAGCGACGCGTAGTCGGCGAGCGACCTGCGGCCTACGTTGACCAGCTGCAGCAACGTCTCAGCTGAGGCGCTTGACGAACCGCAGCGTCGAGCCCCCGTCGCCGCCCTTCGTGATCGCAAGCTCGTCGGAGATGGCGTCGATGATCGCGAGCCCGAGCCCACCGACGGCGAGGTCGTCCGCCGCGCCCGCGTGTGCAATCGCGGGCTCCTGCCCGGGCACGAAGCCGCCGCCCTCGTCGACCACCTCGACGACCAGCCGGTCGACGTGCAGCTCGTACGTGATCGCGACCGAGCCGTCGCCCTCGCCGTAGGCGTGGCGCACCGAGTTGGTGCACGCCTCGGTCAGCGCGAGCTTGACGTCGCCGAGCACCTCCTCCGAGAACTGCGCGGGGCGAAGGAGCGCCAGGCCGGCGAGGGCGAGCCGGCCGAGGGTGATGTACTCGGGCTTGGCCGGGATCGTCAGCCGGACGGCCTGCATCGTCTCCACGCCGTCAGCGACCGCAGCCTGCATCGACCGTGACCTTACCCGGTAAAACGGCGCGCCAACCTCGAGAGATCCTGCCGAAACCTCGCACGCGTCGCCGCTACCCCGCCGGCCGGCGGGTCAGCGTGACGGTGACGACACGCCTATGCGTCCCGCGGACTACCGTGAACGCGGCCCGTTCACCCGGCACCAGGCGCTGTGTGACGATCCGCACGACGTCCTCGGCCTGACGCACCGGGATGCCGTCGATCGCGACGATCGCGTCGCCGCCGAGCTTGATGTCGAGACCCTGGTAGATCACGTCGTGGTCGCTGCCGCGCAGGCCTGCCCTCGCCGCAGCGCTGCCGTCGTGGACGACGTCGATCAACGCGCCCTGCTGCGCGGCATAGCCGAACGTGCGGGCGATCGCCGGAGTCAGGTTCTCGGTCGTGATCCCGACATAGGCGTACTCGACGCTGCCCGAGCTCTGGAGTTGCTGCAACGACCGCTTCGCGGAGTCGATCGGGACGGCGAAGCCGACGCCTTCGAACCCCGATACGCTGCCGCTCGAGCGGATCTGGGCGTTGATCCCGATCACCCGGCCGCGGGCGTCGAAGAGCGGGCCGCCCGAGTTGCCGTGGTTGATCGGCGCGTCCGTCTGGATCGCGTCGACGAGGTTGTAGCGCGACGTCAGCGACGGGATCGAGCGCCGCACTGCCGAGACGACGCCGACCGAGAGCGAGTCGACGTTGCCGAACGGGCTGCCGATCGCCGCCACGGGCTGACCGACGACGACGCGGCTCGAGTCGCCGAGCGGCACCGGCGAGACCGCGTGCGCGGCGGGATCGACCTTCAGCACGCCGACGTCGTCGTACAGGTCGTAGCCGATCACCCGCGCCTGGACGCGGTCGCCGTCGGCGAACTCGACGTACACCTTCTGCGCCGCCTGCGTCTTCGCGTTCGCGCCCTGGCCGGTACTCGTGATCACGTGCGCGCTCGTCAGGATCGTCCCGTCGGCCGCGGCGACGAATCCCGATCCCTGGCCCGCGCTGCCCTCCGGGCTCGCGAAGTAGGAGACGATCGTGACGACCCCGCTCGAACGCCTGCGGTAGATCTGGGCCGGCTGGAAGCCGTTGCCGAGCAGCGGCCGCGGGGCCACGACGGCCGACGGCGTCCCCGCCCCCTCGACCGTCTGGCGGACGACCACCGTTCGTGTCGTGTCGCCGCCGAGCCAGCCGGCGAGGCTCGCGACCAGCAGCACGGCCGCACCGCCCACGATCGCGGCAAGCGAGGCGACTGCTGCCACGGGGCCGGCGCGCACCGCGCTCACTGTAGCGCCGTTTTCACGTGAAACCGTCGGCCCGCAAGGCCAGTGTGAACAGCGTCCAGCCGTTCTGCGAGTCGAGCTCGATCCGGCCGCCCATCAGCTCTGCGAGCTCGCGCCCGATCGCCAGGCCGAGGCCGCTCCCGGACGCCCTGGCACCCTCGAGGCGGGCGAAGCGCTCGAACATGTGCTGCTCGGCGCCGGGCGGGATCCCGGGCCCGTCGTTCGCGACGGTGAGCGTCGCGCGCCCGCCGTCGAGCGCCGTCGAGACGCGCACCGTCGTCCCGGAAGGCGTGTGCACAAGGGCGTTCTCGACCAGGATGCGCCCGATCTGCAGGACGCGCTCGGCGTCGCCGACCGCCGGCACCGGCGGCTCGGGCGCGAGCAGCAGCGGGTGCTCCACGGTGGCCGCGCGGGCGCGAAACTCGGCCGCGAGCTCGTCGGCGAGCTCCGAGAGGTCGATCGCCTCGGCGGCGACGCCGAGCCGGCCGGCGTCGAGCCGCGAGAGGTCGAGCAGGTCGGTCGCGAGCTTGGTCAGCCGTGTCACCTGCTCGCGCGTCTGGCCCAGGAACTCGGCCCGGGTCGCGTCGTCGAGCGAGGGGTCGTCGAGCAGCTCCAGGAAGCCGGCGAGCGAGAAGAGCGGCGTCCGGAGCTCGTGCGAGGCGTTGGCGATGAACTCGCCGCGGGCCCGGTCGAGGTACGAGAGCCGGAGCCGCATCCGCTCGAACGAGCGTGCAAGCTGGCCGAGCTCGTCGGCGCCGTGGTCGACGACCGGCTCGTCGAAGCTGCCCGAGGCGATCAGGTCGGCGGCGTGCTCGAGCCGGCGGATGCGGCGCGAGAACGCGCTCGCGCCGGCGTAGCCGAGCAGCACGGCGAAGACGGTCGCAAGCGCCCCGGCCTCGAAGACGCGACGACGCACGACAGAGACGACCTGCAGCTGGTCGTGGAGCGACGACTGCGAGCAGCACCACCGAGGCGCCGATCGGATAGGCGACCTCGGCGTACGTCTGGCCGGAGCGTGAGACGAGACCCCGCGCGAGCGTCTGCTTACGGATCGCGTCGAACGCGACGGGATCGTTCTCGACGTCCGAGGAGTTCGTGTCGAGATCCGAGTCCGCCACCGGCTCGAGCAGCGCCGGGGTGATGTTCTGCAGGTCGTAGACGACCACCCGGGCGTTGACGCGGGGCCCGGCGTTCGAGGCGAACTCCTGCTTCAGGTACGACTCGGCCGGGAAGCTCGGCACGATCGAGCGGAGCGAGGCGGAGAGGCCGTTCAGCTCGTTGTTCGCGAGCGAGGAGCGATAGGACGGGACGACGATCAGGTAGACGATCGCGAGCACGCCGAGGACGACCGCGAGCAGCGCCAGCGCGAGCCGCCCGCGAACGCCTCGGAACGACGTCACCTGTCGCGAAAGCGGTAGCCGACCCCGCGCACCGTCAGGATGTACTCGGGTGAGCGCGGCTCCGCCTCGAGCTTCTCCCGCAGGTGGCGGACGTGCACGTCGATCGTGCGTGGATCGCGGTAGTCGGCGCTCTTCCAGAGCGCCTCGAGCAGCATCCGGCGGCTGAAGACGCGGCCGGGATGCCCGGCCAGGGTGCGGAGCAGCTCGAACTCGACGTACGTCAGCTGCACGGGCTCGCCGCGCACCTCGACCACCCGTCGCGGCACGTCGATGCGAGGCCGTCGTGCTCGATCAGCTCGTCAGCGCCCTCGCCGGCGACATGCGGCGCCCGCGCCCGCCGCAGCAGCGCGCGGACGCGCGAGCGGAACTCGCGGATCGAGAACGGCTTCGTGATGTAGTCGTCGGCGCCCAGCTCGAGGCCGATCACCTTGTCGAGCTCGTCGTCGCGGGCCGTCAGCATGATGATCGGCACGGTGCTCGACGCCCGCAGCCGCTTGCAGACCTCGAGCCCGTCGAGGCGCGGCAGCATGATGTCGAGCACGACCAGATCGACCGCCTGCTCGGCGAACTGGCGCAGCGCCTCCTCGCCGTCGGCGGCCTGGACGACCGTGTAGCCGTCGCGCTCGAGCGGAAAGGCGAGCACCTTCCGGACCGAGTCCTCGTCGTCGACGAGCAGGATCGTGGGTGAGGGATCGGCCATCGGTGTTTCCTGCGCGTGCCTGGCTTACTGTAGCCCTGCATGCCTCCCTCACCCGCTCGCGCCCCGCGGCGCCGGCCGCGGCGCGGTTCGCTCGAGCGCCCGGTCGACGGCCGCCTCTACCGCAGCGCGCTCCTCGTCGTCTCGCTGCCGCTGCTGATCCTCGCGTTCAGCATCACGCGCCCGGCGCCGCTGCCCGCACCGCTCTTGCCGCCGAGCTTCGACGGCCCGGCGACGCGCACGCTCGCGGTCGACTTCGCGCGCACGTTCCCGGCGCGGCCGCCCGGCAGCGCACGGGCGCTCGCAGCCGCCACCTGGTTCCGCGAGCAGATGGCGCCGTACGGCCTCGCCGGTCGACGGCAGACACCTGGCAGCAGCGCGTGCCGGGCCTCGGCCGCGTGCGGCTGCAGAACATCTGGGCGATCGCGCGCGGCCGCTCGTCCGACGCGATCGTCGTGATGGCGCACCGCGACAACACCGGCATCGGCCCCGGCGCCGACGACGACGCATCCGGGACGGCGACGTTGATCGAGCTCGCACGCGAGCTACGCGACGACCGGCGCGGCGCAGGGCGGGGCGTCGGCCTCCGACCGGGTCCGGCCGGTGCACACGCTCGTCTTCCTCTCGACCGACGGCGGGGCGTTCGGTGGGCTCGGCGCCGAGCGCTTCGCGAGCCGGCTGCCCTTCCACGTCGTCGCGACCGTCAACCTCGCCGCGATCGCGGGCCGCGGCGCGCCGCGCATCGTGATCACCGGCGACACGCCACGCTCACCGGCGGCGACACTCGTCGAGACCGCGGCGAAGCGCATGCTCGAGCAGACCGGCAGCCCGCCGCGGCGGGCGAGCATCGCGGGTCAGCTGATCGATCTGGCGTTCCCGCTGACCTTCTACGAGCAGGGGCCGTTCGTGGCGCGCGGCGTGCCGGCGCTGACGCTCACGAGCGCGGGCGAGCGGCCACCCGACGCGTTCACCGACCGGCCGGCGCTGCTCGACGGCGCACATCTGGCCGGGATCGGCCGGTCCGCGCAGCAACTGCTCGGATCGCTCGACCAGGGGCTCGAGCTGACGCAGGGCACGACGAGCTTCGTCTGGGCCGGCGCACGCGTCGTTCGAGGCTGGGCGATCGAGCTCCTGCTCGTCGGCGCTCCTGATCCCGTTCTTCGTCGGTGTCGTCGACCTGTTCGCACACTGCCGGCGGCGGCGCATCCCGCTCGGCCCGGCCGTCGGTGCTCTGCGCAGCAGGCTCGCCTTCTGGCTGTTCGTCGGCCTGGCCTTCTACGGCTTCAAGGCGCTCGGCGCCTGGCCCACGGGGCCGGACCGCCCACCCAATCCGGCGTCGCCTCAGGCCGGGGACTGGCCGGTGCTCGCGCTGATCACCTTCGTGGCGCTGCTCGGGGCGGGGTGGATCGTCGGCCGGCAGCGGCTCGTGCCGCGGCGCGAGGTCGGGCCGGACGAGCTGCTCGCAGGCGAGACGGTCGCGCTGCTCGCACTCGGGCTCGTCGCGTTGCTAGTTCTGGCAACAAACCCGTTCGCGCTCGTCTTCGCGCTGCCTGCACTGCACGCGTGGCTCTGGCTGCCGCAGGTGCGAAGCGGCCGGGGACCGGCACGCGCGATCGTCTTCGTCGCCGGACTGGCAGGCCCGGCGATCCTGCTCGGCTCGCTCGCGTTCCGGTTCGGGCTCGGCCTCGACGCGCCGTGGTACGCTGCTCGAGCTCGCAGCCGTCGGCTACGTCGGCGTGCCGGCGGTCGACGACCGTCCTCGCCGCGGGCGCGTGCGCCGCGCAGCTGGCGGCCGCGGCGGCCGGTCGCTACGCGCCGTATCCGTCGCCGCGGGAGCGACCCGCGCGCGGTCCGCTGCGCGGTCTCGTCCGCGCGATCGTGCTGACGCTGCGCGAGCGGCGCGTCACAGGCTGAGGTAGCGCACGAACGTGCCGGCCGGCAGATCGCCGGCGCCGCTCTCGACCAGCACGAGAGCGTCGGCGGCGGACGAGGTGGCGATCATGTGCGACTCCTGGCCCTGCAACGTGTCGAGCACGACACCGTCAACCTCGACGCGCGAGCGCGCGCGGACGAGTTGCGCACGCCGCGCGTCGCGCCGCACCGCGTTGCCGAGCCGGCCGGGCAGGTACCGCGGCCCCGGCTCGGTCGCTCCCTGGAGGGCGAGCACGGCGGGTCGCACGAACAACTCGCAGCCGACGAGCGAGGAGACCGGGTTCCCCGGCAACCCGAACACCAGCGTCCTTCCTCGGACGCCGAAGGCGACGGGGCGGCCGGGTCGCACATCGACCCGCCAGAAGACCTCCTCGACCCCGAGTTCAGCGAGCAGACCGCGGACGAGATCGTGCGGCCCCACCGAGACGCCCCCCGACGTGACGAGGAGGTCCGCCTCGAGCCCGCGCGCGAGCGCGGCCCGGGTGTGCTCGGCGTCGTCCGCAACGGGGTCGAGCAGCTCGACGACGGCGCCGGCGCGGTCGAGCTGCGCCGCGAGCAGCGGGGTGTTGGCCTCGTAGATCTGCCCCGGGGCGAGCGCCGAACCGGGCGGGCGCAGCTCGCTGCCGGTCGCGAGCACCGCGGCCCGGGGTCGCCGGGCGACGCGCACGACGCCGGCACCTGCAGCCGCCAGCGCGCCGATCTGGGCCGGCCCGAGCCGCGCGCCTGCCGGGACGATCGGCGACCCGGCAGCTGCGTCGCCGCCCCGGCGGCGCACGTGCGCTCCCGCCGCGACCGCGGCGACAGTGACGGTCTCGTCCTCGACCTGCACCTCCTCGATCGGGACGACGCCGTCGGCGCCCGCCGGAACGACCGCTCCGGTCGAGATCGCGACGGCCTCACCCGGGCCGAGCCGCTCCTCGAACGGGCCACCTGCAGCCGACTGTCCGACGACGCGGAGCCGCCCGGGCGTATCCGTCACGCGAACTGCGAACCCGTCCATCGCCGAGCTGTCGAACGGCGGCAGGTCGACGGTTGCAGCCGCCGCTTCGGCGAGAACGCGGCCCGCAGCCTGACCGACCGGGACGTCCTCGGTCTCGAGCGGCTGCACCCGCGCGAGCACGAGCGAGAGTGCTTCGTCGATCGAGAGTTGGCCCCTCACGCCGAGCACGATAATCCGCTCCGTGGCCGGGGAGCTGATCGCGGGGCGCTACCGCCTGCTCGAGCCCCTCGGTGGCGGCGGGCTGAGCGCGGTCTGGCTCGCCGACGACACACAGGAGCACACTCGCGTCGCGGTCAAGGTGCTCTCCCCGGCGGCCGACCCGGCTCGCTTCGAACGGGAGGCCCGGGCGGCGGCGATGCTCTCGCACCCGAACATCTGCGCGCTCCGCGACTACGGTGGGGACGGCCGCGCACCGTTCATGGTGTTCGAGCTGCTGACGGGAGGCTCGCTGGAGGAGATGCTCACACCCGACGTGCCGCTGACGGACGACGAGTCGCACCGGATCGCGGCAGGGCTCGCGGCCGGGCTCGCCCACGCGCATGGCAGAGGGCTGGTGCACCGTGACCTGAAACCGGCGAACGTGCTCTTCGACGGCGGCGGCCGGCCGAAGATCGCCGACTTCGGGATCGCGCGACTGGTCGACACGCACGCCGTCACGGATGCCGGGACCGTGCTCGGCACCGCCTCCTACATCTCCCCGGAGCAGGCCGCCGGCGCGACGGCGGGACCCGCAGAGCGACGTCTACTCCTTCGGCGTCATTCTGTTCCGGATGCTGACCGGCCGCCTGCCGTTCCTCTCGCGCAACGCGATGGAGCTCGTGCGCATGCACCGCGACGAACAGCCGCCACTCGTCGCCACGCTGCGTCCCGAGGCACGTCCGCTCCTCGCGCAGCTCGCCACCGTCGCGCTCGCGAAGGACCCGGCGATGCGGCCGGCCGACGGGGCAGCGCTCGAGCGGGAGCTCGCGCGGTGAAGGCGCTCTACTTCGGCACGTACGACCGCGAGCACCCGCGCAACGTCAACGCGATCGCGGCGCTGCGGGCGGCAGAGGTCGACGTGGTGGAGCGGAGCGCCGACGTCCGCGGGCACGGCCTCGTCGGCGCGCTCAGCGTGTTCGCCGCCGAGAGCAAGCTGCTCGTGCCGCGGCGTCGCGAGTTCGACGTCGTGATCGTCGGCTATCCCGGTCACTTCGACGTCCCCCGGGCGCGACGCGTCGCGGGCGGCAGGCCGCTCGTCTTCGACGCGGTGCTCTCGCTGGAGGACGAGCTGATCGGCGTGCGGCGCCGCTTCCGCGCACGCTCCACCGCTGCGACCCTGCTGCGGGCGGTCGACCTGCGGGCGCTGCGCATGCCCGACCTCGTGGTCTGCGGCACCGACACCGAGGCGGCGTACCTGCAATCGCTCGGCGCGCGAAACGTCGCCTCCGTGTTCCTCGGCGCGGACGAGGAGCTGTTCCGCCATCCCTGGTCGCCGACCTATCCGTTCACGGCCGTGCATTTCGCCACGGGCCTGCCGGGCGACGGCTCGGCGGATGTCGTCCAGACGGCGGCGTCGTTCCACGACGTCCCGGTCCAGATCGTCGTGCCGGGCGAGCTCGCGACCGACGACCTCGGCATCGCTGTCGCGCACGCCGGCATCGTGCTCGCGAGCTTCCGGGAGTCGCGCGCGATCCCACCCGCCGTCTTCGACGCGCTCGCGACGGGAGCGCCGATCGTCACCGCCGACACGGCTGCTGCGCGCGAGCTGCTGCGTGACGGCGAGTCGGCGCTGCTCGTGCCGCCTGCCGACGCCGACGCACTCGCGGCGGCGATCGTTCGGCTGGCAGGCGACGAGGAGCTGCGAACCCGGCTCTCAGCGGGCGGTCGGCAGGTGTTCGTCGAGCGCGCGTCGCGCGTCGTGCTCGGCGCCCGCTGGCGCGAGCTCCTCGGGCGCCTAATGTAGGCCGGTCGGCGGCCGGGACGGCTTCACGGGCTTCGCCGGGACGGTCGTCGTCGTGGTCGTGGTGGGCGGTGGAGCGTAGTACTGCGACGGTGCCCCAGTCGCCCTTCGTGAGCGAGCGGTACGACGGGTAGTGGTCGGGCGTCTGGAACTCGAGCACCTTGTGGTTCCAGAGCGCGGCCGCCATGTACTCGTGCCAGATCGGAACCGGGAACGTGGCGCCGGCTACCGACTGGCCGTGCACGCTCGTCATCGGCATCTCTCCCTGCTGGTATCCCATCCAGACCGCTGTCGAGAGCTGGCGGGTGTAGCCGTCGAACCAGGCGTCGGCGTGGTTCTCGGTCGTGCCCGTCTTGCCCGCGTTCGGATGGATGCCGTCGCCCGAGCCGGCACCGGTGCCGTAGAGCGCGTTCTGGCCGAGGATGTCGGTCACCTTCCAGGCAACCGCCTGCGAGACGGCGCGCTTCGTCTGCGGCTTGCCCCAGCCGCTCGACGTGTCGACCTTGCCGCCGGGCAGGATCACCTTCGTGATCGCCATCGGCTTCGCGTAGATCGCCGAGCGCGGCGAAGGTCGCATAGGCGGCGGCCATGTCGAGCGGCGAGACGGCGAGCGAGCCGAGCCCGATCGAGGCGACCGGCTTGTTCGGCGACATGTGCACGCCGAGCCGGCGCGCGAAGTTCCAGACGTAGTTCGGGCCGACGTCGAGGGTCAGCTGCGCGTAGATCGATGTTGTCCGACTGCAGCGTCGCGCGCGTGACCGACTGGGTCCGCTGTAGGAGTTGTCGTAGGTGTGCACCTCCCACGGCTTGCCGGCGCTGCACCAGGGCCCGATCGAGCACGTGAACGGCGCGGAGGTGTAGTACGTCGAGTCCGGGTCGACTCCCTTCTCGATCGCCGACGCGAGCACGAAGGTCTTGAACGTCGAGCCCGCCTGACGCGCCGACTGCGCGGCGAGATTGAACTGGTTGCCCGGACTTGCGCACGACCGCCGTCATCGCGCGGATCGCACCGGTGCCCGGCTCGACCGAGACGATCGCCGCCGCCGGATCGGTCGTGTACGGCAGGACGTCGCGGATCGCCTTGATCGCGAGGCGCTGCAGGCGCGGGTCGATCGTCGTGTAGACCTTCAGCCCGCCCTCGCGCACGGTGCTCGCGCCGTACTGGCGCTCGAGCTCGTCGATCACGTACGAGAAGAAGTACGGCTGCTTGATGCGCGTGTAGATACGGCCCGGCTTCGAGCCCGAGCGACCTCGCCCGGATCGCGTGCCGTACTGCCGCGGTGTGATCGTCCCCGCTCCGCAGCAGCGCGGCAGCACCTCGTCGCGGCGCTCGAGCGCTGCCTGCGGGTTGTGGAACGGGTCGTACATCCGACGGCGCCTGCGGGAGGCCCGCAAGCAGCGCCGACTGGAGCAGCGTGAGGTCCTTGGCGTGCCTCGAGAAGTACGTCTGCGACGCGGCCTCGACCCCGTAGGCGTGGTTGCCGTAGTAGACGGTGTTCAGGTACTCGTTCGAGGATCGCCTGCTTCGACCACTTGCGCGACAGCTTGATCGCGAGGCACGCCTCCTTGAGCTTGCGGTTGAACGTCTTCTCGCGTCCGGTGTAGAGGTTGCGGACGAGCTGCTGCGTGATCGTCGAGCCGCCCTCGACGACCTTGCCGGCGGTGATGTCCTTCCAGGCGGCACGAGCGATGCCCACGTAGTCGACGCCGCCGTGCTGGTAGAAGCGGCGGTCCTCGATCGCGACCGTCGCCAGCGGCAGCCACTTCGACATCGCCGCAGTCGCCACCGGCTCGCGGTTCCGCTCGGCCGGGATCGAGCCGAGCAGCGAGCCGTCGCGCGCGTAGACGAATGAGTTCTGCGCCGATCTCCACCGGCCTGCAGCGAGTTCAGATTGCAGCCCTCGGAGAGCGCCGCTCCCGCGCCGATACCGAGCGTGAGCACGGTGATCACGACGACGATCGCCAGGGTGGCGACGATCAGCCCGGCGCGGCGGCGGCGCCTGATCCGCGAGCCGCGCTTCCGCTTCCGGCCGCGCTGCGCGAGGATGAAGTCGAGATCGTCGTGACGGCTGCGGCGGCTCACTCGCTGGCTCGTCAAGCCGACGCCATGTCGTGCGAGCCGCCGCGAGGCGCGCAGATCGCTCGCGGCGCGCTCGACCGCGGCTTCGTTCGGCACCCGACGGCGGACGAGGATGGTCGCGCGGTCGGCCGACAGGCCGCTCACGTACGCCTCGTCTCCGTCACCCTCGAGTGCCGCGAGCAGCTCCGCCAGCCCCGAGCCGAGCGGGACCTCCACCGTCGCCTCCGCCACTGTCTCTCGACCTCGGATCGTGAAGTTGCGGATGCTATCCGAGGCGAGTTTCTCGTTCGGCACGACGAGCCGGTCACCGGACTCTGTGCGCAGCCACGTGTACGTCAAGCCGATCTCCTCGACGACGCCGCGCACGCCCTGCACCTCCACCTCATCGCCAAGCCGCAGCGGCTGGGCGATCGCGATCAACAGCCCCGCGACGAGGTTGCCGATCGTGCGCTGCGCGGCGAAGCCGACGACGAGCCCGACGACGGCGGACGACGCCAGCACGCCGCCGGCGACCGCGCGCACCTGCGGGATCACGAGCAGCGCGGACATCACGCCCGACGAAGCGATCGCGGCGACGACAAGGCGGCGCAGCACCCGGTAGCGCGTGACGGCCTCGGCCGGGAGGTCGTGACGCGAGATCCGCCAGTCGACGAGGCGGGCGGCCAGCCACGCGGCCAGGATCACGGCCGCCGCGATCGTCAGGTGTTGCCAGAGCGGTTCCATCCCGAGCACAGAGGTCTATTCGTCCCAGTCGATCGGTTTCCGCCCGGCGTATCCCTCGCCGACACGGTGCCAGAACGCGACCCGCTCCTCGCCCGGGTGCCAGCAAAGCTCGACCACCTCCCCGTCGTGCAGCGCCGGGAAGTCGAGCAGGCCGAGATCGAAGTCCTTCACGAGACGCCGAGCTCCTCGAGCCGCTCGGCGCACGCAAGGGCAGCCTCCGCCAGGCCCTGGAACTCCGCCTGGGCGGAGTTGAGGTCGCTGGCCGCGTAGCCGCCGCCGTTGCCGCCGATCGCCGTCACGAGGTCGCCCTGGGTTCGTTCGAGCTCGCGCATGCGCTCGCGCAGCGCGACGAGACGCTCGGCAGCCGGGCGCACCTCGGCGAGGGCGCTGTTAGCCTCGTCGGGAGTGAACAGGCGATCGGGCACGGCGCCGGCACATCGTATGGACGAACCGGCGCGGCTCGCGGGCTGGCTCCTGCTCGTCGGTCTGATGATCGCGATCGCCTACGCCGGACGCGCCACCGAGGGCAAGCCCGACCCGCAGATCCTCTACCACTGGTCGACCGCGGTGGGGGGTGTCGTGCAGGACGCGATCATCCTGCTGCTCGTCCTCGGCCTGGCGGTCCGGGCGCGCGACCTGCTCGCCCTGCGACGACCCGTGAGGGTCGGCCGCGCACTTCGTCTTGCCGCGGCCGCCTTCGTGGCCATCTACGTCTTCGAGGTGATCTACGGCGCCGTGACCCACCCGGGCAACGAGCAGGGCTTGACGCCGACGCATTGGGAGCCGGCGCACGCGACGGCCTACGTGGTCAACGGGCTCGTCATCTGCACCGTGATCCCGTTCGTCGAGGAGTTGACCTACCGGGGGCTCGGCTACTCCCTCCTCGAGCGCTTCGGGCGGTGGCCGGCGATCGTCGCGGTCGGACTGTTGTTCGGGCTCGCACACGGCCTCGTCGTCTCGCTGCCGGTGATCGCCGTGTTCGGGAGCGTGCTCGCGTGGATCCGCTCCGAGACGCGCAGCGTCATCCCGGGGATGTTCGTGCACGCCGCGTTCAACCTCGTCGCGCTCGTCCTCGCGGTCACGATCAACGGCTGAGGCGTCATCTACATTCTGACGGTGCGCCGCATCGGTCTCGCCGCGCTGGCGGCGCTCGTGTTCGCGCCTGCCTCGCACGCCGCGGGCGGGCCGTGCGGCGTCACGGCGACGCCGGTTCGCGGCGCGGCGCCGTTGACCGTGACGTTCACCGCCGCCTGCGCCTCCGCCAACTACCAGTGGAGCTTCGGCGACGGTGAGGAAGGGATCGGCCAGTCGGTGCAGCACGTCTATGCCACGGGTGTCTGGCACGCGGGCGTCGTCACCGACCTGGGTACGGACGCCGCGCCCTCCGTGACGGCGATCTCCGTCACGTTGTCCGGTCCGGCAACCGCCCGCTATGCAGCGTACGTCACGCTCCACGCGGCGGTCGTGCCTCGTGTCCCGGTGACGCTGCACGGGCGCCGGTTCGTCAACGGGAAGCTCCGTGTGAGGGTGCTCGGCACCGCGCCCTGGACCGCCAATGCGCTCGGCGTCCGCTCGCGGCCGATCCGGATCCTCGTGACGCCGAAGCTCGTCGTGCACACGGTCGGCAGCGCGCTCGTCGGCAGCCGCGTGCGCGTCGTCGCGACGCTCCATCCCGCGAGCGCCGGCACGGTCACCGTGCCTCGCGTCGACACGACGCACGCTCACGTCGTGCGCCTCACGATCCGTTCGCGGCCGAGACCCGGCTGGGCAGCCGTGGGCGCGACGGCGGCGGTCACGATCGTTCAACCCGACCTCGCGGCGGGTGCGCGCGGCGCCAGCGTCCGCGAGCTCGAGCGGCGGCTGCGGGAGCTCCACTACGCGGTCCAAGCGGACGGCTACTTCGGGGACGACGACGTCGAGGCGGTCTACGCGTTCCAGAAGGTGGAGGGGCTCGCCCGCACCGGTGCCGTCGACGCCGCCGTATGGGCACGACTCGCCGTTGCGCGCACACCGCTCGCGCGCTTCGGCGGTGACCATGTCGAGATCGACAAGACGCGGCAGGTGCTCTTCGTCGTGCGCGGCGGCGCGGTGAGCCTCGTCGTCGCGACGTCGACGGGTGCGACCGGCAACACGCCGCTCGGTGCAGTGGCACGTCTACCGGAAGGTGGCCGGCTTCGACTGGGTCCTCTACTACCCGAACTACTTCCTGCGCGGCTTCGCGGTGCACGGCTACCCCGACGTTCCTCCGTATCCGGCCTCGCACGGCTGCGCGCGCATCCCGATGTGGGTCGCGACCACCATCTACGCCGAGATCGCCTACGGCTCTACCGTGTACGTCTACGTATGAGCCGTAGGCTTGACGGAGGCGACCAAGTAACGCAGGTGCCGGCTTTGCCGGCTCCGGAGTGGATATGAGCGACTCCGAGGTAGACCGGTTCCGAGCCGAGATCGGCGCGGTCGATCGCGAGCTCGTGGCGGCAGTCAACCGCCGGCTCGAGCTCGTTGCCGCGCTCAAGCGCCACAAGGACGAGCACGGGATCGGCTTCGTCGACCCGGCGCGCGAAGCCGCGCTGATCGAGGAGCGCGTTCGCGAGAACACCGGCCCGCTGAGCGACGACGGCGTGCGGTCGTTCTACGTCGAGCTGCTCGCGCTGATCAAGCGCGAGCTCGCCGGCTAGCCCTCGTCCTCGCGCTCGGCTTCTTCGCCGTCTTCGACCTCGGCGAAGTCCTCGGCGGACACCTTGTCGAGGAAACGCCGGAACTCGTCGACGACTTCCTCCTCGTTGATCTCGTCGCCTTCCATCTCGATCGCGGACTCCTCGATCACGTCGTCTGCAGCAAAGATGGGCGCCTGCGCGCGAACGGCGATCGCGATCGCATCCGACGAGCGCGAGTCGATCTCGACCTCGTTCCCGTTCTGGACGACCGTGATCGACGCGTGGAACGTGTTGTCGCGCAGTTCGGTGACGGTCACGCGTACGATCTCGACGTCGAGCTCACCGAGAATGTTCACGAGCAGGTCGTGCGTGAGCGGGCGCGGCACGGCGGCGCCCTGCAGCTTCATCAGGATCGCGGCCGCCTCCGGATGCCCGATCCAGATCGGCAGGTAGCGGTTGCCGTCAGACGTCTTCAGCAACACGATCGGCTGCTTGCCGACGAGGTCGAACGAGACTCCGTAGATCGTCATCTCGACCATTCGCACCTCTAGGTTACCCCCGCCGACCGTCGTAAACGCGGCCGGGGCGACTCGGTACACTGCGGCCCGCGCGGGCGATTAGCTCAGTTGGTTAGAGCGCCGCTCTGATAAGGCGGAGGTCCCTGGTTCGAATCCAGGATCGCCCATCCCGGCTGCCGCTAGAGCTCCTCGACCCAGCGCCGGATCCGCTCACGCGCCTCGTCGCTCGTCCGCCAGGGAAGGTCGAGCTGGGCGCGCTGACGATCGTGTAGCGCCACCAGGTCGAGCAGCGCCTGCTTCAGCGACGCGCGCTCGGGTCGCGGGAAGAGCTCGCCGAGCTCGCTGGTGTCGCCGAGCTGCTCGGCGCGTCTGGTCGAGAACCGGGGCGGCCCTCGAGGCGCGCCTGCCATTGCTCGGCGACGTCGCGCAACGCCGCGAACTCGCTGGCGATCGAATAGAGCTCGCCGCGCCGAATGTGTTGGACCGAGTACACGAGCCAGGCCCAGAACTGCTCGTCCTCGTGCACGGCCGGCGACCAGTCGACCGCCTCGTCGGCCGGGATCGCGGCGTTCGCCCATTCGCGTAGGCGTCCTGTGTCGTCCCACGCAAGCGCATACGGCCCTCCGTCCGGTCCCGGCAGATCGTCGAAGGTGTAGAGCGGGATGTCCGCCTTGACCTTCGGCGTGAAGAGGTAGATGACGAAGAACGGCTTGACGTGATCGGCGTCGAAGCGGTGGAACCACGGTGCGATCTCCCAGTCGAGCCGCGCTTCCCACGCGGCGCGGCGCTCCGCCTCGGTCGCGAAGCAGATGCCGACGTCGACGTCCGACTCCTCGTCCATGCCGCCGCGCGCGATCGAGCCGCTGACCCACGCGCCGGCGGCGGCCGCGCGGAAGTGGCCGAGGATGGCGGCGAGCACTCGGCGATGCTCGGGCAGCGCCGCGACGTGCTCGAAGACAGCGGGGTCGAACCGTGGATCGGCCATCGCTCCATGATGGCCGCTCCACGTCACGGCACGATCAGTGCCGCTCTGCCCCGCTTGCCTCCAACGGATCGTGCACGTGGCTCGCGAGCTTGCGATCCGGCCGCGCGAGCAGGTAGTAGGCGGCACCGACGACCGCGATGATGAAGATCACGAACAGCGTGATCCAGTCGAGGTTGAAGTAGCCGCGAGGGCTCGAGAGCCCGGTCGGCGCCACGACGTTCACGAACATCAGGACGAGGTAGACGACGGCGCCGATCGACACGCTCCACCCCCAGCGCCCGAGCCGGAAGCTCCCCTCGGGTACCCAGCCCCGGCTGCGCGCGACGATCGAGCCGATCACGGTGAGCAGGAACGAGAGGTAGATGCCGCTCACCCCGAACGAGACCAGCGTGACGAGCGCGTTCACGTTCGCCGGATACGTGATGAACCAGATGTGAATGTTGTGGCTCGGCGAGTAGTAGACGAGCAGCACGAACAGGATCGTGATCGCCGCGCCGACGAGCAGTGCGTTCACCGGCGTCCGGAAGCGCTTGTTGACCGCCGAGACCCACTGCGACTTCGGCAGCGCGCCGTCGCGGGCGAACGAAAACGCGAGGCGGCTGCCCGCGCCCTGGATCGACGTGCCGCAGGAGAAGAACGCGAAGATGATCAGGAGCAGGAGGAAGTCCTGCACGCCGCTCGAGAGCTGGCCGAGCAGGAACGGGACGCCGCCGCCCTTGACCGTGGCGCCGACCGGGTCGACCTTCGGCATCGCGAGCAGCAGCGACGCGGTGAGCACGAACGACGCGATCCCGCCCCAGATGAGGGCCAGGCGCATCGCACGCGGGATCTGCCGGCCAGCGTCCTTCGTCTCCTCGGCGATGTCGCCGGCCGACTCGAAGCCGTAGAAGATGTAGACGGGCGCGAGCACCGACACGAGGGCCGCGCCCAGGAGCCAGTGGCCGTGGAAATTGAGCCCGAGCGGGTTCGACGCGAGGTTCTGCACGTGCTGCGTCGTGAACAGGAACCCGAGGCCGTGGTGGAAGCCGTGCACGAGCAGGATGAGCGCGATCCCGAACGTGCCGACGACCTCGACGTAGACGCCGAACTGCGCGACGCGGCCCATCACCTTCGCGCCGGTGATGTTGAGCGCTGTCTGGATCGCCAGCAGGATGACGGTGATCGCAAGGATCGTCGAGTGGCTGGTCGGATCGAGATTCCAGCCGAACCAGTTGTGCGTCAGGCTGGTCACGTAGCCGACGACGCCGGTATCGACGGCCGCGACGGTGATCAGCAGCGCCATCCCGTAGAACCAGCCGACGAACCAGCCGAAGGTCGGCCCCACCGAGAACTTGCTGTACTGGTAGAGCGCGCCCGCGACGGGATAGTGGCTCGCCAGCTCACCGAACACGAGCGCGACGAGCAGCATCCCGGCAACGGGAACCCACGTGAGCCACAGGTACGCCGGCCCGCCGGTTCCGACGCCGAGGACGAACAGCGAGTAGATGCCCACCATCGGCGAGAGGTAGGTGAACGCGACCGCGAAGTTCGCGAAGAAGCCGAGCACGCGGTTCAACTGCGGCTGGTAACCGAGAGCCTCGAGCCGGGCGTCCTCGGTCGACGCCGCACCCGCGACGGGTGCGTCTGCCTGCTGCATCTCTGACCTCCGAGTCGGGGGGAAACGTCGGGGCGCCGAGTCTATGACTCAGGCGGTGCGAAATGCAACGAGCCGCTCGAGCGACTCGGCCAGCTCCTCGAGCTGTACCTCACCGTCGACCGCGAGCTGGACGCCCGTCGAGCGGACGCTTAGCCTCGAATCCGGTCAGCGTGCGGAGCGCCGTCTCGACTCTCGTTGCCAGCCCAGGATCGACGGTTGCGATGCGACGTACGTTGGTGCGCGCACCGGCCCTCCGGGCGGCTCGTTCGGCGGCGCGCACCGAGAGCCCTTCGCGGACGATGCGCTTCGCGAGCTTGCGGCGGCCGTCGTGATCGGGAACCGCGAGCACCGCGCGAGCGTGGCCCTCGGTCAGCTGCGCGTGATCAACGAGCTCGAGCACGTCATCGGGCAGCTCGAGAAGACGCACCCGGTTCGAGACGGTGGGCCTCGACTTGCCGACCCGCTCGGCGACCTCGGGCGAACGAAAGCCCGAACTCGTCGAGCAGCAGCGCGTACGCGCGCGCCTCCTCGACGGGCGACAGATCCTCGCGCGCCACGTTCTCGACCAGGCCGAGCAGCAGCGTGTCGCGATCGTCCGCCTCGCGCACGACCGCCGGCACGGTCTCGAGCCCGGCCTCCCGGGCTGCACGCCAGCGGCGCTCGCCGGCGATCAGCTCGTACCCGCCGGCCAGTCGCGGCCGGACGACGACGGGCTGGATCAGGCCCTGCGCCTTGATCGACTCGGCGAGGCCGGAGACGCCCTCACGCTCGAACTGGCGTCGCGGCTGCTTCGGATTCGCATGGATCTCCTTGACCGCGAGCGTCGCGAGCGTCGGCTCGCTGCCGCCGATCAGGACCTCGAAGCCCCTTCCCAAACCGCGCCTAGGAACGCTGGACAAGCTCCATCGCCACCTTCCAGTAGGCCTCGGCGCCACGCGAGCGCCGGTCGTAGTGCGTCACGGGCAGACCGTGGCTCGGTGCCTCCGCGACGCGCACCGAGCGCGGGACGACGGCGTCGAACACGAGCGCGCCGAAGTGCTTGCGTACCTCGGCCTCCACCTCCGTGGAGAGCCGCGTGCGCGCGTCGGCCATCGTCAGCAGCACGCCGGCGATCGGTCGAGCGACGGATTGAGCCGTGCCTTGATCAGGTTGATCGACTGCATCAGCTGCGCGAGGCCTTCGAGCGCGTAGTACTCGGTCTGCACCGGCACGATCACGCGGTCGGATGCGCCGAGCGCGTTGACGGTCAGCGGCCCGAGCGACGGCGGGCAGTCGAGCAGGACGAAGTCGAACCCGTCGGCGTGCTGCAGCGCCTCGGCGAGGAACCGCTCGCCGTCCGGTCGCTGCGACAGCTCGACCGCGGCGCCGGCGAGCTCGGGCCGCGACGGGACGAGGAAGAGGTTCTCGAACCGCGTCGGCTTCGCCAGCTCGGCGAGCGGCGCACCGTCGAGGAGGTCGTACGTCGACGTCCCGTTGGCGCGCATCCCGAGCCCCGACGTGGCGTTCGCCTGGGGGTCGAGATCGACAACGAGCGCCCGCTCGCCGGCCTCTGCGAGACACGCGGCGAGGTTGATCGCCGTGGTCGTCTTCCCGACGCCGCCCTTCTGGTTCGCGAACGCGTAGACCTTCCCGGGCACGAGAGCCAATCTAGCCGCGACCCCGGATTGCGCTCACCCGAGCGGGCGCTTCTTCGCCACCCCGGCGCGGCGGGGAAATCCCGGTGGTGTGGGGCCGGTCTTCTCGATCACGATGAACCCTTCTGGCGCACTCGTCGACCCTGCCGGAGAGCCGGTCCGCCACCACTTCCACCCGCTCGCGCTCGGCCGTCGGGCCGACCCAGAGGATCGCCGCCCCGCCGACACGGACGAGGGGCAGGCACCACTCGGCCGCGGTCGCGGGTTGGGCGAGTGCCTTCGCAACCGCGACGCCGGCCCAGTCGGTCTCCTGCTCCTCGGCACGGCCCCAGACGACGCGCGCGTTCGGCGGTGCCCACGCTTCGAGGAACGCGCACTTGCGACGCTCCGCCTCGAGCAGCACGACCTCGCGGCCCGGCAGCGCATGCGCGAGCGGGATGCCCGGCGCGCCGCCGCCCGAACCGACGTCGACGATCGCGCCGTCGAAGCGGGCGACGAGCTCGACCCCGCGCAGCGAGTCGTCGAGCAGCACGCGGCGTGCGTCCGCGATCGAGCCGAGCGCCGTCAGGCCCGGCGTCGCGACGACAGCGGCCAGCCAGTCGTCAAGCAGGGAGGACGACGACGAAGCGATTCGGCTCGGTCCCCTCGCTCGCCGTGGCGACGCCCGGCACGTCCTTCAGGCATTCGTGCACGACCTTCCGCTCGACCGGCGTCATCGGCTCCAGCTCGACGCGCTCGCCACGAGCAGCGCGGTCGGCGCTTCGCAGCGCGATCCCTTCGAGCGTCCGGCGGCGCCGGTCGCGATAGCCGGCCGCGTCCACGGTCACCGGCTTGTGCGCGCCGCCGCGAAACAGCGCTGCATTCGCGACGGTCTGCAGCGCGTCGATCGTCTGGCCGTGCTTGCCGATCACGACGCCGAGATCGCTCACCGACGCAGGTCGCGACGATTCCCTCCTCGTCCTCCTGCACCTCGACGCGAGCGACGACGCCCATTGCACCGACGACCGCCTCGACCAGCGAGCGCACGTGATGCGCGGCGTCGGATTCGCCCGGTGCGGGACGCCGGCATCGGCACGGCGGGTGCATCGGCCGAGGCGAGCACCCGCGCCGGCGTGTAACCGACGCCGAGCAGCCCGCGCTCGCCCTCCGACACGACCTGGAACCGGACCGTCGACTTGTCGATCCCCGGAGCGGCGCGCTCGAGGTCGCGCAGCGCCTTCCATTTCGCCTCGCCGACCGTCTCGCCGGTCGCCTCGACCGTCACCTCCGACGCGTCGGCGTCGTCCGTCACCGGCGCGAGCCGCCCTTCTTGCGCTTGACGACGCGAGGCTTGGCGGGCGGCCCTGCCTTCGGCTTCTCTTCGACGGCGGCTGCGCCGTTGTCCGTCTCGCGCGGCGGCGTGCGTGAGCTTCGCTTCGGTCCCGACGGCAGCGTCGCGGCCGCCGTGGCCTTCTTCGGCACGAGCCGCCGAGTGATCAGCCCCTGACCGACCGTCCACAGGTTCGTGGTCATCCAGTAGAGGATCAGGCCGGTCGGGAACCGCGAGACGACGGTCAGGAAGACGCAGCGGCAGCGACCATCATCATCGTTGCGCTGCGTCTTGTCCATCGTCGTCGCCCATGAAGTACGTCGAGGCGACCTGCGAGCCCGCGTAGACCGCGAGCAGGATGTAGCCGGACCAGTGCGCCGTCGCCTTCGCGTGGATGTCGGGCACGACGTGCAGCCACGATGCCGCCGATGTCGTGCGCGTGCTTGCAGCGTCAGAGTAGAGCGCGATGAAGACGGGGAACTGCGCCAGCAGCGGCAGGCACGACGCAGCCGGGTTGATGTGGTTCTCCTTGTAGAACTTCATCAGTTCCTCGTTCAGCTTCGCGCGATCGCCCTTGTACTTCTGCTGGATCGCCTTCATCTCGGGCGCGTGCGCCTGGAGCGACTGCATCGAGTGGATCTGCCGCACCGTCAGCGGCACGAGCACGATCCGCACGAGCACCGTCAGCGCGACGATCGACCACGCCCACGAGAGGCCGACGGAACCGTGGAAGAAGTCGAGGATCGACTTCATCAGGTTCTCGAGCGGCGTCAGGATCGAGAAGAGCATCACGGGTAGTCAACCCCGCCGTGCGACCACGGGTGGCAGCGAAGCAGCCGCCACGCCGCCATCGGGAGCCCGCGGAACACCCCGTGCTTGCGGATCGCGAGCACCGCGTACTCCGAGCAGCTCGGGTGGAACTTGCACGTGTTCGCCGGCAGGAGCGGCGACACGAGCAGCTGGTAGAGCCGGATCGGGAAGACGACGACCGCCCTCACGCGGCCGCCTTCCCGAGCACCTCGTCGACGCGCTCGGCAAGCCACGTGTGGCCGTTCTGCTCGGCCGCCTCCGGCAGGCCGCGCCGCACGACGAGGACGTAGTCGTTCGTCGCCGGCACACGCTCGAGCCGCGCCGGCACGATCTCGCGCAGCTGCCGCTTGATGCGGTTGCGGACGACGGCGTTGCCGACCGCCTTCGGCACCGCAAAGCCGAGCCGGGGCGCACCGACGGCCTCGTCGCGCTGGAACCAGTACAGCGTCAGGAACCGCGTCGAGACGGACCGGCCATGGCGGTAGACGGCATCGAAATCGCGGGAGCGTGAGAGACGGTTCCGCCGCTGCACCGGTTACGCCGAGAGGCGCTTGCGGCCCTTCGCACGGCGGCGCTTCAGGATCAAGCGACCCGCGCGGGTGGACATGCGGTTGCGGAAGCCGTGCTTGCGGCTCCGCTTGCGTACGTTCGGCTGGTAGGTCCGTTTCATGGCTCGAAAGAAGGAATCGGGCCGACTCGGGCCCGCCGCGGGCGAGTATAGCCGGACCTTCTCGCTCGCCTCGTTGTCCACATCCCCCGTTCGGTCGAAAGCCGTGGAAAACGCCACCGTGTGACAGTGTGGCGAGCGACTTTCCACAGCTGTGGAGTACGTGTGGAGCAGAGACGAAACCCCTGCAAATCGCCCTAGTTGGAGCTTGTGGACAGGGCGGGAAATCCTCATTGAGGGGCCTGCGACACGGTGCGTATGCTCGCGCACCCCGGCGTCGATCAAGGAGCGTGAAACGAGCGTGGAGCAGCAAATCGAGCTGTCGGCGGAAGGCATCTGGAACGACGTCGCGGCTCGGCTGCGAGAGGCGCTCAACGACACGACCTTCCAGACCTGGTTCGGGGAGGTGGCGGGGGCCGAGATCGACGGTGACGCACTCGCGATCGCCGTCCCGAACGACTTCACGCGGGAGTGGATCGAGGGGCATTTCCTCGACCTGATCCGGGCCGCCGCACGTGACGTGAGCGGCGTCGACCGGCGGGTGCAGCTGCGCGTCGAGGCCGCGCCACCCGCGCCGGCGAGCGCCGTGCCCGCGATCCGTGACGCCGCTGCCGCTCGACGTCGTCGCTCCTCGAGCCGAGCGCCGGCCTGAACACGAAGTACACGTTCGACTCGTTCGTGATCGGATCGTCGAACCGCTTCGCGCATGCGGCGGCCCTGGCCGTCGCCGAGGCGCCCGCGCAGGCCTACAACCCGCTGTTCATCTACGGGCACACGGGGCTCGGCAAGACGCACCTCCTGCACGCGGTCGCGAACTTCGTCACCGACCACGGGGGCGGGCTCTCCTGCCGGTACGTCACCTCGGAGACGTTCATGAACGACTTCATCAACAGCCTGCGCGACAAGCGCATCGAGGGGTTCAAGCAGCGCTACCGCACCTACGACGTGCTGCTGATCGACGACGTGCAGTTCTTCGAGCACAAGGAGCGGATCCAGGAGGAGTTCTTCCACACCTTCAACTCGCTCTACGAGGCCGGCCGCCAGATCATCATGTCGAGCGATCGGCCGCCGCGTGAGATCTCGACGCTCGAGGAGCGCCTGCGTTCGCGGTTCGAATGGGGGCTGATCACCGACATCCAGCCGCCCGACCTCGAGACGCGGATCGCGATCCTTCGCAAGAAGGTGAAGAACGACCAGATCGAGATCCGCGACCCGGAGCTGCTGACCTTCATCGCGTCGCGCGTCTCGACGAACATCCGCGAGCTCGAGGGTGCGCTCACCCGCGTCGTCGCGTTCTCATCGCTCACCGGCCGGCCGCTGACGCCCGACCTCGCACAGGACGTGCTCAAGGACGTCTTCCCGCAGGGCGAGGGCACTCGGATCTCGATCGACCGGATCCAGGAGCTCGTCTGCGACCGCTTCTCGGTCACGCTCGAGGAGCTGACGGGCGACCGCCGCTCCCAGAACATCGTCTATCCGCGGCAGGTTGCGATGTACCTCTCGCGCGAGCTCACCGATTCCTCGCTGCCGAAGATCGGCAAGGAGTTCGGAGGTCGCGACCACACGACGGTGATCCACGCGACGTCGAAGATCGCTCGCCTGATCCGTGAGGACAGATCTGTGTACAACCTCGTCCAGGAACTCACAGCTCGCGTCCGGCAAGCGCGCTGACGAAGGAGCCCTGTGCGTAACGTCGAGTTGTCCCACGTCCGCACCCACAGGGAAAATGGCTCGGTCACAGGGCTCGAAGCAGTTCTCCCGGGTCCCACAGGCCTTACGACTACAACGAGGTTTTCTTAAATGATTGACTCAGAAACCGTAGTGGGCACCGGGCTCCGGATAACCGTCTCGAAAGACGAGCTCGCCTCGCGGCTGGCGCTCGTCGCCACGCGGTGTCTCGACGCGCACCGCCGTGCTCGTGCTGGGCGGGATCCAGCTGCGTGCCGAAGCCGGCCGGCTGCACCTCGCCGCGACCGACATGGAGCTCTCGCTCCGCGCGTCGCTCGAGGCGTCGGTGGACGGTGAAGGAACCGCCGTCGTTCCGGGCCGGCTGCTGCTCGACATCTCGCGGTCGCTGCCCGACAGCGAGGTGACGATCGAGCATCGCCCCGAGGAAGCTGCTGTCATCGTCACCTCGGGCGACTGCGAACTACCGCCTGCACACGTACTCGGCGGAGGACTTCCCGCGCCTTCCCGATGTCGACTCTGCGCCGCTGCACACCGTCGACCGCGACGCGCTCGTCGAGACGGTCGCTCGCGTCGGGCGCAGCGCGTCGCGCGACGAGAGCCGCCCGGTGCTCACCGGGATCCTCGTGCGCTTCGAGCCGGGCAAGGTCGTGATGGCCGCGACCGACTCGTATCGCCTCGCCGTCAAGGAGACCTCCGTGACGGCGACGCTGCCCGAGCTCGAGGCGATCATCCCGGCACGCGCGCTGCAGGAGTTGGCGCGCATCGCCGGCGGCGCCGACGAGTTGCAGCTCGGCCTGCTCGAGAACCACGTCGTGTTCGGCGCCGAGGGCACCTGGTTGACGACGCGCCGCATCGACGGGCAGTTCCCGAACTATCGCCAGCTGCTGCCGGAGCAGTTCGAGCACGAGGTCGTGCTGCCGCGCGAGGAGGCGCTCGAGGTCGTCCGCCGCGTCTCGCTGATGGCGCAGCGCAACTCGCCGCTCCGGCTGCGCTTCGCCGACGGCGAGCTGACCGTGTCGGCCGTCACGCAGGACGTCGGCGAGGCTCGCGAGTCGTTGCCGGCCCCGTACACCGGCGAGCCGATGGAGATCGGGTTCAACGCCGAGTTCCTGCGCGACGGGCTCGAGTCGGTCGACTCGGACACGCTCAAGTTCAAGCTGATCAGCCCGCTGCGGCCCGGCAGTGCTCGAAGGCGAATCGGACGACTACGTGTACCTGATCATGCCGATCCGTCTCGCCGGCTGATCGTCAGCCGCGCTGACGCTTCGTCACTACCGCTCGTACGCGGCGCTCGAGCTCTCGCCTCGTGCCCGGCGTCGTGCTCGTCGTCGGGCGGAACGGCGTCGGCAAGACGAACCTGCTCGAGTCGCTCCACGTCGCGACGCAGGGCTTCTCGCCGCGAACGCGGCAGGACGCGCAGCTGATCCGCTTCGGCGAGACCGGCCGGCCGCGTCACGGTCGCGGGGGAGCGCGCGTCGGCACCCGTCGAGGTGTCGGTGACGCTGCGCATCGGCGCAGGCGAAGGAGGCGCGGCTGAACGGCGCGCGGCTGCCTTCGGCCGAGTCGCTGCGCCGCGAGTTCGCGACGCTCGTCTTCACGCCCGATCGGCTGACCGTCGTCAAGGGCGGTCCGGCCGCGCGTCGTGCGTACTTCGACCGCGTGATCGGGCGGCTGCTGCCCGCCCGGGGCGGCGTCCCGCAGGACTACCTCGCCGCGCTCGCGCAGCGAAACGCCGCGCTGCGCCGGATCCAGCTCGGGTCTTGCCGCCGGCGGGGTGCTCGAGCCGTGGACCGAGCGTGTCGCGGAGACTCGGAGCCGCCTTGGTCGAGGCCCGCAGCACGGTGCTCGAGCGGCTCGGGCCGGCGTTCGCCGAGCGGGCCGGCGAGCTCGGCCTGCCGGCTGCGCGGCTCGTGTACGACGCCGAGCCGCCCACGGTCGAAGCGCTCGAGGCCCGGCTGCGACGCGACCTCGATCGTGGCGCGACCGGCCTCGGGCCGCACCTCGACGACGTCCTGGTCACGAGCGACGGCCGCGACCTGCGGCAGTTCGGCTCGCAGGGCGAGCAGCGTCTGGCCGTCCTATCGCTGCTGCTGGCCGAGGCGGAGCTGCTCGATGCCCCGCCGCTCCTGCTGCTCGACGACGTGCTCTCCGAGCTCGACCTCGGCCGCCGGCGCGTCCTCGCCGCTCGTGTCGCCACGATGGGGCAGACGGTGATCACGGCGACGCACGCGGGGGCGCTCCCGGTCGAACCCGCGCAGCTGGTGGAGGTGGAGCATGGATCCGCTCGCTGACCAGGTCCGGTCGGAGCTCTCGCGCTTCGGGCCGCAGGCGGGAATGGCCGAGCTGCTCGAGCGGTGGCCGGACGCGGTCGGCGCCGCGATCGCCCGGAACGCCTGGCCGGCACGGATCGCGAGGGACGGGACGGTCCACGTGAACACGGACGACTCCGTGTGGGCGTTCGAGCTCGGCCAGCAGGCGCCGGAGATCGCGGCGCGCTCTCGTGCCGCCCAGGGTCCGCTTCGCTCCCGGGCCCGCTGCCAGAGCCCGATCTGGAGCCCCGGACGACCCCGTTCAGGTGTCGCCGGAGGACGCCGAGCTCGCCGCGGCGCTCGCCTCGGCGATCGCCGACGAAAAGCTGCGCGAAAGTGTGCAAAAAGCGGTCAGTTTCGGCCTCGCGCGAGGCCGCGGCAACCGTCCGATCTGATACACTTCGAGTGCCTCGCAAAACCTGCGTTTTGCAGGCATTTCTTACGTATGGCGAAGACCAAGGCAAAGGCCGGATACTCGGCCAAGGACATCACCGTGCTCGAAGGGCTCGAGCCGGTCCGTCTCCGCCCGGGCATGTACATCGGTTCGACCGGGATCGGCGGTCTCCACCACCTCGTCGAGGAGGTGGTCGCGAACTCCGTCGACGAGGCGCTCGCAGGCCGCAACGACTCGATCGAGGTGACGATTCACCCCGACAACTCGGTCACCGTGCGTCGACCGCGGCGCGGGCATCCCGGTCGACGAGATGGAGGGCACCGGCATGTCCGCGCTCGAGGTGGTGCTCACGAAGCTGCACGCCGGCGGCAAGTTCGGCGGCGACGGCTACAAGGTCTCCGGTGGCCTCCACGGCGTCGGCGTGTCGGTCGTGAACGCGCTCTCGGAGTGGCTCATCGCGAGGTCGAGCGCGACGGCAAGATCTACCGCCAGGAGTTCGCGCGCGGCGAGCCGCAGGGCCCGATGACCGTTGTCGTCGGACGGCGGCGGACACCGGTACGACGATCTCGTTCCTCCCCGACGCCGACGATCTTCGACGAGACCGAGTTCGACGCGACGACGCTCATCTCGCGGTTCCGCGAGATGGCGTTCCTGACCAAGGGCCTGCGCATCAAGTTCACCGACGAGCGCGCCGACGGCGGCGCTCGGTCGAGTTCCACTACGAGGGCGGCATCAAGGACTACGTCAGCTACATCAACGAGTCGAAGGACATCGCGCACCGGCACGTCGTCTACTTCGAGTCGTCGACCGACGACGGCGAGGTCGAGGTCGCGATGCAGTGGAACACCTCCTACCAGGAGTCGGTCTTCTCGTTCGCCAACAACATCAACACGCACGAGGGCGGCTCGCACCTGTCCGGCTTCCGCTCCGCGCTCACGTCGACGCTCAACAACTACGCGCGCGACGAAGGCGCTGCTGAAGGAGAAGGAGGACAACCTCGAAGGCGAGGACGTCCGCGAGGGTCTTGCCGCCGTCATCTCGGTGAAGCTCGCCGACCCGCAGTTCGAGGGGCAGACGAAGACGAAGCTCGGCAACCCGTGGGTGAGCGGCCTCGTTCGAGCGGCGGTCAACCAGAAGCTCGCGGAGTTCTTCGAGGAGAACCCGACCGACGCGCGCGCAGATCATCAACAAGGCGATCTCCGCTGCCGCGCGCCCGCCAGGCCGCGCGCAAGGCGCGCGAGCTGACGCGGCGCAAGTCGGCGCTCGAGTCGATGTCGCTGCCGGGCAAGCTCGCCGACTGCTCGATCAACGACCCGTCGGCGGCCGAGCTGTTCATCGTCGAGGGCGACAGCGCCGGCGGCTCGGCGAAGATGGGCCGCGACCGCACCTACCAGGCGATCCTGCCGCTGCGCGGGAAGATCATCAACTCCGAGAAGAACCGCATCAACAAGGTTCTCTCGAACAACGAGATCCAGGCGATGATCACCGCGATCGGCACCGGGTTCGGCGACGAGTTCGACCTCGAGAAGCTCCGCTACCACCGCATCATCGTGATGACGGACGCCGACGTCGACGGCTCGCACATCCGCACGCTGATCCTGACGTTCCTCTACCGGCAGATGCCGGAGCTGATCGAGCAGGGCTACGTGTACATCGCGGTGCCGCCGCTCTACAAGGTGAAGCTCGGCAGCCAGGAGTTCTACTTCGAGAAGGACGCGCAGCTCGAGGATCTGCTCGCCCGCGACCGCATCCCGAACGTCGAGGTGACCGATCGCGAGGGCACGACCTTGAAGCTGACCGAGGCGAAGTGGGGCCGGCTGAGCTCGGCGCTGCAGCAGTACGAGGGCTACTACGCGCGGCTCCGCTCCGACTTCGGCCCGGCAGCCGCGGAGCTGATGATCCTGCACCGCCTGGTCGAGCACGAGATCGAGTCGCCGTCCGACATCGATGGCGCGCTCGCCGCGATCGGCGAGAACGGCTACGCGCTCTCGATCCTCGACCACGAGGACGAGGTGTTCCGCGTCCGCGTGGTCGAGACCGAGACGTCGGCCGCGCACAACGTCGCCGTCCCGGTCGAGCTGCTCGCCTCGCCGATCTACGCGAAGCTGCGCCAGGCGTACTCGAGGCTCGTCGAGCTGCTCGGCGCACCGCCGTTCACGGTGCGCGTCGGCAAGGAGAACGAGGTCGCCGAGTCGTTCGACGCGCTGCGTGACCGCACGCTCGACGCCGCGAAGCAGGGCATCCAGGTCTCGCGGTTCAAGGGCCTCGGCGAGATGAACGCCGAGCAGCTCTGGGAGACGACGATGGACCCGGCGAAGCGCCTGCTCATGCGCGTCGAGGTCGAGGACGCGTCCGCCGCCGACCGGATGTTCTCGATGCTGATGGGCGACCAGGTCGAGCCGCGCCGCGAGTTCATCGAGCAGAACGCAAAGGACGTCAAGTTCCTCGATGTCTGAGCTAGAGACCGGCGCCCTCGGCCCGGGCCGCATCGAGCCGCGCGAGCTCGAGCAGGAGATGCGCACCAGCTTCCTCGGCTACGCGATGCACGTCATCGTCTCGCGCGCGCTGCCCGACGTCCGCGACGGCCTGAAGCCCGTCCATCGGCGGGTGCTGTACTCGATGTGGTCGAACGGCAACCGCCCCGGCCGCCCGTATGTGAAGTCGGCGAACATCGTCGGCTACGTGATGGGCAACCATCACCCGCACGGCGACGCGTCGATCTACGACACGCTCGTGCGCCTCGCGCAGCCGTTCTCGCTGCGGTACCCGCTCGTCGACGGGCAGGGCAACTTCGGCTCGATCGACGACGATCCGGCTGCGGCCATGCGGTACTGCGTCTCTGCTGACGCCCGTGTTGCGACGAGCCGCGGGACACTGCGCATCGGCGACCTCGTGGCGGGCGCCGCGCCGGAGTCCGACACCGACGTCGACCTGACGGTGCTCGACCGCCGCGGCCGGCCGGTCAACGCATCGAAGCTCTTCCACTCGGGCAACCACCCGACCCTCAGACTCCGCACGCGCGAGGGCTACGAGGTGACCGGCACGGCCAACCACCCGCTGCTCTGCCTGGTTGAGCTGGCCGGAGTTCCGATGCTGCTCTGGAAGCTCCTCGAGGAAGTCGTTCCTGGAGATCGCGTCGTCGTCACACGCGCGCCGAGGGCCGTCGAGGCCGATCTTTCCGAAAGCGACCGGCAAGCGGCCCTGCTGCTCGGCGCGTTCGTCGCCGAGGGTTTCGTCAGCCACACGCGCGCCGGCTTCAACAACGTCGACCCCGAATTCTTCGCCCGCGTCGCGACGGCGTACGACGCCGTCGTCGGCGGACCTCGCTATCTGAGCGAGCGGCGGATCGCGTCGGGCAGCACGATCCACGAGCTCGACATCCACAATCTCGCCGCCCTTCGTCTCAGCCCGCTCGCCGAGCTCGAAGGCTCGAAGAGCGCACAGAAGGTGATCCCCGAGCGCGTCTGGCGCGAGTCGCAGGGATTCAAACGCACCTTCCTGCAGGCGCTCTTCACGGGCGACGGCTCCTCGTCGCTGCTGCCGCGCAAGACGATGCAGATCTCGTACTCGACGTACAGCGAGCAGCTCGCGAAGGACGTGCAGCTGCTCCTGCTCGAGTTCGGTGTTGTCAGCCGGCAGTGCCGCTATGCCAAGGGCGAGTTCAAGGTCGTGATCACGAACCGTCGTGACGCGCGGCTCTTCGCGCGCAACGTCGGCTTCCTCGGCGCCAAGCAGGCGAAGCTCGACTCCGAGCTCGCCCAGGTGCCGCACGAGAGCTCGGCGCTGAGCAGGGATCACGTTCCGTTCGTCGCCGACTACATCCGGACCGACAGTGGTTCTCGCTGGAGCGACAGAGATTGGTTGCGTCGCCACAACGTCGATCGCATCGAGCGCTGGGAGCGTGGCGGTACCGCGATCCTCGAGCGCATTGCCTCCGACGAGGTGAAGCGGGTCGTCCAGCCGCTCGTCACCGGCGACTACTACTACGCGGAGGTCGCGTCGGTCGAGGACGCCGGCGTGCAGCCGGTCTATTCGCTCCGGGTCGATACCGACGACCACTCGTTCCTGACGAACGGCTTCGTCAGCCACAACACCGAGGCGCGTCTCGCGAAGCTCGCCGAGGAGATGCTCCGTGAGCTCGACGCCGACACGGTCGACTTCGGGCCGAACTACGACGAGTCGAAGCGCGAGCCGCTCGTCCTGCCGACGCGCTTCCCGAACCTGCTGGTCAACGGCTCGAGCGGCATCGCCGTCGGCATGGCGACCAACATCCCGCCGCACAACCTCGGCGAGGTCGTGAACGCGGTCGTCCAGCTGATCGACAAGCCCGAGTCGAACGTCGAGGACCTGATGAAGCACGTCAAGGGCCCCGACTTCCCGACCGGCGCGATCATCGTCGGCCGCTCCGGCATCCGCGATGCGTACCGCACCGGCCGCGGCCGCGTCGTCATGCGCGCGCGCGCCCACATCGAGGAGCTGCGCGGCGGCAAGAGCGCGATCATCGTCACAGAGCTGCCGTACGGCGTGAAGAAGGGCGGCGACGCCGGCGTGATCAAGAAGATCGCCGACCTCGTCAACGAGAAGGTGCTCACCGAGATCTCCGATCTCGCCGACCACTCCGACCGGTCCGGGATGCGCATCCAGATCGAGCTGAAGCGCGACGCGGTGCCGCAGGTCGCGCTCAACAAGCTCTTCAAGCACACGCCGTTGCAGACGACGTTCGGCGTGAACGCGGTCGCGCTCGTCAACGGCATCCCGCGCACGCTCTCGCTGCTCGAGCTGATCACGCACTTCCTCGACTTCCAGCGCGAGATCGTCACGCGCCGGTCGAAGGACGAGCTGCGCAAGCGCGAGCGCCGCGCGCACATCCTCGAGGGCTACCTGAAGGCGCTCGACAACCTCGACGCCGTGATCGCGCTGATCCGCGCGGCCGCCGACACCGAGGCTGCACGAGCGGGCCTGATGGAGACGTTCGACCTGTCCGAGCTTCAGGCGTCCGCGATCCTCGAGCTGCGCCTGCGCGCGCTCACCGCGCTCGAGCGCAAGGGCGTCGAGGACGAGTACCGCGACATCAAGGAGCGCATCGACGAGCTGCGCGCGCTGCTGGGCGACGAGTCGAAGATCGACGCGCTGATCCGCGAGGAGCTGCTCGAGCTGAACACGATCTACGGCCGGCACGACGACCGCCGCACCGAGATCGTCGCGGCCGAGGAGGAGCTCGAGCTCGAGGACCTGATCGCGGAAGAGGACATGGTGATCGCGATCACGCAGTCCGGCTACATCAAGCGGCTACCGGTCACCGCCTACCGCGAGCAGAAGCGCGGCGGCATCGGCGTGATGGGCATGGACCTGAAGGACGAGGACTACATCGAGCACCTCTTCGTCGCCTCGACGCACGACTACATCCTGTTCTTCACCAGCGTCGGCAAGGTCTATCGGCTGAAGGTGCACGAGCTGCCGCTCGGCTCGCGCCAGTCGAAGGGCCGCGCGATCGTCAACCTGCTGCCGTTCGCGCAGGGCGAGACTGTGCGCGCGGTCATCCAGACGCGCTCGTTCGAAGAGGCGAAGTACCTCCTGTTCGCGACGAAGAAGGGTGTGGTCAAGAAGACCGAGCTCGCCGCCTACAACACGTCACTCAAGGCCGACGGGATCATCGCGATCAAGATGCGCGACGGCGACGAGCTGATCGGCGCACGGCACAGTTCCGGCAGCGACGACATCCTGATGGTCTCGCGCGGCGGCCAGGCGATCCGTTTCTCCGAGAAGGACGTCCGGCCGATGGGCCGCGACGCCTCCGGCGTCCAGGGCATGCGGCTCCGCGCGGACGACGAGGTGATCTCCGTCGCGATCGCCGCCGACGACGCCGACCTGCTCGTCGTGACCGAGAACGGCTACGGCAAGCGCACCCGCGTCGCCGACTACCCGAAGAAGGGACGCGGCGGCCTCGGCGTCAAGACCGTCCAGCTGACCGAGGCCCGCGGCCACCTCGCGGGCGCCCGTGTGGTCAAGGACGGCTACCAGGTGATGCTGATCTCGACCGGCGGCACGGTGATCCGCATGTCGGTCGACGACATCCGTCGCATGGGCCGCTCGACGCAAGGTGTGATCGTGATGCGCCTGCGCGACGGCGAGCTGGTCTCGTCGCTCGCACCCGTGGTCGAGTCGGGCGACGACGCGGACGCCGCGCCGGACGCGCCGGCAGACACCGCCGACGACGCCTGAGATCAAGGACGCCGGCGCCCTCCGCGGCACTTCCTTTTTGCAAAACGCCGCTGTATAAGTGCAAAGCGAGCGGTTCGCGGCGCGACGAAAGGAAAGCGGGCGATGGCGTACACGAAGCAGGTCGACCTGCTCGAGCCGATCGACATGGCTCGAGCACCTCGACAAGATCGAGCTCTACCTCGGACAGGTCTGCGCGATCGCGGGCATCTCGAAGATGCAGCTCGATTACTGGACGAACAAGGCGCAGATCCCGACGAAGGGCAAGAAGCAGCGGATCTACGACATGGAGGCCGTCGAGACCGTGATGCTGATCAAGCAGGCCAAGGACAAGGGGCTGAACCTCGGCGCGGCGATCGACGCAGCGCGCCGGTTCCAGGCCCAGGAATCACTCGTCTGAACGCAGGCGCGCGGCGGCCGCCTCGGGCGCGATCGAGGATGAAGACGTTCGCGCCGAGCTCGAGGCCCGCGAAGCGAGTCGTGCGCGGGAGGAGCTCGAGCTGCCAGGCTCGCCGTCGTGCAGCCAGGCATTCACCGGAACTGGCCCACCGAGCACCGTGTGCAGGCGACCGATCAGCTCCGCGACCAGCCGCAGGGCGGGCCCGAGCAGATCGCTCGCGAGACCGCACCGGTCGCCGCCGGAACTCGGCGCGACCAAAGCCTCGTACGGGCGCCGCCCGGCGACGGGGCAACCGGCGACGAGACCGTCACGCTCGAGGACGGCACGACGTCGGGCAGCCGGCCCGCGGTCGCGAGCGGCGCCGGCAGCCACGCGAGCTGCGAATGGGAGTGGGGCTGCGACGCGCCGGCGGCGGCGCCCTCGTTCAGGAACGGGAAGCAGTTCCCGCCTGCGTCTCTGGCGCGCCGCTGCCACGCTTCGGCGACGAGGTCGACATTCTCGGGCCCGAGCTCGGCGAACGTCTCGACGTGCTGCGGCGCATGCATCGACCACCTCCTGCCGTTCGAGCGCCGGGTAGAGATTCGGCACGACGCGTACCGCCCAGCCCGTCGGGCCGTCGCCGAGCCGGAGCGTCTCGGGCGGCGTCAGGTGCTCGTTGCCCGCACAGAACGGGCACGCGTCGTCCTCGACCGGCGCGTCGTGGCCGGGGCGGACGGCGCGCACGGGAGAGACCGCGACCCAGCGTCCGGACTGCGGGTCGTGCCGCAGGTCGGCCAACGGCCTACTTCTTGTCGAGGAACGCGCTGAACAGATCGATCGGCGCCGGGAAGACGATCGTCGTCGCCTGCGACGAGCCGAGCTCGAGCAGCGTCTGCAGGTAGCGGAGCTGCAGCGCGATCGGATGCTCCTCGATCACCATCGCCGCGTCCTTCAGACGCTCCGACGCCTGGAACTCGCCCTCGGCGTTGATCACCTTCGCGCGGCGCTCGCGCTCGGCCTCGGCCTGGCGCGCCATCGCGCGCTGCATCCCCTGCGGGATCTCGACGTCCTTCACCTCGACGATCGACACCTTGATGCCCCACGGCGCCGTCGGCTCGTCGATGATCCCCTGCAGGATCGCGTTGATCTTCTCCCGCTCCGACAGCAGCTCGTCGAGCTGGTGCTGGCCGAGCACCGACCGCAGCGTCGTCTGCGCGATCTGGAGTGTCGCGACCATGAAGTTCTCGACCTGGACGATCGCGTCCTCCGGCTTGACGATCCGGAAGTAGGCGACGGCGTTCACGCGCACCGGGACGTTGTCCTTCGTGATCACTTCCTGCGGCGGGATGTTCAGGGTGATCGTGCGCAGGTCGACCCTGACCATCCGGTCGACGACCGGGATCAGCAGGAAGAGGCCAGGCCCCTTCGGCTGCGGGCAGGAGCCGGCCGAGCCGGAACACGATGCCGCGCTCGTACTCGCGCAGCCACCTTGATCGCGCTGAGCGCGAAGATGCACTACGAAGAAGACGACGACGACGAGGACGATTGCGACGGCGGTCACGACTCGATCCTATGCACGTCGAGGGTCAGGCCGTCGAGTGCGTCGACCTGGACGTGCTCCCCCGGCTCCAGGTCGCCGGCGGCGCGCGCCGCCAGAGCTCGCCATGCACGAACACGTAGCCGCCGGGCCGCACGACGCCCTCCATGCCCGACGATCTCCTGCGGCCCGACCGCACTGGGCTGCGCGCCGCACCGCGATCGCCTTGGCCATCGCGAAGGCCCAGAACCCGCCGATCAGCGCCGTCACCGTGACGACCAGCGGAATCGAGCGTGTGGTACGGCGCCGGCGCCTTGTGGAACAGCGTGACGAACCCGATCGCCATCGCGACGAGCCCGGAGAGCGTCAGCGCGCCGTGCGAGGTGACGTGCAGCGTCGACGACGAGCAGCGCCACACCGAGCAGGACGAGGATCAGCCCGCCCCACGAGAGTGGCAGCACCGAGAAGCCGAAGAGCGCGCAGACCATGCAGATCGCGCCGAACGCACCCGGGATGACGACGCCCGGGTGGAATAGCTCGAAGCCGAGGCCGGCGATTCCCGCGAGGAAGAGCAGCGACGACGATGTTCGGGTCGATCAGCGTCGAGAGGAACCGCGTGAAGAAGCCGGGCTTCACGTTCGACGATCTCTGCGCCGGCGGTGTGCAGCGTGAACCCACGGGGCACCGTCTTGCGACCGTCGATCGACTTCAGCAGCGCCGGCAACGAGGGTGCGATCAGGTCGATCACGTTCATCTGCAGCGCCTCCTGGGCGGTCAGGTTCGATGCCTTCCGCACCGCGAGGTCGGCCCACTTCGCGTTGCGGCCGTGGGTCTTGGCGAGGCCGCGCAGCGACGCGGCTGCGTCGTTGACGACCTTGCGCCGGAGATCGCTGCCGATGTTCGTGCCGTTGCCGTTGATCGGCGTCGACGAGCCGATGTTCGTCTTCGGCGCCATCGCAAGCACGTCGGCCGCCTCCGACGATCCACACGCCGGCCGACGCCGCGCGGGCGCCGCCGGGCGAGACGTAGACGATCACCGGGATCTTGAGCGACAGCTCCCTGCTGACGATCTTGCGCATCGACTCCTGGAGCCCGCCCGGCGTGTCGAGCACGATCACGGCCGCCGCGTAGCCGTCGTCGGCGCGCCCTCCCGAGCTCGTGATTCACCCAGTCCTGCGTGACGGGGTTGACGTCGGTGTCGAAGTGGATCGCGAGCACGCGGGGCGTCGCCGCTGCGCTCGCGCCGGGTGCTGCCCCGCCGACGACTGCGAGTCCGAAGCACAGCGCGAGGAGCAGGCGTTTCACGACTGTAAGGATTGTATTCGCGAGAGGGTGTCCGGCCTTGAGCGCGAAGGTCCATCAGGCAGGTTGAGTCCTTACCGGCCCGCCGCCGATGAAGAAGCTTCTCCTCGTAGCCGCGCTTGCGGCGTTCGTCGTCCCGCCGTCGGCCGAGGCCGGGGACGTGACGATGCGGGTGCGGGAGGTGCCACTCGGCACGCGGTTCCTCGAGGCGGCAGGCCCGGCGGCGAGGTTCAACATGCTCGGCCTCCACTGGATCGGCGCAGGGTCGGTCGCGTACCGGACGCGGAGCCTGCACGGAATGTGGCGCGCCTGGCGCTCGGCCGACGCAGACAACCGGACCGGTGCGTGGCACGACGGCAACCTCGACTGGACCGGTGCGTCCTCGGGCATCCAGTTCCGCGTCGCCGGCGACGTGCGGCGCCTCCGCTCGTACGAGGTCTGGACACGTGTCACCAGAGCGCCGGTGCGCGGCGTTGCCTCGGCGAGCGAGCCTGCGATCGTCTCCCGCGAGGCGTGGGGGGCGAACGAGGAGATCGTGCGCGCCGCGCCGATCATCGCCCCGACGGTGCGGCTGGCGGTCGTGCATCACACGGCCGGCACGAACTCGTACACCCGCGCGCAGTCGGCGGCGATCGTGCGCGGGATCGAGGTCTACCACGTGCAAGGGAACGGCTGGAACGACATCGGCTACAACTTTCTCGTCGACCGGTTCGGGACGGTCTACGAGGGTCGCGGCGGCGGCATCGACCGCAACGTCGTCGGCGCGCACGCGCAAGGGTTCAACACCGGGACCGTCGGTGTCGCGCTGATCGGGAACTTCGTCGCAGCGGTCCCGACGCAGGCGCAGCGGGACGCACTCGTCCGGCTGCTCGCGTGGCGGCTCGACGTCGCGCATCTCGACCCGCGCTCGACCGCCGTTTTCACCTCGGGCGGCAACGCGAAGTTCCGGGCCGGGAAGCTGGTCACCCTGCGTGCGATCTCCGGCCATCGTGACACAGGCCCGAGCGAGTGCCCGGGCGGGCAGGCGTACGCGCTCCTGCCAGCGCTGACCAGTCGCGTCGCCGCGACCGGCCTACCGAAGCTCTACGCGCCCACCGCTGCAGGCACGCCCGGCACGCCGGTCCGATTCCAGGCGCGTCTCTCCTCGGCGCTCCCCTGGTCGGTGGTCGTGACGGACAAGGGCGGCAAGGTCGTCGCCTCCGGGCACGGCACGGGCTCGCTCGTCGACTGGACGTGGCAATCGGCCGGCGCGGCGAAAGGCTCGTATGCGTGGACGATCAGCGCCCCCGGTGTGAGGGTCGCGACCGGCACGCTCGGCAAGAGCGCCCCGCCCCGCCCCCGCCGGAGCCGCTGTCGCTGACGAACCTCGCGGCGACGCCCTCGGTGATCACGCCCGCAGCCGACGGGACCGGCGGCGACGCAACGGTCGGGTTCACGCTCGGCGGCACGGCGCTCGTGACGGCCCAAGTCCTCGACGCGAACGGCGCCGGCCTCGGCACGGTGCTCGCCGAGCAACGGCCTGCCGGCAACAACACGTTCGTCTGGCATCTCGCGGCGCTGCCCGACGGGCGCTACCGCCTGGCGGTCACGGCGGCTACCGGGACGCGGAGCGTCACGAAGGCGGCGGACGTCGTCGTCGACAGGACGCTCACGGGCCTCGTGGCCTCGGCGAAGGCGATCTCGCCGAACGGCGACGGCGTCGCCGACGGGCTGACGCTGTCGTTCGCGCTCACCCAGAACGTGCCCGTACGCGTCGACATCGAGCAGGCCGGTGTCGTCCTCGCGTCGCCGTTCCAGGGGCAGCCGGGATTAGGGCAGCACACCGTCGAGTGGGACGGCACGGCGAACGGCGCGCCACTCCCCGACGGCCGGTACGCCGTCGTCGTCACCGTCACGGACGCGCTCGGCGACGTGCAGTTGCCGCTCCCGCTGACCATCGACACGGTGCCGCCGGTCCTGACGCTGCTCGACCCGGCCAGGCTTCGGTTCTCGCTCAGCGAGCCGGCCACCGTCACCGTGCTCGTCAACCAGCGCACGCGCATCGTGCTGGCGGCGCTCCAGGGCGTGTTCGCCGTTCCCTTCACCGGCGCGGTGGCGCAGCTCACGGCCGAGGCGCAGGACGCGGCCGGCAACCTGAGCGCGATCGTCAGCGGGTAACGAGCCAGGCGTCGTAGCCGCCGCTCGAGCCGCTCGAGCACGTCGACGAGCAGCTCGAGGCGGTCGCGGTCGACGAAGCCGGCGCCCGGGCCAGGTAGCCGAGCCGACGTTGATCCCGATTCCGAGCACGACCCGCTCGCCGGCCTCGGCCAGGACCCCGGCGGCCTTCCGCCCGTCGACGAGCACGTCGTTCGGGTCCTTGATCGCTGCCGCAGGGCCGATGGCGTCGGCCACGGCGCGGGCGGCGACGAGCGTCAGCTCGGGCCAGCGGGCGACCGGTGGCGGCGGATAGCAGCGCCACGGAGAACATCAGGCGCCGAGTCGACCCAGGTGCGGCCGAGCCGCCCGCGGCCCTGCGGTCTGGCTCTCCGCCAGCGCGACGGCGCCGTGCGCCGCATCCGGCGGGCAGCATCCGCTGGGTCGTCGTCGCTTCGGCCGTCCAGTGGTACTCGCGGCCGAACTGCCGCGCAGCGCCGGCAGCGACGATCTCGGGGGAGAGGGCGAGCACGCCGTCTAGAGTAGGCGCCTCCGTGCAACCTTCCCGCCCCCGCTCGCGTCGAATCGTTCGTGATCTGCGGAACGACGGCCCGCTCGTCTACGAGCGCCTCTCCGACGCCATCCTCGTCCGCCGCACCAAGGACGGAGACCCCCGTGCGCTCGCGGCGCTCTGCGACGCCACGCCCAGCGGATCCATCGGATCGCCCTGCACGTGTTGCGCGATCCCGACGACGCGTCGGACGCGGCCCAGGAGGCGCTGATGAAGCTGATGCAGCGCGTGCAGCCAGTTCCGCGGCGAGTCACACTTCTCGACCTGGCTGCACCGCCTCGTCGTCAACACGTGCAAGGACGTCGCCCAGGCCCGCTGGGTCGCCGCGCGGCGACACGAGCCGCTCGTCGAGGACCGTCGCGTCGCTCACGACGGCGACCCGGCCGGCACGCTCGCCGCGTCCGAGGCACGCCGCGAGCTCGGCGCCTGCCTGGCGGAGCTGCCCAGGGCCCAGGCGACGGTTGTCGCGCTGAAGGATGCCTTCGACGTCCCGTTCGAGGAGATCTCGGCCGCGACCGGCCTGCCCGTCGGCACCGCGAAGTGCTACGCGCACCGCGGCCGGAACGGGCTGCGGGAGCGGTTGTCGGCTTGACGGAAACGGTCTTGATGGACAAGGCGGCGATCGAGGCGGTGCTGCCGCACCGCGATCCGATGCTGCTGATCGACGAGGTGCTCGAGCTCGTGCCCGGCGAGCGGGTCGTCGCGCGCAAGACGGTGACGCGAAGCGGACTGCGCCGGCCACTTTCCCGGCAACCCGATCATGCCCGGCGTCAAGATGGTCGAGGCGCTCGCCCAGTGCGGCGCCGTCGCGGTCCTCTCGCAGCCCGAGAACCGGGGCAAGCTGGCGCTGTTCGCCGGCATCGACGACGTCCGCTTCAAGCGGGTCGTCCGGCCCGGCGAGACACTCCTGCTCGAGTGCGACGTCGAGACGGTGCGTGGGCCCGTAGGGCGCGGCAAGGTGAGCGCCACCGTCGACGGCCAGCTCGCGGTTCGCGGGACGCTGACATTCGCGGTCGGAGCCGGCGAATGATCGCGCAGACGAACGGTCGCCCGATCTCGATCACAGGGCTCGGCTGCCACGTGCCCGAGCGTGTCGTCACGAACGACGAGCTGGCGGCGATCGTCGATACGAACGACGAGTGGATCCTCGAGCGCACCGGCATTCGCGAGCGGCGGATCGCCGCCGACGACGAGGCGCTCACCGACGTCGCCTGCCGGCGTGTCGCCGCGCGCTCGAAATGGCCGGTGCCGACCCGGCGTCGATCGACCTGGTGATCGTCGCGACCGTGACGCCCGACATGGCGTTCCCCTCGTCGAGCGCGCTCCTCGCCGACCGGCTCGGCATGCCGCACGCAGCCGCGTACGACCTCTCGGCCGGTTGCACCGGATTCGTCTACGCCGTCGCCCAGGCACACGCGATGCTCTCGGCCGGCCTTGCGAAGCGCGCGCTCGTCGTGGGCGGCGACGTGCTCTCGAAGATCCTCGACTGGACCGACCGCTCGACCGCTCGTGCTCTTCGGCGACGGCGCCGGGGCCGTCGTGATGGAGGCGGTCGAGGACGGCGGGTTCCTCGGCTTCGAGCTCGGCGCCGACGGCGGCGGCGGCGTCGAACCTCTGGCTGCCCGGCAGCGGATCGCGCAAGTTCGAGGACCCGGAGAAGTTCGTGAAGATGAACGGGCGCGAGGTCTTCAAGTTCGCGACGCGGGTGATGGTGAGCTCGGCCGAGGCGATTCTGGACGAGTGCGGCAGGACGATCGACGACGTCGACGTCTACGTTCCGCACCAGGCGAATGTCCGGATCATCGATCACGCTGTCCGGAAGCTCGGGGTTCCCGGCAGGAGAAGACCGTCGTGAACGTCGACCGATACGGGAACACCTCGTCGGGCTCGATTCCGCTCGCGCTCGCCGACGCGGCCGACGACGGACGGCTCGAACCGGGCAAGCTGGTGCTGCTGACGGGCATGGGCGCAGGCCTCACGTGGGGTTCCGCGTTGATCGAGATGGACACATCGAGACGACTGGAGCAGCTGCATGACGCAAGATCGCCTTCATGTTCCCGGGCCAGGGCTCGTTCGAGGCCGGGATGGGCAGGGACGTCGCCGAGGCCGTGCCCGAGGCGATGGCCGTCTACGACGCCGGCGTCCGCAGTCCTCGGGCCTCGACCTCAAGCAGCTCTGCTTCGACTCGCCGGTCGAGGAGCTCGTCGACACCGAGGTGCAGCAGCCGGCGCTCGTCGCGACGTCGCTCGCGCTCGATGCGGCGCTTCGCTCGCGCGGCATCGTGCCCGCCGTACGTCGTCGGGCACTCGGTCGGGCGAGTTCGCGGCGCTCGGATCGGCTCGACGCGATGTCGGTGCGCGACGCGATCGCGCTCGTCCGCGAGCGCGGGATCGCGATGGCCGAGGCGGCCAAGGAGCACCCGGGCTCGATGGCGGCGATCCTCGGCCTCGCCGACGAGGCGGTCGAGAACGCTCTGCCACAAGATCGCGGGCGTCTGGCCTGCGAACTACAACTGCCCCGGTCAGCTCGTCATCTCGGGCGAGACGCTGTCGGTCGACGAGGCCTGCGACGAGGCCGAGCGCGAAGGCGCACGGCGGGCGGTTCGCCTGCGCGTCTCGGGCGCGTTCCATTCGCCGCTCGTCGCGCGGGCCGGCGACGTGCTGCGGCCGGCGATCGAGAAGGTGCACCTCGCCGAGGGCCGGTCGGCGTTCATGTCGACCGTCACCGCGAAACTCGAAGACGTGCAGCGCTACCGGCGAGCTGCTGATCGAGCAGCTCACTGCGCCGGTCAAGTTCACGCAGTCGGCGCGCGAGCTGATCAACCACGGCGTCACGACGTTCGTGGAGGTCGGGCCGGGCAACGTGCTGAGCGGTTTACTGAAGAGGATCGACCGCAGCGTTCGTGTCCTCTCCGTCAGGGACCTCGAGTCGCTCGACGCGGCCACCAAGGCGCTTGGCTGACCGCGGCCGGATTCGCCTCTCTCGCAGGCAGGCTCGCGCTCGTCACCGGTGCTTCGCAAGGGCATCGGCCGTGCGATCGCGGAAGAGCTCGCGCGTGCCGGTGCCGACGTCGTCGTCGGCTACCGCTCCGGCCGGGACGAGGCCGAGGTGCTGGCGGCGCAGATCGGCGGCCGCGCTATCCAGGCCGACGTGTCGTCGCCCGAGGACGCCAAGCGCCTGATCGACGAGGCCGGCGACGTCGACGTGCTCGTCAACAACGCGGGGCTCACGCGCGACGGGCTGCTGGCGCGCATGTCCGACGAGGACTGGCGCACGGTGATCGAGACGAACCTCAGCTCGGTCTTCTACACCTGCCGCGCCGTCACCCGGCCGATGATGAAGAAGCGCTGCGGGCTCGATCGTCAACATCAGCTCGATCGTCGGCGTCCACGGCAACTGGGGCCAGACGAACTACGCGGCCTCGAAGGCCGGGATCATCGGCTTCACCAAGTCGCTCGCGCGCGAGCTCGGCTCGCGGAACATCCGTGCCAACGTCGTCGCGCCCGGCTACGTGAAGACGCAGCTCACAGAGGTGCTGCCCGAGGAGGCGACGAAGGCGATGGTGGGCAACACGCCGCTCGGCCGCGTCGCCGAGCCGCACGAGATCGCGGGCGCGGTACGCTTCCTTGCCTCCGACGAGGCGTCGTTCATCACCGGCGACGTTCTGCTCGTCGACGGCGGGCTGGGGATGTAATGAGTCGTAGGCTTGACGGAGACGAACAGGGAGCGCAGGTGCCGGCTTCGCCGGTGCCGGAGCGGGTATGACGTCAAACGGACACAGGCGCGTCGTGATCACGGGCATGGGCATGGTCAGCCCGCTCGGGAACGACGTGCAGACGTCGTGGTCGCGCCTGCTGGCGGGCGAGTCGGGCGCCGCGCGCGATCACCGCGTTCGACCACACGGACTACAACGTCCACTTCGCCTGCGAGCTGAAGGACTTCGACCCGACGGTCTGGATCGACCGCAAGGCGGCCCGGCGCATGGACCGCTTCGCGCAGATGATCCTCGCCGCCGCCCGGCAGGCCGAGACCGACGCCGGCGTCGACGTCGCTGCCGCGCCCGACCGGTTCGGCGCCTCGATCGCGACCGGGATCGGCGGCCTGCAGAGCTACCAGGAGTGCTACCACGTGCTGCTCACGCGGGGCCCCGATCGGGTCAGCCCGTTCTCGATCCCGTCGATCATCCCGAACATGGGTGCCGGCTGGGTCTCGATCGAGCTCGGCACGAAGGGCCCGCTGATGAGCGAGTGCACCGCGTGCGCCGCGTCGAACATGGCGATCGGCGACGCGATGGACGAGATCAGGCTTGGCCGCGCGGACGTCATGTTCGCCGGCGGCACCGAGGCGCCGATCACGGAGGTCGGTATCGCCGGCTTCGACGCGATGCGCGCGCTGTCGCGGCGCAACGACGATCCGGTGCACGCCTCGCGCCCGTTCGACAAGGATCGCGACGGGCTCGTGATGGGCGAGGCGGCCGCCGTGGTGGTGCTCGAGGAGCGCGAGCGGGCGCTCGCCCGCGGCGCGAGAATCTACGCCGAGCTCGTCGGCTACGGCATCTCGTCCGACGCGTCGCACATGACCGAGCCAGACCCGACGGGCGAGAACCCGGCGCGGGCGATGACGATGGCGATGGCTGACGCCGGCGTCGCCCCCGAGTCGGTCGGTTACGTCAACGCGCACGCGACGTCGACGCCGCTCGGCGACTCTGCCGAGACGCGCGTGATCAAGCGGGCGTTCGGCGAGGAGCACGCGACGACGAAGCTGGCGGTCTCGTCCACGAAGGGCGCCACCGGCCACTGCTTCGGCGCCGCCGGCGCGGTCGAGGCGGTCTTCACGGTGCTGGCGGTCGTCGACCGCAAGGCGCCGCCGACGATCAACTACGAGGTCGAGGATCCGGACTGCGACCTCGACTACGTCCCGAACGTCGCCCGCGACCTCCCCGATCTCGACGTCGCCGTCTCGAACTCCTTCGGCTTCGGTGGCCACAACGCCTCGATCGTCGTCCGCCGCGACGCCGGCGACTAGCACCGCGCCTCGCTTTCATCCTTGTCTCCCGTCCGCGCGGGACACGTCCGGTGTCAGACACGGTTTCGAGAGTGTGACGCTCTATCCCCAAGGATTCGTTGAGGCCCGCACTTGCAGGTGTTCCGCGCGGGACACGTCCGGTGTCAGACACGGTTGTCGAAGTGCAACGCGAGTGGGACGAACGTGTGAACTTGACGGCGAGAGGAGCTTGACCGCCTCGTAGCGAATGACTCGACCCATGAGTGGTCGTGTCACGAGCGTTGCCGTCCGCGGCGACGCCTACCGTCGTACCATGCGCCTCGTCGAGGTCGGGGGACGCCTGATCGAGTTGCACATACGTCGCTCGGCACGCGTGCGCTGGCACCGGATCAGCTTCCGTGCCGGCGAGCCGCCGGAGCTCGCCGTCCGGCCGCGCGCGAGCGAGGCGGAGATCCTCGCCGCGATCGAATACCACGCGCCGTGGCTCGAGCGGCAGCTCGCGCAAGGTGCCGGAGGCGCGGCTCGGCCTCGACCGCCTGACGCTCACCGAAGCGCAGGGACGCCGTGAGGCGATCGCCCGCATCTCGCTGATCGCGCAGTCGGAGGCGTTCGCGCTCGGCGTGCGTTACACGCGCCTGACGCTGCGTGACCAGAAGAGCCGCTGGGGCTCGTGCTCGAGCAAGGGCACGCTGAGCTTCAACTGGCGACTCGTGCTCGCCCCGCACGACGTGCTCGACTACGTCGTCGTGCACGAGGTGTGCCACCTCGTCGAGCTCCACCACGGCCCCGACTTCTGGGCGCTCCTCGCGAAGCGCCGCCCCGGCTACGAGGAGTCGAAGCGCTGGCTCGACGACCACGGCTGGGAGATCCTCGCCTACCGCCCGCCGGCGGAGGTCGCCGCGTAAGCTCCAGCGCATGGACCGCTGGGCGACGTTCGACTGCTACGGCACGCTGATCGACTGGGACGACGGCATCCGCGCCGAGCTCGCGCGCGTCTTCGGCGAGGACGCGGCGGACGGCCAGCTCGAGCGCTACCACGAGGTCGAGCCCGAGCTCCAGCGCGACCGGCGACGCTCAGCTACCGGCGAGGTGATGACCGACACGATGCGCCATCTCGGCGCACCCGCGAGCGAGGCGTACGCGCTCGCCGAGTCGCTGCCCGGCTGGCGTGCATTTCCTGAGGTTCGCGCGCGCGCTCGAGGAAGCGCGCCGGCGTGGCTGGAAGCTCGGCGTCCTCTCGAACACCGACGACGACTACATCGCCGCCTCGCAGGTGCAGATCGGCGTCACCTTCGACGAGGTGATCGTCGCGCAGGAGATCGGCTGCTACAAGCCTGCACCGCGTCACTGGGAGGAGTTCTTCGCGCGCACGCACGCCAGCAAGGAGCGTCACGTGCACGTCGGCGCGTCGCTGTACCACGACATCGCGCCCGCGAACACGCTCGGCCTGAAGAGCATCTGGGTCAACCGGCTCGGCGAGAGCGCCACGGCTGCCGAGCGGCCTTCCCGGGAGCTCACCGACCTCTTCGCGCTTCCCGAGACGCTCGATGAGCTCGTCCCGGCTTAGGCGACTCCGTCCCGACGACGCCGAGCGGGTCGCGGCGCTCTTCAGCGAGTCGTTCGGCGACGTGCGAGGGGTCGACGCCGAGGAGATCCGGTCGTGGCTCCGCAACACCGAGCTTCAACCCGAGTGGCTGAAGGTGCTGGAGGAGGACGGACGGGTCGTCGGCTACGGCGACATCTGGGTGCAGTCCGACGAGGTCGCGCTCGACGCGGCCGCACCAGGCCACTGGCAACCGTTCTTCGAGTGGGCGGAAGCCGAAGCGAGGGAGCGCGGGAAGCCGCGCGTCCGGACCGCGCTACCCGCGGGTCACGCCGCCGCGGCGATCGTCACTGCACGTGGCTATCGCCTCTGGCGCTCGTCGTTCCAGATGGAGATCGTGCTCGCCGAGCGGCCGCCGGTGGCAGAGCTGCCTCCGGGGCTGACGCTCCGCACGTACGAGCCGGGCGACGAGCAGGTGCTGATCGCACAGCTGAACGATGCATTCACGGACGCCCCGTTTTGGCACCCGGTCGGCGAGGCGAACTTCCGCGAGTTCTATCTTCGTGCCCGCGGCTTCGATCCCGAGCTGTGGCTGCTCGCGTGGGACGGCGCGGAGCTCGCGGGCTCGGTGCTCGCCTATCCGGAGCGGGGCGGAGACGCGACGCTCGGCTGGGTCGGCACCCTCAGCGTGCGCCGCGCATGGCGTTGGCGCGGGCTTGGCGGCGCGCTCCTGCGCCTCGCCTTCCGCGAGCTCTACGACAGGGAGCGTCCTCGGGTCGGCCTCGGCGTCGACGCCGACAATCCGACGGGCGCGCTCGGGCTCTACGAGCGAGCAGGGATGCGGCAGGTCCACCAGACCGACAGCTGGGTGCTCGACCTGTGAGCGCGCTGCGTGCCCGGTGCCCCGACTGCCGCACGCTAACACGGCCGTCGCGATCGGCACGGAGTACCAGTGCCACAGCTGCGGCCGCGAGTTCGCCGCCGGTCTGCTGCGCGTCCCGAAGGCGTGGGGCGCCGGCGGCGAGGCGATGGCCGCCGCCGCTCGCATGGCACTGCCGTGGCCGGAGGCCGCCGTCGTCGACGAGCCGACGCTCGCCGCCCAGATCGACGCGACCGCGCGTGAGCTGCCGGCGCGCCCGCTCGTGCTCGGCGGCTGCTGCTGCACGCACGTCGGCGCGGTCCGCGAGCTGGCGCGGCGCCACGAGCGCCTCGGCGTCGTGTGGATCGACGCGCACGGCGACCTCAACACGCCGGAGACGTCGCCGTCCGGAGACGCATGGGGGATGCCGCTACGGATGGCTGATCGACGCCGGCGACGTCGACCCCGGCGACGTGATCCTGCTCGGCGCGCGCAACCTCGACCCGCCCGAGACGGCCTTCATCGCCGCGGCCGGGATCCGCACCGAGCTCGGCGAGCTGCCGGAGCACGTCTACGTCGCGCTCGACGGCGACGTCGCCGAGCCGGGCGAGCTCGACGTCTTCATGCCCGGAGCCCGGCGGGCCTGTCGCTCGACCGGATCGAGGCGATCCTGGCCTCGCTGCCGCTCCCGGCCGGCGCGGGACTGACCGGGCTCGTGCGCTCCGCCCGCAACGAGCAGGCGCTGACGCGGCTGGGTCATGCGCTCGGCTTGTAACCCGGCCGCTGCCGGGCCGGGTCTAAGCTCTACCCATGGCAGAGGCCCGGATCGACGTCCAGGTCGAGCACAAGCACGCTCCGCCCGCCGTCCGAGAAGAAGCACCCGAACACCTGCCCCAGGTGCGGTTCGCACTACCGCGACGACGAGCTCGACGTCGGCGCTGTGGGTCTGCGCGCACTGCGGCCACCACTTCCCGATGGGCGCCCGGGCTCGGATCGAGTGGTATGCCGACGAGGGCTCGTTCCTCGAGGAGGCGAGCGACGTCCGCTCGGACGATCCGCTCGAGTTCTTCGACCTGCGGCCGTACGCCGAGCGCCTCTCCGAGGCCGAGCTGAACACGGGGCTCGGCGAGGCGATGGTGATCGGGCAGGCGACGTTCGACGGCCACGCGGTCGAGCTCGCGGTGATGGACTTCGCCTTCATGGGCGGCTCGATGGGCAGCGCGGTCGGCGAGAAGTTCTCGCGTGCGTGCGACTCGGCGATCGAGCGCGGCGTACCGCTGATCTCCGTCACCAGCTCGGGCGGCGCGCGCATGCAGGAGGGGATCCTGTCGCTGATGCAGTTGCCGAAGACGGTGTGCGCGGTCGAGGATCTCCACGACGCGCGCCTGCCGATGCTCACCGTGATGGCTCATCCGACGACCGCCGGCGTGCTCGCGTCGTTCGCGTCGCTCGGCGACGTGACGATCGCCGAGCCCGGTGCGCTGATCGCGTTCACCGGCCCGCGCGTCGTGCAGCAGACGACCCGTGAGAAGCTGCCCGAGGACTTCGGACTCGCGGAGCAGAACCTGCGGTTCGGCCACCTCGACGCGATCGTGCCGCGCCCCGAGCAGCGCGACTACCTCTCGCGCGTGCTGAGGCTGTTCGGATGACGCGAGAAAGATCAGGAGGTCAACCTCCGCCACCGGCTGTCGGGCCTGTCGCGGCTGCCGCTGCTGCGCGGTGCGCGGGTCGACGGCGAGGCGGAACGGCTCGAGACGCCAGCTCGAGCGGCTCAAGACCGACATGACCGACGAGTCGATCTGGCGCTCGGTCGAGCTCGCGCGCCACCAGGACCGCCCCTACACGCTCGACTACGTCGCGCGCATGCTTGACGACTGGGTCGAGCTGCACGGCGACCGCGGCCGTGCCGACGACGGCGCGCTCGTCACCGGGATCGGCTCGCTCGACGGCAAGACGATCGTGCTCGTCGGCCACCAGAAGGGCCGCGACGTGAAGGAGCGCCTCGACCGCCAGTTCGGGATGGCCTACCCCGAGGGCTACCACAAGGCGATGCGCATGATGGAGATCGCCGAGCGGTTCGGTTTTCCCGTTCGTCGCGCTCGTCGACACGCCGGGCGCCTACCCGGGCGTGGCGGCCGAGCAGCACGGGCAGGGCGGCGCGATCGCCCGCTCGCAGGCCGAGATTGTCCGGCTCACCGTGCCGACGCTCGCGTGCATCATCGGCGAGGGGGGCTCGGGCGGCGCCGTCGCGCTCGCCGTCACCGACCGGGTGCTGATGCAGGAGAACGCGATCTACTCGGTGATCACGCCGGAAGGCTGCGCGGCGATCCTCTGGCGCGACGCCGGCGAGGCGAAAAGCGCTGCCGCCGCGTTCAAGCCCGATGCGGCGCACTGCCTGTCGCTCGGGGTCGTCGACGCGATCGTGCCCGAGCCCGACGGCGGCGCGCAGCTCGACCACGACGCGGCCGCGGGGCTGTTGAAAGCCGCCCTGGTCGAGACACTCGCCGAGCTCGAGGAAACGTCCGGCGAGGAGCTCCGCCGCCGCCGCCGGGCGAAGTTCCGCGGCATGGGCGTCTTCGCCTAGCCGCCACGCCTTTCCACATTGTCCACAGGGTTTTCAACCGGTGTAAATGCCTCGCAAAACCGCGGTCGACAACGATTCCGGGCTGGGCGAGTACCGCCGCAAGCGAGACCCGGCCGCCACCCCTGAGCCGTTCGCCAAAGGCGGCCGGAAGCGGTCGAAGCAGCCGGTCTTCGTCGTGCAGCGGCACGACGCAAGGCGCCTCCACTACGACTTCCGGCTGGAGGAGAACGGCGCGCTCGCCTCCTGGGCCGTGCCGAAAGGGGTGCCGCTCGAGCCGGGCGCCCGCGCGCTCGCAGTGCACGTCGAGGACCATCCGCTCGAGTACGGCACCTTCGAAGGCGAGATCCCGCAGGGCCAGTACGGCGCCGGCTCGGTCGAGGTCTGGGACTCGGGCACCTACGAGCTGCTCGAGCGTAAGCCGGACGGTGGGCGCACCGTCCGCCTCCACGGCAGGCGGCTGCACGGCACCTGGTCGCTGGTCGCGGCGCACCTCGATGGGAAGGAGCAGAACTGGCTGCTGATCAAGCGCCGCGACGACGGCGACGTGACTCCGGCGACCGAGTACCGCCCGATGCTCGCGACGGCTGCCGAGAGCATTCCGCACGGCGGCGACTGGCGGTACGAGGTCAAGTTCGACGGCTACCGCGCGCTCGCCTACGTGCGCGGCAGCGAGCCGCGGCTCGTCTCGCGAAACGGCAACGACCTGAGTGTGCGGTTCGCCGCGGTCGCGAAAGCGGTCGTCGCCGCGACGAAGACGCCGAACGCGGTGCTCGACGGGGAGATCTGCCGCATCGACGCGGACGGCCGGACGAGCTTCTCCGAGCTGCAGCAGGGCAGCGGCGCCCTCGTCTATTACGTCTTCGACCTGCTCGAGGTCGACGGCGAGCCGCTCGTCGAGGCGCCGCTCACGGAACGCAAGGAGCGCCTGCGGGCGCTGCTCGACGGCCGCAACCGCACCGTCTTCTTCTCGGAGGACTTCGGCGACGGCGACGCGCTGCTCGACGCTGCACGTGAGCGCGGCCTCGAAGGGGTCGTGGCGAAACGAGCGAGCAGCGTCTACCGGCCGGGCAGACGCACGCGCGACTGGTTGAAGGTGAAGCTCGAGCACAGCGACGAGTTCGTGGTCGTCGGCTACACGAAGGGGTCGGGGCGGCGCGCCGAGACGTTCGGGTCGCTCGTGCTCGCGGTGAACGAGGGCGGCGAGCTGGCGGTACGTCGGCAACGTCGGCACCGGCTTCGACGACGCCGAGATCGCGCAGGCTGCTCCGCCTGCTCCGCCCGCTGCACCGCAGCACGACTGCGCTCGCGGAGGAGCCGAAGTTGCCGCGCGTCCGCAAGGGCGACGTTCAGTGGGTCGAGCCGCAGCTCGTCGCCCAGGTGCGCTACGGCGAGTGGACGCACGATCGCCACCTCCGTCATCCGGCGTATCTCGGTCTCCGTGACGACAAGGCACCGGCCGAGGTGGTGCGCGAGGATGTGGGCGAGGACGTCGTCCGCCGGGGTGCCCGCGAGCTCAAGCTCTCGAATCTCGAGAAGCTCTTCTGGGCCGACGAGGGGATCACCAAGGGAGACCTGATCCGCTACTACCGCGACGTCGCGCCGGTGCTGGTGCCGCACCTGAAAGACCGGCCGTTCACGATGCGCCGCTACCCCGACGGCGCGTACGGCAAGGCGTTCTTCCAGAAGGACGCGCCGGCGCACATGCCCGACTGGATCCCGACGCTTCCGCACGCTCGTCTCGTCACGCGACAAGGCGAGGACGAAGAAATGGGTCGACTTTCCCGTCGTCTCCGACGAGCTGGCGCTGCTCTGGATGGTGAACATGGGCTGCATCGACATGAACGCGTGGTACTCGCGCATCGACAAGCCCGACCGGCCGGACTTCGTGCTCTTCGACCTCGACCCGACGCCCGACGTGCCGTGGTCGCAGACGATCGAGGTCGCGTTGATCCTCAAGCAGCTGCTCGACGCGCTCTCACTGGTCTCGTTTCCGAAGACGTCGGGCGGCAAGGGCTTCCACGTGCTGGTCCCGCTCGATCGGCGCTCGACGTACGAGGACAGCCGCTCGTTCGCGGAGATCATCGCGGGGACGATCGCGCGCACCCACCCGAAGCTCGCGACGACGGAGTGGTCGAAGGCGCGCCGGCGCGGCGTCCTGATCGACGCGAACCAGAACGGTGAGGGGAAGACGATCGCCTCGGCCTACTCCGTGCGACCGCATCCCGGCGCGCCCGTCTCGACGCCGCTGCGATGGGACGAGGTGGACGAGCACCTCGATCCGCGCTCGTACACGATGGACGTCGTGCTGCGAGCGTGTCAGTGCCCACGGCGACCTCTTCGCCGGCGTGCTGTCGACGCGCCAGTCGCTCGGCAAGGCGCTCAGGTCATTGGCTTCGTAGGCCGGCTGCGGGCCGCCTCCTTCGCGACCGCGAGCTCGCGGCCGTCGATCACCGCGTAGCGCAGCGCGATCGCGCTCAGCTCGTCGGACGCCTCCTTGGCCGCCTTGCCGAGCCCTGCGTCGAGCGTCGCCGGGTCGTCGAGGTACAGCAACCGTGTCCAGAACGTCGTCAGCACGATCGAGACCCACGGCATGAAGATCGCGTTGCGCTCGAGCGCTGCCGACGGGCGCTGGATGAAGAACGCCGCGAAGATCCCGACGGTCAGGCCGCTGAGCCCGATCGCCGCGACCGCCTGCCCGACGGTTGTCGCCTGCAGACCCTTGACGAACGCGGCGATCACCGCGCCGAGGCCGAACACGAGCATCGCGAGGTACCCGACGAACACCGCCCGATACGACCGCCGCAGGTATGCGGTCGTCGTCGCGAGCGTTCGCACGTCGTCTTCGAGCACGGCCGCTGCGAGGTCGCGCAACTCGGCGGTCGTACGAATCGGATCCCCGTGCCGCGGGCGGGGCAGCCGCATCACCATGGCATGCCCTCCTGATCGCTTTGCCGCGCGAGCTTACGCCAGCTCGCCGGCTTCGTCCACCCGGTGGCCGACCCCGAAGAGCGGCTCGAGGCCCGGAAGACCCTCGATCGAGACCGGGGCGTCGGCCGGCGGAAGCGCGACCGCTCGAGCTCGAAGTCGTGGTGCTCGACAGGATCTCCGCGGGGGCTGACGAGCGAGCGGCCCACCTCCTCGTAGCCGAGCTTCAGCGAGACGCCGCGCGACGCCTCGTTCCCGACGATCGCACCGGATGCGGCCACGCTGCCGTGGAGCCCGTCGAAGAGCAGCGTCAGCATCGCCACCCGCATCTCGGTGCCGAGGCCACGTCCCTGCCACGGCAGGCCGAGCCACGAGCCGGTCATCGCCCGCCGGGTCGACCCGAAGTTCGCTGCGTGCAGCGCCTGCGAACCGATCGGCTGCCCGTCGGCGAACACGACAAGCTCGAGGCGCCAGTTGTCCGGCTGCCACGTCTCGAGCGCAGAGCGATGCCAGGCGAGGAAGCTGTCCTCGTCGAACGAGTCCGTCCAGGCGATGCCGAACGGCATGAAGCTGGGATCGTGGATCCCGGCCTGCGCGACCTGTTCGAGCGCCCGCAGCTCGGCGACGGTCGCGAGCCGCAGCTCGAGTCTGGGCGTGCTCAGCCGGAGGCGCGACAGCGGATGCGGCGCGCGGAGAAAGAGGTGCCGCTCGTCGACAACGTCGAAGCCGAGCTTCACGTAGAGCTCCTTCGGCCAGTCGTCGGCGAGTGCCTCGACGAACACCACGTCGTGGTGGGGTCGTGCCTGGTCGAGGGCGTGCTGCACGACCATGCGGCCGAGTCCCCGGCCGCGTGCGGAGCCGAGTGTGTTGACGTCCTCGATCTGCGCGGTTTCGCCGTCGCTGCGGAGCTCGCAGTAGGCCGCGACCTCGCCGTCGACGAACGCTGCGAAGTACCGGGTCGGCACAGCGCCTGCGATCCGGCGCTTCGCGCCGAGCAGCTGCTCTGCCAGCTCGACGCTGCCGTACGACTCGGCGAGCGTCACGTGCGTGTGGGCGCCGGCCACGAGATCGAGCGTCACCTCCCGCACCGCACTCGTATCGACGATCCGGTCGGGCTCTCGCCGGTGGGCGAGGACGAGGTGGGTGGATCGCGTCCAGCCGAGCGCGTCGAAGGCAGCCCCGAGCCCTGCTCCCTCGCGCTCGGTCGCGATGCGGCGATGCCAGAAGCGCTCCATCAGCGCGTCCGCCTCCGCAGCATGCTCGGCAGCGGTTGTCGGGCGCTCGATGCGCAGGTAGTTCGCGTCGTACACGGTTGGGATGGAGTCGCAGAAGAGACCCGTACCGTGCGCGGACGCGACGCGCCGTTCGGCCGCGCCGTCCTCGAGCCTGCGTCTGAACGCGCGGATCCGCTCGATCACCCGCGTATGTATGTCAGCGATCGGGCAGCTCTGCCAGCCGTCGCTCGAGCAGGCGTCGCTCCGGCCCGTCCGGCGTGAGCTCGAGCGCGCGACCGTAGGCCGCGCGCGCCTCGCCCGTTCGTTCGACACGGCGGAGCAGATCGGCGCGGGCGACGTGGTAGTAGCGATAGCCGTCGAGGTCGAGCCCGTCGAGCACCGCGAGGCCGGCGTCGGGCGAGCCTGCCTCGGCGAGGGCGACGGCGCGGTTCAGCTCGACCACGGGCGAGCCGGTCAGCCGTGCCAGCTCACCGTAGAGCGCCGCGATTCCGGCGCGGTCGCGCGGCTCGTCAGTGTGGAGCGCCGCGATCGCCGCCTGCACGACGTACGGGCCGCGGCCGCGCGAGGCGACGGCGTGCTCGAGCTCAGCGCGCCCGGCCGCGATCTGTTCCACGTCCCAGAGCGACCGGTCCTGATCGTCGAGGACGACCACCTCTCCGTCCGCGAAGCGGGCCTCGCGCCGAGCGTCGTGCAGCAGCATCAGCGCGAACAGCCCGCGGGCCTCGGGCTCGTCCGGCATCAGCTCGGTGAGCGCGCGGCCGAGCCGGATCGCCTCCGCGGCGAGATCGACGCGTCCCCCGTAGCCCTCGTTGAAGACGAGGTAGACGACCGCCAGGACGGCCGCGAGCCGTTCCGGGAGCAGATGGTCGGGCGGCACCCGGAAGGGGATGCCTGCCGCCTTGATCTTCCGCTTTGCGCGGACGAGCCGCTGCGCCATCGTCGGCTCCGGCGTCAGGAACGCCTCGGCGATCTCGGCCGTCGAGAGCCCACCGAGCGTCCGCAGCGTCAGCGCGACCTGCGCATCGAGTGCCAGCGCCGGATGGCAACAGGTGAAGATCAGCTCCAGCCGCTCGTCGGGAAAGCCGTTGTCGTCGATCATCTCGGGCTCGGGCTCCGGCGCGACGACGAGCAGGTGCGACTTGGCGGCGAGGATGCGCTCACGCCGGATCCGGTCGATCGCCTTGTTCCGGGCGGTCGTGACGAGCCACGCGCCCGGATTGGGCGGCAGGCCGGTGCGCGGCCACCGCTCGGCGGCGACGGCGAACGCCTCCTGGGCAGCCTCCTCGGCGCGATCGAAATCGCCGAGGAAGCCGACCAGCGAGGCGACGACGCGTCCCCACTCCTCCCGGAAGACCTGCTCCGTCAGTGCTCCACCAGGGGTCGCACCTCGATCGCGCCGTAGCGCGCGGCCGGGATCCGGGCCGCGAACGCGATCGCGTCGTCGAGGTTCGCCGCCTCGAGCAGGTAGAGCCCGCCGAGCACTTCCTTCGTCTCCGCGAACGGCCCGTCGGTGGTCAGCGTCTCGTGCTCGCGCTGTCGCACCGTCGTCGCGACGGCGGCGGGCTGCAGCTCGGCGCCGCCGAAGACACCGTCCTCCTCGGAGAGCGCGAAGTACTCCTTGTAGATCGCCGCCCGCTCGTCGTCGGACCGGCTCTCCCACTCGTCGTCGCTGCCGTAGATGAGCAGTGCGTACTTCATCGAGTCCTCCTTCGGACGTGGGGTGTCGTCTTACGACGAACGGGCCGAGCCGAAATCGACAAGCCGGTTCAGAAAGGTCGTCGCGCCTGCCTTGTCGAGCAGCTCGTTGAGGTTGCCGCATTTCGGGCTCTGGACGCACGAGGGGCAGCCAGACGTGCAGGGGCAGCCGCGCAGGAGCGCGGCGGTGTCGCGCACCCAGCCCTCGAACTCGTCGAAGCCGCGCTCGGTGATGCCGACGCCGCCGGGATGACCGTCGTAGATGAAGACCGTCGGCCGGCCGGTCTCGGGATGGACGTTCGTCGACAGGCCGCCGATGTCCCAGCGGTCGCACATCGCCCAGAGCGGCAGCACGGAGATCATCGCGTGCTCGGCGGCGTGCAGGGTCCCGAGCAGCGCCGGCAGCGTCTCGAGGCCCGCCAGCTGGCGGGCGTCAGGCAGGTACCAGATCGCCTCGGTCGTGAACGTCGACGGCTCGAGTGAGAGCGGCACGAGCTCGATGCGCTCCTGCGAGCTGACGGTCTTCCGCTCGTAGGCCACCACCTGCTCGGTCACCTCGAGCTCGCCGAAGTGCAGCTCGAGCCCGAGCCGGAACCCACTGCGCCGCGACTCGACGATGCTCGTCATCGTCTCCTTCTTGACCTGCGTGTACCAGTCGCCGGTGAACGGCTCGACGACTGCGACGAGCGCGGTCAGGTCGAGCTCGCGCACGAGGAAGGACTCGCCCAGGTGGAGGTACACCGCGCCTTCGTGCACGGTCGAGTAGGCGCGCGAGCGCTCGACGACGCCGAGGACTGCGCCGGTCGACGCGTCCACGATCGAGAACGCGTCCGCGTCGGTCGAGCGCAGCGGCACCCGGGCGGCCGGGTGGTCGCGGCCGCCCCAGACGAATCCGGCGGGCGTGCGGCGAAGCGCCGGGTCGGCGGCGGCGAGCTCGAGGGCGGCGGGTCCGAGCAGCTCGCTGTCGTCGTCGGTCAGCGGCGCCTCGTAGGCCGCGCTCCTGACGTGGCCGCCGAGCACGCGCGGATTCGCGTGGTCGAGGATCGCGGCCTCGACGCGCCGGCCGAGCAGCTTGTCCGGCTCGCGGACGAAGAACTGGTCGAGACCGTCCTCGGTCGCGACGAGCACCGCGAGCCCGTTTCCGCGACGGCCGGCGCGCCCCCACTGCTGGCGCAACGACGCGACCGTGCCGGGAAAGCCGACCGAGATCACGCAGTCGAGCAGGCCGATGTCGATGCCGAGCTCGAGCGCGTTCGTGGCCGAGACGCCGAGCAGGTCGCCGTCTTTCAGGCGGCGCTCGATCTCGCGGCGCTGGCCGGCGGTGTAGCCGGCGCGGTACGGCGAGAGGTGCGCGTCGTCGCCGAGCCGCTCGGCGGTGAAGCGGTGGACGAGCTCGGCCGCCTTGCGGCTCTTCGCGAATGTCAGCGTGCGCAAGCCGCGCTCGACGAAGAGCGCCTGCAGCCGCGATGCCTCGGCCAGGGCCGAGCCGCGCAGCCCGAGCTCGGCGTCGAGGAGCGGCGGGTTCCAGAGCGCGATCGTGCGCTCGGCGCGCGGCGCGCCGTCGTCGCCCACGACCGTGACAGGCTCGCCGATCAGGGCCGCACCCAGCTCGCCCGGGTTCGAGATCGTGGCCGAGGCGAGCAGGAACCGCGGCTCGGCGCCGTACAGCCGCGCCATGCGTCGTAACCGGCGCAGCACGTTCGACACGTGCGACCCGAAGACGCCGCGATAGACGTGGGCCTCGTCGACGACGACGTAGCGCAGGTTTGCGAGCACGTCGCCCCAGCGGTCGTGGTTCGGCAGGACGCCGACGTGCACCATGTCGGGGTTGGTGAGGATCGCGTTCGCCCAGCCGCGGATGTGAGCGCGGTGCTCGATCGGCGTGTCGCCGTCGTAGACCGCCGGCCGCACCCCGGCCAGGCCGACACCCGACAGGCTCTGGAACTGATCCTGGGCGAGCGCCTTCGTCGGATAGAGGTACAGCACCCGCGCGTGCCGGTCGCGGGCGAGACAGTCGAGCACCGGCAGGTTGAAGGCCAGCGTCTTGCCCGAGGCGGTGCCGGTCGTGACGACCACGTGCTCATTGCGCTGCGCGGCCGCCCAGGCATCGAGCTGATGCGTGTAGAGCGCCGAGACGCCGATCGCCGCCGCGACGCCGGCGTCGAGCTCGTCCGGAAGCGGCACCAGCCGCGGCGCACGCTCCGGCTCGGTTCCGAGGTACGCGAGCTCCTCGCCCTCGAGCAGGCCCTCGAAGCGGAGCACGTCGACGCTCACGGCTGCCTACAGGGTCTTGCGCGGGTAGCAGAAGTCGACGAGCCAGCTGCCGTGGACGTCGTGCAGCTCGCAGGCGTACACCTGCTGGCCGGCCGCGTCGCCGGCGTCGTTCTCCCTGGGCAGCACGAGCACGTCATAGCCGAGGATCCCTTTGTACTGGTACTTGAGGGTGACGCCGAAGGTGCGGTACGCGGCCGCCGGGTACGGGACGACGGGCAGGTCGCCGGCCAGCCAGTCGGCCCGCGAGGTGCCCGCTCGCATGTGAGGTGTGGCGAGCGGCCACGAGCGCCCGAGTTGCCGCCGGATGATCGCGCTCGGCACGAAGCGGGCGAGCGTCTGCTCCGCTGCCTCGCGCTCGGCGGGTTTCGCGGCAACCGTCTTCGGGACCACGAAGCGCTTGGCACGCTTCGTCGTGTCGATCGGCGTCGCGGTCGTGTGGCCCGTGTTCGGGACGAAGACGATCAGGGCCGCGATGCCGAGCACCACGGCTGACGCGATCGACCACCAGGCGAGCCGCACACGCGCTCGATGAGAGGCGGGCAGCCCGAGCACCGCCGCAGGGTAGCCGCGTCGATCAGGCCGCGCGGGCGACGCGCCAGCTGCCGGTCTTCTCCCAGAGGACGCCGCAGCGGGCGAGCCACGAGGCGACGCCGAGCGCTGCGCGCCGCGGGATGCGCACGTGCCAGGTCACCTTCCCGAGCATCGGCGAGACGGTCGAGCTGTTCTGCTGGGTCCCGTCCTGGTAGGTGATCACCGCAAGGCACTGGCCGTGCGACTGCGTCGCGAGCGTCAGCGCGACCAGCTGGCCGCGGTGCACCGTGCGCATGGCGGAGGACGCGGCGAGCGCGGTCGTCGCCGTGCCGAGCACCAGCACGGCGGCCAGGAGCGTGAGGACGCGGCGTGTCACCCTCGTAGCATTCGGCGCAAGGGGCCTCGGCGCGTCACCCGCAGGGGGGATCAGAGGTACTGGGCGAAGCTCTTCGCGAAATGGCGCTTCGGGCGAGCGCCGTAGACGCTCTGCCGCGGCTCGCCGCCCTCGAACAGCGTCACCGTCGGCAGCGAGAGCACGCCGAAGCGGTCCGCCGTGTGCGGGTTGGCCTCGATGTCGAGCTTCACGAACTCGACCCCGGGTGACTCCGCCGCGAGCTCTTCGAGCGCAGGCTCGATCGCCTTGCACGGTCCGCACCACGGTGCGGTGAAGTCGACGACGACCGGATGGTCGGCCCGCAGCACCTCGGCCTCGAAGGTCTCGTCGCTCACTTCGCGCACTGCGCGAACCTACCGGTGGAGGCGCATCAGCGGCACGCGCCAGACCGCTTCGAGCACGATGCGGCGGCTCATCTTCGACGACCCCTCGGTCCGGTCGTCGAACGTGATCGGCAGCTCGACGATCCGGAACCCGCTCCGTCGGGCCCGGTAGTTCGTCTCGATCTGGAACGCGTAGCCGCGGGCGGTGATCGTCTGCGGATCGATCGCCTCCAGCACCGAGCGGCGAAAGCACTTGAAGCCGGCGGTCGGGTCCTTGATCCCGAGCTGCAGGAACACCGCTGCGTAGATCGAGCCGCCACGCGAGATCGCGCGTCGCACGAGCCCCCAGCTCCCGACCCGGCCGCCGGTCACGTACCGCGAGCCGATCGCGAGATCGGCGCCCGCCTTCGACCGCCTCGATCAGCCGCGGCACGTCGGCCGGGTCGTGCGAGAAGTCGCAGTCCATCTCCAGAACGAGCTCGGCCCCGTCGGCCAGCGCGCTTCGCGAACCCGGCCAGATAGGCCGGGCCGAGGCCTTCCTTGTGCGCCCGGTGCAGCACCGAGACGAACGACAGCTCCGCCGGCGAGCCGGTCGGCGAGCTCGCCGGTCCCGTCGGGCGAGTTGTCGTCGATCACGAGCACGCGGTCGCCGTCGCGGAGCACGTCGCCGAGCGCGCGCAGCATCGGCTCGAGATTCGCGCGCTCGTCGTAGGTGGGAAGGCAGACGGTGGCGCGCATCGGCGCGCCTATGATCGCTGACGTGGCCTCACTTCCGCGGAACGATCAGCTCGCCGAGCAGCTCGAGCTGCTCGCCGACCTGATGGAGGTCGCGGCCGCCGACACGTTCCGCATCAGCGCCTACCGTCGGGCGGCGGCCCGGATCCGCGAGACGCCCGCATCGGTGGCGCAGCTCGCGCTCGACGGCAAGGCGAAGGCGCTGCAGGGCATCGGCAAGACGATCGAGGGCAAGATCGTCGAGGTCGTCAACGACGGCGAGATGCACGCGCTCACGAAACGCAAGGCCGAGGTGCCGCCGGAGGTCGCGACCTTCATGCGCCTGCCCGGTCTCGGGCCGAAGACGGCCCGCCGCATCTGGCAGGAGCTCGGGATCACGACGGTCGCCGCGCTCAAGGAGGCGGCCGAGGGCGGCCAGCTGCGCGGACACGCCGGCATCGGTGCCGGCACCGAGCAGAAGATCGCCGAGGCGCTCGCGCAAGCCGCAGGCGGCCGAAGGCCCGCGACGCGCGCTGCTCGGGACGACGCTGCCGCAGCCTGCGCGAGGTCGTCGCGGAGCTGGCGCGAGCATCCGGCGTCGGTCGAGGTGTCGCTCGCCGGCTCGGCGCGACGGATGCGCGAGACCGTGCGCGACCTCGACATCATCGCCACCGCGAGCGACCCGCGGGCGCTCGTCGATCACTTCTGCGCGCCTGCCGTGGGTCGTCGACGTTGCCGCGCAAGCGGCTCGACGAAGGCGACGGTCGTCTCGCACGACGGGCCTCGCGGTTCGATCTCCGCGTCGTGCCGCCCGAGAGCTACGGCAACCTGCTGCAGCACTTCACCGGCTCGAAGCACCACAACGTCGCGCTGCGCGAGGATGCGGTGCGGCGGGGGTTCTCGATCTCCGAGTACTCGGTGACGGTGGTCGAGACCGGGGAGGAGCACCAGCTTCGCGACCGAGGACGAGGTGTACGACTTCCTCGGCTACGCCTGGATCCCGCCGGAGCTGCGCGAGAACGGCGGCGAGCTCGCCGCGGCCCGGAAGCGCGAGCTGCCGGAGCTCGTCGAGCTCGACGGACCTGCGCGGCGACCTGCACACGCACACGACCTGGTCCGACGGCAAGGACTCGCTCGAGGCGATGGTCGACGGCGGCGCACGCGCGCGGCTATGCCTACTACGCGATCTGCGATCACTCGCAGCGCCTCCGCGGTGACCTGCTGCGCCAGCAGTCCGAGCAGATCGATGCGCTCAACGACGAGCTTGCGCCGTTCCGGATCCTCAAGGGGATCGAGGTGAACATCCGACCCGACGGCGACGCTCGACGTCTCCGACGAGGAGCTCGCGACCCGCGACTGGGTCGTCGCGTCGGTGCACTCGCGCTTCGACCACAACCCGACCGAGCGCGTGCTGGCGGCGATGGAGAGCCCGTATGTCGACTGCATCGGGCATCCGACGAACCGCAAGATCGGCCGGCGCGCGCCGGCGCCGATCGACCTCGACGCGCGTGCTCGAGAAGGCGCTCGAGACCGGGACGTTCCTCGAGATGCAACTCGCAGCCCGACCGGCTCGACCTGTCGGATGTCCATCTGCGCGCGGCCCGCGAGGCGGGTGTGAAGGTCGTGATCGACTCGGACGGCCACCAGCTGTCGGCGCTCGACTACGTGACGCTCGGCGTCGGCCAGGCGCGTCGTGCGTGGCTGACCCCCGACGACGTGCTGAACACGCGCACGTGGAAGCAGATCGAGAAGCTGAGGAAGAAGCGCTGACGTTCCGCGACGATCTGGCGCTCGCGGCCGACTGGGTCGACGCGTACCTGGCGGGTGTTGCGGACGAGCGCGGTTGCGCGCGACCGTCGCGCCGGGAGACGTGCGCGCCTCCCTGCCCGCCGCTCCGCCGCAGCACGGCGAGCCGTTCGCGGACGTCCTGCGCGACCTCGACGAGCTGATCCTGCCGGGGATCACGCACTGGAACCATCCGCGGTTCTTCGCGTGGTTCGCGAACACCGGCTCCGAGCCGGGGATCCTCGCCGAGCTGCTGGTCGCGGCCTTGAACGTCAACGGGATGACCTGGCTCGCGTCGCCGGCGGCGACCGAGCTCGAGCTCGTGACGATGGACTGGCTGGCGCAGCTCCTCGGCCTGCCCCGCGGCCTGGCACGGGCACATCGAGGACACCGCGTCGACCTCGACCGTCGCCGCGCTCGCTGCCGCGCGGTCGCTGCGGCCCGGCGGCGTCGTCTACGCGTCGGAGCGAGGCGAACTTCAGCGTCGAGAAGGCCGCGCGCCTCGTCGGGCTCGAGTTCCGGCAAGGTCGAGGTCGACGATGTCTTCCGCATGCGCACCGACTTCCCGCTCGACGACGCGACCGCGGTCGTCGCGACCGTCGGCACGACGGGAACGACGTCGGTCGACCCCGTGCCCGAGCTCGCACGCCGCTGCGAGGAGGCCGGAGTCTGGCTGCACGTCGACGCGGCCTACGCGGGTCCGCCGCCGTCTGTCCCGAGCTGCGCTGGTGTCTCGACGGCGTGCGACCGCGTCGACTCGATCGTCGTCAACCCGCACAAATGGCTGTTCACGCCGATGGACTGCTCGGCGTTCTGGACGCGCCGCCCCGAGGTGCTGCAGGCGACGTTCGCGAGCTCGCCCGACTACCTCGCGTCGACCGGCGACGCCGTCGACCTGAAGGACTTCGGCCCGGCGCTCGGCCGTCGCTTCCGCGCGCTCAAGCTGTGGCTCGTGCTCCGCATGTACGGCGCCGAAGGCCTGCGGGCGGGGATCCGCGAGCACGTCCGGCTCGCCGCAGCTCTTCGCGTCGTGGGTCGAGGCCGAGCCCGGCTGGGAGGTGGTCGCCCCGCACCCGTTCTCGACGGTCTGCTTCCGCCGCGACGGCCGCGACAACTTCGAGCTCGCGCGTGCGGCGACCGCGACCGGCGAGCTGTTCGTCGCCGCGACGCGGCTCCGCGGCCGGGACGCGATCCGGCTCGCGATCGGCAACGGCGCCACGACCGAGGACGACGTGCGGCGCTCCTGGGAGGTGCTCGTCGATCTGCGGGCGGTGATCTTCGACCTCTGGGAGACGCTGATCGACTGGGACCAGGAGGCTGCCGCGCGCATGGTCGACGCGGATCGACGCGCTCGCCGGGCCCGGCTTCCGCGACCGGTGGTACCGGCAGCCGAACCGCTACCTCGCACCGGTGCGGACGGTGCTCGCCGAGGCGGGCGTGCCGGCCGACGTGATGGACGAGGTGTGCGCGGTGCGGCTGGACTACGTCCGCCACTGCCTCGTGCCGCGGCCCGGCGCCGTCGAGACGCTGCGGGAGTTGCGCGAGCGCGGGCATCCGGTCGGGCTGATCACCGTGTGCAGCCGAGGACGTCGAGACGCTCTGGCCCGAATCGGAGTTCGCCGGGCTCTTCGACGCCGAGGTGTTCTCGTCGCGGCTCGGGATCGCCAAGCCCGACCCGCGCATCTACCGGCACTGCTGCGAGCTGCTCGGCGTCGAGCCGGACGAGGCCGTCTTCGTCGGCGACGGCGCGAACGACGAGCTCGGCGGCGCCCGGCGTGTCGGCATGGAGGCGATCCTGATCCACCGGCCCGGCGAGGACGCACCCTGGCCCGAGGTGCGCGACGTGGGACGGGCCGCGGGTGACGTCGATCCCGGCCGTGCTCGAGCTTGTGTAGCGTCGCCGTCTCCCCGCGACGACAGGAGCTCCGATGCTGATCACGACCATGAACGACGTCCCGGGCCACGAGATCACGGAGGTCTACGGCGAGGTGTTCGGCCTGACCGTTCGCTCGCGCAACGTCGTTCTCGCAGCTGGGCGCCGGCCTCAAGTCGATGCTCGGCGGCGAGCTGAAGGGCATGACGAAGGCGCTCGCCGACAGCCGCCAGCGAGGTGATCGCAGCGCATGATCGAGGAGGCCGAGGCGAAGGGTGCGAACGCGATCGTTGCGATGCGGTTCGACACCTCCGAGATGGGCGAGACGTGGACCGAGATCTGCGCGTACGGAACGGCGGTGCGGATCAACAAGGTCTGAGTCGTTCGAGCGCGGCGTCGTGCAGCGCGACGCGGTAGCGCCAGAAGGCATGGCCCGTCGCGAGCAGCCGCGCGCGGAGCGGCCCGGCGAGCTCGTCGAGCGTGCCCCAGCGTGCGGCCTCGATCTCGGCCGCATCCGTCGGGGCCGGATCGTCGTCGGCAGTGCGCGCCGAGAACACGTGCGTGCGCCACGCCAGCGTGTCTGGCTCGTGCTCGAAGGTCGCCGACGACGCGACGAGGTAGCGCTCGAGCGTCACCCGTAGGCCGGTCTCCTCGAGCGCCTCGCGTACCGCGCCCGCGACGAAGTCCTCTCCCGGCTTGATGCCACCGCCGGGGGGCCGCCAGATTCCCTCGGCGAACTGTGGCTTGCGGATCAGCGCGACCCGGTCGGCCGCGTCGAGGATGAAGAGCGTCACGTCGTGCCGCCGCGACGGGTTGTACGTGGCGAGTCTGTACTCCCGGTCGGTGATCTCGCCGCGCCACGCGAGCTCGGCCGGCGTGCCGAAGCGCGCGCGCAGCGGCGCGAGGATCTCGTCCGTGACGTGCACAATCCGATCATGCCCCGCGTGCGCCGCTCGAGGCGCCAGGCTCCCGTGCTCGAACTCCTGCAGGCGACGCTGCCCGAGCTCCGGCGCGGGCTGACCGAGTCCGCCGCACGCACGCTCGCCTACGAGCTGTTCGAGAAGCTCGGCTACGGCGCCGTCGCGGTCACCGACACGCACGAGGTGCTCGCGTTCGTCGGCGCCGGCGCCGACCACCACGCGCCCGGGCGACCAGCCGATCCGGCCCGTCTACGAGGCGCTCGCCGAGCAGCGGCCGCTGCTCGCGCCGCTCGGTCTCCGCTCGAGTGCCGTCATCCGGCGTGCCCGCTCGGCGCCGCGGCGGTCGTGCCGCTGCAGCTGAACGACGCGCCCGGCCGGGTGCGATCGTCGCGTTCGCCACGGCCGGCTCGCCGCTCGACGAGACGGCGGTCGAGACGCTCGAGGCGCTCGGCACGCAGCTCTCGGCCCAGCTGCAGCTGTCCGAGCTGACCACGGCGACGACGACCGCGCTGCAGGCGCAGATGGAGCCGCACTTCGTCTTCAACGCGCTGAACACGATCGCGGCCTTCATCCGTACCGAGCCCGAGCGCGCACGGCGGCTCGTGCTCGCGTTCGCCGATCATCTGCGCGCCCGGCTCGCGCAGCCCGGCGAGTTCGTCACGCTCGAGGAGGAGCTGCGACCACGTCCGCAGCTACCTCGAGCTCGAGCAGGCGCGCTTCGGATCGCAGCTCGAGGTGACGATCGACGCCGACGCCGGACGCGCTGCGCGGTCAGGCTGCCGCCGCTGCTCGTGCAGCCGCTGGTCGAGAACGCGATCAAGCACGGCAAGACCGAACGGCCGCTGCACCTTCTCGTCCGTGCCCGCGTGCGGCGGGGCCGCCTGCGGGTGACGGTTCGCGACGACGGCCGCGGGATCGCACGCGACGTGATCGAGCGCGTGCTCGAGCCGGGCGTCGGCGAGGGGACCGGCCTCGGCCTGCCGAACGTGAACCGCTTGCTCACGGCCCACTACGGCGCCGGCGTGCGCCTGCGGTCGTTCCCGTTCGGGACGGTCGTCCGGCTCGAGGTGCCTGCCGCGTGATCCGCGCGCGTGATCGTCGACGACGAGGCGCCGGCGCGCGACGAGCTTCGCTACCTGCTCGCCGCCCATCCGCGACGTCGCGGTCGCGGGCGAGGCGGCAAGCGCGGCCGACGGCTTCGAGCTCGCCGCGCGACCCGGACGTCGACGTCGTCTTCCTCGACGTCGAGATGCCGGGCGTGTCCGGGCTGGCCGCCGCGCCGCTCGTGCGCGAGCGGGCGGATCCTCCGGCCGTCGTGTTCGTCACCGCGCACGCCGAGTACGCGGTCGACGCGTTCGCGGTCGAGGCGTTCGACTACCTGCTCAAGCCCGTCGATCCCGAACGGCTCGCTCGTGTCGTCGAGCGGCTGCGGGAGCGCTCGCGCGAGAACTCGCTGCCCGGTCGAGAAGATCCCGGTCGTCGCCGCGGGCGGGACCGAGCTGCTCGACGTCGGCCAGGTGCACTACGTACAGGCGGACGGCGACTACAGCCGCGTGCACACCTACGACCGCTCGTACCTCTGCACCGCGTCGCTCGGCGAGCTCGAGGAGCGGCTCGGCCCGCGGTTCGCGCGCATCCATCGCTCGTACCTCGTCAACCTGGCGAAGGTTGCCGGCGTCCGCCGTGCCGCGCCGGACCGCTTCCGGCTCCAGCTGGCCGACGCGGCGAAGACCGAGCTCGACGTCGCGCGCCGGCAGTCGCGGCAGCTGCGCGAACGGCTTCGTCTCTAGAGACGACGGAGCAGGTCGAGGAACGCGGCCGGCGAGGCGACGACGACGTCGGCGCGGCGCCGAGCTCCGGCGGCCCCTCGTCCGACGCGACCGCCACGCGGACCGCGACGTCGAGGCCGTCGAGCGCCTCGAAGCCGTTCAGGTCGGTCGTGTCGTCACCCGCGTACAGCGCGCGCCGGAGGCCGGTCTCGGCGAGCAGCGCGCGCACCGCCGTGCCTTTCGTGGCGTCGACGGGCGGCAGCACCTCGAGCACCATCCGGCCCCATCGCGTCCGCAGCCCGAGTTTCCTGCGCCCGCTCGCGCGATCGGCTCGAGGCTGCGCCGCGCCGCCTCCGGGTCCGCAGCTGTCCGGTAGTGGAAGGCGACGCTGAGCGGCTTGGGCTCCGGTCGGGCCAGCCTGCCGCGGCGGCGAAGGCCCTGGATCGGCTCGACCCACACGAGCCGCGGCCGGGTCGAGCTCGAGCCCGTGCTCACCGGCGTAGCGCAACCCCGTCGACGCCGACGATGCGGCGCGCCACCTCGCTCGGCCGGCCGGTCACGCGGCGACGAGCGCGTAGCGGCCGGCGAGGCGCGCGAGCTCCGCGCGCGTCTCATCGCGGGACGCGCGCCTCGTCGGGGCGCTCGACGATCGGCGCGAGCACGCCGTCGACGTCGAGGAAGAGCGCTGCAGCGGCCGGGTCGCTCGCGATCAGTGCCGGCGCGTCCACGCTCGTAGAGTAGTGGGGTGACCGTCGACCCACGGTGGTACGAATCGTTCTTCGAAGCCGACGAGTGGGTGCTGCTCGCGACGACCCGCGACGCGGAGCGCACCGAGCTCGAGGTCGAGTTCGTCTCGTCGCAGATCAGGCCCGCCGGACGCGTACTCGACGTCCCGTGCGGCACCGGCCGGGTCGCGGTGCCGCTGGCCGAGCGCGGCTTCACCGTCGCCGGACTCGACATCTCCGAAGCGGTGCTCGCGGTCGCCCGCCGCGACGGGCCGGGCATCGACTTCCGCCAGGGAGACATGCGCGAGCTGCCGTGGCCGGACGAGTCGTTCGATGCCGTGCTCAACCTCTGGACCGCGTTCGGCTACTTCGAGACGCAGGCGGAGGACGAGCGCGTCCTCATCGAGATCGCGCGCGTGCTCGTTCCCGGTGGCGTGTTCGTGCTCGACACGGTCAACCAGGCCGCGCTCGTCCGCGGCTTCCGGCCGCAGGCCTGGGACGAGCTCGAGGACGGCACCGTGCTGCTGCAGCAGCACGGCTACGACCTGATCACGGGCCGGTCGCAGGCGGTCTGGACGTTCCTCCGCGAGGGGCAGCGTCGTGAGCTCTCGTTCGACCACCGCCTGTACACGACGCCCGAATACGTCGAGCTCCTGCGACGGGCCGGGCTCGAGGCAACCGCCTTCTTCGGCGCCGCCGACGGGTCGGAGCTGACGTGGGACTCCTGGCGGCAGATCGTCGTCGCGCACAAGCCGCCGCCGTAGGTATCCCGGAGGCCTGGCAGAATCAGGGGAGGTGCGCCGCCTCGTATTGCTCATGCCGCTCGCGCTCCTGGCCTTCGGATCGGCCGGGGCGCAGGGAACGGCGCAGTCACCCGGCGCCTCGGCGCGGTCGCTGGCGATCAAGATCACGACGCCGACCGCAGGCGGGGCGAGCACGAGCGCGGTGTCGTCGCCGCCGAACGCCGCACCTGCCACCGGCGGCGTCTTCTCGTTCCCCGCCGACGGGTCGGTGCTCTCGGCGCAGTCGACGACGGCCTCTGCGACGACCGACGTGCAGCAGAACGCGGCTGCGAAGGCGGAGACCGTCGTGACGGGGCTCTCGCTGTTCGGCGGTGACATCACCGCCGACGCCGTCAGCGCGAGCGCCTCAGCCGGGACGGGCGTTTCGGGTGCGGGCGGCAACGCCAACGGCAGCGGGGTCACGAACCTCGTCGTGATCGGGCAGCCCGTCACCTCCGGGACGATCGCGGTCGGGAACTGGGGGCAGCTGGTCGTCGGCAACCAGACCGTCGACCGGACGGCGCCGGCAGGGACGAAGGGCTACGAGGGCGTGATCACCGAGCTCGATCTCCGCCTGACCGCCGACCACGGCGGCTTGCCCGCGGGCAGCGAGATCCAGATGGGTTATGCCGAGGTCGCGGTGCAGACGGCGCCGCCCACGACCACGACGGCTGCTACGACCACGACCACCGACACGAACTCCGCGATCGGCGAGGCGCCGAGCGCGGGCGACTCACCGCGCGACCGGCCGAAGGAACGGGCAAGGGCAAGGTGTCAGCCGCTCGACGTCCATCCGAAGCTGACGGCCGGCCACTACGTCTTCCCGGTCTACGGCCCGACGCTCATACATCGACACCTTCGGGGCCCCGCGGGCCGACGTCTCCTACCACCACGGCGACGACATCTTCGGCCAGCTCGGGCAGCCGCTCGTCGCCTGCACGGACGGGACGATCTTCTCGGTCGGCTGGAACAAGGTCGGCGGTAACCGGCTCTGGATCCTCGACGAGCAGGGCAACCAGTTCTACTACGCGCATCTGTCCGCGTTCGCGGCGACGGCCAAGAACGGCGCCCGTGTGAAGGCCGGCCAGGTGATCGGCTTCATGGGGCAGCACCGGCGACGCCGAGGGCACCCCGGTCCACCTCCATTTCGAGGTGCACCCGGTCTCGTTCCTCTACCTCGGCTACGACGGCGCCGTCGACCCGACGCCATACCTCGACGCCTGGAGCCACCAGCAGGATCTTGCGTTCCCGGTCGGGGTCGGCTGGGCGCCGGCCGTCCCCGGCGGCCCGGGGACGCCGGAGCCCGGCGCGATCCTGCTCGGGATGACCGACATCTCGACGGCGGACGGCCTCGATCCGCCGTCGCTCGCGCGCGCGCTGACGCCGCTCGCGCGCTCGTCGCTGATGCAGACCCTCGTGCCGACGACGACCGTCCCGAAGGGCGATCTCGGCCGCGGCTAGCCCGCGCGGTTAGTTCGTGCCGCCGTTCGCCGCCGCGGGTGGGTAGTCGCCGCCGAAGTCGTCGTTCGAGCCGGAGAGCATCTCCTTCAGCCAGCGCCGGGTGTCCGGCCCCGTGACGGGGTTGAAGAGGATCCCGAGCGCGATGCCTGCGATCAGCAGCGTCGTGTTCCGGCCGTGGTGCTCCCTGCGGCCCTGCAGCCGGTCGGACGCGCTCCGCAGATCCTCGACCGCGGCCCGCAACCGCTCGCGCACGTCGTCATCGGTGGCAACGCGGGTCGCGAGCGTGACCGCACTGCGGCTGCCGACGAGCTCGTTGTAGAGGTCCTTCGCGGTCGCGAAGGCGCTCAGCACCTCCTGCTTCAGCTTCTCGTCCGTCATCGCGCGCTCGACGTACGGTTTGACGTTCTCCGCTGCGTCGTAGACCTTGTCTCTCGTATTGGTCATCTTCCGCCGATCCTTTCGCGTTGCTTTCGGCCGCCTGGTCGCCTGCTCGGGGCCGTTCGTTGCCGCAGTCATTCTCGCAGGCTGCGGCGGGTCGGGCGCCGGAGAACAGCCGACGCAGGCGCTCCGGGGCCCCGGCTACCGCTTCGACGCCCCGGCCGGTTGGCACGTCGAGCGCTCGAAGGGACGCGTCACGGCGAGCAAGGCGTCCGAGCTCGTCCAGGTGGCGTCGTTCCCGCTCGCTCAAGCCGTACTCCGACGCGCTCTTCGCCAAGGTCGCGAAGGAGCTCGCAGTCGCGGATGCAGCAGATCGCCCAGCAGACCGGCGGCAGCATCTCCGGCTCGTCGACGGTCACGGCCGGTGGCATCCGCGCCCACTCGTACGAGGTCAAGGCGGGCGAGTACGTGGACGACTACACGTTCGTGCTGCGCGGCATGCGCGAGTTCCAGCTGCTCTGCCGGCGCGCCGCGTCGTCGGGTGACGACGCGTGCAAGGGCCTGCTTACGAGCTTCGCCGCGGCATAGCCGCAGCGCGCTCGACTGCCTGCGGGCCGCGGCTGCGCGCGCGCTGCCGCCCCGAGAACGCCGCCTCGAAGACATCCTCGATCGTCTCCGCGGGGATGAACGTCGATCGCCGCGCGCGTCTCGGGCGGCAGCTCCTCGAGGTCCGGCTCGTTCTCGCGCGGGAAGACGACGCGCTTCAGCCCGGCGCGCTGCGCTGCGAGCGACTTCTCGCGCAGGCCGCCGATCGGCAGCACCTGCCCGGTGAGCGTGATCTCGCCGGTCATGCCGATGTCGTTCGCGACGGGCTCGCCGCGAACGAGCGAGGCCAGGGCAGTCGCCATCGTCACCCCGGCTGACGGGCCGTCCTTCGGCACCGCACCCGCGGGCACGTGCACGTGCACGTCGTGGGTCGCGAACCAGTCCTCGGCGAGTCCCAGCTCGCCCGCGTGCGAGCGCACCCACGAGAGCGCGGCCTGCGCCGACTCCTGCATCACCTCGCCGAGCTGGCCGGTGATCGTCAGCCGGCCCTTGCCCGGGTAGGCGGTCGCCTCGATGAACAGGATGTCGCCGCCCGCGGTCGTGTACGCGAGCCCTGTTGCGACGCCGGGCACCGAGGTGCGGCGACGCACCTCACCGGCGAACCGCGGCGGGCCGAGCCACTCGCGCAGCCTGGCGTCGTCGACCTTCACGGTTGCGGCGCGACCGGTGGCGACCAACGTCGCCGCCTTGCGGCACACGTCGGCGATGCGCCGTTCCAGGTTGCGGACGCCCGCCTCGCGCGTGTACTCGCGGATGATCGTGCGGAGCACCTTGCTGGGAACGGTCAGCTGCCGCCGTCGCAGGCCACTCGCCGCGAGCTGCTTCGGGTACAGGTAGCGCTTCGCGATCCCGAGCTTCTCGTCCTCGGTGTAGCCCGAGAGCGAGATCACGTCCATCCGGTCGAGCAGCGGCCCGGGGATCGTGTCGAGCGTGTTCGCGGTGCAGATGAAGAGCATCTTCGAGAGGTCGAAGGGCAGGTCGAGGTAGTGGTCGCGGAACGTCCGGTTCTGCTCGGGGTCGAGCACCTCGAGCATCGCGCTCGACGGGTCGCCGCGCCAGTCGGCACCCATCTTGTCGATCTCGTCGATCAGCAGCAGCGGGTTCGCCGACTCTGCGTCGCGCAACGAGCGGATGATCGTCCCGGGCATCGAGCCGATGTACGTGCGCCGGTGACCGCGGATCTCGGACTCGTCGCGGACGCCGCCGACCGAGAGGCGGACGAACTTGCGGCCGAGCGCGTTCGCGATCGAGTGCCCGAGCGACGTCTTGCCGACGCCGGGCGGCCCGACGAAGCAGAGGATCTGCCCCGACGACCTCGTTGCCGCAGCTTCGCGACGGCGAGGTACTCGATGATCCGGTCCTTCACCTTCTCGAGGTCGAAGTGGTCGTCGTCGAGCACCTTCGCGGGCGTGGTCGAGGTCGAGGTTGTCCTCGGTGTAGACACCCCAGGGCAGCGTCAGGATCCATTCGAGGTACGTGCGGATGACGCCGTACTCGGCGGCGGCGCGTCGGCAGCCGCTCGAGCCGGCCGAGCTCGCGCTCCGCTGCCTCGCGCGTGTCGTCCGGCAGCGTCGTCGAGCTCGGCGAGCCGGTCGCGCAACTCGTTCGACCTCGGCCTGCTCGGGGTCGTCCTCGCCGAGCTCCTGCTGGATCGCCTTCAGCTGCTGGCGCAGGAAGTACTCGCGCTGGCCCTTCTCCATCTCCGACTGGACCTGCGACTGGATCTTCGAGCCGAGCTCGAACACCTCGAGCTCGCGGCTCAGGATCGCCGACACCTTCCGCAGCCGCTCGGTCGACGTCGACCGTCTCGAGCATCTCCTGGCGCTCCTCGGTCTTGATCGTGCGCAGCGTCGAGGCGACGAGGTGGCAGAGCGCGCTCGGGTCGTCGACGTTCGCGGCGGCGAGCTGCAGCTCCTCCGGGAGGTACGGGCGCGAGGCCGATGATGCGGGCGAACAGGCCCTGCACGTTTCGTGTCAGCGCCTCGAGCTCCGGCGTCTCGGCAAGACGATGTCCGGCAGCGCGCTGAACTCGCCGATCAGGTACGGCTCGGTGTCGAGCCGGTTGCTCGAGGTGCACGCGCTCGAGGCCCTGGACGAGGATGCGCAGCGTCCCGTCGGGCACCTTGATCAGCTTGTGGACGACCGCTACCGTCCCGACCTCGTAGAGGTCGTCCCAACCGGGCGTCTCGACCGAGCTGTCGCGCGACGTTACGAGCGCGACCAGGCGGTCGCCCGCGACGACGTCGTCGATCAGCCGCACCGACCGCTCCTGCCCGATCGCGAGCGGCGTCATCGACTGCGGGAAGACGACGGTCTCCTTCAGCGGCAGCACCGGCAGCGCCGGCCGGGAAGCGAGCGGTCGTGCTCGGACGGCTCGGGCGTGTCGAACAGAGGTCGCTCATCCGCGCCACACCTCGATCGTGACCCGGCCCGGCTGCGGCGACGCGGTCGCGACCGGCAGCACGATCGTCAGCACGCCGTTCTCGAAGGAGCGCCGAGGCGCGGTCGGGGTCGACGTCCTCGGCGAGCCTGCACCTGCCGCTGGAACGTGCCGTACTCGATCTCCATCTGCTGGTAGACGCGGCCCGGTACGCGCGGGCGCGCGCGCTCGCCGGCGATCAGCGAGCAGGCGCTCGCCGGCCGCGACGCGGACCCTGCGGGGTCGACCCCGGGCAGCTCGACGACGACCGTCAGCGTGTGCGGGTCGTCGGTGTGGAAGCAGTCGACGTTCGGGCGGAAGCCGTGGCGCAGACCCGAGAAGCGCGGCACCTGCCAGAGGTCCGCGAACAGCTCCTCGATCTCGTCCTGGAGCCTGTCGTCCCGTTCCGCCATCCCGCCGACAACGGTATCGCGCGCGGCTCCGTCCGGCGGCGGCCTGAAGATCGCCCTGTGGAAGCGATCCACCCCCGCTGGGCCTCCTGGTCGTACCTGCTCTATGCAGGCGGTTTCACGCTTCTGTTCGCGGCGGCGGCGCTGCTCTCGTTCTTCTCGGGCCACTACATGCACTGGAAGGTGACGCTGCTGTCGTTCGTCGTCTTCTTCGGCTTCGCCTTCGTGGCGCGGGCGCTACGCCGCGACGCGAGCCACCCGATCGCCGCGGGCATCTTCGGGTTCATCAGCGTGCAGCTCTTCGGCGCGTTCCTCGGGGCGCTCTGGACGTGGTTCGGCTGGCTCGGCAGCTCGTCCTCGACGTTCAGCTCGTTCAGCGTGGCCCGACTCTCGCTCGTCCTGCTCGTGCTGATCGCGGCGATCGTCGCGCTCCGCATCTTCCGCTTCCCGCTGATCATGCTGATCGTCGTCTCGCTCACGTGGTTCTTCGTCACCGACCTGATCTCGGGCGGCGGCGACTGGACGGCGATCGTCACGTTCGTGATCGGTCTCGCCTTCCTCGTCTCGGCCCGGTCGGTCGACGGTGGCCCCAACCGGCCCTACGGGATGTGGCTGCACATCGGCGCCGGCCTGACGATCGGCGGCAGCCTGATCTGGTTCCTGCACCACGGCAACTTCGAGTGGGCACTGATCGCGTTCGCGGGCGTGCTCTACACCAAGCTCGCCGCTCATTTCGAACGGGCGAGCTGGGCGGTGCTCGGCTCGATCGGGATTCTCGCGGCGGCGACGCACTACGCCACGAGGTACTCCCACGCGAGCGTCTCGCTGGGCGGAGCGTCGAGTGGCGGCTCGCGCGGCTGGGTGCCGTCTCTCGTCTTCGGGATCGCCGGCTTGCTGCTGTTCGTCGTCGGCGGGTTGCACGCCCGCCGCGGCTCGCCGCGTCCGTAACCTCCCGAGGTGCTCGCCCGTCTCGTCCGCCTGATCTGGGGCGGCGATCTCAACCCTGCCCTCCGCCCGGTGATCGCCGTCAGCCTGTTCGGCTCGATCGCCGGCTCGACCACGTTCCCGTTCCTCGGGATCTGGGCGATCAAGGAGCTGCACGCGTCAGTCGAGCTCGCTCGCGTTCGCCTACCTGCCGGCGCGATCCTCGTCGGGGGTCGTCGGCTACCTCGGCGGCCACTCTCGGACCGCATCGGGCGCCGGCCGCTGATCCTGATCGGCGGGGGCTGCAGGCGCTCGTGCCGCTCGGGCTGCTCGGCCGTCGGCCACAGCGTCGTCGCCGGGCTGACGCTGCTCGCGCTGCTGCCCGTGTTCGGGTCGCTCGGCGGCGCCGCCGACCAGGCGATGGTCGCCGACCTCGTGCCGCCCGAGGGCACGAGGCCGCGTACTCGGCGGTTCGCGTCGCCGCGAACCTCGGCGTCACGATCGGCCCGCCGCTCGGCGGCGCTGCTCCTGATCGGCGGCGACTGGCGCCACCTCTGGATCGGCGCGCTGCCGTTGACGGCGATCGCGTTCGCGATCGCGTGGCGCTACATCCCTCGCGGCGGCGCGTACGCGCCGACCGGCCCGCCGCAGCGCGGCTCGTTCCGGGTGATCGTGCGCGACCACCGTTCCTGCTCTTCATGCTCTCGTCGGTGTTCGCGACGATGACCTACGTTGCGACGGAGACGCTGCTCCCGATCTCCGTGACGACGACGCACCACCTCGCTCCCGCCGCGTGGGGCTTCCTGATGATCGTCAACCCGCTGCTCGTGACGGTGTTCCAGCTACGGCTGACGCGCTGGACGACGCGGCATCCCGGCGTCGCTGAAGCTGGGCCTCGCGATGCCGATGATGGGCGTCCCGTTCCTGCTCCTGAACTGGAACGGCTCGGCGCCCGTGATCGCGCTCGTGATCCTGATCTTCGTGATCGGCGAGATGCTCTGGGTGCCGACGTCGCAGGCGGTCGTCGCCGCGCTCGCGCCGGCCGACATCCGCGGTGCGTACATGGGCGCTCTTCGGCGGCACCTGGTCGGTCGGCTGGGCGCTGACGCCGTTCCTCGGCCTGCAGGTGCGCGGCGCCTACGGCGACGCGGCGATGTGGATGTGCGTCGCCGTGCGTCGGGGTCATCGCGGGCATCACCGGCCTCGCCGCTGCGCGCGGTCACGATGCCGAGGCCGCTATAGCATCGCCAGCGTGAAAGGCCTGATCGCCGCCGGCGGCAACGCGACCCGCCTCGAGGAGCTGACGCGCGTCACGAACAAGCACCTGCTGCCGGTCGGGCGCTGGCCGATGGTCTACTACCCGCTGCAGCTGCTGCAGCGCGCCGGGGTCCGCGAGGTGCTGATCGTGACCGGCCAGCAGCACGCCGGCCAGTTCATCGACCTGCTCGGCAACGGCCACGTGGGCTCGCGATGCGGGCGACGAGGTGCTCTTCGACCTCGACCTCTCGTACAAGGTGCAGGTCGAGGCCGGCGGGATCGCCCAGGTCGTCGGCATGGCGCGCGACTTCGCCGCGGGCGAGCAGCTCGTCGTCTGCCTCGGCGACAACATCTTCGAGCACGCGCAGGCCGACGCGATCCGGAGCTGGGACGACCGGCGCGCTGGTCTTCGTCAAGGACGTGCCCGACCCCGAGAACTTCGGCGTCGTCGTCTACGGCGACGACGGCTCCGTCGTCGACATCGTCGAGAAGGCGGGCGTCGTCGACACGCGCTACGACGCAGCCGCCGTCGACGCGACGCGGTCGTCGGGCTGTACTGCTACCCGCCGGACGTGTTCGAGATCATCGACGGCCTCGACGCCGTCGAATCGCGGCGAGCTCGAGATCACCGACGTGAACCGGGTCTATGCGCAGCGCGGCGAGCTCGACGTGCGGCGCGTCGAGGGCTGGTGGCACGACGGCGGCAAGCACTGGGCCGACCTCGCCGACGTCGGCCGCCTGATCGAAGAGACCGGAGCGAACAAGTAGTCACCGGCATCAGGCGGCTCCCGCTGCAGCGGTTCGAGGACGAGCGCGGCTGGTTCTACGAGCTCACGCCGCGCGAGCGAGCTGCCGAAGCCCGACCCTGCAGACGAACGTCGTCGTTCTCGCGGCGGGGGGTGATCCGCGGCGCTCCACTACCACGAGCGCGGCCAGGACGACCTCTTCTGCCTGCCTGCAGGGCATGGCGCGGGTCGTCGTGCTCGACCGCGACGACCGGCGAGACGTTCACCGAGGACATCGGCGACGACAACCCGGTCGCGATCTACGTCCCGGGCATCCACGCGCACGGCTTCGAGGCGCTCACCGACTGTCTCTTCTGTTACCACGTCACGCGAGGAGTACGACCCGGCCGATCCCGACGAGCACGGGCTGCCGTGGAACGATCCGCGCGTCGGCGAGCTGTGGAGCACGCAGGCGCCGATCCTGTCGGCGCGCGACGCGGCCGCGTCCTCGTCACCGGCGCGGGCGGCCAGCTCGGCCACGCGCTGCTCGAGGCGTTCCCGGAGGCGCGTCGGGCTCACGCGCGCCGAGTGGGACGTGACGCATCCCGCCGCCGCGCGGGCATCGAGTGCCGACCTCGTCCTGCACGCGGCGGCGTGGACCGACGTCGACGGGGCCGAGGACGAGCCGCAGGAGCGCCGCCGCGGTCAACGTCGGCGGCGTGCAGCACGCGGCGGCGCTCGGCGCGCCGCTCGTCACGTGGTCGACCGACTACGTCTTCGACGGGGCGAAGCGCGAGCCCGTACGTCGAGTCGGACGCGCCGGCGCCGCTCGGCGTCTACGGCCGCACGAAGCTCTACGGCGAGGCGCGCGGCCGGCGACCGGGCGTGGATCGTCCGCTCGTCGTGGCTCTTCGGCTGGACGTCGAAGAACTTCGTCCGCACGATGCTGCGGCTCGGCGCGGAGCGCGACGAGGTCGCGGTCGTCGACGACCAGCGCGGCTGCCCCGACGTACGTCGGCCACCTGGCCGAGCGCGACCGAGCAGATCGCTCGAGCTGCCGTTCGGCGTCTACCACGTCGCCGCGGCGGGTGACTGCACCTGGGCCGACTTCGCCGAGGCGATCTTCGAGGAGGCCGGGCTGCCGACACGGGTCCGCCGGATCTCGACGGCGGAGTTCGGCGCCCGCGCGCCGCGGCCCGCCTACTCGGTGCTGCGCAGCGAGCAGCGGCGCGCCCGAGCTGCCGCACTGGCGCGACGGCCTGCGCGACTGCCTCGCTCGGCTGGATCGTCTACCCTGACCCGATGCGCGTGCTCGTCACCGGCGGCGCCGGGTTCATCGGCTCGCACTTCGTCCGGCGGCTCGCCGCCGCCGGGGACGAGGTCGTCGTCCTCGACAAGCTGACGTACGCCGGCAATCGCGCCAACCTCGAAGGCGTCGAGCACGAGTTCCACCAGGGCGACATCGCCGACCCGGAAGCCGTCGCCCGTGCCGCCGAGGGCTGCGACGCGATCGTCAACTTCGCCGCCGAGACGCACGTCGACCGGTCGATCCTCGGCCCGGCCGAGTTCATCCTCACCGACGTCCTCGGCACGCAGGTGCTGCTCGACTACGCGCGGCAGCACGGCATCCGCCACGTGCAGGTCTCGACCGACGAGGTCTACGGCGACATCCCGCTCGGCGCCGACCCGTGCACGGAGGACGCGCCGCTCCGCGCGTCGAGCCCGTACTCGGCGTCGAAGGCCGGCGGCGACCTGCAGGTGCTCGCCTACGTGCGCACCTACGGCGTCGACGCGCTGATCACGCGCGGCGCGAACACGTACGGCCCGCGCCAGTACCCGGAGAAGTTCCTGCCGCTGTTCATCACGAACGCGTTCTCGACGGCGAGCACGCTGCCCGTCTACGGCGACGGCAGCCAGCGGCGCGAGTGGCTGCACGTCGACGACCACTGCGCCGGCATCGAGCTCGCGCTGCGGAGCGGCGAGGCCGGCGAGGTCTACAACGTCGGCGGCCAGGAGCGCGAGAACCTCGACGTCGTCCGCCGCATCCTCGATCTGACCGGCGCGTCACCCGACCTCGTGCGCCACGTCGAGGACCGCCCGGGCCACGACCGGCGCTACTCGGTCGACTCGTCGAAGCTGCGTGCGCTCGGCTGGCGCCCGCAGCACTCGTTCGACGCCGGCGGCCTCGAGGAGACGGTCGACTGGTACCGCGAGAACCGCGAGTGGTGGGAGCCGATCAAGTCCGGCGACTACAAGCGCTACTACGAGCAGCAGTACGCGACCCGGCTCGCCGGCTAGCGCCGCTCGTCCTCCTGAGGCCCTGCCCGGCGACTCGGCTACCGTGCCCGCGTGAGTCGGCCCGCCCTCCGGCTCGGTGCTGCGTGTCTGCTCCTGCCGGCCGGCGCCGCCCTGTCGCTCGCCGCGACCCGTCCACAGGCGGTCCGGGACACGACCACGGCCACGACCGCGACGACCGTGACGAGCCCGGCGAGGGTCGTCCTCGCCGTCGGCGGGCACGGCTGGGGCCACGGGCTCGGCATGAGCCAGTGGGGCGCCTACGGCTACGCCCTGCACGGCTGGAGCTACGACCGGATCCTCGCGCACTACTACCCCGGCACGACGCTCGGCCCGGCGCCCGTCTCGACCGTGCGCGTGCTGTTCGCGGCAGGCCGAAGACGGCAACGCTGTCGTCGACCGTCCCCTGGAGCGTCGTCGACGCGGCCGGGACGAAGGTCGGCGCTCGACCCGGGCACGCTCGACGCTGCGGGCCGACGCTGGTCGTGCCGAACGCAGCAGCTGCGTCGCCGCCGCTGACGTTCAGCGCCGCGGCGCCGCTCACCGTCGACGGGCAAGCCGTACCGCGGCAAGCTCGAGCTCTCGACCGACGGCAAACGCGTCGAGGTGATCGACGTCGTCGGGCTCGAGTCGTACCTGAAGGGCGTCGTGCCGGCCGAGATGCCGTCGAAGTGGCCGGCGGCGGCGCTGAAGGCGCAGGCGGTCGCCGCGCGCTCGTACGCGCTCGCGAACCTGACGATGAAGCGCGACCGTTCGATCTCTACGCCGACACGCGCAGCCAGGTCTACGGCGGCGTCGGCGCCGAGTCGGCCGACGGCGACGCGACGCGGTCGACGCCACGAAGGGCCAGGTCGTCCTCTACCACGGCAAGGTCGCGGACACGCTCTTCTTCTCGACGTCGGGCGGCCGCACCGCGTCGGCGCGCGGAGGCGACCGGAATGGCGGTCCCGTACCTCGTCTCGGTCGCAGACCCGTACGACACGCTCTCGCCCGTACCACGACTGGGGCCCGGTGGTGTTCGACGCGGCGAAGGTCGCGAAGCAGCTGAAGCTCGCGCCGCCGCTCGCCGACCTGTCGGTCGCCGACGGCCCGTCGGGCCGCGTGACGAGCGTCACGCGCGACCGGCGACGACGCGCAGGCGACGGTCACCGGCCACGCAGGTCACGGACGCAGCTCGAGCTGCGCTCGACCTGGTTCACGCCGGCGCGCTGCTCTCGCTCGCGCCGCAGGCGAAGACGATCACGTACGGCGGCGCGCCTCTCGCTGACGGGGTTCGCGCGCGGCGCACGATCGGCCTCGCTCGAGGCGAAGACGGCGGGCAGCGACTGGGTCGCCCGCCGGCGAGCTGATCCTCGACGCCGGACGGAATCGTTCGCGACCATCGTCAAGCCGCAGGTCGCGACGCAGTACCGGCTCGCTGGCAGAACGTGCGCGCCGGGCTCGCGTCGGTCGCCGTCGCCGCGCGGGTCGACGGCCGCAGCCATCGCCGACGGGCGTCGCAGGGAACCGATGCGCCCGGCGCTCGCCGGTGCAGCCGTCCAGCTCCAGCGGCAATCGGGCGACGGCGTGGACGACGGTCTCCTCGACGACAGCCGACGCGGCCGGCGGCGTGGACGTTCGGCGGCGCGCTCCACGCCGGGCGCCTACCGCGTGCGGTGCGCACCGGGTCGCGGGGTCGCCGCCGGGCTCTCGGCGGCGTTCACAGTCGCCGTGAAGCGTCGCGCTGCTCGCCGCGCTCGCCGCGCCGCGCTGGCAGTCCCGGCGGTGGCGTTCGGCTTCGACAACACCGGAGCCGTACGCCGCGAGCGAGTGGTACCTCGACCAGGACTCGGCGTGGTCGTTCTGGCCGACGCTGCCGCAGCTCGCTCCCGTCAAGGTCGCCGTCATCGACTCGGGGATCGACGGCACGACATCCCGATCTCAGCGGCCGCGTCGTCGCGGCGCAAGTCGTTCGTCGGCGGCTCGGCGTACACGACGAGCAGGGGCACGGGACGTTCGTCGCCGGCGAGATCGCCGCCAACCCGTCGAACGGCCTCGGCATGGCCGGCCTGGCGTTCAACGCCCGGCTGATCGTCGCGAAGGTCGTCGGGCCCGACGGCACGGTCTCGCTGCCCGCCGAGGTCGCGGCGATCCGCTGGGCGGTCGACGCAGGGCGCGCGCGTGATCAACCTCTCAGCCTCGGCGGCGTGCGCGACCCGCTCGACCCGGAGCTCGACACGTACTCGCCGCTCGAGCAGGCGGCCGTCGAGTACGCGTACTCGAAGGGCGTCGTCGTCGTCGCCGCGGTCGGGAACGGCCCGCAGTCACCCGCGACGCCCTGGCGCTTCGCGCACTATCCCGCGGCGCTGCCGCACGTGATCGGCGTCAGCGCGGTCCGTCGCGACGGGTCGGTGCCGGACTACTCGAACCGCGACGCCGTCTACAACGACCTCGCGGCGCCCGGTGACGACATCTTCTCGACGATCCCGCGCAACTCGTCGACCACCGAGTCGGGCTGCGCCGACCATCCGTACTCCGACTGCGGCCCGTTCGAGTTCAAGCGACGCGATCGGGACGTCGTTCGCCGCGCCGCAGGTCTCGGCCGCCGCGGCGCTCCTGATCGGCCAGGACCCGCCGCTGACGCCCGAGCAGGTGGCGTGGCTGCTCGAGCGGAGTGCCGACGACGCCGAGCCCGCTCACCGGCTGCGACCAGTGCCCGGTCAGGCCGCGACGCGTTCACGGGCTGGGGACGGCTCGACGTGCTGGCCGCACTCGACGCTGCTCGGCGACGGACGGCCGCTGCCCGCCGCGCGACCGCTACGAGCCGAACGACGACGCCGGGCCGTGGGCGCACGCGCTGCCGCCGCTGCCGCGGACGATCGACGCGACGCTCGACTACTGGGACGACAACGTCGACGTCTACCGCGTGCGACCTGCGCGCGGGCAGCGGCTGTTCGCCCGCCTCACGCCGGCGACGCACGCGACGGTGCGGCTCGCGCTGTGGGCGCCGGGCACACGACATCGTCGACGGCCTGCGACGCGCGACGCGTCGCCTACGGCTCGAGTCGGCCACCAGGTCGGGCGCCAGACGCGCCTCGCGTACCGCGCGACGGAGACCGGGCGTCTACTACCTGGAGGTGAAGCTCGTCACGCAGTCGCGCGACCCGCTGCGCTACCGCGCTCGCGCGTCAGCCGCCGTTCTCCCTGAGCTCGTCGGAAGTCGACCTCGCGGAGGACACGCGCCGGGTTCCCGACCACGAGCGCCCGCGGCGGCACGTCCTTCGTCACGACCGCTCCGGCGCCGACGAACGCCTCCACGCCGATCTCGACGCCGGGGCAGAGGATCGCCCCGCCGCCGATCCGCGCGCTCCGCCTGATCGTCGGGCCGCGCATCTGCCTCTCGTCGGCGCTCGGTGCGGCCCATGAAGTTGTCGTTCGTCGTCACGACGCACGGCGCGATGAACACGTCCTCCTCGAGCGTCGAGTAGGCGGTGATGTACGCATCCGGCCTGGATGCGCGTGCCGGCGCCGACCGTCGTGTCGTTCTCGATCAGCGAGCCGCGGCCGAGCACGCAGTCGTCGCCGAGCTGCACGCGCTCGCGGATGCACGACTGGTCGCCGACGATGCAGCGCTCGCCCGACGGTCGAGCCCGCGAACACGATCGCGCCGGTCGAGACGACGGTCCCGTCGCCGATCTCGGCCGGCGGCAGCGGCTCGCGCTTCGCCGTCGAGCGCGGCGCCGAGCGACGGCTGCTTGCCGACACGGCGTACTCGAGCACGCGCACGTCGTCGCCGAGCACCGTGCCCGGGTAGACGGTCGCGGTCGGGTGGATCTCAGCCTGCCAAGGGAGTCGGTCAGCATCTCGAGCGCCCGCACGACGCGGGCGCCGTCGCGCGCCACCTTCTCGCGGTCGCCGCTCGCCGGCGACGAGCTCGCAGGAAGTGCGTGCACTCGAGGCGGAGCGGCTCGTCGGTCGCGATCTTCGGGATGTAGATGTCGCCCGAGCGCGTCTGCCACTCCCCGTACGTCTCCGCGCGCTTCCAGGGCGACTTCTCGTACACGGTCACCTTCCGCTCGAGCTCCATGTCGTCGAACACGACCATCTTCTCGCGGCCGACGACGGTCATCTTGCGCATCTTGTGCGGGTCGAGCCACGACAGGTGCATGTGCGCGATCTTCCCGCTACGGGAAGCGGAGGTAGCAGAAGACGACGTCCTCGACTCCCGGCGTCAGGAAGTCGCGGCCGTTGGCGGTCGCGGTCTCCGGGTCCTCGTCGAGCAGGTAGAGGATCACCGAGAGGTCGTGGACGCCGAGCGACCAGAGCGCGTTCTCGTTCGTGCGCACGATGCCGAGGTTCTGCCGGTTGCCGTAGACGCAGAGCACCTCGCCGAGCTCCCCGGCGTCGAACGAGCTCCTTCAGCTTCAGCACGCCCGGGTGGTAGAGCAGCAGGTGCCCCGGCATCAGCACGAGATCCCGCTCGGCGGCGAGCGAGACGAGCTCGTCCATCTCGGCGGCACGCATCGCCGGCGGCTTCTCCACGAACACGTGCTTGCCGGCTTCGAGCGCCTGCCTGGCGAGCGCGTAGTGGGTCGGCACGGGCGTCGCGACGACGACGGCGTCGAGCGAGTCGTCGGCCAGCAGATCGTCGAACGACGCCGGTCATCTTCGCATGCGGGTAGCGCGCGCCGAGCCGTGCGCGCAGGTCGTCGTCGAGGTCGCACAGCCAGGTGAGCTCGGCCAGCTCGTCGAAGTTGCGGACGAGGTTCGGCCCCCAGTAGTTGAGGCCGACGACGCCGATGCTCGTCAAAGCTTCCAGACTTTCCCGTCGATCTCGTGACCCTTGGTGGCGTTGCGGAAGTCGACGATCACCTTGCCCCGCCTGACGAGGTCGGCGTAGTCGATCCTCGAGTGGTTCGTCACGATCGCGATGCAGTCGTAGGCCTCGGGATCGAGCGGCACCGACCGCATGCCGTCGAACTCGGGCACGAACGGGTCGTGGTACGAGACGTCCGCGCCGGCGGTCTTGAGCAGGTGGATCAGCTTCTCGGCGGGTGTCTCACGCCAGTCGCCGATGTCGGGCTTGTAGGCGACGCCGATGATCAGGATCTTCGAGCCACTCACCGACTTGTTCGCGCCGTGGTTGAGCGCCTGCGAGATCAGCGAGCGGCAGAAGTACGGCATGTTGTTGTTGACCTCGCCCGCGAGCTCGATGAACCGGGTCGAGAAGTCGAACTCGCGCGCCTTCCACGTGAGGTAGAAGGGGTCGATCGGGATGCAGTGGCCGCCCGAGTCCCGGCCCCGGCTTGAACGACGCGAACCCGAACGGCTTCGTCGCGGCCGCGTCGACGACTTCCCACACGTCGATCCCCATCCGGTCGCTCAGCTGCGCGAGCTCGTTGACGAGCGCGATGTTGACGGCGCGATAGATGTTCTCGAGCAGCTTCGTCAGCTCGGCCGCCTCCGGCGTCGAGACCTCGTGCACGGTGTCGAGCGCCGACCGGTAGAGGTCGGCGGCGGCCTTCGTCGACGCCGCGTTGATCCCGCCGACGACCTTGGGGGTCGTCTTCGTCGTCCAGTCCTCGCGGCCGGGGTCGACGCGCTCCGGCGACATCGCCAGGTGGAAGTCTTCGCCCGCCTTCAGGCCCGAGCCGCTCCTCGAGGAGCGGCTGCAGGATCTCGCGGGTCGTCCCGGGCCAGGTGGTCGATTCGAGCACGACGACCTGGTCCCGCTGGAGCATCGGCGCGAGGCTCGTCGCGGCGCTCTCGATGTAGGAGAGATCGGGCTCGCGCTGGCGGGAGAGCGGCGTCGGCAGCGCGATCAGGACACCGTAGCGCATGCTTCACCTGCTCGTAGTCGGTGGTCGCGACGACCAGGCCCTTGCCGACCAGCGCGGCCAGCCGTTCGGAGCTCACGTCCTCGATATGGCTCTCGCCGCGGTTCAGCGCGTCGACGACGTGCGGCTGAACGTCGACGAGGAGCACGCGGCTGCCGGCTTCGCCGAATGTCGCGGCGAGCGGCACGCCGACGTAACCGGCGCCGATCACGGCGAGGTCGTAGTGGGGCTGCCCGGCCACGGCGCTCAAGGGTACAGGGCTGCCGCGATGCGTTCTGCGGCGTGGCCGTCCCCGTAGAGGACGGGCGGGTCGGCCGGGAAACTGGCGTTGGCGAGCGCCGCTTGCAGGCCCTCAGGCTCGGCCAGCCGGTTCGCGCCGGCCGCCACGCGTGTCGACCCACTCGGTGCTCGGGCGCAGCGTCACGCACGGGACGCGCAGCCAGTACGCCTCCTTCTGCAGTCCGCCCGAGTCGGTGACGACCACCTCCGCGCCGGCGACGAGCGCGAGCATCTCGAGATAGCCAAGCGGCTCGACCAGCTCGACGGTGCCGGTGAGGGCGATCGCGTGCGCGGCGAGCATCCGGCGTGTGCGCGGATGGATCGGGAAGACGAACCTCCGGTCGGCGCTGTTGACAGCGGCGGCGATCGCGCGCAGTCGCTCCGGCTCGACGTTGGCTTCGCGGTGGATCGTCAGGACGGCGTAAGGCGCCTCGTACGGCAGCTGCAGCCGGCGGGCGATCGGCGCGAAGAGGCGGGTCGCGTCGGCCATCACGTCACCCACGACCTCGCGCCGGCCTGGAACCGCCTCGCTCGCGAGCTGCCGCGACGAGCGCTCGTCGGGACAGAGCAGAAGGGCCGAGAGCCGGTCGACCTCGATGCGGTTTCGCTCCTCGGGCATCGAGAGGTCGAAGCTCCGCAGGCCGGCCTCGACGTGCGCGACCGGCACCTCCTCGCCTGCCGCGTGCGTGCCCGCAAGCGTCGAGTTCGTGTCGCCCATGACGACCACCCAATCCGGCTGCTCCCGCTCGACCACCTCGCGGATCGGCGGTGTCATCGCCACCGGGTCGGCGGTGCGCAGGTCGAGCCGGTAGCGCGGCTCGGCGAGATCGAGCTCGTCGAAGAAGACCTGCGACAGCGACGGGTCCCAGTGCTGGCCGGTGTGCAGCACGACCTCGTCGATCCCTGCGGCACGGAACGCGAGCGAGAGCGGTGCCGACTTGACGAACTGCGGCCGGTTTCCGACCACGGTGAGGATTCTCGGCACAGGGCGCTACGATACGCGGCGCTTCCCGGGCCGTTAGCTCAGCTGGTAGAGCAGGGGACTCTTAATCCCAAGGTCGAAGGTTCGATCCCTTCACGGCCCATCACCCTCGCGAATCCGCCCACGCCTGCGGCGTGGGCATGACGATCCGCTCGGGACGGTCCTGCCGGCACGCGGTTGTGGGCCGCGCCCGCCATGTCGGTCGCGGCGACGGGGAGCGGCCCAAGCGGGACCGCCCCCCTCCTTGCTGCGCTCCTACTTAGTGCACGGGTTGGCGAGGTCGCCGCTGTTGAAGTTCTCGAACGCGGTGACCGTTGTGAAGCCCGGGATCGGGAACACCTGCGGGAGCAGCGACCCGAACTCTGCCGTGCCGCCGAAGGTGTTCGTCGTGTCGGGGATGAACAGGCCGCCCTCCTGCCACGCGCACGCCCCGAGGGATTTGCGGGTGGAGAAGGACGGGTAGAACTTTGCGCCCGGCGGCGGGTTGACGCAGCCGGCTCCCGTCGACGTGTCGCAGCCGCTCTCGATCGCCGGCAGGTCGGCTTCGAAGGCGATCGTCGGGTACGGGTGACCGCCGTTCGTCGTCGGGCTGGTGAAGATCACCGGCTCGGGATGCAGCCGCTGGTCGGCCTTCACATCCGAATTCGTGCCCGGCCAGACGTTCTGGTACGACGGCCCGTCGAAGTCGTCGTCGCTGGCGAAGCAGCCGTTGATCTTGATCAACAGCGAGTCCGAGCCCGGGACGCAGAAGACGTCGTCGGCGTCGAGCGTCGTGTCGTCGGACCCGGCGACCGCGCAGTTGAAGTTCTCGTCGAGCTGGTTGCAGTGCTCGAAGTGCCCGATCTCGTCGGAGAACGCCGCGTTGTAGGTGTGCGCCGACCACGTGTTGCCCCGCGGATTGGCGGTGCTGTACTCCGGGTGGAAGGCGTACGGCGCGGACGTGCACTTCTCGGCGTTCGGCTTGAACTGCACGTGCGCGAAGCCGTTGTCGACCGACGCGGTCATCGACCCGGACTGGTGGGTCGTCTCGTCGACGAGGTCGATCCGGAACCCGTCCGGCGTGTCGTGCATGTGGATCGTGATCCAGTCGCCCGGGTTCATCAGCAGGTCCTTGGTCACGTCCGGGTTGACCGCGTCGAAACGCGGGCTCGAGAACGTGCCGGTGAACAGCGGATCGGCGGGAGCCTGCGAGTGGCCGCTCCGCGTGATGTACGCCCAGTTGATCGGTTCGATCCCGCCGAGGATGAAGTTGTTGCAGTCGGGCGAGCTGGACTCGCCGGTGTTCTGGTTGAGGCTCAGGCTGTCGATCGTCATCGCGGCGCAGTACTGCTTCGCCGTGCAGCCGAAGCCCTCGAACTGCGGCACGTAGCCCGGGCCGTAGAACTGCAGCTCCATGAACGCGTTCCCCGGATGCTTGCCGATGTAGTTCGCCTCGTTCGGGTTCGTGCCGACGAGGTTGTTCGCATCCGAGTTCGGCGTGCAGGTCTTGGTGTACTCAGGGGCCGATTCGGTGTCGCAGAGCGTCAGTCCGAACCAGAAGGTCGGCCGCAGCTCGAAGTTCCACGTTCCGCCCGAGCCGTCGGCCTTCGGCTGTTCCTGCGGATCCTTCGGCAGACGCAGGCGGTAGGTCAGGTCGTTCCCCGAGCCCGGCTCGCCGGACTTGAACTCGAGCGACGGCTCATCGTGTCCGACGTACTCGCCGGCCAGCTTGCTGTAGACGTCCGTGCAGAGCGACGCGTGACTCGAGCACAGCGGCTCGTTGTCCGCCGCGCGCACGATCTTCGCGAATGCCGTCGTCCTCGGGCTCGCCGACGCCGATTGCAGCGCCACGAGCAGTCCGGCAGTCAGGACGACCAACGCCACCGTCACCGAAAGCCTCCGGTGCTTCGCGACGCGTTCCAGTCTGTGCATGCTCTCCTCCGTTCCCCGCAGGGTTCGGGCGCGTGCCGAAGTAGACACACGAGTTCCAACCGGTGCTGCGTCTCACTCGACTGTGAGGCTGGGGGCCTGGTCGGTCGTGAATCTCGAGGCTGCTCCGCTGCTCCCCTTTGTGTCTCTCCCCCTCGTTCGGCGACGAGTCTCACCCCGAAGGTGGTAGTTGTCAAGCGCAACTAAGGAATGACGACGCGGCGCGCGTTCGACCAGTGCGTCTGGCAGTCGCCCCGCCGGGGCATGCAGTCGACGATGCCGACGATCTGGATAGCCGACACCTCGACGTAGTACGTCCCCGCAGGGAGAGACGCCCGGGTGCGCCAGCGGGCGACGTGCGTCGCCGGGTCTGCTGACACGTGCATCGACTCGCGCACCTTCACACCGGTACTGGGGAGCAGGTGCGAGAGGCCGGCACGGCTCGTCGCGACCACGATCGTCCCCGGCTTGAGGTCTGGCGCGAGGCCGAACGTCGCGATGACGTGGCCCTTGTCCGTGCTGACCGAGCGGAGCACCGGCGCTCCCGCCGACGTCGAGCCGGCGGGAGCCACAGCCAGCGCAAGAGTTACAAGTCCCATGAGAGCGAACGAACGTCTCATCGCACCTGTCGGGACCGTAGCACCGTCCCTGGTTTTGCTGCGCCGGTTAACCGAAGGGCGAGATGCGGTTCGGTTTGTCCCAGGCGACGTGGATCAGCTCTGCCTCGGCCTCGACGGCCGTCTCAGGCCGCGGGTTGGCCGACTGCCGCTTCCCGGTCAGGCGGCGTGGTGCGGTGGTGTCCCACGAAAGGCGGTTCATGCCGGCACCTCCTGGTGCGAGTCGTCTGCGGGCGCGGGCGCCCGCGTGATCAGGATGTCGCCGCTCACGGTCTTCGCCCGGATCTCGAGTGACGGGCCGTCGCCGGCCGGCGCCTCGGACGAGACATCGAGCTCGGAGCTCGTGTCGCCGCTCACGGTGTTGCAGTCGAGAAAGACCTTCGAGCCGCGGCGTACGCCGATGTGGACGTCGCCGGAGACGGAGTTGGCGGCAAGCCGGCCGCGGAGAACGGCTCCGTGCTCCTGGTCGCCGCTGACGGTGTTGACGCTGACGTCGCTGTAGGCCTCGCGGATCGTCACGTCGCCCGAAGCGCTCGCGACGTTGACCGGGCCGCGCACCACGTCGACGTCGATGTCACCCGAGGCCGACTGGACGTTGACGCCGCCGTTCACCTCACGCACGCGGATGTCGGCGCTCGCGCCCTTGACGTTGACGCCACCCTCGACGCGGTCGAGCGTCACGTCACCGGACGCCGTCGCCACGTTCGCGGCGCTCAGCGTGCCCCGGGCGGCGACGTCGGCGGACTTCGTGCGGGCGGTCAGCGACGACGACGCCGGGACGCGAACGCGGCAGCTGACGCCCGACCGGCCGAACAGCGAGCCGAGGTTGAAGCCCCCGCTCCGGCGCTGCTGCAGGTCGATCACCAGGTGCGGTCGCTGCTGATGGTGCTGCAGCTCGACGCGGCCGTTGTCGATCAGTTCCTGCGAGGCCTCGTCGTGCGCGGTCAGCTCGACCGTGGCCTGTTCCATCCCGTCGACGGCGTCGACCTCGATCTCGCCGGAGCTCAGCTTGATCTCCAGCTCGATCGGGCCGGTCACGTCGAATGTCTTCTGCATCGTCATCCCCCCTAGCTCTGGGCGTAGCCCGACAGGCGCTTGCCGCTGACATGGACCGGGCGCGACTCCGTCGCGCGTGCGATTGCGCGCACGAGCCAGGCGTTGGTCGAGACGCCCTCGCGTTCCGCCGACTTCTCGACGGTCGCCTTGAGCGACTCGGGCAGGCGCAGGCTGATGCGTGCGGAGAGCTCCTCCCCGACCGTCCCGGCGCTTTCGCCCGGGGCCTCGACGAACACGAGCTCGGGCTCCTGGCCGGCGAGGCGAACCTCGATGTGGCCGGAGGGCAGCTTGGAGTTGAGCTCCAGGGCGGCCTGGGAGAGCAGGTCGAGCAGCTTCAGCCGCAGGTTCGAGCCGAGCGCCTCACCGAGGCGCCGCGCGACCTGGGCCGACCGCTCGTCGCCGAGTTCGGCGAGCCCCTGCAGGTCTTCCTGGAGTCCCTCGAGCACAATGGTCAGATTCATCTTGACATCACTATGACATCATCAGCGACAGCTGTCAAGTGTCAAGTGTGCACCGCCTGCCAAACCGCCCGGACGCTTAACACGAACACAAGAGCATCCCCAGGAAACGCCGCATTACCCTCAGCGAATGACGACGGCCGACCTGAGCGCTCCGGCGGCCGGCAGGCCGGCACTCGGCGACCAGTGGCGCTCGCTCACCCGCGCCGCGACGGTTGTTGCCGTCCTCACCTCGCCGGTCGCGTTCATCTGGTTCCACGGCCACGAGGGGTTGCGGCTCCGCTACGCGCTGCTGCTGACCCTGATCGAGGTGGCGGCGTTCCGCGGCCTCGTCGATCTCACCTTCCGGCGCTTCATCGCCTCGCCGAGCCTGTTCGGCGAGGAACGCGAGGAGCTCCGCACCGAGGACGTCGTCATGCGCCGCCGGCTCTCGTTCTGGCGGGCGTGGTGGCGGTGGGCCTGGCGCGTGGTCGTGCTGATCACGGTGAGCTGGGCGCTGCTCGTCTTCTTCGGGCGCGGGTTCACGTGGGGCGACACCGCGCACAAGTTCTTCCACGTGTTCTCGGTGTTCGGCAACACGAGCATGCTCGGCCAGTTCGTCGTGCTGCCGTTCTTCTTCCTGTTCAACTTCCTCATCTTCTTCGGCCCGATGATGGCGATGGGCATCTCGCAGATCCGCGGCTACCAGCCGGGCGACGCCGAGTGGGGCGTCAAGCTCGAGCACGTCCGCGGCCAGGCCGAGGCCAAGGAAGAGATCCGGCGGATCGTCTCGCTGTGGCAGTCGGGCGAGCGCTTCGAGCGCGCCGGGGGCAAGCGCGAGCGCGGCCTGCTCTTCCTCGGCGCGCCAGGCACGGGCAAGACGATGCTCGCGAAGGCGATCGCAACCGGTTTCAACTCGCCGTTCGTGACGATTCCCGGCAGTGGCTTCGCACAGACCTTCGTCGGTCTCGACTCGATCCTCGTCCGCTACCTGGCCCGCAAGGCGAAGCGCCTCGCCCGCAAGTGGGGCGGTCAGTGCATCGTCTTCATCGACGAGATCGACGCGGTGGGCATGAGGCGCAACGCGCTCCAGGGGGCAGCGCCTGCCTTCGCGGAGCCGACCTTCGAGCAGTCGGGCGATCTCGTGCTCGAGACGCGTGCGTGGCGGGACAAGCAGTTCGAGCTCCGCGCCCCCGAGCGCCGGCCGCCGTCGCGGCTCTACCAGTTGGCCAACCAGGCGTTCCCCGGAGGCGCGGGCGGGATGTTCGGCGGCCAGGGGAGCATGGCGCTGAACCAGCTGCTCGTCGTCATGGACGGGCTCGACAGCCCGCCGCTCGGTCGGCGCATCGTCACCAACTTCACGAACACGCTGCTCGACGCGCTCTACGTCGTCCCGCCGAAGTGGCGGGGACGGTCGCTGCGGCTGCCCGCGCCGCGCCCGCGCCCGGAGCAGATCTACTTCATCGGCGCTACCAACGTGCCGATCTCGCAGCTCGACCCGGCGCTGACGCGCCCGGGCCGCATGGGGCGCCACGTTTGGTTCCGGACGCCCACGAAGCACGACCGCGAGGACATCTTCGAGCTCTACCTCGCTCGCGTCGCCCACGAGCCCGAGCTCGACCGCCCCGCACGCCGCGACGAGCTGGCGCGCATGACGATGGGCTACTCGCCGGCGATGATCGAGCAGGTGTGCTCGATGGCGCTGACGATCGCGCACCACTCGAGCCGGGAGGCGTTCGGCTGGGCGGACCTGGTCGAGGCGATGACCACGGTCGAGTCGGGCACCGCGATCAACGTGGAGTACGTGCCGGAGGAGACGCGCGCCGTCGCGATCCACGAGGCCGGCCACGCCGTCGCCGCGCACGCCTACCTGAAGGGTGCCGAGTCGACGCGACTGTCGATCCGCAGCCGCGGCGGCTCGCTCGGACACCACATGGCGATGCAGAAGGAGGAGCGCTTCTCGTCGTGGCGCAGCGAGGAGATGGCGCGGCTGATCTGGGCGCTCGGGGCAATGGCCGCCGAACGCGTCTTCTACGGCGAGAACTCGACGGGCGTCGGCGGCGACGTCCAGGCCGCCACCGACCGCGCCGCGTGGATGGTCGGGGCGTGCGGGATGGCGCCCGAGTTCGTCGAGCTGCGGTGCGACGACGAGTCCGAGGACGAGGCGCGCGAGCGCGTCATGAGGCGCTTCCAGCGGATCGGCACGCAGATCGTCAACCGCACCGGCTCTGGCCAGATGGAGGCCGCCGTGCTCCGCGACCCGAGCCAGCGCCAGATGGTCGAGCAGCTCCTCGGGCAGGCGTACCTGGCCGCGCACCACCTGATCGAGACGAACCGCGACGCCGTCGAGCGCGTCGCCGACGCCCTCGTCGAGCGGCGCGAGCTGCACGGCGACGAGGTCGTCCACCTGCTCCAGGCCCAGAACCTGCAGCTTCCCGAGGTCGACCTGACCGCCGACAGTGCGTGGCCGCGCCTGTGAACGAGAAGCACCAGTTCCGGATCGCGTACGGCGTGCTCGCACTGGCGTTCTGGATCTCCGTCGCCGGCTTCATCGTCCTGCTGACACGCCAGCACCACGAGGCCCAGACCCAGTGGTCGAAGTGGCAGCCGACCGCGCAGGGGCTGATCGGCGCGCACCAGATCGCGCTCCGGCTCGGCCCGAGGTATCGCGCCCCGAACGGGACGCAGCTGGTCGCCGTGCAGGAGCACGCTCCCTACGTCCAGGGTCTGCACCTCGAGGCGGTCGGCGTGCGCCGTCTGAACCAGAACGGCCAGATCAACCCCTACATCGGCCTGTTCGGCACCGACCGCACCCTCATCTACGCCTTCTGCGGCCTGCAGACGAACTGCTCGCTGGAGGCGACGACGACCGCTGCCGAGGAGCGGGTGCTGCGCCGGGAGGCGCTCGAGCTCTCCCTCTACGCGTTCAAGTACCTGAAGAACGTCGACCAGGTGGTCTCGCTCGTCCAGACGGTCAAGGACGGCGGCACGAGCGCGGTCTTCCTGCGCAAGCGCGACCTGCAGCCCGAGCTCGACCACCCGCTTCGGAACACGCTCCCGCTCCGGATTCCGCCCCCCAGCGGTACCGACAAGCGCGAGGCGGCTGTGATCGACGCCCTGACGCTGCCGAACACCTTCCCGGCGCACTACGAGTCGTTGCCGGACGGCGACGCGATCCTCGTGCTCGACGCGTCGACTCAAGCTTCGGGTTAGCGCCCGGCGCTCCGGTCATTGCATTAATCTTGGCGCGCGTGCGCCGCGGAGCGATCATTCAACTTGCCGTGATTGCCCTGATCGCGGCCGCGATCGCGACTGCCGTCGCGCTCGCCATCCCGTGGCTGCCCGTCGCGGCCGGCAAGGAGGCGACGCGCATCCACTTCGTCTTCTGGTTCACGACCGCGATCTGCGATCGGCGTCTTCGCGGTCGTCGCCGCGTGCTCACGTACTCGGTCTGGAAGTTCCGGGTGAAGCCGGACGACGAGTCCGATGGCCCGCCGACGCACGGGCACACCCAGCTCGAGATCGTCTGGACCGCCGTCCCGGCGATCCTCGTGACCGCGATCTCGATCGTCAGCGCGATCGTGCTCGCCGAGAACGGCAATGCGGGCAAGAACCCGCTGATCGTCAAGGTGACGGGTCAGCAGTTCGCCTGGACGTTCACCTACCCGAACGGCAAGAGCTACGGCTTCGCTGACGATTCCGGAGGGGCGGCACACGAAGCTGCGGATCACGTCGAACGACGTCATCCACTCGTTCTGGGTGCCGGAGCTCTCCCAGAAGCAGGACGCCGTCCCGGGGCAGATCAACTCGCTCGTCGTCACGCCGACCCGCACCGGCACGTTCCCGGTCATCTGCACCGAGCTCTGCGGCCTCGGCCACGCCCTGATGCGCAGCCACGTCGACATCCTGACCGGGCCGAAGTTCGACGCCTGGCTGAAGGGCGGTGGGCAAGCCGCCTCCGGCCCGCCCGGGCTCGCCGTCTTCCAACAGAACGGCTGCGGCGGCTGCCACACGTTGCAGGCCGCCGGCGCGACCGGCAAGGTCGGTCCCGACCTCGACAACCTGAAGCAGGAGGCCGCGAAGGCGAACCGTGGCGACCTGAAGGCGTTCATCAGGGAGTCGATCATCGATCCGGCGGCCTACCTGGCGCCCGGCTATCCGAACGCGATGCCGCCCACCTTCGGCACGCAGATCCCTGCCGACAAGCTCGGCCAGCTCGTCGACTATCTCGCCGGGCAGGCCGGATAACGTGAGCGACGTGGTCGCGACCCACGGGCACGACACGCACGCCGCGCCGCCGGCGCCGACCGGCCTGCGGCGGCTGACGCAGGCGGGCTGGCTGCGGGTGCTCTGGGTGACGCCGATCTTCATCGGCATCGGCTTCGCGCTGCCGCTCCTGATCCGCTGGCTCGCCGGCTGGGACCCGGTCTGGAAGGGCTCGGTGCTCGTCACGATCCAGCTGGTCACCGTGCCGCTCGGCTTCCTCGTCGGCCTCGGCGGCTTCGACTACTGGGCCTACTACGCGAGCGGCCGGCCGACACGTCCCGAGGACCACTCGGGCCACGGCGCCAAGTCGTGGCGCGACTACTTCCGCGTCAACACCGACCACAAGGTGATCGGCGTCCAGTACGTCGTCACGACGATCGTCTTCTTCTGCATCGGCGGGCATGCTCGCGATGCTCTTCCGCGCCGAGCTGGCGCAGCCGGGCGACCAGTTCTTCAACCCGCAGACGTTCAACGTCCTCGTCTCCGACCACGCGGCGCTGATGATCTTCCTGTTCGTCATCCCGGCCTTCGCCGGGCTCGGCAACTACGTGATCCCGCTGATGATCGGCGCCGCCGACATGGCGTTCCCGCGGCTGAACGCGCTGTCGTTCTGGCTGCTGCCGATCGCCGGGACGATGCTGGTCGCCGGCATGGTCGCGCCGGGCGGCGGGCCGTCCGCCGGCTGGACGTGCTACGCGCCGCTCTGCTCGCACCAGCCGCTCGGGCAGGTGTTCTTCAACATGGGCGTGCAGTGGGCCGGTGCGAGCTCGATCATGACCGCGCTCAACTTCCTCGTCACGATCATCACGATGCGTGCGCCGGGCATGACGTTCTGGCGCATGCCGCTCCTCGTGTGGGCGAACTTCACGACCTCGCTGCTGGTCGTGATCGCGACGCCGTTCATCGCCGGCTCGCAGTTCTTCGTCATGTTCGACCGCGTCATGCACACGAACTTCTTCGAGCACTCGGGCGGCGGCTACGTGCTCGGCTACCAGCACATCTTCTGGTTCTACTCGCACCCGGCGGTCTACATCATGATCCTGCCCGGGTTCGGGATGATCAGCGAGATCATCGCCGTGATGAGCCGCAAGCCGATCTTCGGCTACCGGTTGATGGCGCTCAGCCTGATGGCGATCCTCGTGCTCGGCTTCTCCGTCTGGGCGCACCACATGTTCGTCGCAGGCATGGCGTCCTGGCTGCGCGTCCCGATGATGGTCACCTCGATGGTGATCGCGGTGCCCACGGGGATGAAGGTGTTCTCCTGGCTCGCCACCATGTGGAACGGGAAGCTGCACTTCAACACGCCCATGCTGTTCGCGACGCGGGTTCGTCTCGATGTTCGTGATCGGCGGTCTCTCGGGCATCTACCTCGCGTCGGTGCCGATCGACATCCACGCGAGCGACACGTACTTCATCGTCGCGCACATCCACTACGTGCTGTTCGGCGGGTCGGTGTTCACGATCTTCGCCGGCATCTACTACTGGTTCCCGAAGATGACGGGCCGGATGTACAACGAGCGGCTCGGGAAGCTGCACTTCTGGCTGACGTTCATCGGCTTCAACCTGACGTTCTTCCCGATGCACTACATCGGCCTGCAGGGGATGCCGCGCCGCGTCGCCGACTACGCGCACCGCTTCGCCGACATCAACCTGTTCATCTCGATCGCGTCGTTCGGGCTCGGCGCCTCGACGCTCGTCTTCCTCTACAACATGGCGCGCTCGTGGTCGCACGGCCCGATCGCCGCCCGCGAACCCGTGGCGCGCGCTGACGCTCGAGTGGCAGGTCTCGTCGCCGCCGCCGACCTTCAACTTCGACGAGATGCCGCAGGTCGTCGGCAACCCGTACGAGTACGGCGTGCCCGGGCGCGAAGCACGCGATCTTCGGCGCTCGCGCGAGCAGGCCGACCGGCCGGGGTCGACTGATGGCGCACGTCCTCGTGATCGCGAACGAGACGGCCGCGTCACAGACGCTGCTCGACGCGATGCGCGGCGAGGCGTCCGGGCCGGACGACCGCGTGACGGTGATCGCCCCCGTCAACGAGCCGAGCCAGGGTTACGTCGTGTACGAGGACACGCGCCGGGCCTCCGCGGGCCGGCGTCTCGAGCGGACGCTGAAGGCGCTGCGCGAGTCCGGTGTGCACGGCACAGGGCTTCGTCGTCGAGACGGGGCCCGTGCAGGCCGTGAAGGACGCGCTCGCCCAGCTCGAGCCGCCGGTCGACGAGATCGTCGTCTCGACCCACGGCGCGGAGCAGTCGGGCTGGCTGCGGCGCGACGTCGTCGGCGAGATCGGGCGCGCGGCGGGTGGGCTGTCCGTGCGCGCACGTCGTCGTCACCGCCGAGCATGGCGTGGGTGAGGCGAACGTGCTCGTGATCGCGAACCAGACCGTCCTCTCGGACGAGCTGCTCGACCGCATCCGCAAGCGCGCCGCGCAGAGCCCTGCGAGCTTCCTGATCGTCTCGCCGCAGAGCGACGACGAGGAGCACGACGACGCCGACCGGCGGCTGCGGCGTGCGCTCAGCGTCCTGCGCGGCGAGGGCATCGACGCGCACGGGCAGGTCGTGCATCCGGATCCGTACACGGCGGCGCGTGCAGATCGTGAACGACGAGCGGGTCGACGAGATCGATCGTCTCGACATTCCCGGGCGAGCGCAGCGGCTGGCTCCGTCGCGATCTGGTCGGTCGCCTCCGCAAGGACACGAAGCTGCCGGTCGACCACGTCATCTCGCCGGTCCCGCAGGCGGTGACTGTATGAGCGCCGCGGCGGAAGCGCACGACCACCACGGGCCGCCGCCGGTCCACTACAGCTCGCGGGTCTCGCCGGCCGTGCTCGGGATGTTCCTCTTCATCGCGTCGGAGATCATGCTCTTCGGCTCGTTCTTCACCGTCTACTTCTTCGATCGCGTCGTCAACCACGGCGTCAACGGCCACTGGCCCCCGCCGGGCTTCCACCGCCCGGCGTTCGTCGCCGCTGATCAACACGCTGATCCTGGTGACGTCGAGCTTCACGATGCACTGGGCCGACACGTCGATGAAGAAAGGCAACCGTGCCGGTCTGCAGGCGGGCCTCTTCCTGACGCTGTGCCTCGGCCTGACGTTCCTGCTCACGCAGGTGATCGAGTACCACCGGCTCGGCTTCAACACCGGTGACTCGTCCTTCGCCGCGACGTTCTTCGGCCTGACGGGTCTGCACGGTGCGCACGTCTTCGTCGGGCTCACGATCCTCGCCGTGATGACGGTCAGGGCGTTCCGCGGACACTTCTCGCCCGAACACCATCACGGTGTCGAGATCGGCGGGATCTACTGGCACTTCGTCGACGTCATGTGGATCGTCGTCTACGTGACGGTGTACCTGCTCTAGCGCCATGGCGAATCCCTTCCGGAGCGAAGAGTCTGCGTTCCGGTTCGTCTGGCTGACGATCGGCTACTTCGCGCCCATCGTCCTCGCATGGTGGATTAGCAGGTGGCTCGGCATCGCGGTGTTCGTCGTGCTCACGGCCGGTGTCGCCTACTGGTTGCTTCGCCGCGGCGAGCGGGAGCAGCCGGTGAAGCAGGTGCCGCCGCCCCATCCCCCGACCGAGCGCCGCATCCTCGTCGTCGCCAACGAGACGGTCGGCGGGCAGGAGTTGCTCGCCGAGGTTCGCGGCCGCGCACAGGGAGGGGCTCGGGTCCACGTCGTCTGCCCCGCCCTCAACTCGCCGATTCGGCACTGGGTCTCCGACGAGGACGACGCCCGCGCGGCAGCGCAGGCGCGCCTCGATGCGAGCCTCGCCACAATGCGTGCCGCCGGGCTGGAGGCGGACGGTGAGATCGGCGACGGCGACCCGATCCAGGCGATCGACGACGCGATTCGCACGTTCAAGCCCGACGAGCTGATCCTCTCGACGCATCCCGAAGGCCGTTCGCACTGGCTCGAGCGCGGCGTCGTCGAGAAGGCGCGTGAGCGCTTCGAGATCGAGCTGATCCACGTCGTCGTCGACCTGCCGCAGACCTGACGATCGAGCTCGTCGACCCGCTGCCGCTTCGCGCGGAGTTGCGCGAGGTGCATCGCTCGGCGCTCGGCGCCGGCGCGCTCTCGGACGAGTGGGCCGAGGACCGCTTACCCGCGCACGCGCAGCGTGACGGCTTCCTCTTCCTCGTCGCGCGCGACGTGGGCGCGGTGGCCGGGTTCGCGTACGGCTACGCGGGCGAGTACGGCCGCTGGTGGACGGAGCACGTCGCCGCCGCGCTGACAGCCGACCAGCGTGCGCTCTGGCTCGACCCGCCGCACTTCGAGATCGTCGAGCTCCACGTCCGCCCCGCCTACCAGCGGCGCGGCGTCGGCAGCGCCCTGCTGGCGCAGCTCCTGACGCGGCAGCCGTACGACCGGGCGATCCTGACCACGCAGGCCGGCTCACGCAAGGCGCGCACCTTCTACGCCAAGAACGGGTGGGTCGAGCTGGCAGCAATCGACTTCGGCAGCGGCTACCCGCCGTACCTCGCGCTGGGTAAACGGCTCACCCGCGAACAAGGTTCGTGACGTAGGTCGCCGCGCGGTTACTTCCCGGCGACCGAGCTGACGTACTTCGCGACGGCCTTGATCTCGGCCGCGGAGAGCTGGCCCTTGAAGGACGGCATGGCGCCGCCGCCGACTTCGACCTGATGGGCCACCCTCGCCTCGGACGGCTTGAGCTGGTCGAGGTTCGGGCCGACGGTGCCGCTCGAGCCGGCGTCCTTGAGTGTGTGGCAGCTGCCGCAGCCCGCTGAGGCGAACACCTGCTTGCCGTCCGGCGCTGCCGCGCCTCCTCCGCCTCCACCGGTCGTGGTCGTCGCGGGCGGCTTGCCGACGTTCGACGGCGTCACGCCGCAGCTCGGGTTGCCCGAGCACTTGCCGATGTAGACGGCGATGTCGCGGGCGTCCTGGCCGCGGTAGAGGTTCGCCGGCATGGGCTCCTCCGGGTAGGCGATCTGGCCGCGCACCACGTCGCGGATCGTCTGCTCCTCCGAGAACGTGCCTGGTCTTGACCGATGCGAAGGCGTCGTCGAGGTTCGGGCCGATCGTGCCCTGCGACTTCGCGTCGGCGAGCGTGTGGCACGAGGCGCACGAGGGCTCGGACGGCTTAGCCGACTGCAGGAACAGCTGCTTGCCGTGGCTCGCGTCGCCCTCGGTGACCCGGCCCACGGCGCCGCAGCCCGACATGACGAGCGCCAGCAGCGAGACGGTGAGTGCGAGGGAGATCTTCAGGGCTAGGACGCCGGTTCGGTGACGGCTGTCAGGCTCGAGACGGCCTCGTCGCGTGCCCCGTAGATCTGGAACACCCGGTCGAGCCCCGTGATTTCGAAGATCTTGACGATGTTCGGGTTGCTGCAGACGAGCGACAGGCGCCCGTCGGCCGGGCGGAGCCGCTTGACGCCGCCGACCAGCACGCCGAGCGTCGTCGAGTCGATGAACGTCGTCGACGTGAAGTCGACGACCACCTGGGTCGCTCCCCGCGCGATCACCTCCAGCAGCTGCTGCTTGAACTCCGGGGCCGTGTAGAGATCGACCTCACCCGCCAGTGAGATCACGTAGGCGTGATCGGCGATCTGCTCGGTCTTGATGTCGAAGTTCATGGCGGTTTCGCGCAGAGGGTCTGCGGCCCCGAGTCTAACCAGTGGCGGAGGAGGCGGCGCTGGAAGCAGCGAGCTGCTTGACCTGCTTCAGGAGCTGCTTGACCTGCGGCGCGTCGACGTCGTTCGGCGAGAGCTTCAGGAACTTCGTGTACGCCGCCACGGCCGTCTTGTAGTCGCCTGCGTTCGTCGCCGCCTGGCCGAGCTGGAACTGTGCGGTGACGTCCCGCGGCGCGAGCTTCACGAGCTTCTGCAGGCTCGCTTCGGCGCTCTTCTGCGCCCCCTGGTAGCTCGCGAGCGCGGTCTGGGACTTCTGCTGCGCCTGGGCGGCGATCACGGCGCCGATCGGGTCCTGCAGCCCGTTCGGGTCGTTGAAGATCTTGCCGAACGTCGTGGAGGAGGAGGGCGCGAAGGTCGCGGCCGGCGACGCGGCCGTCGCCTCGGCCTGTGCCGTCTGATAGTCGGCCGCGTACGTCTGCGAGAGCGTCGAGTACTGCGAGGCCAGCTCGCTGAGCGCGTCCCGGTCCTTCGGGCGGAGTGCCGTGTAGCGCTCGAGCGCGTTGACCGCGTCCGACGTGCGCTGCTTCCCCTCGTAGGCGGTCGCGAGGTCACGCCAGGCGGTCGCGTTCTGCGGCTGCTTCGTGACCTTCTTCTCGAGCGAGCCGATCGACGTGCCGTTGCTGGAGCCGAAGTTGAAGGCGTTCTGGAACACGTCGCTGAGGCCGGTCGAGCCGGAGCCGACGCCGAGCAGCACGAACCCGAGCACGAACGCCACCGCGAGCGCGACGTAGGCCCACTTGGCGTGGGTGCGGAGCCGTTGGAAGAACAGCTCCTCCTGCCACTGCGGCGGCTTCTGCTTCTTGCTCGGCGCCGCTACCGCGGCTGCGCGAGCATTCTGTGCCGGGCGGCGCTTGCGGTGTTGCGTACCTCTCGCCACTGTTCCTCTCGCTCGGTGTGGGTGTAGCGGGTCTGGCCGTCGACGATCGTTTCGAGCACTCGGTCGGGCGAGCCGCCGAAGACGACCGCCGCCGCCGGATCCTCCACCGGATGGTAGGGGCTTCCGTGCAACGACAGCACCGTCAGGTCGGCACGCTTTCCGGGCGTCAGGGTACCCACCTGGTCGTCCAGTCGCAGCGCGCGGGCCGCGTCGGAGGTGGCGAGCCGGAGCGCGTCGGCCGCCAGCAGGGCTTCGGGGCGCTTCTCACGCGCCCGTGCGGCGTACACGGCCGCGCGCATCTCCTCGAAGGCGTCGAACGACGGCGCTGACGCAGGCGAGTCGGTGCCCAGGCCCACCCGCACCCCGGCCCGGCGGAGCGCGGTCAGCGGCGCCACGCCGCAGCCGAGCAGAGCGTTCGAGCGCGGGCAGTGGGCGACGGGGACGTCGCGCTCGGCGAGCAGGGCGATCTCGTCGTCGTCGACCTCGACGCAGTGGGCGCACAGCAGGTCGGGCCCGAGCACCGGCTCGAGCGTCGCGACCGCCCGCCTGCCGCTCGGCGGCACCAGGATCGGTGCGATCGCCTGGAGCGGGCCCGTGCCGTGCTGGAGCCACTCGTTCTCGTTCGCCGACTCCGCGAGATGGGTGCCGACCGGGATCCCGAGCCCGAGGCACCACCGGTAGACGTCGACGGAGCAGGAGTACGGCGCGTGCGGCGAGACGCCGATCCGCACGAGCGGCGTCTCGGCTACCTGCGCGCGCCGCGCCGCGAAGCGCTCTTCGGCGACGCCCGGCTCGAGCGCGAACACCTCGATGAAGACGATCGCGCGGAGGCCGAACTCCGCCGCCGCGGTCGCCGCGACGCCGGAGAAGCTGTAGTCGGCTGTCGTCGTGATCCCGGAGCGGAGCGAGTCGAGGACGCCCTGGCGTGCGAGGGCAAGCATCGCGTCGTCGTCGAGCAGGCTCTTGCGCGCCGCGTGCGTGGCGATCCACGGGCCGAACGGCTGCCCGTCGCCGAACCCTGCGTAGCGCGAGTACTCGAGATGCGAGTGGGCGTTGACGATCCCCGGGAAGATCGCTGCGTCGGCGAAGTGCCGCTCACCGCGTCCCTGCGTGATCTCGACGATCGCGCCCCCTTCGTACCGCACGCATCCACCCTCGATCGGCGGCCCGTCGACGGGCAGCACCCAGTCGGCGGAGATCGACGTCATTCGGTGGCGGTCGCCGTCTCCGGTCGCCACCTGCGCTCGAAGAAGCCGGAGAGGCCGACTGAGATCAGGTAGAGCGAGATCAGCGGCACCATCTCGAGCAGCGTCGTCACCGGGTCGATGCCCGGCAGCGCGACCGCCAGCGCGGTCATCGCGACGATGCCGATCCGCCAGTTCTTGCGCAGCTTCGCAGAGGTGAGAACGCCGATGCGCACGAGCCCGAGCACGAACAGCGGCACCTGGAAGACGATCCCCACCGCGAGCAGGACGAGCGAGACGAAGGAGTAGTAGTCCTTCGCGCGGATCTGGATGTTGTAGAGGTTGTTGTCGTAGTTCGTCAGGAACTTCAGCGCCGCCGGCAGCACGACGTAGTAGCCGAAGAAGATGCCGCCGATCGTCAGCAGCGTCGCGAGCGCGACGAGCCAGCGGACGCCGCGCTGCGTCCGGTCGTCGAACGCCGGCGCCGAGGAACGACCAGACCTGCCAGAGGAGGATCGGGAGGCGATCAGCAGCGCCGCGTAGAGCGAGACGGTCAGCGAGGTGAGGAACGGCTCGGCGACGCCGAACGTGATCGGGTGGCGTTTGGCCGCCGGCAGCGGCTCGTTCAGCCAGCGGATGATGCGGTGGTGGAACACGTACGTGACCGCGAGTGACGCCGCCGACGGCGCCGAGCACCACGAGGATGCGGCTGCGGAGCTCGTCCAGGTGCTCGACGAGCGTTGCCTCCTCGCCATGCTGCAGGCGGCGCGGCAGGCGCTTCATAGTCGCCTAGACGATGGTTTCGTTTTCGCGCGACGGCGTCGGTGTCGCCGTTGTGTCGGCCACGCTGGTATCGGTCGCGGGGGCAGTCGCCGCGGGCTCGTCGTCGCGATCGTTGCCGGTGACCGACTCCTTGAACTCGCGGAGGCCGCGGCCCAGCGAGCGCCCCATCTCCGGCAGCCGCTTCGGGCCGAAGAAGATCAGCACCACGACGAGGAGGATGAGCAGCTCGGGAAGTCCGATCCAGCCAGGCATCTGGCCGAATGGTAGCGGGCTTGCCACTCGCCCGCCCGGGTGGACTGGGCTACCATGAGGCACGAACTCCCGCGAGAGAATCGCGTCCTCGCCCGTCGATTGGAGTCAACAACGTTGGCAACGCTGGAACTCAAGGATCTGCACGTCGCGCTCGAGGACGGCACCGAGATCGTCAAGGGCGTCGACCTGAAGGTCTCCTCGGGTGAGGTGCACGCGATCATGGGCCCGAACGGCTCCGGCAAGTCGACGCTCGCCTACGCGATCGCAGGCCATCCGGCCTACGAGGTCACGGAGGGCCAGATCCTGCTCGACGGCGCCGACATCACCGAGGCCGGGCGCCGACGAGCGCGCACAGGCAGGGCTCTTCCTCGCATTCCAGTACCCGCACGCGATTCCGGGCGTCACCGTCACGAACTTCCTGCGGCAGGCGATCAACGCCGTGCGCAAGGCGCGGAACGGCGGCGTCGACGACCCGATGCCGGTCCCGGAGTTCCGCAAAGCGCTGCTCGCGACAGATGGACCGACCTGAAGGTCAGCCGCGAGCTCGCCTCGCGCTACCTGAACGACGGCTTCTCGGGCGGCGAGAAGAAGCGCGTCGAGATCCTGCAGATGGCGATGCTGCAGCCGAAGATCGCCGTGCTCGACGAGACCGACTCCGGTCTCGACATCGACGCGCTGAAGGTCGTCGCCGAGGGCGTGCAGGAGCTCGTCGGCCCCGACATGGGCGCGCTCGTGATCACGCACTACCAGCGGATCCTCAACTACATCAAGCCCGACTTCGTGCACGTCTTCGTCGGCGGCACGATCGTCGAGGAGGGCGGCGCCGAGCTCGCCGAGAAGCTCGAGGCGTCCGGATACGAGGAATGGGAGCCGGACGGGGGTGACGGCGTAATGGCGCAGACCGAGACCGAGATCGTCCAGGGGATCGGCTCCGACTACGAGGTCAAGTACGGCTTCAACGTCCCCGAGGACTACTTCTTCAAGTCCGGTCGCGGCCTCTCGCACGAGCTGGTCGACGCGATCTCCTCGCACAAGGACGAGCCCGACTGGATGCGGAAGTTCCGCCACAAGTCGCTCGACTACTTCCTCGCGCGCCCGATGCCGACGTGGGGCGGCCAGCCGTCGCTGGGCGAGATCGACTTCGACAACATCTACTACTACATCAAGCCGACCGAGAACCAGGCCGAGTCGTGGGAGGACCTGCCCGCCGACATCAAGGACACCTGGGACAAGCTCGGCATCCCCGAGGCCGAGAAGAAGTACCTCGCCGGCGTCGGCGCGCAGTACGAGAGCGAGGTCGTCTACCACAAGCTCCAGGAGAACCTCACGGCGCAGGGCGTCATCTTCCTCGACACCGACACGGCGCTGCGCGAGCACGAGGACATCTTCAAGCAGTACTTCGGGACGATCATCCCGCAGAACGACAACAAGTTCGCGGCGCTGAACTGCGCCGTCTGGTCGGGCGGCTCGTTCATCTACGTGCCGCCGGGCGTCCGGATCGAGCTGCCGCTCCAGGCCTACTTCCGCATCAACGCGGAGAACATGGGCCAGTTCGAGCGCACGCTGATCATCGTCGACGAGGACGCCTACGTGCACTACGTCGAGGGCTGCACGGCGCCGATCTACTCGACCGACTCGCTGCACAGCGGCGGTCGTCGAGATCGTCGTCAAGAAGGGCGGCCGCTGCCGCTACACGACGATCCAGAACTGGTCGACCAACGTCTACAACCTCGTCACCAAGCGCGCGGTCGCCGAGGAGAACGCGACGATGGAGTGGGTCGACGGCAACCTCGGCTCGAAGCTGACGATGAAGTACCCGGCGATCTGGCTGATGGGCGAGGGCGCGCACGGCGAGGTGCTCTCGATCGCGTTCGCCGGCAAGGGCCAGCACCAGGACGCGGGCGGCAAGTGCGTCCACGTCGCGCCGAACACGACCGAGCGTGATCACGTCGAAGTCGATCTCGAAGAACGGCGGCCGCGCCGGCTACCGCGGGCTGCTCGAGGTGGCGAAGGGCGCGCACGGCGCGAAGTCGAAGGTCGTCTGCGACGCGCTGATCCTCGACGACGAGTCGCGCTCCGACACCTATCCGTACATCCGCATCGACGAGAACGACGTCGACATCGGGCACGAGGCGACCGTCTCGAAGATCGGCGAGGAGCAGCTCTTCTACCTCATGTCGCGCGGGCTCTCAACGAGGCCGAGGCGTCGGCGATGATCGTCAGCGGCTTCGTCGAGCCGATCACCAAGGAGCTGCCGCTCGAGTACGCCGTCGAGATGAACCGGCTGATCCAGCTGCAGATGGAAGGCTCGGTCGGCTAGGTTGATCGTCGAGCGGACGGACTTCATCTCGCGTCCCGGTCACGGACATGGAGCGGTCGAAGAAGTTCTACGGCGAGACGCTCGGGCTTCCGCAGACGAGCGACGGAGGCTTCCCCGAGTTCCAGCTCGGCGAGAACGTCAGCCTCTACCTGCTCGAGCCTCGAGTCGATCGGCTCCGCGTTCACGCGCGCCGCACACGGCCGGTTTCGCGCTGCGCGTCCCGACGTCGCACGAAGCGCGCGCGAGCTGGAGGCGAAGGGCGTCGAGTTCGACGGGCGACGATCCTCGACACCGGCGTCTGCCACATGGCGTTCTTCACGGACCCGGACGGCAACCGATCATGCTGCACCGCCGGTACGCACCGCGCGACTGATGGCGACGCTGACCCGCGAAGCAGGCCGCGAAGCGGTTCGACGAGCTGCCGCTGCCGTCGACCAGCGACGAGCACTGGCGCTTCACCGACCTGCGCGGCTTCGACCCGGACCAGGTGTCGACACCAAGGCGCCGGACACCGGCCCGAGGCCGGCGCTCGACCTCGACGTCGCCGGCCGCGCGGTCGTCACCGAGACGCGGCATCGAGATCGTCTCGGCGCCCGACGGCGTCACCTTCGAGCCGCTGCCGGCCGACTACCCGTCGCAGCTGATCCCCGACGACGACAAGTTCGCGCTCGAGAACCTCGCGCGCTGGCAGCACGGCCTGCTCGTGCACGTGCCGAAGGGCGTCGAGCTCGAGAAGCCGCTGTACGTGCAGGTGACCTCGAACGGCGGCTCGCTCTACTGGCGGATGGTCGTCGTCGCCGAGGAGGGCGCGCGCTTCTCGCTGATCGAGGATCTCTCGTCGGCCGCGCCCGACACGGTCGCGTACACGAACGCCGTCGTCGAGCTCTTCGTCGAGCCGACGCGCGAAGATCGAGTACGTCTCGCTTCAGAACCTCTCGCAGCGAGACCTGGCACTTCGGCCGCCACAAGGCGTGGCTCGAGCGCGACTCCGAGCTCGACTGGGTGATCGGCGGGCTTCGGCTCGAAGCGCGGCAAGGTGTGGATCGAGAACGACCTCGCCGGCCCCGGCGCGACGTCGCGGGTCACCGGCGCCTACTTCGCCGACGGCGACCAGCACCTCGACTACGACACCTTCCAGGAGCACATCGCGCCGAACACCGAGAGCGACTTCGCGTTCAAGGGCGCGCTGCGCGAGCAGGCGAGCGCGGTCTGGCGCGGCATGATCCGGGTCGAGGAGCACGCGCAGAAGACGAACGCCTACCAGGAGAACCGCAACCTGCTGCTCTCCGACACGGCGCACGCCGACTCGATCCCGGGCCTCGAGATCATGGCGAACGACGTGCGCTGCACGCACGGCGCGACGCTCGGCAGGGTCAACCGCGAGGAGCTCTTCTACCTGATGGCCCGCGGGCTGTCGCGCGCAGGAGGCGGAGCGGCTGATCGTGCGCGGCTTCTTCCAGGACGTGCTCGACCGGATCGAGCTCGAGCCGGTGCGCGAGGCGCTCGGCGCCGCCCTCGAGGCGCGCATCCCCTCCTAGTCGACCGGGAGGGCGATGTCATCACCCTCCCGGCCTAAATCACTGATTCGAGGGATTTCGGAACCTCGGTTCTACTGCGACCATGTGTCCAGTCACAACCAGCGGAGGTTCGCCAGATATGCCGATCACAAACCCCGCTGCGGCGCTCATGCTGGGCTTTCTCGCAGTCGTCCTGCTCGGCGCCGCGCGCGCGATGTTCAAGCGCTGATCCGCTTTCACCAAACGGGGTGGTTCGAGCGAACCACCCCAAGCGGGTCGTACGCGGCGCGCCGGTCATCGGCCTGAACGGCGATTCGCGGTCGGCCGCGGGGACTACGCGCGGACGAGCGGCTTGTACTTGATCCGGTGCGGCTCGAGCGCCTCCGGGCCGCGCGTCTCGGCGACCCAGTCGGCGTACTCGCCCCAGTCGCCCTCGAACCACGTCACCTGCGAGTCGCCCTCGAACGCGAGGATGTGCGTCGCGACGCGGTCGAGGAACCAGCGGTCGTGGGTGATCACGACGGCGCAGCCGGCGAAGTCGAGCAGCGCGTCCTCGAGCGCGCGCAGCGTGTCGACGTCGAGGTCGTTCGTCGGCTCGTCGAGCAGGAGCACGTTGCCGCCGCTCTTCAGCAGCTTCGCGAGGTGCACGCGGTTGCGCTCGCCGCCCGAGAGCTGGCCCGACCGGCTTCTGCTGGTCGCCGCCCCGGAAGTTGAACCACGACGTGTACTGGCGCGAGTTCACCTCACGCTTGCCGAGCAGGACGATGTCCTGGCCGCCGCGAGATCTCCTTCCAGACGGTGCTCTTCGGGTCGAGGTCGGCGCGCGACTGGTCGACGTAGGCGAGCTGCACCGTGTCGCCGATCCGGAGCTCGCCCGAGTCGGGCGCCTCCTCGCCGGCGATCATGCGGAAGAGCGTCGTCTTGCCGGCGCCGTTCGGGCCGATCACGCCGACGATCCCGGCCGGCGGCAGCGAGAACGTCGAGGTTCTCGAAGAGCAGGCGGTCGCCGAAGCCCTTCGAGACGCCCTTCGCCTCGATCACGAGGTCGCCGAGCCGCGGGCCGGGCGGGATGTGGATCTCGACGCGGTCGAGCTTCACGTTCTGCTCCTCGGCGAGCAGCTTCTCGTACGCGCCGAGACGCGCCTTCGACTTCGCGTGCCGCGCGCGCGGCGCCAGCCGCACCCACTCGAGCTCGCGCTGCGAGCGTGCGCCGCCGGGCCGACTCGGTCTTCTCCTCGTGCGCGAGCCGCTCCTGCTTCTGCTCGAGCCAGCCCGAGTAGTTGCCCTGGTACGGGATGCCGCGCCCGCGGTCGAGCTCGAGGATCCAGCCGGCGACGTTGTCGAGGAAGTACCGGTCGTGCGTGACGGCGACGACGGTGCCCTTGTAGTCGGCGAGGAAGCGCTCGAGCCAGAACACCGACTCGGCGTCGAGGTGGTTCGTCGGCTCGTCGAGCAGCAGCAGGTCGGGCGCCTGGAGCAGCAGCCGGCAGAGCGCGACGCGCCGCCGCTCGCCGCCGCGAGAGGGTCGTCACGTCGCGGTCGCCGTCCGGCAGCCGCAGCGCGTCCATCGCGTGGTCGAGGTGCGCCTCGAGCTGCCAGGCGTCGCGGCGGTCGATCTGGTCCTGCACCGTCGCCTGCTCGGCGAGCAGCGCGTCGAAGTCGGCGTCGGGCTCGGCGAAGCTGCGCGGAGATCGCGTTGAAGCGGTCGAGCAGGTCGCGCAGCTCGCGCACGCCGTCCTCGACGTTCTCGCGCACGTTCTTGGCTCGGGTCGAGCTCGGGCTCCTGCTCGAGCAGCCCGACGGTCGCGCCGGGCGCGAGCTCGGCGACGCCCGACGAGGTCTCCTCCTTGCCGGCCATGATCCGGAGCAGCGTCGACTTGCCGGCGCCGTTCGGCGCCGAGCACGCCGATCTTCGCCCCGGGCAGGAACGAGAGCGAGATGTTCGCCAGCACCTGCCGGTCGGCGCCGTAGAACTTGTCGGCCCGGTACATCGTGAAGACGTAGTCGCTGCTCATCGGCGGGCCACGATAGCGGCACAGCACCCTGGACTGGCCGCACGGGACACGTCCGGTGTCAGACACGGGTACGAAAGCGTGACGAACCGTCCACTGTTGGGCCGCGCGGGACACGTCCGGTGTCAGACACGGTTTCGTCAACGTGACGGATCGTCCACAGGGCATGGCGCAGAAGGCCAGGTGGGGTGACCCCGGTACAGTAGGTCCGTGGCCGTTCAGACCCAGTCCAAGCTCGACGCGCAGGCGCTGCGCGCCGACTTCGCCGTCTTCGACGAGCTCGTCAACGGCAAGCCGCGTCGCCTACCTCGACTCGGCGTCGTCGACGCAGAAGCCGCGTCAGGTGCTCGACGCGATGCGGGAGTTCTACGAGCACTCCTACGCGAACGTGCACCGCGGCGTCTACACGCTCGCCGAGCGGGCGACCGCCGGGCTACGAGGGCGCGCGCGAGAAGGTGCGCGCCTACGTCAACGCGCCGTCGAACCGCGAGGTGATCTTCACGCGCAGCGCGACCGAGGCGCTAACCTCGTCGCCTATGCGTGGGGGCTCGAGAACCTCGGCCCCGGCGACGTCGTCGTGATCACCGAGCTCGAGCACCACGCCAACTTCGTGCCCTGGCAGTTCGTCGCCAAGCGCACCGGCGCCGCAGTTCGCGCACATCCCGATCGACGACCTCGGCGAGCTGCAGCTCGACGCGCTCGACGAGATCGCGTCGCGCGGCAACGTGAAGGTGGTCGCGAACAACCTCGTCTCGAACACGCTCGGCACGATCAACCCGGTCGAGAAGCTCGCCGCGTGGGCGCACGAGCAGGGCGCGATCATGGTCGTCGACGCCGCGCAGGCCGCGCCGCACCAGCCACATCGACGTGCAGGCGCTCGGCTGCGACTTCCTCGCGTTCTCGTCGCACAAGCTCTGCGGCCCGAGCGGCGTCGGCGCGCTCTGGGGGCGGCGCGAGCTGCTCGAGGCGATGCAGCCGTTCAACCTCGGCGGCGAGATGATCCGCTCGGTCTCGCTCGAGCGGACGAGCTGGAACGAGCTGCCGTACAAGTTCGAGGCGGGCACGCCGGCGATCGCCGAGGCCTACGGCTTCGGCGTCGCGATCGACTACGTCTCGGCGGTCGGGCCTCGAGGCGATCGAGGCGCACGAGCACGAGCTCGTCGTGCAGGCGATGGACCGGCTCGCCGAGATCCCCGGCATCCGCGTCTTCGGCCCGCCCGCCGACCGGCGCACCGGGCATCGTCAGCTTCGAGCTCGAGGGCGTGCACCCGCACGACGTCGCGCAGATCCTCAACTGGGAGGGCGTCGCCGTCCGCGCCGGCCACCACTGCACGCAGCCGCTGATGACGCGCCTCGGCGTCGCCGCGACGACCCGCGCGAGCTTCTACCTCTACTCGCTCCCGGAGGACGTCGACCGGCTCGATCGCGGGCCTGCACAAGGTCGAAGGAGACCGTTCGGCGTATGAGCGAGTTCGAGCAGATGTACCGGGAAGTGATCCTCGACCACTACAAGTAGCCGCGCGGGCACGGGCTGCTCGAGCCCGCCGACGCGCAGGCCGAGGGCCAGAACCCGCTCTGCGGCGACGAGGTGACGATCTCCGTGCAAGTTCGGCGACGGACGGCGAGACGATCGACGCCGATCGGCTTCGAGGGCCGCGGCTGCGCGATCTCGCAGGCCGCCACGTCGATGCTCACCGAGCTCGTCAAGGGCCGGAAGGCCGCCGACGTCGCCGCGCTGCCCGAAGGAGGAGCTGCTCGACGAGATCGGGATCCCGCTCACGCCGATCCGCCTCAAGTGCGCGATCCTCGGCCTCGGCGTGCTGAAGGTCGCGCTGAACAAGGCGAAGGGCACGCCGCTGCCCGAGGAGTGGCAGGGCCTCGCCGACGACCTCCAGTTCGACGTAGTCGCGCGTGCCGAAGATCGACGTCGCGCCGCTCGAGGAGTTCGGGCCGGGCTCCGCGAAGATCGTCACGCTCGGCTGGACGTCGATCGGCGTCTACAACTGCGACGGCGAGCTCTACGCGCTCGAGGACCGCTGCTCGCACGACGACGGCCCGCTGTGCGAGGGCGAGTGGGACGAGGACACCTGCCGCGTGATCTGCCCGCGGCACGGCTCGGCGTTCGACCTCGAGACCGGCCGGCCGCTCTCGCTGCCCGCCTATCGAGCCGGTCGCGACGTACCCGGTCGACGGTCGAGGACGGCGTCGTCAAGGTCGAGGTGGTCGACCATAGACACGCTGCTGGGAGACGACCGACCCGCTGTACCTCGCCTACCACGACGAGGAGTGGGGCCGCCCGGTGCGCGACGAGCGGGGCTCTACGAGCGGCTGTGCCTCGAGGGCTTCCAGTCGGGCCTCTCGTGGCTGACGATCCTGCGCAAGCGCGAGGGCTTCCGCGCCGCGTTCGCGGGCTTCGAGCCCGACGCGGGTCGCCGCGCTTCGGCGAGCGCGACGTCAAGCGGCTGCTCGCGGACGCCGGCGATCGTCCGCCACCGCGGCAAGATCGAGGCGGCGATCGCGAACGCGCGGGCGACGCTCGCGCTGCGCGACGCCGGGACGCCGCTGCACGAGCTGTTCTGGGCGCACCGCACCGGCCCAGCACGACGCGCCGCGAGCGCACGGCGCGACTGGCACGCCGTCGACGCCCGAGTCGACGGCGCTCTCGAAGCGCGCTTCGCAGAGGCCGGCTTCCGCTTCGTCGGCCCGACGACGGTCTACGCCGCCATGCAGGCCTGCGGCGTCGTCAACGACCACCTCGCCGGCTGCTGGGTCCGCGCCGCCGTCGAGGCGAGCGTCGACGTCCGTCCTGACCTCATCCGCTATGGTTGCCGGTTAACCGCGGAAAGGAGGTGGTCCGGCGTTGGAGACTTCAAGTACGGGCAGTGGAGGTACCAGCTCGTAGAGGTGTGTCCCCGGGACCTGACGGGGAATCGCCTAGCCAGCGTGGGGGACTCGCGTTAACGCGCCGCCTTAATCGGCCGGAAGCGCCTCTACGAAATCCAAGCTGGTCACCGCATAGAGGCTGGAAGGGCTCCTGCGCGCGCATTGTTGAGCGCCTTCGTCTTGGAACGCTCCGGGGGACCGACGGAGCCGGTCTTGGATCGCGATGGACGCGGGGATCGAACATGCCGCTGCTCGCCGCGCTCCGCGACGAGTTCGCCGCCGAGCGGCCGCTCGCCGGGCGGCGGCTCGGGATGTGCCTGCACGTCGAGCCGAAGACCGCCGTGCTCGTCGAGGTGCTGCTCGCCGGCGGCTGCGAGCTGGCGCTCACCGGCAGCCCGGCCACGACCGACGACGGCAGGCCGCGTTCCTCGCCTCGCTCGACGGGGTCAGCGTCTGGGCCGCGAACGCGGACGACCAGGCGGCGCACGACGCGCACATCGAACGGATCCTGGACTGGCGGCCCGACCTGTTGCTCGACAACGGCGCCGACCTGATCGCGGGCACCGTCGAGCGGGAGCCGGCGGTGACGGCGGCGACCGAGGAAACGACGTCCGGTGCGAACCGGCTCAAGTCGGAGCTCTCGGCGCGCGTGCCGTTCCCCGTCGTCGTGATCGACGACTCGCCGCTCAAGCGGCTGATCGAGAACACCTACGGCGTCGGGCCGACCGTGGTCGAGGGCTTCATGCGGGCCACGAACCTGCTGGTCGCGGCGACCAGGTTCTGCGTGGTCGGCTACGGAGCGTGCGGACGCGGCGTGGCGCGCGCCCTGCGCGCAGACGGCGCCTCGGTGATCGTGGTCGAGCGCGATCCGGTGCAAGGCGCTCGAGGCCGCGTTCGACGGGATGCGCGTCCTCGACCTGCCGAGCGCGCTGCCGCTCGCCGACGTGGTGATCACCGTCACCGGCTCGACCGGTGTGATCGGCGCCGCCGAGCTCGAACTGCTGCGCGACGACGTCCTGCTCGCGAACGCGGGCCATTTCTCGGAGATCGACCTCGCGGCGCTCGGCCCCGGTACCCGCCTCACCGAGCAGGTCGCGCAGCACGGCCGCGTCCGCCTGCTCGGCCGCGGGGAGATGCTCAATCTCACCGCCGCCACGGGCAACCAGATCCAGGTGATGGATCTCGGCTTCGCGCTGCAGGCGCACTCGCTCCGCGAGCTCGCCCGCGATCCCGGACGGTTCGAGCCGGGGCCGCAACCCGTGCCGCCCGCGGTGGACGACGTCGTCGCGCGGGCGATGCTCAAAGCGTTGGGCTAGGGCTTCACCCGCCAGACGTCGCGGCCCTTCCAGCTCGGGATCCAGGCCTCCCCGGCGATCTCGGTGACGACGAACGGGCCGATGCCGGCCTTGACCGTCGCCGTGACGGTGTTCGTGGCGGGGTCGATGACCGCGATCGCGTTCGACCGGATCTTCGGCACCCAGAGCTTGCCCGCGACGACCGCAGGATCGCCGAGCGCCGGCGTGCCGAGCGGGATCGCCGCTGCCACCTGATTCGTCGTCGGGTCGATCCGCGCGATGCCGGTCGTGGTGGTCACCCAGACCGCGCTGTCGGACGCGGCCGTCCAGCCGGCGCCTCCCTCGATCGGGATCGTCGCGGCGATCTGGTCGGTGGCCGGATCGATGCGGATCACGCCGTCCTGGCCGGTGGCCCAGATCGAGCCGAACGCGCCGACCACGCCGGTGGCCGATGGCAGCGGATACCGCTTCACCACCTTGTTCCGCGCCGGGTCGATCCGTTCGACCTCGCCGCCGCTGAAGGCGGTCGCCCACGCGGAGCCGAACGCGAACGTCGCGTCATATGGCTGGATCCCGACACTTACCGCGGCAGTCCGCTTCGCCGTCCGGACCGAGACGCGGCTGATCGTGCTGGAGCTCGTATCCTCGATCCACAGCGACCCGGCTCCGTAGCCGAGGCCGCACGAGCCGGAGCCGATGCCGATCTTCTTGACGACCTTGTTCGTGTGCGGGTTGATCTTCAGCAGGTACGGCGAGCCGTACTCGCTGACCCACACGAAACCGCCGCCGGCAGCGGCTGCACACGGCGCGGTTCCGACTGCGACCTTGATCTTGGCGACGACGACCGGCGCCTTCGCGGCGCCTGTTGCGACCGACGCGAACGCGCCGGCGGCGATGAGGATGAGGGCGAGTGTGCGCATGGTCGCGACGATAGTCCGAGGTCGGAGCAAAAGCTCCGGCCTCGTATTAACCGTCGGTTAATGCCGTCGAGAATGCCGCGCCGAGATCGGTCAGCGCCGCGCGAATCGCCGTCTCGTCGCCGAGCTCGGCGTTCAGGTGTGCATTGATCCGCTGCAGCGCGCCCCAGCCGCGCTTCCATTCGCGGTCGCCGGCGGCGGAGAGCTCGAACAGCCACGAGCGCGCGTCCGCCGGATTCGGGTGCCTGCGGACGTACCGCCTCGCTTCGAGGCGACGCACGACGTCCGAGGCGGTCGTCAGCGGCAGGCCGAGGTCGGAGGCGAGCTCGGTCAGGCGAACCGGGCCGCGGACGCCGATCAGGCTCAGCATCGCGTAGCCGTCGGCGGCGACCCCGTCGGCGGCGAGCTCGCGCTCGACCAGCTGGCTCATCCGCTGGTGCGCCGCGACGAGCAGCAGCAGCACCGAGAGCCGCCGCTCAGGCGGCTCGGCGGATCTGCTCTTCGAGCGGGAGGAGCGGGAGCGAGAAGGTGTCGGAGGCATCGGTGTTCTGGACGACGTTATCGGCGCCTTCGAGCATCTTCACCTGGTCGGTGCTGAGCGGTGCGCCGGGCAGCCACTGGGTCAGTGCCGCTCCGGCGCGCGCGACGCCGAAGGGGATGTGCAGCAGGGGCCGTCGTTTGCCGAGCACCTTGGCGATCGTCCGGTAGAGCTCGTCCCAGGTCACCGTGTCCGGGCCACCGAGTTCGAACGTGCGCTTGGCGGCGCGCGGGTCGTCGATCGCGCGGGCGACGTAGGCGGCGACGTCGTCGCGCCAGATCGGCTGCGAACGCTGGGCTCCGGAGCCGATGACCGTGACGACGGGCGAGAGTTTCACCTGGCGCATGAAGGTGGCGAGCGCGCCGCCGCCGGGTCCGAAGATGAAGCTGGGGCGGAAGATCGTGTATTCGAGCCCCGATGCGATCACCTCGCGCTCCTCGGCGAGCTTCGCCGCGTAGTACGGCACCGCCGGCTCCTCGGTCGTGCCGAGGGCGCTCATCAGGACGAACCGCTCGACGCCGGCGCCCTTCGCTGCCGTGACGACGTTCTGGGTGCCGATGGTCATCACGCGGTGGAAGTCGTCAGGGCGCCCCTTGATGATCGCCACGAGATGCACGACGTGGGTGCAGCCCTCCGCCGCAGCCTTCACGCTGTCGGCGTCCGTGACGTCGCCGGTCGCGAGCTCGACGCCGAGCGAGGCCAGGTGCGACGCACGCTCGGGCCGGCGCACGAGCGCGCGGACGTTGCGGCCCTCGGCCCGCAGGGCGTGCACGATCGCCGGGCCGACGAAGCCGGTGCCGCCGGTGACGAGGACCTTCACGACTCGAAGTTCTGCCAGTAGCGGGACGGTGTCGGCCCGCGCTGGCCCTGGTACTTCGAGCCGAGCGAGCCGGTGCCGTACGGCGTCGACGTCGCCTCGGTCAGCTGCATGAACGAGAGCTGGCCGATCTTCATGCCGTAGTAGATCGTGATCGGCAGGTTCGCGACGTTCGACAGCTCGAGCGTCACATGGCCGTCCCAGCCGGGGTCGATGAAGCCGGCGGTCGAGTGGATCAGCAGGCCCAGGCGGCCGAGGCTCGAGTTGTGCGTCGGGATGTAGGAACGAGTGACGAGGAACTGTCCCGAAGGTGCGGAGACCTCGATGCACCGCACCGGCACGCTCGGGACCTCCTGCACATCCGCGATCGCGCGGAAGAGGTGGAAGCACCCTTCGAGCTTCTGCCGGATGAGCTTCCGGGTGACGCGGAAGACCGGCTCTTTCGGTGTGAATTGGATCTCATACTTCGGGCCGCAATCGACCCCGTTCAGAACGGCACGCTTCACGGCCAGGGTCGGGCGGAACCCGAGGCTGGCGACCAGCTCGCGGTACTGCCAGGCGAGCTCCTCCTTCACTGTCGTCAGGTCGCAGCGGCCGTAGACGTCGACGTAGCCGTCGGTGTCCATCAGGCCTTCCAGCAGTGCCATTCGTTGATCGACCGACGCGCGTAGGTACAGCTCGGGGATGTGCTTGTGGCCCAGAAGCCCGGCGTCACGCAGTCGGCTCGAGAGGGATCTGTTTCGGGTGTACTGCCCGGTTGCCGGGTCGCGGGTGTGGCCGGCGCCGCCGATCCGGTAGCCGAGCGGCGTCGTTCTCGCCTTGGCGACGCCGTACCCCGCCATCTCGATCTCTTCGAGGATCTCGACGTCCGCGCAGGTGATCTGCGCTGCGGTCGTCGTGCCGTCGCCGAGCCAGGCGCCGAGGACGTAGGGATGGATCGGAAGGGTGCGGCGCGGATAGTTGACCGCCTCTGCCAGGGCGACCTGGTGGTTGCGCTCGCCTCGGACGAAGAGTGACCGCTCGATCTCGGCGGTGGTGACGACTCGTTCGATGCGACGCCCGTACCGACGGCCGTTCTTGTTGACCGTCACCCACTGATGCTCGGCGTCGCAGACGACGGTGGTTCCTTCCGAGAAGCGAACCTCCCGGCACGGCCGGCCGAGCATCGCGTCCGTCGCCGCCACCACGACGGTCGGCTGACCGGATTCGGTGAACACGAGATCGCCGACCTCGAGTTCGCCCATGGTCGTCCAGCCCATCGGAGTCGGGACAGGGGTGTCGAGGGCGAGCGCCTTCCCTTCGAGCCTTGCAACGAGATCGTCAGGCAGCGTCACCCGCTCCAGCGTCGACCCGAGCACGAACTCCCCGGGGTGCAGGATGAACGGCCGCTCCTCGTCGATCTCGACCTGCTCGGTCAGCTCCTCCTGCGGCAGCTTGACGTCGATGTACGGGTAGCGCGCGTTGTGAAAGACGCGGAAGTAGCGGTCGACACGCACGTCGACGCTCGACGGCTGCAGCAGCGCGACGTCATACGGGTCGATCGCGATGCGACCTTCGGCGATGAGGCGCGCGATGGTGCGGTCGGAGAGGACCATGCTCTGATTCTTCCATCAGCGCGTCGCCGAGCGCGTGGAGTCCCTTCAGGAACGCCGCACGTTCCTCGACCGTGAGCGTCCCGAGCGCACGTTGCAGCGGCCGGTCGCGTCGCGCGAGCCACGCGCGCACCTGGTCGGCCGTCTGCGGATCGAGCGCGACGACCGTCCGCCGCCGGTCGGCGGGGTCTTCGCTCCGGTGCACGAGACCGTGGCCCTCGAGCTCGGTCGTCAGCTTGCTCGCGGCCGGCAGCGAGACGCCGACGGCATGCGCGATCTCGCTGACGGTCTGTGGCCCCTCGGCGCCGACGTGGGTGAGCGCCGCGACGTGCCGCCGGCCGAGCTGCGGCTCGCCCGAGACGAGTGCGAGCAGCTCCGAAGGCGCCCGCCGCCGCCAGAGCCTGCGCAGCACCTGCCGTAGGGCGCGGCGGAGCTCGAGCAGCTCCGTGCGGCTCACGTCGGGAATACGTGTCTCCGAAAAACAGTTATCATCGGGTAACAGTTGCCAGCGAAGAACGAGAGGAGGTGAGCGTATATGTGTGGAGGACACCATGAGCATCGCGGCCATGGCCGGCGCGGCTTCGGCCGGCGCGGCTTCCCGAGCCGCGACGTCTGGGTCGAGCGGCTGCAGGCCTACCAGGCCCATCTGGAGCAGGAGCTGCAGAACGTCCGGGACGTGATCGAGCGTCTCGGGCCCGAGACGCCGGACGCCCAGCCGGAGATCTAGGGATTGGGGATGAAGCTCGCGACGGGCGAGACCGCGACCGAGCCGTCGGTGCCGCGCGCGACCGCGACGCCCTGGACGCGCTCGCGCTTGCGGAAGCGCCCCGGTTCGAGGAACGCCCGGTAGGGGGCGGAGTCGTCGGCGGCCACGCGCTGCCAGGCTCCGCCCGCGCGCCGGATCGCGAACCACACGCTGACCGGGCCGCCGGGAACGGTAGCCGAGAGGCGGTACAGCGACGTCAGGTCGTCGCTCGACGCCGTCAGCTTCGGCTTCCCCGGGGCCACCTTGGGGATCCCGGTTTCGAAGACCGCGCGGAAGGAGACCGGCGGGATCGTCAACGAGAGTCTGGTCGCGGAGGACGCGATCGGGACGCTCACGGTCGCGGCGGCGTCGCCGTTGTTGAAGCCGACGACCGCCTCCTTCCCGGTCGCGAGGTCGAGCCGCGAGACGACGAGCACCGCGTTCTTCGCGTACCGCACCACGGTGGCCCCGGTCGCGAGCTCGGGATGCTCGTCGCGCAGCTTGGCGAGCTCCTGCAGCTGCGTCTCGATCGGGTTGCCGGTGCTGCCCAGCGACGAGCCCTTGCCGATCGGCGTCGCGCCGACGCGCGGCTGCGTCTGCCAGTCGGTGACCTGCGTCGGGAACATGTCCTGCCGCGCCTGCTGGTCACCGCCCGACCCGATCATCCCCACCTCGTCGCCGTACAGCACCGCAGGCGCGCCACGCAGCAGGTAGAGCAGGCTGTAGCCGAGCAGCACGTGCTGCGTCAGTGCGTTGCCGCTCAGTCCGGGCGCCTGCGTCACGATCTGCTCGGCGGCGCGGCCCATGTCGTGGTTGCCGAGGAAGGTCGTGAACGCCGGGTCGATGCCGTTGGCGGTGCGGAAGTAGTCGTCGTCGGTCATCCGGTCGGCGACGCCGCGCGCGCCCGATGCGCCGGAGGCGTAGGCCGACGCGACCTGCTGGAACGGAAAGTCGAGCACCTGCGGCACGCCGCGGTCGCGCACGAACTCCGACAGATCGACGGCGTCGTTCAGCGTGATCTCGCCGAAGATCGGAAAGTCCTTGTCGCCGGCGGCCTGCGCCGCGGCCCGGATCTTCGGCACCCACAGCTTGAAGAACGCGGCGTTGACGTGCTTCGCGGTGTCCACACGGAAGCCGTCGACCTTGAAGCGGGTGATCCACGACGAGTAGATCTGCGCGAGGCCCTTCCACACGTTCGGCTTCTCGGTGAAGAGGTCGTCGAGCCCGAAGAAGTCGCCCTGCTCGAAGCACGTCTGGCTGCACGAGCCGAAGTCGATGTTGCCGCGGTCGTGGTAGTTCAGCGGGTCGTTCAGCCACGCCGGCTTCTTCAGGTGGCGGTCGCCCGCGAGCACGAACGGCACGCGCGGCATGGTGGTGGCCTTGAGGCAGGGGAACTTGCCGGTCACGTAGCGCGCCGGGTTGAACGCCTTGCCGGCGCACGTGCGATACGGGACGTCGGTGTACGACGTCCCCGTCAGCTCGACGATGTCCGCCGTGTGGTTGACGACGACGTCGAGGTACACCTTCAGGCCGAGACCGTGCGCCTTCGTGACCAGGCCGGCGAAGTCCTGGTCGGAGCCGAGATGCGGATCGACGGTCGTGAAGTCGAGCCCCCAGTAGCCGTGGTAGGCGGCGCTGCCGTTCTCGACGGGGTCCTGTTTCAGCACGGGCGTCACCCAGAGAGCGGTGAAGCCGAGATCCTTGATCCGCTGCAGGTTGGCGGCGAGCCCCGCGAGGTCGCCCCCGTGGTAGTAGGCGGAATCAGTCGGATCGAAGCCCGTCTTCGTGCGCGGGCCGGTCAGCGAGCCGTGGTCGTTCGCCGTCGACCCGTTCGCGTAGCGGTCAGGCATCACGAAGTAGATCCGCTGGAAGGCGAGCGAGCTCTGCGTCGGCAGCGCCGACAACGTCGCTATCGGAATGGCAACGCTGGAGGCTCCTGCGGACCCAGCTAACGCGATCGTCGCGCAAGCGGCGATCGCATAGCTAACGGAGCGGCGCACCCGATGCTTCGTCGAAGAAGTGCAGCCCCTTGGTGTCGACGGCGATCGCCGCGTCGTCCCCGAGCTTCAGCTGGACGTGCGGCGGGAACGAGGCAACGAGGTTCGGCCGTGAGCCGACGACGCTCTCCGAGTCATCTGCACCCGAGGCAAGAGTCTCGTCGACAGCCGTTGCCTCGCTCCGGATCTGCCGTGCGTTGACTTTGAAGTAGGCCATTGACTCGCCGCCGAGCGATTCGACCAGCTCGACGCGCGCAGCGATCGTCGGCAGCCCCTCGTGGCCCTGGCCGGGATGAAGGTCGCCGGCGCGCAGCCCGACGATCACCGGCCGGCCGTCGTATTGCCGGAGCCGCGGGTACTGGGCAAGCGCTTCCTCCGTGATCGGCAGCTTGTTGCCGCCGAGATCGATGGTGACGCCACCGTTGACCGATGCGGTGGCCTCGAGCAGGTTCATCGGCGGCGTGCCGATGAAGCCGGCGACGAAGAGGTTCTCGGGGCGGTCGTAGAGGCGCTGCGGCGCGTCGACCTGCTGGAGGCGGCCCTTGCTCATGACCGCCACCCGGTCGCCCATCGTCATCGCCTCGACCTGGTCGTGCGTCACGTACATCGTCGTGACGCCCAGCTCCCGCTGGAGCTTGGCGATGTCGGCGCGCATCTGGACGCGCAGCTTTGCGTCGAGGTTCGAGAGCGGCTCGTCCATCAGGAACACCTGGGGCTGGCGCACGATCGCGCGGCCCATCGCGACGCGTTGCCGCTGGCCGCCCGAGAGCTCCTTGGGACGTCGCTCGAGGTACGGCGTCAGGTCGAGCATCTTGGCCGCCCACGCGACGCGCTCGTTGATGATCTTCTTGTCCGTCTTCCGCAGCCGCAGGCCGAAGGCGATGTTCTCGGCCACGCTCAGGTGGGGGTAGAGCGCGTAGTTCTGGAACACCATCGCGATGTCGCGCTCCTTCGACGAGACGTCGTTGACGACGCGGCCGCCGATCTTGACGGTGCCCCCCGAGATGTCCTCCAGGCCAGCGACCATCCGGAGCGCCGTCGTCTTGCCGCAGCCCGACGGGCCGACGAGCACCAGGAACTCGCCGTCGTGTGCCTCGAGCGTCAGCTCGAAGACGGCCTGGATGCCGTTGTCGTAGATCTTGTCGACATCTTCGAAGGCAACGTCAGCCATATCAGTGGATCCTCCAGGTGTGGAACGAGGGGCCGTCCGACGGGAGGACGCCGTTCTGCGCGTCCTCGCCGTAGAGCGTCTCGAGGTTCGTGAACGGGGTCGAGATCGGGTCGTGCGCGGCGCGGGCGGCCAGGCAGAGCAGCTGCTCGTCGCGCGTCTCGCGCAGGTAGGCGACTGCATCGTGGCTCACGTGCACGTAGCGGATCCCGCCGTGGGCGAGGGCTCCACAGGAGCGCCGTAGCGCGGCGAGCGCGCGATAGCTGTCGAGCAGCTCGCGGTCCCAGGCATCCGGGTCCTGCCACGGCATCGTACGGCGCGCGTCCTCGCCCCACGCGCCCTCGAGCCCGAGCTCGTCGCCGGCGAAGATCATCGGCACGCCGGGCGTGGTCATCATCAGGCCCACTCCGACTCGATGCAGCGAGCGCGAGCGGGCCACGACTGTCGAGAAGCGTGCGGTGTCGTGCGAGTCGAGGAGCGTCCACGAGTGGGCGACCGCCTGCCACGGAACGCCGGTGCGGTACTTCCGCATCACGCTCACGAGCTCTGGGCCGTCGTAGCGCGGCGCGGGCGCCGAGGAGAAGACGTCGTTCTCGACGGCGTCGTCGCGCAGCCACCACCAGGCCGGCTTGAGAAAGCCGGCGTAGTTCATCGTCCCGTGCCAGCCGGTGCCGTCCAGGTCGGGGCGGTAGTCGTGACCGTGCTCGGCGATCAGGAGCGACCCTGCGGTCGTCTCGCGCGCCCACCGCGCGACGTCGTGGTTGAGGTCGATCGCGCCGTAGCGCCCGGTCATGTTCGCGACGTCGACCCGCCACCCGGCGAGCGCCTCGTGAAGCCGCTGCGAGGCGACTTCGCCGAGACGCCGGCGCAGCTCGGTGCTCCGCCAGTCGAGTTTCGGCAGCGACGGCACGCCCATCCACGACGCGTAGCCGTTCGGCACCGACTCGTCGAAGTAGTAGAACTCCCGCTCCTTCGCCGCCGGGTCCGCCTGCGCGGTCGTGAACCACTCATGGCCGCGCCCGGTGTGGTTCAGGGTCAGGTCGCCCAGAAGCCTGATCCCGCGCGTCTCTGCTGCGCGGGCGAGCGACGCGAGCGCCTCGTCGCCGCCGAGCAGCGGGTCGACCCGGTCGAACGAGCTCGCGTCGTAGCGGTGGTTCGAGCCGGCGGGGAAGATCGGCGTCATGTACACGGCGTTCACGCCGAGCGACTCGATGTGGTCGAGATGCTGCTCGATCCCGGCCAGGTCGCCCCCGTACCACTCGCGTGGCGTCGCCGGCCCGCGGCCCGTCGGCAGCTCCGCCCACGCGCGCGGCACCGCCCAGTCGGGCGCAGCGCGTTCGACGCCGGATGACGCGAACCGGTCGGGGAAGATCTCGTAGACGACGGACGAGAGGTGCCACGCAGGCCAGTTCCCGAGCGAGAGCACGAAGTCGTCGCCCGACGGCACCTCGTGCGGCGTGAGGCCGTTGCCGGTCAGCCAGGCGTAGCCCGTGTCGCCGCCGGTGAGCAGCCAGCGGTACCGCGTCGCCGGATTGGCCACGGGGAACGTCGCGCGCCACCAGGTCTCGTCGTCGGTCTCCTCGTCGACCAGCGCCTCGATCGTGCGCGGCTCACCGTCGCGGCTGTAACGGAGGAGGACGCGCTCCGCCGCGCCACGCGCTGTGCGGACGCGGACTGTCGCATCGCCGCCCAGCTCGTCGGGCTGCTCGAGGACGTGCAGCTCGCTGCCGTCGTGGTGCGGTTCGAGCAGCAGCCGGCCGACGGGACGCGCGGGGGCGACGCTCATCCCTTGACGCTGCCGGCGGTCAGGCCGCTGACGATCCATCGCTGCAGGAAGAGGAACAGCAGCACGACCGGGATCATCGCCATCAGCGAGCCCGCGGCGAACGGCCCCCACCGCTGGCCGTACTGCTGGCTGATGAAGCCTTGCATCCCGACCGGCAGCGTGAAGTGGTCGTTCGTCTGCAGAAGAGCCGACGCGATCACGAACTCGTTGAGGGTGAAGACGAACGAGATCAGCGCGACGACGACGAGCACGGGCGCGGCGAGCGGCAGGATCACGCCCCAGAAGATCTGCGCGGCGGTCGCGCCGTCGACGCGCGCCGACTCGTCGAGCTCCTTCGGGATCGTGTCGAAGAACCCCTTCATCAGCCACGTCTGCACGCCCATCGCTCCGCCGAGATAGACGACGATGACCGCGAGCAGCGTGTTCAACGCGATCGGGTGGAAGATGCTGCCGACGTTCAGCATCAACAGGTAGATCGCCGCCACCGCAACGATCTGCGGGAACATCTGGATCAGGAGCAGCGCCACCATGCCCATCCGTCGGCCCTTGAAGCGGAAACGGCTGAACGCATAGGCGGCGAGCGCACCGAGCATCGTCGAGAAGAAGGCTGTGACGCCCGCGACGATCATCGAGTTGATCACCCACTTGACGTACGGCGCGTCGGCCTTGCCGCCGCCGCTCGTCGACACATTGTTGTGCAGGAGGTTGCCGAAGTTGTGCAGCGTCACGTGAGTCGGCACGATCTGGGCACCCGAGAGCGTGTTGTCGCGGTTGAACGCCGACGAGACGATGAAGACGACCGGGAAGAGCGCGACCACGACCGCGAACAGCGCCACGATGTGCCGCCACCAGTTGCCCTTCAGCGTCGGGCGCTTCGGCCTGCGGACGGCAGTCCGTGCGACCGGGCGGGTGAGCTCGGCTTCGCCTGTTGTCATGCGAGGTTCTCCAGTGACTTCGAACGGTAGAAGAGCGTGCCTGAGATGGCGGCGACGATGAAGAAGATGATGATCGCGACCGCGCTTGCGAGGGCGAAGTCCTGCCCCTTGCCCGTCGCGATCGCGAGCTTGTACGTGTAGGTGATCAAGATGTCGGTCGATCCCGCGACCGACGAGTCACCCGTATACGGGCCGCCCTGGGTGAGGAAGTAGATGTTGCCGAAGTTGTTGAAATTGAAGGCGAACGAGGCGATCATCAGGGGCGCGACTGCGACCAGGAGCAGGGGCAGCGTCACCCGCCTGAAGATCGCCCAGGCTCCGCCCCCGTCGACGCGCGCAGCCTCGGTCAGCTCCTGCGGGATCGACTGCAGCGCGCCCAGCGAGACGAGGAAGAAGTACGGCACAGTCAGCCAGATGCTGACCATGATCACCGAGAACCGCGCCCAGTTCGCGTCGAACAGCCACGGCACGTGGATCCCGAAGAGGTGGTTGATGATCCCGAAGTCGTCGTTCAGCAAGCCCGCCCAGACGAGCAGGCCGAGGAAGCCGGGGATCGCCCAGGGGATGATGATCACCGAGCGGTAGAAGCGCTGGAAGCGCAGGCCGCGCTTGTCGAGCGTGATCGCGAGGAAGAGACCGAGCGCGAAGGCCCCCAACACCACGATCGTCGCGTAGGCGAACGTCCAGATGAAGATCTTCAGGAACGGCGTGCGGTAGAGCGGGTCGCGGGCGAGCTTCCCGAAGTTGTGGAAGCCGATGAACGTCTTCCAACCCGGCTCGAGCTCGTCCTTACCGTTCTGGGCCGAGACGAACGAGCCGCGGTTGTTGTCCTTGAACGCGACGCCGTCGCGGATGCGGATGAACTCGTTCTTCGCCGCGTCGTAGCGGAGGGTGGGCTGAAGCTCGACTGCCTGGGCGACGCCTTGCGCCTGGATCGCGGCATCGCCGTGCGTTGGGATCCGAAGCGCCTGGAGCTGTGCGTCGAGGGTGAAGAGCTCAGAGCCCTTGATCAGCTTGTAGCCCTTCGCCGCCGTCGGTTGGCCCGAGTCGGCCAGGGTGACGTCGCCCTTCGCGAGCGCCGTCAGGCCTTTCATCGTGCCGACGTAGACGGCGCCCGACGTGTCGTCGTGCAGGATCAGTACGAGCTTGCCGGACGAGTCTCGGGCGGGCGCGATCTCGTACTGCTTGCCGTTCTCGGGCGGCTGCAGCGAATTGACCTTGATCGCCGCGATCGCTGCGGGCTTGTCGATCACGTGGCCGGTCGAGTAGTTCGAGAATGCGATCTCGATGGTGTAGATGATCGGCACCATCTGGAACGCGATCAGAAACACCGTTCCGGGGATCAGAAACTTGAGCGGCAGCGTCCAGCGTCGCGGCGCGAGGTAGGCGACGTCGATCGCCGCAGTAGCGAGGACGAGCAACGGCAGCGAGATCCAGTGGTGTCGGGAGGCGAGGACGTAGGCCGCCCAGATGCCCAGCGAGTTGACCACCGAGAGCATCACGATCTTGATCACGAGCCCGGGCAGCCCAGAGAACGCCGCGATCGCGCGGGGGATCACACCCGGCCGGAACGGCGCGGGGAGCTTCGCGGAGGTCGGGGCGACGTTCGTGCTCACGTTTGGCGTGGAGAGAGAGCGGCGGGCGCCCGGAGGCGCCCGCCGATGCTACGAACTAACCGATCTTCGCGGCGATGCTGCGGGCCGCGGCCTTGAACGACTTGGCTGCGGCCATCGAGCCGCTGCCCTTGGTGGAGCGGACCCACGCCTGGCCGAGATCGCTCCAGACGGAGTTCATCTGCGGGATGTTCGGCATCGGGACGCCGCCCTTGGACGCGTTCGAGAACTGCGCCAGGACCGGGTCGCCCGACTTGGCCTTGCCGTTCGCCGGCGGACGGCCGTTGGCAGCTGCGAGCTGCGTCTGGGCCGAAGGGCTCGCCATGAAGTTCGTGACGAGGTCCTTCGCCGCGGAGTCGACACCATGCTCGGTGGCGAACTTCGTGACCATGAAGCCCTGGACGCCCAGGAACGGGACGGACGGCTTCACGATCGCCGGCATCTGGATGACCTTGAACGCCAGCCCGCTCTTCTTGAGCGTGTCGGCGTTCCACGGGCCGGTGATCCAGAACGCCGTCTGTCCCTTGAGGAACGCGTTCTGGGCGGCGGCGCCGTCGACCTTCGAGCTGATCAGGCCTTCCTTGTTCCACTTGTCCACGAGGCCTGCGTTCTTGACGAAGGCCGGGTTCGCCACGCCGATGTCCGACGGGTCGAGGTTGCCGGCCTTGTTGGTGCCGAAGATGTAGCCACCGAGACCCGAGAAGAACGGGTACATGTGGTACGCGTCCCCGCCGGAACCCTGCTGGACGGCGATGCCGAAGGTCTGGTGCTTCGCCTTCTTGACCTTCAGCGCCTCGCTCTCGAGCTGGGCGAACGTGGTCGGCACCTTCGCGAGCTTCGTGTTGACGACGAGGCCGATGTTCTCGACCGACGTCGGCACGCCGTACAGCTTCTTGACCGCCGTCCCGTAGGAGAAGGCGTTGAGCGTGTACGCCGGGAAGCTCGTTTTCGTCGCGGTGCTGAGGAAGATCGGCTCAACGAGGCCGTTGGCGGCCAGCTGACCGGTCCAGTCGTGCGCGGCGGTGATCACGTCCGGGGCGTCCGCGGCAGCGACTGTGCCGAGGTTGTCGCGGATGTCGCCGAAGTTCTTGGTCACGACCTTGATCGTCGCGCCGCTGGTTCCTGCCCAGTCGGTCGCGACCTTGGTCACGGCGGCCGCGCGATCCGAGTCGGTCCAGATCACGATCGTCGGCCCCGCCTTGTGGGACGCCACGGCTGATGTGGCGGCGACCGCGGCGATCGCGGCGACGACACCGATCAGCGCCCACATGCGCTTGAGCGAATTCTGCATTCAAAGCCCTTCCATGCTCGGGGATCACTACGGGCCAGCTGGGGGCAGGCTCCTGTCGCGCCGCAGTGTATTGCCGAGTGATCCAAGTCCGCAATGGCGGCAATCCCGATCCAGATCCGTAAAACCTACTGAGCGGCTGAGAACCCGTTATGCAGGTATGCAGCCCTCCCGGGCCGTGCGCTACGCTCGTTGAATGGCCGCGACGCGCACGATCGAGCTGAGAACCGAGGTCCCGGGACCGCGCTCGCGCGAGATTCTCGACCGCCTGGCCGCCAGCGTGGCGGCGCCGCTCCAGCTGACGTTTCCGCTCGCTGCCGCCGAGGCTCGCGGCGCGACGATCACCGACGTCGACGGCAACGTCTTCATCGACTTCGCAGGCGGCGTCGGCTGCCTGAATGTCGGCCACGCCCATCCGCTCGTCGTCGCGGCAGCGGCCGAGCAGCTCGAGCGCTTCACGCACACGGACTACACCGTCGTTCCGTACGAGATCTACGCCACGCTCTCCGAGCGGCTGCTTGCCCTGACTCCCTTCACCGGCCCCGCAAAGGCTGCATTCTTCAACGCCGGCACGGAAGCGGTGGAGAACGCCGTCAAGTTCGCGCGTGCCTCCACCGGCCGCCACGCGGTGATCGGCTTCGAGGGCGCATTCCACGGGCGGACGTACCTGTCGCTTGCGCTCACCTCGAAGACGCATCCGTACAAGGCAGGGCTCGGACCGTTCGCGCCGGAGGTCTACCGGGTGCCGTTCCCGAACGCGTACCGCGGACCCTCGCCGGAGGAGGCGCTCGCCGCGCTGCGGCGCGCATTCTCGACGCTCGTGGCCGCGGAGGACGTCGCTGCGATCGTCTTCGAACCCGTGCAGGGGGAGGGCGGGTTCATCCCGGCGGCGCCGGAGTTCGTGCACGGCCTGCGCGAGATCTGCGACGAGCACGGGATCGTGCTCGTCTGCGACGAGGTGCAGAGCGGTTTCGCGCGCACCGGCAAGTTCTTCGCGATCGAGCACTTCGGCGTTGAGCCCGACCTGATCACGGTCGCGAAGTCGATCGCGATGGGCCTGCCGCTCTCGGGCGTGCTCGGCAAGGCGGCGATCATGGACGCGCCGCAGCCGGGCGGCGTCGGCGGCACCTACGTGGGCAACCCGGTCGCCCAGGCAGCGGCGCTCGCCGTGCTCGACGTGATCGAGGACGAGGGGCTGGTCGCCCGTGCGGCTGCGATCGGAGAGGTCATACGGGCGCGCATGCAGGCCTGGCAGGAGCGCTGGCCGGCGGTCGGCGACGTCCGTGGGCTCGGGGCGATGCTGGCGATCGAGCTGGTGGGCGCCGGCAAGTCTCCGGACGCAGAGCTGGCCTCGCGCGTGATCGACGAGTCGCTCAAGCGAGGGCTCCTGCTCCTGAAGGCGGGCGTCGGCGGCAACTGCATCCGCGTGCTGGTGCCGCTCGTCATCTCCGACGCCGAGCTCGACGAAGCGCTCGACGTCTGGGAAGACGCATTAGGGAGGGAAACCACGGGTTTCCCTCCCTAGGCCCTCCCTTCCGGGATCGCCGCCCGCGTGGCCGCACTTCGCCTCCCGGCCGGCCAAGCCGGCCTTCGGCGGCCAGTGTGGTCGACACGGAGGTATGAGTGAGCGACCCGGATTGCCGCCGGAGCCGGGCTTTGCCCGGCGGGAGGCGCCGCACCGATGGGCAAGGCGATCCCGGAAGGGGGGCCCGCGGGGGGAAACCTGTGGTTTCCCCCGCGCTAGCTACCCTCATCCCGGCGATGGTCGGCCAGGTGCTGTCAGGTCGCTACGAGCTCGAGGAGCTCGTCGGCGCGGGAGGGATGTCGAGCGTCTACAGGGCGCACGACCGTTTGCTCGCCCGCAAGGTGGCGCTCAAGGTGCTCCACGAGCACTACGGCTCCGACGAGGCCCACGTCGAGCGCTTCCGGCGCGAGGCGCGCGCCGTCGCGGTGCTCTCCCATCCCAACATCGTCGCGGTGATCGACCGTGGCGAGCACGAGGGGCGGCAGTTCATCGTCTTCGAATACGTCGACGGCGAGAACCTGAAGCGCCTGATCGAGCGCGAGGGGCCGCTGCCGGTGGCGCAGGCGCTCGAGCTGGCGATCCAGATCGCGCACGGGCTCTCGTTCGCGCACGGCCAGGGGCTCGTGCATCGCGACGTCAAGCCCCAGAACGTGCTCCTGAACGGCGACGGCGCCGCCAAGGTGACCGACTTCGGCATCGCGCGGTCGCTCGACGTCCAGCACGGGATGACCCAGACCGGCACGGTGCTCGGCACGTCCGACTACATCGCGCCCGAGCAGGCGCAGGGTCGCCGGGTCGACGAGCACTCGGACGTCTACTCGCTGGGCGTCGTGCTCTACGAGCTGCTGACGACGAAGGTGCCGTTCCCCGGCGAGAACTTCGTCGCGGTGGCGATGCGTCACATCAACGAGCCGCCGCCGTCGGTTCGCGACGAGCGGCCCGACGTGCCGCTGCGTGTCGACGCAGCGCTGCAGACGGCGATGGCGAAGGAGCCCGGCGACCGCTGGCCGACGATGTCGGCGTTCTGCCACGAGCTCGAATCGTGTCTCGCCGAGCTGAGCTTCGACGCCGACGGCACGCAGATCATCGCCCCGCCGCCGGCCCCGAGGCGGCACGGCGACGTCTCGCCGTGGCCGGTGATTGCGCTGCTCGTCGCGCTGCTCGCGATCGGCGCGACGATCGCGGCGCTCGTGCTCACCGGCAACACGCCCGGCGGCGGCGGCGGCGGCGCCTCGAGCGGCGGGCGCCCTGTGCACCTGCTGACCACGACTGCGTACGACCCGTTCGGTGACCACCGCGAGCACGACGAGCTTGCACACTACGCGACCGACGGCAACGCCCAGACGTTCTGGAAGACCGAGCACTACGACGACGCGCCGAGCCTCGCCGGCAAGCCCGGCGTCGGGCTCGTGCTCGACCCGGGCCGTACCGTCGCCCTGCACGACGTTCGCATCACGACGACGACGCCGGGGTTCGTCGCGTTGATCAAGGGCGGCGACTCGCCCACGTCGTTCACCAAGGACGTCTCGGTGCGCACAAACGGTCTCGTCGAGCTCGACCTTCGCCGTCTCCGGCGGATCGTTCCGCTACTACGAGATCTGGATCACGCGCCTCGGACCCGGGTTCGTCGACGCACGGATCAACGAAGTCACCGCAGCCTGAGCGCGTTCCGCAGCGAGACACTGCGCACCGACTCGCCCCGCTGGTGTGCGCGGGTCCGGGCACGGAGCGGGAAGTCGTCGGGCTCCACCGTCAGACGGGCGCGCGGCCGCACCGGCACCTCGCTGACGAGCTCACGGCTCGACGGCGTCGCCCGGAACGTCGCTCGCGGCAGCAGGTAGATCGTGCCGGTCGTCCACGAGCTCTCATCGCGGGGGTCGGAGCCGATCGAGAAGATGTAGCGCGACGCGGCGCCGACGTGCTCGCACCAGTTGATGTAGCTCTGTGCGACCGGGCGGTTGACGACGGCGAAGTAGAGCGGCCAGATCGCGTCGTCGGAGGCGAAGACAGCTTCGATCGGCTGCTGGTGCGCGTCGAGGTTCGCTCGCGTCCTGAACTCGGCGATCGCAGGCTCGTTCGAGCCGTGCACGAGGTAGCCGCGCTGGATGTGGTGGTGGAGGAACCACCACTTCGGCTGCGGCAGGTCGTAATCGACGACACCGCCCTCGGGTGTGCGCGCGAGCAGCTCGTCGAACGCCGCGCGATCCTCGTCGGAGAGGAGCGGATGCCGTACGACGATCAGCCGCCACGGATTCCAGAACCTGCGGAGCGTCAATAGCGCAGCTGGCCGCGCCGGTCGAAGCGCTCGATCGCGAGCGTCGCGAGCCGCTCGAGCAGCTCGCCGTACGGCACGCCCGACGCGGCGAACAGGCGCGCGTACACGCTCGTCGAGGTGAAGCCGGGGATCGTGTTCAGCTCGTTGACGAGCACCTCGCCGTCTGCGCGCACGAACAGGTCGGCGCGCGCCATCCCCTCGCAGTCGGTGGCGACGAACGCGCGCACCGCGAGCTCCTGTGCGCGCTCGATCTGAGCCTCCGTGATCCGCGGCGGGACGATCAGGTCCATCTCGCCCTCGTCGTACTTCGCCTCGTAGTCGTACCACTCGTTGTGCGTGACGACGATCTCGCCCGGGAGCGAGGCGACCGGCTCGCGATTCCCGAGCACGCCGACCTCGACCTCGACGCCCGTCGACGAACCGCTCCACCAGCACCTTCTCGTCGTGCTCGAACGCGAGTGCGACGCGCGGCCCGCAGCTCGTCGTCGTCGTGCGCCTTCGTGATCCCGACGCTCGAGCCGAGCCGGGCCGGCTTGACGAAGCACGGGTAGCCGTACGGGTTGCGCGCCTCGTCCCCGAGGCGGAGCGTGATGTTCTCGGTCACCGGGATCCCATGGTCGCGGAGCACCGCCTTGAAGACGTCCTTGTCCATGCAGAGCGCCGAGGCGAGCACGCCGGCGCCGACGTACGGCACGCCGGCCAGCTCGAGCAGCCCCTGCACCGTCCCGTCCTCGCCGAACGGCCCGTGCAGGACCGGGAAGACGACGTCGACGTCGGCGAGCGTCGCCGCCACCTCGCGGCCGGGAAGGCGCGCGAGCTCGGAGCCCGGAGCTTGTGCCAACTTGGCACTAGCTGCTGGTTCCGAGCTGCCAGCGGCCGCTCGCGGTCGATCTGCGACTCCGACGACCTCGTTGCCGCGCTCGCTCGAGCGCGGCGATCACGCTCGTCGCCGAGGCGACCGAGATCGGGTTCTCGCTCGACCGGCCGCCCAGGATCACGGCGATGCGGCGGCTCACGGTGTCGTTGTCGTCGTGGTCGTGCCGTCGCCGCCCGGCCCGCCGGACAGCTGCCCGACGTGGATCGTCACGATCTCCCCCTGCTTCGCGTCGGCGCCGGCCGGCGGGTTGGTGGAGAGCACGATCCCGTCCTGGCTCGGGTCGGTGACCGGGTCGATGATCACGGCGACGTTCAGCCCGGCGCCTTCGAGGAGCGACGTCGCGTCGGCCTGGCTCTGCCCAGTCACGTCCGGGATCTGCGTCGCCGCGGGTCCCTTCGAGACCGACAGCGTGACCTTCGAGCCCTTGGCGACGCTGCTGCCGGCCGGCGGGTCGGAGGCGACGACGACGCCCTGCGCCTGGTCGGACTGGATGTCGACGCGCGAGACCGTGAAGCCCTGGCCCTCGAGCGCGGACTTCGCGTTCGCGAACGGCTCGCCTGTCACGTCCGGCACCTGCACCGGCTTCGCGCCGCGCGAGACGTTGATGCGCACGCTTCGTCCCCTTGGGGACGCGGTCGCCCGCATGCGGCTGCTGCGCCGTGACCGTGTCGGCCTGCGCGGTCGAGTAGATGCGCACGATCTTCGGATCGAGGCCGATCTGCGCCAGCGCGGCCACCGCCTGGTTGACGTCCTGGCCGACCACGCTCGGCACCTGCACCTTCGGCATGCCCGGTCGAGACGGTCGAGCGTCACCGTCGAGCCCTTGCCGACCTTCGAGCCGCCCGCCGGGTTCTCCTCGGAGACCTGTCCCTTCGGCGACCGTGTCGTCGGGGGCGGTGACGACCAGCGGGACGAGCCCCGCCTGGCGGATCTTCGCGACGGCGAGCGGCCGCTGCGAGCAGCATCACGTCTGGCACGGCGGTCGGCTTGTTCGAGTTCGAGCTGGTCCTGGATCTTGGTGTAGAGGAACCAGCCGCCGATCCCGCCGGCGATGATCAGCCCGAGCGCGATCAGCCACGGCCACACCGAGCGGCCGCGCGGCGGCTCCTCGTAGTACGTAGTACCGGGCGCGCGGTACGCGGGCGGCGCCGGCGGCGCCACGCCACGTGCGCGCGTGATCATCGTCGGGGCGGCCGCGATCCCGGCGCCCGCGAGCACCTGTGTCATCGCGTCCTCGGTCTCGCGCGAGACGGAGACGCCGCGGGCGACGCGCGCGAGATCGGCGTCCATCTCCTCCGCCGAGCCGTAGCGCTGGTCGGGATCCTTCGCGAGCGCGCGCGTGACGACGGCGTCGAGGTCGTGCGGGATGTCGGGTCGCAGCTCCGAGGGCGGCTTCGGCACCTGCGAGAGGTGCTTCATCGCGATCTCGACCGGCGTGTCGCCGGTGAACGGGACCGCGCCGGTGAGCATCTCGTACAGCACGACGCCGAGCGAGTAGAGGTCGGAGCGCGGGTCGACCGGCGCTCCGCGCGCCTGTTCCGGCGAGAGGTACTGCGCGGTGCCGACGATCGAGCCGACCTCGGTCATCTGCGACGCGCCCGAGCGCGCGATCCCGAAGTCGGTGACCTTCAGCCGCCCGTCGCCGCCGACGACGATGTTGTGCGGCTTGATGTCGCGGTGGACGATCCCGTTGCGGTGCGCGAAGGCGAGCGCGCCGAGGATCTGGCGGGCGTAGTCGATCGCGATCGGGATCGGCGTCGGCCCGTTCTTGACGAGCAGCTCCTTGAGCGTGCGCCCGTCGAGGTACTCCATCGCGATGTAGTAGGTGCCCTCGGCGTGGCCACGGTCGAAGATCGAGACGATGTTCGGGTGGTTGAGGCCCGCGGCGCTCTGCGCCTCCCGGCGGAACCGCTCGACGAACTGCTCGTCGGAGGCGTGCCGGTCGTCGAGCAGCTTGAGCGCGACGCTGCGCCCGAGCTCCTGGTCCTCGGCGAGGTACACGTCGGCCATCCCGCCCGAGCCGAGCTTGCGCTTGATCACGTAGCGCTGGTCGAAGATGCGGTCGATCAGGGTGTCGAAAGTGGTCATGTCGGGTGCCGGTACTACTTCGACGCAGGCGGCAGGATCGCCTCCATCAGCTGCTTCGCGATCGGGGCTGCCACCGAACCGCCGAAGCCGTTCAGCTGGTGCTCGAGCACCACGGCGCCCGCGACCTGTGGGTTATCGGCGGGGGCGAAGAAGATGAACCATGCCGTATAGACGCGATTCTGGCGCCGTTTCGGCCGTCCCCGTCTTGCCGGCCACCTTGACGCCCGGGATCTGCAGCGGCGGTGCCGGTGCCCGCCTGGACGACCGCCTGCATCATCTGGTTCAGCGTCGGCGGCCGTCTGCGGGCTTCATCGCGCGGCGCCAGACCGTGCGGCTTCACCTTGACCACCGTGCTGCCCGCCGGGGGAGGTGACCTGCTTCACGAGGTGCGGCTCCATCACGTTGCCGCCGTTCGCGACGGCCCCGGCGACGAGCGCCATCTGCAGCGGCGTGACCAGGAGCTTGTTCCTGGCCGAACGCGAGGCGGCCCGGGTCGACGATTCCGGCGTTGTCGTAGAGGCTGTGCTTCTTCGAAGTTGTAGAGGCCGCTCGCGCGCGACCTCGTTCGCCGGCAGCTCGACCGGCGGCTTCGAGTAGAAGCCGAACTGCTTCGCCTCGTCGAGCACCCGCCGCGCGCCGAGCGCCTTGCCGACGTTGCAGAAGACGGCGTTGATCGAGTGCTGGTACGCCTGGATGAACGTCACGTTGCCGTACTGCTCCGGGCCGTTCTGGTCGGGGTTGCCGGCGTTGTAGACCTTCTGCCCGTAGCTCTCGCAGTAGCCCGGGTCGAAGAAGCGCGAGTCGGCGCGTGTACTTGCCCGAGTCGAGCGCGGCGGCGGCGGTGACGGTCTTGAACGTCGAGCCCGGCGAGTAGAGACCCTGCGTCGCGCGGTTCAGGAGCGCCGACGACGAGCCGGGGCAGGCGGCGGCGAGCATGGATGATCTGCGCGTAGCCACTCGCCGACTCGATCTTGTTCGGGTCGTAGCTCGGCGAGGACGCCATCACGTAGACCGCGCCCGTCTTCGGGTTGAGCACGACGGCGGCGCCGCAGTTGCCCGCGCAGCAGCGACTCGGCGAGCTTCTGCGCACCCGGCTTGATGTGCAGCACGAGGTTGTTGCCGCGTCACCGTCGTGCCCTTCAGCTTGTCGGTGAGCTTGTCCAAGATCGTGCCGAGGTTCGCGTTCGACGCGGTCAGGTACGCGTTCTCCTGAGCGCTCGAGCCCGGCACGGGACGCGTCCCTGCGTCGAGTAGCCGACCGTCTGTGACGCGAGGCCGTGTGTCCGGATAGCGGCGGAAGTAGAGCGTCTGGCCGCCGCGCGTCTTCTTCGCGACGTTCGCGCGCGAGCACGGTCTTGCCGTCGGCGGCGTAGATCAGGCCGCGCCTGATCTGGAACTGCGCGACCCGCTGGATCGCGTTGTCCTGCTTCGCCGCGAGGCCGGGCGCCGCCCAGGCCTGCCAGTACGTGGTCGCGGCGATCAGCGCGGCGAGCAGCAGCAGCGCGACGAGGGCGAGGCGGGAGATCTGCTGCGTTCATACCGGTGTTGGCGCGGTGGGAGACGAGGAGCAGCCCGGCGAGCAGCAGGAAGTTCGCGACGACCGACGAGCCGCCGTACGAGACGAACGGCAGCGTGATCCCGGTCAGCGGGATCAGCCGCAGCACGCCGCCGACGATGATGAACGTCTGCAGTGCGAAGCCGAACGTGAGGCCCGGCGGCGAGCAGCTTCGAGAAGCCGTCGTCGGCCTGCAGCGCGATCTTCATGCCGCGCGCGACGAAGAGCATGAAGACGAGCAGCAGCGCGGCGGCGCCGATGAGGCCGAGCTCCTGGGCGAGCGCCGAGTAGATGAAGTCGCTGTTCACGTACGGGATCAGCGGGTGGCCGTCGGTGGTCGTGAAGGTGCCCTTGCCGAGGCCGGCGCCGCCGAAGCCGCCGTTGCGCGATCGAGTAGAGCGACTTCACGAGCTGGTAGCTCTGGCAGTCCTGCCGCAGGGCGAGCCCGCCGGTCGTGCGGGCAGTACACCTTGCTCGTCGTCCACGGGTGCAGCCAGATCGTCACCCGCTCGTGGACGTGCGGGATCCTCTCGTACGCGCCGACGCCGCCCGCGAGGAACAGCGCGATGCCGCCGACCACGAACGACAGCCGCGCGGTCGCGACGTACAGCATCGCGAGGAAGATCCCGAAGTAGAGGAGCCCCGAGCCGAGGTCGTTCGACGAGACGAGCACGAGCATGCAGGCGCCCCAGATCACGAGCAGCGGCCCGACGTCCTTCAGGCGGGCCTGCGCGAGCACCTCGCGCTTCTCGCGCAGGTAGGCGGCGAGGAAGACGATCAGGAAGATCTTCGAGAACTCGCCCGGCTGGAACCGGAACGGCCCGACGTGCACCCACAGCCGCGCGCCGTTGACGGTCGTGCCGAGGCCGGGCACGCGCGGCAGGAAGAGCAGCGCGATCGCGCCGATCCCGAACAGGTACTTGTACTTCTCGAGCGACGCGGTAGTCGCGGCGCAGCCGCAGCAGGGCGAGCGCGAACAGGCCGACGCCGATCACGATCCAGAGCCCCTGCTTGAACGCGTCGTCGGCGCCGAGACGGTAGATCTCCGTCACGCCGATCGCGGTCAGCAGGCCGGCCATCGGCAGCAGGTACGGGATCGGCGTTCGGCACGGTCGACGCGCGCGACGATGTGCGCGGCGAGATAGAGCGCCGAAGAAGAAGAGCGCATAGCTGAGCGAGCCCCAGCTGACGAGCGACTGGCGCGCGATGTAGACGCGACGCGAAGCCGAGCCCGGTGAGCACGCCGACGACGACGAGGTAGAGGAGCTCGCGGTTCCGGAGGCGAGGGTCGTCAGCGCGCGAGCCCCCACCAGACCAGCACGACGATGACGACGATCAGCGCCACGATCACGGCGAGCGCGAGGAGCCGTCTGCCGAGCCCTGCCTGCGGGGCCGACGCTTCCTGCGGAGTAAGCGCCGCGTCGATGCTCGGCTGCGGACGCGACCGTCGCGTCGGCCGGCGCGGCGCGTCGGGACACCGGCACGCCGTCCTCCGGATGGAGCGTGTCCTCTTCGTCGGGCGACGTGGTACTCGCGGGTCTGCTCGTCGGGCTCTCGCCGCCGGCACGGCGCGCCGTCGACGAGCTCGAACAGGACGCCGGTGATGTTGTCGTCGCCGCCCGCGCGGTTCGCAGCCGGCACCAGCGCCTCGCGGCCGCCTCGTCGAGGTCGCCGCGGTGCTCGCGCAGGATCGCCTCGATCGTCGTCGCCGTCGACCATGTCCGACAGCCCGTCGGAGCAGATCAGGAAGACGTCGCCGGACTCGCGCGACGACCGAGAACGCGTCGACGTCGACGTCCGGGTCGGTGCCGAGCGCGCGGGTGATCACCGAGCGCTGCGGGTGCACCTCGGCCGCCTCGGCCGACAGCTCGCCGCGCCGGACGAGCTCCGCGACGAGCGAGTGGTCGTCCGTCAGCTGCTCGAGGTCGTCGTCGCGCAGCAGGTAGGCGCGCGAGTCGCCGACGTGGCCGAACGTGACGGTGCCGTCGTCCTCGACGAGCGCGACGGTCATCGTCGTCCCCATGCCGGAGGTCGTCGGCATCGGTCGACGCGCGCTCGTGCACGCGCCGGTTCGCCTCCTGGATCAGCTGCACGACGCGATCCGCTCGCCGCCGCTGCCGCGTTCGGCCTCGTTCGAGCGCGTCCGCGGCGAGCGCCGAGGCCACCTCGCCGGCCTGGGCGCCGCCCATCCCGTCCGCGACCGCGAAGAGCGGCGGCTGCGAAGACGTACGCAGTCCTCGTTGTGGCGGCGCTTGCGGCCCGGTGTCCGTCCGCACCTGCGCGCTGGCCGATCCGCAGGCTCACGGCTCGAACCTCAGGTCGGTCTCGCCGACCCGGACGACGTCGCCGGGAGCGAGCCGCCGTCGCGCGTCAGGCGGATGCCGTTCACGAACGTGCCGTTCGTCGAGCCGATGTCCTCGCACCCAGACGCCGTCGCGGCGCGGCTCGAAGCGCGCGTGCCGGCCCGACGCGAACTCGTCCCCGCGGCAGCGGGACGTCGTTGTTGCCGGCCGCGGCCCACCGTCAGAGGATGCGGCGTCGAGCGGAGACGACCTCGCCCTCGCGCGAGCGCCGGGCTCGCCAGCACGACCAGCCGGCCGAGCTCGCGCGTCACCGGGTGCGAGACGAGCCCGGCGGCCGCAGCCTGCTGCGGCCCCAGGATCATCGACTCCTGCGGCAGTCGCAGGTCGCGCGCCGCCGAGCGGACGATCCGCCAGATGAAGAGGTAGAGCAGGACGAGGAACGCGATCTTGAGGACGAGAAGGGTGCGTCTCGACCTGCGCGGAGGCGACGATCATGCGGTCTCCCGCGCGAACGTGATCTCCGTCGAGCCGATCGTGAAGCGCGTCCCGTCCTCGAGCTTCAGGCGCTTCACCCGCTTGCCGCGCACCTCGACGCCGTTCGTCGAGTCGAGGTCGACGAGCCAGTACGTCTCGCCCTCCTGCCGCAGCTCGGCGTGACGGCGCGAGACGTTCGGGTCGACGACCTGGATGTCGGCGTCCTTCGAGCGGCCGAGGACGACGCGGGAGCGATCGATCTCGTGGCGCTCGCCGTTCCACGCGCAGGACGGCGATCTCCCGCACGATCGGGGCGACCGGCTCGGCGGCGTCGGTCGGCTGCGGGACCGGCGCGGCCTCAGGCTTGTAGATCATCGTGTGGCTCGTCTCGGGCGCGGTTGGCGCGCTGCCCGGCGTCTGCGCCAGGCGCGTCGCGATCCCGAAGACGCCGACGTCGAGGTCGTCGTCCGTCTCGAGCGACACCTGGGGTGGGGTCAGCAGCGCGTAGTTCTCGCGGCGCGCGTGCTCGGCGAGGTAGTCGGCCGAGCTCGCCGCACAGCTGGCGCTCGTAGCTCGAGAACTGCTCCCGGTCCTCGGGCGAGAGATAGACGTGTACTCGTTCGGGACGTAGACCTTCGACACCGAGACGTTGCGGTGGTCGTCCATCTCCTTGACCAGCTTGCGGGCGAGCTCGACCGGCTGGACGTTCGTCCTGAAGGCACGGCCGAATACGCCCTCGAAGAGCGATTCGAGCTTCGATTCGATCGCTGCGGAGCACGGACATGACAACCGGGAGTGTGCCCGGAGCGGCGAAGTCTACGGCCTGGGTTCGACGGCCAAGGCGGCCCCGGTCAGCCAGGCGCCGAGCACGAACGGGAGCACAGCTGCGGCCGGTGCGAGCAGGGCCGTGGCGGCCAGCAGCACCGCGGCGAACCCCGCCGCGGGCCAGGGCCCGCGCCGTCTGACGTGCGGCAGCGCCGCCGCCGCGATCGCGAGCACGAGCGCCTCGGCGAGCAGGGCCGGATGTGCCGTCAGCTGTGAGCCGAGGGCGTGCGCCACCGCGCTCGGGCGGTCGGAGCCGGTGATGCCGAGGCCGAGCGGGGGCGTCTTCCCGTCGAATGGCAGCGGTGAGCTGCGCAGGCCGGCGACGACGGCCGCGAGCAGGATCGCCGCGCCCGCCAGCAACCGCGCGGCGCGCCCGGCCCCGGGCGAGCTGCGCTGCGATCGGGACGAGCGTGAGAGCGGCGAGCGGAGCGAGCAGCGGGCCGAGTGCCGGCAGCAGGCCCGTGCGTGCGTCGCGCCAGTTCAGGATCGCCCAGCCCCCGGCGAGGGCTGCATAGACCGCCGCCAGGCCGAGCGAGATGTTCGCGAGCGGGAAGAACGCCACCGTCAGCGCGAAGAGCAGCCCGGCGCGCGGAGCCGCCGCGCCGAGCGCGACGCCCGCCACGGCCAGGCCCGCCGGCCAGTGCTGCGGGTAGAAGGGCAGCGTCGCGGACACCCACCCGGCCGCCAGGCCGGTCAGCCCGCCGGGCAGCAGGCGCTCGGTCACGAGCTGGGCCTTCGACTGGGCGGGCCGGCGCGGCTGCGAGCCTTTGACGCGCCGGCGCTTCGGCAGCGAGCGGAGCTCGTGGGCGAGCCGGCCGGCGGAGGGACGGCGGTGCGGGCCTGCGACCAGCGCGCCGGCGACCGTCTCGAGGATGTGGCGCGGCAGGTCGGGCCGGCGCGACTCGAGCGGCGGCGCGCCCTCCTGGATGCGCCGCGAGGTCTCCGTCAGGTCGCCGCCCCAGAACGGATGCTCGCCCGCGAGCGCCTCCCAGAGCAGCACGCCCACGGCCCAGACGTCGGCTGCGGGGGTCGCCGTCTCGCCGTGCAGGCGCTCGGGCGAGATGTACGCGAGCGTGCCCGGGATGTCGCCGAGGCCGGTCAGGGTGTCGAACTCGGCCATCTGGGCGAGCCCGAAGTCGAGGAGACGGACGTCGACCGCGCCGGACTCGGCCAGCAGGACGTTCGAGGGCTTGACGTCGCGATGCACGATGCCGCGTCCGTGGGCATGGGCGAGCGCCTCGGCGATCTGGGCGGCCACCTCGATCGCCCCGGCGTCGTCGAGCTCGCCGCCGCGCGATCGCCTCCCGCAGGGTTCGCCCCGGGATGTACTCGTAGGCGATGTACACGTGCGACGGGTCGCGCGCCAGGGCGATGATCCGCTGACAGCGAGGGTGCCGCAGCGAGGCCGCTGCCCGGGCCTCGCGCTCGGCGCGATGTCCGCGACTTCCCCTCGCGGGGCACGATCTTCAGAGCGACGTCGAGCCCGCTGCCCTCGTCGCGGGCCAGCCAGACGTGGCCCATCCCTCCCGAGCCCAGCGGCCGGATCGGGCGGTAGCGGCCGAGGAAGAGCTCGTGGGCGTGCGCCGGAGAGGACACTCTCGGGAGTTACGGCCCGGAGGGTGCAAACCCTTCTCCGACCGGCTATCCGGGTACATTCGCCCTGGATGGACCCGCGCGACGACGACATCCACTTCGATTTCTTCGAGGATGAGCCCGCCACGACCGAGTCCCAGCCGTCCGCGTGGGCGGCTGCCCCGCCGGGGCGGCCGCGGCACCGGGATGCGGCGGCCGACGGGCGGCGCGCCTGCCGGCCTGACCCCGGTCCTGCGCCTGCTCGCCCTCCTCGCGATCGTCGTCGCGCTCCTCGTCTTCTTCGGCCTGCTCCTCCAGTCATGCGCCTCGACCTCGAAGCACGCCAAGGCCAAGCACTACCTGGACAGCGTCGGCACGATCGCGCGCAGCTCGCAGGACGACGGCACGGCGGTCGCGAACGCGCTGATCACGCCGGGCGTCAAGGCCGACGCGCTCTCCACGAAGTTGCGGAACATCGCCGACCAGGAGCGGCAGAACGTCACCGCCGCCGAGCGACTGAGCCCGCCGGGGTTCCTGCGCGACGGGAACCAGCATCTCGTCGAGGCCCTGCAGCTTCGGGTCAGCGGCGTCCAGGGCCTGGCCGACACGTTCGCGGCGAACCCCACGTCGAAGACCGCGGGTGAGGCGGCCGTGCTCTCCGAACAGGCCGACCGGCTGCTCGCGAGCGACGTCGTCTGGGACGACCTCTTCAAGGATCCGGCGAAGACCCAGCTGCAGACCGAGGGGATCAGCGGCATCGTCCCGCCCGACTCCAACTTCGTCGCGAACCGTGACCTGACGACTGAGCGCTCGATGGCGCTCCTCCTCACCCGTCTCCGCGGCACGAGCACCGGCGGCACGCCGAGCGGCGTCCACGGGACGAACATCGTCGACGTCAAGACGCTGCCCGGCGAACAGGCGCTCTCGCCGACCGCGACCAACACGGTGGTCGCGACGACCGGCCTGGCCTTCGTGGTCACGATCCAGGACTCCGGCGACTCGCAGGAGGTCGGGATCAAGGTGACGGTGACGATCCAGAAGCCGCAGGGAGCGATCGTCAAGACGAAGACGCTGCCGTTGATCAACCCGGGTCAGACCAAGTCGGTCACGATCGGCGATCTCGGCCAGGTGCCGTTCGCCCAGAAGACGACCGTCAACGTCGACGTCGCGACCGTTCCGGGCGAGAAGGACCCGACGAACAACAAGGCGTCCTACCCGGTCATCTTCTCGCTCGGTTGATCTAACCTCGGCGAGGTGCACGACACCGCTGCAGTCGCCCTGGTCGTCGCCGTCGCCGGTGCCGCGGTCGGCGCAATCGGCGTCGGTCTCGCCTGGTGGGGGTGGATCCGCGTGCGGCGGCTTCGTGAGGCGCAGCGGGCGCTCGTCGGCGGGCGGCCGCAAGGACCTGGTCGAGTTCGCGGTCTCGCTGCAGGGTCGCATCGACGACCTGCACCGGGCGGTCGACGAGGTCGCAGCGGGACTTGCCCGGATCGACCGGCGCGTCGACGCGACGGTCACCAACACCGCGATCGTGCGCTACGACGCCTACGAGGACACCGGCGGCCATCAGTCCGCCTCACTGGCGCTCCTCGATTCCGCCCGCACCGGGCTCGTGCTGACGGCGATCCAGGGTCGCGACTACGCACGCATCTACATGAAGGAGCTCGAGCGCGGACGTGCCTCGGTCGCCCTCTCGCCAGAAGAACAGGAAGCTGTAGAGCGCGCGATGGGTCGGTAACCAGCTCTCGGCGGTACCATTCCGGGAGGGTGAGGCAGGTACTCGTTCTCAACGCGAGTTACGAGCCGCTCAACGTGTGCTCGCTCCGCCGCGCCCACGTGCTCGTCTACAAGGGCAAGGCCGAGGTCGTCGAGGAGCTCGACCGACCGCTCCGCTCGGCCACCGACACCTATCGATGGCCCCACGTCATCCGGCTCGTGCACTACGTGCGCGTGCCCCGGATGGTGCAGCGGAAGATCTCCCGCCGCGCCCTGTTCGCCCGTGACGGCTGGCGCTGCGTCTACTGCGGGCACACCGGCGGCAGGCTGACCCTCGACCACGTCATCCCGCGCTCGCGCGGCGGCGACTCGAGCTGGGAGAACGTCGTCACCTCGTGTGCGCCCTGCAACCTGCGCAAGGGCAACCGGCTGCCGCACGAGATCCAGATGGTGCTGCCGGCGCGGCCACGGCCGCCGGCGCCCGTGCTGTTCATCCGGCTCGCGACGCCGAAGATCCCGGTGCGCTGGGAGCGCTATCTCGCGCCCTACGCCGGCTCGCACACCGCAGCGGCGACCGCCGCAGCCTAGCTCCGCTCGACCGGCAGCTCCGGGTGCTGCTCCCATTCGGACCACGAGCCCGGGTACAGCAGCCCCTCGCGCCCGGCCAGGTGCAGGCGATGCAGTTGGACGGTCGCGGTGATCCCCGAGCCGCAGTACGCCACCAGCTCGCCCTCAGGCAGCTCGCCGGGCGGCTCGTCCCACGGCGTGTTCAGCGCCCCCGGGATACGGCCGGGCACACGATCGACCCTGTTCGGCTCGCCGCGCCAGCGGGCGGGGAAGCGTGCGTCGATCACGACCAGCTCGGCCAGCCGGGCGGCGAGCGCCTCCCGGCCGATGGTGTCGTCGTCGCGCTCGACAGGAACGAACTCGCGCGGCTCGACCTCCTCCTCGCCGCCTCGTAGCGGCCCGCGCCACTCGGCCAGGTCGATCACCGCGCACTCGTCGTGGCCGAAGTGGCGGAGGAGCCACCAGAGTCGTTCCGCGCCGCCCAGCGAGCCGTAGGCGACGACGAGCACGCCGGCTTCGATCCCGCAGCGCGAGGCCGCGGCGGCGAACTGCTTCGCGTCGGGGAGCGGATGACGGCCGCCGGGCCCTGCGGGGCCAGACAGGTCGCGCTCGACGTCGAGGAACGAGGCGCCGGGGACGTGCGCGGCGAGGTAGAGCTGCCGCCCGAGCCCGGGATCGTCGAGCGACCAGCGGCAATCGACGAATCGGTAGCGCATCTGTGACAGCAAACCACCTCGGCGGCGTACGACTGATATGAGACGAATGATGGCTCTTCCGATCGCCGCCGTCGCGCTCGCGAGTGTCGTCGCCTTCGCAGGCGTCGGCCGCCCCGAGTCGGCCCGCGGTGACAGCACGCAGACGGACACGGTGACGACCAACGGGCACGGGGTCATCACCGCGGTGCCTGACGAGGCGACCGTGTCCGCGGGCGTCCGCAGCGATGCCGAAACGGCCGCCGCCGCGCTCGCCGACAACGCAACCAAGATGAACGCCGTGATTGCGGCCCTCAAGAAGGCGGGCGGCGAGAACGTCCAGACCCAGCAGGTCTCGCTGTACCCGACCACAGACCAGCAGGGCAAGGTCACGGGCTACACGGCGCAGAACACGGTGTCCGCGAAGGCGAAGATCGCCGGCGCCGGCGCGCTGATCGACGCCGCGGTCGGTGCAGGTGCGAACACCGTCGACGGCCCGTCGCTCGGGCTGTCCGATCAGGACGCGCTCTACCGCGATGCGCTGAAGAAGGCCGTCGCCGACGCACGCGCGAAGGCGCTCGCGATCGCCGACGCAGGTGGGTTCGGCGTCGGCCCCGTCTCGACCGTCGTCGAGCAGAGCGCCGCCGGGCAGCCGGTGTTCCGCGGCCCGGTGGCGCTCGCTGCGAAGGATGCGTCGACGCCCATCGAGCCGGGCACGGCCGATGTGACGGCAGACGTCACGGTGTCGTTCACGATCAGGTGATCTAGCCGGCGAGGCGGAGGGTCAGCCGGAGGGGTCGCTCGCAGCGCGCACAGACGCTGCGGGCGGCGCCCTTCCGGTCGGCCAGGTGCACCGGCAAGGGCTTCTCGCACGTGCACCAGAGTTGCGTCGGTTCTCTCAACGAGTCGGCCATCTGACGAGCCGTCCTTTCGTTCGAAGCATGTGTGTCCCGCGAGACTTCTGGAGCTAGCCGGCGGCGGCGGGAGGGACGAAAGCGCCGGCTAGCAGGCGTTGCGGAGCGAGACGAAGATCGCCGTCTGGTGCACGTACATGGCGGTCGTCTCAGCTGCGCGCATCGAACTTCCAACCTAGCAAACGTCCCTCCCACGGCGCCCGTCAGCAGTCGTAGTAGAGGGAGAACTCGGCCGGGTGCGGCCGGAGGCGGACGACGTCCACCTCGTTCTGCCGCTTCCAGTCGATCCACGTCGAGATCAGGTCCTCGCCGAAGACGCCTCCGGCGAGCAGGAACTCGTGGTCGGCCTCGAGGGCGTCGAGCGCCTCGCCCAGCGAGCCGGGCACCTGCGCGACGCCGCGGTCCTCCTCGAACAGGTCGTAGTCCGCCGGATCGCCCGCGTCGAGCCCGCGCTCGATCCCGTCGAGGCCCGCCAGCAGCATTGCCGAGAACGCGAGGTACGGGTTCGCCGACGCGTCCGGGCACCGGAACTCGATCCGCTTCGCCTTCGGCGCGTCGGAGTACATCGGGATCCGGATGCAGGCCGAGCGGTTCCGCATCGAGTACACGAGGTTCACCGGCGCCTCGTAGCCCGGCACGAGCCGTCGGTACGAGTTCGTGGTCGGAGCGCAGAACGCGAGCAGCGCCGGCGCGTGGGCGAGCAGACCGCCGATGTACGCGCGTGCGAGCTGCGAGAGCCCGGCGTAGCCCGACCGGTCGGCCATCAACGGTGTGCCCTCTTTCCAGAGGGACTGGTGGCAGTGCATGCCCGAGCCGTTGTCGCCGAAGATCGGCTTCGGCATGAACGTGGCCGTCTTGCCGTGACGCCGCGCGACGTTCTTGACGACGTACTTGTACGCCAGCACCTGATCCGCCATCCGGGTCAGGGTCTGGAACCGCAGGTCGATCTCGCACTGTCCGCCCGAGGCGACCTCGTGGTGGTGGAACTCGCACGGGATACCGAGCCGCTCGAGTGTCAGCACCATCTCCGTGCGCAGGTCGTGGAGTGTGTCGTGCGGTGCCGGCGGGAAGTAGCCCTCCTTCGGGCGCACCGTGTAGCCGAGGCCCGGCGTGCCGGAGTTCCAGTGGCCCTCGGCCGAGTCGACCTCGTAGTGGGAGCGGTTCGTGTCGAGGCCGTACGCGACCGAGTCGAACACGAAGAACTCGCATTCGGGCCCGATGTACGCCGTGTCGGCGATGCCGGTCTCGAGGAGGTAGCGCTCTGCGTTCTTCGCGATCCGCCTCGGATCCCGCGCATACGGCTCGCGCGTCACCGGGTCGACGATCTCGCAGATCACCGAGAGGGTCGGCTCCTCGGTGAACGGGTCGAGCGTCGCCGTGTCCGCCTGCGGCATCAGCAGCATGTCGCTCTCCGAGATCCCCTGCCAGCCTCTGATCGACGATCCGTCGAAGCCGAGCCCGTCGTCGAACGCCTCCTCGCCGAACGCACGCAGCGGCAGGGTCATGTGCTGCCACTGGCCGAGCAGGTCGCAGAACTTCAGGTCGACCATCTGGGCCTGCGTCTCGGCGGCCCATTCGAGTGCCTCCGCCGGCTCGGCTTCGGCGCCGACGTAGTGTCTCGTGTCGTCGATCATCTCTCGTCCTTTCGTCTTGGACCAACGAAAAAGGCCCCACCACTCCCGAGAGTGGTGAGGCCCCAATGCCTCCGCCCGCGCCGTCGTCGGCGCGCAGCTATCGCTCAGATTAGCCGTCCGCGGGGCCGTCCCGCAAGGGCTGGATCCCGAGCAGCCGGTCGGACGTGTGCTCGACCTGGAGCGTCGTGTGGTCGAGCGAGAAGCGATCGTGCAGCAGCGCCTCGAGCTCGCGCCGGATCCCGTGGCAGTCCTCGCCCCGCCCGACGAGCACGTGCGCCGAGAGCGAGGAGAAGCCGGACGAGATCTCCCACACGTGCAGGTCGTGCACGTCGGTGACGCCCGCGTGCTCGCGGATCGCCGCCGCCACCTCGTCGGGCGAGACGCCCTCCGGTGCCGCCTCGAGCAGCACACGGCCGCTGCGCCGGAGCAGCGGCCACGCGGTCGCCAGCATCGACCCGGCGACGGCCAATGAGGCGATCGGGTCGGCGCGCTCGAAGCCGGTCGTCCAGACGACGAGACCCGCCAGCGCCGTCCCGGCGAAGGCGTACAGGTCGGTCAGCAGGTGGCGGAAGCTTCCCTCGACGTTCAGGTTGCGGCGGTTCGCGCGTCCGACCTGCCAGAGCGCCACGAGGTTGACGACGGCTCCGGCCACCGCCGTTCCGAAGACGAGCCCGCCGCGGACGTCCGGCGGCGAGTCGAGCCGGCGCAGCGACTCGATCACGATCGCGCCACCGAGCAACAGCAACGTGAGGGCGTTCGCCTGCGCCGCGAGGATCTCGGCCCGCCGGAACCCGAACGTCATGCCGCCCTCTGCGGGGCGCCGCGCCAGCCGCGCCGCCCAGACGCTCATCCCGAGGGCGGCGGCATCGACGAGCATGTGCGCGGCGTCCGAGAGCAGCGCCAGCGAGTGGGCGACGACGGCGATCGTCACCTCGACCGCCATGAAGGCGACGATCAGCGCGAGCGCGTAGGCGAGCGGGCGGATCTCGGTCTCCGCCGAGACGCCGTGGTCGTGCGCGTGGTCGTGGCTCACCCCCGTAGTCTTACGGGGCAATGAGTGACGGCGTCGTCTTCGTGGAGATCCCGTCGGGGTCTCGGAACAAGTACGAGTGGGACCCGGAGCTCGGCGGGATCGCGCTCGACCGGCGGCTCTTCACGTCGATGAGCTACCCGGCCGACTACGGTTACATCGAGGGCACGCTGGGCGAGGACGGCGACCCGCTCGACGCGCTCGTGCTCGTCGGCGAGCCAACCTTCCCCGGCTGCCGGATCCGCGTTCGCGCCGTCGGCATGTTCCACATGACCGACGAGAAGGGACCGGACGAGAAGATCATCTGCGTGCCGCTCAAGGACCCGGCCTGGATGCGCATCTCCGACATCCACGACGTCCCGGCCGAGCTCCGCAACGAGATCGAGCACTTCTTCCAGGTCTACAAGGACCTCGAGGACAAGAAGACCGAGACGCGCGGGTTCGGAAACCGCGCCGAGGCGGTCGCCGCGATCGAGGTCGCGCGAGCCTCAGCGGTCGGACGCGAGTAGCTGCTCGATCGCCTGCACGCGCTTGCGCTGCTTCTGCCAGCGCACGCCGACGAAGCCGAGCGCGCCTGCGAGCAGCGCGCCGATCGCTGCAACCGGTGCGACGAGCACCCACGGGCTGAGGCGGCTCTCGCCCGTCGCGGCCGACGCAGCGGCGCCCGCGCCCAGGTCGGCGGGTCCGTTCACCCGCCCCGCCTGTCCGGGAGGCGCGAACTCCGCGACGGGATACCACGACGTGATCCGCCACCGGCCGTTCTGCTTCTGCGCCTCGGCGCGGAACGACCAGGCGCCCTGCTTCGGGTTCCTCGACTGCAACAGCAGGTCGAACCCGACGTCGCCCGGGTACGAGTAGTTGAGCACCCAGCCGTGGAAGGTCGTTCCTTTCGCCGGATACGACTGGACCGAGGTGTTGCCGGACAGCCACTGGCGATAGCTGACGACGCGCGAGACGCCGCCGACGAGCTGCCAGCCCCGCTTCAGGTCCTTCTGCTCGACGACGGCAGGGACGAACTCGTCGAGCAGCCGGTTGATCGCCGGGCGGTCGGGTTTCACCGTCCGTGGGTCGCCAAATGCGCTCGGAACGAGCACAAGCGCGAGCACCAAGACGGCGAGTCCCCTGGCCATCCGTAAGTGGAACGCCGTCTGCCGTTGAGAGTTTGCGCTCATGGGGTTGGTTTGCGTATTGTTGCGAAATCGTGTTCGGGATCGCCAACGGAAACGTGACACCTCGCCGCTAGCTGCGGTCGAGGTGCGTCTTCGTTCGGTTTCTCTTTTTTCGATCCTTAGGAGCATGGTGTGTCAAGTCGTAGTGCAGGTGTCAGCGCAGTTGCAGTTCGTGATCTGACCAAGGTCTTCACGCGCCGGAAGCGGCTCGGCAGGCGCAGGCGGACCGCGCTCGACAGCGTCTCCTTCACGATGGAGCGCGGCGAGTGCGTCGCGATCCTCGGCCAGAACGGCTCGGGGAAGTCGACGCTCGTGCGGCTGCTCTCGACGCTGCTCCTCCCCGACGGCGGCAGCGCCGAGATCTTCGGCCACGACGTGTTCAAGGACGCACGCTCGGTGCGGCGCCTGGTCAACCGCGTCTCGGTCGAGGCAAGTTTCTTCAAGAAGATGAGCGCTGCCGAGAACCTCGCGTACGCGGCGAGGTTCTACGGCATGGGACCGCGCGAGACGCACGTGAAGATCCCGGTCATCCTCGAGCGGGTCGGCTTTCCGTCGGCACGGCGCGGCGAGGCGATGGAGAACCTCTCGCGCGGCATGCAGCAGAAGGTCGCGCTCGCGCGGGCACTGCTCACGTCGCCCGTGCTGCTGCTGCTCGACGAGCCGACGACCGGTCTCGATCCGCGCTCGAAGCAGGAGGTGCAGACCTTCATCCGCGAGATCCGGCAGCGGCACGACTCGACGATCCTGCTCTGCACGCACGACATGAACGAGGCCGAGGAGCTCGCCGACCGCATCGGCCTGCTCGACCGTGGCGCGCTGCTCTTCCTCGAGCCGGTAGAGGCGGTGAAGGAGCGCTACGGCGTCGAGACGCTCGAGGAGGCGTTCTTCGCCGCGACCGGCCGCACGTACGAGGACGAACAGACCGAGGAAGACGAGGAAAGGGAGGTGTTCGCATGACCGTCAATGCCAGACCTGACCTTCACGCGCAGGCGGGTGCTTCGCGACGAGCTGATCGGCCTCTACGGCGTCGTCGAGCGCAACCTCTACCTGACCAGGCGCTACCTGCTCTGGGACCTCGCGTTCCTGCTCTGGACGATCGCGAACACGCTGACGATCGTCTTCATCTCGCGCGGGGTCGACATCTCGCCGGCGGCGCGGAACGAGCTCGCGACGAAGCTGCTCGTCGGCGGCGTCATCTGGGCGTTCCTCGGGATCATCTTCGAGATCGTCACCGAGACCGTCGCGTGGGAGCGCTGGGAGGGCACGATCGAGTACACGTTCATGGCGCCGGTCTCGCGCCCGGTGCACCTGATCGGCATGGGCGTGTACGCGGTGATCTACGGGCTGGTCCGCGCGTCGCTGATCTTCGTCGCCGTCGTGGCGTTCATCGGCATCCACCTGCCCCACGCGAACTATCCCGCGGCGATCGCGCTGCTCGCGATCGCGTCGGTGTCGTTCATCGGCGTCGGGATGATGACCGCGGTCCTGCCGCTGATCTCGCCGGAGAAGGGCACGCAGCTCGGCTTCGTCGCGCAGGGATTGATGCTGGTCGTCTCGGGCGTCTACTACCCGGTGAGTGTCCTGCCGTCGTGGATGCAGTGGATCGCGAAGATCTCGCCCGCGACGTATGCGCTGCGCGGCAACCGGGACCAGATCCTGGCCGGCGCCGGGCTGCGCTGGGCGGACGTCTGGCCGCTGCTCGTGATCGGGGCGTTCTCGATCCCGATCGGCCTGGTCGTGTTCCGGGCGGGCGAGCGCTACGCGAAGCAGCACGGCAAGCTGAAGAGGTCGGGATGATCGAGCTGCGGGTCGTGACGACACCGGCCGACCTCGAGGCATGGGCGACGCTCAAGAGCCGCGTCGTCCCGAACGAGCCGATCACCGCCGAGCAGCTCGTCGCGACGGACGAGCCCGGCCGCCTGCTGCTGCTCGCCGAGCGTGAGGGGACGCTTGCGGGCTGCGGCATCGCGGCGCCGTCGCATTTCGGCGAGCGCGCGTTCATCGCCGCGCGCGTCCTTCCCGATCACCGGCGGCGGGGCGTCGGACGCGAGCTCGTGCGGGTGCTGGCCGACCACGGTCGGGCGCTCGGCCGCTCGGGCGTCAGCGGCTTCGTGGATGCGGAAGACGCCGCCGCCTTCGCGTTCGCGCGCACCTACGGCCTCGAGGAGGTCGACTACCAGCTCGAGCAGGTACGTCTCGTCGGGATCGAGCCCGAGCCGGTGATCCCCGACGGGATCGAGGTCGTCTCGCTGGCGGCGCGGCGCGAGGAGCTGCTCGAGGCCGTCTGGCCGGTCGCGCTCGAGGGGTACGAGGACCTGCCGCTGCCCGGCCCCGTCACGTTCCCGAAGGCGACCTGGCTCCGCGAAGAGGCGACACGCGCCGACGGGTCGTTCGTTGCATTCGAGGGGAGCGAGCTCGTCGGCTATGCCGGGCTGATGGAGCACGGCAACGGGTCGGCGACCGCCGAGCACGGGCTGACGGTCGTGCGGCGCGACCACCGCCGCCGCGGCATCGCACGGGCGCTCAAGCTACGCAGCTCCACTGGGCCTCCGAAGCGGGCGTCGTCGAGCTCGTCACCTGGACGCAACGGGGCAACGAGGGGATGCAGGCGCTGAACGCGAGCCTCGGCTACGAGAATCGCTCGCGGGTGCTGACGATGCACGGGCCGCTGCCGTGATCGAGGTGCGCCCGGTCGAGACCGAGGCGGACATCGACACGTACGTCGACGTGCGCACGCGTGTCCATCCACAGACGCCGATGCCGCGCGACGTGGTCGTCGACGACCGGAAGCGGCCCGATCATCTCGACCTGCTCGCGTTTCGCGACGGCGATCCGGTCGGGGCCGCGTCGGTGTCGAAGTTCGGCGGTGCCCCGGAGGGTGAGTTCGCGTACGTGACGCTGCGTGTCGTCGCGGGGCACCGGCGGCACGGGGTCGGCTCGGCGCTGCACGCTCGTGCCGCGGAGCACGCCCGTGAGCTCGGCAAGACGCGGTTCTATGCGGTCGTCCGTCACGACGATCCGGACTCGCTCGCCTACTACGGCAAGTGTGGGTTTCAGGAGATCGGCCGCATGCAGGACGTGACGCTCGATCTCGAGCAGGCGCCCGCCGGCGCTCCGGCGCCGGAGGGCATCGAGATCGTCCCTGCGACGCCGGAGCACGACCGCGGCGTGTACGCCGTCGCTCTCGAGGCGGACGCGGACATCCCGTCCGGGACGCCGATCATCACGGGCGACTTCCAGACCTGGCATGCCCGGCACTTCGGGCGGCTCACCTCGCGCGAGCTCTCGCAGGTCGCGCTCGAGGACGGCGTGGTCGTCGCCTTCGGCATCGTCTCCCGCTTCACCGACGACACGTACCAGCACTCGATGACCGGGGTTGCACGGCACGCGCGCGGGCGGGGCATCGCGGTCGCGCTCAAGCGGGCGCAGATCGCTGCCGCGAAACGGGCCGGCGCCCGCTACCTCCGCACGCAGAACGACCTCGCCAACGCGCCGATGCGGCGTGTGAACGAGCAGCTCGGCTACGAGCGCACGTTCGAGTGGGTGCATCTTGCCGGCCCGCTCCGCCCGGACTGATAGGCTCGGCCCGGTTTTGAGGCGACGAGGCCTCAGGCGCCCAGGTCGTGGGCTCCTGGGGTCTTTTTCATTTTCGAGAGGAGCAGGTAATCGTGGCGATGATCGAGAGCAAGGACCGGGCGACGTCCGACCCGGCGGCCCGCAAGGCCGTTCTCAAGCAGATCGAGCAGGAAGGGGTCGAGTACGTCCTCTTCTGGTTCACCGACATCGAGGGGCACCTGAAGAGCTTCGCGATCACCCCGTCCGAGATCGAGGGCGCCCTCGACGACGGGATGGGCTTCGACGGCTCGTCGATCACCGGCTTCAACGCGATCGAGGAGTCGGACATGGTCGCGATCCCGGACCCCGCGACGTTCCGGATCATGCCCGCCCGTGAGGGCGAGGCGAAGGTAGGCCGCATGATCTGCGACGTCGTCAAGCCGGACGGCGTGCCCTACGAGGGCGATCCGCGCTACGTGCTGCGCCAGGCGCTCGACCGGATGAAGGCGATGGGCTTCGACACGTTCAACATCGGGCCCGAGCTCGAGTACTTCCTCTTCAAGGACAACCGCGGCACGGAGACGCTCGACGAGGGCGGCTACTTCGCGATGACCGCGCTCGACGCGGCGACTGAGCTGCGCAACGAGACGATCCGCGCGCTCGAGTCGGTCGGGATCGGGATCGAGTACCACCACCACGAGGTCGCGCCCTCGCAGCACGAGATCGACATGCGCTACGCCTCGGCGCTCGACATGGCCGACCAGACGATCACCTACCGGCTGATCGTCAAGGAGGTCGCCGCGAAGAACGGCGTCTACGCGACGTTCATGCCGAAGCCGCTGTTCGGCGAGAACGGCTCGGGGATGCACACGCACATGTCGCTCTTCACCGACGGCCGCAACCAGTTCTTCGACGGCAGCGACGACCACAACCTGTCCGCAGTCGGCAAGCAGTTCATCGCCGGCCTGCTGCGGCACGCGCGCGAGCTGGCGCCCGTGTTCGCGCAGTGGGTCAACTCGTACAAGCGGCTCGTGCCGGGCTTCGAGGCACCGGTCTACGTCGCCTGGTCGCAGCGAAACCGCTCGGCGCTGATCCGGATCCCGCTCTACAAGCCCGGCTCGGAGCAGGCGACGCGTGCCGAGATCCGCTGTCCCGACCCGGCCTGTAACCCGTACCTGACGTTCGCTGCGTTGCTCCATGCCGGGCTCGAGGGCATCGAGAAGGGCTACGAGCTCGAGGCGCCGATGGACTCGAACCTCTACCACCTCTCAGCCGAGGAACGGCGTGAGCGCGGCATCGTCTCGCTCCCCGAGACGCTCGGCGAGGCGATCGACGAGTTCGCGCAGTCGGACCTGCTTCGGCGCGCCTTCGGCGACCACATCTTCGACAACTACGTCAAGCTGAAGCGGAAGGAGTGGGACGAGTACCGCGTTCAGCTGACCCAGTGGGAGCTGGATCGCTACTTAACTGTCCTTTAGTCGGGAGGGAAACCACGGGTTTCCCTCCCGAGGCCCTCCCTTCCGGGATCGCCGCCTGCGGGACCTGACTGCGCCTCCCGCCGGGCGAAGCCCGGCTTCGGCGGCGAATGGCTGTGACCCGGGGAACGTTCAGGGCTGATCGCGCTCTGCTTCGGATGCCCACTTGGAATGGTGCGCGCGAGCCCACTCGGCGTCGACCCAGCCGCGCGTCATGCCGTTCAGGGCGTGGCGTGTGGCCGGGTGGATGAGGCTCAGGTAGAGGTGGCCGAGGAAGAGGAAGAACGAGGCGTACATCAACCAGTCGTGGATCAGGATCGTCTGCAGCGAAGCGGAAGCGCGTGTCGCGCTCGCCGTACCAGAGCAGTACCCCCGTGACCGTGAAGAGCACCGCGAACGCGGCGGTGATGATCGCGTTCAGCTTCTGGCCCGCATTCAGGCGGCCTTGCGGTGCGCGGCGGCGGCGGAGCCAGTCGCGGTCGTCGCGGTCGAACGTGTCGATCTCGTGCAGCGTCGCGCGCAGGCTGCGCCGGTCGCCGGCGATCAGGATGGCGACCAGGGCGACGAGCCAGGCGACGGCCGTATAGACGTGAATCGACTTGAGCAGCGGCCGGCGGCCGACCGCCTCGGCGAGGCTCGGCAGGTAGAGGCAGAGGCCGCTTCCGAGCAGGACCAGGAACGCGCTCGCGTGGACCCAGTGGACGGCTCGTTCGGTCCGGGTGAAGCGTGCCAGGCGACGGTTACGAGCCGTAGCCGTTCGACCTCCCGACCCACGCGTTCTGGTCGTAACCGAGGCCTTCCCAGTATCCCGTCGGCTGGGCCGGCAGCAGCTCGATGCGGTTGAGCCACTTGACGCCCTTGTAGCCGTACATCTCGGGGATCACGACGCGCGCCGGCGCGCCGTGCGGCCGGGACAGCGGCCGGCCGTCGAGCTCGAGCGCCAGCATCACGTCGGGCAGCAGCGCTTGTGTCGAGCGTGAGCGAGTCGTTGTACGGCTCCTCGGCCGACACGAACCGCACCGCCCGTGCCCCCGGCAGCACGCCGGCCAGGTCGAACAGGTGCCTGAGGCGGACGCCCGCCCAGTGCACGTCCTTCACCGTCCAGCCGGTGACGCAGTGGAACGTCGAGACCTGCCGCGCCCGCGGCAGTCGCAGGAGCTGCTCGTAGTCGAGGCTCAGCGGCCGACGGACGAGGCCGCCGATCTCGAGGCGCCAGCGTTCTCGGGTCGAACAGCGGCATCGAGCCGGAGATCGTGTAGATCCGCCAGCCGCCGACCGGGAGGAGGTTCCCGAGCAGCTGGGAAACGCCGGACGTCAACGGCGAGAGGACGCGACTGGCGGCCGGCGCCCAGAAGAACGACGAGGCGCCTCCTGCGAGCAGAGCGAGAAACGCGCGTCGACCGTAGGGCCGCGGATCCGAGTCGTCGGTCATCACACACGTGGACCGCGGCCGACCGCAGGTGTTACGACGAGCGGCTTAGAGAAACGTGCGGATCGACTCGCGGTCGACGCGCAGGCCGATCACCTTCGAGCCGTCGTCGATCTGCTCGATCGAGTCGGCCGGGACGATGCGGCGGCGGCGGGCGAGCCAGCCTGAGCGCACCGAGAGGGCGTCGGGCATTTCGGGTGAGGTGCCGTACATCGGGCCTTCGACCGTTCCGACCACGCGGCCCCGCGCGTCTGCGACGAGGAAGCCCGTCGTGCGGCGAAGGTCGATGGCGAGGGCACTCATTGCGGGGAACCTATTCCCCGTTTGCGAGGATTCTCCCTCTGCTGCGGTAAAGCTTTTGTTAGAGCCAGACTCAGCCCCACTTGCCGGACATCGCGAGCCACGCGACCGTCAGCAGCAGGGCGTACAGCGTCGACAGCCCGGCCACGACGCGGCCGGCGACCGGCTTGCCCGACCGCTGCCACCAGAAGGCGAAGCCGAGGGCGACCAGCAGCACGAGGAGCCCGGGCTCGGCCGCGATGAAGCCGATCCCGATCCAGGTCGGATCGTTGTTGCCCGTCCACCCCTCCTTGCTGTAGATCCATGCGGCGCCACCGCGCATCAGCGCCCAGGCGGGGATCGCGACGGCAAGAAGCGCCCAGAAGGCAGAGCGCGCGAGCGCCGGAACGCCGGGATGGCGCCAGGAGGCGATCGAGACCCCGGCCGTGGCGAAGACGGCGCCGAAGAGCAGCGTCGCGCCGAGCACGTGCAGGAAGAGCGGGAAGTCCCACGCGTGGGGTCTGACGGCTGCGATCACTGGCCGGGTTTCCAGATCATCAGGACCAGGATCAAGATGAGCGTCAGGCCGGATCCGTAGGAAAGAGCGTTGCCGAGCGGGTCGCGGACGAGCGCCCGCAGCTCGGGCGTCAGCGCGTCACCGGACTGCGCCAGGCGCTCGGCCTCCTCGCCCGCCTTCGTCTGATACCGGCCGCCCCGGCTGCCGAGCGCAGCGGCGAGCGCCCAGAGCACGATCGCCGCCCACACCCAGAAGGTGCCGTAGGAGTAGCCGGCGTGATGGACGAGCCACAGCCCGATCAGCAGGGTCGTGAACGAGCCGATGCCGATCGCCGGCAGGGACACGCGCCCGATCAGGCGGTAGAGCAAGGCGATCTCGCTCGGGCGCTCTGCGCGCCAGGCGCGAGCGTTGAAGATGCCGGCGCTCACGACCTCCACCGAAGAGCAGGAACGCTCCCGTGACGTGGATCATCAGGAGCCACTCGTAGGTGCTCACGTGCCGAGCGTACCCTTGCAGGTCGGATGGAAACACGCGATCGGCACCTGAAGCTGCTCACCGAGACGATCGAGGCGGTCAACTCGACGCTCGACCTCCAGGAGGTGCTCTCGCAGGTCGCGACCAACGTCGCCTCGGCCCTCGAGGCCGACGCGTGCTTCGTCTACCTCTACGACGAACGCTCGAACGAGCTGGTGCTCCGCGCGACGCACGGCTCACACGTCGAAGAGCTGACGCGCCGGCCCCGGATGCGGCCGGGCGAAGGGATCACCGGCACGGCGGCGGCCGCACGCGCGCCCGTGATGATCGAGTCACAGGCGCACCTCGACCCGCGCTTCAAGAACTTCCCGAACCTGCCCGAGGATCGAGTACGAGTCGATCCTGGCGGTGCCGATCCTGACGCGCGACGGGACGCTCGAGGGTGCGCTGAACGTCCGCACGCAGCTGGCCGCGGGCCTTCGTCGAGGACGAGGTCGAGCTGCTGCTCGCGATCGCGGCCCAGGTCGCGCAGTCGATCGAGCACGCGAAGCTGTACGCCGAGGCGCAGCGACGAGTGCACGAGCTCGAGGCGCTGGCACGCATCTCCGAAGCGGTCTCGAACTCGCTCTACCTCGAGGAGTCGCTCGAGGCGATCGTCAAGACGACGATGGACGCGCTCTCGGCGACCGGCGCAGCGCTCGTGCTCGACGACGGGCGGATCGCCTGGCCCGAAGGCGTTGCCGGCGACGCACGCGATCCGGCAGCCGCTGCGCTGGCGCGGCCGCCAGATCGGTGAGCTCGTCGCCGACCGCGAGACGCCGTTCACCGCCGGCGGACGGTGAGCTGCTCGCGTCGATCGCGACCCACGCCGCCGTCGCGCTCGAGCACGGCCGCGCGGTGATGCGCGGGGTGCTCGCCCAGGAGATCCACCACCGCGTCAAGAACAACCTGCAGACGGTCGCGTCGCTGCTGCGGCTGCAGGCCCGCGTCCGGCGACGCGATCGACCCGCGCGAGGCGCTCGAGCATTCGGTCAACAGGATCCTGGCGATCGCCGCCGTCCACGAGCTGCTGACGGAGCGGCGCGACGAGGACGTCGACCTCGCCGACCTGATCGAGCGCCTGCGGTCGATGCTCGTGCAAGGTGTCGGCGGCGGGAAGGAGGTCACGTCGTCTCTGGAGACCGTGGCGCTGCCGGGCGCTCGCGCGACGGCGCTCGCGCTCGTGTTCTCCGAGCTGCTGCAGAACGCGCTCGAGCACGGCGGACATCGCGTCGCGCGTCGAGCTGGCGGCCCGCGGTTCGGCGACGTCGTGCTCGCGATCGCCGACGACGGCGCCGGCGTCGGCGAGGGCGAGGCCGGCGGCACGGGCCTCTCGATCGTGCGCGCGCTCGTGCGCGACGAGCTGCGCGGCACGCTCGAGCTTCGGTCGGACGGCGGCACGCGCGCCGAGGTCGTCTTCCCCCGCTAGAGCGCGTCGTGGACGCGCCGGCCGCGAACGGTCGTGCGGTAGACCGTCGACGGCGGCCTCGTCGGCAGCACCTCGCGCCGGACGAGGCGGGCGCGTTCGAGCTCCTGCAAGGCGAGGGCGAGGGCGCGCGGGGTCACGTCCCCGAGCGCGACGCGCAGCTCGGAGAACCGGCGAGCCTCGCCGAGCTGGGCGAGCACGGGAACCGACCACTTCCGGAGCAGCAGGTCGTTGTCGCCGGACGCGAGCACGCGGGTTGCGACGGCCGCGGCCTGCCGCCCCTTTGCCGTCGGCACGTACTCGGGTCGCAGCGCATGGCCGTAGCCGGTGTTGCGCCGGACGAGCCCCTGCTCGATCAGCGAGTCGAGCGCCCGGACCAGCGACTCGCGCCCGACGCCGAGCCGTCGCTGCAGCTCGACGAAGCGCGCGCCGCCGCGTTCGGCGAGCAGCGACAGCGCCGGCGGCGCCCAGCGATGGTGAAAGAGCCCGATCAAATCAGTGGTTGACATATAAGAGTAGGAAGTATAAAAACATGTCACTCAGACGACAACGGAGGCGAGCATGGCGATCGACTACAACCCTGAGAACTGCGTCATCTCGGTCGGTGTCAGCGACTACGACCGGTCGCTTGCGTGGTACCGCGACGTGCTCGGCTTCGAGCTCGTCTACGAGCTCGAGGAGTACGGGTGGTGCGAGCTGAAGACGCCGTTCGGCTTCAACATCGGCCTCGGGCAGACCGAGACGGTGGCGCAGGGCAACCTGACGCCGACGTTCGGCGTTCGCGACATCGACGCCGCGATCGCCGAGCTTCGCGCACAGGACGTGAAGGTCGAGGACTGGCACGAGATCCCGAAGATGGTGCGGCTCTCGACCTTCTACGACCCGGACGGGACGCCGTGGATGCTCGCGCAGACGCTCGTCGCGAAGGAGGCGATGGCGGCGGGCTAGCCTCCGCGGGTGGAGCTGTGGCACGTCAGCGAGGACGGCACGATCCCGCGCTTCGAGCCGCGGGCGAACGCCGGCCACGACTCGCCCGAGGCGCTCGTCTGGGCGAGCGACGACGAGCACGTGCCGGCCTACTGGTTCCCGCGCGACTGCCCGCGTGGCACGTTCTGGGCAGTCGAGTCGACAACCGAAGCCGACGTCGAGCGGTTCCTGACCGGCGACCGGGCGAGGCGCGTCCATGCGCTCCAGGCCGACTGGCTGGGCCGCTTGCGTGTGGCGCAGCTCTTCGCCTATCGCCTCCCGCCCGCCACGTTCGAGCGCTACGAGCGCGCGGCCGGCTACTGGGTCTCGCGCGAGCCGGTCGAACCGCTCGACGTGTCACCGCTCGGCGACCTGCTGGAACGCCACGCCGCCGCCGGCATCGAGCTGCGCATCGTCTCCGACCTGAACGCCCTGTGGCAGCAGGTGATCGGGTCGAGCCTCGAGTTCAGCGGGATCCGTCTCCGCAATCTCGTTCCACCCGGTGTCTGACACCGCGGTTGCGGGCCGGAACGCCGCTGGATCCTGCGCTCGTGACACTCTCGACACGAAGGCGTGACACTTTCGTGTCCGTGTCTGACACCGGACGTGTCGGGTCGGCGCAGGTCCTCGCGGGGCGCGGCTAGCTGGGTTGGTCTTCGAACGTGAAGTGGAAGTGGTCGTCGTGCGATTCGATGCCGATCACCTGGTCGTCGAGGGCTGCGGCGGCGACGCGGTTCAGGAAGATCTTCACGCCGTCGCGCTCGACGATCTGGTCGTCGTCGTTCGCCGGCTCGGACGCCTCCTCGATCTCGAGCTCCACCTCGCCGTCCTGCTCGGCGCCGGAGATGCGAATCGACCCGAGCCCCCTGAACGCCTCGAGCGCGTTTTCGTCGATCTGCAGCATCGTGCGAGTCTATGTGTCATGCGGATCCTGATCGCGGAAGACGAGACGATCATCCGGCTCGACCTGCGCGACCTGCTCGAGCGGGCGGGACACGAGGTCGTCGCCGAAGCGCGCGACGGCGAGGAGGCCGTCTCGCTCGCCCGCGACCACGAGCCCGACCTTGCGATCCTGGACGTGAAGATGCCGCGGCTCGACGGTATCGAGGCGGCGAAGACGATCCTCGCCGAGCGGCCGATCCCGATCGTGATGCTCACCGCGTACGGCCAGGACGAGCTCGTCGCGCGCGCCGTCGAGGCGGGGGTCTTCGGCTACCTCGTGAAGCCGTTCCGCGAACAGGATCTCGTGCCCGCGATCGCAACGGCGCGGGCGCGTCACCAGGAGCTCGCCGCCGTGCGCGACGAAGCGGAGTCGCTCGCCGAGGCGCTCGCGGCGCGCAAGGCGATCGAGCGCGCGAAGGGACTGCTGATGGCCAAGGAAGGGCTCTCCGAGAGCGACGCGTTCGCGCGCCTGCGCAAGGCGAGCCAGGTGTCGGGCCGGCCGCTGAAGGTGATCGCCGAGGCCGTGATCGATACCCTCGATCCGGCATGACCACCGTCACTCCTCCGAGGGAACGCACCCGCCGCGGCACGGGTTCCGGGCACCGGCGACGCCTGGCGCGTGATCGTCCTGAACGACAACCACAACACGTTCGAAGGCGTCGCCTTTGCGCTCGCGCAGACGATCCCGGGCGTCGACTACGACCGTGGGATGGCACTCGCGAACCGGATCCACACGAGCGGGCAGGCGCTCGTCTGGTCGGGGCACCGCGAGCTCGCCGAGCTCTACCACTCGCAGCTCGAGGGCTACGGGCTGACGCTGGCGCCGCTTGAACGCTGAGGCGCTCGCCGGGATCCGCCGCGTCTTCGACGCCTTCGTCGGCGGCGACCCGCGCGCGCTCTTCGACGTGATCGCAGAGGACGCCGTCTGGGTCGTCAACGGCACCGTGCCGGTGGCGCAGCGCTACGAGGGCCGCGCCCGCATCTTCGAGTTGTTCCGCGAGACGCGCCGTCTCACCGGAGGCACGTATCTGAGCGAGCTTCGCTGGGCGCTCGCCGACGACGACCACGCCGTCGCCGTCTATCGCGCGCGCGGCCGCCGGCTCGGGCTGCGAGCTCGACATCGACCAGGTGCTGCTGATCGACCACCGCGACGGCGTCTGGCAGCACATCACCGCGATCCCCAGCGATCCGCCGGCCTTCGAGGCGTTCTGGGCGTGAGGGTCGGGGTCCAGCTCCCGGAGGTCGAGCGCGACGTGCGCTGGCCGGAGCTGCGAGGGCTGGCGGTCGCCGCCGAGGAGACGGGGTTCGACTCGGTCTGGGTCGGCGACCATCTCCTCTACCGCGGTGACGGCTCGCCCGAGCGCGGGCCGTGGGACTGCTGGTCGGTGCTGGCGGCGATCGCCGCCGCCACCGAGCCGCGTCGAGCTCGGCCCGCTCGTCGCGTGCACCGCGTTCCGGCCGCCCGCAATGCTCGCCCGCGCCGCGGCGGCCGTCGACGAGGTGAGCGGCGGGCGTCTTCGCGTCGCCCTCGGCGTCGGGCTGGAACGAGGCAGAGTTCCGTGCCTTCGGGCTGCCGTTCGACCGCCGCGTCTCGCGGTTCGAGGAGGCGTTCGACCGATCGTCAGGCGCCTCCTCGACGGCGACCGCGTCACGTTCGACGGGGAGTTCCACGCGGCTCGACGACGCCCTGCTGCTGCCGCCGCTCGGCACGGACGCCCGAGCTGATGGTCGGCGGCACCGGGCCGCGCCTGCTCGCCGCGACGCTGCCGCACGTCGACGTGGTGGAACACCTGGTACGACGCAGTTCGGGAACCGCGCAGCAGGCTTCGGTGCGCTCAACTCGACGATCGACGAGGCCTGCGAGCGCGCGGGTCGCGACCCGAACGACGTGCGCCGGAGCGCCTGCCTGCTCGTGGCTGTCGACGGCGGGGCGGAGAGCGGCCGTTCCGCCCCGAGGCGCCGCCGGTCGACGCCGCAGACCTGGCCTCCGAGCTCGCCGCCCTCGCTGAGGCCGGGGCGGACGAGGCGATCCTCGTCCTCGACCCGATCACCGAGTCGTCGATCCGCTCGCTTCGAACAGCGCTTCCCAGCGGCTGAGCAGCGCCGTCGAGGTCGTCGCGCGCGTCGCGGTGCGCCGCGACCAGGGCCGACGTCGTGCCAGTCGTCGGCGAGCTTCCGCTCGAGCTCGGCGACGCGAGCCTCGGCGCGCGCGACCTCCGCCTCGACCAGCTCGATCGGGCTCGCCTTCGGCTTCGGCGGCCGCTTCGGCCGCTCGCGCTTCGGCTGCGGCGGCGGCGGCGGCGGCGCGGCGTCGGCCTCCTGTGCGCGCGCGTAGTCGGCCCAGCCGCCCGGGTACGACGCGAGCCTGCCGTCCTCGACCGCGAGCAGCCGGCTGGCGACCGCGTCGAGCAGCGCGCGGTCGTGCGAGACGAGCAGGATCGTGCCGGGGAACGCCTCCAGCGCCGCCTCGAGCGACTCGCGCGACTCGAGGTCGAGGTGGTTCGTCGGCTCGTCGAGCACGAGCAGGTTCGCCCCCGAGGCGACGACGATCGCGAGCGCGAGCCGGCGGCGCTCGCCGCCCGAGAGCGCGGCGACCGGCTTCTCGTGCTCGTCCCAGCCCGAGAAGAGGAAGCGGCCGAGCAGCTTCTGCGCCTCCGGCCGCTTCAGGCCCGTGCCGCTCATCGCCGCGTCGAGCACCGAGCCGCGCTCGTCGAGCTCCGCCTCGTGCTGCGAGAAGTAGGCGGCCTCGACTCCGTGCCCGCGTCCGGACACGGCCGCGCTCGACCGGCCGCGCGACCGAGCATCGTCTCGAGCAGCGTCGTCTTGCCCGACCCGTTCGGACCGATGAGCGCGACGTGCTCGCCGCGCTCGATCGCGAACGTCGGCACCCGTCGAGCAGCTCCTTGTCGCCCGCTCGCAGCGAGAGGTCGTCGACGACGACGCACGTCGCGGCCCGAGCGGGCGGGCTTCAGGAACTCGAAGCCGAGCGTGCGCCGCTGCCCGGCCGGCGCGACGACGCGCTGCGCCTCGAGCCGCTTGATCTGCTTGACCTTCGACTGCGCCTGGCTTCGCCTTCGACGCCTTGGCACCGGAAGCGCTCGACGAACCGTTCGAGCCTGGCGAGCTGCTCGGTCTGCCGTGCGGCCGTCTTCGCCTGGTGGAGCGCCCGGGCGGCCTGCTCGCGGCGCCAGACGTGCCACGCGCCGGGGAAGTACGTCGAGCGGCCGCTGTCCAGCTCCAGCACCGCGGTCGTCACGGCCTCGAGGAACCAGCGGTCGTGCGCGACGAGGATCACGGCCGCGTCGATCGTCTTCAGCATGCCTCTCGAGCCACTCGAGCGACTCGATGTCGAGGTGGTTCGTCGGCTCGTCGAGCAGCAGCAGGTCGGGCTGCGACGCGAGCGCCCGTGCGAGCGAGGCGCGCGTCAGCTCGCCGCCCGAGAACGTGCGAGAGCGGCCGGTCGAGGTCGTGCGTCGGTGAAGCCCAGGCCGCGGACGACGGCTGCCGCCCGGTCGCGCCAGTCGTAGCCGCCCGCGTGCTCGAGGCGCGCCTGCGCCGCCGAGTAGCGGCTCAGCGTCGCCGCAGTCGTGGTCGCCGTCGGCCATCGCACGCTCGAGCGTGCGCAGCTCCTCCTCGACGGCCGCGAGGTCGGCAGTGCCCGCAGGACGTAGTCGCGCAGCGGCCGGTCGCTCTCCGCGGGCGGACGCTGGTCGTGCAGCGCGATCCGCGTTCCCTTCTCCCACGCGAGCTCTCCGCCTTCGAGCGACACCTCCCCCGTGAGCGCGCGCAGCAGCGTCGTCTTGCCGGCCCCGTTCGGGCCGGCGAGCGCCAGCCGGTCGCGCCGCTCGACCTTGAACGAGACGCCGTCGAACAGCACGTCGCCGGACAGCTCCTTGCGGAGCGCCGAGGCGATCAGCACAGCCATGGCGGCACGGTACCCGCGTCATGGAACACTTACGGGCCACTCGAGCGACAAGGAGAACCGGATGATCGGGATCGTCGGCGGCGGCCTTGCCGCGGCAAAGCTGGTCGAGAGCTACCGCGAGGCGGGTGGCGCGGAGCCGATCACGATCTGGGCCGGCGAGCCGCACCCGCCGTACCACCGGCCGCCGCTCTCGAAGAAGCTCTTGCGTGGAGAGGCCGAGCCGGCAGATGCGTTCGTCCATCCCGCCGAGTGGTATTCCGAGCACGACGTCGATCTTCGGCGCGGCGAGACGATCGCGTCGCTCGACGACGTCCAGGCCGAGACCGTCGTGCTCGCGACCGGTGCGCGGCCGAAGCCGCTTCCGGGTGCCGAGACGTTCCGCACGATCGACAACTCGCTGTCGCTCCGCGAGCGCGCCGCCGGGGCCGAGACGGCGGTCGTGATCGGCGGCGGCTTCATCGGCTGCGAGATCACGGCCTCACTCACCCAGCGCGGCGTCAAGGTGACCCAGGTCGTGCGCGACTCGATGGTGTTCGCCCCGCTCCAGGCGCCGCCTCTGTCGGAGGCCCTGCACGCCCTCTACCGCGAGCGCGGGGTCGACCTGCGCCTCTCGAGCTCCGAGATCCCGGCGGCCGATCTGACCGTCGCCGGGATCGGCGTCGCCCCGAACGTCGAGCTCGCCCAGGCGGCCGGGCTCGAGGTGCGGAGCGGGGTCGTCGTCGACGAGCGGTTCGCCACGGCGCGACCGGGCGTGTATGCGATCGGCGACGTCGCCGAGTTCTACGACCCCGTCTTCGGCCGCTCACCGCCGGATCGAGCACTGGTCGAACGCCGCGTACCACGGCACGACGCTCGGCCACATCCTGGCCGGCGCCGACGAGCGCTACGACATCGTGTCGGCGTTCTTCTCCGAGGAGTTCGGGCGGAGCTTCAAGTACCTCGGCGACGCCGCGGGCCACGACTCGACGTCGCTCGAAGGCGACTTCGCCGAAGGGGCCGCGATCTTCCGGTTCACCCGCGGGTCGGCGCTCGCTGGCGGCCGCGATCGCAGGCCAGGACGAGGACACGGAAGCGGCGCTGAAGGAGGAGATCCGAGCCGGCGCGGCCACCGTTCGATAGTCGTTACGCTCGCGGGAAGCGACTGACGAGGAGCGGACGGCGTGGCCAACTCCGAGATCGAACAGCTCTCCATCGACACCATTCGCACGCTGTCGATGGACGCCGTGCAGAAGGCGAACGCAGGGCACCCCGGCACGGCGATGGCGCTCGCGCCGCTCGCCTACCTGCTCTACGTCGAGGTGATGCGGCACAACCCGGCGAACCCGCACTGGGCGAACCGCGACCGCTTCATCTTGAGCGCCGGGCACGCCTGCGTCCTCCAGTACTCCGCGCTGCACCTGACCGGCTACGACCTCTCGCTCGACGAGCTGAAGCAGTTCCGGCAGTGGGGATCGCGCACGCCCGGCCATCCCGAGTTCCGGCACACCGACGGCATCGAGGTGACGACCGGCCCGCTCGGCCAGGGGTTCGCCAACGGGGTCGGGATGGGGTTCGCCGAGCGGTTCCTCGCCGGCACGTTCAACCGGCCGCACCACGAGCACGTCGACCACCGCGTCTACGCGATCTGCTCGGACGGCGACCTGATGGAGGGTCTCTCGTACGAGGCGGGCTCGATCGCCGGCACCAACGGGCTCGGCAAGCTCATCTACTTCTACGACGACAACCACATCACGATCGACGGGACGACGTCGATCTCGTTCACCGAGGACCGGGCGAAGCGATTCGACGCGCTCGGCTGGCACGTGCAGTCGGTTGCCGACGTCAACGACCTCGCTGCGCTGCGTGCTGCGATTGCGAACGCGCAGGCCGAGACCGAGCGGCCGTCGATGGTGATCGTGCGCTCACACATCGGCTTCGGGGCACCGAAGGCGGTCGACACCGCCGGCGCGCACGGGTCGCCGCTCGGTGCCGACGAGGTGGCGGCGACGAAACGCGCGCTCGGCTGGGATCCCGAGCAGCAGTTCCTCGTGCCACACGAGGTCGCCGAGCACATGGACCAGAAGGCCCGCGGCGCGCAGCTCGAACGGGAGTGGCGCGAGACGTTCGAGGCCTGGTCGAAGGCGTTCCCCGCCGACCGGGAGCGCTGGGACGACGCCTGGGCCGGCCGGATCGGGACGTGGACGCCGCCGCACGTTCGCGGCGGGCGAGGAGATCGCGACCCGTGCCGCGGGCAAGACGGTGATGCAGGCGTTCAAGTCTGCCGTCCCGACCATGATCGGCGGTGCTGCCGATCTCGTCGAGTCGACGTACACGGAGTTCGTCGGCGGCGGGCTCTTCTCCCGCGACTGGGCGGGTCGGAACATCGCGTTCGGGATCCGCGAGCACGCGATGGGCTCGATCGTCAACGGCATCGCGCGTCCACGGCGGCTGCGTCAAGCCGTACGGCTCGACCTTCCTGATCTTCAGCGACTACATGCGCCCCGCGGTGCGGCTCTCGGCGCTGATGGAGCTGCCGGTCGTGTGGGCCTGGACGCACGACTCGGTCGGGCTTGGCGAGGACGGGCCGACCCACCAGCCGGTCGAGACGTACGCGGCCCTGCGCGCGATCCCGCACCTCTGGTTCATCCGCCCGGCCGACGCCAACGAGACGGCGGTCGCCTGGAAGGTCGCGCTCGAGCGCGGCGACGGGCCGGTCGCCCTCTCGCTGTCACGGCAGAAGGTGGCAACGCTGGATCGCGGCGAGCTCGCTCCGGCCGAAGGCCTCGAGCGCGGCGCCTACACGCTCTGGGAGTCGTCGTCCTCACCGGATCTGGTCCTGATCTCGACCGGCGCCGAGGTTGGTCTCACGCTTGCCGCGGGACGGCAGCTGGCAGCCGACGGGACCGCCGTCCGCGTCGTCTCGATGCCCTGCTGGGAGCTGTTCGAGGAGCAGCCGGAGGAGTACCGCGACGAGGTGCTGCCGCCGGACGTGAAGGCACGGCTCTCGGTCGAGCCGGGCGTCGCACTCGGCTGGGCGCGCTGGGTCGGCGACAGCGGCGACTCGATCTCGATCGAGCGCTTCGGCGCCTCGGCGCCGGGCAACACCGTGCTCGAGCACCTCGGCTACAACCTCGACAACATCGTCGCCCGTGCGGCAGCCCTGCTCGAACGGGTGGCGTGATGGCGCAGCAGGCGGAATCGATCAAGCAGTTCTTCTCGCTCGTCTCGCCCGGCTTCATGCTCGACGGTGAGCTGCCCGAGCTGCAGCTGGAGGGGATCGAAGAGCGGCACGACGGCCACGCGATCGCGCGCGTGCGCGCAGACGGCCGGGTGCTGCCGATCCGCTTCACGTTCGACGAGGGCAGGATCGCGCGGGTCGAGGTGCTGTGAAGGTCGCGGTCGCCTTCGACCATCGCGGTGTGCATCTGCGCGATGCCGTGCTCGAGTCGCTGGCGGGCCACGAGGTGATCGACTTCGGCACCGACAGCGACGCGGTGCGCATCGACTATCCCGACAAGGCCCGCGAGGTGGGCGAGGCGATTCAGCGACGGGCAGGCGGAGCGGGCGGTGCTCGTCTGCGGCTCCGGCGTCGGCGCCTGCGGTCGCGGCGTGCAAGCTGGCCGGTATCCGCGCCGCGATCTGCCACGACACCTACAGCGCGCACCAGGGCGTCGAGCACGACGACATGAACGTGCTCTGCCTCGGCTCCGAGGTCGTCGGGCCGTCGCTCGCGCGCGAGCTCGTCGCTGCGTTTCTCGCCGCGACCTTCGACGGCGGCGAGCGCTACGTCGCGCGCCTCCAGAAGGTCGCGCAAATGGAAAAGGAGATGAAGGATGGCCAAGTCACGGCTTGCATGAGCTCGCGGCGCGCGGGCAGTCGGTGTGGTTCGACACGCTCTCGCGCGATCTCGTCCAGTCGGGCGAGCTCGCGGCGGATGATGGACGAAGATGCCGTCGTCGGCGTCACGTCCAACCCGACGATCTTCCAGAAGGCGCTCTCGACCGGCGACGCGTACGACGACGACCTGAAGGCGCTGCTCGACGAAGACCGACGACGCGACGGAGATCTTCTTCTCGCTCGCCCTGCAGGACATCCGCGACGCGTGCGACGTGCTCAGGCCCGCGTACGACGCTTCGAACGGCATCGACGGCTACGTCTCGATGGAGGTCGAGCCGGGAATCGCGTACGACACCGACCGCGACGTTCGAACAGGCGCAGTGGATCTCGAAGGAGGTCGACCGGCCGAACCTGTACGTGAAGATCCCGGCGACCGAGCCGGGCCTGCCGGCGATCGAGGACTCGATCGCGCACGGCATCTCGATCAACATCACGCTGATCTTCTCGCTCGACCGCTACAAGGCGGTCGTCGAGGCCTACCTTCGCGGCCTCGAGCGCCTGATCGCGCGGCGGCGGCGATCCGTCGACGGTCGTCTCGGTCGCGTCGTTCTTCGTCTCGCGCGTCGACACGCGAGGCAGACAAGCGCCTCGAGGCCGCCGGCCATCCCGAGCTCGCCGGCCGGCTCGCGATCGCGAACGCGAAGCTCGCCTACGAGCACTACCTGGAGGCGTTCTCGGGGCCGCGCTGGGACTACCTCGAGAGCAAGGGCGCGTACGAAGCAGCGCTGCCTGTGGGCGTCGACCTCGACGAAGAACCCGGCGTACCGCGACGTCATGTACGTCGAGGAGCTGATCGGGCCGGAGACCGTCAACACGATGCCGCTCGAGACGATCGAGGCGTTCCAGGACCACGGCGAGGTCCGCGGCGACACGGTTCTCGAAGGGCTCGACGAGGCGCGCGCCCTGCTCGAGCAGCTCGCCGCGGCCGGCGTCGACTACGACGACGTGACAGACACGCTCGAAGCCGAGGGCGTGCAGAAGTTCGTCGACTCGTTCGACGCAGATCGTCGAGAGTGTCGACGCAAAGCGCGAGCGCGCTGGCGGCGGCATGACGACGCCGAGATCGTCGAACGGATCTGGGCGCGCGACGCGTCGCTCTGGACCGGCGCGGACGAGGCGAAGTGGCTCGGCTGGCTCGACGAGCCCGTGGCGCATGCGCGAGGACGTCGATCTGCTGCTGCAGTTCGCCGACTCGGTCGTCGGCGAGATCGACGCCGTCGTGCTGCTCGGCATGGGCGGCTCGTCGCTCGCACCCGAGGTGCTTCAAGCAGACGTTCGGTGCCGAGACGCTTCCACGTACTCGACACGACCCACCCGCAGGCGATCCGCGACGCTCGAAGCACAGCTCGACCTCGACGCGCACGCTGTTCGTCTCGGCGTCGAAGTCCGGGTCGACGCTCGAGACGCGCTCGCACACCGACTACTTCTGGGAGCGGAGCCCCGGCGGCGAGAACTGGGTCGCGATCACAGATCCCGGCTCCGCGCTCGAGGACCTGGCGCCGGCAGCGAGGCTTCCGCGCGATCTTCGCCGGCGAGCCGACGATCGGCGGGCCGCTACTCGGCGCTGTCGGCGTTCGGGATGGTCCCGGCCGCGCTGATGGGCGTCGATCGTCACGCGCCTGCTCGAGCGGGCAGCCGAGATGGCCGACGCGTGCCGGCTGCGCCGAGGGCAACCCCGGCCTCGAGCTCGGCGCTGTCACTCGGCGAAGGCTGGCGCGACGGACGCGACAAGATCTGCGTCGCGCCGAATCGCCGGCGGCTTCGGCCTCTGGGCCGAGCAGCTGCTCGCCGAGTCGACCGGGAAGCTGGGCAAGGGGCTGATCCCGGCGCCGGGCGAGTCGGCCGGACGGGCCGGACCGCCAGGCGCAGGAGGTGCGCGTCAGCGGCCCGTACGAGCTCGGGCAGGAGTTCTTCCGCTGGGAGTTCGCGACGGCGGTCGCCGGCTCGATCCTCGGCATCAACCCGTTCGACCAGCCGGACGTGCAGGCGGCGAAGGACAAGACGAGGCAGATCCTGGCCTCCGGCCAGGATCCGCAAGTTGAGCCCGTGGGATCGGCCGGCGAGCTGTTCGCGCAGGCGCCAAGCCCGGCGACTACGTCGCGATCCAGGCGTTCGTCGACCCGACGCCCGAGGCGGCCGCTCGACTAGCGGAGCTTGCGACGCAAGCTCGGGCGGCGACCGGCTGTGTCGTCACGCACGGGTTCGGCCCCCGCTACCTGCACTCGACCGGCCAGCTGCACAAGGGCGGCCCGCCGACTGGCCTCTTCCTGCAGGTAGTCGACGACCCGGGCGACGAGCTCGCGATTCCCGGCCAGCCGTTCGGGTTCGCGACGCTGATCCGGGCGCAGGCCGCCGGTGACTTCGCGTCGTTGCAGGAGCGCGGCCGCCGGGTCGCACGAATCCGATTGGAGGACGTGTAGATGCAACTGGGCATGATCGGCCTCGGCCGCATGGGCGGCAACATGACGAAGCGGCTCACCGAGCGCGGCCATGAGGTGAAGACGTACGACCCGCAGGTCGAGTCGACGGCGAAGACGCTCGAGGAGCTCGCGTCGCAGCTGGCGGCGCCGCGCACGTTCTGGATGATGGTCCCGGCCGGCAAGATCACCGAGGACACGTTCCAGACGCTGCTCGTCCGTCGGCGAGCGCGGGCGACGTGATCGTCGACGGCGGCAACTCGAACTTCCACGACTCGCAGCGGCGTCACGCCGCGGCGAAGGAGAAGGGGCTCCTGTTCGTCGACGCCGGCGTCTCGGGCGGCGTCTGGGGTCTTGCGAACGGCTACTGCCTGATGGTCGGCGGCGACGCCGACGCGGTGGCGCAGGCGAGCCGATCTTCCTCGACCTCGCACCGACCGACGGCTACGCGCATGTCGGCGCCGGCCGGCGCGGGGCATTTCACGAAGATGGTCCACAACGGGATCGAGTACGGGCTCATGCAGGCGTACGCGGAGGGCTTCGAGGTGATGCGAGGGTCGGAGTTCGATCTCGACCTCCACGAGATCGCCGGCATCTGGCGGTACGGCTCGGTCGTCCGCTCGTGGCTGCTCGAGCTGCTCGTACGCAGCGTTCGAGCAGGAGGGCGGCGCACCTGGAGGCGATTCGCGGTTACGTCGACGACTCCGGCGAGGGGCGCTGGACGATCGCCGAGGCGATCGCCGAGGACGTGCCGGTCCCGGTGATCACCGCCGCGCTGTTCGCACGCTTCGCCTCGCGCGAGGACGAGTCGTTCGCCGCCAAGGTGAACGCGGCGCTCCGCAACCAGTTCGGCGGGCACGCCGTTCGCGCCGAAAGCGGCTCGTGAGCTCGACGACCGAGGCAGAACCCGCTGCTCGAGGGCCTGCGCGTCCGCCGCCGGCCCGACCCGTGCATCCTCGTCATCTTCGGCGCGTCCGGCGACCTGACGTCGAAGAAGCTGCTGCCGGCGCTGTACGCGCTCGCCGTCCGGCGGCTCCTGCCGGACCGCTTCGCGATCGTCGGCGCGGCGCGAACGGAGGAGTCCGACGACGACTTCAAAGAGCGGATGAAGCAGGCGGTGAAGGACCACGCGCGCGACCCGTTCGACGAGGAGACGTGGCAGCGCGCTCGCCGCCGGCATGCGCTACGTGACGCTCGACTTCGCCGACGCAGCAGGCGGAGGACGATCTGCGCGACACGCTCGCTGGCGCTCGACAAGGACCTCGGGACGCAGGGGAACCGCGTCTACTACTTCGCGGTTCCGCCGAGCGCGATCGGCACGCTCGTCGACGAGATCGCGCAGCGCCGCGCGGCCGAAGGCTGGGTCAGGCTGATCATCGAGAAGCCGTTCGGGCACGACCTCGGCTCGGCGCGGGAGCTGACCACGCAGATCCAGCAGCACTTCACCGAGGGCGAGGTCTTCCGGATCGACCACTACCTCGGCAAGGAGACCGTGCAGAACATGCTGGCGCTGCGGTTCGCGAACGGCATCTTCGAGCCGATCTGGAACCGGCAGTTCATCGACCACGTCCAGATCACCGTCGCCGAGTCGATCGGCATCGAGGGTCGCGCCGGCTACTACGAGCAGGCGGGGGCGATCCGCGACATCTTCCAGAACCACCTGCTGCAGCTCGTCGCGATCACGGCGATGGAGCCGCCGATCGACTTCACCGCCGACTCGGTGCGCAACGAGAAGGTGAAGGTGCTGAAGTCGATCCACACGCCCGGGCCGAAGCACGTCGTCCGCGGGCAGTACGGGCCCGGGTTCGTCGAGGGCAACGAGGTCTCGGGCTACCGCGAGGAGTACGGGTGTCGCGCCGGGCTCGATGACCGACACGTTCGTCGCGGCGAAGCTCTTCGTCGACAACTGGCGCTGGGCCGACACCCCGTTCTACGTGCGCATGGGCAAGCGGCTGGCGCGCCGCGAGACGACGATCGCGATCCAGTTCAAGCGCGCGCCGCATCCGCCGTTCGAGGACGGTGCCGCAGAGGGCCTGCGTCCGAACGTGCTGCTGATCCATGTGCAGCCGAACGAAGGCGATCTCGCTCGCGATCGGCGCGAAGGTGCCGGGGCAGGGCATGTCGATCCGCACGGTGCACATGGACTTCCTCTACGGCGGCGCGTTCCGCGAGGGCTTGCCCGACGCGTACGAGCGGCTGATCCTCGACGCGATGCTCGGCGACGCGACGCTGTTCACGCGCTCGGACGAGATCGAGGAGCAGTGGGCGCTCGTCGACGCGATCGTCGGCTTCTGGCAGCGAGACCGGCCCGTCGTTCCCGAACTACGCGGCGGGGACGTGGGGGCCCGTCGGCGTCCGACGAGCTGATCCACCGGGACGGGCGGTCGTGGCGCCGGCACTGATCGACGGACAGCTGGACCGGCGTGGACGTCTCGATCGCCGAGATCGAGCGCGAGCTGGCGCGGCTGCGCGACGCGACGTCGGCGGAGGGCTCGCAGCCGAATCTGCGCACGTCGGTGATGACGCACATCGCCTGGGTGCCGCCGCGCTGGCAGGTCGCCGCCGAGGAGACGTTGATGGGGATGGCCGAGCGCCATCCGTCGCGGACGCTGCTGCTCGTGCCGCGTCCCGACGAGCCGGACGGGATCGACGCCGAGCTCTCGATCCGCTGCTTCCCGGTCGGTGACCGCGCCGTGTGCGGAGAGGTGATCGAGCTCGCCCTGCGCGGCGCCCGCGCGGCGGCGCCCGCCTCGATTGCCCTGCCGCTCCTGATCTCCGACCTGCCGGTCTTCTGCCGCTGGCGCGGCGAGCCGCCGTTCGGCTCGTCGGAGCTCGATCAGCTGGTCGGGATCCTCGACCGACTGATCGTCGACTCGACCGAGTGGGAGCATCTGCCCGGCGCGTACGGCCGGCTGGCGGAGCTGTTCGAGCGGTGCGCGGTGTCGGACATCGCGTGGGCGCGGACCGACCGGTGGCGCTCGCTGCTCGCGTCGCTGTGGCCGGGCATCAAGGACGTCTCGGAGATCCGGGTGCACGGGACGAGCGCGCAGGGCTACCTGCTCGCGGGCTGGCTGCGCTCGCGGCTCGGCCACGACGTCGCGCTCGAGATCGACGAGCGCGAGCGTCTCGAGGGGATCGACCTGGACGGCAAACCGGCCGAGTTCCCGCCGGGCGCTCCGCCGAACCCGAGCGACGTCCTGTCGGAGGAGCTCGACAACTTCTCCCGCAACAGCACATACGAGCAAGCCGCCCTCGCCGCCGACGTCTGAGAGCGTCCCGAACCGGTCGCTGCGCGGGTGCGGGACCGCGCCCCCCTGAGTCTGACTCCAGTCAGACTCGTGTCTCAGGGTTACGCGGCCCCGAGCAGCGCCACGACCTCGTCGTGCAGCAGGCCGTTCGTCGAGACGAACGTGCCGTCGTGGCCTGACGCGCCGCCGTCGAACGCAGAGCAGCGTCCGCCCGCTTCCTCGACCAGCAGCTGCACCGCGGCGTAGTCCCAGACCTGCATCCCCGGGCCGTCGGTGGCCACGTCGAGTGCGCCCTCTGCGACGAGGCAGTGCTGCCAGAAGTCGCCGAGAGCCCTGTTCGACCAGGCCCGTTGCACGATCGTCCACCAGCCGTCGGTCATCCGCCGCGCCGACGTGGTCGACACCGCGCTCTCCTCGATCCGTGACACGCCGGAGACACGGCAGCGTTCGCCGTCGGCGAACGCACCCTCGCCGCGCACCGCCCACCAGCGCCGCCCGAGCGCCGGCGCCGAGACGAGGCCGACGTCGACCGAGCCGTCGCGCTCGAGCGCCAGCAGAGTCGCCCAGACGGGCACGCCGCGGACGTAGTTCGTCGTCCCGTCGATCGGGTCGACGATCCACTTCGCCGCCCCGCCGTCGTCGCCGAACTCCTCCCCGAGCACTCCTTCGCCGCGGGAGGACGCGGCCACGTGGGCGCGGATCGCCTCCTCCGCCGAGCGGTCTGCCTCCGACACCGGCGTCAGATCCGGCTTCGTGTCGACCCGCAGGTCCGAAGCCCGGAACCGCGCGAGCGTGATCGCGTCCGCGACGTCGGCCAACTCCTGCGCGAAGCGGAGATCGCCGCTCACAAGGCCGCCTCGAGCGCCAGCCCCGCCGCCAGCACGAGCCCGTCCGAGCCCGGTCGTCCGACGATCTGCACCGACGCCGGCAGGCCGTCCTCCGCCGGACCGACCGGCAGCGCGAGTGCCGGCCAGCCGAGCGCGTTGAACGGGAACGTGAAGCGCACGAAATCGGCGCGCACCTCGGGCTCGACCACGTCGACCGGCGGGGCGACGAAGGCGAGCGTCGGAGCGAGCAGCAGGTCGAAGCCGTCGAGTGCCTGGCCGGCGAGCTCGGCGAGTCGCGCACGCGCGTCGATCGCCGCCGCCGTCTCGCGGTCGTCGACCGCCAGGCACCGCTCCACCTTGCCGCGGATGTTCTCGCCGTACAGATCCGCGTTCTCCGCGTAGAGCTCCCGGTGAACGTCGCCGACCTCGCGCATGAACGCCGGGCCGACCTCCTCCGCGGTGGGAAAGTCGACGGTCGCGATATCGCCGAAGACAGCCGCCGCCGCGAGCACGCGGGCGGCGACGAGCGGCTCGCACCGGTCGGCCCAGGTCACCGCGACGCGAACCTCTCCGAGCCGGGGCACGGACACCGACGGAGCGAGCGCACCCAGCAGCTCGACGCAGCCGGCCACGTCGCGCGCCATCGGCCCGGCGTGGTCGAAGCTCGGCCCGAGCGGGAAGACGCCGTCGAGCGGCACGAGGCCGAAGCTCGGCTTGAACCCGGTCACGCCACAGCAGGCGGCCGGAATGCGAATCGAGCCGCCCGTGTCGGTCCCGAGCGCACCGTCGACGAGCCCCAGCGCGAGCGCGGCCGCCGAGCCGCCGCTCGAGCCGCCCGCCGTGCGGCCGGGCCACGTCGGGTTCGGGACGACGCCGTAGTGGAGGTTCTGCGACGTGACGCCGTAGGCGAACTCGTGCAGGTTCGCCTTCCCCACCGGCGTCCAGCCCGCTCCCTCGAGCGCGGTCACCGCCGCGGCGCTGGTCGAGGGCACGTGATCCGAGAAGACGGCGGAGCCGTACGTCGTCCGGACGCCCGCGGTGTCGAACAGATCCTTCACCGCGAGGCGGCGTCCCGTCGCCGCGGGTGCCAGCTCCGTGATCCAGATTCCGTCCACGCGCGAAGGAGTCTACGAGCGGCTCGGCGTCAGCTGGGGGCCGGCGCCGGGCCGCGGCACCCGCACGATCAGTCGAGCCAGAGGTACGCGGCGGCGACCAGCACTGTGCCGCCGAACAGGGCGCAGAAGAGCGCGAAGAGCGCCCAGCCCCAGACCATGTTCTTCTGTGCGAGTGCGCGGTCGTCCATCTAGATGCTCACGTCGATCGCCATCGCGACGAAGAGCAGTGCGAGGTAGAGCAGCGAGTAGTGGAACAGGCGCACGGCGGCGACGCGCGCCATCGTGCGGCGCAGCTCGACGGCGTACCACGCGAAGACAAGACCGAGCACGAGCGCCGCGACGCCGTAGAGCAGCCCGAACACACCGAACGCGACCGGGGCGAGTGTCGCGAGCACCAGCAGCACGGTGTAGCGGACGATCTGCTTCGCGGTCTCGTGGTCGCCGCGCGTCACCGGCAACATCGGCACACCCGCGCGGGCGTAGTGCTCCTTGAGCATGAGTGCGAGCGCCCAGAAGTGCGGCGGCGTCCAGACGAACACGACGACGAACATCACGAGCGCCGCCCAGCCGAGGTGGCCCGACGCACCGGCGTAGCCGACGAGCGGCGGCACCGCTCCGGCCGCGCCGCCGATGACGATGTTCTGCGCGGTCGTGCGCTTCAGCCAGCGCGTGTAGACGAGCACGTAGAAGAGGTTGCCCGCGAGCGCGAGCAGCGCCGTCGGCAGGTTGACGAGCGACGTCGAGCAGCACGAACGAGAACGCGGACAGCGCCAGCCCGAACTCGAGCGCGCGATCGGCGGGGACACGGCCCGACGCGACCGGGCGCCCGGCGGTGCGCTCGCCCATCAGCCGGTCGATGTCACGGTCGAGGTAGTGGTTGAGCGCCGACGCGCCGCCGCACGCGAGCGCCAGCCCGACCATCGTGACGGCGAACGCGCCCCACGACGGCACGCCGCCGGCGCCGACGAACACACCCGCACCGCCCGTGAGCAGGAGCAGCGACATGATCCGCGGCTTGGTCAGCGTCACATAGTCGCGCGCGGGCCCTTGCACGACGTGGCCGCGGAACGTCGCCACGGCGACCAGCACCGTGGCGGCGAACGCGAGCGACGCGAACGTCGAGGTGCAGCGTCGGGCCGGTGAGGAGCGCGGCGAGCCCGAAGAGTACGAGCGCCGCTCCGGTCACCGGCAGCAGGCGGCGCACACTCACCCACGCCGTCGCCGCGAGCGCCGCGAGCGGCGGCAGTGCGACGGCCGCGAGCACGCGGTGAGCAGTGCCCCAGCCGGCCGCGCCCGAGACGACGGCGAGTGCGGTGCCGGCGACGGCGGCCAGCGCGGTCAGGCGCGCCCAGGTGCCCATCAGAAGCCTCTCGTCTCCGCGAGCCGGCGCCGGAGATCGCGGAGCGGCCGCGCGCTCGTCACGTACGGCACCTGGTCGAAGTTCCAGGCCGGCGGCGGCGACGTCGTGTACCACTCGAGCGTGTCGGCCTGCCACGGGTCGTTGTCGGCGCGGGGTCCCTTGCGGGTCGTCATCACGATGTTGTAGGCGAAGACCAGCATGCCCAGGGCCATCACGATACGAGCCGATGCGTGGAGGCCATGTTGTAGACCTCCCACAGCCCGCCCTGGTGGTACGTGTAGACGCGGCGGGGCATTCCGAGCAGCCCGAGCAGGTGCTGGGGCATGAACGTCAGGTTGAAGCCGAGAAGCACGAGCCAGAAATGCAGCTTGCCGAGCCGCTCGTCGAGCAGCCGGCCGAACATCTTCGGCCACCAGTAGTACAGCCCGCCGAAGATCCCGAAGATCGAGCCGCCGAACAGCACGTAGTGCAGGTGCGCGACGACGAAGTAGGTGTCGGTCACCTGCCAGTCGATCGGGAAGGCGGCGAGGAAGATCCCCGACAGTCCGCCGATCGTGAACACGCCGATGAAGCCGAGCGCCCACAGCATCGGCGTGTCGAACGAGATGCTGCCGCGCCAGATCGTGGCAAGCCAGTTGAAGATCTTCACGCCGGTCGGGACGGCGATCACCATCGAGCTGAGCATGAAGAAGATGTCGAGGCCGATCGGCATGCCGACCGCGAACATGTGGTGCGCCCACACGAGGAGCGAGTAGAACGCGATCGCCGACCGTCGAGATCGCGACCGCCTTGTAGCCGAAGATCGGCTTCCGCGCGAAGACCGGCAGGACCTCCGAGACGATCCCCATCGCCGGCAGGATCATGATGTAGACCTCGGGGTGCCCGAAGAACCAGAAGACGTGCTGGTAGAGGATCGGGCTGCCACCGTGCGCGGGGTCGAAGAAGTGCGTCCCCGCCTGCCGGTCGAGCAGCATCAGCGTCAGCCCGGCCGACAGCACCGGCAGCACGATCACGAGCATCCACGCGTACGTGAGGATCGTCCAGCAGAACAGCGGGATCCGCATCCACGACATGCCGGCGCGTTCGCATGTTGTGGATCGTCACGATGAAGTTGATCGCGCCGATCAGCGACGCCAGCGAGAGGATGTGCAGGCTGAGGATCCAGAGGTCCTGGCCGTTGCCCGGGGAGTGCAGCGTCGACAGCGGCGTGTACGCGGTCCAGCCGCTCGACGCAGGCCCGCCCTTGGCGAAGAAGCTCAGGAACAGGACGATTCCGCCGAGCAGGAAGAGCCAGTACGACAGCGCGTTCAGGCGTGGGAACGCCATGTCGCGCGCGCCGATCTGCAGCGGCACGAGGAAGTTGCCGAACCCGGCGAGGATCGGGACGACGACGAGGAAGATCATCGTCGTGCCGTGCATCGTCACCACCTGGTTGTACGAGTCCTTCGTCAGGAACGACTCGTCCGGCGTCGCGAGCTGCGCGCGGATCAGCAGCGCGAGCACGCCTCCGAGCGCGAAGAACACGAGCGACGTGCAGATGTAGAGGATGCCGATGCGCTTGTGGTCGACCGTGGTCAGCCACGACGTGATCCGGCCGCGGCGCCAGTCGGCGCGGTACGGGCGGACGCTCTCGACGTTGACGGCCACTACTTCGCCGCGCCCTTCACGTACTGCTTCGTCCAGGCGATCAGGGCGTCGATCTGGGCGCCAGTCCAGTTGCGCCCGACCGCCGGCATCTTGCTCGTTCCGTTGCGCAGCAGCGTCTCGATCCCCTTCCGGTCGCCGAGCAGCGAGTTGCCGCCGAGCGCCGGGCCGATGTACGCGTGGTCGAGCCGGTGGCACTTCTGGCAGACGCCGATGAACTCCTCCTTGCCGAGCACGGCGGCCCGAGGCTTTCGCGAGCCGGCCGTTGATGAAGGCGTCGTACTCGGCCCGCGGCACCACGTCGACCGTCGCGTCCATCAGCGCATGCTGGATGCCGCAGAGCTCGGCGCAGCGCGCCACGTAGCTCCCCTGCGGCGCCTTGAACCAGGTGCGGTTGGTGGTGCCGGGGATGGCGTCGTACTTGCCGCCGAGGTCGGGCACCCACCACGAGTGGTTGACGTCGTAGTCGTAGCCCTTCACCACCTCGTTGACGACCTCGTCGGCCGGGGCGACCATCCGGTCGATCGAGACCGCGCCGTTCGGGTAGCGGAAGAGCCAGTAGAACTGGTGGCCTTCGATCTCGATCGTCGTCTGGTCGGCAGCGGCGGCCTTCGGCGCGTCGGCGATCCCGGGCAGCTTGTAGAAGACGAACGACGCCGATCGCCGCGAGGATCAGCACCGGGACACCGTCCAGATGATCTCGAGCCGGGTCGCGCCGTGGATCTGCGGGCCTTCGGCCGACGCTGGGCGCTTGCCGCGCCGGTACTTGACGATGAAGGCGATCAGCGCGCCCTCGACGATCAGGAAGATCACGCCGGTGAAGATCGCGACGAAGACGAACGCGTCGCTGGATCCGGTGGGCGTTCGGCGAATGGGCCTCTCCGGGCAGGAAACCTGCGTTGCCTGCATAGGCGAACGTCGGCCGTCGCGAGCGCGACAACGGTCGTGGCGAGTGTGGCAATCGCGGTCCTGCGCACGCGGCTGGCATCGTATAGAGGGTGGAAGCGCGGAGTCAGGTCGACCTGCCCGACGGCGCGGGCGATTCGTTCGAGCGTCTTCGTGAACGGGGTCGAGCAGCAGCGCGGGCGTCGATTTCGACGCAGGTCGGCAGGACGCTCGTCTTCACGCCGCGAGCTCGACCCCGGAGGGCCGGCTCGGCTTCTGGCGCTGGCTCTCGATCTTCCTCGGCGTCGCGGGAACGTACCGCCGGAACGACACGGTCGACGTCGTCTACACGGCCGGTGGCCGGCGGACCGTCGCGAGCCTCCAGGCGAGGCCGTCCGGGCCGCCGGAATAGCCGGTCGCTGCTAGGTTCCTCGCGGTTTGGCGACCCTCGATCTCACACGGAGGCCGCCGCTCGCCGAAGTCGTCACCGGGCGCGTGGCCGCCGTTGCCGCCGTCACCGGGCTGATCGGCCTCGCCCTGCTGTTGCGGGCGACCCAGCTCCATGCCGGGTTCTGGATCGACGAGGGCATCTCGGTCGGCGTCGCGCACCACCACTGGACGTCGATCCCGCACCTGCTGCGCCAGGACGGCTCGCCGCCCGCGCTACTACATGCTGCTCGGGCTCTGGATCCGCGTGTTCGGCGACGGCGAAGCCGCGACGCACTCGCTCTCACTCGCTCTTCGCGCTCGCCTGCGATCCCGGTGGCGTATGCCGCGGGGCGCAGCCGTCTTCGACCGCCGCACCGGATTCGTCTGCGCGCTGCTCGTCGCGGTCACCCGTACCTCACGTACTACGCGCAGGAGACGCGGATGTACGCAGTTCGAGTCGTTCCTCTCGCTCGTCGCGGTGCTCGCCTACGTCAACGGGATCCTCCGGGGACGGCGGCTGTGGGCCGTCGTGCTCGTTCCCACGCTTGCGCTGATGGTGTACGGCCACAACTGGGCGCTCTTCTTCTGTGTCGCGCTCGCCCTCGCGACCGTTCTCTACGCCCGCGAACGGTTGCGGCTCTTCGGGCTGGTCGCGCTCGGCGTCGCGGTGCTCTACGTGCCCTGGGTGCCGACGCTGCTCTCCCAGGCGAGGCACACCGGCGCGCCGTGGTCGACGCGGCCGAGCTTCCATGAGCTGTTCACCGCGGGCGGCGCGGTGCTCGGCGGCGATGCGCCGTTCATCGCGTTCCTCGTCGCGAGCGCGCGCCGGGCTGGCGTACACGCGCGGCGCGCGAGCGAGCGCGTGCTCGTGGTGCTCGCCGGCGCGACGATCCTGCTCGCCTGGTTCGTCGTCGCAGATCTCGCCTGCCTGGACGACGCGCTACTTCGCCGTCGTGCTCGGCCCGGTGGTGCTGCTCGGCGGCAGCGGTCGTCACCCGCGGCGGGCGGGTCGGGGTCGTCGCGCTCGTCGCAGTCCTCTTCCTCTGGTGCGGGGTTCAGCGTCAGGAACGAGAAGGAGAACGCGAAGCAGATCGCCGCGCAGCTGGCGCCGTACCTGCAGCCGGGCGAGCTGGTCGTCTCGACGCACCCCGAGCAGGTGCCCGTGCTCCGCTACTACCTGGGCGGAGGTCTTCGGTGGGCGACGACGCTCGGCCCGGTCGCGGATCCGCAGGTCTTCGACTGGCGCGACGCGGTCTCGCGTCTGCGGGCCGCACAGCCGCGCGCGACGCTCGATCCGCTCGCTCGCCTCCGTGCCGCGCGGGGGCGAGTTCGTCGTCGTCGTGCCGGTCTTCCGCGACTACCGCGCCTGGAAGGCCAAGTGGACGCGCCTCGTCTGGCAGAAGGTCGGTGGCGTGGACGTCGCTGCTCCAGCACGACCCGCGGCTGCGGCTCGAGCACCACTTCGTGACCGACGAGATCGCCGCTCAAGCACAACTACTTCAAACCGGTGCAGGCGTTTGTCTATCGCCGAGTTGGCTAGGGTTATTCGTCCGCGGGCGGCTTCCGGCTCACGTGGACCCTCGATGGAGACGGAGACACCCCCAGACGACGCTCGTCCTCGGCGGCGGCCCCGCCGGGCTGACGGCCGGCTACCTGCTCGGCAAGGCCGGCCGTGACGTGATCGTGCTCGAGGCCGACGACCAGGTCGGCGGGCTCGCCAAGACGGTCGAGATCGACGGCTACCGGTTCGACCTCGGCGGCCACCGCTTCTTCACCAAGTCGACCGAGGTGGACATGCTCTGGCACGAGATCCTCGGCGACGAGTTCCTGCGCCGGCCGCGCATGTCCCGCATCTTCTGGAACAACCGCTACCTCGACTATCCGCTGCGCGGCCCGGACGTGATCCGCAAGCTCGGCCCCGTCGAGCTGACGCGCTGCATGGCGTCGTACCTGCGGGCGGCCGCACGGCGCAACAAGGTCGACGAGTCGCTCGAGGACTGGGTCACGAACCGGTTCGGCCGCAGGCTGTTCGAGCTCTTCTTCAAGAGCTACAACGAGAAGGTCTGGGGCGTGCCGACGAACGAGATCCGCGCCGAGTGGGCGGCGCAGCGGATCCGGGGCCTCTCCTTCTTCTCGGCGGCGCGGGCAGCGTTCTTCGGCAACGAGGGCAACAAGGTGAAGAGCCTCATCTCCGAGTTCAACTACCCGCGTTTCGGCCCGGGGCAGATGTGGGACGCGATGACGCGACGCGATCGAGGCCGAGGGCGGGCGAGGTGCTCCTGCGTTCGCCCGTGTCGCGGCATCGAGCTCGCGGGCGGCCGCGTCGTCGAGGTCGGCCGCCGGCGACGAGCTCTACGAGCTGCCCGAGGCGCGTGATCTCGTCGCTGCCGCTCCGCGAGACGGTGCTGATGGCGTCGCCGCGCGCGCCAGAGCTCGTGCGCGAGGCTGCGGTCGGTCTTCGCTACCGCGACTTCCTCACCGTCGCGCTCGTGGTCGACGGCGAGGACCTCTTCCCGGACAACTGGATCTACATCCACGAGCCGTCGGTCCGCGTCGGTCGCATCCAGAACTTCCGCTCGTGGTCGCCGTGGATGGTTCCCGATCCGACGAAGGCCTGCGTCGGGCTCGAGTACTTCTGCTTCGCGGGCGACGACCTGTGGACGATGAGCGACGACGATCTCGTCGACCTCGCAGCGACCGAGCTCGAGCAGCTCGGCCTCGCGCCTCGTTCGAAGGTCGAGCGCGGCTACGCGATGCGCGTCCCGAAGGCGTATCCGATCTACGACGCCGACTACGCCGAGCGCGTGTCGCGTGATCCGCGGCTGGCTCGACGGGATCGAGAACCTGCAGCAGGTCGGACGGAACGGCCTGCACCGCTACAACAACTCGGACCACTCGATGCTCACCGCCATGCGCGCGGTCGACAACCTGCTCGAAGGCGCCGCGTCACGACATCTGGGAGGTCAACGCGGAGAGCGTCTACCACGAGACGCACGTGGCCGACGAGCATCCGTACCGCTCGGCCCCCGAGACGCCCGAGATGCAGGCGCTCGAAGTAACGCACCCTGAGTAGCCCGCCGCCTCGCCGACTGCTCCTGCCCGGCGCGACCGTCGTGGCGGCCGGCCTGCTCGTCGCGATCGCACTGCAGACGGTCTGGTGGTCGCCGCTCAACGTCGACGAGGAGCTGACGCTGCGGTGTCGGAGTTCTCGTTCCGGCACGTCTTCCACATCGTCTCGACGCAGCGCGGCGGCGGCCCGCTCCACTTCTGGCTCGAGCACTTCCTGCTGGGTTGGTGGCCCGGTCTCGATTCGCTGCGCGTCCCGTCGCTCGTCTTCGCGTGCCTGGCGCTGCCGGCCGTCGCGCTGATCGGGCGCGAGCTGATCGGCGATCGCGGTGCGGCGGGCGTCGTCCTGCTGACGGCCGTTGCGCCGATCCCGGTGCTCTACGCGACGTTCGGTCGCCCGCACACGATGCTCTTCGCGTGGCTGCAGTGGGGGACGGTGCTCGCGCTGAAGGCGGGCCGCGACCGCAGCCGCGGCTGGTGGATCGCTGCCGGCGCGGTGCTCGGCCTGTCGGTGTTCGTGCATCCGACGGCGCCGCTGTACGCGCTGACGGCGTTCGCCGCCGCCGTCGTCTACGTGCCGCGGCGCGCCGCGGGTCGTCGTGCGGGAGGTGTGGCCCGGCGCGGTGGCTCTCGTCGTCGCGTTCGTGCCGTACTACCTGCGCACGCTGCACGTGCTGAACGACCGCTACGGCGTCGGCAGCGGCAAGCCGGGCAGCCGGACGTTCACGGGGCGACCGGTGTGGGAGGACGCGCTGCACTTCGTCGCGCCCGGGCGGCACGACCTCAACTACTTCACCGTGCTCGCCCTGCTCGGCGTGGGCACGCTGGTCGCGGCGCGGCGCGGCCGCGTGCTCGCCTTCTGCACGCTGACGGTCGCGGCGCCGGTGCTCTTCTTCTCGCTCGTCCCGGCGAACGGCGACTCGGCGCTCTTCTTCGACCGCTACATGATCCCCGCGACGCCCGGCGTTCATGGTCGTGGTCGTGGCGGGCTGCCTCGGCGTGGCTCGCTGGGCCGCGCGGTGGCAGGTGCTCGTGCTCGCGATCCTCGTCGCCGGCCTCGTCGGCGTCGAGCTCCGCTACGACTCGAACCGCCGAAACGGGCAGCGGGACATCCGCCTCGACGCGGTCACCGCCGCCGTTCGCCACGAGCCACCCGGCACCGTCCTGTTCGGCTCCACCGGCACGAGCGGCGTCCCGTTCTCGTCGTTCGACTACGGGCATCCGGCGAACCTGCTCGACCGCTATCTCGCGCTGCGCGTCCCGTCGCTCGAGTACGTCGACGACGACGCGTGCGAGCGCGCGGCGCCGTTCGTGCGGAGCAGCGCGCGCAAGCGAGGTCTATGGCTGTTCTACGCCGCGGCGTCCGACGAGCAGGCCGCCGCGCGCGCCGCGTTCTCGCGGTTGCGGCGCGCGACCGCCGAGGAGGTGGCCGGTGGGTACTTCGTCGTCCGTTCACGAGGCGCTCTGCCGCCGCGCGCGCTGATCTCGCTCGGCCGTTCGCTGCGTCTGACGTGGCGTGCTGCGGTTCCACTGAACCGGCGGGTGAACGAGCTGTTGCAAGCCGATCGCCAGTTGCTGCGCTCGCCGGTCGTCTGCACGCCCTACGGCGACCTGGGCGATCCGGCGATCTCGCCCCACTGGCCACCCGTGACGACGTCGCATCAGTAGCGCGTTGCTCGTCTTCGTCTACAGCCGAGATGCACCCGGTGCGGCAGCGCTGCGCGACGACCAGGAGCTGCTGGAGGCGCACTGGTCGTACATGGACGGGTTCGCGGACGCGATGATGGCGCGCGGGCCGACGCTCGCCCCGGACCGCGAGACCGCAACCGGCAGCCTTCACGTCATCGCGTTGCCGGATGTTGGGGCGGTCCGCGAGTTCATCGCGCTCGAGCCGAACAACCGCGCGGGTGTCTACGCCGAGAACCTGGTTTGGCGCTTCGAGAACCTGCTCGGACGATCGATGTGGGAGTTCCCGCGCGAGGCGACGGAGCCCCGCTTCCTCGTCCTCGGCCGTTCGGATCGCGCCCGACCCGTCTCGACGGATCGACTCCCGTTGGACCTGCGCGAGCGGCTGATCCTGTACGGCGCGCTCACGACGCTCGAGGCCGCCGAGCCGGCCGGAGTCGCGTTGGCCGTTCAGGCCCCGACTCGCGCGGCCGTCGACGAGCTCGTCCACAAGGACGGAACCGGCCTGGGTGCGTTCGACCTCGAGATCCAGGACTGGGAGTTCGGCGGGCGGCGCTGAATAGGACTCTCCAATGAGGTTGCCCATCGCCCTCGCGTCGTTCGCGCTCGTTCTGCTCGTCAGCGCCGTGACGTCAAACGCGGACTCGCATACCGCGAATGCTTCACGGCCGCTCGAGGTCCGCACGCTGCAGGCCTCCGTCGTGCGCATGGGGTCGCTGCACGGGAAGGCGTTGGCCGGCGTTCGGTTGCGCGCGCTCGTGTGCTCGCGATCAGGCGCGGAGGCGAATCGAACTCTTCCGACTGCCACCCGGATCTCCCACTACGTCACCACCGGGAGAACGGCGCGCACTTGGGGCAAGCCGTTCCGGGTCGTCGACAACGACCTCTACTGGGTGGTGTCGCTCGGAGAGTCGGGCCGTGTCTGCCGCTATCTCACGTTCGAGGATGTGATCCCCCCTGAGAACTACGGCGGCGTCGAGTCCGCGCTCGGCGTGCTCGGTTTCAGCGATCGGTACCACTGTTACGGCGTTCAGCTGACGCTGAGGGCCGCACTGGAGAGCGCCGACCAGAAGACATCGACGCCCATCTCCACGACGCGGCGGACGATCGTCCAGTGCGGGCGGTTCCACTCGGGCTGACCGCGGGCGATCCGCCCGGCTTGTGCCAAGTTGGCACAAGCTAGGGTCAGCGCTTCGCCCGCCGGGCTGGAAGGCACTCCGGATGAAACACCGGCGTCGCCTGCAGGCGGTGGCGCCTGAGGCCGATCACCGGTTTGCCGCACTTCTTGCATCGCTCGGCCTGCTCGACGTTGTCGCGTCTCCAGAGCACGATGTCAGCCGCGCGGCAGCACGAAGAATGCGATCGCGACGTACTGGCACGCCGCCGCCGCGATCGTGCAGAGGTGGAAGAGCTCGTGGTAGCCGAGGACGGCGGGCCGCGGGTCGGGGCGCTTGAACGCGTAGACGACACCGCCGACGGAGTAGAAGAGCCCGCCGATCAGCACGAGCGTCAGGCCGGTCGCGCCGACCTTCGCGAGTTGGGTGACGGCGACGACGCCGACCCAGCCGAGCCCGAGTCCGATTGCCGCCGAAAGCATCTTTGGCGACGACACCCAAAAGAGCTTCATCAGGATCGCCGCGGCCGCGCCCGTGTAGACGATCGCGAGCACCGGGATCGCCCAACCCGTGGAGAGCACGAGCAGGCCGAACGGCGTGTACGTGCCGGCGATCAGCAGGTAGATGCCGGCGTGGTCGAGCCGGGCGAGCCAGGAGCGCACGACGGGCGTCCACGTCGGGCGGTGGTAGAGCGCGCTGGCCCCGAAGCAGCCCGCCAGGCACGCGGAGAAGACGATCGCCGCCGCACGCGCCTTGCCCGCCTCCGCGGTGATCGCCAGCGGCACCGAAAGCGCCAGCACCAGGTAGAAGCCGACCTCGTGGAAAACCCCCCGCAGAACCGGCTTGACGCGCGCTTCCATCCCGGAGGAAGCTACACTCAGGCGCGAGAACTTGAGCGAGTCTGGATGGTGCGGGTCACCTTCTTGTCCGTTCACAGAAGTTGGCAAGGAGGTGAAGGAAAATATGGCAACCGGAACCGTCAAGTGGTTCAACTCGGAGAAGGGGTACGGCTTCATCACGCCCGACGAGGGCGGCAAGGACCTCTTCGTCCATTTCAGCGCGATTCAGGGAAGCGGCTACAAGTCGCTCGACGAAGGCGCCAAGGTCGAGTACGAGGCGCAGGAGGGCGACAAGGGCCCTCAGGCTGCGAACGTCTCGGTCGTCGGCTAGTCCGGCTTCAGGCGGTGGGCGGGTCTCGACCCGCCACCGCCGACCGTCACCCAGTGGAAGGAGTTCGCTATCGCTCAGAAAGAAGAGAAGGTCGAGATGACCGGCGAGATCGTCGAGGCGCTCCGGAACGGCATGTTCCGGATCCAGCTCGACAACGGTCACGAGACGCTCGGGTACACCGCAGGCAAGATGCGCCGGTTCCGGATTCGCATGAACCCGGGTGACCGCGTGCGCATCGAGCTGTCCGCGTACGACCTCGGCCGCGGCCGGATCGTCTACCGGCATGCGGCCCGGCGACGAACGCCCCGAGTAGCTCGCCCGCACGCTAGGCCGCCGCCTCCGAGCCGGTCGCGCGTGCGCGCTGGCCGGCGATGAAGTCGCGGTACCAGTAGAAGCTGCCCTTCGGGACCCGGTCGAGCGTCGCATAGTCGATGTAGACCAGGCCGAAGCGCTTCCAGTAGCCCCACGCCCACTCGAAGTTGTCGAGCAGCGACCAGGCGAAGTAGCCGCGCAGCGGCACACCGTCCGCGATCGCACGTGCGGCCGCGTCGATGTAGCCCTGGAGGTACGACTGGCGCTCGGGATCGTGCACGCAGCCGTCGTGGCCGCGCACGTCGGGGAACGCCGCGCCGTTCTCGGTCACGTAGATCGCCGGCGGGTCGTAGTCGCGGTGCAGCCGGACGAGCAGGTCGTGCAGCCCCTCCGGGACGACCTCCCAGCCCATGTCGGTGCGGTCGACGTCGTTGCGCCGCACGATCCGCGAACGTCCGCCGTGCTCGTCTGCCGCGACGAGCGGAGACGTGTAGTTGTTGACGCCGAGAAAGTCGATCGGCGTCGAGATCGTCTCGAGGTCGCCGCTCTCGATCGTCGGCATGATCGCGTCCCACGCCTCGAGCATGTCGGCGGGGTACGAGCCGCGGAAGAGCGGATCGAGGAACCACCGGTTGTGGAGGCCGTCGACCCAGCGGACGGCGAGCGCGTCTTCCTCCGACGGGCCGGCGGGATACGGATTGTCGAGGTTGAGCGTGATCCCGACCTGTGAGCTAGGTGACTCGCGGCGCAGGATCTCGACGGCGCGGCCGTGCGAGAGGAGCAGGTGATGTGCAGTCGCGAGGGCGTCGGCGTCGGACGTCCGGCCGGGAGCGTGGTGGCCCCAGCCGTGACCGACCCACGACACGACCCACGGCTCGTTGTGCGTGATCCAGTGGCCCACGCGGTCGCCGAGCCGACCGGCGACGGCCTCGACGTACTCGGCGAACGCCTCGACCGTGTCGCGGACGGGCCAGCCGCCGGCGTCCTCGATCACCTGTGGCGTGTCCCAGTGGAAGAGCGTCGCGTACGGCGCGATGCCGTTGCCGAGCAGCTCGTCGACCAGGCGGTCGTAGAAGTCGAGCCCGGCCGGCGTTGACCGCGCCGCGCCCGCCGGGGACGATCCTCGGCCAGGCGATCGAGAAGCGGAACGCGTCGATCCCGAGCTCGCGCATCAGTGCGATGTCGTCGCTGTAGCGATGGTAGAAGTCGCACGCGATCGCGCCGCTGTCGCCGTTCCGCACTTTGCCGGGCGTCGCCGAGAACCGGTCCCAGACGCTCTCGCTGCGCCCGTCCTCGTTCGTCGCGCCCTCGATCTGGTACGAGGCCGTGGCTGCGCCCCAGACGAAGTCGGCCGGGAGCGGTCTGTTCAGTTGGTCAGGCATGGGAGTCCTCTCGGATGACGGGGGAAGGTGCAGTGACGTGACAGCGGGCGCTCTGGCCCGGGCGGGCGGCGATCAACTCCGGCGTGACGACGGTGCACGCGTCGATCCGGAGCGGGCAGCGACCGGCGAACCGGCAGCCTGCGGGCGGATCGATCGCCGCGGACGCGAGGCCCTTGCGGATGACGATCGGCTCACGCGCGCCGCCCTCGGGATCGGGCACCGACGCGAGCAACAGTTGCGTGTACGGATGCAGCGGCGTCTGCAAGACCTGCTCCGCGGGGCCTTCCTCGACGATCTGGCCGGCGTACATGACGAGCACCGTGTCGGCCACATAGCGTGCGCTCGCGAGATCGTGCGTGACGTAGAGGAACGCGAGTCGCTCGCGCTCCTTCAGGTCGATCATCAGGTTCAGGATCCCGATGCGGATCGAGACGTCGAGCATCGACGTCGGCTCGTCCGCGATCAAAACCGTCGGCTCGACGGCTAGCGCGCGCGCGATCGCCACGCGCTGGCGCTGGCCGCCCGAGAGCTCGTGCGGATACTTGGCGGCGTACTGCTCGGCCGGGACGAGCCCGACCGTCTCGAGCAGTTCGTGGACGCGCGCCTCGATGCCGTCGCGAGCAACTCGCCCGTGGATCTTGAGCGGTCGCGCCAGGTGGTGGCGGATCGTCTTGACCGGGTTCAGGGAGCCGAACGGATCCTGGAAGATCATCTGGACGTTGGAGCGATAGCGCAGCACGTCGCGCCGCCGTTTGTCGTCGGCCGTGTCCGAGCCTTCGAACAGGACGCTGACCGGCGGTCGGTGCGTAGAGCCGCGCGATCAGACGTGCAACGGTGCTCTTGCCGCTGCCACTCTCGCCGACCAGCGCCGTGATCGTGCCCGGGCGCAGTGCGAACGTGACGTCGTCGACCGCGTGCAGCCGTCCTCGGTTGACGAGTCCGTTGCCGGCGGGAAAGTGCTTCGTCAGGCCGCGCACCTCGAGCGGCGCCGTGATCGAGGACGTCATCGCCGCGCCTCCACCAGATGGCAGGCCACGAAGTGCTCCGGCGCGGCCTCGTGCAGCCTCGGCCGCTCGGTCGTCTGGCGGTGGTACAGCGCCGCGTCGTCGGTCGTGCAGTGCGGGCACCGCGGATGGAACCGACAGCCCGCCGGCGGGCTTGCGAGGTCGGGCGGCGCGCCGGGGATCCCGACCATCCGCTCGATGCGGCCGTGCAGCGGCGGGAACGAGTGCATCAGGCCCTTTGCGTACGGGTGCAGCGGGTGTCCGCAGCAGCTCGTCCGTCGCTGCCTGCTCGACGATCTCGCCCGCGTACATGATCGCGATCCGGTGGGCGAACTCGAAGAGCAGCGAAAGGTCGTGGGTGATGAAGAGCACCGCGAAGCCGAACTCGCGCTGCAGGTCGGCTACCTGCTGCAGGATCTCGCGCTGCACGACGACGTCGAGCGCCGTGGTCGGCTCGTCCATGATCACGAGCTCCGGGCTGCAGCGCGAGCGCCATCGCGATGATCACGCGCTGCCGCATCCCGCCCGACAGCTCGTGCGGGTACGAGCGAAGGCGGCGCGCGTCGATCCCGACGAGATCGAGCAGCCCGCCGGCCTGCGTCAACGCCTCATGCTTCGAGATGTGCTCGTGGGCGCGCATCATGTCGACGAACTGGTCGCCGACCCGCATCACCGGGTTGAGGGCGTTCATCGCGCTCTGGAAGACCATCGAGACGTTGCGCCAGCGGAAGCGGCGAAGCTGCTTCGGACTAGAGGCGCGTCAGGTCCTCGCCGCGGAACAGCATCCTCGCCCCCGACGATGTGCGCGGGCGGCCGGAGGATCTGCATGATGGCGTTCGCGACCGTGCTCTTGCCGCATCCGGACTCGCCGGCAAGACCGAGGATCTCGTTCCGCGCCGATCGTCAGGTAGACGCCGTCGACCGCACGCACGTCGCCGTAGGCAACCGAGAGGTCGCGCAGCTCGACGAGCGTCTCGCTCTCGGACGCCGATCACGCTGGTCGAGGCTCGCCGGCGACGGCCGTCACTTCGCCTTCCGGATCTTGCGGAGCCGGGGTTGCTGACCTCGTCGATGCCGGCGAGCAGGAAGACGAGGCCCGACCACCGTGATCACGAGTGCCAGCCCGGGGAAGAGGAACGGCCACCACTCGCCTTGGAGGACGGCCGAGTTGGTCTGCGCCCAGTAGAGCGTCATCCCCCAGCTCACGTGCGCGGTGTCGCCGAGGCCGAGGAACTCGAGCCCGGCGTCGACGAGGAGCGCGATGTAGAAGACGAGCACGAAGGCTGCCGCGATGCGGCTGATCATGTTCGGCATCAGTTCGCCGAAGACGACCCGCCACGTCGACTCGCCTGCGACCTTCGCCGCCTGGACGAAGTCGCGGCTCTTCAACGACAGCGCCTGCCCGCGTAGGATGCGCGCCTCGAACGCCCAGAGCGTCAGGCCGAGCACGAGGATCATCGTCGTCATCCCGCGCGACCTTCAGATAGCCGGAGACGACGATCAGGAGCGGGATCGTCGGGATGACGAGGAAGATGTTGGTGAGGAAGTTGACGATCTCGTCGACGATCCCGCCCGAGTAGGCGGCGAGGATCCCGAGCATCGGCGGCGAGCACCGTCGCGAGCGCTGCGGCTGCGGCGCCGAGGATCAGTGAGCGGCGGGCTGCCGATCATGACCTGCGAGAAGATGTCGCTGGCCCTGGTCGGTCGTGCCGAAGAGGTGGTGCCACGAAGGCGCCTGGCGCTGATCGCGTCGGCGTTGAAGTCGGTCGGGTCATTGACCGAGATCAACGGCGCGATCAACGCGACGACGACCATGGTCAGGACGAGCAGCGAGACCGAAACGCGACTTCGGTGTCCGGAGGAGCAGCACCATCCAGCCCGGCAGCCGGACACGGCCACGTGCCTCGGCGCGCCGGCGGAGAGGGGGAGGGCGGCCGGCTCCGCGACGGTGGGCTGAAGCTGCGACATCAGTCGGCGCGCACGCGCGGGTCGAGGACGAAGTTGAGGAGATCCATCACGAAGTTCGAGGCGATCACGCAGAGCGCGAAGACGAGCAGCAGGCCCTGTGTGAGCGGGTAGTCGTTGCCGAGCGCGGCCTGCTGCAGCGTCAGCCCTGCTCCCGGGATAGCTGAAGACGTACTCGATGAAGACGAGGCCGCCGACGGCGCTCGGCGAACTGCGCGGCGAACCCGTTCAGCGGCGGCAGGATCGCGTTGCGGCCGGCGTAGCGGGCCATCACGCGACGGTCGCGCAGGCCCTTCGCGCTGCGCCATCGCAACGTAGTCCTCTCTGATCGTGTTGATCATGACGGTGCGCATGTTGAGCACCCAGCCGCCGGTGAACGCGGCGACGATCACGAGCATCGGCAGCTCGGCATGTCGGAGCGCGCTCGTGAGGAACGCCCAGTTGAAGCCTGGGATCGAGGCCGCTGTCGTAGGCGTGCTGGATCGGGAACCAGTTGAGCTTGCAGCCCGAGGAAGTAGACGCCGAGCAGCGCAGTGAAGAACGCCGGGAAAGCGCCGACAGCGCCATCAGCGTCGGGACGACGACGAGTGTCGAAGCCGCCGCCGCGCCGCCAGGCGGCGATCATCCCGACCGCCGTTCCGAGCGACGAACGCGATCAGGAACGCGACGCCGACGAGGAAGATCGAGTAGGGGAGCGTCCGGCCGATGACGTCCGAGACCGGCGCCGGGTAGTTCGAGGTCGAGATGCCGAAGTTGAAGTGGGCGAGCTCGGTGCAGGTAGACGATGTAGTCGTGCCAGATCGAGCCCTTGCCGCCTCCGAGCAGCGCCTGATACGTCTGGATGATCCCAGGGTTCGGCGGCGATCTGTGCGGGTGAGAGCCGCTGCAGGACACCGCCGACCGGGTCGCCCGGCATCAGCCGGGGCAGCAGGAAGTTCAGCGTGAGGGCGACCCACACGGCGAACGAGTAGAAGACGAGTCGGCGTAGGAACCAGCGCATGTGATGTAGCTCAGACCGAGTATTGCGCCGGGCGGGACCGAAGTCCCGCCCGGCGCCCACCGGGGCCCTGCTTACGCGCCGGCCTTGCCGCCGGGGCAGATCCGGGTGAATGAGAGGAGGTTGTCCGGATAGGTGCTGAAGATCGGGTCGCCGTAGAAGTTCTTCGGCGAGTTGAAGCAGTGGAAGTACTTCGTGCTGTACGTCGACCATCGCGGGCCGACGAAGAGCGGGACGATCGGCATGTTCGTCAGGAAGATCTTCTCGAGCTGCGTGGCGATTGCCTGCTGCTTCTTGGGATCGAGAGTGACCTTCCACTGGTTGAGCAGGGACGGTCGCCTGTGCGTCGGACGTGTGCGACCAGTTGCCCGTCGCCGAAGCGTCCTGCACCGGACGGGATCACCGAGTTCGCCGACAGGTTCGCGTTGAAGAAGCCGTACGGCGAGGCCTGTGACGCCGTTCTGCCAGAGCAGGGTCGGGTTCTTCGTGGCGAACGCGTTCGGGAACCAGGAGTTCCAGTCGGGCTCGAGCTTCACGTTCGAGTCGATGCCGATCGCCCTGCAGGTTCTTGGTGATGATCTGGTTCGACGCGACCCAGTCCGACCACCCCGAGATCACATGGATGTCGAGGTTGACCGGGTTACCCTTCGGGTCGATCAGGTTGTTGCCCTTGTAGGTGAACCCGTTGTCGGTCAGCAGCTTCTTCGCCGCCGTCGGGTTGTACGTCGACAGCGCCTTCGACTGCGCCTTCACAGCCGGGTCGCTCGACCCACTGCGGGAACAGCCCGTTCAGGCCGATCGCGTCGGTGGCCGGCGCGTAGCCGTACTCACCGAGCTTCGACACCGTGTTGCGGTCGATCGCCATCGAGAGCGCGTGCCGGAACGCGACGAGGCTGTACGGGTACTGCGTGTTGTCGAACACGAGCGAGACCGGGTACGCGGTCGTCGCGTAGAACGAGTGGAAGTGCGCCTTGTCCTTCGCCTCGTACGCCTGGGCGACGTTCGGGACGAAGTTGTGCGACCAGTCGGCCTGCCCGCTCTGGATCAGTGCGAGCGAGGAGTCGTTCGACGCTGCCTGGATGTACTCGAGGCAGCTGATCAGCGGCTTGCCGGCCTGCCAGTAGCTCAGGTTCTTGCTCAGGACGAAGTCCTGCGTCGTGAACCGCGTGAGCCTCGTGAACGGGCCGGAGCCGACCGGGTTCGGGTTCGTGAAGGTCGCCGGGTTCGACGACCTTCGACCAGATGTGACGCGGGATCACGAACTGCGGCGTTCAGCGTCGCCGCGATGAACTGCGAGTCGGCGGTCTTCAGGTTGATCATGACCGTGTACGTGCCGTTGGCGCCTTCACGGAGGCGATGTTCGTGTCGGGACGCGTGAACCCGACGATGTCCATCACCTTGTTCTGCTTGCCGGCGGTGAGGCTGTAGACGACGTCGGTCGACGTCAGCGCCTTGCCGTCCGACCACTTGACGCCCTTCGCGAGGTTCAGCGTCAGCGTCTTGTTGCCGTTCGACCACTTCCAGGTGCGGGCGAGCCACGGAAGTGTCGGCTTGCCGCCCTCGGGCGAGACCATCAGGCCCTCGTAGATCGCACCGCGGACGAACTGGCCGCTCGGTAGGCCGGTCGCCGTGTACGGGTTGAAGTTCTTCGTGAACGCCGGGTCGCCCGAGCCGACCATCACCAGGCACGAATGCGCCTTCGCGTTGGCCGCGAGCGGCACCGCCGTCTTGGCGTTCGAGTCGGGCCGCGCCGGCGCGATCGCGACGACGACGAGTGCCGCGAGGAGCGACAGAGCACCTGCGCCGAGGACGGCGATGCCGGCCGCGGCGGGCGGTAGCGTGGTCTGACGTGACATCTGCTTCCTTTCCTGCCGTGGGCGCGCGGCGGTCGAAGCGAGCGGTGGATGCGTGTTCCGGAAATTCCCGGAAACGGTTAACACGCTTTCGCAACCCTGTGTCAACGGGGAACTCCCGGATCGACCGCGTTGAAGCTGTAAAATCCTCGCGGGAATTGCCGGAAACGCTTCCGAGTGATTGAATGGCAGAAGATGGCCCAACGCGACCTCACCCCCGACCAGCCGTTTCGCGGCCGCGCGACGATCCGCGACATCGCCGATCTCGCCGGCGTCTCGATCGCCACGGTCTCCCGCGTGCTCAACGACCGGCCGGACGTCGCCCCCGAGACCCGGGAGACGGTGCTGCAGGTCGTCCGCGAGCAGGGGTTCTCGACGAACCGCGGCGCCCGCGGCCTGTCGAGCGGCCGCACCGGGATGATCGGGCTGACACTGCCGCTCGTCGCAGACGCGTACTTCGGGCCGATGCTGAGCGGCGCCGCCGAGGCGCTCTACGAGCGCGACATGCGAATCGTCCTCGCGCCGACGCTGCACGAGCACGACCGTGAGGTCTCCCTCCTCGAGCGGCTGATGCGCGGCACCACCGACGGCGCGATCCTGATGCTGCCGGAGGAGTCGGAGGAGGAGCTGCTGATGCTCCAGCGCCAGGGCTTCCCGTTCGTCGTCGTCGATCCGCGCGAGCCGCCGCCCGACGGGATCGCCTGCGTCGCCGCGATGCATGCCTCGGGCGCGAAGCAGGCGACCGAGCACTTGCTCTCGCTCGGCCACCGGCGCATCGGCGCGATCGCGGGGACGCCCGGTTGGTACGCGACGGAGGAGCGGCTGGCCGGCTTCCGCGCCGCGCTCGCGGGCCACGGCATCCTGCTCGACCCCGAGCTCGTCGTCCACTCGGACTGGCGGATCCCGCGCGGCACCGAGGCGGCCCGGCAGCTGCTCTCGCTGCCCGATCCGCCCACGGCGATCTTCGGCTTCAACGACAACGTCGCGATCGGCGCGCTGCACGCTGCGCGCGAGCTCGGCATCTCGGTGCCCGACGACCTGTCGGTGATCGGCTTCGACGACACGGAGCAAGCCGTGATCGTGTCGCCGCGGCTGACCTCGGTGCGCCAGCCGCTCGCGGAGCTGGGGCGGATGGGCGTCTCGCTGCTCGTCCGCCTGATCGAGGGCCAACGTGTCGACGCCCTTCGCGTCGAGCTCGCGACGCAGCTCGTCGTCCGCGAATCGACCGCGCCGCTTCGGAGGTGAGCCCGTGCGCGTCGCGGCAGTCGCGACGCTCGCCGCCGCCGCGCTGGCCGCCGCCGGTGCCGCGGTCGGTCTAGGCGGCCACGACTCCCATAGCGTCTTCGCCGTCTCGAAGCTGGTCGCCGACGAGCGAGGACGTGCGGCGCACGCCGATGCAGCGCTCGTCAACGCGTGGGGTATCGCCGCGAGCCCGACCGGTCCGTGGTGGACGTCGAACGAGGCGCGCGGCTCGAGCACGCTTTACTCCGGGCTGGGACGAAAGCAGCTGCTGACCGTCACCGTCGACGGCGGTCCGACCGGCGTCGTCTACTACGGCGGCAAGCGCCTCCGGGTCTCGAGCGGCGGGAGATCCGACCCGGCACGCTTCATCTACGCGTGCGAGGACGGCAAGCTTCGCGCGTGGACGCCGACCGTCCCGACCGCCTGGTCGACGCGTAGCGAGGTCGCCGTCGACGAGGGCGCGGAAGCGGCAGTCTTTCGCGGCGTCACGCTCGCGGGCGACCGCGTCTACGCGACCGACTTCCACAACGCGCGCGTCGACGTGTACGACGGCGACTGGCATCGCATCCGGCGTCCGGGCGCCTTCGAGGATCCGGCGGTGCCGTCCTGGTACGCGCCGTTCGGTGTGCAGGCGATCGGCGACCGCGTCTTCGTCACGTACGTCGCCCGAGCGCCCGTGAACGGGAACGACGCGCCGACCGGCGGCTACGTCGACGAGTTCGATCTCGCGGGCCACCTCGTCGCACCGGTCGCCCGCCATGGGCGCGCTGAATGCGCCGTGGGGTGTCGCGCGGGCACCGCAGGGCTTCGGGCGGTTCGGCGGCGACCTGCTGGTCGGGAACTTCGGCGACGGCCACATCAACGCGTACCGGCCAAGCCACGGCGGCTGGGTCGACGACGGCGCCCTGCGCGACCGCAGCTCGAAGCCGATCGTCGTCAACGGTCTCTGGGGCCTCGCGTTCGGGAACGGCGGTGAGGCCGGGCCGCGTGACACGCTGTTCTTCGCGTCGGGTCCGCACGACTGGCGCGGCGAGACCGAGCTCGGGGTGCACGGCCTGCTCGGCGCGATCAGCGAGCGCTGATGTACTCGGTCAGGTAGCGGATCTTGAAGCTCTGCTCCTGCGACTGAATGCGCACGAGGTCGCCGATCGAGATCATCCCGACGAGCCGCTCGCCCTCGACCACCGGGATATGGCGGATGCGGCGGTCGGTCATCATCGCCATCGCCTCCTCGACGCTCGTCTCGGGACCGACGACGATCACGGGGGACGTCATCACCTCGTGCACCAGCGTGTCGCGGGATGTGCGTCCCTCGACCGCGATGCGGCGCAGGTAGTCGCGTTCCGTGAAGATCCCCTCGACCCGGTCGCTGCCCTGGCCGGTGACGAGGATCGCGCCGACGTTCGCCTCGACCATCGCCTTGACCGCGTCGAAGACCGTCGCGTCGCCGGAGATCCGGATCACGCTGCCGCCCTTGTCGGCGAGGATCTTCGCGACGTCAGCCATCAGCTCGACTGTCACGATTCGACGCGGCGCTGTCAAGGCTGGAAGGGTGCAAAAACGGCACCGCGCCCGGCCGCCAGCCGCCGGCGAGCACGGCCACGAGCGAGGGCGGCGTCAGGAGCTCGACCGTCCCGCCGCGCCGTCGCCGCCACTCTGCGTAGCCGGCGGGCGTCCACCGCCCGACGCGGTCGCCGACGACGACCCACGGTTCGCCCGCGAGCAGCACGAACGCACCGTCGGGGAGCTCGCCGAGCCGTGCCTCGTGGCGCAGCTGCGCGCGCGACCCGGGGGCGATCCGCTCGTCGTGGAGCTGCGCGTCGATGGCGTCGGCGCCGCGGGCGCCGGGGTGCACCGCCTGCCAGGCGTCGCCGAAGCTGACGTAGTCCTCCCGCCGGCAGAGCGCGCACGGCCGGTGGCCGGCGGCCATCGCGGTCGCCTCGTCGAGGAAGAAGAGCTCCGTGAACCGACCGGGCTGCAGCAGCGGCCGGCGCAGCCAGCCGCGGAACTGGAGGCGGCAGGCGATCCAGCGCTTCCCGTTGTAGCGCCGCCTGATCTGCCCGGTGGCGTCGTGCAGGCAGCCGCGGTTGCCGTACACGAGGCCGCGCGCCGGGTCGGCGACCAGCTCCGAGAACGGCGTCACGCGGTTCCGGAGCGTCAACGAACGACGAAGGTGCTGCCGACGAGCAGGGAGCCGTACCGCGCGGCGGCGCGCGCCCCGTGCCCCGGCCAGACGTACCACTTGTACGTCCCGCGGGCGAGCTGCTCGCGGTGGCCCGCGTACCGCCACGTCCGTGCCAGCTTGAAGCGCGCCGTCACGGGCCATGCAGTCAGCACCTTGTGGCCGTTGCGGAAGAGCTGGACGTTGTAGTAGTTCGCGCCGCGCGCCTTCGGCCAGGTGAGCGCGTCGCCGGCCTTGACCAGCGACCCCTCGGCCGGTGCGAAGAGCTGGTGCAGCTGCGTCTTCACCTTGACGCGCGCGTCGTTGCCGGCGGCGTCGGTCGTCGCGACGGTGTAGCGGTACACGACGCCGTTCTTCGCCGTCGTGTCGCGGTAGCTCAACGCAGGCCCGCGATAGACGACGCTGACCTTCGCGTGGCCTCGACCGGGTGCGCGCAGGACGGTCGCCGTCGTGCCGCCGGAGCGCTGCCACTTGACGGTGACCGCGCCGGCAGCCACCGACGTGACGACCCCGCTGATCTTCGGCGGTGTCGAGTCGTACTTGAGCGCGAACGTCGCCGAGGCCTGGTTGCCGGCCTGGTCGGTGCACGTGCCGGTGATCGTCCCGCCCGCGGTGTCGGGGCCGGCGAAGCGGACCGGCGCGGTGCACGCATCCATGCCCGAGGTCGCGTCGGTGCCCGCGAAGGCGATCGAGACCGGATGGTTGTACCAACCCGCCTTCGTCGGCTGCCGCCCAGGCGTGGCCGTCACGGCCGGCGGGGTGGCGTCGTACTTGACTGCGAACGAGCCGTTCCCGCTCGTGTTGCCCGCCTTGTCACGGCAGGTTCCCGAGGCTGTGCCCGTCGCGCCGTCCGGGCCCGAGAACGTCGCCGAGGTGCACGAGGCGATCCCGGAGCCGCCGTCCGAGCCCGTGAAGGCCACCGAGAGCGGGTGCGTGTACCAGCCGTTTCGGTCTGGAGCGCGATCGACATTCGCGCCGGTGACGGACGGCGGGGTCGTGTCGATGTTGAACTGCAGGTGGAACGGTGTGTTCTGACTCCCCCACGTGCAGTCGACGAATGAGCTGCTCGAGGTGAAGCTTGCGGTCGCGGGGCAGGTCGTCGGCGACGATGCGTTGATCTGCACCTGGACGGCCGAGCGGTACCAGCCGTTGTCGCCGACCGTGCCGCTGACGATCGTGTAGCTGATGCTGTCGGCGCCGGCGGCCGGCACGAGCACGAGCGCGCAGGCCACGGCGAGTGCGGCTGCGATCCTCACCGTCGCACCCTCGCGGTGACGGTCAGCATCGTTCCCGTCCCCGCAGCCGCGGCGGCAGCGAGCAGCGCGGCGGCAGCGAGGACGAGGCTCGACTCGTCGCGCGGCAGCGCGCCGAGCCCGGGATGGAGGTCGACGAAGGACGGCGTCACGTCGACGACCGGCGTCGCGGCGGGATGGGCCACGTGTGTGACCGGACGCGGCCGCTTGCGTGCGGGCGGCTTCACCGGTGCGACGACGCGGTCGTTGATCGTGCGCCTGGGCAGCTCGACGATCAAGGGCGTCACCGCAGTCGGCTTGCGAGTCGCGGCCTGACGGACGGGAGCCGGGTCGGGTGAGGGTGCCGCCGTCCCCGGGGGGTGATCGGGCGCCGGGGTGCCGGCCGCCGCGGGTCCCGGTCCAAGGAGGCCCGCAACCGCGATCAGCGGTAGGAGGCGCCGCAGGTGCATCCTCGCCGGTCGTTGGCCGCTCATTGCGACCGCCCCCCTCCGTCTCTGCCCTTGCCCGCAGAGCGTAATCCCCAGGCGGCCTGCTGGCAACGGCTGGGAGGGGCGGCCGGCCGCCCCTCCCAGCCGTCGGATCGCTCACGCTCCCTGGGTTACCCCCTGTGCGGAGCGTGCCGTGTTCCCCGCGTCGCCACGCGAGCCCGCCCCGTTCGACTGGGCGAGCGTGCCGGCGGTGCCGGGGCTCCAGACGGAGGTGCCGCCCGCGTCGTTCGACGGGCCGCCCTGCAGCGCGACGGAGAACGCCGGCGCGAGCTGCGCCGTGCCGCCGTACTGGCCTGCCACCTGGATCGGCAGCTGTGCGCAGCCGCACGACGTGCCGGCGATGCTCTGACGGCCGGTCTGGCCCGTCGAGGCATCGTTGCCGGCCGCCGCTGACGAGGCTGCGCGGTTCGACTGTGCGACCGAGCCGCCGCCACCCGGGCTCCAGACCCGGACGGGGGAGGCGTCGTTCGACGGATCGACCTGTGCTGCCAGGGAGGCTGCGAGCGCCTTCTGCGCTGTCGCTGCCTGCTGGCCCAGCACCTGGATCCCCGAACCGGTCTCACTCTGCGAGCCCTCCTGCGTGGTCGCCGCGCGATTGCCGGCGGCGGCCGAGGACTCGGCGTTGTTGGACTGGGTCACGCTGCCGTCGCTGCCCGGGCTCCAGACCCGGACGGGCGACGCGGTGTTACCGGACGATGAACCGCCGCACCCGCAGCGCGAGCGCTCGCCGCCGAACACCTGCAACGCACCGGACAGTGCGGCCGACGCCTGCTCGGTGTCTGCCTGCTGGCCGAGCGCCTGAATGCCGAGCCCGGTCCCGCAGCCGCACGACTCGCCGGCCTGGGACTGGTTCGCCTTCTGGGTGGTCGCCGCGTCGTTGCCGGCACGTGCCGACGACGCCGCGTTGTTCGACTGGTTGACGCTGCCGTCGGCGCCCGGGCTCAGCACCCGCACCGGCGACGCGTCGTTCGACGGATCGACCTGAGCAGCCTCGGACGCCGCGAGGGCGTCCTGCTCGGTTCCGGCCGCCTGGTTCGCCTGCTGGATGGCGGTGCCACCACAGCAGCCGCCGGCCTGCGACTGTGACGCACCCTGGGTGGTCGCAGCGCGGTTGCCCGCGGTCGCGGACGAGGCAGCGTTGTTCGACTGCGTCACGGAGCCGCCGTCACCGGGGCTCAGGACGCGGATCGAGACGTTGCTGTTCGACGGATCGATCTGGGTCGCCCCCGACAGTGCGGCGGCTGTCTGACCGGTCGCTGCCTGCTGGTCGGACGTCTGCACCGGCGCCCCGCCGCTGCAGCCGCACGACGAGCCGGCCTGGCTCTGCGAGCCCGACTGGTTCGTCGACGCCGCGTTGCCGGCGTTGGCCGACGAGGCAGCGTTGTTCGACTGGTTGACCGAGCCGTTCGAACCGGGGCTGAGCACCCGGATCCCGATGTTCGAGTTCGACGGGTTGATCTGGGTCGCGGCCGACAGTGCTGCCGCCACCTGATCCGTGCCTGCGGCCTGCTGAGCGGTCTGAATCCCGCTGCCGCTCGCCGACTGGTTCGCCGACTGGCCCGTCGAGCTCTGGTTCCCGGCGTTGGCCGACGACGCAGCGTTGTTCGACTGCGTCACCGAGCCGTCGCTGCCGGGGCTGAGCACCCGGATCGAGATGTTCGAGTTGCTCGGGTTGACCTGAGTCGCGCTCGAGGCCGCCGCAGCCTGCTGCGAGGTCCCCGCCGACTGGCCGGAGACCTGGATCGGTCCCGGGTCGGCGGCGGCCGCAGCGGCGGCTGCCAGGCACGCGGCCATGGCGACCACGAGCGCGTAGATGAGCTTTCGCATGTGCTCCTCCTGAGCAAAGGGTCAGGGCTGCGGCGGCGCCGCAGCCGAGGTGCTCTAGACCAGGAGGGGCGTCACCCCGGTGGGTCCGGATAGGCGCGTCCCGGCAGCGAGCGCACGGTCTGGAGTCCGGGCGCTGCGTAGCCGAGGAAGACAAGGAGGAACGCGCCGAGCGCGCCTGCGCCGAGCGCGAAGCTGGTGAAGCCGGCCGCCGAGTGCGTCTCGCTCGACGACGTCGCGGCTGCGAGCGGCGACGGCGACGGTGCCGGCACGGGCGGGAAGGGGTGGCGCGGCGCGTGGCCGGCAGCCTGCCGATGGCTTGCGTGCCGGGCCGCGTGGAGCGGTTTGGTCGGGACGATCGCCGGTTCGGGCACGGCGCCGGCCGTGAAGGCGGCACGGACGTGAGTGACGGCAGCAGGTGCGCTGCGGGCGCGCGCCTCGGGCCGCGTGTGCGGGGCCCGCGCGTCGCTCCCCGCACCGTGGCGCGGCGGGTCCTCGGCCCCGACGGGTGTCCGCTCTTCTCGCGTGATCCCGGAGGTGACGCGGGTCGCCGGCAGTGCCGGGGCGACGACCACGGCAGCGGCCGGTGGCGTCGGCACGCTCGGAACCGCCGCCGCCGGCGCGATCGGCGGCGCAGGCGCGGTCGGGAAGACCGTCACCGGTGGCAACGGCGGCGCAGGCGGCGGCACAGCAGGCTGCTGCGGCGCAGCCTCGGGAAGAACCTGTGCCGCCGCCTGCGCCGCCGTCGCGACGTTCGTCGCGAGCGACGTTGAGCTCGTGCCGGTCGTCTGGGTGACGTCGCCGGAGTCACCGGGACTCGCGACGCGGACGGAGATGTTGACGTTGCAGCCGAAGCAGACCGTCGTGCCCGTGGCGGCCGCGGGCGGGGGCGCGCCGTCCGGGCAGTCCCAGTGCCAGTTCCAGACGATCGTGATCGCACCGCCCGCGGGGTCGGGTGTCGGCGGCGGCGGCGGCGCCTCGGGCACGCCGTCGCAGTTCCAGTACCAGTTCCAGACCAGGGTCTGCGAGGGAGATTGAGAAGGGGATTGAGCGGGGTCGTTCGAGGGTTGAGCAGTAATACCAGAGGAATTATCACTCGTGGTATTACCCGGATTGGGCGCCGCGGTCGGAGCGGCCTGCGGAACCTGGGAGGCGCCGCCCTGGCCCGGTGCAGCGGTAGGCGTCGCCTGGGGCGCCGGGTCGGGCGCCGGCGGCGGAGGAGTGGGAGCCGGAGTCGAGGTGGTCGGTACTACGGGTGGTATCGGTGCGGTAGTTCCTGGTACTACAGGCGTTTCCGGCGGTGGCGACGGTGCCGGAACCGCCGGCCCTGCTCCGGTCGCCGTAGCGACGATCGCGGCTGTGTCGGGCAGCTGCGGAGCGCCGTCGTCTGCCTGCGCAAGCGGTGCGGCCGGTGCGGCGAACGCGACCGCGACGACGGCAAGGCAAGCAGAACGACGGACGCTGCAGCTGGACTTCATTTCTCTCCCCTCGGAGATGTATCTACCCAATTGATTCAAGGTTCATACAAAAAGATCGCAAAAGAGATTGAAAATCTCTGCGAGAACGCCTAGCATCGGCTCATGGCGGTCTCGCGGCAGCCGAGCGACGTGGAACGCTCTCGTCTCGTCGAGCGGTACCTGCCGCTCGCGCGGAGCCTGGCGCGTCGGTTCTCCTCGTCTGCCGAGCGTTCGGACGACCTCGCACAGGTCGCGGCGCTCGCCGTCGTCAAGGCGGTCGACCGGCATGACCCGGCGCGGATCGACGAGCTCCCGGCCTATGTCGGCCGGTGCGTGGAGGGCGAGCTTCGGCGCCACCTCCGCGACCGCACCGCGTCGGTGCGCGTGCCACGCGCCCTCCAGGGCGAACGCGCGCGGGCCGAGCTTGCGCCGTCGGCACGGGTCGTGGCCGACTCGGCCCACCGCCCGCTCGTGCTCGACGACGACGACGCGTTCGACCGGTCGCAGTCGCTGGAGGAGCTCAGCCTCGACCGTGCCCTCGTCGCGCGGGCGGCTCGCGCGCTCGATCAGCGCGAGGGGAGGATCGTCTTCGAGCGCTTCTTCCTCGAGCGCACCCAGGCGGAGGTCGCCGAGTCCCTCGGGCTCTCCCAGGCGCACGTGTCGCGGCTGCTCGACGGCGCTCTGCTGAAGATGCGCCGGCGTCTTGCCCGGGGCGAGTCTTTGTACGGTGCGCAACGAACCGCTACATTCGAGCGCGATGCGCTCGAACGCTCAGCGAGCTCAGGCGCCTGAACCCTCACACAGCGGCCGACTGCTGCTGCGCATGCCGAAGGAGCTGCACGCCGACCTCGCAGCGCGCTCCGACGCCGAGGGCGTGAGCTTGAACCAGTACATCGTCTCGGCGCTCGAGCGGGCCGCGTCGGGCGACGGACCTGGGACGTCGAGCCCGGTCAGCGAGCGCGACCGCTCGCTTAGGCTCGCGCTGATCGTGAACGCGGTCGTCGTGGCGATCGCGGCCGCGACGGCGATCGCGGTGCTGATCTACGCCGTTCGCTAGACGCCCGCGGCGCTGAGCGAGTCTTCGCTGCCGAGCCAGCCGGGTAGCGGGTCGGGAAGCCCCGCCTCGACGTCGACTGCCTCGGCGTCGCGGCCGGCGCTGCGGAGGAACTGGGCCAGTGCGACCCGGGCGGCGACCTCGAGCAGCCGGTAGTCGGTGTTCGCGAGCTGCGCGAGCGAGTCTCGCAGCAGGTCCTCCGCCTCGTCGTCGCGACCCTGTGCCGCGCGCACGCGACCGAGTGTCGTCATCGTCGACGAGCGCGACGTCAGGTCGTGGGGGCTGACGAGCGCGTGGGCGGCGAGCGCGTGACGCTCGGCCTCCTCGACCTTTCCCTCGCCGAGCAGCACCTCGGCGAGCGCGCGCTGCGCCTCGCACAGGCGCCCGTGGTTCTCGTTGGCGGCGAACACGCGGACGGCCTCGCGGAACGCGCGCTCGGCCGCGGGTGCGTCGGCTTCGACGAGGTCGATCCAGCCGAGCAGGACGCCCGACCAGGCCGCGTCACCCGCCGCCCCGGCGTCGAGGAAGAGCTCGCGTGCCGCCCCGAGCTCGCTGCGCGCCTCGTCGAGCCGGCCCTGGATCCGGCGCAGCGAGCCGAGCGCGTGACGCGCCCGAGCGCGTGCGAGTACCCCTTCGCCCGGATGCTCGAGCGTGGCCGTCAACGCATCCTCGGCGGCGTCGAGCTCGAGCCGCAGCTCGAGCAGCCACTGCAGCGTCGTCATCCCGCGCACCCACAGGTCGCGTCGGTCGGCGGCGTCGGCGATCGCGATCGCCTCGCGCGTGTACACCTCGGCCTGGCGCAGGGCGCCCGGCCACCACGCGGCTGCCGCGAGCCGTCGCAGCGCGTCGGTGCGGGCGTCGATCTCGCTCTCCGGCAGCAGCGCCAGCCCCTCACCGGCGAGGCGGGTCGCCGCGACCGGGTCGCCGTCGCGGGCCATCGCGACTTCGGCAAGCGCGGTCAGCGAGCGCCCCTCGAGCACGGGGTCGCCTGCCGCCTGCGCGTCCTTCCGCACGCGCTCCATCTCGGTCGCGACGGTCGCGATCTCGTTCAGCCCGCGCGCGGCGTCGGCGGCCAGATAGCGGCGGAGCAGGGTCGGCTCCAGCTCGCTCGCACGCCGGAAGAGGCGCCGCGCATTGGCAAACGCGTCGCGCCGGAGTGCGAGGACGCCCGCCTGCTCGAGGGCGTGGGCGGCACTCCCTGCGAGCTCGAGCGACACGGAACCGTCGAGCTCGGCGACGAGCGCCGCCGCCCGGTCGAGGTGGTGGGCACGCACCTCGACGAGATCCTCGGCCGCACGCTCCTCGATCCACTCGGCGAACCGTTCGTGGTTCAGCGCCCGTTCGGCCTTGGTCATCCCCGCGTAGGCGACGTCACGGATCAGGACATGCGAGAACTGGAAGGCCGAGTCGCCCGGGATGGCCGAGCGCTCGACGTCGCAGACGAGGTCGCGGTCGCGGAGCGTCCTGAGCAGCGGCTCGGTGGGGAGCTCCGGTAGGAGCCGCTCGAGCGCGCCACGCCAGAACACCCGGCCGATCACGGCCGCGTGCTGCAGCAGGCGCTTCTCGCGCGACGAAAGCAGGTCGATCCGTGCTGCGATCAGCGCCTGGACGCTGTCGGGGATGCCGTTGGGGACGCCGTCGCCGTCGGCCTCGAGCAGCATCCTCGCGGTCTCCTCGAGGAACAGCGGGTTTCCCTCGGCGCGCTCGAGCACGAGCGCGCGCTGCCGCGTCGGCTCGTCTGCCGGGAGCAGCTCGTCGGCCAGCGCGGCGCTCTCGTCGTCGGACAGCGGGGCGAGCTCGATCGCGCTCGCACGCGGGTTGCCCCCGCCCCAGGACGGCCGGTCCTCGAGCAGCTCGATGCGCGTCGCGCACACGATCAGCGCCGGCACGTCGCGCAGTGAGCGCGCGAGATGCTCGATCACGTCGAGCATCCGCTCGTCCGCCCACTGGACGTCTTCGAAGACGAGTACCAGCGGCTGGACCTCCGCGAGCTGCTCGGCCCAGCGGAGCGCGGCCCACCCCGTCTCCGTCCCGGCGGTGATGTCCTCCGCTGCGCCGAGGACGCCCAGCGCGACGCCGAGGAGGTCGGCCACCGCCTCGCTCTCGCACGAGACGCGCAGCTTCTCGAACGCCTCGGCGGCCGGGTCGACGTCTGTGATGCCCGCCGAGGCCTTGACCATCGAGGCGATCGGCCAGAATGCGATGCCTTCGCCGTAGGGCAGCGCCCGGCCGGTGAGAACGGTCGCCCGCTCGACGCCGGCGGTGAACTCCTCGACGAGGCGCGACTTTCCGACGCCGGGGTCGCCGAACACGGTCACGAGCGTCGCGCGTCGGTCGCGCACCGTTCGCTCGAAGGAGTTGTGCAGCAGCTCGAGCTCCTGCTCGCGCCCGACGAAGCGCGCCCGCGGCCTGCGCCGCCTGGTGTCGAGCACGCGAAGCGCTCGCCACGACCAGACCTCTTCGCCCGGGCGCACCTCGACCGACCCGATGTCCTCCACCTCGACCGCCTCGACCGTCAGGCGTCGTGCGCCCGGACCGAGCGCGATCGTGCCCGGCGCAGCCGACTGCTGCAGGCGCGCCGCGACGTTCACGGCTTCGCCCGTGGCGAAGGTCGAAGCGACGTCTTCGACCACGAGCTCGCCCGACTCGATCCCGATCCGTGCCTCGAGGCCGAGGTCGCACACCGCGTCGAGCACGGCGAACGCCGCCCGCACCGCGCGCTCGGCGTCGTCCTCGTGCGTCTGCGGCACGCCGAAGGCGGCCATCACGGCGTCGCCGGCGAACTTCTCGACGGTGCCGCCGTACCGCTCGATCTGCTCGGAGGCGTTCTCGAAGTAACGCGTCACACGGCGGCGGACGACCTCCGGATCGCTCGAGCCGAGCAGCGACGTCGAATCGACCAGGTCGACGAAGATCACCGTTGCGAGCTTCCGTTCCACCGGTTCATTTTAGGAAGCCGCACGGGGTAGCCGTAGGATTCGGCCGGTGATCGTCGAGCGGGTCGAGCATCCGAGCTGGACGTCGAACGCCTACCTCGTCGGGGACGAGGACGGCGGGCACGGCGTGCTCATCGATTCGAACGGCGTCGAAGCGCCGTTGCTCGAAGCGGCCGAGTCGCGCGGGCTGGCGATCACGCACGTCCTGGTCACGCATCAGCACGGCGACCACGTCGTCGACGTCGCCGGGCTCGCCGACCGGTTCGGCGTACCGACGGTCGGCAGCAGGGAGACGGCCGAAGCCGGCGTGCGGATCGACCAGACGATCGGCGAGGGCGACGTCGTCAGGTCCGGCGGCCTGGAGATTCGCGCGATCGCGACGCCGGGGCACTGCGCGGGCCACCTCGCGCTGCTCGTCGACGAGTCCGACTGCTTCACCGCGGACTGCCTGTTCAAGGGCACGGTCGGTGGCACCGGCGGCGGCGGCCCGACCGGCTACGCCGACCAGCGCCACTCGATCATGGAGCGCCTGATGACGCTGCCGCCCGAGACGCGCGTCCACCCCGGCCACACGCTTCCCTCCACGGTCGGCGCCGAATGGGACGGCAACCCGTTCATCCGCATCTGGCGGGGCCTCGACCCCGAGGGCACGGAGCCGTGCCGCGTGCGGGGCGAGGAGGCGACGCTGGTGCTGTTCGGCCCGGACTACGACGGCACCCACAAGGCGTGGGTGCGCTACCCCGACGGGCGCGACGCGATCGTCGGAGGCAGCCAGATCGAGCGGTGACCAGGCGGAGCCGATGGCGACGATGCAGGACGTCGACGAGCTCGCGCTGGCGCTACCGCAAGTGACGAAGGCGGTGTCGGACGACGGCCGGCCGACGTATCTCGTCCACGGCAAGATGTTCTGCTTCCACCGGGGTCGCCGCCCCGACGCGGTCGACGCGGCCACCGGAGAGCGGCTCGACGACGTCTTCGTGCTCAGGGTCGAGGACGCGGGCGTCAAGGAGCTGCTGCTTGCCGACGCGCGCGGCATCTTCTTCACCACGCCGCACTGGAACGGCTACGCGGCGGTGCTCGTTCGCATCCCGGATCTTGCGCGGCTCGACCGCGACGAGCTCGGGGAGCTCGTCGTCGACGCCTGGCTGACACGCGCGCAGAAGCGCGTCGCGAAGGCCTGGTTCGCCGAGCACGACGGCTGAGCACGGGGGTGGTTTCAGGCGAGCGCGTCGGCCAGCGTCTCGACGACGCCGAGTTGCGCCTCAAGCTGGGTGATTTCGAACACGCGCCGGACGACCTGGTCGGCCGGGCTCACGATCCGGAAGCCGACCTCGCGCTTGGCGAGGCCGCGCTGGCCGCGCACGAGTGCGTTCAGACCGGACGAGTCGAGGAAGCTCACCTCGCTGAGGTCGACGACGACCCGCTCTGTCGCGTCGGGTGTGGCGCCGATCGCCTGGGTCAGCCCGGGTGCAGTCGCCATGTCGATCTCACCCACGATCGTGATGACGACGGCCTCGCCGACCTGCGCGTGCCGGAGCTCGAAGGTGGGATCGGTCAGGGAGGTGGTGGTCAGCGCGCGGGTTGTTTGAACAACACTTGCGTAACGGACCCTACCAGGTGCGTTCGGACTCGCCCGCCGGCTTCGCCGCGACGAGCTCGCGCGGCCGGCGGACCAGCGTCACCCGGGTGCCGCTGGGCTCGGTCTCGATCATCGCGTCGTGCATCAGGCGCTGCATCAACGTCAGACCGCGGCCACGTTCGTCGGCCGCCGTCGCCTCGCGCCAGTTCCCGTGATCCTCGATCACGGCCCTGATCGTTCCGTTCTTCTCGTCGATCCTCAGCTGGATCGTCCCACCGCGCTCGGTATAGGCGTGCTCGATCGCGTTGTTGCACGCTTCGCCGACCGCGAGCAGGAGGTCGGCCGCCGTCTCGGCGTCGCAGCCGCGTCCGGCGAGCCAGACGCGCAGGCGCCGCCGCAGCGCCGGTAGCGACGACGGCTCGGCCGGCAGCTCGACCTCGAACGGGACGCGCGAGGTGTCCGTCGCAATCACGAGCAGCGCGACGTCGTCGTCTGGGGCGCCGATCTCGGCGCTCACGTTCCTGACGATCCGGTCGGGGTCGATGCTCTGCGCGGTCCTGATCACACGGCCCAGCAGGTCGATGCCGTCGTCGATGTTCTGGCCGCGCCGCTCGATCAGGCCGTCCGTGTACATCGCGAGCACGGCGTCGGCGGAGAGCTTCACCCGTGCCTCGACGATCTCGCCCGGCTCCGCGACGCCGATCGGCGGAGCGCTCGCGTCGGCGAGCCGCCTGACATCGCCGCTACGCCGATCGACGAGCAGCGGCGGCGGATGACCCGCGCACGAGTAGGTCAGCTCGGCGGTGTACGGGTCGAGGCTCACACAGGTGAGCGTGATCATCTCCTCGCCGCTGACGTGGCGGAGCATGCGGCGGATGATCTCCGCCGGAGAGACATGGTCGTGGGCGTAGACGTGAAAGACGTTGCGCTGCCTGCCCATCACCGTCGCGGCGCCGACGCCCTTGCCGCTGACGTCGCCGACGCAGAGCTGGATGATCCCGTCGGGACGCTTGACGGCGTCGTACCAGTCGCCGCCCACCTCGACCGCGTCGCCTCCGGCCTGGTAGTGGCCGGCCAGCTCCACGCCGTGGGCGGTCGGCAGGCGGTCGGGGAGGAGGCTCCGCTGCAGACGCACGGCGAGGTCGTGCTCGTGCGCGAAGAGTCGTGCGCGCTCGAGGCCGTCCGCGGCCTGGTCGGCGAACGATGCGAGCAGGTCCCACTCGCTCGGCTCGAGCCGGTCGTCGGCGCTGACGACAGCGATCGTCCCGGCAGGCTGCCCGTCGGGGTCGAGGATCGGCAGGCTGTGGATCGCATCGAGGCGCCGGCCGCTCAAGACGAACGCGTCGCGCAGAGCAGGGTCGTGCTCGATCAGCCGCGTGTTGGCACCCTCTCTGCCGAGCGGCGCAATCAGTTCGAGCGTGCTCGCGCTCTGGACGAGGCGGCGGGCCTGGCGGAGCTTGGTCTCGGCCTTCACGCGGACGCCGTCTTCGTGCTCGAACGCGACGACGGCCGCGGCGTCGGTGAACGCGGCCGCGAGCGACTCGAGCAACGCGTCGGCGACCTCGGGAGGCGTCGCGGCCGAGCCGAGCGACCTGGTCAGGCCGCTCCAGGAGCGGGCGCGCCGGTTCTGGGTGTCGGCGTCGCGGCGTGAGCGCCGGGCGACGACGACGAGGATCAACAGGATCATCAGCAGCCCCGCACCGACCGACGCCAGCTCGAGCAGGAGCGCCCGGAAAGCGGCCGCGAACACGGACGAGCGAGGCCGGTCGATGAGCGTGACCCAGCCGGGCACCTTGGAGGTCGCGAACGCGACGACGTCGTCGCCTCGACCATCGACTCCGTGGGTGTTCCGCAGCACGCCGCTGCCCCTGCCGGAACGGCCGATCTCCCGGAGCAGCGAGCCGTTCGCGACGGGCCGGAGGCTCGCCAGCAGCAGCCTGCCGTTCCGGTCGACGATCTGCAGGCCGCCGTAGCCGAGGTCGAGCGCCTGCTTGCTCTCCTGGACGGTGGTCAGCAGGATGCTGCCCGCCAGGACGCCGGCGACGCGGCCGCGTGCGTCACGGGTTGGCACCGCGATGACGATGATCGGGTGCTTGAGGCGTCGGCCGATCAGTCCCGCGCTCACGTACGGCTTGCCGGTGGCGAGGACGCGGCGGAAGTAGGTGCGCTTCGACAGGTCGGTCCTCCCGCCGCCGGTGTTGCTGCTCGCCTCGACCAGGCCCTTGCGGCTGATCCAGCCGAGCCCGCCCGTGAACGGGGCGCGGCGGCCCGGGTTGATCCGCCGGAAATACGCGCTCATGCCGGCGGTGTCCAGGCTGACGACCGACGGGGCCTTCGCGATCGCATCGAGCGTCGAGATCTGTCCGGAGAACGAGCTGTCGACGACCGCGCTGACCGCCACGACCCGCGCCTGGAGGTCGTTCGTGGCGCGGGTGCGGGCGTCGTCGTACTGCCGCCACGCGAGTGCGGCCGAGATGCCTGCGAGCAGCAGCACGGCGAGCGTCGCCCCGACGATGATCCGCCGCCGGAACGAGGTGATGCCCTGGTAGAGGATCCCGTCGATCGCGTCGACGTGCCCGCGTCTGCGACCCGTGCCCGACCCGTCTCGCTCGGCTCGCCTGAAGACCGGTGTCATGCGCTCCCCCGAGCTCTCATGCCGAGGCCACCCTATCGGTCGCCAGGCGGTTGTTCACGTCCTGTTCAGCGCGCCCGCTAGGGTTGAGCCCGGTGACGCGCGAGGCCAGAAAGGGGGCGAACGAAGCCTGGTTCCGCGACGTCAACGAACGACTCGAGGATCGAGCTGCCGGCCAGCCCCTGAGGGACGGCACCTTCGAAATCGTCTGTGAGTGCGCGCGCGAGGAGTGCACCGAACGGATCGCCACCTCGTTCGCCGACTACGAGGCGGTGCGCCGCGAGCCGACCCACTTCATCGTGCTCGCCGGGCACGTCGATCCGAGCTGCGAACGGGTCACCTCCTCGAATCCCGCCTATGACGTGGTCGAGAAGTTCGGCGAGGCCGGCGACGTCGCGCGGATTGAGAATCCCCGCAATGGTGAAGTACTCGGCAATGGGACTCGAGCGAGCTGAAGCCCGGTGAGTGCGGGGCTGCAGGAGATCGGCGCCGTCGCACGCGAGCTCGGGATCGCACCGAGCACGCTTCGCACCTGGGAGCGTCGTTACCGGCTCGTCGTGCCGCATCGTGGCGACCGCGGGCAACGGCTCTATGACTCCGAGCAGATCGTGACCCTCCGCCGTGTACTCGCCCAGCTTCGGCGCGGAGCGCGCGCCGGAGCCGCCCACGACCTGGCCGTGGTGCCGCGGCCGCTCCGCGTCGACCGCATGCGCTTCGACCCGGGGAGAGACGCACCGGGGCTGGCCCGACGCGCAGTGGACTCGGCGCTCGGCGACGACAGTGACACGAGATTCGCGTTCTACCTTCGCCTGATCGCGAGCGAGCTCGTGAAGAACGCCGTGCTCTACGGCTCGCCGCGCGATCCGATCCGGATGGAGAGCAGGCTGTTCGCCGACTGGGCCGACCTGAAGGTGCAGAACAGCGGCGGCAGATTGAGCATGCGCCGGCTTCGCTCGCGCCGTCTCGAAGGCGGACGCGGCCTCGAGATCGTCGACGCTCTGGCCGAGTCCTGGTCGATCGAGACCGGGCCCTTCGGCACGAGAATCAGCGTCCGGCTGCGCACCGAGCCGGCTGTTTAGACCAACGCTGTTCGGGGGCAGGTTGCCACCGATGGACTTCAACCTGGTCACCGCCGACCTCGGTGGGGGCGCCTACTGCATCGAGGTCGCGGGCGAGGCCGACATCGTGACTGCGCCCGACCTGAAGGCGGCGCTGACGCAGGCAATCGACGACGGCGCACGCTCGGTGCTCGTCGACTTCTCCGCCGCCTCGTTCATCGACTCGACCGCCCTCGGCGTGCTCATGGGTGCGGTCAAGCGCCTGAGGCCGCTCGGAGGAGAGCTGGCGATCGTCTGCAACGACCCGACGCTCCGCAGGACGTTCGAGATGACGCTCCTCGACCGGATCTTCCCGATCTTCGACAGCACCGAGACCGGGCTCGCCCGGCTGCGCGAACGTCTGCAGCGCACGCCGGCCTAGAGGCAAGATCGTCCTCGAGGACGAGGCAAGATCGTCCTCCGCTCCGATCCCTCACCCCTCCCTGCGGCCTAGCCTCGACCCATGACGTTCTCGAACGAACGGGCGCGGTCGACCGCGGCCGTGGTCCTCGGGTTCCTGGCCGCGGCGCTACCGCTGGTCGGGCTCATCTCCCTGCTACTGCGCTCGCAGCTCGATCCGCACTTCGAGAACTATCGCGCGCACTTCGTGGTCTTCGGAATCGTCGGCGGCGTCGCCTTCGTGCTCGGCTACACGGCCGGTGAGGCTGCAAAGCGTCGCGGGGACGCGCGCGTGCTGCTCCTCTCGCTCGCGTTCATGGCGACCGGCGGATTCATGGGCCTCCACGCCGTCGGGACGACGGGCGTCCTCTTCTCGCACGAGCACGCCGGCTTTCAAGTGGCGATACCGGTCGGTCTGCTACTGAGCGCGGTCTTCGCGACGGGCTCGGCGTTCGTCGATGTGCGGCCGTCGCTCGCTCCGTGGCTGATCCGTCACCGTGCGGTGCTGCACGCGATCGTCCTGCTGGCGCTCGTCGGGTGGTTCGCGTGGACCGTGGCGAGCCTGCCGCCGCTCGACGGAGCGAGCAGCGAGGCCGCGCGTGGCAGCCTGCTCAGCGTGCTCGCGATCGCCGGAACTGCCGCGTATGCGGTCAGCGCGGCTCGCTACTGGCTGCTCTTCCGCGACAGCGGCCGCCTGCTGCCTCTGGCCGTGGTCGCGTGCTTCCTGCTGCTCTCGGAGGCGATGATCGGTGTCGCTCTGACCGGTGAGCGGCGGTGGCACGCGAGCTGGTGGGAATGGCACGGCCTGATCGTCAGCGCCTATCTGATCGTCGGTTTCGCCGCCCGTCGCGAGTGGCGCGACGAGCGGTTCCGTGACCTGTACCTGTCGACGACGCGCGAGCGCCGCCAGGACATCAGCGTGCTCTTCGGCGACCTCGTCGGGTTCACGTCCTTCTCCGAGCGCTCGACGCCCACCGAGGTCGCGGCGGTGCTGAACGCGTACTGGGGGACCGCCGCGCCGCTACTGACGCGCCAGTTCGGCGGCGAGGTGGAGAAGTTCATCGGCGACGGCGTGATGGCGGTCTTCAACAGTCGTGGCGACCAGCCCGACCACGCCGTGCGCGCCGCGCGTGCGGCGCTCGCGCTCCAACGCCGGCTCAAGGATCTCAACGAGCAACACCCGAACTGGCCGCGCATGCGCGTCGGCGTCAACACGGGCGAGGTGGTGCTCCGCGAGATCGGCGGCGACGGGCACGTGGCGTATCCGATGGTCGGCGACACGATCAACACCGGCGCCCGGCTCGAGAGCCTTGCGCCTCCGGGTGGCGTGCTGATCGGCTCGGAGACCTACGGCCGGCTGCCGGCGGGGGCGGTTGTCGAGTCACCCGTCGGGCTGCGGCTGAAGGGCAAGGAAGGCGTGGTGTTCGCCTACCTGCTCCGCGCCGTCCCGTAGCCGCCGGTCAGGCGGCGTCTTCGAGCTCGGAATCGTCTTCGACGGCTTCGTCGACGATCGCGCTGATCTCGCGTTCGGACCGGCCGGCCCGCTGGGCCGATTCGACCATCAGCAGCAGGTGCTGCTGCTCTGCTTCATGCGCCTGTCCTGACATGAGGACTCCCTCTCTTCCCTCGTATCTCTGTCTCGTTTCCCCCACGGTAGGGATCCCGGCCATGGCGATGCAGTAAGGGTTCTGTGACGATCCCGCTCCAGGCCTGGCCGGGGGCGAGCCTGGACCCCCCGAACGGGGGAGAGCCGGTACCCATCCGCTGTCGATCCAATCGGCGTGGACGACCGCTCCGGGAGGGCTGAATCGGCGTCGCCGGATCCGGTCGGGTACGACGACGTCGCGCGGCGCTATCGCACGCTCGTCGAGCAACTCCCGCTGGTCGTTTACGTCGACGCGCTCGACGAGGCCAGCTCGAACATCTTCACCAGTCCTCAGGTCGAGTCGCTGCTCGGGTACACGCCGGCCGAGTGGGTGGCGGCGACGGATCTGTTCGTCCGGCTGCTGCACCCCTACGACCGCGAGCGGGTGCTCGGTGCGCACGCGCGGACGCACGCGACGCACGACTCGCTGAGCCTCGAGTATCGCCTGATCACGCGGGCAGGCAGCACCGTCTGGGTCCGCGACGAGGGCGTCATCGTGTTCGACGACGACGGGCACCCTCTGTACCTCCAGGGCTACCTCCTCGACATCACGGCGGAGCGCGAGGCGCAGGAGCAACTGCGCCAGCTGGCGCTCTATGACGCCCTCACCGGTCTCGCCAACCGCGCGTTCTTCCACGAGCAGTTTCAGCACACGCTCGCCCTCCGCCGCGAGCCGCACCAGCAGAGCGCATTGCTCTACATCGACCTCAACGACTTCAAGAACGTCAACGACCGCTGGGGACATGATGTCGGCGATGCTGCGCTCGCGCAGCTCGGCGCACGGATCCAGGAGACGCTGCGCGCAGGCGACGTCCCGGCGCGACTCGGCGGCGACGAGTTCGCGATCGTCGTGCCGTCGATCGGCGAGCCGGCCGAGGCTGCGCAGGTGGCCGAGCGCCTGCTTGCGGTGATCCGCGCACCGATCGAGGTCGAGCGCAAACAGCTCGCGCTGGGCGCCAGCATCGGCATCTCGATCGGCAGCGAGCCTGCCGTGATGCTGCAGGAGGCCGACGCCGCGATGTATCGCGCCAAGCGGCAGCAGGACGTCGGCTACGCGTTCTTCGATCCCGCGCTCGACATCGCGGCGGTGGAGCGGTCGCGGCGCGTGATCGAGCTGCGCGAAGCCGTCGAGCTGGGCCAGTTCACGCTCGACTACCAGCCGGTGATCGACCTCGAGGCCCACGAGATCTCCGGATACGAAGCGCTGCTGCGCTGGCAGCACCCGACCGAAGGCCCGATCGCGCCGCTCGAGTTCATCCCGCTCGCGGAGGAGTCGGGCCTGATCGTGCCGCTGGGCGAATGGGTGCTCTGCGAGGCGTGCCGCTACGGCGCGATGCTGCACGGCGACATGGGTCGTGAGGTCGGGATGGCGGTCAACGTGTCCGCCCGGCAGCTGCAGCATCCGGACTTCGTCACGCACGTCGAGCGCGCACTCGCCGACTCGGGCTTCCCCCCGCGCTGCCTCACGTTGGAGCTGACCGAGAGCGTGCTGCTCGCATCGGGCGAGCACACCGAGCAGCGGCTCGCGGCGCTGAAGGAAAGCGGTATCTCGCTGGCGCTCGACGACTTCGGCACGGGCTACGCGTCGCTCTCGTACCTGCAGCGCTTCCCGGTCGACATCGTCAAGATCGACCGCAGCTTCACCGACGCGATCGACACCGGGGCCGGCGACCTCGTGCTTCTGAAGGGCATCGTCGACCTCGGAAACGCGCTCGGGCTCAATCTCGTCGCCGAGGGCATCCAGACGCCCGAGCAGCACCGGATCGTGCGCGGGCTCGGCTGCCACAGTGCCCAGGGCTTCTACTTCGGGTACCCGGCCGCCGACGCGCTTCGCACGCTCGACGACGGCCCGCACGCGTACGTCGCCGCCGGAGGCTGAGAGCCCCGGCATGGGGCATCGTCACCGAATCGCTACACATCGTTCACCAGCGATGAGTGATGCTGAGTGACCCGATGAGCGTCACCGACCGCCTGCATCCGGACGCGCCAGCCGCGTCGATCCTCAATCGGGAGCTCTCGTGGCTCGACCTCAACGGGCGCGTGCTCGACCTCGCCGCCGATCCCAGCGAGCCTCTGCTCGAGCGGATCAAGTTCTGCGGGATCTTCTCGAGCAACCTCGACGAGTTCTTCATGGTGCGCGTCGCCGGGCTGCTCGACCAGGTGGTGTCCGGAGCTGCGGTGCGCACGAGCGACGGACGGACGCCGCAGCAGACACTCGTCGAGATCCGCGAACGGGCGCTCGCGCTCACGGCAGAGCAGTCGCAGCTCTGGCGGACGGGGCTGTGCCCGGCACTGGCGGCGGAGGGGATCATCATCGGCACCGTCGACGACGCGACGGAACAGGAGCGCGAAGAGCTCGAGCTGATCTTCGCGCACCAGATCTACCCGGTCCTGACGCCGCTCGCGGTCGGGCCAGGTCAGCCGTTCCCGTACATCTCTGGGCTCTCGTTGAGCCTCGGCGTCGTCGTCCGCGATCCGGAGACCGGCGAGGAGCGGTTTGCGCGCGTGAAGGTCCCCGAGGGGCTGCCGCGCTTCGTCGCGGTCGGCGAGCGCGGGCTGCACATCCCGCTCGAGTCGGCCATGGCGCACTTCCTGCCCTGGCTGTTCCCCGAGATGGAGCTGATCGAGCAGGCTGCATTCAGGCTTACCCGCGACGGTGACACGGAGATCTCGGACGACGCCGACGACCTGCTCGAGGCGGTCGAGAGCGAGTTGCAGCGACGCCGCTTCGGCGCGGTCGTTCGGCTCGAGGTCTCGAGCTCGATCTCCGGCGCGATGCTCTTACGTTTGAAGGAGCGCCTCGGCGTGCACAGCGACAACGTGTACCCGGTCAAAGGCCTGCTTGACCTCGCGGACATCGGTCAGCTGCACGCGCTCGATCGTCCAGACCTGAAGTACGAGACGTGGCTGCCGTACACGCAGCGGCGGCTCGCCGCGCCGACCGACGAGAACATCTTCAACGAGATCGCCAAGCGCGACATCATCGTCCAGCACCCGTACGACTCCTTCGCGACGAGTGTCGAGGCGTTCGTCCAGGCGGCGGCCCGCGACCCGGACTCGGTCACCCTGAAGACGACGGTGTACCGCACGAGTCTCGACTCCGCGATCGCGCCCGCCCTGATCAGGGCGGTCGAGAACGGCACGCAGAGTGTCTGCGTCGTCGAGCTCAAGGCGCGGTTCGACGAGCGACGCAACATCGAGTGGGCGAGATCGCTCGAACAGGCGGGCGTCCACGTCGTGTACGGCTTCCCAGACATGAAGATCCACGCGAAGACGACGCTCGTCGTCCGGCGTGAAGGCAACGCGCTGCGCCGCTACGTCCACATCGGCACCGGCAACTACCACGCGACGACGGCGCGCCTGTACGAGGACGTCGGGCTGTTCACGGCCGACGCCGACATCGCCGCCGACGTGGCCGACCTCTTCAACTTCGTCACGGGCTTCGGCCGGCCGCAGCGCTTCCGCAAGATTCTCGCCGCGCCGTTCAACCTGCGCCGGGGCCTCGTCGACCACATCCGCACCGTCGCGTCCGCCGCGGAGGCGGGCCAGCACGCGCGCATCACGATCAAGGTCAACAACCTGACCGACAGCGACATCGTCGAGGAGCTGTACCGCGCCTCGCAGGCCGGCGCGAAGATCGAGCTGATCGTTCGCGCTGTCTGCACGCTCGTCCCCGGCGTGCCGGGAGTCAGCGAGAACATCCACGTGCGGTCGGTGCTGGGCCGGTTCCTCGAGCACAGCCGGCTCTACTGCTTCGAGGCCGGCGAGCGGAAGACGTACCTGCTCGGCAGCGCCGACCTGATGCCGCGCAATCTCGACCACCGGATCGAGGTGGTCGTTCCGGTCGAGGAGCCGCATGTGCGCGGCGAGCTCGACTCGATCTTCAAGGCGCTGCTGGCCGACAACCGGCAGGCGTGGGAGCTGCTCGCCGACGGATCGTGGGAGCGTGTGCAGCCGAAGAAGAGCGAGCGGCGCCGCGTGGCGCAGGTCCTGTTCATGCGGAGGCGCGATCGCGCACGGCGTCTGGCGCGCGCACACTAAGTGGGCGCCGTCGTGTGGGGTCGTCACCATCCAGCCATGCCCATCGGTGTCGTCGACGTCGGCTCGAACACGGTCCGCCTGCTCGTCTCCAGGCGCGGACGCACGATCCGGACCGAGCGCGAGATGCTCCGCCTCGGCGCGGACGTCGAGCTGCACGGCCGCATCTCCGAGGCGAAGCTGAGAGCGACCCGCGAGGTCGTCGCCGAGTTCGCGGAGATCGCGCGCGAGGAAGGCGTCCGCGACCTGGAGGTGCTGATCACGAGCCCCGGCCGGCAGGCTGCGAACGGACGCGAGCTCGTCGCGGCACTCGGCGAGGCAGCCGACTTCCCTGCCCGGGTGCTGAGCGCGCTCGAGGAGGGGCGCCTCGCCTTCCTGGGTGCGATCGAGGCGGCGGCGCCCCCGCTTCGCCGCGTCGTCGCGGTCGTCGACGTGGGCGGTGGCTCGGCACAGCTGATGGTCGGCACGCGCCGCGACGGACCGCAGTGGCTCCGTTCGATCGACCTCGGCTCGCAGCGGCTGACGAGCCGGCTGCTCGGAGCCGACCCGCCCGGAGCCGACGCGCTCGAGCGCGCGCGTGCAGAGGTCGAGACCTACCTCGAGGGCCTGACGCCGCCCTCGCCCCGCCTCGCGCTCGCCGTCGGCGGCAGTGCGCGGGCGATCAAGCGGATCGTCGGCAGCAGACTCGGGCCGGAGGAGCTGCAGGAGGCGCTCGCGCTGCTCGCCGTGACGCCCACCGACGATGTCGGCGCGCGTCACGGCATCGGCGACGAACGCGCGCGGACGCTCGCCGCAGGCACCGTCATCCTCGCTGCCTTCCAGGCACGTCTCGACGCGCCGCTCCGCGTGGTGCGCTCCGGGCTGCGCGACGGCGCGCTCGTCGATCTCGCTGCGCGCCGCGCTGCGGCCTAGCGCAGCGATTCCTGCAGGAGCAGGTGCGGGCCGAGTACGAACGTCTCGCCCTTGTGCCAGCGCGGCGGGTCGTCGAGCACGAGGCCTTCGAGCCCGCCGTGGCCGCACACGACCACGTTTCGGTCGGCCAGGGACTGGACGAACTCGGCCCCGTCGTCGAACTGCTCCTCCTCGCCGAGCTCCTCGCGCTCGTGGACGGCGAGCGAACGGGCGATCGAGAGCGGCTCGACGGTCTGGGCACAACGCCGGTACGGGCTGGAGTAGATGGCGTCGATGCCGAACGGCGCCAGAAGGTCGACGAGCCGCTCGGCCTGGTCGATCCCTTTCCGGTCGAGCGGCCGGTCGCGGTCGTCGGTTCGCCACGTCCGCCGGTCGCCGGCGCTGGCGTGGCGGACAAGCAGGAGCGGCATCGCTCAGCCGACCGCCTTGCGTCCGCGGCGCAGCGCTCGGTCGACTGCGGCCGGGTACTCGGCACGGCGCTCGAGCTGGCGTGCGCGCTCGCGCTCGATCAGCCGCCCGGCGGCGAGCGCCGTCGTCTCGCCGGCGCTCTCGCGGAGCTTCTGCTGGGCGACGACGGCATCCTGGTGCTCGCCGACCACGTCCTGGACGCGCTTCAGTGCATCGATGTAGGGCGCGAGCTTCTTGCGTCCGTCGAACTCGGCCGCGTACCGCGCGCGCTTCGCCCTGATGCGGAGCGCATGCAGCTCCTGGTCGGACGGGCTCGCCGGCAACGCGCTCACTGCTTCGTCGAGCCGCTCGAGCTCGGAGGCGGCCACCTTGCGCAAGCTCGACTTCACGTTGACACCCTCCAGCGCCGCGATCTGAGAGCCGAACAGCTCGAGCAGGGCGAGGTACTGCTCGGAGTCGAGTGCCTTCGCAAGCGTCTTCCGGCGCAGCTTCCGCTCTCGTTCCAGGACGGCCAGCAGCGACTTCGCCGACCGGGTGTCGGCGCCGAGGTGGACGACCTCGCCGGCCAGGTGATCGAGCAGCACGTCCAGATCGCGAACGGGGCCGAGCACCGACGCGAGCCACTTGAGCTGTTCGCCCAGGGGCGCCAGCCGGTCGCCGAGCAGCGGGCGCGTCGCGCGGATGAGCGCACGGGTCCGACGTGTGGCGACTCTGAACTTGTGGAGGTCCTCGGGGTCGTCTCCGGTGCGAACGCCGGGGTCGTACGTCTCGAGCCCGCGCAGCTCGCGGGCGAGCAAGCTTCGGATGTGCTCCACCGTCGGCGCGTCGGTGAGCAGCGCCGGCGTGTCGGCGAGGCGCAGCACGCGCATCACCTTCGGCCGGCCGTCGGCCCGCTTTGCGCCGGCGCGGCGCAACATCCGCGCGAGCCGCGCGAGGTCGTCGGAGTCTCCGTCGACGAGCTCGATCTCGAGCTCCCTGAAGCCCGGAGTGCCGTTCCCGGCGATCTCGACGCTGTCGAGCGTCACGTCCGCGACCGCGCGGTCGCCGTCGGCGACACGCACGCCCGAGCGGTGCGTGCGCAGCGTCGCGACTTCCTCGAGCTCGCCGTGGCGCAGGTGTGCAAGCAGGAGCGCGCGGATGGCGTCGGGAGGACCGGCGGGGCCACCCAGCTCCTGGATCTCGGAGCGCTGGTTCTCGCCGCGTGGCAGCTTCAGCTGCCATTGCGAGACGCCGTTCTCGAGCCGGCGGCGAAGGGTGATCCCCGCGTGGCCGAGCGAGCGGGGCGGCGTGTCGTAGTACGTCGAGGTGAAGTGGCGTGCCGGGAGCTCGTCGCCGTCGAGCGGCGGCAGCTCGAACCCCTCCGGCGGGTCGAGCTTCAGCTCGTGCTCGAGGTGCGTCTCCATCGTCGAATCGTACGGCGTGGGGTCCGTCACAGGTGTGACGGACCACAATCGTCGGACTGTCACCAGCTCGTCCCCATCCGTTCACGGGATCGCCGCTCCCACCGCGGTATGTTCGGGCGATGGAGACGTCCCGGTTGGCGGCGATCCCGCTTCTTGCGGGTCTCGCCGACGAGCAGCTCGCCGTCGTCGCCGGCTGCGCCGCGGAGCTCGAAGCCCCGGAGGGCCAGTCGCTGACGACAACGGGTGACTTCGGCCACGCGCTGTTCCTGATCGAGAGCGGCACGGCCGAGGTGACCGACGGCGACCGGCATGTGCGCATGCTCGGGCCGGGCGACGTGTTCGGTGAGGTGGCGGTGATCGCGTCCGGACGGCGGACGGCGACGGTGACCGCGACGTCGCCGATGCGGCTGATCGTCGTCTTCAAGCGCGACGTCTGGGCGTTCGAACAGCAGGCGCCCGACGTGGCGTTGCGAATTCGCGGGCTGCTCGACCAGCACCCGTCGACCGTCGAGTCGTAGCGGCCGGCCTCAGACGATCTTCGTGTCGGCGATCGCCGGATCGGGCTCGGGCAGCTTCGGGTCGAGCCGCTCCAGTGCCGCGACGAGGATCTCTGCGACGGCGAGGTTGCGCGACCAGTTGTGGTCGGCCGGCACGACGTACCACGGCGCACGGTCGGTCGACGTCTTGTGCAGCGTCTCCTCGTAGGCGGCGGTGAAGTCGTCCCAGAGGGCGCGGTCGTCGAGGTCGCCCAGCCGGAACTTCCAGCGCTTCTCGGGGTTGTCGAGCCGTTCCTGCAGCCGCTTGCGCTGCTCGTCCCGGGACAGGTGCAGGAAGACCTTGACGACCGCGGTGCCTTCCTCGACGAGGAGCTGCTCGAATGCACGGATGTGGTCGTAGCGAGGGCGCCACACCTTCTCGGGCGCGAGCTTGCGCACCCGCACCGCGATCACGTCCTCGTAGTGCGACCGGTTGAAGATCACGATCTCACCCCGTGCCGGACAGGCGTTGTGCACGCGCCAGAGATAGTCGTGCGCCAGCTCGGTGACCGTCGGCACCTTGAACGACTCGACACGGCAGCCCTGCGGATTGACCCCGGTGAAGACGGTGCGGATCGTCCCGTCCTTGCCGGAGGCGTCCATGCCCTGGAGGACGAGCAGCAAGGACCGCTTCGCCTCCGCGTACAAGCGCGTGTGCAGGACGCCGAGTCGCTCGACCAGTTCTGCGATGCGCGCTACGCCTTCCTGCTTGTCGTCGGCTCCGACGCGCGCACCTGGATCGCGCTTGTCGAGGTGGGGCGCCGAGCCCGCGTCGACGCGCAACTCGGCCAGCAGCTTGTCGGACGTGTGCATGCCGACTGCTTTCTACAGGGTCGCCGCCGCCGGCGGGCCGCCGGGCGCGTGTCGCGGCGAGCCGAGCGGCAGCGGGCTCGGCCGGCCGAGCAGGAAGCCCTGGCCCACCGCGACGCCGAGCTCGAGCAACGTCCGCAGCTCTGCGACGCGTTCGATCCCCTCGGCGATGATCGAGGTGCCGATCTTGTCGGCGAAGGAGATGATCCCGGCGGCGAGCGCCTGTTTCGAGGTATCGCGGTTGATGTTCCGGATCAGGGTGATGTCGAGCTTGATCAGCTCCGGGTTCAGCTCGAGGATGTGGCGCAGGCTCGAATAGCCGGCTCCGGCATCGTCGATCGCGAGCCGCACGCCGCGCAGCCGTAGCTCGGCAAGCACGCCGGCGAGGCGCGGGTAGTCGTCGATGGGAGCGTGCTCGGTGATCTCGACGACGAGTCGCGAGCTGTCGACGTCGCCGGACATCAGCTCGACGAGCTGGGGATGGATCAGGGTGATCGGCGAGACGTTGAGCGTCAGGTACGCCTCGCGCGGCAGCTTCGGCAGCTCCTCCAGGGCCTTCCGGATCGCCGTCAGCTCGAGCTCCTCGCGCAGGCCGACGATCGCCGACTCCGCGAACCAGAGGCTCGGCGCGCGCTCGGGCGGCCCGCTGAACCGGGCCAGCGCCTCGGCCCCGACGACGACGCGATCCTGGAGGTGCACGATCGGCTGGAACACCATCGCCAACGCATCGCGATCACCCATCGCGCGGTGCATCCGCCGCTCGATCAGGGTCTTCGTACGCCTGTTGCGCCGCCGCGTGCTCAGCTCGCCGGCGAGCTCGTGGATCACGCCGCTCGCCACCTCGGCCGAGAGCGCGCTGACGCCGCTCGGCGCCTGCTTGATGGCCTGGATGATCTCCTCGACCGGGCCGCCCTTGACGAGGTAGCCGGCGACGCCCGCTTCGAGCATCTGCATGACGGTCGCGTGGTCGCTGTGGCCGGTGAGCGCGAGCACCTGCGTCCGCCGGGACCGCCGCCTGATCCCACGGACGGCGGTGACGCCGCCTCCGCCGGGCATCCTCACGTCCACGAGCGCGACGTCGGGCTTGGTGGCGGCGGCGAGGGCGATCGCCTCCGTCGCATCCGCGGCGGCGCCGACCAGCTCGAACCCCGGCTCGGCGTCGATCAGGTCACAGAGTGCGTCGCGGACCGACGGGTCGTCCTCCGCCACGAGGACCCGGAGCAGCGGGCTGTCGCCGCTCACGTCGCGTCTCCGTCGGCGAGCTGGTCGGTGGCCACCCAGAGCTCGATCGTCGCGCCCTCGCCGGGGGCGCTCACGACCTTGAGCCAACCGCCGGCGAGCTCGGCCCGCTCGCGGATCGCGGCGAGGCCGAGGTGCCCGGGCTTCGCGATCGCCGACTCGGGGGCGAACCCGACACCGTCGTCGTGCACCCGCACGTAGCAGCCGCCGTCACGCGATTCGAACGTGAGGCTCACGTTCGTGGCGTTCGCGTGCTTGCGCACGTTCGTCAGCACCTCCTGGACGATGCGGTAGACGATCACGCGCGTCGACGCGCCGGGCTGCGAGCGCAACCGGTCGTCGAATGCGAACGCGGTGCCGTTCGAGTTCATCGAGCCGTCGATGTAGGCGCGGATCGCCGCCGACAGCCCCTCGTTGTCGAGCGCGGGCGGACGCAGCTCGAAGATCAGATGGCGGAGGCGTGTGATCGAGAGGTGGATCGTCTGCTCCACGTCGTTCAGGCGCTCCAGCTGCTTCTCGTCGGTGATCGAGCGGCGGAGGATCTGCATGCGCATCCCTGCAGCGGTCATCACCTGGATCGAGTCGTCGTGGATGTCGGCGGCGATCCTGCGCCGCTCCTCCTCACCTCCCGCGACCACGTGTGCGAGCACGGCGCGTCGCTCCGCGATCGTCCGCTCGAGCCGTTCACGGGCGGTCCGGTCGGTGATGTCGCGGATGAACGCCGTCGTGATCCGGCCGTCGTCCGACTCGACCGTCGAGAGGGAGATGTCGACCGGAAACTCGCTGCCGTCCTTCCGTCGGCCGGCGAGCTGGAGACCCGTGCCCATCGGCCTGGTACTCGGGTGGTCGACGTACGTCGCGCGGAGCTGCTCGTGCCGGCTGTGGCTGCGCGACGGGACGAGCAGCTCGATCTGACGGCCGACGAGCTCGTCGCGGCGGTAGCCGAACAGCCGCTCCGTCTGCGCGTTGACGAGTGTGATCGCACCGCTCGCGTCGACGATCGCCACCGCATCTGGCGCCGATTCGAGCAGCTCCTCGAACCGGCCGTCGTCGCCGTGGATCACGGCGCCGTGGACCGGCGTCGCGGGATCGTTCGAGATCGACTCGACGAGCTCGGCTGCGATCGATGCCGAGAAGCTCGACTGTCCGCGCGCGGCTCGTCGCACCGCTTCGAGGATCTCGTCGGGCGACTCGCCCTTGACCACGTAGCCGACTGCCCCCGCGGCAAGCATCTCGAACACCGTCGACCGGTCGTCGTACGCCGAGATTGCGACCGAGCGCGTCGCGGGCGAGACCGTCGCGATCACGCGCGCCGCGCGCGGCCCGCCGCCACCGGGCATGCGGACGTCGAGCAGCGCAACGTCGGGTTGCGTCCCGGTGGCGCACGCAATCGCCTCGTCGGCATCGGCGGCCACGCCGGCGACCTCCAGCCCGTCCGCCCACGCGATCAGGTCGCACAGAGCCGCTCTGAGCGGCGCTTCGTCCTCCGCAACGAGCACACGGATGGGTGGCGAGGTGGGTCCTTCCCGACGGTCGCTGATTTGCCTTTTGGCAAGGATCCCTGGAATTCCCGCACGCGACAACCCCCCAAGCGGGTGGCTTCGTCACGTCTCGACGAGACGCGCGGGAAACCGATCGGGCGATTTACCGCGTAGTTGCTGGCAATCACGTCGATTCGATGCCAGGGGGGAGATCAAATGTCAATGATGCGGGTTCGAGCTCTTGTCCTACGACGACGGGCGGCTTCAAGGACGCGAAGGTCGCAAAGGGCTACGCGCGGTTCGGGATCCAGGCGCTCGGCGGCAGCATCTTCGTCACCTACGCGAAGCAGGACGCCGCGAGGAAGGACGACGTGCCGGTGCCGGGACAGGCGTATGTCGACGAGTTCACACCTTACTTAAAGCGCAAAGACGCGCCGCTGACGCCCCGTCTCGCCACCGGCTTCAGCGTCTTCGCGAGCGAGCTGCTTGTTGGCAACTTCGGCAACGGTCGCATCAGCGCGTACACGAAGCGGGGTGCGAACTGGGTCTACAAGGGCCAGCTGAAGCACGCGGACGGCTCGCTGATCGAGATCGACGGTCTGTGGGCGATCGCGTTCGGGAACGGCGCTGCGGCCGGCCCGACGAACACCCTGTACTTCCTCGCCGGGCCCTCCGACGAGAAGCACGGGTTGTACGGCTCGGTCACCGCAGGCTGACGGAGCATCGAGGTCGCGGCGGCGGAAGCCGCCGCGACCTTTGCTCGCTACGTTTAGGCAATGACCGGCGTGATTCGCGTCCTGGTCGTCGATGATCACCCGGTCGTGCGGGCTGCCATCGTGGCCGTGCTCGCCGAGGAGGCCGACATCGAGGTGGTCGGCGAGGCGGGGACCGCACGCGAGGCAGTTTTCGAAGCTCGCGTGCAGCGACCGGACGTCGTGCTGCTCGACGTCACGATGCCCGGCCAGTCCGGGCTCGAGATCATCCAGCCGCTGGTGCACGAGCAGCCCGAGCTGAATGTGCTCGTGCTCTCGATGGAGGACGAGCCGCAGCAGGTCCGCACCGCACTCTCGTCCGGTGCGGCGGGCTACGTCCTGAAGGAGGCGACCGCGGCGCAGGTCGTCGAGGCGATTCGTGACGTCGCAGGCGGTGGGCGCTACCTGAGCCCGCAGCTCGGGATCCGTCTCCTGACCCGAGAGGAAGGGCCGGCGGACGAGGACCCGCTCTCGTCGCGCGAGCGCGAGGTGCTGCGCCTGATCGCCTTCGGCTACACGAACTTCGAGATCGGGTTGCTCCTCTCGATCTCGGTGCGAACGGTCGAGGGCCATCGCTCGAGGATCATGGCCGCGCTCCAGCTCCGCACCCGCGCGGAGCTCGTCCGTTACGCACTCGAGCGGAAGCTGCTCAGCGAGTGACGGCCGCGCGGCTAACCGAGCGTCTCGCGGATCTTCGTCAGCAGCTCGGCGCCGAGGTAGGGCTTCTGGATGAATGAGAAGCCCCCCGCGGGGATCCCTCTCTGGATACTCGCGTCGGCCGCGTAGCCCGACGTGAAGAGGACCTTCGTCTCCGGGTGCTCTCCGAGCAGGCGCTCCGACAGCTCGCGTCCGTTCATCCCCGGCAGCACCATGTCGGTGAGCAACAGGTCGATCGGGCCGTGGTGGGCTCGCAACAGCGCCAGCGCCTCCTCGCCGTCGGCGCCGACGAGTACGCGGTAGCCGTACGACTCGAGCAGCTCGCCGACGAGCGGCCGCAGCATCTCGGCGTCCTCCACGAGCAGGATCGTCTCGTCGCCGTCCAGCCGCTCGACGACGGGCTTCGGCCGCGGCCGCGTGACGTGGTCAAGGGTGGCCGGGAAGTAGATCTTGAACGTCGAGCCGAGCCCCGGCTCGCTGTAGATCCACACCTGGCCGCCGCTCTGCTTGACGATGCCGTAGACGGTCGCCAGTCCGAGCCCGGTTCCCTCCGCCTTGGTCGTGAAGAAGGGATCGAAGATGCGGTCGCGCGTCGCCTCGTCCATCCCGACGCCCGAGTCGGTGATCTCGAGCACGACGTGCGGACCGGGTGCGATCTCCGGCCGGCGCTCGGTGAAGGTGGAGTCGACCAGCACGTTCGAAGTCCTGACCTCGAGCACCCCGCCGTCGGGCATCGCGTCGCGCGCGTTGATGCTCAGGTTGAGGATCACCTGCTGCAGCTGGCCGCGGTCGATGTTCACCAGGTCGAGATCGGTCGCGAGGTCGGTCTCGATGTGGATGTTGGCGCCGAGGAGCCGGCCCGCAAGGTCGAGTGTGGTCCGCAGGACGGCGTTCAGGTACGTCGGTTCCGGTCGCAGCACCTGCTGCCGGCTGAACGCAAGCAGCTGGCCGGTCAGCGTCGCCGCATGCTCGGCTGCGAGGTCGGCCTGGCGCACGAGGCCTCGCAGCCGCGCGTCGCCGAGCTCCCGCAGGACGGTTTCGTTCGCCGTGCGGATCACGGTGAGGATGTTGCTGAGGTCGTGTGCCACGCCGCCGGCGAGACTGCCGATCGATTCGAGCTTCTGGGCCTGGCGGAGCTGCGTCTCGAGGTGGCGCTGCTCCGTCACATCGCGGACGACCGCGGAAACACCCGTCACGCGGCCGGTGATGTCCTTGATCGGTGCGGCCGACGAGGAGACGATCACCTCGGAGCCGTCCTTCGTACGCATGGCCAGCTCGATCGGCTCGAGGCGCTCACCGCGGTTCAGGCGCTCCCCGATCTCTGCGAGCTCCGGATCGTCGCCGGCCAGGAGCCCCTGGAGCGGGCGTCCGATCACCTCGTCGGCGGTATAGCCGAACAGCGCCTCGGCGCCCGCGTTCCAGCTCGTGATGACGCCCGCAGTGGTCCGGCTGAAGATTGCGTCGTCGGTCGAGTCGACGATCGCCGCCAGCTGTTGCGCACGCGCCGCCGCCTCGTTCTCGGCGCGGACGTCGTGGGCGATGGTCGCCGTGCCGACCACGACACCGTCGGTGTTCCGGATCGCAGAGACCGTCAACGCGACGTCGACCGTCGCGCCGGTCTTCCGGACGTGCCGGCTCACGAACTGCTCGATGCGCTCTCCCGCGGCGAGCCGCCCGAGGACCTCCGCGGTCTCGCCTGCGCGGCCGGCGGGCAGGAGCATCGAGACGGGACGCCCGACCGCCTCGGCCGCGGCATAGCCGTAGAGCCGCTCGGCCGCCGGGTTCCACGTCAGGATCGTTCCGTCGAGATCCTGGCTCAGGATCGCGTCGTCGGTCGAGTCGACGATCGCTGCGAGCTCGGTCACGCGTGCGCTCTCGGTGCTGAGGTTCTCGAACAGCAGCACGACGGTGTCCTCGGTCACCGGGTACGCGGACACGGTGAAGCGGCCCTGGAGCCGGTCGTCGGCGTACGAGATGACGCCGAGGTCACGCGGCTGTTGCGACACGATCACGGCGCGATAGGACTCCGCCGGTCCTCCAGGTCCGAGGCTGTTCGGAAACACGTCGCCGATCGACCGGCCTGCGACGGCCGTCGGCTCGTGGCCGAGCATGTCGCCGCTCGCGCGGTTGGCGAACAGGATGCGCAGGCTCGCCGCACGCTCGGCATCGTCGAGCCGAAAGACGTACGCGCCGAGGGGGAGGCCGTCGAGGAGCGCAAAGAGCCCCGAGATGTCGGACCGGATGGAAGACAAGATCAGCTCATCACCAATCAAGATCTCTTCTTCCCGCTGCCAGCTTACGCCGACGGGTCCGGGAAAGCACGAATCGCGCCGACGCCGGAGGTAGCCACCCGAGGCGCTACGGTCAGAGCGAGATGACGCTGCTCGCGGTCGACGCGATCGACCTTCATCGCTTTGGCCTGTCGGGTCGCGAGCCGCTGCTCCTGTTGCTCGGCGCATCGCTGTTGACCTTCGCGCTGACCCGGCTCTACACGCGCCTCGGCCGGACGCGCGGCTGGCGGAGCGGGCGGGTCGGCGATGTGCACCTCCACCACATGGTCGCCGGCAACGTGCTCACGTTGTTGTGCGGGATGATGGAGCTCGCCTTCCAGCCACGCGACATCGGCGTCGACCTGCTCTCGATCGGCTTCGGCGTCGGTGCGGCGTTCATCCTCGACGAGTTCGCGCTCACGGTCCATCTGCGCGACGTCTACTGGACAGTCGAGGGCCGGCACTCGATCGAGGTGAGCATCATGTGGCTGCTGCTCGGCCTGCTGCTGCTCACCGGCATCTCGCCGTTCGGGATCCACGACCACACCGAGGTCCCGCGCATCGTCGGGTTCGGCGTCGTGCTGCTCAACATCGCCCTGTCGATGGTGACGTGCCTGAAGGGGAAGCTCACACTCGGCCTGCTCGGCATCTTTCTGCCGCCGGTCGCGGTCGTCACCGCCTACCGGCTCGCCCGCCCCGGCTCGATCTGGGCGCAGCGCTTCTACGGGCCCGAGAAGACGGAGCGGGCCGAGCGCCGGTTCGACCCGGGCACGGCGCGGCTCGAGAGCCTGCGGCATGCGGTCGCCGACCTGCTCGGCGGCCGGCACGACGACGTCGGCCACGCATGACGACGGTGGTGCGGATTTCTGCGCTTGTCGCGCTCGCTGTCCTGGTCGCTGCGGGCACGCCGTCCGGCACGCAGGCGTATCGCTTCCACGCCGTGAAATGGCCGGACGGGATCGTCCGCTACTACAACGCCGCGCCCGACCAGGCATGGGCCGTCGCGCGCGCCGTCAGCGCGTGGAACGGCAGCGGCGCGAAGGTTCACTTCGTCGCCGTCCCACGCGCCGAGGCGCAACTGGTGATCGAGGAGGAGGCAGACAAGGTGTACTGCGCCGAAGGACACGCGAGCGTCGGTTACGGCGTCGGCGCGCACGTCGTCATCTTCCCCGCGCGCGGCATCACCCACGCCTGCAACAGGTTCTGGGCTGCGCACGTGATGGCGCACGAGCTGGGCCATGTCCTGGGCCTGCTGCACGAGGATCGAACGTGTGCACTGATGAACTCGACCGGCAGTCTCCGCGGCGGATCCGCGTGCACCGATGAGCCGATCTGGGAGTGGCGCTGCAGGCTGATCGAGCCCGACGACGCGGCCGGGGTTGCGTCCATCTACGGCGGGACGCCGCGCAAGGCTTCGACGCAGGAGGCGTGTCCGCTCTACCGCGCGATCGCGCGGCCGCAGGGGCTCTCGGCGGCGTACGACCAGGCGGCGGGAGCGGTTCGCCTGACGTTCCGGCGACCCGCCGCTCCGGCGATCCCTGCGTTCGTCGTCCCGTCGCCCTGGCACGACCGCTCGTCGTTCGCCGTCAGCGGTCCGCTCGCGGCGTGCCATGCGACGGGCCTCGTCCCCTCGACGTACTGGCGCTGGCACGCTCACGCTGCCGGTGGCAGCGAGACGTTCCCGCTCCCTGCGGCCCACGGCCGGAACTGCTACGCCGTCTGGGCGGTCGACAAGCTAGGCCGCCCCAGCGACACCGCGTCGACGGTCTTCGTCAGCGTCGAATAGGGCTGCCTAGTGGGTCTTGCAGACCCAGAAGTTTCGGGAGATCGGGGTTCGATGGCCTTTCGCATCCGTCAACCAGTACTCCGTGCCGACCACGTAGTTCGAGCTCAGCGATCCGCTGCAGAAGTAGTAGTTGGCGGTGGTCAACGGGTTCGCACGCGTCGCGAAGACGATCTTGCCGACCGGCGTTCCGAACCCGGCGGCGTCACGCGCCCCGCAGTTCACGCTCTCGGGGCAGATGCCGCGCTCGTTGACGGTCACGGGAAACACGGGGTTGCCCTGCCAGTACACCTTCCGTGTGCCCTTGGCCCCGTTCTGCTTGATGAACACGGGGATGTCGGTCTTCGTGATCGCGAACTGGGCACCGGCGGCCGCACGTCTTGCCGTCGACCCGTCGCCGACGGCCAGAACGACGGCAACTGCGAGCGTTGAGACAGCGAGCAGGGAGAGCAAGCGGGACACGACTCCTCCTTCGTCCTTCGATCAGGCCCCCCGCCGGACCGATCCTACGCGTCCGTCTAAGCTAACGCGCAAAGGAGGGAGTGAACATGGAACGTCGCTACGGCGGAATCACGCTCGGCGGGATCATCGTGATCGTGGGGATCGTCCTCATCTTCATCTGGAGCTTCTGGATCGGGCTCATCGTCGCCCTCATCGGACTCGCCGGCTTCGGCGGCTTCGTGCGCGGCAAGTGGTACTAGGAGGGTTTGGCGAAATACAGGTTGTGCCGCAGGGCCGCGCTGCTCGCCCCGATGCGGCGTCCTCAGTCGCACCGATAGCTACGGCTATCGGTGCTCCCTGCGTCCTTGCCTCGGAACGAGCATCGCACCCCTACGACGAACGGCATTCCGCCAAACCCTCCTAGACGAATAGCCTCTGAACGGTGTCCGGCACCGAGGTGTCGGACACCTCGTGATGCCAGTCGCCACCGCCAACGGCTCGCCGCCGCCCGAGCTCGCGATCAGCCTGCGTGGCGCCGTCAAGCGCTACGGGCCGATCACCGCCGTCGCCGGGCTCGACCTCGCGGTCCCGACCGGGACCTGCGTCGGTCTGCTCGGCCCGAACGGGGCCGGCAAGTCGACGACGATGCGGTTGCTGACGGCGCAGTCGATCGCCGACGAAGGCGAGATCGAGGTGCTCGGCTTCCGTCTGCCCGGGCAGTCGAAGATGGCCCGCGCGCAGTGCGGCGTCGTGCCGCAGCTCGACAACCTCGACACGACCCTGACGGTCGAGCAGAACCTGCTCGTCTTCTCGCACCTGTACCGGATCCGGCACAGCGAGCGCCGAGCGGCGATCGAGCGCGCACTCGAGATGGCGAAGCTGACCGACCGGCGCGATTCGCGGGTCGACAAGCTCTCCGGCGGCATGCGGCGCCGGCTGCTGATCGCCCGCGCGCTCGTGCATCGGCCCCGCCTCGTGCTGCTCGACGAGCCGACGGTGGGGCTTGACCCACAGGTTCGCCAGGAGCTCTGGGCGCTGATCGACGCGCTCCGCTCCGAAGGCACGACGATCCTCATGTCGACGCACTACATCGAGGAGGCGGAACGTCTCGCGGACACCGTCCTGATCATGTCGCACGGCCAGGCGGTGGCCGCCGGCCCGCCGGCGGAGCTCGTGGTCGAGCATGCGGGCAGCGAGGTGCTCGAGGTCTACGGGCCTCCCGAGCGGCTGGCGCAGATCGAGGCCGAAGCCGGCGCGGCGGATCTGCGCACGCGCCGTACCGGGACGAGCGTCTCGATCCTCGGCGTCGACGGCGACGAGGGTCGCCTCGCATTCACCGGCGAGCGACGGCCGGCGAATCTCGAGGATGTGTTCGTCCTGCTGACGGGGGAGGAGATCGCCTGATGGCTGCTGCCTCGCAACCGTCGGGCCGCCGGCTCGGGCGGCTCGAGCGTCCCGCGCTGACCGGGGTGCTCGTGCGCGAGGTCGTCAACTTCTCCTCGTACTGGAAGTCGTCGACGTTCTCGTCGACCGTCGAGCCGACCATCTATCTGCTCGCGTTCGGCTTCGGTTTCGGCTCGCTCGTCAGCAGGATCGGCGGGCGTCCGTACGTCGAGTTCGTCGGCACCGGCACCGTCGCGACAGCCGTGCTCTTCTCGAGCGCGTTCCCCGCGATGTTCGGGACGTTCGTGAAGTATCAGTTCCAGCGCACGTACGACGCGATCCTGGCAGCGCCGGTCGACACGGAAGAGCTGGTCACCGCCGAGGCGCTCTGGATCGCGACACGCGCCGGCGTCTACGGCTGCGTGCCGCTGCTCGTCGCGATCTGCTTTGGGCTCAACCCGTCGTGGGGGATGCTCGTCGTGCCGCTGATCGCGTGGATCTCCGGCTTCGGCTGGGCGTGCTTCGGGATCATGATCGCGGGTTTCGCCAAGTCGATCGAGAACTTCAACTACGTCGTCAGCGCGGTGCTGACGCCGCTCTTCCTGGTCGCCGGCACGTTCTTCCCGATCAGCAACCTGCCGGGCTGGGCGCAGTTCATCGCCAACTTCAACCCCCTCCACCACTGCGTCGAGCTCGTGCGGCACGCCGCGTTCGGCTTCCAGTGGCTGGGACCTCGGCCGGCTCGGCGCGCTCGCGCTCTTCGGGCTGATCGTGTGGCGCGTCGCGATCGGTGCGATGACGCGAAAGCTGATCGACTAGCCGTTTCGGTCATCGAGGTCCGCTCGCCCGGGCGGTTACGGGGCGCAGCTGGGCGGGTACGGTGAAAGACCCATGAGGTGGATGTCGTCGGTTGCGGCGGCAGTGGTCGCCGGGTTTGCGCTGAGCGGGTCGTCCGCTGCGGCGGGCCCGCCGCGGGTCACCGTGATCGGCGACTCGGTGCTGACCGCCGTCGAGTGGAACGCGACGCCGCTCGCGATCCTCGAAAGCGGGCTCCATGTGCAGCTCGACGTGGGTGTCTGCCGCACGCTCGAGGGTGTCAGCTGCCCGTTCGAGGGCGAGACCGTCCCGACCCTTCTGGACGTCGTCGACGCCTTCGGCCCGCGCCTCGGCGACACGGTGCTCGTGGAGGTCGGGTACAACGATCCGGCGCCCGAGTTCGCCAGGCGCGTCGAGGACACCGTCGAGGCGCTGCTCGACGCCGGAGTTCACCGCATCCTCTGGGTCAACCTGCGAGCGTGGCAGCAGCAGTACATCGGCATGAACGAGGTTCTCGCCGCCGCGGCTGCGAGCCATCCCGAACTGACGATCGTCGACTGGGAGGGCCTCTCGCACGACCACTACTCGTGGTTCCAGGGCGATGGAATCCATCTCGTCTACGACGGTGCGATCGCGATGGCCACGCTGCTCAACACATCGCTGCGCCAAGCGGTCGCGCCGCCCGTCATCTCGACGACGGCCCTGCCCGTCGCGCACGTCGGCAAGCCGTACGCGGCGCAGCTCGTGGCGAAGGGCGGCCGTGCCCCGTATAGATGGCGCGTCACGTCCGGTCCGCTGCCGGCAGGCATGCATCTCCTCGCCGGCGGCCGCATCGTCGGCAAGCCCAACCGGGCTCGACGCGTGAAGATCGGGCTGCAGGTCACGGACTCGGGCGGCGTGTGGACGGCGCGTCACGAGACGCTCGTGATCGAAGGCTGAGCTACGCGGCGCGACGCGCCGGCTTCACGGTGAACGCGACGGTCGTGGCGACGCGCGCGCCGCCGGCGTCGCTCACCGCGAGCTGCACCGCGAACCTGCTTGCGCGGAGCGGGGTGCCGGTCAGCTCCCCGCCGGCCGAGAGATGCAGGCCCGCCCTCCGAAGCGCTCCGCCCGACACGCGCCAGCGCAGCGGCGCCGCCCCGCCGCCGGCTTGCAGGCGGTGGTCGAACGGCACGCCGACGCGGGCGACGACCGTCTGCAGCGGCACGGTCAGCACCGCGGCCTGGACGGGTGGCGCGGGCGGGTCGAGAACGTCGGCGATCGCCTGCCGGATCCAGGCCGCGATCGCGTCGCCGCCGTCCTGGCGCAGATGGACGAAATCCGTCTGGTACCAGTCCGGGTGCGGAGCCGAGTAGCCGTTCCAGTCGAGCACACGCAGTTCGGGATGTCGCCGCGCCGCTGCGGCCAGCACCGCGTTCTTCACTGCAAGCTCGGGTGTCACTTCGTGCAGGTTCACCCAGAGGACGTGTTGCACGCCCTGGTCGCGAAGCGCGCCGAGCACGAGCTCGACATCACTGGCGAACGGGTCAGGGAGATCGTTGTACCCGTCGACGATCACCACGATCGAGCCGAGCTGGCCGCTCCACCGGTTGATCATCTCGAGGGTCGTCGGCACGTGCGCGCCGTTGAAGAGGCAGCTCTGGCCGTTCAGCCGCCGGCAGACACCCGCGTCGATCTGCAGGTCGAGCCCGCTGCCGAGGGCGGCCAGCGAGCCGTCGCCGCTCCACGTGACCGCGGTCAGGATCGAGTCCGAGATGATCGAGACCCGGGGTGGCGCCGCCGCAGGCGCAGGAGCGGCCTGGAACAGTGCGGGGAGAGCCACGGCGGCGAGGAGTGCGGCCGCGGCCATGGTGAGGCGGCGGGGCTTCGGCATCGGGAGACGTCGAGAGCGACGTCCCAGAGGTTTTCGTCAGCCCCGCCGCGCCTCACCATGACCCGATCGGGTGATGAGGAATCAGTGCCCGTCGTGCCCGTCGGGGCCGTGCCGGTGAGAGCCGTCCTCGGGACGACTCTCGACCGACAGCACCGCGTAGCTGGAGTCGAGGATCACGGTGACGTGCGAGCCGTCCGCCTTGGTCACGTGCACCTCGTACGCCGCTGCGGCGTTCGAGCTGTCGTTCTCGATCGTTGCCAGGTCGGCGGTTCCGCCCGCCTTCGCGACCGCCGCCGCCTTCGCCTTCGCCGCGACGTCGCCGGTGAGCGCGGTCTCGCCGTTTCCACCGCGCCCGGGTCCGCCGTGCCCGCCGCGTCCGGTTTCGACGCTCAAGACGGTGTACGCCTTGTCGAGCATCACGGTGACTCGGCTCCCGTCGACCTTCGTGACATGGGCCTCGTACGCGGCGGCAGGGTCGCTGCCGCCGTTCTCCGTCGTCGCCGCGTCGACCGTCCCGCCGACCTTGGCGATCGCGGCCGCTTTCACCTTGGCGAGGACGTCGCCGGTGAGCGCCGTCTCGGGCGTGTGCGCCGGCTTACCGCTCGTGGTCGTCGCCGTGGTGGTCGTCTCCGTCTTCGAGCTCGACCCTGCGCCGAACGCGACGGTGGCCCCGGCGAGGGCGCAGGCGACGAGCGCTGCGGCGCCGGCTCCGGTCTTCCAGATGTTGCGGGTCATGAAGTCCTTCCTGATCGAGTGTGGTCCCTCGTCCCACGACACCACGCGCGTCTTGGAGCCGGATCAGGGAGCGCTGAGAGTGTTCTGAGAATCGCGCCGCACCCACTCACGGGCACCTCCCAGGAAAGGCTCACGGCATTCCAAGCCGGTCGCTGCACGGTGGTGGAAAGCGCTCAACCGGAGCGCACGAGCAAAGGAGATCCACCATGTCTGCATCGACCAGCCCCTCGCTCAACAAGGCCGCGGCACTGCTTGCGATCGTCGTCGGCGTCGGCGCCGGAAGCTACGGCATCGCGTCGGCGGCGTCGGGCTCCGGCACGACCACCACGACCACGACGGCGACAGCACCGTCGACTGCACCCTCTGCCGGCTCGGCACCCGTCGCTCCGTGGGGCCACCAGCGCAGCGACGAGACGCTGCTCACCGGTGACGCGCTCGCGAAGGTCACGGCGATCGCGCAGGCCAAGGTGCCGGGCGGCACGATCGTCCGCGTCGAGACCGACGCCGACGGCGTCGCCAAGTACGAGGCGCACATGACGAAGGCGGACGGCTCGCCGGTGACTGTGTATGTCGACGCCAACTTCGCGTTCGTGAGCGTTCAGTAGCCGACGATGGACGCGATCAGAGCGGGGCGGCCGCGGCGGCTGCCCCGCTCTTCTCACAGCAGGTTCTCAGGCCGGCGGGCAAGCTTCACAGCTCACTCACAGCGTTCGAGGGCAGGCTTGAGACATGAACCACCACACCAACAGCAACGGAACCGCCCGCATCCTCGTCGTCGACGACGAGCCCTCGATCGTCGACGCTGTCGCCACCGCCCTTCGGTACGAGGGCTTCGAGGTCGAAGAGGCCTCGACGGGCCGAGACGCGATCGCCACAGTCGTCCGCTTCGAGCCCGACCTGGTCGTGCTCGACTGGATGCTGCCGGACATCGAAGGGATCGAGGTCGGCCGGCGCATCCGCGACCGCGGCTTCAAGACGGCGATCCTCTTCCTCACCGCCAAGGAGGCGGTTGAGAACAAGGTGGAGGCGCTCCGCGCCGGCGGCGACGACTACGTGACGAAGCCCTTCAGCCTCGCCGAGGTCGTCGCACGCGTGCAGGCGATTCTTCGGCGGACCGCAGGCGATCTCCCCGGCGACATCCTGCGCGTCGGCGACCTGGTGCTCGACGAGGGCCGCCACGAGGTCCTGCGCGGCGACGTGCTCCTCGAGCTGACCGCGACCGAGTTCAACCTCTTGCGCTTCTTCATGCTCAACCCCCGACGCGTCGTCTCGAAGGGGCAGATCCTCCAGCACGTCTGGCGCTACGACTTCGGAGGCAACACGAACGTGGTCGAGACGTACGTCAGCTATCTACGTCGCAAGCTCGACGCGCTCGGGCCGCCGCTGATCCGGACCGTGCGGCAGGCGGGCTACATGCTCGAAGCGGAACAGCGGTAGAGGCTTGATGGCGAGGCAGCTCTCGCTGCGCGCCCGCTTGATCCTCGGGGTGATCGCGCTCACCGCGGCCGGCCTCGTCGTCGCCGACTTCGCCACGTACTCGGCCCTTCGCTCGTTCCTGGTCGACCGCACCGACTCGTCGCTCGAAGCGGCGCACGTGTCGGTCGAGGGTGCGATCTTCCATCGGGGCGGCGGCGATCACGGCGGCGACCAGGCCGGCGGCCCCGACCTGGGTCCGCTCACGACAGCCGCACCGGGCGAGTACGTCGCACTGCGCCGACTCGACGGCACGACCGTGCGCACCAGCTCGACACCGCGTTTCCCCGGCGGGACGCCGCCACCGCCGCCCGCGCTGCCCGTGCACATCGACCTGCCGGCGTCGACTGCCGGCGGTGAGCGCGTCACCTACTTCACCGTCGCCGCGAAGAGCGGCGGCGGCCGTTATCGCGTGCGGGCGTCGATCGAGCCCCAGAACACGAGCTATGTCCTGATCGTCGCCCAGCCGTTGAGCGACGTCGACAGCACGCTGCACCGCCTCTTCTGGATCGCGCTGCTCGTGACGACGCTCGTGCTCGCCGGCGTAGCGGCGCTCGGCCTTTGGGTCGTGCGGCTCGGGCTGAAGCCGCTCGAGGCGATCGGCGCCACCGCGTCGGAGATCGCTGCAGGCGACCTGACGAAGCGGGTGCAACGTGAGGACGACCGCACCGAGGTCGGTCGGCTCGGATTCGCGCTGAACGGCATGCTCGGACAGATCGAGTCGGCGGCGACCGCACGCGAGGCGTCGCTCCGCGCGCTGGAGGCGTCGGAGCGCAAGCTGCGACGCTTCGTGGCGGACGCGTCCCACGAGTTGCGGACGCCGCTCGCCGCCGTGCGCGCGTATGCGGAGCTCTTCACCCGCGGCGCGGCCGAGCGGCCCGACGACCTGAGGCGCTCGATGAGCGGGATCAGCCGCGAGTCCGAGCGTATGAGCCTGCTCGTCGACGACCTGCTCCTGCTCGCACGCCTCGACGAGGGCCGGCCGCTCGCGCTCGAGCCGGTGCGGCTCGACGAGGTCGTCGCCGAGGCGGTCGAGACGGCACGCGCGGTCGATCCCGCGCGTCCGGTCGACGTCGCGGTCGAGCCGCTGACCGTGCTCGGCGACCGCGACCGTCTGCGGCAGGTGATGGACAACCTGCTCGCCAATGTTCGCGCGCACACGCCCCCGGCGACGCCGGTGCGCGTCCGGGTCGCGGCGCGCGACGGGATGGCCCAGGTCGAGGTGGCCGACGCCGGGCCGGGGATGGAGCCCGAGCAGCGCGACCACGTGTTCGAGCGCTTCTACCGCGCCGACCAGTCGCGCTCGCGCGCGAGCGGTGGCGCGGGCCTCGGTCTCTCGATTGTCGCTGCCGTGACGGACGCGCATGGTGGCCGGGTCTTCGTCGAGTCGGCGCTCGGCGACGGCTCGACCTTCACGATCGAGCTGCCGCTCCGGGCTCCGAGCGCCGTCAGTCCGACGGAAGCGCCAGTGCGGTAGCCGGCTTCGCGAGCGCCTGGCTTTTCGCTGCGGGTGCGGGAAGCTTGAAGCAGACGACGAAGCCGAGCGCAGGCGCGAGAGCGCTCACCGTCAGCGCCGTCTTCAGGTCGACGGCGTCCGCGAGCGCGCCCGACGCGACGGCGGCGATGCCGCCGATCCCCATCGCGAGACCGACCGACAGCCCGGACGCCATGCCGACGTGCCGGGGCAGGTAGAGCTGGCTCAGCACCATCGTCACGCCGAACGTCCCGACCACGCACACGCCGACCAGCATCAGTGCGAGCACGCCGGGGACGCCGCCGACGAAGACGAAGACGAGGATCAGCGGTGTGAGCAGGGCCTGCGTGATCACGAGCGTGACGCGCAGGCCGATCCGGTCGGCCACCGGCCCGAGCATCAGGGTTCCCGCGGCGCCTGCCAGCAGCATCAGGAAGAGCAGCCGGTTGCCGTCGGCCTTCGAGTGCCCGAGCGAGACGACCCAGAGCGGCACGAAGGCGAGCAGTGTGAACCACGCGACGCTGCGCAGCGCGATCACGATCCCGAGCATCGCCATCGCGCGGCGGCGGTCGTCGCCCCGGTTGAAGGTCGAGTCGTCGCGATCGGGTGTGAGCCCCTCCAGGTGCGGCACGGCCCGGAGCAGCGCGAGCGACGCGGCGTACACCGGCACCATCGCGACGAGGCCGCCGACCAGGCCGAGCCAGACGACGAGCTGGCCGGTCGCGAACGCGCCGAGCGCGTAGCCCGCGTTGCCGCCGCTGTTGAAGTACGCCATGCCGCTCGCGCGTTTGCGCCCGCTGGCGTATGCGGCGAACTTCGAGCCCTCGGGATGGAACGCGGCCACCCCGAGCCCCGCGGCCAGCACGAGCACGAGCACGAGTGGATAGGCGGGTGAGATCGCGGCGCCGCTCACGCCGAGGGCGGCGAGCAGCGTGCCTCCGGGGATCAGCCAGAGTGCCCCGCGCCGGTCCGACCACAGCCCGAAGAGCGGCTGGACGAGCGACGAGGAGGCCGTCGCCGTCAGCAAGAGCATCGCCGACAAGGCGTAGCCGAGGTGGAAGCGGTCGCTCATGAACGGGATCAGCGCCGGCACGCTGCCGGAGGCGAAATCGACGGCGAGGTGGCCGCCTGAGAGCGCCGTCATCGCGCGCCTGTCGATCCGCGTCCTCACGCGAGCTCCATTGCCTCGATGCTACGGGCGTAGAGTGGGGTCGTGTCGCGCCGATGACCGAACACGTCCCGGTCACCACCGGACAGCAGTTCGGCCGACGCTCCTGGGCGGAGCCCTGGAAGATCAAGATGGTCGAGCCGCTGTGGATGTCGACGCGGGACGAGCGTCAGGTCGCGCTCGCCGACGCCGGGCTACAACACGTTTCTGCTCCGCTCGGAGAACGTCTACATCGATCTGCTCACCGACTCCGGGACGAACGCGATGAGCGACCGTCAGTGGGCGGGGATGATGCTGGGCGACGAGGCGTATGCCGGCAGCCGCAACTTCTACCGCCTCGAGGCGGCCGTCCAGCGCTACCTACGGCTACTCACACGTCGTCCCGACACATCAGGGTCGCGGCGCCGAGCATCTGATCAGCCAGATCGCGATCGAACCCGGTCAGTTCGTGCCCGGGAACATGTACTTCACGACGACGCGGCTGCACCAGGAGCGCGCGGGCGGCATCTTCGTCGACGTGATCCGCGACGAGGCACACGACCCGCAGAGTCTCGAGCCGTTCAAGGGCGACGTCGACCTGAGCAAGCTCGAGGCGCTCGTCGCCGAGCACGGCGCAGATCAGATCGCCTACGTCTCGCTCGCCGGCACCGTCAACATGGCCGGCGGCCAGCCGGTCTCGATGGCAAACGTGAAGGCGCTGCGCGCGTTCTGCGACGAGCACGGCGTCAGGCTGTTCCTCGACGCGACGCGGATGGTCGAGAACGCCTGGTTCATCCAGGAGCGCGAGCAGGGATATACAGACACGCCGGTCGCGGAGATCCTGCTCGAGTTCTGCTCGCACACCGACGGCGCCTGGATGAGTGCGAAGAAGGACTCGCTTGTCAACATCGGCGGCTGGCTCGCGCTGAACGACGCGGAGCTGTTCGAGGAGGCGCGGAACCTCGTCGTCGTCTTCGAAGGCCTGCACACGTACGGCGGGCTCGCGGGACGGGACCTGGAGGCGATGGCGATCGGGATCGAGGAGTCGGTCGCCGACGATCACATCCGCTCGCGGATCGGTCAGGTGTACTACCTCGGCGAGCTGCTCGAGGCGGCGGGCATCCCGTTTGTGAAGCCGGTCGGCGGGCATGCGATCTTCCTCGATGCGCGGCGGTTCTATCCGCACCTCGCACAGGATCTCTTCCCGGCGCAGACGCTCGCCGCCGAGCTGTATCTCGACTCGGGGATCCGCTCGATGGAACGCGGCGTCGTCTCGGCCGGTCGCGATCCGGTAACGGGCGAGCACCGGTTCCCGGCGCTCGAGCTGACGCGGCTGACGATCCCGCGACGGGTCTACACACAGGCGCACATGGACGTTGTCGCGGAGTCGGTCGAGTCGGTCCACGCAGCGCGCAACGACGCGCGTGGGCTCGAGCTGACCTACGAGCCGCTGCACCTGCGCTTCTTCCAGGCGCGCTTCCAGCCGCTGTAGGCGTTAGGCGGCGTTGACCGCCGCGTCGACGAGCGCGTGCGGGACGACCAGGACCGGCCGCGTCGAGCGCTCCAGCAGGTCGCGCGAGGTGCTGCCGAGGAGGACGCGCCTCGCGCCCTTCAGATGCCGCGAGCCGACCACGATCAGGTCGACGTCGAGATCGTCGGCGAGTAGTGCAAGCTGCTTCGCCGGCCGGCCGACCAGGAGTTCCGTCGTCCTGGCAATCCCAGCCGCGTCCGCGCGCTCCGCGGCGCGTGCGAGTGGCGCCGTCGCGTCCGCGTCGGGTACGCGCGCCGGCCGGCCCGCGCCGGGGGCGAACGGCTCGCCGAGGATCGTGACCACGTGCGCGAGCACCAACTCGGCGCCTGCGGCAGCCGCGAGCACGATGCCTTCGTCCACGGCATCGGCGGCCGTGTCGGAATCGTCGACGGCGACGAGGATGCGGTTCAGCTGGCGTGCCATGTCGAGCGACCTCCGTGGTGTCCGTGGGTTACCCGAACCGTCGTAGCGGCGCGGGACTCGTGCATCGGCAGCGACGCGGATCGCGGCTGCGGGCATGCCGCAACTGCCTGGCGAGCCGAAGGGTTTCCCGCCGCGAGCCTGTGGGTTTCCCGAATCCGGTTTCGGAACTTGCCCCGAGGCCGTGGGGGCCGATGCCGCCGACGATCCGCGGAACGAGCAATCCGTGAGATCGAAGGGAGCACCCAGTGAAGAATCTCCGAGTCATCCTGTTCCTGGCCGTGGCGGCGGTGCTTGCAGCGCTCGCCGCCGGCGCTGCCTTCGCGGCGAGCACGGTCGCATTCAAGGGCACGTACACCGGCACCGTCACCGAGAAGGTCGTCGGCCAGGACGTCAGTGCGCTCGCATCCGCGAGCGGCACCGGCACGGTGATCGGCAAGGGCAAGCTGGCCGGCACGGTCACCGCGACCACGGCCAACCCGCCCTGCTCGCCGATCAGCGGCCCCGGGACGATCTCCGGGCCTGCCGGGAAGCTGAAGCTGACCGTTCTGCCCACGTCGCACGGCTGTGCGGCGGGCGAGGACGACCAGAACAACGTCTCCATCTCGGGCACGGCGAAGGTCGCCGGCGGGACCCTCAAGTTCAAGAAGGCACGCGGAACGCTCCACTTCAGCGGCCACTACGACCGTTCGAGCGGCGCCTTCAGCGTGAAGCTCACCGGAACCCTCACCTACTAGGCGACCGGGCAAACAGAGAGAGGTGTCAACAGTGAAGAAGATCCTCCTGGTCGCCGCGTCAGCACTCGCTGCCGTCATGTTCGGCGGGAGTGCGCTCGCGGACACGACCCCGTTCCCGGCCGTGCACTCGGGCGACGTGTTCGTGATCGCCCACACGGTCACCCCGGACGGGGCGATGAGCAGCTCGTTCGCCCCCGGCTCGAAGGTCGTCTTCCGCGCCTACGCGGTCGACGCGAAGAGCCACAAGGTGCTGGACGGCGAGGCCGTCAAGTACTTCTACGTCACGATCCCGAACCAGCCGAACGTCAAGCTGAAGTACGACCCCAAGGCTCCGGGCGCGAGCGGGCAGTACACCTGGACGGGCACGTGGACGGTTCCGGCCGCCTATCCGCTCGGCCCGTCCACTTCAAGGTGCTGATCAAGTCGAAGGCCAAGCGGCACGGCCCGTTCGTGCAGATGCCGGTCGCGACCGCGCAGCTGACGATCTCGACCACCCCGCAGCTGCCCATCGCGGCGGGCCCCGGCCCGACCCACGGGCGCCGGCCGGCAAGGTCTCGACCGTCGTCTATGCCGACAGCGTCAACGGCACGCAGCCCGCAGGAGCGGCGCCGCGCCCGGTCGGCTGCACGCCAGACCAACGTCTACAAGCGCGGCGAGCAGTTCGTGCTCCGCGACGTGGGGCTTCGATCTGACGAGCGGCGACGTGCTCACGATCGACAACGTCTCCGAAGCGCACTTCACGGTCGCCGGCCAGCCGAACGTGACCCTCAACTGGGGCGCGCACGGCGCAGTCAAGGTGTTCTTCTGGACGAACGCCTGGCATCATCCCGGCCTCTACCCGCTCGGCGACTGGTCGTCCACATCAGCTTCAAGCTGATCGACGGCAAGACCGCAACGCTCGACTACCCGATCACGATCATCCCCTAGTCCGCACCCTCACCCCCGAAACGAGAAGGCGAGTGAACCCATGAGCATCACGATCACAGCCCGGTTGACCGCCGCCGGCGCGGTGCTGGCAGGAGCGCTGCTCCTGCCGGCACCCGCCGCCGCGACTCCCATGTCCGCTCACGATCCCCACCAATTCCAGCGTCGCACCCCTGCCCGGCCCGATCGCCCCGGCGTTCACGCCGGCAGCGACGCTCGGCGCACTCAAGACCACGCCGGACATCGGCGCGGCAGGCACGAAGTTCACGATCTCCGGATCGGGCCTAGCGCCCGGCAAGGACGTCAGCCTCGTCTGGACCACCTCGAACGTGACCTGGGTCGTCGACGCCCGGCCCGACAGCGTCGACTACATGGGTCGCAAGGCCGACAAGCTCAACGTCGTGCTCGCGAACGCGAAGACCGACGCAGCAGGGAGCGTTCTCGGTCAAGCTCAACGCGCCGAAGGACTTCGGCGGCATCCACGACGTCTACGCCGTGATTGACGGGAGCCAGGTCGCCAAGGGCGGGTTCCTGGTCGACCGCACCGCGAAGATGACGCCGAAGAAGGGCCCGATCGGGACGATGATCACCCTCACCTACTCGGGCCTCGGCGCGTCGCTGTACGAAGGCGGCGCCTCGGTGCAGTACGACAACCACTACGTCGGCGCCGTGATGGCGAACTGGACCCGCGGCGTCGCGACCGTGAAGTTCCGCGCGTCCGGTCCGGTCGGACGTCACACGATCGAGATCGCCGACGCGATCAGCTTCGACTACCTGAACATCCCGCAGTCGCCGATCCCGTGGGCGGTCGGGCACGGTTCGGGTTCAACGTCACGAAGGACGCCGGCCTGCCGAAGCAGCGCATCGACTGGCCGTCGACGCTCACCCCCACGCTCGCAGCGACGACGACGATGTCCGCGGTCAGCACCCTGATCGGACAGGCGACGGCCTCGCTCAGCGAGACGTCCGGGCCGGTCCTCTCCAAGACCGCGATCTCGGCGGCGAGGCTCGCCCCGAACACCCCGGTCAGCCTGGTCTGGGCGACGGTCGTCGGCAACCGCGTCAACTGCAGCGGCACGTGCTGGAGCTTCGTCTCCGTCCCGCTCGGCAGCGGCGTCGCCGCCGCCGACGGCACGCTGCAGACAACGTCCAGATCCCGGACGGGCTCGGCGGCTGGCACGTGATCCAGCTCCTGCAGGGTGGCGACGTGAAGGCGCAGGTGCCGTACTTCGTCAAGCGCAGCTGTCGCCGGCATCTCGTCGCTCAAGCTGAAGGCCGGCCAGCCGTTCACGATCCACCTGAAGGGTCTCGGCTGGACGCAGCTCGACAACACGATCGCCGTCGACTACGACAACAGCTACATCGGCTACGGCTGTGGCTTCAACTCGAACGGCGACGTCGTGCTGAACCTCGTCGCGACAGGAGCGCCGGGCACGCACCTGATCGACATGTACCCGCTGCTCTACACGCAGCAGCCGTCGTACCCGAACACCCCGTACGGGATGGTCCCGGTACTCACGTACGCGAACGACCTGCCGGGCCTCGCGCTCGGCTACCAGCTCGCCGGCCATCCGGCTGGCGATCGAGGTCGTCAAGTAGGCAGTCTCCGCCGGAGGGAGCATGATCGGCTCCCTCCGGCGGTGGCGCCGCGAGAGGCGAATGGTGCTCTTCGACTCCAAGCGGCGCGGAGCGGGTCGTGCGCCCGGGGGTGACACGGCCCGCTCCACCTCTCCTGCGTACGCGGGCTGGACGAGGCTCGTGCTGCGTTTCCGGCGGCTCGTGCTCGCCGTATGGCTCGTCGCGCTCGTCGGAGGCGTGCTCGCGTCGCTCGTCCTGCCGGGCCGGCTCGCGAACTCGCTCGCCGTTCCGGGGAGCGAGGCCGAGCGGGCCGAGGCGATCCTCGCGCGCGACTTCGGCGAGCGCCCGGACGGCACGTTCACCGTCGTCTTCCGCGTCCGCCACGCGACCGACCACGGTCTGCAGACGCGCCTCGGACGCGGCTCGACCGGGCAGCGCACGTCCTGCCGGGCGGCCACGCCGGACCACTGAACGTCGGGGGCGGTGTCGCATACGCGGACCTCGGCACGAGTCTCGGATTGCAAGAGGCGAAGGGCTACACGGCGCGTGTGCGTCGCGCGCTCACGGCCGCTTCTGGCCCGTCAGCGCTCGTCACCGGCGAGGCGGCGATCCAGCACGACCTCGATCCGCGCCTCGCCTCCGACCTGCGGCGGGGCGAGCTTTTGGCGGTGCCGTTCGCGCTGCTCGTCCTCGCACTCGTGCTCGGCCTCTCGCTCGGCCTCGCGATCCCGTTCGTGTTCGCTGCGGGCACGATCTCGGCGACGCTCGTCCTGCTGTACGGCGCGGCGCGTCTGATGCCGGTCACGTCGTACGCGACGAATCTCGTCGAGCTGATCGGGCTCGGCCTGGCGGTCGACTACTCGCTGCTCGTGCTCTGCCGCTATCGCGAAGAGCTTGCGCAGGGCGGCGAACGCAACGAGGCCGTCGTGCGGACGATGGCCAGCGCCGGCCGCGCGGTCGTGTTCTCGGGCGTTGCGGTCGCCGTCGGCCTCGCACCGCTGCTCTTCATCCCCGTGCCGTTCATCCGCACGCTCGGCCTCGCGGGCCTCTTGATCCCCCTCGTCTCGATCCTGGGCGCGGTCACGCTGCAGCCGGTGCTGCTCTCGTACTGCAGCCGCCGCACGCTCGCCGGCGTACCACTCGTGCGAGGCCGTCCCCGGGTCTGGGCAGCACTTGCCCGCACGGTCGTCCGCCGGCCGCTCGCGGTCTTCGTCGCGACCGTTGTCGTGCTGCTCGCCGCCGCTGCCCCCGGGTTGGCGTTGAAGCTCAGTCCCGGCTCGCTGTCCGGCCTGCCGCCGTCGACCGAGGCGGCTCGCGGTTTGTCGGCGCTGTCGGGCTCGTTCGGGCCCGGCGCGTTGACGCCCACGCAGGTCGTCGTCGACGGTGGGGGCGCGGGCGGCGCGCGGCGACCCGAGGTGCGTGCCGCGGTCGCGCGGCTCGCCGACCGGCTTTTCCACGACCCCGAGGTCTACGTGGTGGCGACCGGCCCCACTCCTCCGTATCTCTCCGCCGACGGGCGCTTCGCGCGCGTGGTCGTCGTCGGGCGCCACGAGTACGGCGCACCCGAGTCGCGGCGCCTGGTCGCCCGGCTGCGCACGGTGTTCGTGCCGGCTGCGCGCTTCCCGGCCGGTACGGAGATCGTCGCCGGCGGCGCGCCGCCGAAAGGTGTCGATTTCCTCGCCCGTATCTACGGGTTCTTCGGCTGGCTCGTGCTCGCGGCGCTCGGGATCACCGCGCTCGTGTTGGCCCGCGCGTTCCGGTCGCTGCTGCTGCCTGCGACGGCGGTGCTCTGCAACCTGCTTTCGGTCGCCGCGAGCTACGGCCTGCTCGTCGCGGTGTTCCGGTACGGGCTCGGTGCGGGTCTCCTGGGCGTGCAGCGCACCGCCGAGATCGAGGGCTGGGTGCCGGTCTTCCTGTTCGCGACGCTCTTCGGCCTGTCGATGGACTACGAGGTGTTTCTCGTCTCGCGGATCCGCGAGGCGTGGGACGCGCATCACGACAATCGCCGTGCGGTCGCGTTCGGGCTCGAACGCACCGGCGCCGTGATCACCGCGGCCGCGCTCGTGATGGCGGTGTCGTTCGCAGGCTTCGTGGTCGGCAGCATCCCGGGGCTGCAGCAACTCGGGCTCGGGCTGGCGGTCGCCGTGCTGATCGACGCGACACTGATCCGTGCGCTGCTCGTGCCGTCGCTACTCGTGCTGCTCGGCCGCTGGAACTGGTGGCTGCCGGCGGCGGCCCGGCACGGTGCGGCGTATCCTGCAGGTCAGGTGCTGGATGAGGCGTAAGCCGCTCCTGCTCGTAGCCGTCGCTGCCGTGCTGCTCCTCGCGGCGCCCGCGGGCGGCGGCTCGGTGGTGCCGACGATCCGGCTCGCGATCTCGCACGTCGTCTCGAACTGCCACGTCTGGAGCACGGCGAAGGGGCTCCTTCCACCGTCGACGAAGATCACCGTCAAGCCGGGGACCCGCGTCGTCCTGCGCTCCGACTGCCCGATGGACTTCGACCTCGCCCAGACGAAGGGGCCGCGCGTCGCCCTCGGTGCTTCGCGCATGTTCGCGGGCAGCTCGCGGACGATCGTCTTCAAGAAGGTGGGCGTCTATGTCCTGACGGCGAAGAACGTCCAGACGCCGGAGGAGCGGAACCTCGTCGTGCTCGGCACGCCCAACACGCTCACGCTGACGGTCGTCGTCAAGCGCGTCTGACCGCGGCTCCGTGTTCCGCGTTGCGAGCGGGGTGTTCGTCGCGGCCTTCGCCGCAGACCTCTTGAGCAAGCAGTGGGCGACGACCTCGCACGTCGCCGGGCTCGTCTACAACGACCGTCCGAGCGATCTAGCGGTGCGAGTCGGGATGTCGCTGGCCGCGCTCGCGGTCGCACTCGTCGTCGGCTGGCTCGCGCAGCTGCGCGGGCTCGGGCGGCAGTGGGGGCTCTCGATCGGAGCGGCGCTGCTCGTCGCCGGCGTGCTCGCGAACGGCGTCTCCGCGTTTCTCTGGTCGAAGGGCGTGCCCGACTTCATCGGCCTTCGCGACGGCTGGGTCTGGAACGTCGCCGATCTGGAGATCGCGGTCGGGATGACCGGCGGGATCCTGTCGGTGGCGGCGAGCGCCGTCGTGCTCTACGTGCGCGAGCTCTAGCCGGGGTGCTGCCCGAACGGCAGGCAGCACCCCGAGCAAACCGTCCTACGGAGGCCAGTACGTGCCGCCGCCGAGGGTCGTGGCGAGCGCGGCAGCAGCCGCGAGTAGCGCAAGCAGACGAAAGCGCATGAGGCCGTCCCTTCGCAGTTGGTGATCAGGAACAGCCCCCGGGAGCTGGCCGCCAGTGTCAGCGAGACCGCAGGCAGAGGCAAGCGACCGGTTGCCTGGATTGCCTCCTGACATTTGCGCGGTCCAGACCAAGGGGTGTTGTTGACAACCGCGAGCTGCCCTTAGACTGCGACGGACGATGCCTCGGGGCAGACCCACGCACATCGACGATTCGGTGAAAGTCGGCCAACGCCTGCGCGCCGCCAGGGAGGCGGCCGGGCTGACGCAGCGTCAGCTGTCGTTCCCCGGCTGCACCAACGCCTACATCTCGCGGGTCGAGGCCGGCATGCGGATCCCGTCGCTGCAGGTGATCCGCGAATTCTCCCGCCGCCTGCACGTCTCGGCCGAGTACCTCGCAACAGGCGTCGCGACGGACGACGGAGGCGAGGCGCCTGTCCTGCAGGCCGAGTTGGCCCTCAGGCTCGGTGACACGAAGGAAGCCGCACGGGTGTTCCGCGCCCTCGCCGTCGACCCGGGTCCGCATCAGGCTCAGGCCGTGGCCGGCCTCGGCCAGATCGCGTTTCGGGCCGGTCGGCTCAACCAGGCCATCCGTCACTTCGAGCAAGCCGTCGCGCTGAACGACCACCGGCTGCTGCGCGACCCCGCGGCGGTCGAGTCCCTGGCGCGGGCGTACGCGGCCACGGGTGCACTCGAGTCGACGATCGCCCTGCTCGAAGACGCCTGCGAGCAAGCTCGAGCCGCCGGCGCCGAGCTGGAGGTGATGCGCTTCGGCGTCCTGCTCGCGAACGCGCTCATCGACGCCCGCGAGTTCCAGCGCGCCCACCGTCTGCTCGTGGAATCGATCAGGCTGACCGGCGCATCACGCGACCCGCTGACGCATGCGCGCGTCTACTGGACGCAATCCCGATTCCACATCCTGAACAGCGAGCCGGCGCTAGCCGCGCGCTATGCCCGCCGTGCGCTCGACATCTTCGAGCGGACGGAGAACGACGGCTTTGCGGCGATGGCCTACCACCTGCTCGCGTCGGCCGAGCTCGAGACCGGCGACGCTGCCGAGGCGCTCGAGCACCTACGCCGGGGCCGGGAGCTGTTCGGCGAGTCCCTGGGCGTCGTCGACGACGCGAAGTTCGCGATCGAGGAAGCGCGTGCCCTGCTCGGGATGAGGCGGCTGAAGGGTGCCGCGAAGGCGGCCTCGCGCGCGCTCGAGCTGATCGAGAGCCTCGACCCGCAGGACCGCGGGAGGTCCTATGTCGTGCTCGCTGATGTCTTTCGGGCGAATCACGACTTCGACCGCGCCCGTGATCTCTACGAGCGTGCGCTCGCGCTACTCGAGAAGCATGGTCTCCCGTACGTTCTCGACGCCGCCACGGGCTTCTCGCAGCTGCTCGAGGAGCTCGGGAGGGAGGCCGAGGCGCTGCAAGTCCTGAAGCGCGGCGTGCGGGTTCAGCACAAGCTCGACCTCGCTGCGGGCATGCACGCTGAGCGACAGGCGACCGCGGCACGCTGACGCCCTATAGTGGCAATATCACTGCCACGACGATTGACATCAGACAGCGGAGGCGCAAGGATCCGTCGATCCGAGCGCCAAGCCGAGCCCACCGGTCGAGCTCCCAGCCGGGGAAGCGAGCTGCTTCCCCGGCGCCGTCCCTTGGCCGCTCGGCGGCGCGATGAACGAGCCGCGGAAGGAGCCGGAGACCCGGTGTGGCTACTGCGGCGACCGTGTCGACCCGGCCGACCGGAACGTCGTGTACGCCGTTCAGCGCGGCGACGTGACGATCATCAAGGCCTCCGGTTTGAACAGCGGGCGCGGCGGCTACTTCCACCGCACCTGCCTGCCGTTCGCGCGCGACTTCAACGAGCGCGAAGCGCGCTAGCTCAACCGGTCGGCGCTCCGGCGGAGGCGCCGCCAGGCTTCGGGGATGCGCTTCGACACGGTCGCCCGTCGTCCCCGTCGTCGCTCGGCGAGCCGGCCCGCGACGAACGCCGTCGCGGTCGATGCGTCCACCACCGCCGTCGCTCGCAGGCGCTCCTCTGCGACGAGGGTGTCCTGGTGCTCGCCGAGGAGATCCTGCAGCGCCTTCGCGTCGGCGAGGAACCGCTCGCTCCGCTTGCCGGGCGGCGTGCAGAGCTCGGCCGCATAGCGCGCGCGTTTGAGCGCGATCCGCAGCCCATGCACCGCTTGTTCCTCCGGGCGGTCGCCCAGGCGCTGCACACGCTTCGCCAGCCGCGCGAACTCTTTGCGCGCAACCGTGGCCAGCGGGATCGCCTCGACTCCAGGGGCGAGCCGCGGCGGGAGCCGCAGCCGCCCGAGCAGTGCGCGGTGACCGTCGCCGTCGAGGGTCGAGAGGAGGTCGCGGCGTGCGCGCTGGCGCTCGAGCTCGAGCAGCGCGACGAGCTGGCCGCCGTCGGTGCGATCGATCGGGTCGAGCTGCTCGAGCTCTGACTGGACGCCGGCGATCAGGACGTCGAGATCGCGTGCTCTGCCGGTGGCGATCCCGAGCTCGACAAGCGGCCCGGTGATCGAACGCCGCCACGCTGGATCGCAGTAGCGGCGGGCGGACCGGAGGATCGCGCGCGTGCGGCGCGCCGCAACCCGGTGCTTCCGGAGATTCTCCGTGTCGGTACCCAGGCGAACGCCCGGCTCGTGCTTGAGCAGCCTCGCTCGCTGCTCGAGGAGCGACGCACGGAGCCGTTTCGCGCCGGGGTCGTCGCTGATCGGCGCGGCCGGCACGAGCTCCTTGCCCGCCACCACGCCGCCGACCAGCCGCATGATCTCGACCGGCAGGGCAAGCCCCTCGGTGCCGGCCGTCCAGACCTCGACGTTCTCGCCGCGCGGCAGGCTCAAACGCCAGAGGACGCCCGCCTCGAGCGGGAGCCGTGCCACCTGGACGCCGATCTGCTCGAGGTCGCGGTCGGCGGTGTCGTACTCGTGGACGACGGCCTCGGCGTGGACGGGGTCGGGCTGGAGGTCGCTCACGCCGTCCAGTTCAGGGCGAGCCGAGGCGCTTCCTCCCTAGCCGACCGGCCGCGCCAGCCCTGCGACCTGCCAGATCGGCGCGTGGTGCTCGAAGCTCAGGCGAAGGCCGCGCTCCGTGAGCACGTCGAGCATCGCGGCCGGCGGATGGGCGTAGGCCTGAAACTCCCGGCGCAGCAGTCTGAACGTGACGTTCTGCGCGAAGACGACGAGACGCGAGATCGCGTTGCGTCGCGGGTAGCTGAACACGACGGCGCTGCGGGCGTGCGCGGCGACGGCGTCCAGGAGCCGCGCATAGTCGGGGTAGCAGCAGACGACCCGGTGCAGCACGACCACGTCGGCAGGCTCGATGCCGTCGTCTCCATCGGCGATGTCGTGGAGTCGCCGCTCGAGCTTGTCGTCGAGCCCAGCCTCGCGGATGAGCTCGCGCGCTTGCTCCTCGTACGCCGGGGAGAGCTCGAGGTTCACGGCGTGCACGGCGCCGCGCTTCAGCAGCTCGAGCGAGATCTCGCCGACGCCCGCGCCGATCTCGAGCACGGTCGCGCCGTCGATTCCACGCTGCTCGAGGTACGAGATCATCTGCCGCGCCGTCTTGTCGGCGCCGCGCTTGCGGTACTTGTTGGCTACCCGCCGGGCAAAACGGGGGCTGAAGAACTGGTCGCAGCCGCGCGGGTCGCAACAACTCACGGTCAGAGCGTACGTGCCAGCGGCGCCGGCCTACTAGGCGACGATCGTCAGCTTCTTCTGTGTGCGCTTGGCCTGGTACATCGCTTCGTCCGCGCGGCGGAGGAAGTCGACGGCGGAATGCGGAGCCGTCTCGGGCACTGTCGGCGAGCACGCCGCCGAAGCACGCGAGCGCGCGGTCTCCGACGGCGTGGCCACCGGCGTCTCGTGGCAGCTCGTCCGGCGAGACTGGCGCTCTCGAGCAGCGCGTGGAGCCGGGCGAGGCCGTGGAGCGACAGATCGTCGGGGTCTCCGGTGAGCGCCTCTTCGACGATGAGGCGCTGGTCGGTGATCTCCGCGACGAGTGCCGCGACGACTGCCGGGTCGAATTGCGTTCCTGCGCACGCTTCGAGTTCCGCGCATGCTTCCTCGGGCGAGCGCTCGGTCGCAGGTCGCTCTGTCGGCTCAGAACGGGGCCGGTCGCAGCCCCCAACGGGGGGACGGCACAGCTCTCAGGAGAGGCCGCTCAGCTCGCCAAGTCGGGCGCTTTGGGCCGGCGTCGCGTCGGCTCCGAAGAGCTCGAGCGCCTGAGCGGCATGCTCGGAAGCCTCGTGCATCCGTCCGAGCGCGGCGTAGTCCTCGGCCAGTTCCTCGTGGAAGTACGGATCGGGTCGTCCCGAGCGGAGGGACCAGGCGACGGCGAGCTCGGCCCGCTCGGCCGCCTCGGCCGCACGCCCGAGCGTGCGGAGCGAGACGGCGAAGGTGTAGCGCGCGATTTCGGTCGCGTACTCATCGTCGGCTTCCTCCCGAGCCGCCAGCGCTCGCTCGAAGGCCGAGAGCGCCTCCTCGTGCGCACCGCGTTCGTGGAACCTCCAACCGAGGTTGTTCAGCAGCGGCCCGCGCCAGTAGGAGGCCGCCGGCTCCCGCCCGCCGAGCTCGATTCCGCTTGTCGTCCAGGCGTGGAAGCCCTCGTCATCCGCCGCGGCAAGCGCCGCCATGTGCGCGGCGTCACCGGCGAGGTAGTACTCGCCGGCCCCGATGGCGTGCTCGAACGCCGCGACGAAGAGCGGGTACGCGGCCGCCGGGTCGCCGCTCGAGCGCAGCAACCGTCCGCGCTCGAGCGCGAGGCGCACGTCGACGACCGGCGCTCCTCCGCCGGAGCGCTCCGCCTCGTCGAGGAACTCGGCGCACCGATCGAACGCGCCGCGCAGCCCCTCGATGCGCGCCAACTGCGTGAACACCTCCGCGCGCCCGGCGCCGTCGGCCTCGCGGTCGAGTTGCTCCGTGAACCGGCGCTCGCTCAGGTCGAGGTCGTCGAAATCCCAGAGCGGTCGCAGGCGGTCGGCTACAGGAACTTCCATGCCTCGCGCGAGACGAAGAACCCATGCCGGCTGAGGTTCGTGCAGGTCATCCCGCTGGCCCGGGAGGCGCACGTGATTCCGGCCCGGCTGAACTGGTGCCCGTAGGCGATGATCCGCGAGCGCGGCTCGATCGCGGTGTCGCCATGGCAGACGAGCGACGCCCGGCCCGTCTTCAGGACCTGGAGGGAGTCGCCGTAGTCGAGCTTGCAGCTCTTCGGCGCGCGAGGCGCCGGACGAAGTCGGGTTCGAATGTCGCAGCGCACGGCCGGCGTTGCGAAACCGTCGAGGCCGGACGAGAACACGCAGCCGATATTCCCGGTTGGGCTCCGGAACTGCACGACGACGGCCTTGCCCGGCGCGCCGGAGGAGTGGGCGGCCAGGACGAGCGAGCAGCAGCAGCCGAGCAGAATCGTCCGCAGCACGACCCTGATCCTAGGCGTTCGACACCGTATGTCTGAGATCGTGGGTACGTGCTCTTCGTCATGCCCCGACAAGAATCGAACGTGTGCACCGGTTTGTCAGCCGCGACGTCACTCCTTGGCGGCCCCGCCGACGATCCCTCGCACGAGCTGCCGCTGAGAAACGACGAAGACGATCGCGACCGGGAGCGCTGCGATCAGGGTGGAGAGCGCGACGCTCGGCCGCGTCGAGCGGAAGATGTCTGTGAGGCCGACCTGCACCGGGAACTGCTTCTCGTCCGCGAGGATCGCGTAAGGCAGAAAGAAGTTGTTCCAGTCCGCGACGAAGCTGAAGAAGAACACGAGTGCCACAATCGGCTTGGCGAGCGGCAAGGCAACACGAAGGAACGTCTGCAGCTCGGTGCAGCCGTCGACCCGCGCGGCGTCGAGCAGTCCCCGCGGGAGTGCGGTCGAGTAGTAGATGTATGCGAGGAAGACGCCGAACGGGAAGAACGCGAACGGCAAGATGATCGAGAACACGTTGCCGATCAATCTCATCGCGTTCAGCTCGAGATAGATGGGGAGGACGAGTGCCGACGCCGGCATGAGCATCGCGATCAGCGTCAGTCGCAGGATCAGATTGCGCCCCGGAAACCTGCCGAGCGCGAGCGCGTAGCCGGCCGGTATCCCGGTCGCGAGCGTGATCGCGGTCGCGCTCAGTGAGTACAGGAGCGAATTCTCCAGCCAGCGGCGAAAAATGTGATCGCCGAACGCGTCCAGTGTTTGCCACGCCACCCAGACGTTGTGGAGGTTGCCGACCGCCAGCGGACTCCGGGTCAGGAGGTCGTAGTCGGTCTTCGTCGGAGCGAGGACGAGCCACGCGAGCGGGACGGCGAAGAAGATCGCGAAGGCGAGCAGAATCACCGCGCGGGCCGTCAGTGCAGCGGTGCGATTCATCTCGCGCGTCGCGCGAGACTCGCCCACGCGGGGCAGGAATCGACGGCCGTCACCAGGCCCGACTGCATCCACGACGTGCCCACCGGCGACGGCCGTCGAACAAACATCATATCGTCATATGCTAATCCGTATATCCGTCCGGCACCATATGATGTTCGCGTGCAGAGCATCGACCCTCGCGGCGCCGCCGAGGCAACCCCTCAACGACGCGCGAATCTCCAGTGGCGGCCGGCGCGATTTGCCTCGCTCATCTTCGAGGAGCTCGGCCACCGGATCATCGGGGGCGCGCTGGCGGACGGCGACGTGCTCCCCACCGAGCCCGCGCTCTGCGAGGAATTCGGCTTCAGTCGGACAGTCGTTCGAGAGGGACTGAAGCTGCTCGAGGGGCGAGGGCTGGTTCGCGTCGAGCAGGGGCGGGGCACGACCGTTCAGCCGAGAAGCTCGTGGGACCTCCTCGATCCCGACGTGCTGCGGATCGCGCTCGAGTACGACGGCGACATGTCGCTGCTCGACGACCTGATGCTGGTTCGGCGCGTGCTCGAGCGCGAGATGGCGGCGGCCGCTGTCGGGCGGCTCACCGAGGCCGACCTCGCAGAGCTCGAAGGTCTGATCGCGGAGATGGAGGAGGCCTACAACGACTACGAGCAGTTCCGCACGATCGACAATGCATTTCATGCGGTGATCATGCGGGCCTCCGGAAACGAGATCGGGCTGACGATCGTTCGGGTGATCCACCGGTACGGCGGCGCGACGCCGCCGCTCGCGGCCACGCCGGCGTCAAAGGCGGCTCTGAAGCGGACGACTGCGGAGCACCGCGCGATCCTCGACGCGCTTGCGTCGGGCGACAGCAAGCTGGCCGGTGAGCGGATCTCGGCCCACATCGAGTCGAGGTGGGTCGAGCGCAAGACCCGCCGCAGACCGCTGCCCTAGAAGCTGCTTGACAACGGGTGATCATTCGTATGATGATCATCCGCAATGCGCATCGCGGCGATCGACGTTGATCTGATCCCTGTTCCCGCGGTTTCGCCGGCCTTCGCCTGGCGGCAGGGGCTCCGGGGCTCACATCCGGCGCGGACGACGGCAGTCCTCCGGATCACGACGGAGGACGGCGCGGTGGGCGAGGCCTACCACGAGTGGAGCGGTCACATCCTCGCCGACATCGTCGACCGGATCCTGCGTGAGGAACTCGTCGGCGAGCGCGCCGATCGGCGGGAGTGGCTCTGGCATCGCCTCTGGGAGCTCGACCGCACGGAGGAGTTCCCGATCTGGCTGATCGGTGTCGTCGACGTCGCGCTCTGGGACCTCGAAGGCCGGATGTTCGGCGTGCCGGTGCACCGCCTGCTCGGGACCTACCGCGACTCGATCCCCGCCTACGCATCGACGATCACCTTCGCAACCGTCGAGGAGTTCCTCGACGTCTGCGATCAGTGTCTCGAGCTCGGCTATCCGGCGCTCAAGCTCCACGCCTGGGGCGACGCTCGCGCCGACGCGGATCTCTGTCAGCGCGTTCGTGCACACGTCGGACCTGACGTCGACCTGATGTACGACGGCTCGGCTGCCTTCGACCTGCCGGACGCCGTGTACCTCGGCGATGCGCTCGCCGAGGCGCGCTTCCGCTGGTACGAGGAGCCGATGCGCGAGTTCAACGTCACCGCATACCGGTGGCTGGCCGACCGCGTCGACGTGCCGCTGCTCGTCGGCGAGACGTCCGACGGAAGCCATCTCAACACCGCCGACTTCATCGCCTCCGGCTGCGCCTCGTACGTCCGCACGAGCGCCAACCATCGCGGCGGCATCACCGGCGCGATGCGGATCGCGCACCTCGCCGACTCCTTCCGGCTTCGCGCCGAGGTGCACGGCCCAACCGAGTCGGCCGTACACCTCTGCATGGCGATCCCGAACAACACCTACTACGAGTCTCTCGTCACCTCCAACCCCGCCGTGCGCGAGGCCCGCGTCGGCCCGGACGGCCACGTCCAGGCGCCGACGGAGCCAGGCATCGCCTTGCCGCTTTTCGTCGCCGAGCATCGTGCGACCCCCATCAGCTGACCACTACCCATGTGTACAACCAAGGAGGAAGAGGAATGAAGCTCAATCGTCGGTGGCTGGCACTCGTGCCGGCCGTCGTGGCGCTTGCGATCGCGCTCGTGGTCTCGTCCACGAGTGGCGCCGCGTCGAAGAGCGGTGCGGCCAAGAGCGATGCCTCTGGCTCAATCACCGTCTGGGTCGACGCGCCCCGCGAACCGGTCACGGACGCCTACATCAAGTCGCACCCGAACGTGAAGGTGACGAAGGTCATCTTCGACGGTGACGGCAACGGCGCGACGGATCTGCAGACGAAGATCCAGCTCTGGAACCGCACCGGCTCCGGCTGGCCGGATGTGGTCTTCAGCGAGCAGGCGAACGATCCGGTCTGGATGGGTCAGAAGCCGTTCGACTTCGCGACCGACCTGAACAAGGTCTTCCCGAAGGACATGATCGCGGGCTGGCCGAAGCCGTCGCTCGCGCAGTGCACGGTCAACGGCCGTCTGGTCTGTCTGCAGGACAACCTCGCTCAGGAAGTCCTGTACTACAACAAGAAGCTGATGGATCAGTTCGGTTACACGGTTCCGAAGACGTGGCAGCAGTGGGCCGCGATCGGCAAGAAGGTCGCCACGCAGCATCCCGGCTACATCATCGGCACCGTCGGTGACTCGTACGGTCACTGGCTGTACCTATGGGCCAACAAGTGCCCGATCGAGCAGGTCGTGGGTCCGAAGACGGTGAAGATCAACGCGAACGACGTGCACTGCACGCAGATGGCGAAGCTGCTCGATCCGCTGATCAAGAGCGGCGTTGTCGGGAACGGCACGATCTTCGCGGCTGAGTTCGCGAAGAAGTACGGTGGCGCCAACGACAAGATCCTGATGATGCCGGGCCCGACCTGGTACGCGGGAGGGGGCTCGACCTCGGTCTTGGCGTCGGGGACGCTCGGGATCCCGGCCGGCGAGATGGCGGCCGCGCTGCCGCTGCGCTGGAACAAGGATCCGCTCACGACCGGTCAGGTCGGTGGCGGTCCTTGGATCATCTCCAAGCACACGAAGAACCAGGACGCAGCAGCCGACTTCGTGAAGTGGGTCACGACGACAAACGAGGCGAGGAAGGTCGCCGGGGGCTACCCGGCGTACAAGCCCGCCGCGAACTTCCAGCTATACGCCATGGATCACGACGCCTACTTCGCCGCTCCTCCGGGCCCGGCGATGAAGGCGTCCGCTGGCCTGATCTGGAAGGGTTGGAGCATGGTGACCTACCCTGATCAGCCCTCGTGGTCGAACCAGGTCGTCGCGAAGCTCATCCAGGGAAAGTCGCTGAGCTCCCTCCTGCCGGGTCTCGGCAAGAGCCTCTCCGACAACGCCAAGGCGGCTGGGTACAAGGTTGTAACGAAGTAACGCCTTGAGCTCGTCGTTTCACACCTCGAACGGAGCGGGGGCCACGCGCAAGCGTGGCCCCCGCGAACTGCGCGGCCTGCCGTTCGTCCTGGCATGCCACCGTCGAATTGGCCGGCCTCCGAAGAGATGAAGACCACCCGCGCGGCGCCGGCAGCCCGCAAGCGCGGAAGCAGGCGCTGCGTCAGCAGAATCGGCGCCGCGACGTTCACCCCGATGACCGCCTCGAACACCTGGGCATCGATCTATGGTTCCGCGCAAGAGTGTGATCGAACCTTGACAGCGGATGGTCATTCGTATGATGATCATCCGCAATGCGCATCGCGGCGATCGACGTTGATCTGATCCCTGTTCCCGCGGTTTCGCCGGCCTTCGCCTGGCGGCAGGGGCTCCGGGGCTCACATCCGGCGCGGACGACGGCAGTCCTCCGGATCACGACGGAGGACGGCGCGGTGGGCGAGGCCTACCACGAGTGGAGCGGTCACATCCTCGCCGACATCGTCGACCGGATCCTGCGTGAGGAACTCGTCGGCGAGCGCGCCGATCGGCGGGAGTGGCTCTGGCATCGGCTCTGGGAGCTCGACCGCACGGAGGAGTTCCCGATCTGGCTGATCGGTGTCGTCGACGTCGCGCTCTGGGATCTCGAAGGCCGGATGTTCGGCGTGCCGGTGCACCGCCTGCTCGGGACCTACCGCGACTCGATCCCCGCCTACGCATCGACGATCACCTTCGCAACCGTCGAGGAGTTCCTCGACGTCTGCGATCAGTGTCTCGAGCTCGGCTATCCGGCGCTCAAGCTCCACGCCTGGGGCGACGCTCGCGCCGACGCGGATCTCTGTCAGCGCGTTCGTGCACACGTCGGACCTGACGTCGACCTGATGTACGACGGCTCGGCTGCCTTCGACCTGCCGGACGCCGTGTACCTCGGCGATGCGCTCGCCGAGGCGCGCTTCCGCTGGTACGAGGAGCCGATGCGCGAGTTCAACGTCACCGCATACCGGTGGCTGGCCGACCGCGTCGACGTGCCGCTGCTCGTCGGCGAGACGTCCGACGGAAGCCATCTCAACACCGCCGACTTCATCGCCTCCGGCTGCGCCTCGTACGTCCGCACGAGCGCCAACCATCGCGGCGGCATCACCGGCGCGATGCGGATCGCGCACCTCGCCGACTCCTTCCGGCTTCGCGCCGAGGTGCACGGCCCAACCGAGTCGGCCGTACACCTCTGCATGGCGATCCCGAACAACACCTACTACGAGTCTCTCGTCACCTCCAACCCCGCCGTGCGCGAGGCCCGCGTCGGCCCCGATGGGCTGGTCCAAGCCCCTACGACCCCGGGCATCGCGTTGCCCGACTTCGTCCATGAGCTCCGGGGCGCGACCCGGAGCTGACGGAATGTCTATTCCCAGGATCCCTACTTCGCCGCTCCGGAAGGGCCGGCGATGAAGGCCGCGGCCAACCTGATCTGGAAAGGTTGGAGCATGGTCACCTATCCTGACCAGCCCGTCTGGTCGAACAGCGTCGTGACGCAGCTCGTCGCAGGAAAGACGTTGAGCTCGCTCCTGCCGGCGCTCGGCAAGGGGCTCTCACGAAACGCGCAGGCAGCGGGCTACAAGGTCGTCACGAAGTAGCACCTTGGCTTCGCCCGTCCTTACGCCAAGACATGCGGGGGCCACGCGCAAGCGTGGCCCCCGTCGCCTGCAGGGATTGCCATTCGTCCTGCCGTACCTACCGTTCCTGATCGTCTTCGGCGTCGCGCCGACGATCTACGCGATCGACCTCGCCTTCACGAACGTCGGCGGGAGCTTTGTCGGGTTCCACAACTTCGTGCGGACGTACAACGACTTCCGCTTCATAGACGCGTTCAAGCACGTCCTCGTCTACACGACCGTCTGGCTCGTCGCGCTGATGGTCTTCGTGGTTGGGCTGGCGCTGCTCCTGCACGGCCGCGCCAACAAAGTCTCCGCGAGCTTCCGCTTTCTCTTCTACATGCCCGGGGCCTTGGCCGGGTCGGCGGCGGTCCTCGTCTGGCTGTTCATGCTCGACCCGAGCGTCAGTCCCTTCTCATTCATCCTGCATCATGGGCTCGGGGCCGACAGCTTTGCCCATTCGATCGCGCCGGGGAATCTGCCGTTCATCTTCGCGATGATCGCATTCTGGACCGGCGCGGGGGGCTGGATCGTCGTCATGTACGGCGCGCTGAACACGATCCCGCCGGACCTCGAGGAGGCCGCCCGCATCGACGGCGCGGGTCCGATCACGATCGCTTTGCGGCTGAAGCTGCCGCTGATCCGCAAGTGGATCGCGTACATGCTGATCCTCTCGTTCGCCACTGGGACGCAGCTCTTCGTCGAGCCTCAGGTCGTGCAGACCGCGAGCTTTGGCCTCGTCCCGGACACGTGGTCTGCCAACCAGCTCGCCTACCAGCTCGCGTTCCGGTACGCAGACTTCAACGGCGCCGCAGCGATCGCCGTCGACCTGCTCATGATCGGCCTCGTCGGCGCAGTGCTGATCGTCACGCGTAGCGGGCTCTTCAGGACGGACGACTGATGCAGCTTCGCGTGCTCGGGCTCGGTGTGCGGCTTGCGGTCCTCGCACTGTTTGTCGTCTTCTTCATCGGGCCGATTCTCTGGCTCATCCTCGCGCCGACGAAGAGCGACCATGCTCTGATCACCGCGAGCCCGTTCTCCTTCGGGGACTTCCACCACGTCGCGCTCGCATGGAAGCACCTCGACGCGTTCAGCAACCACATCTATCGCCGCTGGATCGGCAACACGCTCTATTACGCGTTCAGCGCCACCGCGATCACGCTCGTGGCCGCCGTGCCCGCCGGCTACGGCCTCGCGATCGGGAGGTTCCCGGGCCGCAAGCTCATCCTGTCGCTGACGCTGATCGTGATGATCGTGCCCGGGGCCGCACTCGTGCTTCCGATCTTTCTCGAGCTGGACGCCATGCACCTGATCGGGAGCGAGTTCTCGGTCATCTTGCCGTTCTCGTTCTTCCCGTTCGGCGTCTACCTCGCCTACCTCTACTACACAACCGCGCTCCCGCCCGGCCTCCTCGACGCTGCGCGTGTAGACGGGGCCAACGAGCTCCAGACGTTCGTGCGCGTCGCGCTCCCGCTCGCGAAGCCGGTCGTCGCACTGGTCTTCTTCTTCAGCTTCGTCGCCGACTGGAACAACTTCTTCCTGCCGTACGTCGTACTCGCGAACTCGAACCAGTACCCGATCACGGTCGGGCTCTGGGACCTGCTCGCGTCGACGCCGTCGTTCAATCCTGCTGTCGGCGGCGGAGGCCAGTCGATCAAGATCTTCAAGCCCGAACTCGCGCTCGCAACGCTGATCGCCGTCGTGCCGGTGGCGATCGTCTTCATCTTCTCGCAGCGCGCACTCGTCCGGGGTCTCGTCGGCGGAGCAGTGAAGGAGTGAGTCATGGCTAGCGTCAGGTTCGAAGAAGTCACCAAGCGGTTCGGCGACGGGACGCGGGCCGTCGACCGTCTCGATCTCGAGATCGCAGACGGTGAATTCATGGTGCTCGTAGGCCCCTCCGGGTGCGGCAAGACGACGGCGCTCCGAATGGTCGCCGGCCTCGAAGACATCAGCGACGGGGTCGTCCGGATCGGTGAGAACGTCGTCAACGACCTGACGCCGAAACGGCGTGATATCGCCATGGTCTTCCAGAGCTACGCGCTCTATCCGCATCTGAGCGTTCGCGACAACATCGCGTTCCCGCTCAAGATCGCGAAGGTCCCGAAGGGCGAGATCGATCGTCGGGTCAAGGCTGCGGCGCGGATCCTCGATCTCGAGCCGTACCTCAAGCGGAAGCCGCGCGCCCTCTCGGGTGGCCAGCGTCAGCGCGTGGCGATGGGCAGGGCGATCGTGCGCGAGCCGGCCGTGTTCTTGCTCGACGAGCCGCTGTCGAACCTCGACGCGAAGCTCCGTGTGCAGATGCGCGCGGACATCAAGGAGCTTCAGAACGACCTCGGCACGACGACGATCTACGTCACGCACGACCAGGTCGAGGCGATGACGATGGGCGACCGTGTCGCGGTCATGCGCAAGGGCGAGCTGCAGCAGGTCGCGCCGCCGCAGGAGCTCTATGACCGTCCCGCGAACATCTTCGTCGCGGGGTTCATCGGCAGCCCGGCCATGAACATGCTCGAGGCGCAGGTCGAGCGAGGTGCCGACGGCGTCGTCATCGTGCTCGGCGACACGCGTCTTGCGCTCGACGACCCACGGCTCGCCCCGCTATGTGGGCAAGAGCGTCGTCGTGGGGATCCGGCCGGAGGATCTGCAGGACGCCGCGATGGCGCACGAGACCGCGGGTGGTCGTCTGCGTGGCCACACCAAGCTGCGCGAAGCGCTCGGAGCGGAAGTGCTCGTCCACTTCACGATCGCGGCGCGGCAGGCGGTCACAGCGGACATGCGCGAGCTCGCGGAGGACGTCGGTGACGATCGCGTCGTCGACCAGCTCGCCGGAGCACCGCGGCAGGAGGCGACGCTCGTCGGCCGGTTCAGCCCGAAGACGACGAGCGGAAGCAGGCCGGCCCATCGACGTCTGGGTCGACCTGCAGGCGTTGCACTACTTCGACCTGGAGACCGGAGCCGCGATCCACAGGGCGTGATCAGGCCGGCACCGGGGCGTCCTCGCGCAGGAGTCCCTCCGCCTTGAGCTCGCTCCACAGGGCGCTCGGGATCGGCTCGCGAAGTAGTGCGGCGTTCCGCTCCATCTGCAGCGGCGAGCGCGCGCCCACGCACACGCTCTCGACCGCCGGATGAGCGAGCGGGAACGCGATCGCCGCCGCCGGCAGGGTCGTCCCGTGCCGGTCGCAGACAGCTGCGATCGCGCTCGCGCGCGCCAGGAGCTCGGGTGGCGCGTCGCCGTACTCGTACCGCGAATCGCGCGCCGGCTGCGACCGCGCGAGCAGTCCGCTGTTGAAGACGCCCGCTGCAACAACCCCGACGCCGCGCTCCTCGCACAATGGCAGCAGATCATCGAGGCTGTCCTGCTCGAGCAGCGTGTAGCGACCCGCGAGCATCAGCAGGTCGACGTCGGTCTGACGGACGAGCTCGGCGAGCATCGCCGACTGGTTCATCCCGGCGCCGATCGAGGCCACCGTCCCCTCCGCCCGCAGTTCGGCGAGGGCGGGATAGCCGGTCTCGAGAACATCGTCCCAGTGGTCGTCTGGATCGTGGAGATAGAGGATGTCCACGCGGTCGAGACCGAGGCGCTCGAGGCTCTCCGAGAGTGAGCGCCTGATCCCGTCGCGACTGAAGTCCCAGCGGCGCCGGTGGGTCGCAGGAACGACGAAGCCGTCGTCGTCCAGCCCCTCGACGGTCTCGACCGGCTCGAGCAGCCGGCCGACCTTCGTCGAGAAGACCGACTCGCTGCGCGGACGAGCCGCCAGGGCGCGGCCGAGGCGCCGCTCCGACAGGCCGAGACCGTAGTGCGGCGCGGTGTCGAAGTAGCGGACGCCGAGCTCCCACGCCGCGTCCACGGTCGCCCGCGCGTCGTCGTCCGACATCTCCCGGTACAGGTTGCCGAGCTGCGCGCAGCCGAGCGACAGCGCGCCGAGCGGCGGCATCACCGCCGGACGCGTGCGCCGGCGCCCGCGACGAGCGACCGCACTTCGTCCAGCGTCGCAGTCGAGGTGTCGCCCGGCGTCGTCATCGCGAGAGCGCCGTGCGCGGCGCCCCATTCGACGGCGTCGCGGAGCGGCATGCCCTCGAGCATCGCGTAGGCGAGGCCGGCGACGAAGCTGTCGCCGCCGCCGACCCGGTCGAGGATCTCCAGGTCGCGCCGCGGCGTCGCGTGCACGAACCCGCTGTCGGCCGACCACGCGACAGCGCCCCAGTCGTTGCGGGTTGCGGACCGCACCTCGCGCAGCGTCGTCGCGACGACCTGGAGATTCGGGAACTGTGCGGTCGCCTGCCCGATCATCGCCTCGAACGCCGCCGGATCGAGGCCCGTGAGATTCTCGCCGACGCCCGCGACCTCGAGGCCGAGACATGCCGTGAAGTCCTCCTCGTTGCCGATCAGCACGTCGACCTTCGCGGCGAGCTCGCGGTTCACGGCGCGGGCAGTCTCGAAGCCGCCAAGCGCCTTCCAGAGGCTCGGGCGGTAGTTGAGGTCGTACGACACGGTCGTGCCGGCGGCGCGCGCAGCGTCGATCGCCTCCGCGATGACAGCGGGCGTGGTGTCGGAGAGCGCGGCGAAGACACCGCCCGTGTGGAACCAACGCGCCCCCTCGACGGCGAAGAGCCGGTGCCAGTCGACGTCACCCGCGCGCAGGGCCGCTGCGGCGGTATGACCGCGGTCGGACACGCCGACGGCGCCGCGCACACCGAAGCCGCGTTCGGTGAAGTTGAGCCCGTTGCGGAGTGCGCGGCCGGTGCCGTCGAACGGCCGCCAGAGCACGTGGCTCGTGTCGACGCCGCCTTGCAGCATGCAGTCTTCGACCAACCTTCCGATCTCGTTGTCGACGAGCGCCGTCACCACGCTGGCCTGCAGGCCGAAGCACCGGCGCAGCCCGCGCGCGACGTTGTATTCGCCGCCGCCTTCCCAGACCCGGAACGAGCGAGCGTTGCGGATCCGCCCCTCGCCTGGATCGAGGCGCAACATCACCTCGCCGAGTGCGACGACGTCGTACCTCACGCCGGCATCGCCAGCGCGATTGCCTCCGCGGTCAATCGCGTGACCGCGTCCCAATCACGTGCGGCGACGAGCTTGGGCGCGACCATCCAGCTGCCTCCGATGGCAAGCACCGAAGGCAGCCGGAGGTACTCGGCCGCGTTGTGCACTCCCAACCCCCCGGTCGGGACGAAGCGAGCCTCCGGAAACGGCGCCGCGAGCGCTGCGATCAGCGCCGCACCGCCGAGAGGCTCGGCAGGGAAGACCTTCACGGCGCGCAGGCCCAATGCGAGCGCCTGGTTCAGCTCCGTGGCGGTCGCGATCCCGGGCAGGACCGGCACGCCCGCGTCCAGGCAGCGCTCGACGACGACTGGGTCGAGTGCCGGCGAGACGATGAACTGGGCGCCCGCAGCGAGCGCCTCGTCGAGCTGTGCCGTCGTTCGAATCGTGCCGGCGCCTGCGATCAGCCCCGAGCCGGCGAGGGCCTCGAGGGCGCGGGGCGCGGCCTCCGTTCGGAACGTCACTTCGATCGCCTCCGCGCCGCCGGCCGCGAGCGCTGCCGCGAGCGGTACCGCGTCCGCCGGGTCGGCGATCGTCGCGACCGGGATCAACCGACGGCGGCACGCGACCGCGAGCGCATCGAGTGCAGTCGCCGTCATCGTCCGAGCCATCCGCCGTCGACCGGGATCACGATGCCGTTGACGTAGTCGGAGGCGCTCGACGCGAGGAAGACCGTTGTGCCGGCCAGGTCCGCAGGCTCGCCCCAACGGCCGGCCGGGATCCGGTCGAGGATCGCGTGATACCGCTCAGCGTCGTCGCGCAGCGCCTGTGTGTTGTCGGTCGCGATGTAGCCGGGCGCGATCGCGTTCACGTTCACGCCCAGCGGCGCCCACTCGTTCGAGAGCGCGCGTACGAGCCCGACGAGCCCCGACTTGGCCGCCGTGTAGCTCGCGACGTTGATGCCGCCCTGAAAGCTGAGGAGAGACGCGGTGAAGATGATCTTGCCGCGTCTGCGCTCGACCATCGGCCTGCCGACGTCTCGAGCGAGCACGAAGGCAGACGTGAGGTTCGTCTGGATGACCGTCGACCACAGGGCGTCGGTGTGGTCGAGCACCGGCGCGCGGGCGATCGTGCCGGCGTTGTTGACGAGCACGTCGATCGAGTGCCCGTCCCGCTCGATTGCCCGTACGAGCTCGGCCGCGCCGGACGGGTCGCCGAGATCGGCGCGGTACGGGAAGAACGATCGACCTGCCGCTTCGACTCGCGCGCGCGCGTCCGAGTCTCCTTCCGGGAGCAGCAGGCTGGTGCCGACGATATCGGCGCCGGCCTGCGCGAGCGCCTCGGCCATGGCGAGACCGATGCCTCGGCGGCATCCCGTGACGAGCGCGACCTTGCCCGACAGGTCGAACATCAGGGTCCGACTGTCGTGCAGTCCAGCAGGATCTTCATCGACGCGCCGGCGTCCATCGCGGCGAAGGCGCTCGCCACGCCGTCGAGCGGCACGACGTCGGTGACCAGCGTGTCGCTCGGTATCGCTCCGGCTGCGAGCAGGCGCACCGCCTCCTCGAAGTCCTCGCGCTCGTACACCCGTGCGCCGATCAGCGTGAGCTCGCGCCAGAACACGCGGAAGAGATCGACGGGCGGTGGCGTCGCGTGAATGCCGACCACCACCGCCCGTCCGCGTGCCCCCAGGCAAGCTGATCGCAGAGCTCATGCCGGCTCCCGTGCCGGAGACCTCGAACGCCACGTCTGCGCCGGCTCCCGCCGTCCAGTCGTCGACCCACGCCGCGGTGTCGCCGCCCACGGGATCGACCGCCACGAGGCCGACCGCAGCGGCGATCTCTCGCCGCCCCGCATTCGGCTCGAACACCGCAACCTCGGCTCCTGCTGAGACTGCGACGGTCGCGATCAGCAATCCGATGGGGCCCGCTCCGACCACGACGACACGCTCTCCGTCGGCAAGCGCCGCACGCCGCACGTCGTGCACGGCCACCGCTGTCGGCTCGGCGAGTGACGCCGTCTGCAGCGACAGGTGATCGGGCAGGCGGACGAGCACCGACGCCGGGACGTTCCAGCGCGATTGCATCGAGCCCGGGGCGTCGATACCGAGGAAGCTCAGGCGGTAGCAGATGTGCGAGGCGCCGCTCGCGCACGCGGCACAGTCGCCGCACGAGACGAGCGGCATGACAGTCGCGGCATCCCCGATCTGCCAGCCCTCGACGCCCTCGCCGATCGAGGCGACCCGGCCGGCCATCTCGTGGCCCGAGCACGGCCGGCATCGAGACACGTGCGTCCATTGCACCGTGGAGGATGTGGAGATCGGTGCCGCAGATCCCGGTGTAGGCGACGTCGAGCTGCACTTCGCCCGCGCTCGGCTCGGCGGGACTCGTCTCGACCACCTCGAGCGTGCCGTTGCCGATGTAGCGGGCCGCATACATATGATGAGCGTACATATCAGTTGGAGCGCGATCTTGCAAAGATCAGACCAATCTGCTTAAGATCGCAGCCAGACGTCGACCATTTGCCCCGATACCCCCGGTTTCGCGGGGATCAATCAGACCAATCTAGGGGTTTCATCTGAAGATAGTCAGCCTCTCCGTGCACGATCTCCGGTTTCCCACCTCCCGGACGCTCGACGGCTCGGACGCGATGCACCGCAGCCCGGACTACTCGGCGGCGTACGTGGTGCTGCACACCGACGACCCGGAGCTGTCGGGACACGGCCTGACGTTCACGAACGGTCGCGGCACCGAGATCTGCGTCGCCGCCATCCGGGCTCTCGAACCGCTCGTCGTCGGCCGCACGCTCGAGGGGATCACCGGCGACTTCGCCGGGTTCTGGCGCAGCCTCGTCTCCGAGGATCAGCTCCGCTGGCTCGGGCCGGAGAAAGGGGTCATGCATCTCTCGACCGCGGCGATCGTCAACGCCGTCTGGGATCTCTGGGCTAAGACGCGGGGCGTGCCGGTCTGGCGTCTGCTCGCCGATCTCTCGCCCGACGAGATCGTCTCCGCCATCGACTTTCGCTACATCGCCGACGTCCTCGCGCCGGATGAGGCCGCCGATCTCCTGCGCGCAGCCGCGCCTGGGCGGCAGGAGCGCGAGAACGAGCTCAGGACGCGCGGGTATCCGGCCTACACGACCTCGGCCGGCTGGCTCGGCTACGACGATGAGAAGGTCGAGCAGCTCGTGCAGCTCGCGCTGCTCGACGGGTTCCGGCACGTGAAGATGAAAGTCGGCGGCGACATCGCGTCGGACGTCAGGCGCGCCGGCCTGATCCGCGACGCGCTCGGTGACGCGGGCACGTTGATGATGGACGCGAACCAGGTGTGGAACGTGGACGAGGCGATTGCGGCGATGCGTGAGCTTGCTGCATTCGACCCGTGGTGGATCGAGGAGCCGACGAGTCCTGACGACGTCCTCGGCCACGCGCGGATCCGCGAGGCGGTCGCGCCGATCGAGGTCGCCACGGGCGAGCACGTCCAGAACCGGATCATCTTCAAGCAGCTGCTGCAGGCCCGCGCGATCGACGTGCTGCAGATCGACGCCTGCCGCGTCGCCGGCGTGAACGAGGTGCTCGCGATCCTCATGCTCGCCGCGAAGTTCGGCGTCCCCGTCTGTCCGCACGCTGGTGGTGTCGGTCTGTGCGAATACGTGCAGCACCTGGCGGCGTTCGACTACCTGAGTGTGAGCGGGTCGACCGAAGGCCGCGTCATCGAGTGGGTCGACCACCTCCACGAGCATTTCGTGCATCCCGCCGAGGTCGTCGACGCGCGATACCTGCTTCCGGAGTCGCCCGGCTACAGCATCGAGATGCACGCCTCGACCCTTGTCGACTACGAGTATCCGCACGGGCGGATTTGGTCGGGCGACGAGGCCCTGGTGGACTGAGGATGGCCGAGCTGGCTGAATCGGATCACGTCCTGGCAGAGGTTCCCCGACGATGCAGGACAACGGAGAGCGCGACGTGCTCGATGATGAGCGGCTGACTCACGCCGGCGCAGCCGCCGACGACGCGCCGCCCGAGCCCGAGCTGGCACCGGAGGCGATCAACGACCGGTCGTCACGAGCGATCAAGGGTGTCCTGCTGGCGCTGAAGGCGGGGCCGCTCTTCATCCTGGCTCTGATGATGCTGTTCCTCTGGGTGGCGACCGAGGGCCACGTCTTCATGACGTTCGGGAACATCGGAAACGTCCTCGAGCAGTCCGGCGGGGTCTGCATCATCGCCTTGGGCCAGCTTCTGGTGATCCTCACGCGAGGCATCGACCTGTCGATCGGCTCCAACGTCTCGCTGTGCTGCGTGGTGGTCACGGTGGTCTACAGAGACACCAACTCAGCCTCGCTCGCCATCGGCGCCACCCTGCTGACCGGCCTCGCGGTGGGCCTCGCCAACGGCCTCCTGCTTGTGTGGGGTCGCCTTCCTCATCCCTTCATCGCCACCCTTGCCACTTTGAGCATCTGCGCCGGTCTCGCGTTGTACATCGCCGGTGGTTCCACCGTCCTGGGCTCGCCGTCGATCGTGCGCACGCTCGGGGGCGGCCGTATCACCGGGATCCCAGGAGCGGGCCAAATCGGCTGGTTCCCCTACGCCACGCTGGTCGTCATCGTCTTCACGGTCATCTGCGCGGTCATCCTGCACAAGCTCGTGTGGGGACGCTGGATTTACGCCGTCGGTGGCAGCCCCGAAGCCGCGGTCCGAACCGGTGTGCCAATGAACGGGACGTTGATCTCGGTCTACGTCATGAGCGGGCTCTCCGGCGCGATCGCCGGCATGCTCTTCGTCGGTAGCGCTGACGCCGGCTCTCCGTTCACCGGGCAGGGCTTGGAGCTCAACGCCATCGCCGCGGTGATCATCGGCGGCGGCAGCTTCCTCGGAGGTCGCGGTGGCGTCCTCAACGCCCTGGCCGGCGCGTTGATCCTCGGGGTCATGCATAACGGCCTCAACCTGCTCGGCCTCGACCCGAACTTCCAGTACCTCGCCGTAGGAGCGGTCGTCGTCGTCGCAGTCGAGCTCGACGTCATCCGGGCCCTCGTCGAGAACCGGTTCCGCAGCATGCAGGCGAGGCTCGGATGATTGACGCGATGCACTCCGCGCAGCCCGAGGTCCCCATTGACGCGGAGCCCGTCCTCGGTGTTCGTGGCGCCACCAAGACCTTCGGCGCCGTGGTCGCCCTCGACGGCGTCGACCTCGAGGTCCGCTCCGGTGAGGTACTCGCCCTGCTCGGTGACAACGGTGCCGGCAAGTCGACCCTCATCAAGTGCATCAGCGGCGTCCACAAGCTCGACCGAGGCGAGATCCGGATCGACGGCGCGCTCGTTCAGATCAGCTCGGCGGCGGATGCCCGATCAAATGGGATCGAGACCGTCTACCAAGACCTGGCCCTGTTCGACAACCTCAACCCGACGGCGAACTTCTTCGCCGGACGCGAGGTGGCCCACCCTTCCTGGCTTCCTCGGGGGCTGCAGTGGATGAAGAAGAAGGAGATGTCCACCCGCACCAAGGAGCTCCTCGACCGGCTGCAGATCCGCCTTCCCCACTTCGACGCGGACGTCGCGCTGATGTCGGGAGGTCAGCGGCAGGCGGTCGCTGTCGCCCGGGCTGTGGCCTTCTCCTCCAAGCTCGTCATCCTCGACGAGCCGACCGCTGCCCTCGGGCTCAGGGAGTCGGCGCGGGTCCTGGAGCTGGTCGATCGGCTCCGAACTTCCGGTGTCGCGGTCATCTTGATCTCTCACTCGATGGACCACGTGATGGCCGTTGCGGACCGCGCGATGGTGATGCGCCGCGGACGCAAGATCGGCGAAGCGCCGGCAACAGCGGACAACCAAGAGCAACTCGTGTCCTGGATCGTCGGGGCCCGGGGGAGCACAACCGTATGAAGCCTCACCAACTGGACGCACGACACGTGCGGCAGACCCGACAAACAAGGAGGGCAACACACATGTCGACTCGCCTGAGAGCACTGATCGTGCTCGGAGCGTGCGCGATGCTCGTCACCGTGGTAACCGCAGCTGCGTCTGGGAGTGGAAGCGGCGCCGCCGACGGGAGAATCAAGGTCACTCTTCTCACGAAGGCCACGGGCGGTTTCTGGGATGCCATGATCGCCGGGGCCAAGAAGTATGCGGCCACCCACCCGAAGGAAATCCAGCTCACGACCAACGCGTGCAAGACCAACGACGACACGCCCTGCCAGATCGCAGAGATCCAGGACGCCGTCACCAAGGGCGCCAAGGCGATCGTGGTCTCCCCGATGGGCGTCGGCGTCACCGCCGCTCTGAACAAGGCTAAGAAGGCAGGCGTCCGGATCGTCTTCGTCGACAACACCATCCCCGGTGTCGTCCCGACTGCGGTCGCCGCGACGAACAACGTCAAGGGCGGCCTGGCTGCGGGTGCCTACATCAAGACCCGGCTGAAGTCCGGCGACACCATCGGTCTGCTCGAAGCCGTACGTGGCGTGCCGAACCTCGACCAGCGCATCGACGGCGTCAAGGCGGCCCTCAAAGGCACTGGCGTCAAGGTCGTGATCGGGGCTCAGCAAACCCTCTGCGACCCCAAGACCGGCGCCTCGGTCACGGAGGACCTCCTCACCAAGTACCCGGACCTCACCGCGATCTACTCGGCGTGTGACTCCCCGGCGATCGGCGCTGTATCAGTCATGGAGGCCAAGCAGCACCCGCTGTTGATCTTCGGCTACGACGGAGACCCGGCGATGAGCAAGCTCATCTTGGCCGGCAAGGCCACGGCCACGATGGCCCAGTCGCCGTTCCATATGACATACCTCGGCATCCTGGCGGCGGTCAAGTCGCTCAAGGGCCAGAAGTACGTCAAGAAAATCGACACGGGCGTCACGCTGGTGACGAAGGCCAACGCGGCCAAGTTCACCAAGGCCTGGCAGTAGGCCTTCCTCCTAGGAGCAGCTATTTCTCGGGCCCGGCATTCGCGAGAGTGTCGGGCCCGAGCGCTAGTCCACATCGTCCACCTCCACAGAAGGAAGCGCGATGCGCACCCAATCCCCCTTCGGCCGCGTCCCCTCCGTTGGCAAGCGGATGATCTTCGGTTGCGACTACAACCCCGAGCAATGGGACGAGTCCGTGTGGTTGGACGACGTGCGACTGATGCACGAGGCGGGCGTCAACTTCGTCAGCGTCGGCATTTTCGCATGGTCGCTGCTGGAACCCGCAGACGGCGTTTTCGACTACGGCTTGCTCGACCGCGTGCTCGACTTGCTGCACGAGCACGAGATCAGCGTCGACCTGGCCACCGGGACCACCGCAATTCCCGCGTGGCTTTCGCGTGCGCACCCCGAGGTCCAGCCCGTGGATCGCGAAGGTCACGTCCTATCGCAGGGCGGACGCCAGAATTGGTGCGCGAGTTCGCCCATCTATCGCGAGAAGTCGCTGCGACTCGTGGAGACGACGGCGAAGCGCTACGCGAACCATCCGGCCTTGGCCATGTGGCATGTCAACAACGAGTTCGGCTGCCACAACGGGCGTTGCTACTGCGATGCGTCCGCCGCCGCGTTCCGCGTGTGGTTGATCGAGCGGTACGGCGACATCGAAACACTGAACGCGGCCTGGGGCACGTCGTTCTGGAGCCAGCGCTACTACAGCTTCGACGAGATTCTGCCGCCGCGCATTGCTCCCGCCTGGCGAAACCCGTCGCAGGAGCTCGACTACAGCCGGTTCAGCTCGGACATCATGCTCGTCCAGCTGAGGGCGGAGACCGAGGTGCTCCGAGCCGCGACTCCCGACATCCCCGTAACGACGAACCTGATGGTTGCGAACTTCAACTTGCTCGACAACTGGAGGTTCGCAAGCGAGCTCGACGTGGTGTCGGTCGACCACTACCTCGAGTTCTACCCGGACCCGCACATCGAGTTGGCGATGGCCGCCGATCTCGCGCGTGGACTCGCCGGCGGTGAGCCGTGGCTGTTGATGGAGCACTCGACATCTGCGGTCAACTGGCAATGGGTCAACGTCGCCAAGCAGCCCGGAGAGATGCACCGCAACACACTCCAGCACATTGCGCGCGGCGCTGACGGGGCCTGCTTCTTCCAGTGGCGCCAGTCACTCGCGGGGGCCGAGAAGTTCCACTCGGCGATGGTGCCCCACGCCGGCACGGACTCCGACGTGTGGCGCGACGTCGTCCGGCTCGGCAAGCACGTCGAGGCGATGGCCGAGGTTCTCGGCAGCACGGCGCGCAACGACGTGGCGATCATCCTGGACTACCCGGCATGGTGGGCGTCCGAGCTGCGCACGCACCCGTCGGCCGAGGTCAACTACCGCGAGCAAGCGTATGCGTACTACGCCGCATGCTGGCAGCTCGGAATCGGCGTCGACTTTGCTCGGCCCGGCTCGGACTTGTCGCAGTACAGGCTCGTCATCGTTCCGACTCTGTATTCGGCGGCCGCCGACATCGTTGCCTCCATCGGCACGTATGTGCGCAACGGTGGACACGCGCTTGTCACGTATTTTTCCGGCATCGTCGACGAGCAGGACCACGTGATTCCTGGTGGCTATCCCGGCGCGTTTCGTGACCTCCTCGGCGTCAGAACCGATCAGTTCTTTCCGCTCTCAGTTGGTCAGGCAGTGACGCTCACGGGCTCCATGACGGCGACCGTATGGACGGAGAATGTCCGGGCGACGACTGCCGAAGTCGTGGCCACATACGTGGACGGGCCCCTGCCCGGCGTGCCGGCCATCACGCGCAACGCGGCCGGAGCCGGAGTCGCGTGGTATGTGGCGACGCAGCCCGATCGTGAAAGCCTCGAAGGCTTGGTCGGACGCGTCGCCGCCGAGGCCGGCGTGAGTGCCGACGTCCCGACGGCTCGCGGCGTGGAGACGGTGCGCCGCCATGGCGAGGACGGCACGAGCTGGCTCTTCGTCATGAACCACACGAACGAGACGGCGCACGTCCCGGTCGGCGGAGTCGACATCCTGTCCGGTGCCGAACACCAGGCCCCGATGCAGGTAGCGGCCGGCGGCGTCGCCGTGGTGCGCATCCCGGGGTAGTCGATGGAATCGCTCGCGGCAAAGAACGCGCTCGTCACCGGTACCTCGCGAGGTATCGGCCGAGCGCTCGCCCAGGCCCTTTCAGACGCCGGAGCACGCGTGCTGTGTCACGCTCGCACGCTTGCGGACGCGACCGAGGTTGCCGAGGCGGTGGGCGGGGTTCCGATCTTCGGTGACCTCGGTCGCCCGGCGGAGCTCGAGCAGATCGCGACCCAGGTCGACGAAGCCGTCGCTGCTCTCCACGTCCTCGTTCACAATGCCGCGATCAACCCGCGGCCCCGTGAAGGGCTCGGTGAGATCGATGCCCAGGTATTCGAGGCGGTCATCGGGGTGAACGTCGCGGCGCCGATTCTGCTGACGCAGCGCCTGCTTCCGCGCTTGCGGGCTGCGGGCGCCGCGCGGGTGGTCTTCATCTCTTCGGAGGCCGGCCAGTTCGACGGTGGCATGCGGCCGGACGGCTTGAGCTACGCCGTCTCCAAGGCCGCGCTGAACGCCGCGAGCGCCGTCATCGCCAGAGCGGCCCGCCCGGACGGCATTCTCGTGAACGCAGTGCATCCTGGATGGGTTCGGACCGGGATGGGCGGCCTGGATGCCCCGCTCCAGCCGGAGCAGGCAACGGCCACGGTGCTCATGCTCGCCACACTGCCCCCAGACGGGCCGAGCGGCTGCTTCTTCTTCGAGGGCCGCGAGATTCCCTGGTGAGAGTCGGCCTTCTCGGCTGCGGCAATGTCAGCCCTCAGTACGCCATCGGCCTCGGCCTTTTCCCCGGCGTCGAGCTCGTGGCGTGCGCCGACCTGGACGGGACGCGCGCGGAGGCGCTCGCTGCGCAGCACGGGATCGCAGCGCTCTCGCCTGACGAGCTGATCGGAGGCGATGCGGTCGACATCCTCGTCAACATCAGCCCCGGGATGGCGCACGTCGAGGTGAGCTCCGCCGCGCTCGCAGCCGGCAAGCACGTCTACTCGGAGAAGCCGCTCGCCGTCGACGTGGCCGGGGGCACCCTCCTGCTCGAGCGCTCGCGGGCGGCCGGCCTGCGCCTCGGCTGCGCGCCCGACACGTTCCTCGGCAGCCAGCTCCAGACCGCGCGGCGCCTGCTCGACGCGGGAGCGATCGGGACGCCGGTCGCGGCACACGCGACGATGATCGGCGGCGGGCAAGAGAGCTGGCACCCGAACCCGGCGATCTTCTACACCCCGGCGGGGGGACCGATGCTCGACATGGGCCCCTACTACGTGACGGCGCTGCTCAGCTTCTTCGGCCCAGCCCGCCGCGTCGCGGCCTCGACGAGCGCGCGCCTGCCCGAGCGCGTCGTCGGGAGCGGCCCGCTCGAGGGGCAGAAGATCTCCGTCGAGACGCCCACGCACTACGCGGGCGTCGTCGACTACCCGGGCGGCCCTACCGCGACGTTCATCGTCTCCTTCGACATCCCGCACGGTCGCACCGGCATCGAGATCTTCGGGACGGAAGGGTCGCTCGCGATCCCGGATCCGAACGTCTTCGACGCCCCGGTCGTGCGCCGCACCCGCGTCGGCACCGAGCTCCGCGAGGAGACGATGCCGGTCGAGCACGTCACGGGCGCCGGGCGGGGCATCGGCGTCGCCGACCTCGCGGACGCGATCCGCACCAACCGCCCGCACCGCGCCAGCGCGGAGCAGGCCTTGCACGCGCTCGAGACGATGACCGCGTTCCAGCGCTCGTCCGACAGCGGCGCCCACGTCACGCTCGAGACGACGTGCGAGCGTCCCGAGCCTCTCCCCACGGCCACCGAGGAGGTCCTCTTTTGACCGTCGTCTCGCTGCTCACCCCAAGCTTCGTCGCCCGCCAAACCGGATACGCGCTCTCCGGCGACTGGATGGACGGCGACAGGGCGACGAACGAGCACTACGCCCCGCTCGAGACGTTCGAGGAGCGCTTCGGCGAGCTGCTCGCCCTCACGCGGAGGCTCGGATTCGAGGCGATCGACCTCTGGACGGCGCACCTCGGCCCGGGGTGGGCGAGCGACGAGCACCTGGCGATCGCAAGGGCGTTGCTGGAGGAGCACGACCTTACGGTCGTGAGCCTCGCCGGCGGCTTCGGCGGGACCGCGGAGGAGCTCCGTGCGACCTGCCGCGTCGCTCATGGCGTTGGCACCGACCTGCTGGCCGGCAGCCTCCGCCTGCTCACGGCCGACCGCGCCGAGGCGGTCGCGATCCTCCACGGCGAGGGCATCCGCCTGGGCGTCGAGAACCACCCCGACGAGCGAACGCCGGCGGACCTCCTGCGCAAGATCGACGACGGGGCGGACGGTCAGATCGGCGCGGCGCTGGACACGGGCTGGTGGGTCACGAACGGGTTCGACCCGGTCGTCGCGGTGCACGAGCTCAAGGACTGGCTCTTCCACGTGCACCTCAAAGACGTCTACACGCCCGAGTTCGAACTCGACCACCGGAACGCAGCGCACGGGGAGGGAGCCGTCCCGCTCGAGGAAACCGTCAGGGCGCTGTTCGAGGTCGGCTATACGGGGCCGATCGGCGTCGAGGACCATCCATTCGACCGCGATCCCACGCCGACGCTGCCGCGCGGGCGCGGGCTGCTCGAGGGCTGGCTCCACGAGCGAGCGTAGCCAAGTGATCGTCGACGCCCACCATCACTTCTGGAACCCCGCTCGCATTCCGCAGCGGTGGATGACCGCTGACCACGGTGCCATCGACCGGCCGTTCGAGCCGTGCGACCTCGAGTCGCTGCTCGCCGCGTGCGGTGTGCAGGCGACGGTCGTCGTGCAAAGCGCAGCCGAGGACCGTGACACCGACTACCTCTTCGAGCTTCTCGCGGACGCGCCGTGGGTGGGCGCGGTCACGGCTTGGTGCCGGCTCGACGACGTCGGCGTCGCGCGCCGGCGTCTCGACGAGCTGGCCGCGCAGCCGAAGTTCCGCGCGATCCGTCATCTCATCCACCTCGAGAGCGATGCGCACTGGCTGCTTCGTGACGAGGTGCAGCCCGCGCTCGCGCTGCTCGAGCAGCGCGGCCTGCTGCTCGAGCTGCCGGCCGTCTTCCCCGACCACCTCGACGACGTGCCGGAGCTCGCGCGTCGGCACCCGGCACTCACGCTCGTCGTCGACCACCTGGGGAAGCCGCCCATCGGCCGGGACGAGCTGCCCGTGTGGCGGGAACAGCTCGAGAGGGCCGCGGCGTACGACAACGTCTTCGCCAAGGTTTCCGGCCTCGGCACGATCGTCCCACGACCCGACTGGACCGCCGCCGACCTCGAGCCCGCCGTGCAGGCCGCGTTCGCAGCATTCGGCTCCGAGCGACTCCTGTTCGGAAGCGACTGGCCGGTCGCCTTGCTGAACGGCACGTATCAACACGTCTTCGACGAGACGACGAAGGCGATTCGCTCGGTCGCGGGAGACAGCGCCGACGCGATTCTCGGCGGCAACGCCGTACGCCTCTACGCTATTGGTCTGACATGAGCGCCGGCCGTGCCACAGACCAGGCGATCGCGAAGATCAAGGACCTGATCAGCTCCGGGGAGTTCACGGCGGGCTCGCGCCTACCGACCGAGCGCGAGCTGACCCAGCGGTTCGGGGTTTCGCGGAGCTCACTGCGTGAGGCGACGCGCGCGCTGGCGCTGGTCGGCGTCCTCGAGGCGCGAGTCGGCGACGGCACGTACGTGACGACCCTCGAGCCGGAGCTGCTGCTGACCGGTGTCGGCTTCGTGAGCGATCTCGTGTCCGTCGCGTCGCTCATCGAGATCCACCAGATCCGCCGGCTGCTCGAACCGGAGGCGACGCGGCTTGCCACCCCACGGCTCACGGACGAGGACTTCGAACGGCTCGGGGACTGCCTTCGCCGGATGGAGCACGCCGGCGATTCCCCGGCTTTCATCGAGGCGGACACCGACTTCCACAAGGTGATCCTCGACGCGTGCGGCAACGGGAGCCTTGCCTCGCTGATCGAGAACCTCTCGAGCGGCACGTTGCGGGCGCGCCTCTGGCACTCGTTGGTCGACCGCGGCGCGGTCGAGGCGACGCTCGCGAGTCACGTCGGCATCTACAGCGCGCTCGTCTCGCGTGACGCCGAGCGGGCGGCAGCCGCCGATCTCATGCACCTCGGAGCCGCGGAGGACTGGCTCCGCGGGCTCCTCGCGCGGGAGTTGTCCGCCGAGGAACCTGTTACCGCATAGCCGACGTCGGGACTCCGGCTCCGCCCGGAACGAACCGGACGCCGAAGGCGCAGGCCCCGGGCGACGAGCCGCCGAGCAGGCCGGTGCCGAGGGTCTCGGCGATCTCGCGGACGTGGGGCTCGGCGTCGGGACGGCCGAGCACCACCACTGTCCCGCCGCTGCCGCCGCCGCTCACGCGTGCGCCGAACAGACCCTTCGTTCGACCGGCGTTGCGCACCGCGGCGACGATCTGGTCGGTTCGTGCCACCCCGAGACCGCACCGTGAGTAGCCGGCATGCGACTCGTAGAGGAGCTCGCCGATCCGTTCGGCGGCATCGTCGGTCGGCCGGCCCGTGACGAGCGAAACGAGCTCGAGCGAGCGTTGGTGCTCTTCGATCGGGAAGAGCGTCGCTGCGCGGACCGGATACCTGGTCGCCGGCTCGATCGTGCTCCAGGGATCGTCGATGCCTCTTCGCAGGCGTAGGAAGTCGGCTCCCAGCACGCTGTCGGGCAGCGCATCGACCGCGACCCGGTCGCGATCCACCTCGGTGAGGTGGGCGACATCTTCGCCGAGCAGCGCCTTGCCCATGAACGACGCGCAGCGCACGCGCCGGTAGACGTCGCCGGAGATCGCGTGCCGCAGTCCGGAGTCGATGCCCCAGACGGCGAGTGACGCCGGCAGGCGCAACGCCTCGAGGGGCTCGGCCGGGCGGCACAGGACCGGCAGCAGGCAGCCGGCTTCACCGTGCAGGACGGCCAGCTGGTCCATCGGCCCGCACGGCGCCGCCGCGAAGACCTGCTCGGCGCGCTGGCCGATCAGCGCCAGCTGGGCGGCATCCGCTTCGACCCCGAGGCACGCGGCGGTTGCGCAGAGGACAGCAACCTCGACAGCGGCGGATGATCCAACCCCCTTCCCCTCCGGGACGACCGACGAGACGAGCAGTCGAAGTCCGTGCGGTACCGCTGTTTCTCCGCGCAAGAGCAGCGCGATCGGCCCCAGGACGTATGCGCCCCAAGCGTCGCGGCCGCTGAAGCGCTCCGCGAGCTCGTCCAGTGGCAGGGTCATGAGCTCGGTGGCCTCGACCGCGATCCGCCGGCCGTCGCTCACAGCCACAACTAGGCCGTCGTCGCAGCGCTGCACGGCGGCGAGCGTTGCTGCTTCCAGCGGCAGCTCCAGCACGAGCCCTCCCGAGTAGTCCGCGATCCCGCCGAGCACGTCGAGGCGGGCCGGCGCCCGCGCGACGGCGACGGGTTGCTCGGCCGCGAAGAACGCGCTCGCGCGCACGCGGCGGCAAAACCGTTCGGCGTCGTGGTAGCGGGGGCGGTCCAGCTGCTCCGGCGAAGTCATGATCGCGGCGGGCACAGGAGCGAGCCTGCCGTAGGCGGCTGGCGGCTGCAACCCGTCTCAGTAAGGTCAGACCAATGCCGCACGACGTGCAGCGGTTCGCACCGGGCCGGGTCAACCTGATCGGCGAGCACACGGACTACTCGGGCGGGCTCGTTCTCCCGGTCGCAATCAACCTCGGGACCACCGTCTCGGGCCACGCCGACCCGGCGCGCATCGTCCTGCACTCGACGGCCGGCGGCGACGCGGTCGACCTGGCGGCGGACGGCTCGAGCAGCGGCACGCCGCACGGTTGGGGGCGGTACGTCGCCGCGGCCGCGCGGCTCCTGGCAGACCGTGGCCGGCCGGCGGTGGGTCTTGTGGGCGAGGTCGACTCGACGCTTCCGATCGGCGCGGGCCTGTCGTCCTCTGCCGCGCTCCTCGTCGCCGTTGCGTTCTCTCTCTGCGACGTCGCCGAGTTCGCCGTCGATCCTCTCGAGTTGGTCCGCCTCGTGCGCGAGGCAGAACGGCTCGCCGTCGGTGTGCCGTGCGGCCTGATGGACCCAGCTGCGATCGTCTTCGCCCGCCGCGGGTGCGCGCTCTTCCTCGACTGCGGAACGGCGGAGCACCGCCCGGTGCCGCTGCCGGCCGACCTCGCGATCGTCGTGCTCGATTCAGGGGTCAGGCACAGTCTGGCCGACTCCGGGTACGCAACGCGTCGCGCGGAGCTCGAGCGCGCTCTCGCGGCGGTCGGTCGTCGCGATGCGGCGGGCCTCGGCCCGTCCGAGGCGGCGGACCTGGCGGAACGCGCCGATCTCGACGGCGTCGAGGCACGCCGCCTCAGACACGTCGTCACCGAGAACGACCGTGTCCGCGAGTGCGTCGCGGCCCTCGAGTCCGGCCGCGATGTCGAGGAGGTGCTGCGACGTGCGTTTCGCGCCGGTCACGACAGCCTTCGTGACGACTACGAGGTCTCGACGCCCGAGCTGGACCTCCTGGTCGACCTCGCCTTCGAGCACGGGGCGATCGCGGCGCGGATGACAGGCGGCGGGTTCGGCGGGTCGGTGATCGCGGTTGTCGGCCTACAGGCCGCTGCCGAGCTCGCAGACTCGGTGGAGACGAGCTACGCCGAGCGCACCGGGCGCGCCGGCCGAGGCACCGTCTGCGCGGCGAGCGACGGCGTCCTGGGGCTCGCTACGCCCCGCTGACCTCGCCGAAGCGAAACACGGTCGTCGACGCGAACTGCCGGCCCGGCGCCAGGATGGTGCTCGGAAACTCCGGCCGGTTCGGCGAGTCGGGTGCATGTTGGGTCTCGAGGGCGACACAGCTGCCGGCGCCGTACGGGGCGCGAAGCGTGCCGCCGGTCCACACCTGCACGCACGGCTCTGTCGTCCAGACTTCGAGCGACCGACCGGAGACCGGATGCGCGAGGCTGGCCGCACGGCGGAGCCCGGGCGCCGCATCGAGCACGACGTTGTGGTCGAGACCGGCGTCTCCGACGGCCCGTGCGGTGCGGAAGTCGACGGTACTTCCGGCGACAGCCCGGATTTCGCCGGTTGGGACCCCTGCGTCGTCGACCGGCGTGTACGTGGACGCCTCGAGCCCGAGCACGTGGTCGCGCGCGCTTCCCGGACCGGCGGCCGCGACGCCGGCGAGGTTCCAGCAGGTGTGGTTGGTGAGGTTGACGACCGTCGTTGCGTCGGACGTCGCCCGGAACTCGATCCTCACCTCACGGCCACGCACCTCGTACGTCACCTCGACGTCCAATCGACCCGGGAACCCCATCTCTCCGTCGCGGCTGACGTAGCCGAGCGTGATCGAGCCGGCGTCTGCCGCACGACGAGTCCAGGTCCGCTTGTCGAAGCCGAGCGTTCCGCCGTGCAGGCAGTTGCCACGGTCGTTCTGCGGCAGAGAGTACGTTCGACCGTCGAGCGTGAAGCGCCCCTCGGCGATCCTGTTCGCATAGCGGCCGATGGCGGCGCCGAAGTAGGCGTCGCCGTGCGCCCGGTACTCCGCGACCGTGTCGAAGCCGAGGGCGACGTTCTCCCGCCGACCGTCCCGGTCCGGCACGACGATCTCCTGAAGGGTCGCGCCGTACGCCAGCACGTCGATCTCGATCCCGTCGCGGGACGTGAGTCGCCAGCGGTCGTCGCCCACGGCGAGCTACCCGACCACGCGCACGTCGCAGCCGCGGTCGCGCAGCGCTTCCACCACCCCGGGATCGGCCGAGCGGCCGGTGATCAACGTGTCGACGTCGGCGACGTCGCAGAGGCGCGCGACTTCGACCCGGCCGAGCTTGCTGCCGTCGGCCAGCACGATCCGGCGAGCCGCTACCGCCAGCATGCGCTTCTTCACCTCGGCCTCGGGCAGGTTGATGTTCGTGACGCCGCCGAGAGGATCGACGCCGTTACAGCCGAGGAGGACGGTCTTGACGGAGATCTGGTCGAGGATGAGCGTCGCCAGCGGATCGACGAGTGAGTGCTGCAGGGGTCGCAGCGTCCCCCCGAGGACGACGACGGTGATCCTCGGCGCAGCCGGCTCGAGCTCGAGTGCCGTCTTGAGCCCGTTGGTGAAGACGACCAGGTCTTCGAGCTCGCTGCGCGCGGCGATCGCGCGCGCCGTCGCCGCCGCCGTCGTGCCCACGTCGATCAACACCGTCTCCCCGTCCTCGAGGAGAGCTGCGGCCGCCTGACCGATCGCCACCTTCTCGGCGGCGAAGCTCGACACGCTGTCCTCGAAGGGCTGCTCGTGACTCGCGATCAGGCGAGGGATCGCGCCGCCGCGGACACGGTGGACCTTTCCCCTCGCGGCGAGCGAATCGAGATCGCCGCGCACGGTCACCTCCGACACGCCGAACCGGCTGCTGAGCTCCGCGACGCGGACGAACTCCCGCTCCTTGATCTCTGCCAGCATCCGCTCCCGCCGCAGCGAGGGCGGCACCGCGTTCGTCGTCCCGTCGGTGCTCACGCCAGGGTCACCGTCTGTGGATGCGCGACCGTGAAGAGTGTTTCGAGCTCGATCGGCTCCGCCTGCGTCGCCAGTCCGGCCAGTCGGCGCGCGGCGTCCTCGGGCGCGACATCGTTCAGAAAGAGCCCCAGGCCCGTCTCCACGCTGGCTCGGATCTTCGTCGCCCCGGATGCACGGTGCAGCGGGTAGAGCTCGAACGCGAGGTGCCAGTCGGGCGCGTCGTTCGGCGCTTCCTGCGCGACCATCATGTACGGAAGCGGGAAGTCGAAGAGCGCGTCGTAGCGCAGCACGACGTCTCGAAGCGCGAGCGCCAGGTCGCGCTGCTCGGGCGGATCGAGGTCGGACAGACGGCCGAGACCGTGCCGCCGTGCCCGGATGGCCACTTCGAAGGGCCACCGCGCCGCGAACGGCACGGCGACGACGAAGCTCTCGTTCGCCGAGACGACGCGGTCCGAGCGGGCGTCGGCAAGCGTCACCTCGCACGACAGGCAGCTGCCGTCACGCTCGCGGTGACGGCGGTGGGCCGCAGCCTTCGCCGCGGTGACCGGCGGAACGTGGTCGAGGGCGTAGATCTGCCCGTGCGGGTGTGCAATCGTCGCACCGACCTCGGCCCCACGGTTCTCGAAGACGCACACATAGGCATGAGCAGGATCGCTCCAGAGCTCTCGCGCGCGGTCGATCCAGACCGCGAGCACGCGACAGAGCTCTGCGGCCGAGAGGCGCCCGAATGAGGCATCGTGGCGATCGGTGTAGAGAACGACCTCGCAACGGCCGAGCGCCGGGCCGACGGGGCCGGCGAGTGGCGGCGTCGGCGGCGGTCGAGGGACGAAACGACGGGAAGCGGTTGTCGAAGACGGCAGCCTGGTACGGGAACGGAACCTCCGTTCCTCCGGCGCAGAAGGGGCATGCCTCGGCGGCCTGCGACGTCGAGTCCAGGGGCCGGGCGTTCCGCGCCGGCGCGATCCCGACCCAGGTGCCGGTGAACTGGTCGAGGCGTTTGTGGATCGTCTGCGGCTCGTCGTTCACGGGCGCATCGTCGAGGCCTCCGTGGAGCTCCCCGTAGACGAGCAGGCGTCGCCCGTCGGCGTGGAAAAGCTCGTGGCGTGGCAGGGTCTGCATGCTTTCGAAACCGCCATTAGTATCGTCGTTTTCGACGAAAAGAGAAAGCCCGGGAGGGCAGAGTGATGAACACGAGACGGCTCGGCAAGACGGACCGCCGGGTCTCCGAGGTGGGCTTCGGAGCCTGGGGCATCGGCGCCGATTGGGGCGCCGTCGACGACCGCGAGTCGCTTGCGGCGATGCATGCTGCCGTGGACGCCGGCGTGACCTTCTTCGATACCGCCGACGTCTACGGAGACGGCCGGTCCGAGCGGCTTCTCGGACGCCTGATCAGCGAGCGGCCGGAGGAGATCGTCGTGGCCACGAAGTTCGGTCGCCGCGTCCCCCTCGACCCGGCCGCGTACACCCGCGAGAACCTCCGCGGCTGGCTCGAGCGCTCGCGCGAGAACCTCGGCGTCCAGGCGATCGACCTCGTCCAGCTGCACTGCCCGCCGTGGGAGACGTACTACACGCCCTCGGTTTTCGAAGCGTGCGCCGCACTGGTCGACGAGGGTCTCGTGCGCGCCTACGGAGTCAGCGTCGAGAAGGTGGAGGAGGGCGCTGAAGGCGCTTGAATACAACGGTGTGGCCACCGTGCAGATCGTCTTCAACGCGTTTCGCCAACGGCCGGCGGAGCTCCTCTTCCGGCAGGCGGTCGAGCGTGGCGTCGGCGTGATCGCGCGCGTCCCGCTCGCGTCAGGCCTGCTGACGGGGAAGTTCGACCGGAGCACGCGCTTCGCCGCCGACGATCATCGCGCGTATAACCGACACGGCGAATCGTTCGACGTCGGCGAGACCTTCTCGGGCGTCGAGTTCGAGACCGGCCTCGAGGCCGTCGAAGAGCTCCGCTCGCTCGTGCCGGACGGCATCACCCTTGCCCAGTTCGCGCTGCGCTGGGTCCTCGACTTCGAGGCTGTGTCGAGCGTCATCCCGGGCGCCAAGACGCCCGATCAGGCTGGTGCGAACGCGGCGGCAGCGGCGCTGGCGCCGCTGCCCGAGGATGTCCACGCGCGGATCGCCGACGTGTACCGGCGGCGCATCGCACCGCAGGTTCACCAACGGTGGTAGACCCGTCGTCGGCCGGGCTTGAGCGGCTTGAGAAAGCTGTCGAAACCTGTTATATACGAAGGCGACGCCGGTGATTGAGAAAGTCCGCGTCTCCGACTGAGGCGCGCCGGGTCGATCCAATGAGCCCGATCGTAAAGAGGAGGAGGCATGGCATCAGACAAGCCGGATGAGGTCAGCAAGGAACAACGCGAGCTCTCACGGCGTCGCTTCCTGAGGAACGCGGGTGTGGCCGCCGCGGCGGTACCGATGTACGCCGGCCTCGCCGACATCCTGGGCGAGCAAGGCGCCGGCGCGGCGACCTACAAGCGAAACAGCGGGAACGCGTTCTTCGCCAGCCACCCGAAGTATCGCTTCGTGATGGTCAACCACGTGACGACGAACTCGTTCTTCACGGCGACGATCTACGGCTCCAGGACGCCTGCGCCCTGACCGGCTGCTCGTACCAGTGGACAGGCTCGGCGACGCTCGATCGTCAACCAGATGGTCTCGGCGTTCAACAGCGCCATCGCGGCCAAGGCGAAGCGGCATCGGGTGCTGTCTGATCGACAACACCGCCTTCAACAAGCCCGTCGACAGCGCGTTGAGCCACGGCATCCCGGTGATCGCGCTACAACGCCGACGTTTCAGCTGGAGTGCCGAACGGCCGGATGGCCTACGTCGGCCAGAACAACCTGACTGCGGGAGCCGCGGTTGCTCAGCAGATCCTCAAGCAGGTGAAGAAGGGCGATCTCGTGGCCGGGATCATCGCGACGCCTGGAACCGGGAACATCCAGCCGCGGATCGACGGTGCGAAGCCGGTCCTGGCCAAGGCCGGCATCAAGTTCGTCGAGGTCGGAACGTCGGCGACCGAAGGTGCGCCGGAGTACAACAAGATCTCCGCGTGGTATGCCGGTCACAAGGACGTCGAAGTTCATGTTCGCCGTCGACAGCGGCGACAGTGACGCTATCGCGCAGCTCATCCAGAAGAACAACCTGAAGGGGAAGGTCGGTGCAGCAGGCTGGGACGTCGGGACGCCGGTCGTGCAGGGCGTCAGTGCCGGCAACCTGACCTTCACGATCGACCAGCAGGCCTACCTGCAAGGCTTCGACACGATCATGCAGCTCTACCTGTACAACGTCTCAGGCGGGCTGATGAAGCCGACGAACACCGACACGGGACTCGGCATCGTGGTCAAGTCGACCGTCAAGCCCTACCTGGCCAAGAACAGGTTCAGTGGCACGAGCTCCAAGCAGCAGACCCTGAAGCCGCCAGCCTCGATCCCGCACTAGTCGCGCGCGAGCGTGCACCCGGGTGCTCCAACACCTACCGCTGCCCCGGCGGGCGACCCGCCGGGGCAGCAGCGTGAGGCGCTCGCGATCGGACGTCGCGTCCTGCGCCTCTTCCTCTACCAGCGCGAGCTGACGCCGATCCTGCTCGCGGTCGGCCTGTTCGCGTACTTCACGATCAGGGCCGGCTCGACGTTCACCGACTCGCTGAGCCTCAGCTCGGCGGCCGGCTACGCCGGGCCGATCGGCGCGATCGCAGTCGGGGAGGTGCTGCTGCTCGTGCTCGCCGAGATCGACCTCTCTGCCGGCCAGGTCTTCCTGTTCTGCCCGTGGGTCATGTACTGGCTCCACAACAGCGGGTGCCCCTCGTGCTCGCGATCATCGCTGCACTCGCGGTCGTCTGCCGGCGTCGGCGCGATCAACGGGCTGATCACCGTGGGCCTGAACGTGCCGTCGTTCGTCACGACGCTCGCGACGAACTTCATCCTCTTCGGGCTCGTGCTCATCTACTCGCATCAGACGCAGGCAACGCCGATTCCCCTGTCGTCGTCGACGTCGACCGGCAAGGTGAGCTTCTCCAGCCAGGTGATGGGTGTGTGGCTGTGGTCGGAGATTCTCTGGGTGGTGGCGATCACGATCTTCGCGACAGTCGTCCTTACTCGCACGCGTTTCGGCGTGCGGATCATCGCCACGGGCGGGAACCTGCTCGGCGCAGCCGAGGCGGGCGTGCCGGTCCGGCGCGTGAAGGTGTGGAGCTTCGTGATCTGCTCCTTCCTCGCCGGCCTCGTCGGGATCGTCGACGCAGTGAAGTACGGGAGCCTCGATCCCGGGCAACTTCGGCGTCGACTACATCCTCTACGCGGTGGGAGCCTGTGTGATCGGCGGGACCGCGCTCACCGGCGGACGCGGGACGGTGATCGGCGCCCTCATCGGCGCGATCCTGATCGGCATCCTCGAGGACGGGCTCACGCTGATCGGGGTCAGCACGAACGACTTCTACGTCTGGGTCGGCGTCGTGATCATCTTCGCGATGGCGCTGAACGCCCAGTTCGACCGGCTGATCGCCCGCTCGAGGGAAGCATGAGCGAGCCCGCGAGCCGCGCCGCCCGCGTCCGCGCCATCCGAGCCGGCGCTCGAGGTGCGCGGCGTGACCAAGCGCTTCGGCGCGCTCGTCGTCCTCCGCGGGATCGACCTCGTGCTGCGCCAGGGCGAGGTGCTCGGGCTCGTCGGCGACAACGGCGCCGGCAAGAGCACGCTCGTCAAGATCCTGAGCGGCTTCCACCAGCAGGACGGCGGGCGATGTGCTCGTCGGCGGCGAGTCGCGTCCGCTTCCACTCGGTCGAGGCCGCCCGCGCGCACGGGATCGAGACCGTCTACCAGGACCTCGCGCTGATCCCTCAGCTCCCGGTCTACCAGAACCTGTTCCTGGGCCACGAGCTGACGAGGCTCGGCCCGCTTCGCATCCTCGACAAGCGAGCGGATGCGAAAGCTCTCGCGCCAGTACCTCGACGAGATCAACGTGCACGTGCCGAGCGTCGACGCCGAGGCCGAGCAGCTCTCCGGCGGCCAGCGGCAGGCGGTCGCGGTCGCGAGAGCCGTACGGGCGGCGACGAAGATCCTGCTGCTCGACGAGCCGCTCGCGGCCATGGGCGCGCGCGAGTCGCGCCTCATCATCGACCTCGTCAAGGATCTCGCAGCGACCGGCCGGGTGTCGATCATCGTGATCGACCACAACTACGCCCATCTCTTCGAGCTCTGCGACCGCATCAACGTCATGCAGGGCGGCCGCATCACCACCGACCAGCGCGGTGCACGAGACGTCGCTCGAGGAGCTGACCGAGCTGATGGTCTCGAGCTACCGCCGGCGAGCTCGACGAGGTCTCGCGCCCGGGGGCCTGACCCATGGCGTCGGCGGACAGCGTCGCGACGAAGGCGCTCGGCCACCTCGAGGTCTGGCTCGTCGCCGGCAGCCAGGAGCTGTACGGGCAGGAGACACTCCGGCGCGTCGAGGAGCACGCGCGGGAGGTCGCGGCGGGTCTCGATGCGCAGGCCGACGATCCCGGTGCGGGTCGTGTACCGGCGAGGTCGCCACGAGCCCCGAATCGATCCGGCGGATCGCGCTCGAGGCGAACGCCGCCGAATCGTGCCTCGGCGTGATCGCCTGGATGCACACCTTCTCGCCGGCGAAGATGTGGATCGCGGGGCTCGGCGCGCTGCAGAAGCCGCTCCTCCATCTCCACACGCAGTTCGGTCGAGACCTGCCGTGGGCGGAGATCGACATGGACTTCATGAACCTGAACCAGTCGGCGCACGGAGACCGCGAGTTCGGGTTCCTCGAGACGCGGATGGGCCTGCGCCGAAAGACGGTCGTCGGCCACTGGCGCGACCCGCGAGTCGCGGCGCGGATCGGCGGCTGGGCGCGCGCGGTGGCGGGCTGGCACGAGGCGCAGTTCGCTCCGCGTCGCCCGCTTCGGGGACAACATGCGCGAGGTCGCGGTGACGGAAGGCGACAAGGTCGAGGCCCAGATCCGGCTCGGCGTCTCCGTCAACGGCTACGGCGTCGGGGATCCTCGGCATGGCCGTCGCAGCCGTCGCGGAGCAGGACGTGGACGACGTCGTGGCGGCCTACGAAGATGCACTACGACCTCGCCCCAGCCCTCCGCCGGGGAGGCGACCGTCGCGCGGCGCTGCGCGACGCCGCGCGGATCGAGGGCGGGCTGCGCAGCTTCCTCGACGCAGCCGGGTTCCAGGCGTTCACCGACACGTTCGAGGATCTCGACGGGCTCGCACAGCTGCCGGGTATCGCGGCGCAACGGCTGATGGCCGACGGCTACGGCTTCGCAGCGGAGGGCGACTGGAAGACGGCCGCGCTCGTGCGGATCGCGAAGGTGATGAGTAGCGGTCTCGACGGCGGAACTTCCTTCATGGAGGACTACACGTACGACCTCGCGCCGGAGGGCCAGACGCGTGCTCGGGGCGCACATGCTCGAGGTCTGCCCGTCGATCGCGGCACGGCGGCCGTCGTGCGAGATCCACCCGCTCTCGATCGGAGGCAAGGACGATCCGGTGCGCCTCGTCTTCACGGCGGCGCCGGGGCCGGCGGTGCTCGTGGCGACTGCTCGACCTCGGCGATCGCTTCCGGCTCGTCCTCAACGAGGTCGAGCTCGTGCAGCCCCCGGAGGAGCTGCCGCGCCTGCCGGTGGCCCGCGCGCTGTGGCGTCCCGAGCCGGACTTCGCCGACCGCCGCTGAGGCGTGGCTGCGGGCCGGCGGCCCGCACCACACCGTCCTCTGCCGCGCGATCGGGGCGGAGGCCTTCGTCGACCTTGCGGAGATCGCCGGGATCGAGTTGCTCGTGATCGACGAACGGACGCGGATCCGCGACTTCGCGAACGAGCTGCGCTGGAACCAGGCGTACTACCGGCTCGCGCGAGGGCATGTAGTGCGGCACGCCGCCCTGCGGGAGCGCGTGCTCGAGGCGAACCTCGCGCTCGGGAGGGCGGGGCTCGTCGTCCTGACCTTCGGGAACGCGAGCGCGATCGACCGCGACGCCGGCATCGTCGCGATCAAGCCGAGTGGCGTCTCACTAGACAGCCTCACGGTCACCGACATCGCCGTGGTCGACCTCGCGAGCGGTGCGGTCGTCGAGGGTGAGCTGCGACCGTCCTCGGACACGCCCACCCACCTGGCGCTGTATCGCGCGTGGCGCGACGTCGGAGGCATCGTGCACACGCATTCACCGTTCGCCACAGCGTGGGCGCAGGCGCGCCTCGACATCCCCTGCTACGGGACGACGCATGCCGACCACTTCGACGGTGCCGTGCCTGTGACGCGTCCGCTCAGCTCCGGCGAGATCGAGGGCGAGTACGAACGCGCGACGGGTGACGTGATCGTGGAGACGCTTCGCGACTCGCGGGCTCGTCCCGCTGGGACGGCCGGCGGTGCTCGTTGCCTCGCACGGCCCCTTCACCTGGGGAGCGACCGAGGGGGAGGCGGTCGAGAACGCGATCGCCCTCGAGGTAGTCGCGGCCGGCGCGTACCACTCGGTCGTCCTGGCCGGAAAGCTCGAGCCGATCGCGCCGGAGCTCCTTCAGAGACACTTCTCGCGCAAGCACGGAGCAGCGGCCTACTACGGCCAGCCGACGTGAAGGCGCTGCGCCTGCATGCGGCGGGCGATCTCCGGTTGCACGAGGAACCGGACCCAGAACCGCACGCAGGCCAGGTGCTGGTGCGCGTCGGCGGTGTCGGTCTGTGCGGGTCCGATCGTCACTGGTTCCTCGAGGGCGGCATCGGTGATGCAATCCTCGACGAGCCACTCGTCCTCGGCCACGAGCTCGCCGGCGTCGTCGCGAGCGGTCCGCGGACCGGGCAGCGCGTCGTGCTCGACCCGGCGGTTCCCTGCGGCCGCTGCGCACTCTGTTCCGCGGGCGACGGGCACCTCTGCGGCGAGCTGCGGTTCGCGGGCCACGGCTCGACCGACGGCGGGCTCCGGACGCTCGTCGCCTGGCCGGAGCAGCTTGCGCATCCGCTGCCCGACGCCGTCTCCGACGAGGCCGCCCCGCTGCTCGAGCCGCTCGGCGTCGCGTTGCACGCGATCGACCTCGGTGGGGCGGACGACGGAGACGACGGCTGCCGTCTTCGGCTGCGGGTCGATCGGGCTGCTCCTCGTGCAGGCGCTCCAGGCCGCAGGCATCTCGGTCGAGCTCGCGGTCGATCCGCTGCGCGCATCGTGCGGCGGCTGCGCGAGAGCTCGGCGCGCGCCGCTCCGAGTCGGCGGGCGTTCGAGGTCGACGTCGTCTACGACGCAGCGGGCGCGGACGGCGTGCTCGACGCTGCGATCGCAGCGGCACGCCCCGGCGGCCGTGTCGTCGTCGTCGGCATACCCGACGGCGACCGCAGCACGTTCCATGCCGCCCCCGCACGCCGGAAGGAGCTGACGCTCGTCCTCTGCCGCCGGATGCGCGCGAGCGATCTTCCGCGCGCGATCGCCCTCGCGGAATCCGGACGGCTCGAGCTCGAGTCGCTCGTGAGCGCCCGGTACTCGCTCGACGAGGGATCGCAGGCGTTCCGCGATCTCGTCGACCGGCGTGGTCTGAAGGTGCTGGTGGAGCCGTGAGCTGCGCGCTCGGAATCGACTTCGGCACGGAGTCGGCGCGCGCCGTACTCGTCGACTGCGCGGACGGACGCGAGCTCGGGACGAGCGTCGAGCCGTACGCGCACGGCGTCATCGACGCGCGGCTTCCCGCCCCTGACGACGACGTGGCGCTCGAGGCCGACTGGGCCCTGCAGGATCCGCGCGACTACGTCGCGAGCTTGCAGGTCGCAGTCCGGCGGGTGCTCGCCGAGACCGGCGTCCCGTCGGACGAGGTCGCGGGCATCGGCATCGACTTCACCTCGTGCACGATGCTGCCGACGCTCGCCGACGGCACGCCGCTCTGCGAGCTCGACGAGCTGCGGCGCGAGCCGCACGCCTGGGTGAAGCTGTGGAAGCACCACGCGGCTCAGCCGGAGGCGGATCGGATCAACGCGGTGGCCGCCGAGCGGGCGGAGCCGTGGCTCGAGCGCTATGGCGGCAAGATCTCCTCCGAGTGGTTCTTCGCGAAGGCGCTCCAGATCCTCGACGAGGCGCCTGAGCTTTACGCGCGTTCTGCGCGGTTGATCGAGGCCTGTGACTGGATCGTCTGGCAGCTCACCGGCGTCGAGAGCAGAAGCGCGTGTGCGGCGGGGTACAAGGCGATGTGGTCGAAGCGCGACGGGTTCCCTTCACCCGCGTACTTCGCCGCGCTCGACCCGCGCTTCGAGCACGTTGTCGACGAGAAGCTCTCGCCGACGCTGTTGCCACCCGGCGCGCGGGCCGGCGGGCTGAGCGAGCGCGCAGCCGCCTGGACGGGGTTGCGGGCTGGAACTCCTGTCGCGGTCGGGAACGTCGACTTCCACGGCTCGGTGCCGGCGACGACGGTCACCGCGCCCGGGACACTCACGATGATCATGGGCACGAGCAACGGTCATCTGGTGCTCGGCGACGAGCTCGTCGAGGTCGAGGGCATGTGCGGCGTCGTCGAGGACGGGGTCGTGCCCGGCTACTTCGGCTACGAGGCGGGCCAGTCGGCGCTCGGCGACATCTTCGCGTGGTTCGCGCGGCACGCGGTGCCGCCCGAGTACCACGAGGCGGCCCGGGCGCGGAGCGTCGACCTGCACGACGTCCTCGCCGAGGAGGCGGCGGCGCTTCGGCCCGGACAGTCCGGGCTGCTCGCGCTCGACTGGTGGAACGGGAACCGCTCCGTGCTGGTCGACGCCGACCTGCAGGGGCTGCTCGTGGGCATGACGCTTGCGACCCGCGCGCCGGAGATCTACCGAGCCCTGATCGAGGCCACGGCGTTCGGCACTCGCGTGATCGTGGAGGCGTTCGAGCACGCGGGGCTCCGTGTCGACTCGATCGTGGCCTGCGGAGGTCTTCCGGGCCGGAATCCGTTGTTGATGCAGATCTTCGCCGACGTCACGAACCGTGAGATCGCGGTCGCCGCATCCGATCAGGCTCCCGCGCTCGGCGCGGCGATGTGGGGTGCCGTCGCCGCGGGCCCCGCCGCCGGCGGTCATGCCACGATCGCCGCTGCATCCCACCGGATGGCACGGCTGAGCGAGACGCGGTTTCGTCCCCTCCCGGAGCATCGGGACGCCTACGACGCGCTCTACGGGGAGTATGTGCGTCTGCACGATCTCTTCGGCCGCGGCGGCGACGACGTGATGCGCCGGCTGAAGGGCCTCCGGAGCGCCGGCGCCGTCTCAGCTCCATGAGAGGCGCGACGCGATTTCCTGGCGGCATTGCGCGGCTCTTCAGGACTCGCATTCAGTTCCATCGCACTCGTGAATCTCCGACCGCCGAGTTGCTAACACGTCGTTTCGCTGGTTAGAACATCGGGGTGGCAGGCGTGCCCGGAGGCTCGTACTCGCAATCGCTCGAGCGCGGATTGGCAATCCTCGCTGCGTTCAAGTCCGGCCGGCCGCTGATCGGCGTCAGCGAGTTGTCACGGGAAGTCGGGCTCAGTCGCGGCACGACCCATCGCTACATCGCGACGCTCGCCCACTTGGGCTATCTCGATCAGGATCCCACGACTCGCAAGTACCGCCTCGGCCCGCGCGTCGTCGATCTCGGTTTCTCTGCAATCGCCTCGATGGATGTTCGCGACGTCGCCGCGCCCCATCTCCAGGCGCTCAGCGACGAGACCGGTCACACGGTCAACATGGCGATTCTCGACGGTGCGGACATCGTCTACATCGAGCGCTGCCGCACCGCGCAGCGAGGTCAGCATGAGATCGATCTCAACCTGCACATCGGCTCTCGCCTGCCGGCGTACTGCACGTCGTTGGGCAAGGTGCTACTCGCGGGCTTGCCAGAGAGTGAACAGCGCGCCGTGCTCGAACGAGTCGAGTTCGTGCAGCGCGGGCCAAACACGCTCGTCAAGCGGGAGGATCTGATTCGGGAGCTGCGCGAGGTGCAGTCGACGGGGCTGGGCGTGAACAACGAGGAGCTCGCGTATGGCCTCCGCTCGATCGCCGCGCCCATCCGTTCGGAGCGCGGCGAGATCGTCGCGGCGATCAACCTGGCGGTTCATCGATCGATGATCTCGCTCGACACGCTCGTCGCCCGACTCGGGCCGACGCTGAAGCGCACCGCCGAGGCGATCTCGGCCCGGCTCGGCCACTCCGGCGCGTAGCCGAGCGCGATTCAACGAGCTCAACGAGGCGTTCCGACTATCCGAACACCTGTATTGACATGTGGGCACCAGCTTCGTAGCGTCGGGTCCGCGTTCCCCACTGCCGCCACGTCAAGGAGGAGTTCGATGTCTGAAGGACGCGAGGGACTCGATGGCCGGACGTCACGTCGCGAGTTCGTCAAGCGTGCCGGGGTCGGTGTCGGGGGGCTCGTGGCTTCGGGTGTCGCCGCCCAGCCGATCTGGGCGCGGCCGAAAGGCTACGACGCCGCCAATACGATCAAGATCGGCTTTGTGAGCCCGATCACGGGGCCTGCGGCCGGGTTCGGCGAGCCTGACCCGTACGTGATCGGCCTCGCACGCAAGGCATTCGCCAAGGGCCTGACGATCGGCGGCCAGCACTACGCGGTCGAGATCCACCAGAAGGACTCGCAGTCCGCGCCTCAGCGGGCGGCCCAGGTTGCCAACGACCTGATCCACGGCACGAGTGTCGACCTGATGCTCGCGACGTCCACTCCAGAGGTCGTCAACCCGGTCTCGGACGCTTCCGAGGCGGCGGGCGTGCCCTGCATCTCGACGGTCGTCCCCTGGGAGGCGTGGTATTTCGGCCGCGGGGCGAAGCCGGGGAAGCCTTCGCCGTTTCACTACACGTATCACTTCTGCTTCGGCGTCGGGAACTTCCTCGACACGTACACACACCTCTGGCCGCAGGTGAAGACGAACAAGAAGGTCGGCGTCATGTGGCCGAACGACGCAGACGGCAACGCGATCCGCGGTGCGCTCGGACCCCTCCTCGAAAAGGCCGGTTACACGATCGTCGACCCCGGCGCGTACCAGGACGGGACCAACGACTACTCGGCGCAGATCTCGAAGTTCAAGCAGGCCGGTGTCGAGATCTTCAACACGTTCCCGATCCCGCCGGACTTCGCCACGTTCTGGCGCCAGGCGGCACAGCAGGGGCTGACGAAGCAGATCAAGATCGCGCAGATCGCGAAGACGGGCCTGTTCTCCTCGCAGGTCTCCGCGCTCGGTTCGCTCGGATTCAACCTCGCGAGCGGCGCCTACTGGGGGCCGACGTGGCCGTACCACTCGCCGCTCACCGGGATCTCGAACAAGGCGCTCGCCGCCGGCTACCAGAAACGGTCCGGTAAGTACTGGAACCAGCAGATGGGCCCGAGCCTCGCGCTCTTCGACGTCGCGGCGGCTGCTCTGAAGGCTAGCGGCAACCCGAAGGACAAGACGAAGGTCGCGAACGCGATGAAGCACCTCAAGGTCATGACCCCTCTCGGCGAGTTGCACTGGGGCGCGGGCGGCAAGAAGAATCCCGTCCCGAACGTCGTGCAGACACCGATCCCGGGCGGCCAGTGGATCAAGGGCGCGGGAAAGTACAAGTACGAGTGGGTCTTCTGTGAGCACTCGGACGACCCGCGCGTCCCGATCCAGGCCAAGCTGAAGCCGTACGTCTAAGGGCCTGGTGGGGTCGGAGCTGGAACCGATCCTCGACGCCGTCGGGATCCGCAAGCAGTTCGGAGGGCTTGCGGTTCTCGACGGTGTCGACTTTTCCGTCGCGGCCGGTGAGGCCGTGGGCATCGTCGGCCCGAATGGAGCCGGCAAGACGACACTGTTGAACGTGCTCGCCGGCTCGCTGCGTCCCACGGCCGGCCGGGTGGCGTTCCGCGGTGCTGACGTGACGCGCTCCTCGGCTGCACGGCGGTGTCGGCTCGGGGTCGGCCGTGCGCATCAGGTGCCGCGCCCGTTCGGTGGCATGACGGTCTTCGAGAACGTGTTCGTCGGTGCCGCACTCGGCGCCGGACTGCGACGCAAACGTGCGTATGAGCGCGTGATCGAGTCACTCGAGCGGTGTCGCCTCGAGGAGCATGCGAACCGTCGCGCCGAGAGCCTCGGGCTGCTCGACCGCAAACGACTGGAGCTTGCGCGTGCGCTGGCCACGGATCCTGTCGTGTTGCTTCTCGACGAGATCGGAGGCGGGTTGACGGACGCGGAGGCGGCTGAGCTCGTCCTCACCGTGAACGAGCTTCGCACGCAGGGCATCGTCATCGTCTGGATCGAGCACATCGTCCACGTGCTCGTGCAGGTCGTCGAGCGGCTGGTCTGCATGGACGCGGGGCGCGTGATCGCCGACGGGGCGCCGGACGACGTCATGCGTGACGCCGCCGTGATCGACGCTTACCTCGGGAGCGCCGGATGACGCTACTTGCCGTCGAGAGCCTCGAGGTGCGCCACGGCCTCCTGCCGGCCGTGCGGGGAGTCTCGCTCGACGTCGAGAAAGGGGAGGTCGTCGCGCTGGTCGGCGCGAACGGTGCCGGCAAGACGACGCTGCTGCGGGCGATCGCCGGCGCGCACCGCCCCGCCGGCGGCTCGATCTCGCTCGATGGTTCCGACGTCACCCGCGTGCCCGCGCACAAGCGCGTCGGCCTCGGCATCGCGCTCGTCCCCGAAGGCCGCCGGCTCTTCCCGCAGTTGACGGTCGAGGAGAACCTGCTTGTCGCCCGGCAAGACGGCGGTGCCTGGGACGTCGACCGCGTGCTCGAAGCGTTCCCGCTCCTGGCGCCACTGCGCCACCGGCGAGCCGTGAACCTGTCGGGCGGCGAGCAGCAGGCGACCGCCATCGGCCGCGCGCTGATGACGAATCCTCGCGTCCTGCTGCTCGACGAGGTGTCGCTCGGTCTCGCACCGGTCGCCGTCGACCTGGTCTACCGCTCGCTGATGGGCTTGATCGAAGCCGGGACGACGATGCTGCTGGTCGAGCAGGATCTCGGCCGGGCGCTCGCGGCGGCGCATCGCGTGGTTTGCATGCTCGAGGGCCGGGTTGTGCTCGAGGGGTCGAGCAAGGAGCTCGCACGCGAGCAGATCACGGCGGCGTACTTCGGCCTGCGAGGGGTGGCGGCCAAATGACCTGGGTGAACGCCGTCGTCCAGGGCGTGCTTCTCGGCGGCATCTATGCACTGCTCGCCTGCGGACTGGCGCTGATGTTCGGCGTCATGCGCATCATCAACCTCGCTCACGGCGACCTGGCAGTGCTCGGCGCCTACCTGATCATGGTCGTGCTCGACCACTCGAGCGTCTCCCCGTTTCTCGCGCTGCTGCCCGTGCTGCCGGTGATGTTGCTGGTGGGCTACGGGCTGCAGATGACGGTGCTCGACCGAGCCCTACGTTCCGGCGTGCTCGTGCCGCTGCTCGCGACGTTCGGGCTGTCGATCGTGATCCAGAACCTGCTGCTGGAGCAATTCTCGCCGGACGTGCGATCCCTCGGCAGTCAGGCCGGCGGGATCGCGACGGGAAGCTGGAGCATCTCAGGCGACATCTTCGTCCCGCAGATCGGCGTTCTCGTGCTGATCGTCGCCGTCGGTGTGTTGGGCGGATTGCAGATCTTCCTGTCGCGGACGCAGTCCGGCCGCCGGATGCGCGCCACCGCTCAAGACCCAGACACCGCCGAGCTCGTCGGCGTGAACTCACGCGCCGTCTACGCTCGCGCAACGGCGATCGCCGTCGCGATCGCCGCCGTCGCAGGACTCTTCTTGGCAATTCGCTCGACGTTCTCGCCGTTCGCGGGGCCGACGCAGCTGATCTTCGCGTTCGAGGCCGTCGTGATCGGCGGCATGGGATCGCTCTGGGGCACGCTCGCGGGCGGCATCGTGCTCGGGGTCGCGCAGACGATCGGCGCCCAGATCGACCCCCAGTACTCGGTCCTGGCCGGCCATCTGGTTTTCCTCGCGGTGCTCGCCTCGCCCCGCGGCGGGCTCTTCACCGTCCGGGGTGCCACGCGATGACGCAGCCGGCGCTTGCGGTCGACGGCCCCCGCTTCGGCGTCCAGCGCTGGGGACGTGTCTCGATCGCACTGACGGCGTTCGCGGTGGCGCTCGGGGTCGGCTTCGCGTTTGTGCCGCTTCTCTTCGGCGAGAACACGGTGCAGAAGGCGACGACCCTCTTGATCCTGGTGCTGCTGGCAGTGATGTGGAACGCGCTCGCCGGCTACGGCGGCCTCGTCTCGATCGGGCAGCAGGCGTTCATCGGGCTCGGCGCGTACGGCACCGTCTGGCTCTGTCACCACAACTGGAACCCGTACCGCGCGATGATCGTTGCCACCATCTTCTGCGGGTTGGTAGCGGTCGGCCTGTCGCCGCTCGTCCTGCGGTTCCGCGGGGCGCAGTTCGCGATCGGGATGTGGGTCGTCGCGGAAGCCGCCGCGATCCTCGTCTCCCTCGACCAGTCTCTCGGCGCCGGAACCGGCACGTCGCTGATCGAGCTCAACTACTACACGCCGACGCAGCGCCAGCACTACACGTACTGGCTGACGCTCGGCTTGACGGCGTTCTTTCTGGCGCTGCTGTTCGTGCTGCTGCGGAGCCGCATCGGCGCCTCGCTGCAGGCGATCCGCGACGACGAAGAAGCCGCGGCGTCGGTCGGCGTGCGCGTGGTCGGCGGGAAGTGGATCCTGTTCGTCGTCGCAGGGCTCGGCTGCGGTGCCGCCGGCGCGATGACGCTAGCGAACACGCTCTTCATCGAACCGTCTTCGATTTTCGGCGTCGACTGGACGGCGTACATGATCTTCATGGTGATCGTCGGCGGTCTCGGCACGTTCGAGGGCCCGATCATCGGTGCGATCGTCCTCTTCGTGATCCAGAACGAGTTCGGAGACAACGGCGTCTGGTACCTCGTCGGTCTGGGCGGCGCCGCGATGGGCTTCGCACTGCTGCTGCCGAAGGGAATCTGGGGAACGCTCGAGGACCGCTTCGGCTTTCGAGTGATGCCGGTCGGCTACCGGTTGAGGAGGTTGAGATGAGGACGACGGCTGCGGTGACGCGGTCGCAGGGCTCGGCGTTCGATCTCTGCGAGCTGGAACTCGGCGACCTGCGCCCCGACGAGGTGCTCGTGCGGGTCGCAGCGTCCGGGATCTGCCACACCGACCTGATCTGCCGTGACCAGTGGTACCCAGTGCCGCTGCCGGCGGTGCTCGGGCACGAGGGTGCCGGGGTCGTGGAGGCGGTCGGCTCGGCGGTGACGAAGGTGTCGCCCGGCGACCGTGTCGGCATGACGTTCCACTCGTGCGGGCACTGCGCGACTTGTGTAACCGGCAGGCCGGCGTACTGCCATCAGTTCTTCGAGCACAACTTCGCGTCCAGCCGCCCCGCCGACGGCTCGAGCGCGCTCGGCGATGTGCACGCGCACTTCTTCGGGCAGTCGAGCTTCGCCGCGCATTCGGTGGCGAACGTGCGAAGTGTCGTGAAGCTCACCTGCGAGATCCCGCTCGAGGTCGCCGCGCCGTTCGGTTGTGGCATCCAGACGGGCGCCGGCGCCGTGCTGACGAGCCTCGACGCGCCGGCGGGCAGCAGCCTCGCCGTCTTCGGCACCGGCACGGTCGGCTGCTCGGCGATCCTCGGTGCCGTGATCGCGGGCTGTACCACGATCATCGCGATCGACGTGAACCCCGCGCGCCTCGAGCTGGCCCGTGAGCTGGGCGCCACGCACACCATCGACGCCCGCGAGCGCGATGCGGTCGAGGCGATCCGCGCGCTCCCCGGCGGTGGAGTGGACTTCAGCCTCGAGACGACCGCCGTGCCACAGGTGCTCCGCCAGTGCGTCGACTGCCTGACGCCGACCGGTTCCGCCGGGGTGATCGGCGCCCCGGCCTTCGGCACCGAGGTGACGCTCGACGTGAACACCATCCTGACCGGCGGCCGTGTGGTGCGTGGGATTGTCGAGGGCGACAGCGTCCCCGACATCTTCCTGCCGCGGCTCATGCGGCTCTGGGAGCAGGGCCGGTTCCCCGTCGAGCGGATGATGACCTTCTACGACTTCGACCAGATCGAGCAGGCCGTGCACGACGCCGAGTCGGGCGTCACCGTCAAGGCCGTGCTGCGTATGCACTAGGGAAAGGAGCGAGACGTGACGACCGTGCAGACAGACGTGCGTGAGTACCGGCAGTTCATCGGGGGCGAATGGACCCCTGCCGAGGGTGGCGCGACATTCGACGACCGAGACCCGTTCACAGGGGGGACGGTGGCGTCCGTGCCCGCGGGCTCGCGGGCCGACGCGGCGCGCGCCGTCGAGGCGGCCGCGGCGGCGTTCCCGGCCTGGGCGCAGAGCCTCCCGGCCGACCGCCAGCGGATCTTCCTCAAGGCTGCCGACGTACTCGAGTCGCGCATGTCGGAGGTCGTCGGCCTGCTCGCCCGCGAAACCGGCTGCACCTTCGGCTTCGGCATGTTCCAGATGGGCTTCGTGCCCGGGCTGCTCCGCCAGGCTGCAGCTGCGGCGTACGCGCCGCTCGGCCAGATCATCCCGTCGGATCATCCGGGCACGCTGGCGATGAGTATCCGCCGGCCCGTTGGCGTCGTCGGCGCGATCGCGCCGTGGAACGCCGCGCTGATCCTCTCCGCGCGCTCGATCGCCGCCCCGCTCGCGCTCGGGAACACCGTCGTGCTCAAACCGTCGGAGTTCTCGCCCGTCGTGGGCGGATTGCTCTGGGGCGAGATCTTCGCCGAGGCGGGGCTGCCCGCAGGTGTTCTGAACGTCGTCGCGCACGCACCGGGTGAGGCCGCGCCGATCGGTGACGAGCTCGTCGAGAACCCGGCCGTTCGCCGCATCAACTTCACCGGCTCGACCGAGACGGGGCGGCGGCTGGCGGAAGCCTGCGGGCGCCACCTGAAGCGCGTTGTTCTCGAGCTCGGCGGCTACAACCCGCTGATCGTCCTCGACGACGCCGACCTGGACTACGCGGTGAACGCCTCGACGTTCGGCGCGTTCCTGCACCAGGGACAGATCTGCATGTCGGCGCGGCGCATCATCGTCGAGCGTGGGATAGCCGACGAGTTCACGACGCGGCTGGCCGAGAAGGCGAGCGGCCTGAAGGCCGGTGACCCGAACGAGCAGGACACGATCATCGGCCCGCTGATCAGCGAATCAGCGCTCGCCATGGTGAAAGGCCGGGTCGACGACGCCGTGCAGAAGGGTGCCCGCATCCTGGCGGGCGGCGAGGCCGACGGGCCGTGCTACAGGGCGACTGTGATCGCCGACGTACCGGCCGACTCGGACTTCGCGAAGTTCGAGACCTTCGGGCCTGTGGTCGCCGTCGAGGTAGCGGACAGTGCCGAGGACGCGGTCGCGCGCGCGAACGCCACGAGCTACGGGCTGAGCGCCGGAATCCTCACGTCCGATACGAATCGCGGCTTTGCGCTCGCGCAGCAGGTCGAGTCGGGGATCGTTCACGTGAACGACCAGCCGGTGGGTGACGAGCCGCAGATGCCGTTCGGCGGGGTCAAGGACTCCGGTTGGGGCCGCTTCGGCGGCGAGGCCGTGCTGGACGAGTTCACGGAGCTTCGCTGGATCACCGTGCAGGGAGGCGCGGGGCATCCCTTCCCCTTCTGATGGCCGAGCTGGTCACGCTGATGGAGGCGGTCAGTGAGCTCGTCGACGACGGGGACGCCGTTGCCCTCGAGGGCTTCACGCACCTGATCCCGAACGCAGCGGGGCACGAGCTGATCCGCCAAGGGCGGCGCGGCCTGACGCTGCTCCGGATGACGCCCGACGTGATCTACGACCAGTTGATCGGGATGGGCTGCGCGCGAAAGCTCGTCTTCTCCTGGGGCGGTAACCCCGGCGTGGGGTCGCTCCATCGGCTGCGAGACGCCGTCGAGAACGGGTGGCCGGCACCGCTCGAGCTCGAGGAGCATTCGCATGCCGGGATGGCTGCCTCCTACGCGGCTGGTGCCGCCAACCTTCCATTCGGCCTGCTGCGCGGGTACTTCGGCACCGATCTGCCGGAGCGAACCCGCGTGGCTGCGATCGATTGCCCGTTCACCGGAGAGCGCCTTGCCGCGGTGCCGGCCCATCGTCCGGACGTCGGGATCGTCCACGCGCAACGGGCCGACCGCCACGGGAACGTGCAGCTCTGGGGCATCACCGGGGTTCAGAAGGAGGTCGTGCTCGCGTCCGCGCGGTCGATCGTCACCGTGGAAGAGGTCGTCGACGAGTTCGAGCCGCGGCCGGGCGCGGTCGTGTTGCCGTCGTGGGTCATCGACTGCGTCGTCCACTGCCCAGGCGGTGCGCGGCCTTCCTACGCGCACGGCTACTACGACCGTGACAACGCGTTCTACGTCGCGTGGGACGAGGTCAGCCGCGACCGCAAGACGTTCCTGGACTGGATGCGGCAGCACGTCCTGGAGGAGGCGGTCCCGGCATGACGTACACGGCGGACGAGATGATGGCTGTCGAGGCCTCACGGCGACTGACCGACGACACCGTGTGCTTCGTCGGCATCGGTCTGCCGAGCCTCGCTGCGAATCTCGCGCGTCGTACGCACGCGCCGGGCTGCGTCCTCGTCTACGAGAGCGGCACGATCGGCGCGAAGCCGACTCGGCTGCCCCTGTCGATCGGCGACGGCGAGCTCGCCGAGACCGCCGACGCGGTGGTCTCCATTGTCGAGATGTTCTCCTACTGGCTGCAGGGCGGCCGGATCGGCGTCGGCTTCCTCGGCGCCGCGCAGATCGACCGCCATGGCAACCTGAACAGCACCGTGATCGGCGAGTACGCGACGCCGAAAGTCCGGCTGCCGGGCGGCGGCGGCGCGCCCGAGATCGCCACCTCCGTGCGCGACGTGTTCGTGATGCTCCATCAGACGCCGCGTGCGTTCGTGGAGCGACTCGACTTCAAGACGAGCCGCGGGGAGAATGTCCGCTTCGTCGTCACCGACCTCGGCGTGCTGGAACCACGCGACGGCGAGTTGACGCTGACGCGCCTGCATCCGGGGGCCAGCGTCGAGCAGGCGCGCGCAGCGACCGGCTGGGAGCTGGCCGTCGCCGACGACGTCGGGTTCACGGCCGCGCCGTCGGACGAGGAGCTGGCCGCGCTGCGCACGCTCGAGAGCAAAGGAGCAAGGTGATGAGCGAGATCGTTCTTCCCGACGACCCTACTTTCGGCCCGGACGTCCAGATCGACTACCCCGGCTATCGCTCGACCGCGCTGCGTGCGCCAAAGCGGCCGCTCGTGACGCTGCCGGAGGAGTCGCAGGCGCTCGACGGCCCCGTCTTCGGCGAGGAGGTGCTCGGCCCGCTTGACGACGATCTCACGCGGCAGCACGAAGGCGAGCCGCTCGGCGAGCGCATCATCGTCTCCGGCCGTCTGGTCGACGAGGACGGCCGGCCGATCGGCGGCGCCCTGATCGAGGTCTGGCAGGCCAACGCCGCCGGCCGCTACCGGCACGAGGTCGACCGCCATCCTGCGCCGCTCGACCCCAACTTCTCCGGCGCCGGCCGCACGCTGACGGGCGACGACGGCAGCTATCGCTTCGTCTCGATCAGGCCTGGCGCGTATCCGTGGGGCAACCACAACAACGCGTGGCGCCCGGCGCACATCCACTTCTCCGTGTTCGGTCGCGCGTTCTCGCAACGGCTCGTGACGCAGATGTACTTCCCGGGCGATCCGCTGATCGCCTACGACCCGATCATCCACGCGGTGCGAGACCCGAACGCGCGCGAGCTGCTCATCTCGCAATTCGATCCCGAGCGGACGGAGCCCGAGTGGGCGCTTGCCTACACGTGGGACATCGTGCTCGGGCGTGGTGGCCGGACGACGCCGCTGGAGGACGCATGACACTGGCGCGGACGCCGTCGCAGACGGTCGGTCCGTACTACGCGATCGGCCTCTGTCGCCGTCGCGACGAGGTGCTCGATCCGGGCGGCGTCGACCTGACCGGCAAGCTCCTGGACGGGCGCGGCGAACCGATCCCCGACGGCATGGTCGAGCTCTGGCACGCCGAGCAGCAGCAGTGGGGCCGGTCCGGGACGCATCCCGCCGGTCGCTTCTCGTTCCGCGTGCCCGCGGACGCCGAGGCGCTCGAGGGCTATGTGTTCGCGCGCGGGCTCCTGCGGCACCAGCGGTTCCGCGTCTTCCTACGCGATCTGCCGCGCGACGGCGACGGCCGGTTGCTGTTCGATATCCGCATGCAAGGGGACAATCAGACAGTCTTCTACGAGTCGTGAACCCGTTCTCGGCCATCTTCGTCCCGGATGAGCTCGCGGAGGCACTGTCCGACGACGCTTGGCTCGCGGGGCTGCTCGAAGTGGAGCTCGCCCTCGTGAACGCACAGTCGCTCGTGGGTGCCGTGCCGGCTGCAGCGGCGGCTGCGGTCGCCGAGGCGTGCGTCGCGTCGCTCTACGCCGCCGACGAGATCGGGCGCGAGGGGCGTGCGGCCGGCAACCCGGTAGAGCCGCTCGTGCGTGCGATGCGAGAGCGCGTGGGGGAGGAGAACGCCGGTTTCGTCCATCGCGGCGCCACCAGCCAGGACATCCTCGACTCGGCGGCCATGCTCGTCGCACGGAATGCGGCGAGGCTGATCGACGCCGACCTCGAGGGCCTCGCCGACGCGTGCGCCGGACTGGCCGAACGCCATCGCGGCACCGTCATGGCGGCGCGGACGCTGCTCCAGCAGGCGGTCCCGACGACCTTCGGCTTCAAGGCCGCGACGTGGCTCTCCGGTGTGGTGGAAGCCCGCAACCGTCTCCGGGACGCGGCCGCGGACCTGCCGTCGCAGCTCGGTGGCGCCGCGGGAACCCTCGCGGCGTTCGGCGAAAGCGGGCCGGAGGTCGCACGCCTGTTCGCAGCTGAGCTCGACCTCCGTGAGCCCGACGTCCCCTGGCACGCTGTCCGCCTGCCCGTCGCCGGCCTCGGCGGCGCGCTTGCGACGGCGGCAGGTGTCGTCGCGAAGATCGCACTCGACGTGACGTTGCTCGCGCAGACGGAGGTCGCCGAGGCGAGCGAGGGCGACACTGGTGTGTCGACGACGATGCCGCACAAACGCAACCCCACGCAGGCGATCCTTGCGCTGGCATGCGCACGTCACGCTCGTGCGAACGCGGCGTTGCTCGTCGAGAGCCTCGTCGTCGAGCACGAGCGGCCGACGGGAGCATGGCATGCGGAGTGGCACGCCCTCAACTCGGCGCTGGCCGCGACCGGGGGCGCGGCTGCAGCCACTCGGCGTTCGCTCGAGTCGCTCCAGGTCGATGCAGACCGCATGCGCGCGAACCTCGTCGGCGACGACGCTGTCCGAGGCCGAACGGCTCGGCGTCGAGGCGGCGCGGCCCGAGGACTACCTCGGCAGCGTGGACGCGTTCATCGACCGCGCGCTCGACGCGTTACCGGTCGTGACGGTCGTGCTGTGCGGATCGCTCGGCTCGACCACGGTGATGTGGGACTTGCAGTTGCCGGCGCTCGGCGGCGACGTCGTGCGCGTCGACCACCCCGGGCACGGCGACGCTCCGTGGTCGACGTTCGACGGCATCGCGGGTCTCGCCGCGCGCGTCCTCGACGCGGTCGACGGCAGGTTCTCGCTTCGTCGGGCTCTCGCTCGGAGGCGCCGTCGGCATGCGCCTCGCCGCATCGCACCCCGAACGCGTCGAGCGGATCGTACTCGCGTGCACGTCGGCGCGCTTCGGCGAGCCTGACCAGTGGCGCGAGCGGGCGGCGCTCGTCCGGCGGAGGGGCTCGAGGCGATCGTCGACGCCGTGATGTCCCGCTGGTTCGGTGACGGGTTCCCGCAGCTCGACGCGGTACCGGCGAGATGTTCCTGTCAGTCGAACCCGAGGGCTACGCTCGCTGCTGCGAGGCGCTCGCCGGCCGGGATGCGGCCGGCGACCTCGCCGCGGATCGCCGCACCGTGCTCGTCGTCGCCGGGATCGGCCGACCCGACGTCGCCGCCGGCGGACGCGGAGCTGCTCGCGGCGCGCATCGCGGGCGCGCGCGTCGCCGTGATCGACGGGGCTCGCCACCTCGCTAACGTCGAGCGGCCTGCCGAGTTCAACCGCCTGCTGGAGGAGTTCCTGTGACACGACGACGGCATGCGCGTGCGGCGCGAGGTTCTCGGCGACGAGCACGTCGACAGGGCCATCGACTCGACGACCGACTTCACGAGCGAGTTCCAGGATCTGATCACCCGCTACGCCTGGGGGGAAATCTGGGCGCGCCCGGGTCTCGACCGAAAGACGCGCAGTTGCATCACGCTGACCGCCCTCGTGGCGCTCAACCACCACGAGGAGCTGGCGATGCACGTACGCGCCGCGCGGCGCAACGGCCTCACGCCGGACGAGATCAAGGAGGTGCTGTTGCAGACGGCGATCTACTGTGGGGTACCGGCCGCCAACCGAGCGTTTGCGATCGCGCAGCGCGTGCTCGACGAGGAGGCGCCGTGACTCGGGAGGTCGTGCTCGAGCGGTGAGGACGCAGGTCGCGATCGTCGGTGCCGGCCCGGCCGGTCTCACACTCGCCGCCCTTCTGCACGGCGCCGGGATCGACGCCGTCGTGCTGGAGGATCGCAGCCGCGAGTACGTCGAGGCGCGGATCCGCGCCGGCGTTCTCGAGCAGGGGACGGTCGAGTTGCTCGAGCGCGCGGGCGTCGCCGAGCGGCTGCACCGCGAAGGTTTGGTGCACGGCGGCATCCACCTGCAGTTCGACGGCGAGCGGCACCACGTGCCGTTTTCCGAGCTCACCGGCGGTCGGAGCATCGTCGTCTACGGGCAGACGGAGGTGGTCAAGGACCTGATCGCGCACCGCCTCGAGCGCAAGCTGCCCCTCTTCTTCGACGTGTCGAACGTCGCGCGTCCACGACTTCGAGACCGACTCGCCGTCCGTGCGCTTCGAACACGACGGACACGAGCAGACTCTCGCATGCGACGTTGTCGCCGGGTGCGACGGCTTCCACGGTGTCTGTCGTCCCGCGATCGCCGCGCGTGCTCGACACCTTCGTGCGCGACTACCCGTACGGCTGGCTCGGGGTCCTCGTCGATGCGCCGCCGTCGAGCGAGGAGCTCGTCTATGCGCACCACAATCGAGGTTTCGCCCTTCTGAGCCTCCGTTCGCCGACACGCAGTCGCCTTTACTTGCAGTGTCGCCCAGACGAGGACGTGGACGAGTGGCCGGACGAGCGAATCTGGGAAGAGTTGCGCCTGCGCACCGACCTGCCGGGGCTCGTTCTGAACGAAGGCCCGATTCTCGAGAAGGGCATCACCGGCATGAGGAGCTTCGTGGCCGAGCCGATGCAGCACGGTCGCCTGTTCCTCGCCGGCGACGCGGCGCACATCGTCCCGCCGACGGGCGCCAAGGGGCTCAACCTCGCTCTCCACGACGTTCGTGTCCTCGCCGACGGCTGATCGCGTGGTACCGCGACCAGGACGACGCGGCCCTTCAGCTCTACTCGCAAGAGTGTCTGCGCCGCGTCTGGCGCGCCGAGCACTTCTCGTGGTGGATGACCTCGATGTTGCACCGCGCTCCCGATCGAGACCCGTTCGAGGCGCAGCTCCAACTCTCGCAGCTCCGGTACGTGACGCAGTCGCGCGCCGCCGCGACGAGCCTCGCCGAGAACTACGTCGGCCTCGAGCGCGTCTAGCCGTTGCGCGTGGCGAGTAGGGTCGCGCCATGCGTGTGAGCTACCTCGTCGGCCGTATCGACAGGCTGTTGCGAGCGCGACTCTCGGAGGCGCTCGCGCCGCACGGTCTGACACTCTCCGAGTACACGACGCTGTCGGTGCTGGCGGGCCGCGGAGGGCTGTCCAATGCGCAGCTCGCGCGGCGTGCCTTGATCACGCCGCAGGCGATGAACGAGGTGCTTGGCCGGCTCGAGGAGCGGCGGCTCGTCCGCCGGCGGGCCGGGCCGGGGCGCACACGCCCCGCCGAGCTCACGCCCTCCGGGCGGAAGCAGCTCACGCTGGCCGAGGAAGACGTCGATCGGGTCGAGGCGGCGATGCTCCGGGAGGTGCCGGCGGCAGATCGCACTCGACTGCGGGAGGTGCTCGAGCTAATATCAGGCAACCTGATATAGGAGGAGCGTGTTGTCGATCGGACAGTGGGAAACGGTGCGGGTGGAGTTGGACGAGGGCGTTGCTTGGGTCGAGCTGCATCGGCCCGAGAAGCGCAATGCGATGAACCCGACGCTCAACGGCGAAATGGTCGACGTACTGCTGGCGCTCGACGCGAATGACGACGTAGGCGTCCTCGTCCTGACTGGGGCTGGGGACTCGTTCTCGGCCGGGATGGATCTGAAGGAGTATTTCCGCGAGGTCGACGCGCAGTCCGAGCATGTGCAGAGGCGCGTTCGCCGCGACGCGAACTACTGGCAATGGCGCCTGCTGAGAACCTATGCAAAGCCGACGATCGCGATGGTCAACGGCTGGTGTTTCGGCGGTGCCTTCACACCGCTCTGCGCTTGTGACCTTGCCGTCGCGGCGGACGAGGCGACCTTCGGCTTGTCGGAGATCAACTGGGGCATTCCACCGGGGTCGCTCGTCAGTCGGGGGCTGGCCGAGACGATCGGCGTACGCGACGCGCTGCTCTACGTGATGACCGGGCGGACCTTCGACGGGAGGCAAGCAGCCGACATGGGTCTCGTGAACTGGAGCCTGCCGCGCGCCGAGCTCCGCGCGAGCGTCGAGGGACTGGCCCGCGAGCTGCTCGAGAAGAACCCGGTCGTCCTGCGAGCCGCGAAGCTTGGCTTCAAGCACGCGCAGACGATGAGCTGGGACACGGCGGAGGATTACCTCTACGCGAAGCTCGAGCAGTCGCAGTTCCTCGACAAGGAACGCGGACGGGAGCAGGGGCTGCAGCAGTTCCTCGACGACAAGTCGATTCGCCCTGGCCTCGACACGTACCGCCGCGGATGAACCTCGCCGCGGCGGCCGAGCGTGCGCCGCAGGATGTTGCAATCCGCTTCGAAGGCCGGAGCACCTCGTATTCGGAGCTCACCGAGGCTGCAGCCGCCCACGGTCGCACGGGGCTGGATGTCTTTCGGATGCCGAACACGCCCGACTCCGTCGCTCGGTTCCACGGCACGCTACGCCGAGGTGGCGTTTGTGTGCCGCTGAACCCGCTTCTTTCGGAGCGCGAGATCGCGGAGCGGTCGGTCCGCTTCGAGCCGCGCCACGGAACCGCAGTCGTGCTCTACACGTCCGGTACGACGGGAACGCCGAAGCGGATCGAGCTGACGCACGAGACGCTCGAGCGGAATGCGTCGTACCTCGCGCAGGCGCTCGGGTTCCGGAGGGACGACGTCGTCTTCGGGTCGGCACCGCTCTCGCACGTGTTCGGCATGACCGGCTGTATGAACGCGACGATCGCCGCCGGCGCTTGTCTTGCTCTGATCCCCCGGTTCGACGCTCGCGCGGCATTGGAGACAATCGAGCGCGAGGTGGTGACGGTCTTCATGGGCGTCCCGGCCATGCTTGCCGACTTGGTCCACGCTTCGACGGAGACTGGGCACGCGCCGGAGTTGCGACTGGCGCACGTCGGCGGGGCGCCGTTGCCGCCGGAGACTCTTCGTACGTTCGAAGAGCGATTCGGCGCCACCGTGTTCGAGGGCTACGGCATGACCGAGGTCGGCGGTGCGGTCACGGTCAACCACGCCGATCGGCCCAGGAAGCCCGGCTCTGTCGGCCAGGCGGCCGCCGGCCAGACAGTGGAGATCGCCGCCGACGGCGAGGTCATTGTCGACGGCCTCGCCACGGGCGACGTCGGCCGGATCGACGACGACGGCTACCTGTTCCTGCTCGACCGAAAGAAGCACATCATCCTGCGCGGCGGCTACACGGTCTACCCGCGCGAAGTCGAGGACGTGCTCTGTTTGCATCCGCACGTTCGGGAAGCAGCTGTGATCGGGATCCCGGACGAGCGGCTGGGGGAGGAGATCGCAGCGTTCGTCGTTGGCGACCCGCAACCCGACGAATTGCAGAGATTCGCGCGCGAGCGCCTTGCCGCATACAAGTACCCCCGCCGGATCACCGTCGTCGCTGAGCTTCCTCGGAGTGCGACCGGCAAGGTGCTCCGCGACGCCCTACGGTAGTCGTGATGCCCCCGACAAGAATCGAACTTGTGCACGCGGTTTAGGAAACCGCTGCTCTATCCACTGAGCTACGGGGGCGGAGCGACCGAACTCTAGCCCTGTCCCCGGTTCTCAAGGCCTGCGGCTCGGGTGCCGATCTACCCGCCGTGCTGCCGTCGCAGACGACGACAAGGATCGAGCCCGCGCCCTCGGCGCCGATCGCGGTTGCCGCGCGCTCGTTCGGCGACGAGTTCCCGCCGGTGCCGCCGCAGCGGTGGATCCGCATCAGCGCGGTGGTGCTCGCCTTGGCGAGCGCGTGGTACGTCCCGTGGATGCTGACGTCCTTCAATCCGCAGGCGATCTGGCTCGCGTTCCCCTTCGCCGCGGCGAACCTCTACACGATCGTGCTCGGGCTGCTGACCGTCTTCAACTCGTGGCAGCGCACCGCTCCGCTGCCGATCCTTCAGTCACGCGGCGACGAGCCTCGCGTGGGCGTGATCGTCCCGACGTGCGGAGAGCCGGTCGAGATGATCCTGCGCACGATCGTCTCGGTGCTCGAGCAGGACTGGCCTGCCGACCGGCTCGTGATCGTCGTCAGCGACGACGGCCACGATCCACGGCTTCAGGCTGAGCTCGAGGCGTGGCCGGTCCTGTACCACGAGCCGCCGCCGCGGTACGCCCCCGGTCGTGACGGCGCCGCGAAGTCGGGCAACCTCAACTCGGCGCTCGAGTTCCTGCGGCACGAGCATCCCGAGCTCACCTACATCGAGACCCGCGACGCCGACGACGAGCTCGGCTCGAACGGCTTCCTCCGCCAGATCGTCGGGCAGCTCGAGGCCGACCCGCAGCTCGCGTTCGTGCAGACGATCAAGGAGGCGCAGGTCGCGCCGGGCGACCCGTTCAACAACCGCGAGGCGATCTTCTACCGCAGCCAGATGCTCGCGCGGAACGCCGCCAACTCGGTCTTCCCGTGCGGCTCGGGCGTCGTCTGGCGCCGCGACGCACTCGAGGACATCGGCGACTTCCCGACCTGGAACCTCGTCGAGGATCTGCAGTCGGGCGTCGAGGCGCTGCGCCGCGGCTGGCGCGGGCTCTACCTGCCGATCGTCGGTGCCGTGCCGCAGCACTCGCCGCACGACGTGCCGAACTTCTACAAGCAGCGCGGAACGTGGTGTCTCGACACGGTCCGTCTGATGCTCTGGGGCAACCTGCGCGGTCTCGGGCTGCGCCAGCGCGCGCAATTCCTCGAACTGGCGCTCTTCTATCTCTCGAGCTTCACGGTCCCGATCTACCTGGTCAGCCTCGCCGGCGCACTGCTCGGCTTCGCGCCCCTCGACTCCGGGACGCTCGGGTTCGTGGGCCATGTGCTGCCGCTCGTCGTCGCGACCGAGCTCTGGCTGTTCGTGCTCAACCAGCCGTTCAATGACCGGCGGAGCAGGCAGCGCGCGCGCTATCGCGAGCTCTGGAAGGTGCGCACCATGTGGGTCGGCCTCTCACCCGTCTTCATGAAGGCGTCCGTGCAGGCGATCCTCGGCGGCCCGAACCGCAAGCCGACGTACAAGGTGACGCTCAAGAACGACGACGTGCGCTGGCACTGGCGCCACACGCTGCCGCAGTCGGTGCCGGTCGCCGCGGTCGGCACGATCGCCATCTACGCGCTGCGCTTCCACACGTACCCGAGCGTCGTGCTGCTCGTCGGGAGCGTCTACTGGGGCGCCCTGAACGTGATCCTGCTCGGGAACTTCGTCGCCCGCGGCTGGCACGGGGTCGACTCCACACGCACCGCGCTGTGGGGCCGCTGGCGGAGCGATCCCGCGGCAACCGGAACCGCATCCGGCTGAGCCGAGCGGATGCGACGGCCGAGCGCCGCGAGCAGCAACGTCATCGCGACGACGATCCCGAGCGCGCTGCGCAGTCCGACAAGGCCCGCGGCAAACCCGATCGCTGCTGGGCCGGCGAGGAAGCCGAGCCAGCCGATCGTCGACGCGGTCGCGACGCCTGCGCCCGCCGACACGCCGGCCGTCGTGCCGGCCGCGCGGAACAGCACCGGGATGACGACGCCGAGTCCTGCGCCCATCGCCACGAACCCGACGAGCCCCGCCGCCGCCGTTCCCAGACCGAGCGCGAGGCCGAGGCCGGCCGAGGCGAGCAACCCGCCGGCGCACACCAGCGCCGCCGGCTCGAGCCGCTCCGAGATGCGGTCGCCCGCGAGGCGGCTCCCTGTCATCGCGAGCGAGAACGCCGAGTAGCCGAGCGCGGCGAGCCCGGCGCTCGCCCCGGCCGAGCGTGAGAGGTAAACGGCGCTCCAGTCGACTGCGGCGCCCTCGGCGAGCATGCAGCAGAACGCGGCCAGCCCGAGCAGCAGCAGCGGCCGCGACAGCCGGAACGAACGGCGCGACGCCCGTGCGCGCTCGTCGAGGAGCTTCGCCGTCACCGAGAGGGCCAGGACGGCGACGGCGAGCGAGACAACCGTGAAGTGGAGCTGTGGGCCGATCGCGGCCGCGGCGGCCAGCGCACCGACGCCCGCGCCCGACAGGCCGCCGGCGCTGAACGCCGCGTGCATGGAGGAGAGGATGCGCCGCTCCCGCGTGCGCTCGAGCGCGAGACCCTGCGCGTTGACCGCGACGTTGGTCGCCCCGAACCCGGCGCCGAACGCGAACAGCGCCGCCGCGAGCAGCGGCAGGTCGGTCGCGAAGCTCGTCGCGACCAGCGCAGCCGCCGTGCCGAGGAGCGCGACCACCACCACGACGCGGCTGCCGATCCGGTCGCACAGCCGGCCGGCGACGGGCATCGCGACCAGCGCGCCGAGCGCCGACGCGAAGAGCGCGACGCCGAGCTGCGGGTTCGAGAGCCCCGCGTGATCCTGTACGGCCGGCACCCGCGAGGCCCAGGTGCCGAGGAGCGCGCCGTCCGCGAAGAAGCAGAGGCTGATCACGACGCGCGGGAGGCGGGCGAACGCGCTCACGCGGTGAGCACCTCGATCCCTCGCTGTCGATAGGGCTCGAGGTCGTGGTCGTCGAGCGCCCCGTCGATCACGAGGTGGGTCAGCTCGTCGATCGGTGCGACGACGTATGGCCCTGCGGACCCGAGCTTGTCGGCAGCCGACACCGCGACCACCTCGGCCGCGCACTCGACCATCGCGCGCTTCACGTACGACTCCTCGAGCTCGAGCACCGTGATCCCGATCTCCGGGTGCAGGCTGCACACGCCGAGCACAAGCACGTCGGCTCGGATCGAGCGAAGACCGTCGACAGTCGCGGCGCCGACGAGCGCGCGGGGCTGCTTCGCCAGCACGCCGCCGAGCATCGCCACCTCGACGTTGGGATGGTCGGCGAGCGCGACCGCGATCGCCGGGCTGTTCGTGATCACCGTGGCGCGAAGCTCGGGCCGCAGGTGGCGGGCGACCTCGAGCGTCGTCGTACCTGCGTCGAGCACGATCACCTGGTCGTCGTGGAGGAGCGCCTGGGTACGCCGGGCGATTGCCTCCTTGGCAGCCGTCGCCTGCCCCGCACGCACCTCGTACGGGCGCGCACCCGCGACTGCCGGGAGCGCGCCGCCGTGCACGCGCCGCACGAGCCCGCCGTCGGCCAGTTCGCGCAGGTCACGCCGGACCGTGTCGATCGAGACGTCCAGCGCCTGGCTGAGCTCGGCCGCGACCACGCGCCCGTCGGCCTGCAGCCGCTCCAGGATCACCTGCCGTCGCTCTGCGGTCAGCACACGCATATTCAAGCAAAATCATGCAGGTTCGTGCAGAGGCAGGCACGACCGACAGGGCGCTAGCCTTGGCGCAGTGGGCGAGGTGGGCTTCCCCGGCGAGAGCGCGGAGTACCGCGAGGCGCGGAACCGGCTGCTGCTGGCGGAGGTCGACCTGCGCATCCGGATCGAGTCGACGGCCGCGCTCCGGCGCATGCTGCCGCTCGGCGGTGAGCTCCCGATCGACTACGTGTTCGACGAGTGGGACGCCGGCGCCGGGAAGGTGCGCCAGGTTCACCTCTCCGAGCTGTTCGGCGCGTGCGACTCACTGTTTCTCTACAGCTTCATGTTCCTGCGCGGCGAGGATGGGGAGCCGATCGCGGTGCCGTGCCCGTCGTGCACGTCGATCATCGACGCCGTCGACGGAGCGGTCCGGCACCTGCAGGGCGAGCTGAGCTTCGCCGCCGTCGCGAAGGCCCCCATCGAGCGCTTCTCGTCGCACGCGCGCACGCGCGGCTGGCGACACGCGCGGCTGCTCTCATCGAGCGGGAACACCTACAACCGCGACTACCACTCGGAAACGCCCGACGGGGATCAGCTCCCGATCGCGAACGTGTTCGTCCGGCGCGGCGACAGCATCCACCACTCATGGAGCAGCGAGCTGTTCACCGTCCCGAACGCCGACGGGCTGCATCCGCGCCACGTCGACTTCATGTGGCCGGCGTGGGCGATGCTCGACCGCACGCCCGACGGGCGTGCCGGCTGGGACCCGGCGCTCTAGGCCTGCGCGAGCTGTCGTAGCGCCGCGACGAGCCCACGCAACTCGAGCCCACGCGCTGTCAACCGGTACTCGGTGCGCGGTGGCCGTCCTTCGACCGTCGCGCGCACCAGGATCCCCGCCTCCTCCAGCTCGACCAGCCGCGTCGCCAGGGTCGCGGGCGGGATCGAGCCGAGCGACTGGGAGAACTCGTTGAAGCGCACCGCGCCCTCGTGCGACGCCCAGATGATCGAGACGGTCCAGCGCCGTTCGAGGAGGTCCGCCGCGCGGCGGACCTCCTCGGGAATCGGCGTACAGCTACGGCAGCGCATGCGCCGCAGGAACCGGTTCGAGTGCGAGCGCGAGCACCTCGTCGAGCGTCATCACCGGATGGAACGACATCTCCGCCTTCACGTCGGCCGGCACGTCGTCGAGATCGGCCCGGTTGCGCTCCGGGATGATCACGTCGGTGAGCCCGGCGGCGTGCGCGGCGAGCACCTTCTGCTTGAGCCCACCGATCGGCAGGACCCGTCCCTGCAGCGTCACCTCGCCGGTCATGCCGACGGTGTGCTTCACGGGCCGACCGGAGAGGAGCGATGCGATCGCCGTCGTCATCGTGATGCCGGCGCTCGGCCCGTCCTTCGGGATCGCTCCCGCAGGAACGTGCACGTGGAACGAGCGGTCGTCGAACGCCTCCTCGTCGATGCCGAGCCCGTCGGCGTGCGAGCGGACGTAGGAGAGGGCGATGCGCGCCGACTCCTTCATCACGTCGCCCAGCTGGCCGGTCAGCAGCAGCCCGTCCGAGCCCTTCATCGAGGTGGCCTCGATGAAGAGGACGTCACCGCCGGTGCCGGTCACCGCCAGGCCGGTCGCGACGCCGGGGACCGCCGTCCGCTCTGCCGACTCCTGGAAGAAGCGCTGGCGTCCGAGTGCGTCTCGCACCAGCTCGAGATCGATCTGGACGGGAGACTCGACGTCGCCGGCGACGATCCGCGTCGCGGTCTTGCGCAGCAGCTTGCCGAGCTCACGCTCGAGTTGCCGCACGCCCGCCTCGCGCGTGTAGTCGGAGACGATCGTCTCGAGCAGCGTGTCGGCGATCTCGACCTCGTCCCCGCGCAGGCCGTTGCGGTCGCGCTGCCGCGGCCACAGGTAGCCGCGGGCGATCGCGGTCTTCTCGTCGACGGTGTAGCCGTCGAAGCGGATCACTTCCATGCGGTCGAGCAGCGGTCCGGGGATCGTCTCGGCGACGTTCGCGGTCGCGATGAACACGACCTGCGACAGGTCGAGCTCGACGTCGAGGTAGTGGTCGCGGAACGAGTGGTTCTGCGCCGGGTCGAGCACCTCGAGCAGCGCGGCAGATGGATCGCCGCGCCAGTCGGCGCCGACCTTGTCGACCTCGTCGAGCAGGATCACCGGGTTCATCGTCCCGGCGTCGCGCAGCGCACGCACGAGCCGGCCCGGCATCGCACCGATGTAGGTGCGCCGGTGGCCGCGGATCTCCGCCTCGTCGTGCACGCCGCCGAGCGACATGCGCACGAACTCGCGGTTCAACGCGCGTGCGATCGACTCGCCGACCGACGTCTTGCCGGTCCCGGGAGGGCCGATCAGCGTCAGGATCGCACCCGAGCGCTTGTCCTCCTCGATGCCGCGCTCTTCGCGCAGCTTCCGGACCGCCAGGTACTCGACGATGCGTTCCTTGACGTCGTCGAGACCCGCGTGGTCGGAGTCGAGCACCTCGCGGGCGTGCTGCGGGTCGAGGCGCTCCTCGGAGGTCGTGCCCCACGGCACCGCGAACAGCCAGTCGAGGTACGTGCGGATCATCTGCGACTCGCCGGTCTGGTCGCCCATGCGCTCGAGCCGCGCGATCTCGCGCTCGGCCTGCTCGCGCACGGCGTCCGGCAGCTCGCTCTCGGCGAGCTTCGTCCGGTAGTCCTCGGCGGCGGAACCGTCGTCCTCACCGAGCTCCTTGCGGATCGACTCCATCTGACGGCGCAGGATGTACTCCCGCTGCTGCTTCTGCGCGCCGGACTCCACGTCCTCGCGGATGCGGCGGCGCACCTCCAGCTCGGCGAGCCGTTCGCGCTGCAGGCGAAGCGACAGCTCGAGGCGCTCGACGACGTCGATCGTCTCGAGCAGCTCGACCTTGTCGGTGAAGCCGATGTCGGGCGCGTAGGCGGACGTGTCGGCGAGGGCGCCGGCACCGCTGATCGAGCGGACGAACTCGCGGATCCGCGGGTCGGCGTCTCGCAGCTCGAGGATCTCCTCGACGACTGCGCGGTACTCGCGCTCGAGCTCCGCCGTCTGCGCGCGCGGGGGCTCCTCGTCGGCGTGCTCGGTCACCTCGACGCACAGGCGGCCGTCGGGGCCGGTGTTGGCTGCGCCCGCGACGCCGCGGTGCAGCCCGGACAGGGTGACGGCGCTTCCGCCGCCTGGGAGGCGCATCGTCCCGGAGACCTCCGCGACCGTGCCGACGCTCGCGTACTCGCCCTCGTGGACGGGGACGAGGAACACGCGCTCGGCCTCGCCGACGTCGACCGCCAGCGTCACGGACATGTTCGGGAAAACGACGCTGTCCTCGAGTGGGATCAGCAGCAAGTTCGACAAAGCACTCTCCTTCGGTTACAACCGTTGTACCAGCTTCAACGGTTGAAGTGCAGTCGGCATTCCCTGGCGCAGTAAGGTCGGGAGACCGTGCGCGAGCTGCAGATCCCGACCCGCTGGACGGATTTCGACGCCCTCGGCCACCTCACGCACGCCGCCTACCCCGTCCTGCTCGACGAGGCTCGCGACGCCTATCTGACGGCCGCAGTCGGGCCGTTCTCGGCCTGGCCGTCGGTGATCGCGCATCTCTCGATCGACTTCGAGCGCGAGATCAGGCACCCGGCCGCGGCGGTGACGATCCGCACGCGCGTCGTCGAGATCGGGCGCACCAGCGTCACGTTCGAGCAGCAGGTGCTCGGCGCCGGCGGCGAGGTGGCCGCGTCGGCGCGGGCCGTGGTGGTCGCCTGGGACGAGCAGAGCCGCGGGGGCCGCGAGATCGACGCGCACGACCGCGCCGCGCTCGAGGCATGAGAGCGCGGTCGCTGCTGCGCGACCGTCACGAGGCAGGCAGCCTGCTCGGTGAGCGGCTCACGGCGTACGCGGGACGTGACGACGTCGTCGTGCTCGGGCTGCCGCGAGGGGGCGTCCCGGTCGCGGCCGCGGTGGCCCTCGGCCTCGGTGCACCGCTCGACGTGCTGGCCGTGACGAAGCTTGGGCTCCCGGGGCAGGAGGAGCTCGCGATGGGTGCGCTTGCAGCCGGCGGCGCGTCGGTGCTGAACCGCGAAGTGCTGGCCGCGGCGCGAGTCGAGCCGGCTGTTCTCTCTCGCGCGATCGACGACGGGCGTGTGGAGCTCGAGCGCGCCGAACGGGTCTACCGTGGCGAGCGGCCGCCGCGCGACCTTCGCGGCCTGACGGCGATCCTCGTCGACGACGGGTTGGCGACCGGCGCCACGATGCGCGCCGCGATCGCAGCCGCGCGCACGCGGCTGGCGGCACGCATCGTGGTCGCTGTTCCGGTCGCGCCGCCGGCGACGTGCGAGGCGCTTCGCGCAGAGGCGGACGAGGTCGTGTGCCTCGCCACACCCGAGCCGTTCTTCGGCGTCGGCGCGTGGTACGCGGACTTCCGCCAGGTGGGCGACGAGACCGTGCGCGCGCTGCTTTCCTAGCGCCACCCCTCGAACAGCCGCTCGATCCCGCGGCGGCTCTCCTTGCGCGAGAGCACGTACAACCGGTCGCCCGCCTCGATCACGGTCGACCCGCGCGGCGGCACCGCCTCACCGTCGCGCACGATCACCGCGACGAGCGCGTTTCGCGGCAGTCCGAGATCGCGGACGTACCGGCCGACGACCAGCGAGTCGTCGGCGACGCCGAACTCCAGCAGGCCGCTGCCGAGGCTGTCGACCGCCGCGACCTCGAGCGGCGGGTGGTACGGGCCGCGATGCCCGGTCAGGCCGAGGCGGCGTGCGAGCGGCTCGAGCGTCGGCCCCTGGATCAGGGCCGACGCGAGCACGACGAAAAACACGGCGTTGAAGATCGTCGGGCTCTCCGGCAATCCCTCCGCCCGCGGGTAGGTGGCGAGCACGATCGGCACGGCCCCGCGTAGCCCGGCCCAGCCGAGCAGCGCTCGCTCGCGCGGCGCAAATCCCTGGAACGTCGTGGAGATCCAGACGGCCGCCGGCCGGGCGACGAAGAGCAGGACGGCGACCACGGCGAGGCCGGGCAGGATCACGGGACCGAGCTGGCGCGGGAAGACGAACAGGCCGAGCACGATGAACAGCCCGACCTGCGCGAGGAACGCCAGGCCGGCATGGAAGCTGACGAGCGCGCGACGCAGCGGTGTCGCGGCGTTGCCCACGAACAGACCCACGAGATAGACGGCCAGGAACCCACTCCCGCCGGCGACGTCCGCGAGCCCGAAGCCGATCGCCCCGGCGGCGACCGTCGCCACGGGCGCGAACTGGGCGGCCGAGGCCGGGAGACGTGCGATCGCCCACGCCGAGGCCAGCCCGACCGCGACCCCGAGCACGAGGCCGACGCCCAGCTGCCGGGTCACGAGCACGAGCAGGTCGGTCAATCCGTACGAGCGGTTCTGCACCCACTCGATCAGGCCGATCGTCAGCGCGACCGCGATCGGGTCGTTCGCACCCGACTCCGCCTCCAGCACGCGCGCGAGGCGGCGCCGCACGTTCGTCACGCGCAGCGTCGAGAAGACCGCCGCTGCGTCCGTCGAGGCGACCACCGCGCCGAGCAGGAAGGCCGCCGGCCACGAGAGCGTGAACACCATGTGCGCCACCGCGCCCGTGATCGCGGTCGTCACGACGACGCCGACCGTGCTCAGCACGGCTGCCGGGACGACGACGGGCCGGATCGCCCGCCACGGGGTCGTGATCCCGCCCTCGAACAGGATGACCGCGAGCCCGACGATCCCGACCGTGCGGGCGAGGTGCGCGTCGGAGAAGTCGATCCCACCGATTCCGTCGCTGCCGAGCAGCATCCCGAGCCCGAGGAAGGCGACCAGCACCGGCACGCCTGCCTTCCCGGCGACCGCCGCGGCGCCGACGGCCGCGAGCAGGATCGCCCCGACGACGAGGATCAGCGTTCCGGGCTCCAACTTCCCCGGAGTCTGGCGGACCGCCGCGCTACACGGCGACGTGCACGGTGCCGCCGACAAGCACGCGCTCGATGTCGAGCCGGTCGTCGAGGACGACCACGTCGGCGGGCAGGCCGACCGCGAGCCGGCCGAGGTCGGGCTCGCCGAGCACCCGCGCCGGCGTCGACGTCGCGGCCGCGACGGCTTCTTCGAGCGGTGCGCCGAGCTCGTGCAGGTTGCGCATCGCCTCGACCATCGTCAGCACGCTGCCGGCGAGCACGCCGTCCGGGCCGCGCACCGTTCCCTCGTGCACCAGCACGTCGAAGTTGCCGAAGCTGTACTCGCCGTCGGCCACCCCGGCGGCGGTGATCGCATCGGTGATCAGCGCCAGCCGGCCGCTCGCGGCGCGCCAGGCGACGCGGGCCGTCTCGGGCGCGAGGTGGATCCCGTCGAGGATGATCGACACGAAGACGTCGTCGCGTGCGAGCGCCGCGCCGACGATGCCCGGGTCGCGGTGCAGGAACGGCCGCATCGCGTTGAAGAGGTGCGTGACGGCGCAGGCACCGCGGTCGAACGCAGCGTTCGCCTGCGCGGCCGTCGCGTCGCTGTGGCCCAGCGAGACCGCCACGCCGCGCTCGAGCAGCCGGTCGATCAACTCGCCTGCACCGTCCAGCTCGGGGGCGAGCGTCATCAGACGTACGGGGCCTGCGTCGAGGAGCCGGTCGAGCAGCGCCGGGTCGGGATCGCGGCGCGCGGATGCCTGGTGCGTGCCGAGCCGCGACGGGGAGAGGAACGGCCCTTCGAGGTGCATGCCGAGGATGCGCGGCCGCGCCTCGTCGACCGGCACCTCGCGCATCGCCGCGAGCATCTGCTCCTCCGGCGCTCGTGATCAGCGTCGGCAGGTAGGCCGTGACGCCGGACTCGAGCAGCGCGGCGCCGGCCCGCCGATAGCCGTCGGCGTCGGCGTCGAGGAAGTCGACGCCGCCGAACCCGTTCACCTGTAGGTCGACGAACCCGGGTACGGCGAGCCCGCGTCCGCGCAGGCCCGTCCAGGCCGACGCGCGCGATGCGCCCGTCCACGACCTCGACGTCGCCCGGCAGCAGCCGGCCGTCGACGAGTGCCGCTTCGACTCCGAGTCTCATTCGTGCATCCTAAGAGCTGTCCGGTCGTTTGGTCAATACCAGTTGTGGCGATCGTGCACCGATCGGGCTTGTGTCCGGCCGAGTTGGTCTATACCATCTCGAAGCCATGGCCGCGATCCGGCTCGAGGGGTCACCAAGGCTGTTCGGCGGCGTCACGGCCGTCGACGGCGTCTCGCTCGACATCGCCGACGGCGAGTTCCTCGTGCTCGTCGGCCCGTCGGGCTGCGGCAAGTCGACCCTGCTGCGGATGATCGCCGGCCTCGAGGAGGTCTCGGACGGAGAGATCTGGATCGGCGACCGGGACGTCACCGACCTGGCGCCGCGGAGCCGCGACATCGCGATGGTCTTCCAGACCTACGCGCTCTACCCGCACATGTCGGTGCGCCAGAACATGGGCTACGGGCTCAAGGCTCGGCGCACGCCAAAGCTCGAGATCGCCACGCGGGTCGACGAGGTCGCCGAGCTGCTCGGGCTCTCGGAGCTGCTCGATCGCCGCCCGGCGCAGCTCTCGGGCGGGCAGCGGCAGCGGGTCGCGATGGGCCGCGCGATCGTTCGCCAGCCGCAGGCGTTCCTGCTCGACGAGCCGCTCTCGAACCTCGACGCGAAGCTGCGCGTCGGCATGCGCGCGTCGCTCGCGCAGCTGCACCAGCGGCTCGGCGTCACGACCGTCTACGTCACGCACGACCAGACCGAGGCGATGACGCTCGGCCAGCGCGTCGCGGTGATGCGCGACGGCAAGTATCCTCCAGGTCGACACGCCGAAGCAGCTCTACGAGCGGCCGAACAACCTCTTCATCGCGGCGTTCATCGGCTCGCCGGCGATGAACCTCGTCGACGCCACGGTCGAGGACAGGCGGTGTGCGCTTCGGGCAGTTCCACGTCCCGTTCGCCGACGGCCGCCCGCCCGCAGGCGTCGGCAAGCACGTTGTCCTCGGCATCCGGCCCGAGGCGTTCGAGGACGCGACCTTCGCCCCGAACCTGCCCCGGATCCGGATCGGCGTCGAGGTGCTGGAGGAACTCGGCTCGGACGTCCACCTCTTCTTCCACGTCGATGCACCCCCGATCAGTGCTGAGGTTCTCGAGGCTGCGGCGGGGGGCGGCCTGCCCGACGGCCGTGCCCTGTTCACGGCGCGGGTCAGCACCCAGACCGCCGCTCGGGTCGGCGACTCGATCGACCTCGCGGTCGACGTCCGTCGCTTCCACTTCTTCGATCCGGCGAGCGGCGCCCGGCTCGTCGAGCGACAGCGCGGCCACGCTGGCGGCCGTGCGTTGACGAAGCAGCGTGAGACGCGCGAGAGCGTCCTCGAGCTGATCGAGCCGCTCGCCGTCGGCGACGCGATCCCCTCCGAGCGCCAGCTCGGCATCGACCTCGGCGTCTCGCGGCTGACCGTGCGCGCCGCGCTCGACGGGCTCGTCCGCGAGGGCTACCTCGTCCGCCGCCGCGGCGCCGGCACGTTCGTCGCCGAGCCGAAGGTCGCCAAGGGCTTCGACGTCAGCTCGTTCAGCGAGGACATGCGTGCGCGCGGGCTCACGCCGGCGAGCCGCACGCTCGACCTCTCCGTCGGCCTCGCCGGGGCGCGCCTCGGGCGGATGCTCCATGTGTCGCCGTCCGAGCGGGTCGTCGTCGGTGAAGCGGCTCCGCCTCGCCGACGGTGACCCGATGGCGATCGAGCTGCTGCACGTCCGCGAGGCGCTCGTCCCGGGGATGAGCGCCGAGGACCTCGAGGTCAACTCCTTCTACGACCTGCTCGCGAACCGCTACGAGCTCGAGATCGCGGGCGGCACGCAGACGGTCGAGCCGACGGTCACCAACGACGAGGAATCGGCGGTGCTGGGTGTGCCGCTGCACTCGCCGGCGCTCCTCTTCGAGCGGGTCACCCGCACGGCGAGCGGCGACGTGATCGAGTTCACGAGCTCGACGTACCGCGGCGACCGCTACCGGCTTGTGACCGAGCTCGGTGTCGGCGGCAGGCCGTCCCAGCCGCTCGAGATCGCCCAGGTCGCGTCGAGCCGCTGATCCAAAGTGGTATTGACATCTGTAACCACATTGTGAAAGCATCCGCCGTTATGGGAAGTGGTCTGTACCAAATGTGCGGCGCCGGGACTCGCTGTGAGCGACAGGGCCGCCTGACTGGAGAGGGATCCAGATGAAGAGACGCAGCATCGTCGCTCTCGGTCTCGTCGTCGTTCTCGCCGCGTCGCTGGTCGCCGCGACGTCCGGCGCGACGAAGAAGGCGACGGCCAACAGCATCACCGTGTGGCTCCAGGTCGACGCACAGTCGGGCTGGCCGGATGTCGTGGCGGCCGCGAACCAGAAGTTCCAGGCCGACCATCCGGGGACGACCGTGAACGTGCAGTACCAGAACTGGGGCGATCACCTCCAGAAGTTCGATGCCACCCTCGCCGGCGGCAGCGGCCCTGACGTGATCGAGATGGGCAACACCGAGATGACGAAGTACATGGCCGCGGGCGCGTTCGCGTCGCTCGACCGGTCGACCTTCGACAACTCGTCGTCGTGGCTGAAGGGCCTCGCCGCCTCGGGCGCGTTCGGCGGCAAGACCTACGGCGTCCCCTACTACGCCGGCTCGCGGGTCGTCACGTACCGCAAGGACCTGTTCAAGAGCGCCGGCATCTCGAAGCTGCCGGCCACGACGGCCGACTACATGGCCGACGCGAAGAAGCTGCTCGCGAAGAACCCGAAGAAGGGCTTCTCCCCCGTCTACATCGCCGGTACCGACTGGTACGTCGCGATGGGCTTCGTGTTCGACTACGGCGGCGGGATCGCGCAGCAGGTGAGTGGCACGTGGAAGGGCCTGCTCGGCTCGCCGAAGTCGATCGCCGGCCTGACCGCGTACAAGAACTTCTACCTCGCGACGTCGCGGGCGGCCAAGACGACCGACGAGACGCATCCGAACCCGTACGACGTGTACGCACAGGGTCAGGCAGCGTCGATGATCGGCCCGAGCTGGTTCAGCTGCTGCGTCGGGAAGAAGTACACCGGAGCGACCGGCCAGTTCGTGATGCCGGGCCACGTCAAGGGCCAGGCGATCCCGGGCTTCCTCGGCGGCTCCGACCTGGCAGTTCCCGGCACGAGCTCGAACAAGTCGCTCGCGGCCGACTGGATCAAGGACTTCACCAGCACGGGCTCCGAGAAGGCCCTGCAGGCGAAGGGCAACATCCCGAACGCGACCAACTTGCTGGGGGCAAGCGTCAACGAGCGGGCCGCGTCGCGGAGCTGGTTCGTCCCGACCGCGAAGCACTGGGTCGACGTCGAGAACGGCAACATCCTGCGCAACATGCTCGCGCAGATCCTCACCGGCAAGCTGTCGATCCAACAGGCAGCGCAGTCGGCAAGCGACAACATCGCATCGGTGCTGAACCAGTCGTAACTGGGCCCGGTGCTCGACCCTAGCCCTATGGCTGCCGCCGCCGAGACCACGCTCCACCGGTCTCGGCGGCGAAGCCGTCTCTGGGGCCGCTTGCTGCGGGGGTCGATCCCGTACGGGCTGATCCTGCCGGTCGTGGTCACGATCGGGCTGATCCTCGGCTACCCGCTCTACTGGCTCGTCAAGCTCTCGACCGAGCGGTACGGGCTCTTCGAGCTGATCCAGCACAAGGGCGTCTCGCTCGGTCTCGACAACTACCGCTCCGTCCTGCGCGACCAGATCTTCTGGCACACGCTCCTGCGCACGGTCGTGTTCACGATCGCGAACGTCGCGCTGACGATGGTGATCGGGATGCTGCTCGCGTTGCTGCTCGTCCGCGTCAGCCCGATCGTGCGGATCGTCCTCAGCTCGGGGCTCGTGCTCGTCTGGTCGATGCCCGTCGTCGTCGCCGTCCAGGTCTTCTACTGGATGACGAACTTCCAGAACGGCGTCGTCAACTACGTGCTCACCGAGCTGCACGTCGGCGACTTCTCCCAGCACGACTGGTATGGCACGACGTTCTCGCAGCTCAGCCTTGTGACGGTGCTGATCGTCTGGGGCGCGCTGCCGTTCGTCGTGATCACGCTCTATGCCGGGCTCGCGCAGGTGCCGAACGACCTGATCGAGGCGGCCGAGGTCGACGGCGCGCGCTCGTGGCGGGTCTTCCGCGACATCACGCTGCCGATCCTGCGGCCGATCCTGCTGATCCTGACGAGCCTCTCGATCATCTGGGACTTCGGCGTCTTCACGCAGCCGTACCTGCTGATCGGCCAGTCGAAGATCACGAGCGGCAACTACCTGATGAGCATCTACCTGTTCGAGGAGGGCTACTTCAAGAGCGACTTCGGCCGCGGCGCCGCGATCTCGATCCTGATGCTGCTGATCGTCGCGGTGCTGAGCGTCGCGTACGTGCGGAAGATGGTGCGGATCGGAGACATTCAATGAGCGTAGGCTTGACGGAGCTCATCGAAGAGCGAAGGCGGCGGGTTTCCCGCCGCCGGGAGCGGAAATGAGCGGGCGTCGCAAGGGCCGGCGCGCGCGGCAGACGGCGTGGAACGTCGTCGGCCTGGCGGTGTTCGTCGTGATGGTGTTCCCGGTCTTCTGGATGATCTCGACGGCGTTCAAGTCGGACGACCAGATCGTCAGCCTGACGCCGACCTGGTTCCCGCTCCATCCGACGATCAAGCACTTCCGCGATGCGATCAACAAGCCGTTCTTCTGGGAGGACGTCAAGAACAGCCTGATCGTCGTCACCGCGACGGTCGCGATCTCGATCGTGCTGGCGTTCCTGGCGGCGATCGCGCTCGCGCGCTACCGCTTCGGCGGTCGCAAGCTCTTCATCGTGCTCGTGATCGGGATCCAGATGCTGCCGCAGGCCGGCCTGATCATCCCGCTGTATGTCGTGCTCGCCCGCTACCACCAGGTGAACGCGCTGACCGGGCTGATCGTCACGTACATGACGTTCGTGCTGCCGTTCTCGGTCTGGACGCTGCGCGGGTTCCTGATCGGGATTCCGAAAGACCTGGAGGAGGCCGCGATGGTCGACGGCTCGACCCGTGTCGGCGTCTTCATGAAGATCCTGCTGCCGTTGATGGGTCCCGGCCTCGTCGCGACGTCCGTGTTCGCGTTCATCACGACGTGGAACGAGTACATCTTCGCCCGCGTGCTGCTGAACGACCAGTCGAAGCAGACCGTGACCGTGTGGCTCTCGTACTTCCTCGGCTCGAGCCGGCACACCGACTGGGGCGCGCTGATGGCCGCCTCGTCGCTGACGGCGATCCCGGTGGTCGTCTTCTTCCTGCTCGTGCAGCGCCGGATCGCGTTCGGGCTGACCGCAGGGAGCGGTGCGCGGATGAGCGCGGAACGCGAGCGGCTCGCCGCTGCGTGCATCTTCCCGAGCTTCCCCGGCGCCGTCGCGCCCGACTGGGTGCGGCGCTTCGTCGCGGGCGGAGGCGGCGGTTTCGTCCTCTTCGCCTACAACGTCCCCACGCTCGAGGCGCTCGAGTCGCTGTGCGCGTCGCTCCGCGCCGAGCGCGACGACGTGCTGCTCGGGATCGACGAGGAAGGCGGCGACGTGACTCGGCTCGAGTGGCGCACCGGAAGCTCGTATCCCGGGGGCGCGGTGCTCGGCGTGCTCGACGAGCCGTCGACGACCGAGGCGGTCGCGGCGTCGATCGCCGCCGAGCTCGCGGCGGTGGGCGTCAACTGGAACCTCGCGCCGGTCGCCGACGTCAACGTGCCCGCAAACCCCGTGATCGGCGCACGGGCGTTCGGTGACGACCCTGCGCTCGTCGCGCGCCATGTCGCCGCGTACATCCGGGGCACGCAGTCCCGTGGCGTCGCCGCGTGCGCGAAGCACTTCCCCGGGCACGGCGCGACCGAGCAGGACTCCCACCTCGAGCTGCCCACTGTGACCGGCGACGTCGAGGCTGGCCTGCCGCCGTTCCGTGCGGCGATCGGCGCCGGGGTGCAGACGATCATGACCGCGCACGTGCGCGTGCCCGTGCTTGACGACGCGCCGGCGACGCTCAGCTCGCGCATCGTGCAAGGGCTGCTGCGCGACGAGCTCGGTTTTGACGGGCTCGTGCTCGCCGACGCGCTCGAGATGAAGGCGGTCAGCGCGACCGTCGGCGTCGAGGAATCGGCAGTGCGCGCGCTCGAGGCCGGCGTCGACGCGCTGTGCGTCGGCCACGACCTCGGCGAGGACGCCGTCTCGTGCATCCAGGCGGCGCTCGTCGCCCGCGTGCCCGAGGCGCGGCTGCGTGAAGCGGCCGGACGCGTTGCTCGTGTTGCCGGGTGGGTGCGGCCGCTCCGCGGGATGCCCGATCGTGCGGGCGCGGCCGATGCGGCGCGCCGTGCGCTCGAGTGCGTCGGCGACACGCGCTTCACGGTGCGGCCTCGCATCGTCGAGCTGCGCCCCGTGGCGAACATCGCCGCCGGCGAGGCCGAGCACTCCCTCGCGACCGAGATCGTCCGCCAGGGCGACCCCGTGCCGGAGGCCGACGTCTACGTCGTGCGCGACGCTCATCGCCATCCGTGGATGCAGGCCGCCGCCGACGTCGACGGTGCCGTCGTGGTCGAGACAGGGCTGCCGCTGTGGCGCCCGTCGCGCGCACGTGGCTACGTCGTGGCCTACGGTGGGAGCCGTGCGTCGTACGACGCCGTCAACGACCTGCTCGCGGAAGGAGTGACCGTATGAGCTCACATCTCGAGGCCGAGCTCGCCGAGCAGCCCGACGCGCTCGCGCGGCTGATCGAACGGCAGCGGGCGAACGCCGAGGAGATCGCTGGGCTCTTCCGCCGCCCGGACGTGCAGTACATCCTGATCGCGTCACGCGGCAGCTCCTCGAACGCCGCCCGCTACGCGCAGTACGTCCTCGGACGCGCCCACCGCGTCTCGGTTGCGTTCGCGACCCCGTCGCTCTACACGCTCTACGGGCAGCCGCCGCGGCTGGACGGTGCGCTCGTCGTGGGCATCTCGCAGTCGGGCGAGTCGCCCGACGTGAAGGCGGTGATCGAGGAGGCAAGCCGTCAGGGACGGCCCACCGTGGCGATCACCAATGATCCCGAGTCGCCCCTCGCCCTTGCCAGCGACGCCGTGCTCCCGATCGAGGCAGGGGCCGAGCAGGCGGTCGCCGCGACGAAGACCTACGTCAACTCGCTCGGCGCGATCGCGCTGCTCTTCGTGGCCACGACGGGCGCGGGCTTCGGCGAGCTCGCCGAGGTGCCCGACCGGCTCGCGCGCCAGCTCGAGCTGTCACGCGCGTCGGCGGAGGCGCTCGAACTGCTCGACGGCGGCACCGTCGTCGCCCGTGGCGTCAACTACGGCACCGCGTTCGAGACCGCGCTCAAGATCCGGGAGCTCTCCGGCCTGCTCTTCGAGGCCTATTCCGGCGCTGACCTGATGCACGGGCCGGTTGCGGCGGTCGCGGCGGGCTGGCCGGTGTTCGCGATCGCGCCCTCGGGACCGGCGCAGGCCTCGATGGGGGAGGCAATCGACGGGGTCGCCAGGCGAGGAGCTCGGTTGATCGTCGCCTCCGACGACGACGCGCTCCTCGCACGCGCGGACGTCGCGTTTCCGCTGCTGCGCGGCGTACCGGAGTGGCTGAGCCCGCTGACGGCCGTCGTGCCGGGCCAGCTGGCAGCTCTCCGCCTCGCCCGGCTGCGCGGCGTCGACCTCGACCATCCCCTCGGGCTCTCGAAGGTGACGCTCACGCGCTAGCGTCGCGGGGTGGATGCCGTCTCCGGAGAGCGCAGGTTCGCCGCACCCCCGGAGCGGGTGTTCGAACTGCTGACCGATCCGGACGTGATGCTCTCCGCGCTGCCGGCGGTGCGCGGGCAGCGCGTGGTCGACCGCGACCACTGGGAGGCGAAGGTGAAGCCGCCGCTCCCGCTCGCGCCGGGCGTGACGATCAGGTTCGAGGTGCTCGAGCGGCGGCCGGGCGAGCACGCGTCGCTCCGTGCTCACGGAAGCGGCGCCGACGTCAGGTCGACGTTCGACCTGGCGCCCGACGGTGACGGGACATCGATGCGCTGGCAGGCGGAGCTCCGGCTCTCCGGGTTGCTTGGGCGGCTCGCCGGTCCGAGCCTCGACGCTGTCGCGCGGCGGCAGGCGAACCGCATGCTCGATGCGGTCGAGCGCGCCCTTTAGGACTCGCGCGGCTGCCAACGGAAGCCGCGCACGGCGCCGATCAACCCGACCGCGCCCCAGATCAGAACCGCGCTGATCGAGCGCCACTCCGACCAGACGTGGTGGTCACGCACCATCACGTCGCGCGTCAACCGCGTGTAGTACGTCAGCGGGAGGACGTCTGCGATCGCTCGCAGGAACGACGGGAACTCCTTCGGCGTGAAGAACGTGCCGGAGATGATCGCCATCGGCAGGTAGACGAAGTTGACGACCGCCGACGAGCCCTCCGCCGAGCGGACGAGTGCCGTGAGCCCGAGCCCCATCGCCGCGAAACAGCCCGCGCCGATCAGCAGCACGACGAACACCGAGGCGAGCCGGTCGGGGACGGCGATGTGGAAGAGCAGCCGGCCGAGGATCACGATCAGCGTCGCCTCGATCAGGAAGACGACGAAGGTGGAGACGAGCACGGCGAGGAGGTAGGTCGCCGGCGGCAGCGGCGTCGCACGGATGCGCTTGAGGACGCCGCTCTCCCGGCGGATCACCATCGTGATCGCCAGCCCCGCGAACGCCGTCGAGGCGACGCCGTAGCCGATCATCCCCGCCTGCAGGAACGGCGCGGCGCGGATGTGCTCCTTCGTGATGATGCTGTTGCCGTAGATCGAGCCGAAGATCAGGAAGAAGAGGATCGGCAGGAAGAACGTGAAGAACGCCGACTCGCGGTTCCGCCAGAACAGCAGCTGCTCGGTTCGCACCTCGTGGAGAAAGAGCCTCATTCCGCCGTCAGCTCCAGGTACACGTCCTCCAGCGTCGGGCGGCGTACCTCGAGCCGCTCGAGCTCCTCGCCCCGGGCGAGCGCTTCGGCGGTCAACTCGTGCAGGCGCCGCGTCGGCTCGTGCGTCCGCTCGACGATCTCCTCGCCGTTCCGCACGTACCGGATCTCCGTCTCGACGGCGCCGCCGGTCAGCTCCGACGGCGCTCCGACGCGCACGATCGCGCCGTCGCGCAGCACGGCGACGCGGTCGGCCAGCTGCTCCGCCTCGTCGAGGTAGTGCGTCGTCAGCAGGATCGTCTTGCCGAGCGAGCGCAGGTTGCGGATCGTCTCCCAGGCGTTCCGCCGGGCACCGGGGTCGAAGCCGGTCGTCGGTTCGTCGAGGAAGATCAGGTCGGGGTCGCCGATCAGGCCGAGGCCGAGATCGAGCCGCCGCTGCTGCCCACCCGACAGGGTGCGCACGCGCGCGTCGCGTTTCTCCTCGAGGCCGATGATCGCGATCACCTCACCGGCGTCGCGTGGCGCGCGGTAGTACCCGGCGAACACGTCGAGGCTCTCGCGAACGGTCAGGTTCGGATACAGCGACGACGACTGCAGGACGACTCCGATCTGCTCACGCCAGGCGCGGCCGCCCCGCTGCGGGTCGACGCCGAGCACCTCGACCGAGCCCGCGTCCCGGCCGCGGTAGCCCTCCAGGATCTCGACCGTCGTCGTCTTGCCCGCGCCGTTCGGGCCGAGGAGGCCGAACACCTCGCCAGCCTCGATCGTGAAGTCGATGCCGCGAAGCGCCTCGTGTTCGCCGTAGCGCTTGCGAAGCCCTCTGACCTCGACGGCGCTCAGAGCTCGACCTCGGCGAACGCGGCCGGCGCGAACTCGACGAGCCGCCCGGTGAACGCCAGCACGACCTCGCTGCAGTCGGGCTGGTGGCCGACCGCAACGACGGTCTCGCCTCGGCCCTCGACGGCGGCGTACACCGCGGCCGGAGTCGTCCCGGGAGCGAGGCGTTCCTCGACCTCGAGCGGGGCGCCACCGGCGCGGGCGATCTCTTCCGCAGTCTCCCTGGCTCGCAGCAGCGGGCTCGAGAGCACGAGCTGGATCCCCTCGGAGGCGAGTGTGGCGCCGAGCGCGCGCGCGGCGACCAGGCCGGCGTCGGTGAGCGGCCGCAGGTCATCCGGTTCGCCGGGCGCAGCTTCGGCGTGGCGCACGACGAACAGGCGCATCGGGCTAGCGTAGTCGGGCAGCGACGTCGCCAAGCACGTCCACCATCTCGACGTCCTCGTGCACGAGGTGCTGCAGCATCGCGCGTTCGACACCGGCGGCCTCGTACGCCTGCAGGAGTTCGACGACTTCCTCGACGGTGCCGGTGATGGGCGGTGGATCAGGGCCGACGATCTCGCGGTAGCGGGCGAGCCTCGCGTCGAGCTCGCTCTGGTCGCGGCCGACGAGGCAGCCGATCATCATCGAGAACCGGAGCGGCTCACGGCCCGCCTCGCGGGCGGCGTCGTCGAGGATGCGGCGCCGCTCCCGCGCCTCGTCGACGCTCGGGAAGACCGTGTTGTACTCGTCGGCGAACCGAACCGCCGCCCGCACGGTGCGCGGCTTCGCCGTGCCGCCGACGATGATCGGCGGGCGCGGAGCTTGGACCGGTTTCGGCCAGACGTCGGCCGCCTCGGTCCACTGGCGCGTGATCTCGGCGAGCTGGCGCTCGAGCTCGTCGAGCCGGTCGCGGGTCGTCAGGAACGGGAACCCGTAGGTCTGGTGCTCGGCCTCGAACCAGCCTGCGCCGATCCCGAGCTCGACCCGTCCGTGCGAGATGTGGTCGACGGTCGCGACCGCCTTCGCGAGCACCGACGCCGGCCGGAAGGTGACCGGTGAGACCATCGTGCCGAGCCGCAAGCGCTCCGTTCTGGCTGCGAGCGCCGCCAGGGTCGTCCACGCGTCGAGCGAGCCGGCGGGGTCGCCGCGCATGATCGAGCGGTAGTGGTCGGAGCGGAAGAGCCCGTCGAGCCCGGCTGCCTCGGCGGCGGTCGCGAGGGCGAGCCATTGCTCCCACTCGATGCCCTCCTGGCCCTCGAGCATCAGGCAGACGCGCATCTACTCGGGTGTGACGTAGGCGGCGGTGAGTCCGCCGTCGACGAGGAACGTCGAGCCGGTGACGTACGACGACTCGTCGGAGGCGAGGAAGAGCGCGCCGTTCACGACCTCGCGCGGCTTCGCGAGCCGTCCTGTCGGCCAGTGGACGGCGGCGACGCTCGAGCGCAGCCGGGATCGTCGCCGAAGATCGAGAGCAGCAGCGGCGTCTCGACCGGGCCGGGGCAGAGCGCGTTGACGCGGATGTTCTCCCGCGCGAACTGCACCGCGAGCTCGCGCGTCATCGAGAGGACGGCGCCCTTCGACGCCGTGTAGGAGATCTGGCTGGTCGCTGCGCCGACGATCGCGACGAAGCTCGCGACGTTGATCACCGAGCCGCCGCCGCGCTCGAGCAGGTGGGGGATGCCGTGCTTGCAGCAGAGGAAGACGCCCTTGGTGTTCACCGCCTGCACGCGATCCCACGCCTCGACGCTCGTGTCCGAGCACCGATGCGTCGTCGTTCGGGCGAGATGCCGGCGTTGTTGTAGAGGACGTCGATGCCGCCGAAGCGCTCGGCTGTGGCGTTCATCATCGCCTCGACGCTCGCCTCGTCGGCGACGTCGACCTGGTGCGCGAACGCGTCGCGGCACGCGCAACTGTCTCCTCCGCGGCCTCTGCGTTCGACGTCGGCGACGCAGACCTGTGCGCCTTCCTCGCTGAAGACGATCGCGGCTTCGCGGCCCATGCCGCCGCCTGCGCCGGTGATCACGCACACCTTGCCGTCGAGACGCCCCATCAGCCCTCCGTCGAGTAGTAGACGTTCTTCACTTCCGAGTAGCCGTCGAGCGCGTGCATGCCGAGCTCGCGGCCGAAGCCCGATTGCTTGAAGCCGCCGAACGGCGTCGACACGCGGACGGAGCTGTTCGAGTTGATGCTCAGCACGCCGGTCTCGAGCGCGCGCGCGACGCGCAGGGCGCGCGCGCCGTTCTGCGTCCAGATCGAGCCCGAGAGGCCGTAGGGCGTGTCGTTCGCGATCCGGATCGCATCGGCCTCGTCCTCGAACGGGATCAGCGCGGCGACCGGGCCGAAGACCTCCTCGCGCGCGATGCGGTCGTCGTTCGTCGCCTCGACGATCGTGCACGGGTACCAGTAGCCCTTGCCCGCCGGCGTGTCGCCGCGGAAGAGCGGCTCGGTCTCGACGAAGCTCGCGACGGTCTCGCGGTGCTGCGCGGAGATGAGCGGGCCCATCTCGGTCGCGTCGTCGCTCGGGTCGCCGACCTTGACGTTGCGCGTCGCGTCGACGAGCAGCTCGGCGAAGCGGTCGTAGGCGCTTCGCTCGACGAGGATGCGCGAGCGGGCGCAGCAGTCCTGGCCGGCGTTGTCGAAGACGGCGTACGGCGCGGCGGCTGCGGCCCGCTCGAGGTCGGCGTCGGCGAAGATCGACGTTCGCGGACTTGCCGCCGAGCTCGAGCGTCACGCGCTTGATCGTCGCGGCAGCGCCCTGCATCACTGACGCGCCCGACCTCGGTCGAGCCGGTGAAGCCGATCTTCGCGACGTCGGGGTGCTCGACGAGCCGCTGCCCGACGACGGAGCCCTTGCCGACGACGACGTTGACGACGCCTTCGGGGATCCCGGCCTCGAGCACGAGCTCGGCGAGGCGGAGCGCGGAGAGCGGCGTCAGCTCCGCCGGCTTGAGCACGACGGTGTTGCCGCAGGCGAGCGCCGGCCCGAGCTTCCAGCGACGCGATGTTGAGCGGGAAGTTCCAGGGCACGATCAGGCCGACGACGCCGAGCGGCTCGCGGAACGTCATGTCGACGCCGCCCGCGACGGGGATCGTCTCGCCGTGGCGCTTGTCGACCGCGCCGGCGTAGAAGTGGAAGACGTCGGCGACCATGCCGACCTCGCCGCGCGCCCCGGCGATCGGCTTGCCGACGTTGGCGGACTCGATCCGCGCGAGCTCCTCGTCCGTGCTCCTCGACGAGCGTGCGAGCCGCCGCAGCAGCCGCCCACGATCGGCCGGCGAGACCGCCCGCCAGCCGGGGTAACGCCGCGCGAGCCCGCGCCACCGCCGCGTCCGTCTCGTCGACCCCCGCCGAGGGCGAGCGATCGCAATCGTCTCCTCGGTCGCCGGGTTGACAACGGTAACGGTCACGAGCGCGATTCAACCATGACTTCGCGGTGCACTTCCGACACCTTGGTTTGGCGACGGGTCATGTCCCGCGGCGCCAAGGCCTTCCTGGACGAACTGCCGGTAGGCGGCTCGAGCGGCGTTCGGCGATGGAGCGATGATTCCCAGCAGCTCGTCCGGCTTATGGAACGCGCGAGGGCGTTCGAGCCCGATGGTTGCGCGATAGCCGCCCCACTGAGTTGCCTCTGGGCGTCTGCCGGTCGCGCTCGGCTCGTTGAGATCGACGTAGCGGCAAGCGACAACGATCTCGGCGTCGCTCTTCAGCTCGCGGCCGAAGAACGCGTGGCGAACGAGGTGTCCCTGGCCGGTCATGCCGTACATCGCGTGAATTCGCCGCGAAAACGCAGCCGTGCAGCTCGCGTAGACCCTCGGACAGGCCGCCTTGAGTGAGCTTGATGATGAAGTGGTGGTGGTTCGGCATCAGCACCCACGCCAGCGTCTCCCAGGCGTATTTCGTGGCCGAGCGAGCGTAGAGACGGAGAAAGAGCTCGTACTGATGCGGCGTGCGAAAGAGCAGTTGGCCGTAGTTGCCACGCGACCCGACGTGGTAGTAGCCCTGGGGGTCGATCGGCGGACGACGGGGCATCGCGTCACGCTAAGGCCGCCGATGCGAGCGCGCATCGTCTGTGGAAAGAACGTCACACTTTTGTCACCTTGGTTTGGCGACGGGTCACGTCCCGCGTGGCCCTGGCCGGAGGAGTTAGCTTGCGCGCGGCTTCGACGACGAGCGCTTCGAAGAGCGCCAGGTCCTCGCCCTCCTCCGGGTGCCAGAGGACGCCGAGGGTGAAGCGCCTCGTGGGATCCTCGAGTGCCTCGACCGTGCCGTCGGGGGCGCGCGCCGACTCGCGCAGGCCGCGGCCGAGGTCGCCGAAGCCCTGGTGGTGGTGCGACTTGACGTCGTGGCGGTCGCCGAGGATCGACGCGAGGCGCGTCTCCGGCAGCGACTGCCACGTCGTGCTCGGCGAAGACGCCCGGCGTCTCGCTTGTGCGCCTCCGTGCCGACCCGGTCCGGCAGGTGCTGCTCGAGGTCGCCGCCGAGCGCGACGTTCAGCACCTGCGAGCCCCGGCAGATCGCGAGCACCGGCAGGTCGCGCGCCAGCGCCGCCTGCATCAGCGTCAGCTCGAAGTCGTCGCGCTCGCGGACGACGTCCGTCCGTCTCGGCGTGCGCCTCGGCGCCGTAGAGGTCCGGATCGAGATCGGAGCCGCCCGAGAAGATCGAGCCCGTCGAGCGCGTCGAGCGTCTCCTCCACCGCCGGCACCCGGCGGCACGAGGAGCGGCGCACCTCCCGCCCGCTCGACCGCGCGCACGTACGACGCGGGAACGAGCGCCGCCTCGAGATCCCACGCGCCCCACGCGGCGCGCGTCAGATACGTCGTGATGCCGACGACGGGCTTACCCACGTTCGTACAGCCGCTCCCGCTCCCACGACGTGACGACCTTGTCGAACAGCCCCTGCTCGGTGCGTGCGTAGTTCAGGTAGTGATCGACGACGTCGTCGCCGAGCGCTGCGCGCGCCATCGTGCCCGACTCGAGCGCCGCGATCGCCTCGCGCAGCGTCGACGGGAAGCGCTCGGCGTCCGAGACGTACGCGTTCCCCTCGAGCGCGGGCGGCAGCTCCAGCTCGTTCTCGATCCCGTAGCAGGCCCGCGCGATCGTCGCGGCGAACGCGAGGTACGGGTTGACGTCGCCGCCGGGGATGCGCGTCTCGACGCGCATCGCCGTCCCGGAGCCGACGATCCGGAAGCCGCACGTGCGGTTGTCGACGCCCCAGGCGAGCGTCGTCGGCGCCCACGAGCCCGCCGCGAACCGCTTGTACGAGTTGATGTTCGGCGCGAAGAACAACGCGAGCTCGCGCGCGCACGCGATCTGCCCGGCGAGGTACTGGCGGAACGTCTCGGTCTCGCCCGCGAACGCGCTCTCGCCGTCGCGCCAGAGCGACGAGTGGATGTGGCACGACGAGCCGATCCACGTGTGGTCGGGCTTCGCCATGAACGTGATCGAGCAGCCGTTCAGGTGCGCGATCTCCTTGGCGCCGTTCTTGTAGACGACGTGGTTGTCGGCCATCGTCAGCGCGTCCGCGTAGCGGAAGTTGATCTCCTGCTGCCCCGGCCAGGCCTCGCCCTTCGACGTCTCGACGAGGATGCCGGCGCCGTGCATGCCGTTGCGGATCTGACGCAGCAGCGGCTCGTCGTAGGTCGTCGGCGAGGATGTGGTAGTCGAGGATGTACGGCACCGACGGCGTCAGGTCGCTGTAGCCCTTCGCGTGCGCCTCCTCGTACGTCTCGCGGAGGAAGTAGAACTCGAGCTCCGAGCCGACCATCACCTCGAAGCCGAGTGCGCGCGCCCGCTCGACCTGCGCGCGCAGCACCTGCCGGGGCGACGGCGCGCACCGGCGCCCCGTCGTTCCACTGCGACGTCGCAGAGCACGAGCGCCGTCGCCTCGAGCCACGGGATGCGCCGCAGCGTCCCGAGGTCGGGCGCGAGGTCGAAGTCGCCGTAGCCGCGCTCCCAGGACGCCATCTCGTAGCCGGGAACGGGATCCATCTCCATGTCGAGCGCGAGCAGGTAGTTGCAGCCCTCGGTGCCGTGGCCGTGCTCGATCTGGTCGAAGAAGAAGTCGCGGTGCAGCCGCTTGCCGAGCAGCCGGCCCTGCATGTCGGTGAACGGCCATGATCACCGTGTCGATCGACGTGATCCGCGCGCAGCTCCTCGAGCGTCAGCACGACTTGCCTCCTTCGTGGAGGGAGCCGGCGCGCGCCGGCTCCCTCCGATCCGGTATCCGACGTCGATCCTACGCCGACGAGGGCGCCGCACGCCGGGAGGCGCGGGGTGCTCGAACTCCGCCTCGATCCGCTCGAGCTCCTCGGCGTGCCCTGCACGATCGGCCCCTTGAACCACTTGTTGCGCCGACAGCGATCCACCAGCCGCCGACGAGGAGCAGCGTCCCGCAGCACGGCGATCGGCGCGTAGTTGACGACGAGCCAGTGAAGTTGTCGTTCCACGGGATGCCCGCCGGACTGAGCGGCGGCATGAAGAGGATCGCGATGAAGCACGATCCACAGGCACGGCGATCGGTGCCGATCCACCGGTAGTGCTTGCCGAGCGTCCATTCGCCCGGCTCCCACGCGTCGCCCTGCGCAGGCGCAGGTAGATCGGGATCGCGTACGCGATGTAGAGCCCGATCACGGCGATCGACGTCACCGCGGCGTACGCCGACGGCGCCGTTCGTGCCGAAGTACGCCGGGAACGCGCACAGGAACGCCAGCACGGCGATCGCGATCACGGCGATCGTACGGCACGCGCTGGCCGCTCAGCTGACGCCACAGCGATGGCCCGGGCACTGCGCCGTCACGCGAGAAGGCGAACATCATCCGCGACGCCGACGGTGATCGACGCACATCCCGCAGTAGAACTGCGCGACCGACGATGATCGCGAGCATCACCTTCGCCGTCGTCGTGCCCGAGCGAGTCGAGGCAGATCTGCTTGACCGCGAACGTGCCGGCCGCGATCGTGCCCTGAAGTCCTGGATCGCGAAGGTGACCCCGAGCGCGAGGATGTAGCCGAAGACGGCCGAGATGACGACCGACATGATGACGCCGCGCGCCGCGGCCGCGAGGCCTTCCGCGTCTCCTCGCTCATGTGGGCCGAGGCGTCGTAGCCCGTGTACGTGTACTGCGCCTGCAGCAGTCCGAGCAGGAAGCACGAACCAGAAGCCAGCCGTGCGAGAAGCCGCTGTTGTTGATCGTCTTCGAGAAGACGGTCGACGAACGACTGGTGATGGTCGGGCACGACGATCAGGACCCGACGATGATCAGCACGCCGAGCCATGTGCCACCACACCGAGATGTCGTTCAGCAGCGCGACGAGCTTCACGCTGAACGATGTTCATCAGCGCGTGGAGCGCCGAGGATCACCGCGTAGACGTAGATCACCTCGTGCGCCGTGCCGGTCGAAGTGGCTCGGCCAGAGCAGCTGCAGCAGCGCGTCGGTGAAGATCGCGGCGCCGTAGTCGATGCCGCCGTGATCGCGATCTGCCCGATCAGGTTGAACCAGCCGGTGAACCAGCCCCAGCCGGGCGCCGCCCATCTTCGAGGCCCAGTAGTAGAGCGCCGCCGGCGGTCGGGTACTTCGACGCGATCTCGGCCATTCGCGAGCGCGACGATGATCACGAAGACGCCAGACGATCGGCCAGCCCTACGCATCGCGACCGGGCCGCCGTAGTTGATGCGCGATGATAGTACAGGCGTCAGGCAGTCCCGGCGAGGATCGAGATGATCGTGAACGAGATCGCGAAGTTCGAGAACCCGCTCATCTCGCCGCGAGAGCTCCTGCGCGTAGCCCGAGCGTGCAGCATTGCCGGTCCTTGTCGTGTGTCCGTGGCCTGCCACTCGACCTCCTTGGGGGGAGTTCGGGACGCTGGCGCCGATTCTCTGCTACCGGGCGGTCACAGCACAAGGGCGCGGGTAGGTTCCGAGTCGATGCGCCGCTTCCGCTACGTCGTCGGCGACGTCTTCACCGACGTGCCGCTCGCCGGGCAACCAGCTCGCCGTCTTCACCGACGCCCGCGACCTCGACACGGTGACGATGCAGACGCTCGCGCGCGAGATGAACCTCTCGGAGACCGTGTTCGTGCTGCCGCCGACCGTCCGACGACGCCGACGTCCGCATCCGGATCTTCACGCCCGGCGAACGAGCTGCCGTTCGCCGGCCACCCGACGCTCGGAGCGGCGTTCGTGCTCGGCGGCCCGCTCTCGAAGATCGTGATCCGGCTCGAGACCGAGCGCGGGCGTCGTGCCTGTCGAGCTTGACGCGCGAGGGGCCGAGGATCGTCTTCGGCGAGATGGAGCAGCCGCATCCCGAGTCTGGAGGCCTCGAGCCGAATGCCGCGGCGATCCTCGCGGCGCTCGGCGTCGAGGGCTCGGGCCTGCCGGTCGAGCGCTACGACCTCGGGCCGGGACACGTCTACGTCGAGCTGGGCTCGCCCGAGGAGGTTGCCGCGCTCGCCCCGGACCTGGTGGCGCTCGCGCGAGCCACCGAGCGACGGCGTCAACTGCTTCGCGCACGTCGAGGGGCCGCGCTGGAAGACGCGGATGTTCGCGCCGGGCCACGGTGTCGCCGAGGACCCGGCGACCGGCTCCGCCGCCGGGCCGCTCGCGATCCACCTCGCCCGCCACGGCCGAATCGCCGTTCGGCGAGCGGATCGAGATCGCCCAGGGCGCGGAGATCGAAGCGCCCCTCGACGCTGTACGCGGAGGCGTACGGCGAGGGAGACCGAGTCGACCGCGTCGCTCGTCGGCGGCTCGGCCGTCGTGGTCGCGCGCGGCGAGTTCAGCCTCTGAGCCAGGACGGCGGCGATCTCGGGCAGCTCGACGGAGAGCGGCGTTCCAGAACACGCCGCCGTTCGTCGTCACGTAGAGGCGGTTGCGGCCGGCGAAGACCGCGCTGTCGGGTCGTCGGCGGCGATCGCGATCGGCGCGCCCGGGCGGCAGGCCCGCGTCCCGACTCGCGCCAGGTGGTGCCCGCGTCGTGCGACACGAGAAGCGGCGGCTGCGTGTCGACCACGGCGATGACCGTCGCAGCCCGCGGCGGCCGCCGCGACGAGGCGCGGCAGGTTCAGGATCGGGATCTCCACCGGTTCGAGCTCGGCCTCGTACGGCGTCACCTCCTCCGTGTCGAGGTCGACGGCGAACGTGCCGGCCGCGGTCGAGACGAGCGCGATCATCGCCGCACGAGCACCGCAGCAACGACCGCGGTCGCGCGCCTGGCGGCGCCGACAGGCCCGAAGCCGGCGCTTCGTGCGACGACGTACGCGGTCATGAAGGCGTCGCCCGCGCCCGTCGGGTCGGCGTCGACGCCGCGCGCGCTCACGTGCTCCGCCGTCGTGCCGGTGTAGACGGTCGCGCCGCGCGAGCCGTGCGTGACGAGCACCTCGCGCACGCCGAGCGCTCGCGGGTCGCCGATCACCTCGGCTTCCTCGTCGGACAGCTTCAGCGCCCAGACGTGCCGCAGGACCTCGGGGTCGTAGTCGGTGTCGAGCCGCAGTGGCCCCACCTGCGAGGCGCGCACGAGCCCTTGCCCGTCGAACGAGATCCGGCAGCGGCGCGCCAGTGCCGCGATCGTCTCTACGGGAAACTCGTGGCGCGCCAGCGGTGCGACATGCGCCCAGCGGAGCGGGGGCAGGTCGGGCAGGTCGGCCGGGAGCCAGGTGTCGCCGAGCGCGTCCATGCGCATCTCGCGCCGCTCGCCGGTGTAGGCGAACGAGAAGGTCGCGGTCTGCGAGCCGACGAGCAGTCGCACGGGTGTGCCGAGGCGCACCACCGGCGGCAGCAGCGCATCGCGGTCGGCGACGGCGCAACGCGTGACGATCCTCGCCGGCACCCGCAAGCGCTGCAGCGCCCGGGCGCCGTGGTACGGGCCACCGCCGACGTGAGGTGGCCGCCCGGGAAGCAGGTCACGAGACAGGTTGCCGAGGAGGGCGATCACGCGCCCGCGAGTATCACCGCTTCGCGCGTCAGAAGAGCGTCACCTTGCCTCCCGCCAGGGCACGGTCGAGCTGCGCCGGGAGGTCTGAGGGAAACCCGTGCGTCGTGTCGATCCGGAGGAGCACTCCCGCCAGTGGCAGCGGATCCCATTCGCCCGCGGCCGCGCGCGCCGCGATCTCGTTCGCCACCTCGCGGTCGTAGTGGACCGGGTGCCGGTCGCGGCCCCGACTGAGCAGCCGCGTGCGCAGGGTTGCGGGCGACGCGCTGACATGAACCTGCGCGATCCGGCACGGCGGCAGCCCGGTGAACAATGCGCTGTCCCGCGTGAAGTTCGCTTCGACGATCAATGACACTCGTTGGGCGAGCAGCTCGTGCACCGTTGCCGTGAGCAGCTCGAAGACGGCGGTGCCGAGTCGTTGGGACGCCGACCGTGCCGTGACGCCGAGCGACTCGCCGAGCGTCTCCTTGAACGTGTCCTTCGCGAGCAACGGCAGGGCGAGGTGAGCGCGCACCTCGGCGGCGATGCCCGTTTTGCCGGCACCAGGCGGGCCGGTGACGACGACGAGCAGCGGCTCGCCGGACGTCAGGAGCCTGCGAGCAGCCGGCGGATCACGTACGGGAGGATGCCGCCGTGCTGGAAGTACTCGCGTTCGCGCGGCGTGTCGAGGCGGACCCGCGCGCGGAACTCCTTGCCGTCGGCGCGCACCGTCACCTCGTCCGCGTCGCCGTTCTCGACGTTCTCGATCGCGTACGACTCCCGCCCGGTCAGCCCGAGCGTCTCCGGCGTCTCGCCGTCCATGAACTGCAACGGCAGCACGCCCATCATCAGCAGGTTGGAGCGGTGGATCCGCTCGTACGACTCGGCGATCGCGGCGCGGACACCGAGCAGGTTCGGGCCTTTTGCCGCCCAGTCGCGCGACGAGCCCGACCCGTATTCCTTGCCGGCGAGCACGATCGTCGGCGTGCCTGCCGCGAGGTAGCGCTGCGACGGCGGCGATACACCGTCATCTCCTCGCCCGACGGGACGTGCAGGGTCCAGGTGCCTTCCGAGCCGGGGACGAGCTTGTTGCGCAAGCGGACGTTCGCGAACGTGCCGCGGATCATCACCTCGTGGTTGCCGCGGCGCGCGCCGTACGTGTTGAAGTCCTTCCGTTCGACGCCGTGTGCGACGAGGTACTCGCCGGCGGGCGAGTCGGGCTTGATCGCGCCGGCGGGGGAAATGTGGTCGGTCGTCACCGAGTCGCCGAGCCAGACGAGCACGCGGGCGCCCTTGACGTCGTCGAAGCCGTCGGGGTCGGCCGACATCCCGTCGAAGTACGGCGGTAGCCGCACGTATGTCGAGTTGGGCTCCCACGCGAAGAGCTCGCCGGCCGGGACGGGCAGCGACCGCCATTCGTCGTCGCCCGTGAAGACGTCGGCGTACGTCTCGGCGAACTGCTCGGCGCGCACCGACGAGGCGATCGTGTCGCCGACCTCGCCGGCGCTCGGCCAGATGTCGCGCAGGAAGACGTCCTCGCCACCCGAGCCGGTCCCGATCGGCTCGTGCTCGAAATCGATGTCCATGCGGCCCGCGAGCGAGTAGGCGACGACGAGCGGCGGCGACGCGAGGTAGTTGGCCTTCACCTCGGGATGGATTCGCGCCTCGAAGTTTCGGTTCCCGGAGAGCACGGAGCAGACGACGAGCTCGCCCTCGGCGATCGCACCGGAGATCTCGTCGGCGAGTGGCCCGGAGTTGCCGATGCAGGTCGTGCATCCGTACCCGACGGTGTTGAAGCCCAGTGCGTCGAGGTGCTCCTGCAGCCCGGCCTGCTCGTAGTAGCGGGTGACGACCTTCGACCCGGGAGCGAGCGACGACTTGACCCACGGCTTCCGGTCGAGCCCCTTCTCGATCGCGTTGCGGGCAAGCAGCCCGGCGGCGACCATCACCTGGGGGTTCGACGTGTTCGTGCACGACGTGATCGCCGCGATCACGACGGAGCCGTGGTCGAGCTCGTAGTCGGCACCCGCGACCCGCGTCGCGTGATGCGCGGGCGCCGTGGCGACGGCCGGCGCGAGGTCGGGGACCGGCTCAGGGCGGCCGGCGGGCTGCTGCTCGGTCGTCGGGTCCGATGCGGGGAACGTGCCGGCGACGGCGCTGTCGGACGAGCCGTTCGCGTAGTCGACGCCGAACGTGCCGAGTGCCTCGGTGAAGCTCTGCTTGGCGCGCGCGAGCGGCACGCGATCCTGCGGCCGGCGCGGGCCGGCGAGCGACGGCTCGACATCGCCGAGATCGAGCTCGACGATCTCGCTGTACGTCGCATGCACGCTCGGGTCGTGCCAGAGGAGGTTCTCCTTGCAGTACGCCTCGACGAGGGCGACGCGCTCGTCGCTGCGGCCCGTCAGGCGAAGGTAGTCGAGCGTCACGGCGTCGACGGGGAAGAAGCCGCAGGTCGCGCCGTACTCCGGCGACATGTTCCCGATCGTGGCGCGGTCGGCGAGCGAGAGGCCAGCGAGCCCCTCGCCGTAGTACTCGACGAACTTGCCGACAACGCCTGTCTTGCGGAGCATCTCGGTGACGGTGAGCACGAGGTCGGTGGCCGTCGACCCGTCGGGCAGCTGGCCGCTCAGCTTGAAGCCGACGACCTGCGGCACGAGCATCGACAGCGGCTGGCCCAGCATCGCAGCCTCCGCTTCGATCCCGCCCGCTCCCCAGCCGAGCACACCGAGGCCGTTCACCATCGTCGTGTGCGAGTCGGTGCCGACGAGCGTGTCGGGGAACGCTGCGCCGTCGCGGTCCTCGACGACGCGCGCGAGGA